>NZ_CP150482.1:0-2400000 GCF_051054295.1 Celeribacter sp. SCSIO 80788 | reverse complement strand
CCCCGGCCCGGTTGCATGTCTCTTTGGGTCAGTTTTCTTCGGCAGGGCGCAAATCTGAGAATCAGGATTTTCACGGTGCGATCCTTCCCGAAGGCCGCGCTTTGACGCTCAAGGGCATCGCGCTGGCCATCGCCGATGGCATTTCCTCTTCGAAGGTCAGCGCGGAGGCCGCAGAAACCACCGTCAAAAGCCTTTTGTCCGATTATTATGCCACGCCCGAAAGCTGGACGGTGAAAACCGCCGCGTCGCGGGTGATTTCCGCGAGCAACGCCTGGCTGCACGGCCGCAATGCGGGGCTTGGCGATATGGACACCGGGCGGGTCTGCACCCTCTCCGCCATGATCCTCAAGGGGCGCGAGGCGCATCTCTTTCACATCGGCGACAGTCGCATCCAGCGCCTTGTCGGCAAGAGCCTTGAGCCGCTGACCGTCGATCATCGCGTCAGGCTTTCACAGGACGAAAGCTATCTTGGCCGCGCTCTGGGCGTTGAGCCGAATATCGAGATCGACTATCGCAAACTGCCTCTAACCCTTGGCGATCTTTTCATGCTCTCCACGGATGGCGTTCATGAGGTGATCGACGGGAAGGATGTCCTTGCTGCGCTGGACGCTACGGAGACTCTGGAGGCCGCCGCGCAGAGGCTTGTCGAGGTCGCGCTTGAAAAGGGCAGCAACGACAATCTCACCGTGCAGCTTGTCCGGATAGACAGTCTTCCCGAGGGCGGTTTCGATGTCGAGGCGGTGCATCTGCCGATCCCCAGGCTGCCGCGTGACGGGGATGTGATCGACGGGTTTCGCATCCTGCGCCCGATCCATGCCACGGCGCGCTCGCATGTCTTTCTTGCCATCGACCCCGAGGGCAACCGTGTCGCGCTCAAGATCCCGGCCACAGAAACCGGTGCGGATCAGGCCTATCTGCGGCGTTTCATGTTGGAGGACTGGATCGCCCGGCGGATCGCCTCGCCGCATGTTCTGCGCGCCGCCGCGCTGCCGGAGACGCGCAGTGCGCTTTATGTGGCGAGTGAGTATTTCGAAGGGCAAACCCTGCGGCAATGGATGGTGGATCATCCGAGGCCCGATCTGGTGACCGTTCGTCAGATTGCCGAACAAATCGCCTCGGGGCTTCGGGCCATTCACCGTCGCGAGATGGTGCATCAGGACATCCGCCCGGAAAATATCATGATCGACGCCGAGGGCACCGTGAAGATTATCGATCTCGGTTCCGTCTCCGTGGCCGGTGTCGAAGAGGCCGCGCCGGGTACGCTGGGCGAGATGCCCGGCACCTATCAATACACCGCACCCGAGTATTTCACCGGAGATGTGCTGAGTTGGCGGTCCGATCAGTTCGCGCTGGCGGCGATCGTTTACGAGATGCTCACCGGGCGGCTGCCCTATGGCACGCAGGTGGCGCGCATCCAGTCGCGGCGCGATCAGGCCCGGCTGCGTTATACTTCGGCGCGCGACGACGACAGTGCTGTGCCCGGTTGGGTGGATCTGGCGCTCAGGCGTGCGAGTCATCCCGATCCGGTATTGCGTTATCATGCGTTGTCCGAGTTTATGGCCGACCTGAAACGTCCCGGAGCGGAATGGCAAGCCCAGACGCACAGGCCGTTGATGGCACGCAATCCGCTGCGGTTCTGGCAGGGGTTGAGTGCCGCGCTCGGGGGAATCTGTGTCATCCTCGCCCTGCGACTGATCGGCGGGTGATCGGAACCTGATCGCCCCCTGCCGGACCAGGCCTGTGACGTGATGGTGCACATGGATCTTGTCAGGGGATTTTTGACACAGACGCATAGGGCGGTCATGTCCCGTGCGTAGACATCTTCAGCCGACGCACAGTCACAAGTTGACGATTTTGTCATTTATGATTTCTGTGCGAAGAAAGACATGATAGTCAAAGCCATACCTGAGACCCATTGCGAGTCCGTCCCGAGAAAGGCCGATCCGATGCTTCGTTGCCGTCCCGTTTTCACATTCCTTCTGATCGCTGCGCTCGGAGCGGGAATTTCCCCCGCTTTGGCGCAAAGCCGTTTTGACACGCTGCTCGAAAAATTCGGCAAGTCGAACGGCGAGGAGGGTATCTACAGCTCCAATGGCCGGATCGAGGCGCAGAGTGTCGATGTGGCGACGAAATACGCGGGCCGCATCGACAGCGTGACGGCGGAAGAGGGCGATCTTCTGGCCGCGGGCGATGTGATCGCGCAAATGGGCACGGCGGACGCCACGGCGCAGTTGAACGCGGCGAAAGCGGCAGTGTTGCGTGCCAAGGCCGGACTGACCGTGGCGCAGGCCACGCTGATGCAGGCCGAAAGCGCACTTTCCGTGGCGCAGACAACCTATGATCGCGTCGTGAAGCTACACGACAGCGGCACCACGGCGCAAAGTACGCTCGACGATGCGACCAATGCGCTCAACAGCGCCAAGGCGACGGTCGAGATGGCCAAGGCCCAGATCGAGGACGCCAAGGCTTCGATTGCCGCCGCTGAGGCCGATCAGGAGCAGGTGCAGCTTGCGCTCGACGATCTGACCATCAAGGCGCCGCTCCGGGGGCGGGTGCTCTATCGCCTGCATGAGCCGGGCGAGGTGATCGATGCGGGCTATCCGGTCGTCACCATGCTCGATCTGAGCAATGTCTATATGAACATTTATCTGCCCGCGACGGTGATCGGCACGCTGGCGGTGGGCGATGAAGCCCGTCTCATCCTCGATCCGATTTCCGACTATGTGGTGCCCGCGACGATTACTTTCATCTCGCCGCAATCGCAATTCACGCCGAAGAATGTCGAAACGCAGGAGCAGCGTGAGGAGCTTGTGTTCCGGGTCAAGCTTTCGGTGCCGCGCGCGCTTTTGGCGAAATATGAAAACCTGATCAAAAGCGGGGTGCGGGGCATCGGTTTCGTGCGTAGCCGCCCCGATGTGGGCTGGCCGGAGCATCTGACCGTCAACGTGCCGGAGTAACGCGCGATGGAACATGTGGCACGTCTCAACGCCGTGTCGCATCGTTACAAGGCGGTCTCTGCGCTCGACGATGTGACGCTCGACATCCCCGCCGGGAAGGTGGTTGGCCTGATCGGGCCGGATGGGGTCGGCAAATCCACGCTTCTGGGGCTGATCGCCGGGGTGCGCAAGGCGCAGAGGGGAGAGATCACCGTCCTCGATCGGGATATGCGCGACGCCCGTGCCCGCAGCGCTCTGGGCGCACGGATCGCCTATATGCCACAAGGGCTGGGGCGAAACCTTTATCCGACGCTGAGCGTGCGTGAGAACCTCGACTTCTTCGGACGTTTGTTCGGTCAGAAACATGCAGAGCGGCGCGAGCGCATCGCCATGCTGACCGAGGCCACCGGGCTTGCGCCGTTTCTCGACCGCCCGGCGGGCAAATTGTCGGGCGGGATGAAGCAGAAGCTCGGGCTCTGCGCGGCGCTGATCCACGATCCGGATCTTTTGATCCTTGATGAGCCGACGACCGGGGTGGACCCGCTGTCGCGGCGGCAGTTCTGGGAGTTGATCGACCGCATCCGGGCCAAGCTCACCGGCATGAGCGTGCTGGTCGCCACCGCCTATATGGAAGAGGCGGAACGATTCGAATGGCTGGCCGCGATGAACGACGGCAAGGTGATTGCCACCGGGACGCCAGAGGAAATCCGGGCACAGGCGGGCAAGGCGACGCTTGAGGACGCCTTCATCGAGATGCTGCCGAAAGAAGAGGGTGAGGAGGTCGGAGTGACCCTGCGCCCCCGGCCCGCAAAAGACGGCGCGGTGCCCGCAATCGAGGCCTTCGATCTGGTCAAGCGTTTCGGCGATTTCACCGCCGTCGATCACGTCAGTTTCACCATCCCCGAGGGCGAGATTTTCGGATTTCTCGGCTCCAACGGCTGCGGCAAATCGACGACGATGAAGATGCTCACAGGGTTGTTGCAGCCAACAGAAGGGCGGTCGAAACTTTTTGGCGAGGAGCTTGAAAACGGCGACATGGCTGCACGCCAGAACATCGGTTACATGTCGCAGGCCTTTTCGCTCTATGCCGAGCTCACCGTGCGGCAGAACCTTGATCTGCATGCGAAACTCTACCACATCCCGCCCGAACGCCGGGTGGCACGGGTACGTGAGGTCTTGGACGAATTCGAACTGACCGAGGTGGCTGGGAGTATGCCCGACGGATTGCCCCTTGGGATTCGGCAGCGCTTGCAGTTGGCGGTCGCGATCATCCACGAGCCGCGCATTCTCATTCTCGACGAGCCGACCTCTGGCGTGGACCCGCTGGCGCGCGATGCGTTCTGGCGCAAGCTGATTTCTCTGTCGCGCGACAAGGGGGTGACGATTTTCATCTCCACCCATTTCATGAACGAGGCGGAGCGCTGCGACCGGATTTCGCTCATGCATGCGGGGCGTGTTCTCGATGTCGGCACGCCGCAGGAATTGACCGAGCGACGCGGTGCAGCGACCCTTGAGGAGGCTTTCATTGCCGCTCTTGAGGGCGAGGCGCAGACCGAAGACGCCCCCTCCGGGGAGGCGGATCTGACAGCGGATGTCACAGTCGAAGCTCCGAACGCGCTACATCGGGCCGCCAGTCGGCTCTGGGCCTATACCTCGCGGGAGACGCTGGAACTGATGCGCGATCCGATCCGTATGTTCTTTGCTCTGGCCGGTCCGATCATCCTGTTGATCACCATGGGGTTCGGCATTTCCTTTGACGTGGACAAGCTGAGCTTTGCGGTCAACGACATGGATCACACGCCGGAAAGTCGGCGGTTGATCGAGGCGTTTTCCGCCATTCCGCAATTCGACCAACAGGAGGATTACAGCTCGCTCGACGCGCTGGACCGGCGGATGGAGCGGGGGGATATGACGCTGGCGATGGAAATCCCCGACGGGTTTGGCAAGGCGCTGCATCAGGGCCAGACGGCGCCGGAAATCTCGCTCTGGATCGACGGGTCGATGCCGTTCCGCGGCGAAACCGCCGAGGGCTATGCGCTTGGGCTGCTGACGCAATTCGCCTCCGATCTCGCCACCGAAACGGGCACGGACAGCTCCGACAGTCTCTCGATCTCGACCCGCTATCTTTACAATCAGGCGTTCAAAAGCGCGCATGCCATGGTGCCCTCGATGCTCATGCTGATCCTGATGCTGATCCCCGCGATCATGTCGGCGATCTCGGTCGTGCGCGAAAAGGAAACCGGCACAATCGCCAATTTCCGTGCGACGCCGGTGCGCAAGGTCGAATTCCTCGTCGGCAAGCAAATCCCCTATATTGTCATTGCCTGGTTCAATTTCTGGGTGTTGGCGGGACTGGGCCTGTGGATTTTCGGTGTGCCTTTGTATGGCAGCCTGCCGGTGCTTGGTCTTGCCGCGCTGTTCTATGTCATCGCGACTTCTGGGTTTGGCCAGTTGATGTCGAGCTTCACCCGTACGCAGGTCTCGGCGGTCTTTGCCACGGCGGTGCTGTCGATCATCCCGACGGTGAACTTCTCCGGCCTGATCACGCCTGTCTCCACGCTTGCGCCGATGGGACGCATGCTCGGCCTGTCCTTCCCCGGGGCGTGGTTTCAGCCGATTTCCATCGGTACGTTTCTCAAGGGGTTCGGGTTTGGCGATGTGGCATTCAATATTCTCGTGATTGCCGGATTCTGCCTGATCTACCTGACCCTTGCCGTGCTTGCCCTGCGCAAGCAGGAGGCGTGACATGTTGAAAAGCCTCTCAAATGTCCTCCGCCTCACGGTCAAGGAACTGCGTGCGATCCGTGGCGACCTGGTGATGGTCGCGCTGATCCTCTATGTGTTCAGTGCCGCCGTCTGGCTCGTGTCCGATGCAGGCTCGACCGAGGTCAAGGATCTCTCGGTCGCTGTCGTGGACGAGGATCACAGCCCGCTGTCGGCGCGGATCATCGACGAAATCCGCGCGCCGCTGTTCGAAGCCCCCGTGCTTCTGAGCCCGGCGGAAGCCGCGGAGGCGCAGACCGATGGCGACTATGTGCTGGTCGTCTCCCTGCCGCCCAATCTCGAACGCGATCTGCGGCGGGGCGACGAGGCCGAGATCCAGATTCTCGCCGATGCCACGGCGGTCGCCTTTGCCGGCAATGGCTCGTCCTTCATGACGCAGCTTCTGGCGGAAACCGTGTCGGATTATCTCTCTCCCGGGGTGGAGAGCGACGATCTGGTGACTGTGGTGTTCCGCAGCCGGTTCAATCCCAACATGACGACGCGGTGGTTCACCTCCGTGATGCAGTTGATGAACAACGTCACCATGCTGATGCTGATCCTGTCGGGAGCCTCTCTCATTCGCGAGCGCGAACGCGGCACGATCGAGCATGTTCTGGTGATGCCGGTGCGCCCGCATGAGATCGTGTTGTCGAAGATTTTCGCCACCGGTGGCGTGATCCTGTTGGCCTCTGTGCTCAGCCTCGTGGTCGTTGTGCAGGGTGCCATGGGCGTGCCGATTGCGGGCTCCCTGACGCTTTATGTGGCGGGGGCGGCGATCTATGTGGTTTCGGTCGCTTCGGTCGGGCTGATGCTGGCGAGTTTCACCCATAACATGGGGCAGTTCGGGCTTTTGACCATTCCGGTCATCGTTATCATGATCCTGCTCTCCGGCGGCATCACGCCCCTCGAATCCATGCCCGACTGGCTCCAGATCGTCATGCGCACGATCAGCCCGGCGACGCATTTCGTCTCCTTCGCGCAATCCGTGCTCTATCGTGGTGCGGGGCTCGATTTGGTCATCGGCCAACTCGCTGCCATGGTCGCTATGTCGATGATCGCACTGACTTTGGTGCTTGCGCGGTTCCGCAAGATCCTGAGCTGAGACCTCTGTCGCCGGGACGCGGTGAATCTCGGATCTGAGTCCCTAAATCCGCCCCCGTCACTCGTCGCAGACCTCTCAGCGGGACACTGGGGCATAAAACAGGGGCATTTTCCGGCGGGGTTGGTCCGTCGGGTCTTGTTTCATTGATTTAGAGGAAATGGCTGGGGTGGTAGGATTCGAACCTACGGTGCGCGGTACCAAAAACCGGTGCCTTACCACTTGGCTACACCCCAACGTGGGGGGCTAATTAGTCCGTCCCCGCGTCGGGCGCAACCCCTTTTTCGGCAAATTCTTGTCATCTGGAGAAAGATTTTTCCGTGATCTCCATCCGGCTGCGTTTTGTAGGAGAGGCGCCCCGGACACGGGGCCGCGGTGTCTCGGAGAGATGGCTTTGTTTCGTGTCGGGTGCGGTTCAGTTGCCGAAATCGGTCAGCGTCACCACACCGTCGCGATTGCGATCCATGCGGGCGAACCACTGGTCGCCATTGCCGACGAATTCCGCGCGTGTGACCACACCGTCACGGTTCAGATCGTTGGCCTTGCGCGTCATGGAAGACTGCACCGCGTCGATGCCCTCGGCAAAGGCGCGTGGTCCGCGGGGACCCTGACCCTGACCCTGGCCTTGTCCCTGACGGCTCTGACCTTGGCCGGGGCCCATGGTGGTGCCATATTCTTCGAGATGCCTTTCTCGATCCATCGCGCGGGTTTCGTCGAAGGTGGCATACTCCGCGTCGTCGAGTTTGCCGTCCTCGTCTTCGTCGAACATGTAGAACAGATCGCCGCGCCGTTCGCGCACTTCGGCGAGCGTCACCTGCCCATCTTCGTCCAAGTCCCAGTTCGTCATGAATTCTCCCCCGATGCCCTGCGCCTGAGCGGCGAAGGGCAGAGCGGCCATCAGACCGAGAGAACGTGCAAAACGTTTCATCGTCAGATCCTTTCAAGTTCCGCGTGTCGATACTGGTTCATACGCAAACGGTGCGACATTCTGTCTGAACAGAATGTCGCACCCTCTTGAACTCTGGAAAGGGAACGGATCAGGCAGAAACCTGTTCGCGCAACACCGCGGCGGTCAGCGAGGCCATCAGGTAGATGCCCGAGAACACCAGAAGCGCCAGAAGCGTGTTTTCGAATTTGCGCGGGTAGGTCGGTTCATCCGGCGCCACGGGACGCGAGGACATGGACAGATAGCGCACCTGGCGGTTGGCTTCTATGCGGGAGGCTTCGAGCGCCTGAATAGCCTGCGCAACCATGGCCTGACGGGTGGCAAGGTCCACCTCGGCCATGCGCTGCTCGGCAGAGATACGGGCCAGAGAACCGGCTCCGTTCGAGGCTTCGGTAAGCTGTCGGCGCAGGTCGGCGATGATGTCTTCAAGGCGGCGAATGTCGCCCTGTGTACCTTCGACGCGGGCCTGGTTCGGCAACGGGTTATCGAGCAATTGCTGGAGCGACAGGCGTTTTTGCTGCAACTGCGTGTCGAAGCCAGAGATCTGCGTCATGATCGCTGCGGTTTCCGCATCGGGTGAAATGATCCCGAGCTGTTCCTGCAAAAGAACGACCTTTTCCTGCGCGGCCTTCATCTTGGATTCGGCGTCGGCAAGGCTCTCACGCGCGCCCTTCATCTGGTCTTCGCGCAGACGTTGCGTCAGGTGGTCCACCTGTTCCTCGGCGTATTTCACCAGAAGATCGGAGAATTCCTGTGAGGTTTCCGGATCGGCAGCGACCACTTCCATGCGCAGAAGGCCCTCGGTCGGATCGTAACCGATGCTGACCCGGTCGAGATAGACCTTGTAGGCCGCTTCGTTCGACGGGTTTTCCGGCAGGCGCTGAATCGGGTCGATCGCCTGTGAGGAAAAATGCGCCTTGAACCCGGCATCGGCATCGAGCCGCAACATCGCGTCGCGCGAGGTCAGGTAATCCTGTACCGCAATGGAGTCCTGGGACGAGCCGAAAGACGTGCCTTTCAACATGCTGCTGAGCCCGCTGCCCGCGGCGGAGGCGGCTTCGGCCTGCTGGATGATGAAGGCCGATTTGGTCGCGTACATCGGGGTCGCGATCCGGTAGAAATAGAACCCCGCGAACAGTGTGGGGATGCCGACAAACACCAGAAGCCGCGCCACCAGAAGGAGCATCTTGCGTTGACGGCGTTTTGCGATGTCTTGCTGAATGCGAGAAATCTCGTCTTCGCGGTTCAACCGCTCAAGGATGTCCGAGGAGGGCAGTTTGGCGGTGCCATCTACCGTTTTCGGCAGTTTCGGACCGTCGGATGTGGTCAACGCCCGCGAGGCGTCCTTGTCCGTGGTCACCAGTTCGAGCATGGTGCCGCGCTGGAACGGGTCGATGCCCTGTTTGCGCAGCAGCCGCACCGCGTCGAAATCCGAGGTCGCGGCGATGCCGTGTTTCTGCGCCACACGGCGTGCCATGCGCAATTGCCGCCCGGTCAGGCCCTCGCGCCGGATGGTGTCGATCTCGGCGTCGATGGCGGTCTCGTCGGCAGGGGTCACCTCGCCCGTTGCACTGCCGGAATCATTGGCAGCATCGCCCAGAGAGCGGGCGATGCTGCCCTGTACGCGTTTGCGCGCGGTCGGGTTTGCCGGAATGCGGGTCACGCCCTTGTCCTCTGCCTTGTCCGCGGCGGCGGACCCGGGGAAGGGCATGTCGCCAAATCCGTCATCGTCAGCACCGTTGTCGAACAGCTTGTCCGCTTCGACGCGCAGATCGGCTTCGAGTGCCTCCTCGGGGGACAGCACCTCCGCATCGGGTTGCGGGATGGCCTCCTGAGTGGCACGGGGCGTCCGGCGCACGCGGAATTTCTGGGCTTTAACCTTGGTAGTCATACAGTGCCTTGGCCTCTTCCAGCGTGTCGAACATGTAGAGCCGACCGTTGCGCAGAACGGCGGCGGAGCGACAGAATTTTTCGAGTGTCGCAGCCTGGTGGGACACGACGACAATGGTGGTACGATCGAGACGCTCGCGCAGGATGCTCCCGGCCTTGCGATTGAAATTCACATCCGCGGTGGAGGGCATGCCCTCGTCGATCAGGTACATGTCGAAGTCGAGCGCCAGCAGCAGCGCGAAGGACAGGCGCGAGCGCATGCCCGAGGAAAAGGTCGAAACCGGCATGTCGAAATATTCGTCGAGCTCACAGAGCCAGCGACAGAAGGCTTCGACGTAATCGGGATCGAGATCGTAGATCTGGGCAATGAAGCGCACGTTCTCGCGCGCCGTATGTTTGCCGATCAGCCCCCCCATGAAACCCAGCGGAAAAGACACGCGGCAGCCCCGGCGGATTTCCCCCTCGTCGGGTTTCTCAAGCCCGGACATCATGTTGATGATGGTGGTCTTGCCAGTGCCGTTGGGGGCAAGAATGCCGAGCGAATTGCCAAGCTCGACTCGGAAAGACGCGCGATCAAGGATCACCTTGCGCTGTTTACCGGTCCAGAAGGACTTGCTGACATTGTCGAACTCGAGCATACGCCCCCGCCGTGTTACTGCCTCAACACATCCCTGTTTATACAGGCGGTCTTGTAGAGTGTTTTAAAAGGTCATTTCGGCCATATTATGTCGTCTTGTCCCGGCAAATCCATCTCTGATCGCGCAAATGTGGCAAGATTGAGGCCGAACTTCAGGATTTCGGCCTCAAGAGGGAAACAGTGCCGCAAGGGTGTGCGAGGGTCAGATGTATTGTTTCTTCACCTTGCACAGTTTCCCGACCACGATGGAGATGATCGCGGCGGCGAAGGAGAACAGCGCCCCCATCTTCGCGGCATCCTGCACTGGTGCGCCGTCGAGCAGCGTGTGGGCGTCGAAGGCGACCGAGGCGATGAACAGAGACACGGTGAACCCGATGGCGGCGACACAGCCGATCACCAGCAGGTCGATGGTGCGCATCCCTGCCGGAAGCCCGAGACGGAGCCCGTGCGCCGCGAGCGTTCCCATGATCATAATGCCCACCGGCTTGCCGATCAGCAGCCCGCCGAGCACCAGCCAGGTCGGCTCACCGATGGCGTTGAACTCGACGCCGGCGTTGAGCAGGCCGAAGAAGAACAGGATCACCTCGACCGGGGTTTTCAGTTTGTGTTCGATGTCGTTGAGCAGGTCGTGCAGATGCTGTTCGGCATCGGCGAAAATCCCGAAGGCGCGGTCGGCGTGGGGAATGGTCGGCACGATGGGCAGCAGACCCAGAGCCGGGTGAATGCCCGCGCGCATGAAGCCGTACCAGGAAATGCAACCCGCGATCAGATAGGGCCAGAAGCCGAGGTTTTTGCGCACCCAGGTCGAATTCGGGCGGATCTGATTGTGGCGGTCAAGGGCGCGCGGGAGCCAGTTGGCGACGAGGAACACAACGATGGCGACCGCCAGAGACAGCAGCAGCCATTCCACGGCCAGCTCACCCGTCGGATAGAAGATGGCGAGGATCACAAGCCCCGCGGCATCGTCGGCGATGGCCAGCAGAAGCAGGAACCGCACCGCCGGGTGACCGGCACCGAAGACCAGGCGCCCGACGAGATAGGAAAAGGCGATGTCCGTGGCGGTCGGAACCGCCCAGCCGTTTTTCACCGCATCGTATGTGTCGGAGCCGAACAACATCGCCAGCCCGAGATAGACCACGACCGGCCCGAGCATCCCGCCCGCCGTGGCGATCAGCGGCGTTGCGGCTTTCTTGCCGCGCAGCGAGCCGTTCTTGAGGATCACGGCTTCCCAGACCTCTTTCGCGGCGATGGCGAAGAAGAAGGCCATAAGTACGTCGTTGAACAGGTAGTGCAGGGTGAGAGTGCGGTGGATATGACCCGCCTCGTCCAGATGCGGGTGGCCGATGAAGAAGTTCTCGGCAAGCGGGTAATCGACGAGGGCATGGTAGGAGCTTGCATCCACATTCGCCCAGATCAGCGCCGTGATGGCCCCGAAGATCAAAAGCAGCGAATAGTTGGTGATGAAATTCCAGATTTTATACATGCCCGTGCCCTCCGGTCCCTTGCCCTGTTCGGATCGGGCATAGTGCAACTGCGGCAACAGGGCAAGCGCGCGCGGGGTTGTGGGATGGGCTCGCGGGGTGATTTCACGAAGGTTTGCTCAGAAAATCGACCAGAGAGTGCCGGCCAGAACCGCGCCCAAAAGGGCAAAGCCGATATAGGCGGCAAAAACGCGCGGTTTCACCAGTGCCCAGACCGCAACCGCCGCCGGGATGCAGGAAATTCCACCCGCAATCATGAAGGACATCGCCGCCCCCTCGGCCATGCCCTGAGAGATCAGGCCGGACATCAGCGGCACGGCCGCGAAACCGTTGAGATAGGCGGGGGCGCCGATCAGCGCGCCGATCAGGATCGGGCGCATGCCGTTGCCGCCCATCACGGAGGCGATCATGTCGGCGGGCAGGTAGGACAGCATCACGCTTTCGAGCGCATAGGCCACCAGCATCCATTTCCCGAGGAACATCAGGTTCTTGAGAAAACTCGATTTGAACGTGCCGATGCGGGCGTTGTCGCGCCAGAAAGCCCAAAGCGGCGCACCTCGAAGGGCGGCGGTGGCGCAGCAGGAGGGTTTGGTGAAAGCCTTGAGCGGGTCGGAGAACAGTGCCGTGCCGCCGAGGAGCTTGACGCCAAATCCGCCCAAAAAGCCGATGCCGACGGCCGCCACCGTTTTTGCCAGGGCGAAATCCATGCCCAGCTCGCCTGCTGTCACGAAGAACATGGCAGGGTCCATCAACGGTGAGGCGAGCCAGAAGGCCATGACCGCCGAGAGCGGTACGCCCACCGCCAGCGAGGCGGCGATGAAGGGGATGACCTGACAGGAGCAGAAGGGAGAGATGCCGCCAACGAGTGCCGCGACCACGATCATCTGCACCTCGCGGCCCTCGAAGGCCCGCGACAAGAGCGTCTCGGCCCCCGAGGCCTGCACATAGGCGGTCGCGAGGATGGCGAACAACAGGAAAGGTGCTGCCGCCCCGAGTGCAAGGGCTGTGAACCGCAGGGTCGGCCAGAGGTTCGTGGGGTCGAGGAGCGCAACGGCGAGCAGGACGAGCGCGATGAGCAAAAGCGCCTTGTCGGTTTTCTTCCAGAGCGAGGTCTGGCGGGGCGGGATTTGCGTCAGCTCAGTCATGATCCTCTCCTGTGCGATGATCGCTGTGGCAATGGCTGTCCGGGGCGCAGGCGTCGTCCGTGCAATCGGCGCAGCATTCGGACAGCAGGGCGGAGACCAGCGTATCCAGCTCGCGATAATTGGCGGCAATGCAGATCACCGACCGGCCGTGCTTTTCCTGCTTGGCAAGCTTCGTGGCGGCCAGTGTTTTCATGTGGTGGGTGAGCGTCGCGCCGGTGATGCCGGTGCGTGCGCCCAGCTCACCGATGGTCAGACCCTTCGGGCCCGCCCGCACCAGCGCGCGCAGCACCAGAAGTCGCTGTTCGGACCCGAGGGCGGCAAAGGTGCTGGCCGCCTCGGCCAGAGTGATGTCGTCGAAAGGAAGAAGGCTCATGCGGGGCTCCTGTGATTCATTTTTATATTTCTAAAAATATAGAAATGAGTCAAGTGGCCTTTTCCAATCTCGCGCGCTAGAAGCTTTCCATGAGCCTTGCCGATGACATTTCTGCCTGTCGCCTTTGTGCCGGGCAGTTCGCCGCGACCGCGACGCATCACGCACCGCGCCCGGTGGTGTGGTTCCGTCCTTCGGCCCGCATCCTGATTGCTGGCCAAGCCCCCGGCGCGCGGGTGCATGAGAGCGGGCGGCCCTTCACCGATCCCTCGGGCGACCGGCTTCGGATGTGGCTCGGGCTCGACGAGGCGGCATTCTATGACCGTGCGCGGATCGCCATCGTGCCGATGGGCTTCTGCTTTCCCGGCTATGACGCCAAGGGCGCGGACATCCCGCCGCCCGCGTTGTGTCGTGAGACATGGCATGACAAGGTGATGGCGGAGCTGGGCGATCTTGAGCTGATCCTGCCCGTCGGGCTGCATGCGATCCGCTATCACACCGGGCACAGGGGCAGTCTGACCGAGGCGGTGCAAGGCTGGCGTGCGCATGCGCCGCGTCTCTTTCCCTTGCCTCATCCGTCCTGGCGCAATACGGCTTGGCTTAAGAAAAATCCGTGGTTCGAAGCCGAGCTCCTGCCGGAGCTGCGTGCCCGGATCCGGGACTTGTTGTGAGAGAGACCATGACCGAACACACGCCAGATCAAACGCCTGTCGACCTCGCCCATGCCGCCATGCAGGCTGCACCGGATGACGACAACGCCCGTCTCAGGTTTTTCGAACGGGTGGCGGATGGCGAATGGTTCCTGTTGCTCGAAGAGGAACATGACGGCGAGGGGCCGATCTCGCCACGGGTGTTTCCCGTTGAAGAGAACAGCTTTGTCCTTGCCTTCGACCGCGAGCAGCGTCTTGCGGAATTCGCGGGCCATGCGCCCTATGCGGCGATGTCGGGGCGGGTTCTGGCGGAGATGCTGACCGGATCGGGTTATGGGCTTGGGCTGAATCTGTCTGTGGCGCCTTCCGAGATGCTCTTGCCGGGAGAGGCGGTCGACTGGCTGCATGCGACGCTGGGCAATGCCCCGGTTGAGACGCACGGCAAGGCCGAAGAGGTCTTCCCGCCCGCCGGTTTGCCGGAGCTTCTGATCACCGCGCTCGACGCCAAGCTTGCGATTGCGGGGGGCTTGGCGAAGCTCTGTTATCTGGCCGGGGTGAAATACGAAGACGGGGTGCGCTCGCATCTCCTTGCTTTCGTGGATCAAATTCCGGGAGCCGAGACGGCTCTGGCGCGTCTTGTGTCTGAAGCTTTGATCTTCTCCGGGATCGAGGCAGGGGCGCTCGATGTGGCGTTCTTCAAATCCTCCGATCCGGTCTGTGCGTCTCTGGCACGGTTCGGGTTGCGGTTTGATTTGCCGGAGCCGGAACCGTTCGAGACCAACGGCCCCTCCGCGCCGGGCATGGACCCGAATGCGCCGCCGATCCTGCGGTGAGCCTGAGTATTTTCACAGCCAAGGAAACGGGCGGGGCGTTCAGTAGCCTGCGTTCCGATCTACGAGGTGGAGGAAGGGTTCCCCTGCTTCGCCGCGCCGGATGTTCTCCGCGATGACCTCGGACGCGGTGGTGGGCCGGGTCTCAGCGGCGATATGGGGCGTGACCGTGACCTTGGGGTGGGACCAGTAGGGGTGATCCTCGGGCAGCGGTTCGGTGCGGAAAACGTCGAGGGTTGCATGGCCGATCTGGCCACTGTCGAGGGCGGCCAGAAGGGCGGTGTCGTCGATCAGAGTGCCGCGCCCCGGATTGACGATCATGGCACCTTTCGGGAGGCGATTCAGCGTGTCGGCATTCAGTATGCTTTGCGTCTGACTTGTGTCGGGCAACAAGAGCACGAGGATCTCGGCGGTCGAGAGGGCCTTTTGCAACCCATCCGAGCCGGAGAGGCAGGTGATGCCGGGCAGATCTTTCGGGCGACGCGACCAGCCGGTGACATCGAAACCGAGGCCCGAGAGTGCGTCGGCGCAGGTGCGGCCCAGCTCGCCCATGCCCAGAACGGTGATCTTGCGGTCGCGGGCCAAAGGCGGCGTGGTCTGGTCCCAGACGCCTTTCAGGCCGTGGATATGCCGGTCCATGCCCAGATGATGCCGCATCACATGGCCCACCACGTAATCGCGCATGCCGAGCGCGAGGCCTGCGTCCACCATGCGGCACAGGGGTTGGGTCAGGGTGGCGTTGGGCGCGATTTTCTCGACCCCGGCCCAGAGGCTCAACACGGCCTTGGTGTGGGTGAAGGGGGTGAAATCTCTGAGGGCCGCATTCGGGGCATAGACGATGTAATCGACCGTCTCGGGATCGGCTTCACGCGTCAGATGCGCGTCGAGGCCTGCGGCCTCGAACGCCTTGGGGAGCGCAACCGAATAGGCGGGCCAGAGCCGGTCCGGGGCGGAAAACAGGATGGTGAGGCTCATGGATCAGCGTTTCCCTCTGGGTCGGTGAATATGGGCGGATTGCACGATGCCGAACGCGGCGAGCAGCACGAGCATGGCCGAGCCCCCGTAGGACACCAGCGGCAGCGGCACGCCGACGACCGGCATCAGCCCCATGACCATCGACATGTTCACCGCGAAGAAGAAAAAGAACGTTGCCGCGATGCCGATGGTGACGAGGGCGCCGAAGCGGTCTTTGTTGTTCATCGCTGAGATCAGACAAAAGACGATGATCCCGGCGTAGAGCGCCAGAAGGGAGAAGCCGCCGATGAAGCCGAATTCTTCCGCCAGAGTGGTGAAGATGAAGTCGGTGTGTTTTTCCGGCAGAAAGTTGAGGCGCGATTGCGTGCCCTGCATGAAACCGCGCCCGGTCCAGCCGCCGGAGCCAAGCGCGATCTTCGCCTGGGTGATGTGATAGCCTGCGCCCAGAGGGTCGGTGGACGGGTCGAGGAAGGTGTCGATGCGGCGGAACTGGTAGTCTTTGAGAAGCTGCCAGGGCGTGCCGCGGGACATGAAGACGGCACTGATGAGGCCCGCGAAAATCGCGATCACGGCCCCGAAATACCACCAGCTCACGCCGGCTGCGAACATCACGATGGCCCCGCCTGCGAGCAACAGGATCGAGGTGCCGAGATCGGGTTGTTTCAGCACCAGAAACGTCGGCACGAGGATCAGGATGACGGGAATGGCGACCCAGAGCGGGCGGGAGACCTTGTCGATCGGCAACCAGTCGTAATAGGCCGCGAGCAGCATGACGAGAGAGATTTTCATCAGCTCGGAGGGCTGGAGCTTGATGACGCCAAGGTCGATCCAGCGCTGTGCCCCCATCCCGACATGGCCGAAAAACTCCACGAAAATCAACAGCATGAAGGAGACGATATAGGCCACGCCCGCAATATTGCGCCAGAACCAGATCGGCACCATGGCGATCATGAACATGGCGACCATGCCGAGGGCGAAGCGCTTCATCTGCGGTTCGGCCCAAGGCTGGAAGGAGCCCCCGGCGTTGGAATACAGCATCAGGAACCCGACAGAGGCGACGGCGGATAGCAGCAGCACCAGCGCCCAGTTGAGATAGAGCACCTTGGAGAGGCCGGTGGGGACGGTCTTGAGATTGCTTTCGAGATAGCTCACGTCCTCATCCTCATGCCTGACTTCTCTCGTCACGCTCCGCGTCATTGCCGATCAGCGGCAGGGTGCGGAAACGTTCGCGGATCGTGTTCTGTTGCGCCGAAGGGTAATCCGACAGCGGCGGTACGGCACCGTGGAGCGAGAACAGCATGATGTCACGGGCAATGGGGGCGGCGACGGAGGAGCCACCGCCGCCATGTTCGACCACGACGGACACCGCATAGCGCGGCTTGTCATAGGGGGCGAAGGCGACGAACAGCGCATGGTCGCGCTGTTCCCAGGGCACTTCCTTGTTGTCGACCACGGTGGAGCGGACCTGTGAGGTGCCGGTCTTGCCCGCCATGCGCAGGCTTTCATTGGCGATGCGGGAGGCGAAGGCGGTGCCGCGGTTGGAGTTCAGCACCTCATACATGCCCTGACGCACCGCGCGCAGCATGTTCTCGTTGATCTCCAGAGGCCCGCCGCCCAACACCGGCTGTTCGACGCCGTCGATGGATTTCACGATGCGGGGGACGATCTCCCGATTGGTGGCGAGGCGTGCGGTCATCACCGCGAGCTGCAAGGGCGTCGTCAGGACGAAACCCTGCCCGATGGAGGCGTTGAGACTGTCGCCTACGACCCATTCGGCGCCGCGTTTGGCGAGTTTCCATTGCTTGTCCGGCATCAGCCCGGAATTGATCCCCGAAAGCGGCAGGTCGTATTCCTGCCCGAGGCCGAGTTTGCGGCCCATTTCGGCGATCTTGTCGATGCCGGTGCGTTGGGCCATTTCGTAATAATAGACGTCGCAGGAATGGCGCAGGGAACCTACGAGGTTCAGGTTGCCATGGCCTGAGCGTTTCCAGCAGTGGAACCGCCGCCCGCCGACCTCGACATAGCCGGGGCAGCGTACGGTTTCCTCGGGCGACACCGCGCCGCTGTCGAGGGCGGCGAGCGCGGTCACCATTTTGAAGGTGGAGCCGGGCGGATAGGAGCCCTGCACCGATTTGGCGGGCAGGGGCCGGTGGTCGTTTTCCAGAAGCGCCTTGTAATCGGCCGATGAAATGCCGCGGACGAAAAGGTTCGGATCATAGGCCGGGGTGGAGGCGGCGGCGATCACATCACCGGTCTCCACGTCGATCACCACGGCGGCGGCACTTTCGCCGCCGAGGCGCGCGTGGATGAAATTCTGCACCTTGTGATCGACGGTGAGCTGGATGTTGTTGCCGGGCTGGCCTTCCTGACGGTCGAGTTCGCGGATGATCCGGCCATAGGCGTTTTGCTCGACGCGCCGCAGGCCCGCCTTGCCTTTGAGCTCGTCTTCGAGTTTCGCCTCGACGCCGAATTTCCCGAGCTGGAATTTCGGGATTTTGTAGAGCGGATCGACGGTTTCCATTTTGGAAATGTCATAGCTCGACACGGGGCCGACATAGCCCACGAGATGCGCGAAATCTTCGTGCAGCGGGTAATAGCGCGACAGTCCCACCTCCGGCGTTACGCCCGGAAGGGCCGGACCATTGGCGGAGACCAGCGAGAAATCCTGCCAGCTCAGACGGTCGGCGATGATCACGGGCGCGGAGGGGCCGGCGTCCTTGAGTTCCTTGCGCACGCGGGCCTGATCCTCTGCGGTGATACCGATCAGCTCTTCGAGCTTTATCAAAACCGAGTCGAGTTCGGCGGAGTCCTCTTTGCGGATCACCACGCGGAAGGTCTGTTCGTTCTCGGCCAGAAGCGTGCCGTTGCGGTCGTAGATCAGGCCGCGGGCAGGGGCGAGGAGGAAGTCGCGGATGCGGTTCTCCTCGGCGAGAAGACGGAATTCGTCGGCCTGTTCGACCTGCATGTAGCGCATGCGCAGGCCGAGAATGCCCATGAAGGCCAGTTGCGAGCCGCCGAGGAACAAGGCGCGGCGGCTGATCTTGCGGGTGGAGGCGGCGGTTTCCGTGGGCGTCCGTCTCATCGCACATACCTCATTTCATCCGCTTCGGAGGGGCTGATCTTCGTCACGCCGAGCAGGAATTGCGAGACCAGAACCACCAAAGGATAACTCAGAAGGGTCGAAAGCTGACCCATGAGGGCAAGGCCCAGAGAGGTCTGGTCGACCATGAAGATGGCGAGGACGAGACGGTTCAAAACCGCCATGGCCAGCATCACGCCAGCCACCATCATCCATTCGACGGCAAAGGGCATGTCGCGGGAGGTGACTTCGCGACGGCGCAGGAATTCGAGGCCCAGAACGGCGAGCAGGGTCCAGAGCCCCGGCGGGCGCAGAAAGATGAAATCGGCCATCAGCATGACGGGGGCGAAGAGGAAGACCGGCACGTAATCCGGGCGGCGCAGCACCCAGGCGAAGGCCACAGACAGGATCAGGTCCGGCCCGGGCCAATGCCCCGCGCCGACCTCGATCGGCAAAAGGTAGAAGAACGCGGCGGTGAAGGCGACGAGCAGGTAACCCGCGCGAAACGACAGGGTGCGGACGGTGCGCGGATCAACCATCGCCAGCCTCCGCACCTGTTTCGAGCGCCGGGGCCTCTGCCTCCGGGGTGCCGTCGGGCAGGATCAGGGAACCGGGGTCGGTGATCCGTTCGCTTTCGTGGGTGCGCAGGACGCGCAGGTAGTCGAGCCGCTCGTAATCGGCGGCAAGCACGACGCGCAACCGGCGGTCCGGGCCTTTTGCGACCTGACCGATCAGGATGCCCGGCGGGAACACCCCGCCATCGCCTGAGGAAATCACCCGGTCGCCGGGGCGTATCAGTTCCGGCGTTTCGATGAAATCGAGCGAAGGCCGGATCGAGTTGTCTCCCGACAGGATCGCGCGCTGGCCGGAGGGCTGGATCGTCACGGGAAGGCGCGAGTTGCTGTCGGTCAGGAGAATCACCCGCGCGGTGTTCTGGCCGACGCCGGAGATACGCCCGACGAGACCGATGCCGTCCATCGTGGCCCAGCCATCGACGATGCCGTCGCGGGCCCCGACGTTCAAAAGCACGGACTGGCGGAAGGGCGAGCCGCTGTCGGCCATGACGACGCCGGTCACATAGGTGTAGCGCGGGTCGAGGCGGACGTTGTTGAGATCAAGGAGCTTGGCATTTTTTTGTTCGAGCTGAAGCGCTGCTTCTTTCCAGGCCTGCATCTGCCGCAACTCGTTGCGCAGCTCCTGGTTCTGTTCGTAAAGCCGCTGATAGCTTTGGAAGTTTTCGAGCATGCCAATGGTTTTCGTGACCGGCACAAGCGCCCATTCCATCGAGGGGACGAATTTGTCCACGAGCCCGGCGCGCAGCCGTTCGACCCTCGGGCTGTCGATCCGCCAGAGGATGAAGAGGCCGATGAGACACAGCAACAGTATCCCGATCAGCAAACGCCGGATCGGGCGGACATACTCATCCGCTGTGCCCTTATCTCTGGCCAAGATGTCCTCTCAGGCAACCAAACCACGCCGCGTGTGGCGCAGTCTCTCAGGTGTCGTAATCAATAACGTGCCGGAGTTGCTTTTCATATTCCAGCGCCTTGCCGGTGCCCAAAGCCACACAATTGAGTGACTCGTCGGCGACCGAGATCGCAAGGCCCGTTTGTTCGCGGAGCGCCAGATCCAACTCGCCCAGAAGCGCACCGCCGCCGGTGAGCATGACGCCACGGTCGACGATGTCGGCGGCGAGATCGGGCGGCGTGGTTTCCAGCGCCTGCATCACCGCTTCGCAGATTTGCTGCACGGGTTCGGCCAGCGCTTCGGCGACCTGCGCCTGATTGATCTCGATCTCTTTCGGTACGCCGTTCAACAGATCGCGGCCACGGATCGTCAACACGGCGCCGCGCCCGTCGTCGGGCATGCGGGCGGTGCCGATGGTGGTCTTGATCCGTTCGGCGGTGCCTTCGCCGATCAGCAGGTTCTGCTGACGGCGCAGGTAGGAAATGATCGCCTCGTCCATGCGGTCGCCACCGACGCGCACGGAACGCGCGTAAACGATGTCACCCAGCGAGAGAACAGCGACCTCGGTGGTGCCGCCGCCGATGTCCACGACCATGTTGCCGGTCGGGTCGGTGATCGGCATGCCCGCGCCGATGGCCGCCGCGATGGGCTCGGCGATCAGACCGGCCTTGCGAGCGCCTGCGGAGAGCACGGATTGACGGATGGCGCGTTTTTCGACGGGGGTCGCACCCTGGGGCACACAGACGATGATTTTCGGTTTCGAAAAGGTCGTGCGTTTGTGCACTTTGCGGATGAAGTGCTTGATCATCTCTTCGGCGGTGTCGAAGTCGGCGATCACGCCTTCGCGCATCGGGCGGATGGCCTCGATCGAGCCGGGGGTCTTGCCGAGCATGTGCTTGGCGTCTTCGCCGACGGCGAGCACCTGTTTGCGCCCGTCCTTGACGTGATAGGCGACCACGGAGGGTTCGTTGAGGATGATCCCCTTGCCCTTGACATAGACCAGCGTGTTCGCCGTGCCCAAGTCGATTGCCATGTCCGAAGAAAAAAGTCCGGTCAGTCCCGCCATATTGTCCCAAAGCCCCGTCGTGCGCGCAAAAGGGGAGAATCCCCCCGTATCGGCAGACTTATAGGGGGCGCGAGGGCTATGGGAAAGGGGCCGTGCAAGGGCGAAATGGCAAAGACCCGCTCACAAACGGGTGTTGCGTAGCAAAAAGGCGCCCCAAGGGAGCGCCTTTTCGGGTTTGGAAGCTGCGATCAGACGGCGTCGGTGTATTTCACCGTCTTGACGTCCGAATCCGGGGCCGATTTTTCGCGGCGCACCAAGAGGCGGTTCATCGCGTTCACATAGGCCTTGGCGGAGGCGACGACGGTATCGGTGTCGGAGCTTTGGCCGGTGACGATCTTGCCGTCCTCTTCGAGACGGACGGAGACGGTGGCCTGCGCGTCGGTGCCTTCGGTCACGGCGTGGACCTGATAGAGTTGCAGGCGGGCGGTCGTCGGGAAGATCGACTTGATCGCCTTGAAGGTCGCATCGACCGGCCCGTCGCCCTGACAGGTGACCTGTTTGTCGACGCCGTCGACTTCAAGGGTCAGATCGGCGGATTGCGGCGCTTCGGTGCCGCAGATCACGCGCAGGAACTTGACCTTGATGCGCTCGTTCTGATCGGCGGCCCCGGCGTCGCGCAAGAGCGCGATCAGGTCGTCGTCGAACACTTCCTTCTTGCGGTCGGCGAGGTCTTTGAAGCGGACGAAGACATCCTTGAGCTGGTTGTCGGCCATGGGGTAGCCCATGTCCTCGAGCTTGGCGCGCAGGGCCGCGCGACCGGAGTGTTTGCCCAGGGGCAGGGAGGTGCCCGCCAGGCCCACGTCCTGCGGGCGCATGATCTCGAAGGTTTCCTTGTTCTTCAGCATGCCGTCCTGGTGGATGCCGGATTCATGCGCGAAGGCGTTCTTGCCGACGATGGCCTTGTTGAACTGCACCGGGAAGCCGGAGACCTGCGAGACGCGACGGGAAATGCCCATGATCTTGGTGGTGTCGATGCCGGTGTCATAGGGCATGACGTCGTGACGGACCTTGAGCGCCATGACGACCTCTTCGAGCGCGGTGTTGCCCGCACGCTCGCCCAGACCGTTGATCGTGCATTCGATCTGACGCGCACCCGCTTCGACGGCGGCCAGCGCGTTGGCGGTCGCCATGCCGAGATCGTTGTGACAGTGGGTCGCGAAGATCACCTCGTCGGCCCCCGGCACGCGTTCCAGGAGCATGCGGATGATGTCGGCGGACTCGCGCGGGATGGTGTAACCGACGGTGTCGGGGATGTTGATCGTGGTGGCACCGGCCTTGATCGCGATCTCGACCACGCGGCAGAGGTAATCGTGTTCGGTGCGGATCGCATCCATCGGCGACCATTGCACGTTGTCGGTCAGGTTGCGGGCGTGCGATACGGTTTCGTGGATCTGGTCGGCCATGGCGTCCATCGACAGTGCGGTGATGTCGCGGTGCAACGGCGAGGTGCCGATGAAGGTGTGGATGCGCGGTTGGGCCGCGTGTTTCACGGCCTCCCAGCAGCGATCGATGTCCTTGAAATTGGCGCGCGCCAGACCGCAGATGACGGAGTTTTTCGAGGCTTTCGCGATGTCGGAGACGGCTTCGAAATCGCCTTCGGAGGCAATCGGGAACCCGGCCTCGATGATGTCGACGCCCATCTCGTCGAGCATGGCGGCGATCTCGAGTTTCTCGTTATGGCTCATGGTGGCGCCGGGGCTCTGTTCGCCGTCGCGCAAAGTCGTGTCGAAAATCAGGACGCGGTCCTGTTTGGAAGTCGTGGTCATTTTGAAATCTCTCTTGTTGTTCTTAGCTTTCGGGCTGTGCTGTCTCGGCGCATGCGGTCACCTCTGAGCCTCGCGCCGAAGGCACGCTCAGAGGCAGCTAAGAAGAAGAAGGCCATGACGCAGCGCTGCGCAGGGGCGCAGGGCTTGGGAAGGAGTATGAGCCATCGTCGTCATGGGGCTGGAATATACCCTGTGGGGGCCGGTTGAAAACCCCTTATTTCCATTCTGTGCAACTGCGTCATGCTGCCGCCTTGTAAAACCCTCTTGCAATCCCATTCGGAAAATTGAATACGAATGTATGCCGACTCGATCTGGGGTAAAATCAAGCCGGTTCGCAAAAAACTGTGCTATGAGTTTTGCACATCGCTCCGTCGGGGATGCTGACCCGGTAAGACGGAGGCATCAAGGAAGGGATACGACTATGGCGCATATCGTTGTGCTCGGCGCTGGCCTTGGCGGGACCATTCAGGCCTATGAGCTGAAAGAAACCGTGGGCAAGGATGACAAGATCACGGTCATTTCCAACAAGAGTTATTTCCAGTTCACCCCCTCGAACCCGTGGGCAGGCGTCAACTGGCGCACGAAAGACGAGCTGACCATCGAGCTCGAACCGGTGATGAAGCGTCGGGGGATCGACTTTATCTGTGACGGTGCCGTGGCGCTCGATCCGAAGGAAAACAAGATCACGCTCGCTTCGGGTCGCGAGGTCACCTACGACTATCTGGTGCTGGCGACCGGTCCGGAACTGGCCTTCGACGAGATCGAGGGGTTCGGTCCCGAAGGTTACACCCATTCTGTCTGTTCCATCGAGCACGCCTCCGAGTCGGGGGCGATGTGGGACGATTTCTGTGCCAATCCCGGTCCCATCGTCGTGGGTGCCGTGCAGGGCGCGTCCTGTTTCGGTCCGGCCTATGAATATGCCATGACCATGGACACCGACCTGCGCCGCCGCAAAATCCGCGACAAGGTGCCGATGACCTTTGTGACGCCGGAACCCTATATCGGCCATCTGGGCCTTGGCGGGGTGGGCGACACCAAGGGGATGCTCGAATCCTACATGCGGGATCGGTCGATCCGCTGGATCACCAACGCCAAGACCAACAAGTTCGAAGACGGCAAGATTTTCGTCACCGAGCATGACCAGTATGGCAACCCGGTGAAAGAGCACGAACTGCCCTTCTCCTATTCCATGCTGCTCCCGGCCTTTCGCGGCATTCCGGCGCTGATGGGCGTTGAGGGCCTCGTGAACCCGCGCGGCTTTGTCATCGTCGATGAATTCCAGCGCAACCCGACCTATCCGAATATCTTCGGCATCGGCGTCTGCATCGCCATCGCGCCGACGGAGCCGACCGTGATCCCGACCGGCGTGCCGAAAACCGGGTTCATGATCGAATCGATGGTCACTGCGACGGCGCATAACATTCCGCTGATCATGAAGGGCGAAGAGCCGAAGAACCTCGCCTCCTGGAACGCGCTCTGTCTGGCCGACTTCGGTGACGGAGGGGCCGCCTTCCTCGCCATGCCGCAAAACCCGCCGCGTAACGTCAACTGGGCGGGTCACGGCAAATGGGTGCACTGGGCGAAACTCGGCTTCGAGTGGTACTTCATGCGCAAGGTGAAACGCGGCGTGTCCGAACCGTTCTACGAAAAAATGATCATGAAGATCATGAAGGTCAACAAGCTGAAACCCTGATCCATCCGCACATGGATCGGCCCCTCCCGACATATGGCCTCGAGGTCCGGCGTCGGGAGGGTTTTGGACAAGAAAAAGGCGGCCGGGATGGGCCGCCTTTTTCTGTTCTTTCGTGGTGCGGGGTTATTCCGAGGGGGCGGGGGGCTCTTCCGTCGGGGTGTCCGCCGGGGTGGCATCCTCGGAGACCAGCGCGCCGTCGACCCAGTCGCCGGAGACCACGCGGCCGTCCTTGTAGGTGATCGTGCCGCGACCGTTGGCTTTGCCCGCGACGAACAGGCCTTCGTAGCTGTCGCCATTGGCGTAGACCGCCTTGCCGCGGCCTTGGATTTCGCCGTCCTGCCATTCGCCGGTGTAGGTGAAGCCCGTGGCCATGACGATGGTGCCGATGCCCTGACGTTTGCCCGCGACGTAATCGCCCTCATAGACCGTGCCGTCGGGATAGCTGCCCTTGCCCTTGCCTTGACGCTGGCCCTCGACCCAGTCGCCCTCGTAGACGAAGCCATCGGCATAGGTCATTTTGCCGAAGCCGTGGTTTTGTGCGTTCTTGAAGCCGCCTTCATAGGACAGCCCGCCGGCATAGTGCACGACGCCTTCGCCTTCGGGCACGCCATAGAGCCAGTCGCCCTCATAGGTGGCACCGTTGGGATAGGTGATCTTGCCCTTGCCATGGGACAGGTCGTCCTTGAACTGGCCGACATAGACCGAGCCGTCGGGATAGGTGACCTGACCCTCGCCCTCGATCCGGCCGTTGACCCATTGCCCGGTGTAGAGATAACCGTCCGCACCGGTGAAGGTGCCTTGCCCGTGGCGTTTGTCGTCGTCGAAGGTGCCCTCGAAGACGTCGCCATTGGCATAAGTCACCTTGCCTTGGCCCTGACGTTTCCCGGCCACCAGCTCGCCTTCGTAGACATCGCCGTTGGGTTGGGTGATCTTGCCTGTGCCGTTGCACTGGTTGTCGACCCAGTTGCAATCGAGCACCATGCCCTCGTCGGTGGTCAGGATGCCTTGCCCGTGGCGCATGTCGCGGGCCATTTCGCCGTCGTAACTCGCGCCTTCGGGATAGGTGATCTTGCCCTTGCCTTCCTTGACGCCATTGACCCAGGAGCCCTCATAGACATAGCCCGTCGGGCTTTCCATCCGGCCTTGGCCATGGTGCTTGGCGGCGAGAAACCCGCCTTCGTATTTTACGCCATTGGCATAGACCGCCACACCGGAGCCGGTGGCCTCGCCCGCGACCCAGTCGCCCTCATAGGTGCCGCCATCGGCATAGGTGATTTTGCCGAACCCGTCGGGTTTGCCCTTGGTGAAAGCGCCCTCATAGACCGAGCCGTCGGTAAACCGCGCGATGCCCTGGCCCTTGATTTCGCCCATGACCCATTCGCCGGTATATTCGAACCCGTTCGGCAGCCGGTAGGTGCCGACCCCGTCCTGCAACCCGTCCTTGAAGGTGCCTTCGTAAATGCCGCCTTCCTCGAACTGGTGGGTTTCTACCGCTCGGTCGTCCTGCGCCAGAAGCGGTGTTGCGATCAGGGGCGAAAGCCCGATCAGGGTCGCCGCGGCAAGCGTGATGCGCATCCGTGTCACTTTAGTCTGTCCCATCCCAGATAATTCCGTCCGGTGCCTGCCTTGGGCGCTTTGCGCTTAGGTGGGCGGCTTCGGTCGGCGCCAGACTAGGGGCAAGGCTTGCGAGCTTCAAATGTTTTTCCCGTGACCGGCTTTCCCTTGGGCGTCATTCTGCTAAACCATGGCGTGAAATATCAGGATGCATGAGTGCCATGACCGAGACTTTCCGCCTTACCCTTGCCCAGCTCAACCCGACCGTGGGTGCGATCGACGCCAATGCGGAGCAGGTCCGCACCGCTCACGCGGAGGCCAAGGCGGCGGGCGCGGATATGATCGTTTTCCCGGAGCTGTTCCTCATTGGCTATCAGCCGCAGGATCTGGTGATGAAGCCTGCTTTGGTCAATACGGCGATGGCCAAGGCCGAGGAACTGGCCGCTCTGACGGTGGACGGGCCTGCGATTGGCGTCGGCGCACCGTATTTCTACGGCGATGCGCTTTACAACGGCTATTGGATTTTGGCCGGGGGCCGCGTCAAACAGGTGCTGCGCAAACATCACCTGCCGAATTACAAGGTGTTCGACGAGAAACGCCTGTTCGCTTCGGGGCCGTTCGAGGGGCCCTATGCCATTGGCCCGCTGCGCATCGGCTCGCCGATCTGCGAGGATGCGTGGTTCGAGGATGTCGCCGAAGCGCAGGTCGAGAGCGGGGCGGAAATTCTGATCGTGCCCAACGGCTCGCCGTACTACCGCAACAAATTCAACACGCGTCTGACCCATATGGTGTCGCGGGTGATCGAGAATGACGTGCCGCTGGTCTATTTGAACATGGTCGGCGGTCAGGACGATCAGGTGTTCGACGGCGGCTCTTTCGTGATCAACCGTCATGGCAAACCGGCGCATATCCTGCCGGCCTTCGAGACCTGCCTGCGCCATGTCGATTTCGTCAAGGAGGGCGGCAAATGGGTCGCTTCCGAGGGCGAGATCACCCATCAGCCTGACGAATGGGAGCAGGATTATCGCGCCATGGTCGAGAGCCTGCGCGATTATCTTGGTAAAACCGGGTTCAGGAAGGTGGTTCTGGGCCTTTCGGGTGGCATCGACTCGGCGATTGTGGCGACGATTGCCACCGATGCGCTGGGGGCGGAGAACGTGCATTGCGTCATGCTGCCGTCGGAATACACCTCGCAAGGCTCTCTGGACGACGCGAAGGACATCGCGACGCGTCTGGGCTGTCGCTACGACTTTGTGCCGATCTCGCAGGGGCGCGATGCGATCACCGAGACACTTGCACCGATTTTTGGCGATCTGCCGTTCGATACGACCGAGGAGAATATCCAGTCGCGCCTGCGGGGGCTTTTGCTCATGGCGCTGTCGAACAAGTTCGGCTCGATGCTTTTGACCACTGGCAATAAATCCGAAATGGCCGTGGGCTATTGCACGATCTACGGCGATATGAATGGCGGTTATAACCCGATCAAAGATCTCTACAAGACGCGGGTGTTCGAGCAATGCCGCTGGCGCAATGCCAATCATCGCGATTGGATGAAAGGGCCGGAGGGCGAGGTCATCCCCGTTTCGATCATCGACAAACCGCCCTCGGCGGAGCTGCGCCCCGATCAGCGCGATGACGACAGCTTGCCGCCTTATGAGGTGCTGGATGCCATCCTTGAGGGGTTGGTGGACCGGGAAGAAAGCGTGGCCGATCTGGTCGAGGCGGGCTTTGATCGTGCGACGGTCAAACGCGTGGAGCATCTCTTGTACATCTCGGAATACAAGCGTTTCCAATCCGCGCCGGGCACGCGTTTGACGCCGCGCGCCTTCTGGCTCGACCGGCGCTATCCGATCGCAAGCCGGTGGCGCGATCCGAGCTGACGCCATTTCCCTTGCCCAAGACGGGGGAGAGCGTTAGACAGCGCGCTTTCCCCTCTGGAGTGCGCGCCATGGAGCTTACCGTCGGCATCGACTTTGGCACATCGAATTCCGCGCTGGGCCTTGCGGTCAACGGCACGCCTTGGCTTGTCGAGCTGGAACCCGGTGAAAAGACCCTGCCGACGGCGGTGTTTTTCGATCCCAAAGGCAACATGCGGCTTGGTTCGGCGGCCAACAGGGCGCTGATCGACGGCGAGGAAGGCCGCTATATGCGGGCGTTGAAATCCGTTCTCGGCACGCCGCTTCTGCGTGAAGCCCGCCCCATTGGCGGCAAACGCCAGAGTCTTTTGGAGGTCATTGCGCAATTCCTTGCGACGCTGAAACAGCGCACCGAAGATCAGCTGCGCCAGCCGGTTACGGGCGTCGTGTCCGGCCGTCCGGTGCATTTCCACTCGAAAGACCCGGAGCGCGATGCGCAGGCGGAGCGCGATCTGCACGAGGCCTATGAGATGGCGGGGTTCAAGCGTATTCGTTTCATGGCGGAACCTGAGGCGGCGGCGCTGGCCTCGCAGGATCTGAAGCCCGGCGAGATCGGGCTGGTGGTCGATATTGGCGGCGGCACCTCGGATTTCACCCTGTTTCGCAAGGACAAGGGGCAGGTCGAGATCCTTTCCTCGCACGGTATTCGCCTTGGTGGCACGCATTTCGACCGGGCGCTGAGCCTGGCCCATGCCATGCCACTTCTTGGTATGGGATCACAACTCACGCGCACGCTGGGCGAGGGGCTTTTGCCGATGCCGACGCAGATTTTCAACGATCTGGCGAGCTGGCAGAAAATTCCGTTTCTCTACACCCGCGAGACCCTGATGAAAGTGCGGGATCTCGAACGGCACGCGGTCGAGCCGGAGAAGCTCGGGCGGCTGGTCGAGGTGATCGAGGCGGAGCTGGGCCATGACGTGGCCTTCGCGGTCGAGGCGGCGAAGATCGTGGCGAACGGGGGCAAGGCGGCGGAGATCGACCTGTCTTTGTTGGAAAAGGGCCTGTCTGCGGGGCTGACGCCGGAGGCTTTGGCCGAAGATCTTGCCGCGTATCGCGCCGAGCTTGAGGAGGCGATTTCGGAGACGTTGAGCCGTGCGGCCCTGTCACCGGAGGCGGTGGGGGCCGTGGTTTACGTTGGGGGATCGTCGTTGATGCATGTTGTGGAAAAGGCCTGCGAAACCGTGCTGCCCGGCGCGCGCGCGATGCGCGGGGAGGCCTTCACGGCGGTGGTCGACGGTCTGGCTCTGGCCTCCGCCGAGGGCGCGTAACGAGCTTAGAGCGCGACCAGCTCGCAGTCGGGCAAAAGCTGATCGACTTGCGCCTTGTTGCAAAGCTGGGTGCCTGCGGACATGACGGCGGAGGAGGCCGCCGTGGTGCCGAAGCGCAGCGCCTCCTGCATCGTGTCGCCGCGGGTCAACGCAAAGGAAAACGCGCCGACGAAACTGTCGCCCGCGCCGACGGCGGAGACCACCTCTTCGGCGGCAATCGCGCGGGAAGCGTGCCAGCGCCCGTCTTTGTTCACCAAGGTAGAGCCGTCGGCGCCCCGGGCGACGATGACGTTTTCCGCCACACCGCGGGCCACAAGTTCGCTGGCAAAATCGGCGGTGTCCTTGCGGGTCGGCAGCTTGCGCCCCGCAAGGTCTTCGGCCTCGACATCGTCCATGCGCAGCACATAGGGGTTCGCGGGGTTCTTGGTCAGCTCATGCAGCGGCTTGCCGGAAGTGTCGACGAAAAGCTGGACGCCCTTGGCCGCCAGCGCCCGCGACAGGCGCGCGGGGTAATCCATCGGCACGCCCGGCGGTTGCGAGCCGGAGAGTACGACGACACCGCCCAGAGGTGCGGCCTGCACGATGGCGTTGAGAGATTCGTCCACCATCTCGTGATGCCAGTAGGGTCCGGGCATGACGAAGCGATATTGCTTGCCGGTCTGCTGTTCGGTCACGGCGATGGATTGCCTTGTGGCGCCGCCGGTGACGGAAAAGGCGGTGAAGCGCACATGCTCCTCGGCCAGAAGCCGCAGGAGATGCGCGCCGGTTTCGCCGCCGACCGCCGTGAAGGCGGTGCTTTCACCGCCGAGGAATTTGATCGCGCGGGAGACGTTGATGCCGCCGCCGCCCGGGTCGGCCTCCGGGTTGGTGCAGCGCAGTTTTGGACCGGCGCTGACGGCGGGCGTGGCGGTGGAGAGGTCCACCGTCGGGTTCAGTGTAATTGTCAGAATCTGGACCATTTTTGCCAACCGTACTCTATCTGCCCGAAGCCTGTACCCGAGGTTTATGTCAGGGACATGATTCACATGCTTCGCGACCCTAGCCTACCCCGGGTAGCGTTAACAGCCCCGATGGAACGCAGATGGTTCAGGTCCGGCGTCTGGTTTTTGCGCAACACCGGGCCCGAACGCTCAGGCTTTGATCAGCTCTCGATCATGGTTTGATAGCTGGCGGGGACATATTCGAAAACGCTGTCTTGCGCGCGCACATAGCCCAGAGCGGGGAAGGGCATGTGATAGCCGATGAAGGGGACGCGGTCGGCGGCCATCATGTCGAGCAGCTTGCGCCGGGTCTGCGCGGCGGTCGCCTTGTCGGCATCATAGAGCACCTCCCAGTCGGGATGGGCGAGGGAATAGACGTAATGATTGGCGAAATCCGCGCCGAGGATCAGGCGTTTGCCTTCGCTTTCGAGATGAAAGGCCATGTGACCGGGGGTGTGGCCGAAGGCCTCCATGGCGGTGATGCCGGAGGCCACTTCGGAGCCCTCTTCCAGCAGGTCGAACTGGTCCTGAAGCGGGCGAATTTTCGCCTCGAAGCCGTCATTGCCGGACATATCCCAGTAATCCATTTCCACGGAGCCGGTGGAATAGGCGGCATTGGCGAAGACCGGGGCCTCGGCATAAATCCCGCCGATGTGGTCGCCATGCATATGGGTGATCACCACGCGGTCGACCTGATCGGGCGTGTAACCGGCGGCGGCCAGCGCCGCGACGATGCCGTCCGGCGCAAGACCGGTGTCGAACAGGATCAGGTCTGAGCCGGTGTTCACGAGCGTCGGCGTGAAAAAGAATTGCGCGGCTTCGGGCGGGATGAAATTCGCCTCGGAGGCGGCGGCAAATTCCTCGTCTGTGGCGTTGAGGCCAAAGATCGTATGCGGATCGGGGACGGTGCGGGTGCCTGCGAGAAGCGTGGTCACTTCGAACGCGCCCAGTTTAAAGCGGCGATAGGGGGCAAAACCTGCCCCCATCATCGGGGCTTCGGCACGGGCGGCAAAGGGCAGGCTGGCCGCGACGGGCAGGCTTGCGGCACCGAGCAAGAGGTGACGGCGGGACAGCTGAGGGCTGGTCAGGTGAGAAGTCTTCATTTGTGCGTCCTCCGAGTTTGGAATTGAATTCGGAAAGAGTAGCACAGACCGGGAGCGGGCGAATGACATTTGCGTCAGGTGACGCGGGTCAGTCGTATTCCCACCATTTATCAATCGTGGCAATGTCCTCGTCCGACCAGCCGAAATGATGCGCCAGCTCATGCACAGTGACATGGGCCACCATCTGCGACAGGGTCACATTGCCCCGCGCGCACCATTCATCGAGGATCGGGCGGCGGAACAGCCAGATCGTGTCCGGTGACATCGGCTGATCCATCGTGGATTTCTCGGTCATCGGGATGCCGGTATAAAGCCCGGTCAGTTCGAACGGGTCTTCGATGCCGATCTCGGCCAGCAAATCCTCGGGCGCGAAATCCATCACGGTCAAGGCCACATTCGAAGCGAGCACTTTGAACGCCGGGGGCAGATCGGCCATGGTCGCCCGCGCAATGTCCTCGATCAGATCGAGATCGGGCGCGGTGGCGTCGGGCAGGGGGGATGTCATCGCGGCGGTCTCCATTCGAATTTCCGTGATTTCCTGTGTCAGACTGTACCCGATATGGACTCTTGAGGCGTGATATGAAAGAGGGAGCGCAACAGGAGACAGAAAATGATCGTCACACGTTTCGCGCCCTCTCCCACGGGCTTTATCCATATCGGCAACCTGCGCTCGGCGCTGTTCAACTATCTGCTGACGCGGAAAGCGGGCGGGCAGTTCATCCTGCGTCTCGACGATACGGATCAGGTGCGCTCGACGCAGGAATATGCCGATGGCGTGCTCGAAGATCTCGAATGGCTGGGCTTTACCTGGGACCGGTTCGAGAAACAGTCCGAGCGTCTGGACCGTTACGAGGAAGCGGCGCAGGAGCTGCGGGACAAGGGCCGGTTCTACGAGGCGTTCGAGACGCCGACGGAACTGGACCTGAAGCGCAAGAAGCAGCTCAACATGGGCAAGCCGCCGGTTTATGACCGGGCCGCTTTGGCGCTGTCGGACGCGGAAAAAGACGCGCTGCGCGCCGAGCGTGGCGATGGGGTGTGGCGGTTCAAGCTGGATCAGAAGCGGATCGACTGGGAAGACGGCATCTTGGGGCCGATCTCCATCGATGCCGCGTCCGTGTCTGACCCGGTGCTGATCCGGGCCGATGGTCAGTTCCTCTATACGCTCGCCTCTGTCTGCGATGACATCGACTTCGGTGTGACCAACATCGTGCGCGGTGCGGACCACGTCACCAACACGGCGACGCAGATCCAGATCATCGAAGCACTTGGCGGCACCGTGCCGTCCTTTGCGCACCACTCGCTTTTGACCGGCCCGCATGGCGAGGCCTTGTCGAAACGTCTGGGGACGCTCAGCTTGCGCGATCTGCGCGAACAAGGCGTTGAGCCGATGGCGCTTTTGTCGCTGATGGCGCGGCTTGGGTCGAGCCAGCCGGTCGAGCTTCGGACCTCGATGGAAGAGCTGATCGAAGGCTTCGATCTGTCGCAATTCGGCGCGGCGCCGACCAAATTCGACAGTCAGGATCTCTTTGCCCTGACGTCTCAGATCAACCACGCGAAACCCTTCGCGGAGGTGGCTGAGGATGTGGCCGCGCTTGGCGTGCCTGCCGAGATCGCTGAGCCGTTCTGGACTGTTGTGCGCGAAAACATCACCGTGAAGTCCGATATGGCCGGGTGGTGGGAGTTGTTCCGCGATGGCGCGACGCCGATGATCGCCGATGAGGACAAGGAGTTTATCGCCGAAGCCTTCACCATGCTGCCGGAGCCGCCCTATACGGCCGAGAGCTGGAAAGACTGGACGACGGCGGTGAAAGAGGCGACGGGGCGCAAGGGCAAGGGGCTCTTCATGCCGCTGCGCAAGGCTGTCACTGGCATGGAGCATGGGCCGGATATGTCCAATGTCCTGCCGTTGATGCAAAAAAAGCCGACGCTTTAAGCGCATCTGTTCAAATTCAAACGCAAAACCGCCGCCGGATCGCCCGCGCGGCGGTTTTTTCATCTTCTGTTTCCGATAGGAAACTTTCTCGCTTGCCCCGAATCCAGAGCTCGCATAACGTCGCCACAACATCGTGCGTCGGGAGAAGGGGCCTACCCCTACCGAAGGAGCAACCGCCCCGGGAAACTCTCAGGTAAACGGACCTTCGCGCGGTCAACACTCTGGAGAGAGGGGTATTTTGCCTCCGCCGAAGGGATAACGATCTCAGGCACCAAGACAGAGGGGGCATCCGCAGGGACACCTGTGTCACGATGCCGAGTTGCGTCGGCGAGATGCAAAGGGACGCTATGACCGATCTGACGACTGATCTGAACCGCACGCCGCTTTATGAGTTTCATGTCGCGCTTGGCGCCAAGATGGTGCCGTTTGCGGGTTATGAGATGCCGGTGCAATACCCGCTGGGCGTGATGAAGGAACATCTGCACACGCGCGCGGCCGCCGGGCTGTTCGACGTGTCGCATATGGGGCAGGTGATGCTCACCTCGCCCGAGGGGTTCGAGGCGCTGGCTCTGGCGCTGGAAAGCATTGTTCCTGTCGATGTTTTGGGGCTGAAACCGGCGCGGCAACGCTATGGGGTTTTTACCGATGAGACCGGCGGCATTCTCGACGATCTGATGATTTCGAACACAGGCGACGGGCTTTTCCTCGTGGTCAATGCCGCTTGCAAGGCGGAAGACATCGCACATCTCAACGCCACGCTGCCGGATCATGTGACGGTCACGGAAATCACCGACCGCGCGCTTTTGGCGCTGCAAGGGCCGGCGGCGGAGGCGGCTTTGGCGCGTCTGGTGCCGCAGGTGGCGGAGCTGAAATTCATGGACAGCGTGCGGATCACCGTCGGTGCCGTCGAATGGTGGATTTCGCGCTCGGGCTATACAGGCGAGGACGGGTTTGAGATTTCCGTTCCTGCGGATCTGGCCGTGAAGATTGCCGAGACACTCGTGGCGATGGAAGAGGTCGAGCCCATCGGGCTTGGCGCGCGCGACAGTTTGCGGCTGGAAGCGGGGCTCTGCCTTTACGGTCATGACATCGACACCACCACCTCTCCTGTGGAGGGCAATATTGCCTGGGCCATGCAGAAGGTGCGCCGCTCTGGTGGCGCGCGGGCGGGCGGTTTCCCCGGTGCTGCGCGTATTCTGAATGAGTTGGACAGTGGTGCCACGCGCAAACGTGTCGGGCTTTTGCCGCAGGGCCGCGCGCCGATGCGCGAGGGCACGCCGCTTTTCGCCAGTGCCGAGAGCACCGACCAGATCGGGGTGATCACCTCCGGCGGGTTTGGTCCCTCGGTCGAGGGGCCTGTCGCCATGGGCTACCTGCCCTCTGCCTATTCCATGGACGGCACCGAAGTTTTCGCCGAACTGCGCGGCAAACGTCTGCCCGTGACGGTTGCGCCGATGCCGTTCCGCACCTCTACTTACAAACGTTGATCACTTAAGGGACCGTATACACATGGCCGCTGATATCAAATTCACCGAAGAACACGAATGGCTCCGCGTCGAGGACGATCTGATCGTTGTCGGCATCACCGAACATGCCGCCGAGCAACTGGGCGACGTGGTGTTCGTCGAACTGCCGGAAGAGGGCACCACCGTGTCGAAGGACGACGAGGTTGTGGTGATCGAAAGCGTGAAAGCCGCCTCCGACATCTTGGCGCCGCTGGATGGCGAGATCGTTGAGGTGAACTCGCCGCTCGCGGACGATCCGGGCAAGGTGGGCGAGGACCCGATGGGCGATGCGTGGTTCTTCAAGATGAAGATCGAGGACATGTCCGCACTCGACGACTTTATGTCGGAAGCGGAATACAAAGACTTTATCGGCTGAGGAACGCAGATCGTGGCCTATACCCCGTCGACCTATAACCCCTATGATTTCGCCAACCGCCGTCACATCGGCCCCTCTCCAGCGGAGATGGAAGAGATGCTGAAGGTGATCGGCGCGCGTTCGCTCGATGCGTTGATCGACGAAACCGTGCCGATGGCGATCCGCCAGATGAGCCCGCTCGACTGGGCGCCGATGACCGAGCATGAGGTCTTGGGCCATATCCGCAAGGTGGCCAAGAAGAACCTCGTGATGACTTCGCTCATCGGGCAGGGGTTTTACGGCACGGCCACGCCGCCCGCGATCCAGCGCAATATCTTGGAAAATCCGGCTTGGTACACGGCCTATACGCCCTACCAGCCGGAGATCGCGCAGGGGCGTCTGGAGGCTTTGTTGAACTTTCAGACCATGGTGTCGGACCTCACGGGGCTTCCGGTCGCCAACGCCTCTTTGCTGGATGAAGCCACCGCCTGCGCCGAGGCGATGACCATGGCACAGCGCGTGTCGAAATCAAAAATGGGTGCATTTTTTGTGGATGAAAACTGCCATCCGCAAAATATCGCCGTGATTGAGACGCGCGCGGCCCCTTTGGGGATCGAGATCATCAAGGGCAAGCCGGAGGATTTGAAGCCGGGCAAAGTGTTTGGTGCGATCTTCCAATATCCGGGCACCTTCGGCGAGGTCACGGACTTCACCGACCAGATTGCCGCGCTGCATGAGGCGAAAGCCATCGCGATCCTTGCGACCGATCTCATGGCGCTGACGATGCTCAAGGAGCCGGTCGCGATGGACGCCGATATTGCTGTCGGCTCGGCGCAGCGCTTTGGCGTGCCGATGGGGTTTGGAGGTCCGCATGCCGCGTTCATGTCCTGCAAAGACGAGATGAAACGCTCCATGCCGGGGCGGATTGTCGGCGTTTCCGTCGATGCGAGCGGCAACCGTGCTTATCGCTTGTCGCTCCAGACCCGCGAACAACATATCCGCCGCGAAAAGGCCACGTCGAACGTTTGTACGGCGCAGGCGTTGCTCGCCGTCATGGCGTCGTTCTACGCCGTGTTCCATGGCCCTGCCGGGCTGCGCGCCATTGGCGAACAGATCCATGCGAAAGCCGTGAAACTCGCCGAAGGGCTCAAGGCCGAGGGCTTCAAGGTCGCCCCCGCCGCCTTCTATGACACGATCACGGTCGAGGTCGGCGCGATGCAGGGTGTCATCCTGCGCTCTGCCGTGGCCGAAGGCCTGAACCTGCGCAAAGTGGGTAAGGATCGCATTGCCATCGCTATGGACGAGATGGCCGATGACGAGGTGATCGCCAAGGTCTGGCGCGCCTTCGGGCATGAGGCGAAGGTGCCGAAAGGCTTTCCGGGGCTTGGCTTTCCGGAGGCGCTTCTCCGTAAAACCGCCTATCTCGAACATCCGATTTTCGGCATGAACCGCGCCGAGGGCGAGATGATGCGCTATATGCGCCGCCTTGCCGACCGCGATCTGGCATTGGACCGCGCGATGATCCCGCTTGGGTCTTGCACGATGAAGCTGAACGCTGCCGTTGAGATGATGCCGATCACATGGCCGGAGTTCAACGCGATCCACCCCTACGCGCCGGAGGACCAGTCCGAGGGCTATCGCTTCATGATCGACGATCTCTCCGCGAAGCTGTGCGAGATCACCGGTTATGACGCCATGTCGATGCAGCCGAACTCCGGCGCGCAGGGGGAATATGCCGGGCTTTTGACCATTCAGGCCTATCACCGCGCGAACGGGCAGGGCGGGCGCAACATTTGCCTCATTCCGATGTCCGCCCATGGCACCAACCCGGCCTCTGCGCAGATGGTCGGCCTCAAGGTTGTGGTGGTGAAAACGGCCGAGAACGGTGACATTGATCTGGACGATTTCCGGGTCAAGGCCGAAGCGGCAGGGGACAAGCTCGCCGCCTGTATGATCACCTATCCTTCGACTCACGGCGTGTTCGAGGAGACGGTGAAGGATGTGTGCCGGATCACGCATGAATATGGTGGTCAGGTCTATCTCGATGGCGCGAACCTCAATGCTTTGGTGGGGCTCGCGAAACCGGGTGAGATCGGCTCCGACGTGTCGCATCTCAACCTGCACAAGACCTTTTGCATCCCGCACGGTGGCGGTGGTCCCGGCATGGGGCCGATCGGGGTCAAGGCGCACCTTGCTCGTTTCCTGCCGGGCGCGCCGGACGGCTCGGGCGAGATGGGGCCGGTGTCGGGGGCGAATTTCGGCTCTGCGTCCATCCTGCCGATCTCTTGGGCTTACTGTATGCTCATGGGCGGGCAGGGGATCACGCAGGCGACGAAAGTGGCGATCCTCAATGCCAATTATATCGCCGCGCGCCTCGATGCGGCCTTCCCGGTGCTCTACAAAGGCAAACAGGGGCGTGTGGCGCATGAGTGCATCGTCGATCCGCGTGGGTTTGAAAAGACCACGGGTGTCACGGTGGACGACATTGCCAAGCGGTTGATCGACAGCGGTTTCCATGCGCCGACCATGTCTTTCCCGGTGCCCGGCACGCTGATGATCGAACCGACGGAGAGCGAGACTAAAGCGGAACTGGACCGGTTCTGTGAGGCGATGCTGTCGATCCGTCATGAGATCGAACAGATCGAAGAGGGCGAGTTGCCGCAGGACAACAACCCGCTCAAACACGCGCCGCATACGGTGAACGATCTGGTTGCAGACTGGGATCGGCCCTATCCGCGCGAGCAGGGCTGTTTCCCGCCGGGCGCGTTTCGTGTCGATAAATACTGGCCGCCGGTCGGTCGGGTCGATAACGCCTATGGCGACCGCAACCTGATCTGCCTCTGCCCGCCGCCCGAAAGCTATATCGAAGCGGCGGAATGATCAGCGCGTCTTGGGCCGCAGGTCGTCTTCGGAAAACGAGATGCCCTGCGGCGCAAGCCATGCGTTGAACCGCGCGATTTTCTCGTCCATCGAGCAGGTATTGGTTTGCCGCGCCATCTCCTCGGCGTAGGCTTCGCGCAGGCGGGCCTGCTCGGCGGGGGCGATGTCTCGGAAAGGTGTCATTTTGGCCTCTTGAACCGGGTTCCGTCAGGGTACATATATTCTTTAACATGAATATGAAAAGGAGGCAGGCCATGGCCGCCATTCTTGACAAGACCGATGTGAAACTGGCCTGTCCGACTTGTGGTCAGGTCAACCGTGTACCTGTGGCGAAACTTTCGGCCGGGCCGAAATGCGGCACCTGTGGTGAGCCTCTGATGTCCGGCAAAGTGTCGGAGCTGGATCCGAAGACGCTGAATGCGCTGTCGAAAAAGGACGATCTTCCGGTGATCGTCGATTTCTGGGCGCCGTGGTGCGGTCCGTGCCGTATGATGGCGCCGGAGTTCGCAAAAGCCGCCGAGGCGCTGAAAGGCAAGGCGCGCTTCGCTAAGATCAACACCGAGGAGCACCCGACCGTCTCGATGAAAAACGGCATCCGCGGCATTCCGGCGCTGATCCTCTATCAGGGTGGCAAGGAAGTGGCCCGCATCGCTGGGGCGCGCCCGGCCCGCGATATTGTCGCTTTCGTGGAACAAAATGGCAAATTGCCCGCCTGAGCTTTCCACGCCGGGGTGCTTGACATCCCGGCGCAAAAAGTTCAAATCATCGGCGCAAGTGGGGTCGTAGCTCAGTTGGGAGAGCGCGTCGTTCGCAATGACGAGGTCGTCGGTTCGATCCCGATCGACTCCACCAAATTCCCCAAATTGTCATTGGACCATAAGAGTGCATTTTTGGAGCATAAACGTGCATCTCAGTGTCAAGAAAATTCTGAGACACAACATATAGTAGCTGTTTCGCAGGTCCAACACAGACACGCTCCGTTTTCAGCCCTCTCTGAAAGGCCTCTGATGTCCGAAAATCGCTATGGCGTGCTCTCTGGAGTGCGAAGTGCTGAAGATCGGCAGCTCGCGATTGCACGGCTTGCATCTGAAGGTATTCCGACGGACCGGATTTTTAGGGCCGACCCAGAAGAGCCAAATGCACCGCCCGTCTGGCTCTACTCCATGAGCGCGAATTCGGAACTGATCGCTCCGTCTCTGAACGACCTAAATCTTTCAACACAAGGCATCGCCGCCACGGTCGAGGCAGCGCGGGAGTTGGGCATTCATATCCGCTGCCTTGATGAGGCATTCGACAGCCGAAACGATTGGCAGTCTCAAATCAACACTCTGCTGAGCGCTCTTAATCGCCTCGACCGCAAAGGCTTCTCCGACCGCACCAAGATCGCACTGCAAGGGGCTAAAGCCCGAAGTCAGCGCTTGGGGCGCAAACCGAGCATGACAGACCTGCGAAAAGCCGTCGCCATTCAAATGATCGAGGCAGGGTACAAAGGGACAAAGATATGGAAAACCCTCGCGGTTCGTGAAGGCCCGCCGATCAGTCAGTCAGCCTATTACCTCTGGCAGAAAACATGGCTGGCTGAGAGGAAGTGATCAGATGCTTCTCTCTACACCTATTTCCGCAATTGTAACTGAGGATTGGTGGGAAGGCAGTTTATCCCATTCGCTCATTACAGCGGTTTCTCCAGATATAAGCAGCGGGGCATCTTTTCCTCAAAGCGTCTCAAACACTTCAATGGGGCGGACTCCATTCCTGAGGTAGAACTGCCGAGTGCTATCATATCTGGGATGCTGTGTGGAGTGAGAAGCAAGTGTCTTTATGGTCAAGATGAACGCCGCGGAGGTTTTCGCAAACCCCTCGGCTGCTTGCAAAAGATGCGTTCCGGCACCGGAGCCGTGTTTCTGTTTTCCGACGGCAATCAGTAGGATTTCAGCTGCATGCGCCGTATTCGGCTTTACGGATACGATTCCGTCTACGCGTTTCTCTGAGTTCAGAGCGAACATAAGAAAATCATTTTGCCGCTGCGGCGCTTTCGGCAATCGCGATCTCTTCGGTGAACCAATCTCTGAGACCGGTCATGATCTCTTGGCATCGACGTCTTTGCCAGTTTCAGTTTTCTTTATGAAGGATGTCATCGGTTGAACTCCAGTCTGCATGGGGGCTGGGAGGCAACCGGGTGTTTGAGGCAAAAGTTCGTGGAAAGTGTCGCCGGACCATAGGCCCGGCGACATATGGAGCGAAAGGGTCAGAATTCCCGCGTCAGTTCGAGGGAGATCACGCGGCCTTCGCCTTTGGAGCAGCCATAGCTGTCATAGCAGAAGCTGTAGTAATCCTTGTCGAAGAGATTGGTGACCCCGAGATCGACCGTGTAATCAGACATCTCATAGCTGACGGTCAGATCGGCCAGCGTGTAGCCATCGGTCGTGCGGGCGTTGCTTTGGGTCGCGTAATACGAGGACACATAGCGCAGACCGCCGCCGATTTTCAGGCCGGGGGCAAACTGGGCGGCATCGTAATCCAGCCAGAGCGAGGCCTGATGATTGGGTGCAAAGGAGTTTTCGTTCCCGATCAGGGAGCTGTCGGTGGATTTGGTGACCTCGGTCTCCAGATAGGTGTAGCTGAAGACACCTTGCAGCGTATCGGTCAGGCGGCCGCGGGCCTCAAGCTCGATCCCCTGCGATTTAACCTCGCCCGACTGTTTGAAGCTCGACCATGTCGTATCGGTCGTGTCGTATTCCTTCACGTTTGTCTTGCGGAGGTCGAACAGGGCGGCGCTCAGCATCAGATCGGCCGAGGGAGCGTAGCGCAGGCCAACTTCCCATTGTGTGCTTTCGGAGGGATCGAGCACGTCGCCGTCGATCGTCGTGCCGACGTTCTGGGTGAAGCCTTCAGTATAGCTGATATAGGGTGTCAGGCCGTTGGCGAATTCATGGGTCAGGCCGATCATACCGGTGGTCGCGGAATTGTCCTGACTGTCTGACGTGTCGTTCAGAAGATCTTCGGTCTCGGTGTCAAACCAGCTGTGACGCAGGCCGGCAGTCACTTTGGTGCCCTGACCGAAGTCGAGGTGATCCTGAAGGTAGACGCCTTTTTCGACATAGGTGGTTTTCGTTCTGGACGAGAGACCGGGATCGGTCACCGCGAAATCCAGCGAGGGATCGTCATAGGAGACGGTGTAGAGCGTGTAGTCGAGATATTGCGTCACGTTGTAATGTGAGTGCTGGTAATCGGCGCCCACAGTGAGCGTGTTGAGCGCGTTCCCGAGGGGGCTTGTCCATTCGAAATTGTTGTCCAGCCCGATGGTCTCGGCTTCTTCTTCGTCAATGAAGGCGTAGTAGGTCAGACCATCTTCGGTGGCGCCGTAGAAATCGAGGCTGTGATAATCCGTGGTCTGATGCGCGTAACGCATGCGCTGGTTGAACACGAGATCGGCGTTGAAATTATGGGTGAATTCCCAGCCGATCGACTGCTGTTCGGTTTCGAATTTGTTATAGGCGGATTGTTCATAGGCGAAATCGTCGGAGATGCTGCCCCAGCTGTCGTCGATGTCCTCACCATTGATCGGCACGATAATCAACGGCGTCAGGCTGTCGCGCTGAATATGTGCCAGAAGGGTCAGCGAGGTATCGTCGCTCGGTGCCCAGGTGATGCCCGCCGACAGGAAGCTGCGGTCGTTTTCGGAGTCTTCGACTTCGGTTTCCCCGTCACGCACCTTGCCGGTGATCCGCGCGGCGAGCGTGCCCTCTTCATTGAGCGTGTTCGACCAGTCGAACCCGACAGAGGCGTTGCCGTTGCTGTCATAGCTCAGCGTGGTTTCCGCCAGCGGCTCGAAGACCGGGCGTTTGGTCACCAGATTGACCATGCCCCCTGCGTCGTTCGAGCCGTAAAGCACACCGGCCGGTCCGCGCAGCACGTCGATCCGCTCGATCATATAGGGGTCCACGGTGAAGGCGGAAAAGCTCAGTGCTTTTTGCGACAGCCCGTCGCGATAAAGCGCATAGGGCCCCATGTCGAAGCCGCGGATTGAGAATTGATCGTAACGGTCATCCATGCCCCAGGGCGAGGGCAGCACACCGGCGACATAGGCGATGCTGTCTTCGATCTGACGCGGGGCGCGGTCTTCCAACTCGGTCGAGGTGACCACGGTGATGGACTGCGGCACATCGGCCAGCGCCACTCCGGATTTGACCCCGGTTTCGGTGGCTGGCGCGAGATAGCCTTCAATTTCACCTGAATATTGCAGTTTGTTCTGAACGATGATCGGCATCAGTTCGGTCACATCCTGATTGTCCTGCGCCTGAGCGGACGGGGGGGTGAGCATCAGACCGATGAGAGCGGTCTGGCAAAGCAAAGCGCGTTTGGCCGACACCCGCGGCGCAAATGGCAGAAAGAAGGAAGTCATGGAAAAGTCCCCGGAGCTGTGTGACTTGGAGTTGCCTAGGAGCGCCTGGGTGAGGGCAACCTACTTATATCTCGGGAGGTGTCAATCTTGTGATGAGCCCGTGACCGCGCGGGACAGACGCGGGGCAATGCGGGCGGCGACCCAGGGGATTGACAGGGGCGATTGAAAACTCAGGGCTCCCATTTCTTCCTCATCGGCCCAAACGGATCGTTTCTCCTGCCTCAGCCTGCTTTTCTGATAGAGCGGCAGAGCTTCGATCATCTGACGCCCGTCGTCCTCCGTCAGCCAGACCGTCACATCCCGATCGAAAATATCGAGCCGCTCCAGACTGACAGAGAAACTGCCGGCCTCTGTCACCATGTTGTCGAATTCGGGGGGAATCGTCAGTCCCAGATCTGCCAGCATCCGGTTCGCCCCATCGCCTGCGCCATAACCGACAAGCTCGGTGCCAGAGACATAGGCCACAGTTGCCTCACGCCCCGCCAACCGGGAATAAGTCGTTGCCAGATCGTTCAAAACGCCCTCGACATGCGCAATCACCTCCTCGCCGCGTGCGACGCGGCCAGTCGCGGCGGCGATCAGGCGCATCTCTTCCTGCCAGGGCGCGGTCCAGTTCGCATAGCCTTCAGGTGGACCAAGCACCGGCGCGATTTTCGACAGGGTCGCATAGCTCTCCGCATCGAGGGGCGCAAAGGTGGCGACGATCAGATCAGGCTTTTGCTGCCAGACCCATTCGAAATCGATCTCGAAGCCGCGCTGCACTTCCGGTTCGGCTCCAAGAGCCGCGCGCGCGGGCTCGGCCCAGGACCACGTCGCATAGGGTCGCCCGCCGAACCATTCATGCACGCCCACCGGGGCGATGCCGAGCGCATAGAGGAAATCCTGTTCGTGATAGCCGACCGACACAACCCGCTCCGGCGGGGCCTCAAGCGTGATCGTGCCATAGGCATGGCTGAGCGTCACCGGCTCTGCTTCTGCGGCGGGCGCAACGGACAGGGAAATGAGGGATATGAGAGCAAGCAAACCGATAAGCCAAAACGAACGCATGACAGCCTCCTGAGATGTGTGAGGCCTGGCGACGGGCTTGGCGTCACAGTCATTTCGCGTTCGCTGGGCCAAGTCAACCCGACAGCCCAACAGGATAGGCCAACCGGGCAGGCCAATCGGACAGGCCAACCCGCCTTGCGGAGCGGAACAATTCGGGTTAGGGCCATAGGGCCAGCGACGCGCCAGCCGAGTTTCCAATTTGGGGTGTCTCATGTCGCGATCTTTTCTGACATCTCTGCTGTTCTGCCTCTTGCTGCTTGCCGTGGCTGTTCCGTTGTCCCTGCGCCTTGGCGCGGCTGAGATGCCGCTTGCCGCACTTCTGGAGGACTCGAACGGCATTTTCGCCTCCCGTCTCTTTCGCACGCTCTGCGGCGGTGCGGTCGGGGCGGCACTTGCAGTCTCCGGCCTGATGCTTCAGGCGCTCACCCGAAATCCTCTGGCCGATCCGGGGATCACCGGCATCAACGCGGGTGCGGCGCTTTCGGCCATCGCTTTGGCCTATTTCTTTCCGGGGTTCGGTGGGGGGGCGGTTCTGATGGCTGCCAGCCTCGGGGCGGGGTTCGCGGGATTTGCGCTTTGGCGATTGGCGGGGGGTGTCTCGGCCACTGGCGCGGATGGGATCGCGCTGCGCCTGCCTCTGGCGGGATTGGCGATCGAGGCGCTCTGCCTCTCGCTCGCCTCCGCCCTGATCCTGACCGATGCCGAGATGCAGGCGCGCTATCTGCGCTGGCTCTCCGGATCGATCCCGGCCGTGGCGCGGGGCGAAGCCCCGGCGCTTTTCGCCATCGCAGCGCTTTTGACGACCGGCTTTTTCCTCTGTGAACGGCTGGAGCTTTTGCGCCTCGGTGCGGCGGTCAGCGACAGCCTCGGGCGCAGCCCCACCCGCACCATCGCCCTGACTCTCATCCATGTCACGATCCTGAGCGGCGCGAGCGTTGCCATCGCAGGCCCTCTGGCCTTTCTCGGCCTTCTGGTGCCCTTCGTGGCACGCGGGCTGACGGGAGGCGTGCTGCGCCTCGCTTATCTTATTGCCGTGCCTTTGGGGGCCGCTGTTTTGATCTTCGCGGACACCGCGGGACGCATCATTGCCCGCCCCGGCGAGGTGGACGCGGGCATTCTCGCCGCGCTGATGGGTGGGCCGGCGCTCATCCTCGTGCTGCGCCGTGTGTTGGGCCATACGCGCGGGAGGGGGGCGGTGCTATGAGGCCGGTGTTCACCCTCACTGTTGCCCTGATCGTCATTGCTCTTGCGGCGCTGTGCGGCGGGCGGGACTGGCTCAGCCTGCCGGAGTTGTGGCAGGCGGCGCGAGAGGGGGATTTTGTCCTGACCGTACTGCGCGGCCCCCGCGTGGCGCTGGCCATCGGCGCAGGTGCGGCGCTTGGGCTGGCGGGAGCATTGATGCAGGGGCTGACGCGCAACCCGCTTGCCACGCCGGATGTGATCGGTCTGGTGCAAAGCGCGGGTCTGGGTCACATGATCGCGCTGTCTCTCGGCCTCTCGCTGTTTCTGGGCGAAGCGCTCGGGGCTGCATTGGCCCTGATCGCCGTGAGCACGCTGGCGCGTGGGCAGGGGCCTGTGGCCTTTGTGCTCTACGGCATCGGGGTCGGGGCCACCGCCTCTGCTGCCACCACCGTCATGTTGCTGCGCGCCCCGGATGCGGAGGTCAGTCAGATGATGATCTGGCTTTCCGGTTCGCTGGCGCGCAGCGCGATGACGCAGGCCGTGTCGCTCTATCTGGTGCTCGCCGGAGCGCTTCTCGTCGTGATCTGGCAGGCGCATCGGCTGAACACGCTCTGGCTTGGCGATGAGACCATGCGCGGGCTTGGGGTCGATCTCCGGGCGATGCGTCTCTTGGTGTTGGCGCTTGTGGCGCTTTTGACGGCGGCGGCGACTTTGGCGGTCGGTCCCATCGGCTTTCTCGCCTTCACCGCCGCGCCTCTGGCCCGTGCCATCACGGGCGCAGAGCCGCCCGCGCTGATCCCTGCGGCGCTCATGGGGGCTTGTCTTTTGACTGGAGCCGATCTCATCGCACGGCTCATCGCGCCGCTTGTGACCCTGCCCACGGGGCTGGTGATGACATTGATCGGCGCGCCTTATCTCATCTGGTTTCTCGCCCGTGAAAAACGGAGACTTACGGTATGACCACGTCCTTGTTCGACATTCGCGACCTGTCGCTTACCCTCGGGACGCAGGTGATTTACGATGGTTTTTCCGCCAGCCTGCCAGACGTCGGGCTCACCGGCATCATTGGCCCGAATGGCTGCGGGAAATCCACGCTGTTGCGGTGCCTCGGCGGGCTTGTGTCGCCCGATGCTGGCATGGTGGAACTGCGCAAAACGCCGGTCTCCGAGATGCCCGCCGCGGCGCGGGCGCGGCGCATTGCGTTCCTAACGCAGGAGCCGCCGCAGCTTTCCGACATGACCGTCGAAGGGTTGGTGGCCAAGGGGCGCACGCCCTGGCGGCGGCCGTTTTTGCCGCCGACGCAGGCGGACCGCGAGGCCATCACCCGCGCACTCGATGCCACCGGGCTGGGCGATTTGCGCGCCCGGTCGCTGGTCGCGCTGTCCGGCGGACAGAGGCAAAGAGCATGGATCGCCATGGCGCTTGCGCAGGAGACGGAGGTGATCCTGTTGGATGAGCCGACCTCCTATCTCGATCTGCCGCATCAGATCCGGCTCATGCATTTGCTGCGCGAATTGGCGGATCGGGACGGGCGGCGGATTGTCGTCGTGCTGCACGATCTGACACTGGCGGCGCGGTTCTGCGATCATCTTCTGGCGCTCTCGGGCGGGGTCTGCGTCACGGAAGGCGCGCCCGGTGAAGCCGTCACGCCCGATGCGGTGGCGCGGCTCTACGGTATCGAGGCGGAGGTGCATCCTGATCCGGTGTTTGGCCGCCCTGTCGTCTATCCGAAACAGTGAAAGAGGGGGAGCCCACCTATGGAGATGGTCGATGTTGTGGAGCATTTCACCACAGAGTACTGTGGCGTGCTCCCCATGCAAAGGAGTGTGCGAAATGACCACTAAAGAGCAGGCCCAAGGCCAAATATGGTCGCCCGGCGGCATTCGCTATTTCGATCTGGCCGACAGTGTGACGGGGGACATCCGTCGCGTGTTCCTCTGGACCCCGCCGGGAGATGTGCCTGAGGCGGGTTGGCCTGCGCTATGGCTTTTGGACGGCAATGCGGTGATCGCGACTGCGGTCGATGCGATGCGGGCGCAGGCGTTCTGGCCCATGGGGACGAACCTCGGTTGGGGCGCTTTGATTGCTGTCGGCTATCCGACGGATGACGCCTATGACAGTTTTCGGCGCAGCTGGGATCTCGGTCCGCCCCCGGGGCGGAGCTATCCGCCGTTTCGCGAGGGCGGTCCTGAGGTATGCACCGGGGGTGGTGCCGAAATGGCGCGGTTTTTGATTGAGGATGCGCGGGATTTTTTGGTCGGTCACATCCGGCTCGACCTCGAAAATCAGTCGCTCTTTGGACATTCTTTCGGCGGGTTGTTTGCGCTTTGGATGATGTTCACGCGGCCCTCTGCCTTTCGCAACATCATTGCCGCCAGCCCGGCGATCACCTGGGAGGACAGTTTCCTTCTGGCGCATCTCGAAGGGTTTGATCCCTCCGGTGCGGTCCCGCGCGTACATCTGTCTGCGGGGGAGTGGGAGGGCGAACGTCTTGCCCCGTTTCAGGAACACGGGCCCGAACGTGAGGCCCGTCTGGCCGAGAAAACGCGGACCCGCACCATCGCTGCGGCCTGCGAGATGGCAGAAAAGCTGACGCGCAAAGGCTGTGAGGTTGGCTATGAGACCTATGCGCAGGAAACTCACATGTCGGTTCTGCCGGTGGCGGTAAACCGGGCGCTGCACTGGGCCTTCGCGCTGGATCGTGCGGCTTTGCCGCTCTGGCCAGTGCCTGCGAATGACGACGGCGATGTGTTGGAAGTCGCACTTTTTAAAAAGGGCCTCCATGCCTCATGACCTGTCTGATCAATCGCTATTGGCGTGCCATGAGGGGACTATGTCTAAATGGCCGAACATGCGGTGAAAGTCTGGTATGACGGGCCGCAGCGCTGCATACCATTGGTTGCGCCAAAGTCCGTTCAGGGCCGGTTGCACCATCGAGCCAACGCCCATGTCATCTAAGGCTTCAATCTTCTAGATCAGGAATGCTTGATGTTTGGATCGGTATTGCATGACGTGGCGGATCAATTTCTTTAGGCTTTATCCATTGATTGTGTCAAAGGTTGGCGACGATCCACATCTCCTGTTGAACGTCAGAGGAAAACGACCTGATCGTCAGGTTTGTGATCCAATCGGGTGATTTCGGTTTTTGGGCTGTTTGTAGAACGTCCTACGAACCTTACCCAACGGTCAGAGCGTGACCCAAATCGCCAAAACCAGCCCCCGCGCCCTATTCTCATTCGCGAAAAATCAGGACGGATGTGCGGACTGAACGCGATCAGCGCCTGTCCTGCGGGCCGATCTCTTTTCGGAGAGGATAGGCGAACTCGGGAGGGGCGAGGTAAGGCTCAAAAGTCAGATGAAAGTCGGTTGCTCTTATGGGGCGGCTTTCGGCCCATTCCGGGCATTCAGGCGGTCGTCTGGTATCCGACGGAACAGGGCGTACCGGTGCGCAAGGTGGTTGGTAACAAAGTCTTCGTCGGGGTACCCGTCGTCATGGACGCGCCGATATCGGGTGCCGGGCATCCGCTTGCTCTGCTTTCGCATGGCTATAGCGGGTTTTGGCGCAATCAGGCATGGTTGGCTGAGCAGCTGGTCCGCGCTGGCGGATCCGCGTCTGGGCCCAAATATCGACCCGAAACGGATATCGGTCATTGGGCACTCGCTTGGGGGCGCGACTGCCCTGTCTCTGGCCGGAGGTGTGCTCGATCCGCCTTTTTGCTCAAAGCCTGCGGCGATGACACCAGAAAGCTTCTTTGCAATCCCTATGGCAAGGGCGGGCTGACCGCGATCATGGCACCGGTCTCGGCCCGTGAACCAACCTATCATGGCCGCGCCGATGGCGGAGGCGTTCCTCGTCGGGTTTGCCGCAGGCTCCAAGCCTTGAGCAGGACGGAGCATCATGAGCTAAACAACGAACAAGAGAAGTCAAACTCCCTGAGTTCAGGTCATTTGACCTGCCTTCAGGTCCCAGACATGATGTTTCAAATGCGCAATGATTTTTTCCGCTTCATGCCGACGGTCTGGGAACCGCTGAGAGATGTGGATGTGCCGGGCAAGAGAAATCCGCCGCGCGGCGGTGATGCGGGACATATCGGGGAGAGACGCATGCGCGGCGTAACCGTCCAGAAAGGCCATGTCCCGTGCCGGGGTCCTGCCAAGCCCCTTATGATGCCGAAGCGCCACCTCATCGAGATGGGCAAGAAAGTTGCCGAGATCAATCGCCGGGTCCCCCATGGCCAACAGATCCAAATCCAGAAGCGCCACGCCCCCCGCCGAACAGATCACCTGATCCGGATAGAAATCCCGATGCAAAAGGACCGGTTCCGCCGGTGTTTCAAGACGCGCAATATCAGGGGCAAGCGCCCGTTCGACCGCCTGAAACGCCGAGATATTCTCTGGCGCACGCGCTTTCTCGGCTGCAAGGGCCTGTGTCAGGACGGCGCATTCCTGTGCAAGCGTCCAGTCGCGTGCGACCTCGACCCCACTGGTGTGCAACCGGGCCAGCGCCTCTCCGGTCTGCCGAAGGGCGTTGCGCAAAACGCCTTCTGACGTGCCGTTCAAGAGCAGACACGTCAGATCAGGCCCTTTTATTTCCTCTTGAAACCAAAGACATGCCTCTTTCATTTCTGCGAGGACAGCAGGAACCTGAACACCATGCCTGCCATCCAGCCCGGCCGCGCGCAGAGCAGACTGAAGCGCAGGCGTGCGGCGATCCGCGCGGCCAAAGCGCAATTTGCCATAGGCCGCACGCCCCTCGGTGTCGGCATAGCGGAAAATGGCTCTGCGACCGGGTTTCAGACGGAGACATTGCACCTCGTTCGGTGTCCAGCCAAGCGCGTCAGCGACGGTGGCGGAGGTTTGGGCGATATGGAACGCGGGCGTGCCCAGAGGGGCCAAAAGTGCTTCGACCCGTTGCAACAGCGCCGCGCAGCGCTCGGGCCAGTCCGGGTGACGATCACGGAAGGGTTCGATCAGCAATCCCGCGAGGGCGGCGGCGCGATGCGGGCGGATGTCCTCCGCTGTCATCCCGTAGCCGTCGAGAAACGCCTGGCTCAGATCTTGTCTTGTGCTGGGGTCGTAATCGAGCCGGGCCAGAAAGCTTGCGACATCGCACAGCGGATCGCCCGTTCCGGCACGGTCCCAGTCGATAAAACACACTGCGTCATCGGGGGTTAAGATCACCTGATCGGCGCTGAAATCGCCATGGCAAGCCGCGACCTTGGGACGACACGCGGCAAGATGCCCGGAGAGCCTCACGGCACAATGCAGGGCACGCGGGGCAAGATCGGGCAAAAGATCTGCCAGATCGTGCAGGGATCGAGACGGGTCGGTAAAGGGCAAAGGGCAAAGCCCGCTCATCGGGTGTCGGTGCAAGTCTGCCAGCCGAGCACCGATCCGGCGATAGAGCTCAGGGCTTGGACTGTGATCCGCCGCCCGCCCGGCCACCCATTCGATGTCAAGCGTCGCCTGTCTCGCATCACTGGCAAGCAGCCGCGCGCCACCGAAACCTTCGCCCAAATAGGCCCCGGCGCGGGCCCGATCAAAGAGACCGGGCGCGAAGGCCCGGCGCAACCCGCCGTAAATGCGTTGCACAAAGCGGCGGTTGGGTTTGAAGGTCACAAGACTGTCGGGATCGGCTTTGCGCAGTTTCCGGGCCGCCGGAATTTTCCTGTCGCGCCAGACCGGCAGGGCAACGAGGCAGGCGGCCACATCCCAAATCCCGTGTTTGCGCCAGTTCGGACGCGACAGATAATCCGCGAAACGCGCTTCGGGGGCGGTTCGCAGGACAAAGAATTGCCCGTCGGCGCGCCGAGCCGTGGCTGTGGCGTTCACCCCGGGCTTGTAGCGCAGATAGGTCAGTTCTGCGGGTTGCCCCAGAAGCCGGGCCACATGTTCGGGGTCCAAAAGCGCGGCCAGACCGGGCAAGCCGGGATCACGGGCGACAAGATCGCGGTCAGCCTTGCAGAGCATGTTTGCCTCCGCTCTGATGGGCAAACAAGCGGGCGAAACCGGTCTTTGTTGCGGCCAGACGGTCCGGCGTCCCGTCTTCCTGCACCCGACCGTCCCCCATCAAGATCACCCGATCGAAACAGCGCGCCAGCGTCAGGTCGTGGGTGATGATCAGCGTGGTTCGATCGCGCGCCAGCCGCAGGATCGCACGGCGAAGATGGGCTTCGCTTTCGGCATCCAGACCGACAGTTGGTTCGTCCAGCATGAGGATCGGGGTTTGACGCAGAGCGGCCCGCGCCAAAGCGATCCTCTGCCGTTGACCGCCAGAGAAATTCGCGCCGCGCTCAGCCACTTCGGTGTCATAGCCATTGGGCATGGCAGTGATGAAATCCTCCGCACCGGCAAGCCGCGCGGCGGCGCGAATGTCGTCGTCACTGACCTCCCGCCCTGCCCCAAGGGCGATGTTTTCCGCGACGGTTCCGGCAAAAAGCACCGGATCCTGCGGCAAAAAGGTGATCTGGGCACGCAGGCTGTCGAGTGTCACGGCATCGACCGGCGTGCCGTCAATGAGGATCGTGCCGCCCTGCGCCTCTCTCAGGCGCAGCAAGAGCCAGAAAATCGTGGACTTTCCGATGCCAGATGGACCGATCAGAGCAACGGACTGTCCCGGCGGTATATCGAGAGAGAAATCTTTGAGAACCTGCCGCCCGTCAGGGTAATCGAAGCCGACCCTGTCAAAGGAGATATGCCCTTGAAACACCGGGGCCGGGCGGGCCTCGGCACGGTCGCGGATCTCCGGTTCCGTGTCGAGCAGATCGAACACGCGTTCTGCGGCGGCAGAGGCCTTGGCAAGACGCCCGGAGTATTTCGCATAGTCTCGCAACGGCCGGAACGTGTTCTTGAGATAGGTCAGAAAAACAAGCAGATCGCCCGGTGTGAGCCGCCCCGCAAGCACCGCATGGGTCCCGAACCACAAGACGGCGGCTGTGGTCAGACCGATCATGACATCGACGCTGCGTTCCATCAGGGCGCCAAGACGCCCGGTCTTGATGCTGTCGCTTTGGCTGGCACCGTTGGCGGATTGAAACAGCCGTCCGGTGGCCTCTTCGAGGCGCAGCGCCTGTACGGATCGGATCGCACCAAGCATTTCAGAGGCGCTGTCGGCCAGACTGGCCTCGCGTTTGCGCTGTACCCGACTGGCGGTTTTGATGCGGTTGCCGATCCGCGTGGTCATCAAAAGCAGCACAGGCACCGGCAAAAGCGTCAGGAGCGCCAGCGTCCAGTCGAGCCACATCATCACCGCAACCATACCCGTGAGAATGAAAACATTGGTCAAAAGCGGCATGACGGCGGTGGTGGCGGTGTCCTTGAGCATGCCGACATCGCCGATCAGTCGCAGGGTTAGATCGCCCGGACGGGTGGTGTCGTGAAAGGCAGGCGGGAGCTTTTGCAGATGGGCAAAGAGATCGCGCCGCAAGCCGGTCAGCGCCCGACTGCCCGCCACGGCGAACAGACTTGTCGAAACGAATTGAAACAAGGCGCGCAAGCCGATGACAAGTGCCAGCCCCACGGCGCAGAGCGCGATAAAACCGTTGAGACCAGAGAGGGTCAGCCCACCGATCAGCGTGACCGTGAAAGGGCCTTCGGTCGGGGTGCGCACCACCCGGTCGATGATGAATTTGAGCGGCCAGGGTTCCAAAAGGCGCATGGCCGTGGCCATCAAAAGCGCCAAAACGCCGGAGATCAGCGTGCCGCGAGACCCGGCCAAATAGGGGCTGAACCGGCGCAACATGCGTATGAACGCAGGCAAAGCATCGCGCAGACGGTCTTTACGTTTGCCGCGCAGTTTCGTCGAACCGCCCATGATCACAGCCCCTCAGAGGGCATGGGCAGGTGGCTCCGTTCGAGTACGGTTTTGGCATTGGCCTGCCAGGTGTGATGGGCGATGACATGGCGGTGCCCTGCCTCTCCCATACGCCGTGCTTGCTCCGGGTCTTGCGCGAGCGTGGTAATAGCCTTGGCCAGAGCTGCGGCGTCATCGGGGGGGCAGATCAGGCCAGTGTCGCCATGCGTCACGATCCGGGCCAGATCGCCGACATCGCTGGCAATCACCGGCAGGCGCGCGCCCATATATTCATAAAGCTTCAAGGGCGAAAAATAGAACTCCTGAGCCGCAGAATAGGGCGCGATTCCGACATCCGTTCTGGCCAGCCAGTCCGGCACCGCGTCATGCGGGATCAACCCGGAAATCTCGCCGCCAAGCGCTGCGATCCGCTCAGAAAACCGCGCGCGCTCCGGTCCGTCGCCGACGATCAACAGACGAATATCGGGCCGTGTGGCCTGTAAAATCTCCATGGCGCTGACAAGCACATCGAGATCGTGCCAGGGTTTGAGACTGCCGACGAAGCCGACGGTAAAGGGTCGGTTGTCCTGACGTGGGCGGTCATACATCGCGGGGTCAATGGCGTTGGGCAGATGAAGCACATTTTGTGCCCCGTGATCTTGCGCATATCGGACGACCTGAGGGCTGACGGCGGCGACAAGGGCGGCGGACTGCATGGCCGCCTGCGTGGCCGTCAAACATTCCTGCGGCAAGATCATCTCGCGATGCCGTTGCTGTTCTTCCATCAGAGGCGCGTTGACTTCGAGCACGGAGGGGACGCCGGCCTCCCGCGCCCATGTCATCGCGCTGTGCGACAGAAGTGCGTGGCGTTCATAGACAAGGTCGAACGGCCCGGCGTCGCGCAAAATGTCCGGCAGGGCAAGGTCGAGCGCCATAAGCGCCTGCATCCGCGCCTCAGCGTTGGATTTCGACGGTAGAGAAAAAGGCACAACCGGCGTCGTCTCAAGCCCCTTCGGGCGTGTGCCCTCACAGCGGGGCGAGAACAGGGTGACCTCGGCCCCCATGCTCTGAAACGCGCGGACCATGGATTGCACATGCACAGAGGCCCCTTTTGCACCAAAAACCGGAATGCCGGGATCGAGGCAGATGTAAGCGATGCGCATCAGAGGCCTCCTTGAGCGGCCACAGCCCGATCATCACAGCGCAGCCTATCGAAAATCCGACCCAGTTCGGCGGCGTTCTTGTGCAGGTTGAAATCGGCTTCGATCCGCGCACGGGCGTTCCGCGAGAGCGCGGCACGCAGCTCGGCATCGCGCCAAAGCCGGGCAAGCTGATCAGCGAGATCGCGGGGATTGCCCTCCTGCGCCAAAAGCCCGGTTTCTGCCTGTGTCACCAGTTCAGGAATGCCGGTCACAGGGGTGGCGACGACCGGACAACCGAGCGCCATGGCCTCAAGCAGGACGGTCGGCATGCCATCGCGATTGCCGTCTGCCCCCACAATACAGGGACAGGCCAAGAGCGTCGCCTTTTGCATCGCGCGGATGATGTCGTCTTGCGGCATCGGACCGATCAGGTGCACGGTTTCGGACAGGCCGGAGGCGTCGATCTGGTCCTGTAGTTCCTGTTGCATGTCGCCGCCGCCGACGATCCGGCACGGCAGGCGCAGCCCCTTGTCGCGCAGGATGTGCAGAGCCTCGACAAGAATATGAAATCCCTTTTTTTCGACCAGACGCCCGACAGCCAGAATTTCGTGCGGCTGATCTTCCGGGGCGGACCAAGAGAAGGCGTTCAAATCAATGCCATTGAAAATCCGAACCAGCTTTTGGGGATCACAGCCCAAACTCTCGCTCAGATAGCGCACATTGTAATCTGAGACCGTGACCACCGCATCGGCATCGGCCAGCTTGAGCGGCAGGTGATGGTCCTCATCGTAATCGCAATAAATATCCTTGGCATGGAGCGTCACCGACCAGGTGATCCCGGCCAGAGCCGCGGCGATGCGGGCAACGGTGGCCGCCAGCGTGCCGAAATGCGCATGCAGATGGGTGATATCCCGGTTCAGACAGTCCAGCGCCAGAAGGATGCCCTGATAAAGGTCGCTCTCACTGCTTTCCGGGAACTGCATCATGGCCGTCATCGCCGTGGGGCGCAGGGCATAAAGCGCCTTTTGTGCCTCCCAAAGCGAGTCCTGTTTGCGCAAAGGCTGACGCAGGCGCGTCACGGGCGCACGTACTTTCGAGATGATATTCTGGAAATGCGTTTCCTCGACCGGACGCAGCGCAAAGATTTCGATCGCCCGTCCCTCGGCCTCATGGGCGAGGATCTCATTGACGACGAAAGTCTCCGAAAATCGCGGATAGCGTTTGACGACATAGCCGATCTTGCCAGTCGTCTGTGTTGGAAAATCAATGGGAGACGGGGAGGAGACGGTCATCGGAGAGCTTCTTTCAGTGCTGGGGAGGGGGTAGCGATCGACGGGGCCCGGGCGAGAATTTCGGCGGTACGGTTGCGGACCCGTTCAAACCCGCTCATATCGAGAGGGCGGGCGGGCCGCGCCGCTGCTTGCGGACGCGACAGCCACTGGCTCAGACTGTCGGGGGACAGATGTTCGGGCAAAAGCATATCCACGGCCCCGGCGCGCGACAGCCGTTCGGCCCGGATCACCTGTTCGCGGCGAGGGCGGGTGCGGGGGACGATGAGGGATCGTTTGCCAAAGGACAGCGCCTCGCACACGGTGTTGTAGCCGCCCATGGTGATCACGCGGTCGGCAGCGGCGAACAGGGAGATCGGCTCCGGCAGAAAGCGCAGGACCTGCATGTCGTCACGTTCGCCAATCTGGCGCGTCAGGGCGGCCTGATCCTTGCCGGGCATCTGCGTGCCGGTCAAAATGATGCCGCGCCGGTTCGGTGGCAGCGTCGTGCGGGCAAAGCTGTGGCAAAGATCGGCCCCGTCCTTGCCCCCGCCCACGGCACAGAGGACGAAGGGACGGTCGTCCTTGTCCGGCACAGACCTCGTGGCGGCCTCGGTGGCGCGGGGCAACGACAGACGATGACGTTGATCGAGATACCCCATGAAGCGGCTGCGGGCGCGGAAATCCGCGCTGAACCCATATTCTTTCGGCAGATCGAAAAAGGCGCGATCACCATAGATCCAGATCTCGTCAAACCAGTCACGCAATGCACGCTGGTTTCGTTGCCGGAGCCATTGCGCCCGCACGGTTTCCGGGCTGTCGATGATATCGCGCAGCCCGAGAATGACCCGGGCACGCCCGCGCTTGCGCAGCATTCGTAAAGCCGGATCTAGTTCGCCCTGACAGCCGCGCGGAACATTGTCGACAATCACCATATCGGGATCGAAAGCTGTCAAGGCCGCCTTGATCGTCTCGGCGCGCAGCGCCGCGATCGTGCGCAGATCAAGGCCAAGATGCCGGGCTTCATAGGTGCCCTCGGCGGTCTTGCCATAGGCTGGCAGGGTCAGCATGTCGACGCCTTCAGGGATATGGAATCCACCCGCCTCGTGCATCCCCGCAATCATCAGGATGTCGGGCCGGGGCTCGATGCTGCGCAGAGCCTGGGCCAACAGAAGATTGCGGCGCAGATGTCCAAAACCGACGGTGTCGTGGGAATACAGAACGATGCGCGGTGCACCGCCGTGCCGGGCGATTTTCGCACTGTTTTCAGAGAAATGTTTCATCGTCTGTTCCACCGATCCTTTTGCGGTTCCCGCAGGCGTATTGCGGGGCTGTTTTGCGTATCGGATAAGGTGGGCAGCCAAGATTGGAATTCAAATTAGAACTTTACGAGGCCACGCGCGTGAAGATTAGAAGTTTATAAGAATGCCGCCTCGGGTGCTGTGTTCTTCTGTCAGGTGAATTAAATCGGGTCCGCGTGCAGGGGCATGACAGACCTGCGGCCGCACGGGGCGTGGTATGCGCCATGAGGAGGATAAGGGATGAAAATCCGGGCAAAGCTTCTGGTCAGCCACGGTTTCGTGGCACTTGTGGTCGGCTGTATCTGTGTCCTGATCCTGATTGGATTGCAGGCCACGGACGACTCCCGACATTCCTTCGAACGCAGCTATGAAAGCCTGCGCGAGATCAATGAACTGAACTCGGACGCCAACCGGCTTTCCGAACAGATCGCGGAGCTGTTCACCGTGGGTCTCGAAGGACGCGACGAGGTGATCCAGGCCTATGACCACCTTATTGCCCAGCTTGATGGGTTGCACACCGCACTGGAGGGCGATCTGGCCCAGGCCGAACCGGAGCACCGGGAAAGCGCTGAGGCCATGCTCGACTGGATCACCGAACTTCAGACCGAGGTCGAAGCCCTCGGGGCTGTAGGAGTTGAGATTTTCGATCTGCTGTCGAAGGGGCAGCGCGAGGTGGCGCAATCGCTTTATGCCCGCCGGGTGGAGGACGATCTCGATACCAGTATCGGCACGCTGATCGACGAGGCGATCCGGCGCAATGCCCGCAGCGTCACCGCCGAAATCGACGCATGGAACGAGCTGACCGAACGCCAGCGGCTTTTGGCCATCAGCATCGTCGTCACGGCGGCGCTGGTCGCAGTGGGCACGGCTTTGCTTTTGGACAAACAGGTGTCGCGCCCGCTTGCCGATCTGTCGGCGGCGGCGGATAATCTGGCAAGTGGTCACGGCGAGATCGCACTCGACACCCGGCGGAGCGACGAGCTTGGCGATCTGGCCGAACGGTTTCAGGAGATGGTGCAACGGATTTCAGAGCAACAGGCCAGTCTGCGGGCCGCCCGCGATTCATTGGCCGAACAGGTCTCTGAGCGCACCGAAAGTCTGAGCCAGCGCACCGAACAGCTTGAGGCCGCAAATGCGCGCCTGCGCGAGCTGGATTCGAGCCGGACCCAGTTTCTGGCAGACATCAGCCACGAGCTGCGCACGCCACTGACGGTGATGCGCGGTCAGGCGGAGGTCGCACTGAGAAATCCGAACCCGTCGAGCGAGTTGCTTCAGGCTGCGATGCAGGCCATGGTGCGCAAGACGGGTCAGCTCGGCCAACTCGTTGACGACCTTCTGTTTCTCGCGCGCTCCGAAGCCGGGGCGATTCAGGTGATCCCGTCCCCGACCATGCTTCAGGAAACTCTGGCGGAGGTGACGATGGATGCCCGTTCCCTGCGCGCCGCCGATGGGATACGCATTGCCCTGCATCAACCGGAAGACCCGGTGATGGTCGATGCCGATCCGGCGCGTTTGCATCAGGCGGTGATGATCATTCTCGACAATGCGATCCGTCATGCGCCGCGCGACAGTGTGGTGTCGATCGACCTGAAACGTTCCGATGATATGGCATACCTGTCGATTTCGGATATGGGCGAGGGCTTTCACGAAGCGGATATTCCGCATGTGTTCGACCGGTTCTATCGGGGCCGCAACAGTCGCGGGGCTGGTGGCAAGGGCAGCGGTCTCGGTCTGGCCATCGCCTATTGGATCGTCAGCCGTCACCACGGTCGGATTTCCATCGGGCAGGCGGAAAACGGCACCAACGGCGCGCGGGTGGATGTGATCCTGCCGCTGCTCACGGAAACGGACGGGACGGACCGCCATGCATGATATTCTTCTGGTGGAAGATGACGACGAAATCGCGGACTTCATCCTGCTCGGGCTGACGAACGAAGGCTATAACGTCCGACACGCAAATTCTGCGGCGGCGATGTGGGAGGTGCTTGCGGAACGGCAGGTGTCGCTTGTAATTCTCGATCGCATGTTGCCGGATGCAGAGGGCGCGATCCTGTGCGAGACCCTGCGGGAAACTCATCCCGATCTGTTTATCCTGATGCTTACGGCAAAGGATTCTCTCGAAGACAAGCTGGCGGGTTTGCGGTCTGGCGCAGATGATTACATCACCAAGCCGTTTTCGTTCGAAGAGTTGTTGTTGCGTCTCGAGGCATTGCTGCGGCGACGCGAGGGCGGCATTTCGGAAAAGAACGGAACCCTGTCCTGTGGTGTGTTCGAGTTCGATCTGACACATAAATCCGTGCAACGCGAAGGTCGGGAACTTGGCCTGACGCCAACCGAATTCGCCCTTTTGAAATATCTGGCCGACAATGCCGGGAGCGTCGTGAGCCGGATGGACATCTTGTCCGGCGTCTGGGGCAAGAATTTCGATCCGAATACGAATATCGTCGAGGTCTATATCGCCTATCTGAGACGTAAGGTAGACGGTCCGTTCGATGAAAAGATGATCCGCAATGTGCGTGGCTTCGGCTATGTGCTGGAAGTCTGAGCCTGGATTGACGGGTGTTGGGGAGCATCGTGGTGACGGTCTTGACTGCGACGCAGGGCGATGCTCCGTTTATCTTCCATTTGTTCCGTGTGCGGCCAATGCGCCTTGGACCGTGCTTGCTATTTGGGGGGCGCAAGCTCCAAGGCGCACGCGCCCAAATGGTCGACTTTTGCTCCGCCACAGTGGCCGGGTTTTACGGCGCCGTTGACAATAAGTGCGCTTGAGAACCGACTTCCATTCGGATGTTAGTATCGCATGCGCCTACGGATCATTGCCTCATTGTCCTGCCACCCGGCCTCAGCGATATACCCGCGAACCATCTCACGCAGGATTCTCGTCATGCGTGGTTTCAAACTCACAAGCTTTAGCCCAGCCCTCGTATCGATCCGCCAACTCGCGCTCTTGCGCTCCGCCTTCACCCCGCACAATCGCACCGCGAGCATTGTAGCGCCCGATTGTAATGCCGCGCTCAATCTCGGCGCTATACAGATCATTGACAGCCTCCCGTACAGGTTCACAAGGCCATGATCCATCGTTTCCCCAAGAGGCGTGTGAGAGGATTTCCCGGATCTGATAATCAAGCATGGCGCGGTGACCCGTTTGCTCGACATAATTCACTCCCGAAGCGAGTCGACTTGCAGGATCTGCATCGTGTCGCACTACACGATGCCCCCCCCTCATACCCCGGTGTATAGCACCTTTGATCGAGAATAGCGCTCGGTTGGACGGCGGCCTTTACAGGCGGCACGGAATGCGCGCGCACGAGCGGCGAAGGTCTGCTCTCCGTCCTTATGTTGTTCGGGCACTTTCGGGACAATATGGCGTTTTCGGCCCATTCCGGACCTCCGTCCAAATGACGCGAATGAGCGTTTCCATTAGCGTATTGTGCTTTCGTCGCGGACCATCACAAAGTCGAATTCGGACAGCCAAGGCGTCTCGCCGCGGTCTCTTTCGGTAAAAGGCGCGACCAGTGTTTCCTTGACGCCAAACACAGTGTCGTCGCCGATATAGCTGTCGTCGCCCACGAAGGTATGCGTGACGATGGTCTGATAGCCCTCGGCGGTCACCAGAAAATGCATATGGGCCGGGCGATAGGGATGCCGCCCCAGCGCGCCCAACAGCTTACCCACCGGGCCGTCATCGGGGATCGGATAGCTCACCGGCTTGATGCCGACAAAGCTGTAGCTGCCGTCCTCACGGGTGATAAATCGACCCCGATTGTTCCATTTCGGCTGAATATCCGGCTGTTGCACATCGTAATAGCCGTCCGAATTATCACTCCACACATCGACGCAGGCCCCCGCGATGGGCGTCCCGTCCGTGTCGAGCACCTTGCCGGTGAACAGGCAGGGCTCGCCCTTGCCGTCGAGCGAGATGGTTTCGCCAAACTCCCGCACCGGCGCATTTGCGACGTGGAAGGGGCCGAAAACGGTGTTCTCCGTGGCACCTTTGGGCCTGCGGTTGCTGATCGCATCGACCAGCATCGAAAACCCGAGGATGTCGGAGAGCAGGATGAACTCCTGCCGCTCCTCTGTGCAAATCTGGCCGGTGCGGGTCAGGAAGTCGATGGCGAGATCCCATTCCTCCTGGCTCAAATCGACGTCTTTTGCGAAGGCGTGCAGATGGGTGACGAGGCTGGTCATGACCTCTTTCAGCCGCGGGTTGATCGCATCGCCCATGCGCGCGTTCACCACTTCGGCGGAGCGCTCTTCGGAAAAATATGTGCTCATGTCGGTCTCCTTCTTCTGCGCTCAGCTGCCGATTTCCAGCGATCCGGTCCGGCGACGGCGCAGCTGGGCCGAGAGCGCGATTGCAAGCACCACAGCACCACCGTTGAACACATCGGTGATCCACGGCTGAATTCCCACAAGCGACAGGCCACTGATCGTCGTGCCGAGAAAGAAAATCCCGATCAACGTACCCTGCACCGTGAACTTGCCCGGCTCCCATGTGGTCGCGCCAAGGAAGGCGGCAGCCAGCGCGGGCAGGATAAAGGTGATGCCGACAAGCTGCGGGCCTGCGTTGCCCTGCGCGCCGATCTGAAGCACGCCTGCGACACCTGCGAGGCTGCCTGCGATGACAAAGCTCTGCATCACGACGCGTTTGGTGCGGATGCCCGCCAGACGCGCGGAGTCTGCGTTGGAGCCGACCGCCGCGAGATTGCGCCCATAGGGCGTCTGCGTCAGCAGGAACCAAGCCGCCGTCGCGATAATCGCCATTAGGATGAAAAGCACCGGAATGCCGAACACCGATTGGATCGAGATGTTGGTCAGAACAGGCGACAACCCGCTGCTGATCGGAATGCCGTTGGTGTAGCCGGTCACGATGCCGCCGAGGATCGTCGCGATCCCAAGCGTGCCGATGATCGAGTTGACGCCCAGATAGGCCACGATGGTGCCATTAATGGCTCCGATCAGGGCACCCGCACCGATCCCGATCACAATACTGACAACGAGCGGCAGGTCGAAATGGCTCATTGCGGAGGCCGTCGCAATCGCGGACAGGCCCAAGGTGGCGCCGACTGAGACATCGAAACGCCCGCCGATGAGTGGCACGATCAGGGCAATCGCGGTGACCGCCATCACCGGCTGAACCGTCGCGATGCTGCGGAAATTGGCATAGGTCGCGAAGGTGTTCGGGCGCAGCCCGCTGAACACCACAACGACCAGAAGCAACAATAGGATCAGCCCCGCTCGCTCGATGAATTCGGTCCATTTGATGCCCTGTCCGGTCGGTTTCTTCAAAGCCTGAGAGGGCAGTGTTTCGGTATTTTTGGCGAGTGTCATGCGGCATCCTTTCCGCTGCTGGCGAGAACCAGATGGGTCATTGTCTGTCGGGTGATGTCCTGGCCCCGAAGCTCATCGGTGATGCGACCGTCCCGCAGGACGATCACGCGGTCGCAAATCTGGGCAAGCTCATCGAAATCGGAACTGACGGCGATCACGGACATGCCGTCCTTGAGGCTGCCCCGGATCGAGGCATAAAGGTCTTCGCGCGCGCCCACGTCGACGCCCTGGGTCGGCTCATCCAGCAAAAGCAATTTCGGCTTGCGGCGCAGCCAGCGGGCCATCACCACCTTTTGCTGATTGCCACCCGACAGGGACGAAATCAGCGCCGCATCATCGGCGGTCTTGATCCGGTAATCGGTGACGGAGTGCTGCGCCTCCGTGCGCTCGGCTTTGCCATTGATCCGACCGCGCCGGGTGAACCGGCCCAGATCGGCTATCGACAGATTGTGCCGCACCGACAGGCCCTGAAACACGCCTTCGCGGTTGCGGTCCTCGGGTACAAGCGCCACACCGGCCTTCATTCCTTCGCGCACTTCCTTGAAGGAAACGGGCTGGCCGTCGAGGGCGATACTGCCGCCCTCATGCGCCAGATCGCCGAACAGCATCCGAAGGATTTCGGTACGTCCGGACCCCAAGAGGCCAGCGATGCCAAGCACCTCACCGGGGGCAACATCGAAACTCACGTCCCGCAACGGACCGCCCGCAAGATTGCGGACCTCAAGGCGCGGCTGCGCTGCTGCAACAGGCGCTTTCGCCTGTGCCGAAGCATAAGATTTTTCAAGGCTATGCCCGACGATCAACTCAATCAGATCGGTCTCCGACATCCCCTCGGTCGGGCGGGTGACGACGTGATGCCCGTCGCGCAGGATCGTCACGTCATCGGTGAGCTGGATCACCTCGTCGAGGCGGTGGCTCACATAAATGATGGTATGTCCCGCCGCCGCAAACCGGCGCACGGCGTCGAGCAGAATATCGACCTCGTGATCGGGCAGGGAGGCGGTGGGTTCATCGAGCACCAGCGCGGAGACCGCGTTTTCATCGGCATCTTGGAGCGCACGGGCGATGGCGATCATCGTCTGTTCCGCCTGTCGCAAATCGCCAACGATGTCGTCGGCCTTGGCCGCGATCTCGAACCGATCGAGCAGCTCTTGCGCGTGGGCTCGCAACTCTTTCCAGCGGATTTTTCCCGCCGTCGTCGGGAATTTCGCCCCGATGGCAATGTTCTCGGCCACCGTCATCGCGGGGAAGACCGCCGGGTTCTGGTGCACGAAACGCAGTCCCAGAGCGCGCGCCAGCTCCGGCGTCATGTGATCGGCGCTGACCTTGGTGCCGAGAAACTCGAATTCGCCGCCATGTTCGGCGATTTGAACCCCTGCGAGCGCCTTGATCAGGGTCGATTTCCCCGAGCCGTTGCCGCCCATAAGCCCATGAACCGCGCCGGTGCGCACATCGAAGGAGACGCCATCAAGTGCGCGGGTCTGGCCAAAGGATTTGGACAGGTTGCGAATGCGCAGGGCGTGCGAGGGTCCTGTTGTGTCTGTTGTATGTTGCATGTTGGTTTTCCTCCTGCCGAGCTGTGTCGGCGTGCCGGGGAGGGGAGCCCCGGCACGAGCGTTTAGCCGTTCCAGATCGAAAGATAGGCGGAGCGGAAATCGACATTCGGTTCCAGCATCTCACCCGAGGCGGGCAGGTTGTGCTCGGCATCGACGAACATGAAGCCAGTGCCTTGGCTCGGTATGTCCTCAGGGGCCTCGCCCGCCTGGACGCGGTTCATCGTGTCGGCCACGGCCCAGCCAAACCATTTGAACGGCAGCCCGATGGAAAAGGTCTGCGTACCCGACCGGATCTGCTCGAAATTATTCGGGAAGCCTTCACCACCGCCGACGATCAGATCGCGGCGCCCGGTTTGGCGCACGGCGGTCTGAAGACCCAACTCCATGAGTGCGTCGATGCCGTATTCCACGGCCACCGCATCGGGGTTCTGCAACAGCGCCGATTGCCAGATTTGCGTCGCCGGGCTGGGCACCTGACCGAAGTTGAACTTGGACTCGGCCACCTCGCAGCCCTCACATTTCGCAATCGTGTCCATGAAGCCCTGATGGTTCGACTGCTGCACCTGTTGGCTGGTCTCGGCGATGGAGACGATCTTGCCCGTACCACCGGATTTGGCGATCACGTAATGCGCGCGCAATTCGCCGAAGCGGTAGTAGAAATCGCGCGCATCGGTGGAGCCCAGCATGTTGACCGAGGCGGTGAACAGCGGCTCTTCCGAACCGAACACATCCGCGCTGCAATCGATCGACTGGACGGAGACAACGGGCACGCCATCGGCCTTGGCCTGAAGCAGCGCGCTTTTGATGCCGGGGCAATCGAAGGCCGAGATGGCGATGCCGTCGACCTTGGCGGCCACCGCCTGACGGATGATGTCGCTGGCAATCGAGGGGGTCGCCTTGCCGTCCTGAACGCTCACGGTCCAGCCGAGATGTTCGGCGGCCTCGGTAAAGCCCTCCGCCTGCTGGGCGCAAAGCACAAAGGCTTGACCGCAGGAAATATACCAGATGTTTTTGCCTTCGACGGCGGCGGGGCCCGATGCGGGCGGCGCCTCGTAGAGACCGGCGTAACCCTGTTCGACGATCTGTGCCGATTGCGCCACGATGTCGGCAGTTTCGGCCTGGGCGGACACCGCCATCGCCGCGCCGAGAATCGTTGTGGCCAGTGCCGCACCGCGTCCTTTGGTCTTGTTGAAATATGTCATTCTAGGTCCTCCCTGAGCGGTCCTTTCGGACCTGTGATGCCGGCTCTGCCCTCCCGCAGGTCCGGTTCCCGATCAACGTGCGCCGCGATTGTCGACGCGCATGCTGAACGGATGAATGCGAATGTCCTGCCAGATGCCTGCGGCATTGAACGGATCGTTTGCGTTGAACTCTTTCACCGCGTCGAGGTTCTCGGCTTCGACGATGAACATGGAGCCGATCATCGTTTCATGGTCGTCTGCCAGCAGAGGGCCAGAGACGACCGAGGTCATCGGCGCCGTGGAGAGATAGCTTTTATGGGCGTCATAATGCGCCAGCCGGTCCGCGACTTTGCCGGGGTGATCGAGGCAGTGGATAACGAACAGCATGGTGTCTCCTTCGGAGTGGGCAGATATGCGGGATCTGTCAGGGGGCGACAGCGCGCGCCCCCTGTGGGTTTTGACTATGCCACCTCCCGAAAGGTGGGAAAATCCGGGGTTTTTGAGAAAGTTTCTTGCGAATTCCGCAAGAGATTACGGTCCCGCCCTTACGCTTCGTAAAGCGGCAGCGGCACCGGAGGTTGCGGGATGAAGCCGCCGTTTTCTTCCATGACCTCATTGAGGAAATCATGCGAGCTTTCGAGCTTGGCCACCGCCGCTTCCGGGTCGACGTGCAGCAGAGGCCCACCCTGTTTGACGATCTTGCCATCGACCAGAACCGTATGAACGTTGCGGCTGTTGGCCTGAGACACGACCATGCTGCACGGGTCTTTGCGGTTCCACCCGGCAAAGGCGATGCCGCGCATGTCCAAGAGCACGATGTCCGCCCGTTTGCCCGGCGTCAGAGATCCGGTGATGTCGTCGACTCCCGCGGCCCGCGCGCCGTTGATCGTCACCCAGGCCAGCGCGTCGCGCGTCGTCCAGTGGATTTTCTTCGGGTGGCTGAAATTCTCGTAATGCACCGCATCGCCATGCCAGCGGGTGCATTGCAGCACGAGCCGCGCATGGGCCAGCATGTCGCCGCTGGTGCTGCTGGTGCAATCCATACCGAGACTGGGGCCCGCCTCCGTGTAGCGGGTCGCCTCGACGGCCACCGGAAAGCCCATGCCCATCTGCATCTCGGTTTCTGCACAAAGCGTCACGGAAGCCCCGGACCCATCGAGAATGTCCCACTCTTCAGGGTTGGTGAAGGTCATATGCACGAGGTTCACATCCGGCCCCAAGAGGCCGTGTTCCGACAGAGTGTGCATATCGCGCATCCCGCCATTGGGTACCGCAACCTGGTTGCTGTGAAAGGTGATCCGGGCGTTCAGCTCGCGCGCCAGATCGAACTCCTGCTCCACCTCTGCGGCGGGGGCGATGGCCAGTTCCTGCGGCGCGATGCCGAAGCGCAGAAGGTCATCGTCGGAGAAATACTCCTTGCGGATCTCGCGCGCGGTCTCATAGCGCCAATTGTGGCTGAGATCGGCCTTTTCATTGCCCTCGGACAAGCCGCGCCCGTCGGCAAAGGTGTTCTCGGTCACCGGCACCATGCCGTGCCCGTAGAGCCCCCGCACGCCGGAGGCCTTGAGCCCCTCGACAGAGGCGCGGGCGTAGTCTTCGTTGATGATATTGTGGCAATAATCCACCAGACCGGTCACGCCGTTCTCGAGGCAGTCGAGCCCGCCCGCATAGTTCGCGGCATACATGTCCTCTGGGCGATAGAGCGTGGCCATCTGAATGCGGAACCCACGCAGGTAATCGGGAATACGCCCGTCGGCGAGAATGCCGCGCAGGCCGGTTTGCCAGGTGTGGCGGTGCGCATCCCAGAGGCCCGGAATGGCGATCATACCCTCAGCGTCGATGATCTTTGCATCCACACTGGCCTCCGCGTCGATGTCCGGGCGGATCTCCTTGATCGCCCCATCCTCGATCAGGATGTCGGCAGTCTCGAAGTCGCCGATGCGGTCATCCATGGTGACGACGGCGGCGTTCTTGATCAAAATTCTGGTCATACTCTCTCTCCCTTGGTGTCGGTGCACGACCTGTCCCGACCACAGGCTGTGTGGCCCCTGGGGACAGATCGGCAATTCTGCTGTGTTCAAATACTCTGAGCCAGAGTGGTGCGGCCCTGTGCGTCAGGCGCCGACCAGATGCGGCGGGAGCCCGGCAAGGTTGCCAAGCTCCGGGTAGTGTTCGGCCAAAGTGTTGGCCATGGCATCGCGGTTGGTCTCGTCAAAGGGCATTTCACCCGCCTCGATCCGTTCCGCCATGGTGACGGTGAAGGCGTTGAGCGGTGCGCGCAGGCCGTTCCTTTGCGCCACATCCACGACATGGCCGTTCAGCTCGTGCACCTCGTTGCGGCGCCCCTTGCGCCAGTCCTGCAAACAAGTGGTTTCCGTGTCCGGCAAGCAGAAGGACGACAGAACCTTGCCGAACAAAGCATCCGCAAAGGCGGCCGGATCGGAAGTGTCGACATCCTCGGGCATGCCAAGGATCGGCATCAACACCGCGCCGTCCGCGGCGGCGGCAGCCACCGCTTCGCGCCCTGCGGCCAACATGAAATTCAACAGCGCCGGGTCTTTCGCGGCATGCATCAACGGCAGACCCACCAATGCGGAGGTCACAAGTTCGGCGGCATTGACCGCCAGCTTCATCCATTTTGCGGAGTGAATATCGGCGACCACATCGACGGTCCCGGCGGCGCGCAGCACTTCTGCCGCCAGCGCGACACGTTCGGCGCCGACCTCGACGCTGTCTTCCAACGCGAACCAACTTTCTTCCCGCGAACTCTGCCGGTCGACCCGGCCCGGGGTGTACATATTCGCCGTGACCTCGATCACTGCGCCGAGGCAGCGATCCGGCCCGACGATGGAGGCGATGGTGTCGCGGGTCATGCCGTTCTGCATGCCGATCACCACGCCGTCCTTGGCCAGCAGCGGCTTGATCAACTCGACCGCCCACCGCGTGTCATAGGCCTTCATGCCGAGGTAGACGAGATCGAAGCTCTGGCGCAGTTCTGCCACTTCGCAGAGGTGCTTGACGGTGACCTCCGTCGTCTCCGACCGTCCGCCGGGCAGGTCGACGATGATGCCATGGGCGCGCATCGCCTCGACATGAGCGGGCCATTGTTCGATCAGGGTGACGTCATGGCCCGCGCGGGTCATATCCGCCGCAATCCCGGCCCCGTTGGCACCGGTCCCAAGATAGGCGATCCGCGGTTGTGTCATTGCTGTGTCCTCCCTAGGCGCCCGCTCCACCAGGCGCCGTTGTCTGTCGTGAAAGGCGACAACATGTGCGTGTGTGCCGGGCCTTTCGATTGCCTTGATCTTAGGAGCGCAGTTCTTGGCCTGTCCAGAGAGCCGTCAGGGGCAATAGAGCGAAAGTCGCTCAATTGGCCCGAATTTTGCATAAGACGGAGGACGACTTTTCGAGGGTGTGATGCAGAGCGGGAGAGGGCGGCATTGCTCTGTGAAATTTCAAATAAATCTATTGTTATCAGATCTATGTTCTGAGATTTCATTGACGTGATCTGCCAAGGGTCGCGGTGGTTTTGCCTGAAACAAGATCACCGGAAGAGCCTGCGAAAGTCGCATAATTGCAGAATTTGCAAAGATGTTTCCCACCTCTCTGACGTTCCCAAGTGGTCGATCTGCTGCCAAGTTTTCACCCGCACTCCTCACGGAGGAAGACTGCAAAGACACATCATCGCGCGCCCGGATTCAGACGACAATACAGCTTGTCCGATCCCCTCGCGAGACCGGAGAGAAGACCATGCACAGCTTTACCTACACCGCGAATCCCGGACGTATCCTGTTCGGCTTTGGCACACTTGAGACTCTGGGCGATGAAATCCGTGCCGCCGGGATGACGCGGGTTTTGTTGCTGTCCACGCTGCAACAGCGTGATCAGGTGCAGGCGCTTTCTGACAGGCTTGGTGCGCTGAGTGCCGGGGTGTTTTCCGACGCTCGGATGCATACGCCCGCGGAAGTGACCGAACAGGCGCTCAAGCACCTCAAATCCGTTGGCGCCGACGGGATTGTGTCGCTGGGCGGTGGCTCCACCATTGGTCTGGGCAAGGCCTTGGCACTGCGCACCAATCTGGGCCAAATCGTTATCCCGACAACTTACGCAGGCTCCGAGATGACGCCGATCCTTGGTGAAACCACCGATGGGGTCAAACGCACGCTCAGAAGCGAAAAGGTGCTGCCGGAAACGGTCATCTACGATGTCGAACTGACCATGACCCTGCCCGCCGGGATGTCGGGTTTGAGCGGCATGAACGCCGTGGCCCATGCGATTGAAGCGCTCTATTGTCAGGAGGCGAACCCTGTCACTTCTCTGATCGCCGCCGAAGGGGTCCGCGCCCTGACGGAGGCCTTGCCGCGCATCGCGCAAGACCCGGCGGATCGTGAGGCTCGCTCGGACGCGCTCTATGGGGCTTGGCTCTGTGGGACGTGTTTGGGCACCGTCGGCATGGCGCTGCATCACAAGCTTTGCCATGCGTTAGGCGGTGCCTTTGACCTGCCACATGCGGCGACCCATACGATTGTTCTGCCTCACGCGCTGGCCTACACGGCTCCGGCGATCCCGGGCGTGATGCAGCGACTGTGTGATACGTTAAACACAGAGGATCCGGCGCGCAGGCTCTATGAAATCGGGCTTGAGATTGGCGCCCCGGAGGGGCTCAAGGCGCTTGATATGCCGGAAGAGGGCATTGCGCGCGTTGTCGAACTGAGCCTCGATAATCCTTATTGGAATCCGCGTCCTCTGGACCGCGGGGGGCTGACGCTCTTGCTTGAGGATGCCTTCCACGGCCGTCCGCCGTCGCAGCATTGAAATGAAAAAGGCCCCTTACGTTCTTCGCAAGGGGCCAACTTCAGACGCGTTGATCACGTCAGCGTCGCAGGGTGGTAATCCACCTGATGCCGGGCGATCCGCAGGGTGCCCAAGTCTTCGCGCACCTTCAAATGCAGCGGGTGATCGGCATAGGCGGTGAGCGCCTCCTGTGAGTCAAAAACCGAATAGAGCACCACATCGCAGGCATAATCCACGGCGCTTTCGTCGATGCCAATCTCAAGCTCGACCAAGCCCGGAATGGCACCCCGCAGCTCCTCGAATTTCTCCTTGACGATCCGCGCCGCCTTACCGCGCTCTTCCGCCGTTTGCCCCGACATATTCCACATGACGATATGTTTGATCATGACCTTCCTCCCGATGCGCCGGGCATCGACAGCCACAGTGCGCATTCTCTTAATCACATTGATCTCCCAAACTACCTTTCCACCTAGCGAAAGAAATCGCCCGGTTTGGAAAAGATATTTGTCTATTTCGCAATAATAATCCGAGATTATTTCGGTCGTGGTCGCTACCATCAAACATGGAGGCAATCATGGAAGGGGAGGTCCATGGATCGGTTTGCGGAAATAGAAGTGCTCGTGCAGATCGTTGAGCAGGGCAGTATCAGCAAGGCTGCCGAGGTCTTGGGGCAATCCGTCTCGGCCACAAGTCGCCACCTTGCCTCATTGGAGGAACGTCTCGGGGTGCGTCTGGTCAATCGCACCACGCGACGGATTTCATTCACCGAGGAGGGGGAGCTGTTCTGTTCCTATGGCAAATCCATCTTGTCGGAACTTCAGGACGCCGAGGCGCTGGTTGGAAGCGTGTCGCACTCACCGTCGGGGACATTGAAGCTGACAGCCTCGACGTCCTTTTCGATGCTACATCTGATGCCCTTGATCCCGGAATTCACCCGCAAATACCCGCGCATTCATGTCGATATCGCGGCCTCGAACCGGTATCACGACATCATCGAGACCGGCGTCGATCTCGCCATTCGCACCCGGCGGGTGGAGGAAGATAGCTCGATCACCATGCGCAAACTCGCGAAAACCCGACGCCGTCTTGTCGCCTCGCCGGATTACATCGGTGAAATGGGAATGCCGCGCCACCCCGAGGACCTCGAACGCCACCGCATGATGATCTATATGCTGGCCGACGACCCTATGAGACTGCACATGCAAAAAGGCAATTCGCGCACCACGATCAATGTGAGCCCGACGCTGACCTGCAACGAGGGCCAGCTTTTGATGGCGGCGGCGCGGGATGGCATGGGGATCATCGCTCAGCCCTCTTATATCGTACAGCAAGACCTGGAGGCCGGGCGGCTGGTGCGTGTGCTCGACGATTGGGACCTGCCCCAGCTTACGATCAACATCGCCTTTCCTGCGCGTCGCCACATGCCTGCCAAAACGCGGCTGTTCATCGAATTCCTGTCGGATCATTTCAAGGCAAACAACTACGAGGACATCTGGCTGTCATGAGTGAACCGCTCCGGGTTTGCCGAAGGCTCCAACTCCTGAGTAGGATGGAGCCTCATGAGCAAGACGACGAACAAGTATTCCCCGAAGTGCGCGAGCGTGCCGTTCGCCTGGTTCTGGACAAGTGAGCCATTGATGCGCCATTGGTTCGAGCACAATGGCGAACGGTCAGCATGAGAGCCTCTGGTCGGCGAGCCTGTCGATTTCATCGAAGATCGGTTGCGCACCGCAAACACTGAATGAGTGGGTCAAGAAGGCTGAAGTGGATCGGGGGGAGCGCGCTGGCGTGTCCAGAGAGATGGCCGAGAAGCTGAAGGCGTTGGAACGAGAGAACCGCGAGCTGAAGCAGGCCAACGAGATCCTGCGCAAGGCGTCGGCGTATTTTGCCCAGGCGGAGCTCGGCCGCCGGTCCAGGACATGATGGCCTTCATCGAAGAGAACCGGGATATCGGGGTCGAGCCGATCTGCAGGTGCCTGCCGATTGCCCCGTCCACGTTCTGGCCGAGCGGGCGAACCCTGATCTGCTGTCGGGTCGGGCCAAGCGTGATGCCGTTCTGCGCCCTGAGATTGAACGGGTGTTCGAGGAGAACTACAAGGTCTACGGGGTTCGCAAGGTCTGGCGGCAGTTGGGCCGAGAGGGGGGCGGCGTGGCACGCTGCACAGTGGCGCGGCTGATGAAGGATCTGGACCTGGAAGGCGTTATTCGCGGCCAGAAGGCCAGGACGGCAAGGCCCTGCCATGCCCACTGGACAAGGTGAACCGTCAGTTCCGTGTACCTGCGCCGGACATGCTCTGGGTCAGCGATTTCACCTATGTCGCCACCTGGCAGGGGTTTGTTTGCGTGGCATTCGTGATCGATGCCTTCGCTCGCCGCAGCGTGGGGTGGCGGGTCAGGTGGACAGCCAACGCCGGTTTCGTGCTGGACGCCTTGGAACAGGCCGTTCATCAGCGGCAGCCGGGATCGGGTTTGGTGCATCATTCGGATCGCGGGTCGCAACACCTGTCAATCCGCTACACCGAACGGTTGGCCAAGGCGGGCATCGAGCCTTCCGTCGGCAGCGTCGGGGACAGCTACGACAACGCGCTTGCTGAGACGATCAACGGTCTCTTCAAGGCCGAGGTCATTACCCGCCGTGGTCCATGGCGCAGCTTCGACGCCGTGGAATACGCGACCCTCGAATGGGTCGACTGGTTCAACAGCCGCCGCCTGCTGAAACCCATCGGAAAAATCCCGCCAGCAGAGGCCGAGGCAAACTACCACACGGCTCTGGTAACTCAGACCATGGCCGCGTAACTTACATCAACCAGCCTCCGGCAAACCCGGAGCGGTTCAGGCTGTAAAATGAGTGTGCGTCTGAATTATCATGTGCCTGCTGGCACCCAGTTGACCAGCGGCGACAGCTCCCATTTTCTTTATCCTCAAAAAGACGGGAGCTATCGGGCGGAAGACGTTGAAACGGGGAGTTCCGAGGTGTGGACAGCCGACGAATTCCTTGTCCGATCTGGGTGGGGCGACGCAACTCGTTCCAATCTGATGCTTGGTGGCTCCGGGAGTAGAATGCGTATTCGCCGGGGTGGGCGGTATCACCGAGATCAATTGAGTGCGCGCGGACGGGAAAATCTTTGCTTCCGCAAGGCACTTATGGCCGGAATTGAAGCGCTAAGCGCAGCAGGCGTGAAGATTCCGGGGCGTGCTCTTGATGATATGGAGAACCGTCGAAGACTTCGTGATGTGGCAAAAGTGCTTTATTCGGAACGTCCGATTTGGATTGTTCCGCGCGGTGGGAGCATTGGCCTCAAAGTTGATATGCCCAAAGGGCGTAAATTGCGTGAATATTGGGAGCGCTATGTCGATGCTGGCTATGAGGAGATGGCACTGGGCGATCAGAGTTGGTTGAAAGGCAATCGTAGACCACGCATCCACTGGCGTGAGCGCGAGTTGATTGATCAGGCCATCGACGACGTGCATCTCGATCGCAAAAAGCCGAAGGTTTCTCAGACAATGTGCCGTCTAGAGACGCTTATCACATTTGAAAATGAAAGACGCGTGGCGCGGGGGCAGGAACCACTCGGATGTGTGTCTTACAAAACGGTTCGTGATCATATCAAGATGATCAAAGCCACAGCGCTTGCCTTTGCGCGCGATGGTGAAAGAGCGACAACGAACAGCCGCACGCGGGGCAATTCCGACACTCAGTCACTTATGATCGGTGAACTCGCCGAAATTGACGAATGCAAATTGTCTTTGCTGATGCCCGTGAAAAAACACGGGTGTTGGGAAGCTCTATCCGCCGAAGACAAGGAGGCGCTCGAAGAAATCGAAGACTACGTCTACAACCGCCTTTGGCCGGTTCTCGTCCTCGATGTGGCGACGCGGATGCCCCTAGGTTGGACACTCACGGACGTGCCGAACCATGAGGCGACACTTGACGCGCTGCGCATGGCGACACGTTCGAAGGAACGAGAGAAGACGATCTATGGGTGTGATTTTGACCCGATGCCAGCCGTCGGTTTGGCTTGTGTCAGAAATGACAATGGCGCGGGATTGCGCAATGCTCCTGTGAAAACAGCATTGCTTGGGACGAGCACACAGGTGGTCGATGTCAGGAGCTATCATTCTGGCGACAAACCCTATGTCGAGCGTATGTTTGGAACGATGGAGGATCAGCTCATCGGTTTGATCCATCTCATCTGGTCTGCCCCAGTTGAGTGGTCCGGTTTGACAGTTAGTGCATCGTGGGCCTCTGATCCATGGGCACGATGCTTTTGGGCGCTGGTGGGCAGTAGCCCAAAGAGCTGTGCGGGTGCACTGTGTTGTAATGCTGACGCCCGCGCTCGATCAGGATCTGGGCTTCTCTCAGTGAATAGAACACCTCCCCATCCAGCAGTTCGTCGCGAAGCCTGGCGTTGAAGCTCTCCACATGTCCGCTCTCCCAAGGCGACCCCGGCTCGATATAGGCCGTTTTGGCACCCTCCGCCTCAATCCAGTTGCGCAGCTTGGTCGCGATGAATTCCGTGCCGTAGCACGTCGACAGAGTTGAGCTTACGTTCACCAGCGCCTCCCGGGTGAATTCATCGACAATGTTGAGCATGCGGTCGGCCCGCCCGTCCGCCGTCCGGTCCTGCACGAAATCATAGAACCAGACGTGGTTCGGCCGTTCGGCCCTCAGCCGGACGCAAGAGCCATCCGCCCGCCAAAGCCGTCCACGTTTCTTCTGCTTTTGTGGGACCTTAAGCCCCTCGCGTCGCCAAATCCGCTCGACTCGCTTGTGGTTTACGCACCATCCCGGCTGGTGCAACAAACCGGTGATCTGGCGATAGCCATACCGTCCGTATTTGCGTGCCAGTTCGGTGATGTCGGCAGTCAGCAGGGCTTCATCCTGACGACCGAGCGGGATCTTGCGTTGGGTCGACCGATACTGCCCTAATGCCCGACAAGCGCGACGCTCGGAAACACCCTGTTCCTGCCGGACATGGCCGATGCACTGGCGACGACGCGAAGGGCTCAGTAGTTTCCCTTTGCGGGCTCGGTCAGGATCGGCTTGTCGAGCGTCAGAACCGACACGGCGCGCCGGAGCCGCGTGTTTTCCTGCTTAAGCTCCTTCCGCCGCTTGAGCTGATCGCGGTTCATCCCGCCAAACTCGCGCCGCCAGCGGTAGTAGGTCTGTTGGGTCACGCCAATCTGGCGCACCGCATCGGCCAACTTCGCGCCTTGACCCTGCAAGGCCTCGACCTAGCGCAGCTTCATGACGATATCTTCCGGCTTTTCGCGTTTGCCTGCCATCCCAGTAGTCCTCCATCATACGGGATAAACTATCCCAAAAGGTGGACCTCTTCAGTGGCGCAAGACCAAACTGTGATTGACGCGCTGGTAGACGCAAGCCGCAGTAGGGACGCTCGGCTGGACACCTGTCATTTCTGCCGTGCGTTTACGGATCGAACGTCTTTGCCGTCGGGGTATTCACCGTTTTCGGCCGAGGATTGTGAGCCGTTGTTCAAGGCCGCGAAAATCTTCGACCTGGGGAATGAGAAAGCGGGAAGAGGGGGCTGGATTGGTTTCGCAAAATATTAGGTGCGTGTATTTCGGTAAATCGGCCTGAGAAACTTAAGCTTTTTGAGCCCAATTGGCCCACGCATTCGCGCGGGCCTTTTTGTTTTCGGGGCGTCAGCGTATGGATTTCGGTGTTTGGGTGACCCAATTCATGCTGCGCGTTTATGCTCCAAATGTGCACGGTTATGGGTTCGAGTTAAATTTCATATTGAATTTATTATTTAAAACAGATGTTTACGTTGTGATTAGATTTCAGGTTTTGCATGTCGTGCACTCTTTTGCTCCACTGACAATTGTGCAGAGAATGTTTGAGGCGGTTGGGCTTGTACTATGGTAACAGGTTGCGCCTCACTGAGGGCTGTGGGGAATATATCCGGTGACGGGATTGGCGGACCTGCCGATCTCCGCGGCGGCGTCTTGCATGACGGAGAGAATCCATTTTTCCCGCGCCGGGTCGACCCGTTCGAGTACGGCAGAGAGGCCGATGGCGGCGATGGTTTTGCCGGTTTGCGAGCGCACGGGGACTCCGAGGCCGAACACATCCTGAAACACTTCGCCGGGATCGCGGGCATAGCCGTCGCGCTGAACCTGACGGATCGCGGTTCGCAGGGCGAGCTCGTCCATGAAATAGGGGCCGATCAGTGCTTGCCGGTTGGTCTCGATCACATGGTCTGCCTCCTGATCATCGAGCGCGGCCAGAAGGCAGAGGCTGCTGGAGCCGACACCTAGGGGCACGGTTGCCCCGACATTCGAATAGATCGTGCGGGCGTTGAACGTGCCTTCGGCGCGGGCGGCACACATTGCCAGAGCGTCTTGGGCGATCACCAGCGCGATGGAACAGCCCGTGGCCTGAGCCACCCGGCGCAGCGGATGCTGGGCGACCTTGTGCAAGGGGTTGGCCTCGAAGGCGGCGGCGGCGAAGAACAACGCGCCGCGCCCGATCCGGTAGTGTTTCGCCTCGCTTTCCACCAGCCCGTGCTTTTCGAGCGCCTGCAATTGCCGATAGAGCGTGGCCTGCGTCAGCCCGGTGCGTTCGGACAGCTCGCGCGCCGTCAAGCCAGGGCTTTGCGCCGTTGCGATGACTCGCATGAGGCCAATAGCCCGGTCGAGAGCCTGCGTTCCTGAGACGGGTTTGCTCATTTATCGTGCTCCTGACGACGGGTTTCTGAGAAGGGGATGTGCTCTAAAGGCTATATTACTCATAACATGATAAATATTATTTTTTTTATCAATATATGAAGCAAAAACCTTATCCCACGTCGATTTTTGCCTAATGTGACGGGAAATCACGTCCCGCACCGTCCGGGCCAAGCTCAGAGGCATCACATGCGCATTACCATGGACCCCGTCGCCGGGAATGAAGAACTGCCGAGCCGCAGCGATGTTGTCGTCATCGGTGGCGGCATCATCGGTGTCAGCACGGCGCTGTTTCTCGCCGAACGCGGTGTCTCCGTGACGCTGTGCGAGAAAGGTATTATCGGGGCCGAGCAATCGGGCCGCAACTGGGGCTGGTGCCGGACGATGGGGCGCGATGCGGCGGAAATTCCGCTGACGGTGGAGAGCCTCAGGCTTTGGCGGCGGATGAATGAAATTACCGGGCTGGAAACCGGCTTTCGGCAGCGCGGCACGCTATATTTACTTGATGGCGAAAAGGCGCTCGCCTCTTACGAGGGATGGATGGACCATGCGCGCGCGCATGCGTTGTCGGCGCGGTTTATCGAGGGCTCGGAAATCACCGATCTGCTGCCGGGGCTCGCAAAACCTTGGAAACGTGCGCTTTATACGCCGACAGACGGCACGGCCGAGCCGTTCAAGGCAGCGCCTGCCATGGCCCGCGCGGCGCAAAAGAAAGGCGCGGTGATCCTGCAACACTGTGCTGTGCGCGGGATCGAGACCGAGGCGGGGGCGATCTCGGGGGTGGTGACGGAGCGGGGGGCGATCCGTTGTGGTGCCGTCGTTTTGGCGGGGGGCGCTTGGTCGCGGTTGTTTGCGGGCAATATGGGGCTGAAGTTTCCGACCCTGCCGGTGATCAATACGGTGATGCGCACAGCGCCCGACGAGAGCCTGCCCGATCTCGCGGTCGGAGGGCCGGATTTCGCGTTTCGGCGTCGTCTTGACGGCGGCTATTCGGTGGCGATCCGCAATGACAACCTTGCGCCTCTGACACTGGACAGTTTCCGGCTGTTTTTCGATTTCCTGCCGACCGCGCTGAAATCCATGCATGAATATCGCCTCGGCCTGACGCCCTATTTCTTTGAGGACTGGAAGCGGGCAAAGCATTGGAAAAACGACGAAATCACACCGTTTGAATTGATGCGGACGCTCGACCCCAAACCCGTCAAACGCGATCTGAAAAACGCTTGGGCCAATACGGTCAAGGCCTATCCGGGATTTGCGAAACTCAAGCCGGTGCAAAGCTGGGCGGGGCTGATCGACGCCACGCCGGATGCCGTTCCGGTGATTTCCGAAGTGCCGAAGCGGCCGAATTTCTATATCGCCTCGGGGTTCTCCGGCCATGGGTTCGGAACCGGGCCGGGGGCGGGGCATCTGATGGCGGATATCGTCACAGGAGCCACGCCCATTGTCGATCCGGCGCCGTTCCGGCTGGACCGGTTTCGAGGGTAAAATAGCGGCTCAAATCGATGTCGGATTTTTGTCGGACACCTGTCGGACATCTGTCGGACATCTGTCGGACATCTGTCGGACCCTGTCTGGCTCCGGCAGCGAGACGGCAGAGATGAAAAGGCCCTCGCGAGGAGGGCCTTTTGAGATTTATTTCATCGAACCGGTGTCGATAAAGCGTTGGTGCCAGCTCAGCGCCTCGCGCAGATCGTGGGGCGCGTGGCCGCCGAAGGAGCTTTTCTTGGCGCGCTCGTAATAGTCGCGCAGCATGTCGCGATACATCGGGTGGGCACATTTCTCGATGATCAGCTCGGCCTTCTGTTTCGGATCGAGGCCGCGCAGATCGGCGAGGCCCTGTTCCGTCACGATGACCTGAACGTCCTGGTTGATGTGGTCGACATGGCTGGCCATCGGGACGATGGCGGAGATCGCGCCGCCCTTGGCGGTCGAGGGCGTCATGAAGATCGAGACAAAGGCGTTGCGGGCAAAATCGCCGGAACCGCCGATGCCGTTTTGAATGCGCGAGCCCATGACATGGGTGGAGTTGACGTTGCCGTAGATGTCGGCCTCGATCAGACCGTTCATCGCGACACAGCCCAGACGCCGGATCAGCTCCGGGTGGTTGGAGATTTCCTGCGGACGCAGGATCAGCTTGTCGCGGTAGCGATGGGCCTCGGCATTGAATTTCATGGCGGCCTCGGGCGAGAGCGAGAAGGCGGTGGCCGAAGCCATGCGCAGCTTGCCTGCGTCGAGCATGTCGAGCATGCCGTCCTGAATCACCTCGGTGAAGGCGGTCATGTTTTCGAACGGGCTGTCCAGAAGACCGGCCAACACGGCGTTGGTCACGTTGCCCACACCCGATTGCAGCGGCAGAAGCTCTTTCGGCATCCGGCCCATTTTCAGCTCGTGGTTCAGGAACTCAAGCAGGTGACCGGCGATGTCCAGAGCGGTCTTGTCGGGCTTGGCGAAGGGCGCGTTGCGATCCGGCGTATCGGTTTCGACAATGGCGACGATTTTCGACGGGTCGACCTTGAAATGCGCCTGACCGATGCGGTCGTCCGGCTTGATCAGCGGAATGCCGACGCGGTTCGGCGGCAGGGCGGTGCCGTAATAGATGTCGTGCATCCCGTCGAGGTATTCGCTCTGCCAGGAGTTCAGCTCGAGGATGATCTTGTCGGCGCATTCGAGCCAGGTTTTGTTGTTGCCGATGGAGGACGACGGGATCAGATCGCCTTCGGGGGTGATGCCGGAAATCTCGACGATGGCGGTGTCGAGCTTGCCGAGGAAGCCTTGCCATGCCATCGGGGCGACTTGCGACAGGTGCATGTCGAAATAGCGCATCTCGCCCTTGTTGATCCGCTCGCGGGCGATCGGATCGGAGTTGTAGGGCAGACGGAAATCAATGCCGTCGGCTTTGGCCAGCGCACCGTCGAGTTCGGGGCCGGTCGAGGCGCCGGACCAGATCTTGATGCGGAATTTCTCGCCTTGGGCGTGACGTTCCTCGATCTTGGCCGCAAGCGCCAGAGGCACTTCTTTCGGGTAGCCCGAGCCGGTGAACCCGCTCATGCCCACGGTGGCGCCATTCTCGACGAGGCTGGCGGCATCTTCGGCGGACATGATCTTGGATTGCAGGGATTGCGGCACGGGGCGGCGGGCAGTGGTCACGACGATCTCTCCATTAAGCTCTGGTATGGAATGCAGTCAGGTGGAGAGGGGGTGAAATTTTCTAAGGCCAGCCTCCTCCCCGAGTTGTCCTTCATTGCGCGCACTATGCGCGGGACGCGGGGGGCTTCCAGTCACTTTTGCGGGATTTTTGCAGGAGCATACCCGGTATGCATCTGTGCACAGATTTTTGAATCAATATTTGCAATCGGGATTTGAGGGCAGGGGTTTGCAAATCATTTTTAACAAGAATATGCAAACCGTTTTCCGCTTGTGCGGTGGTGAAACGGGCCCGTCTGTAACGGACCCGCATCGGGAGACCCGAAGACGACTCAGGCGCTTTGGCCGCGGTCGATCCGCAGGAACTGTTTCACGCGGGACGCCGTTTTCGCTTCTTTGCGATCCCGGTCCATTTTGTCCCACATGCGCGCACGCATTGCGCCGCGATCAAGTTTCAGGAAATGCACGAGGCGACCGCTGCCGGGGGCACGATGGGACGTGTCGGTGATATGGCGTGTCATGGTTTTTCCTCCTTTTTCGTGTGGGAAGTCTAACACGGAATCGCGTGGGCGTCTCGTACCCAGATCAAACCGGTCAACGAAGTGTGAACAGGCGGTGCAGCTGTGGGGTCAGATCCGCCCGTGTCGCCGTTGCCAGGCCCAGAGGATTGCGCCACCGATCAGGACGATCATCAGCGACAGCAGAAACGGCGCGCCGGGCAGGTAGAGACCGGTGTCGGGGCGGGAGAATGTCGCGAAAATCTCGGTCATGACGAGCGGGCTGACGATGGTGGCGAGGGCGGCGAGCGAGCCGGTGACGCCCTGCAACTCGCCTTGCTGGTCGTCGGGGGTGGCGCCGCTCATCATGGATTGCAGCGCCGGGATGGAGATCGCGGAAATGCCGGAGAGCACGGACATGATCCAGACCATCGGCACGCTTGTGGTGAGGCCGAAGGTGAGGAACACCAGTGCGTCGAGCAGGATGCCGCCCATCGCCACGCGGTAGGCGCCGAAGCGTTTGACCAAAGGGCCGACCAGCACGGCCTGTGCCAGCCCCATGGTCGCGCCGAAGGCGAAGAGCGTGAGCCCGATGGTGGCGGTGTCGAAGCCGAAGCGTTCCTCGGTATAGAAGGACCAGACCGCCGGGTAGACGAAATAGGCCGTTTCGTAGAGGGCGAAGACGATGAGCAGGCCGGTGAGGCCCTTGAGCCGCCCAATGGCGCGGAAAGCGCCGAAGGGGTTGGCGCGACGCCAGTCGAAGGCGCGGCGTTTTTCGGGGGCGAGACTTTCGGGCATGACGAGCATACCGAAGACCATGTTGAGACCGGCGATGGCGGCGGCGGCATAAAACGGCGCGCGGGTGTCGACGGTGGCGAGCATGCCGCCCATCACGGGGCCGAGGGCGAAGCCGATGCCGAGGGCGGCGTGGACATAGCCGAAATTGCGGGCGCGCTCGTCGGGTCTGGAGATGTCGGCCATGAAGGCGGCGGCGGTGCCCGGCGTGGCGGCGGAGATCCCGGCGATCAATCGGCCGATTAGCAAGAGCCAGATGGTATGCGCCCGCGCCATGATCAGATAGTCGATCATCATCACGAAAAGCGCTGCGATCAGCACGGGTTTGCGTCCGAACCGATCGGAGAGATTGCCGACGAGGGGCCCGAAGAAGAACTGCATCACGGCAAAGCCGGTGGCCAGAACCCCGCCCCAAAGTGCGGCATCGGCGAGCGTCTGGCCGGTCAACTCGCGGATCAGGGTCGGTAGCACCGGAAAGATCAGCCCGATGCCCATGCCGTCGATCAGCACGGTGGTGACGATGAAAATCAGCGGCAGATTGCGGGGCATGGGGCTTTCCTGAAAACAACCCGGCCTTTGTGACCTGTCGGGGGGCTTCTGTCTATCCGCTCCGGTGCAGAATATGCGCCAGCGTGTCGGCCAGCCGCGCGGGCTGGGCGAAATAGGGGGAATGGCCAGAGGGGAGAGTGTGGACGGTGCCCTCGGGCCAGTTCGTACACATTTTGCGTTGCTCGGCGGGCGGGATCACCCGGTCGTTTTCGCAAATGACATAATGCCGGGGCCGGGCGGTGGAGGCTGGGGTGACACGCAGCGGCGTTTCCTGCGGGCGGATCGCTTGCGGGCCGATATGATCGCGGACGTAGGTTTTTACCTCGTCGGAACAGTCGTGACACAGGGCCTCGACGCTTGCCTCGGGTTTGAAGCGATAGGCCCGCCCGTCTTCGGTCTTCTCGATCAGGCCGAGCACCGGATGGTCCTGCGCCGCGCGGCGCATGTCGGCAAGGCTCATGCCGTCCTCGGGCACATAGGCGCAGAGATAGACCAGCGCGGCGATGCGGTCGGGGGCGGCCTCGGCGGCGGCGGCGATGGCATAGCCTCCGGCGGAATGACCGACCACTATGGGACGGTCGCCATAGGTTGTGATGTCGGCGAGGATCGCGTCTCGATAGCTGTCGAGGCCGATCTCGTCGTAAGGCGTTCGATCCGCGCCATGAGACGGCAGGTCGAGCGCGCGGGCCTTGAGGCCACGGGCGTGCAATTCCGCGAGAAGATCGCGCCAACACCACGCGCCATGGGCGGAGCCGTGGATCAGGAGGACGCTCGGGTCAGTCATGGTGACAGCCTCCGGAATGATCATGATCGTGATGGTCATGATGATCGTGGTGATGATGGTCGTGACCGGACCCGAGATCGGGGATGTGATCATGCGGATTGGGATCGCGTTTCACATGGGCAATCTCGGTCAGGAACTGGCTTAGAAGCGCGGCATAGTCCTCCGGCGCATCGACGGGCGGCAGATGACCGGAGCGGCGCATCAACTCGAACCGCGATCCGGGAATGACGCCGAGCGTTTCGCGCACCAGATCGGGCGGGGTCGATCCGTCATAGCCCCCCGCAATGCCCAGACAGGACAGGCGCAGCCCCGAGGTGGGCGTATAGAAATCCGTCCCGGCAATGGCGGCGGCGCAGCCGAGATAGCCCTCGACCGGGGTGTCGAGAATGGACTGACCCCAGCGTTTCGCGGTGTCCGTCTTGCGAAATCCGGGGGCGAACCAGCGTTCGAGCGTGGGGGCGACGGTGCTTTGAAGCCCCTTGTCGCGAATTTCGGCGATGCGTTTGTCCCAGAGGCTGCGCGCGCCGATCTTGGCCGCCGTGTTCGACAACACGAGCGCCCGCACCTGATCGAGCCGCTTGACCGCGAGCCCCTGTGCGATCAGACCGCCGATGGAAATGCCGACGAAAACTGCGTCTTTCACCTCCAACGTGTCGAGCAGCCGCTCCGCGTCGCGCACCAGCGTCCCCATGGCATAGGGGCCTTTCGGCGCATCCGAGAGACCATGCCCGCGCAGGTCGTAGCGGATGAGCCGCAGGCCGCCGGGCAGATGCGGGAGCACCGCGTCCCAGAGGTGCAGGTTGGTGCCGAGCGCATGGGCGAAGACCACGGGCGCGCCGTCCTCCGGCCCGCTCATCTCGACATTGAGTGACAGCTCTCCGATCCCGATCCGCATCTGGCCCTCCTTGGTTCGGGGCCAGCATAGGCGGGGCGAGGGGCGGGCTCAATGGCTGCTCAATGCGCGACCGTGGCGAGGCCGATGAAGATGAAGCCCATGCCGAGCGCCAGACGGGGCGTGATCTCCTCACCGATCAGACAGGTAAAGCTCAGGACGATGGCGGTCTCCACCGCGATGACGATGAGATAGAGCTGGCCGACCGGGGCCTGTCGCATGAGGATGATTTCAAAGGTGATCGCGGCCAGAAGCCCCGCAACGATCAGGCACAGACCGAAGGGCGAGGGCAGGGCGCCGGAGGTGGCGACGAGTTTCATTCCGACGGTGGCGAGGGCATAGCCCGCCCCGACGAAGAGGAGGAACACCAGATGGTGCGAAGGAAGCGCAAACATGGGACACCGAAAACAAAGTACTGATCAACACCTTCGCCAGCGGACCTGAACAGGAAAACGCGGCCCGCGTCCCGCGAAGATACGGCCATGATCGGCGTTGATTTCCCTTGGGTCAAGTCGGGTATGCCTGTCCTTTGGACGGCTCAGGCGGGGAGGGCCGCCAGAAACCGCGCGATGACATCGAGACTTTCGGGTTCATCGAGAAACGGCACATGGCCACGGTCTTTGACTTCGGCGGCGATCATATCGGGGCGGCGGCGCTGCATCTCCGTGACGCAGGCGCGCGACAGGAGGTTGGAGTTCTCCCCGCGCAACAGGGCCAGAGGCAGGCCCTCGAAGGCGTCGAAGAAGGGCCAGAGATCGACCGCGCCGGTGACGCTTTGGGCCTCGATCGCGTCGCGCAGTTTCGGGTCGTAGCGCAGTTCCAGCCGCCGCGCGCCCTCGCGCCAGATCCGCCGCGCATAGCTGCGCCATTGGTCGCGGGTGACGTTCGGGAATTGGCTGCCGAGGGCTTTCGGCAGTTTTTCGGCGGCATCGTCGAGGCTTTTATAGGCGGAGGGGCGACCGAGATAGTCCATGATATGGCTGAGACCCGTGGGGTCGAGGTCCGGGCCGATGTCGTTCAGGAGCACGCCGGTGAGACGGTGTTTCATCGTCGCGGCCAGCCCCATGGCGATCAGCCCGCCGCGTGAGGTGCCGAGGATCGCGGCCCGCTCCAGCCCGAGATGATCGAGCAGCGCCAAAGCGTCCGCCGCTTCCTGGGGGATGGTGTAATTCATGAAGGCCGGATCGTAATCGGAAGCACCCCGACCGCGGCTGTCGAGGCGGATGACCTGCGCGCGGTCGGCGAAATGGTCCACCACAGGCTCGAAATCGTCCATGTTTCGGGTGAGGCCCGCGAGACAGAGCAGGGGTGCGCCGTCTCCCTGAACGTCATAAGCGAGGTTCAATCCGTCTTTGGTGGTGAAGTGCTGAACCATGGCGGTCTCCTTTGGGCGCAGACTGGCATGTTCGGGGACAGGGGGAAAGCCCTACCGCAACCCGTTCAGGAGCCACGCCCCACCGAGGTAATGCACCGTGAGGGCGAAGGTATAACAGGCCATGACCAGCAGCGCCTGGTTGTGGTTCAGCGGGGCCTGTTCCGGGTGGCGTCTGTGCAGGAGGCTTTGGAGACCGGCGGCGGCCAGAAGGCCCATGGCGATGGAGTGATCGCGGAGCGCTGCGGAGGCGAAGGCGGCGGTCATGAAAAGCGTGACGGTGGTGCCGAGGCGGGGCCAGAAGGCATCCGAGATGGCCCGCATCACCCGCCCGCCCGCAAACGGCAGGAAGGGCAGGAGCATGATGAAATTGAACGTCCCGAGCATGATCGCCGTCACCTGCAAGAGATTGGCCACCATCGGGGCGATGGGCGCCAGAATGGGAAACAGGCCGAAGCACAGCGCCATGGGAACGATGGCAAGCGCGGGGGCGTAGAGTGCCGCGAAGCTTTCTTCGAGCGCATGGCCGAAGGGCCGGTCGGAGCGCGGCGCGGCCAGAAACGGCAGGGGAATGAGGCGCACGCGGGCGACCTCGTGGCCGATGATGCGACAGGCATAGGCCGAGCCCAGCTCATGCAGCATCACGGCGAAGACAAAGCCGAAGCCGAAGAGCGGCGAGGTCAGCGTGGAGACCGAGAGGGTGACGAGGAAACCGATGGCCACGCCCGCGCCGTTGAACCCGCTGGTGTGTATGCGCCCCTCGCTTGTCAGGGGCCTCGTCACGAGCGGCAGGGCGAACAGTCCGAGCGCGATGGCAAGCAGAAGAAGGGTCATGACGAGTCGAATTGCGGCCTTTTTGTGTCTATTGAGGTTTTGATCGGTCCGAAATGTGGCGAGAATGTGGCGAGCGGTGCGTCTGGGAGGGATTCTGCCGAAAGGTAACGCTGTGTTTCCGGGGGGGGCGACAGTGGACGCTGCGCTGCAACACCTCGCCGGGAAGCGATGGGCCCGGGCAAGGATGTTTTCGTTTTTTTCTGAAAACGCTTTACCTTGTCGGGATGGAGCAAAAAAGGCTGGAGGGCCTGATGAACGGCACGGTGGAGAAACTGCGGGAAAGCCTGCGCGAGTTGCAGGTGCAGCTCGAAAAGGAGGCCGTCGAGGCGCGCGAGAAATTCCAGTATCACCTAAGCAACGGGCGGGTGGTCTTCGAAGAGGAGGCACGCCGTCGCGGGCGCGAACTCAAGGTGCGCTGGTCGGTGTTCCTGCGCCGTGCGCGGCCTTGGGAGATTGTCACCGCGCCGGTGATCTACGGGCTGATCATTCCTTTTGCGCTGATGGATCTGTTCGTGACGGTCTATCAGGCGGTCTGTTTTCCGGTCTACGGCATCCCGAAAGTGAAGCGTAAACAATACATCGCGGTGGACCGGCACAAGCTCACCTATCTCAACTTCATGCAGAAGCTGAACTGCGTCTATTGCGGCTATTGCAACGGGCTCTTGGCCTATGTGCGCGAGGTGGCGGGGCGGACGGAATATTACTGGTGCCCGATCAAACACGCCCGCGCCCTGCCGGATCGCCATGACCAGTATCAGCACTTTCTGGAATTCGGCGATGGCGAGGCCTGGGACGAGAAATTCATCGAGATGAAAGGCCGGGCGCGGGCCTGCGAGGGCTGCGACGGGTGCGGGCCGGGCGGCTGCCACTAAGCTCAAGGCTGTCGTGCGGGGGCGCCCATCCGATCGGCGATGTTCTCTGCGATCATCATCGTCGGCGCATTGGTGTTGCCCGCAATGATCGTGGGCATGATTGAGGCGTCGACCACCCGAAGCCCCTCAACCCCGCGCACACAGCCCTCCGGGTCGACCACCGATCCGGCGTCCATCCCCATGCGACAGGTGCCGACCGGGTGATAAATCGTCTCCGCCCGCGCGCGGATGTCGTCGATCAGGGCGGTATCGCCCTGTATGTCCGGTCCCGGAAAAAGCTCGGCTTTGACATGGCGGGCGAGGGCAGGGGCCTGCATCACCTGCCGCGCCTGCTTGAGGCCTGCCAGAAGTGTCTCCACATCCTCGGGCGCGCTGAGATAATTCGCGTCGATCCTCGGAGGCTTCAACGGATCGGGAGAGGCCAGCGTGATCGTGCCGCGCGAGAGGGGCAGCAGATCGCAGACATGCAGCGTCATGCCATAGCCGAACGAGGTCTTGCGCCCGTGATCGCGCAGATAGGCCGGGATGAAATGAAATTGCAGATTGGGCCGGTCGCGCTCAGGGCCTGAGCGCAGAAACCCGCCCGCCTCGGCGACATTCGACGTCAACTCACCTCGTCTCTGGCGCGCAAACTGCCATGCAGCCCGGAGCGCGCGCGGCAGGAAGGTGGGCGCAATGCCGATCGGAAGCCGATCCGCCGCCGCCGTCATTACCGTGATGTCGAGGTGATCCGCCAGATTGCGCCCGACCTCCGGCAGATCGTGCTGCACCTCAATCCCGTGATCCCGAAGCATCGCGCCGGGGCCGATGCCCGAAAGCATCAAAAGCTGCGGCGAATGGATCGCCCCGCCCGACAGGATCACCTCGCCACCGGGATTGAGGTGGATCTCGCGGGTTTCCAGCGCCACGCCACTGGCCCGCCGCCCGTCAAACAAAACGCGGGTGACCTGCGACCCGGTGAGGATGTCGAGATTGCCGCGATGTCGCACCGGATCGAGAAAGGCGCGCGCCGCGGAAAACCGTTTGCCCGTCTTCTGCGTGACCTGAAACAGGCCCACGCCCTCCTGATCCGCCCCGTTGAAATCGCGCCGCTCTGCATAACCGGCCTCCGTCCCGGCTTTGACAAAGGCGCGTGACAACGGGTTCGGGCTGCGCAAATCCGAGACCGCCAAAGGCCCCTCGGTGCCATGAAACGCATCCGCGATCTGCGCGTTCCTCTCCAGCCGTTTGAACAGCTCCAAAGCGCGCGGCCAGTCCCAGTTCTCACCCGCCGCCCGCGCCCAGCCGCGGTAATCCTCCGGGTGTCCGCGCATGTAGATCATCGCGTTGATCGAGGACGATCCGCCCAGAACCCGCCCGCGCGGCCAATAAAGCCTGCGTCCCTTGAGCGCCGCATCCGGGGCGGTCTGATGCCCCCAGTTGACGCCCTTGATCCGCGCCAGAACCGCCAGACCCAGAGGAATATGAATGAAGGGCGAGCGATCCTTGCCGCCCGCCTCAATGAGACAAACGCGTTTGGATGGATCGCCCGAAAGGCGCTCGGCCAAAACGCAGCCCGCGGATCCCGCGCCGATGATGATATAATCGTACATGATGGCTCTCTCCCTGCGCTCAAAGCTACATCAGCTTTTCAGGGCCGCGCAGAAGACGTGGCGTCATGTTTCCTTTGCTGCCGAAAATACTCAAAAGAAAACCCCGCCGAAGCGGGGTTTGTCTGATCTGTCGAGGGGCGTGTGCTCAGAGGTTTTCGATCCGGGGCATGCCCATGATGTGATAGCCGCCATCGACACGGATGATCTCACCGGTGGTGAAGGCACCGCCGTCAGAGGCCAGATAGACCGCCGTGGCGCCGACCGCTTCGAGTGTCGCGTTGGATTGCATCGGCGCGTTTTGCTCGGCGTGTTTGTAGGTCCGGCGCGCGCCGCCGATGGCGGAGCCTGCGAGGGTTTTCATCGGGCCGGGAGAGATCGCGTTGACGCGGATGCCTTCCGGGCCCAGATCGTTGGCGAGGTAGCGCACGGAGCTTTCCAGCGCCGCCTTGGCGACCCCCATCACGTTGTAATTCGGCACGACCATGTTCGAGCCCGCGAAGGTCAGGGTCATGAGTGTGCCACCGTCTGTCATCAGTTCGGAGGCGCGTTTGGCGACGTCGATGAAGCTGAAGCACGAGATGTGCAGCGAGTTTTTGAAATTCGCCTCAGTGGTGTCGCGGAACCGGCCCGTCAGTTCGGATTTGTCCGAATAGGCAATGGCGTGGACGACGAAATCGAGCTTGCCCCATTTCGCTTTGAGCGCCGCGAAGGCCGCGTCCATCTGCTCGGGGTTGGTGACATCCACATCTACCATCGTGTCCGAGCCGACAGAGGCGGCGAGCGGTTCGAGGCGTTTGCCGAAGGCCTCGCCCTGATAGGTAAACGCCAGCTCCGCGCCCTCGTCGGCACAGGCTTTCGCGATGCCCCAGGCGATGGAGCGCTCGTTGGCGACGCCCATCACGAGCCCGCGTTTGCCTTTGAGAAGATCAGCCATTGTCGTGTCTTACCCCAGATATTTGGAAAGCAGCATCGAGCCGTTGGTGCCGCCGAAGCCGAAGGAGTTGGTCATCACCGTGTCGAGACCCGCGTTCTCGATCAGCTTGGTGGCGATCTCCGTCTCGCGGATCGCCGGATCGAGCGTTTCGACGTTGATCGAGGGGATGATGAAATCGTTTTCGAGCGCCAGAAGGCAATAGACCGCCTCTTGTGCACCGGTCGCGCCTTGGGAGTGGCCGGTCATGGATTTCGTCGAGGAAATCAGCGGCGTGTTGCCTTCGCCAAAGACGCGGCGCACGGCTTCGACCTCGCCCACATCGCCGACGGGGGTCGAGGTGCCGTGCGCGTTGATATAGCCGACCTTGCGGCCCTCTTCGAGCGTGGAAAGCGCCAGACGCATCGCCCGCTCGCCGCCTTCGCCCGAGGGGGCGACCATGTCGGCGCCATCGGAGGTTGCGGCAAAGCCGGTGACTTCGGCGTAGATTTTCGCGCCGCGCGCCTTGGCGTGTTCCAGCTCTTCGAGCACGAGGATCGCACCGCCGCCGGAGATCACGAAGCCGTCACGGTTCGCGTCGAAGGCACGGGAGGCTTTCTCGGGCGTGTCGTTATACTTGGACGACATCGCGCCCATGGCGTCGAACAGGCAGGACAGGGTCCAGTCCAGCTCTTCGCCACCGCCGGCAAACATCACATCCTGCTTGCCCATCATGATCTGTTCGGCGGCAGAGCCGATGCAGTGCAGAGAGGTCGAGCAGGCCGAGGTGATCGAATAGTTGATGCCCTTGATCTGATAGGCGGTCGCGAGGTTGGCGGAGATGGTGGACCCCATGCATTTCGGGACGGCAAACGGCCCGACGCGCTTGGTCGATTTGGTGTTCAGAACCGACTGATGCGCGGTCAGCATGGCGGAGGTGGACGGGCCACCGGAACCGGCGATCAGGCCGGTGCGCGGATTGACGACTTCGCCCTCTTCGAGACCCGAGTCCGCAATCGCCTGTTTCATCGCGATATAGGCATAGGCCGCCCCCGGCCCCATGAAACGCAGGGCGCGTTTGTCGACATGCTCCTTGATGTCGATGTCGATGGCCCCGGCGACCTGCGAACGGAAGCCGTATTCCTTCATGTCCTCATTGGCGGTGATGCCGGATTTCCCGGTTTTCAAAGAGGCAAGCACCTCTTCGGCATTGATGCCGATGGATGAGACGATCCCAAGACCTGTGACGACGACGCGGCGCATGACGCTCTCCTCTAATCAGTTGGGGGAGTGTGTAGGCTAGATGGGGGGGCTGGGGCAAGGGGGGCTTCGCAGGTTGCTTATGGCTGCGATACCAACTCTCATGTATTCAGAAATTGATTTAATGATGTGGAGTGCGTTCTTTGCCTTACAATGTGCCCAACAGTGGAATGGATGCGTCCATCCGAAAACGAGTTATTTATCTAGCCAAACTTGCCGTTGAGCACTTCAATGTCGGCGATTGGCAGGCTTTGGGGGCCTATACTGGCCAGCTGGACTTGATTAGTAATCATGACCGTCTCTTACGGAGCTTGAGTTTTGGTGACGCAGATTACTCTGGGCATGCTCACGCTGTAATTTTCCGTATTGTGGAGTTTGATCGTGATAACCTGCAAATTATCGAAGATTACATTGCCGAGAATTACGGTGTCGGTGGTGTAAGCATATCTACTGCGCCTACCCATCAAGCGCCGATAACCTTCGCGCCGAGCGTTTTTGAAATTCCAAAAGGGCAAACTGAAGCAGACCTTGTTGCTGTAATGAGCCCGTTTTCAGCGCCATTTGAGATGGTTTTCCAATCTATTCAGAGTGCGGCCACTGCTACTGGGCTGCGATGTTTGCGTGCGAAAGATATTTGGGAACATTCATCGGTGATCCAAGACGTATTTAGCTTGATTTATAAGGCGCAAATCGTTGTCTGCGACTTCACGGGAAAGAACCCAAACGTTTTTTATGAAGCAGGTATTGCCCATACTCTCGGTAAGCATGTGGTCCCGATTACGCAGAACTCATCTGATATCCCTTTCGATTTACAGCATCATAGGTATTTGTCTTACCTTAACAACTCGGAAGGAAGAGCGAGTCTGGAAAATGAATTGCAGCGTCGTTTTGGCGCGTTAAAATGAGAGGGTCTGCTGACTGATTTTCCGACACCATCTACCGCTTCGTTCGAACTACATGGGCGTCAAGCTCTTTATGTGTTGGCTTGGTGGGCTCGTGCTGCGTAGGGCGGCGGCCTATCTTTTTCTCAGGGAATACTGCTTTAAAAAGAGGCCTAAAGGCCCCTTTTTAACTTCTGTGCTGGCTTGAAAGGCGATCAGCTCTCAGACAGCGCGACTTTCATATCTTTGACCTGATAGATCACTTCGCCATCGGCTTCGACGATGCCGTCCGCGACGCCCATGGTCAGACGACGGGTCTGGATCGCTTTGGTGAAGTCGACCTTGTAGGTGAGCATCTTGCGATCCGGGCGCACCATGCCGGTGAGTTTCACTTCGCCGACGCCAAGCGCATAGCCGCGCCCCTGCCAGCCGCGCCAGCCGAGGTTGAAGCCGGTGAGCTGCCACAACCCGTCGAGGCCGAGACAGCCGGGCATGATCGGGTTGCCGGGGAAATGGCAGTCGAAGAACCACAGGTCCGGTGTGATGTCGAATTCCGCCACGACGTGACCCTTGCCATGGAGCCCGCCATCACCGGAAATTTCGGTGATCCGGTCCATCATCAGCATCGGCGGCGCCGGAAGCTGTGCGTTGCCCGGTCCAAAGAGCTCGCCTGCCGCACATTTGAGCAGGTCTTCCTTGGTGAAACTCGTGGGGTAATCGGCCATGGATGCCCTTGCCTTCCTCATCATCTTTCAAAGTCGTATCCCCTCTATCACCCCGGCCCCGGCGCACGCAAGCGTAACAGGACCGGGAGAGAGCGGCGTTTTTGACACGGTTTTGACAGGGTGAAACGAATGTGAAATGAGAATTAGAGGATTTCCAATTGAAATTTGGATGACATATCTTCTATATTCCATCGGTATTCCCAGGAATTGGACGCCCATGACCCAGACCGAAAACATCGAATCCCGTCGCGGTGCAGCCTGGCTTGCGACTGCCGGTGTGCGCCCGACGCGTCAAAGGATCGCGCTGGCGACGCTTCTGGTGGGCGATGGCCACGATCGGCACGTCACCGCCGAAAGCCTGTTCGACGCCGCACGCGATGCGGGGGAGAAAGTCTCTCTCGCGACCGTCTACAACACCCTGCGCGCCTTTTGTCAGGCCGGTCTGATGCAGGAGGTCACGGTCGATGGCTCCCGCAGCTATTTCGACACCAACATGGACGAGCACCCGCATTTCTTCTGGGAAGACAAGGGCGAGCTGACCGACGCGCCGTCGCATGAACTCAAGATCGAACGCCTGCCGTCCCCGCCCGAGGGAATGGAGATCGCCTCTGTCGATGTGGTGATCCGCCTGCGTCCCAAAGCGCGTCACTGAACGCAATCGCTTGACAGTTATGACAAAGCCCTGCCCTCTGGCGGGGCTTTTGTTTTGCTGGAGGTGGAGATGGAGCGTTTGTTCGTCGCAGAGGATGGGGTGAGCCGCTGCCGCTGGTGCGCTTCCGATCCGGAATACATCCGCTACCATGACGAGGAATGGGGCTACCCGGTCGCCGATGACATCCGTCTGTTCGAGAAGATCTGTCTCGAAGGGTTTCAGTCCGGCCTGTCCTGGTGGACGATTCTGCAAAAGCGCGAGAATTTTCGCGCGGCTTTTGCCGGGTTCGATTATCGCAAGATGGCGACGTTCGGTGCCGAAGATGTCGAGCGGCTGGTGCAGGATAAGGGCATTGTGCGCCATCGCGGCAAGATCGAGGCGGTGATCCACAACGCGGCCCGCGCCATCGAGATGGAGCGCGAACATGGGACGCTCGCGGCGTTCTTCTGGTCGTTCGAGCCGGAGACGGATGAAAGCGGAGGGGAGGTGGTGGCCCAGACCCAGACCTCGCAACGCCTGTCGAAGACGCTCAAGAAAAAGGGCTGGAAATTCGTCGGGCCGACCACCTGCTATGCCTTCATGCAGGCCATGGGCATGGTGAACGATCATCATCCCGGTTGTGCGCATCATGCCAAGGCGGTGGCGGCGCGGGCGGCGTTTACCCTGCCGACCTGAGAAAAGGGGCGAGGCTTTTGAGCCAAAGCTTCGCCTCTGCCGGATCGAACCGTGCCAATGTCGAAAGCTCCGTCTTCACGTCTTCCAGAGCCGCAATTGAGTTCAGGAGCTCGACGCGTTTGCCTTCGGGCAGGGGCAGGCTTTGGGCCGCAAAGAGCATCTGGTGCAGTTCCTGCACCGCGCGCATCTGACGAAACGCCTCCATCATCGGCCCGGCCATCTTCGGGCGTGTCCGCCAGGTGTCGTCGAACAGCGCCGTCACCCGCTGCCCCGCGCCAAGACAATCGAAAGTGACACAGCCGCGATAGCCCCTGTCCGCAAGATCGGCGTGAACGGAGCAGGAGAACCCATCGAGATTGTGACAGGGCAGGCCCGCAGGTTTGTCATGTGCGAACATGTCCCCGGCATCGAAGGCCAGCGCCAGACAACAGAGCGCGGCACAGTTCGAACAGTCTGGCAAAAACTCGGGGTTCATACCGCCATTTGACGCCAAACCCGCGTGCAATCAATAAAAAAGGCGGCCCGCCTGTCGCGCGCCGCCCTGTTTCCTTTGCTGAGAAATACTCAGCTTCAGACGATTTCTACCAGCTCGATGGCGAAGGTGAGGTCCTCGCCCGCCAGACGGTGGTTGGCGTCGAGCGTCACTTCCTCGTCGGTGATCTCGACCACGGTGACGGGGATCACCTGACCGGTCGGGGACTGCATCTGAAGCTGAAGACCGACCTCAAGCGGGATTTCTGCCGGGATCTGGGCGCGCGGCACGGCTTGCTGGGCGTCGGGGTGACGCTGGCCATAGGCCTCATCGGCGACGGCGACGATGGTTTTCTTTTCGCCCACGGTCATGCCCGGCAGGTGCTTGTCCATACCCGGAATGATCTGGCCGGAGCCGACGGTGAATTCGAGCGGTTCGCGGCCTTCGGAGCTGTCGAACACGGTGCCGTCTGCGAGCGTGCCGGTGTAGTGAATACGAACTTTGTCGCCCGATTTAACTTCGGTCATGAAGAGTCCTAACTGTTCGGGGTGAGTTTTTGGGGCCGCGTCTTTACGGGTGCCCAATGACGATTGCGCGAAAGGATAGGCGGTGATCTGTGAAATGCAACCCGATGGTGGGAAAAAGCCGCAAAACCAATCGCAAGAACCGCATGTGAACGCGTTTTTCTAGGAAAACGCTGCCTTACATGCGGATGTTTTAGAAACGCTGCGCTTTTTGAGGCGTGGTCACGCGTTTTGGCTTTGCCAAAACGCTCTTAAAACCACTGCCCCGGTTCCATCAGGCCCAAATCCAGCAATTGCTGGCTGTGCCATTCGAACTCGATGGAATTGTGCCAGCGGAAGGTGGAAATGTCATAGGTCGATCCGGCGTTGGTCTTGAGTGCCTTGGCGGTGCGGAAGGACACGATGGTGGCGGTCAGGTTGTGATGCCAGGGGCAGGCGTAGGTGTTGTATTCCTCGTCGCCGAACAGATGTTCCTCGCTGAGCCGGAGCCCTTTTTTCGCCTTGAAGAGCGCGATCCGGTCGATGCGGCGGCGGTGTGGTGGCATATGTTCCTCGAACCGCCATCTGAGCCCGCCGAAGAAATCGAGCTGCCGCTCTTTCGCGTGCCCTGCGGCATCGGGGCGCCCGAGCGCATAATAGCCCGAGCGGTCGAGATGGGCGTCTTCGAGCGAGACGGCATTGGGATGCGCGTTCAAATCGTCGGCGTAGAGATCGACCACGTAACACAGCATCGCATCGCGCCGTTCCTCGGTGTGGAAGGTCAGCATATCGGTGATTGTGCGGGTCTCGCAGAACGGGAAGAACAGGTATTCCGCATTGTAGCAGTAATACATCCAGATCCCCGGCGCGGCGGCGATGATCCGGTTGACCGCTTTGGTGAGCATCTCCGGCGCGCGGGTGGCGTAGCGGATGCGGTGGATTTTCGCTTCCAGCCCCTCGGGGAGTTTCAGCTCGTCGGGGGCGAACAGGATCACCTGTTTGAACCCCAGCGAGAGGTGATGGCGCAGCGTCGTGTCCACTTCCACGAGATCTTCGGCAAAGATCATCGCGATCGGCCCTTTCAAAAGGGCGTCCTTGCCGTCGGAGAGAAACGTGTCGAGGTTGTCGTAGCGCATGAAAATCCTTTGCCGGGGCAATGTCCCAGTTTCCGGTAAAAAATGCATGAAGGGCAGGGGATTGCAAGGATTGTGGAAACAATTTCGTCATGAGCCCGCTTATGGCGGTCCGGTCCGAGGCGCTTGCCCTCTTGGCCCTCTTGCGCTAGGACACCGCCTCAATTCCCAGCATTCGTGGACCCATGCCCATGTCCGAGACGCCGAGCACCACCAAGAAGCTCTATATCAAGACCTATGGCTGTCAGATGAACGTCTACGACAGCGAACGCATGGCCGAAGCGCTGGGCGGGTCGGGCTATACCGAGGTGTCTTCGCCGGAAGAGGCGGACATGATCCTTTTGAACACCTGCCATATTCGCGAGAAGGCGGCGGAAAAGGTCTATTCCGAACTTGGCCGCTACAAAGACCTCAAGATTGCGAATCCCGATCTCAAGATCGGCGTGGCGGGCTGTGTGGCCCAAGCCGAGGGTGAAGAGATCATGCGCCGTCAGCCGATGGTCGATCTCGTCGTGGGACCGCAGAGCTATCACCGCCTGCCGGAGCTTGAGGCGAAGGCCGGGCACGGGCAAAAGGCGCTCGATACGGATTTCCCGGAAGAGGACAAGTTCGAGAAACTGAAATCCCGGCCCAAGGCGAAACGGGCCCCGGCGGCGTTTCTGACCGTGCAGGAGGGCTGTGACAAGTTCTGCGCCTTCTGCGTTGTGCCCTATACCCGTGGGGCCGAAGTGTCGCGCCCGGTTGAGCGCGTGCTCGATGAGGCGCGCGATCTGGTGGAGCGCGGTGTGCGGGAGATCACCCTCTTGGGGCAGAATGTGAATGCCTATCACGGCGCGGGCGAAGGCGGTACATGGGGGCTGGCGCGGCTGATCCGCGAGTTGGCGACAGTCGACGGGTTGGAGCGCATCCGCTTCACCACGTCGCATCCGAACGACATGGAAGACGACCTGATCGCGGCGCATGGCGATTGCGACAAGCTCATGCCTTACCTGCATCTTCCGGTGCAGTCCGGGTCGGATAAAATCCTCAAGGCGATGAACCGCAAACACACCGCCGAGGAATATCTGCGCCTGATCGAACGCATCCGCGCCGCGCGGCCCGACATTGCCATGTCGGGTGACTTCATCGTCGGTTTCCCCGGCGAGACGGATCAGGATTTCGAGGACACGATGAACCTCGTGCGCGAAGTCGGTTATGGCTCCGCGTTCTCGTTCAAATACTCGCCGCGTCCGGGCACGCCCGCCGCCGAGAAAGAGACGAAAATGGTGGACCCCGATGTGGCCTCCGAGCGCCTCCATCGCTTGCAGACGCTGATCACCGAACAGCAACACGCGTTTCAGGACGCGATGGTCGGGCGCGAGGTTTCCGTGCTGTTCGAACGCAAGGGGCGGATGCCGGGGCAGATGGTCGGAAAATCCGAATATCTTCATGCGGTTCATGTCACCGACGATGTTGCCGTGGGGGAGATCGCACGGGTGAGAATCATCGAAAGCGGGCCGAATTCGCTTGGCGGAGTTGTGCTGCGCTGAGGCGTGCCAGGGGAGACAGGCCGTTCGCATCGGTAAAGTTTTTGCCGCGGTGCGGAGTATCTTGGCAACAATCTTGGCGCTCGTGGATTTTCGTCACGATATGCGACACAATATCTGGTTATTTTCCTTCACTTGGGCCCGAAGTTTGCTATCCTTTAACCACAATCTTGGTGAGTAGGGCGCGGCAGTCTTGCGACTGTAGGGGGCGCGTGTTTTGGAACGGCCCGAAAACGCAAACAGTTGGGGGACGGTAGACGTGACCATCGAATTTCTGAAGACAGCGCGGTCAGGGCTGGGCCTCTGCGCGGGGGTCGCTCTTGCTTTTGCGGCGGCGACGGCCAATGCGCAAATGGTGCCGGGCACTGTGAATGGCGAAGTATACAAACCGACGATATGGATCGATCCGGACGGCTGTGAACACTGGGTGATGGACGACGGGGTCGAGGGCTACATGGACCTCAAACTTGACCGTCAGGGCAAACCGACCTGTCACCCGGTACAAAGCTGTGCGGTGATGAATTCCGATCAGCTCTTTGCCACGGACAAATACGCGATTTCGGCGGAGGGGCGTCAGCGCCTGACCTCTTTCTTCCAGCAAGCCGGTGCGCGCGCCTATATCATCGTCGGCCATACCGACAGCCGCGCCTCCGACGAATATAACATCCGTCTGAGCTACAACCGGGCCAATGCGGTCGCCAAGATTGCGGCCTCTGTCGGTGCCAATGTGATCGACGTGCGGGGCTATGGCGAACGCCAGCCGATCGCCTCGAACTCGACCGCCGCGGGGATGCAGAAGAACCGCCGTGTCGAAATTATGTGTGTGAAGTGAGGGGATCGCTATGAAGGTTGTAAAGCTCATCGCTCTTGCGGTCGTTCCTCTGGCTCTTGGGGCCTGTGACAACGGCATGTACGAAAGCCATAAGACAGATAAAACCGTGGACCGTGGTTTCGACAGCAAACATCTGTCGCAACTGGTGGCCGGGATCTGGGTCGATCCGAACGGCTGCGATCACTGGATTATCGATGACGGGGTGGAGGGGTATCTCTCCGCGCGTGTAGACAAATACGGCAAGCCGATCTGCTCCGGGGTGGCGCCGGCGAACACCGCTGTCGGGCCGTATAAAGACGGTTCGAGTTTTGGCGATCCGATCTGATCGGTCCTGAAGTTTGGCACTATGGCGGTCGTCCCTCGGGGCGGCCGTTTTGCTTTTTGGCGCATTATTGGGCGAAATTCTGTTTTTTAGGCGGGGTCTCGCCGGGTCGATTGCGAAGATTTTGTGTCCCGGCTTGCCAGAAGCCCTATCCCTTGGCACCATCAGACTCAGGAGCCATTCCAGAGTCGGAGATCATATTTGGGCCTGAGCGCGTTGACACCCCCGAAATCGCAGGACGCAGTCCACGAAACGCTTCTCGAATTCCATGACAACAGGTTGCTCATAGACCTGTGCGGGGAGTTCGACCGGAACCTCGCTCAAATCGAACACAAACTCGAAGTCCAGATTGTCCGACGCGGCAATATGTTGTCCGTGATGGGCACCGGCAGCGCAAGGGGTCGCGCCTCTGCGGTGTTGCAGGATCTCTACGGCAAGCTCGAAGCGGGCCGGGAGATCGAGCCGGGCGACATCGACGGCATGATCCGCATGGGGGAGACCGATGGCGACAAAGGTCTGCCGGGCGATCAGATGGAAATGTTCCGCGGCGGCGATGTCGAGGTCAAGACCCGCAAGAAGCTGGTGGAGCCGCGCACGGCGGCGCAGAAGGAATATGTCACCAACCTGTTCAAGCATGAGCTGGCTTTTGGCATCGGTCCGGCCGGGACGGGCAAGACCTATCTCGCGGTGGCCGTGGGCGTGAACATGCTGATCAACGGCCATGTCGACCGGATCATCCTGTCGCGACCGGCGGTTGAGGCGGGAGAGCGTCTGGGCTTTCTGCCCGGCACGCAGGACGAGAAGGTCGATCCCTATATGCAGCCGCTTTACGACGCGCTGAACGACTTCATCCCCGCCAAGCAAGTGCAGAAGATGCGCGAGGAAAAGACCATCGAGATCGCGCCGCTGGCCTTCATGCGGGGGCGGACTTTGTCACGTGCTTTCGTTGTGCTCGACGAGGCGCAGAACGCCACCACCATGCAGATGAAAATGTTCCTGACCCGCTTGGGCGAAGGGTCGCGCATGGTGATCACCGGCGACCGCTCGCAGGTCGATCTGCCGCGCGGCGTGCAATCGGGGCTCAGGGATGCGGAGCGCATTCTGGCGGGCCTGCCGAACATCTCGTTCAACTACTTCACCTCGAAAGACGTGGTGCGTCACCCGCTTGTCGCCGCGATCATCGAAGCGTATGAGGCCGACGAAGCGCAATAACGCAAGTCGGAGGGCCTTATGGCCGTAGAGGTGATCTTTGAGGACGACCGCTGGGACGCGGCGGGGCTTGCGGCCTTGGCGGAAGCCGCCGAGGCTGCAACGCTTGCGCATCTCGGGCTGGACCCGGAGCTTTGCGAAGGGTCCGTTCTGGCCTGTGACGATGCGCGCATCAAGGTCCTGAACGCGGATTTCCGGGAGAAAGACAAGGCGACGAACGTCCTGTCCTGGCCCGCCGAGGAACGCGCGACGCCCGGTGAACGCCCGCCCTTGCCGGAGCCGGATTTTGACGGGTCCATCGAGCTGGGCGATATCGCGATTGCCTATGAGACCTGCCTGCGTGAGGCGGAGGAGCAGGGCAAGCCCTTTCACGATCACGTCACCCATTTGCTTATTCATGGTTTGTTACATCTGTTGGGTTATGATCACATAACCGACAGGGATGCAGAAATTATGGAAGCGACCGAGGTCGAAATACTTGCAACCATGGGGCTCAAGGACCCATATTAGGCGAACGGTCGACAAAGACCGGTTCAAATTGTTCATATTGGAAAGGACGCATGGGCGACACCGAGCCTGGGTCTTCTACGGCAGCGCAGAGCGCGCCGATCGACCCCATAAGTAGACCGCAGAGCGACACGCGCCGCACCGGGCGCAAATCCTCTGGCTGGTTCGACCGCATGAAGGCGGCATTTACCGCCAAATCTTCTGACACAACTGCCTTGGCCGGGGCGAACCCTTCGATGGTTATGCCTCAGCCCGTGCAACGCCCCGGCATGGTCAACCTGCGCCGGATGCGGGTCGATGATGTGGCGATCCCGAAAGCGGAAATCGTCGCCGTGCCGACGGATATCAAGAAAGAGGATCTGGTGGAGGTGTTCCGCGAAAGCGGGATGACCCGTCTGCCGGTCTATAAGGGCACGCTGGACACGCCTGTCGGCCTTGTGCACCTCAAGGATTTTGCTCTCACCCATGGCTTTAACGGCAAGGGTGAGCGGTTCAATCTGCGCAAAATGTTGCGCCCGCTGCTCTATGCGCCGCCGTCGATGCCGATCGGCGTGCTGCTGCAAAAGATGCAGACGGAGCGGATGCATATGGCCTTGGTCATCGACGAATACGGCGGGGTCGACGGGCTTGTAACGCTCGAAGACCTTGTCGAACAGGTGATCGGCGAAATCGAGGACGAACACGATGTCGATGACGATGTGTTCTGGACCCAATCCGCGCCGGGCGTGTTCATCGCGCAGGCCAAGGCCCCGCTCGACGAGTTCGAGGCGGCCATCGGCATGCGTCTGACCGACGAGGAGGACGAGGAAGAGATCGACACTCTGGGCGGTCTCGTCTTCCTGCTCTCCGGCCGGGTTCCCGCGCGTGGCGAAGTCATCCCGCACCCCTCGGGGGCCGAGTTCGAGATCGTCGATGCCGATCCGCGCCGGATCAAACGCATTCGTGTGCGTCTGCCCTCTGCCGTGAAACCGAAAGTCGAGGCCTGATGCGTCTGCCCAATCTGCGGCGACTTCTGACCCCGCCCCGTGCCTTTGCGCTCGGGGCGGGCTTTCTCATTGCCGCCGGTCAGGCGCCTCTCGGGTTCTGGCCGGTGGCTGTTGCAGGGCTGGTCATGGCGGCGATTGCCTGGCGCATGGCGCTGACGCCCGGTCAGGCCGCCTTGCGCGGTTGGCTCGTCGGCTTTTCAACCTTCCTCATTTCGCTCAACTGGATCGTCAACCCGTTCCTCGTCGAGCCGATGCGCGACGGTTGGATGATCCCTTTCGCGCTGTTCTTCATGGCGGGTGGGCTGGCGCTGTTCTGGGCTTTGGCCTTTTTCTTGGCGAAAATACTCAAGACCGGGCTGCCGGGTCTTGCCGGGTTCTGGGGGGCGGCGGAGCTCGCGCGCGGGCATATTTTCACCGGCTTTCCCTGGGCTATGCCGGGCTATATCTGGCTCGACACGCCGCTGGCGCAGCTGGCCGCCTTCATCGGGCCCTATGGTTTGACGGCGCTGAGTTTTGCCTTTGCGGCGCTTCTGGCTCATGCGGTTCTCAAACGGTCTTTGCGGATTGGCGCTGTGGCCGCCGTGCTTTTTGCCGCCGCCTTTATGGTCGGCTGGCAACGCCAATCCGCGCCCCTGCCGCCGGATCGGGATCATGCCATCCGTGTGGTGCAGCCCAACGCGCCGCAGCATCTCAAATGGGACCCCGCATATATTGCACAATTCTACCGCCGCGCGCTCTCCGTCACGCCGCCCGAGGGGGCCGATCTGGTGATCTGGCCGGAAACCTCCGTGGCAGCTCCTCTCTATGCCGCCGGGCCGGAGTTGTTCGAGATCGCCCAGACGGCTGCGCCTGCGCGCGCCGTGGTCGGGCTCAACCGGGTGGACGGGATGCAGGGGTACAACACGGCGGTTCTGCTCGACGAACAGGGCCGGGTCGCCGATCTCTACGACAAGCATCATCTTGTGCCTTTCGGTGAGTACATGCCCCTGCCTTGGCTTTTGGAACGTATCGGTTTGCGGGCGTTCACGGCGCAGAATGGCTATGGCTACTCTGCGGGTCCCGGGCCGCATCTCATGGACATGGGGGCGCTTGGGTCTGCGCTGCCGTTGATTTGCTATGAGGCGATTTTTCCCCGAGACCTGCGCACCGAAACGCGCCCCGACTGGCTGTTGCAGATGACCAACGATGCGTGGTTCGGCACCTTTTCCGGCCCGCAACAGGCGCTGGCACAGGCACGGTTCCGGGCGATCGAGACCGGGCTGCCGATGGTGCGCGCCGCAAATACCGGGATTTCCGCGCTGATCGACGCGCATGGCGGGCTGCGCGCGGCGATCCCTCTGGGCACGTCGGGGGCTTTCACCGCCGATCTGCCCGGCGCTCTTCCCGAAACCGTTTATGTCCGGCTTAAGGAAGCCCCCGTTTGGGCTTTGTTAACCCTTCTGGTGTTAAGTGGCGGGATCGGTACAACTCTGAGGCGCGGCAGAAAAACCGATTGACCCTCCCCGGAGGCAGTTATATCGCATTTTAATCAAAGGCCCGCACAACGGCTTCCTGACGTGCGGGTGTCATAACCAATGGAGCACGACCCCCATGTCCCGCAAAGATTACGTCTTCACTTCGGAATCGGTTTCCGAGGGCCACCCCGATAAGGTCTGCGACCGGATTTCCGATGCCGTCCTCGATGCGTTCATCGCCGAGGAGCCGGAGGCGCGTGTCGCCTGCGAGACCTTCGCAACCACCAACCGCGTGGTGATCGGTGGCGAGGTCGGGCTGTCGGACAAGGACAAGCTGCACGCCTATATGGACAAGGTGGACGGCATCGTGCGCGAGTGTGTGCGCGACATCGGCTACGAGCAGGACAAGTTCCACTGGCAGACGCTGGAGGTGCAGAATTACCTGCACGAACAATCCGCCCATATTGCCCAAGGCGTCGATGCTACGGGGAATAAGGACGAGGGTGCAGGCGATCAGGGCATCATGTTCGGTTTCGCGACCAATGAGACCGAGGCCTTGATGCCTGCGCCGATCCAATATTCTCACGCGATGCTGCGGCGTCTCGCAGAGGTGCGCAAGAACGGCACGGAACCGGCGCTCGGCCCGGACGCCAAGGCGCAGCTTTCCGTGCGGTATCGCGATGGTAAGCCGGTCGAGGTGACCTCTCTGGTGCTCTCGACCCAGCATCTCGACGAGGATCTGACCTCTGACGATGTGCGCGCCATCGTGGCGCCCTATGTCGAAGAGGTGCTGCCGGACGGGTGGCTCACGGCCAACACCATCTGGCACGTTAACCCGACCGGCAAGTTCGTGATCGGCGGCCCCGACGGCGACGCCGGGTTGACCGGGCGCAAGATCATCGTGGACACCTATGGTGGCGCGGCCCCGCATGGCGGCGGCGCGTTTTCCGGAAAAGACCCGACCAAGGTGGACCGGTCTGCCGCCTATGCCGCGCGCTATCTGGCGAAAAACGTGGTGGCGGCAGGGCTTGCGGAGAAATGCACGATCCAGCTGTCCTACGCGATCGGTGTGGCGGAGCCGCTGTCGATCTACGCCGATCTGCATGACACGGGCACGGTCGATGCCGCCCGTATTGAGGCCGTTCTGGCCGATGCCGACAAGCTCGGGTTCCGGCTGACGCCGCGCGGTATCCGCACCCAGCTTCAGCTCAACAAACCGATCTATCAGCGCACGGCGGCCTATGGCCATTTCGGGCGTGCGCCCGAGGTGGATGGCGGGTTCAGTTGGGAACGCACCGATCTGGCCGAGGTTCTGGCGAAAGCCGTCTGATGCCGCTGCGCGTCGTCACCGGGTCGATCACCGATCTGGATGTGGAGGCCGTGGTCAACGCGGCCAATTCCACGCTTTTGGGCGGCGGCGGTGTCGACGGCGCGATCCACCTTGCGGCGGGGCCGGGGCTTCTGGCGGAATGTCGGGGGCTGGGCGGCTGTCTGCCCGGGCAGGCCAAGCTGACCGGTGGGTACAATCTCAGGGCGCGCTACGTGATCCATACGGTCGGCCCCGTCTGGCGCGGCGGCGATCGGGGGGAGGACGAAACGCTTTCTTCCTGTTATCGTGAAAGCCTCAGGATCGCGCGGGATCATGACTTTCGCTCTGTGGCCTTTCCTGCAATCTCGACCGGGATTTACGGCTTTCCGAAAACCCGTGCAGCCCGGATCGCGGTGCGCACGATCCGCGATGAATTGAAGGCCGGGGAGGAAATGGAGGTGCTGCTCTGCGCCTTTTCCGCCCCGGATGCCGCAATTTTGCAAGCGGCTTTGCAAGAGGACAGATGACATGCCCAAGACGGACACCTCCGGCCTGACGCAACTCGGCGGCGCGACGGCGCTGCCCAATAGCCCGGAAGAGGCGGTGCTCGAACGCGTGCCGCACACGCATGAGGGCGAGCGTTATGTGGCGCGTTTTACCGCGCCGGAATTCACATCGCTTTGCCCGATGACCGGTCAGCCGGATTTCGGTTATCTGATGATCGACTACATCCCGCGCAAATGGTTGGTGGAGAGCAAGTCGCTCAAGCTTTTTCTTGGCTCCTTCCGCAATCATGGCGCGTTTCATGAGGATTGTTCGGTTTATATCGGCAAGCGTCTGGCCGAGCTGCTCGACCCGGAATGGCTGCGCATCGGGGCCTATTGGTATCCGCGCGGCGGCATTCCTATTGACGTCTTCTGGGCCACGGGGCCGGAGCCCAAGGACCTTTGGATCCCCGAGCAAGGCGTACCGCCTTACCGTGGGCGGGGGTGAGCGCGTCGGGATCTGTTGCTTTTGCACGCGGGCCCGCTACTCTCCCGAGACGAAACGGGGGGAGACCGATGTCAGAGAGTTTGCGAGATCCGATTGTCATGCTGCTTGCCGGGATCGGCATTCCGGTTTTTGCGGCGCTAAACGCCCAACTCGGCGGGCGTCTCGGTTCGCCCGCTCTGGCAGCATTGGTGTTTGCCGTGGTCGCGTTCAGCTCGATCTTTGTCTATCGCGCGGTTCTGGGGCCGAGTGTCCCGCTGTCCAACCTGCTGCATCAACCGGCATATCTGTTTTTCGCAGGTGTGCTCTTTGCTTTCTACATCCTGTCGATCACCACGATTGCGCCGCGCTTCGGCGTCGGCAATGCGGTGTTCTTTGTTCTGCTGGGGCAGATCCTGTCGGCGGGGGTGATCGACCATTTCGGCCTGTTCGGGGCGGCGCGTCTGGAGATTTCCGGTCTGCGGGCCGGGGGAATGTTGCTGATGGCGGGCGGGCTTTTCCTGATTCAGCGCGGCTGAACTTGCCCCGGGATGGATTTCTTGGCAAAAGCCCCGCCGTAACACGCGGGGTTTTCCATGTCTGACGATCAACAGCACCAATCGGGGGCGCCTTGGCGCAACTTCTATGGCCGTATCCATGGCAAGACGCTGAACAAGGCGCAGGTGGACTATCTCGACGAAGACCTGCCGGGGCTCGCGCCCGGCGGTGTGTCTTGGGAGGAAAACCCGGAGCGCGTCAAGATCGACATGGCCAAGCGCTTTGCGGGCAAGCCGGTTTGGGTCGAGATCGGTTTCGGCGGTGGCGAGCACCTCGTTCATATGGCGCGGACCTACCCGGATGTTTACATCATCGGCTGTGAGCCGTTCGTGAATGGCGTCGCCATGTGCCTTGGCAAAATGCGCCGGGAGGGCCCGTTCGACAATATCGCGATCCATGCGGGCGATGCGCGCGATCTGTTCGACGTGTTGCCGGAAGGCTCGATTGAGAAGGCATTCCTGAATTACCCGGACCCTTGGCCGAAAAAACGCCACCATCGCCGCCGGTTCGTGACCGACGAACATCTCGAACCGCTCCGCCGCGTGTTGAAAGACGGCGCGGAGTTTCGCGTGGCCACCGACATTCCCGATTATGTGCGCCAGACCATGGAAGAAGTGCCGCGCGCCGGGTTCGAATGGTTGGCCGAAGGGCCGGAAGATTGGCGCAAACCGTGGTCGGACTGGATTTCGACGCGCTATGAGCAAAAGGCGATCCGCGAAGGCCGCACGCCGCATTATATGACCTTCAAAAAAGTCTGAGTATTTCGGCTGCCATGAAGACAGCCGATAGACCGCTTGCCGGGCTTGGGGTATCAGGTCGGCGAGGAATGTGAGGAGAGCACAATGTCCAGCCACGGCACCCCGATCCCGATGACCGCCCGCAAGAACGGCCCCCTGAAAGGCACGGCGGCGGTGCCGGGGGACAAGTCGATTTCCCACCGCGCGCTGATTTTCGGTGCGATGGCCGTGGGGGAGACCAAGATCACCGGGCTTTTGGAGGGCGAGGATGTGCTCGACACCGCCAAGGCCATGCAGGCGCTGGGTGCCGAAGTGGTGCGCGAAGGGGCGGGCGAATGGACCGTGCATGGCGTGGGTGTCGGCGGATTTACCGAGCCTGAGGACGTGATTGACTGCGGCAACTCGGGAACGGGTGTGCGGCTCATCATGGGCTGTGTCGCGACCTATGATTTTTGTACGACCTTTACCGGCGACGGCTCGCTGCGCAAACGTCCGATGGCGCGGGTGACCGATCCTTTGGCGCTGTTCGGGGCGCAATCGGTGGGACGCTCGGGCGGGCGGTTGCCTTTGACGCTGGTGGGCGCGGCCGATCCTGTGCCGGTCGAATATCAGACACCGGTGCCCTCGGCGCAGGTGAAATCTGCGGTGCTGCTGGCCGGGCTGAACGCGCCGGGCAAGACGGTTGTCATCGAGAAAGAGGCGACGCGCGATCACACGGAGCGGATGCTTGTTGGGTTCGGGGCGGAGCTGACCACGGAGAAAACGCCCGAGGGCTATAACAAGATCACGCTGACCGGACGGCCCGAATTGAGGCCGCAAGTGGTGGCCGTGCCGCGCGACCCGTCTTCGGCGGCCTTCCCGGTTTGTGCCGCGCTGATCGTGCCCGGCTCCGAGGTTTTTGTGCCCGGCGTCAGCCAGAACCCGACGCGCAACGGGTTGTTCATTACGCTCAAGGAAATGGGCGCCGACATCTCCTTTGAGAATGAGCGCGAAGAGGGTGGCGAGCCAGTGGCGGACCTGCGGGTGAAATATTCCGCGCTCAAGGGGATTGAAGTGCCGGCGGAGCGCGCCGCTTCGATGATCGACGAATACCCGATCCTCTCCGCCGTTGCGGCCTATGCCGAGGGCACGACCACCATGCGCGGCGTCAAGGAATTGCGGGTCAAGGAAAGCGACCGGATCGACGCCATGGCGCGCGGGCTTGAGGCCTGTGGCGTGGCCATTGAGGAAGATCAGGATACGCTGATCGTGCAGGGGCTTGGCCCGAATGGGGTGAAGGGGGGCGCGACCTGTGCGACTCATCTCGATCACCGGATTGCCATGTCGTTCCTGATCCTCGGCATGGCGTCGCAGGAGGCGGTGAGCGTGGACGATGGCGGGCCGATTGCGACGTCTTTCCCGGTGTTCGAGAAGCTCATGACCGGTCTCGGCGCGCATGTGGTCAGGGGCAACTGATCTCTTGACCTTGGCGGCGCTTGGGTGCAGCGTGGGGACCCCTCGGGAAAGGACAGACCATGAGTTTCTGCATCGCCATTGATGGCCCCGCCGCTGCCGGGAAAGGCACGATTTCCAAAGCCGTCGCGGCGCATTTCGGATTTGCGCATCTCGATACCGGGTTGTTGTACCGGGCGGTGGGGGCGAAGACCTTTGAGGGGCTGTCGCCCATTGAGGCGGCAGAGGGGTTGACGTCGGCGGATCTCGAGCGCGGCGACCTGCGCTCCGGCGATGCGGGGCAGGCGGCCTCGCGGGTTGCGGCCATTCCCGAAGTGCGCAGCGCTCTGGTGGATTTCCAACAGGCATTTGCGCGCCGCGAAGGCGGTGCGGTTCTCGATGGGCGTGATATCGGCACGGTTATTTGCCCGGATGCGGAGGTCAAATTCTATGTCACCGCCTCCGACGAGGTGCGGGCCGAGCGGCGTCAGAAAGAGCTGACTGGAAAAGGCGAAGACGTGAGCGTCGAAGAGGTTCTGGCCGATCTGCGTGAGCGCGACGAGCGCGATGCGGCCCGCGCCACGGCGCCCCTGAAACCTGCCGAAGATGCGGTGGTGATCGACACCACCGAGATGAGCATCGACGAGGCGGTCGCCAAGGTGATCGCCCTCATCGAGGCGCGCCGGGGATGACGGCAAAGCTCATCCTCCACCTGCCCGAACATGAGCAGGCGCTTTTGGAGGCGGGCAAGATGTCGACGCTCTATCCCCGGATCAAGCGGATGGTCGAGCGGCGGGGCGGCGTGGTGGAGATCGCGCCGAGGTTCCCGCCGACCGAGCCGGACGGCAATCTTCACATCGTCGACAATGCGCGTCAGCCGCACCCCGATACGCTGATCTCGGTTTTGGCCTATCTTGATCGCTGCTGGCATCTCGATCCGAAAGGCGTTCTGGCCGACAGCTCGATTGCGGATCGGGTGTTCGACCCGGAAGCGGTCGATGCGGCGCAGGCCGAGGCCTATGTCGGCGATCTGCGCGCCCGGTTTTCCGATCCGCGCCAGTCCCGCTATCATCAGAAGAAACAGATGGAAGAGATCGACCCGGAAGGCATCGTGATCTTCCTGCAAGGCCCGCCGCCCTATCGTCGTGGTCATGCCTATATGGGGCGGGACAAGATGATCCGCGCGGTCTTGGACGGTGCGGGGGGGCGTCCGGTCTATATCAAGCCGCATCCGCTGCGCAAAGACGAGGGGCTGAAGGTCATTCGCGCTTTCGAGGCGGAGGGCTATGCGCCGATCAAGACCAATGCCAATGTGCATGACCTTTTGCGGCAGGCGGCGGTGACGGTGTCGGCCAATTCCGCGGCTTCGATCGAGGGGTTTCTGCATGGTACGCCGACGATCCTCTTTGCCCGCGCCGATTTCGATCAGGCCGCCGAAGTGGTGAAGGCCCCAGAGGATTTTCCGGCGGCGCTTGAATGGGCGGTCGGTCGGCCACGCGATTATACGCAATTCCTCTACTGGTATTTCTCGCAATGCCTTTGGCTCGACGATCCGTTTTTCGAGACAAGGGTTTTGGAGCGCTTTACGGAGGTCGGATTTCCGTCCGAACGCCTTGGCTTGACCAATTCCTGAGCCCTTTCGCACGCAGCGCCGCTCAAGGGGGTGAGCGTTGCTGCGGAGGTTTTGATGTGTAATCCAGTATAATCAGAAGGTTAGGTGAAGGGGCAGGCGGCTGTGCCGAATTTCGGGTGCTTGTCGTGACCCGATCCCTCCCCATATCCCGAAGCAAACGCATATATCTGCAAGGATGTTTCCAATGTTTCTCGACAAGCTGAACTGGCGTTACGCCACCAAGAAAATGGACCCTTCGAAACCGGTTCCCGAGGAGAAGGTCGCCAAGATCGTCGAAGCCGCCCGCATGGCGCCGACATCGTCGGGGTTGCAGCCCTTCCACATCTTCGTGATCCGCAACAAGGAGCTGCGTGCAAAGCTGCAAGAGGCGGCCTATGGTCAGTCGCAACTGACCGAGGGCTCACATCTTCTGGTCTTCGCGGCTTACGATACTTACGACGGTGCGCGGATCGATGCGGTGGTGGATCAGCATGCCGCCGAGCGTCCGGGCACGCGCGAGCGGTTGGACGCCTATTACGATCGGCTGAAATCCATGTACCTGCCGCGCGACGCGCGCACCAATGCGGATCATGCTGCGCGTCAGGCCTATATCGCGCTTGGCTTTGCGCTGGCTGCCGCCGCCGAGCTTGAGGTCGACAGCACGCCGATGGAGGGTTTCGACGCCGCGAAATTCGACGAGATTCTCGGGCTGCAAGACAAAGGCCTGAAAACCGTCGTGATCCTGCCGCTTGGCACCCGCGATGCCGAGGGCGACTGGCTTGCACCGATGAAAAAGGTCCGTAAACCGGCCTATGAGATCGTAACCGATCTGGATTGATCTTGCGGTGTCCTTGGGGCCTTGAGTGGCACGGCGGTCCGTCTGGGCCGCCTTTTTCGTTCGGTGCGCGCATTTCGACTTGCCTGTCACCGCGCTCTGTCGCAGCTTCACTCCGCTGTGAACATCGCAGCTTCCGTGATCTGGCGAGGGGGAGAGGCTCGTGGCCCGCTATCTGCAATTGCTCTATCGATCCGTCGCCCGTTACGAGGATTTCCACCCCTCGGATCTCGACATCCTGCGTGAGGCGGTGCGGTTCAACGCGGCCCATGGCATCACCGGGATTCTCTTGCGGGTGGATGAACAGTTTTTTCAGGTCCTGCACGGTCCCGCCGAGAACATCGAAGGGCTTGCCGCCCGGATCAAATCCGACGCGCGACATCGCCACATGGAGGTCCTTCTGTGTGAAGAGGCCGAGGAGGCCTCGCCCTATGGCAATTGGTCGATGGCCTACGATTCCCTGATGGGATTCGAGCAGAAGCTGGGACTTCAGGAAAATGGCCGCTATCCGGAGATCGCGACGGAACGCGCTCGCGAATTGGTGGCCGTGCTCGCGAAAACCGCGAGCAGCGTAGACACTTACGGCTCCGCCTTTCCCTATTCGCGCTTTCCCGGCGAAGAGGACGCGGCCTATCTGGCGCGGCTCGACGGGTTGGCGTGAGGGCCCCTGTTTCGGTGTGTCTGTCCCGATTTTCCTTGCTTTTATGGGGATTCGGCGGTACACGCGCGCCTGTCTATGAGGCCATAAGACGTCATCAAGGCAATGCGGGCAGGGTCGGAGCGTAACTTCGGCCCTGATTTGTTTGTTTTCCGCACTGTCTTCTGAGCGTTGGTCCCGAGATGAAACGAAACCAAGACCGGCGGAGACAACCGCATGGCCCGCAAACACGTTTGAAAAGGAAATTGAGACCACATGGCTCAGAACGTATCTATGGAGGATTTCGAAGCCCTCCTGAATGAAAGCTTCGAGATCGACACCCCGGACGAAGGTTCGGTTGTCAAAGGCAAAGTGATCGCCATCGAGGCCGGTCAAGCCATCATCGACGTCGGCTACAAAATGGAAGGCCGCGTTGATCTGAAAGAATTCTCCAACCCGGGCGAAGCACCGAACGTGGCCGTTGGCGACGAAGTCGAAGTGTTCCTCGACCGCGTTGAAAACGCCCGTGGCGAAGCCGTCATCTCCCGCGACAAAGCCCGTCGCGAAGAAGCCTGGGATCGTCTCGAAAAAGCCTACGCCTCCGAAGAGCGCGTCGAAGGCGCCATCTTTGGTCGCGTCAAAGGCGGTTTCACCGTCGATCTCGGCGGCGCAGTGGCCTTCCTTCCGGGCAGCCAAGTCGACGTCCGTCCGGTGCGCGACGCTGGCCCGCTCATGGGTCTCAAGCAGCCGTTCCAGATCCTCAAGATGGACCGTCGTCGTGGCAACATCGTTGTGTCGCGTCGTGCGATCCTCGAAGAGTCCCGTGCGGAACAGCGCGCTGAAGTCATCGGCAACCTCACCGAAGGTCAGACCGTTGACGGCGTGGTCAAAAACATCACCGAATACGGTGCGTTCGTTGACCTCGGCGGTGTCGATGGTCTGCTGCACGTCACCGACATGGCATGGCGTCGCGTGAACCACCCGTCCGAGATCCTCACCATCGGTGAGACGATCAAGGTTCAGGTGATCAAGATCAACAAAGACACCCACCGCATCTCGCTTGGCATGAAGCAGCTTCAGGCCGATCCGTGGGATTCCGTGGAAAGCAAATACCCGCTCGAATCCGTGCACACCGGTCGCGTGACCAACATCACCGACTACGGCGCATTCGTGGAACTCGAGCCGGGCGTCGAAGGTCTGGTTCACGTTTCCGAAATGTCCTGGACCAAGAAAAACGTCCACCCGGGCAAAATCGTTTCCACCTCGCAGGAAGTGGAAGTCATGGTGCTCGAGATCGACAGCTCGAAACGTCGTGTGTCCCTCGGCCTCAAGCAGACGATGCGCAACCCGTGGGAACTCTTTGCCGAGACCCATCCGGAAGGCACCGTTGTCGAAGGCGAAGTCAAGAACATCACCGAATTCGGTCTGTTCGTCGGTCTGCCGGGCGACATCGACGGCATGGTTCACCTGTCCGACCTGTCCTGGGAAGAGCGTGGCGAGGATGCCATCCAGAACTTCCGCAAGGGCGACATGGTCAAAGCGGTTGTCACCGAGGTCGACGTCGAGAAAGAGCGTATCTCCCTCTCGATCAAAGCTCTCGACGACAGCTTCTCCGGTGCGGTTGAAGGCGTGAAACGCGGCTCCATCATCACCGTGACCGTGACTGCGATCGAAGACGGTGGCATCGAAGTGGAATATGAAGGCGCGAAATCCTTCATCCGCCGCTCCGACCTGTCCCGTGACCGTGCCGAGCAGCGCCCCGAGCGCTTCCAGGTCGGCGATCACATCGATGTGCGCGTGACCAACGTGGATCAGAAAACCCGTCGTCTGGGTCTCTCGATCAAAGCCCGCGAAATCGCCGAAGAGAAAGAAGCCGTCGAACAGTACGGTTCCTCCGACTCCGGTGCATCGCTGGGCGACATTCTCGGCGCAGCGCTCAAGGGCGGCGACGAGTAATCGCAGCCTGCGACCCGATTTTGGAAAGGCCCCTTCGGGGGCCTTTTTCTTTTATCTGCACTGCAACCTGTCCTTTTCGGCAGGCCTTGGCAGTGGCACGATTCGAATCGCTTTGGGGAATGCCGCATTGCAGCGCTAACATCCCGGTTCCGGGTTGTGCAAAATGCGACCCTCTGAGGGATTTTTTGGCCAAATCTCAGCACATTACCGGCAAAAAACAGCCTGTGAGAGCGGAACAGACGCTTCCCCGAATACATATCCCGTCCTATAGTCTCTTTATGGTCATGCCGGGACGCAGTGCGCCTTGGCCAAGGACCGAATGCGATACGAAAACGTCACAAGAAACGCGCCATCCAGGGGGAGACTTCATGATCCGGTCCGAGCTGATCCAGAAGATCGCAGACGAAAATCCGCATTTGTACCAACGCGATGTCGAGCGGATCGTGAACACGATCTTCGAAGAAATTATCGAAGCCATGGCGCGCGGCGACCGGGTGGAGCTGCGCGGATTTGGGGCCTTTTCTGTCAAGAAGCGGGATGCCAGAATGGGGCGTAACCCGCGCACCGGCGACAGTGTTCCCGTTGAGGAAAAACACGTGCCCTTCTTCAAGACCGGCAAGCTGCTGCGCGACCGTCTGAACGAAGAATAAGGTCGACTTCAAATGCGCTATATCCGTTATGCTTTCCTCGGAGCACTTGCCGTGGTGCTTGTCACCATGGCTCTGGCCAACCGGGATGTCGTAACGCTGTATTTGTTGCCGGGTGAACTGGCGACGCTTTCCGGCATATCCCTGTCCGTCCAGCTACCGCTGTTCGTGGTCATTTTTGGCGCGATCATCGGGGGGCTGCTGATCGGGTTTGTCTGGGAATGGATGCGCGAGTACAAACACCGCTCCGCCGCCGTGACGCATAAGCGCGAGAAGGAACAGCTTGCCCGCGAGGTCGACAAGCTGAAGGTGGACAAGGCGAAGAAGGAGGGCGACGAGGTGCTTGCCCTTCTGGAACGCTGAGCGGTCAATCTCATGGATACACGCGTGAAGATCTGCGGGCTGAAAACGCCCGAGGCGGTGGCGACGGCTGTCGAGGCCGGGGCGCATTATCTGGGCTTTGTCTTTTTCCCGAAATCGCCGCGGCATCTGGAGATTCCGGCCGCGCGCGCTCTGGCGTTTGAGGTGCCGGTGGGCGTGGCCAAGGTGGCGCTTGTGGTGAATGCGACGGATGAGGAGCTTGACCGGATCACCGGCGAGGTGCCGCTCGACATGTTGCAGCTTCATGGCAAGGAAAGCCCGGAGCGGGTGACGGAAATCCGTGCACGCTATGGGCTTCCGGTGATGAAGGCTGTGGGGGTTGCGGAGCCTGCGGATGTGCAGGCGCTCGACGCCTATGGCATGGTCTGCGATCAGTTGCTGGTCGATGCGAAGGCGCCGAAAGGGGCCGATCTGCCGGGGGGCAACGGTCTCGCGTTCGACTGGCGGCTGATTTCCAAGCGCGGCTGGAACCGGCCCTGGATGCTGGCGGGCGGTCTGACGCCGGAGAACGTGGTCCTGGCCATCCAGATGACCGGTGCGAAGCAGGTGGACGTTTCCTCGGGCGTGGAAAGCGCGCCGGGGGTGAAGGACGCAGGCAAGATCCGCGCCTTTATCGAGGCGATCCGCGCCGCCTGACGGGCTTTTTCGAGTATTTCGACAGCAAAGGAAACGGGCGCGCTTTACCGTGCGCGGCCCCTGCGCTACATCCATGGGCGATCCGCAAGGGAGCATCGCGATGAACGATCTTTTCAACAGCTTCATGAGTGGCCCGGACGAAAAGGGGCGCTTTGGCATTTACGGCGGGCGCTTCGTCTCCGAGACGCTGATGCCGCTGATCCTCGCTCTTGAAGAAGAGTATAACAGGGCCAAGGACGATCCCGAATTCTGGGACGAGATGCGCGATCTCTGGAAGCATTACGTGGGGCGTCCGAGCCCGCTCTATTACGCGGAGAAGATGACCGAGGAGCTGGGCGGCGCGAAGATCTACCTCAAGCGCGAAGAGCTCAACCACACGGGTGCGCATAAGATCAACAACGTGCTGGGGCAGATCCTGCTCGCGCGCCGCATGGGCAAGACGCGTATTATTGCCGAAACCGGTGCGGGGCAGCACGGGGTTGCGACGGCGACGGTTTGTGCCAAATTCGGGCTGGAGTGCATCGTCTACATGGGCGCGACCGACGTTGAGCGGCAAAAGCCGAACGTGTTCCGCATGCACCTTCTGGGGGCAAAGGTCATCCCGGTGAAATCCGGGCGCGGGACGCTCAAGGATGCGATGAACGATGCGCTGCGTGACTGGGTGACCAATGTGCGCGATACCTTCTATTGCATCGGCACGGTGGCGGGGCCGCACCCCTACCCGGCGATGGTCCGCGATTTTCAGGCCATCATCGGGCAGGAGACGCGTTGGCAACTGGCCGAGCAGGAAGGCGAGGGGCGTTTGCCCGATACGCTTGTGGCGGCTGTGGGCGGCGGCTCGAATGCGATGGGCCTGTTTCACCCGTTTCTTGATGACGAAAGCGTGGGCATCATTGGCGTTGAGGCCGGGGGCCATGGCGTCGACGACCGGATGGAGCATTGCGCCTCTCTGACGGGCGGGCGTCCGGGCGTTTTGCACGGCAACCGCACCTATCTTTTGCAGGACGAAGACGGGCAGATCCTTGAGGGGCATTCGATCTCGGCGGGTCTCGACTATCCGGGGATCGGGCCGGAGCACTCGTGGCTGCACGATACGGGCCGGGCGCAATATGTCTCGATCACCGACAAGGAGGCGCTTGAGGCGTTTCAGTTCTGTTGCCGGACCGAAGGCATCATTCCGGCACTCGAATCGAGCCATGCGGTGGCGCATGTGATGAAGATCGCGGGCGATTTGCCGAAGGATCACATCATCGTCGTGAACCTTTCGGGGCGGGGCGACAAGGATATCTTTACCGTGGCGCGTCACCTCGGCGCGGATCTTGCAGGTGATGAGGGTCGCGACGCGGAGTAAAGAAACCCGCAGAGTTTTGAGAAAAGCCGTCCTTTGGGGCGGCTTTTCCTTTATTTGGGCGCTTTAAACCTGAGTTTATGGTCAAATACCAAAGGTTTAGAGACTGGCGCGTAAACCCGGCTAAACCTCATGCCAATGGTCGACCTGCTGCATTCCACACAAATCTGAGGCCGTGGCCAAGATGGCCCGATCTATCGAATTTGTTAAAGAGCACAGGAAAGGACACTCCGATGCATAAGGTTTTCATGGTTTCAGCACTCGTCACCGCGCTTGGGGCGACGGTCGCCGTGGCGCAACCCACCACGGAAGAGATCGTCGCGATGTACCCGGGCGCGACCCGGATCGAGATCGACCGCGGTTACCGCTATACCGAGGTCGAGGTCTATATCGATGGCAAGGAGGTCGATCTGCGGATCGACAATGCCAGTGGGGAGGTCGTGGTGCAGCGAGAGAAGGTTCTGAGCGATGCGGAATGGCGCGACGAGATCAGGGATGATGATCGCGGTGAAATGGTCGATGGCGTCGAGGTCGAAAACGATGACGACCGTGAGGATGATGACCGCTATGACGATGACCGCGATGACGATCGGGACGACGATCGGGACGATGACCGTGATGACGACGATGACGATGATTGATCGGTCGCAGGTATGACAACAAAAGGCCTGTCCCATGGTGGGGCAGGCCGTCCCTATGGTAAGCAGGGGAGAGGACGGGAAAGGACATCATGCACCGCAGGCTTTTCATCACCGGTCTTGCCACGAGTTTTCTGGCCGTCACGCCCGCTCTGGCGCAGAGCGGGAGCGTGATCGATCAGGTCGTCGCCCAGATCAAGGCACAGGGCTACACGAAGATCACCATGGAGCGAACCCTTTTGGGACGGACCCGGATCGTGGCTGAAAACGGCACGATGCGTCGCGAGATTATCGTCAGTCCTGCGACGGGGGAAATCCTTCGTGACTATTGGGAAATCGATGACGACGATGACGACGACGACGAGCGTGATCGCAGAGGAACGCGCACTGGTGATGACGGCGACGACGACGACGGCGACGATGACGACGGCGACGATGATGACGACGATGACGATGATTGAAGGCAGGTTCCGGTGAAAGACAGTGCCCTTCTCGCCATCATCCTCGTGGTGCAGAGCCTCTGTGCCGTGTTTTTCGTGTTCGATATTGTCGCTTCCGTCCTCGGCCTGCGCGCGCGTCCCATCTCCTGGCAAATCCGTGAGGTCATCGAACTGGGCGCGGCTCTGGGATTGATCCTGGGCGTGATCATGGGCGGGCTGGCGCTTCGACGTTCCATGGTGCGACGCAATCTGGCCGAAGGCAAATTGCGCCGCGCCGCATTGGCCTTTGCCGATGTGCTGGAAGAACGCTTTTCCGATTGGGGCCTGACGCCCGCGGAGCGCGAGGTGGCCCTTTTCCTGATCAAAGGCTTTCCCATAGCGGAGATCGCCCGGCTGCGCGAAACCTCCGAAGGCACGGTCAAGGCGCAAACCAATGCGGTCTATCGCAAGGCGGGCGTCAATGGTGCGTCACAGCTTCTGAGCCTGTTCCTTGACGACCTGATGGAAGATCGCTTTCTGACAGAGAAGACGGTGGAACAGGTGGCCTGAGAGGCCTAGAGATCGTGCGCGTGCAGTTCGAGCACCGCAAGCGGTACGATGTCGAGGGCGCGCAGATGGGTTGAGAGGAGCGAGACCTTCGGCGCACAACCTTCGTCATGGGCCTGAAGAAACCGGCTGGCGCAGAGGCACCATCTGTCACCGGGTTTCAGCCCGGCAAAGCCATACTCGGGTCGGGGTGTCGAAAGATCGTTGCCGACATATTTCGAATAGGCGAGAAACTCCGCCGTCATCATCGCGCAGACCGTGTGGCTGCCGTGATCCTCGGCGCAGGTGTTGCAGGCCCCGTCGCGAAAATATCCGGTCAGAGGATCGTGGGAGCAGGGGCTGAGTACCCCACCCAAAACATTGAGAGAAGGGGATTTTTCCATGCTGTCCTCCGTCAGAACCGGGGCGGGGACCAGTCGATCCATCGCCCGTGAAAATCAAACCGTCCAAGCTCATGTGTCGTCCCGTCGGGCCAGAGCGTGAGCGTCAGCTTCGCACCGGGGGGATGCCCGTCGGCTTCCATCGATAGGCGAGCCATTGGGGCGTCTGTCGTTGCGCGCTCTCCGGCCTCGGCCAAAAGCGCTTCGCCCCGGGCCTGAACCTTTGCCGGGAAATATTGCCATGCAACCGTGTGGTAAACGAGGTGCAATTGCCCCGGATGGGGTTTGGACAGTCGGGTTTCGAGCCAGTCGATGGCATCGGCCTTGGCGACTTTGGGCGGGGAGGCTGCGGCGATATCGAGGGCGGCTTCGATCCGGTGAAACCGCGCGGTCTGATCGGGCCAGATGAACGACAATAGCCGGATGCGCTCCGCCACGGGATCGCGGGGGCTGAGATCTACGCCCTGACGTTCGGCGACGGTGAAGCCATGCGGCGCGGGCGCGGGGCTGCGCCACTCCGGTGTCAGGATTACGGGGCTGTCGGACGGGCCGAAATCGCCCGCAGGGGTGACGAGCCGGAAGCGGTCGAAATTGAGATTCAGCCCGGCACTTGCGCCCAGTTCCGAGAGCACAATCGGCAGACCAGTCTGGGCGGCCAAAGCATCGGCGGCAAGGATCAGGGCGCTGGCGCGGGCCACTTCGTTGGTCTGGGGCGCGTCGTTGAGGCGCTGGTCGATATAGGCCTCGTGACGGGAAATGGCGGCAGATGCGGCTTGATGGAGTTCGGCGGGTTCGGCCAAGGGATGCGGCGGATAAAACGCCGCTAAATCCGTGTCGCGACCTTCGAGAACCAGCCCATGGAGCGCCCCGGCAAGGCGGAGTGGCACGGAGGCGCCGTTGCTGGAAATATCGCCGGGCCATGCGGCGATGCGGGCTCCGATGGGGCCGTCGGGCAGGCCCACGCTGACAAAACTGTCGAGCAATGTGGCGGTGAAAGGTGATCCGAGGTCGCGGCAGGACTGGGCTTGCGCCGCAAATGCCCTTTGCCAAGTCATTGAAACTTATCCTTAAGTTTTTCGAGCGGGGAGCGAGTGTCCTCGGCGGCGGGTTCGGTTTGGGGGGTGTCCTTGGCTTTCGGCGGTTTTGTCCCGGTCGAGCTGCGGGGCGGCGCGGTGCGCAGCGCCACGGCGTTGGAAAACTTTGCGGTTTCGCCATCCGCGAGGGCCGCTGCCCCATCGGAACAGCCCCGGATCACATCGTCGAGCCAGTCCAGATCCGCCTTGGCGAAATCGGAGAGCACATAGGGCGCGACCCGGTCCTTGTGACCGGGATGACCGATGCCGAGACGCACGCGGTCATAGTCCGGGCCGATGTGCTGATGGATCGACCGCAGCCCGTTGTGACCCGCGTGGCCGCCGCCGGTCTTGGTCCGGACCTTGCCGGGGGCGAGGTCCAGTTCATCATGAAAAACAATGACATCGGCAGGGGTGAGCTTGTAAAACCGCATCGCTTCGCCGACCGATTGACCGGAGAGGTTCATGAAGGTTTCGGGCTTCAGCAACACGACCTTGTCGCGGCCGAGACGGCCCTCACAGGTCAGGCCTTGGAACTTTGCGCGCCAGGGCGAGAACCCGTGATCGGAAGCGATCCGGTCCAAGACCATGAAGCCGATGTTGTGGCGGTTGCCCGCATATTTCGCGCCCGGATTGCCGAGGCCGACGAAGAGACGCATGGCCCCTCTCCCCTCTTGTAACATGTTACCGGCACCATATGGGCGGGGGCGGGGGCATGCAATCTCTTGCCGTCAGAACGGGATTTTCCGCTGTCGGACTTGCGTCGGCTTTGTGTCGGACTTTTGTCGGACCCCTGCGGTAACTGTCCGGCCGGTTTGCGCAAAGAAAAACGCGGGCCCCGAGGAACCCGCGTTTCAAATCTGTCCGAAGACCTGCGACGGATTATTCCGCTGCGGCTTCTTCTTCGTCGTCGGCACCGGCGCCGAGACCGGCCGGAGCCGCGATGTTGGCGATCACGAAGTCACGCTCGATGACCGGCTTGACGCCTTCCGGCAGGGTGACGTCGGAGATGTGGTACACATCGCCGATTTTACCGCCGGTGATGTCTAGCGTGATGTGGTCCGGAATGTCGGACGCGGTCACGATCAGCTCAACGTCGGAACGGACGTGGGTCACGACACCGCCGCGTTTGATGCCCGGAGCAGCTTCTTCACCAACCACCACCACGGGGATGAAGAGGTTGATGCGGGAGTTGCGGTGCAGGCGCATGAAATCGACGTGGGTCGGAAGGTCTTTCACGACATCGCGCTGAACGCCACGGCAGATCACACGAACGTCGTCCTGACCTTCAACTTTGAGGTTGAAGAGTGTGGACAGGAAACGGCCCTGTTTCAGGCGTTTCAGCAGTTCGTTGAACTTGATGTTGATCGGAAGCGGCTCTTTGTCGTCGCCATACACGATCCCCGGAACGTAGCCCTCACGACGAGCTTTGCGAGCGGCGCCCTTGCCCGTCCCCGCGCGTTCCACGGCAATAAGATCAGGAATCTCACCAGCCATTTTAATTCTCCTAGGTTGTGGCGGAACTCCTCCAAGGCTGTAGTCCCGCGTGAAGCCGTGGCCTTACACGGGAATCGGCGAAATGGAAAGGGGTTTTCCGTTTCTGCGCAACTTCCGCGCAACGGCCCTGCGCAAATATCTGTTGCCGGTGGGGGCGTACCTGTTCTAACTGGTGTCAAAGCGCTTTGAGGTTTCATTCCATTCTGCCGAGCGCCATCCGCAAAATATGTAAAACACACTTCAGGAGGCGCCATGGCACAGTCTCTCTTTCGCGCCGTCGCCGTTTCGCGAGCCCCTTTGGTGGCGCTTGCTGCCACCGGGACAAGTTGGGGCTGTTTTTCCGCCATGGTCCCGGTGATTAAGGCACAAACCGGCGCGTCGGATGCATTGTTCGGTCTGGCGCTTCTCGGCTCGGCGGCGGGGGGGATGCTGGCGATCTTCGCGGCGCCCCGGCTGTTCGCCCTTCTGGGGCACCGGGTCTTGCCGGTGCTGGGGGTGTTTTCGGTGCTGGCGCTGCAATTGCCGGCGGTGGCGCAGACCTCCGTGATGCTGTTCGCGGTGATGATCGCCATGGGCATGTCCATCGGCAGTTTCGACATCAACGCCAACCTGCGGATTTCCTCGCTCGAGGGGACATCGGGGCTGCATCTTATGAACCTCAACCACGGGGCGTTTTCGCTGGCTTTCGGGCTGTCGGCCTTTGTGACCGGCACGCTGCGGGCGCATGGCGTGGCGATGGAGGTGATCTTTCCGCTCATGGGGCTGGTGGTCGCGGGGCTTTCGGTGCTGACCATAGAACGCGGCTGGGACGAGATACCGGACGATCCGGACGAGGCGCCGGTCACGGGCGGTTTGCCGTGGCGGGCGATCATTTTGATCGCTGTGATGCTTTTTGCCTCTTTCGTGGGGGAGAATGCGGTCGACACATGGTCGTCGATTTTCCTCGAACGCGATCTCGGTGTGGCGGCGGGGCATGGGGCATTCGGTCCGGCCATGCTGGGGCTCGTGATGGGGATATTCCGGCTTCTGGGCTATGTCACCACGCAGCGCTTTGGCGAGGCGCGGGTGCTCATGTGGTCCGGGCTTCTGGCGATGACCGGGGTGTTCCTTTTGGCCACGGCGCAGGTGTTGAGTGTGGCGCTTCTGGGCATCGGCATCGCGGCGGCGGGGCTTGCGGTGATCGTGCCGACGGCGACCTCCCTTCTGGGCAAGCGGGTGCACCGGCGTCAGCGTAATCTGGCGCTGTCGCGGGCGTGGATGGTCGGGTTCGTCGGGTTTTTCGTCGGCCCCTCCGCCATGGGATTTCTGGCGGAACATGTCGGGTTGCGCGGGGCGTTTTTGGCGCTTGCGCTGTTGCTGGCTCTGGTCGCCCCTGCGGTGATGCAATTCGAGCGGATGTCCCGCACCGGGCGGTTGGTGTCAAAGGCGCCCTGAGGGCGCCTTTGGAGTCAGGCCCAGCGACCGGCGAAATCTTCCGGCACGCGCAGGATGTCGCGGTTCACATCCTCGATATGTTTGCGGCCGCAGAGCGCCATGGAGATGTCCATTTCCTTGTGGATCACTTCGAGCGCCTTGGTCACGCCCTCTTCGCCCATGGCGCCGAGGCCGTGGATGAAAGCGCGGCCGATATAGGTGCCTTTCGCGCCCATCGCCATGGCCTTGAGCACGTCCTGACCGGAGCGAATGCCGCTGTCGAGATGGACTTCGACCCGATCGCCCACCGCATCGAGGATCGGCGGCAGGGCGCGGATCGAGGAGAGCGCGCCGTCCAATTGCCGTCCGCCGTGGTTCGACACGACGATGGCGTCGCAACCGGTTTTCGCGGCCATCACGGCATCTTCGGGCTCCATCACGCCTTTCAGGATCAGAGGCCCGCCCCACATGTCCTTGATCGCTTCGATCTTGCCCCAGTCGAGACGCGGATCGAATTGCTCGGCGGTCCATTTGAACAGGGAGGAGGGATCGTCGACGTTCTTGGCGTGGCCGATGATATTGCCGAAACCGCGGCGTTTGGTCTGAAGCATCTCAAGCCCCCAGCCCCATTTCGTCGCCAGATCGGCGAGCACGGCGGGGGTCAGTTTCGGCGGGGCGGAGAGACCGTTTTTCAGGTCTTTGTGGCGCTGGCCGAGGATCTGGAGATCAAGCGTGAGCACGAGGGCGGAGACGCCGGCGTCCTTGGCGCGCTGGATGATGTTTTTCAGGAAGTCCTGATCGCGCATCACATAGAGTTGGAACCAGAAGGGTTTCGTGGTGTGGGCGGCGACATCTTCGATGGAACAGATCGACATGGTCGAGAGCGTGAAGGGCACGCCGAATTTCTCTGCCGCCTTCGCCGCCTTGATCTCGCCATCGGCGCGCTGCATGCCGGTGAGGCCGACGGGGGCGAGCGCCACGGGCATCGCGACGTCCTGACCGATCATTTTGGTGGCGGTGGAGCGGCCCTCCATATCGACGGCGACGCGTTGGCGCAGGCGGATCTTGTCGAAATCGGAGGTGTTCTCGCGAAAGGTCTGCTCGGTCCAGGAGCCGCTTTCGCAATAGTCATAGAACATCTTCGGCGTGCGCCTTTTGTGCAGCCGTTTCAGGTCGTCGATATTGGTGATGACGGGCATGAGTGCTCTCCCGAGGTCATTGTGGAGAATTGGTTTGCTTGTCGAACCAATTCGCACATATTCCGGGCGGAGCCAAGGTGCAATCCGGCGCAAGGGGGCGGGTTTACAGGCTCAGGAACACCTCGAGCGTGTCCTGCAACTCCTGATCGAGATATTCGACGGAAAAGGAGATCTCCGGCAGCAGCATGTCGAGGCTCTCCGCCTCACCGGGCTGCGCCACGCCCTGAAACAGGGATTCGAGCCCGACCCAGATCTGCCAGGTGTCGAAGGCGGCCTGTTCCATCACTTCGGGTTGCGGCGGCGCATCGAGGGCGGCGGGGCGCACGAAGGTCAGATCGAAAATGTTGCGATTGAAGGTCGCCAGCGCCGCGGTGAGGTCTTGCACGGGCCCCTCGGCCTGAGCGGGGCCTCCGGAGAGATGGATCAGGCAGGCGTCCTTGCCCGCCTGTTGCAGCAGACGGTTCTGATCGGTTGCGGTGACGATGACGCGGGCGCGGGCGAGGTTTTCGGGCGTGCTGTCGACGGAGGTCATGGTTTCGAGCGACTGGCTGACATTGCGCCAGAGTTTTTCGAGAGAGTCCGCCTTGAAGGTCAGCTTGAGCACCTCTTCGTCGCTCATTTCAGCGCCGTCGAGAAAGGCCGTGGTTTTTGTGTCGAGCGCGCTCCAGACCCTTTCGAGAGAGCCGATCTGGGTGCGGATATTGCTATTCTCGATGGCGGCGATGCCGCGGGTGGGATCGCCCTCGAGAAGGGTGTGCAGCGCGGTTTGAATCTCTGCCCGGCTTTCCTCCATCACGCGGAGATTGCGGGCGGTGTCGATCCCGGACTGGGCGAAACAGAGACTGCGCACGAGGCGATGGCCGAGGCTGCTTTGGCGGCCGATCAGTTGAATCTGGCGATCATATCCGGTGATGGTGTCGGCTTTCGCGCCGTCCGTCGCCAGCGACAGGCTCAGAAAGAGAAAAAGGAGGAAGGAATAGAATGCGCGCATGAGGGCCTCTGAGGTCAGACAGAGGCAGGCTGACCGATTCGCCTTTCCATTCGCTTAAATCCCATGAAAAAGCCCGCGAATTGCGGGCCTTTTCGGGAGTTCGATGCGGGGTCAGGCGTCCCAGGCCTTGTCTTCGCCGCCAAGCCCGCCGATCTGAACGCGGGTCGGCAGACCGATTTTGTCGAGGATGGAGAAGAAGGGTTTCGGGTCCAGTTCCTCGACGTTTTTCATGGTTTTGGCATCCCATTCGCCCGAGGCGATCAGCATGGCGGCGGCGACGGGCGGCACGCCTGCGGTGTAGGAAATGCCTTGGGAGCCGACCTCTTCATAGGCCTCTTTGTGATCCGCCACGTTGTAGACGAAAACCTCGAAGGGTTTGCCGTCTTTCACGCCTTTCACCAGATCGCCGATGCAGGTTTTGCCCTCGTAGTCGGGGGCCAGAGACGACGGATCGGGCAGCACGGCTTTGACCACTTTGAGGGGGATAACCTCTTGGCCTTCGGCGGTTTTCACCGGCTGTTCGGACAAAAGGCCGAGGTTTTGCAGCACGGTAAAGACGTTGATGTAATGCTCGCCAAAGCCCATCCAGAAGCGCACATCGGCCTCAGGGTAGTTGGTGGCAAGGCTGTGCACCTCGTCGTGACCGGACTGATAGGCGCGGCAGGTGCCCACGACGGGCAGGTCCCAGTCGCGGCCGGACTCGAACATCTTTTTCTCTTTCCACTGCTGGTCTTCCCAGTAGTAGACCACGCCGGTGAATTCGCGGAAGTTGATCTCCGGGTCGAAATTTGTGGCGAAATATTTGCCGTGGGAACCGGCGTTGATGTCGACGATGTCGATGGATTTGACCTCGTCCATCATGTCGATGGCGAAACGGGCATAGGCGTTCACCACGCCCGGATCGAAGCCCGCGCCAAGGATGGCGGTGACGCCTTTTTGAGCGCAGAGATCGCGTTTCTTCCACTCGTAATTGCCGTACCACGGCGGGGTCTCGCAGATCTTGGTCGGGTCTTCGTGAATCGCCGTGTCGATATAGGCGGCCCCGGTTTCGATACAGGCGTCCAGAACGGTCATGTTGACGAAGGCCGAACCGACGTTGATCACGATCTCTGCACCGGTTTTCTCGATCAGGGCGGCGACGGCTTTGCTGTCCATCGCGTCGACCTGATGGGCCTCAAGAACGCCCTCCTGTTTCATCGCGGCCTTGTCTTTGACCGACTCAAGGATCGCTTCGCATTTCGAAAGCGTCCGGCTGGCGATATGAATTTCGCCGAGCACATCGTTGTTTTGGGCGCATTTATGCGCGACGACCTGAGCGACGCCGCCGGCGCCGATGATGAGTACGTTCTGTTTCAACTGTAGAGACCCCCTTATCGTTTCGGGTGGTGAATGGAGCGGGCTTAGCCAAGCGCCGCGACGAAATCCTCGTAACCGAAGTCACGCACCAGTTTGACGGAGCCGTCGAGTTCGCGCACCGCGATCCCCGGCATCTTGACCCCGTTAAACCAGTTCTTTTTAACCATTGTGTAACCGGCGGCATCGTCGATGGAGATGCGGTCGCCGATTTCCAGCGGTTTGTCGAATTTGGCATCGCCAAAGATGTCGCCCGCGAGGCAGGTCTTGCCCGCGATCTGATAGTCATGTGTGCCATTTTGCGGCAGCTTGGCGGTTTCGCGATAGATCAGCAGGTCGAGCATATGGGCTTCGATGGAGCTGTCGACGATGGCGACTTTTTTGCCCCGATCTTCACTTTTAGTGTCGATGATGTCGAGAACGGAAACCTCCAGCGTGGTCGATTTGGTGATCGAGGCCTCGCCGGGTTCGAGATAGACCTGAACGCCCATCGCGTCGGAGAAGGATTTGAGCCGATCCGCCAGCTTGTCGAGCGGGTAATCGTCGCCGGTGAAGTGAATGCCGCCACCGAGAGAGACCCAGTCGAGCCGTTTCAGGAAGGTGCCGAAATCGCGTTCGATGCGGGTGAGTTGTTCAGAGAACAGGGCGAAGTCGCTGTTTTCACAGTTGTAATGGATCATCACGCCGTTGATGCGATCTTCGGCCATTTCAAGCCGGGCCATGTCCCATTCGCCCAGCCGCGAAAACGGCCGCGCAGGATCGGCGAGGTCGAAGCCGGAGGTCGAAAACCGCGGGTTGAGGCGCAGGCCGGTGGCGATGCCCTTGGCCTTGTCGCCGAAACGGTCGAGTTGGCCCAGCGAGTTGAAGATGATCTTGTCGGCGTAGCTCACCGCCTCGTCGATCTCATGATCGGCCCAGCCGACGGAATAGGCGTGGGTTTCTTTGCCGAATTTCTCGGCCCCAAGGCGCAGCTCATAGAGCGAGGACGAGGTGGTGCCGTCCATATAGTCGCGCATGACATCGAACACGGGCCATGTGGAGAAGCATTTGAGCGCAAGCAAGGCCTTCGCGCCGGAGGCCTCGCTCAGCCGGGCGATTTTCTCCATGTTCGGAAGCAGGCGGGCCTTGTCGATCAGGTAGTAAGGCGTCTGGATCATCTCATTCCCCCAACGGGCCCCCAAAGGTCAAAAAGGAACGGCTTTAGGGGGCTGCACTTAGGGCGATTCAGGGCGAGGGGCAAGAAAAAAGCACGGTCGCCCGTGCTTTTTGTATATACAGAACGGGGCCGGAACAGGATCAGGCGCGGTGCGCGCCGTCCGCCAGAGATTTCACATAGGCGGCGACCTCTGCGACGGATTTGCCCTGTGCGATCTCGTTCACGATGGCGGAGCCGACGACGGTGCCGTCCGCGACCGCGGCGATCTCTTGGGCTTTCTCCGGGGTACGGACACCGAAGCCCACGATCACCGGCAGGTCGGTCTTGGCTTTGATCCGGGCCACTTCGGGCGCGACATCGGCACCGGAGGCGGCGGCGGCGCCGGTGGTGCCGGTCACGGAGACGTAATAGACGAAACCGGAGGTGTTTTGCAGCACGGTGGGCAGGCGTTTGTCATCGGTCGTGGGGGTTGCCAGACGGATGAAGTTCAGGCCCGCCTTTTGTGCCGGAATGCAAAGCTCGTCGTCCTCTTCGGGCGGCAGGTCCACGACGATCAGCCCGTCGATCCCGGCATTGACCGCATCCACCAAAAACTGATCGACGCCGTGCGAATAGATCGGGTTGTAATAGCCCATCAGCACGATCGGCGTGGTGTCGTCGGTTTTGCGGAAGTCTGCGGCCATGGCGAGGGTTTTGTTGAGCGTCATGCCCTGATCGAGCGCGCGCTGACCGGCGAGTTGGATGGTCGGGCCGTCGGCCATCGGGTCGGTGAAGGGCAGGCCCAGTTCGATGATGTCGACCCCGGCAGCAGGCAGGGCCTTGACGATTTCGAGCGACTTGGCCTCATCGGGATCGCCCGCCATGACATAGGCAACGAAGGCTTTCTTGCCTGCGGCGTTCAACTCGGCGAATTTGGCGTCGATGCGGGTCATGGGGCGGCTCCCTGGCTGTTTGCGCAACGGGTTTGGCCGATCTTTGCCGTAAGTGCAATGGGGAAGGCTTGCGCGAGACCCCGTTGCACCTTAGACAGCCTTGGAATTTCGGACAAAGGAGGCCGCAATGGGCTTCAAGATGGGCATCGTCGGACTGCCGAACGTGGGCAAATCGACGCTTTTCAATGCGCTGACCAAAACCGCCGCGGCGCAGGCGGCGAACTTTCCGTTCTGCACCATCGAACCCAACGTGGGCGATGTGGCGGTGCCGGACCCGCGTCTCGACAAGCTGGCGGAAATCGCAGGCTCGAAACAGATCATCCCGACGCGCATGTCTTTCGTGGACATCGCAGGGCTTGTGAAAGGCGCGTCCAAGGGTGAGGGGCTGGGCAACCAGTTTCTGGCGAACATCCGTGAATGCGATGCGATTGCCCATGTGGTGCGCTGTTTCGAGGACGGGGACGTGACCCACGTCGAGGGCCGTGTGGACCCGGTCGACGATGCGCAGGTGATCGAGATGGAGCTGATGCTGGCCGATCTCGAAAGCATTGCCAAACGCCGCGCCAACCTTGTGCGCAAGCTCAAGGGCAACGACAAGGAAGCGAAACTTCAGGACGATCTTTTGGCGCGGGCGCAGGCGGCTTTGGAGGCCGACAAACCGGCGCGCAGTGTCGAGATCACCGAAGAAGAGCGCAAGCAGTGGAATATGCTGCAACTTCTGACGCAAAAGCCGATCCTTTATGTCTGTAACGTCGAGGAAGAGAACGCCGCCAAGGGCAACGCCTTCTCGGATGCGGTCGCGAAAATGGCCGAAGAGCAGGGCGCGGGTACGGTTGTGATCTCCGCCAAGATCGAGGAAGAGATTTCCCAGCTCGATGCGGAAGAGGCGGAGATGTTCCTTGAGGAGTTGGGGCTGCACGAGGCCGGTCTCGACCGTCTCATTCGTGCGGGCTACGATCTTTTGCATCTTGAGACCTATTTCACGGTCGGCCCGAAAGAGGCGCGCGCCTGGACGATCCGCAAAGGCACCGCCGCGCCGCAGGCGGCTGGCGTGATCCATGGCGATTTCGAGCGCGGGTTCATCCGGGCCGAAACCATCGCCTTTGACGATTACGTCGCCTGCAAGGGCGAGACGGGGGCGAAAGACGCGGGCAAGATGCGCGCGGAAGGCAAGAGCTACATCGTGCAGGACGGCGATGTGATGCACTTCCTGTTCAACACCTGATTGCGGTCGGCGGAGGCTGCGCATCATGTTGCGAGCGATGAAGAACACGGAATGGTATCAGGCCTACCGGGTGCGCCGGAGAGCGGCGAGACACCAGCGCATGCTGGTCGCTGTCGGGCAGGAAGCCGAACAGTCGATACGGGGGTATTTTGAGCGGGTCGGGGTCGCGTTTCCCCGTCTCGCTTTTTCCGCCTCTGAAGAGGTGAAAAGCGATTGGGAAATCCACCTTGTTCGCGAGGGGGATGGAATACGCTATCTCTACAATCCTGAGAATGTTTCCAAGTACAGACACCAGATCGGTCACATTTCCCCAGCTTATCTTTACTGGTTCTCACAATCCGATCCATCGGTCTCGCACATGTCCTGCGACCTTTCGGATGGCGAGGCGGTTGGTCAGGCGCGGTTTACCTATTCAAGCTGCTTTCGCGACAAGGTGCTTTTGCCGGATCAGCATTTCTTCCGGGATCGGGGCTATGCGGAGACGGATCGTCTGGCCCAAGAGGCCCCCGATTGGGGCGCGCGCGGTGAGACGATCTACTGGCGCGGGCAGAACAACAGCGTCGGGCTGTTTTCGCTGGACCCCGACCATATGGACAAGCCTTGGGTGATGCAGCGCCTGCGGTTTGCCATGACCGCGCGTGAAATCGACGGGGTGGATGCCCGCTTCGTGCCGGGGTCGACCCACAAGCAGGAAGCGCAATGCGCAGCGGCGGGTCTCATGGGGCCGCGGCGGAACTGGCAGGACTGGGCCGGGGACAAATACGCGCTCGACATTGACGGGTTCTCCAATGCCTGGTGCAATTTCATGCAGAGGCTCAAACTTGGCTGTTGCGTGCTCAAGGTCGACAGCCAGTTCGGGTTTCGGCAGTGGTATTACGACGCGCTTGTCCCGTTCGAACATTACGTGCCGGTGCAGGCGGACCTGTCCGATCTTGCCGAGAAGGTCGACTGGGTGCGCAGCCATGACCGCGAGGCGCGTGAAATCGCCGAACACGGTCAGGCCTTTGCCCGTGCGCTCACCTTCGAGAGCGAGACCCGGCGGGCGACGGAGATCATTGAACGGAACCGGGACTGATCCGGGCTTACAACCTTTTGGAAAGATTTTGATATGGCACGCCTTTACGACAGTCGAAAACGCATTCTTGTGACCGGTGGAGCGGGGTTCATCGGCTCGCATCTGATGGACCGGCTGTTGGAGCAGGGGCATGATGTGATCTGTGCCGACAACCTGTTCACCGGGACGAAACGCAATATCGACCATCTGCATGGCCATCCGCGTTTCGAATTCATGCGCCATGACGTGACCTTCCCGCTCTATGTCGAGGTGGACGAGATCTACAACCTCGCCTGTCCCGCGTCCCCGGTGCATTACCAACATGACCCGGTGCAGACGACCAAGACCTCGGTGCATGGTGCGATCAACATGTTGGGGCTGGCCAAGCGGCTGAAATGCAAGATCTTTCAGGCCTCGACCAGTGAGGTCTACGGCGATCCGGCGGTGCATCCGCAGCCGGAAGGCTATTGGGGCAATGTCAATCCGATCGGGCCGCGCTCCTGTTACGACGAGGGCAAGCGCTGTGCGGAGACGCTGTTTTTCGACTATCACCGTCAGCACGGGCTTGAGATCAAGGTGGCGCGGATTTTCAACACCTACGGGCCGCGGATGCATCATGCCGACGGGCGCGTGGTGTCGAATTTCATCGTGCAGGCGCTGATCGGGGAGCCGATCACGCTCTATGGCGATGGCAGCCAGACCCGGTCTTTCTGTTATGTCGACGATTTGGTCGAGGGGTTCATCCGGCTGATGGACACCGGGCCCGAGGTCAGCGGTCCGATCAACCTGGGCAACCCTGCCGAGTTCACCATTCGGGAACTTGCGGAGAAGGTGGTGGCGATGACCGGATCGGCGTCGGAACTGGTGTTCCGCGATCTGCCGCAGGACGATCCGAAACAGCGTCAGCCGGAGATTTCTCTGGCGCGCGAGACGCTGGGCTGGACGCCGGAGATCGCGCTCGAGGCGGGGCTGGAGCGTACGGTGGCCTATTTCCGCGCGCTTCTGCCGGAGCTGAGCGCCTGATCAGAGCCGGTCGAATACCGACCCCATGCGCGGCGCGAAGAGACGTTCATAGGTCTTGAGCAGCGCCGCGTCCGTCATGCCTGCCACATAGTCGCAGATCACCCGCAGATCGCCGGCGCTTGTCGCATAGAGCTCCTGATGGTCGCGGGGCAAAAGCCGCTCGGGGTCGGAACAGAGCGCCTCGAAAACCGAGACCACCATCTGCTGGCCCTTGAATTCGAGCTGCTGCACATTGGGGCTTTTGATCACCACGTCGAACACCAGATCCTTGAGCGCCTTCAACACCGGACGCCGCGCGGCGGGGAGGCTGGCGCGGTAACGCAGAAGGGGCTCGTTGAACTCCGGCAGCTCGGTATATTGCACGGCGGTGATGAAATAATTCACAAAGCGCGAGATGAAGCGTTTGCGGGTGTTGCGATCCCCGAACAGCCCGTCGAGCATCTGGCTGTAGACATCGCCTGAGAAATCCTCCGGTCGGCTGGCTTTCAGCCAGTCGAGGAAATCCGCACAGTCCTCGGGGCGGACATAGGTGGCGAACTCCGTGCGCGTCAAAAGCGACAGCGCGATGGCGTCCTCGAAATCATGCACCCCGTAGGCGATGTCATCGGCCAGATCCATGATGCTGCAATCGAAGGATTTGTGCAGGGATTTTCGATGTTTGCCGGGTTCCAACGGGCCGGTCTCGCAAAACGCCGCGCGCGCGTCGGCGGAGAGCGGGGCGAGCACCCAGTCGACCACGTCCTGTTCGCTGTCGAGATAACATTTCGGGGGCGTCGAAGCGTGGGTGTCGATGAGTTTGAGCGTCGCGGGGCTGTCGCTCAGTTTCGGGCGGAGCGCCGAGTTTTGCGCGCGTGAATAGGGGACGGGGTATTTCAACAAGCCCAACAGGCTGCGCCGGGTCAGGTTGGCGCCATTCTTTGCCGAGAAGCTTTCGAGCCGGGACAGGATGCGCAGGCTCTGGCCATTGCCCTCGAAACCGCCCGCGCCATGCATGCAGTAATTCAGCGCCACCTCGCCACCATGGCCAAAAGGCGGATGGCCGAGGTCGTGGGAACAGGCGATGGCGTGGATCATGGCGCGATCCGGGAGGTGGGCGGTGGCGGGGTGATCGGGAAAGCTTTGCGCGAGCTGTTTCGCCAGCCCGCCCGCGATCTGCGCCACTTCCAGAGAATGGGTCAGGCGGGTGCGGTAAAAATCGCTATCGCCCAGATTGAGGATTTGCGTCTTGCCCTGAAGCCGCCGGAAGGAGGCGGAATGGATCACGCGGGAGTAGTCGACATCACTTGGCGTGCGCGCATCTTCGGCGTGCACTTTCGATTCTTCTCTGCGATCCAGCCACATGTCTCACATCTCCCAACTCTGTCGGCGCAGTCTAGGGGCCGGGGAGAGGGAAGGCCAGATGAGGAAATCCCGGAGCGACGAGATACAGGAGGCCGCTCCGGGACAAGGCTTTATTCGGCGTTCAGGAAGTCGGCGACGTCCAGAAGGATCATCTCGTTGTCATCGGCGCGGGCTTGCTGGCGACCGACGGAGAACGGGTAGTTGTTGTCATTGGCGACGACGATGGTGGTCGCGTCGACACGGTCCACGTCCTCGATGGTGACGAAGGGGAAGGAGAAGACACCGTCGATCGTACCGCGCGGTGCGATGCCCTCGGGGTCCTGAATGTCCATCAGGTCGATATAGGCGATTTTTTCCAGCACGTTGTTCTCATCCATGCGGGTGAGGTCGATCAGGTAGATGCGTTTGAACATGGCCGGGGTCTCGGCCCAGCCTTCGCGCGGGTCGCCTTGGCCGTTGTCGCGCTCGATGATCAACCCGCGGGTGCCTTCGATCAGGTTGAAATCGCCAATGGCGTGGTTTTCATCTTCGAGCGGGTAATAGCGCACCGTGTCGCCCCATGCGCCGGTCTCAGGCGACAGTTCGAACATGGAAAGTACGGGCTTGCCGCTCACATGTTTCTTGCCGCCGGTTTCCGGGTCGAAGACCGGCTTTTCGAGAAGCGGGTAGAGGGTTTTGCTGTCGGCGGAGATCGCCATGCCCTCGTAGCCGCCGGAGCGGTAGGACAGCACGGTCTCGGGCAGGGTGGAGCCGGGGTTCGGCGTCGCGACGAAGAAGTTGTCGGGGGATTGGATCAACGCGCCGCCCGGCTCGGTCGCCAGCACGCGGAGCACTTCGCCCTCTGCGTTCACCTCAAGAACCCACGGGCCGAATTCGTCGCCGATCCAGAAATTCTCACCCACCGGCTGGATGGATTCGATGTCGAAATCCGCGCCGGTGAGGGTGCGGGCCTCGGTGGCTTCGTTCATGATCGGGAAGGGGACGACGTGGTCCGGGTCCGACAGTTGTACGGTGTGCTCGATGGCGACGCGACCGGCTTCCCAGTCGACTTTGACGATGTTGAACATCAATACGACATCGGAGGAGTTCGCCTTTGCGCCGAAGCCGTTGTCGGTGAGCACGAGGAAACGGTCATCGCCAAGGCTGCGGATGCCGGAGAAGCCCTGAAGCGGCTGACCGGGGAAGGGCAGGGCGAGACCGGAGGCGTCCTGATGATTGCCATAGAGCGTCTCGTTGCGCGCGCCATTGGTGAAGCGGCCGGAGAGGTTGTAATAGGGCGAAGCGCCTTTGGGGGCGGGGACGAAGCTATGCGCGGAAAGCTCGGCATGGGCCTTGAGCGTGGCGGGGTAGGCGTCTTGCGCCTGAGCGGGGGCCTGAGCGGTTCCGGCAAGCAAAAGCGCAGCCAGAGCGGCACCGTAAACGGGTTTGGTCATGTCACTGTCCTGTGTGAAGCGTTTCTCGGGCGTCCATGCGAACTGCCGGACGATGCGCGCAAAGAAGCGAAGAAACGCAACGGATTTACGACCGTTTGGTCAAAATCGTACAAAACTTGCGTGACAGGATCACATCAGTTTGCGCATCAGACCGAGGGCGCGTTTGCGCCAGCCTTTGAAGGGCGGTTCGGCCACGGCCATGCCGTTCCATTTCGCCTGACGCACCACGGGTTTGAGATGGCTGAAAGTCTCGAAGCCTGTGCGGCCGTGATAGGCCCCCTGACCGGAGGGACCGACGCCGCCAAACGGCAAGGAGCCAAAGCCGACATGGATCGTCGTGTCGTTGACCGTCACCCCGCCGGAGATCGTGTGGTCGAGCCAATGCGCCTGTTCCGCCTTGTCCTCGGAGAAAAGATAGAGCGCGAGCGGATGGTCGCGGGCGGTGACGAAGGCGAGGGCTTCCTCCGGCGTGTCATAGGGGATGAGCGGCAGGATCGGGCCGAAGATTTCCTCCTGCATCAATGCGATGTCGGGGGGCGGATCGAGCACCACGGCGGGGGCGAATTTGCGGGCATTGCCGGAGGGGCCTTCGAGGCGGAGGATTTTCGCACCGCGCGCCTCGGCCTCGCCTAGAAGGGCATCGAGACGGGTAAGGTGGCGGTCGGAGACCACGGCGGCGAGATCCGGGCTTTCCGGGCCTTCAGGGAAGAAATGCATGAAGGCCCCCATGATCGCATCGGCCATGGGCAGCATCTTTTTGCGCGGCACCAAAACGTAATCGGGGGCGACACAGACCTGACCGGCATTCATGGCCTTGCCCCATGCAATCCGCCGCCCGGCACGGTCGAGATCGGCGCCGGGCAGGACGACGGCGGGGCTCTTGCCGCCCAGCTCCAGAGTGACGGGGGTCAGGTTACGTGCGGCGGCCTCGGCCACCTTGCGCCCGACATTGGTCGAGCCGGTGAAGAACAGATGGTCGAAGGGCAGGGCGGAAAAGGCGCTGGCCACTTCCGGTCCGCCGGTGACGGTCGCGACCTCCTCGGGGGCGAACGCGCCCGCAAGCATCTCGGCCAGCACATCGGAGGTGCGGGGCGTCAATTCGGAGGGTTTGAGCATCACTCGGTTGCCCGCCGCCAGCGCCGCGACCATGGGCGCAAGGGCAAGCTGTACCGGGAAATTCCACGGTGAGATGATGCCGACGACGCCCAGCGGCTGAGGTCGGATCTCGGCACGGGCGGGTTTGTAGATCAGCGGCACAGGCGCGCGGCGGACCCGCATCCAGCGTTTCAGATGCCGTTTGGCGTGGCGAATCTCGCCCAGAACCAGATCGATGTCGTAGAGACGGCTCTCCACCGCCGGGCGATGGGAAAAATCGTCGGACATGGCGGCGATCAGCCGGGGTTCTGCGGCCAGAAGCGCGGTGGCGAGCCGGTCGAGCCGATCCAGACGGGTGTCGAGAGAGACCACGGGCGCGGCGCGCTGGGCGGCGCTTGCCCGTGCGAAGAGGGTCTCGAGTTCGGTTGTCATGTCGGCCTCCCGTTTTTCGGCATTGAGCCAGAAAACCGGGGCGCGTGGCAAGCCGTGTCGGCCTCAGAGTTTGAGGACGCGACGCAAGGTAGCGCGGACGCCGTTGCGGGAGGGTTCCCACAGACAGGCGAGTACGAAGGCGAAAGGTCGGATCTCGGTCATTTTCAGCTTCCCACAGGACTGATTCCGGGTCGTTGCCCCGGTCATAGGCGGGAATTGTCTCAGAGCGATGACAGATGAGCGGGGACAGGAAGAGATTGTTGACGGGGAAGGCGGCCTGACAGGGGCGCGTCAAAAGCGGACTGGATAGGCGGGGGCGTATCCGGTAACACGGGGGGCATAAGAATTTCTATTGAGGGTCCTGAGATGAAAATTGCGGTTGCCGGGATCGGCTATGTGGGCATGTCCAACGCGGTTTTGTTGTCGCAACACCATGAGGTGACGGCGGTCGATATTTCGGAGGAGCGGGTCGCTCTGGTCAATGACCGGCGTTCGCCCATCGTGGATGTCGAGCTTGAGGATTTTCTCGCGCATAAGGATCTGAACCTCAAGGCGACGACGGACGGGCCGTCGGCCTATCGCGACGCGGATTTCGTCATCGTCGCGACGCCGACCAATTACGACACGCATACCAACTATTTCGACACCTCCTCGGTGGAAGCGGTGATCGCGCAGGTGATCGCGGTGAACAAGAACGCGACCATCGTGGTGAAATCGACCATCCCGGTGGGCTTTGTGAGCCGCGTGCGGGCCGAGATGAACACCGATCAGGTGATTTTCAGCCCCGAATTCCTGCGCGAAGGCCGCGCGCTTTACGACAACCTGCACCCCTCGCGGATCATCGTCGGCGAGCAATCCGAGCGTGCCCGTACCTTTGCCGATCTGCTGCTCGAAGGGGCGATGGACAAGGACACGCCGGTGCTCTTCACCGATGCGGACGAGGCGGAAGCGATCAAGCTTTTCGCCAACACCTATCTCGCGATGCGGGTGGCGTTTTTCAACGAGCTCGACAGCTACGCCATGTCGCGCGGCATGGACACGCGGCAGATCATCGACGGGGTTTCGCTCGACCCGAGGATCGGCAATCACTACAACAACCCGTCCTTCGGCTATGGCGGCTATTGCCTGCCGAAAGACACGAAACAGCTCTTGGCGAACTATTCCGAAGTGCCGCAGAACCTGATCGCGGCCATCGTCGACACCAACCGGACGCGCAAGGATTTCCTTGCCGATCAGATCATCGCGAAACGTCCGAAGATCGTGGGCGTCTACCGCCTTGTGATGAAGGCCGGGTCGGACAATTTCCGCCAGTCCTCCATTCAGGGCATCATGAAGCGGGTGAAGGCGAAGGGGATCGAGGTCATCGTCTATGAGCCGGTGATGCAGGAGGACGATTTCTTCGGCTCCCGTGTGGTGCGCGATCTCGATACCTTCAAGAAAGAGGCGGATGTGATCATCGCCAACCGGATGACCGATGAGGTCGCCGATGTGGCGGACAAGATTTTCACCCGCGACCTGTTCCACGCCGACTGAGGATACCGACATGCCCACAGCTCTCGTCACCGGTGCCGCCGGGTTCATCGGCTCTTTCGTCTGTCGCACGCTTCTGGAGGAAGGCTGGCGGGTTATCGGGCTCGATTGCCTGTCCGACTATTACGATGTGGCGCTCAAGGAACGGCGCGAGGAGACGCTTGCGGCCTATGACGGGTATCGTTCTGTGCATGACAAGGTGGAGACGCCGGGTCTTTTGATGTCGCTGTTCGAGGCGGAAAAACCCGATGTGGTGATCCATCTCGCCGCTCAGGCCGGGGTGCGCTATTCGATCGAGAACCCGCGCTCCTATCTCGAGAGCAACATCATCGGCACGTTTGAGCTTTTGGAGGCTGCACGCGCACACCCGCCGAAGCATATGCTGCTGGCTTCCACCTCCTCGGCTTACGGCGCCAATGAGGAGATGCCTTATCGCGAGACCGACAAGGCCGATCACCAGATGTCCTTCTATGCGGCGACGAAGAAATCGACCGAGAGCATGGCGCACAGCTATGCGCATCTTTTCGATCTGCCGATCACCATGTTCCGGTTTTTCACGGTCTACGGGCCTTGGGGGCGGCCCGATATGGCGCTCTTTAAATTCACCAAGGCGATTTTGAGCGGCAAACCCATCGACGTTTACAATTACGGCGATATGAAGCGCGATTTCACCTATGTCGAAGACCTCGTCCACGCCATCCGCCTGTTGATCGACGCGGTGCCGGTGCGACCCGAGGACGGCGTGGTCGAAGAGGGCGACAGCCTCTCGCCCGTGGCGCCCTTCCGCGTGGTGAACATCGGCAACAACAACGCGGTGCAACTGACCGATTTTATTGCAGCCATCGAGGATGCGACGGGACGTGAGGCCGAGCGCAACCTGATGCCGATGCAGCCGGGCGACGTGCCGGCGACCTGGGCCGATGCCTCCCTCCTGAAACGTCTGACGGGATATGCACCGAAAACCGCGGTGCCCGAAGGCGTGGCCAATTTCGTGCGGTGGTATCGGCAATATTACAACGCCTGAGCGCGAAGCTGCGGGCGTGTTATTTTGCCTTTATTTTGGCTTGTGTCTCTGTGACGGCTCCATTACACGGGTCGACGGAGACGTGGCCGAGTGGTCGAAGGCGCTCCCCTGCTAAGGGAGTAGGCGGGAAACCGTCTCGAGGGTTCGAATCCCTTCGTCTCCGCCATTTCACGGCTAACCTGCTGATATAAAACGATACTGGTTTTCGGGAAGGCCGAAATCCGCGCCCTGGTACAGTCAACTGGTACAGTGAGGGCAAGGATGGCCACGATACCAAGGCTGGTTACACGCGGGCGAACCTTCTATTTTCGCGCCTCGGTTCCGCAGGATTTGTGGGATGTGGCGGGCCGAAAAGAGGTTAAGATTTCGTTAAGGACTGCTGAGCGATCATTGGCTCTCATGCGATGCCGCGCGATCAGCAATCATGTTGATCTCGTGGTGACGGAGGCGCGGAGGATGGCTCAGGGTCAGGACACAGCAATAGATCAGGCGATCCGCGACTATTTCCGCGAGGCGTTGGACTGGGGGCAGGAGTTCGCCGACATCTTCGCGCCCGAAGCTGAGGTGGATGTCGAGGACTGTATCGCCACCCTTGAGACGCGGCTCGCCCTCCTTCGTCGGCGTCTTGCGGTCAGGGACTTCCCCAGCGACGTGCAGAGCGACGCAACCACTCTTGTGGGGGCAATCCCCCCGGATACCCTAACAAGCCGTTTTCAGGCGCTCCAGCGCGCCCAGACGGGTCTGCTCAGAGCCAAGATCGAGGCGGACCGCCTACTGTTGGCGAGGCTGCACGGTGATTATGCTCAGACGCATATTGCTGATCCGTTGTTTGAAGGCGTTGAGCCTTCGCCAGATGGCACAGTCCCGGCGGCGTTGCAGGTTATACCGACAGTCCAAGCCCCTTCAATTCCTGTCGCCCCGCCCTTGCACGAGCTGGCCAAGAATTACGAAGAGGTGCTTGCCACGCAAAACATCAAGGAAAAGACGCTGGGCGATCTGCGCCTATCCTTCGATCTCGCCCGTGCCGTGATCGACTTCGACAAGCCCGCATCCCTGCTCGATACGAATGACATGAAATCGCTGCGCGATCTGATTGGCCAGATACCCGCCCACTATCAAAAGAAGCCCGAAACCCGCGACCTGGACCCGGTTGCGGCGGTGGAAGCAGGCAAGCTGCTGCCCAAAATGGGCTATGAGACCCAGAAAAAGCGGTTCGACTTCTTCAAGCGGTTCGTCGCATGGATGGTGGCCGAAGAATACCTGCCGAAGGTGCCAGGGGCCGACATCAAACTGCTGGTCAAGAAACCGCCCAAGGGCAAGCCCAAACGGCTCCCCTACAGCCCTGAGAAGCTGCATCAGATATTCCAGACGCCGATCTACACCGGGCGGAGCAGCGTTGCCCGATCCGGTGTGAAGGGTGATTTGCTGATGAAAGACGGGCGGTATTGGGTGCCTGTGATCGCGCTTTTCGCGGGGATGCGGTCGGGTGAGATTATCCAGTTGCTGAAAGCCGACATCCGATCAGAAGAGGGGATCGCCTACTTCGATATTTCGAAATGGGAAGACGAGCCAGAAGAGGAGATCAAAAACCTCAAGACCGGGTCCAGCTATCGCCGGGTGCCAATCCACTCGGCCATCTTGAACCTTGGGTTCCTCGATTATGTAGCAGATCGACCTGGCGGTCGCCTGTTCCCAGATTTGAAACTCGGCAGCGATGGGACATACAGCCAGCCGTGGTCCAAGTTCTGGAGCAACTACGGCAAAACATGGAAATTCCGAACCCCGCTGCATGTTTTTCACAGCTTCCGGCACAATTTTGTGGATGCCCTTCATGATGCCAACGTCACCGACGCCATCGCTATGCAGCTTTGTGGCCATTCCGATGATGCCGCCCATTGGGGCTATGGCAAAGGCGCATCCATAGCGAGGCTGAAAGAAGAGATCGAGAAGGTGCGCTACACCGGACTGGACCTGAGCCATGCGACTGGCTTCGGGTGGAAAAGCTAAGGAGGTTTCATGAAGTCGTTCCTACATTCACCGAAGGCCAAGGCGGAAGCCAAGAAGGCGGTTGAAATTGGACAAACCAAGGCCAAATCGGCGAACACGCCGTCGTCGAAGAAAAAGGCTATGGCAAAAACCATTTCGAAAGCCGACGCGGCCAATGCCAAATGGGAGCGGCCAAACCTCATGGCAATGTGTCGAATATTAGCGGGCGAGGACCTCTATGCTGCGGTGCTGCTTTTTCACATTCTGTTCCTGTGGCGTAATCGGAAAAAGAAGTTCGTACGCTTTGAAAAAGAATGGGTTGGCCATACTCGGGAAGCTTGGGCGAGAGCCAGCGGCTTGACGATAGACGAGTACAAGAAAAGGGCGCTTCCTCGCGCAAAGAAAAATTGCGCGGAATTTTTGGAGTTCAGAGCTATGGGCACTGGCGCGCACAAGAAATCGTACGTCCATGTTGATGAGATTGCCCTCAAAGAAGCCATCGCGCACTCGAAGAAGATGACATGGGAAATGGTTGAGGCCGCATGGAATGGCGTAGGGCCGGGTAACGCCAAGGGCCCTGCCAACGCCTACCAGAAGGATATTTGAGGATGGCTGGTTTCGGCGTTTTGGCAACGTTTAATAAAGGGGGCGGTTCGGCCACGTTTAAGTACTTTCAGTACTTGTAGAGAACGGGGAAATTAAGAGAAACACTGTCCTATTATCTAAAGATAATAGGACGCGAGCACTCGTTGCACTCGCACATCGCGATCTGATCAGGAGGTCAACAGTAAAATCTCGGGGAAGAGATTTAGGTCGCTTTTCGTTCTTATAGAAATCTCGTGCTCTGTCCCAATCGCTACGTTGGCCTGACAGTCACAGACCTCGGACGCGCTTCTCAAGCCCTTCAACGGCTGACACGAAGCCATTCGGCTGTTGCGCGATTTGTCCGATCTTTGGCGGCTTGCCTGCTGTTCGAAGTGTCTTACCGCCAGACCAATCCACCATCTCAAAACCATAGGCGTCGGCCAGCGCGGATAGAAACCAAGCGGCGGTCCCCCGGTCTGGCAAAGATGTCGCAACGTCTTCAAAGAAGATCGACCCGTTGCGATAGACGCACCCAAGATGCGCCGTGTTCCCGTCTGGTGTGGCCCAGCGTAGGATCATAGTCTTCTTGAACTCAGGATATACACCAAGGTTCTCAAGTCTGCCCAGCATGTCGTTGATCTGCCGTGGCAGGTCCGCATCAATGCCGCGCATGGCGTCATAGAAGATGTCAGATGAGATCGTTTTTGCTGCTGGCGATACCGTGCGCGCGGACGATGAAATGCGGGTGCTGGAGCCGGTTCGAACGAGGCCGAAACGCTGTCGCCCTCCAGCCTGATCACGCCGCGCTCTATTCGATAGGTCTTGGCCAGCGTGCGGGGCACAACAAGCCAGCGTTCATCGTGCGCGTGGAACAGGGCCAGCTCGACCAGCGCGAAGGTAAATCGGAAACCTGCGTGGGTCTGCAACTGTTCGACCAGTTTCTCCAACTCGCCGCGAATGCCATCTCCGGCCACGATGACCACGATCTGGCCTGTTTTCAGTCGATTGATCAATGCGTCGATGAATTCCGGTTCTTCCAGTGTCTCTGGGCCATCGGCGATCTCGAACATCGTGCGGCCATTCGCGCCATCGGCCTTCCTGACCGCAGCATCCAGCTCCTCATAGCTCATGGAGAACATAGCTGACGCATAGTCCAATGCCTGGGCCAGAACTGCCCGCCGCATTTCCGGGTTCCGCCAGAGTTTGACCTCTACGATAACGACATCGCCATCAGGCGTCAGGAACAGGTTGTCGAGATACCCGCAGCGCAGCGGCAATTCCATGCAAGCCGGGATCAACTCGCCCAGCCCCGGTTCGATCTGATCCATGGGTAGAAGGGAGGGGTTCTTGAAAATCAGTTCTTGCAGCCAGCGCTCATCATAAAGCTCGTTCTGTGTCAGCGAAATCTGCTCAAGGTGGCTTGCGCCGTCCGCACTCACTATGACGGGTGTTCCAATGGCTTTCATTCCAACTCCGGGCAACGGCTGCGGTACGTCCCCGCAGGGTTGCTGACACTCTGAAATTCCCTGATCCGGGAGTTAGAACAACCGAAGCAAGCCCGGTCCCCATGGCCTTTAGGCGGGAGCCTTGGACATACGCCACAGGCTCCCGGACCTAAGAAGTCAGGGTCGTCGGCGCAGTTCAGGTCTGCACCAACCTCTTGCTTCGGGGTGTTCTACGCCCCAAGCGACACGTACCGCTCAGCTTGGCTTTTAGCGGATGGCTGGCACCCGGTCGAGTTGAAAGGGATGACGCGTCGTGTTCGCCGGTCAGAAAAATGTCCCAGAGACAGTTTTGAAGACATTCCGATATTCCGGGTTCAGCCAATGCTGGTTGGCTGGATGTGGGGTGGCAAAAGTGGAAATTCAGCGTGTTTTTCCGGGGGGACAGAACCGGCCAATCCGTATGTCCATATGTTGTGCCAATGTGGAAACTTAGCGGGATTGCAATTAACTGCACGCAAAATCGGGTGCTGTATTTTTTGGGTGGAACCCGACCTGTCACCCCGATTTCCCTTTTCCTGTAGGTGTCACAGGATACGCTTAATGAGGGTGAGACGATCTCGCCCCCCTCCGAAAATGCCAAGGAGGGCAAACCGTGATAGACACGTCCAAACTCACCAGATTTCAGACCATCGTCGCGCAGGAGATCGCCGCGCTTGATCCGGGACCAAGGATCGCCCCGTTCACCAGCACGCAGTGGGTCGCCAGCTCGCTCTTGCAGAAGGCCATCCGCCGGGGCGACCTGTATGCGGCGCGTCAAGCCGGACGGTTTTTGCTGGAGACCAAAAGGGAACATCTCCTGCGCCGCCTCAATATCATCGCTGCCGAAGATATCGGGACGGCGGATATCGAAACCGTGGGGATCACAGCCGCCTGTCTGGCCAGCGCCAAGATACGGCGTGATCTGGGCGGGGATGCGGTGGTCACGGATTATCTGATCCGACGCATGGTGGACGCCCGCAAATCCCGCGCTGCCGATGATCTGCTCATGAGCCTCGAACGGCTGCTCGATTTGGCCGAGGATCGCGCCAGCTTCGGCGCGATGTCAGATGACCGCCTGCGCCAGATTGTTCTGGGGTGTCCGTCTCTCGACCGCAAAGCCCTTGCGCTCTGGTATCTGTTCGGCACGGCCCGTTGCCAGAGCGATCACCTGCTGACCCGTAAAGGCAATCCGAACTTGGCCTTCGATACCCTGGCTGAATTGGGCGTCGCGCCCACGATGGTGCAGATCGCGCGGGCCAATTTCACCAAGACCTCGGCCATGCTATCGCCGTTTGTCGCTCTGTTGTCCCTCGAAAACGGGGTGGTCGCAACCGGGGTTCAAGATGATCCAACCCCGGTTGAAACGCGGATCAACGGGGTGCCGTCCTATGCCTTTGACATGTACACGCGGCCCGGTCGCGCTGCCGTTGGTCGGCTGCTCTTGCGAAATGCAGGCATGGCGTCATGGGCCGGGGCGTTCCTGCCGCGCGCGAACCGGGTGCAGGTTGCCGGGGAGTTGCTATTTAGGGTCGAAGGCCAGTGCCTGCGCTGCCACGCGTTCGGGCCGCTGAGCGCTAGCCTACGGGACAGGTGGCAGTGGGACTGCTCAGGTCTGCCGCGCGAAGCTCTCGAATTCGGGCTGGCCGCTCTCAAGGATGCGATACCCGAGCTGAACGCGATCCGGGCCGAGGCTGTGCGGGAGGGCGTTGCATGAGCGATCTCGTTCTAACCCGGCATAATCCTTTCTTATCCCGGTCCACAAAGGGCGAGGGAAGCAACGATATGGCGGCGGATGGAGCCGTGGAGCACTTTATCCGCGAAAGCCTGTCCGAGAACACGCGCAAAGCCTACCGTTCTGATTTGGCCCATTTCACGGACTGGGGCGGGGTGCTCCCTGCTACGCCCGATCAGGTCGCCCGCTATCTGGCCGATCACGCCGACACGCTGGCACCGTCCAGCCTCGCGCGGCGGGTGGCGACACTGAGCAAGGTTCATGAGGCGAATGCCTGGCCGAACCCTTGCCGCAGCGAGATCGTGCGGGCCACGATGCGGGGGATCAAACGGGTGAAAGGCACCGCTCAGGATCAGGCCAGCCCCTTGCTTCGTGAAGAGCTGTTCATTGTGCTGGATGCGCTTGGGGATGATCCCCGTGCAAAACGTGACCGTGCGTTGTTGCTGATCGGCTGGGCGGGCGGTTTCCGGTCCTCGGAACTTATCGGGCTTGATCTGCCCGACATCGAAGAGGTCCGCGAAGGTCTGGTCCTGCACCTTCGCCGTTCCAAGACCGACCAAGCAGGCCAAGGACGCAATATTGGCATTCCCCTTGGTCGCACCCGCCATTGCCCCGTGGCCGCACTGTCAGCTTGGCTGGGTGTCCTGAACAAGGACGAAGGCCCAATCTACCGCCCGGTTGACCGCCACGGCAATGTGCAACCCGACCGCTTACGCTCCGACGCCGTGTCCACCATCCTGCGCAATCGTCTCGCAAATGCCGGGATCGACCCTGAGGGCTACAGCGGCCACAGCCTCCGTGCAGGCCTCGCCACCAGCGCCATCAAGGCCGGGGTGCCGACTTACAAGGTGCGGGCACAGACAGGCCATGCCTCGGACCTGATGCTATCTCGCTATGTGCGCGATGCGGGGCTGTTTGATGGGAATGCAGCGGGGGCGCTGTTGTGATTGTTATTCATTGCCTTTTTGCCATGACTATCGCAGAAATTGTGCGATGGATCAGGTGCAAAGCAATTTCGAGTTTTTAGATCAGCTAGACGGTGAGCTTGCCAATTTGGGCAGGCTCGCGGAGAGCTACTTTCAGGAAGACCCCAGTACAAGTCTGATTAAACTCAGGCAATTTAGTGAACGCCTTGCCCGTAGACATGCCGTATTGATGGGTGTCGATCTCGTCGATGCCGATACACAAGTCGATCTGCTGCGCCGGTTGAAGTATGATAGAGCGGCACCGGATCGCGTACTCGATGTGCTCCACCACATCAGAAAGTTGGGCAACGCCGCAGTTCACGAAGGTCAGGGAGATCATCGTCAAGCTCTGGCATGTATGAAGATGTCGGTTCAACTTGGGGTCTGGCATTTTCGGGCGAGCACCAAAGACCGAGACTTTTCGCCTGGTCCCTTCGTTCCTCCGCGCCTCCCTCAATCTACGACAGAGGAATTGACCAAGGAGCTTGAGCGACTACGCCGCGAGAGAGACGATGCGCTGACAGCTGCCCAAAAGGCACAAGAACAAAGGAAACAAGCTCTTTTGGATGCTGAAAGCGCCGAGGCGAGGCACCAACGTGAGCTTTCTGAACGACAGACATGGGAGGCCTTGGCACAGGAAGCAGACAAAGAGCTGCAAGAGCTGGCGGCACGGGTTCAGTTGCAAACTGCTGCGCAGAAGATGGAGTTCGTACAGGCTTCAAACGCAGCCGTTGGGGCCATCGACCTCGATGAACAATCAACGCGAGAACTGATTGATCAGCAACTCCGGGATCGCGGGTGGGAGGCCGACAGTTCGGAACTGCGATACGGCAAGGGCGTACGCCCCGCCAAGGGAAAAAATCTAGCAATCGCTGAGTGGCCCACTCAATCCGGTCCAGCCGACTATGCCCTTTTTGTCGGCGAAATCTGCGTCGCAATTGTTGAGGCAAAGCGATATCGCAAAAACGTCTCTGCCGCGATTGATCAGGCTGAAAGGTACTCAAGAGGAATTCAGGGGGTCGGGAATAATGAAAAGTGGAATGATGAATTTATTGTTCCATTTGTTTTCGCCACGAATGGACGCCCTTACCTGAAACAGCTCGAAACCGAGAGTGGTATTTGGTTTCGAGATGTCAGATTGCCGCAGAACCTTCGGCGCGCTCTCATGGGGTGGTTCTCGCCCGATGAATTGGTTTCTATGTTGGAGGTTGAAAAAGACAAGGCTCAGGCTGCCTTGGAGGCCCGATCCTTCGACTTTGGTTTTCAGCTTCGCCCCTATCAGAAAGCCGCGATCCAAGAGGTCGAGAAGGCGCTTGGCACAGAGAAGCGCGAAATGCTTGTGGCAATGGCAACGGGGACCGGGAAGACCAAGCTGGCCATTGCCATGCTGTACCGGCTGTTGGCCACGAAGCGGTTCCGTCGCATCTGCTTTGTCGTGGATAGGTCAGCGCTTGGCACTCAGACGAGTGACGAATTCATGAGCACTGCCATTGAGGGACCGAAGACCTTCGGGCAGTTGTTTGGTATGAAAGGGCTTGAGGACATCAAGCCCGACCCAGAAACACGGGTGCACATTTGCACTATTCAAGGTTTGGTGAAGCGCGTTCTCTACAACAACGATCCCGCAGATGTTCCGCCGATTGGTCAATATGACCTGATGGTGATCGACGAGTGTCACCGTGGCTATTTGCTTGACCGCGAGATGTCGGATGCAGAGCTGAGCTTCAGAAGTCAGGATGACTACGTCTCGAAATATCGCCGGGTTTTGGAGTATTTCGACGCGGTGAAGATCGGGCTGACAGCCACGCCAGCACTGCACACCGCGCAGATTTTTGGCGATCCAATTTACACCTATACCTACCGAGAGGCTGTTGTGGATGGGTGGTTGATCGACCATGAACCGCCAGTTCGGTTCCAGACCGCCCTCAGCCAAGCTGGGATTACCTTTGCAGCTGGTGAAGATGTCGAAGTCATGGATAGCCAGACGGGAGAAATCGACAATGTCACGACCCCGGACGAGCTGAACTTTCAAGTTGAAGCCTTCAACAAGCGTGTGATCACGCAGCCGTTCAATCAGGTAGTTGCGGAGGAACTGGCAAAGCATATCGACCCTAGTCTGGACGGAAAAACGCTAGTGTTTGCAGCCACGGACGCCCATGCGGATATTGTGGTGAATGAGTTGAAGAAGGCATTTGCGGCTCAGTATGGGGCAATCGAAGACGCAGCCATCCGAAAGATTACGGGCAGCGTAGACAAGGTTGGGGCGTTGATCCGGTCGTTCCGCAACGATGCCTTCCCGCAGATCGCTGTCACCGTTGATCTGCTGACCACTGGTATCGACGTTCCGAAGATCACCAATCTCGTTTTCATCCGGCGGGTGAATAGCCGAATTCTCTATGAACAGATGTTGGGGAGGGCGACGCGCCGGTGTGACGATATCGGGAAGGAGGTCTTTCGCATCTTTGACGCCGTGGACCTCTACGCGTCTTTGCAGGACCTGACGCAGATGAAACCTGTCGCCAGCAATCCCAAGCTGACCTTCGAGCAGCTTTTTGACGAGCTTGCGTCTGTTGATGAAGATGATCAGCGAGAGCTTGTGCGCGATCAGGTACTGGCCAAGCTACACCGCAAGCTCAGAAAACTGCCAAGCAAAGTGGCGGAAGCAGTAAGGGACCTGACGGGAGAAACCGCAGAGGAACTGCGGGACCGATTGAAGAACCACACGCCCGAGCAGGCCGCTGCCTATGTCAAACGGTTCGCTGGTTTGGGCAAGATACTTGATTGGGACCCGGACGGATCAGGTCCGAACCTCGTCCCGATCTCACACCATAAAGACAGCATGGAAGCCGTCACCACCGGCTATGGTGAATACGAAAAACCCGAGGACTTCTTGGACACCTTCACCTCATTCGTGAAGAACAATCAGAACAAGATCGCGGCGCTTTCGGTCGTGGTCCAGCGGCCAAGAGAGCTTACGCGTACAGAATTGCGGAACCTGCGGCTTGAGCTGGACAAGATGGGCTTTTCGGAAACGAGCCTGCGCCGCGCGTGGAACGATGCCTCAAACGAAGATATCGCCGCTTCGATCATTGGCTTTGTCCGGCAAGCGGCCTTGGGCGACCCTTTGATCCCGTTTGAAACCCGCGTGCAATCCGCTACAAAGGTGATCTTAGCCAAGGCCAAGTGGACCGACCCACAGAAGACTTGGTTGCGGCGGATCGCCGAGCAAATCACAAAAGAAATCGTCGTGGACCGCGACAGCATCGACCAAGGCACCTTTGCCGCGCAGGGGGGCTTCAACCGCCTCAACCGGGTGTTCAACGGTCAGCTGGAAACCATCCTTCACGACTTTAACGAAGAACTCTGGAAAGTGAGCGCATGAACCCGAACACCGCTGAAATCGTCGCTAAACTCTGGCGCGAATGCAAAACCCTCCAGTCGGCGGGCGTGTCCTATTCGAACTACGTCAACGAACTGACCTACCTGCTGTTTTTGAAAATGCTGGAGGAAACTGGACAGGAGGCCCGTCTGCCGAACGGGCATTGCTGGCGCAAGCTGGCCACGACCGAAGGCGGGGACCAGCTCGAATACTACAAGGCGATGTTGCTGGAACTCGGCAACCCGAAGAAAACGACAGACCCGGTCACACTGGCAATCTTCACCGATGCCATGACCCATATCCGTCTGCCCAAAGACCTCAAGACGCTGACAACCAATATCGACAAGCTCGACTGGTTCACGGCTCGTGAAGATGGTTTGGGTGATCTCTACGAAGGGCTTCTGGAGAAAACGACCTCTGCCACCAAGTCCAAAGCTGGCCAATACTTCACGCCCCGCGCCCTGATCGACAGCATCATTCGCTTGGTCAAACCGCAACCGGGCGAGATTGTCCAAGACCCCGCTGCTGGCACGGGCGGGTTCCTGATTGCCGCAGATCGCGCGATCAAGGACACCACCGACGATCTCTTCACGCTGTCCGAAGAGCAGGGCAATTTCCAGCGCCGCCTTGCCTTCCGGGGGCACGAATGGGTGCCCGACACCCATCGCCTGTGCGTCATGAATATGCTGCTTCATGGGATCGAAAGCCTTGTGGGTTGCGAGGACAGTTGCGCACCGCAGGGCGAAACCCTCGGCAAGGCCGATGTGATCCTGACCAACCCGCCGTTCAACAAGATGTCGGGCAACGTGAACCGCCCGGATTTCACCCTGACAGCGGGCGAACGCGTCGGCCCCATGCCTTTCCTCGAACACGCCGTGCGCAACCTCAAGAAGGGCGGGCGCTGCGCAATTGTCATGCCCGATAACATCCTCTTTGGTGACGGCACAGGCACCGAGTTGCGCCGCTTCCTGATGGTGAACTGCAACCTGCACACCATCCTGCGCCTGCCCACGGGCATCTTCTATGCCCAAGGCGTCAAGACCAACGTGCTGTTCTTCACCCGCGTGACGGACAAGGTCTATCCGGCCAACCACGGGCAACAGGCCACGAGCGATGTCTGGTTCTACGACCTGCGCACCAACATGCCGTCCTTCGGCAAAACCAACCCGCTGACGCCAAACCACTTCGACGAATTTGAAAGCTTCTTCGGCCCCGATCCCCTCGGCCACTCTGACCGCCAAGAGCAGGGCGAAGACAGCCGCTGGCGCAAGCTGACCCGCGAACAGATCACGGAACGCGGCGACAACCTCGATTGGACGTGGCTGCGCGATGAAAGCGGCGACCCTGAGGACGACATGACCGAGCCGGACGAAATCGCCGCCGCGATCATGGGCCACCTGCGCGCGGCGCTGGACGAGATCGAAGCGCTCAGCGAAGAATTGGAAGAGGCACCCGCCGTCGAGGCCGCCGAATGAGCACGGGAGAGACCTTCGGGCGCACCATTCAGCTCTTCCTTGTCGATGGCAAACCCACCGGCCTGCGCAAGGCAACGATCCACGGCTGGACGGGTGTCGTCCTCGTCTCCAGCCAATCCACCTTTGCCAGCCTCACCAGCCGCGAAGAGGTGGACCGCACCGGCGTCTATGTCCTCACCGGCCCGGACCCCGACAAACAGGGCATGACCCGCGTCTATATCGGCTCGGCCAATTCTGTGCGCGAACGGATCAAGCAAAGCGCCGAAAAGCGCGAATTCTGGGAAACCGCCATCGCCGTGACCACCAGTGATGATGACCTGTCCAAGGGCCACGCCGAATACCTTGAGGCGCGGCTGATCGAGCTGACGGCGCAGGCGGGCCGCGTGACGCTCGACAACGGCACCCAACCCGACACCAGCCGTCGCAGACTGCCCGAAGCGGACGTGGCGAATATGGAGCAGTTTCTGGCCAACCTGCGGATCATCCTGCCGGTGATCGGCCTGGACATGCTCAAACCCCAACCCCGCGCCGTGAGGCAAACCGCCAAACCGGTTGAGGAGCGTACCACGGGCGATGTCCAATTCGAAATCCGCCACAAAAGCGGGGTGCAGGCCACGGCGGTGGAGGAAGAGGGCGAATTCATCGTACTGGAGGGCTCTGAGGCGCTGACGGGCACGGGCTATGTGCAGCAAAGCTATGGCGGACTGAAAGAGAAGTTGATCGCCGATGCAGTGCTGATCCCGCATGGGGCGGACAAGCTACGCTTTGCCAAGCCTTGGCCCTTCAACAGCCCCTCGGCGGCGGCAGCGGTCGTGTTGGACCGCAACAGCAACGGACGGACTGAGTGGAAAGTCAAAGGATCGAAGCAGACCTATCATGACTGGCAGCAGGCGCAGGCCGCGCAGCAGGAGGCGGCGGAATGAGCGAGTTTCCTAAGGGTTGGGCAGATGCGGAACTAGGTGACCTACTAAATATACAAAGTGGCTTTGCCTTCAAGAGCTCCGAGTACAAGGATGAAGGACATTTCCTGATCCGTATCGGAAACGTTCAGGATGGGGAAATCTCCCTAGCAAAGCCGAAATACGTGAAGCTCAACGAGCAGACCAAACATTTTGAACTTTTGGCAGGCGATATACTGACATCACTAACGGGAAACATCGGACGTGTAGCCCGGATCGAACAACAGCACTTGCCCGCCGCCTTGAACCAACGAGTGGCAAGGCTAACGCCCGCAGATAAGTTGGACGATGATGGCTATTTGTTTTGCTTTCTCAGTTCACCGCTCTTCAGGGAAGCTCTTGCGGCGCTTGGAAAAGGTGGTGCGCAGCAGAATGTAAGTCCAAAAACGATAAGTGATATCGCAATCCCGCTCCCCCCACTCCCCGAGCAACGGCGGATTGTGAGGAAGCTCGACACCCTCAGCGCCCGCACAACCACCGCTCGTTCAGACCTAAAGGCGATCCCAGACTTGGTAGAGCGCTACAAACTAAATTTCTTGCGTTCAGCATTCCGAGGCGAGCAAACGGCACAGTTTCGGCAGGAGAGCGAACTTGAAACAGTGTCTCAGCTTCTCGGGCGAACCGAGGCACCACAACAAGGGCGCGGAGGAAGAAAGCCAACGGACGAAGTCATTCCCGGAAAGGGTGGTCTGTCGGTCAACCATCCGGGGACTGAGCTTCCAATTGGTTGGGACTGGGTGCCGTTGCTCAGGGTGTCGCGCCAAGAAACTGGGCATACGCCAAGTCGCTCACATCCTGAGTGGTGGGACGGTGATGTCCGCTGGATCAGTATCCCGGACGCGAACACCCATCATGGACGGGTGATCTACGATACCATTCAGAAGACCAACGAAGACGGCTTGAAAAACTCGTCGGCTAGGCTGCTCCCCAAAGGCACGGTTGTTTTGTCGCGTACAGCGTCGGTCGGCTACGTCACGATTATGGGCTGCGAGATGGCCACTAGTCAGGATTTCGCCACATGGACGTGTAGCGACGCGCTAGACCCGAAATACCTGATGTATGCGTTGCTTTCAGAGGGAGATGACATTCGCAACTTTGGTGAGGGAACAACACATACGACGATCTATTTCCCGGAGGTTCGAGCATTCAACATCAAGTTGGCACCACTGGCAGAACAACGCGAGATCGTCCACCGGATCGAAACCGCTTTCACGAAGATCGACCGCCTCGCTGCCGAGGCTGAGAAGGCCCTGAAACTCACCGACCGGCTGGATCAGCGCATCCTCGCCAAAGCCTTCGTAGGCGGGCTTGTCCCCCAAGACCCCACCGACGAACCCGCCACCGAACTCCTCGCCCGTATCCGCAAAGCCCGCGCCACCGCCCCCAAACCCAAACGGGGCCGCAGGAAGAAAGCTGAGGCATAAACAATGGCACGGCGCATACCCGGACAGCGTATTGAGGGTGCTCCAGAGATCACGGTGAAACCGGGCAATGTGCCGGGTAGTTGGGATGTGTATGTGAAGCCCTCCGAGGAGCGTATCAAGGACGGAGGGCTTGACCCGGACACTGACAAGGTCGAACCGGTCGTTCTCTATACGCTGGATGAAACCAATGAGCGGGTCCGGCTTTATCCAGTCTACACGAGGCCAGAGCCAGACGGTTCGTTCACACCAAAACACAAGAAGATCAAAGCGATTTCGTTTGATTGGTTCGACGCTGGCCCCAACCCGGACGAGACCGCCGCAGATATGGCCTTGGATTTCCAGCCTGATGGTCTGACCCGCGATCCAAACTATGGGCTTGGCATCAAGAAGGAGTATCGCTTCGTCTTGGATGCTGTGGCGGATCACTCGGACAAAGATGTTCTGTACATCGGTGATGGCGGTCCGATGGAAGATGAGTTCAAACTGTCCCTAGATGCCTTCGATGATTTGATCACTGAGATTGACCGGATTGATCGCCGTGCTCAAGTGGCAGAAAATGAAGTGAAGGCGACCACCTCGTACAATGTGGTTGCAGAGGTCGTTGGCGCTGAAACTCGACCGTTTAGGTTGGGCCGGAACGAAATTCGCCAGCTGATCCAGAAGTATGTCGCTGATCCAGACTACCGCGATCCTGATGCTCAGACGGAATTGGTAACAGAGCTTGGTCGCTCCGCACGTACTTTTGCCCAGCAAGCCCCCGAAGCCACCGAGCAGCTGATTTCAGAGCTGGAACTGACCCGGCTGGAGCTGGCGATCCAAGAGTTCGAAGAGCTGATGGCCAAGCACCACAACGAAAACAAGTGGCAGAAATTCTTTGAGGATGACCCGTTCCTGCTGTCTTTCGCGTTTGGTTATCCGGTGGTTTGCGTCAACGGGCAATCCTATGTCGGCGGTCGTCGCATCGACGGCAAAGGTGAGAAGATCGGCGACTTTCTGTACAAGAACAGCGTCAACAACAACGCTGCTCTTATCGAGATCAAAAAGCCTCAATCGCCTGTGGTGAAGAAGTACCGGGATGGCGTCTATGGCCCGCATGATGAGCTGTCAGGCGGCATCACGCAGGTTCTTGATCAGCGGTATCACTTCACCCGCAAGTTTCCGTTGCATCAGTCCGACAACGATTGGCATGGGGAAAACGAAGTCGCGGACTATGAGATTGACTGCGTTCTCATCGTCGGCACGATGCCCACCGAAAAGGATAAGCGCAGGTCGTTCCAGTTGTATCGAAAGAACTCCCACGGGGTGCGGATCGTCACGTTTGATGAGGTTTTGGAGATGCTCAAAAACCTGCTGGCCTACCTGCGCGAAGCCAAGCCTGGCAAGCGCCCGAAGAAGTCTTAAGGGCCTGCATGGTCCAAGCTCACTATGAATTCTGGACCCGGTTGGGGAAGGCGAAAGTACCGGACCCGCTACCCGCACGAAATTTGGTGGGTTTTCTGGCGACATACCCTTCCCATGTTCCAGTCATCTGGTACAGTGCAGGCAAGTACTTGGGGCGTGGTCCAAGCTAACCCACTGGTATCGTTACATCGGCAGATTGAAGTAGGATATCCCTTCGTCTCCGCCACCATACAATTTTGGTCGCTTTGATTAGGTCGCCTTGGGCGGCCGATCAAGTGCCGTATAGCAGGCGTTGGTCGCGGTTTCCCAAGCAAGTTCTGCATCGCGCAGCCAGTCAGCAAAGCCCGGATCAGCCCACAACAGCGGACCTTCGATGTCGCGCTCAGCCTCAATGGCCACGCCAAGCGTGCAGATAAAATGCGAAAAAGAAAGTTCAGTCGCGCGTCCGCGCGTGACAGTCGGCATATCAGCCATGATCGATCCTCCAGTGATCGTTGTGGTCAGAACAAGGTGAGGGGGCCTGATCCCTTGCCGTGCTTGTCCAGCATGACTTGCAGTTCTTTTGAAGGGTTTCAGCCGACCTTTCGGGCACGGCTTTGGGCGAGACGGTCGCTGTCGCCGTTCATTTCGAGAATGTTGAGGTGGTGCGTGACGTGATCGAGTAGAGCGCGGGTCAGGCGTTCGGATCCCAGGATTTCCGTCCATTGGTCAGAGGGCAGATTTCTGGTGATCAGGGGCGCGCCCCGCGCATAGCGTTGCGAGATCAGTTCAAAGAGCAATTCCGTGCCGGTCTTGGAGAGCGGCGCAAAACCCAGCTCATCGATGATCAGCAGCTTGTCCCTTGCCATCTGCTTCTGGAAACGTAAAAGACGCCGCTCGTCACGGGCCTCTAGCATCTCGCTGACCATGGCGGCGGCTGTGGTGTCGCCGACGGACAGGCCCTTCTGGCAGGCGGCCAGGCCAAGGGCTATGTGCGTCTTCCCGGAACCACTGGGACCGAGAGAGATGACGTTCTCTCGATGCTCGATCCATCCGCAGCGGGCCAGTTCCAGCATCTGCATCTTATTGAGCTTAGGTATGGCGGCAAAAATCGAAACTATCGAGGTTTTTGACAACCGGGAATTTGGCTGCCTTGATACGGCGCTCGACCTTGCGGCGATCCCGTTCGATCATTTCCCGCTGGCAAGCCGGGTGTCTGTCTTCATCCAACCAGTTGTCGATCGTCGAAACAAACGCGTCCAGCCTTGGCCGTCGGGGTGATGATCGTTGCTGATAGCCAGGAGGCGTCGAATACGACAGCATCTTGGCGACGCTGTCGCGCGATATGTTGAAGTGTTTGGCAGCCTGACGTCGGCTCATTCCTTCCGAGACGGCCAGACGAACCTTCAGGTAAAGATCCACGGTGTAAATCCTCGGTCTCTCCTGCGCTCCTTGCAGAATGAAAATAGATGGCCGGAGTTTACTCCGTCTGCGGCCGAATTATTCCGCCGCTTCCGTGGCCGGCTTTTGCACCGCCGATCTCAGTCTTAAAACGGTTCATTTTGTTCTCCCGAGTTGGTGGCCAAAGACTGACACCAAGCGGAAAGCCAGACAAACAGGCAAAGGCTATCTCTGGGATACGGTGAGGTAATGCTTGGCCGTCGGGGTGATGCGCCCCGAAATCACAACTGGCCGCCGGGGGTCCCGGCGGCCAGCATGACATATGTGCTTCTGGCATTTCTCTTCTAGAGAAACAGATCGGGCAGCCAGAGGGAAATCCCCGGCAGAAGCGTCAGCAACAGCAAAGCGATGATGAGCGCCACAAAGAACGGCATGGCGTGACGGACATAGTCCTCCATTTTCACCTTGGCGATCGAGATGGTGATGAACATCATCGTCCCGACCGGCGGTGTAAACCCTGCAATGGTCAGGTTGACCGCCATGACGATACCGAAATGCACCGGATCAATGCCGAGTTGCGTCGCAACCGGCAGCAGCAAGGGCGTCATCAGGATGATCGCGGAGCCTCCCTCAAAGAAGAACCCGACCAGCAGCAACAGCAGGTTCACGATCAGCAAGAGTACGATCGGATTGTCGACAGACCCGATCAGGAAGTTTGAAAAGGTCGCCGGAATGCTTTCCCATGTCAGGTAGGAGGCAAAAGCATTGGCCGCGCAGATGATGAACATGACCCCTGCTGTCGCAAGGACGGATTCCTCCAGGATGCGCCAGGTGTGATGCCATTTCAGTTCGCGATACACCACGGCGCCGACGAACACGGCATAGACCACGGCAACGGCACCCGCTTCGGTCGGGGTGAAGGCCCCGAAACGCAGCCCCATGATGATGCCGAAAGGCAGGAGCAAGGCCCAGATGCTCTTGCCCATGTGCCGCATGATTTCACGAAAGCTGGCACGGGTGGCCCGCGATGGGGCATAGCCTTTTTTACGTGACACCAGAGCGACCGTGATCATCAACAGCACGCAGAGCATGATACCCGGCAGAAGTCCCGCCATGAACATTTTGGCAACGGAGACATCGGCCACCAGCGCATAGAGGATCAGAATGATGCCCGGCGGAATGATCGGCGTGATACAGGCCGACGCGGCCGTCACGACGGTTGAGAAGGCACGGTTATAGCCGAGCTTTTCCATTTCGGGCACGATCATCTTGGTCTGCATTGCCGCGTCGGCATTGGCAGAGCCGGACAGCCCGCCCATCATTGCAGAGAGCGCCACATTGACCTGAGCCATGCCGCCGCGCATGTGGCCAAAGAGCATTTCAGCAAGCCCCATGAGGCGGCTGGTGATCCCGGCATAGTTGAAGACCACCCCCGCACAGGTGAAAAACGGGATCGCCAGATAGGGGAAGCTCTCCATGGAGGCGACCATGGTCTGGATCATGGTTTCTTGTGGCATGAAGGTGTTGATCGCCCCGAAATAGACGGCCGTTGCGATGAGCAATGCCATTGCAATCGGCACCCGCAGCACGAACAGCACGAACAAAAGGAGGATCGGCAGGAATGAAAGAAAGGTCATAGAGAGCTGTCCTGATACATTTCGGCATCATGCTCATCGTCATGAACATAAGGATGGGTGAAACCGTGGATGAGGTGGGCCACCGAGTAGCAAGCCATCAGTCCAAAGGCGAGAAGCGGCGCGAGATTGACCCAGAAATAGGGAATTTCGAGAACCGGTGTCTTTCGCAGGAAACCACCGGACGCCAGCACCCAGGCCAGCCGGCAAAACCACAGGTTGGCGAGGATCAGCGTGATATCCATCAAAACCGACAAGACCCGGCGCAGGCTGGCGGGCAGCAGCAGAAAGAAGATGTCGACAGAGATCAGCGCCTTGGTTCTGTAAAGCCATGCCACCGCGGCAAACGTCGACCAAGTGAACCCTAAATAGGCAATTTCTTCCGTAAACAGGATGCTTTGGCCAAAGAGGAAACGCAGGAACACATTGAACACCACGACTGCCAGCATGAGGATGAAAAACACACTGGCGACATAGAGCTCAGCATGGTCCAGCATCATGCCAAGACGTGTTTTATATGTCTTAGACACAAAATGCCTCCCTTTCGAAGATTTTGGGGGATTGAAACGCGAAAGGATCGCCCGAGGGGCGATCCAGGCGCAGTGGCAATGATTTAGCCGAGGATTTTGTTGATCTGTTCGTAAAGATCAGGGCGCCATTCCGGGAACTGTTTGGGCGTGTCCGCCGCAGCCGCCATGAAGGATGCACGATCGACCTCGTTGAAGACAATCCCGGCGTCTTCGAGTTTTTTGCGGTATTCCAGTTCGACCGCTTCCATCTGGGGCTGGCGGATGGCCGTATAGCCGCGCCCGACCTCATCCAGCGCGCGCTGAGCCGGTTCCGGCAGCTTTTCATAGAGTGCCTGCGACATCGTGATCGACGTGATCGACATGAGATGTCCGGTCAGGGAGATATAGGGCTGGGTTTCGTACCACCGCGAGGCATACAGCATCGGAAGCGGGGCAAAGGCACCGTCCGCGACGCCCTGACTGAGCGCCGAATAGACCTCGGAAAAGGCGGTGTTGGTGATATTGCCGCCGAGCACACGTCCGACCTCGTTCCACATTTTGGTCGGAGCGTTGCGAATTTTCATCCCTGCGGTATCGTCACGTACATGCACCTGACGGGCAGACAACAATTGCTGGGTGCCGAAATAGGTCATCGTCAAAACCCGCAGCCCCTTGGACTGAAGCGTCTTTTCCCATCCGGCCACCAGATCGGAATTCCAGAGGGTGACGATGTCATCGGGTTTCTGCAACAGGAACGGCGCCATCATCGAGGCGAATTCGGGGACATAATTGTAGTAATGCGTCGGATCGCCGTCTTGCAGGATCGGCGCGCCGCGTGACACCGCCTCGATCATGTCCACGGTCTTTCCAAGCTGCTCGTTCGGATAGACCTCGACCTTGAGAGTGCCCTCGGAGGCTTCTTCGATCCGGTTGCCGAAATCCTGCCACATGGCGAAGGTCGGGTCCTGATTGTTGACCACAAGGTTGAGCCGCAGAAGTGTCGGGGTTTGGGCATGCAGAATGGCCGGGGCAGAGAGCCCCGTCATGGCAGCCGCCCCACCCAAGGCAAATGTTTTCAGGAATTCTTTGCGTGTCAGAGTCATTTGGATCCTCCCTTTAGTCCTCACATACATGCGATGAAACAAGGGTCACCGCACTGTCCTCCATAATGCAAGATATATGATGCATGATTGTCGTGTGGTGTCAACCGCTACGACCGAAAAACGCAATTTTCCGGGCTTTCAAATGAAATGACAGTACGGGGGAGATGCGGGGCCAAAGCAAGACATGGCGCCTGCCCCGGGCACAAGCCGGGGCCTGTTTGCACGAGAGGTGCAAACAGATCGGTCAAAGCCGGTGTCTCAGTCGTTTGAAGCGGCGTTTTCGAGGTCGTCGCCCATGCGCCGGATCAGGCTTTCGGCCCACAGGATATCCTCCTGAATGGCCAGCCTGCTGCGTTCGCGGTCTCCAGCCTCCAGCGCCGCCATAAGATCGTTATGCTTGTGATCGTCGGCAATAATGTCACGCAATGGCATTCGGATGTGGAACATGCGTAGAAACGGGCCAATCAGTGTCCACATGTTTTCGCAGACACCTTCAAGGATCGGCATGCCCGACATACGCAGCAACGCGAAATGGAAATCGCGGTTGAGGATGCTGGCGGCGGCGGCATCGATCTTGGCTGCGTCGACAAAGCGCATGTGCAGGTCCCGCAGATGTGCGATTTCATCGGGGGTGATGCGTCCCGCGGCTTCATAGGCGGCGCGGCCCTCAAGTTCGAAACGCACGGCCTGAATGTCCATCAGTTGTCTGGTGTCGAATCGGGGCACGAAAATAGATGTCGCCGCACGCATCTCAAGCGCCCGCTCGCTGACAAGCTGAAAGATGGCCTCACGTACAGGGGTGATCGATGTGCCGTATTCCTCGGCCAGCCCGGCAATTGTCAGACGTTGTCCCGGCTCGTATTGCCCGTTCATCAACGACAATCGCAGATTTTCGTACAGTTGAGCCGATAAATTCTGCCTGACAATCTTTTTTCCCATTTGGGGCTCTCCACAGATGACACAACTGGCCAGCGCCACACATGACTGCATGGCGCTCATGAAATATCATATACCTTTTCAAAGGTATGCCAGAGGTGCAACCTCAGTTCAACTGGAGGCCCCGAGATTCGCGCTTTCGACCAAAAGCGAATTGCTTGTCAGCCCGCCATCCACCATCAGGATTTGCCCGGTCACGAAACTTGCGGCATCGGAGGCCAGAAACACGGCTGTGCCGCCAAGCTCTTCCGGGGCTGCCCAGCGTGCCATGGGGGTTCGGTCGCTGATGCTGGTCTCAAAAGCTGTGCCAAGCACATGGCGGTTCATTTCCGTGAGGATGTAGCCCGGACCGATGGCATTCACCGTGATGTTGTCCGGCCCCAGTTCCGCCGCCAGACCGCGCGTCAACCCAAGGACACCATGTTTGGAGGCGGTATAGGAGATCACCCCCGGACGGGATGAAATCGACATCACCGATCCGGTGTTGATGATCCGTCCGCGTTTCTGCGCCTTCATCGGCCGGGCACAGGCACGTGCCATGGCGTAAACCGCGTTCAGGTTGATGTCGATGACACGGCAGAAATCGCGCATCGGGTGATCCTCGATCGGCGCACGGATCAGAATGCCTGCATTGTTCATCAGGATGTCCAAGCGTCCGTGAGTTGCCACGAGATCGTCGACAATACCGTCCAGTTTGTCGAAATCGGTGACGTCGAACACCGCCGGGCTGGCCTGTCCGCCTTCTGCGATCAACTGCGCGCAGGCGGCGCGGGCGGTGTCCTCATTGAGATCGTTGATCAGGACATGTGCGCCAGCTTGGGACAAGGCACGGGCGAAGGCAAAGCCGATCCCGCGTCCGGCGCCGGTGATGAGGGCGACTTGCCCCTCAAGAGAGAATTGTGAAAGCGTAACCATATTATGCAGCCTCAATGCGGTGGATTGCGTCGGCAATGTCTTTTGCACAGACATTGCGGTGAAATTTTTTCATGTGCGACGCCTCCGCCGATATGTCGGAGATCGTCTTGATCAGACTGTTGTTGCGGGTATCGCCCCCCATATCCGCAAGTTTGAGCGGCAGACCTGCCAGCCGATAAAAATCGCGCATATCTGCCATGAATTCCGGCGGACGGTCTTCGAGTTCGAGTTGGACCAGAAGACCATAGGCAACCTGATGCCCATGTAACGCATCGGCTATTCCGGGCACAGCGGATAACCCGCGCGTCATGCCGTGGCTGACCGACAGACCTCCGCTTTCAAACGCCAGGCCACTCATCAGCACGGTCGCCTCGACAAGCGCTTCAAACTCCGGTGTTGCCTCCCCTGCATCATAGGCGGCATAGGCGGGAACCAGAAAGCTTCGTAATGTCTGGTAACAGGTCCGTGCGAGCGCCAGAGCCGACAATGGAGCCTTGGCTCCAAACACGTTCAGACCACCGGACGCCATACATTGCTCCACTTCGAAAAGTTTCACGATGGCATCGCCAACTCCCGCAGACAAAAGCACTTTGGGGGCACCCAGAATAACCTTGGTGTCGACGACAACGAGATCCGGGTTGAACGGACAACGCTCGATGGCACTTAAACGATGGTCGGCATCGTAAACGGCGGAGACATGGCTGGTGGGGCTGTCGTTCGACGCAACGGTCGGCAAGGAGACGAAGGCACAGCCCAGATCCCGCGCCACCAGCTTTCCCGCATCGAGCGTTTTGCCACCGCCTGCACCGATGATGACATCGATCGGCGTCTCTGACAGCGCCCCGGTCAGGGTCTTCACGATATCATAGGTGATTTCGCCCGGAAACAGGACAGGCATGACAGAGCACCCTGCCGCCTCAAGCCCTGCGCGGGCCCGGTTGAAACAAAGTCCCATGACGATGTCATCGGCCAGAAAAGCGACCTGCTTGCCGAGCGGCGCAATTTCTCTGCCGAGCGCGTCGAGCGCATCTGGCCCCTGAATGTAACGGCGCGGTGCACCAAAAACGATCATGAAATTCCTCCCTTGCGACCCGTCTGCACCAGACCTGTCTCCACCTCGGCGCAACGGGTAAGTGATGTCTGAGCGAAAGGCGGAGCCGTAGCCCCGCCTTTCAAACGGCGTCTTTCAAAGCTGCCCTTCAGCAACCTCCTGAATGCCGGCGGCATCCAGTTTGTAATGGGCGTAGAGACGCCGCGGAGGAGAAATCAGCGCGTATTCATCCATGATGCCGTGGCGTTTGAGGCGTGCGCCCGTCGCGGCCTCTGCCATCACTTCCGCAACGGCTGAACCAAGACCGCCAAGGATGTTGTGTTCCTCGACCGTCAAAATCACCCGGGACCTTTGCGCAGCCTCCAGAACCGCCTCTTCATCCAGCGGTTTGATGGTGTGCATGTCGATCAGGCCTGCGGAAATCCCTTTGGCCTGCATGGCGGCTACGGCCTCTTTCGCACCATGAACGGCCATGCCACAGGCGATGATCGTGATGTCATCTCCGATGCCGTGAATCTTGGCCTTGCCAAATTCGAATGGCTCATCCGCCTCATAAACCTTCGGATCATGACCGCGCCCGATGCGGAAATAGATCGGCTGAGGATAGGTGGCGGACTGGCGCAACAACTGACGGAACTGTGCCCCGTCGGACGGCGACACGACGGTCAGATCGGCAATCGCACGCATCGTGGAAATATCTTCGGTTGCGTGGTGAGACGTGCCGTAGAACCCCATGGAAATCCCCGTGTGGTGCCCGATCAGGCGCACTGGCTGGGCACAATATGCCACATCCATACGGATCTGTTCACAGGTCAGAAGGCCGATAAAAGACGCAAATGTCGCGACATAGGGGATCATTCCGGTGGTCGCCATCCCCGCTGCGGCAGATACCATGTTCTGCTCTGAAATCCCGAATTGCACGAAGCGGTCAGGGTGTTTCTGCGCGAAGCCGACAAGCCCGTTCGAATATTGCAAATCTGCGGTCCCGGCCGCCACCGGATGCCCCGCATCGGCCAGTTCGTTCAGCGTGTCGGCCAGCACCGACAGGCTCGGGGCGCGGGTGTTGACTTCGCGGTACTGCCAGCTGTCTGCACTGAGTTTTGCCATTGAGCTCATCACATCGCTCCCGTGATTTTGGTGTTCAAAATGGTTTGACGCGCCTTTTCGCCATCCTCGGGCGACAGGTATCCAAGGTGCCATCCGGGTTCGGTTTCCATGTAATCGATCCCCTTGCCCTTGACCGTTTTGGCAATGATGCAGCAGGGTTTGTCACGGGATTTGTCTGCCTTCACCTTCCGCAGAAGCGAGGTCAGAGCCACGATGTCATGGCCATCGACAACATGCACTTCCCAGCCAAAGGCCCGCCATTTGTCGTCGAGCGGCTCAATGGCCAACACTTCGTCCACCTCGCCATCGAGCTGGAACCCGTTGCGGTCGACAATCGCAATCACATTGGAAAGTTTGTGCGATGCCGCAGAGAGAGCGGCCTCCCAGACCTGACCTTCCTGCATTTCGCCATCGCCCAACATGACGAAGACGTCGAAGTCCTGCCCTTGCATTCTGCCGCCAAGCGCCATGCCGAGACCATTCGACAGCGCATGTCCGATCGAGCCGGAACTGAAATCCACTCCCGGCACTTTGCGCATGTCCGGGTGATCTCCCAGCGGGCTGCCGAGACGCGTGTAGGTGTCCAGCCATTCTGTCGGGAAATACCCTTTGTCAGCCAGGATCGGGAACAAGCCGACGGCGGCGTGGCCCTTGCCCATGAGGAAACGATCGCGGTTTGCCCAGGTCGGATCGTCATTGATCGACATCACATCGTAATAGAGCGATGCAAAAATCTCGGCGCAGGAAAAGACCGAGGAATAATGCCCCACCTTGGCGATTTCGATCAAGCGAATGGTTTCCAACCGGACAAAGCGCGCGCGGTCTTCCAGCAGCGCAATCTGCTCTGTGGAAATATCAGTATTTTCAGTCATGACAGCCTCCCAAATCAAGCGTGCCGACGGCACATTTCTTGCAAGAGCTATCGAAAGAGAGCTGCTTCGTCAATAATCATGCATCATATATGATATAAAATAATTCGCGATCTGCGGCGAACTCCGCACCGCAAACATCATTGATGCGGTGGGGAAGAAGGTCATGCTGTCTTGGCGGTTCGATCATGATGCGATGATGTGCGCCAAGGACGGCGCGTGCGGGAGCTGTCCGGAGATCCTCGACGCTTTGCCCGAACATGGCGGGCGGGGTAAGGCTGATGCTCGGGGCCTTGTTTCGCCGTGTTGACTTCAGCGGGATGATCTCCAATGATCGGCGATCAACTGCGCAACCAGAGCTTCCTCTGGTGTGGCAAGGTTGGATGGTCGCTGTCGTCGGCTTGCGATCTCAATCCAGCTCTGGCCGACATCAAACCGCAATACCATATTCACGGTCGCAGCAATTCCGCTTGCTCTTCTTTGATATCTGGGAGCTGCTCGTTCTGAGTTCGATCTGATCGCCCACTATGATGTGTCAGTCCGGGTGAGGGGGCGGTTCGCAAGAGCGCGCCGCATAGCCTGCGACAGCAAGGCGGCGCTTCAGGGCGATCGAGATGATGGCCTGCCAGCGAGAACCATCCGCACTGCGCGTGCGCGGACTTCAAGTGAATACGTGTTCATTGTTTTGTTCATGATGCTCCATCCTGCTCAAGAGTTGGAGCCTCCGGCAAACCCGGTGCGGTTCACTTTTTGCTCGGCCTCTCAGGATAACGGGAAAGCCAGATAAGCCTCCTGCAATTGCTCCTTTCGAAAGCGAATGGAGAATTTGCCTGCAATTATTTTGACCAAATGAAAAAAAATTATTCGAGGGACGCGAATCTCAGCGGTGCTGCTTGACGCATGGTTAATGTCAGGAAAGCGTCCAATCGTGCGGCGGTGGCAAAACTTGCGATCACCAAACTGACTTTCTGAGAGCGGTCGAGAACCAAGCCCGCCAGCGAAAAGCCAAGCAACAGGGACAGACTCATGAATCTTCTAAATCACGTACTGCGCGGTGCTGCCTTATCCATAGCACTGACATCTGCGTTCTCCCAGCCTGCATCTGCTGAATTGCAGGCTACTGGCGATCCCAAACCGGCCGTCATTCTCTATGGTCCGACAAATGACGGTGGCTGGTCGCAATCGATCGACGAAGCCCGTCAGAAACTCGAAACCGCGCTCGATCTGCGCATTCCGCAGGCGGCAGAAATCCCGGAAAGCGCGACGGCGATCCGTCCGGCGGCCGAATTGTTTATCGATCGCGGTGCCAATATCATCATTGGGTCCGCTTTCGGCTATTCCGACACGTTCAAGGAACTGGCAGAGCAATATCCCGAAATTTTGTTCATCAACCCGGCGGGCATCACCAATGGCGACAACCTGAAATCCGTCTATGGCCGGACCTATGAAAGCCAGTATCTCTGCGGCATGGTCGCGGGCGGTCTGGCCGAGACCGGCAAGATCGGTTTCGTCGCGGCGAACCCGTTCCCGCTGGTGAACTGGACGGTCAACGCCTATCTGATGGGCGCGCGTCAGGTGAACCCGGATGCGGAACTGACGGTTGTTTTCACCGGCGCCTGGGGCGATCCGGTCAAGGAACGCGCCGCCACCGAAGCGTTGATCGAGCAGGGGGTCGAAGTCGTTGGCCAGCACGTCGACACCGCGACGCCGCAGCTTGTCGCCGCCGAAGCGGGGATTTACGGCACCGGTCACCACCGCGACCTGAGCGAGTTCTCTGCCGCGACGCAATGTTCCTCGATCTGGACCTGGGAGAAATTCCTTGAGCCCGAGATCAAAGCGGCTGCGGACGGCACCTGGGAAGCGGCACCTTACGGCGCGTTCCTCGGGATTGCCGATGGCGGCACCGATATTGCCTGCTGTGGCGATGCGGTGAGCGACGAGCTGAAAGCGCAGGTGATGGAAGCCCGTGACGCGATCATCGCAGGCGAGCTCAACATCTTCGCAGGCCCGCTCAGCGACCGTGACGGTACGGAACGTGTTGCGGAAGGCGCGGTGATGTCCGATGGCGATCTCTGGGCTATGGACTGGTTCGTGCCGGGTGTGACCGGGGGCGAATGAGAATGACTGCAGCCCTTGCGCTCAGATCGGTGACGAAACGCTTCGGGGGCTTTGCGGCCCTCGAAGACGTCGACTTCCATGTTCGTTCCGGAGAGGTCCACGCGCTTCTGGGCGAGAACGGTGCAGGCAAATCCACGCTGATGAACGTGGCCTGCGGGCTTTATGCGCCGGATGAAGGCGCCGTCGAATTCGATGGCGCGCCGGTGGCCTTGTCTGGGACACGAGACGCCGTGGAGCGCGGCATCGGCATGGTGCATCAGCATTTCAAACTGGTGCCCGCGTTCAGCGTTCTCGAAAACATCAAACTGTTCAATCCGGCCCGCTCCACGGCGGAGATCGCTGAAACGGCCAAGGCGCTTGCGGCGCGCATGGGGTTCGATCTGGATCTCGACGCCCGCGTCGGCGCGCTGGCCGTGGCCGAGCAGCAGCGGTTGGAAATTCTCAAGGTGCTCGTGGCGGGGGCGAAAATCATCATCCTCGATGAGCCAACCGCCGTGCTCGCCCCGCAGGAAGGGCTGGCGCTGATGGAGCTGATCCGGGGGCTCGCCAATGACGGGGCCGCCGTGGTTCTGGTGACGCACAAGCTGCATGAGGCGCTCCATCATTCCGACCGGATCACCGTGCTGCGGCAGGGCAAGGTGATTGCCGAAACGACGCCGGACCAGATGGACCCGGCCAGCCTGACGACGCTGATCGTCGGCGAACGGATTGTGGAACAACCGCAGCCCGCAGAGCATATCGGCAAGCGCATGCTCTGGATGAACGGCGTCAAAATGCCCGGCGCGAACGGGCGCAAAGGGCTTACGGGGCTCGATTTCGAGGTTCATGCGGGCGAGATTTACGGCATCGCGGGCGTGGCCGGGAACGGGCAGAACGAACTGGCCGATATTCTGTCGGGTCTCGGGATGCCGACCGAAGGCACCGTCTGGATGGACGGTCATAACGTCACCGAAAGCGACGCACGCCAGCGTCGCCGCGCGGGGTTTGCCGCCATTCCGGTGGATCGCTATCGCTATGGGCTGGCCAGCCGCATCGGCATCACCGACAATTTCGCCGTCAGCGGCGTTCTTGCCGGGCGCTACGGCAGCTGGTTCCGGGTCAACCGGGCCAAGGCGCGCGCCGATGCGAAAGCGGCCATCGCGGCCTTCGACGTGCAGGGCGTGCGGCATCTGAAACAACGTGCCGGGCTTTTGTCCGGCGGCAATGCGCAAAAGCTGGTGATCGCCCGCGAGTTTCAGGGTGGGCCGCGTGTCGTGCTCGCGCATTCGCCTTCGCGCGGTCTCGATGTGCGGGCGGGGGCCGCTGTGCACGATCGTCTGCGCGAGGCCCGCGATGCGGGTGCCGCTGTCATCCTGATCTCCGAAGATCTGGATGAAATCCTTCTCCTCTCCGACCGCGTAGGCGTCTTGAATGACGGCCGCCTCTCGGGCCAGTTCACCGCACCGGTGAGCCGCGCCGAGATCGGCCAGGCAATGGTATCACATGGCACTGAATGAACAGGCGGTGTCGAAAGACACCAAACAGACGCGGCATCCCCTGCGCCTGATCCCGATCCTCGAACCCCGGCAGACCGTCACCGAGATGCGCAGGCTGTCCGTCTATGTGATCAGTCTGACGGTGGCCGCCGTCCTTTCGGTCGCACTTTTGGCGCTCTCCGGCGTGGCACCTGCGGATCTGTTCAGCGAAATCTCGAACACCGCCTTTTCGTCGCCGCGCGCGCTTGGGTCCGTGCTGGCGCTGATGGCGCCGCTGGTGGTCGCGGGGCTTGCCAGCGCCATCGCCTTTCGTGCGAATTTCTGGAACATCGGCGTCGAAGGCCAGATGATCCTCGGGGCGATCTTTGCCACGGCCATCGCGATTTTCGATGTCGGCCCCGAAGCGACGCGCCTGCCGCTGATGGCCATCGCCGCCGCTTTGGGGGGCATGCTCTGGATCGCAGGGCCGGGGCTTCTGAAGAACCGGCTCGGGGTGAACGAGGTCATTACGACGCTGCTGTTGAACTATGTGGCGTTCAACCTGCTGCTGCATCTTCTCTATGGCGGCTGGAAAGACCCGGTCAGCTCCTTCCCGCATTCCGAACAATACGAGGCCTTCGAGCGTCTGCCGCAACTGGGCTGGCAGAACCTGACATGGGCGCTGCCGCTGTCCGGTTTGCTGGCGCTGGCGCTCTGGTGGCTCTATTCCAGCAGCCGGTTCGGATATTTCCTCGATTTCCTGTCGAGCAACCGCGACATGGCGCGGGCGATGGGCCTGCCTGTCGCGGGTCTGTCCCGGGCGGCGATCCTCGGGTCCGGGGCGGCGGCGGGGCTGACGGGGTTCGTGATCTCTGCGGGGATCGAAGGCCGCATGACGCAGGATTTCCACACGGGCTATCTGTTCAACGGCGTGCTGATCGCTTTTATCGCCCGCAACCACCCGATCGGAGTGCTGGTCACGGCGTTTTTCATGGCGGTGCTGATCCAGCTCGGTCAAAGCCTTCAGGTGTTCTTTGGCACGCCCTTCTCTGTGGTGCGTCTGACGCAGGCGATCTTCATCATCTGTGTCGCGGCCTCCGAATTCTTCCTCACCTACCGTATGCATTGGCGGAGCGCGTCATGATGGAGTTCCTTGCAAACTGGATCATCAATGTCCCGGGCTTTGCCGTACCGTTCACACTGGCGGCTTTGGGGCTGATCTTTTCCGAACGTGCGGGGGTTCTGAACCTCGGGGCCGAAGGGTTCATGCTGGCCGGTGCACTGGCCGGTGTCGGGTTTACGATGAGCGGCGCGCCGCCGCTTCTGGCGTTGGGGGGCGCGATGGTCGCCGGGGCGGTCATGGGAGTGCTGTTCGCGGTGTTGGCGGTCACTCTGCGCATCAATCATGTGATTGCGGGGCTGGCGCTGGTGTTCTTTGCGCAAGCGCTCACCAGCTATATCGCGACGACAGAGAAATGGACCAATCAGGGCTTTGCCGGGCTTGGTTCCTTTGTTCTGAAACAGGATATTCTGGTCTTTGTGACCCCGCTTCTGTGCTTTGGCACGATTTGGGTTCTGGCCCGCACCCGGTTCGGTCTGTCGCTGCGGGCGGTGGGCGAAAATCCGGGTGCTGCCGATGCCGCAGGCATCGATGTGACCGCTGTGCGCTTTGCCGCCGTGGTGATCGGGGCGGCGCTGATGGGGCTTGCGGGCGGGTATCTGACCGTTGCCGTGAGCAAAATCTGGGTCGACGGTGTTGTGGGCGGGCGTGGCTGGATCGCGATTGCCCTTGTCATCTTCGCCCGCTGGCAGCCCTGGCGCGCGCTTGCGGGCGCGGTTCTGTTCGGCTGCATCGAAGCGCTGATCCCGCGCGTCAATGCCGCGGGGCTCTCCGTGCCGCAATATTTTCTCCAGATGTCCCCCTATCTTGCGACCCTGGCCGTCATGGTCTGGACCGCCAAACGCGGGACGGACAGCTGGTCGCAACCTGCGGCCCTGGGCCGCCACCATATTCGAGAAGAGCGTGATTAAGCGCCGTTCGATTCCAACTCAGGTCTGACAAAGGAAAAAGACATGATCCTCTACGAACCGCCTAAACCGGCCACTTTCGTGCCGGTGATCGACCTCACCGACAGCTTTTCCGACGATCTCGAAAAGCGCAAAGCCGTGGCCTGGGAAATCCAGAAGGCCTGTATCGACCCGGGGTTCTTCTACATCAAGAACCATGGCATTCCGCAGGAGGTGATGGACGCGCAGTTGAAACTCGCGGCCGAGTTCTTCGATCTGCCGCTCGACGTCAAACTGCCGCTCGATTCCAAGAACGAAGACAGCACCCGCGGTTATGAGCCGATGGCGGCCCAGACCCTTGACGAAGGCTCCCCGCCCGATCTCAAGGAAGGCTTCATGTCCTCCGTCGATGCCGACGAGAACCACCGCTACACCAAGCTGAACGTGCCGGGCACGGGTCGCAACCAATGGCCGACCGAAGCTTTCCCGGAGTTTCAGGAAAAATACGAAGCCTATGCCAACCGCGTGATCGAGCTTGGCCGTCACCTTGCGGGCATCGTGGCCCTGTCTCTGGAACTGCCGGAAGACTATTTCGCCAAGGGTCTGGAAGAACCGCTGCATTACTGCCGCATCCTGAAATACCCGCCGATGCCGAAAGACGCCGACAAGAACCAGCTCGGCGCGGGCGCGCATTCGGACTGGGGTCTTCTGACCCTGCTGCTTCAGGACGATATCGGCGGCCTCGAAGTGCGCAGCGCCGATGGCGAATGGCTTGCCGCCCCGCCGATCCCCGGCGCCTATGTCGTCAACCTCGGCGAGATGTTCCCGGTGATCACCAACGACCGTTACAAGGCCACCATGCACCGCGTGCTGAACAACCATTCAGACAAGACCCGCTATTCCTGCCCGACCTTCGTCGACCCGGAATATTTCTACAAGGTGGAGGTCGCGCCGACGATCTTTGAGCACGACGGCAAGGCGGTTCATCCGTCGATGACGGCGGGTGAGCACCTGCGGGCGCAGTTCGAAAAATCCTTCGGCACGGCCGCGGAGTAAGGACGACATGAATCTTTTGATGCAAGTCAGCCTGTTCTCCGAGGAGTTCATCGCGCTGTCGGAGTTCTATCGCGACGTCTTCGATCTTCCCGAGGTCGAAGACCTGCGTTCGGATGTGTTCCGGGGCTACCTGTCCGGGGAGGTCATGGTCGGCTTCTCGGCACTGGCGGCCTATGAGATGCTTGGCCTCGACCAACGGATGCCGGGCGAGCATGACCAGACCGCCTTCACCTTCCGTTGCGACACGAAGGAGGCTCTGGACGCCTGTCTGGAGAAAGCCCTCGCCCGCGGCGGTACGCTCGTGCAGGAGCAGTTCATGACCTATTACAACTGGTACATGGCGGTTCTGCGCGACCCGGATGGCAATGCGATCCGTCTGGCCTGCACCACCCCTTAATGGCTCACACAGACGGCGCGGGGGGAGACCTCGCGCCGTCTCTTTTTTCAAGGAAAGTTCATGAAAGCGCGTGTTTACGGGATCGAAAAGGACCTGCCCGATGAGGTGTTTCGCAACTGGGTCGACCGGCCCGACACGGCGGTGATCTCCATCGACATGCACGAGGGGCATCTGAGCGAGGACCCGATGTGCCCCTGTCCGGCGCCCCGGGGGCGGGCGATCATCGAGCCAGTCAACCACTTCCACAGGGCGGCCCGCGCTCTCGGTGTTCCGATCATCCATGTGCGCTCGACGTTGCGCAAAACCGGGGAGGACGATCTCAAAGGTCGACATCCGGCGGCGTGGCGCACTCTGGTCGAATATTATGCCGATCCGCTGCCCGGGATCGGAGAACATGCGCTTGAGGGCTCGCGTTGGACCGAGTTTTGTACCGAAGTTCTCGATGAGGACCTCAAGGTGCTGACGAAACGGCGTTTGTCGCCGTTCTTTGCCACGGATCTGGATTTCCTTCTGCGCTCGATGGGCGTGAAACGCGTGGTTTTGAATGGCGGCATGACCGATTGCTGCGTGTTGAATGCAGCCTTTGACGCTTCAAACCTCGGATACCGTGTCTGCGTTGCCGAGGACCTTGTCGCGGGATCGAACGCAGAGATGGAAGAGGCCGCCCTCAAGATGGTTTCGCTGCATGTCGGCGTGGTTTTGAAGGCCGCGGAAATTCAGCGCATTTGGTCCGCGTAACGGCTGGCAAGCACGGCCAAACTCAAGGACTCTCAAGCTCCGGGTGCCTGGCGCGTTCATGATTGTCGCGCCGGGGCGGCTCAGTGCTCTGTGTCCATGCATGGCGCGAGACCTTCACGGCAATCCTCCGGCCAGGGGGGCGATGTGCCGGAGGGGATCTGGGATGCAGTGCGCGGGAGCTATGTGCTCTGTTCGCGGCGCCCGCATGACATGGCGATGGCCGAGCGTGCCGAAGCGATGGGGTTTGCACAGGTGGACTTGCCGGACAAGGGGCATGACGCGATGGTGACGTAACCGGCTGACGCGGCAGAAGTTCCGGTCAGGTTCGCTTTCGCTTGAGACGAAAAGCTGTTTCCTGCCGTTCCTTCTGCCGTCTGCAATCTGTTCTGCCACGAGCGAGGGCTTTATGGCCGAGACGATTTCACGCTGAACCGCGCCGCGGCTCTTGCCGTGTGGCATCAAGCCCGTGTGCCATGGAGGAGGGTAGCCCTATTCTCCATGTCGAGAGGCGTTCGTCTGGCTGCGCGGCTCAGTCCAAGAGCTCCCGGCGGATGATGTCCGCTCCGGCACTCAGTGCGTTCAGCTTGCCGCGCGCCACGTCACGCGACAGCGGGGCCATGCCGCAGTTGGTGCAGGGGTAAAGCTTGTCGGCATCCACGAACTGAAGCGCCTTGCGCAGGGTGTCGGCAACCTCCTCAGGGGTTTCGACGGTCCTGTTCGCCACATCGATGGCGCCGACCATGACCTTCTTGCCGCGAATGAGTTCGATCAGGTCCAGAGGAACATGCGAGTTGTGGCATTCGAGGGAGACCAGATCGACGCTGGATTTCTGGATGCTCGGGAAGATCATTTCGTATTGACGCCATTCCGAGCCCAGCGTTTTTTTCCAGTCGGTATTGGCCTTGATGCCATAGCCGTAACAGATATGGACGGCCTTCTGGCATTTCAGACCTTCCATGGCGCGTTCCAAAGTGGCCATGCCCCAGTCGTTCACCTCTTCAAAGAACACGTTGAAGGCGGGTTCGTCGAACTGGATGATGTCGACGCCTGCCGCCTCAAGCTCTCTGGCTTCCTCGTTGAGGATTGTGGCGAATTCCCAGGCGAGTTTTTCGCGGCTTTTGTAATAGCCGTCATAGAGCGTGTCGATCATGGTCATCGGTCCGGGCAGGGCCCATTTGATCGGGGCTTTGGTCTGGCCGCGCAGGAATTTGGCATCTTCGACAAAGACGGATTTCGGGCGTGACACGGCACCAAGGACGGAGGGCACACTGGCGTCATAGCGGTCGCGGATTCTGACGGTTTCGCGTTTTTCGAAATCGACGCCCTCAAGGCCTTCGATAAAGGTGGTGACAAAGTGCTGGCGGGTTTGTTCGCCGTCGCTGACGATGTCGATGCCCGCGACCTGCTGCTCCATGAGCGTGACGCGCAGCGCATCCTGTTTGCCTTCGACCAGAGCGTCGCCTTCGAGTTTCCAGGGCGACCAGAGTTTTTCCGGCTCAGACAGCCAGGAGGGTTTCGGCAGGCTGCCGGCGGTCGAGGTGGGGAGCAGTTTGTTCATGAGAAACGACCTTGTGCGTGTTTGTTTTAGTGGGCGTGTTGCGCGGACCATTCCGTCAGGATGGCGTGGTACGGCTTGATAAAATGCTCTTCGGTAAATTTGCCCTGTGTCACCGCCAACTGGCTGCGTTCCTCACGGTCATAGACAATCTGCGTGAGGGAATAATCCTGATGCTGGAGGCTCGGCTGAAAATATTCGCCGGCCACCGAATTGGCGTTGTAGATTTCGGGGCGGTAGATCCGTTGAAAGCTTTCCATCGTGCTGATGGTGCTGATCAATTCAAGATCGCTGTAATCGCTCAGAAGATCGCCGAAGAAGAAAAAGGCCAGCGGAGCCGCACTGTTCGGCGGCATGAAATACCGCACCTGGAGGCCCATCTTTTCGAAATAGGCTTCGGTCAGAGACGTGTCGTCGGGCAGGTATTCAATCCCCAGAACAGCGTGTTGGTTCGTCGTCCGGTGGTAGATCTTGTTGTGTGAGACACTGAGGCAGATGACCGGCGGTTTGCTGAAATGCATTTTGTAAACGCTGGAATTCACAAAGCTCTTGAAGAGCTTGCCGTGAAGGTCGCCAAAATCTTCCGGCACGCTGAATTGGGACCGGCCTTTGTTGTGTTCCAAAAGACGGACGCTGAAATCATAGTCGCGCACATAGGAAGAAAAGCTGTTGCCGACGATGCCTTCGATGCGTGCGCCGGTCTTGTGGTCCAGAATCGTCGTTTTCAGGACTTCGATCGCCGGGAAGTCGTTGCCATTGCCCGCAACATCCAGATCGGCGGAGACGATATCGAGCTCAACCGTGTAGCGATCGCCCTTGGGGTTGTCCCAATGCGCCAATGTGTTGAACCGGTTGTCGATCATCCGCAACGCCCGGCGCAGGTTCTCCTCGCGGCTTTCCCCGCGCGCCAGATTCGCGAAATTGGTGGTCAGGCGGGTATGGTCCGCAGGCTGATAGGTTTCGTCGAAGCGAAGGGTCGAAACTTTGAACGCAAAATCTTTGGTCATCGTGCTGTCGTCTTCATGTTGGCAATTATTTGGAGCGATGAGGGCTCTATGCCTGAAGCTGATAATGAATAAAAATGATAATATTTCAGAATGAAATTGAATTATTTTCATAATGGTGACGCGTCTCGCATATCGACCGGCTCAGAGCTCCCCCTCGAAGCGGAACAAGGCAAGGCTGCGTTCGCGTTCGTTGATCGCGAGTTTGCGGTTGATCGGGGCTTGCGCACGTGAGGCGCAGTTGCGGCGTTCACAGAGGTAACAGTTCAACCCGATGTCCGTCGGTTCGGTGCTCCCGAGATCGAGCCCGTCGGCATAGACCAGACGCGCGGCATAGGAGAGGTCGCATCCCAGACCGATCGCATGTTTCTGTGCCGGTGCATTATAGGTGCCGCCCACGCGGGTCACGGTGCGGGCAATCGACAGGTAGCTTGCGCCCTCCGGCATGCGGATGATCTGGGTCTGGACCTGTTCGGGGGTCTCGAAAGCGCCATGGATGTTCCAGAGCGGGCATGTGCCACCAAAGCGCGAAAACGGGAAACGGCCCGCGCTGAAGCGTTTGGAGATATTTCCCGCCCGGTCGATCCGCACGAAGAAGAACGGCACGCCGCGCGCGTCGGGCCGTTGCAGGGTGGACATCCGATGGGCCACCTGTTCGTAACTCGCACCAAAGCGGTGACCGATCAGTTCGATGTCGTAACGTTCTTGTTCGCAGGCGGCGAGAAAGCGTTTGTAAGGCATGAGCAGGGCGGCGGCGAAGTAATTTGCGAGGCTGACACGGGCGAGGCTCTGGCAGTCTTCGACAAAGCCCGCGTCCGCCATCACCGTATCCATCAGGCCTTCGTGTTCGAGGCGCGCGATCAGAACTCCCATCTGAAATCGTCGACTGCGTTGGGTGAGAAGCTCGGAGAGCATCAGCTCCTTGCGGTGCGGGTCGTAGCGCCTGAGCGCACCGCTCATGACGCTGGCCGGAAGGATGCGCACGCGGATGCCATGGCGTGTCAGCCGTTCGGTGAGGGCGACATGCGGTTCCTCGCGATGCAAGGCCATGTCGGTGGCCTGAGCTTCGGCGGCCTCGTCAATCGGTGCGATGTAGTTGCTGTTGGCGTAGAACCAGTCGCGCACCCGCTCCACCGGGCGCGCGATCTGGCCCAGCACTTCGACCTTGTTGCGATCCGTGAGCGGGTTCTCGTCGGTCTGGCTGCGCATCATGGCGTCGGTGTGCTTGCCTTGCAGACGCACCAGAGCTGCGGCGATCCGGGGCGAAGCTTGCAGCACGGCGTCGATCTCGCTTTTCGGCAGGCGCGGCAGTTCGAGCGCCGGGTCTTTCAGCACCGCCTCGAAATCTGCCGTCAGTTGCGTGTCGATCTCCGGGGCCAGCTCTGAGATGTTCATGTCGTAGACCTGTGCGAGCTTCATCAGAAGTTTCGCAGAGGCCGGGCGCTGATCCGTCTCGATGAGGGTGATGTAGCTGGCGGAGACATCGAGCTGCGCCGCCATCTGCGCCTGTGTCAGCCCAAGCGATTTTCTCAGCACCTTGAGGCGGTTTCCGATGTTCAGTTTGACGCCTTTCTGGCTCATGCCTTGCTTCTCCCGTTTAGCTCAGTGTGCCGTTTCTGGCGTGACAACATTACAAATCGGCCATGAAAATAGTTACAAAAATTACAATATAACCATTTAATAACAAATAGATAATGATATTTTTTATGACATTACTAGTCTAACTACAGGAATCGCATACCGATGCATACAAAACATTGAACCGACATGAGGGAGGTGCCCATGGCTCTGGATCTGACACACTCGAAGGCGTTTGTGCTGCGCGATGTCGCGGGGGCGGAACGCGTTTTGACGCCGGAGGCGCTGGAGTTTCTCATCGCGCTTAATGCCGCATTCGCGACACCGCTGCGCACGCTTTTGGCCGCCCGCGCCTCGCGCCAGCACGGCTATGACACAGGCCATCTGCCGGAATATTTGACCGAGACCCGAGACATTCGGCGCGGAGACTGGCAGGCGGCGGGCGTTCCGGAAGCGCTTCAGGATCGCCGCGTCGAGATCACCGGGCCGGTGGACCTCAAGATTATGATCAACGCGCTGAATTCGAGCGCAAAGGTTTTCATGGCGGATTTCGAGGATGCCTCTGCTCCGCGCTTCGATGTGATGGTTGCGGGGCAGGTGAACCTGATGGATTACCGTGACGGCACGCTGGCTTTCGACGATCCGAAAACCGGCAAATCCTACCGCATGGCGGAACAGACCGCGACGCTGATCGTGCGCCCGCGGGGGCTGCATCTGGAAGAGGCCAATGTGCTGATCGACGGCCAGCCGATGCCCGCCGCCTTGTTCGACTTCGGCCTGTCGTTGTTTCACAACGCGCATGAGCTTCATAACACCGGACGGGGGCCGTTCTACTACCTGCCGAAGCTGGAAAACCATCGGGAGGCGCGGCTTTGGAATGCGATTTTTGTTTGGGCGCAGGACCGGATCGGCCTGCCGCAGGGGACGATCAAGGCGACGGTGCTGATCGAAACCCTGCGCGCCGCCTTCGAGATGGATGAGATCATCTGGGAGTTGCGCGATCATATTGCCGGGCTGAACTGTGGTCGCTGGGATTACATTTTCAGCTATATCAAGACGCTGCGCGCGCATCCGGAATACAGTCTGCCGGATCGGGCGCAGGTGACGATGGACAAGGCGTTTCTGGCGACCTACGCCGCACGGCTCGTCAAGGTCTGTCACCGGCGTGGCATTCACGCCATGGGTGGCATGGCGGCGCAAATCCCGATCAAGAACGATCCTGAGGCCAATCAGGCAGCGTTCGACAAGGTTCGCACCGACAAGCTGCGCGAGGTGCAGCTGGGCCATGACGGTACATGGGTGGCGCACCCCGATCTTGTGCCCGTCGCAATGGAGGTCTTTGACCGCCATATGCCGGAGGCCAATCAAATCAAACGCCCAAGGCAATATTACCGCATCGACGAGCACAAACTTCTGGAACCGCATCGGGGCACGGTCACCGAGGCAGGGGTGAAGATGAACATCTCGGTCGCGCTCGAATACCTGTCGCACTGGCTGTCGGGCAGGGGCGCTGTGCCGATCCACAACCTGATGGAAGATGCGGCCACCGCCGAGATCAGCCGCGCGCAGCTCTGGCAATGGATATGTCACGGGGTGGAGGTTGCGCTGGCCGGAAGCGGTACGCGCAAGATGGACGCCGAGTGGTTCGGCAAGCTGTTGCAGGCGGAGGTTTCGGACATTCTCGACCGGATTGGCCCGGCTGGGTTCCACCGCGGGCATTACGCCTCTGCGCTGCGCCTCTTGCACGAAGCGGTGACGGCGCGCGAGATGCCCGATTTCATCACGGTCCCGGCCTATGACGTGTTGAACGCGTTCGACTGATGGACCCGATTACACAGCTTTCCCCCTTTGGCGGGCCGCTCCCCAAGCGCTTGCCCGCCTGTCTGCTCAAACTGCCACAGAGAGGATATATCATGGCACAGCACAAAACCTATGCCGAGCTGCGCAAGGATCTTGAAGCCCGCTACCCGGGCGGCCGGACCGCAGGCGGTGTCACCATCGACGACATCATTCAGCTCAGGATTCAGAACACCTATGACACCCATCTCGACATCGCCCGCGACATGGCCACCGTCATGCGTGCCGATATGGCCGCCTATGATGCGGATGCGACGAAGTTCACCCAGTCGCTCGGTTGCTGGTCCGGGTTTCATGCTCAGCAGATGATCAAGTCCGTGAAACGTCTGAACGGCACCACGAAACGCACCTATGTCTATCTCTCCGGCTGGATGGTCGCCGGGCTGCGCAACACATGGGGCCACCTGCCGGATCAGTCCATGCATGAGAAAACCGCGGTGGCGGACCTCATTCGTGAGATTTACACCTCGCTGCGCCAAGCCGACGAGGTGGCTTTGAACGATCTGTTCAAGGAGTTGAAGCTGGCGGCGTCTGAGGACGAGCGCAACGCCGTGATCGCAAAGATCGACAGGTTCGAGAGCCATGTCGTGCCGATCATCGCCGACATCGACGCAGGTTTTGGCAATGAGCATGCCACCTACCTTCTGGCGAAGGAACTGATCAAGGCCGGGGCTTGCTGTCTCCAGATCGAGAACCAGGTGTCGGATGCCAAGCAATGCGGCCACCAGGACGGTAAGGTCACCGTGCCACGCGAGGATTTCATCGAGAAGCTGCGTGCCTGCCGTCTGGCTTTCGAGGAACTGGGCGTCGATGATGGCGTGATCGTCGCCCGCACCGACAGCCTCGGGGCCGGTTTGACCCAGAAAGTGCCGGTTTCTGGGCACCCCGGCGATCTGGCGTCCGACTATATCAAATGGCTCGACACCGAACAGATCACCGAAGAGAACCCGATCGCCGAGGGCGAGCTGGCGCTCTATCAGGGCGGCGCGTTCGTGCGTCCGCGCCGTCTGCCGAACGGGCTTTTCCCGTTCAAGCCGAACACCGGGCGCGCCCGCGTGGTCGAGGATTGCATCGCGTCGCTGTCGCAGGGCGGGGCCGATCTTTTGTGGATCGAAACCGACACGCCGAACGTGGATGAAATCGCCGGTATGGTGAATGAAATCCGTGAGAAAGTGCCGAATGCGAAACTGACCTACAACAACTCGCCGTCGTTCAACTGGACGCTCAATTTGCGCAAACAGGTCCGCGATCAGTGGATTGAAGAAGGCAAGATCAAGGAGGCCGATTACCCGGCGGGCAACGAGCTGATGAAGGCCGATTTCGACGACACCGAGCTTGGGCTTGAGGCCGACAACCGTCTGCGCAATTTCCAGTTCGACATCTCGACGAAAGCGGGCGTGTTCCACAACCTGATCACGTTGCCGACCTTCCACCTCACCGCGAAATCCATGGACGAGCTGAGCCAGGGCTATTTCGGTGAGGACAAGATGCTGGCCTATGTTTCGACCGTGCAGCGTCAGGAAATCCGTCGCGGCATCTCTGCGGTCAAGCACCAACACGAGGTCGGTTCTGACCTTGGCGATACGTTCAAGGAAATGGTCGGGGGCGAACGGGCGCTGAAAGCGGGCGGCGCGGCCAACACCATGAACCAATTCGCGGCGGAATAGGGCCATGAATGCGTAGCTTCGGTGCAGTTTAGAATGCGCACCTTCGGTGCGACGAACCCATTCGCGGCGAAATAAGCTGCAAAGAGACGGCCGCCGGGTTGATTGAGGGGTCTTTCTTCCCGGCATCCTCCGTGCCGCTCCGGGTTTCCGGGGCGGCGCTTTTCATTCACCGGACCATGGTGGACGTGCGCTTGATCTGCCAGATGCGTCGGAAGAAGGCGGCGAGGAAGGTTGCGGTTTGCACGAGGACGATGGTCGGTGCAGGGGCGCTGTCGAGCCAGAAGCTCGCGTAGACGCCGCCCAGCATGGCGGTCACGTTGATGGCGGTGGCGGTCAGAAGCATCGCCGAGAACCGCCGCACGAGGAGAAAGGCGATGGCGCCGGGAGCGATCAGGAGCGCGACGGCGAGGATCAGCCCGGTGGCGGTGAGCGTTGCGACGATGGTGAGCGAAATCGCGGTCAAAAGCCCGTAATGCAGCATCTGAACCGGCAGGCCCGAGGCACGGGCCTGTGCGGGATCGAAGGCGTGGAGCATCAGGTCTTTCCATTTGAGCAGGAGTGCTGCGGAGACCACGAGCGCGATGGAGCCCGCTGTCCAGAGATCCTCAGAGCCGACGCCCAGCATGTTGCCGTAAAGGATGTGATCGAGATGCACGTCGGAAGGCGTGGCGACGAACAACACGATGCCGAGGCCGAACATGCCGGAGAAGACGACGCCCATGACGGTGTCCTGTTTGACGCGGCTGTTCTGGGCCAGATAGCCGGTGGCGAGCGCTGTGACCATGCCTGCGGCGAAGGCGCCGAAAATGAGCGGCAGGCCGAGGATATAGGCCAGAACCACCCCCGGCAGGATCGCATGGCTGATCGCGTCGCCCATCAGCGCCCAGCCCTTGAGCACCAGAAAACAGGACAGAAGCGCGGTCGGAATGGCGACGAGGACGGAGATCAGAAAGGCGTTCTGCATGAAGCCGAACTGGAAGGGCATCAGGAGCGTGTCGATCATTCGGAAACGTCCTCCACAAGGGCGGCGCGGGCCTTGGCCCTTGCGGCCCAAAGCCCGTGTTTCGGGGCAAAGGTGAAGGCCGCAAGGAAGATCAGTGTTTGCAGGCAGACGATGATGCCGCCGGTTGCGCCGTCGAGGAAATAGCTGATGTAGGCGCCCGCAAAGCTTGTGAGCGTGCCGATCAGAACCGAGGTCACGATGAGGCGCGGGAAGCGGTCGCAGAGCAGGTAAGCCGTGGCCCCCGGAGTGACCACCATGGCAACGACCAGAAACGCGCCGACCGTTTGCATCGCGGCGACGACGGAGGCCGACAGCAGCACGAAGAACACGGCTTTCAACAGGCGCGGACGCAGCCCGATGGTGCGGGCGTGGGACTCGTCGAAGAACACCACCATGAGGTCTTTCCACTTGGCCAAAAGCACCGCGAGGGAGAGAAAACCGATCAGCGCCAGTTGCAACGTGTCCTCTGGTGTGATGGCGAGGATGTTGCCCATGGTGATCGTGTCGACCGAGATGGCCATCGGATTGAGTGAGACCATGAAGAGGCCGAGGCCGAAGAAGGAGGTAAAGATCATCCCGATCACCACGTCGATCTTGAGGCCTGAGCGTTCCGAGAGAAACAACATCGCGGCAGCGGCCAGCCCGCCCGACAAAAATGCGCCCAAGGCGAAGGGGAGGCCCAGCATGTAAGCCCCCGCCACGCCGGGGACGACGGAATGCGACAGCGCGTCGCCAATCAGCGACCAGCCCTTGAGCATCAGGTAGGAGGACAGAAAGGCGCAGACACCGCCAACGAGGGCCGAGACCCACATGGCATTGGTCATGTAAGTATATGTGAAAGGCTCAAGCAGGATCATTTTCTGCCTCGTCAGCAGGTTTTGTCTGCACCTTCGTCTGGCTGCCATAGCGCACCAGAGGCCGTTCATCGTCCGTGAGAATGGTGACATGGCGCGGGTCGTCATCGTCATGCAGATCGGTGCCGCTCAAGGTGAACTGCCGCAGCACGCCGCCAAACGCAAGCTCAAGGTTCTCGCGGGTAAACGTCGTCTCCGTCGGCCCGTAGCCCAGCACCGTGCCCTTGACCAGGACCGTGCGGTCACAGAATTCCGGCACGGAGCCGAGGTTGTGGGTGGAGACCAGCATCACCCGGCCCTCAAGGCGCAACTCCCGCAGAAGCGCGATGATCTGTTCCTCGGTTTTCACATCGACGCCGGTGAACGGCTCGTCCAAGAGGATCACCTGACCCTCCTGTGCCAAAGCGCGGGCGAGGAACACGCGTTTCTTTTGCCCGCCGGACAGCTCGCCGATCTGGCGTTGGCGATAATCCAGCATGTTGACCCGCGCGAGCGCCGCCTCCATCGCCGCATGATCCGCCTTCGACGGGCGACGCAGAAAGCCCATGTGGCCATAGCGCCCCATCATCACCACGTCCTCGACCAGCACCGGGAAGGACCAGTCGACCTCCTCGGATTGCGGTACATAGGCGACGAGGTTTTGGCGCAGCGCCTCTTTGACGCTCATGCCCAACAGGCGAATGTCGCCCTGCGCCACGGGGACAAAGCCCATGATCGCCTTGAACAGCGTCGACTTCCCGGCGCCGTTGACGCCGACGAGCGCCGTCACCGTGCCGCGCGGAATCTCAAAGGTGGCATGGCGCAGCGCCGTGTGGCCGTTGCGATAGGTCACCGTGACGTCGCGGGCCGAAATCCCGTCTCCCGCCTCAACACTTTGCGCGGGGCTGCCGTTCTGCATCATCTTGCCTTTCATATATCCGGCGAAGGGGAGGGGGCGCTCAGTTGCGCCCGGCTTCAAGCCCATCCACCACGGTTTCCGCGGTCACGCGCAGCAGGTCGAGGTAGCTCGGCACCGGGCCGTCCGGCTTCGACAGGCTGTCGACGTACAGCTCGCCGCCATAGGTGGCCCCGGTTTCTCGCGCGACCTGTTCGGCGGGGGCGGTGTTTACCGTGCTCTCGCAGAAGACCACCGGGATGTCGTTGTCCTTGACCCCGTCGATCACCACGCGCACCTGTTGCGGCGTGCCCATCTGATCGGCGTTCATCGGCCAGAGATAAAGTTCCTTCATGCCGAAATCGCGCGCGAGATAGGAAAACGCACCCTCACAGGTCACGAGCCAGCGTCGATCCTCCGGCACCTCGGCCACGCGCGCCCGCAGAGGCTCCAGCGTGGCGCGCAGCTCATCCTTGTAGGCGACCGCATTGGCCGCATAGGTCGCGGCGTTAGAAGGGTCCTGAGCGGTCAGGGCTTTTTCTATATTGTCGATGTAGATCAAGGCATTGTCCAACCCCATCCAGGCATGCGGATTGGGTTTTCCCTGATAGCTGCCAGAGGCGATGGAGATCGGATCGATGCCGTCCGAGAGTGTCGCCGAGGGCACGTCGCCGAGGTTGGACAGGAATTGTTCGAACCACTGTTCGAGGTTCATCCCGTTCCACAGGATCAGATCGGCGTCCTGCGCGCGCACGATGTCGCGCGGCGTCGGTTCATAGCCGTGAATCTCTGCGCCGGGCTTGGTGATGGACACCACATCGGCGGCATCCCCGGCGACGTGGCTGGCCATGTCGGCGAGGACCGTGAAGGTGGTGACGACCTTCAGGCGGGCGTCATCGGCAAGCGCCGGCGCGGCCATCAGGGCGCTGAGGCCCACGGCGCCAAAAAGGCGGGGGATGGGTGAGGTCATGGGGCTTCCTGCCATTTATATTAATGATAGTCATTCTCAGAATTATTGTAAGTGATAACTATTCGCAACTGTTAAGTGTGATGAGAATGGTTCTCACCTTGTTGTCGAAATACGAAGCTTGGGTTTAAGAGAGGCCACGGACATATCGGAAGGCAGAGCCATGTGTGCCGAGGTCATAGATTTTGCGCGCGCCCTGAACGTGGCTGGCCTGCGGGGCACGCAACAGCGCATGGCCGTGATGTCTGTGCTCATGGAGGCCCGCGCGATCACCCGAATCCCGACGATCTTCTGGCGCGGGCCAGGGCGGAGGATGCGTCGGTTTCCCGGCCGACGGTGTATCGCACGCTTGCCGCGCTCGAAAGGCGGGGCTGATCGGGGCGCGAAAGATCACGTAAGCTTTCAGTCCCCGGAATAGGGGGCGAAACGTGATTGGGCCGGATCGGTCGCCAGCGGGCGCCCGACCATGGGAAAGGCGCGTTGCGGGCAGGCCGGGCGTTCGCAGACCTTGCATCCGGCTCCGATCGGTGTGGCCAGATCTGGATTGCGCAGATCCAGTCCACGGGCATAGACCAGTCGGTCGGCATGGGCGAGGTCGCAGCCAAGCGCCACGGCAAAGCGTTTTCGCGGTGTGCCATAACCGCCTGCGCCATGTTCAACGGTGCGGGCGACCCAAAGGTAGCTGCGCCCATCGGGCATCTGCGCCACCTGGGTCAGGATTTCGTCGGGCTTCGAGAAAGCTTCATAAACGTTCCACAGCGGGCAGGAGCCACCGAACCGGGAGAAGTGGAAATCCGTCGCGCTCTGGCGTTTCGAGATGTTCCCGGCCCGGTCCACCCGGATGAAAAAGAACGGCACGCCGCGTGCTTCGGGGCGTTGCAGCGTGGAAAGGCGGTGGCAGGTGGTTTCGAACCCCACGCCAAAACGTCGCCCGAGGAGTTCGATGTCGTAGTGCAACTCCTCCGCCGCGCCAAGAAAGGCGCGATAGGGCAGGATCAGCGCACCGGCGAAGTAGTTCGCGAGACCGATGCGCAGCAAGTTGCGCGCTTCGGCGCCTTCCATCCCGGCCTCCTCGACGAGGCGGTTCAACGTGTCGGATTGCTCCAGAAAGGCCAATTGCGTGGCCATCTGAAACGCGCGCTGCCCTGCATTCAGATGGGCTGCGAGATGGAGGATGCGGGCGCTTTCCTCGAAGCGACGAAGGCTCCGTGCCTCCGCATCGAAGGCGATGCGCAACCCGTGTCGACCGGCGAGCCGGTCGGTCAGCCCTTCGGCCATGCGACCATGCGGCAGCCCGTTGCCGATGTCTTCCGCTGCGCGATCGAGGTCGGGAATGTAATTGCGATGCTCATAGAAATAGTCGCGGACGGCTTCGAAGGCGGTGGGAGTGTTTCCGGTCGGTGTGTCGCCGCTGAGATGTCCGCTCAGAATGTCCATGCGCTCCGACATGTCCCGAAGCCGCGTTTGCATGGCGACAATCGTTCGGGCGATGCCGGGCATATTGGCGGCTATTTCGCGCACTTCGGCGAGCGAGGCACCGGCGCCCTGATCGGCCAGAGCAGCGCGAAGATCGGTGATGATGCGGGCCTCTTCGCCGCTGGAGAACATCTGAACATCGAGGCCGAATGCGGCGTTCAGTTTGATCAGCACGGGCACGGTCAACGGGCGCTGATTGTGCTCCATCTGGTTGAGGTAGCTGGGGGAGATGTCGAGCGCACGCGCCAGCGTGGCCTGTGTGATGCCACGCTCTTCGCGCAGGCGTTTCAGGCGAACCCCCATATAAGCTTTTTTCATCGCAATGCTTTCCTTCGGCTTCGGCAAGGGACATTAACAAACTTCGCAAATTTGCCATCACATGTTGGCAAAACTATGCCTTTTCAGTAGTTTATATCTAATTCTGACCTGTGAAAAGATGGCTTTGCTAATCTTGTAAATATCCCAATCTCAGGCAGACGCACATGGCCCAGCCCGACACAGATCCGCAACGGACCGACCTGAAAACGGTCATGGTCGAAATGATCTTTCCGGATCAGTCCAATCATTACGGCACCCTGTTCGGGGGCAATGGTCTGTCGCTCATGGCCAAGGCCGCTTTCGTCGCGGCAACGCGACGGGCGGGCGGTTCCGTGGTGATGGCGCGTTCGGAGCGGGTGGATTTCACAACGCCGGTTCAGGTCGGGGAGCTTCTGGAACTCACCGCCGAAGTGATCCGCGTCGGGCGATCTTCCATGAGCGTCATGGTTCATGGCGTGGCCGAGGATCTGAGTACGGCCCTGCGCCGTGATGTCTTGTCGGGACAATTCGAGATGGTGGCGGTGGATGACACCGGGCGCCCGCGCCGCATTGGGGCCGCGCGCACGCAATCCGCTGTGGAGGAGACGACTATTCAAGGACAACAGCATGAAACTGCATGAGGTGCGGAGCTATAAATCCGCAGAACACCTGCCGCGCGAAGATCAGCTTGCGTGGAAAATTTCCGAAGTGGCCGCCGATCCGGTTGCAGTGGAGGAGGACGTGGCGGAGATGATCATCAACCGGATGATCGACAACGCCGCGGTCGCCGCCGCCTCGGTGGCCCGCCGACCCGTCGCCTCCGCCCGTGCACAGGCGCTCTGCCATGCCTATGCGCAAGGTAAAATCTCGGGGGCGACGGTGTTCGGGATGTCCTCGGAGACGCGTGTCAGCCCGGAATGGGCGGCCTGGGCCAACGGTGTTGCAGTGCGGGAGCTGGATTTCCACGACACGTTTCTGGCTGCGGAATATTCTCATCCGGGGGATAATATTCCGCCGATCCTCGCGGTGGCACAGCATTGCGGGCTGTCCGGCAAGGACCTGATCCGCGGGCTTGCGACGGGCTATGAGATTCAGGTCGATCTGGTGAAGGGCATCTGCCTGCATGAGCACAAGATCGACCATATCGCCCATCTCGGACCGTCGGCGGCGGCCGGGATCGGCACGGCGCTGAAGCTGCCGGTGGAGGTCATCTTTCAATCGGTGCAACAGGCGCTGCATACCACGACCACCACGCGCCAGTCACGCAAGGGCGAGATTTCGAGCTGGAAAGCCTATGCGCCCGCCTTTGCCGGGAAAATGGCGATTGAGGCGGTGGACAGGTGCATGCGTGGCGAGGGCGCGCCGAGCCCCGCATGGGAGGGCGAAGACGGGTTCATCGCCTGGCTTCTGGGCGGCCCGCAAGCGGTCTATCATGTGCCGCTGCCGGAAAAAGGCGAGGCGAAACGTGCGATCCTCGACACCTATACCAAGGAGCATTCCGCCGAATATCAATCGCAGGCTCTGATCGATCTGGCCCGCCGGATGCGTGACAAGGTGGGCGATTTGAGCAAGGTGAAATCCATCCTGATCGAGACCTCGCACCATACTCATTACGTGATCGGCACGGGGGCGAACGATCCGCAGAAAATGGACCCGAATGCCTCGCGTGAGACGCTGGATCACTCGATCATGTATATCTTCGCGGTCGCGCTCGAAGATGGCGGTTGGCATCATGTCGCATCTTACACGCCGGAGCGGGCCAAGCGTCCCTCGACCGTGGCGCTCTGGCACAAGATTTCGACCGCAGAGGACCCGGAATGGACGCGGCGCTATCATGCGCATGATCCGAAAGACAAGGCTTTTGGCGGGCGGGTCACGATCACGCTGGAAGACGGATCGAAAATTGTCGACGAGCTGGCGATTGCCGATGCCAACCCGCTGGGCGCACGGCCTTTCACGCGTCCGAATTACGTCAAGAAATTCCTGACCCTGTCCGATGGCGTGATCGCGCCCGAGGAACAGCAGCGCTTCCTCGACACGGTGGAAAACCTTGCCGATCTGAAAGCAGACCAACTGCATGGGCTGAATTTCACCGTCGCGCCGGAACAGCTTGGGGACCCGCGTCCCAAGGGAATTTTCGACTGGAGTTAAACGGCATTTCAGGCCGGTGTGATGGGAGGAGACATCATGAAAGGTTCCGTTCAGAAACCGAAAAAATCCGTGGCGCTTTCGGGCGTCACGGCAGGCAATACCGCGCTGTGCTCTGTCGGGCAAAGCGGCAATGATCTGCATTATCGCGGCTATGACATTCTCGATCTTGCGGAGAGTTGTGAGTTCGAGGAGGTTGCGCATCTTCTGATCCATGGCAGCCTGCCATCTGCCGCAGAGCTTGACGCCTACAAGGCCAAGCTCAAGGCGCTTCGGGGGCTGCCGAAAGCGGTGCGCAAGACGTTGGAAGCGATCCCGGCGGCGGCGCATCCGATGGATGTGCTGCGCTCCGGGGTCTCCGCCATGGGCTGCGCCTTGCCCGAAGCGGCCGATCACAACACCCCCGGCGCGCGCGACATCGTGGACCGGCTGATCGCGGTGCAGGGCTCGATGCTCCTCTACTGGTATCACTACGCCCAGAACGGGCGCCGGATCGAGGTCGAGACCGAAGACGACAGCATCGCCGGGCATTTCCTGCATCTGTTGCATGGCAAGCAGGCCAGCGAGGACGAGGTCCGTGCCATGCATGTCACGCTGAACCTCTATGCCGAGCATGAGTTCAATGCCTCGACCTTCACCGCGCGCTCCATCGCAGGCACCGGGGCGGATGTCTATTCCGCCATCACGGGGGCGATCGGCGCGCTCAGGGGACCGAAGCATGGCGGCGCCAACGAAGTCGCCTTCGAGATTCAGAAACGCTACGAGACGCCGGAAGAGGCCGAGAGCGACATTCGTGCGCGGGTGGAGAACAAGGAGGTCGTGATCGGGTTTGGCCATCCGGTCTACACGGTCTCCGATCCGCGCAATGTGGTGATCAAACGCATCGCCCGGCACCTGTCCGAAGCGGCGGGGTCGATGAAAATGTACGACATCGCCGAACGGATCGAGGTCGTGATGATGGGGTCCAAACGCATGTTCCCGAATCTCGACTGGTATTCCGCCGTCTCCTATCACCTGCTCGGTGTGCCGACGGCGATGTTTACACCGATTTTCGTCATTGCCCGAACCTCGGGCTGGGGCGCGCATGTGATCGAGCAGCGGATCGACAACAAGATCATCCGTCCCTCGGCCAATTATATCGGCCCCGAAAACCGCCCCTTCCTGCCGCTCGGCCGGCGGGGCGTCGACTTTCCCAGAGCCGCGGAGTGATGCCATGACCTATTTAATTGCAGACGATCTGCCCGAAGAAAGTGCCGGTCGGCGGTTTCGCAAGGCGCTGAATGAACCGGGTATCCTGAGGCTTCCGGGCGCGCATAACGGTCAGTCCGCGCTTCAGGCGAAGGCGGCCGGGTTCGAGACGCTTTATCTCTCGGGGGCGGCCATGACCGCTTCCATGGGGCTGCCGGATCTGGGGATCATCACCGTCGACGAGGTGGCGTTTTTCATCCGCCAGATCGCCCGCGCCTCCGGCTTGCCGCTTCTGGTCGATGGCGATACCGGCTATGGCGAGGCGCTCAACGTCATGCATATGGTGCGAACTTTCGAGGAGGCTGGTGCCGGGGCTGTGCATCTCGAAGATCAGCTCTTGCCCAAGAAATGCGGCCATCTGAACGACAAGAAACTCGCCTCCGCGTCGGATATGGCGGCGAAAGTGGCGGCGGCGGCGAAAGCCTCGCGCGATCTCGTCATCATCGCCCGCACCGATGCGGCGGCTGCCGAGGGTATCGAAGGGGCCGTGGCGCGCGCCAAGCTCTATGTCGAAGCGGGCGCCGATGCGATCTTTCCGGAGGCGCTGACTTCGGTCGAGATGTTCAAGGAGGTGCGCGCGGCTTTGCCCGGTGTCAAACTTCTCGCCAATATGACCGAATTCGGACGCACCCCGGCGCTCACCGCCAAGGCGTTCGAAGAGCTGGGCTATGACATGGTGATCTGGCCGGTGTCCTCGCTCAGGGTTGCCAACAAGGCGCAGGCCAAGCTCTACACGGCGCTTGCCCGCGATGGGGCCACGACGGCGATGATCCCGGAGATGCAGACCCGCAAAGAGCTTTACGAGACCATCGGGCTGAACGCATTCGAAGCGCTCGACAGCTCAATCGCGGCTTCGGTTGCGCCGGAGTGGGGGGCTGAAATCGACTGACTTTGTCACAGGCGTGTCGGGGGCAGGCTCGCAACTTCGGAACAGATCGGCACGTTTTTCGCCAGCCTCGTCCTCGGAGAGGCTGGCGATGGTCTGTGTCCGTGATGTGCGCTCGCGTCCTTGTCCGTGCGCCAATTGGGCTGCTCCCTCATCGTATCGGCAGAAAAATTCCGTGGTACAGGTCACGGGTTATAGGTCACGGGTCCTTTGTCAAATCACCGCGCTGGCGACGCTTCGATATGCGCTGCCGACGAGTGTGAGGGCTTTTTCTTCGCTTTGTGCCTGAGCATAGATCCGAAACTCTGGCGCATTGCCGGAGGGGCGCAGGTGGAGCACCTCGCCACTTTTGAAATCGACGCGCAGCCCGTCCGTGAGATCGGTGTTGGCGATATGGCCGAAGGGGGCGAAGAAGGCGGTTCGGGTTACGTCGTCCCGGATCAGGGCGTCGAGAAAGGTTTTGGCCTTTTCGGTGTCGATGTTCTGGATGCGATCTGCGGCGGTGAAACACGGGGGCAGGGAGGCCACCAGTTCCGCAAGGGAAGCCCGGGCCTTTTTCGCCGCGACGAGCGGGGCGAGGATCGGCAGCATGCAATCGCGGGTCGGCAGGGGCGGGAGCGGGGTCTGAAGCCGGGCTTGGAAGCCCAAAAGGAAGCCGCCGTTCGCCTCGAAGCCTACGACCTCGGGATGGGTTGCCCGAGACATTCCCGCGATGACGAAGGGCGAGCCGATCCGGGTCAGGATCACCTCGTCAAATTCCGGGAGACGGCGCACCATGTCATTGGACGACACCGGCGTCACAACAGATTTTGCGCCCAGAAGACGCGCGGTCAGCACGCCGAGAATATCGCCGGGGATGACCTTGCCATGGCTGTCGGTCAGCATGGGGCGATCGGCATCTCCGTCGGTGGAGGCAATGGCATCGAGGCCGTTCTCTCGACACCATGAGCGCAGCCTGTCCCGGGTCACGGGATCGACGGCTTCGGTGTCGACGGGGATGAAAGTGTCGGACTGGGCCAGAGGCACACTTTCTGCGCCGAGGCCGCGCAAGATCGTTTCCATCGTGTCACGGGCGACGGAGGAATGGCGATAGACGCCGACCCTGAGACCTTCGAGTGCGCCCGCGCCGAAGGCGTCGACATAGCGCGCCACATAGAGGGCTTCGGCGTCGTGCGCCACGCGATACTCACCTTTCGCCTTGCCCTTGTACCGCGTCTTGTCCGCATAGGCGGCGGTGATGGAGGCTTCATCTTTTTTGGAAACCTCTCCTTCGGGCAGGTAGAATTTCAAGCCGTTGCGATCGGCGGGGATATGGCTCCCGGTGATCATGATCGCGGGGGCTTTGGCGGCCATGGAGGAGAGCGCCAGTGCGGGCGTGCCAATCGCGCCGCAATCGACGACATCGACCCCAGCCGCCTGTGCCGTGTCACGGATCACCCCGGCGATCCCGGGCGACGATGGGCGCAGATCACGTCCGATATAAAGCGTTTCGGGTCGCACGGTGCTCAAAAACGCATGGACGTATTCCGCGACGAGCTCATCGGTCAACTCGGTCACAAGACCGCGCAAACCGCTGGTGCCGAATTTTGGGGGCATCCCGACTTATCCTTTCGCTCCCTGACCGCGGGCATAGACATCTTCGTAGCGGATGATGTCGTCTTCGCCGACATAGGAACCGGTTTGTACCTCGATGAGAACCATTGGGACTTTGCCGGGGTTTTCCAGCCGGTGCGCCGCACCGAGCGGGATGTAGACGGACTGGTTCTCGGTGATGATCTGGATTTCGTCATCGACGGTCACGCGTGCAGTGCCCTCGACCACGATCCAGTGTTCGGAACGATGGAAATGGCTTTGCAGGCTCAGCACGCCCCCGGGGTGAACGTGGATGCGTTTGACCTGAAACCGTCCGCTTACAACCAGGCTTTCAAACCAGCCCCAGGGGCGGTGGTCTTTCGGGAAATGCGTGGCCTGCGCAGCCCCTTTTGCCTTCAGCGCGACCACGGCTTTTTTCACGTCCTGCGCGCACGACATGTCGGCCACCAGAACTGCGTCGTTCATGGCGATGGCCATAATGTTCTTCAGGCCGATCCCGACCACTTCGAGATGTGCACTGTCCGAGCGGATCAGGCTGTTTTCACAGTCTATGGCTGTGGCTGTACCCGCGGTGACAACACCGTTCTCATCGGGGCCGGATGCGCGCCAGACCGCATCCCAGGCGCCCAGATCCGACCAGCCGCCATCAAAGGGGACGACCGCGAGATTGTCGGCTTTTTCCATGACCGCATAGTCGATGGAAATGTTTTCGGCTTTCGCCCATGCTTGCGGGTCGAGACGCAGGAAGCCGAGGTCGGCCTGAGCTGCCCCGACAGCGTCTGTCACCGGAGGGGTCAGATCCGGTGCATGTTGCGCAAAGGCTGCGATGATGTCACAGGCCTTGAAGAGGAAGATTCCGGCATTCCAGAGAAATGTCCCTGCCGCAAGCATCTCGGCGGCATGGGCCGCGTCGGGCTTTTCCACGAAGCGTTTGAGGTCGACAGCCGTCTTGGAGGCGTCGGGCTGAGAGGCCAACTCAAGATAGCCATACGCGGTTTCGGCATGGGTCGGCTTGATCCCGAAGGTGACGAGTTTGCCAGCGTCGATCGCGGCAAGCCCTTTTTCAATCGCGGCATGGAAGGCGTCCACATCGGGCACAACGTGATCCGAGGGAGCCACCAACATGATCGCGTCGGGGTCTTTGGCCGCAAGATGAAGGGCAGCGGCCAGAATGGCGGGCGCTGTGTTGCGTCCTTCGGGTTCGATCAGGATCGCGCCCGGGTCAATGCCGATTTCCTGAAGTTGCTCGGTGACGATAAAGCGAAAATCGGCTCCGGTGAGAATTGTCGGCGCTCCGAACTGCAAAGCTCCACCGGTCCCGCTGAGCCGTTTGGCCGAGGCCTGAAACAGTGTTTCCGTGTTGATCAGTGGCACGAATTGCTTTGGATAGCTTTTGCGTGACAAGGGCCAAAGTCTCGTACCTGAGCCGCCGCATAAAATGACCGGGAATATCAGTGGCATCGTTACTTTTCCAGAAATGAGCAATCTACTGTTTTTATTTATGGTAAATGTGAAGCGGTTATGCCGTCTAGGGGGGAGGGCCGTTTTGGGCCGCAGGGCGCAGGAATGGATTGTTCCCTGATCCCCGGTGCGTTTTCAGCGTCACTTTCGCGTCGTCTCTGCGCTGGAAAAGAGCCTGACCGCAAGCGGATGGAAAGCCTTTGTCTTTTCAGGGCGGCTCTCTGCCGCCGCTCAGATGCTTTGAGGTCGGCTCCGGGATCATTTTAGCATCTGACGGGCGTCTCGCACGGCGCAGGCCCGCGAGAGACATTCGTTTCGCTCCGACCCGCGGTCTTGGCCTATGTCGACTGACAGGTTTCCCAGATTTGCAGCAACTGGCCCGGCAATTCCATCGGCTCGAAAGGCTTGAGGATAATGTCCTGTGCTCCGATGGCTTTGAGATTCCCGAAATCGGCACGCGATGTCTTGGCCGTGACGAAAATGACCGGCACGTTGGAATATTCCTTGACCTCACGAAGCCTTTTCAGGGTTTCCACGCCATCCATGACAGGCATCATGACGTCCATCAGGATCAGATCGGGGACCTCAGACGGTAAATTGTCCACCGCGTCCTGGCCGCATTTGAACTGGACCACGTCGAAGCCTCCAACGAGTTCCAGCGACATGCGGGTAATTTCCCGAATGTCCGGATCATCTTCCACGTGCATGATGCGGTGTAATTTTGTCATGAGCGGAGTATATATGGTGGCAGGGGTCAGACAAGCGAATTCTCCCGGGGCCCATGGATCATTCTGAAATCTCCCCCGGGGATTTCCAGAAAAGACGGCCCGTGGCGGAAATTCTCACTTTTGACATAATTTGACCTAAATTGACGACGAATCTCTTCCTAAAGTTGTTTTCAACACCGAGGCTGTTGCGCCTTTGAGGACAATTGCAACAAGGTCGACGGTTTCGCTTCGCTGGAGAGACAAATGACACTTTTGGTCGTGGACGATGATCGCAACATCCTGGAGGTGATGAGCGCCATTCTGCCCTCCCTCGGGTATGAGGATTTCATTTGCGCCGAAAGCGGTGAAGAGGCTCTGCGTCTGATTCAGGATCGTCAGCACGAGTTCTCCACTTTCTTCCTCGACATCCAGATGCCCGGTATGGACGGGATCGAACTTTGCGGTCGCATTCGGGCCTCGCTCGAGTACCGCAACACGCCTGTCATCATGCTCACCGCGATGAAGGACAAGGCCCATGTCGACGCGGCCTTCCTGCGTGGGGCAACGGATTATCTCACCAAGCCGATTGATACGACGGAACTGGGGGCGCGGCTGCGCGTGGCACAGCTTTTGCACGCCGAACAGCAGCGCTCTATGGACGCAATGCGGCGTGAACAGATTTTGCGTTTTGGGATGAACAGCGCCGCGGATGCGGATATGCGGTTCAATCTCGCCGATCCGATCGCGATCTACGATGTGCCGCGGGTGATCGGCAGCCTTGAGCTTGAGAACTATCTGCACCGTTTGTCGCGGATCAAACGGTTCATGTTCGGTGCCATCGGTTTTCGGATCGACAAGCCCGAAAGCCTCTTCACGTTGACAACACCGCTGGAATTCCACGGTATCCTGACCGATGTCGCTGAAGCGATCTTTGAGACGCTGCGCAGTTACGACGTCATCATTTCCTATCTCGGAAACGGTCAGTTTGTTGCCTTGCTTCCGCGCACCTTGCAGTTCGACGAGGAGCAGATCGAGGTGGATCTGGCCGTGAAACTGCGTGAATACGGGTTGGTCGAAGGCGATACCGTTCCGCTCGAGGTGAAGGTCCATGTGGGAAAACCCGCCAAAATGTCGATGTTCAAAACCGATCCCCAGCTCATGATCGCGCGCGCCCTGGCGCAGGTTGACGGCGACAAATCAGCGGGCAGCAAGTTCAAGAACAGTTTTCTCGTCGCTTGATTGTGTTCCATCCCGGAACCGGGCAATACTAAAAAAACTGTAAGAGGCTCGGGGAACGTTCATGCCAAACAAATCTCTTTCGGACTCGGCGATCAGACAAAGATTGGCAGAGGCGATTGGACGTACGCGACAGAATTTCATCGACGATCTGATCGTGAAAATCCCGGAAATCGAAGGACTTCAAGCCCGGATCAATGCACGATCAAACGATCGGGATGCGTTGGATCAGCTCGGTTTTCTAACGCATCGTATGAGCGGCATCGCCGCGACCGTCGGGTTTCCCGAGATTGGTGAGCGTGCCGGTGAAATCCATGACGTCCTCTCTCATTTTGACCAGTCGGACAGGCAGTTGGTCGGGCTCTCCCAACAGCTCGAGACTCTGCTTGATCTCATGGAAGATGCCATCGTCGACGAAATGTGACGCCAGACCTCCCGAAGCACCGACTTTTCCGGCATCGTGACCTCTATGCGCGGTGCGTCGAAGAGTAATATCGCGGGGTGTTTTCGGGGCTGCGATGGATGTGTCGCGGGTTCTTGCCGCAGCAGGGGCAAGGGCACTTTGTCTTTCATGTCACAGTCTTTGCCATAAAATCGTTTGTCATCCTGCTTTACGTTGGGTAATGCACGTTAGGCGCGAGTGTCTCTTTCTAAAATGAAAAGGAACGGCCTATAACTGGTCGCAAGACAATCTAAAACGAGCAGTAAAGTTGCAGACGACAATCGGAATGGCGCAAAATGCCAGATAAGAACCGAGTCAAATACATGAACCTGTTGATCGAGGGTGCGTCTTACGCCGCGATTCTCGGGCTTTGTGTGTTGATCTATCTCGGAGCGATCCGAACCGCCTCGATCGAGGCGACCGAAGGGCAGACCGACATCATGTATCGCGATCAGTCGGTCATCGCGACGGGTATTCAACAGTCGGTCAACAAGAAGCTGCTTTTTGCGCGTGGTCTTGCGGGCGCATTGTCGCTGTCCCCGGACATCACAGCGATTGAGTTTTCGGAACTCTGTTCTTTCATCAAGACCGAGGACGCGTCGGTTGTGAACATGGCGCTGGTGCAGGGAACCACCATCACGCATGTCCATCCCTACACAGAAAACAGCGGTTTCATCGGGCGCGATCTGGCAGATCTTCCGGATCAGTACGAAGTGCTGCAACTGATTGAACGCACAGGTGAAACCTTTGTGGAGGGGCCGACGCGTCTGTTCCAGGGGTATCAGGGCTTCATCATTCGTGAACCGGTTTTCTCCCGTGGAGGACGGCAGGGTGAGAAAAGCATGATCGGCATAGCCTCGATCGTCTTCGCAGCCGATCCTTTTTTGCAGGAAATCGGCCTCTCCCAATACGAATCCCTCTACGATATTGCGATTGAGGTCGAGACGGTGCTTGGCAAGCAGGCGCTCATCTTCGGCGATGAGAAGATGCCGCTCAATGCAAAATCCACCTATGAGATTCCATTTCCGGGCAGCACCTGGACAATCTCGATGTCCCCGACACAACAGGCCGGGATTCCCGAGGCCACGCTCCGCATCATTCGTCTGAGCGCGGTGATCGGCGGGACGCTATCGCTGATCTTTGCGCGATATCTGCACACACTCAGACGGCGCAACTGGCGGATCGCAACCCAGTTGCGTACCGCGCTGAATGCGGCCCCATCCGGCTTTGTCCTGTTCGATAAGGATGACAATCTTGAGTTGTGCAATCGCCGGTATCGTGACCTTCACGGCGCAGCTGCCGATGCCATCGTGAGCGGCGCGTCGTTGGAAAGCATCTTGCGCGCGGGGCTCAAGGTCGGGCTCTACACAGATGCCATCGGCAACGAAGAGGACTGGCTGGCGCGCCAACTTTTGCGAGGCCCTCGTCAGGGGGGGGGCGTTACCTTGGCGCTGAGCGACGGCACCTGGCTGCAGCTTCTCGAACACGAAACCCCCGAGGGCGGACGTGTCGCCATTCTCAACGATATCACCGAAGTTCAGTGCAGCCGCGAGCGCGCCACGCTTGCCGAACAGCGGCTGAACGATGCGATCGATGCACTGCCTGTCGGGTTCTGGTTGTTCGACAGCGACGACAAGCTGATCATGTTCAATACCGTTGCTGGGGACAAGCTCGTCGGGGTGAAGCGCAACCTGATGGTTGGGCGGCCTCTGACCGACCTGATCCACAGGAGGCTGGAGATTTCCGACGAGGTTCGCCTGTGCGGAGTGCGGACCGAGGATGAGACAGAGATTCTCGCGGCAATGGTTGGAGAGACCTCTGACCTGGAGGTGCGCTACAGCGGGGACCGCTGGTTCAAATACTTTACCCGGCGCACATCCGAGGGCGGGTTGGTCATGTTCCGGGTGGAGATTTCGGATCTGCGCCGCCATCAGCGGGAACTTGAAAGGTCGAACTGTGAATTGCGCGCTGCGTTGCGTAAACGCGACGAGGCCGAGGCCCGGCTTCAGGATGTGGCCGATCTGAGCGCAGAATGGTTCTGGGAACAGGATGCCGATATGCGGATGACCTATGTCTCGGAGGGGTTCGCCCGCATGATCGGGGTCGATCCGGCAGATTACATCGGAAAACCGCGCAGCCATTTCGTCAAATCCGCCGAGGGCAGCGAAGATTCGCTTCAAAAACTCGTGGCCAAGATGGCGGCGCATGCGCCCTTCCGGGATTTTGTCTACAGCTATCATTTTCGCCCGGAACGTCTGAGCTGGATCCGCATCAGCGGCAAGCCGCGCTTCGACGAGCAGGGCCTGTTCACGGGCTATATCGGCATTGCCGAGGATGTGACGAAATTCTACGCGGCTCTGCGTGAGGCGGAACAGGCGGATGAGGCCAAGACGCAATTCCTCAATGTGATCAGTCACGAGTTGCGCACGCCCCTGTCGTCGGTTCTCGGTTTTAACAGTTTTGTCGCCAATTTCGAAAAACTGCCGAGCTATGCCGTTCTGCGTACAGCGCTCGCAGAGGGCGAGGACGAAAAGGTCTCGGCGGCGCTCAAGAGTTTTGAGGCGGATATTTCGCGCTTTACTTCGCGGATTCAGGCCTCTGGCACGCAATTGAAAGCCCTGATCGACGATATGCTCGACATCGCGCGTATCGAGGCCAACACCATGCGCCTCAATCTGGCCAAGGTGGACAGCAGCAAGGTGGTTGAATCGGTGGTCGATCAGATGCACGCATTGGCCGAGGAAAAAGGTCTTTCGATCACGCTCGATCTGGTCGACGCGGACATCCGTGCCGACGAAATCCGCTTCCGCCAGATTTTGACCAATCTTCTGGGAAATGCGTTCAAGTTCACCGATGAGGGAAATATTACAGTGCGCAGCCGGGTGCGGGACGACATGGCGACTTTCGAGATCAGCGACACCGGCGTCGGGATTGCCGAGGACCGTATCGGCATCATCTTCGATCGCTTTGCCCAGGCCGCCTCTGGCACCAACCGAAAAAACCCGGGCGTCGGTCTCGGTCTTGCCATTTGCAAGGACCTTGCCGCGCTGCAAGACGGCTGGATCAAGGCTGAAAGCGAACTTGGCGTCGGCTCCACGATGACATTCGCCCTGCCGCTGTGGTGCGAAGCGAACTGAGGCAATACACGTCTGGATTGTAATTATTTTTCGCCGAACACACTTTTATCATAAATTAACCATAGCCAAGTTTAATTTCACCCGCAGGATCAGACCTGTGTGAAAGTCATTCTTTGGAAACGGATGGTGAAGGGGGAACCTGAACCAACGTTTTTTGAACAGTTCGGGTGTAATTGTATGACATGTAAGCTCAAATACGGCGTAACCGGCTATGCATTCGGCGAAGACGCGGCGTGCTTTGTGCAGGCCGGATCTAAGCTCAACGGGGCGCTTTGGGACGGGATGTCCGATGCAGTTCTCGTGTTCGAGCGCACGATGGCCGCGCCACATTACATGAACTCCGCAGCTCGCAACATGCTGGGGGGGGGCTCTGCGGCGCGTGCCGCCGAACATCTTTGCGAAGGCGGTTTTTTTCATGATTTGATGGCCGAGGGTGGTCCCCTTGATCAGGCGGAAACCAGTGGAAGCGCCACTTTCCGCACCCATCCGGCCTTTGGAGACAAGCGTCTGAACGGGCGCGTGATGGCGACTGTGGACGAACAGGGTGAACGCTATTTCGTGGCGATGTTTCATTTTGAAACGGAGCAGGAAAGTGCCGACTATCTGCGCAAAGAAGTGAATTCCGTCATCACCCATGAATTGCGCACCCCTCTGACCAGCATCAAAGGGGCTCTGGATCTGATGAAATCCGGTCTGGTCGGGCCGCTGTCGGACAAGGCGCAATCGCTCCTGAACATTGCGGGAGCCAACAGCGACAGGATGCTAGCGCTCATTCAGGAAATCCTCGATCTCAACGAAAGCGCTCAGGCGGGGTCGAAACCCGCGAGTGAGGATATCGGGGTCGCAAGCCTGCTCGAGAGTCTGGTGGCAACCCATCAGGGCTATGGGTCCTATCACGGGGTCGATGTCAAAATGCGACCGACCGATGCTGCGCTTCTGGTGCGGGCTGTGTCGTCGCAGTTGATCAAGATTCTTTCCAATCTGTTGTCGAACGCGGTCAAGGCTTCTGAACGCGGGCAAGCCGTTGAAATCTGGTCGCAACAAACGGATGCACATGTTGCCATTTTCGTCCGTGATCACGGCGGCGGTATCCCCATGGCTTTGCGTGACACGCTTTTTGAACGCTTCACCAAAGCCAGTTGGGACAACAACAAACGCGCCAGCAGTTCCGGTCTGGGGCTGAACATCGTGCGTACGCTGGTCGAACAGATGAACGGCACGATCTCCTTTGAAACACAAAGCGGAGAGGGCACGACATTCTGTGTCAGCCTGCCGTCTTCCTGAAGCCGATCGAAAAGAAGGTACATTTCCGGGCAGGAAAGCGCCTGTTCTCAAGGACGGTTATTTCTGTCAATGAGCAGAGTATGGGGCGCATTCACGATTGGCTTTGTCCCAGCCGTTATTTTGGCGCTTCTGGGCCCGCCTCTCAAATGCGCTGGCGTATTGAGAGGCGGGGGCATTGCGTCGCTCCGCTCGGTCTGTGATCCCGGTGAAACCAGATGTGTCGTCCTGCGTGAGGAACAACGGCTGGGCGTGAACGATGTGCCCACAGTCACCCTCTGGCCGTCGACATGGGCGGCGCGCCATCCGGGGTTTGTCTGGAGCCGGATTGAGTGCGAGCCGGGGAGCGTTGTGCGTCTTGAGTGGCGCGACGAGGGGTTATGTGTGACGACACGGGACGGTGATTGCACATGGCGTCGTCGCGGAGATTTTCAGTTTTCTATCCATATCCTTCGGGACTCAGTTTTCGACCGTTTCCAGGACGCATGGGGGGGCAGGGCTCCGGATCGGTTCACGCTTTGCGAGCGGCCTTTTTGCCCGATGCGGCGATTTCGAGTGCGGGGACGATGTCGATGCGATGCGGTCTGGCATGGGGTTCTAGGGCCATGCAATGTCCTTTCAGGGCGTCCGGGAGGGCGTCCAGATCGTTCTCCATCCCGGTCTCGAGCACCACGTCCACCACTGGGACCAGTCCCAGAAGGCGGTGTTCTTGCACGTGGCAGGCGGCGTCATGCACCGCCGGATGTCGCATCAGAAGGTCCTCGATCTCGAGCGGGTTGACGAGCTTGCCGCCGGTCTTGAACAGCCGGTCATAGCGCCCGAGGAACACCAACTGGCCATCGCGTTCGCAGACCAGATCGGTGGAGCGAAAGAAGCCGTCGGGCTCGACGCCCTCATATTGGTTGCCGGGCTGAATATAGCCCAGACAGACGCTCGGCCCGCGCAGAGCAAGGCGCCCGGACCCATCCGGCAGTCCCTCCTGCGCCACCGGGTCGATGCGCCAGTCGAAATGATCGAACGGACGGCCGACCACGAGGCCCGCGCCGTGATGCTGAACGGTGCGCACATGTGAGATGCGCGGCCCGGCCTCGGTCATGCCATAGACCAGCCGGAAGGCGCTTTGGGGAAAGGCTTGCGAGAGCTTGTCGACCAGATCCGCGTTCATGTATTCGCCGCCGGTGGTCACAAGGCGCACGGAGGGGAAGGGCGTGCCGTTCCAATAGGCCAGAAACAGACGCATCAGTGAAGGCGGACCCTGCAAAATCGTGATGTTCTCGCGTCGGATCGCCGCCTGCACGATGGTCAGCGGCTGACCGGGCTGGAACATGCGCAGCGCAGCCCCGGACAGCAGGGCGCTCACCGAGGCCCCCATCAGCCCGTACATATACGTCAGAGGTGTGGCGACCGCGATGATGTCCCCTTCGGCAAATCCGAGGTCTTCGACGATGGCCCGGGCCGTGGTCTCCACCCCTTCGGCGCAGAGGGCGACGAGTTTGGGCGTCCCGGTGGTTCCGGAGGTGCAAATCACAAGCGCCTCGTCGCGCGGACCGAAAGGGGGACGGGGCTGCCGACTGTCCGGGAGGCGGGTTTCGGGCGTCTCGTCGGAGAGGATCGCGATAGGGGTGGCGATCTCGCGGATGCGCGCAAGGCTCTCGGGCGTTTGCCCGTCGCGCAGCAGGACGGGGACCAGCCCCTTGCTCCAGCAGGCCAGCACCCGCACCAGAAGGGTGACAGGCTCCGTCGACACGAGCAACACCCGGGCAGGCGCCGCGCCGGTGGGACGGTCCGGCAGTTTGCGCGCTTCGCCCTTTGCTTGGGCGACAAGCTCCGCGTAGCTCAGGGTGCCCTGATCGCCGATCAGGGCTGGGGCCGAGGCATGGCGTGCGGCGGTGTCGAGAAAACGCTGCCAGATCATCGGGTGAACTCCTTGCGAAGCGGCGGGGCGAGGAAGCGGAGATTTTCGGGGGAGCTTGCGATCACGGAGGACAGGCTGCGCCAGTACGCCTCGATCCAGGCCCGATGATGGTCTTCGGGGGCAAGCTCCGCCGGTACCGTGATCGGGGTGCAGCGCGGGGCGATCCGTTCCCCCTCCCAAAGCGCCAGAAACACGAAGCTGTCGGCCTTGATCCTCTGGGCGAGCGCTGGCAGGCCGACGGAGAAATCCCAGTGTTGACCGAACCCGTCGACCCGGAGCGTGTCCTGGGTCTGCTTGCCATCGGGGGCCGCAAAGAACACGCCGCCGCGACGCAGTTGCACGGCGCCCCTGAGCAGGATCTGTGTGCGGGCCTGAGGATCGCGCGGGTTGAGAAACAGCCCGTCTTCGACGCGTTGCCAGTCCGGCATGTCCTGTGAGTTGGTCACGATCAGCGGCTTGGCAAAGCGGTCCAGTACCAGATTCATCGCGAATTTGGGCGGGCCGAGATGCGCCGCGGCCAAAATGGCACCGCGCCCGGTCAGGGCGGGATCGAGCGCGGTCAGGTCCGGGGGGAGAACGAGCTCCATTGCCTGGGCGCGGGTGGCGCGGTCATAGAGGAAGACCCGGAGCAATTCACCCGCCGCGATCCCCCACCAAGCCCGAGCGCACCAGTCGCGCCGCTCGGACCGGGTTCCCGGACAGAATTGTTTCGCGCGTTTCCAAAGCCTTGGGTGCGGTGGACGATCCTCGGACATATCGCGCAGCTGGGCGAGCTTGTCTGTCAGCGTGCCGGGGACTCGGACGTGTTCTGTCGGGATGTAACGCCTCGGGCGGCGGATCAGAGAGAGCGCATATATTGGATCAGCCCCCCCAGCGTTGCCAGAGCGTCGCTTCCCAGATCTTCGCTGCGCAATTGCAGGCCGGTGACCTCCTCGAGTTCCAGCACAAGATCCAGCATGCCGATGGAGTCGAGGCCAAGCCCGCCTGCGCCCAACGGTGTGCTGTCGCTCAGCGTTTTGGGGTCGACCTGTGCGGCTTTGGCCACGGCGTCGAGAATGGCGTCTCTTGTTTGGGGGGCGTCCATATTGGGTCTCCTGCGTGATCGGAAAACATGATGGAAAGGAACGGGCAGGCTGCGGGGAAATGGTGCACAGAGGTGCTAGATGCCGTAGCACCTTTGCGAAGCCATGCACATCTGTCAAGTTTTGTGTGGCAGCTCGGAACGGTTTACATCCAGTCGATGAGCCGTGCTTCCAGCATCGCCAGAAGGCTGCGGTTGTCGAACTGCGCGACGGCCCGGCTGCGCCCGGCTGTGCCCATGCGGGCGACCATGTCGGGCGCGTTGGCCAGCGCGACGATCCCGTCGCGAAAGCCCGCCTCGTCATGCTCCGCAACCAACAGTCCGTTTGTCTCTTCGACCACCGCTTCGGGGATGCCCGCGTGGCGGGTGGAGAGCACGGCCATGCCCGAGGCCATGGCTTCCTGGATCGAGGTCGGCAGGCCCTCGGTGTTGCCGTTGCGCGCGGTGACGGAATGTTGCAGCAACACGGCGGTGCGGGCCATCAGGGCGCTGACCTCCGGGTGCGGCAGGGCGCCGGTGAAGGTGACACGGTCCTGCATGCTGCGCGCGGCGACCAGAGACTGGCAAGATTTGAGCAGCGGGCCGTCTCCGACCACGGTCAAATGTGCCTGATGGGAGGAGCCAGCGGCATCGAGAAAGGCGCGCAGCACAAGGTCAGGGGCTTTTTTTTCGACCAGACGACCGACGAAGAGAAAGCTGGAGGGACGCTTTTCCGCGGGCTGAAACAGGTCGGTGTTGACGCCGCTCGGGATCACCGCGCTCTTCGGATGGGTGATGCTGTGGGCTGCGAGATTGTCGAGCAGGAATTGCGACACGGCGAAGACCCCGTTCCAGTGGGGGATGCATTTGCGATAAGCGTGCCTTTTGTTGGGATGCCTCAGGAGTTTGGAGGCATCGTAGCCGCGAAAATAGCTGAAAAGCGGCAGGCCGAGTTTTCGGGCGAGCGGGGTCAGGGCAATCGCCTCGGGACCGAATTCGGCCAGGATGAGATCGGGGCGTTGGTCGCGAAGGAAGATCTCGACACGGTCTTGCGCCCGGCCGCGCGGTAGTGCGGCGGTGCCGTAGCGAGACAGGTATTGCACCGTCTGGACGAGTTTGCGGGGTGAAAACTCGAGCCCGCCGCGACGTGACATGATCGGCTTGTTCAGCGGGTTGCCGCCTTTGGCGGTGTTGAACAGCACACAGGTGTTGCCGCCGAACAGTTCGTCAATATGACGATTGACGAAGGTCTCCCCGCTCGCGTGATAGGTTCCGGTTGCGATGCAGGCTTTCATGTCCGGTTCTTTCGGCTTTGACCGCATCGGCTGGAAAGATCGCGAGGGACTTCACTCTGGCGTGAAATGCGGGGTGTTCTCTATGGTGCGTGACGCAGCGTCACTCTTGCAGTTAGAATGCCCCCACGGCGTTTTGCAAGTTTGTTCAGAGCATTGCAAGCAGAGAAAAGACCGGGTTCGGGTTTCAACTGTACCAGATGTCGAAATCTCGGGCATAAAAGGCCCGGATGCGGGATTTGGCCCGCTCGGTGAGGATCAGGTCGTGCTTGCGGCTCTCATTCAGGCGGGGCACCTCGCCCTCAGGTGGCAGGCCAAGCTCCCCGGTGACCTTGTCGTAGACGCTTTGGAGCCCGTCCTCGAAGCGGAAGACATGCAGGCCCGGCCAGTCCGTGAAGGCGCTTTGCGGCCGGACATGGTTGTCGTCCCAGAACGGGTGTTTGCGAAACTTGGCGAAGGCGCGGTCCTGCCAGACCTCGAAATACCGGCTCATCTGCTCCGCGGTCATCTCATCGAAAGCGCGCCGCCGCAGATAGGGGCCGATCCGTCGGGTGCGCTTGTCCTTGTGACGATGAAAGAACTCGCTGATCATCCGCTTTTCCGGATGCCGCACGATGGCGAAGGCAAAATCGGGTGTGCCGTGTGGCACGAGCTTCGCAAGCGCCTCGGCATGCAGGTGTTGCGGTACGCAGGGCAGCCAGTCGATCTCTTTTCCGATGGAGCCGAGGATGGGCCTGCCGAGACCGCGCAACCAGGTGTCGACGGAGGTTCCGCCGGTCTTGGGAATATGCATGAACAAGATCAGCTTGCCGTTAATGTGATATAAGGGCATGCCTGTCGCGTGCTTTCCTGAAGGTTACGAGGCGTAGGATACTGTGTGCCCTGAGGCTTGTCACGGCGTTTCCGGAGCCGTTTCCTGCCCGCGTCGTGACCGTCTTGTGGGAAAGCTTTCGGAAATCTGTGCATTTTGCGAAAATCTGTTTCCTCATATCGGGCATATGTGTTTTCTGGTGCAGGCTTCCCGCAAGCCTTCCGTTCCGACGCTACGCCAGATGGACCGCCACATGAATCAGCAAAACCACAGCAATCTCGCCGACACATTTCATGCCCTCGGGGCACGATATGGGGCGCGGCCCGCCCTCGTCTCCGGGGCGCGCAGCGTCTCCTTCGCCGGTCTTGTGGCCACTTCCGCACAATGGGCGCGGCAGTTTCAAGCCGAGGGGCTGAAGGCGGGGGATCAGGTCGGGCTGGTGCTGCGGGACAGTGTGGATACGGTGCTCGCGATGGTGGCGATCTGGATGCTCGATGCGGTGGCCGTGCCGATCGATTTCCGCAACCGGGCCGATGAACGAACGCGCCTGAGCGAAGAATTCGATCTGGCGGCCATTCTCGAAGACCGGGATTTGTCCAATGGAGCGTATCGTTCTATTCCCTGCGATGCAGGGTGGAAAGACACGTCCGCCCGCCAATCGGATGCACCGATCGAGCGCAACGGGACCGAGAGCCACCCGGCGCTTATTTCCCTGACTTCGGGAACGACGGGGCGGCCGCTGGGCATCGTCGCAAGTCACCGGACCATCCAGCTACGGTCTTTCGGTTACGGGTTCGAGGCGCATTATCCCTTCGACGGCAAATTCCTCAACGCCTATCCGCTGTCCTTTTCCGCTTCGCGCAACCACACCATCGGGCAGTTGATGCGCGGGGCGACCGTGTGTTTCCACCCCCCTATTTTCGCGGCCGACGAACTGATCGAAAAGGTGAATTCTCAGGGCATCACCTTCCTGTTTGCCGTACCCGCTACGGTCAAGGCTATGCTCGGCCTGTCGAACGGGACCGGAAAGCCGCTGATGCCCGATCTGGAAATGCTCTATTGCGGCGGCTCCGGTATGGAGGCGCATGACAAGCTTCGGGCCTGGCAGGAGCTGACGCCCGGATTCCTGCATTGCTTTTCCTCCTCCGTGTCCGGCACCTGTTCGGTGCTCGCCGGGGCGGATGTGGCGAGCCATAGCCACACGGACGGGCGGGTCCTTCCGACGGTACGTCTCGAGATCGTCGATGAGGATTTCAACCCGTTGCCCGCAGGCGAGGTGGGGGCGATGCGGGTGCGCAGCCACGGCATGGCCGAGGGGATGTACAAGAACCGTGCACGAGAGACAGGCGACAAGATCCGCGACGGTTGGGCCTATACCGGAGATCTGGCGAAAGTTTCGCCGGACGGTTTCCTGACGGTGGTCGGGCGCAGCTCCGACATGATCATTCGCGGCGGTGCCAATGTTTATCCGGCGGAGATCGAAACGGTCCTTCAGGCGGTGCCGGGCGTCGAGGATGTCGCCGTCACCGGCTTTGCCAGCGCCGAGTTCGGCGAAGAAATTGCCGCTTTCGTCGTGGCCAAATCCGGCGTGACCGAGGGCGATCTCGCTGCGGAGTGCCGGGTGCAGCTTGCGCCCGACAAGCGGCCGCGGAAATTCATCTTCCTCGACAGCCTGCCGCGCAACACCAACGGGAAGGTGCTGCGCCGGGAACTGCGCGCTTCGCTCGAAAGCTGAGGCGGGAGTTTCAGGCTAGCGGTTCCAGCAGAAGCTGTTCCATCCGCGCGGCCACGGCGCCAGCGTTGGCCTGGCCGATGTCGCCATGGGTTTCCGACAGCACCTCGACGGTGCGGTTCGGGATGAAGCGCTGCCAGACCGAGGTTTCGGAGGCCAAGGCCTTGGCGCGTTGCTGCGAGGCGATGATCGTGACCTTGCCGGTGTAGGGTTCTGGCCATGCGAAACGATAGGCGACGATCAGAGTGGCGCGCGGCAGGATGCGAAACCCGGCGTTCCGGTATTTCCAGAACGCGCCCTGCTTTTTCCGCGAGGCCTTGCGCGCATCGTCCAGAGTGGCGAGCAGGCGCAGGCCACGTTCGATCCGGTCCCGAAGACGGTCGAATGCGTTGGGTGTCCGGGGCGTATAGCGCAGCCGATGCCGCAGTCGGTCGAGCGTATTGGCGTTGCCGGTCTCGATCTTCGACTGAAGCCTGTGCCGGTTGAGCACGCGGCGCGGCGCGCTGGGGTCGAGCAGCACGAGACCGGGCACCTCGCGCCCGGCGGCTTTGAGCTGGGCCATCATCTCGATGGCGATCAGGCCGCCCGCGCAGAAGGCAGAGAGCAGTACCGGCCCGGTTGGGTAGTCACGCATGATCTGCGTGACATAGGCCGCGGCGACGGCGGGAATGTCGCGCGGATAGTCCGTGCGCGTCCTGATGCCGGGAAGCTCGAACATCACGAGCTTCGTGCCCTGCGAAAGACCGGCATAGAATTCGGGACGCGGCGCGGTGTAGCCGCCCTTGCCATGCACGACGAAAATCGGATGTGAGTTCGGAGCGATCTCGGCCTTGCCGTCTTGCAGAAATTCGGAGATGAGGCGGGGCGTGGGGTAGTCGAACAGGGCGGAGACGGCAAAATCCTTGCCGGTCTTTTCCTGAATCATCAGGCTGATCTGTTCTCCCATGAGGGAATCGCCGCCGAGATCGTAGAAATCGTCGTCGAGACCGACGGGTGCGACCTTCATGACATCGGAGAAAATGCCACAGACCAGACGTTCGCGCTCCGTTTCGGGAGGAGCGAAGTCATAAGCGAGCCGGAGCGCATCGCGCGCGGTTGTATCAAGCATGTCCTGCGCCAAACCGTTTCGCCATTGCGACCCCCCGCCTCTGGCCTGTTCTGATGGTTTCGGAGGCTAACGGATGTCAAATTCGCAGGCAAGTTCGGAACGGGGGATATTGTCGTTGATTTGTTTGCACGGCCTGTTGCATCTTCCCTAACGTCAATAACAGACCTCTCAGGGGGGGTAATTTACATGTTCAGGAAAGTCATCACTGCGCTGATGGCATTGGGGATTTGTGTTCCCATGGCCGCCACCGCAGAGCCCAGCACCATTGCGTCCGCAGGTCAGGGATCGAGCACCTACAACTATGCGCTCGCGATCAGCAAGGCGGCCAATGACGATAGCGACATGGACCTGCGACCGCAGCCCTATGACAGCACCAGTCAGGCGAGCCCGTTCATCAACGCGGGCGAGGTCGATTTCGGTCTCGAGAACGCCATCGCGGTGCGTCAGGCGATGCTCGGCGAAGGCCGGTTCAAGGACCACAAGATGGACAACCTGCGACTTGTGGCGCGGCTTCTGCCGATGCGCATGACGCTCGGTGTGCGCGAGGACAGCGGCATCACCTCGGTCGCCGATCTGAAAGGCAAGCGCGTGCCCGCAGGCTTCGTTCAGGCCGTGACCGGCGAGGCGCTGATCTCGGCGCTGCTGGCCTCGGGCGGGTTGAGCTATGACGATGTCGAACGCGTTCAGGTCGCGAATTTTACCGCCATGGCGGAGGCTTTCGTCGCGGGCGATACGGATGTGTTGATCCATGTGATCGGCACGCCGCGCGACGAACAGGTGTCGCGGGACGTGGGAGGGCTGTATGCGATGCAGCTCGGGGGCGTTGACGATGCTGCCGCGAAGATCAAGGAGATCATGCCTGTGGCGAGTCTTCAGATGCTCGATCCGCAGCCCGGGCTAACGACAATCAAGGAGCCGACCCAGATCCTCCAGTACGATTATTTCGTCTACACCCATGCCGATGAGGACGACGCGACGGTGACGGCGCTGCTCAAAGGGCTTTACGCGGGCAAGGCCACGATGGTCGAGTCCGTGGCCAGCCTCGACTGGTTCGATCCCGAGGCGATGTATGTCGATATCGGCCTCGATTATCACCCGGCCGCCATGGCCTTTTATGAAGAGCACGGTCAGATCAAGTAAACGAGATGACCACTGATCGCTGGAATGTTGCGGACGGGGGGCTTAGGCTCCTGATCTCCCTGTCCGGTCTCGCCGTTGTGCTGCTGCCATGTCTCTGGGCGATCGATCCGTTCGACTGGCTGCGGTCCAATCTCGTCGTCGACCAGTTCCTTGCGGTCGAGCTTGCGCTTGCGCTCGGGTTCACCCTGTGGCTCCGGGCGCGAAACCTGCCCGCCGCTCTGCCGCGCGTGGGCTTCTTCCTCGCCGGTTGCGCCGCATTCGGCGTCGGGCTCTTCCTGTTTCGTCATTTCGCGGGCGAGGCGGCGCTGTTCATCATGCCGACGCCAAGGCTGCTCACCGTCTCGGTGCTGTTGATCGCAGTCACCCTGCTGGCCTCGTTCCTGGCCAGCGGCCCGATGATGGGTCTCTTGTTGTTCGGCGTGTTCGCTGTCGGCTATCTGGCGCAGTTCTTCCCTGCGCCGTTCGACGCCGCGCCCGTCGATCTGAAACGTTACACGGTCTATCTGGTGTTCGGCGGCAACGGCTTTCTCGGTCGCACGCTCGGTGTGATCGCCGGCACGGTGACCATCTATATTCTCTTCGGTGCGGTTTATGAGATCTCCGGCGGCACGGCGGCGATCGACGCGCTTGCCCGTAAGATGTCGCGGCGCGGCAAGGGCATGGCGATCAAGGCGACCATTGTCTCCTCGGGTCTTTTCGGCATGGTCTCCGGCAGCGCCAGCTCCAACGTGCTGACCTCCGGCGCTTTCACCATTCAGGCTATGCGCCGCTTCGGCCTTCCGGGGACCAAGGCGGGAGGGATCGAGGCGGTGTCCTCGACCATGGGGCAGATCACCCCGCCGGTGATGGGGGCTGCGGCCTTTCTCATGGCCGATCTGACCGGGCTGTCCTATGGCAGCATCGCGCTCGCGGCGACGGTTCCGGCGATCCTTTGTTACACGGTGATGTTCGTGCAGGCGAGTTGGATGGCCGCGCGGATCGAGGGCGAGCCTCTGCCCGAGGGGGCCGAACCGTCCGCCACGACAGCACAAGACGAGATGCCTGAACTGGCCTGGCGCGATCTCTGGCATCTCCTGCCGGTGATCGCCATCGTGACGGTGATGTTCAAGGGCGACAGGATGACGGAACTCGCGGGCATCGCAGGCATCGTGGCGGCGCTGCTGTCGGGGTGGATCCTGCACGGCCCCGCCGAGCTTTGGCGCCGGATCAGGTCCTCCGCCCAAAGCGCCTATAAGACCACCGCTTCGCTGGTGATCGCGGGTTCGGCTCTTGGCGTGGTGCTCGGTGTGTTGGGCATGACCGGGCTCGATGTGAGCCTGACGCTCGGCATTCGGGAGATCGGCGAAACCAGCCTCCTGCTGTCCCTGATCCTGACGGCATTGTCCGCCATGGTGCTGGGCGCGGGGATGGCGACGACCGGGGTCTATATCATCGTCGGCACACTTCTGGCGCCGGGGCTGGTGGCGCTCGGTGTGCCCTTGATGGCAGCACATCTGTTCGTGCTCTATTTCGGCGTGGTCTCGATGATCACCCCGCCCGTGGCCTTCGCGGCGCTTGCGGCCAGCGGCATCTCCGGCGAGTCCTTCACGAAAACGGCTTTTGCCGCGATGCGGTTCGGCTGGATCATCTATGTCCTGCCGTTCCTCTTCGTCTATGCGCCGGGGCTTTTGCTCGTGGGCGATCTCTGGACCGTGGCCGCCAGCCTTATGGGCGCTTTCGTTGCGATTCTGGCGGTGGATGCGCTTCTGGCCTGGGAAAACCGGCTTACTTCGGGTCTGGCCGCCGTCTCTTTGGTTCTGGCTGTCTGCGCCGTGTTCGACCCTATGGGGGGCGCGTCCTTCGCCGTCACGGCGGCCGTTCTCGCGCTTTGCAGCTTGCTGGTCTTGAAAGGTTGGGCGGTGAAATACGGCAAGGCCTGAGATGGTGAAAGCGTCACATTGCCGGGAGAGGGCTTCACCTTGCCCGCCAAATATGGCTTTTGTCGGGATGTCCGAAGTACTGTTCAAGGTGTCTCCATGACCTCCCGTCCCAAGCCGAAACTGGTGCTGCATGTCGGAATGCCGAAGACGGGATCGAGCGCCCTGCAAAACTGGCTTGCGAAATCCCGGCCCTTCCTGCGCACGCAGGGGGTTCTTTATCCGGGACAAGGCAAGTCGCAGTCCTTTCTCTCCCTGCCGCTTGATTTCGAGGCGCATGGCTCGCGGCTTTTGATCGACAAGATCGGGCGGTCGCAGGCCAAGGCCGATCGGCTGTTCGAGACGGAATGGCGCGCGCTGGAGGAGGAGATCCGCACGACCGCGCCCTCAACCGTCGTGCTTTCGACCGAGTATCTGTTCGCGCGCCTCGGCCTCACAGGTCGTGAGACGCTTTTGATGCGCTTGGCGGCGTGTTTCTCCGAGGTGCAGACCGTGGTTTATGTCCGCCAGCCTTCGAAATACTTCGCCTCCCTCGCGCTGCAACGCGTCCGGCATTCGGCTACGCTTTTGCCTGTCGCCCCCTTGCATGTCAGAACCGCACTCGAGACTTGGGACGCGGCGTTTCCCGGCCATGTCGAGGTTCGAACCTATGACAGGGACGCGCTTGTGCAGGGCGATATCGTTGCAGATTTCCTGACCACGCAACTCGGTCTGACCGGGCAGGGGCCGGGGACGCGGGAAAGTGTCAACAAGAGCATGAGCGCAGAGGCCGCGCATCTGATGCAGAGCGTCCAGCGCGAAGAGTTCGCCGGGCAGGACAATGTCGTGCTGCGCGAAAGAAACCGCTATCGCAAACGCCTTCTGGCCGCAGACGAACGCGTGTCCGGGGCGCAGCGGCCGAAGCTTCTGCCGGAGGTCGCGGCCTATCTGGATGAAAGCTCGACCGATCTGCTCTGGCTGCGGGAGCGCTATGGTGTGATCTTCGAGGCGTTGGATTATGAGCGGATCGGGGAGCGCCCGGGCTGGTCCGGGTCGTCGGAGCGGATTGCCGATCTGTTCGAGATCGACGAAAACCGTTTGCAGCGGCTCGAGGCGGCGATGCGGCGGTCGCGTTTGCCGTCCCTGTCATGGTTCATGGGCAAGCGACGTTAAAACGGGTCATTTCTCGCCGAACACCTTGCGCATCATCAGGGGATTTTCCCGCACCCATTCGGCGGCCCCCTCGGATACGGTGCTATAGACCGCCCGGCCGATCGCCTCCCCCAAGGTGGTGTGCAATCCGGCGTAGGCGCCCTGACCTGCGGGGGCGGCAAGCGCGAGGCAATCGGTCCCGGTGCCAGTGACGGGACCCGCCGCGAAGCGCAGGCCTGCCTCCATCACCGCCGCCGTGCGGGCCTCCGCCGCGATGGTCAGCGCTTCGATCTGGGCCACCTCCCGCAACGGCGTGTCGGTCTGTACGGCGATGTTGATCGTGCCATAGCTTTCGACCGCCCAATCGCGCGGGGTGCGCGCGCCGATGCGTTCGGCATTGCCAAGCCCCACGGTCGCAAGCGCCGCGACCCGTGCGCCCTCAACCGTCACTTCGGCGCGTTTGAAACGTGTGATGTTGCGCGAGGTCAGAAGGCCGACGGCATCGACATGATCGGTGCGCGCCATCTCGGTTGCGATCCAGTCGTCGACTTCGAGCCCTACCGGCAGATCGGCATTCTTCAGCTCGCGCCAGACGATATGTCGTGCGGTGACGAAGCCGGGGCGATAGGGCGCAAAGCTCAAGACCCGCATCGGCGCGCCGAGATCGGCGATCAGCCAGGGGCGAGTGAGATGCGGGGTCAGAAAGATGTCAGCCATGTCAGGGCTTTGATATCTGGGCAAGCGGTTGCACCACAAGCCCCTCGGGCGTGTCCGAGAGCAGACAACGGATCGCAAACACTTCGGCCAGAAGCGCTTCGGTCAGCACGTCTCGCGGGGGGCCGTCGGCGACGATCCGGCCTTCGGACATCACGATCAGCCGGGTGCAGTGACGTGCAGCCAGCCCCAGATCGTGCAGCGAAGCGATGACGCCCCGGCCTTCGGAGACGAGCGTTGCAAAGGTGTCCATCGCGCCGATCTGATGTGCCGGATCAAGCCCGGCGATGGGCTCGTCGGCGAGGAGAAGGGGGGTGTCCTGCGCCAGCGCGCGGGCGATCAGCACACGGGCCTGTTCGCCGCCCGACAACCCGGTCGCGGGACGCTCTGCGTAGGCCATGAGGTCCATGCGGGTCAGGGCGGCAATGACTTCGGGGGCGTCCTGGTTTTCGTTTTGCGCCAGTGAGACCAGATGCGCGACGCTCACCGGCCATGCAATCTCGCGCGTTTGCGGCAGCCAGGCGGCGGCCCTGGCACGGGCGGCGGGGGAGAGACGCGCCAGAGAACTTTCGCCTTCCGCCGGGATCAACCCGAGGGCGGCGCGCATGAGTGTCGATTTGCCCGCTCCGTTGGGGCCGATGAGCCCGACGAACTCGCCGGCACTCACCGAGAAGCTGGCCTGATTCAGCGTGAGACGGTCTCCGCGCCGGACGGTGAGGTTTTCAACGGACAAAATGCTCATGGTTGTCCCCGCATGCGCCAGATCAGGTGAAAGAATACGGGGGCACCGACCAGCGCCATCAGGACGCCGAGTTTTAGGTCGCGTCCCGGCAGGATCAGCCGCACGGCGACATCGGCGGCCAGAACGAGCGCCGCGCCGCCGAGAGCGGAGGCGAGCAAAAGCCGTGCGGGCCGTGCGCCGACCAGAGGGCGGAGCACATGCGGCACCACAAGGCCGACAAAGCCGACGGCGCCTGCGACGGCGGTGGCGGCGCCTACGGAGGCGGCCACGCCCGCGACGAGGATGAAGCGCAGGCGCTTGAGGTTGACGCCCATGGAGGCGGCGGCTTCCTCGCCGAGTGTGAGCCGGTCGAGCCCGCGCCCGGTGAGCGACAGCAGCAGCCAGCCCGCAGCCATCACTGGCAGAGCGGTCCAGACATGGAGGAAGGAGCGATCCGCCAGCGAGCCCATCATCCAGAAGACGATCTCATTGGCGGCAAAGGGATTTGGCGAGAGGTTGAGGACGAGGGCCGTAAGGGCGGAGGCGAGGGCCGAGACCGCGATGCCCGCGAGGATCAGCGACAGCGTGCCGCCGCCGCGCCCGGCGAGGAGCAGGATGAGGATGACGCAGGTGGCGGCGCCGGTGAGGGCGGAGAGCGGCAGGGCGAGGGCGAAGAGGGCGGCAAAGCCGCTTTGCAGGGCGATGACGGCGCCCAAGGCGGCGGAGGCGGAAATGCCGATAACCCCCGGTTCTGCAAGTGGATTTCGCAAATATCCCTGCATTGCGGCACCGGAGAGACCAAGGCTGACACCGACCATCACCCCCAAGAGTGCGCGGGGCAAACGGATCTCGCGCATCACCATGCTCAATGGGCCGTCGCTGTCGTGAAAGAGCGCCACAAGGCTCTCAATCGGGCCGACTTTGGCGACGCCGACGATGAGGGAAAGTGCGAAAAGCACGACGAGCAACAGGGTGAGAAGCGCGACGAGGACAGAATACTTCATTGGGTTTCCTCCCGCCGCAGACGCTCGTCCCGGAGCTTGTCCACGGCATTGAGAACAGAGGGCAGGCCGCAAATCCAGTCGCGGTCCTGCATCGCCATATGACCGCCTGTGAGGCGTTTCAGGGCAGGGTGCGAGAGCACCTCTTCGGCGCGGGCTTCGCCGGGATAATCGGAGCCGGAAATCACCAGATCGGGGTTGGCCATGACCAGAGCTTCGAGCGGGAGGAAGCCGCCATAGGGCAGGCCAAGCTCGGTGGCCAACGTGTGAAACCCTGCGGTTTCGATGATCTGACCGGCCAGAGTTTGCACCCCGGAGCTGTAGCCGTTGGCCGCGTAAGTGGCCGCTGTGGGGCGTCGGATTTGCGTCGGACTTCTGTCGGACAAGCGTCGGGCAAAAGTATCGGCCATGTCGCGGGCCTGATCTGCGCGTCCGAGCGCTTCGCCCATCTTCAGCATATTGGCCGGGACGTCTTCGAGCGACTGTGCGGGGGCGAATTCCTTGACGGCAATGCCGAGCCTGCGGAGCATGGAGACGGTGGCGCGCGAGGTGTACTGACCGGCGAGCACGAGATCGGGTTTCAGCAGGTAAATCTCTTCGGCCTGACCGGTGTTGGTGGGATAGCTCTGGGCCTCGTCCGCCATCACGGAGGCGCGCGGATCGCGGGCCAGTACGGTGATCGAGACAAGCTGACCGGGGGCGGCCAGCATCATGCCAAGCTGATCGGTGCAGAGATTGATCGAGACCACCCGTTTGGGCGCGGGCGGGGTCTCTTGCGATACCTCTGGAGACAGGTCTTGGGCAAAAGCCGCCGCCCCCGTGATCACGAGGGCGGCGGTGAGCGGTATGAGACCCGGAAAGCGCACTTAGAAGGACGCTTTGAGACCGAGATAGGCGGACCGGCCGGGCGTGTTGTAGCCGGAGATGGTCTCATAATCCTCGTCGGTGAGGTTTTCGACACGCAGGTAAAGCTGGGTCTTGTCGGTCAGATCATAGGATAGACTCGCGTTGACCAAAGTGTAGTCGTCGAGTTTCACGCTGCTGTCGATCACGTCGGCGACATGCTGCACCTCGAGCGAGCCAGCAAAGCGCGCGCTCAACTCGGCGTTGGCGCCGAGCACCAGGTCATGACGCGGAATGCGGACGTCACGATCACCTTCGGTCTTGGCGTCCGTGTAGGTGTAGTTGCCGTAAAGTGAGACCGTGTCGCTGAGCGCATAGCCAGCGGACAGTTCGACACCTTTAGAGACCGTCGTACCGTCCACCTGATTGTAGCAGCCGAAGGAGCTGGAGCAGGCCGTGCTGCTGTAATCGAAACCGATGCGGTCTTCGATTTCGGTGTAGAACAGCGTGCCTTTGACGAAGCCCTGTTCGCCGAAACGGCGCTCAAGACCAAGCTCGACGCTTTGGCTGGTTTCTTCTTTCAGGTCCGGATCGCCATAAGGGCTGTAGCGTTCATAGAGCGAGGGGGCGCGGAAGCCCGTGCCAAGCACGGCCCGTGCGGTCCATTCCGGCGCGAATTCCCAAGCTGCGGCCAGACGGCCGGAAATGTGATCGCCGAAATCGGAATGATCGTCGTAGCGCAGCGCAGCGGAGAGGTTCAGCCCGGCGGTGGGTTCGAACAAAAGTTCGGCTTTCACGGACGCGTTATGGTCGTTGCCTTTTGCGGCGGCTGAGGTGTCAGAGGTGTTTGTATACTCTTCTTCGACATAGTCCGCCCCAAAGGTCAGGGTGGTGATGGCCGACAGATCGGCAGACCCGAGGTAGCTCAACTCGGTGCGGCGGCTCGTGAAATCGGACTTAGCATCTTCAACGAAGGCGTAAGGGTAACTGGTGTAGTCATAGCTGTCGGCGATATAGGTCCGGTCGGCTTCGAACAGCGATGCGCTAAACTCATGGGTCACGATATCGCCGTTGATCCGGACATAGCCACGCAGACCTTTTTCTTCGCGGCTTGCGGTGGCGTAGGTGTCTGTCGAAGTATCGTAATCCAGATCGGAGGTGCGGTAGAGACCCGTGAGGCCGACGGTGACGTTGTCGCTGACATCCTGTTCGAGACCGAAGGTCAGAGCGGTTTCTTCGAAGCCATCATCTTCTGAGTTGCTGGCTTGCGAGGAGAACCCGTCGGTTTTGAAATGCGACAGCGTGAAGGCGAGAGAGCCCGTGTCGCTTTCGATTTTGTGAGACACGCCAGCGGAGTAAGTACCGTAGCTGCCAGCCTCAACCGTGGCGCTCAGGCCGGGTTCCCCGGAGAGCGTGTCGATGCTGACCACGCCAGCGATGGCTTCGGAGCCATAAAGCGCGGATTGCGAGCCTTTCAGAACTTCGATCCCGGTGACGCCGTAGGACAGCAGACCTCCAAAATCGTAGCCGATCTTGGAACTGGAGGCATCGGTCACGTCAATGCCATTGATCCGCACGCCGATGTAATCGGAGGACAAGCCGCGGATGCGCAGGGAGGTCGAGGTGCCGGGGCCGCCGTTGCGGCTCATGGAGACGCCGGGCAGGGTGGCGAGGACGTCGGACACGGATTGCGTGGCCCCGCCGGTCTCTTCGCCGTCGAGTTTTTCCACCGTCGCGCCGGTCTTGCTGGCGGGGACGGGGGTGAGGCTGCCGGAGACGATGATTTCGTCGAGTTGGTAGGGCGTATCTTCGAAGCTTTGGGCGAATGCTGCAAGCGGCAGGGTGAGGGCTGCCGTGGTCAATAGCGTGATGCGCAGGCTGTGTTTGGCACGCATATGTCAATCCTCCTGAGCGGGGGGTACGCCCCGCATGTCGAAAATATCTGTGGAGGGACCTCCGCAGACAGTGAGAGCGTCACCGCTGCGGATATGCCGCTTCCGTGGCGCGCCCCGCGCCCGGAAAAGGGTGATCATCCAAGCAGGTCTCCTGGCTCACGGATCTCGGCGACAGCCAGCCTTCCCGGGGGAGATCCCAGTGGCTCTGGTTGGCCTCGCTCACCGCTTACAGTTGCGGGGGCAGCCACGGCTTTGGACAGGGATGCCCATTCCGTGTTCCCTTTTCATCCGGCTGCGCCGGAACTCGAATGGGGGCAGAAAAGCGAAATGGCCGGAGAAGTCAAGATTCTCCGGCCTGTTTGGGCGTTGTGTCACGTCGCGGAAGGCGGGGTCAGCGTTTCTTTTTCATCGCATCCAAAAGCGCCGCGCCAAACGCGCCCTGACTTTCCGACGGGCGGGATTGCGCGGGTTTGGGGCCGCGAGGCTTGCCGGTGTAGCTGGCTTTGGTGTCTTTGTTCCCGCGCTGTTGCTGGGGGCCACGGTCCTCCGCCGCACCGCCGTCCTTGCGCATCGAGAGCCCGATGCGTTTGCGGGGGATGTCGACTTCGGTGACACGGACGGAGACGATGTCCCCGGCTTTCACCACCTCATGCGGGTCTTTGACGAAGCGGTCGGCCAGTTGGCTGACGTGCACGAGCCCGTCTTGGTGGACGCCGATGTCGACGAAAGCGCCAAAGGCCGCGACGTTGGTGACGGTGCCTTCGAGGCGCATGCCGGGTTTCAGGTCTTTGATGTCCTCGACGCCATCGGTGAAGGTGGCGGTTTTGAACTCGGGGCGCGGATCGCGGCCGGGTTTTTCCAGCTCGGTGAAAATGTCGCGCACGGTGGGCAGGCCGAAGTCCGTGGTGACGAATTGTTCGGCTTTGAGGCCCTTGAGCGCCGTGGGGTTGCCCATGATGTCGCGCATGTCGCGGCCACAGGCTTTGACGATTTCACGGGCGACGCCGTAGGCTTCGGGGTGGACCGAGGAGGCGTCGAGCGGGTCCTCGCCGTCGCGGATGCGCAGGAAGCCCGCGCATTGCTCGAAGGCTTTCGGGCCGAGGCCGGAGACTTTGAGCAGCGATTTGCGCGAGGGGAAGGCGCCGTGACTGTCGCGATGGATGACGATGCTTTGGGCGAGCGAGGGCCCGAGACCCGCGACTTGGGCCAGCAAGGGGGCCGAGGCCATGTTCAGGTCCACGCCGACAGCGTTCACCGCGTCTTCGACCACGGCTTCGAGCGCCTGAGACAGGCGGCGCTGGTCGACGTCGTGTTGATACTGGCCGACGCCGATGCTCTCGGGCGTGATTTTCACGAGTTCCGCGAGCGGGTCCTGAAGGCGGCGGGCGATGGAGACCGCGCCACGAAGCGACACGTCGAGATCGGGGAATTCCGTGGCCGCAAGCTCTGAGGCGGAATAGACCGACGCACCCGCTTCCGAGACCACGACCTTGGTCGGGGCTTTGACGGCGGGCGGCAGGAGTTTGAGGGTCTCCATGACGAGCTTTTCGGTCTCGCGACTGGCGGTGCCGTTGCCGATGGCAATGAGTTCAACGCCGTGGCGGGTCACCAGATCAATGATCTTCGCCTCCGCCCCGCGCACGTCCATTTTCGGTTGAAACGGGTAAAGCGTGGCGGTTTCCAAGAGCTTGCCGGTGGCGTCGACCACGGCGGCCTTGACGCCGGTGCGAATGCCCGGATCTAGGCCGAGCGTGGCTTTGGCACCGGCAGGCGCGGCGAGCAAAAGGTCCTTGAGGTTGCGGGAGAACACGGTGATCGCGTCCTCATGGGCGCGTTGGCGCAGCTCACCCAACAGGTCGATGTGCAGAGAAATGGCGAATTTCACCCGCCACGCCCAGCGGGCGACGGTGCGCAGCCAGAGATCGCCGGGCTGCTCAGACGCCGTGCCAAGATAGGACGCGACCATGGCGATGGCGCGGTCCGCGCCTGCCTCCGGCTCCGGCGCGATCTCCATGGTGACGATCTCTTCCTTGGCGGCGCGCAGGATGGCGAGTGCGCGGTGCGACGCGATGTCGGACCACTTTTCCGAATGGTCGAAATAGTCGGAGAATTTCGCGCCCTCCTGTTCCTTGCCCGCGATGACTTTGGCGGTGACAAGGGCCTCGCGCCGCATGAAATCGCGCAGCTTGCCCAAGAGATCGGCGCTTTCCGACAGCTCCTCGGTCGCGATGTCGCGCGCGCCGTTGAGCGCGTCTTTGACCGTGGGCACGGCCTCGGTGATATAGCCTTCGGCGAGCTTTTCGGGATCGGCGGCGCGGTCCGATTTGATCGCTTCCAACAGAGGCTCCAAGCCGTTTTCACGGGCGATCATCGCCTTGGTGCGGCGCTTGGGCTTATAGGGCAGGTAGATGTCTTCGAGGGTCGATTTGCTTTCGGCGCCTGCAATGGCGCGTTTCAGATCGTCCGTGAGCTTGCCCTGATCGGCGATGGATTTGAGGATGGTCATCCGCCGGGCTTCCAATTCGCGCAGGTAGGAGAGGCGGTCGTTCAGGAGACGCAACTGGGTGTCGTCCAAGCCGCCCGTCACCTCTTTGCGGTAGCGCGCGATGAAAGGAACGGTCGCGCCCTCGTCCAAAAGCCCGATGGCCGCTGTGACCTGTGTCTGCGAGGCGGCGATGTCGGTGGCGATGGTGCGGGCAATGCGGGCGGCGGTCTGCGGATCGGTGGGCGTGCTCAAATCTGGTCCTCCTGTCGGGAGGTCTGTCTTAGCCCGCGCGGGCGGGGTCGCCAAGAGGGGAGGTGACCTGTCCACAGTCGATATGATATGCCTATCGAACGGACCTATTTTCATCGGAATATCCCTATGCTGAGCAAGCTTGAAATGTTCATCGCCGTCGCCAAAGAGGGCCATTTCGGACGGGCGGCGATTTCGCTCGGGATCACTCAGCCCAGCCTTTCGGCGGGGATCAAGCAGTTGGAGGACCAACTGGGCGTGCAACTGATCTTTCGCGGCTCGCGGTTCGGCGGATTGACGCCGGAGGGGCAAAGGGCGCTGGTCTGGGCGCGCAAGATCGTGGCCGACAGCCGCCAGCTTCGCGATGAAATGCGGGCGACGAAACACGGGCTGTCGGGGCAGTTGCGGATTGCGGCAATCCCGACGGCACTCACTTGGGCGGCGCGGATTTCGACGGTGTTCATGGCGGCACACCCCAATGTGCGCCTGTCGATCCTCTCGAAACCCTCGACGCAAATCCTGACCATGCTGGATGATCTCGATGCCGATGCCGGGCTGACCTATCTGGACAACGAGCCTCTGGGGCGGGTCAGTGCCGTGCCGCTCTATGAAGAGCGCTATATGGTGGTGAGCGCAGAGGGCGGTGTGTTTGCCGGGCGCAGTTCGGTCGATTGGAGCGATCTCGATGGCGTGCCGATGTGCCTTTTGTCGCCGGAGATGCAGAACCGGCGGATCATCGACCGCAATCTGGACGCCTCCGGTGTGGTGCCGGAGGTGCGGGTCGAATCGAATTCGACGGTGGTGCTGATCGCCCATGTGGAAAGCGGCGGCTGGGTGACGGTCCTGCCCGAAGGCGTGGCGCGGTTTCTGACCGAGGGCAAGGCGCTGGACCTTATTCCGCTGTCGGGGGGAGAGGTCGGGCATCGCGTGGGGCTGATCGCGCCGCATCGCGATCCGAACACGCCGGTTTTGGCGGCGCTGTTGGCCGAGGCGAGGCGCTTGTCCGACTTGGTTTGATAGGTTTAGGCTATCGTTTGACGGTTTAACGATATTGATTTGGCGATGCTGGGCGTGGTCTTCTGATGGGAAACGCACGGAATTCCAAAGAGGTCAGCCATGACGCCAGCCACCCCCTCGCACGGGGCCGCCGATGACGGGACGATTGCGGAGATCATCTCTGCGCACGCCCATCTCGAAGGTCCGCTTTTGCCGATGTTGCACGCGTTGCAGGAGGTGTTCGGTATGATCCCGACGGCAGCCCATGCGCCGATCTGCAAGGCGCTGTCGATCACCTCCGCCGAATTGAAGGGCGTGATCTCGTTTTACCACGATTTCCGGGAGAAACCGGCGGGTAAGCATGTGCTCAAGATCTGTCGGGCGGAGGCGTGTCAGTCGATGGGGGGTGTCGGCTTTGCCGAGGCTTTGCTCGCCAAGCTGGGCCTCGACTGGCACGGCACGACGCCGGACGGCAAGCTGACGGTGGAGCCGGTTTATTGCCTTGGGCTTTGTGCTTGTGCGCCTGCCGCGATGGTCGACGACAGGCTGATCGGGCGGGCCGATGAGGCGCGGGTTGAGGCGGCTCTGGCGGGGGCGATGGCATGAAAATTTACGTTCCGATGGATTCGGCGGCCAAGGCGCTGGGCGCCGATGAGGTGGCGGATAAGCTGACGCAGGAGATCGCCGCGCGCGGGATCGAGGCGGAGATCGTGCGCAACGGCACGCGCGGGATGATCTGGCTGGAACCGCTGGTCGAGATCGAGAAGGACGGCGTGCGTCTGGCCTATGGGCCGATCTCGGAAGGCGAAGTGAGCGCGCTTTTGAATGGCGAGATCGGGACGCTGGGCAAGGTCGAAGACATGCCGTTCTTTGCCCGTCAGACCCGGCTGACCTTTGCGCGCTGCGGGCTGACCGATCCGCTGTCGCTGGCAGATTACGAGGCGCATGGCGGGCTTGAGGGGCTCAAACGTGCGATTGGCATGTCGCAGGACGCGATCATCGACGAGGTGAAACTCTCGGGCCTGCGCGGGCGTGGCGGGGCAGGGTTCCCGACGGGGATCAAATGGGACACGGTGCGGCTGGCGCATGCGCCGCAGAAATACATCGTCTGCAACGCCGATGAGGGCGACAGCGGCACCTTTGCCGACCGGATGATCATGGAGGGCGATCCGTTCACCCTGATCGAAGGCATGGCCATTGCAGGTCTCGGGTGTGGAGCGACGAAGGGCTATGTTTATACGCGCTCCGAGTATCCGGATGCGGTTGCGGTGATGCGTCGGGCGGTGGAGATTGCGCGGGGTGCGGGCGTGCTTGGGGCGGATGTTTTGGGCTCCGGGCGCGCGTTTGACATGGAGGTCCGTGTCGGCGCGGGGGCGTATGTTTGTGGCGAGGAAACCTCGCTTCTCAATTCGCTCGAAGGCAAACGCGGCACGGTGCGCGCCAAGCCGCCGCTTCCGGCGTTGGAAGGGTTTCTTGGCCGTCCGACCGTGGTGAACAACGTGATTTCGCTGGCGACTGTGCCGGTGATTTTCGCCAAGGGGGCCGAGCATTACGCCAATTTCGGGCTGGGGCGGTCGAAAGGTACGATGCCGATTCAGATTGCAGGAAATGTGAAATTCGGCGGGCTGTTCGAGACGGCCTTTGGCATGCCGCTCGGCACGCTGGTCAACGAGATTGCGGGAGGGACGGCCACCGGGCGTCCGGTCAAGGCGGTGCAGGTCGGCGGGCCGCTGGGGGCCTATTTGCACCCGGATCAGTTCGATACGCCCTTTGGCTATGAAGAGTTCGACGGGCAAAAGGCGCTGATCGGGCATGCGGGGATCGTGGTGTTCGACGACACGGCGGATATGCTGTCGATGGCGCGGTTTGCGATGGAATTCTGCGCGGTGGAGAGCTGTGGCAAATGTACGCCCTGCCGCATCGGGGCGGTGCGGGGCGTGGAGACGCTCGACCGGATCAAAGAGGGCGACGTGAATGCGATCCCGCTTTTGACCGATCTTTGCGAGGTGATGGTGGATGGATCACTCTGCGCGCTGGGCGGGTTTACGCCCTATCCGGTGATGTCTGCGCTGCGGCATTTCCCGGAAGATTTCGCGCCCAAGAACGCCCGTAAGGAGGCCGCAGAATGAAAGATTTCATTATTCCCTGGGAAACCGGCACGGGTGTCTATGACGATGTGGATCGTGGGACGCCCGCCAAGACCGGTAAGCCGGTGACGCTGACCATCGACGGGATGGAGATCACGGTGCCGGAGGGCACGTCCGTGATGCGCGCGGCCTCTGAACTGGGCATTCAGGTGCCGAAGCTTTGTGCGACGGACAGTCTTGAGGCCTTCGGCTCTTGTCGTCTCTGTGCGGTCGAGATCGAAGGGCGGCGCGGCACGCCCGCGTCGTGTACGACGCCGGTTCATGCCGGGATGAAGGTGCACACCCAGACCGACAAGCTGCGCAAATTGCGCAAAGGCGTGATGGAGCTTTATATCTCCGATCACCCGCTGGATTGTCTGACCTGTGCGGCGAATGGAGATTGCGAACTTCAGGATATGGCGGGTGCGGTTGGCCTGCGCGATGTGCGCTATGAGGCACCGAAATCTGCGCCGCTCGCGAACCATTTCGAGGCGCGCAATACCTCCGGCGAGGCCAATCCCGAATGGCTGCCGAAGGACGACAGCAACCCGTATTTCACCTACGATCCGTCGAAATGCATCGTCTGCAACCGCTGTGTGCGGGCCTGCGAAGAGGTGCAGGGGACCTTTGCGCTGACCATCGAGGGCCGGGGCTTTGACAGCCGTGTGGCGGTGGGGGCGGAGAATTTCCTCGCCTCCGATTGTGTGTCCTGTGGCGCCTGTGTGCAGGCTTGCCCGACCGCGACGCTGCAAGAAAAATCCGTGATCGAGATGGGCACGCCGGATCGCTCTGTGGTGACGACCTGCGCCTATTGCGGCGTGGGCTGTAGCTTCAAGGCGGAGATGCAGGGCGATCAACTGGTGCGCATGGTGCCCTATAAGCACGGCAAGGCGAACCGGGGGCATTCCTGTGTTAAAGGAAGATTTGCCTATGGATATGCCACTCATAAGGATCGTATTTTGAGCCCGATGGTGCGCGACAGTGTCGATCAGCCGTGGCGCGAGGTGTCTTGGGATGAGGCGCTGAAGTTTGCGGCGCAGAAGCTTGTGGGGCTTCAGAAGAAATACGGTCAGAAGAGCATCGGGGTTATTACCTCCTCGCGCTGCACCAACGAAGAGACCTATCTCGTTCAGAAACTCACCCGCGCGGTGTTTGGCAACAACAACACCGACACCTGCGCGCGCGTGTGCCATTCGCCGACCGGCTATGGGTTGGGCCAGACCTTTGGCACCTCGGCGGGGACGCAGGATTTCGACTCGGTCGAAAAGTCCGACGTCGTGATGGTGATCGGCGCGAACCCGACGGACGGGCATCCGGTTTTTGCCTCGCGTCTGCGCAAGCGGTTGCGCGAAGGTGCCAAGCTGATCGTGGTCGACCCGCGCCGGATTGATTTGCTGGAAACGCCGCATCTGGGCGAGGCGCATCACCTGCCGCTCAAACCGGGGACGAACGTTGCCGTGGTGTCCGCGCTGGGCCATGTGATCGTGACCGAAGGGCTTTATGATCCGACGTTTATTGCCGAACGCTGTGATGTGGACGCTTGGGAAGATTACAAGTCTTTCATCTCCGATGAACGTCATGCGCCGGAAGCGACCGAAGCCCTCACCGGCGTTCCGGCGGCCAAGTTGCGCGAGGCTGCACGCGCCTTTGCGCAGGGTGGCAACGGGGCGATCTATTATGGCCTCGGCGTAACCGAACATTCGCAGGGGTCCACGACCGTGATGGCCATCGCCAACCTCGCGATGATGACCGGCAACATCGGGCGCGAAGGCGTGGGGGTGAACCCGCTGCGGGGGCAGAACAACGTGCAGGGGTCCTGCGATATGGGGTCGTTCCCGCACGAGTTGCCGGGGTATCGCCATGTGAAACTGCCCGAAGTGCGGAAGATTTTCGAGGACACCTGGGGTGTTGAATTGGACTCGGAACCCGGTCTGCGCATTCCGAATATGCTCGACGCGGCGGTCGATGGCACGTTCAAAGGGCTTTATTGTCAGGGCGAAGACATCCTGCAATCCGACCCGGATACCAAGCATGTGGCCGCTGGTCTCGCGGCGATGGAATGTGTCATCGTGCATGACCTGTTCCTGAACGAGACGGCAAATTACGCACATGTTTTCCTGCCCGGATCGTCTTTCCTCGAAAAAGAAGGCACATTTACCAATGCCGAGCGCCGGATCAACCGGGTGCGCAAGGTGATGGCTCCGAAGAACGGTTATGAGGATTGGCAGGTCACGCAGATGCTCGCCAACGCCGTTTTGAAAGAAACCGAGGGCAAGCCGTGGAGCTATACCCATCCGGCGGAGATCATGGCGGAGATCGCCGCGACCACGCCGTCTTTCGCGGGGGTCGATTATGCGGTGCTCGAAGAGAAAGGCTCCGTGCAATGGCCCTGTAACGAGGAGCACCCGGATGGCACGCCGTTGATGCATGTCGACGGGTTCGTGCGTGGCAAGGGGCGGTTCATCGTCACGGAATATATCGCGACGGCGGAGAAATCCGGGCCGCGCTTCCCGCTTTTGCTCACCACGGGGCGGATTTTGAGCCAGTATAACGTCGGCGCGCAGACGCGGCGGACCGATAACGTGGTCTGGCACGATCAGGACGTGTTGGAAATCCACCCGCATGATGCCGAGAACAGGGGGCTGAGGGATGGGGACTGGGTGCGGCTGGCGTCGCGTTCGGGGGAAACCTCGCTGCGGGCGAAGATCACCGATCGGGTCAGTCCGGGTGTGGTCTATACCACCTTCCACCACCCGGACACGCAGGCCAATGTCATCACTACGGATTACTCCGACTGGGCGACGAACTGCCCGGAATACAAGGTGACGGCGGTGCAGGTGTCGCCGTCGAACGGACCGTCGGACTGGCAGGAGCGTTATACTGCGCAGGCCGAGCAATCGCGCCGGATCGAGGCGGCGGAATGAAGCTGGTCGACGCCCTCCCGGAAGAAGCCCCCGTCGCGCTCGTGTACAACGGCTCGACGGCGGCGGTCATGATGGCGTCGCCCTTTGATCTTTCGGAGTTTTTGGTGGGGTTTTCTGTATCAGAAGGCATCGTCGAGGATCCCTCTGAGGTGACCGAGATCACCGCGATCAAACATCCGCATGGCTATGAGGTGCGGGGGCGCATTCCTGACGACCGCGCGTCGGCGATGGATGCGCGGCGTCGGGCCTCTGTCGGGCCGATGGGCTGCGGATTGTGCGGCATCGAGAGCCTCGATGAGGCGACGGCCTTTCCGGGGACGGTGGCGCCGATGGTGGCGGGGCTTGAGACCTATGCGCGTTCGGCGCTGGACGCGTTGAACGCAGGGCAGAAGCGACGCGATCAGGTGGGGGCGATGCATGCCGCCGGGTTCTTTACCGCTGACGGTCTGATCGCACTGCGCGAAGATGTCGGGCGACACAATGCGCTCGATAAGCTGATCGGCGCGCTGGCCGGAACGGATGTGAGCGGGGGCGCGGTGATCATCACCTCGCGGCTCTCTGTCGATCTGGTGCAGAAATGCGTGCGCGCGGGGATTTCCGGGCTGTTTGCGCTGTCCTCGCCGACGCGGGCGGCGGTGGAACTGGCGCGGGAGACCGGGCTGACATTGATGGTGCTGCGCCGGGAGGCGGTGGTGGCCTATACGGATGAAAAGGAAGATTGCGCATGACCGATGCGAAAATGGTGCTGATGGCCAATCAGATTGCGAGCTTTTTCGAGACCCAGCCGGGGAGTGATCAGGCGGCGGGGATTGCGGCGCATCTCAAGGATTTCTGGGAGCCGCGGATGCTGAACCAGCTCAAGACCTATCTGGGACAGGGCGGTGAGGGGCTTAATGCCTTGGTGATCGAGGCCGGTCAGTCACTTTGAAATACTCAAAATGACATTGAAAAACCCCGCCAATTGGCGGGGTTTTGTTGTTTTGACGCAATATCAGGAGCGCGGGCGCGTTTTCTGCGGATCGTAATGCGGGAAGGGCGCGACGCGGGCGGAGTAGCGTTTCAGATGGCCGTCGAGCTGGCCGACCTCGACCTGCGTGCCCTCTTCGGCATGGGCGACGTCAATGCGGGCAAGCGCGATCCACTGACCGGTGCGGGGGGAGCGCATGGCGGAGCAGATCTCGCCCACCTGCGCGCGGCCGATGCGGATGCAATCGCCATGCGCGACTGCGTTTTGCCCGTCGATTTCGAGACCCACGAATTTGCGCGACGGCGTTTCCTTGCGACGCAGAAGCGCCTCGCGCCCGACGAAATCGGCGGTCTTGGATTTAAGCGGCACGGTGAAGCCCACGCCCGCCTCGAACGGGTCGGTCTGATCGGAGAAATCGTAGCCCGCGAAGACAAGCCCGGCTTCGATGCGCACGAGGTCCAGAGCGGCGAGGCCCATGGGCTTCATGCCGACCTTTTGACCGGCCTCCCAGACGGATTTGAAAATCTCCGCGCCGTGTTTCGGATGGCAGAAAATCTCATAGCCCAGCTCGCCGGTGTAGCCGGTCCGCGAGATCACAACGGGGATGCCTTCGTGATCGCCAAGACGCGCGGGCGTGAAGCGGAACCAGCCCATTTCCATCAAATCAGGATGGTGCGGGGCGGTCCAGAACAGCTCATTGATCAAATCACGCGACTTGGGGCCTTGGACTGCAAGATTGTGCATCTGGTCGGTCGACGAGCGGATCATGACGTTGAGGCCGAGACGCTTGGCCTCTTCGCGCATCCAGACGCCGCCTTCGTCCGAGCCACCGATCCAGCGGAAATTATGCTCGCCCAGACGGAACAACGTGCCGTCGTCGATCATACCACCATGCGGGTAGCACATCGCGGAGTAGACGACCTGGCCGATGGCGAGTTTTTCGACGTTGCGGGTCAGAACCCAGTTCATCAGCGCCTCGGCATCGGGGCCGGTGACCTCGAATTTGCGCAAAGCAGAGAGGTCCATGACCACCACGTCTTCGCGGCAGGCCCAGTAACTTTCCACGGGATCGCACTCCGGGAAGGAGTTCGGCAGCCAGAAGCCGTTGTAGTCGGAAAAGTCGCGGGTCATCGCGGCGAAGGAGACATAAAAGGCGCTTTCACGCGTCATGATCGGATCCTCGTCAGGGGTCGGGCGCCATGCGGTGGCGCGGGAAAAGCGTTCTTCGGCGGCATAGGTGCGCACATGAATGTCGGTCAGGTGCCAGCCGTTGGCGGCGGAGGTGTCATCGGGACAGGAGGAGGACACGCACACCAGATCGGTCAGGGCGCGCAGAAGCACATAGTCGCCGGGGCGGGACCACGGTTCGTCCGCCAGCATCACGCCGTGCTCGTCGATTGCGGTGTTGAAGAAGAAGTTTGCGGCCATCCAGCCGGGGCGGGCGGGAATGCCATAAGGGTCCAGAACCGCGTTGAAATTGTCGGAACAGTTGGCGTGGCCGGGGTAGCCGATGTCGTCGTAATATTTGGCATTACAAGCGAGACCAAAGGCGTCGTGGCGACCGCAGGTGTCTTGCACCACTTCAACAAGCGGCGTCAGGTCATGGTCGAAATATTTCGAATGCAGACCGGGCATCGGGTAGGCATGGCCCTGGATCGTGCGGGTGGTGGTGACGTCGAGCGGGTGGAAAATGCCCTTGTCGACCTTGCGCGCGTCGAAACATTGGAAATCGGTACATTGGCGACCGTCGACATCCATGATCTGGATGAATTCGCCTTTTTTGACGGTATAGGCCTTGGCCGTGGCGGAGGCGATGCGGATGTCTTGCAGCATGTCCGCAAGCGGATCGGGCAGGGCGAACGCGCCCGCCTGACGGGCCTCGGCACGGGTGATCGTGACGGTGAGGGGCGTGGCGGTCGTTTGTGCCTCGAAATCCGGTTCGGGGGCGGGGGCTGTGATCAGCACCCAGCCGGGGGCTTGGGCGGTGAAGCTGACGCCTTCGCCTGCGGCACTGGTGCCGGAGAAGAGGCCAATGGCCTTGGCCCCGGTCAGGTCGATCTGACGCTTGGCAAGACCCAGACGGATGCGGGCCATGCCGGGAAGGGGGCTGTTGACCGTGGCGCGCAAGCTGTCGCCCGAGGCATCGGCGGACCAGCCCAACACGCCCGGATCGACGCGCCCGTCGATATGCGCGGCGAGGAGTTCGCAACGTTGTCCGCCCTCGGTGTTGGTGAGGGTGATCCGGTCACCGGGCTTCATCTCAAGCAAAGACGCCCCACCGCCCTGGACGGTGTGGCGTTCCTCGTTCGAGGCGAGGGTAAAGGCGGAGGCGCGGCGGGGGACGGACCCTTTGGGGGCGCCTGGGCGGAAGGGAAGGCCGGAAGGATCGAGGATCAACGGGATCTCCAACGGTATAAAAAAATCCGGGGGTGCGAGGGTTGCAGGCCCCCGGATCAGGGGAGAGGGAAGGGGGCCCCATTTTTTGGGGGGCACCCGATTGGTTCTGCCCGATCAGCTTTGGCTGATCAGTTTTGCCCGATCAGCTTTGGCTGATCAGTTTTGCCCGATCAGCTTTGGCTGATCAGTTTTGCCCGATCAGCTTTGGCTGATCAGTTTTGCCCGATCAGCTTTGGCTGATCAGTTCTGCAAATAGGCTTCCATGCTGTCGTCGAGCGCGTCTTTCCACGGGGTGTGGTGGACGGGGGCCATGGTGCCGGTGATCACGGATTCATAGGAGTTGTCGCGGAAGGTCATGATGTCCTTCGCCTTGTGTTTCTTCCACTCCATGAAGGCCTCGGTCGCGCCATCGACGTTGAAGGACGGATAGTCCGTGTCCTTGATCAGTTCCTTGATGTATTCGGCCTGATAGTTGATGGCGTATTTCACATCGTCGGACGCGTCTTCGCGCTCCACGCGGTCTTTCACGTCGGCTTCGAGAACCGCCTTGTCGGCGGGCACCTCGATGCGGTCCATGATGATGTCACGCACATACCACGCCTGGGCGTCGAACATGTTGAAGGTGAACCACTGGTCCTGCATGCCGAGGTAGAACATCTTCGGATTGTGAACGTAGACGACACCTTTGTAGAGATCGGCGGTCGCCAGACGGTTCTTGGTTTTGAGGCGCAGATCGTCGGGCAGGAACGGGAAGTAGTGTTTGTAGCCGGTGCAGAGGATGATCGCATCGACGTCTTTCGTGGTGCCATCGGCGAAGAAGACGGTCTTGCCTTCGACCTTTTGCAGGGCGGGTTTTTCTTCCCAGTTGTCCGGCCATTTGAAGCCCATGGGGGCGGAGCGGTAGCAGGTGGTGATCGAGTTGGCGCCGTATTTCCAGCACTGGGACCCGATGTCTTCGGCGGAGTAGGAGGCGCCGACGAGGAGCACGTCCTTGCCTTCGAATTCGCGGGCGTCGCGGAAATCGTGGGCGTGAACGATGCGGCCGTTGAACTGTTCGAAGCCGGGGTATTCGGGCACGTTCGGCGAGGAGAAGTGACCGGAGGCGACGATCACGTTGTCGAAGCGCTCCTTGTAGACGCGGTCCTCGACCATGTCGTGCACGGTGACGACGAAATCGCCTTTGTCTTCGTCATATTCGACGAAGCGGATGACGGAGGAGAAACGAATCCATTTGCGCACGTCGGCCTTGATCACGCGGCCTTCGATATAGTCGAAGAGCACGGCGCGGGGCGGGTAGGAGGCGATTTGCTTGCCGAAATGTTCCTCGAAGGAATAGTCGGCGAATTCCAGACCTTCTTTCGGGCCGTTCGACCAGAGGTAGCGGTACATGGAGCAATGGACGGGCTCGCCGTTCTCATCGACGCCGGTGCGCCAGGTGTAGTTCCAAAGCCCGCCCCAGTTGGACTGTTTCTCAAAGCAGACGACTTCGGGGATTTCCGCGCCTTGCTGGGCGGCGGATTGGAAAGCGCGCAGTTGAGCGAGACCGGAGGGGCCCGCACCGATGACGGCGACTCGTTTGGTCATATTGAAAACTCCCGTTGGTTGAGCGTGTGTTGGTATGGACCAATAATCAAGATTGGTTCTTTTGGATTGACTCCGGTTTGGTCCAAAAATTTTCTACTGGTCAATGAATTTTCCTTAGAGGAATATGAGATTCAGAGAATGAATGGGTCATTTGGCCTATTTTTGGGCGTGAGGTGAAAAAATGAGCAGCGCTTCGCTGGCGCAGAGACTGGCCGTCGCGGGATCGCTGCCGCGTCTGAGCGTGCAGGACCGCGCGCCGATCCGGGTGGGGGCGCTGGTGCCGATGTCCGGGGCGGAGGAGCGCTGGGGGCGGCCCGGTATCGAGGGCTGTCGGCTCTGGGTCGACTGGATCAACGCCCATGGCGGGATGATGGTCGGCGGGCGGCGGCATCTTGTGGAGCTGATCGTGCAGGACAGCGCGCAGGGCGCGGCGGCGACGCTGGAGGCGGCGCGGCAGATGGTGGAGACGCAGCGGGTGCGGCTTGTGCTGACGCTGGGCGGTGGCGATATGGGGCTGGCGCTGGCCTATCTGATGGACCGGCGTGTGCTGACCGCGACGCTTCTGCCGTCGGACCTGTCGCCGGATCACCCCTATCTGATCGCGCCCGCGGAGGTGCACCCGTTTTTCAACGTCACCGGGGTCGACTGGCTCGCGCGCACCCGGCCCGAGGCGCAACGCGTGGCGCTGTGTTCGCAGACCGATCTCATGGGGCTGCCGTCGCTTGCGACCTATCGTGCGGCTTTCGATGTCGCCGGGCGGGAGATCGTCAGCGAAGTGCTTTATGATGCGGAGGCCGGGGACGCGCGCGAGATCGTGGCGGAGATGCTGGCCGAACAGCCGGATGTGCTGTGCTGGTGCTCCTCGGCGCCGCCGATGATCGAAGCGTTGACGGTTGCGGCCTATGAGGCCGGGTTTCAGGGCGAGATCCTCGCCTGTACCTGCGACAATTACCCAAAGCTGATCGCACGCACATCGCCCGGTTTCATGGAGCGTTTCACCTTTCAGTTCCCGGATTTCGACGACCCGGAACTGGCCGATACGGCGTTTTTCTTTCACCGTCCGAAGACGTTCTTCGACTCCTATAATGAGCGCTTTCCTGAGGAATGGGCGGCTGTGAGCTGGGAATATGCGTCGATCCTCGATCTCTGGCATGAGGCGGTGGAGACGGCGGACAGCCTCGGCAGCGCCACGGTTCTGGCGGCTCTGAAACGCGGGCGCCGGATGCCGCATGCGTTTGGTCTGGCGAACTGGTGGGGCACGGAGGTCTACGGCATCGACAATGCGCTGGTGGGCGACTGGCCGGTGGTGGCGATCCGCGAGGGGCGGGCGCGCATTCAGGAATTCGGGTCGGTGCTGAACTGGCTGGAAACCTATGGCGAGGAACTGATGACCGAACTCGGGGCCGTCGGCCAGCTTTGGCACCAGCGCGGCAAGCCGGATCTGGCGCGCGCGCTGGCAGATGAATGAGCGAGATAGAGAAGAGAGAGCAGATGGGACGACAGGAGTTGGATTTGAAAGCCAAGGACAACGCATTGCAGCAGAACCCGCATGCCGTAAAGGAGCAGCGGGAAAAGAACCTTGAGGTGGCGATCGGGCGGCAGGTGCGCGAGCTGCGCAAGCGGGCGCGGATGACCGGGGCCGATCTTGCGGCGCAGACCGGGTTGTCGGTCGGGATGTTGTCGAAGATCGAGAACGGGGTCATCTCGCCGTCTCTGAATACGATCTCCGCACTGGCCCATGCGCTGCGCGTGCCTTTGGTGCAGCTGTTTTCCGGCTATGAGGAAGAGCGCGGCTGCATGCATGTCAAAGCGGGCGAGGGGGTCGAGATCGAGCGCGCGGGGACGCGGGCCGGGCATCAGTACAACCTTTTGGGTCATATCGGGTCGAACAATTCGGGCGTTGTGGTGGAACCCTATCTGATCACGCTCGACAGCGCGTCGGACCGGTTTCCGGCGTTCCAGCATGAGGGCATCGAGCTTCTCTATATGCTGGAGGGGCGGGTCAACTATCGCCATGGCGATCAGATTTACGATCTGGAGCCGGGGGATACGCTTTTGTTCGATTCGGATGCGCCGCACGGGCCGGAGGAGATCGTCGAACTGCCGGCGAAATACCTGTCGGTCATCACCTATCCGCAAGCGCGGTGAGACGGGGATGCGGAGCTTTTGTTCTCATTTCGCTCAATTGGAGGGCGCTTCTGGCTTTCGGTGAGGGAGTCTGCATAAAAACAGGGCAGTTTTCTTGTGAGTAAGTATTTTTTCCGACGAGGAGAGAAACTTTCTTGAAAAGAAAATAGGTTTCTCGTTAGTGAGGTTATGACGGCGCGTGACGCCGAAGACTCACCCACAATGGAGGAACCTATGTGTGGCATTGTTGGCCTCTTCCTGAAAAAGGATGAACTGCGCCCGCAACTGGGCGATATGCTGACCGATATGCTCATCACCATGACCGAACGCGGCCCGGACAGTGCCGGGATTGCGATCTATGGCGATGAGACGGACGGCATGGTGAAAATCACCGTTCAATCGGACACGCCCGCCGAGGCGTTTGCCGATCTCGACGCCGCCGTATGTGCGGTGGTCGATGCGCCGGTGACGATCAAAGTGGTCGACACCCATGCGGTTCTGACCCTGCCGGAAGCGAAGGCGAAAGAGGCCATCGCGGTGCTCGAAGACAAGGGTCTTCGCATCATGGGCTCCGGCGCCTCCATGGAAATCTACAAGGAAGTCGGCCTGCCGAAAGACGTCGCGGCGCGGTTCGGTCTGCGTGCGATGGGCGGCTCCCACGGCATCGGCCACACCCGCATGGCGACCGAGTCCGCCGTGACCACGATGGGTGCGCACCCGTTCTCGACCGCCGACGACCAGTGCCTCGTGCACAACGGCTCGCTGTCGAACCACAACCAGATGCGCCGCACGCTTGCCAAAAAAGGCGTGTTTACCCGCTCGGAAAACGACACCGAAGTGGGCGCGGCCTACATCTCGTCGCGCATCGCAGACGGCGCAACGCTGGGTGAAGCGCTCGAAGGCACCATCGAAGACCTCGACGGGTTTTTCACCTTCGTGACCGGCACCAAGAACGGCTTTGGCGTCGTGCGCGATCCGATCGCCTGCAAACCGGCGATCATGGCGGAAACCGACGATTACGTCGCGTTTGCCTCCGAATACCGCGCCTTCGCCGACCTGCCGGGCATCGACAATGCCCGCGTCTGGGAACCGGAACCTGCAACTGTTTACTTCTGGGAGCGCTGATCCAATGACCAACACGCTCGATCTGGCCAAAACGGAACTCCGTGAGGTCAACACCACGCTTCAGGCTGCGGCCAAAGGCAAGGCGAACGAAGCCTATGAGCTGACCAACCCGCGCGGCGCGCATGCCGTGGCCGTGGGGCTCGACGGTCCGATTTCCGTCACCATCAACGGGTCCACCGGCTACTACTGCGCCGGGATGAACAAGGAAGCCACCATCACCGTCAAGGGCTCCACCGGCCCCGGTGTTGCGGAAAACATGATGTCCGGCGTTGTGACCATCGAAGGCGACGCCTCGCAATATGCGGGCGCCACCGGTCACGGCGGTCTTTTGAACATCAAGGGCAATGCGTCCTCGCGCTGCGGTATCTCGATGAAAGGCATCGACATTGTCGTCCATGGCAACATCGGCCACATGTGCGCTTTCATGGCGCAAAAGGGCAACCTCGTTGTTCTGGGCGATGCGGGCGATGCGCTGGGCGACTCGCTTTATGAAGCGCGCCTGTTCGTGCGCGGTTCCGTGAAATCGCTGGGCGCCGACTGCGTCGAGAAGGAACTGCGCCCGGAGCATATCGAGATCCTCAAGGACCTTCTTGAGAAAGCCGGGGCGGATGCCAAACCGGAAGAGTTCAAACGCTACGGTTCGTCGCGCAAACTCTACAACTTCAACATCGACCACGCTGGCGAATACTGAGGAGCGCACCGATGGAAAAGACACCCCACACCCCGCCGCGCGACAGCTATACGTTCAGCAACGCCGCCAACGCCGAAATCCGCCGTGCGGCGGCCACCGGCATCTACGACATTCGGGGCGGCGGCACCAAACGCCACCTGCCGCATTTCGATGACCTGCTGTTCCTCGGCGCGTCCATGTCGCGTTACCCGCTCGAAGGCTACCGCGAGAAATGCGACACCTCCGTGACCCTCGGCACGCGGTTTGCGAAAAAGCCGATCGAGCTGAAAATCCCGGTGACCATCGCGGGCATGTCCTTTGGCGCGCTCTCCGGTCCGGCGAAAGAGGCTCTGGGCCGTGGCGCGACCATGGCGGGCACTTCGACGACCACCGGTGACGGTGGCATGACCGAGGAAGAGCGCGGGCATTCCGAGAAACTCGTCTACCAATACCTGCCGTCGCGCTACGGCATGAACCCGGACGATCTGCGTCGCGCTGACGCCATCGAGATCGTGGTGGGCCAAGGCGCGAAGCCGGGCGGCGGCGGCATGCTGCTGGGGCAGAAGATCACCGAACGTGTGGCGGGCATGCGCGACCTTCCGGTCGGCATCGACCAACGCTCCGCCTGTCGTCACCCGGACTGGACCGGCCCGGACGATCTCGAGATCAAGATCCTTGAGCTGCGCGAGATCACCAACTGGGAAAAACCGATCTACATCAAGGTCGGCGGCGCACGCCCCTATTACGACACCGCTCTGGCCGTGAAAGCGGGCGCGGACGTGGTCGTGCTCGACGGGATGCAGGGCGGCACGGCGGCAACGCAGGACGTGTTCATCGAACATGTCGGCCAGCCGATCCTCGCCTGTATCCGCCCCGCCGTTCAGGCGCTTCAGGATCTGGGTATGCACCGCAAGGTTCAGCTCGTGGTCTCCGGCGGCATCCGCAACGGCGCGGATATGGCCAAGGCGCTGGCTCTTGGGGCCGATGCGGTGTCCATCGGGACGGCGGCTTTGATCGCCATCGGTGAGCAGGACCCGAAATGGGGCGCGGAATATGCGGCTCTGGGCACCACGGCCGATGCCTATGACGACTGGCACGAAGGCAAGGACCCGGCGGGTATCACCACGCAGGACCCCGAGCTGATGAAGCGCGTGAACCCGGTGGAAGCGGCGCGGATGCTGCGCAACTACCTCAACGTGATGACGCTGGAATGCCAGACCATCGCACGGGCCTGTGGTCACAACCACGTGCACAACCTCGAACCCGAGGATCTCTGCGCGCTGACCATGGAAGCCGCGGCCATGGCGCAAATTCCGCTCGCAGGGACCAACTGGTACCCGGGCAAGCCGGGCTTCTGAGGCCCAAGAAGAGGGGCCAAGCGCCCCTCTTTCACCGACAGGGAACAGGAAAAGACAAAATGAGCAAACTGACCAAATTCGCCGAGGAAAAAGGCGTTAAATATTTCATGATCTCCTACACCGATCTGTTCGGTGGCCAGCGCGCCAAACTGGTGCCCGCCTCCGCGATCGCGGGGATGGAGAAGAACGGTGCGGGCTTTGCGGGCTTTGCGACATGGCTCGATCTGACGCCGGCGCACCCGGATATGCTTGCCGTACCGGATGCGGATGCCGTCATTCAACTGCCGTGGAAACCGGAGGTGGCATGGGTCGCCGCGGATTGCATCATGGAAGATGAGCCGGTCGAACAGGCGCCGCGCAACGTGTTGAAGAAGCTGATCAAGGAAGCCGCCGACGAAGGTCTGCGCGTCAAGACCGGGATCGAGGCCGAATTCTTCATCCTGACCCCCGAGGGCGATGCGATTTCCGATCCGTTCGATACGGCGGAGAAACCCTGTTACGACCAACAGGCCGTGATGCGCCGCTATGACGTGATCGCCGAGATCTGCGATTACATGCTGGAGCTGGGCTGGGGTCCGTATCAGAACGACCACGAGGACGCCAATGGCCAGTTCGAGATGAACTGGGATTTCGACGACGCGCTGATCACCGCCGACCGTCATAGTTTCTTCAAGTTCATGGTGAAATCCATCGCCGAGAAACACGGTCTGCGCGCCACGTTCATGCCAAAACCGATCCAGGGTCTGACCGGCAACGGTTGCCACGCGCATATCTCGGTCTGGGATTTGAGCGGCAAGACCAACGCCTTCGCGGGCAATGCCGGTGGGCAGGTCGGTGAAGTGGGGCTGTCCGAGCAGGGCGGTTACTTCCTCGGCGGGATCATGAAGCACGCCGAAGCCTTGGCGGCGATCACCAACCCGACGGTGAACTCCTACAAACGCATCAACGCGCCGCGCACAATGTCGGGCGCGACCTGGGCGCCGAACACCGTGACCTGGACCGGCAATAACCGCACCCACATGGTCCGCGTGCCGGGGCCGGGCCGGTTTGAGCTTCGCCTGCCGGACGGGGCGGTGAACCCCTATCTGCTGCAAGCCGTGATCATCGCCGCCGGTCTCTCGGGTATTCGTTCCAAAGCCAACCCCGGCCCGCGCTATGACATCGACATGTATGCCGAAGGTCACAAGATCGAAGGCGCGCCGAAACTGCCGCTCAACATGCTGGACGCGATCCGCGCCTATGACGCCGATCCGGAACTCAAGGCGATGCTGGGCAACGATTTTTCGGCCTCCTACATCAAGATGAAGCACCGCGAGTGGAATTCCTTCGTGTCGCATTTCTCACGTTGGGAAAAAGACAACACGCTGGACATCTGATCCAACAAACTTCCCTGAGTGGCGGTCCCAGATCCGCCACTGTTCCCCAAGGCCCGGCTTATGCCGGGCCTTCTTTTTTACGGAGGCTTGAGGGGGCTGTGCCGTAGAGTTTACGGTAGGCGTCGGAGAAATGCGCCTGCGAGGAGAAGCCGGTCATCTGGGCGATCTCGGTCAGCGGAATGCGGGTGGAGGAAATCAATTCCTTCCCTGTTTCCAATCGGATACGGCGATATTCCTCCATGATCGACCGGCCCGTCGCCTCGCGAAACTGGCGTTGCAATTGTCGGGTCGAAAGGCCCGAAAGCGTGGCGATCTGATCCTGGCCGAGAGGGTCGGCGATATGGCTTTCCATCAGTTCCAAAGCGGCCTCAACCGGGATCGGGATCACGCCGTAGCGCCCGGTGATCGAGGACCGTTGCGGCGCATCCGCTCCGCGCACTTCGGTCTGGATGAACCAGTCGGAAATGCGTTGGGCGAAGGCGGTTCCGTGGTCACGGGCGATGATCGCATGCATCATGTCGAGGGGGGCGGAGCCACCGGCGCAGGTGTAGCGGTCGCGGTCGATCACGAACAATCGCCGCTCCAAAAGCCAGTCGCCGGGGAGCTTGTCGAAATCGTTGTAGTGGTGCCAGTGGACGGTGAAACGCCGGTTGGCCAAAAGCCCCGCTTTCGCCAGAATGACCGCCCCGCCGGAGATGCCGCCGAGTGCCACACCGGAGCGGTCGGCCTGCCGGAGCCAAGCGAAGAGTGCGGGGTCGTTGACCCGCGCCGGGTCACCACCCGCGACCACGAAGACGATGTCGAAGCGGGGGAAAAGATCGCGAAAAGATCGGGTCTCGAAGGCGCCGCCGACCGACGATTTGACCGTCTCGCCGGAGCTTGAAAGCAGCGTCACCTCATAGCGCAAGGTGGGCGAAAACAGGTTCGCCGCACGCAGCGGTTCGAGCGCGGATGCGGTCGACAAAAGGGCGAATCCATCGACCAGCAGAAAGGCGATTCTCTTCATGTTCAGGGCCTGACGAGAAATATGAAAATACGTCCTGAATTTGAAAATATACGACTTGAATATGGAGGTACAGGGCGAAAATCCCCGCTACAAAAGGATCAGACGAAGGAGCGCACCTGCATGAAATTCTCTGGTTTCAAAGTCGTGAAAGAGGCCCTGACCGGGCACAAGGGGTGGACGCCGCTGTGGCGCAACCCGGAGCCGAAACCCGCCTATGACATCGTGATTGTCGGCGGCGGCGGGCATGGGCTTGCGACGGCCTTCTATCTGGCGAAAACCTTTGGCGAGCTGAAGGTTGCGGTGCTGGAAAAGGGCTGGCTGGGCTCCGGTAATATCGGGCGGAACACGACGATCATCCGGTCGAACTACCTGCTGCCGGGCAACGAGCCGTTCTATGAATTCTCGATGAAGCTTTGGGAAAATCTGGAGCAGGAAACCAACTTCAACTCGATGGTGTCGCAGCGCGGGATCATCAACCTGATCCATACCGACGCTCAGCGCGATGCCTATCGCCGTCGCGGCAATGCGATGATGCTGGTCGGGGCGGGCGCGCGGCTTTTGTCGCGTGACAAGTTGAAACAGATGGTGCCCTTCCTCAATTTCGACAATGCGCGCTTCCCGATCAAGGGCGGGCTGATGCAGGAACGCGCGGGCACGGCGCGCCACGATGGTGTGGTCTGGGGCTATGCCCGGGGTGCCGATATGCGCGGCGTCGACATCATCCAGAATTGCGAAGTCACCGGGTTCAAGATCGAAGGTGGCAAGGTTTTGGGCGTTGAAACCTCGCGCGGCTTTATCGGTGCGAAGAAGGTCGGTGTGGCCGTGGCAGGGTCCTCGGGGCGGGTCATGGCGAAAGCGGGCATGCGCCTGCCGATCGAAAGCCACGTCTTGCAGGCCTTCGTCTCCGAAGGGCTGAAACCGACCATTCCGGGCGTCATCACCTTTGGCGCGGGGCACTTTTATGTCAGCCAGTCCGACAAGGGCGGGCTGGTGTTCGGTGGCGACATCGACGGGTACAATTCCTATGCGCAGCGCGGTAACCTGCCGGTGGTCGAGGATGTGCTCGAAGGCGGCATGGCGCTCATGCCGATGATCGGGCGCGCGCGGCTTTTGCGGAGCTGGGGCGGGATCATGGACATGTCCATGGACGGCTCGCCGATCATCGACCAGACCCATATCGACGGGCTCTATCTCAACGCCGGCTGGTGTTACGGCGGCTTCAAGGCGACGCCCGCCTCCGGTTATGCCTTTGCGCATTTGCTTGCGACCGGCCGCCCGCATGAGACCGCCACCGCCTATCGGCTCGACCGGTTCGAGCGCGGCTATGTCATCGACGAAAAGGGCGTTGGCGCCCAACCCAACCTGCATTGAGGTGAAAAGATGCTGATCCCTCATCCCCTTCTCGGCCTGCGCGACAGTCAGGAATTCACCTATCTGGGCGACGCCAATCTGATGCACCGGCCCGATGCCAATGCGGAGAATGCCGAAGCGCAATTCTGCGACTATGTGTTCCAGCGCGACAACCCGGCGGGCGTGCACCGCGAGCTTTGGTTCCACGAACAGGGCGACCGGAGCTGGCTTGTCGTGACGCGCGACACCACCACGCATGACATTCTCGGGGCGGAACTGGCCTCGAACCTGAAACTGGGAGCGGCAGAATGACCCGTCTTAAAGGTGGTCTGATCGACCGTACTGTGCCGCTGAATTTTACCTTCAACGGCAAGGCTTACAAAGGCTTCCAAGGCGACACATTGGCCTCCGCCCTTCTGGGCAATGGTGTTCAGCTGATGGGCCGGAGTTTCAAATATCACCGCCCGCGCGGCGTTGTGGCGGCAGGCTCCGAGGAGCCGAACGCCATGGTCGAGCTGCGCACGGGAGCGCGCCAGGAACCGAACACGCGCGCCACGGTCGCGGAGCTGTTCGACGGGCTGACGGCACGCTCGCAAAACCACATGGGGCCGCTTCATCGCGATTTTCTGGCAGTGAACGATTTGCTGTCGCCCTTCTTCGCGGCGGGGTTTTATTACAAGACCTTCATGTGGCCGAAAGCGTTCTGGGAAAAGCTTTACGAGCCGATGATCCGCAAGGCGGCGGGGCTTGGATCGCTCTCGATGCTGCCCGATCCGGATGACTATGACAAAGGCTTCCTGCATTGCGATCTTCTGATTGTGGGGGCCGGTGCGGCAGGGCTTGCGGCGGCGCTGACCGCCGGGCGTGCGGGCGCGGATGTGATCCTTGCCGATGAAGATTTCGCCCTTGGCGGGCGTCTGATGGCGGAGAGCGATGTGCTTGATGGCGCAGAGGCGATGGATTGGGTTGCAAGCGCGAAGGCCGAACTTGAGAGCCTGCCGAATGTCCGCATCATGACCCGCACCACGGTGTTCGGCGTCTACGATCACGGCATCTTTGGTGCGGTTGAGCGGGTGTCGGATCACTTGGCTGTTCCGGGCGACAAGGTGCGCCAGACGCTTTGGCGGATCACTGCGAAACGCACGGTTCTGGCGGCGGGCGCGACGGAGCGACATATTCCCTTTGCCGACAACGACCGTCCCGGCGTGATGCTGGCGGGGGCGATGCGCGCTTATGCCAATCGCTGGGCAGTGAGCCCGGTGAAGCGGGACGGGGACGCGATTGCGATCTTTACCAATGGCGACGACGGGCACCGCACGGCGATGGATCTGATCGCCAAGGGCGCGAAGGTTCTGGGCGTCATTGATGCCCGTGAGGCAGCGCCGCGGTTTGGCGACTATGAGGTCTTCGCGGGGGCGACCGTGACCGGGACGAAAGGGCGTTTGGGTTTGACGTCGATTGAGATCACCCGCAACGGGCGATCCGAATGGCATTCCGTTGGCGCGCTTGGTGTCGCGGGCGGTTGGAACCCGAACGTGCATCTCGCGTCGCATCATCGCGGGCGTCCGGTTTGGAATGACGATCTTTTGGCCTTCGTGCCGAGCCCGGATGGGCCGAAAGGCCTGATCCCCGCCGGGGCTGCGGCGGGCAAAGGCGGTACGGCGGACGCTTTGGAAGACGGTATGAAAGCCGCGATCACGGCGCTGTCCGAGATCGGTGTTGCGGCCTCTGAAATTGCGCTTCCGAAGGCGGAGAATATGCCGTGCGAGCAGGCTGCCTTCTGGCATGTGCCGGGCGACAAACGCGCCTGGGTCGATTTCCAGAATGACGTGACCGTCAAGGATATCGCCCTCGCGCATAAGGAAAATATGAAGCCGGTGGAGCATCTGAAACGCTGGACCACGCTGGGCATGGCGACCGATCAGGGCAAGACCTCGAACATCTCTGCGCTCGCGGTGATGGCCGAGCTGACCGGCAAGGCGATCCCGGAAACCGGCACCACGATTTTCCGGCCGCCCTATACCGGCGTCTCGCTGGCCGTGTTGGGCGGTGGCGACACAGGGCCGCTGTTCCGTCCGCGCCGCCTGACGCCGACGCATCACTGGGCCGAAGCCCAAGGCGCCGCGTTCGTCGAAGTCGGTCAATGGATGCGGGCGCAGTATTTCCCGCGCGCTGGCGAAACCACTTGGCGGCAGACCGTGGACCGCGAGGTTCTGGCCGTGCGCTCCGGTGTTGGGCTTTGCGATGTGACCACGCTTGGTAAGGTCGATGTGCAGGGTGCGGATGCGAGCGAGTTTCTGAACCGCATGTATTCGAACATGATGGGCACGCTGAAGGTCGGCATGGTGCGTTACGGTCTGATGCTGCGCGAAGACGGGCATGCCTATGACGACGGCACCTGCGCGCGGATGGCGGAGGATCACTATGTGGTCACGACGACGACCGCCAACGCCGGGCTGGTCTATCGCCAGATGGAATTCTTCCATCAATGCGTCTGGCCGGAGCTGGATGTGCAACTGATTTCCACCACCGACGCCTGGGCGCAGATCGCCGTGGCGGGGCCGAAAGCGCGCGAGCTTTTGACGCGGATCGTCGACGGGTTCGACCTTTCGAACGAGGCGTTTCCCTTCATGGCCTGTGCCGATCTGACGATCTGCAACGGGTTGCGGGCGCGGCTGTTCCGGATTTCGTTCTCCGGCGAGCTGGCCTATGAGGTCGCTGTTCCGGCCCGCTATGGTCAGGCGCTGATGGCGCGGCTGATGGAACTGGGCGCGGATCTGGGTGTGACGCCTTACGGGACCGAAGCGCTGGGTGTGCTCCGGATCGAGAAAGGTCACGCGGCGGGGGCCGAGTTGAACGGTCAGACCTCGGCGCAGATGCTGGGGCTGGGCAAGATGGTGTCGGCGAAGAAAGACAGCATCGGGGCCGTGATGTCGCGGCGCGAAGGCATGGCTGCGGAAAAACGTCGGCTTGTCGGTTTCAAACCGCTCGAGGCGCAAACGCAGGTCATGGCCGGGTCGCATCTTTTCACCCAAGGTGAGGCGCAGACGATGAGCAGCGATCAGGGTTGGATCACCTCGTCCTGTTACTCGCCGCATCTCGAGAGCTATATCGCACTCGGGTTCCTTGAGAACGGTGCGGAACGGATGGGCGAGGTGCTGATCGCGGCCAACCCGGTGGAAGGCAAGGAATTGAAGGTTGAAGTGGTCTCTGCCCATTTCGTGGACCCCGAAGGAGGACGTCTCCGTGACTGATCTCACAGCTATCACCGCCCTGGGCGGCACGGTGGCGCGGACCGAGGTATTCGGCGCGCTGACCATCACGGAAAACGCCGATCTCGGTCTGGCCTCCCTGAGCCTGCGGGCCGGGCAGGAGGTGCCTCAACCCTTCGGTCTGATGCTTCCGGGCGTTGGCAAAGCCGTGTCCATGGGCGAATACGCCGCCTTTTGGACCGGGCGCGGGCAATGGATGATCGAAGCCTCGGGCAAGGCCGAGGTGGATTTCGCCGCCATGTTGAAATCCGAGGTGCCGGAGTGCTCCGTCACCGAACAGACCGACGGTTTCGCCGCCTTCGAGATCGCCTCGACGCAGGGCGCAGCCCCGATCGAGGCGCTGATGAACAAGCTTGTGAACATCGACGCGAAAGGCTTTGAGCCGGGGCAGGCAACCCGCACCGGGCTTGAGCATATGACCGTTTTCCTGATCCGCCGCGCCGAAGACCGGCTGGCGGTGATCGGGATGCGCACTTTGGCGGGATCGCTGTGGCACGCACTGGCCGTGGCCGCCCGCCGCCTTGAGGACTGAAGGTTCGGACTTAGGGTTCGGACCGAGGTTTTCGGAGAGATATTGGAGAGAGACATGACTGCACAGATCATCGACGGGAAGGCCTTTGCCGAGACCGTGCGCGAAAAAGTGGCCGCCCATGTGGCGCGTCTGAAAGAGGTTCACAACATCACGCCCGGTCTGGCCGTGGTGCTGGTGGGCGAAGATCCGGCCAGCCAGGTATATGTGCGCAACAAGGGCAAGCAGACCGTGGAATGCGGGATGAATTCCTATGAGCACAAACTGTCGGCGGACACGTCGGAGGCCGATCTTCTGGCGCTCATCGAGGAGCTCAACGCCGACCCGGAGGTGCATGGCATTCTCGTGCAATTGCCGCTGCCGGACCATCTCGACAGCGATCTGGTGATCAACTCCATCGACCCGGCAAAGGATGTGGACGGGTTCCATATCTCGAACGTGGGTCTCTTGGGTACCGGGCAAAAGAGCATGGTGCCTTGCACGCCGCTCGGCTGTCTGATGATGCTGCGCGATCAGCTTGGCAGCCTGTCGGGGCTCAATGCCGTGGTCGTCGGGCGCTCGAACATCGTGGGCAAGCCGATGGCGCAACTGTTGTTGCGCGACAGCTGCACCGTGACCATCGCGCATTCGCGCACCAAGGACATCGAAGAGGTCTGCCGTCGTGCCGACATTCTCGTGGCGGCCGTCGGGCGTCCGGAGATGGTCAAGGGCAGCTGGGTGAAACCCGGTGCGACCGTGATCGACGTGGGCATCAACCGGGTCGATGCGCCGGAAAAAGGTCTGCGCGAAGACGGCACGGTCAAGACCAAGCTCGTGGGCGATGTCGAATTCGATACGGCGGTCGAAGTGGCGGGTGCGATCACGCCGGTTCCGGGTGGGGTCGGTCCGATGACCATCGCGTGTCTTTTGGCCAATACCGTGACAGCCGCCTGCCGCGCCAACGATCTTCCTGAGCCCGAAGGGCTCACAGCCTGACTGCGCCCGAAGGGCTTACGGCATAAAAAAACCAACAATAAAATCAAACAAAAACAACACACCAACATCGAGGGCGCGCATCAGGGGAGCGCCTTGCATCTGGAGAAAAAGATGACGAAATTCTGTCTCACCGTGACCTGCGCCACGACGCGCGGGATCGTCGCCGCCATCGCCACCTTCCTCGCGGAGCATGGCTGCAACATCACCGACAGCTCGCAATTCGACGATACCGAAACCGGCCAGTTCTTCATGCGCGTGAGCTTTGCGTCTGAGGAGGGCGCGGATCAGGCGGCGCTTGAAAAGGACTTCGCCAAGATCGCCGAGGAATTCGGCATGACTTTCGCTTTCCACGACGAGAGCGTGAAGATGAAAGTCGTGATCATGGTGTCCCGTTTCGGCCACTGTTTGAACGATCTTCTGTACCGTGTGCGCATCGGTGCGCTGCCGGTCGAGATCGTGGCGGTGATCTCGAATCACATGGATTATCAAAAGGTTGTCGTCAATAATGACATCCCGTTCCACTACATCCGTGTGACCAAAGAGAATAAGCCGGACGCCGAGGCCGCGATCATGAAGGTGGTCGAGGATTCGGGCGCCGAGCTGATCGTTCTGGCACGCTACATGCAGATCCTCTCGGATCAGATGTGCAAGGTGATGTCGGGGCGGATCATCAACATTCACCACTCTTTCCTGCCGTCGTTCAAGGGCGCGAACCCGTACAAACAGGCTTACGCCCGTGGCGTGAAACTGATCGGGGCGACGTCGCACTATGTGACCGCCGATCTGGACGAAGGTCCGATCATCGAGCAGGACGTGGTGCGGATCACGCACGCGCAAAGCCCGGACGATTTCGTGTCTCTGGGGCGCGATGTGGAAAGCCAAGTTCTGGCCCGTGCGATCCATGCGCACGCCAACCACCGGGTGTTCCTGAACGGCAACAAAACCGTGGTGTTCCAGGCGTCGCCGGGCTCGTATTCTTCGGAACGGATGGGGTGAGGCGCGGTCGGCCCAAACGGGCCGATCCATCGCTCCAGTGGAGCGATGGAAGCGACGAACGCGCCCGAACGCTTTCGGGCGCCGGGGCAAGAACCGGTCCGACGTTGTCGGATTGAAAGGTCCAGTGGACCTTTCAAAGGTTCGAACGCGCCCGCACACCTGCGGGCGCCGGGTAAACGCCCATCAAAGAGCACATCCCCTAAAATTTCCGAAAGAGGCGCGGCACTCCCGCGCCTCTTTCGCATTGTCAGCGATTGAACCAGCACGCTCTCTCTGGACCAGTTGCAAAAAATTGGTCTAATAATCGGAAACCCGAAAAGGACCGACCGCGTGCCCAATTCCGCCCTGCCTCCCACGACCTCGCTCCCCGGCGCGACGGTCAAATATGTGATCGAGACGCTGTCGACGCGGATCGTGACGCAGGAATACGCGACCGAAGAACGTCTGCCGTCGGAGCGACAACTGGCGCAGGAGTTGGGGGTTGCGCGCAACACGGTGCGGGAGGCTCTCGATCAGCTCGAAGCACGTGGGATGATCCGCAGGCGCGCGGGGTCGGGCTCTTTCGTGACCTACGATCCGGACGGGCAGGGCGAGGCTCTGTCCCCCGTCGCCTCGGAGACCGGGCCGCTGCAATTGCAGGTGATGCGCGGGATCATCGAGCCGGAAATGGTGCGGCTCGCGATCGTCAATATGTCGCCGAAACAGATCGAGGCGCTCTCCGTCGTCTTGTCGAAAATGGAAGCGGTGCAGACCGATGCGGCGGCCTTCGTGCGGCTTGAGGAAGAGTTCCACCGGCTGCTCGCGGAGGGCACGGGCAATCCGCTTTTGATCGCCTGTTATAACCTTGTGCTAGACGCCCGGCGGCAATCGTTCCGCACCGCGATGTACCGGCGCCATCTCACGCCGACGCGGATCGCGATTTATCAGCAGGGCTATAACGGGCTGTTCAACGCCCTCGCCGCGCGGGACATCGAAGAGGCGAGCGAGTTCATGAAACTCGCGCTGATCGAAGATCAGCGGCTCTTGCTTCAGGAAGACTGATCCCTTCCTGAAGGGATTGGCCCTACCAATCCAGTGGGGCGTTCGGTGCGGGGATTGCCGCCATTTCTTGACCATTCGATCTGAGAAAAGGTGCGAATCTCTCGCCCGACTATGCCCTGTGGTCCCCACCGGTTCCGGGCTTTGTCAGCGCCCGAGGGGTCTTGGGCTGCGCCAACCTGGCTTGGCGCAATTTTATCTGCGCACAGAAATTCAGCACTCCGCCTCGTAAGGGTGGTCGTTTGACCTAAAAAGCAGCGCAGCCCGTGTCAAAATTAATTCCTCAGAGGAAAAAACTTTGACCCATGGTGATGCCTTCCGCTTTCATGATCTCACTGAGTGAGCCAGTTCGCACAATTGGTCCAAACCAAAACCGGGCCAAGCTGGCTTGATATTCCAATCAAGTTCAACAGGACAGGGAGAACGACTTGGAACAGGATCTTGCATCCTTGGCTGCCGCGGTTGCGGAGCTTCAGGGAAACGCCGCCGCGACAAACGGTACGTTTTCCGAGACCTTCTACTACCTGACGATCCCGCTGATGATTCTCATCCATGCCGGGTTCCTCGCATATGAAATGGGCGCATCGCGGTCGAAAAACGCGCTGGCCTCCGGCATCAAGAACATCCTCGCCTTCGCGATGATCGTGCCGTTCTTCTACGTCATCGGCTGGTGGATCTATTACGCCTTCCCGACCGGGCTGACGCTTTCCGAGGGGCCGATGGGCATTTCCGGTCTGGCTTATGCGAATGAAATCGCTCTGCCGTGGAGCCAATACATGGGGCCGAACCTCGACGACCGCGTCTCTGGCGTTTTCTGGGGGGCTTTCGTGCTCTTTGCGGCCACCACCGCGTCGATCCTTTCGGGTGGCGTGATCGAGCGCATCAAGCTGACGGGGTTTGTCGTTCTGGCCATCGCGCTCGGCTCCTTCGTCTGGATCCTCGCGGGTGCCTGGGGCTGGCATGCTGATGGCTGGCTGGTGACCAAGTTCGGCTATCATGATTTCGGCGCTGCCGGTGTCGTGCACATGATCGCGGGCTTCTTCTCGCTTGGCGTTCTGATCAACCTCGGGCCGCGGATCGGCAAGTTCAACGCCGATGGCTCCGCCAACCACATCCCGGGTCACTCCATGCCGATGACGCTGATCGGGCTCATGCTCATCATCGCAGGCTTCTGGGGCTTCCTCATGGGCTGTGTCATCGTTCCGGGCGAAGCCTGGTCCTGGAGCAGCACGATCGAAACCACGATCTACGGCACGCCGATGACCCTCTCCGGCATGACCTTCAACACGCTGATGGCCTTTGCCGGTGGTATCATCGGAGCCTGGATGGTCACCCGCGATCCGTTCTGGATGATGTCCGGCGCTCTCGGCGGGATCATCTCTGCGGCTGCCGGTCTCGACCTGTGGTACCCGCCGATGGCGTTTGCGATCGGGTTCATCGGCGCCTGCGCCATGCCCTTCGTCGCCTCCTTCATCGAACGTCGTGGCATTGACGATGCCGTGGGTGCCTTCGCTGTGCACGGGTTCCTCGGCATGTGGGGTCTCCTCGCGGTCGGTATCGCGGCCCAGGGTTACCCGGCGCTGTTCGGTGAAGATGTCATCGACACCTCCTTCCTCGGCCAGCTCGTCGGTGCGGTCACCATGGGTCTTCTGGGGTTCGTTCCGGGCTATGTGATCTCCTTCATCCTGAAGGTCACCGGTCAGCTCCGCGTGCCGGACGCTGCCGAACTCCTCGGTCTCGACAAGGTCAAAGTGCCTGCCGAAGCCTATCCCGAAGCGCTTCACCCGTCGGTCAGCCCGGCTGAGTGATCTCAAGAAAGGACGAACGAAATGGAAGCACCTTTTGACGCAAACACCTGGGACGGCATCACCGGCGCGTATTACGCGGGTTACGGCTCCGTCGAAGGCCTCTGGCTCCTGCTCATCCTCGCCATGGTCGTGATCGCGATCATCTTTGGCTGGCGCCACGAGGAACACGCCTACAAGGGCCTGAAGAAAAAGTAAGACAGTCTGTCTTTCCCCTGAACCGGCGGCGGTTTTCGTCGCCGGTTCCCACAACAGAAAATTAAACGACTACCCTAAGGACAAGACAATGATCGCATCATGGAGATTTTCCGCACTGGCGGACCGGCACCGCGCCCTCGGCTCCGATCTCGAAGACTGGAGCGGCATGGGCACCGCCTGGCGCTATGACAAAGATCAGACGGAGGAATATCTGGCGATCCGCACGAAAGCGGGCGTCATGGATGTCTCGGGGCTGAAAAAAGTTTATGTCGTCGGCCCGCACGCGCAATACGTGATCGACAAGGCCACGACCCGCAACATCGAGAAACTGAAACCCGGTCGCTCGACCTATGCCACCATGCTCAATGACGGCGGCAAGTTCGTGGACGACTGCGTGATTTACCGTCTCGGGCCGCAGAACTTCATGGTGGTGCATGGGTCCGGTGCCGGTCACGAACAACTGACGAAATACGCCGCCGGGCGCAATGTCGCGGTGATCTTCGACGACGAGCTGCACGACATTTCTCTGCAAGGTCCGATGGCCGTCGATTACCTCGAAAAACACGTGCCGGGCATCCGCGACGTGGTCTATTTCAGCCACATTCAGACCACGCTGTTCGGCAAGCCGGTGATGATTTCCCGCACCGGTTACACCGGCGAGCGCGGCTATGAGATCTTCTGCCGCCGTCAGGACGCCGTGGAAATCTGGGATACGATCGTGGCGGAAGGCGAGGCGATGGGGATCATCCCGACGCGCTTCACCACGCTCGACTGGCTGCGCGCCGAGAGCTATCTTTTGTTCTTCCCCTATGACAACTCGGAAATGTACCCGTTCGAGGACGAGGCCAATGGCGATACGCTTTGGGAGCTGGGTCTCGAATTCACCGTGTCTCCGGGCAAAACCGGCTTCCGCGGTGCCGAAGAGCATTACCGTCTGAAGGGCAAAGAGCGCTTCAAGATTTACGGTGTGAAGCTCGAAGGCACGGAGCCCGCTCCGGAAGGTTCGCCTTTGCTGAAAGACGGCAAACAGGTCGGGGTTGTCACCATCGGCATGTACTCGCCCCTCAATGAGCACAACGTGGGCATTGCCCGCATGCCGGTCGATTGCGCCGTCGAAGGCACGGCCCTGACGGTTCAGTTCCCGGACAAAGAGGTGAGCGCCATCGCCCATCCGATGCCCTTCTACGACGTCGACAAGAAACGTCGGACCGCCAAGGGCTGATCTAAAACATAAATCGCACAAAGACTTACGAGGCGGGGGCAATGACGTGCCCGCCTCCTGAGACCAACAGGACCTGCAAAGGCAATCACATGCCCAATACTGAATTTTCCCCCTCGATCGACAGCCGCCCGACCTATGGCGGGCTGGTGTCGCAAGGTGCGGCCCCGGCGATCATGGTCGCGGATGAGGCCGGCGCCGGCGCGCTGGTCGATCTGGCCGCAACGGACGCCTCCGTCATGGACCGCGCCCATATCGTGCTAGTTTCCAAATCCACCGGCGTGGCCGAACAGCTCAAAAATCTCTCCCCCGTGGCCGTCCATACGGCCCCCGATTTCGACGCCGCCACGCCGCTTGTCGACAAGCTTTTGGGCGAGGCGCGCATGGGCACGCAGCTTTATCTGGCTGGCTCCGAAGGGCTGATCGGGCATGTCTCCGCCATGGCCTTTGCCGCCGGTTTGCCGATGGACGAACTCCAGACCGAGCATCGCGGCTCCATCGCGCGGCGTATTCAATGCGTGCATTGTAAGGGCATCACCGAAGACGTGATGACCGATCCGTTCACCTGTTCGCATTGCGGGCTGACGCTTTTCGTGCGGGACCATTTCTCCCGCCGTCTGGGCGTGTTTCAGGGCGTTTGCGTCGATGCGGAAACGCCGGGTGTTGTGCCCGAAACGGTGGAGATCCGCGCATGAAACTTGCTTTGAAAGTCACCAAAGTCGAACAGCTCTCCCCGCTCGTCAAACGCTTCCGCTTCGAGGACCCGACGGGCGCGTCGCTTCCGGTGTTTTCCGGCGGTGCGCATATCACCGTGGAAATGCCAGAAGGCGAAACGATCCGGCGCAACTCCTATTCGCTGATTTCCGATCCTTATGATGGCACCGGCTATGAGATCGCCGTGCGCCGCGAGGACAAGGGGCGGGGCGGTTCGCTTTATATGCACAGATGCGTGTCGGAAGGCGATGCGATCACTGTTTCTGTGCCCTCGAACCTGTTCCAGCTCGATTTGCGCGCCCGGAAACATGTGCTGATCGGTGGCGGCATTGGCATCACGCCCTTCCTGTCGCAGCTCCGCCAACTCGACATGGAGCAAAAGCCCTACGAGCTGCACTATGCAGCGCGCTCGCGCGATGAGGCGGCGGGGGTGAAGCTTTTGCCGCAGGCGGCGCATATCCATGTGCATATCTCGGAAGAGGGCTCGCGGATGGACCTTGGCGCGATCCTCGATGGTCAGCCGCTTGGCACGCATATCTATACCTGCGGGCCCGACGGGTTGATCTCGTCCGTGGCCGATCAGGCGGCGCGTCTGGGATGGCCGAAAACCTCGGTTCATTCCGAAGCCTTCGCTGCCCCGCCGCCGGGTGAACCATTTGACGTGGTGATCGCTTCCACCGGCCAGACCGTGCATGTGAAAGCCGATCAGAGCCTTTTGGAGGCTTTGGAAGCCGCCAAGGTCGAGATTGATTATTCCTGCCGCGGCGGGGCCTGCGGGCGGTGTCACACCAAGGTGACGGAGTGCGACGGGCGCATTCTGCACAACGATCACTGGCTCTCGGACGACGAGCGCGCCGCGCAAAAAGACATCATGCCCTGCATGTCGCGTTTCAAAGGCACGCGGCTCGAACTGGACCTGTGAGGAGACAATCGATGACCATGCAATTCAATGACGAAACCTTCCGGGGCGATTATACCTATCACAACTCCCCGGAGGCGATCCGCCGCTTTCCCTTCCCGTTCGACCAAGATACCTACATGTATTCGGTCAACATCGAACAGCATCCAGGCGGGCCGAAAGGCACCCCGTTCGAATTCAAATTCGATGTGGACGAGCATTATGTGTCCGAGATGAAGGATCGGGAGATCACACTCGCCGAAGATCCGCTGCGCTGTCAGTCTCTGCCGCATATGGAATTGGCCGGGTGGGATTTGCTCGAGCTGATCATGGAGGCGAAGGCCAAGGATTACCCCGATCTCTTCACCCTGCATCGCGACGGCAACGCCTGGCACTGGATCAACAAGCCCTTGGGCATCGAGAAGAAGTTCACCTTCCTCGATCCGACCACGCTGCCCTGCGGGCCGATGGAATATATCACGCGTCAGACCCAAGGCGATTTTGCGCTTTTGCATGAGCGCGACGGCAATCTGTGGATGGACGCCGGTATGGTGACGTCTCAGGCCGACTGGTCGCTGGATTTCGACGTGGGCATGAACTTTTTCGAATGGCATGCCCCGGTGCCGAAAGCCCGCAAGATGGGCGTGTTCGACAAGGCGTTGAAATTCCTTCTGTCCGTCAGCCAAGGTCAGCATTACCGTCGCCTCAACTGGACGATGACGGTGAACCCGCGCCTCGATACCAGCCCGGAGAACTATCACAAATGGGGCCCGGAAAAGCGGACGATCACGCCGGAGAACGTGGGCCAGAAGCAATTCCTGCGCGTCGAGTTGCAGACGTTTTTCCGTCTGCCGCGCTCCAATGCGCTGGCGTTTCCGATCCGTTGCTACCTGATGAACCTCGAAGACATTGCGAGCCAGCCGAAATGGGGCCGCCGTCTGCACCGTGTGCTGCGCGACATCGACCCGGCGCTGGCGGAATACAAGGGCTTTGCGGTCAATCAGAAAATCATCGTGGACTACCTGTCGCAATTCGATGATGGTGCGCCGACGTCTCCGGGGATTTTCGCGGACGAATAAGGGGTATATCGGGAATGGCGTGGATACTTTTGACCATCGCGGGGCTTCTGGAAGTGGTCTGGGCAACCGCGATGAAATCTTCGAACGGGTTCACGGTGTTCTGGCCAAGCGTGGTGACGGTGGTCACCATGCTGGCCTCTTTCGGGCTTTTGTCGATTGCGATGAAAAGCCTGCCCTTGGGCACGTCCTATATGGTCTGGGTCGGCATCGGCGCGGTCGGGGCGTTCATCGCCGGGATCGTGCTGCATGGCGAGGCGCTGAATCTGACGCGGGTCGCCGCAGCGGCCTTGATCGTGGCGGGCATGGGATTGATGAAGCTGTCAGCTTAAGCCGGAAGGCCAACAATGCTGCGCGCCTGCGACAGGATCGCGCTGCGCAGCCCCTCCGGTCGGTCGAACAAACGGCCACAGGTCGGACCGACCGCCTCCACCAGTGCTGCGATCATCACCGCCTTGTGGCGGATCTCCTGTGACGGGGTTTCGGGGGCGAGGGCGGCGATCATCGCTTCGATCAGGTCGGTGTGAAACCGACAGATCTGCGCCACATGCCGGGCAGGGCCGTCCTGGCGCAGGGCCAGATCCCGGAGACCGGTGGTGATCGCCTGGGCCTTCGGATCGGCGGCGCGTTCCATGCGGAATTCGAGATAGGCGGTGAACCGCTGCGGCGCCTCGATGAGGCCCAGCGGTCCGCGGGCCTTCAACTCCGACAGGCGCCGGACCAGAATATAGCGGGTGACGGCGGTCAGCAGGTCTTCCTGTGTGGCGAAATAGTATTGCAGGTTGCTCAGCCGCATGTCGCAGCGCCGCGCCAGTGCCCGAAAGGTGAGGCCCGCGACACCTTCCTCGGCCAGTACCGCCTCGGCCTCTTCCAGCACCTTCTCGACGGTCGCCCGGCTTTTGGCGGAGGGGGCGGTGACGCCGTACAGCTCGTTGGGGCTGTCATGGCCGCTCAGCTGCGTCAGCATCTCGTCAAGGGAAAGGGACATGTCAAACGGCTCGGTCCTGTGGCAGTGGAATGGTCCTGCCCCTATCGCCCACCGGGAAGGAGGTCAATCGCTTTGCAGAAGGTTCCCTTGCGCAAGCCGCGTCAGAGACGGTTGGAAATCCAGCGGCACTGATAAGGCGCGAAGGTGATGTTCGGCTTGGTGAGGTCGATCTTTTCGCCGGTCAACAGGTCATACCATGCTTCGCCGTCGATCAGGTTGATCGAGATATGCGGCAGCTCGACCACCCGGTCGGTGACATTGTGCAGCGCAAAGATGGATTGCTCGCGGTTTGGCGACTGACGCCAGATGCCGAACAGGTTTTCGCCCAGATGCATGGTGAATTGCGTGGCATTCGGGTGGAAGGCCTTTTGCGCAATCCGGATGCCGATCCGGCGTTTCATTTCATTGAGAACCTGCGCGTTCTGGCTCTCGGGATCGTCGAGCAGGGCGCGCAGTTCCGGGTAGTCCCAGCGATGCCGGTTGATCGCACGTTTGACGCCGGTTTTCTCGACGCCCGCGTGATCGTTATGGGTGCCGATCAGCGAATGGATGTAAAAGGCCGGAACGCCTTCGAGCGCCATGACGATGGTCTGCGAACAGAGGAAACGCTCCACCTGCTTGCCATCCTCGCCTTTCTCGATCGTGCCTTTGAGCGCGTCGAAATAGGTGATGTTGAGCTCATAGGGTTTCTCTGAGCCGTCGGGCAGCGAGCGCATGGACACAAGCCCGCCCGAGTCGCGCACGCGCTGGATCACCTGACCAAGCTCCTCGGGCGCCAAAAGCCCCTCGGCACCGCGCACGCCGATCCCGTCATGGGAGGCGGAGAAGTTGAGATAGGCACAGCCAAGCTGGGCGGGCGGCATCCGCATCAGCCATTGGTTGAGATAGAGCGAGCTTCCCGACAAAAGCGCATGCAGCAGCAAGGGCGGCAGCGAGAAGTTGTAGATCATATGCGCTTCGTTGCGGTTGCCGAAATAGCTCAGGTTTTCGGCATTGGGCACGTTCGTCTCGGTCAGGAGAACCACGCGCTCCTCGGCGTAATCGCACAAAAGCCGCATGAGCCGCACGATGGCATGGGTCTGGGGCAGGTGGATGCAGGAGGTGCCAAGCTCTTTCCAGATGAAGGCCACGGCATCGAGCCGGACGATCCGCACGCCATTGTCGACATGCAGCCGCATGATCCGCAGGAATTCGAGCAGCACCTCGGGGTTCTTGAAATCCACATCGATCTGGTCGTGCGAGAAGGTGCACCAGACATGTTTCGGACCGTTGATCGTCGACACCTCGCGCAGCAGGGGCGAGGTGCGGGGGCGCGTGACCATGGACAGGTCGTCTTCGGGTGAGGCCTCGACGAAGAACTTGTCATAGGGCTCGTGGCCTTGGCGATAGTCGGTGAACCAGGTCGACATTGAGGAAACGTGGTTCAGGACCAGATCGGACATCAGGCGAAATTCGCCGCCGATCCGTTGAATATCGGCCCAGTCGCCCAGTTGGCTGTTGACCTGACGATAATCGGTGACCGCAAACCCGTCGTCGGAGGTGAAGGGGAAGAAGGGCAGGATATGCACGCCATGCACCGTGCCCTTGAGATAGCGGTTGAGGAAATCGTAGAGCAGATCGAGCGGCTTGTGCTGACCGTCGATCAGCGAGTTGCCATAGGTGATGACCAGCGTGTCGGTCTCGTTCCACAGGCTGTTGCCCGGCGCACGCGCCCGTGCGCGCGGCGTGGTGCCCTCGGGCCAGAAGGCCGCGACGATTTCGTCGGCAAGATGCTTGCTGTTCCGTTCCGGATAAATCTGGCCGATCAGCGCGCGCAGGCGCGTGCTGAATTGTGAAGACGGTTTTGCCATCGGGCGTCCCCTTCTGTTGCTCTTTCATTTCGGTAGATCAAACCGCCTGCACAGGTTCAATGGAGCGCCGGGGGAAATCCGGGCTTTCCTGTGCAAAATCTGTCGGAAGAGGGTGTGTCGTTTCAAAACCGCTCATAAATCGGGCAGTCGAAACGGTTTCGGGCAAAATGGAGGGGTGGCGGTCGGGAGACTCGGCTCAGACGTGATCGCCAAGGCTGGTGTCGATCAGCCAGCCACCGGGGCCTGCGATACGGTCGGGGAGCGTCACGATCATGACCTCGCGGATCGCGATGGTGGTCATGATGGCCAGAGCGAGCTGGTCGAAGGTGATGGTGGACAGGTCCATGGCAACACTCCTGAAGAGACGCGAGTTGAGTGCTGACAGGGAAATTGGGCGAAAATGCGGCAGGCCTGGGGCGGGTTTGGGTTTCTTTGCCAAAATACGAAAGTGACTTACGTCAGCTTTCGAAAGGATCGTCGGGGTAGCCGACGCCCACCAGATATAGTCCTTCCGGCGGACAGACCGGCCCGCAGGCCGCGCGGTCTTTCGCCTCAAGTGCCTCCGTCACATCCTCCGGCGACCATGCCCCGGAGCCGACGCGTTCGAGCGTACCGACAAAGCTGCGCACCTGATTGTGCAGGAAGGACCTTGCCCGGAAATAGAACCGGAACTCTTGCCCGTAGGGGATGTCCATGACCTCGACACGGGCCTCATCGAGCGTTTTCACCGGGCTGTCCGCCTGACACATGGTCGAGCGGAAGGTGGTAAAATCGTGCAAACCGATGAGCCGGTTGGCCCCAGCCTGCATCGCGTCGCGGTCGAGATCGTGATTGACCCGCCACGCCAGCCCCGCGTCATGCACCAAAGGCGCGCGCCGCGAAATCAGCCGAAACATATAGCGCCTTTCCATCGCGGAGAAGCGTGCATGCCAGTCGTCGGCCACGCGCGCGGCCTTGAGGATCGCCACGGGATGGGGTTTCAGGTGATGGTTCAATGCCTCGGACAGGCGAAACGGATCCCAGTCCTTCGCCATATCGCAATGCGCCACCTGACCGGTCGCATGCACCCCTGCATCGGTACGCCCGGCGGCGCCGATGCCCGGACAGTCGGCTTCGAGTTTGCGCAGAGCCTCCTCCACCGCGGCTTGCACGGAGGGATGCTCTTTCTGGCGCTGCCAGCCGGCGAAAGGGGCGCCGTTATATTCGATCAAAAGGGCGTATCTGGGCATATGCGGGCCATAGCGCGGCGGGGCGGGCGCGTCCAGTGTTTCTCCCTTACAACCGCAGGCCTGAATGCCTATGTTGAGCGGGGTAACATCGGGAAAGAGGCCACGGATTTGATCCTGAACGACATTGCAGACCGGATTTTGCGCGGCGTCGAAACGGTGCAGGACGGCGTCCATGAGGCGCTGTTCGAACCGGTGATCCGGCTGGGCGTCACCGGGCTGTCGCGCTCCGGCAAGACGGTGTTCATCACCTCGCTCGTGGCCAATCTTCTGGACCGGGGGCGGATGCCGCAATTCGGACCTGCGACCGCGATCACCGCCGCCTATCTGCAACCGCAGCCGGACGACACCGTGCCGCGGTTCGACTATGAAAGCCACCTTTCCGCTCTCACCTCGCCCGAGCCGCATTGGCCGGAGAGCACCCGCGCCGTTTCCGAACTGCGCCTGTCGTTCAAAGTGCGACCTGCGGGGCTTTTGGGTGGTCTGACGGGGCAGAAAACCGTGCATCTCGATATTGTCGATTATCCCGGCGAGTGGCTTTTGGATCTGGGCCTGATGGAGAAATCCTATGCCGAATGGTCCGCCGAGGCCCTCAAAGCCGTGCGGGATCGGGCAGAAGGGGCGGCCTTTACCGCCATGCTCGGGGCGCTCGATCCGAGCCAGAAACACGATGAGCCGACCGCCAAATCTCTGGCGCAAAGCTTTACCGCCTATCTGCAAGAGGCGCGCGCGGCGGGCTATTCCGATTGCACACCGGGCCGGTTTTTGCTGCCCGGCGAGATGGATGGCTCCCCGGTTCTGACCTTCGCTCCTCTCCCAGCGGGCGCGGCCCCGCGCGGGTCTCTGCACCGCGAACTCGAGCGCCGGTTCGAGGCCTATAAGCGCGAGGTGGTCAAACCTTTCTTCCGTGATCATTTCTCGCGGATCGACCGGCAGGTGGTTCTGGTCGATGCGCTTGGCGCGATCCATTCCGGCCCGAAAGCGGTCGAAGACCTGCGCCGCACCATGGCCGACATCCTCGCCGCCTTCCGCCCCGGTCGGGTGGGGCGGATCATGTCTTTGCTCGGCCAGCATAAGGTCGAAAAAATCCTCTTTGCCGCCACCAAGGCCGATCACATCCATCACAACCAACATCCCCGCCTGACCGCGATCATGGAGGCGATGCTGCGCGATGCGCGCGACCGTGCGGATTTTGCAGGGGCCTCGACGCAGGCCATGTCTTTGGCCGCTCTGCGCGCCACCGTCGAGGAAACGATGGAGCATGAGGGCCAGAGCCTCGATGTGGTGCGCGGCATGACGGAGGGCGGCAAACAGGCGGCGTTTTATCCCGGCGAATTGCCCGAAGATCCGGCGCATATCCTGTCGCCCGCGCGCAAGGGGGCGGAGCGTTGGCTTGATGCGCAATACGAAATCATGAAATTCCGCCCCGCGCGGTTGACGCTGCGCCCCGGCGAAGGCCCGCCGCACATCCGGCTCGACCGCGCCGCCGAGTTTTTGATCGGAGACAAGCTATGACTGAGCAAAACCCCGGCGCAAAACGCGGCCCTATTCTGATCGAACTCGATGAGGCGGCGAAAGTGACGCCCTCCACCGCCGATCCCGTGCCCGACCTCGCGCCGCTTGCGCGCCCTGCGGCGATGGAGCGCGTGGCGGTTCTGGCGGCGCGCAAACCCTCGGCGCTGGGTCGTTGGTTCTGGCGGCTGTTTGGGGCGCTCTTTGCCTTTACCGTCTCGATTGTGACCTATGACGCCATTATGGGCCTGATCGCGGCGCATCCCGTGCTGGGCTATGTCGCCTTGGGGCTGACCGGGGCGTTTGTCCTTGTTTTGGCGGCAATCGCGCTGCGGGAGCTTTCGGCCTTTGCCCGGCTCAAGCGCATCGACACGCTGCAAAAGGCGGCGGGGGAGGCGATGGCAGCCTCCGATCTGAAAGCCGCGAAATCCGTCGCGGACAAGCTCCTGTCGGTCTATGCGCATCGTGCGGAGTTGAACTGGGGGAAAGACCGGTTTCGCGACCGCGAGGCGGAGGTGTTCGATGCCGACGGGCTCCTGACGCTTGCGGAAACCGAATTGCTCCTCCCGCTCGATGCCGCCGCACGGCGCGAAGTCGAGGCCGCAGCCAGGCAGGTGGCGACCGTGACCGCACTTGTGCCTTTGGCTCTGGCGGATGTGTTCACTGCTCTGACGGCAAACCTCCGAATGATCCGGCGGATTGCCGAGATTTATGGCGGGCGGTCGGGGACTTTGGGAAGCTGGCGGGTGACGCGATCGGTTTTGACCCATCTCGTGGCCACCGGGGCCGTGGCCGTGGGCGACGATCTCATCGGCACCATGGCCGGGGGCGGCGTGATGGCCAAGGTCTCTCGCCGGTTTGGCGAAGGGGTTGTCAACGGTGCGCTGACGGCCCGCGTCGGCGTGGCGGCGATTGAGGTCTGTCGTCCGCTGCCGTTCATGAAGGCGAAGAGGCCGTCCGTGTCAGGGACCGTGAAGCGGGCGCTGACGGGGTTGTTCGATAAAGGCTCAGAATAAACTTAGAAAAGCTTCGGCGGCGCGTCTTGCGGCTGATCGCGCTGCGCGATCCCCATGCGAAAGGCGCGGCCGATGCGGTGGGCGATCTCCGACCATTTTGCCGCGGTCTCTGCGTCCAGTTCGACGTTCAAAGTTTCATCGAAGAGCCCAAGCCACATCGCAAAGTGATGTTCCTTCACTTCGGGTGCCATGAGGTGCACGCGTTGCGGGAAGCCATCGTAATTGCGTTCATGCAGAATCGCATTGCGCCAGAACCGGCCGATTTTCTCCTCATGGGCGGGCCAGTCCTCGACATGTGCGCCGAACACGGGGGCAAGCTCCGGGTGGTTGCGGACACCGGCGTAAAACCGTTTGAGCACGCGGTCCATGTCGGCGTGGCTGATCTCGAATTTGGGCGGCAGGGCGGAACGGGTGTCGGACATCTGGGGCTCCTTTGAGTAAAGCTATATTCTGAATAAGTTTTTTCGGCCAGCGCCGGAATGTCGCGCATTCCTGACGGTTTCGCTTTCCAATCCTGAGTGTTTTTGTTGTTGAGTAAATCTATCAACTATTTGATTTTGTTGAATATTTTTCTTGAAACCCGAGACGATTGCTTCTATATCAGTCTCAGCAAGGACGAAGAGCCACCCATCGCAGGCAGCCATTCTCCCAGCCACTTCAGCCAAACCGCCAAAGTTTTTATGAGCCCGAATAGGGGAAGAGTGTCATGTCCGAGACCGCCTGCAAAACCTGTGCCTTTTTTGAAATCAAAGCCGCCGAAACCGACGCCAAGGGCGAATGCCGGTTCAACCCGCCGACCTTCCTGACCGAAGCGGAACACAAGGGCATGTGGCCGGTTGTGAAATCCGACGACTGGTGCGGTCAGTTCGAAAAAGACGCCGCCTGAGATTTATCAGTTTCGCGATCCAGCCAGACAGCGACGCAGCCAGCTAAGCGCCAGCCCCGCCGCCTTCTCGCCAGAAAGCAAAATGAAAAGGGATGCCCGGAGATGTGGCGTCCCTTTTTCGTATTTTCAGCGTGCCAAGACGGGTTTACCGCCCGCAAGCGCCGTCTTATAAGGTGCCGCATGACTTTCGTGGCGATCATTATTCGAATTATCAGCCCGGCGCTCTAACCCACTTGTGGGTGACTGCGAGCCGCCGGGACAAGGCGTATGGAGACCCGCGCCGATTTCGAACCATCCCACACCTCCCAAGGACAATTCAAAATGTGTTCCGAGACGACCACACCCGAGTATAAAGACACGCTCAACCTGCCGAAAACCGATTTCCCGATGCGCGCGGGCCTGCCGAACCGCGAGCCGGGCTGGCTTGAGCGTTGGGAAAAGATCGACGTTTACGAAAAACTGCGCGCCAAGGGCAAGGCGGACGGGCGTCCGTCTTTCGTGCTGCACGATGGCCCTCCCTATGCGAACGGGCATCTGCACATCGGGCATGCGCTGAACAAGACGATCAAGGACATCATCACGCGCTCGCACCAGATGATGGGCTTTGACGCGCGCTATGTGCCGGGCTGGGATTGTCACGGTCTGCCGATCGAGTGGAAGATCGAGGAACAATATCGCAAGAAGGGCAAGAACAAGGACGAGGTTCCTGTGGTGGACTTCCGTCAGGAATGCCGCGCCTTTGCCGATGAATGGGTGAACATCCAGCGCGAGGAATTCAAACGCCTCGGCGTTTACGGCAAATGGGACGATCCTTATCTCACGATGAATTTCCATGCCGAGGCGGTGATCGCCGAGGAATTCATGAAGTTCCTGATGAACGGCACGCTGTATCAGGGGTCGAAACCCGTGATGTGGTCGCCGGTCGAGAAAACCGCGCTGGCCGAGGCGGAGATCGAGTATCACGATCACAAGTCGCACACGATCTGGGTGCCGTTTAGGGTGCGTATCGTCTCTGGGGATGGTGCAAAGCTGACGAGTAAGGACCTGCTTGAAGCCCGCGTCGTGATCTGGACCACGACGCCTTGGACGATCCCGTCGAACAAGGCCGTCGCTTACAATCCGAAGATCAACTACGGCCTCTATAAGGTCGCAGCGACCGAAGAAGAAAGCTGGACGACGCCGGGCGATCTCTATGTTTTCGCCGATGCTTTGGCTGAGGACGCTCTCGGCAAATCCCGTGTGACCGAGTTTACCCGTGTGCGTGATGTGACTGCCGAAGAACTCTCCGGCCTGACTCTTGATCATCCGTTTAATGGCGCCGAAGGCGCAAACGGCTTCTGGGATTACGACGTCCCGATGATCGATGGCGATCACGTCACCGACGATGCCGGGACCGGGTTCGTGCATACCGCTCCCAGCCACGGGGCCGACGACTACGAGTGCTTTGTCAAACGCAACTGGCTCGACCGGATGACCCATAACGTCGGCGAGGAATCTGAATTCCTGCCGCATGTGCCGTTCTTCGCCGGACTTCAGGTGTTCGATCAGAAGGGCAAAGAGGGTAAAGCCAACGCTGAGGTGATCAACAAGCTCGTCGAAGTGGGCGGCATCATCGCGCGTGGGCGTGTGACCCACAGCTATCCGCATTCGTGGCGCTCGAAAGCGCCGGTGATCTTCCGCAACACGCCGCAATGGTTTGTCGCGGTCGACCGTACACTCGATGACGGCATGGGCACCTATGGCGACACGATCCGGGAGCGCGCGCTGACCTCCATCGACAAGCTCGTCAAATGGACGCCGCAGACCGGGCGCAACCGGCTGTATTCGATGATCGAGAACCGCCCGGACTGGGTGCTTTCGCGTCAACGCGCCTGGGGGGTGCCGCTGACCTGTTTCACCAAGAAAGGCCTGCTGCCGACCGACGACGGGTTCCTGCTGCGCAATGACGAGCTGAACCAACGCATCTCCGCCGCGTTTGAGGAAAACGGCGCGGATGTTTGGTACGAAGAGGGCTTCAAAGAGAAGGTCTTGGACGGCATCGCCGATCCGGCGGAATACGATCAGGTCTTCGACGTTCTCGACGTGTGGTTCGATTCCGGCTCCACCCACGCTTTCGTGCTGCGTGACCGTGAAGACGGCACGCCCGATGGCATCGCCGATGTCTATCTCGAAGGCACCGACCAACACCGCGGCTGGTTCCATTCGTCTCTCTTGCAGGCCTGTGGCACAAAAGGCCGTGCGCCCTATAAAAACGTTGTGACGCATGGGTTTACGCTCGATGAGAAGGGCATGAAAATGTCCAAATCTCTCGGCAACACCATCGTGCCGGAGCAGATCGTCAAGCAATACGGTGCCGACATCTTGCGGCTCTGGGTGGCGCAGACGGATTACACCGCCGACCAACGGATCGGGCCGGAAATCCTCAAAGGCACCGCCGACAGCTACCGTCGCCTGCGCAACACCATGCGGTTCATCCTCGGGTCGCTCGGCGATTTCAACGAGGCCGACCGGATGCATTGTCGCGATATGCCGGAGCTGGAGCGCTGGGTGCTGCATCGTCTGGCCGAACTCGACACCACGGTGCGCGAGGGTTACGAGACTTTCGATTTCTCGGGCGTCTGGCAGGCGGTGTTCAACTTTGCGACCGTCGATCTGTCCTCCTTCTATTTCGACATCCGCAAGGACGTGCTCTATTGCGACGGCGATACGACCCGTCGCCGCGCAGCCCTGACCGTTCTCGACATCCTGTTCCATCGTCTGACCACATGGCTCTCCCCGATCCTCGTGTTCACCATGGAAGAGGTCTGGCTCGAACGCTTCCCGGGCGAGGAAAGCTCCGTGCATCTGGTGGACTTTCCCGAAGCCACGCCGGGCTGGCTCGATGGCGATCTGGCGACGAAATGGGCGGGCATCCGCAAAGCGCGTCGTGTCGTGACCGCAGCCCTCGAAGTGCAGCGCCGCGACAAGGTGATTGGGGCCTCTCTGGAAGCCGCGCCAACCGTACATGTTGAGGACGCATCGCTTTTGGCGGCGTTGAAATCCGTCGATTTCGATGATCTCTGCATCACCTCGGCGATCACGCTCACCGGCGATCCGGCCCCGAACGAGGCCTTCCGTCTGGAAGGCGAGGTCGAAGGCATCGGTGTCGTTTTTGAGAAGGCCGAGGGGCACAAATGCGAGCGCTGCTGGAAAATCCTGCCGGATGTGGGGACGCATAGCCACGCAGGCGTCTGCGGACGTTGCGACGAGGCGCTTGGCTAAAGCGTCACGCCTTTAAGGCGCGCTGCCAGTATTGAACACACGGAAACGGGGCATTCGGCCCCGTTTTTTCATCTCGCCCTTCGAGGGCGGTGCCTGTCTTTTCAGCCTGCGTCGCGGAACGCGTCCTCCAGCCATTTCCATTCCTCATCGGTCAGAATGCCGTCGCCGTCCTGATCGTAAAGCGCGACGATCTGCGCGAGTTGCGCAAGGAAATCTTCCTGAGTGATGCGTGTGACGGTTGCGACCTCTTGCAATTTCGGTCGCTCACCCTCCGGTCCCGTGCCAGTGTCTGACATGTCACTCCCCGTTTTTCCCTGATCTTCGCTCAGCATAGGCAGAGAGAAGTGAACAAAAGGTGAGGAGGAGTATTGCGTCACGCCTTTTTCGCGCGCGGATGGGCGGCATCGTAAACGTCGAGCAAACGCGCGCCATCGACGGCCGTATAGGCCTGCGTTGTCGAGAGCGAGGCGTGGCCCAAAAGTTCCTGAATGGCCCGCAGATCGCCGCCCGCATTCAAAAGATGCGTGGCAAAGGAGTGGCGCATGGCGTGGGGCGTCACGGAGGAGGGCAGGCCGAGCTGCATGCGCGCGGCTTCCGTCACCTTGGCGATCAGCCGGGGATTGAGTGCGCCGCCGCGTTTGCCGCGAAACAGCGGGGCGTCGGGCGTCATCTCATAGGGGCAAAGCCGGACATAGTCGGCCACCGCACGGCGCGCGGCGGGGAGGACGGGCACGATCCGTTCCTTGTCGCCCTTGCCGACGATGCGAATGACCTCGCCCAAAGGCAGGGCATTCCCGGTCAGCGACAGGGCCTCTGAAATCCGCAACCCGCAGCCATAGAGCAGCGTCACCACGGCCACGTCGCGCGCCGCCATCCATGGCTCGTCATGCTGCATCTCGACCGTCGCAAGCATGTCGCGGGCGGCATCCGGAGAGAGCGGGCGGGGCAGTTTCTTTTGGAATTTCGGCGAGCGGGTGGAGAGGATCGCGGTCGGATCGAACCCGTCACGCTCAGCCAGCCAGCGGGTAAAGGTTTTGACCGCCGAGAGAGAGCGGGCCAGCGACCGTGGCGCGACGCCACGGCCCCGCTCATGCGCCATCCAGGCCCGCATATCGGTGATCTTGAGGCGCGCGATCTGGGTCGCGCCGAAGGTGCCACCCTCATGCCCGGCCAGAAACGACAGCCAGCCGGACACATCGCGCGCGTAAGCGGTGATCGTGTGCTCCGAGGCGGATTTCAGGGCGCGTTCGTGATCGAGCCAGCTCGAAAGCCGATCCCGCAACCCGTCTGAAATCGCGAGGCTCATCCGAGGTAACGGCGCATCATCCGCTCGAAGACACCGGCGAAGAAGGCCAGAAGATCGGTGCCCTGCGTCGGGCGGAACATATGCGGGTCCTCGGCGCCGAAGATCAACAGGCCGGGCAGGCGACCGGGGCCGAGATCGAGGGTCATGAGGGCTTCGGAGTGGATGAAGCCGTCACCGTGGATCAGATCGGCCTCGGGCGAGACCTGCCGCAGGGTGACGGGGCGCACGGGGACGTTGCGGCCATAGGTGATATAAGTTTCGATGAAACCGGGCTCGGCGGTCAAGAGCACCTTGCCGAGTTTGCGGATGGCGGGTTCTTCTTCGGTGACCTTGGTTTCCAGAAGCAGTTTGACGCTGTCGAGCCGCAGCGTCTGGGCCACGTCGCCCGAGAGCGCGTTGAGGAATTCGGTGAATTGCGTGGGCTGCAAAAGCTGCAACACGGCGCGGTGGATCTGATTGGTGCCAGCGAGGTTCTCGTAGGCGGCGGCGATCACGCCCCGATGGGTGTCTTCGAGCCGTCCAAGCCGCTCTTCGAGCCGCTCCATCGCCAGCCCGCGCAGATCGACCACATTGGCTCCGGTGCCGCGCTCATTGGCGGCGATCAGGGCGCGCATCACGTCCAGATCTTCGAGCACCATATCCGGGTCGGAGATGATCTTTTCGCGCAATTCATCGGCCAAGGGCGTGATCGCCCGGGGAAGCTGGGTACTCATGGTGCCTCGTCTACTGTCTCGATCCGCCGGTTTTCCGGTCGTTGTTTCGACTATGCCCGAAAACCGGGGGCGGGCGCAATTGTTTGTGGCCGCAGGCGGGGCCGCCCTCGCGTCAGGCAGAAAAAATCCCCCGAACCTGTGGCGCGGGGGACTCTTTGATTTTCCTGAGCGGATCGGATCAGACGATCTTGATCAGACGATTTTGATGCCGGCGTCTTCGGCGTCTTTCACGAACTGCGCCAGACCTTTGTCGGTCAGGACATGGTTCGCCATCGCCTTGATCACGGCGGGCGGTGCGGTGATCACGTCTGCGCCGATTTTCGCGCAATCGGAAATGTGGTTCACGGTGCGGATCGAGGCGGCGAGGATTTCGGTCTCAAACCCGTAATTGTCGTAAACAGTGCGGATATCTTCGATCAGCTCAAGCCCGTCGAGGTTGATGTCGTCGAGACGACCGACGAAGGGAGAGATAAAGGTCGCACCGGCTTTCGCGGCGAGGATCGCCTGATTGACGGAGAAGCAGAGCGTGACGTTGATCAGGTGGCCTTCGCCGGAGAGCGTTTTGCAGGCCTTGAGCCCGTCGAGCGTCAGCGGCAGTTTGATCACGACGTTGTCGGCGATGGTCGCAAGCTTGCGGCCCTCGATGACCATGCTGTCGTAATCGAGTGCGACGACTTCGGCAGACACCGGACCATCGACCAGATCGCAGATTTCCTTGGTGACTTCGAGAATGTCACGGCCGGATTTCTTGATCAGGGAGGGGTTGGTGGTGACGCCATCGACGAAGCCCAGATCGTTGAGCTCGCGGATCGCATCGACATCGGCGGTATCGACAAAGAATTTCATGGGCGCTTCTCCTTTCGCCTGACTGTTAGCGGCTACATAGTCGAATGTGGCTCACAGAGAAAGGGGGTCTGGCTTGGCTCAGACAAAACGCCTATCTCTGATCCATGGATGCCGATTTCTTCCCCGAAGGCGCGCTTGTCGCCGTGCTGACCACCGAACCGCTCGACCGGACGCTGGACTACAAAGCGCCCGAGGGCGGGGTCGAGCTTGGCGCCTATGTTGAGGTGCCTTTGGGGCCGCGAAAGGTTTTGGGCTGTGTCTGGGGGGCGGGTGCCGGGGGCTTCGATCTCGCGAAGGCACGCTCTGTCTCGACCGTTCTGGACGTCGCGCCGATGCGCGAGGAAATGAGAGTTTTCCTTGAGAAAGTCGCGGCTTATACGCTGACGCCCATGCCCGCGATGCTGCGGCTCGCGACCCGTGCGCCGGGGCTGATGAACCCGCCGTCGATGCGCAAGGTGTACCGGCGGGGGACAGGCCGCCCGCCGCGCGAGACCGATGCGCGCAAGCGGGTGCTCGACACGTTGGAGGAGTACGGCGGGCTGGCTTTTACACTCAAAGAACTGGCGGATGCGGCGGATGTGACGACGTCGGTGATCAAGGGGCTTTTGCCCTCTGGTGCGATCCTCGAAGAGGACACGCCGCGCGATCTGCCCTATCGCCGCCTCGATGCCGAGGCGCCCGGCAAGGACCTGACCGAGGCACAGGAGGCGGCGGCTACTGCCCTGCGTGAGTCGGTCGGCTCAGAGCGCTATTCCACGACGCTGTTGAAAGGCGTCACCGGCTCCGGCAAGACCGAGGTCTATCTCGAAGCCGTCGCCGAATGCCTGCGCCATGGACGGCAGGCTCTGGTGCTGTTGCCGGAGATCGCGCTGACCTCGGCCTTTCTGACCCGGTTCGAGGACCGTTTCGGGGCGCGCCCGGCCGAATGGCATTCGGGCGTGACCATGACCGAACGCCGCCGGGTTTGGAAAATGGTCGGCCAAGGCGGTGCGCAGGTGGTGATCGGGGCGCGCTCTGCGCTTTACCTGCCGTTTCAGAACCTCGGGCTGATCGTGGTCGATGAGGAGCATGACGGGTCCTACAAGCAAGAAGACGGGGTGCATTACAACGCCCGCGACATGGCGGTTTTGCGTGCGTCGCTCTGTTCGGCGGCGGTGGTTCTGGCTTCTGCGACGCCCTCGCTGGAAACATGGGCGAATGTCGAGGCCGGGAAGTACAAGCGCCTCGATTTGGAGAGCCGCTATGGCCCCGCCGTGATGCCCGATATGCACGCGATCGACATGCGGAGCGAGAAACTTCCGGCGACGCGGTTTATTTCTGACGCGCTGGTCGGCTCGGTGCGCAAGCGGATGGAGAAGGGCGAGCAGTCGCTCCTGTTTCTCAACCGTCGCGGCTATGCGCCGGTGACGATTTGCCGGGCCTGTGGCTATCAGATTCAATGCGACCATTGCGATGCGCGGATGGTCGAGCACCGGTTCCTCAAACGCCTCGTCTGCCACCAATGCGGCGAAACAAAACCGATGCCGGAGGCCTGCCCGTCCTGTGGCGTCGAAGGGCGTCTTGCGCCGGTCGGACCGGGCGTGGAGCGGTTGGCGGAAGAGGTGGCGGAGCGGTTTCCGGAGGCGAAATGCGCGGTGCTGTCCTCGGACCTCTTTGCCTCGGCGCGGGCTTTGAAGGAACAAATCCGGCTGATCGCCGAGGGTGACACGGACATCATCATCGGCACGCAATTGGTCGCCAAGGGGCACAATTTTCCGAACCTCACGCTTGTGGGCGTGATCGACGCCGATCTGGGGCTGCAAGGCTCTGATCTGCGCGCCGCCGAGCGCACGTTTCAGCTCATGCGGCAGGTGGCGGGGCGCGCGGGGCGGTCGGAGAAAAAGGGCGTGGCTTTGCTCCAGACCTACCAGCCGGAGCACCCGGTGATCCGGGCCATTCTGGCCGGCGATGAGGAAGGGTTTTGGCAGACCGAGGCCGCCGAGCGCAAGATGGCGGGCGTGCCGCCCTATGGCCGGATGGCGGGGATTATCCTGTCGGGACCGGATCTGGCGGTGGTGTCCGATGTCGCCAATCATCTGGCGCGGATTGCCGGGCCTTTGCAGCGCGTGGGGGCGCAGTTGTTCGGGCCTGCGCCTGCGCCGATTGCGCGGGTGCGCGGGCGACATCGCATTCGGCTCTTGGTCAAGGCGGAGAAAACCGCACCGTTTCAGGTCGCGATTGCGGAATGGGTCGGACAGGTGAAATTGCCGGCCAATGTGCGTTTGCAGATCGACATTGATCCGCAATCGTTCTGGTAAAAAGGGGCGCTGCCCCTCACTTGGCACGGGTTCCCCGCGCCAAGCTCACCCCGGGATATTTTTAGACAAAAGAAGGGTTAACAGGCCAGTGCGGGGTCGGCTTGACGGTCGATCAGGAGTGTTGTGGCAATCGCGCCGATCCACATGCAGAACAGCGCGAGCCAGGCGGTGGCGGCGAAGACCGAGCTGCCGGTGACGCCATTGCCGATGGCGCAGCCGCCCGCCAGCATCGCGCCGAAGCCCATGAGCACCGCGCCGATCATCGAGCGGCGCATGACGGGGACCGAGTCGAAGCTCTGCCAGCGGAACTCGCCCGCGATCATCGAGGCGGCAAAGGCCCCGATCACCACGCCCGGAACGAGGCCGACGTCGAATTCCAGAACGGCGTTGCGGTCGAGAAAGAACATCAGCGTGTTGGCCGAGGGGCCGGAGAAGGTGACGGAGGAGACCGGCACGGGATCGAACGCGACCTGCGCCAATTGCCATGTGAGATACCAGCCGACCGCGACCGCAAAGCCCACGCCCGAGGCGAAAATCCATGTTTTCGGCCCGATTTGGTTTTTGACGGCGAGGAACAGCGCCAGCGCGGCAAAAGCGAGCCCGAGGGCGAGGCCGGACCCGTTTGGCAGGTGAAGCGCGCTCAGGAGATTGATGTTTTCGCTGCCGGTGATCGACAGGGATGCAAGCCGGTCACGATAAGGCGAGAGGATGCCATGGAGGCTCATCTGGGCGGTGACCGCGAAGATCAGGCCCGAGACGACGGAGCGCAGATTGCCGGTGGAGGCGAGCACGAGCAATCGCCCCGAACAGCCGCGCGACATCACCATGCCCGCGCCGAACATCAGCCCGCCGATGATGGCGCCGGACCAAGACCCGGGCACCGCCATGACGCGAGCGTCGGCCTCGCGGAACAGGCCCATAAGCTGTGCTCCCTGCACCCAGACGATGGCGGTCGACAGCGTCAGGAACCAGACGGCCACCTTGGGGCCGAGCCGCCCGCGGGCGAATTCGACCGTGGCGGCGCGCAAGCAGAATTGCGACCGCTGTGCCGAGATGCCGAAAATCAGCCCGGTGATCAGGCCGAAAATTGCAGCCGTCGGGCTTTCGCCGATGCCTTCGACAAGGCTCAGAATATCCATAGGCGGTCCTCCTCCCGCGAAGTGTGGACCATGATCGCGGTGAGCGCCCCCATGCGTCAAGCCATCTGCAGAGGGGGGTGTGCAGGAATTTCAGCTATTCAGAGGGGGATTTCCTCTCTAAAGGCGGATCATGAGCAAAGCACCCGTATCCCTCCATGATGTCTCCCACCTGCCGCGCTGGCGGCGACCGGAGTCCCTGTTGTTCCTGATGGCCTTCGCCATGCCCGTGGCCTTTGCCACATGGAACGCGCTTTTGAACAATTTCGTCATCGAGGTGGCGGGGTTCACAGGCGTTCAGATCGGCTGGCTTCATACCGTGCGGGAAATTCCGGGCTTTCTGGCCATCGGGGTGATCGCGCTCATTATGATCGTGCGCGAACAGGTACTGGGCGTGGTGTCTCTTTTGCTCCTGGGGGTGGCGACGGCGGTGACCGCATGGTTCCCGTCTCTGGGCGGCATTTTGACCATCACCATGCTGTCCTCCATCGGCTTTCACTATTTCGAGACGGTGAACCAATCGCTTCAGCTTCAATGGTTGCCGAAAGAGCGGGCGCCGATTGTGCTCGGGCGTCTGTTGGCGGCGGGCTCGGCGGCCTCTCTGGTGGCCTATGGGCTTTTGGTTCTGACGTGGAAGACCTTCGATCTGTCTTACAATCTGGTCTATCTGGTCTCGGGCGGGTTTACCGCGCTCGTGGCGCTCTTCGCGCTTTATGCCTATCCGCAGTTCGAAGCGCCTAATCCTCAGGCCAAAAAGCTCATTCTGAAACGCCGCTATGGGCTCTATTATGCGCTCCAGTTCATGGCAGGTGCGCGGCGGCAGATTTTCGTGGTCTTCGCGGCCTTCATGATGGTCGAGAAATTCGGGCTTGGCGTCGAAGAGATCACCGGCCTGTTCCTGATCAACTATCTCGCCAATATGATCATCGCGCCGATGATGGGGAAAATCGTCTTCATCAAGGGGGAACGTTTTGTCCTCATGCTCGAATATATCGGGCTGACGCTGGTGTTCCTGGCCTATGGCGGGATCTACTGGCTCGGGTGGGGCGTGCTCGTGGCGGCAGCACTTTATGTGATCGACCACATGCTGTTCGGTCTGGCTTTCGCGCTCAAAACCTATTTCCAGAAGATCTCCGACCCCGAGGACATCGCGCCGACTGCGGCTGTGGCTTTCACGATCAACCACATCGCGGCGGTCTTCCTTCCTGCGCTTCTGGGCTATCTCTGGGTGGTGTCTCCGGGGGCGGTGTTTGGCCTTGCGGCGGCGCTGGCGATGGGGTCTGTCGGCCTCTCCGCCCTGATCCCGCGTCACCCGGAGAAAGGCAACGAATGGCGGCTCTTCCCGCGCGTTCGCAGTGCGGCCCCGGCCGAGTGAGTGGCATCAGCGATTGGCGCAAACCCAATTGCAGACTATATTGAGCGGAAACCGCACATACGGAGACCTGCCATGTTTGCCGCTCTGACCAAGAAACTGACCATGCCCACGCCCGATGAGGCGCTGTCGGGCCGTCCCGATGCGATCCCCACGGCGGAAGAGCATTTTGTGCTTCATGTGCCGCTCAAGGCGCCGGTGCCCGAGGGCTGCGCGGAGGCGATCTTTGGCATGGGCTGTTTCTGGGGCGTCGAGCGCATCTTCTGGCAGGTGCCGGGCGTGGTGAACACGGCGGCGGGTTATACGGCGGGCTATACGCCGAACCCGACCTATGAGGAAGTTTGCTCCGGCAAGACCGGCCATAACGAGGCGGTGCGCGTGGTCTACGATCCCACAAAGGTGAGCTATGCCACGCTTTTGAAGACCTTCTGGGAAAACCACGATCCGACCCAGGGCATGCGTCAGGGCAACGACCGGGGCACGCAATATCGCTCCGGCATCTATGTCACGACGGATGCGCAGCGCCGTGAAGCGGAGGCGAGCCTTGCGGGCTATAACGTGTTGTTGCAGGACAAGGGCTTCGGTGCGATCACGACCGAGGTTTTGCCTGCGGGTGCGTTCTACTTTGCAGAGGGCTATCATCAGCAATATCTCGCGAAGAACCCGAACGGCTATTGCGGTATTGGAGGTACCGGGGTGAGCTGTCCGGTCGGACTGTCGATGGAGCGTTCCGTGCAGTGGAACGAAGAGATGGAGCGGCCCGACAGTCCCGCGTAATTCGGCCAGAACCGGCGGCGGGTTGTGAAAATCCCGCCGGGCAGCTAAGGCAGGGGAAACCACCCAGGGAAAACCTCCTAGGGGAAACCCAAGTCCGGAGTGCCGCCATGCCGACCTTTACCGCTTTCACCAAGACCAAGGGCAAAGCCCCCGCCGAAGCCATCGGCGACGCGCTCGAATTTCTCGATCCGGAACCGACCGGCGTCGGTGTCTTCGAGATCGAGGACGGCTCGGGGCTCTGGGAGGTCGGCGCCTATTTCACCGAAGCCCCCGACGAGATCGCTCTGGCGCTTCTGGCCAAGGCCAACGGTGCACCGGATTTCGTGATTTCCGAACTGCCGGAAACCGATTGGGTCGCCAAGGTGCGCCGCGATCTGGCCCCTGTGGAGGCCGGTCGCTTCTATGTTTACGGCTCGCATGACGCCGACACGCTGCCCGCCGACAAGATCGGCCTGCTGATCGAGGCGGCCATGGCCTTTGGCACCGGGCATCACGGCACCACGCTTGGATGTTTGAAGGCGCTCGATCACCTGATGGCGGAAGGCAAGACATTCGACAATGTGGCCGACATCGGATGTGGCACCGCCGTACTCGCGATGGCGGCGGCGAAGATCTCCGACAAGACGGTTTATGCCTCCGACATCGACGAGGTGGCGGTCGAAGTGGCCGAAAGCAACGTGCGTGCCAACGATCTTGCCGGTCGGGTGATCTGTCTCGAAGCTGCCGGGTTCAATCACCCGGTTCTGTCCGAGAAAGCCCCCTTCGATCTGGTCTTCGCCAATATCCTCAAGGGACCTCTGGTGGCGCTCGCTCCCGACATGGCGGCGAACGTGCGACCGGGCGGGCATGTGATTCTCTCCGGGATTCTCAATCCGCAGGCCGATGAGGTCGTCGAGGTTTATACACGCTCCGGATTTAATCTTGTGGAGCGCCAGGAGATTGTTGACTGGACGACGCTAACGATGGTGCGAACTGCCTAAAATCAAAGGCAAAAACCTCCTTCTCGCCGCGTTTGCCCCAATTCCGCCACATTTCGTCGCAAGAATGTCTCAGTCGGTGGGGGCCGATGTTCACGAGGAGGCTGCTATGGCTTACGCCGGTTCGCAGCAATTGGAAAAACGGCTCACCCGCATTGAGGCGCGCAGGCGTGCGCTCAAGCGTGGAGCGGTTTATTCGGTTAACCAGGATGGTCTCATCATTGCCCGCCCGCGTCGTCGCGGGGTGCGGCGGCCGCTCTATCTGGTGTTTTTCGCCCTTGCCGGTGTGATCGCCTTCAAGGCGGCGCTTTATGCGAGCCTCGGTGCCGCGTCCTATGCGATGCGGGTTGAGGAACTGGCGCAGGGGACGGCGATTGAGCGTGTCGCGGCCTGGGTCATGCATGCCGATCAGATCACCGTCTGGCTGGCGCTTCAGGGCAAGATGCTTCTGAGCTGAGAAATATTCACCGGGGGTCGGATGGCTGTTTCCCTCCATGTCGCCCGATCCCTGCCACGTCAAAACCCGCACCGCCCTCCGGTGCGGGTTTTCACTTTTTATATTTGCTCGCGGCGGGGCCTCCGCAGGGGCGGGCTGATTGCCGGTCATGCGGTCGCCACCTGTGGTGGCGGATCAGCGCTCCGGTGGAAACGAGGGGCTTCAGGCAAACCAGTCTTGGCAAATGTTCTCGTTTCGTGCTAACTCATTCTTAATGAATAAAACGAGCAGGTGAGATCATGCGTGTGATGGGCATCGACCCGGGGCTGCGCAATATGGGCTGGGGCATCATTGATGTCGCGGGCCCCCGTATCAGCCATGTTGCCAACGGCATTTGCCGCTCGGCCTCCTCTGACGATCTCGCCACGCGGCTTTTGTCGCTGTTCGATCAGCTCACCGCCATTGTCGAAACCTACCGCCCCGACAGCGCCGCCGTCGAGCAGACCTTTGTCAACAAAGACGCCGTTGCGACGCTGAAACTCGGGCAGGCGCGCTCTGTTGCGCTTCTGGTCCCGGCGCGGGCGGGGATTCCCATCGGCGAATATGCCCCGAATGCGGTGAAAAAAACCGTCGTCGGCGTCGGCCACGCCGCCAAGCAACAGGTCGAACATATGATTAAGCTGCAACTTCCCGGCGCGAAACTCGAAGGCCCGGATGCGGTCGATGCGCTGGCCATTGCGATTACGCATTCCTATCACGCGCAATCCTCTTCGCGGCTGCAAGACGCGCTTAGAAAGGCCGCTTCATGATCGGTAAACTCACCGGCGTCATCGATTACATTGGCACGGATCACGTCCTGATCGACGTGCGCGGTGTCGGCTATATCGTCTATGTGTCCGAGCGCACACGCATGTCGCTGCCGGGGCCGGGCGCGCCTGTGTCGCTCTATACCGACATGCTGGTGCGCGAGGATTTGTTGCAGCTGTTTGGCTTTACCTCGCTGTTGGAGAAGGAGTGGTATCGCCTTTTGATTTCGGTGCAGGGCATCGGGTCGAAAGCCGCGATGGCGATTTTGGGCACTTTGGGGCCGAAGGCCACGGGCCGCGCGATCGCTTTGGGCGACTGGACGGCGATCAAGGCCGCACCGGGGGTTGGCCCGAAGATCGCGCAGCGGGTGGTCAACGAGTTGAAGGACAAGGCGCCGGTGGTGATGTCGATGGGTGGGAAACTGTCCGAGGCTTTGGCCGCACCGGATGTGGGTGAGGTGATCGAAGAGGCCGCGCCCTCTGCCAAACCTGTGCAGAAGAAAGTTGCTCCGAAGGCAAACGCAAGTGCCGAGGCCGAAGCGCTTTCGGCGCTGCAAAACCTCGGCTATTCTCCCTCTGACGCCGCAGGTGCCGTGGCGCAGGCGGCGCAGGATGCGCCAGAGGCGGACACGTCCGGCCTGATCAGAGCGGCGCTTCGGCTGCTCGCGCCGAAAGGGTAAGAGATGGACCACCCGGATCCCACATTGCGCCCGGAGCGCCAGCCGCAGGATGCCGACCGCGCCCTGCGCCCGCAGGCGCTTGAGGAATTCATCGGCCAACAGGAAGCCCGCGCCAACCTGCGCGTGTTTATCGAGAGCGCCCGGATGCGCGAAGAGGCGATGGACCATGTGTTGTTCCACGGTCCGCCGGGCCTCGGCAAAACCACGCTGGCGCAGATCATGGCGCGCGAATTGGGCGTGAATTTCAAGATGACCTCGGGGCCGGTTCTGGCGAAAGCGGGCGATCTGGCGGCGATTCTGACCAATCTCGAAGCGCGAGATGTGTTGTTCATCGACGAGATCCACCGGATGAACCCGGTGGTCGAAGAGGTGCTTTACCCGGCGATGGAGGATTTCGAGCTTGATCTGGTGATTGGCGAAGGCCCCGCCGCGCGCACCGTGCGGATCGAGTTGCAGCCCTTTACGCTTGTGGGGGCGACCACGCGGCTCGGGCTTTTGACGACGCCCTTGCGGGATCGTTTCGGCATCCCGACGCGGCTACAGTTTTACACGACAGAAGAGCTGCATGAGATCGTCACCCGTGGTGCGCGCCTTTTGGGCGTGCCTGCGGATGCGGATGGGGCGCATGAGATCGCCAAACGTGCGCGTGGCACACCCCGGATCGCCGGGCGGCTTTTGCGCCGGGTGGTGGATTTCGCCGTGGTCGAGGGCGACGGGCGGATTACCAAATCTCTGGCTGACGGGGCGCTCACGCGGCTTGGGGTGGACCTTATTGGCCTCGATGGTGCGGACCGTCGCTATCTTGGGATGATCGCCGAGAATTACGGCGGCGGGCCCGTGGGTGTTGAGACTTTGGCGGCGGCGCTTTCCGAGAGCCGCGATGCCATTGAGGATGTGATCGAGCCCTATCTTTTGCAACAAGGCCTCATTCAGCGCACCCCGCGCGGGCGGATGTTGACGCAGAAATCGTGGCGGCATCTGGGGCTTGAGGCCCCGAAAGCGCCGGACCAGTCCGACCTGTTTGGAAAGTGAGTATTTGCGGCAGCAAAGGAGACGGATGGGGTTGACCTTTCCGGGGCGTTTGCGCGCAAATGGGAGAATATCTCTGAGGCGAGGGTCTATGCGGGTTTTCTTTTTGTCGCTTGTCGTCAGCGCTTTGCCCTTTGCGGCCTTGGCAACGGATCGGGTTGAGACCTCTGCGGGCATCGCCGAAATTCTGCCGCTCGGGCCGTTTGGCACGGATGCTTTGTCTTTGGCGGATGCGCCCGTCGATCTGCCGCAGGCGGCGGATCATCTCGACATCGCGGCGCAGGATGGAGATGTGTTGCTCATTCGGCTCGGATCGGGTGGCACGGCCTGTCCCAAGATGTGGGTCTATGTCGATACCGGCGCCGATCCGGTTTGGGTTTCTGACATGTTCGGGACCTGTCACGACGACGGCAAGGCTTTGGTGACGGAGCGCGGGATCGAGGTGATCTCTCCGGCGACGGAGCCGGGTCAGAGTGGGGATGTGCGCTATTGGCTCGTGGGGCATGAGCTTCATGAAGAGCTCGGACCGCCGAAATCGCTGGGCTTTACGCAGGTCGCCGAGTGGCAGGGGCAGCATCCGAAGCTTTTGGTCAACGATCCGGCTTGGGAGGGGCGGTTTCTTGCGACCGTAGGGCCGGTGGGGCTGCTCGATCTTCGGGCGCTGTTTGAGCAGGCGAGCTTTCTGGAATGGCAGGGCGATTGGCTTGTGGCGAGCGGATGCAAGACCGATGCCTGCGGCTATCTCGAAGGCGCCTTGGCGATGAGCCGGGATGGGCATGCCGTGGTGGCTGTGATCGACCGCTCGGAGTTTGAACCGCCCGCGGGTGTGCGGTTTTATGGCGATGCCCAGAACCAGCCGCTGCCGCAGGCGATCGTTCAGGTGTTTGTCGATCACAGCGAGTGAGGTTTAGCCCAGAAGGTGTCCCATCTGCGCCACGGCCAGACGGTAGCCATTGATCCCGAACCCCGCCATGACTGCATCGGCGCGCATCGAGACATAGGAGTGATGGCGGAAGGCCTCGCGTTTGTGGACCTGAGAGATATGGACCTCGATCACCGGGCCGTCGAACGTATTGAGCGCATCGAGAATGGCGACCGAAGTATGCGTGTAGGCCGCCGGGTTGATCACGATGCCGGCGGCTTTTTCGCGGGCTTCATGGATCAGCTCGATGATCTCGCCCTCATGGTTCGACTGGGCGAAGACCACGTCGAGGTCATGCGTTGCGGCCTCGGCGGCACAAAGCGCCTCGACATCTTCGAGCGTGTCATGGCCGTAAATCTCCGGTTGGCGTTTGCCCAGAAGGTTCAGGTTGGGACCGTTCAGGATGTAGATCGTCTTGCTCATGATGTGCCTCGTCTTGTCTGCGTCGGAGGTTACGCGGGGCAGGGGTTGCCGCGCAAGTCGCGCTGTAGCAAAAGGACGGCAAGAGACGCGAGAGGGCCACATGAGCGAGATCACACCGGAACGCATCGAAGCGTTTTTCACCCGTTCGAACGGCGACTATGTGTTTGCGCGCTGGGGGCGGCCGATTTCACCCGTTGTCTTCGGGGTTGAGGACGAGACGCTGGTGACGGTGAAATCCGCCATCGAAGCCTGTGTCGCCATCGCGGGCCACCGGATCGAGGAAATGGACCCGGAACTGGGCACGAACCTCATGGTGTTTTTCCTGTCCGATTGGGCGGAGCTGTTGGATGTGCCGCATATGGGCGATCTGATCCCCGATTTGGAGGCACGGGTGGCGACACTCCAAGAGCGCGGCGCGCATCAGTACCGGGCGTTTCGGTTTGACGACCAAGGTGCGATCAAGGCCTGTTTCACCTTCGTGCGCATGGGCGGCGCGATGGATGAAGTGCCCGCCGAGGTGATCGCGCTGAGCCAGGCGGTGCAGGCGATGCTTCTCTGGTCCGACGTGGAATTCACTCAGGACAGCCCGCTTGCCGTTGCCCCCGAAGGCACGGTGGTGCGCCCGGATGTGGCCAATGTGCTGCGTGCGGCCTACGATCCGATGCTGCCCTCTGCGGCGCGGGATGCGTCGCATGCGCTCCGGCTTTATGCGCGGGTCATTGCGGGATGACAGGCCGGTGAGGGCCTTTGTCGGCATTCCTCTGCCGGACGATCTGAGCGACCGGCTCGAAGAGGTGGCGGCAGGGCTGCGATTTGGTCGGGCGATTCCGGCGGAGAATATGCATGTCACGCTGGCCTTCTTGGATGAGCAGCCGGAAGAGGTTCTGGCCGATCTGCACGAGGAGCTCGCCGGGCTGCATCTCAGAGCGCCGGAGATCGCCATCGAAGGGCTCGATCTGTTTGGCGGGGACAAGCCGCGCCTGCTCTTTGCCGCTGTGATGCCCAATGAGGCGCTCGCAGAATTGCACAAAAAGGTTCGGCAGGCGGCGCGGGCCGCTGGCATCGCCCTGTCGCACGAGAGGTTCCGCCCGCATGTCACCCTGCGCCGGTTTCAACGCCTCGGCTTTGGCGAGCGCGATGCGTTGGAGCGGTTTCTCACGCTGAGCGGCGCGTTTCATGCCCCCGCATTTCGTCCCGTAATCTTCGAGATGGTCCAGTCCCACCTGAGCCACGAGGGCGCGACCTATGAGACCCTTGCGAGCTATCCGCTCGGGCAATAGGGTCGAGCGCAAAAGGAAAGGCGACAGATGACCCACACATTCCCCGTCCATGTCTATTACGAGGACACCGATCTCGCGGGCATCGTCTATTACGCCAATTACCTCAAGTTCATCGAACGCGCGCGAACCGAATGGGTGCGCGATCTGGGGATCGATCAGGTCAAGCTGAAGGAGGAGGACGGGATTGTCTTTGCCGTGCGCCGGGTCGAGGCGGATTACCTCGCGCCTGCGAAATTCGACGATGATCTCACCGTGGAAACCGCTTTGGAGACCATGACGGGGGCGCGGATCGTGATGACCCAGGTGGTCAAACGTGGCGGGGATGTGCTGTTTTCGGCACAGGTGACCATCGTGGCGCTCACTGCAACCGGCCATCCGGCGCGACTTCCGGCAAATCTCCGCCGAAATCTGCACTAAACCGTCGAAAATTCGCAAATTTCCGCTGCGCCTCACATGTTCGTGTTGGCGCTTCCCCTGACGATGCGATAGAATCAAGAGTAATGATGAGAGCCGTGCAAATGCGGCCCACAAAGGCGATTAAAGAGCAGGTTCATGGACCAACAAACCCTTGCGATGGCGCAGGAGATCGACTTCTCCTTGCTCGCGCTTTTCATGCGCGCCACCTTCACCGTGAAAATCGTGATGCTGATGCTGATCGTGGCCTCTTTCTGGTCATGGTCGATCATCATCCAGAAATTCATTTCCTATAAAAAAGCCCGCGTTGAGGCGGCGGCTTTCGATCAGGCGTTCTGGTCGGGCGAGCCCTTGGATGAGCTGTACGACCAGATCTCGGGCGGGCCGATGTCTGCACCGGAGCGGGTGTTCTCTGCGGGCATGACCGAATGGCGTCGCTCGCATCGCGCAGATGGCGGTCTGATCGCAGGCGCCCAGTCGCGGATCGACCGCTCGATGGATGTGGCGATCGCCAAAGAGAGCGAAGAGATGACCAAAGGGCTGTCCTTCCTCGCGACCGTCGGCTCCACCGGGCCGTTTGTCGGTCTCTTCGGTACCGTCTGGGGGATCAAGACCGCGTTCGAGGACATCGCCATGGCGCAGTCAACGAACCTCGCCGTTGTGGCGCCGGGGATCGCGGAGGCGCTTTTGGCAACCGCGCTCGGTCTTCTGGCCGCTATCCCGGCGGTGATCTTTTACAACAAGCTGAACGCCGACAGTGAGCGTATCCTTGGCGGCTACGAGGCCTTCGCCGACGAATTCGCCACCATCCTGTCGCGCGAGCTGGACAGTTAAGATGGGCGCGGGTGTCATTCAGAAATCGGGCGGAGGCGGTCGCAGAGGGCGCCGTCGTCGCCCGGCAGCTATGAGCGAGATCAACGTCACGCCGTTCGTCGACGTCATGCTCGTTTTGCTGATCATCTTCATGGTGGCTGCCCCGATGATGACCGTCGGTGTGCCGATTGAGTTGCCGGAAACAGCGGCAACGGCCCTGCCACAGGAAGAACAGGAACCGCTGACCATCACGCTCACCGCCGATGGGCAGGTTCTTTTGATGGCGAACGAGACCCCCGAAGAGGATCTCGTGACCAAGCTCAAAGCCATCGCCGCCGAGCGTCAGGACGATAAAATCTTCCTGCGCGCCGACGGATCGGTGCCCTACGCACGTGTGGCTCAGGTGATGGGCGCATTGAACGCGGGCGGGTTTCGCTCCATCGGTCTTGTGACCGAGCAGGGCGGGCCACGTCTCGACGGGTCTGGCAATTAAGGGGCAAAACGCGTGAACGCGGGCCAATATATCTCCGGCGCGGGCCATATCGGCCTGATTGCCTATGTGCTTTTCGGGGGGCTGTTCCTGCATCCCGAGGAGCCCACGGACGTGTCCGTACAGGAGGTGGCGCTGATCTCCGAGAGCGAGTTCGCCGCCATGGTGGCGCAGAGCACTGCGCCCGAGACCTATGAGGTGGCCCCCGAGATGCGCGCGCCGGAAACGGAAACCGCGCCCGAGGTGAGCCAGCCCGAGGAGCAGAAGCCCGAGCAAAGCGCGCCCGAAACGCCGCCGCCCACCGCGCCCGAACCGAAGCCCGCGCCGCAGGAGAGCGTGACGCCGCCGGTCGAGGTGCAGCCGACGCCGCCGAGCCCGCAGGCCGAGCCGGAGATTTCGCTCGAGGACCCGGGTGCGGGCCTGCCCGACATTCCGGATCGCAAACCGACGCCACGCCCGGTGCCGCGCATTTCCGATCAGGTGGTGACTGCGCCCGAACCGCAGCCGGAAATTTCCGATGCGCCGGTCGAAGCCGCCAATGAGGAAAGCGACAGCCCCGAGGTGGTCGAGGAGAAGGTCGAGCAAGCCGCGCCGCAGGAGACGACGACAGAGATCGTGACCGAGGCGGAGAAACCGTCGGGCATGTCGACCTCGCCGCGTCCGAAATCGCGCCCGGCCAATCTGGCGGCGCAGGCGGCAGCGGCGGAGAAGGCGCAGGAGACGCCGAAACCTGCCACGCCGACAGCTGAACCGAAAGCCGAGCCGAAACAAGACAGCTCCGACGCCGTGGCCGAAGCCGCAGCGGCGGCCGCGGCCGCCCTTGCCGCCGAGAGCGTCGGAAGTCCCGCCGCTCCTGAACGTCCGGTCGGCCCGCCGCTGACCGCAGGCGAGCGCGAGGGCATGCGTGTGGCCGTGTCGCAATGCTGGAACGTCGGCGCGATGTCGACCGATGCGATGCGCACCGTGATCACGGTCAGTGTTGCGATGAATGAAGACGGCACCCCGCAAGGCGGTTCCATCAAGCTCCTGTCCCACACGGGCGGCACGGAGGCGGGCGCGACAGCCGCTTTCGAGGTGGCCCGACGCGCGATTATCCGCTGTGGGGCGAAAGGATTCCCCTTGCCGGTGGAAAAATATGCCCATTGGCGCAATATCGAAATGACGTTCGATCCCGAACAGATGAGGTTTAAATGAAACGCCTGACTGCTTTTGGCTGTGCCGTTGCCGCAGCGCTCTCCTTTGCTGGGACCGCGCCCGCTTTTGCACAGGACCCGGGCCCGCTGAAACTCGACATCACGCGCGGGGTGATCGAACCCCTGCCGCTCGCCCTGCCGGATTTCGTGGCGGAGACGCCGCAGGCCGCCGATTATGCCCGGCAGATCTCCGAAGTGATCGCCGCCGATCTCGTGGGCACCGGGTTGTTCCGGGAAATCCCGTCCTCGGCCTATATCTCGCAGGTGACGAATTTCGGCGCTGCCGTGCAATATGCCGACTGGAAAGCGATCAACGCGCAGGGGCTGGTGACCGGGGCTGTGAGCATGGACAGCGCGGGCAATCTGTCTGTCAAGTTCCGGGTCTTCGACGTCTATGCCGAAGCGCCGCTGGGCTCGGGTCTGCAACTCGGTGGTTCGACGACGAGCTGGCGCCGGATCGCGCATAAGGTGGCCGATGTGGTTTATTCCCGGATCACCGGCGAGGGCGGCTATTTCGACAGCCGCGTCGTCTTCGTGTCGCAGACCGGGCCGAAGAACGACCGCAAGAAACGACTGGGCGTGATGGATTACGACGGGGCGGGGCTTCAGTACCTGACCGACGACCATTATATTGTTTTTGCTCCACGTTTCTCCCCCACCGGCGACCGGGTGCTCTATACCTCCTATGAAACCGGCACGCCGCAGATCATGATGCTCGACGTGGGCACGGTGACGCGCACGCGCCTGCCGGTTCCGGCCGAATCCGTGACCTTTGCGCCGCGGTTTTCGCCGAACGGGCAGTCTATCGTGTATTCCATGTCGACGGGCACCAACACCGATCTCTACCGTATGGACATCGCGACCTCGCAGATCACCCGTCTGACCAACACGCCCGCGATCGAGACCGCGCCGAGTTTCTCGCCCGACGGTTCGCAGATCGTGTTCGAATCCGACCGCTCCGGCACGCAGCAGCTCTACATCATGCCCGCAGGCGGCGGTGAGGCGCGGCGGATCTCTTCGGGGATCGGGCGCTATGGTACGCCGGTGTGGTCTCCGCGCGGCGATCTCATTGCTTTCACGAAACAAAATCAGGGTCGGTTCCACATCGGCGTGATGCGCACCGACGGCTCTGAAGAGCGCCTGCTGACCGCGTCCTTCCTCGACGAAGGTCCGAGCTGGGCACCCAATGGCCGGGTGATCATGTTCACCCGGGAAAGTCAGGGCACGGGCGGCGAAAGCGCGCTTTATACCGTCGACATTTCCGGGCGGAACCTGAAACGTGTGCCGACCACGGCGGGCGCTTCCGATCCGGCCTGGTCGCCGCTGTTGAAGTGAAATTTGCGTGTCGGATAAGTGTCGGCCTTGCGTCGGACTTTTGTCGGACCCCGTTCGACGGGGGCATGGCACACCGATGTGTTGTCTGCGCCGCCCGGAAGGGCAAAACGTTTAAGTGAAATTCTGCACCCTCCCCAAGTCCAGGGGAGGCTGCTATAGTCCAAACCAGAGCAGTTCCGAGCCTCCCAAAGGATCATCCATGTCCCAGTTTCTGACCTCCAAAGCCTCCCGCGCGTTTCTTCTGGTCGCGGCCCTTGGCCTTTCCGCCTGTACCAACCCCGGCCGTTTCGGCAACAACGGCAGCTCTTCCGCCAATGGCGTCGGTGCCAATGGCCTGATGGACGGGTCGGTCTCCGATCCGACCTCGATCGCCTATTTCAACCAGACCGTGGGCGACCGCGTGCTGTTCGCCGTCGATCAGTCGACGCTTTCGGACGAGGCGCGCACGATCCTTGCCGGTCAGTCCCGCTGGCTGCTGGGCAACCCGGGATATACCGCGATCATCGAAGGCCATGCCGACGAACAGGGCACCCGCGAATACAACTTTGCGCTTTCCGCCCGCCGCGCCGCCTCGGTTCAGGATTACCTGATCAGCCAAGGTGTGACCCCCTCGCGCCTGAAAACCATCCCTTACGGCAAGGAGCGCCCGCTCGCCGTCTGTTCGGATGAAAGCTGCTACAGCCAGAACCGTCGCGCGGTGACCGTGCTCGCCGCTGGCGCAGGCATGTAAGCGAAAAGGGAGAGTTTGCGATGAAAGCGACGATCTTTGGCGCGGCGCTGGCGCTGAGCTGCGTTGGCGGTGCTCTCTGGGCGCAGGATGCGCAGACGCTGGCGGATATTCGTCAGGAGGCGGCTGTGCTGTCCGTCGAGATCAACAAGCTCAAACGCGAGCTCTCCACCACCGGCGCGCCGAACACGCAGTTCGCGGGGGCCGATACGCTTCAACGCGTCGACCTGATGGAGGCGTCTCTGGCCAATCTGACGGCGAAGCTCGAAGCGCTGGAGTTCCGCATCGACCGGGTGGTCAAGGACGGCACCAACCAGTTGGACGACCTGAATTTCCGGCTTTGCGAGCTGGAAAGCGGTTGCGATGTCGGCAACCTGCCGCCGCTGAGCCCGCTCGGCGGTGAAGCCGCTGCGACCGGGGCCACGGATGTGATCGTTCCGGGGCCGGGGACGAATATGGACGACGGCAGCAATCTTGCCATGACCGAACAGAGCGATTTCGACGCTGCCAAAGCGCTCTATGATCAAGGTCAGTATCAGGCGTCTGCCGACGCGTTTTCCACCTTTGCCCAGACATACACCGGCGGTTACCTGACCGCCGAAGCGCATTACATGCGGGGCGAGGCTCTGACGGCGGCGGGCGATACCGCCAATGCGGCGCGGGCCTATCTCGACAGCTTCTCGGGTAATCCCGAAGGCGAACGCGCGCCCGATGCGCTTTTGAAACTGGCGGGCGCTTTGGGCAAGCTGGGCCAGACCGACAAGGCCTGTGTCATGTATAACGAGGTCGGTGCGCGGTTCCCGGGCTCCTCTGCTGCGGCGCAGGCTCCGACGGAGGCGCGCGGCTTCGGCTGCCCGTAAGCACATGACCGGGGTGGAGACGAACCGGGCGATGTTACGCCATTTCGTGGCCACCGCCTTTGCCTTCGAGAAACCCGATCATCTGGCCGTGGCCGTCTCCGGCGGCGGCGACAGCATGGCTTTGCTGCATCTGCTGAGTGAGTGGGCGCGCGAAGAGAAAGTGCGTCTTCAGGCGGTGACGGTGAACCACGGGCTGCGCCCGGAGGCCGCAGAAGAAGCGCGGTTCGTGGCCGAGGTGTCCGAGCGGCTTCGGATCAGGCACACGACATTGAACTGGGCCGGGAAGACGGCGGACGGCAATCTTCAGGACGCGGCGCGACGTGCGCGGTATCGGTTGATGGCGGACTGGGCCAAGGGGCAGGGGATTTCCACCATCGCGCTGGCGCATACCGCCGACGATCAGGCGGAGACGTTTTTCATGCGCCTCGCCCGCGCGTCGGGGATCGACGGGCTGACGGGGATGCAGCGGCGGCGGGTGTCGGACGGCATCACCTGGGTGCGGCCGCTGTTGATGCAGGAACGGTTTGAGCTTCGGCAATATCTGCGGGAGCTGCGCGAGCCCTGGGTGGACGATCCGTCGAATGACGATGAGGCCTATGAGCGGGTGAAGGCGCGGCGCGCGATGGCGGAGCTGACGAAGCTCGGGATCGATGCGCATGTGGTGGGTCGCGTGATGGATCACCTGTCACAGGTGCGTTCGGCTCTGGATTTCGCGACTCACGACCATGCGCTCGAATGTGTGACAGAGGACCGCGGCGATCTGATCCTCGACCGGCGACGGTTTGCCGAGGGCGCGCCGGAGGTGAACCGGCGTCTGGTGGAGGCGGCCCTGCGGTGGATTTCCTCGGCGGATTACGGCCCAAGGGGCATGAAATTACAGGAATTTCTCTCCGCGATGATGCGCGGGCGCGATGCGACGCTGCATGGCGTGCGGCTTTTGGGCGGGAAAGAGAGCTTTCGGCTCACGCGCGAACATGCGGCGGTGGCGGGGGCCGTGGCCTTGCCCGGCGCGCTTTGGGATGGGCGCTGGATTGTCGAAAGCGTTGAAAATCAAGACGGTATCGTGCGGGCGCTTGGCGAAGACGGGTTGTTGCAACTGGGCGAGCGGCCCGCGACTGCGCCGCCGCGGGAGAGCCTGATCGCGTCTCCGGCGCTGTTTGTGGGCAATACGCTGATCGCGGCGCCTCTGGCCGGTCACGGTCCGGCGTCGGCGCGCCTCGTTCCCGCGAAGGGCGGTTTCCACACAGCGCTTTTATCGCATTGAACTTGGCCTCATGATGCCTATTTTATAGGGAACCCCGCGCGCGCGTCATGGTTTGGGCGTGCGTGAACGATCATTCAAGGAGATCCCCTTTGGGCAATGCACGCAATCTTGCCTTCTGGCTCGTGCTCTTGATGCTGGTTCTGGCCCTGTTTCAGGTGCTGGGCGGCAATCAGTCGAGCATGTCGTCGGAAGTCGTCCCCTATTCCGAATTCATGACGAAAGTGGATGACGGCACGGTCACCTCTGTCAAAGTCGACGGGGAGAAAGTCTATTTCACCGGCGCGGACAGCCGCCAGAAATATACGATCAACCCGGGCGATCAGAACCTCGTGAGCGAGCTTCTGGCCAAGGATGTGAGTGTCGAGGGCAAGCCGCAGGAAGAAAGCGGCATCATGCCGTTCGTCATCTCCTTCCTGCCGATCTTCCTGATCATCGGCGTGTGGATCTATTTCATGAACCGGATGCAGGGCGGCGGCAAAGGCGGGGCGATGGGCTTTGGCAAATCGCGCGCGAAACTGTTGACCGAAAAGCAAGGCCGGGTGACCTTTGACGATGTCGCGGGCATCGACGAGGCCAAGGAAGAGCTTGAGGAAATCGTCGAATTCCTGCGCAACCCGCAGAAATTCTCGGCTCTGGGCGGCAAGATCCCGAAAGGCGCTTTGCTTGTCGGCCCTCCGGGGACCGGTAAGACGCTTTTGGCGCGGGCCATTGCGGGGGAGGCGGGCGTGCCGTTCTTCACCATTTCCGGGTCTGACTTTGTCGAAATGTTTGTGGGTGTCGGTGCAAGCCGCGTGCGTGACATGTTCGAGCAGGCGAAAAAGAACGCGCCCTGTATCGTTTTCATCGACGAGATCGACGCCGTCGGTCGCCATCGTGGCGCGGGCTACGGCGGCGGCAACGATGAGCGCGAACAGACGCTCAACCAGTTGCTCGTTGAAATGGACGGGTTCGAATCGAACGAAGGCGTGATCATCATCGCCGCGACCAACCGTCGTGACGTGCTCGATCCGGCGCTTCTGCGTCCCGGTCGTTTCGACCGCCAGATCACCGTGCCGAACCCGGACATCAAAGGCCGCGAGAAAATCCTCAACGTCCATGCCCGCAAAGTGCCGCTCGGTCCCGATGTCGATCTGCGCATCCTCGCGCGCGGCACGCCCGGTTTCTCCGGTGCCGATCTTGCGAACCTTGTGAACGAGGCCGCTCTGATGGCCGCGCGTGTCGGCCGTCGTCAGGTGACGATGGAAGATTTCGAACAGGCCAAGGACAAGGTGATGATGGGGGCGGAACGCCGCTCCATGGTTCTGACCGACGAGCAAAAGGAAAAGACCGCCTATCACGAAGCCGGTCACGCCATCGTTGGCCTGAAACTGCCGAAATGCGATCCGGTCTATAAGGCGACGATCATTCCGCGCGGCGGTGCACTTGGTATGGTGATGAGCCTGCCGGAGATGGACAAGCTCCAGCTGTTCAAGGATGAGGCGCGCCAACGCATCGCCATGACCATGGCCGGGAAGGCCGCGGAGATTTTCAAATACGGCGAGGATGAAGTGTCCTCCGGTCCGGTCGGCGATATTCAGCAGGCGTCGCAACTCGCGCGCGCCATGGTGATGCGCTACGGCATGTCCGACAAGGTCGGCAATATCGACTACGCGGAAGCCGCCGAGGGCTATCAGGGCAATACCACGGGTCTGTCCGTGTCGGCCCATACCAAGGAGCTGATCGAGGAAGAGGTGAAACGCTTCATCGATGAGGGCTATGCCGAGGCCTACCGCATCATCACCGAATATGAGGATGAATGGGAACGTCTGGCGCAGGGGCTTCTGGAATACGAAACCCTCACCGGCGAAGAGATCAAACGCGTGATCGCGGGGCTGCCGCCGCAGGCGGGCGAAGACGAGGGCGGCTCCGGCGGCTCCGGCGAGGTCTCGGTGACGGCGATCCCGAAGACCAAGAAAAAGCCCAAGGGCGACGGCGGGATGGAACCCGAACCCATGGCCTGAGGCCAGAAAGCCTGTTAGACAGAAACCGCGTCCCTTTCCGGGGCGCGGTTTTTGCTTGAGGAGAGCCGCATGAGCGACTGGAGCCCCACGAAATACGCGCAATATGCCGATCTGCGTTTGCGACCGGCCGGTGAGTTGATGGGGGCTGTCGGAAGCTTGCCCGAAGGGGCGATCATGGATCTGGGCTGTGGCTCGGGCGGCGTCGGGCATCTTCTGACCGAACGCTTTCCCGGTCATACGCTTTATGGGCTGGAAAAGTCCGAAGCCATGCGCGAGGCCGCGCTCGAAACCGGTTACTATGCCGACATTCTGAGCGGCGATCTGGCCTCGCATGAGCTTGCGGGCGATTTCGCGCTGATCTTCACCAATGCCGCGCTGAACTGGGTGCCGGATCACCGCAGCGTTCTGCCGCATCTGATGCAGTTTCTGGCCCCCGGCGGCTGGTTCGCCATGCAGGTGCCGAGCCAGCACGATGCGCCGTCCCATGTGCTGGCACGCGAAGTGGCCAGCCGCCTCGACCCGGAGGCCTTCCCCGATACGGATGCGAATTCCAATGTGCTGCCGCCGCGCAGCTATGTCAGCATTCTGGAGCCCTTCGGCGAGGTGCGCGTCTGGATGACGGAATATATGCAGGAGATCAAAGCCCCCTTCGGCCATCCTGTGCGGCATTTCACGCAAGCCACCTACCTGCGCCCCTATCTCGATCATTTCGGCGGGCAGGGTCGGCTCGATGCCTATCTCGACGCCTATGACACGGAGCTGAACGCCGCCTATCCGATCGACCGCCAAGGCCGGGCGTGGTTCCCGTTCAAACGGCTGTTTGTGGTGATGCAAAAGGGCTGAGCTTTCCCTGCGCGGGCGGGCGTGGTAAAGCGCCGCCAACTTCGGGCCAGAGAGGCATTGCATGACGCTGAAATCACCGAAAGAGATTGTGTCCATGGCTGAGTTGCGGGCGCAGATCGACGATCTCGATTGCGCGCTCGTCGATCTTCTGGCGGTGCGGCAGGCGCATATCGACCGCGCAGCCGAGATCAAGCCGGGCGAGGGGCTTCCGGCGCGGATCGAAGCCCGGGTGCTCGATGTGCTCGACAAGGTGGAGGCCCGCGCCCGGCGGAGCGGGTTCGACCCGGTTCTGGCGCGCCAGATGTGGGCCCTGATGATCGAAGAGATGATTGCCCGTGAAGAGCGTGTGCTCGGGCGTGAGACGAAGGAGTAGGACATGACGGCAACCCTGATCGACGGCAAGGCCTTTGCGGCCAATGTGCGCGCGCGCGTCGCCACCCATGTGGCACGGATCAAGGAAGCGCAGGGCGTGACCCCCGGCCTTGCCGTGGTTCTGGTCGGCGACGATCCGGCGTCGGAGGTCTATGTGCGTTCGAAGGGCAAGCAGACGGTCGAGGTCGGCATGCACTCTTACGAGCATAAACTGCCTGCGGACACGTCGGAGGCCGATCTTCTTGCACTGATCGAACAATTGAACGGCGACAAGGCGGTGCATGGCATTCTTGTGCAACTGCCGCTGCCGAAGCATCTGAACGAAAGCCTCGTGATCAACGCGATCGATCCGGCGAAGGATGTGGACGGGTTCCATATCTCCAACGTCGGGTTGCTGGGCACCGGGCAAAAGAGCATGGTGCCTTGCACGCCTCTGGGCTGCCTGATGATGCTGCGCGATCATCTGGGCGAGCTGTCGGGGAAAGATGCGGTGGTGATCGGACGCTCGAACATCGTCGGCAAACCGATGGCGCAGCTTTTGCTGGGCGACAGCTGCACCGTGACGATTGCGCATTCGCGCACGAAAGACCTTGCCGAGGTGGTGAAGCGCGCCGACATCGTCGTGGCCGCCGTGGGCCGGGCGAATTTCGTGCAGGGCGATTGGGTCAAACCCGGCGCGACGGTGATCGACGTGGGCATCAACCGCATTCCGGCGCCGGAAAAAGGCGAAGGCAAAACGCGCCTCGTGGGCGACGTGGATTTTGAGGCTGTGAAAGAAGTGGCCGGGGCGATCACACCGGTGCCGGGCGGCGTCGGGCCGATGACCATCGCCTGCCTTCTGGCCAATACGCTCACCGCCTGTTGCCGCAGCCATGGCCTTGCGGAGCCGGAGGGGCTGACGGCCTGAGCCAGCCCCATCCACAGATATGACAAGAGGCCCCGCGGGGCCTCTTTTGCTATGGTCAGGGTTTTCTGATGGCGCAAATACTCAAAACCTAGTGCGCGAATTCGCTCTCTTCGACGAACATGTTCGCCCAGGCCCGTTCCATCAGCTCCGGCGTCATCTGATAGGGGATGCCCTCGAAGTCGCAGATCGAAATGATCTGGTCGATCAGGAAGACCGGCTGATAGTTGGCGTAGACATTGTCGATGGTCGGGTATTTTTCCTTGAGCAGGTAGACCAGCGCCTCCTCGTTGAGCGGCATCTTTTTCTTGCGCGCGACCATGGCGAAGATTTTCAGGAACCCCGCCTGATCCGGCCCGTCGATCTTGATCTTGTAGAAAATCCGGCGCAGGGCGGCGGTGTCGAAGATCTTGTTCGGGTGGAAGTTGGTGGAGAAAATCACCAGCGTGTCGAACGGCACTTCGAATTTTTCACCGGACTGGAGCGCCAGAATGTCCTTGCTCTCTTCGAGCGGAACGATCCAGCGGTTGACGAGCTTTTGTGGCGGTTCTTCCTGACGGCCAAGGTCGTCGACGATGAAAATCCCGCCGGTGGATTTGAGCTGCAAAGGCGCCTGATAGGTCCGCGCGGTGGGGTTGTAGACCAGATCGAGCATGTCGAGCGACAGCTCACCGCCGGTTACAACAGAGGGCCGCTCACAGCGCACATAGCGCCGGTCGAAGCGGTTGGAGGTTTTCCTGAGCGCATTGGGATCGTCCTCCGCATCTTCGCGTTTGACATGCATCAGGGGGTCATAGACCGTGATCACCGACCCGTTGTACTCGATCGCGCGCGGCACATAGATCAGATCGCCGAGCGCATCGCGAATGCCGTTGGAGATCGAGGATTTGCCGTTGCCCGGCGGTCCGTACATCAGGATCGAACGCCCCGCACCCACCGCAGGCCCGAGCTGATCGAGAAGGTTCGGCGGCAGGATCAGATGGCCCATCGCGGCCAGAAGCGCATCGCGTGTCACCTTCATGTTCCGCACAGACTGGCGTTTCACCTGCTCGGCATAAATCTCGAGCGGGATCGGCATCGCACCGTAATATTCCGACTGCGACAGCGCATCGAGCGCGCGCGCCTTGCCGGTATCGGAGAGGCGAAATCCCATCTCCGAACCTGCGCCCGCATGCATCGTGCCGGTGGCCTCGACAAGCCCCTGCTCGCGCGCACGGTCGACAAGGTCCTGCGTGATCGACACCGGCAGGCACAACGCGACGGAGAGACGCGAGACCTGTTCGAGATTGGTGCGGAACATGGTTTTCAACACGATGTCGCGCATCATCACCGGCGACAGCCCGGTCTCATCGGCGCGTTTCGGCGCGACGGGAGCGATCACATTCGGTGTCGAATCCATCATGGTCATTATGGCTGCCCTCTGTTTGCCTGTTCGCAGGCTTGTGCTTTTGCCGACAGTCTACGGAGACCGGGACATAAAGCCAAGATTTTCGCGCGGTTTCACCGGCACGGCTTTGCAATGCGGAGTGTTTGGCCATAACCTTTCGCAAAAATGAACGAGGCAGGGCGGATGGGGCGAATTTCTCCGTTAAAATACATCGTATTTCTCGCAGTTCTGATCCTTGTTCTGGGCGTGGCAGGGCTTGCCAAGGGCGGGCTCTATCTCACGCAACACGAGGGCGACGCCACGCATATGGTGGACGTGCTGTTGCGGATGGGGTTGGGGCAGGTGCCGCATCTGGATTTCTCCACCCCCATCGGGATTTTCGCCTTTCTGCCGATCCGCTGGATGATGGATGCGGGGCTGGGCGTCGGGCAGGCCTTTGTCGCTGCGCAGGTTCTGATCGCCGTGCTGTTCGCGCCGCTGGTTGCGCGTGTCGCGCTTTCACGGCTCACGGGGCTTGCGGCCTGGGGTTTTGGCGTGGTGGCGGTGGCGATGATCCTCGCTCTGGTGCATGGCGAGACTGTCACCGCGATTTCCGTGGCGATGTATTACAACCGCTGGGCCTGGGTCGCATCCTTCATCGCGGTGCTTCTGGCGGTGCTGCCGGAACGGGACGGGGACAAAGCCCCGCTGATTGACGGCGTGATCGCAGGGCTGATGCTGGCGGTTCTGGCGCTGATCAAGCCGACCTATTTCGTGGGGTTCGTGCTGCCCGTGGCGCTTGGCTTTGTGCTGCGCGGGGCCTGGCGCAGCCTTGGGGCCGGGCTTGTGAGCGGTCTCGCCGTGGCCATGGCCGTGACGGCAGTCTATGGCGTGGCGTTCCTGCCGGCCTATTTCTCCGATCTTCTGACGGTGACACGTTCGGCGAACCGTGCGGCCCCCGGTGTGTCTTTCGTCGACGTGCTGAATGCGCCGCGGTTCCTGATCGCGACCTCGACACTGATCCTGTCCGTGATCGTGTTGCGACAGGCGGGGCGGGATCGGGCCGGGTTGCTTTTGCTGCTGCTCGCGCCGGGCTTCGTCTATGTCACCTATCAGAATTTCGGCAACGATCCGCAGTGGCTCATCCTGTTGTGCCTCCTGTTAATGGCGGAGCGGCCGGAGCGTGGGCGGCGGGTCCTGTTCAATGCCGATGCGCGCAACGCGACGGCCGCGCTGGCGCTGGTGGCCTTTGCGCTCATCGCGCCTTCGCTTCAGAACATCGTCACCAGCCCGTTCCATCATCTCGTTGCGAAGACGGAAGGTTATGTGCCGCAATTCCCGGGGCGTGCGGATCTGGACGATCTGTTCGTGTCTGAGCGGAAGGCGTTGAGGGTGTTGGCGCGTGAGAACCTTGCGGAGCGCTATCCGGAGCTTGTGCCCTATGCCGGTGAGGAAAAGGTGTTCGCGCCGCTTGAGTTTCTGGGCGAGACCCAGCCGCATTGCGCCTTGCAGGCGGGGGATCTGGCGGTGCACCGCTATATGGCGGACCGGCTGAAGGAACCGCCGTTCAATTTTACCGCCGAAAGCCAGTTTTTCGTGACCGATCTTGCCTCGGCGATCTGGATTTTCGGCGATTTCGCCCCGCTGAAAGGCGGTGCGCCGTGGTATTATTCCGGCACGCCGGGGGTGGAGAATGCGGATGCCATCATCGTTCCGACCTGTCCGCTCGACCCGAGCGTCGCGCGCCGTGTGCTGGCAGCGATTGAGACGGCGGGGCTGACATTGCGCGCACCGCTGCGCGATCCGATGATGCTGGTCTATCCGGTGGTGAAAGAGTGAGGCGTTGCGGTCTCAGAGGAAGATCGCGAGCGTCAGATAGCTGATCATCGTGCCTGCAAGCGCCAACCCCATCGGGAATTTGCGATGTTCCCAGGAGACCCAATCCGGTGTGGCGCGCCGCACCGGCGGCAGGGCGCGCAGCAGGCGGTGGGCGAAGAAGGCGCCGATCAGGAAGGCGGCAAAGAGCGTCAGCACCGGGCCGAGATCGGCAAGCGGGATGAACAGCGCCATGGCGGTGGCGAATTTCCCGTCGCCCGCGCCGACGCCGAGATAGGCATAGGCGAAGAGCGCGATGGGATACATCACGAGCGCATGGGCAAAGCCCCAGAGGTATTGATCGAAGGGCAGAAGAAACGGCCCCATCGCCACGTAGATCGCGGCCAGCGCGAGCACCATGACATTCGGGAGCTTCATCCGTTTGAGATCGTTGAACGCGGCGACGAAGGACACCAGCGTGACCGGCAGCAGGAACCAGAGCGCGGCCTGAGAGGGCAGGGTCAGCATGCGGGGATCAGCCGTTCGAGACGTTGGTTTCCAATGCGCGCAGAGAGCGCACGGCGGCTTCGAAATGCTGCGGGTGGGTGTCGATGGCTTCTTTGATCAACCCCTTGCCGATGGTGACGTCCCCGGCCTTCACCGCCGCGAGCCCCAGCGTGTAGAGAAGCTGGGCGCGCTCGGTCTGGGTCATCTCCATCACGGGCAGGTCGTATTTGCCCTGCGCGCCACGGGCGAGGATCAGGTTGTTCTTGGCGGTGAACAGCGAGGAGTCGTAGGTGATCGCCTGCGCGAAGAGCTTTTCCGCCTCGCTGTATTCGCCGCGGGTCAGTTTCGAATAGCCCCAGTTGTTCAGCACACCGGCGGGACGGGTGGTCAGGCCGACGGCGGTCTGGTAGAAACTGTCGGCCTTTTTCCATTCCTGATTGCTGTCGGCGATCATCGCCTCGAGCCGGTAGCGCTTGTAGGTCTCATGGGTCGGCGGCACGGCGTCGAGCTGGGCCTCGGCCTCTTTCCACTCGCCGGTGCGGATCAGCGCATCGGCGTAATCCACCCGGTCGTCCACCGTCGCGTCCTTATGGGCGACGACGTTTTTCCAGGCGTTGACGGCGGCCTGGCTTTCGCCCGCGCGCACCAGCGATTTGGCGAGGCCGCGTTGCAGATCGATGCGGTCCGGGTTTTCGCCCACGGCACGGGAGAAGTAGGACACGGCTTCGGCCGGGTCGGCGGTGTTGAGCATGATGTCGGAGAGGCCGGTTCCGTCGATCGCGTTCACGGAGGTGTCGGCGCGGCGCACGTCACCGCCGAAGGGTTTTTGACAGGCCGTCAGGGCCACGGAGCCCGCCAGCACGAGCGTGATCACATGAAGGTTGCGCATGATGCCTGCCATCCTCTGTCTCGGGTCCGGGCGTTATGCCTCTTGATGACCCGTTTTGCCTCAACTCTGTTTTCGCCTTGTCTCGACCGTCGGCCCGTTTTCGGATCTCAGACAGGTTCAGCGTGCAAGAATCTCGTATTCGCTCGTTCCGCGCCGCACCAAGGTGAAATTGCTCTCATTTTCCTCACTATACGTGGGATTTTCGAGTTTTGCGAGCGCCAAGCGCAGGTTTTCGCGAATTTCGGCAGATTGGCCACTGTCCAGCGCAAAGGCGGTGTGGAACACCCGCTCGGCCTCGCCATATTCGCCGCGTTCCATCAACACGACGCCGAGGTTGTTCCAGGCGGGGACGAACGTGTCGTCCAGCTCGATCGCCTTGCGCAGATCGGCCTCGGCCTGACCGAGACGTCCGAGGCGCAGCTTGGCGGAGCCGATGGCCGAGAGCGTGTCGACGGTCATGCCCTGATGTGCCGCAGCGCGGTAATAGGCCTTGAGCGCCAGTTCGAATTCGCCCGCCGCCATCAGCCGGTGTCCGACGATCAGCCCGTCGACCGAGGTCTCGCCGACATCGACGCCGGCGGGGGCATAAGCGCCATTGTCCTTGAGCGGTTTGAGCATGTCTTCGGAGCCGCAAGCGGCCATGAGAGAGAGGAAAAGCGCAGCCCCGATGGCGTATCGGCGGCCGCGCGTGAGATGTCGAGACATGCTGTCCCTTGCCTTCTTGTGCGGTCCTGCGACCGGAGCCGGTGCTCGCGAGCCCGACAGGCGGGCTCAGAAGCTGGCTTCCGACAGCAGGACGTAGATGTCATAGACCGACGGCCCGATCAGGATGATCAGCAGCGGCGGCACGGTCAGCATCATTGTGGCAAGGGTCATCTTGGTAGGCAACTTGTTTGCGGCCTCTTCGGCACGCATCACGCGCTTGTCACGCATTTCACCGGCATAAATCCGAAGCGCGTCGGCGATCGAGGTCCCGAATTGCTGCGACTGGATCAGCACGGTGACGAAGGAGGCCACATCGGGCACGCCGCAGCGCTCCGCCATGTCGCGCAGCACGTTGGTCTTGTCCTTGCCGGCCTTGATTTCGTAGGAGACGATCTCGAACTCGTCGGCCAGCGCGGGGAAGCCGGAGCGGATTTCCTTGGCGACACGGATGATCGCCTGATCGAGCGACTGACCGGCCTCGACACAGACCAGCATGAGATCGAGCGCGTCCGGGAAACCGTTGGTGATTTCCTCCTTGCGGGCCTCGACGCGACGCGTGACCCAGTATTTCGGCAGCATGTAGCCGATCACCGCCGGGAACAGCACCATGAACACCAGGGATTTCGGCGTTACCTCCTGTTGCGAGGATTTCAGCAGGGCAAAGAGCAGACCAAGGACCAGCGCGCCGATCCCCATCGCGAATTGCGCGAAGTGGAACATGCGCACGGCGTTCTTGCTGCGATAGCCCGCCTGAATCATCTTGAGCTGGGCGGCGGAATATTCTTCTTCGTTCTGCGGTTCGAGGAAGGCGGAGTATTTTTCGAGCTTCGCGCCTTTCTTGTCCTCATAGCGCAAAGCGGCCTGCTTGTGTGTCGCCTTGCTGGCCTGGGCCTGCTCCTTGAGGCGATCCATCGGGTCGCGTTTGCGGTTCAGAAGCGCGGGCAGGGCGACGAGGATCAGGACGGCCCCCAGCGTGCCGACGAGGATCAGCGGGCCGAAGGGGCCGAGCTGATCGCCGAGGAGCGAGGTAAAGAGCTCTTGCATGGCGTGTTCTCCTCAGACCTTGATGTTCACGAGCGATTTCATCACGAAAATATTGATCGTGAGAAAGCCCGCGACCACGAGACAGGCGGGAATGAAGGCGGATGTGTCCTTCACCCGGTCGTAATAGTCGGGTTTCATGATGTTGATCGCCAGCAGCATCAGCAGCGGGAAACCCGAGAGGAACTTGCCGGACCATTGCGCTTCGGCGGTGATTGCCTTGACCCGGCGGAACAGTTTGAAGCGCGAGCGGATCACCTTGGCCAGACCGTCGAGCACCTCGGCGAGGTTACCGCCCGATTGCTGCTGGATCGACACGGCGACCGCAAGGAAGCGCAGATCCTGCATGTCGAGCCGTTCGGCCATATCCTTGAGCGCCTCGCCCACGTCGCGCCCATAGGCGCTCTCGTCGGCGATCACGCCCATTTCGGTGCCCAAGGGGTCGGGGACCTCCTTGGAGACGATGGTGAGCGCATTGGAGAACGGGTGGCCGACGCGCAAGCTGCGGACCATGAGCTCGACGGCGTCGGGGAGCTGTTCCTCGATCAGGCTCAGGCGTTTCTTGGCCTTGCCCTGAATCCAGACATAGACCGCGCCGACGCCCATGGCGCCGGAGACGACGATGCGGATCGGCAGGGAGGCCGAGGTGCCGATCGACAGGCCGACGAAGGCGACCATGCCGAGAAGCGCCATGACCATGAGAAGCTGGGTGGGGGAGAAGGCGATATTGGCCTTCTGCGCCTTTTCGGCCAGCACGGAATAGAGCGGAACCTGACGCGACTTGAGGTGCTGGCTCATCTCCTTGCGGAGCTGGTTGAGCACCTCCTCGCGGTCGCCTGTGCCTTTCTCGAGCAATTCGTAGCGACGGTTGACGCGGGAGTTCAGCGAGATCGACTTGCCGAACACGGTCAGATAGATGCCTTCGACCAGAAGCAGCACGGCGATGAAGATGACGCCGTAAATGACCGGTTCCAGGGAAATGATCATGGGGGAGGCTCCTTAACGCGGGTTGGTCGGTTCGAAAATCGCGTGCGGCAGGTCGTAGCCCCACATCCGGAAGCGTTCCGAGAAGTGGCTGCGGACCCCGGTCGCCGTGAAATGGCCGATGATCTTGTTGTCGGGGGTGAGGCCGGTGCGCTGGAAGCGGAACACCTCCTGCATGGAAATCACATCGCCCTCCATGCCGGTGATCTCGGTGATCGAAACCATGCGGCGCGAGCCGTCCTGAAGGCGGGAGGCCTGCACGATCAGGTTGACGGCGGAGGCGATCTGCGAGCGCACGGCCTTGAGCGGCATTTCGATCCCGGCCATGGCGATCATGTTTTCGAGACGCGACACACCATCGCGCGCCGAGTTGGCGTGGATCGTGGTCATCGAGCCGTCGTGGCCGGTGTTCATGGCCTGCAACATGTCGATCACCTCTTCACCCCGGGTTTCCCCCACGATGATCCGGTCCGGACGCATCCGGAGCGCGTTGCGGAGACAGTCGCGCTGGGTGACGGCGCCCTTGCCCTCGACGTTGGCTGGGCGGCTTTCCATCCGGCCGACATGGGTCTGCTGGAGCTGAAGTTCCGCGGTGTCCTCGATGGTCAGGATGCGTTCGGAGTTGTCGATGAAGCCCGAGAGCGCGTTGAGCGTGGTGGTTTTCCCGGACCCCGTCCCGCCGGAGACGATGACATTGAGACGGGTGGAGACGGCGGCCTGAAGATAGGCGGCCATTTCCTCGGTAAAGGCGCCGAACCGGACCAGATCGTCGATGCCGAGCTTGTCCTTTTTGAATTTCCGGATGGAGACGAGGGAGCCGTCGACGGCGACGGGCGGCACCATGGCGTTGAAACGCGAGCCGTCCTTGAGACGGGCGTCAACGTAGGGGTTGGATTCGTCGACGCGACGGCCCACGGCGGAGACGATCTTGTCGATGATCCTGAGGAGGTGCTTTTCGTCCTTGAACGTGATGTCCGACAGTTCGAGCTTGCCGGCGCGTTCGATGAAAATCTGATGCGGACCGTTGACGAGAATATCGTTGACCGTCTCGTCTTTCAAAAGCGGTTCGAGCGGCCCGAGGCCGCGCACTTCGTCGTAGAGCTCCTGATTGAGCAGAATGCGTTCGTCGCGGTTCAGCACCAGCCCCTGATCGGCGAGAAATTCCGCGGTGATGTCGGAGATCTCGGATTTCAGGTCCTTTTCCTGCGCGGTTTCGAGGGCAGCGAGGTTCAGGTCTTCGAGCAGACGCTTGTGCATCTCGACCTTGATGTCGCCCAGACGTTCCTTGCGGCGACGTTCCTTGTCCTGCGGTGCAACCTGGGCCGCGCGGGGGGCTTCGCGGCGCTGAACCTTTGCGGCGGGGGCGGGCGCTTGCGCCGGAGCCGGGGCCTGCACGGTGGCTGCGGCGGTGGTTGCGGCGGGGGCGGCCGCTTGGGTCTTGACCGGGGCGGCCTTTTGGCCATCGGATTTTTTATATCGCGAAAACATCGTCTTGCTCTCTCACCTCATGGCCGTGGCGGGCTTTATTGTGCCGCTTCGAGTTGCTGGCTCTGCCGCGCATGCAGCGAGGCCGCGAGTTTCTGAATTTCCTTGCGAAGCGGATTTTTCGCGGCCTCGATGCCAAGCGGCATGCCCTGATCGCAGGCATCGCGCACCGGGCGACCGCCATCGGGGAATTGCACGTCGATGTCGATTTCGAGGTTCTCCGCCATGCGTTTGAGACGCGCTTTCGCGGACAGATCCATGGCCTTCGGCGCGCGGTTCAACAGGAATCGCATCTTGTCGAAGGGCAGTTCCTCCGCCTTGAGCGCATTGCGCAGACGCAGGATGTTCTGGGCCGAGCGCAGATCCAGTTCGACCGGCGCGAAATAGAATTCAGCGGCGTTGAGCACGGCTTCGGTCCAGCTCACGAGCGTCATCGGCATGTCGAGAATGACATAGTCGAAATGCTTGCGCCCCATGTCGAGCAGACGCTGCACATCGGTCGCATCGATGAAATCGAGCGGCAGGATGTCCGGCGGCGCGGTCAGCACCGAAAGCTTGTCGTTGAAATTCATCAACGCGCCCTTGAAGGCGTCGTCATCCATCATTTCGGTGGAGGACAGAAGCTCATAGACCGCATTGCGCCGCGGCAGGTCGAGATAGGTCGAGACCGAGCCGTATTGCAGGTTGAAATCGATCAGAAGGACGCGCGGCTGCGGGCCTTTCTTTTCGATATTGGCGAGTTCCCAGGCGAGGTTGACCGCGATGGTCGTGGCGCCAGCACCGCCCGAAATGGATTGCACCGGCAGCACGATGCCATGTGCACCGCCGCCATGTGGGGCAGCATGCGCGGGGCGCGTATCCACGAAGTCGATGGCAGGCACCTTGCGCGGCGCATCGAGCCGTTCGATCGCCTCATGCAGGGCGTTTTCCGGCAGCGGGTAGGGGATGAAATCTTCGGCGCCGAGCTGCAACAGCTGATGCAGGACCATGGGGGAGATTTCGTCGGCGACGAGGATAACCTTGATGTCCTGGGCCTTGGCCGACTTGATCAGGTCCGCGATCATCGCCAACAGGCTTTCGTCCTCATGATCGAGCGCCATGGCGACGAATTTCAGCCCGCCGCTTTCCGGCTGACGGAAAAACTGCCGGGCATCTTCAAAGGAGAGGTCGCCCCAGGCTTCGCCCAGTTCAGCCTCCATGTCCTCGATCAGGAGATCGAAGTTCTGCACGTCCCGGCTGACGGTACAGGCCACAAGCGGGGCCGGGTCGTTTTGCAATAGAGCTTCACTCGTCATTGCTCAAAGCGTCCTTTTATTCGAACGCCAGGCTTTCGGTGGCTCAGACAGTCTCAAATGAGAAACCCGGCCCTGATCCCCTGGCGCGTTTGTCCGACTCGGTTGTCGGGCATACTGCTCCCATTGGGGATAAGGTGCCGGGGTATTGGGGCAACAATAGGGCCGAAATCGCGTAATAATTCGCTATTCTGCGACGATCGGTTATTCGGTGACGCTCCCTTCGGCGGAAATGCTGGTGCGCGATTGCGCGCTGCTGAGATATTCGCGGCGCACGATTGCGGCGTATTTCCCGTCCATGATCATCGGGGAACTCTCAACGAAACCAGATACTTCCGTGACCGTGCGGCGGTTTTTGCGCTCCGGGTTCTGGGTCACGATCAAGGGTTGGGTTTCGCCATAGGACACCATTGCCTCAAGCCGCGAACGGGAGATGCCATTGCGCGCCAATTCGGAAACAACGGCTTTCGCCCGGCGCAAACCCAGCGCTTTGTTATAGGCGTTCGAGCCGACGAGATCGGTATGACCGTAGACACGGAAGCGCACTTCCGGGAATTGCGCCATGAAATGCGCCTGTTTGCGGATCGCGTCGCGGGCGGCGCCGTCGAGCGTGTCGGAATTGAATTCGAAGTTCACCGTCGAGGGGACACTTGCGGCAAAGCGTTCGTTCAGGTCGATCACGTAATTCATCTGACCGGTCTGAACGAGGGTGTTGTTCATGGTCGAATTGCCGAAGGTGCCGTTGTCGAGATAGGCCCCGGCTTCCTGATTGAAGTAGTTCAGGGCGTTTTGATCCGAACAGGCGCCCAGAGCGAGCAGGGCGGAGGCGGCGAGCCAGAGTTTCAGAGAGATCCGCATGACGTCTTACTCCATCACGTAGCCATAGGAGCCGGAGAAATCCTGTTTCGCGACTTCTGCGGCGGCGCCGGTTTTCGGGGCCGTGGTGCCGCCAAAGGTTTTGCCGAAGAGGAAAAGATCGCTTTCGGTCGGGATTTTCACCCGGTCCGTCGGCAGGCTCAGCGCCATGCCGTTGACCGGCGTCACCAGATGCGGCGTCACGATGATGACGAGCTCGGATTGGCGACGGGTGTAATCGCTTGAGCGGAACAGAGCGCCGAGCACGGGGATGTCGCCAAGCCACGGCACCTGACCGACGAGATCTTCGAAATCGTCCTGAAGCAGACCCGCGATGGCAAAGCTCTGGCCGTCGCGCAGTTCTACGGTCGTGGAGGTCTCGCGGCGTTTGAAGGAGTTGAGGGTGAAGCCGTCGACGGTGTAGTTGACAGAGCTGTCGACACCGGAGACGGCGGCGCGCATTTCAAGGTTGATCTGGTCGCCGTTCACCACGCGGGGGGTGAATTCGAGTTCGACGCCAAAGGGTTTGTAATCGATCGAAACACCATCGTTGTCGCGCACGGGGATCGGATATTCGCCACCGGCGAGGAATTTCGCCTGCTGCCCGGAGAGGGCGGTCAGGTTGGGTTCCGAAAGGGTGCGGACGAGGCCTTTCTCTTCCATGGCTTCCAAAAGCACGGAGAGTTCGGTGTCGCCGATCTTGCCTGCGATCGAGAATTGCCCCTGACCATCTCCGCCAGCGGAGCCGCCGAGTGTTGCGGTGCTGCTGGCGTCATTGCCGCCGTAGGTCACACCCACATTTGCGGTGAAACTTTTTGAAACCGAACGGGACATTTCGGCGAAACGAACTTTCAGCATCACCTGTTGCGTGCCGCCGATGTTCATCATGTTCGAGACGCGGCCCGGCGCATAGCGATCGGCCAGCTCGATGGCCCGGTTCATCATGATGGCCGAAGAAATCGTACCCGACAGCACGATCCCGTCATTTGCGGTGCGCACCTCGATGATCTCGTTCGGCATGATCTGGCGCAGGCGTTCCTTGAACTCGGTCACATCCGGCGTCACCTGAACCTGCACGTTGGTGATCAGGGAGCCGTCGGGGGCCAGAAGGGTCATGGTCGTCATGCCCGGCGCGCGGCCCAGCACATAGATCGAGCGTTCGGAAAGGGTCGAGATGTCGGCGATGGCCGCATTGGCAATCGAGATTTCGGCGAAAGGTTCATCGCTTTCGACAACCACGGCGCGGTTCATCGGCACGTTCAGGACGCCGGAGGGCGATCCCGTCATCACACGGAGTTTTTCTGCGAAAGCCCCGGTCGGGCTAGCACCGATAACGGCAAGCCCGACGAGGGCCGCCTTGATCAAATTCAACGTTTTCATGTGATCCTGCCTCTGTCGACCACGCCTCAATCCATCGGGTTCTTTGCGACCCATTTGCTCAGACAATGCGTTAATTTAACTTTTTATGCAAGAATCAATCTCTTGGGCGACGTTTGTGATGTGGATAAGCCACAAGGGGCGCTGCCGGATTTCAGACTGTATCAGGACAAGTCTTTGATCAAATCGAAAAAAATCCCGGATCGGTCTGTGCCGTCATCCGGGACCTTTTCAGGGCGGCGATATGCCCGTGTGGGTCAGTGTCACTCCGTGCAGGGAATGTTCATCACGATGACTTCGCCAGCTTTGCGGGTTCGCACGGTGCAGACCTTGGCTTTCGGAGCGGCGGTGTAGACCTGTTCTTCGATGCCCAGAAGCGTGTTCTTGTCGACTTCGACGCTGTCGATCACGGTGTCGTCGTTGCGCCCGACGAGGGCAAGCGACAGGCGTCCGGTGCTTTGCGCCGTCGCCAGCGTCGCCACCTGCGTCGGCGTGGCTTCGACGGTCACCGTGCGGGCAATGTTGGTGGTCTGCGGGTCGCTGCTGGAAATCTGGTCGACGGCGACCAGCGGGATCGAGGTCTGGATGAGCTTCGTCACGTCGCGCCCACTATCGGGGAGGCGGCCGGTCCAGTAGACATCGACGCGGTCGCCGGGATGCAGGAAGCCCGACACGCCGGAGGCTACGTCGACGCGGATCGCGAAGGCGCGCATGCCCTTGGCGAGACGGGAGGCCACGCCGGCATCTTCGCCGGGGGCGGTGAGCTTGACCGCGAGCAGGGGCTCCATCGGTTCGATGTTGCGCAGCACGCGGCGCGGCACGTCCGGTCCCTCTGGGAAGAGATCCGCTTCGGTCAGGAAGGCGCCTTTCGGCATGGCGTCGTTCGGCCAGCGGACTTTTTTCACCATGCTCGGCAGCAGCGGGTCGCCATAGCTCAGGGCTTTCTTCGCGACATAGATGTCCGTTGTCTGGACGGCATTGGCACGCATGGCCTTTTCACGGTCCAGTTCGGCCTGATAGGTCGACAGGTACCCGCGAGTCATATGAACGGCGAACCCGGCCAGGGCGACACCGATCACAAGGACCAATCCGAAAATAATACGCATAACTTTCCCTCTACTTGCGGACCCATGTCGGGCATGACAACCGCTTCGCGGCCCAGACCCTTGGGAACACTCGTTCAGAGTTTCATCGAAATACGGCAAATTGGTGGTTTTGCCGCGGCGCAGTCGTGAATTTTTGCCAATCCCGGAACAAACCGGGCGTTTTGCCGATGCTGTTCGCCGATGCTCCGATTGGCCCCGGCGGGGGCGACAATCGTTCCCTGACAAGAAAACCGCGCCTGAGTGGCGCGGTTTTGAAGCTCAGGCCGACTTTCGTCGGGAAAACTAGCTGAGGAAGAGCTTATTATTCGATGACCGTTTCGTCGGTTTCTTCGGACGCCGTCGCGTCATCGGAGTAGTCGATCACGGTACGAGCGGAGAGGTCGTCGGAAATTTTTGCGCCGAGGGTTTTGGTGCCACCGGCAACAGTGGTCAGAACGGCGATGCCGAGGCCCACGACGGCGGAGGTCAGCACGACCCAGTCAACGGTCACAGCACCGTCTTCGTCACGGGAGAAGTTTTTGTAGAGTTTGAAGAATTTCATTTGGTATCCCTCCGAGGATGTGTTCAGTTTGGTTTCCACGTCTTGGCGATTTCGAGCTTGGCGTTTCCCTTGCCTCAGCGCTCCGTCTCGCTTTCGATGACCCTATATGGCCCCCCAACTGGGGCGAGAGTTGGGCAGGATTGGTACGTTTTTGGAAACGGCACAGATTGCGCGGAAAATCAATTCAACTCATTGATTTTAAAATATAAAAAATTTTAACTATTTTGTATGAAAATGCTTTTGAGTGGTTTTTCCGGTTAACCCTGACATGAGATTGGTGCTGGAATCGCCTAAAATTCTGGTTCTTGGCCGAGATTTTTGCGAAACTGTCGGCAAAAGCGGCCGGTGTTTCGGATCGGACCGCCCCTTGAGAGCAGTATGATCATGTCGTTTTTCCTGAATCGCGCGGGGCTTTGCGCGCTTGCCGTGAGTCTGAGCTGTCTTGCTGGTGGATCTTCGCTGCGCGCCGAAGAGGCGAGCGCGCCGCCGCCCTGGCCGGAGGTGCGTCCGAAACGCATCGGTGTGCCCACGGATGGGGCCGGGCATCTCATCGACGTGCAGATCAGGCCGGGAATGAAAACCGTAAAAGCGCCGCCCGCCGTGCCCGATCCGGTTGCCCCGGTGCCTGCGGAATTGCTGGACTGGTACTGGAGTGCCGTGCCGCACGATCTTGCGGGGGCGGGCCCCGAACGGTTCGGTGCGGCCTTGGCCGCGCTCGATCTCGATCCCGGCAAGTCGATTCCCAGCCCGAGCTTTCAGCAGGTCACGGACATCGCCAATCGCTATGGCAGCTCGCTTTTGCTGCATTCCATCGGGACGAAGGTGAGCCCCGCGCTGGCGCTGGCGGTGATGGCGGTCGAATCCTCCGGCAATGCGGAGGCGGTGAGCGGGGCGGGGGCGCAGGGGCTGATGCAGCTTATCCCGGCGACGGCGGAGCGGTTCGGCGTCGATGCCAAGGACCCGGATCAGAACATCAAGGGCGGCATCACCTATCTCGACTGGCTTTTGAACGAGTTCAACGGCGACGTGGCGCTGGCGCTGGCGGGGTATAATGCCGGAGAGAATGCCGTGAAGGCCAACAATGGCCCGCCGCCCTATGCCGAAACCCGCGCCTATGTGCCGAAGGTTCTGGCGGCCTGGCAGGTGGCCAAGGGGCTGTGCCTCAGCCCACCGGAACTGTATTCCGACGGCTGTGTGTTTGCGACCAACGCGGTGCGGGCGCAAAATTGAAAAAAGGGCCCGAAGGCCCTCTCGTCAGATCGAAAGTTTCTTGAAGAGGAACTCCGGGATCAACCGGATGATCAGCATGATGTAGCGCCAGAAGAACGGCGTGTAGATCACGTTCTTTTTCTTGTGCACGGCTTTGAGGATGTCTTTGGCCACCGCGTCGGGGGAGGCGACGAGGAACATGCCCTCGATGCCCCAGGTCATCGCGGTGTCGACGAAGCCGGGTTTGACGGTGACCACATGTCCACCCGCCCGCGTCAGCCGGTTGCGCAGGCCGGAGAGATAGGTGGCGAAGCCCGCTTTCGCGGAGCCGTAAACGTAATTGCCGATCCGGCCGCGATCTCCCGCCACCGAGGTGACGCCCACCACCGTGCCTTGGCCGCGCTCTTCGAGATGCGGGGCGAGCAGGGAGAGGAAGGTGGCGGGGCCGATATAGCTGTCCTGTACCACGCCGTCGATCAGGGTCGGATCGGCGTCGATGGCGGATTGCTCCGGCATGGAGCCGACGAAAACGGCGCAGTTGAGCGTGCCGTCCTCGGCGATGGCACGCGCGATGATCGGTGCGAATGTTGCGCTGTCGCGCGCATCGAAACGTAGGGCTTCGGCTTTGAGCGCGCCACGGGCAAGGCAATCATGGGCGGTGGCGGAGAGGTCGTCCATGTCGCGACCGCAGAGCAGGAGCACCGCGCCCTCCTTGGCGAGACGGCGGGCCGTGGCGCGGGCCATGGAAGAGGTGGCGCCGAGAATGATCCAGGTGTGTTGCATCTCAGGCCCCTTTCCCGCGCAGGTTCAGACGCCGCACCAGATCGGTTTCGAACGTGCGCGTTGGGTCGGCGGCATTGACGGTCTCGGCCCAGAGGTCCCGATCCGGGTACATGCCTTTGATCTGCGCCGCATCGGCGACACCGTCCTTGGCGAAATAGATCCGCCCGTCCGCGTCCTGCGTCATCTGGGTCAGCTCGGCGATCAGCTCTTGCGATCCGTCCCGGTTCGGGACGTCGATGGCCAGCGTATAGCCTTCCATCGGGAAGGACAGATAGCCGCCACGCCCCGGCCCCATTTTCTTGAGCACGGCCAGCGGCGAACAAAGATGCGAGGCGGCGATCTTTTCGAGCATCGCGCGCAGCACGTCGACCCGATCCGTGGGCAGGACGCATTGGAACTGGTGGAACCCACGCTTGCCATAAAGCCGGTTCCAGTCGTGAAACGCATCGAGCGGGAACAGTACCTTGTGGATCGGCTTGACGGAGGTGCGGCCCCCGGTCGGCACTTTGCGGAGATAGGCGGCGTTGAACAGGCGCACGATGGGAGACGACAGCGCCCAGCCCGGCGCATTCATCGGCACCGAGACCGCGGCTTCGCCGGAGCGGTCCATCCCGGTCACCAGCTCGCTTTCCTCAAGAATGCCGCGGCCAAGCGCATCGCCCGTGGCGGTGCCGTCGATCCAGCCGACCGTGCAGGGCGTCTGGCTGTCGTCGAAAGCGCGCAGAAAGGCGTCAAGGTTCTCGATCCGCCGTTCCGTGAGGCGCATCATCTCGCCGGGGCAGGGCATGAGTTGCAGGGTTGCCTTGGCGATCACCCCGGTCTGGCCGAGGCCCCCGAGGGTGGCCAGCCAGATCGCACCGCTGTCCGGGGTGATGGTGCGCGAGGTCTCGCCTTGCAAAAGCGTGATCTCGGTCACGTGTTGTCCGAAGCTGCCCTGCGTGTGGTGGTTCTTGCCATGCACGTCATTGGCGATACAGCCGCCGACGGTGGCAAAGCCGGTGCCGGGCATCACGGCGGGGAGCCAGCCTTTGGGGGCCGAGAGCCGCGCCAGATCGCCGATGGGCATCCCGGCCTCGACGGTGACGAGACCGCTGTCCGTGTCGAAGGCCAATACCCGATCAAGCCGGGTCATGTCATAGGCCTGCCCCCCGTCATTCAGCGCCACGTCGCCATAGGAGCGGCGCAGGCCGAAGGCGGGCGCGGGGCTTTGGGCGACAGCGCGGGCGAGGATGGATTGACGTTCGGGGCGGGCGATCTGGCCCGCAGCGGAACGCGCCCGGCCCCAGCCGGTATAGGTGAGGGAGTGCCAGACCGTCGGGGTCACTGATTTGGGGGAGGGCTGCTCTGGGATCATGGTCTTATGACTGTGACTGATTTCTTCGCTGAATAAATAACAATTGGGGCGAGAGTGTGATGCTGTTTCGGATTTCTGAACAATCTTTGTAAAAGAAAACGCGGCCCCGTCCGGGAGCCGCGTTTGGTTTTTTCTCGGTAAAAATATTCAGATCAGTTCACAATCGTTGCCTCGGTCGCGGCGCGCAGGTCTTCTTCGCTGACGCCCTCGGCCAGTTCGATCAGCTTCAACCCGCCTTCGACCACATCGAGCACGCCGAGATTGGTGATCACCCGATCCACCACGCCCTGACCGGTGAGTGGCAGGGTGCATTGGTGCAGAAGTTTGCTTTCGCCGTGCTTGTTGGTGTGATCCATGACCACCACCACACGGCCCACGCCCGCCACGAGATCCATCGCGCCGCCCATGCCCTTGACGAGCTTGCCGGGGATCATCCAGTTCGCCAGATCGCCCTTCTCGTCGACCTCCATCGCGCCCAAAATTGCCATGGCGATCTTGCCGCCCCGGATCATACCGAAGGAAAACGAGCTGTCGAAATAGGCGGTGTTGGGCAGTTCCGTGATGGTCTGCTTGCCGGCGTTGATCAGGTCCGGGTCCTCGTCGCCCTCATAGGGGAACGGGCCCATGCCCAGCATGCCGTTTTCCGATTGCAGCGTGACGGTGACGCCCTCGGGGATGAAATTCGGCACCAGAGTCGGGATGCCGATCCCGAGGTTCACATAGGTGCCGTCCTGTAGTTCCTGTGCGGCGCGCGCCGCCATCTGGTTGCGATCCCAGCCTTTGGTCGTTTCGGCCATTTGTGTCTCCTCCGTTAACTCTCACTCCGCAAGGGCATCCGCGCCCTCCGGGACTATTCCAAGTCGGTCCTGTGCGAAGGCACAGAACACCTGCCATCCGTAATCGGCATTCATGTGGCGATGATCGACGGTCTCCATGCCGGGGTCCGTGTCGGGCCGGGCATAGCGATCCTCGGTCATGAATTGACCGGCGCGGGTCTCCTGCGGTTGCAGCATGACATCGAGCCCGATACGCGCCATTTCCTCTTCGATCATCGCCTCGTAGCGTTGCATCCATTTCGCGCCATGCGGGCGTTTGCGCAGCGACGCGAGGGCGAATTCATGCCCCGGACCTGCGGCTACGGACCGCGCGAGCGGGTAGGGGGCAGGCAGGAAGCAATGGCGCGGATCGGCCCCGAAACGTTCGGCCAGCCGTTCGGCGCGCTGGTGCACCAATCCTCGCAACAGATCGCCGAGCGCGGCTTCTGAGAGGAAGGCGCGGGAGGTGCGTTCCGGTTCCTCGAGAATGTCGTGAAACACCATGAGCCGCATGGCGTGATTGAGCGTATAGCGCTCGCCGACATGCAGAATGCGGGCGAAGGGCGCAAAGTCGATTTCGTTTGTGTCCATCCAGCCCAGCAAATGGCTGGCGTCCTCCGGGGCGCGAAACACGCCGCCCTCGTAAAGGGCCGCACTGTAAATCTGTCCGGGCAGGCCGAAGTAGGTCACATCCAGAGTTGGAAACGCTTCGGCGATCCGGTGCCGTGCGGTGTAGAACGCGCCGGTGTGAGAGGTGCCGATGATGAGAATTTTCTGTCTGTCGCTCATGACCGGCTCGCCTCGATCAAAGCTTCTTCGCAGACCAGATCGGCCTCTTCCAACCCGTCGTCCTCCGGCGTCTTGCGGGCGATCTGCGGCGCGTCTTCGGCCTCCGTGCCATGTGCCCGAAAGAACATGCGCATCGCCGAGGCAACGCCCTCTTCGGTGACGGAGCGCAGGTTCTCCTTGTAGAACCGCCCGCCCGCCGCCGGGTTGGTCACCAACTCATAAGACGGGAAGTAATCGACATTGTCGTATTTCGCCGCAACCTCGCCTGCCGCCGCACGCAGGGTCGCTTTGGAATAGGCGGTCGCGGGCAAAACATGGCCGCCGGTCGCCGTGGCCGTCAAAGGCACGGGCGAAATGGTCAAAAGCATCCGGATGTCAGGGCGCAGGGCCATCAGACGGCTGCGCAGGTCTTCGAGATCGTCGCGCACCTCCGGCAGGCTGAAATTGTGAAAGCCGAAGACCTCGGGGTCGTAATGGCCCGCGAGCGTGCCGGGCGCGGTCGGGTAGACCGTGCCGCTCTCAAGATGAAACCAGACTTCGGTCAGCCCCAGCGTGAAGACAAAGACATCCGCCCGGCGCACGGCGCGGAGCACGCGGCGCAGATGGACCGCACGGGCTTCGAGCACATGTTCGGGTGTTGCCAGACCCTGAGGTTCGACATTCGGGCGTTGTGCGTCGAAATAGCGTCCGTCGTGCTCCCAGATCGGTTCGGCGGGTTTGATCTCCCCCTGCGCCTCGCGCAGAAGCTGCACCATCTGGCGCACGGTGTAGATATTGCCGTAACGCGCCGAGTAGAGCGCGTAGCCGTAACGATTGAGCACCTCGCGCGGGAACGGTCCTTTGGGGGTCTCCACGTCGATCACCGCCCAGTCGCGCGCCACGAGATTGCGATGCACATGCTGGGCAAAGCAACTCCCCGCCGTCATGATCCGATCCGTCGGCGAGATGCGGAATTTCGGCACGCACAGCCCCTCGATCGCCGTCGGATCGGCCTCGGCCACGCCGCTCCGCCAAAAGGCGGAGCCGGGCAGGTGATCGTAGGGGGTGCCCATCTGCGCTTACGCCGCCGGATGTGGGCGGGTCGCCCCAGAGGGGCGCGGGCGCGTGGTGCGCTGTTCGATGCGCTTTTCGTGCTCGCCCTGGATCAGACGATGCACATAGACGCCGGGCAGGTGAATGCAATCGGGATCGAGCGAGCCGGTGGGGACGATCTCCTCGACCTCCATGATGCAGATCTTGCCGCACATCGCCGCGGGCGGGTTGAAATTGCGCGCGGTCTTGCGGAACACGGCATTGCCGGTCTCGTCGGCTTTCCACGCTTTCACGATGGAAATGTCGGCGAAAATACCCTCTTCGAGGATATAGGTCTCGCCGTTAAAGTCCTTGTGCTCTTTGCCCTCGGCGATCACTGTGCCGACACCCGTCTTGGTGTAGAACCCCGGAATGCCCGCCCCCGCCGCGCGCATGCGTTCGGCCAGCGTGCCCTGAGGGTTGAATTCAAGCTCCAGCTCGCCCGAGAGGTATTGCCGCATGAACTCGGCGTTCTCGCCCACATAGGACGAGATCATTTTCTTGATCTGGCGGGTTTCCAAGAGCTTCCCGAGACCGAACCCGTCGACGCCCGCGTTGTTCGAGGCCACAGTCAGGTCCTTGACGCCGCTCTCGACCAGCGCTTCGATCAACAGTTCGGGGATGCCGCAGAGGCCAAAACCGCCCGCCGCGATCAACATCCCGTCCGTCAAGAGCCCGTCGAGGGCGTCCGCCGCCGAGCCATATACTTTCTTCATCTTGCTCCTCCCGAAAATCCCGAAATCCATTGCGCCGATTAATCGGGTTCTGCCACCGCAAGTCAATCATGTGCTGCGCCACAGCGAGCATTGTCCGTCTGGCGAACGGTTGTGCGGAGCGCCGGGGCATGACGGCTGCGACAAAATAGCTTACGGTTTCAGTCGGGCTTGAAACTCTGCCGTTGCTAATCATATTCCATTTTGAGAATATGATTAGCAACGCACAGGAGACCTTCATGCAATTTTTCGCCGCTTCCGCAAATCCCGGCAGCCCGGACGTCGCCGCCTTTTACGAAGAGGTGACCGGGTCCTGGCAATATGTCGTGTCCGATCCGAAGACCAAAGCCGCCGCCATCATCGACCCGGTGCTCGATTTCGACGCCGCCGCCGGGGCCACCTGGACCGCCAGCGCAGATGAGATTTTGGCCTATGTCAAGGAGCAAGGGCTGAACGTGGTCTGGGTGCTCGACACCCACCCTCATGCCGACCACTTTTCCTCTGCGCCCTATCTGGCGAAAAAGCTGAACGCGCCGCAGGCCATCGGGCGCAAGGTGCTCGATGTCCAGAACATCTGGGCCGATCTCTATGCCGACGACAGCCTGAAAAACCGCGACGACTATTGGGACCGTCTGTTCGAGCCGGGCGAGATATTCGGCATTGGCAGCCTGACGGCCAAGGTGATTCTCTCGACCGGCCACACTCTGGCGTCGATTTCCTACGTGATCGGTGATGCCGTCTTCGCCCATGACACCTTCATGGTGCCCGACAGCGGCAGCTCGCGCGCGGACTTCCCCGGCGGGTCCTCCGAAGAGCTTTGGAACAGTTTGCAGGAGATCCTGGCGATGCCGGGCGACACCCGCGTTTTCGTCGGTCACGATTACCGCAAGGGCGGGCGCGAAGAGGCCTGTATGGCCACGGTGGCGGAGCATAAGGCCGCGAATATCCACGTGAAAGACGGCATCAGCAAGGAAGAGTTCATCGCCGCGCGGGACGCCCGCGATGCCACTTTGCCGCTGCCGAAACAGATGCTCTACGCGTTGCAGATCAACATTCGCGGCGGGCGGCTGCCGGAGCCGGATGACAAGGGGCGCGCGGTGCTGCGCATCCCGTTCAACCGGTTCGAGCCAAAGCACTGATCCTTTGGATCGGCGGAAAGGCGCTCCCTCGGGGGCGCCTTTAATCATTTGTTAAGAAAGTGAGCGAACGTTTAACTCAGGCTTCATACTTTCCAGGGAGGAGAATATTATGTCCCAGCTTTATTCCATGATCGGCGGCAACCACATCTTTTCGAAGAGCGGCACGTTCGAGGGGCTGATCGCGAAAGATGCGGTGATCGAGGAGGGGGTTGAATTGACCCTCAAGGGGATGGTGGGTGGCAATGTCGTGGTGAAACCCGGTGCGGCCCTTTATCTCAAGGCTATGGTCGGGGGCTGCATTCACAATCACGGCGGACGGCTGCACCCGGTGACCTGAACCGGCCAAGAAAAAGGGCGCTCAGAGGCGCCCTTTCTGTTTCATGGTCCTGAACCTCAGCCCTCGATGACCGGATCGTCATCGGCATTTGCGACTTTCTTTTTCGTCGCGGTTGTTTTCGCCGCCGTCTTTTTCGGGGCTGCTTTCTTCGCGGCCGGTTTCTTGGCCGTCGGCTTTTTCGCGGGGGTCTTTTTGGCTGCCGGCTTTTTGGCGGCGGTTTTCTTGCCGCTCTTCGCGGCTTTCTCCGCGATCAACTCCACCGCCTGTTCCATGCTCAGGTCTTCGGGCTTGATGTCCTTCGGCAGGGTCGCGTTGACCTTCTCCCATTTCACATAGGGACCATAGCGTCCTTCCATGACACTCACCGGCCCGCCATCCGGATGCTCGCCCAATTCCTTGAGCGGTTTCGCCGCCGCAGAGCGTCCGCGCCCCGGATTGTTGCGCTTCTCGGTGATCATCTCGACCGCGCGGTTCATGCCGATCTCGAACACGTCGTTCGGGTCCTTGAGATTGGCGTAAACCGGTTTGGCCTCATCGGGCAACTGATGCATCAGATAGGGGCCGAAGCGCCCGAAATTGGCGGAGATCATCGCGCCTTCGTACGCGCCGATCTCGCGCGGCAGGTTCAAAAGCGTGAGCGCCTTTTCCAGATCCATATCGTCCTTCGACCAGCCTTTCGGCAGGGAGGCGCGGGGCGGCTTTTTGTTTTCGGGCGTCGGTTCGCCGCGCTGAACATAGGGGCCGAAACGCCCGGATTTCAGCCAGATCTCGTCGCCATTGTCTTCGCCCAACACACGCTCGTCGCCCTCGGCGCCTTCGCCCGCGATGGGACGCGTGTAGGTGCATTCCGGGTAGTTCGAACAACCGACAAACCCGCCGGTGCGCGAGGTTTTGAGGTGCAGAGAGCCCTGACCGCATTTCGGACAGATGCGCGGATCGGTTCCGTCCTCTCGCGGTGGGTAAAGCTGCGGAGCCAAGGCTTCGTCAAGTTTATCAAGCACTTCGGAGATGCGCAGATCGCTGGTTTCTTCGATCGCCGCATGAAAATCACGCCAGAAACGTGCGAGCACTTCTTTGTAATCAAGATCGCCCGCCGAGATTTCATCAAGCTGCTCTTCGAGGTTCGCAGTGAATTCGTACCCCACGTATTTGCGGAAGAAATTCATCAGGAAGATCGTGACGATCCGGCCCTTGTCCTCGGGGATCAGGCGGTTCTGTTCCTTGCGGACATATTCGCGGTCGACAATCGTGGAAAGCACGGAGGCGTAGGTCGAGGGGCGCCCGATGCCCAGTTCTTCCATCCGTTTGACCAAGGTGGCTTCGGTGTAGCGCGGCGGCGGGTTGGTGTGGTGCTGAAGCCCCAGAACGGAGTCTTCCGCGCCCAGAACCGCCTCTTTTTCGGCGGCTTCGGCCTTCAGAGCGCCCGCGACTTTTTTCAGAGCCTCGCCCTGCATGATCTGCGGCAGACGGCCTTCGTCATCCTCGTCCACATCGTCGCGGCCTTCGGTGTAGACCGCCATGAAGCCGTCGAACACCACGACCTGACCGGTGGCGCGCAGCACGACTTCGTGGTCGTCGGAGGCGATGTCCACCGTGGTGCGTTCGAGTTTCGCGCCTTCCATCTGGCAGGCAATCGTGCGTTTCCAGATCAGATCGTAAAGCTTGCGCTGATCGGCATCGGTCAGTTTCACGCTGTCAGGGGCGGCGAACATGTCCGTCGGGCGGATACATTCGTGGGCTTCCTGCGCGTTTTTCGCCTTGTTCTTGTAGATGCGCGGCGAGGCGGGCACGTATTTGTCGCCATAGCGCGATTTGATCGCGTCGCGGGCCTGGGTTACGGCTTCGGGCGCCATGTCGATGCCGTCGGTCCGCATATAGGTGATCAGCCCGGCCTCATAAAGCCGCTGCGCCGCGTTCATCGTCTGGCGCGCGCCCATGCCGAATTTGCGGCTGGCCTCTTGCTGGAGCGTCGAGGTCATGAAGGGGGCAGACGGGTTGCGGGAGGCGGGTTTCGCCTCGACCGAGATCACCTTGAGCGCGCGGGACGACACGGCCTGAACGGCCATTTCGGCGCGCATCCGGTCCTTGAGATCGAATTTGTCGAGCTTTTTGCCCGAAAGTTGGGTCAAACGCGCTTCGAATGTCTGCCCGCGGGGCGTTTCCAGCATTGCCTTGACCGACCAGTATTCCTGCGGATTGAACGCCTCGATCTCCATCTCGCGCTCGACGATGAGACGCAGGCACACCGATTGCACACGCCCCGCCGAGCGCGCGCCCGGCAGTTTGCGCCACAAGACCGGCGAGAGGTTGAAGCCCACAAGATAGTCCAACGCCCGGCGCGCCAGATAGGCGTCGACCAGCGGCACGTCGACCTGACGCGGATGTTTCATGGCTTCGAGAATGGCGGGTTTGGTGATCGCATTGAAGGTCACGCGCGACACGGCGGTGGTTTTCTTGATCGCCTTGCGCTTGGTCAGCGCCTCTTGCAGGTGCCACGAAATCGCCTCCCCTTCGCGATCGGGGTCGGTGGCGAGGATCAGTGCGTCGTCGTCTTTCAAGGCATCGGCGATGGCCTTGACGTGTTTGCGACTGTCCGCGCCGATCTCCCATGTCATGTCGAAATCCTGATCCGGATCGACGGAGCCGTCCTTGGCCGGAAGATCGCGAACGTGACCGTAGGAGGCCAGAACGGTGTAATCCTTGCCGAGATATTTGTTGATCGTTTTGGCCTTTGCGGGGGATTCGACGACAACAACGGGCATGGAACGTCCTTAGGATTCTGAAACGGGGGGCCTTATGGCGGCGGAAAATGGGCTGAGGGAGGCCGGATTGTCAATGCATCGCCGGGATTATTGTTTCCCCTCGGGTCCGAATGCGCGAGGATCGGGCAGGTTTTCGAGCAGGGAGTGCGGAGGATGAGACAGATGAGACGATGGGCCGTAGCGATGGCGACGATGATCCTGCCCTCGCTCGGATTTGCCCAGAACTGGCACGAACCGGCCCGCGGCACGGTGGAACGCGCGCAGTTGATGAATGCGATCCGGCCGGTTGTCGAATGGCAACTGGGACGCCCGGTCGAGTTCGTGGTGCGTCAATTGCGCGCGAGCGGCGATCATGCCTTTGCCATGCTGGCACCAGAGCGTCCGGGCGGCGGTGCGATCCATGTCGCCGAGACCCCCATGGTGCGCTATTTCGGCGAGGATGCGTCTTACTTCGAGGAGGTCGGCGGGCTCGATGTCATCGCCTTCCTGATCCGCGAGGGCGATCAATGGGCTGTGGTCGATCACAGCATCGGCGCGACGGATGTCTGGTTTGCCCGCGAGCCCTATTGCAGCGCTTTTCCGGTCGTTTTGCACGGCTACTGTCCCCTGGAGTGACGAGAATGCCATCGGCGCTGGCGGGTGTTCCTGACACGTTTCGCATTAATCTGAAACACGGATTGAGTGTGAAGCGCTTGCAACGCTTTAACCCAGCGCCAGCAGTCCGCCGGGTTTGCGGGAAATCCGGCCTTCAAGCTCGAGATTGAGTATTTCCGAGCTGACCCGGTCGGCGGCGAGGCCGATGTCGCGGATCAAATCGTCTTCGGGCAGGGGCGCGCCCGCGAGCCGGGCGAGGATTTCCCTGTGGAGCGCGGCATGATCGGCGAGGTTGCGGCTCTCCTGCGGGGCCGCGGGCACGGGAATGGCCATGTCCGGCGTCTCCATCGCGGTCTGGGCCAGAGGCGAGGCGACCGCGAGCGCGTCGATCACATCGCGTGCACTGCGAATGAGCGTGGCCCCGTCGCGCAACAGGATATTGCACCCGGCGGAGCGCGCATCGAAAGGATGACCGGGCACCGCCATGACCTCCCGCCCCTGATCGAGGGCGTTTCCCGCCGTGAGAAGCGAGCCGGAGCGTGCGGCAGCCTCCACCACGATGGTGGCGCGGGAAAGACCGGAAACGATGCGGTTGCGCATCGGGAAATGCCGGGCAAAGGGTTTCATGCCAAAGGGCTGCTCGGAGATCAGCAGGCCCTGTTCGGCGATGGAATGATAGAGCGCGGTGTTTTCGGCTGGGTAAATCTCGTCGAGACCGCCCGCCAGAACGGCGATGGTCCCGGTGTCCAATGCCGCCTCATGGGCGCTGGCGTCGATGCCACGGGCAAGGCCTGAGGCGATGGCGAAGCCTTCTGCGCCCAGCTCGCGCGACAGAGTGCGGGCAAAGCGTGTGCCGAGAGAGGAGGCATTGCGCGCGCCGACAATGGCCAGCGCGGGGCGTTCGAACAGCGACAGATCGCCCTTGACCCAAAGTGCGGGCGGCGCGTCTTCGATCAGGGCGAGGAGTGCCGGGTAATCGTCATCCGTGCGCAGGATCAGCCGGGCGCCTGTCTTGCGCGCAGCGCGCAGCTCGGCCTCGATCACGCCTTGGGGGCAAATCTGGTATTCGGCAACACCGGCGTTTCTGGCGATTTGGGGGAGGGTCTCAAGGGCGGCGCGGGCAGAGCCATGTTCCCGCATCAGCCGGTAAAACGTACTGACGCCGACGCGTCTGGAGCGCAAGAGCCGGAGCCAGTCGGCCCGATCTTCCACGGTGTGGGGTGGGGTGAGGGGGTGGTGGGAAGGGATGAAATCCAAGGAACCAACTCTCTCCGTCTCTTGCCCTCCCAGCATCCCTTAAAATGGTTAATGAGCGGTTACCAAATTTCCGAAACTTCGCCTTTTAACCCCGTTGAACGATATTTTTTACGCCTTGCCCCTGATGGCAAAGCAAAAACGCGCGATCTGTTCAGCTTTGTTAAGGCCGAACAGCGCGCGCATCTTTCAAATTTGCAAAAGGGATCAGGCGCCCGAGCCACCGACGGTCAGCCCGCCGATCAACAGAGTCGGCTGCCCGACCCCCACCGGCACCCATTGCCCGGCCTTGCCGCAATTGCCCACGCCCGGATCGAGCGCCATGTCATTGCCGATGGCGCGCACATGTTTCATTGCGGTTGCGCCGTCGCCGATCAGGGTCGCGCCTTTGACGGGCGCGCCGACGCGGCCCTTTTCGACGCGGTAGGCTTCGGTACAGTTGAACACGAACTTGCCGTTGGTGATGTCGACCTGCCCGCCGGAGAAGCCAACGGCGTAAATGCCGTCATCCATGCCAGAGAGAATCTCATCGGGGGCCATGTCGCCACCCAGCATATAGGTGTTGGTCATCCGGGGCATCGGCGGGTGGGCGTAGCTTTCGCGCCGTCCGTTGCCGGTGGGTTTCACCCCCATGAGGCGGGCGTTCTGACGGTCCTGCATATAGCCGACCAGCACGCCGTCTTCGATCAGAACGGTTTTCTCCGAAGCGGTGCCCTCGTCATCGACAGAGATGGACCCGCGCCGGTCCGGGATGGTGCCGTCATCGAGAATGGTCACGCCTTTGGCAGCCACCTGTTGCCCCATCAGGCCCGCAAAAGCGGAGGTTTTCTTGCGGTTGAAATCGCCCTCAAGCCCATGCCCCACGGCTTCGTGCAGCAACACGCCGGGCCAGCCCGGTCCAAGTGCGACATCCATCACGCCCGCAGGGGCAGGCACGGCGTCGAGGTTGACGACCGCGATGCGCAACGCCTCGCGTGCCACACCTTTCCAGTGATCGGGGGCGATCAGCCCCGTGAGGCCAAAGCGCCCGCCGCCGCCCGCATTGCCGCTTTCGCGCCGCCCCGCGTGCTCGACGATGACTGAAATCGACAGCCGCGCCATCGGGCGCACATCGGAGACAAGCCCGCCTTCGGGGCGCAGGATATAGACCTCCTGATGCGAGGCGGCGAGGGAGGCGGTGACCTGAACCACGCGGGGATCGAGATCGCGCAGATAGGCGTCGATCTCCCGGAGCGTGTCGATCTTGACCTCGAAGGCCGCGCCGTCGAGCGGGTTTTCATCCGTGTACAGTTTGACATTGGTGGGGCGCGGCGGCTCGGCCAGCGTGCCGCCACCGTCGCCCACTGCGAGACGCGCGGTCTCGGAGGCACGGCGAATCGCAGCCTCTGACATTTCGGTGGAATGGGCGTAACCGGCGGTTTCGCCCCGCACGGCACGCAGCCCGAAACCCTCGGACGCGTCGTAGGAGGCGGTGCGGATGCGCCCGTCGTCGAGCACGAGACCCTCGGAGGTGCGGCGCTCCAGAAACAGCTCGCCGTCGTCCGCGCCCGCCACGGCTCCGCGCAGAATCGTCAGGGCGGTTTCAAGGTCGAGGCTGGTGTTGAACGGATCGAAACGTCCCGAGGTCACGGATATTCTCCTTGGTTGCATGGGGCTCAAGCGCAAACCGCGCGTCAGGGCACGGAAATTCTTGTTCCAATGCGACTAATATGGTTTCTGTTAGACCAGACTCAATGAAAAAGCACCCGGAATACCGGGGCTGCGGGGAAAACGCCGCATCACGTTGCCCGCATACGTTGCATTGCGTCAAAGGGAGGAAAAATGCGCACACACGCCAAATGGCCGGTTTCCGCGGCCACTTTTTTCGCAACCATGCTCAGTGCCATGGTCGCCCCCATTGCAGGGATGGCCCAGGAAGGCGAGCTTCTTGGGGCGCCGGTCAACGGCAAGATGGGCTTTCAGCCGGCCGCGACCGAATTGGCACGCGACCTTCAGGGGTTGGACCATATGATCCTCGTGATCATCACGGCCATTGTCCTTTTTGTCGCAGGGCTGATCCTCTGGGTGATCGTCCGCTACAACAGCCGCGCCAACAAAACGCCTGCCAAGTTCACGCACAACACGCCGATCGAGGTGGCGTGGACGCTGATCCCGATCCTGATCCTTGTGGTGATCGGGGCGTTTTCCCTGCCGGTGCTGTTCAAGCAACAGGAAATCCCGGAGGGCGACATCTACATCAAGGTGACGGGTTATCAGTGGTTCTGGGGCTATGATTATGTCGATGAGGGCATCGCCTTCGACAGCTTCCTTCTGCCGCGTGAGGAGCTTGCGGCGAATGGCTACAGCGACGATCTCTATCTTCTGGCGACCGATACACGGGTGGTGGTGCCGGTGGGCAAGAACATCGTCATGGGGGTGACCGGCGCGGATGTGATCCACAGTTGGACCATCCCGGCCTTTGGCGTGAAACAGGACGCCGTGCCGGGGCGGGTGGCCGAGCTATGGTTCAAACCGGAGAAGACCGGGACGTTCTTTGGCCAGTGTTCGGAGCTGTGCGGCAAGGATCACGCCTTCATGCCGATCACCGTGCAGGTGGTGACGCAGGACAAATATGACGCCTGGCTGGTGGAGGCGAAGGAGCTTTACGCCGCCAATGACACTGCGCCCGCGGCGATCAGGCTGGCCTCTGCCGAGTAATCTTGCGTCAAAATACCGATGAGGGCGGGTAATCGCCCCATCGCAAGACCCACGCACAATATGCGCCGACAGAGGCAAAACCCGCGGTGCACAGGGAGGAGAACACGCGATGACGGATGTGACGATCAGTCTGGAAAGCGGTCGGGACGACAGCCGGGAAGCCGGTTTTGGCGATTACCTCGCGCTTTTGAAGCCGCGGGTCATGTCGCTTGTGGTCTTTACCGCCTTTGCCGGTCTGATCGTGGCCCCCGGCGGGGTGCATCCGTTTGTCGGCTTTTTCGCGATCCTCTGCATCGCCATTGGCGGCGGCGCCTCCGGCGCGCTCAACATGTGGTATGACAGCGACATCGACCGGGTGATGAAACGCACACAGTCGCGCCCGATCCCGGCGGGCAAGGTGACGCGCGAGGAGGCGTTGGGGCTCGGGTTGACGCTGTCGACTTTTGCGGTGGTGATGCTCTGGCTCGCGACCAACTGGGTGGCGGCGGCTTTGCTGGCCTTCACCATCTTCTTCTACGTTGTCGTCTACACCATGGGTCTGAAACGCCGCACGCCGCAGAACATCGTCATCGGCGGGGCCGCCGGGGCGTTTCCGCCGATGATCGGTTGGGCGGCGGTGACCGGAGACATGACCCTGTCGTCGGTTCTGATGTTCATGCTGATCTTCATGTGGACGCCGCCGCATTTCTGGTCGCTGGCGCTGTTCATGAACGCGGATTACGATAAGGCGCGTGTGCCGATGCTGACCGTCACCCATGGCAAGCGCGCGACCCGCAATCACATCCTCGTCTATACGATCCTGCTCGCCGGGTTCTCGGCGGCGATGTTCGCAACACCTCTGGCGGGCTGGTCGTATCTCGTGGTTGCGGTGGTGATGAACGCGCTCTTCGTCAAAGGCGCCATTGCGCTCTGGCGCCGCGATGAGACGGTGGCGGAGGCCGACGGCTACAGGGCCGAAAAGGCATTCTTCAAACTTTCGCTGGCCTACACCTTCCTGCATTTCATGGCGTTGATGGTGGACAAGGCACTGTTTTCTTTCGGTATCGGAGGGCCGTTCTGACATGGCGATCACCAAACTTCACGAAATTCACGACCGCCGCCGCTCCCGCAACGTCGGGCTCGGGCTTGTGCTGGGCGCTTTCGTTGTTCTGCTGATGGGGCTGACGGTGGTGAAGGTCACCGTGCTCGATCCGGCGCATTTCGCGCAGGAGGCGTCGCGCTGATGCCACTCAGGGCCCCGCAGAAAACGGTTGTGAAACTGCTCGGTGTCGTCACCGTCATGGGCGCGCTCGCTTGGGCCTCCGTGCCGTTCTACAGCTGGTTCTGCGCGGTCACGGGGTTTGGCGGTACGGTCGATGTGGCCGAAACGGGATCGGACGTGATCCTCGACGAGACCATCAAGATCCGCTTCGATGCCAACACCGACCCGGATATGCCGTGGCATTTCAAGCCCGTGGTCAACACGATGGAGCTGCGCATCGGCGAGACGGGGCTGGCGTTTTACGAGGCCTATAACCCGACCGACCGCATCGTTGCCGGCACAGCATCTTACAATGTCGCCCCCTTCGAAGCGGGCGGGTTTTTCACCAAGATCGACTGTTTCTGTTTCACCGAACAGGTGTTGCAACCCGGCGAGCGGGTGCTCATGCCGGTGACCTTCTATGTCGATCCCGAGATCACCACCGACAGGGATGCCAAATACGTGCATCGCATCACCCTGTCCTACACGTTTCACGAAACGGACCTGCCCGAGGACTATGCCGCGCTGGATGTCGGCGGGTCTTCGGACACGAGTCTGAACTAAGCCCGAACGGGCATCCAAGGGAGAGGACGTACTCACATGGCGCATGAAAAGAACCACGATTACCACATCCTTCCGCCGTCGCCCTGGCCGCTGATGGCGGCGGTTGCGGCCTTCATCATGCTCTTCGGGGCGGTGATGTGGATGGCCAACGACATGCCCTGGCTGTTTTTCGTCGGGCTGATCGGCACGCTTTACGTGATGTGGTCCTGGTGGGGCGATACGATCCGCGAGAACGCGGTGGGCGATCACACGCCGGTGGTGCGGATCGGGCTGCGCTATGGCTTCATTCTGTTCATCATGTCGGAGGTGATGTTCTTCGCCGCATGGTTCTGGGCCTTCTTCAAGAACGCGCTTTACCCGATGTACACCTATTCCGGCACCGAATACGTCAAGCCGGAGATCGTGCCGATCGAAGCGTTTCACCTGCCGCTTCTCAATACGCTGATCCTGTTGTGTTCGGGGGCTGCCGTGACCTGGGCGCACCATGCGCTGGTGCATGGCAATATCCGCAAGGACATCGTCGCGGGGCTGGCGCTCGGCATCGGTCTCGGCGCGGCGTTCACCATCTTCCAAGCCTATGAATATTACGAGCTTTTCGTCCATGAGGGCTACACGTTCGGTGGCGATTTCTTCTATGGCTCGTTCTTCATGGCGACCGGGTTCCACGGGTTCCACGTCATCATCGGCACGATTTTCCTGACCGTTTGTCTGGTGCGGGCGATGAAGGGCGACTTTACGCCGGAGAACCATGTCGGGTTCGAGGCTGCCGCGTGGTATTGGCACTTCGTCGACGTGGTGTGGCTTTTCCTCTTCGTCGTGGTCTATATTTGGGGACAGTAAGGCTCCTGAGTATTTGGACCATCGGAAAACCTCATGAGAAGGGCGCGTCGCGCCCTTTTTCACTGGAGAGACTATGCTCAAACGGATGATCTTTCCCCTGCTGATCGGGGTCTTGGGCTGTGCGATCCTGATTGCGCTCGGCACATGGCAGCTCAAGCGGCTGGAGTGGAAACAGGGTGTGCTGGCGGAGATCGAAGCGAAGATCGACGCCGCGCCGGTTTCTCTGCCCCTGGAGATCGATCCGTCGATGAAATACCTGCCGGTCATGGCCTCGGGAGAGATCGGGACGGATGAACTGCATGTTCTCGTATCGCGCAAACAGGTGGGTGCGGGCTATCTGATCATCGCCCCCTTCACCACGGTGGATGGGCGGCGCGTGCTTCTGGATCGCGGGTTTGTTCCGGAGATGGCCAAGGATGCCCCACGCGGCGGTGGTCCCGCAACGGTGATCGGCAATCTGCATTGGCCCGACGACATGAACAGCTCCACACCCGCGCCGGACACGGGCCGCAACATCTGGTTTGGCCGCGACATCCCGGAGATGGCGGATGCTCTGGACACGGAACCCGTGCTGATCGTCGCGCGCGAAAGCACGGGGGAGGGGATCGAGCCGATGGCTGTGGGGATCGAAGGCATCCCGAACGACCATCTGCAATATGCGATCACATGGTTTTCGCTTTGCCTTGTCTGGTTGGGGATGACTCTTTTCCTCCTGTGGCGTATCAGGGCGCGAACAATCTGACGAGCGGAACACATGCGTTACATTTCCACCCGTGGCCAAGCGCCGGTGCTGAACTTTGAAGAGGCCATGCTGACGGGCCTTGCCTCCGACGGCGGGCTTTATGTGCCCGAGACCATTCCGACCCTCACCGAGGCGGAGATCGCCGGGTTTGCGGGGCTGTCTTATGAAGATGTTGCCTTCCTCGTGATGAAGCCGTTCATCGGCGACACGTTCACGGATGCGGAATTCAAAGAGATCATCGCCAAGGCTTACGCCGGGTTCAAACACGACGCCCGCGCGCCTCTGGTGCAGCTCGGTCCGAACCACTTCCTTCTGGAACTGTTCCACGGCCCGACGCTGGCGTTCAAGGATTTCGCCATGCAACTGATCGGCCAGCTGTTTCAGGCCGCCCTGTCGCGCTCCGGCAAACATGTGACCATCGTCGGGGCGACCTCCGGCGATACCGGCTCCGCCGCGATTGAGGCGTTCAAAGGCCTGTCGAATGTCGATGTGTTCATCCTTTTCCCACATGGTCGGGTGTCCGATGTGCAGCGTCGCCAGATGACGACGCCGCCGGAGGCGAACGTCCATGCGTTGGCCGTCGAGGGCGATTTCGACGATTGTCAGGCCGCGCTGAAAGAGATGTTCGCCGATCATGATTTCCGCGAGGGTGTCAAACTCGCTGCCGTGAACTCGATCAACTGGGCGCGGGTTTTGGCGCAGGTGGTATATTATTTCACCTCCGCTGTCTCTCTGGGCGCGCCGCGTCGCAAAGTGTCCTTCACCGTGCCGACCGGCAATTTCGGGGATATTTTCGCGGGCTATATCGCGAAACGCATGGGGCTGCCGATCGACAAGCTGGTGATCGCGACGAACCAGAACGACATTCTGCACCGCACCATGGTGACCGGCGCCTATACGAAAGAGGGCGTGACGCCGTCGATTTCTCCGTCGATGGACATTCAGGTGTCGTCGAATTTCGAACGCGCGCTGTTCGATGTCTATGACCGGGAAGGTGCCGCGATTGCCCAGCTGATGACCGAGCTGAAATCCGGCTCTTTCGCAATTTCCCAAGGCGCGATGGATCGCCTGCGCGAGACTTTCACCTCCGGTCGTGCGTCGGAAAACGAGACCATGGCGACGATCACCGACATGTATGCGCGCACCGGCGAAGTGCTCTGCCCGCATACGGCTGTGGCCGTCAAGGTTGGCGAAGAGAACCTCTCGGACGTGCCGATGATTTCGCTGTCCACCGCCCATCCGGCGAAATTCCCCGCCGCTGTCGAAGCCGCCTGTGGCATCCACCCGGCGCTGCCGCCGCATATGGCCGACCTGTTCGAGCGCGACGAGCGCTTTACGGTTGTCCCGAACGATCTCGAAGGGCTCAAAACCCTGATCAAGGAGCGCCTTGCTTGAGCCCGCGCATTCACACTCTGCCCAACGGGTTTCGTATCGTCACCGAGCTTCAACCCTCGATGCAGTCGGCCTCCATCGGCGTCTGGGTCATGGCGGGCGGTCGGCATGAGCGGCTCGAACAAAACGGCATTGCGCATTTTCTCGAACATATGGCCTTCAAAGGTACGCATCGCCGCACGCCCTTGGAAATCGCCGAAGTGCTTGAAAACGTGGGGGGGTATCTCAACGCTTACACCTCGCGCGAGGTCACGGCCTATTACGCGCGGGTGCTCAAAGACGACGTGTCTCTGGCGCTCGATGTGATCGGGGACATCGTTCTCAATCCGATTTTCGACCCGAAAGAGCTGGAGCTCGAGCGCGGTGTGATCCTGTCGGAAATCGGGCAGGCGCTCGATACGCCGGACGATGTGATTTTCGATTGGTTGCAGGAGGCAACCTTCCCGAAACAGGCGCTTGGGCGGACCATTTTGGGACCTGCCGAGCGGGTGCGGAGTTTCACGCGCGACGATCTCGCAGGGTTTGTCGAAGAGCATTACAGCCCCGAACGTATGGTGCTCTCGGCTGCGGGCAATATCGACCACGACCGGATCGTCGCCGAGGCCGAAGAGATTTTCGGCGGGCTCAAACCGCATGGTCGCGATCATGCCGATCCGGCGATTTTCGAAGGCGGCCAGTATCGCAAGGTCAAGAAACTCGAACAGGCGCATTTCACGCTGGCGTTCGAAGGCCCGGCCTATCGCGACGAGGATATCTATATCGCGCAGACCGCGACCACCGCGCTGGGCGGGGGGATGTCGTCGCGCCTGTTCCAGGAACTGCGCGAAAAGCGCGGTCTTTGCTATACGATCTACGCGCAATCCGGGGCCTATTCCGACACCGGTCTGACCACGATTTATGCGGGCACGTCGGGCGATCAGATCAAGGATCTGGCGGAAGTCACAATCGACGAGATGAAACGCGCCGCCGAAGAGATGACACTCGTGGAAGTGGATCGTGCGCGGGCCCAGATCAAGGCCGGATTGCTGATGGGGCTGGAAAGCCCGTCGTCGCGCGCCGAGCGCAATGCGCGGATGATCGGCATCTGGGGACGCATCCCGGCGCTTGAGGAAACCGTCGAGCGGATCAATGCGGTGACGGTGGATAACGTGCGGGAATTCCTTGTGAAAACCGGCATGGGTAAGGCCTCCATGGCGCTTTACGGCCCGGTCAAAGCCGCGCCCGAACTGGAGCATCTGCGCGAAAGGTTCGCGGCCTGATGCTCAAGCGCCGTCTCAAGGTGAAGATCGACACGGAGCGCATGGTCCTACGCCTGCCGCAACATGCCGATTACCGCGCCTGGGCGGCGTTGCGGGCGGAAAGCCGCGACTTTTTACAGCCCTGGGAGCCGACCTGGGCGGCGGATCACCTGACGCGCAAGGCCTTTACCAATCGCGTCTTCTGGGCGGAGCGGACCTATAAGGCGGACACCGGCCTGCCGGTGTTTCTGTTTCGCCGCGACGACGAGGCTTTGGTGGGGGCGCTGACGCTGGATAACATCCGGCGGGGGCCTGCACAGGCGGGGACCATCGGCTATTGGATCGGCGCGCGCTACGCCCGTCAGGGATATATGAAAGAGGCCATTGCGGCGGTGGTGCATCATGCCTTCACCAGGCTCGATCTGAGCCGGATCGAGGCGGCCTGCCTGCCGGAAAATGCCGCCTCGCGGGGGGCTTTGGAGAAGGCCGGGTTCAAATACGAAGGCGTGGCGCAGGCGTATTTGCAGATCAACGGGCGCTGGCGCAACCATGTGCTTTATTCCTCGCTGCGGCACGACCGGCGCGGGCCGACGGATGTCGGGCTGGCCTGATTGCGGCGCTGAAACCTCTGTCGGCAAAGCGTCGGATTTCTGTCGGACTTTTGTCGGCCCTTGCGCGGGCGCTGCTTCTTTCCGTGTGAGCCGCTTTGAGCTACATCCGGGGGAAAGGAGTTCCCGATGACCCAACCCGCCACACCCGAATTTCTCGACAGGCTTGACGCGGCCCTGCCGCCCGGCACGCTGCGCGACCGCCGTCCCGGCGAGTTGGAAGACCCGCGCGGGCGCTATCACGGGCAGGCCGCCGTGATCGCTTGTCCGAAGATGGTCGAAGAGGTCGCCACCGTGGTGCGGCTTTGCAACGAGGCCGGGGTCGGCATCGTGCCTCTTGGGGGCGGAACCGGATTGGTTCTTGGGCAGATCGCCTATGAGGGACCGGCGCCCGTGATCCTGTCTCTGGAGCGGATGAACAAAATCCGCGCGACCTACCCGGAAGAGAACATGATTGTCGCTGAGGCCGGGGCGATCCTCGCCGAGGTGCAGAATGAGGCGGAAGAGGCCGGGCGGCTTTTCCCGCTGTCCTTGGGCGCGGAGGGGACCTGTCGGATCGGGGGGAACCTGTCGACCAACGCGGGCGGGCTCAATGTGCTGCGCTATGGCAATGCCCGCGAGCTGTGCCTCGGGATCGAGGCGGTGCTGCCGGACGGGCAGGTTTTTCACGGGCTGAAACGCCTGCGCAAGGACAACACGGGCTATGACATCCGCAACCTTCTGATCGGGGCGGAGGGGACGCTGGGCGTGATCACCGCTGCGGCGCTGCGGTTGTTCCCAAGGCCGGAGCGCACGGCTGCGGCGATCCTTGTGGTGCCCTCGCCTGCGGCGGCGCTGGAGCTTTTGAACATGGCACAGGGGATTGCCGGGGAGGGAATTTCGGCCTTTGAATTGATCTCGGGCATGGGGCTGGAGTTCTTGGCCGAGACCGTGCCCGAGATTCGCCAGCCGTTCGAGGCCCGCCCGGAGTGGTGCGTGTTCATGGATCTGGGCGTCTCGGGCGCATCCGATCCGGATGAGATGCTGGCGACGCTGTTCGAGCGCGCGTTTGAGGCGGGGTTGGTGAGTGACGGGGTGATTGCCCAGAGCGAGGCGCAGCGGCAGGCGTTCTGGACGCTCAGGGAAACCATCCCGGAGGGTAACAAGCGGATCGGGTCAATCTCGTCGCATGACATTTCCATTCCGCTCTCAAGGATTGCGGCGTTCATCCCGGAGGGGATTGAGCGGCTTTCGACACTGGGCGATGTGCGGGTGAATGCGTTCGGTCATCTGGGGGACGGCAACCTGCATTACAACGTTTTCCCGGCCAAGGGGCGGGACCGGTCGGAATATGAGAACATCCGGGCCGAGGTGAAGCGCGTGGTGCATGATCTGGTCGCGGAGTACGACGGGTCGTTTAGTGCCGAGCATGGCGTTGGGCGGCTCAAGGCGGAGGATCTGGAGCGTTATGGCGATCCGGCGAAATTGTCTGCGATGCGGGCGATCAAGGCGGCGCTCGATCCGAAGGGGATCATGAACCCCGGCGCGGTGCTGCGGGGCTAAGGGGGCTGAGTATTTCAGCCATCAGAAAGCCCGATGTCCGCTTGGATGACTCTCTGAGGTCGCGTTAAGGTTCATCTGATTAAGGTTGATGTAGGGAAGGGCGCACAGAAAAGCGCACAGAGAAAAGCGCCCTGACCGGGGGGCGATCTGGGCGCGGGATGTGAGTGCTCACATGTGGTGCAAACAGCGTTCCGGCTCCTCGGAACAGGCACAGCTTTATGTTCGATTCCTTACGAAAGCGTTTAAAGCCCTTCGAATTGGCAGAGGGCGTGGATGTCGTAGCCCAGATCTTCCAGACGTTTGCGACCGCCGAGGTCCGGCAGGTCGATGATGAAGGCGCAGCCGACGATTTCGCCGCCCAGACGTTCGACCAGTTTGATCCCGGCCTCTGCGGTGCCGCCGGTGGCGAGAAGATCGTCGACCACGAGGATTTTCTCGCCGGGCTGGATCGCGTCGTCATGGATCTCGACCACGGCCTCGCCATATTCGAGCGTGTACTCTTCGGAGATCACCGCACCCGGCAGTTTGCCTTTTTTGCGAATGGGCACGAAGCCGATGGAGAGCTGATGCGCGATGGCGCCGCCGAGGATGAAACCGCGGGCTTCGAGGCCGACCACCTTGTCGATGCGCTGGCCGACGTAAGGATCGAGCAGCTGGTCGATGGCAAGCCGCATGCCGCGCGGATCGGCAAAGAGCGTGGTGACATCGCGGAACAGGATGCCCTCATGCGGGAAATCGACGATGGTGCGGATGTAATCCTTGACGGTTTTCATGGTCGTTCTCTTTTTTCAGGCTCTGTCAGGCGGCGCGGCGCAGCGTGGCGGTCAAGGCCCCCATGCCGAGGAGCGCGATACCGCCTGCGCGGGTCATGTTGCGCAGCACGCGGGGACGCTGGATGCGTTGACGCATACGATTGGCGAGGAGCGCATAGGCCAGCGCATTGAGGGTGGCGAGGGTGACGAAGGTCGCGATCAACACGGTGAACTGGGGCGCGATGGGCGCGGAGGGGGTGATGAACTGCGGCACGAAGGCGATGAAGAAGCCGATGGATTTCGGGTTCAGCGCAGTGACCGCAGCGGCATGGGTGAACACCTGTTTCGAGCTGACATGGCCCATCTGTTCGACCGTGCCGAGCGTGGCGTGGGGGGCGGATTTCAGCATCTTGAAGCCGAGGTAGAAAAGATAGGCGGCGCCGACCCATTTGAGGGCGGTAAAGGCGGTGGCCGAGGCCATCACCAGCGCGCCCAGACCCAGAAGCGAGGCGGTCATGGCCACGAAATCGCCGAGGGCGACGCCCAGAGCGGTGGCAACGGCGACGCGTTTGCCTTGGGTGAGGGCGTAGGACAGCACCAGAAGGATCGTCGGGCCGGGGATCATCAAAAGCGCGGTGGAGGCGGCGACAAAGGCCAGCCAAAGGTCGAAGGGCATCGGGTTATCCTTTCAAGACACGACCTGCGACGGTCGCCAGTTTCTCGATCATCGCCGGATCGCGTTTGTCCGGCGCGGTCATGATCGCATACTCAAGCGCGCGGTCGCAGCCGAAGGGGCAGGGTTCATAAGCGCCGCCCAAAAGCTCGGGAAGGGCCGCGACAAGGGATTTGGCGTGCGCCGTGTTGGCCTTCAGCGTCTTGAGGATGTCGGTGATCTGAACCGCGCCGTGGTCCGGGTGCCAGCTGTCGTAATCGGTGACCATGGCGATGGAGGCGTAGCAGATCTCCGCCTCGCGGGCGAGTTTGGCTTCCGGCATATTGGTCATGCCGATGACGTCGCACCCCCAGTCCCGGTACATCTTGCTTTCGGCCATGGAGGAGAACTGCGGCCCTTCCATGGCGAGATATGTGCCGCCCATATGAACCGTGACGCCCGTGGAGCGCGCGGCCTCATAGGCGATGCCGGAAAGGCGTTCGCAGACCGGATGTGCGACGGAAACATGCGCGACACAGCCCGTGCCGAAGAAGCTCTTTTCCCGCGCAAAGGTGCGGTCGATGAACTGATCGACGATGACGAAGTCGCCGGGGGCCATTTCCTCGCGGAACGATCCGACGGCGGAGACGGAGAAAAGATCCGTAACCCCCATCTGTTTCATCGCGTCGATATTGGCGCGGTAATTGACGGTGGAGGGCGAATGGACATGGCCGCGGCCGTGACGGGGCAGGAAGACCATTTTGACGCCCTCAAGCATGCCGGTCAGAAGCGCGTCGGAGGGATCGCCCCACGGGGTCGAGACGGCCTGCCAGGTGGCCTCTTCCAGCCCGTCGATTTCATAGACGCCAGAGCCGCCCATCACGCCGATCACACGCTGTTTTTCCGTCATGCCCGTCTCCTATGCTGGTCGGCCCAACCTTGCGGCGCTGCGGCGGGGCGCGCAAGGGGCAATGCGCAACAGTCCGGAGCGGACTGGGCGTCACAGGCTTTCGCAACCGCAGCAAAGCCGTTATAGAGCCGATAACCGCACAAATCCTGACATCTGGGGGCCTCCCGTGATCCAATCCGCGCTCGCAAGTTTTGCGAAGAACCTCTCCATTACCTCCTCGCCCTCCTATCCGCTGACGCCGAAACAAATCAAAACCGATCTGCTCTCCGGGCTGACCGTCGCCTTGGCGCTGGTGCCGGAGGCGGTGGCTTTCGCTTTCGTGGCGGGGGTGAACCCGCTGGTGGGCCTCTATGCGGCCTTCCTGATGGGGCTGATCACGGCGCTGATCGGTGGGCGGCCGGGGATGATTTCCGGGGCCACGGGGGCGATTGCCGTGGTGCTGGTGAGCCTCGTGGCGCAGCATGGGGTCGAGTACCTGTTCGCGACCGTCGTGCTCATGGGCATCCTGCAAATCCTCGCGGGGATTTTCCGGCTCGGAAAATTCATCCGCCTTGTGCCGCATCCGGTGATGCTCGGGTTCGTCAATGGCCTCGCTATCGTGATTTTCCTCGCGCAGATGACGCAATTCAAAGAGCCGGGGACGGATCACTATATGTCCGGTCTGCCTCTGATGATCATGCTGGCGCTGGTCGGGCTGACCATGGCGGTGGTGCATTTCCTGCCGAAAGTCACCTCGATCATCCCGGCGCCGCTGGCGGGTATTCTTGTGACGGCTGGCGTCGTTATCGCCTTTGGCATCGACGTGCCGCGCGTCGGCGATATGGCGACGATCAAGGGCGGGCTGCCGCAGTTCCATATCCCTGCCGTGCCGATGTTCGAGAGCATGGACAGCTTTGTCGCGACGCTCAAGATCATCTTCCCCTATGCGCTGATCGGGGCCGCTGTGGGCCTCATTGAGAGCCTTTTGACCCTCAACCTCGTGGGAGAGATCAAGGGCGAGCGGGGCGGCGTGTCGCAGGAATGCGTGGCGCAGGGGACGGCCAATGTGGTCACCGGCTTTTTCGGCGGCATGGGCGGTTGCGCCATGATCGGCCAGTCGATGATCAACGTGAAATCCGGCGGACGCACCCGGCTTGCCGGGATCACGGCGGCGGTGTTTCTGTTGCTTTTCATCGTGGTCGCCAGCCCGCTCATCGAACAAATCCCGCTCGCGGCCCTCGTGGGCGTGATGTTCATGGTGGTGATCGGCACCTTTGCGTGGAACTCGTTCAACGTGATGCGCAAAGTGCCGCGGGTGGACGCGTTTGTCATCGTGCTCGTGACCGTGGTGACCGTGTTCGAAGATCTCGCGGTCGCCGTGATCGTGGGGGTGATCGTCTCGGCGCTGGCCTACGCGTGGCAGAACGCCTCGCGCATCCATGCCAAAACCTATGAGACGCCGGAAGGGGCCAAGGTCTATCAGATCCAGGGCCCGCTGTTCTTCGGCTCGGTCGAAGGCTTCCTTGAGATGTTTGACCCGGCCACCGACCCGGCGATGGTGATCGTCGATTTCGGCGACAGCCGGGTGGCGGATCAATCCGCGCTCAACGCGATCGAAAGCTTGGCCGCGAAATATGAGGCGCAGGGCAAGGAGATCCAACTGCGCCACCTGTCGCGCGACTGTCACCGGTTGTTGAAAAACGCCGGTCACCTGATGATCGACAGCGACGACGACCCGGATTACGAGGTCGCCACCGACTACTCTGTGCGCACCGGGGTGCTGGGTGCCGGGCACTGAGCCCGAATATTCGATAAAGACAAGAAAAGGGGCCCTAGTGGCCCCTTATGCGTTTCCTTTGCTGGAAAAATACTCAGACAAGCTCAATCCTTGGGGATTAATCATTCGGGCGCGTCAGTTCGAACACTTCGGTGACCTCGGCATAATCGCGATAGCCGAGGCGCGACAGCATTCGGGCGTGGACGACATCGAACCGCCCGTCGATGACGCAATCCTCGCGCATGTGGATGCCGACGACCTCGCCGAAAATCGCGAAATTGTCCTTGCCTTCGAGTGGCACGATCTGGGTCACCTTGCATTCCAGAGAGGCCGGTGCGTCCTCGACACGGGAACAGGCGATGTCACGGCAGGGGGCGCGGAGCGCGCCGGAATGGGCGAACTCGTCCTCTTCGAAACCGAGTGCCTCGGAGGAGGCGTTCATCACCGCGATCTGGTTCGCGCCCACGAGGTTGACGCAGAATTCGCCGGTTTCCCGGAGGTTGCGCAACGAGTCCTTGGCACCGACGGTGGAGAACATCACCTGCGGCGGGATATAGGCGACGGCGTTGAAGAAGGAATAGGGCGCGAGGTTTTCATGTCCGCTCGCGGAGCGGGTGGAGATCCAGCCGATGGGGCGGGGCGACACGATGGCGTTGAACGGGTTGTGTGGCAGGCCATGGCCGTCTTTGGGGCGGTAGAACATTGTGCGGGACCTCTTCTTCGCGTTGCCCCTCATGTAGCGTCGTGCTAGCAGGATTTCGAGCAAAACCAGCAGGCTGCAAGCCCTGCGGCGAGAAATGAGGCGGATGTGTACAAGCTCGACGTGGAAACGGACGCGGATTGGTGGGAGGTCGAAGCCCTCTATGACACCTGTTTTGCCCCCGGACGCGAGCTTTTGTCGTCTTATCGCCTGCGCGACGGCGTGCCGAAGGTTCAGGATCTCTGCCTCATTGCCCGCGATGAAAACGGCGTTCTGGCCGCCGCGATTCGGTTCTGGCCGATCCGCATTGGGGCGGGGGAGCACCGTGCGCTTCTGCTTGGCCCCGTGGCTGTGCACCCGACGCGGCAGGGCGAGGGGCTTGGCGGCATGTTGATGACCGAGTCGATGGCGGAGGCGGTGCGTCTGGGCTGGGACCGGGTGATGTTGGTGGGCGATGCGCCCTATTACAACCGTTTCGGTTTCGAAAAGCTCGACCATGTCCAGATGCCGCCGCCCACGAACCCCGACCGGGTTTTGGGCGTCGCGTTGCGTCCCGGAGCCTGGGACGGGGTCGAGGGGCTTGTCCACAAGGACGACTGATCCCATCTAAGGGATATGATGAAAGAATTGCCGCCCCTCACCGATGGCTCTCATGCCGTGTTGCAAGCCCCGACGCCGGAGGCGATCCGGGCGCTTGCGCGGCGTCTCAAACGCGCCAATCACCCCGGAATGCAGCTTTTGAACATGGTGGGCGGCACCGCCGACGGGTTGTTCAACAAACTGCCTGCGCCGGTGCGCGGGCAGTTGGAAGGTGCGACGATGTCGGCGCTGGAGCTGGCCTTTGACGGGGCCTCGCGCGGGCGGCGCAACGTGAAGGGCAACGCCTGGCTGTCGCGGGCGGTGACCTCGGGGCTTGGCGCGCTGGGCGGGGCCGGGGGCTTGCCGACCGCTTTGGCCGAATTGCCGGTGACGACGACGGTGCTGTTGCATGCGATTCAGGTGGTGGCCGAGGAACACGGCTTCGACCCCGACCGCGACGATGTGCGCAAGGCCTGCATTCAGGTCTTTGCGGCCGCCGGGCCTTTGGAGGCGGATGACGGGGCCGATCTCGGGTTTCTGGCGGCGCGCACGACGCTGACCGGGGCGACGCTCAACGGTATCATCGCCAAGGTTGCGCCGAGGCTGTCCGTGGTGCTGGGGCAGAAACTTGCGACCCAGACCGTCCCCGTACTGGGCGCAGTGGCGGGGGCGGCGACGAATTACGCCTATACCGCCTATTATCAGGACATGGCGCATGTGAGCTTTGGGCTGTTGCGCATGGCCGAGGACAGCGATCTGGGCTTTGACGCGCTCAAGGAGATGTTGCGCGTGGAGATGAAGCGCTAACGCGTTTCAGGTGACGAAACCGCGCTCCGCGAGGTGATCGGAGAGCGCCTTGCGCACCGATTGTGCGCCGCTCGCCGCGGCCTGATCGATCACCGCCGCCACCTCGTCGAGATCGAGACGCCGCAGCATCGCCTTGACGGGGCCGATGGAGGCCGGGCGCATCGACAGGGTGCGCACGCCCATGGCGGCGAAGGCCACCGCTTCCAAGGGACGTCCGGCATCCTCGCCACAGAAGGACACGGGCGTGTCGAACTGGTCGCAGCGGGCGACGATCTGGCGGATGAAGCTCAGGAAGGAATAGTTCAGCGTGTCGTAGCGCTTGCGGACGCGTTCGTTTTCCCGGTCGGCGGCGAAGAAGAACTGTTTGAGATCGTTGCCGCCGATGGAGATGAAATCGGTTTCCTCGAAGAACCGGTCGGGGGCGAAGGCCAGCGACGGGGTCTCCAACATTGCGCCGACTTCGAGCGAGGCGGGCAGGACATGGCCCAGTTTGCCTTCGCTTTCCAGCACGGTGGCGAGCATGGCCTTGGCCTCGCGGAATTCGTCGAATTGCGCCACGAAGGGGAACATGATGGTCAGCGGGCGGCCCGCAGCGGCGCGAATGAGGGCCTGCAACTGCATCCGCATGACGCCGCCCCGGTCGAGCCCGACGCGAATCGCACGCCAGCCCATCGCCGGGTTCGGTTCGTCCTGCGGTTTCATATAGGGCAGCACCTTGTCGGAGCCGATGTCGAGGGTGCGGAACACCACGCGCTTGCCCTTGGCGGCATCCATGACGCGGGCATAGAGCGAGGCGAGATCGCCGCGTTTCGGAACCTTGTTGCGGATCAGGAACTGCAATTCGGTGCGAAACAGGCCCACGCCCTCGGCGCCGGAGGTGGCCAGTGACGGCAGGTCCGCCATCAGACCGGCGTTCATGTGCAGCGCGATATGTTTGCCGCAGAGCGTCTGGGCCGGGAGCCCCACGAGACCGGCATAGCGTTTCTGCGCTTCGGCCTGCATCGCGATCTTGTCGCGAAAGGCGGTGGCGACGGTTTCTTCGGGACGCAGGTGCACCACGCCCTGATCGCCATCGATGAGGATGGTATTGCCGTTGAGCGCCTCTGTCGTGATGCCTTCGGCATGGATGACGAGCGGGATCGCCCAGGCGCGGGCGACGACGGCGGCATGCGAACCGACGGAGCCTTGCTCCAACACGATGCCCTTGAGATCCTTGCCGTAGTCCAGAAGCTCGCCGGGGCCGATGTTGCGGGCCACGAGAATGGGGTTTTCGGGCATTTCGGCACCGGTTTCCTTGCCCTGCCCGGTGAGGATGCGCAGAAGCCGGTTCGACAGGTCGTCGAGGTCGTGCAGGCGCTCGCGCATATAGGGGTCGGGCACGGTGGCGAGACGGCTGCGCGCAGCGCTTTGTTCTTTTTCGACGGCGGCCTCTGCGGAGAGACCGCGCCCGATGTCCTCTTCCATCCGGCGCATCCAGCCACGGGAATTGGCGAACATGCGATAGGCTTCGAGCACTTCGCGCTGGTCCTTGTCGGAGGGTTCGACACGGGCGAGCATGCTGTCGACGGAGATCCGCAGCTTGTCCACCGCTTCGCGCAGGCGCAGGGATTCGGCCTCCGGGTCGTCGGCCACCGGGTTGGTGATCACGACGCGCGGTTCGTGGAGATAGACATGGCCTTCGGCGACGCCCTCCTGACCGGTCAGGCCGCGAAACAGCACGGGGTGGGTGTGGAGCGCGCCCATACCGCCCTCGTCGCCGACGAAGGCACCGAGTTCGGTCATTTCGGCGAGCACCATGGCGACCACTTCGAGGGCGTAAACCTCATCGTCGGTGAAGGCGCGGGCCTCTTTCGACTGGACGACCAGAACGCCGAGAATTTCGCCAAGACGCTGGATCGGCAGGCCGAAGAAGCTGGAATAAATCTCCTCGCCGGTCTCGGGCATGTAGCGGAAGCCCGGCTCGGCGGGGGCGTCGGCGGTGTTGACCATGCAGCGGGTGCGGGCGACCCGGCCCACGAGGCCTTCGCCGATGCGCATCCGGGTCTTGTGCACCGCCTCGGGTTTGAGCCCTTCGGTGGCGCAAAGTTCGAGCGTGTCCTTGTCGCGGAACAGGTAGATCGAGCAGACCTCGGTCTGCATGCTGTCGGCGATCAGATGGGTGATGCGATCGAGGCGCGCCTGCCCGGCGCTGTCCTCGGCCAGAGTGTCCCTGAGCCGGCCCAGAAGCTTCCGGCTTTCGCTCTCCATATTGTTTGGCATGTCCCCGCCGGTCCTCTCGCGCGCCTTGCTTTGGGCGTCGTCTTCTTAGAGCACAGATGTGGGGATTGCCCAGAGGAAATCAACCTCTGCGGGCAGGCTGAGCGTGAATTTGCGTGGAAAAAGTGCAGAAAAATCCGGGAGTTGCCTGTGCAGGTGCAGAAAGTTTCGCCGCAGGTGCGATTTATGCGCCGGTTTTGCCGATCCGTCCGAGATGTGTGATCACAAAGGATTGGGGTGATTTCAACCCATAGCCGAGGGCGCGGTCGGCCCCGGCATGTCCGATCCAGAGGAGGCCGAGAGCGGCGAGCACTGGTTGCGCGAAGATCAGGCCGACAAGACCGATGCATGCGCCAAAGCCATAGAGATGCAGGAGATTATAGGCGAAAGCCCCGGCGCGGGGGCCGAAAGCATAGGCGGCAAAGGACAGGTCGGGGGCGAAAAACAGGGCGGCCATGGCCCAGGGCGACAGAGGGAGGCCGAGGTGTCTGAGCGCGCAAAGCGCAGCGACGCAGATCAGGGCACCCTCGGCGCGTTGCCAGAGAATCGTCTCACGCATGGCGGTCTCCTTTGGTCTCATGTGGGGGCGATCGGACAAAAGAAAACCCCCGTGCGAGGCGCGGGGGTTTCATGTGAGCGGCAAGGATGGCCCGGATCAGGCTTTGTCGAGCTCGAAGGCGTCGTGCAGGGCCTGCACGGCCAGCTCGGTGTATTTGCGGTCGATCAGCACGGAGATCTTGATCTCGGAGGTGGCGATCACCTTGATGTTGATGCCTTCGTCGCGCAGCACTTTGAACATTTTCGCGGCGACGCCCGACTGCGAGCGCATGCCGATGCCGACGAGGGAGATCTTCGCCACGTTCATGTCGGAGATCAGTTCGCCGTAGTTCAGATCGCCCTTGGTCTTGGCTTCGGCCAGCGCGGCCTCGGCACGTTTGACCTGATCCATCGGGCAGGAGAAGGTCATGTCGGTGCGACCCTCTTCGGAGATGTTCTGAACGATCATGTCGACGTTCACCCCGGCCTCGGCCAGCGGGCCGAAGATCGCGGCGGCGATGCCGGGACGGTCGGCGACGGACAGAAGGGTCATCTTGGCCTCTTCGCGCGACGAGGCGATGCCGGAGACAGGTTTGTTTTCCACGATATCCTCCTCGGCACAGATCAGCGTGCCGGCATTGGGGTTATATTCCTCGAAAGACGACAGGACGCGCAGGCGTACGCCGTAGCGCATGGCCAGCTCGACCGAGCGGGTCTGAAGCACTTTCGCGCCGAGGGAGGCCATTTCCAGCATCTCCTCGAAGGCGACTTTTTCCATCTTGCGGGCTTTGCTTTCGACCCGCGGATCGGTGGTATAGACCCCGTCCACATCGGTGTAGATGTCGCAACGCTCGGCCTCGAAGGCGGCGGCGAATGCCACGGCGGTGGTGTCGGAACCGCCACGGCCCAGCGTGGTGATCCGGCCTTCGGGCGAAATGCCCTGGAAGCCCGCGACGACGGCGACTTTCATGCCCTCGGCGAATTTCGCAAGGATGTTGTCGGTCGGAATTTCCTCGATCCGGGCGGCGGAATGCGCGGAATTGGTCTTGAGCGGCACTTGCCAGCCCTGCCAGCTGCGCGCGGGCACATCCATTTCCTGAAGCGTCAACGCCATGAGGCCCGCAGTGACGTTCTCGCCCGAGGACACGACGGCGTCATATTCGCGCGCGTCATACATCGGCGAGGTTTCGTTTACGAAGCCCACGAGCTTGTTGGTTTCGCCCGACATGGCCGAGACCACGACGATCACGTCATAGCCATTGGCGACTTCGCGACCGACGCGCTTGGCGGCGCGTTTGATCTTGTCGAGCGTTGCGACGGACGTGCCGCCGAATTTCATCACGAGAATTGGCATTTTTGCCCGGTTCCCCCGTCTCAAACTGGTCACGGTTCTCTAAGTGGCAAAGGGGCAAAGCGCAAGGGTGACGGTTGTGTGACGCCGTTATTTTTAAGCCGGATCGGCCTCAATAGGCGTGGGCCCGCCCGTCCCATGTCTCGAAACAGCCGGTTGACGCAAGCGAGAGGGCTTCGAAGCGGTCCGAGAGGCCGGTGGCCGCCGCTTCGGGCGTGATCTCCGCGCCAGCGCCGCCCATGTCGGTTTTCACCCAGCCGGGATGGTAGATGCCGACGGCGATGCCTTCGGGGCGCAGATCGGTTGCGAGGTTGCGCCCGAGATTGAGGGCGGCCGCTTTCGAGGACCGGTAGATATAGGAGCCCCCCGGTGCGCGGGTGTGCGAGGCCATTTGCGAGGAAATGATCGCGATCTTGCCCTGTGCGGCACGGAGCGCGGGAAGAAAGGCCTGAATGGTCAGAAAAACGCCGGTGACGTTCACCGCGAATTCCATGGCCCACATCGTGGCAGGGTAGCCGGTCGCAAGGGTTTGGCCGCGGTCGAGATAGAGCCCGGCGTTGCAGACCAGAAGGTCGATGGGGGTGCCGGAGAGCGTTTGCGCCAGTGCGGCGGGGCCTTGCGGGTCGGTGACGTCGAGCGGGTAGAGCCCGTCGCCGCCTTTCGTGGAGGTGCCGATGGTGTCAAAGCCCCGGGCGGTGAGTTCGCGGGTCATGGCGGCACCGATGCCGCGGGAGGCGCCGGTGATCAATGCGGTGGGCATGGTATCTGTCCTGAGGGTTCGTTCCGGTGTGGCAGACACATAGAGCGCCGCGAAGAGGGGGCAACCGGGTCAGTTCATTTTCCGTTTCGGTGTAAACGGCAGGGGCAGAACCGGCACGCCGTCTTCGATCAGCGCCTTGGCTTCGTCGAGTTTCGCCTCGCCATAGATGGCGCGGGCGGGGGCCTCGCCCTCGTGGATCTTGCGGGCCTCGGCGGCGAATTCGACACCGACGTAATCGGAATTGGCCTCGACCTCGGCGCGCAGCTTGGCGACCGCCTGTTCGATCTGCTCAGGGCTGGGAGGCGGAGACATGTCGGGTGCGGGCGTGGCGGGCGGCGTCCCTTGGGCGGGGGCGTCGGCGCGGCTCCGCGAGGTGCTGACCCGGGGCGCCATGATCGCCTTTTCGACATCGGTCGCGCCACAGACCGGACAGCTCACCTGTCCGCTGGTCCGCAGCGTGTCGAAGGCGTCCGCCGAACGGAACCAGCTTTCGAACTGGTGGCCTTCGGCACATTTGAGGCTGTAGCGGATCATGGTCGGGGCGGGGGCTGGGGTGTCTCTGATGCGGGTTTGCAAGTGCCCCAGACTAGCCGCCCTTGGGGGGCTTGGCAATCTGATTGGCGGCCTGATTGGCGGCGGCTCCGTGGTTCAGAGTTTGTAATGTCTGGGATCGAAATGCCGGATGATCTGCGCCAGTTCCGGTTCGGCGACGAGGCTTGCGGCTTTTTTCTGGGACACCCATTTGCGTTTGCGTTCGTGCATTTCCGGGTATTTGTCGAACACCCAGCGGGCCTTGAGCGGAAACACCGCGACGACGCAGGGTTTCGGCAAACCGCCCTCGCGCGGGGTTTTCAGGTAGGAATAGAGGCCGATGCAGATCGGCGCGGGGCGACCTTTGACGCCCGCTTCCTCCCAGGCTTCGATCGCCGCCGCCTGAACCGGGGTTTCACCATGCATCGGCCAGCCCTTGGGGATGATCCAGCGCTTGCTGCGCCGGGATTTGACCAGAAGCACCTGCAATTTGTCCTTGCGCTGACGCCAGATCAGCGCGCCGAACTGCGTGCGCACCCCGTCTTTCCCGCCCCGGCCCAGTTTGACCGGAAGTTGTCTGGCTCTGATCAATGACACCTGCTCGAAATCCTCCGACGCCGCTGCATCTGCGGCCCCCCAACCGGCAGATGTGCAACAGACTAGCGCATGAGTAACAAGCTCATGTGACGGCTGAAAAGCAAAAACGTCCGTGGCTCAGGCCAGCGCCTGCAATTTGGGCAGATCGGCCAGCGCGTTCCAGAACGCCTCCTGCCGCATCTGGGCGGCGCGCAGCGGCGTGAGGGCGGTGTGGGCGTTCTGTGCCATTTGGGCGGCGGCCTCGGGATCGGCCATCAGCCGGGCGGCGGCGGCGGCCAGACCGGCGGCATCCGTCACCTCCACAGCGCCGCCGATGTCCGCCAGCGCCTGATAGGCGGCGAGGTGGTTGGAGACATGCGGGCCATACAGCAGGGCGCACTCGAACTGCGCCGGTTCGAAGGGCGTGTGGCCGCCGCGCGGGCCGAGGGAACCGCCGACGAAACAGAGCCCCGCAAGCTGATACCAGAGCGCCATCTCGCCCAGCGTGTCGGCGAGATAAACCGGCGCGGCGGCGGGATCGTCGTTCAGGGAGCGGCGGGCGAAAGCGAGCCCCGCGCGGGACAGCTCCTGCGCCACCGCATCGCCGCGCCGGGGATGACGGGGGGCGAGGATCAGCCGGGCGTCGGGCTGGCTCTGACGCAGCAGACCATAGGCTTCGAGCAGCACGCGCTCCTCGCCCTCATGGGTGGAGGCGGCCAAAAGCGTCGTGGCATGCGGGAAATGCGGGCGCAGCGCGGCAAGCGCGGCTTCGGGGGCAGCTTGCAGATCGACCGTGGTCTTGAGGTTCATGCGCGGCAACAGGCGGTCGGTGGGCAGACCCAGTTGCAACAGGCGTTGCTCGGAGGCGGTGTCCTGCGCCGCCAGCCGGGTGATCGCACCGATGGTCGTGCGCATGGTCGGGCCGAAGAGCCATTGCATGTGGGACCAGCGCCGGGCGGTGCGCTCCGACATGCGCGCGCCTGCGACGATCACCGGGATGCCGCGTTTTTTCAGGACCGTGAAGCGATTGGGCCAGATCTCGTTTTCCAGCGAAATGAGGGCGGCGGGGGCGTACATGTCGAGAAAATGCCGCAGCACCGGGCGCAGGTCCATGGGCGCGAGCCGCACCTGCACGCGCGGCAGATGCCATTTGCGCACCATGCGCCGGGCGCTCACGGTGTTGACGGTGACGAGAATCTCGAGCCCAGGCGCGCGGTTCAGCGCCTCTTCGATGAGGCTGCGCGCGGCGGTCAGCTCGCCGTTCGAGGCGCCATGTACCCATAGCCGGGTGGCACAGGACTGCGGATGGCGCGGGATGCCTGCGGCAAATCGTTCCGCCAGATCGCGCGGCTTCTCACGTCCTCGCAGCACTTGCCGCAGCAGGGCCAGTGCGAAGATCGGGCTCAAAAACAACAGAAAGGCACGATACAGCAGCAAAACATCGCCTCGGGTGACAAAAGGTCTCTCCCGCTTACGACGCGGATCGCTTTCTTGGCAAGGGTTGACGGAGGAAGAACGGCGGGTTTGGCGGCTGTGCGCGCGGCGGTCAAGCCCGGTTCTGGAATTGGAATTGATCTAAGTCATGGTTTGGAATTGGAAGGATTCTAAGTTCGTTCACAGACGCGCGATCGTCAAACTGCATTCTATTATGCGAGGGAGAGATTAATGAGACTTGCACCGCGTATTGCCCTTTTGACCAGTGCCGCTGTTCTGGGGGGCACGGTCGCCTCGGCAAATGAGTTGAGAGACACTGCGCTCGAATTTTTCAAACCGCTTCCCTCCACGGTGCCTGCCGTGGCGGACAACCCGATCACCGATGAGAAAATCGACCTCGGCAAGGCGTTGTTCTTCGATCCGCGCCTGTCGGCCTCCGGTGTGTTTTCCTGCTATTCCTGCCACAACCTGACCACGGGCGGCGATGACAACATGGAAACCTCGGTGGGGCATGGCTGGCAAAAAGGCCCGCGCAACTCGCCGACCGTGCTGAACGCGGTGTTCAACGTGGCGCAGTTCTGGGACGGTCGTGCGGATGACCTGAAGGCACAGGCCAAAGGTCCGGTTCAGGCCGGTGTCGAAATGGCCAACACGCCGGAAAACGTCGTCGCGACCCTGTCGTCCATGGGGCAATATGTCGAATGGTTCGAGGCCTCCTTCCCGGATGAGGCGGAACCTGTCACCTTCGACAATATGGCCAAGGCGATCGAGGCTTTCGAGGCCACGCTGATCACCCCGGCGCCGTTCGACAGCTGGCTCAATGGCGACGATAATGCGCTGACCGAAGAGCAGTTGGCCGGTCTTGAAATGTTCATGGACAAGGGCTGCATCGCTTGCCACTCCGGCGTCAATGTCGGTGGCGAGGATTACTATCCCTTCGGTCTCATCGAAAAACCGGGGTCTGACATTCTGCCCGAGGGCGACCGTGGCCGGTTTGCCGTGACGGATACGGTGGATGACGAATATGTCTTCCGCGCCGGGCCGCTGCGCAACATCGCGATGACCGCGCCCTATTTCCATTCCGGCAAGGTCTGGGATCTCAAAGTGGCGGTGCAGATCATGGCGGAAAGCCAGCTGGGCGAAGAACTGACCGATGAAGAGGCCGACAAAATCGTCGCCTTCCTCGGCTCGCTGACCGGCGAAGTGCCTGAGATCACCACGCCGATCCTGCCGGCCGAAACCGCGACGACCCCGCGGCCGACGGCGGAAGTCATCGTGGAATAACGCTTTTGTGCGGCTCCGGGCGTGTCCGGGGCCGTGCCGTCACAGAGGCTCCCGCCTGCGGGGCAGACCTGGATGCGTCCCTGTCCGGTTCTGTTCCGCAAGCGGGGGCCTTTTGCGTTACGGGGCTTCCTGCGGGTCGGTGGCAGGGGTGTCTGGGCTTCGCGCGAGAAACATCTGCATCAACCGCATCCCGATCCGGTCGATCAGGGCGGACAGCTCGTCCTGACCCTCGTGGTGATACTGCGTGCTCATTTCCAGCAGGCGGTCGATCAGCGCGCTGTCCTGCGCATGCAAGTCCGGCAGGGGCTGCGGGGCGTCGAAACGTGGCGAATGCGTGCGGTTGTCGCTGGGGCCAATCGGGGCGGTTACGAAAGCAAGCCGCAACTGACCCGGAGGGGCGGCGATGACCATGCGACGTGCCTTGGCAGGGGAGGGAAGGCTCATGGGACACTCCTGTACAAACACCTGAGATCCGCCCCGGTGGGGGGCAGACAGGGAACAACGGGGAAAATCAGAGGGAGAGAAGCTCCAGAACATGGGCGCGCAACTGGTGGTCGCGGGCGGAGAGGAAGGCGTAGCTCGACGCTGTGGGCGTGTAGCGCAACAGATCGAGCAATCCCTCTCCGACAGTTCTGATGCCGAGAAGCGCAGTGCCGTCTTCCGGCGGCAGACTCCGGTGCAGCCGGATCGCGTCCTGAACCAGATCGGAACGCTCCGGGTGACATTCCAGTACTGCGAGCCGGAAGGATTCTGCCTCCAGATGGGCCGAGACCTCTTCGGCATCGCGCGCCACACGGGGGTTGAGGTCCCCGGTTGCGCGATGGGCGAGGCTGTCGCCCATTGGCAAGGCGGTGATCAGCAGGATGCCATGCCGTTTCACAGCAGAGCCGTCGCGGCTGTTGTCCCGATCTGCGGTCTTCGCAGACGTCGTCCGAACCGCCCCGCCCTGTGCGTGCGGAACGATTTGCGAATGGGTGTGCGACGTGCTCTGGGCCGGAAACGAGAACTGGTCCTGCATGATCTTTCTCCTTTGAGGCCAGATTGTGCGGCAAAGCGATGCGGTGTTGCAGAAACAAACGGTTTCAGAGTGTTTCACCGGACAGGCGGCGGGGCGAGACGAGGCTCCCTCCCAGATGTCCGCCCCGATGTAACATTTTGTAACCTCCGCTGCGGGGCGGTGTTGCGGGGGGCGAATAAAGCGTTCTTCATGCCGTTTTGAGGCGGTTTTGGATGAATTTTCTCTTTTGTCGCTTATGAAACATGTTACTTTCGCCGTCAGTGCGAGGTGATGCGACATGGTCCTTGAGGAGTTCGCCCATGCTGCCGGACGGACCCAAAGGCGGGCAAAAGGCCGCTCTGGTGCAACAAGAGGTAACGGCGCTTCTGGAAAGCCCGTCTTTCGCACGCTCCAAAGCCAACCGGGCTCTGTTGAGTTATCTCGCCGAGGAGTATCTGGCCGGGCGGGGCGAAGAGATCACCGAATACGCCATCGCGCAGGATCTTCTCGGGCGGGACGACGATTTCGACCCCTCCACCGACCCGATCGTCCGGGTGCGGATGCGGCGTCTGCGCGAAGCCATCTCGTCCTATTACGACGAGCATTACCCGCAGGCCGTCAGGCTGGAAATTCCGCGGGGCAGTTATGTTCTGGGTCTTGCCGAGATCGCCGCGCCCGTTGCCGTGGAGGAGGTGGCCGCCGAAGACGCGCAGGCCGCGCCACAGGCCCCCAAACCCGCTCAAACCGCGACGCGCGGCCGTGTCCCGTCGCGTCGCAGTCGCGGTTTCGGGGGGATCCTTCTGGTCGGACTGGCGCTGGCCGCGGCGGCGTTTCTCTATGGCGCGCGCGTGCCGCCGGTCTCGCCCACGGTGGAGACCGGGGCCGAGACCGGGGCCTCGACCGCGCCGGTTCCATCCTACCCGAGGATCGCCATTCTGCCCTTTGGAAATTTCACCGGCGATGCGGGCAAGGAGGACCTCGGCAAGGCGATCCAGCGCCAGATTGCCGGCGATTTCGGTCGCTTCGGTCGGGCGGAAATCCATGTCTTGCCCTCCGCCACGGACAAACGCGCGCTGGCGCAGGTGGATTACGTGTTGAATGGCTCGATCCTTAGTTTCGGGCGGGAGGTCGATCTTGCCGTCGAACTCTCGGTCGCGACGACCGGGGAGGTGCTGTTGCAGCGGCGTTTCGTGCAAGATGTGGAACATGGCGATGTCTACGCGGGGTTGCGGGAGATTTCGCAGCAGGTGAGCGGGACCTTGGCCGCGCAAGGCGGCGTGATGAGCGAGTTCGACCGCGTCGCCACCGCCGGGCCGTTCCGCTGTGTCGTGCTGACGGATGCGTTTCTCAATGGCCTCTCGCCGGACCGCTTTCGCGAGGCCTATGACTGTTTCCAACCGTTGATGACGCATCTGGAAGAGGACCCGATTGCGGCGTCTTCCTATGGCACGCTCATGTTGCATGCGGTGCCGGAGTTTCCCTTTATGGATGTCGCAGCCTTGTCGCCGGAGATGCAGTTCTCCGCCGAGGAGGTGACGCGCTATGCCGAGCGGCTGGCCGACCGTTATCCGAGTTCGGACGTTGTCTACACGCTGCTGGGCGCGGTTCACAATGCGGAGGGGGATACGGATCGGGCGGTGCGCGATCTGCGCCATGCCATCGACATGAACCCGGCCAATCCGACCTCCTATGGCGTTCTGGCCTATGCCTATATGGCCGCCGATCTGCATGAGGAGGCGCGGGAGGCGGCGCTGGACGGCATTCGCATCAGTGCGACCCCGCAGCCCTATCTGTATCTGCCGATTCTGATCTCCGGGCTGGTGCATAAGAACGCGCGGCTCGTCGACATGGCGCGGAAAGAATATGCGCTGCAACAGGAGCCCTCGCGCGATGTGGTTCTTTTGGCGGCGGCGGCGATGATCGGCGATGCGGCGGAGGTGGCGCGGCTGAAGGCCGTGGTGGGCGTGTCTGCCGATCCTTTGGCCGATCTGCGCGGCTTCGTGCGAAGAGAGATCGGACAGGGAGCTTTGATCCGCTATCTGGAAGAGGCGGGGGTGACGGTGCCGCAGGACCCTTGCCTGTCCTCGGACTCGGGCAACGTCAACCGGGAACTGGTTTGCCCACGCTGATGCCCACGTTGATGTCTGTGCGGGTGGGCGTTTTTGTATTAGCTTTTCTTATTTCAGATCAAAAATAATACAATTTCTTTTTATCCATTCGGCTTGCTACCTCTGGGCGCAACAGGTGACAGCGTGTCGCACCGACGGCGATTTTGCCGGGGCGCAGGCGGCCACCCGGACGTCAGTCAACGGAGGACCCCAGATGGACGGTAATGATATGAAAACGGCGGGCAAATGCCCGGTCATGCATGGCGGCAACACCGCCATGGGCAGCAATGTGATGGATTGGTGGCCGAATGCGCTCAACCTCGACATTCTGCACCAACACGACACCAAGACCGACCCGATGGGCGAGGCCTTCGACTATCGCGAGGCGGTGAAAGGCCTCGATTTCGACGCGCTGAAGGCCGACATGCATGCGCTGATGACCGAAAGCCAGGAGTGGTGGCCTGCCGACTGGGGCCATTACGGCGGCTTGATGATCCGCCTGTCCTGGCACGCGGCAGGGTCCTATCGTCTGGCCGACGGGCGCGGCGGTGGCGGCACCGGCAACCAGCGTTTTGCGCCGCTGAACTCCTGGCCCGACAACGTCAGCCTCGACAAGGCGCGTCGCCTGTTGTGGCCGATCAAGAAGAAATACGGCAACAAGGTGAGCTGGGCCGACCTGATCGTTCTGGCGGGCACGATTGCCTATGAGAACATGGGGCTGAAGACCTTCGGTTTCGGCTTTGGTCGCAAGGACATCTGGCACCCGGAGAAAGACACCTATTGGGGGGCTGAGAAGGAATGGCTCGCGCCCTCCGACGAGCGCTACACCGATGTCGACAAGCCCGACACGATGGAAAACCCGCTCGCGGCGGTGCAGATGGGCCTGATCTATGTGAACCCCGAGGGGGTGAACGGCAAACCGGACCCGATGAAAACCGCTGCGCAGGTGCGCGAGACCTTTGCCCGGATGGCGATGAACGACGAGGAAACCGCGGCTCTGACGGCTGGCGGTCACACGGTCGGCAAGACCCACGGCAATGGCGATGCGTCTGTTTTGGGCGCCGATCCGGAAGCCGCCGGTCCCGAGATGCAGGGGCTTGGCTGGGCCAACCCGAAGATGGGGGGCAAGGCGGCGAATGCCGTGACTTCCGGTCTTGAGGGCGCATGGACGACCCATCCGACGCAGTTCGACATGGGCTTCTTCGACATGCTCTTCGGCCATGACTGGGAGCTGCGCAAATCGCCCGCAGGGGCGTGGCAATGGGAGCCGGTGGACATCAAGGAAGAGGACAAGCCTCTGGATGCGACCGACCCGTCGAAGCGTCACAACCCGATGATGACCGACGCCGACATGGCGATGAAAGTGGACCCGATCTACAACGCGATCTGTCAGAAATTCATGGCCGATCCGGACTATTTCGCCGACACGTTTGCCCGCGCCTGGTTCAAGCTGACCCACCGCGATATGGGGCCGAAGGTCCGTTACATCGGGCCGGATGTGCCGTCCGAAGACCTGATCTGGATGGACCCGGTGCCTGCTGGCGCGACCTCTTACGATGTCGATGCGGTCAAGGCGAAGATTGCCGCCTCGGGGCTTTCGATTTCCGAGATGGTGTCGACCGCCTGGGACAGCGCCCGGACCTATCGCGGTTCCGACATGCGGGGCGGGGCCAATGGCGCGCGCATCCGTCTGGCGCCGCAAAAGGACTGGGAAGGCAACGAACCTGCGCGTCTGGCGAAGGTGCTCTCCGTGCTCGAACCCATTGCGGCAGAGGCCGGGGCGTCGGTGGCCGACGTGATCGTGCTGGCCGGGGGCGTGGGCATTGAGCAGGCGGCGAAAGCGGCTGGCTTTGACATCACCGTGCCGTTTGCGCCGGGTCGGGGCGACGCCACCGACGAGATGACCGATGCGGCCTCCTTCGACGTACTGGAGCCCATCGCCGATGGCTATCGCAACTGGCTCAAGAAGGACTATGTGGTCTCTCCCGAGGAGCTGATGCTCGACCGCACCCAGCTCATGGGGCTGACCGCGCCGGAAATGACGGTTCTGACCGGCGGCATGCGGGTTCTGGGCACCAATTACGGCGGCACGAAACATGGCGTGTTCACGGAGCGCGAAGGCGCGTTGACGCCGGACTTCTTCGTGACCCTGACCGACATGGATTACAAATGGGTGCCGGTCAAAGGCGGGGTCTATGAGATCACCGATCGCAAAACCGGTGCGGTGAAATACACCGCCACGCGCACCGATCTGGTGTTCGGCTCGAACTCCATCCTGCGGTCCTACGCCGAGGTCTATGCTCAAGACGACAACGCGGAGAAATTCGTGGCGGATTTCGTCAAGGCCTGGGTCAAGGTGATGAACGCGGATCGGTTCGACCTGACCGCCTGATCGCCTCGGACATGCAAGAAGGGCGTCCCGTTCGGGGCGCCCTTTTTCATGGAATATTTGATGGAGGATCAGATCGCTTCGAGAAAGGCGACCAGGGCCGCGCGTTCGTCCGTCGTGAGATCGAGCGGTTTTAGCAGCGGGTCGACCTCGGTCGCCGGGAGGAACATCGGGTCGCGGGCGGCGCGTTCCGGTTGCTCTGGCTGACGCGCGCCGCCTGCGTTGTAAAGGTTCACGAGGCCCCGGAGCGTCGGGAACAGACCGTTGTGCATGTAGGGCCCGCTGCGCGAGACATGGCGCAGGCTGGGGGTGAGAAACGCCCCGGCATCCGCCGCCTCACCGGTGATCTCATGGCGCCCCATGTCGTGATAGCTGCGCTCGTAATAGGTCAGGCCGATCTTGTGGAACTCCCCGTCCATCAGCGCAGGCCCCATATGGCAATTCACGCAGCGCGCCTTGGTGCGGAAGAGGTGCAGCCCTTCGATCTGTTCATCACTGAGCATGGCGGTTTCGCCGGACAGAAACCGGTCCAGCCGGGTCGGCGCATCGAGATGGGTCTGGAACGCGGCCAATGCCCCCGCCACCCGGTCGAGCGTGATCTCCTGATCGCCATAGACCGCGGCGAAATCCTCGGGATAGCCGCCCAGCCATTTCAGGCGATGGGTCACGCCGCTCAGATCGTGATTGGCCATTTCCGCCGGGTCCGACAGCGGCCCCATCATCTGATCTTCGAGACTGTCGGCTCGCCCGTCCCAGAAAAACGCCGGACGCGCCCAGGCGGCGAACAGCGCGGGCGCGTTGCGGCGGCCTTCCGTGCGGGCGTGACCGAAGGGACGCGGCAGACCGTCGCCCCAGCCCTCGCGTCGGTTGTGACAGCTCTGGCAGGCGATGTGACCGGACTCGGACAGAACCGGATCGTTGAACAGCCGCTCTCCCAAAGCGACCTGCAAGGCCTCCCGGCTGCCCTCTTCGGGCAGGGCGGGCAGGGGGGCGGAGGCCAGTTCGACATAGGCGACACCGGCGTCGACCCAGGGCGCGGGCCAGTCCGAGGACGGGCCGGAATAGATCTGGCGCAGCCGGTCGGTCTCGGACGGGGTGAGTTCGAGACGGTCATAGACCCCCACGCCCAGAACCACGGTGACAGCGGCCCAGACGGGCATGTGCCAGAGATGAGAACGGAGTGCGGAGGTCTGTGTCATGCGCTTACCAGGTAAAAGTGGTTCCGAGATAGACAGAGCGGCCCTGAACCCAGGGGTTGTCATCGGTGGAGGTGACATTGCCGATGTCGTTGAACAGGTTGGAGACTTTGACGTCGAGCGTCGCCGTGCCCTGTTGCAGTTTGGCAATCTGCACCTTGGCGGTCAGGTAGGTGGAGACCACGGTGTCGAATTTGTAATCCTCGTAGATGTCGTGCGACTGGCTTCCGTAAGTGTCATGCACGAGCGTCTCATTCGAGTCCGTGTCGATCACGCCGTTATAGCCCGCGGTGATGTCCGCACCGAGACCGAGTTTGACCCGCTCGTCCTTCCAGGTGCTGCGCAGTTCGAGCGTGGCGCGCACGGGAATGTCGAGATTGCCGGTCACCTCGCTGAATTCGGCGGTGCTGTAGCTTTTCCCTTTGTAGGAGATGAAGGACAGGCTGCCTTCGTCATCGAGGAAATAGGTGTTCGAGGACACATCACGATCCGCCCAGACGCCGGAGACATAGAGACCGAGACTGTCGAGCGCGCCGCTGTTGATCTCCCAGTTGTTCTCATATTCCAGCGAGACGGAGGTATATTCGCTGCTGCCGTCGTTGGTCAGGGTCTGGTTCTGGGAGGTGCTGTCCTCGGAGGCTGCGAACTGATCCTTGCCGAGACGGTGGATGCCCTTGAGCCGCCAGACGCCATTGGTCCAGTGATCGCGATACATCGCGGTGAGGGAGATCTCGTCGGTATAGGGCGTTTTCAGATCGCCCTGGGTGTAATAGTAGTTGCTGAGCACGCTGTTGGTGTACCACTCGCCGACTTCGCCGGTGGTGCTGTCATGGGTGCGGCGTTGGTTCAGACCGCGCGGCACGGCGTCATGGATCGCATAGGCCAGATAGCTGTCGCTGTAATAACGGTTGGCTCCCATGGACAGGGAGAATGCGTCATTCGGTTTCCATGTGGCGGTCAGGCGCGGGGCGAGATCGAGGTTTTCGAGCACATCGTTGTAATCGGCCCGCAGACCGGCCCGCAGAGTGAAGTCGCCCCAGGTCTGTTCCAATTCCGCATAGGTTTCGGCGGCGAGGGCCTCGATTTCGACGTCATAGGCCTCCTGATAGATACGAACGGAGAAATACTCGTCTTCGATACAGGCGCTGTCGCCATCTGCGCAGATGAAGGCATCGAACGCATCGTCGTCAGAGAGGCGTGTGGTAGAGGAATAGAAGGTAAAGCCGGAGCCGCTCCGCTTGGCCTCGACCTGTTCGATGGCAGCCCCCATGGAAAGGCGACCGTTCCAGATTTCGCTTTCGAACTTGGCCTCAAGCCGGTTGCTCACATCGGAGTAATCCGTGCTGCCCAAGCCCCCGGTGCGACACAAGACGCTTTCGCTGCCGGTCTCGTCGGCATCGCACCACTCATCGAACGCATCGGTATAGAAACCGCCCCGGTACGAGCCGTACCAGTTGTAATATTCGTTCTGGGGGTTGCCGTTGGAAGACGTGCTGTCCTGATGAATGGCACGCAATGTCAGCTTGGCGTTCTTGAGATCAACCCCTGCGATCGACAGCGCGTCCCAGTCCTTTTCATATTTCGCATCGAGCGACAGCGATTGCGTTTTCACATCGAGATGAAAATCGCGGACATAGTTGCTGTCCCAGTCCTGATCGTAATCGGTGTATTGCCCGGACAGGGTCAGCGTGTCGCCATTGAGGAAGTCGTGGCTATAGGCGAGGCTGTAGAAATCGCTGCGGCTGTCGCTGTCGACCGTGTCTTCGAGATATTGCGGTTCCTTGGCCTTGGTGCCTTCGGCGGAGCGGCGCGAATAGCCGAAGCGCAGGGCGGAACGCTCGCTCAGCGGCTGGTTGTAATCATAGGCGTATTCGATCTTTGTCCAGCTCGGCTTGATCATGTCATTCGGGTTTTCGCCGTCTTCGGTCGCAAGCGTGTAGTCGGTCAGATCGGAACTGCTGTAATTGACCGTCACGGAGCCTTCGGCTTTTTCCGGGTTCGGTTTTTTCAGCTCGTATTTCACCACGCCGCCCTGAAACCCGCCATATTCGGCGGAAACATCGCTGTCGAGGACTTCGGCCTCTTCCAGAAGCGAGGAGGGCACGAACTGGGTCTGCGAATGCAGGCCGTAGAAGGCGTAGGTGTTGGGTTGGTTGTCTTCGCGGTTGAGATCGGTGCTCGTGCCCGGATGGGTTGTCCCGGTGACCGAGTTGATATCCACGCCGTTGAGCAGGAAGGTGTTTTCGGTCAGGGAGCCGCCGGAGATCGACAGTTCCTTGGGCTGAAGATCAAGCACATCGTCGATGTTCGCGCCCGCATCATCCGTGTCGCCGGGATCGCCCTGCACATGGGGCAAGGTGGTCAGCGCGGTATTGGCATCGCCCGATCCGTCGCCGCGAATGACGATGGCATCGGCATCGAGCGCGGTGGCGCCGACACCCTCGTCCGAGCCTTCGAGCGCGTGAATTTGCCCGTCCTCACCTAGGATCAGGATCGGATCGAGCACGGTGGCGTCCTGTGCGACGGCGGCGGGGGCGGAGAGGAGAAGCGCGCTCGTGCCCATGAGCACGGCGCGGCGGCGAAGGGAGAGAGATGTAAAGCGCATGGGCCCGTCCTGACTATGGGTCCGTGGGCTGGCGCTTGGCTTGCTTCGGAGGATTTCCGGCGTTCTAAAAGGGGGGCGAAAAGCGGGCAAGGACAATTCTTATGGTTTTTGTCACATATATCGCTTGCCGTGGCGTAAGGTGATGAAAAGGCAACAGACCTGCCGAAAAACGGGCTTATTCGAGAGGTTTGCCGCGCTCATCCAAGGCCTTCGATTCGGGCCGCCCCCTGCCGCAGGGCGGTGCCGGAGACCGGAGGCCCCAGACGCCAGACCAAGGGCGGCGCAAAAGCAGATCGCTGAGGATTGGACGTGTCGCGCTTCGATGCCGCCGCAAGTGCTGGTTTAAAGCGTTTCGGACCACGGTTCATACGAAGCTGCGCGGGTTTTCCCGCCCAATGCCGAGCGCCTTCATTGCGCGCAAAGCCGCCACGGCTGCGGATTACGCCTCAGGGGAACAGGACGTTTGAGATGACGCAGAGTGGCGTCCCGGGTCACAGGGAACACGCCTCTCGAAGGACAAGAGGCCGTTCTTTGGAAGGCAACCGGCCGCATTGTCATACGCGTGTCCCACACCCACGCTAAATTCGAAAGACGCTGTGTGGGTGATCTTGGTTTGAGGAATGGTGCCCGGGGGCGGAATCGAACCACCGACACGAGGATTTTCAATCCACTGCTCTACCCCTGAGCTACCCGGGCATCGGGAGCGATTTCTCGCTGAACGTCTCTGTCGTTCGGGTAGCGGGTTTCTAGTCGGCGGCTCCGGGAGTGTCCAGAGGAAAAACACCACTTCAGTGAGGTTTTTTCGCGCCGTCCTCAAATGCCTCCCGCAGGCTGTCGTTGAGCGCCTCTTCAAGCGCCTCGGCAATCTCTTCCGGGTCCTCTTCGCGCATTGAGGGCACGGCGTAGGAGCCGTTCAGCCATTTCGCAAGATCAATATCGGCGCAGCGTTTCGAGCAGAAGGGCCGGTATTTCGGAACGCTCTCATTGCCGCAAATCGGGCAGCTCATGCGATCAGTTCCGCGATTGGCACGCGCGCGCGTTTCTTCTGAATCTCGAAATTGCCGAGCGGCGTCCAGCCCGCCAAGACGACATCGCCGCCTTCGGATTTGAACGCGGCCTTGAGGCTCTGTTCGAACTGGCGACGATCCTTCTTGGCCATCGGCGCAAGCTCGACGGTGATCTGTCCGGCAAGCCCGCGCACGCGCAGTTGACGCGGCAGGTCACGGGCAATGGCGATATTGGCCTTAAGCCCCGCAGCGGGGGAGAAATCCCCGCCGGTGTTCACATCCACCGCCACCATCGCATGGGTCGGCTCGATAAAGGCATAGCCCGCGCCCTTGAGCGGCACGCGCACATCGAGTGCGGCGTCGATCAGCTCATGCACACCGTGGTTCTCGAACGCAGCCTCGCTGTCGTCGAACACATCCGCCTCCGGCCAGTCGCGCCACGCCATTTCCCAGGCATCGGCCCCCGCGACCAAAAGCTCCGGCTCACCGGCCTCATCGGCCAGAACCGCCTCGGCCAGCTCGCGCATGGCGGCGATGTCTTCGGCAATCGCGTCAGAGGACACGCCCTCGCAGGCGGAGCGCAGGATCAGACCCATCATCTCATCCGCGCCTTCCATGCCCTCGGACGCGAGGTCGTGCAGCCGCATCATCTCTTCGTCCTCGGAGATCTGCCGGGAGATGTTCAGCCCCGGCGCATCGGGCGTGACGATGGCGTATTTCGATTTGAACAGCAGGCGCGTGGTGACCGGGACAGCCTTGCCCTCTTCGGCGATATGGCTGACCTGCACCAACATCGGCGCGCCGGGTTTGAGGCCCTTGTTGCCGCGCAGATAGGCCTTGTCGCCATCCGGCAGATCCAGAAGCGCGCCGCCCATCCCCTTGAGACTGCGCCCACCCTTGGCGCGAAAGATCGAGCCGGGGGCAGGGGGGGCGTCTTCGCCCGCGTCGATCAAAAGGTCTTCGAGACGACCGTCGATAATCCAGGCGGCGGCGCGTTTGCCCTGAACCTCGCCCAGTGCAATGACAGAACCCTTCATGCGCGATCTCCATAAACCGGATAGCCTGCGGCCAGCAAAAGATTGGCGGTCTCCGCAACGGGCAATCCCATGACGGCGGAATAACTGCCTTGAATCCACGGGATAAACGCGCCCGCCGGGCCTTGGATGCCATAGCCGCCCGCCTTGCCGCGCCAGTCGCCGGAGGCCAGATAGCTGTTCAGCTCATCGTCGGAGAGGCGTTTCATTTTCACCGTGGTGACGACATCCGCCTCCCAGACCCGATCGCCATGGGCGACGGCCACAGCCGTAATCACCCGGTGACGACGGCCCGACATGGCGAGAAGGAATGCGGCGCATTCCTTTTCATCGGCAGGCTTGCCCATGATCCGGCGGCCCAAAGCCACCGTGGTGTCGGCGCAAAGCACGACCTCATCGTCGGCGCGCGGCACCGCCAGCACCTTTTCACGCGCCATACGCGCGCAATAGGGGCGCGGCAGCTCGGCCTTCTGCGGGTCCTCATTGATGTCGGGGGACCGGATCTCGTCGGGCACAAGCCCGAGTTGCGCCAGAAGCTCTTTCCGGCGCGGGCTGCCTGAACCGAGGATCAGTTTCATAGGATCGCGGGCGCCGTTCAGCGGAAGCGATAGTTGATCCGACCCTTGGTCAGATCGTAAGGGGTCATTTCGACCTGCACCTTGTCGCCAGCCAGAACGCGGATGCGGTTTTTACGCATTTTGCCTGCCGTGTGCGCGATGATCGTATGGCCGTTTTCCAGCTCGACCAGGAATGTCGCGTTCGGCAGGAGTTCCTTAACGACACCGGGGAATTCGAGCATTTCTTCCTTGGCCATGGTCACTCCGTGATTGATTTCTCCCGCCAGTTTGCGGGCGCTCTGGTAAATGCGCCTTTAAAGCCGCGTTTTCAAGCTGGTTTTAACGCAAATTACGCCTCTCGGGCAGGTTTTGCGGCGTTTCACTCTCCGGCCAGTGGGCGAAAACGCTGACCTCCGTGCTCTTGCGCGCCTGTGCAAGCGACTCGGACAGGGTGGTCAGGATGGCAAAGCCCGGCGCATTGCGCGGCCCCTGCGCCAAGGTTCCGTCCTCCGGCGAGGTCCCGTCCGGCGGGCAGAAGATCCGTGCCTGCCCGAGGTTGACGTCGATCACCTCGCACCCGGGCACCTCGCCCACCAGAGGCGCCATGGCGACGATCATCTGGCCTTCGAGCGCACGGGCACGGCATCCGATCTCCACTCGGTTCGCGCCTTGTTCCGTGTCGGTGCAGGACGGCACCAAAAGGATCTCCGCCCCGGCTTCGGCAAATCGGCGCGAAATCAGGGGGAATTCGCTGTCATAACAAATGACGGCGGCGATTTTGCCGAACCGCGTGTCGAGGATCGGCATCGCCGCGCCCGGTGCCATATCGAGCGCGCGCTCATAGGGCGTCGGCATTTGCTTTTCCAACCAGACCTCGCCCTCGGGCGCGCAAAACAGCGCGCGGTTGACGATCTGATCGCCCTTGCGGGCAAAGCCCGATCCGCCAAGGATCGTCGCGCCCGTGTCTTTCACAAGCGCCCGGATGCCCTCGCAATAGGCCTCGAAATGATCGGCGCCCCGGTGCATCCAGCCCTGCGCATCCAGCGCAACCGCGCCGTAAAACGCCGCCTCAAGCGCCGCATATTCCGGAAAGACCACCAAAGTGTCGCGATCTACGGCAATCTCCGCCAAGGCCTCGCGATACCGGTCCAGCCATCCCTCGGGGCTGTCGTGCCACACCGGCTGCCAGGTTGCCGCGATCAGTCTCATAGCATTTTCCCCCAGAATTGCAGGCGCTTTTCCGAGCTTTCCGCCTCATCCACGTCTTTCCAGTCGAAAGACGCAATCACCCCCTCCAGCGGTGCATAGCCGCGCCCCCGCCAGAACGCCTCGTGACTGCGCGCGCCTTTGGGGCGGAGCGGATGATCTTCCGGGCGGATCACCGAACAAAAGGCCGAATAGGTCAGGCCAAGGCTGCGCGCATGGGCCTCCCGCGCGTCGAAAAACGCATGTCCCGCGCCATGGCCGCGATACTCCGGCAAAAGCACGGATTCGGCACAGTAGAACACGCGCTCCATCGGCAGATCGACATGGGCAAAGGCCGCCGCGAAATCTTCGGCATGTTCCGCCAGAGGCGATCCTGTCGCTGCACCGACGATCCGATCCCCGTCGAAAGCCGCCACGAGGACCGCGCGGTCATTGCCCACGTAACTCGCCATATAGTCGCGCTCGTAGTCCAGAGAACCGTCGTAGAGGTAGGGCCACTCGCGGAACACGGCGATGCGCAACCGCGCCAGATCGTCGAGCGCGGCTTCGACCTCGGCCCCTTTCAACGTTCGGAAACTCAGGCTCATGACACAGCCTTCATGACACCTGCGCCACCCAGTCCTCGGCATTGTAATAGACTGACACGCGGGCGATCTTGCCGTCGCGAATGTCGAAAAACGCCCCTGCGGGCAGGTTGTAATGCTGGCCTTTCGCCTGCGGGTAGCCCTCTGCGGTCTTCAGGTACTTGCCCAAGACGCGGAATTCGGCGGCGCCATGCGTGCCCGCGTCACTGGCGAAAAGGACCATATCCGTGAGCGTCTCCTCATAGGCCGTGTCCATCGCCACCATGAACGCCGCAAACGCGTCCTTGCCATGCTCGACCGCTCCCTGATTGATCCGGTGCTCCACATCGTCCGTCAGGCAGGCGAGCATGCCGTCGTGATCATGGGCTGCGAAAGCCTCGTAATAACGGGTCAGGAGGGCCAGCGTTTCCGCGCGGTTCTGGGTCATGGGAGGTCCTTGAAGAGAAGGGGAGTTTATGAGGTGGTCGGGCCGAAACGGGCCTGCATCCGGGTGACGATCTGGTCGCGGGCCTGCCGGTAGGCATCGAGTTTCGCTTCGCGCGTCTCGCCGATCCCCGTTGGGTCCATGATCGGCCAATATTCCACATCGAGATGATAATAGCGGGTCAGATCGAGCGCCCGGCGTTGCGAGGCGGGCGACAGTGCGACGATCAGATCGTAAGAGGAAATATCGTCGCCCCAGTCCTTGAGATCGTCGAAAGAGCGCGCCTGATGGCGGTGCAATTCGATGCCCATTTCCTCGCAGACCGCGACGGCAAACCCGTCGACATCGAGATCGGAATGCACGCCCGCCGACTGAACGTAAACCTGACCGGGGTAGAATTTCTTCATCAACCCCTCGGCCATGGGCGAACGCACCGCGTTGTGGTCGCAGCAGAACAGAACCGAATGGGGAAGATCTGCCGCCACGCCTTACCCCCAGTGCAACACGCAGATCAGGGTAAAGAGCCGCCGCGCCGTGTCGATGTCCACGACCGCCTTGCCCTCAAGACGCTCCTGCAACACCCGCGCGCCTTCGTTGTGAATGCCGCGCCGGGCCATGTCGATGGCTTCGATCTGACTGGGCGGCATCTTTTTGACGGCGTCGAAATAGCTTTCGCAGATCTGGAAGTAATCCTTCACCACCTGTCGGAACGGCCCGAGCGAGAGGTGGAACTCCGCCGCCTTTTCGCCGCCTTCCGTGGTCAGATCGAACACCAGCCGCCGCTCGCGGATCGCCAGCAAAAGCTTGAACGGCCCCTCCGGCATCTGCCGGTCGTCGCGCGCGGGCAGGGTAAAGGAATTGTCCTCCAGCAGGTCGAAGATCGCGACCTTGCGTTCCTGTTCGATCTCGGGCGTTGGCGGCGCGAGGCCCTTTTCGTCGATCGTGACGGAAATCAGTTTGCTCATCGCGTGCTCGCTCGTGTTATGCCCGTGTCTCAACCCTGTGCCATGATGGCTCTGGTCTTCGGTTACGTGTCCGTCGAAATCTCGTCCCAGGTTTGCTTGCCATATCCGACAAGCCAATTGAACGCATAATGTCGCTCATAGACAACCCCCGCATCGAGATTCGACGGCGCCGGGCGGTTGTTCATCCGCGCATTGGTGGCGGCCCAGTTGTAGCGATAGGTCAGTTCGGCCGCATCGAGGATCTCGCCCTGCGGTCTCAGACGCGCCTCTTTGATCATCCCTTCGCGCCCGAGACGGCTCATCAGCCCGGTCATGTCCGGCACATGCACGATGTCGGTCGGGTAGGGCAGGGTGTCGAAGAACCTGAGCGCCCACATCAGCACATAGACCCCTTCGTAGCGCCATGCGAATTTGGCACAGGTCTCTTCGGACGGGGACGCCTCGTCAAGGAAGGCGCGTTCCTCGGGGGTGAAACAGTCTTCTGCGCCATATTGCGCAATCACCTGCGCGATCAGGTCGCTGTCGCGGGTTTCGCCCTTCACAGCGGCGATCATCGCCCCCAGAAGACGGGTGACAACCTCCGCCTCGCTGCGCCTGATGTCCTCGCCCACCGCCATATGCGGTGGCAGGAAGGCGTTGGTGGGCAGGGCCTCGTCGGTCAGTTGCGCAATCGCGCGCTCTTTACGCAGCTCTGCCGCATCCTTTTTCGCCCCGAAAACGCGTTCGAAGAGCTTCATCTCATTTGTCCGCGTTCAACCGGTCGAGACGTGCGCGAACCGACAGGCCGTGCGCTTCGAGGCTTTCGGATTTGGCCAGACGTTCCGCCGCAGGCCCGATGGCCTTGAGCGCCTCGGGGGACATTTTCGCCAGCGTCGTGCGTTTCAGGAAGTCCAGCACCGAGAGGCTGGACGAGAACCGCGCCGAGCGCGCCGTCGGCAAAACGTGGTTCGGCCCGCCGACATAGTCGCCGATGGCCTCGGGCGTCCAGGCGCCAAGGAAAATCGCCCCGGCGTGGTGAATCTTCGCGGAGAGCGCATCCGGGTCCTCGACGCAAAGTTCGAGGTGCTCGGGCGCGAACCGGTCCGACAGCATCGCCGCCTCATCGAGATCACGCACGGTGATCACTACGCCGAACTCTTCCCAGCTCTTGCCCGCAATCTTGCGCCGTTCCAGCGTCTCAAGCCGCTTTTCAACGGCCTGCGCCACCGCCGCACCGAACTCGGCATCGTCGGTGATCAGAATCGACTGGGCGCTTTCGTCATGTTCGGCTTGCGACATCAGATCGACCGCGATCCAGTCCGGGTCGTTGTGCTTGTCGGCGATCACCAGAATCTCCGAGGGCCCCGCGATCATGTCGATGCCGACCTTGCCGAACACCCGGCGTTTCGCCGCCGCCACAAAGGCGTTGCCCGGCCCGGTGATCTTGTCCACCGGCGCGATGGTTTCGGTGCCGTAAGCCAGCGCCGCAATCGCCTGCGCCCCGCCGACGCGGTAAATCTCGTCCACACCCGCGATGCGTGCCGCCAAAAGCACCAGCGGGTTCGCCACCCCGTCGGGCGTCGGCACGGTGATTGCCAAACGCTCCACCCCCGCCACCTTGGCCGGGATCGCGTTCATCAACACCGACGACGGATAAGACGCCAGCCCACCGGGCACATAAAGCCCCGCCGCCGCCACCGGCGTCCAGCGCCAGCCCAGCGTGGCTCCGTCCGGGTCGGTCCACATCTGGTCAAGGGGCATCTGGCGGACGTGATAGGCGCGGATGCGCTGGGCCGCGAGTTCCAAAGCCTCGCGCTCCTCGTCCGACACCTCGGCACAAAGCGCGTCGATCTCTGCGTCGGAGAACCGCAGCTTGTCCGCCGTCAGCTCCATCCGGTCGAACCGCGCGGTCAGTTCCAAAACCGCCGCATCGCCGCGCGCGCGCACATCGGCGATGATCCCCGCGACCGCCGCGTCGACATCCGGGCTGTCCTCGCGCTTCATGGTCAGAAGGGCTGCGAAACGGGTCTCGAAATCGGTATCCGTGGTGGACAGGAAATGGGGCATGTCGGTCTCCTTGCGTGGCTCCGACATAGCGCGGCTTGGCGCGGGTCTCAAGCGTCTCGAAATCCGCGCCGGTTGCGTTAGCCGCGATAGGTGTCCTTGCGGGACCGCAGCTCGAATTCCACATCGGCGTCTTTGGCCGGTGTCGGCGTGCTCGTGACCTTGCAGTTCACCTGCTGGCCGACGAAATCCAGATCCTTGCCGCTGTTAACCACGCGCGTGAACCAATCAAGATTGGTTGTGATCGCTTTGCCATTCATCGTGACCACAGAATCCCGAAGTGCGAGGCGCGTAAACTTCATCGTGGCTGAGGGACCGCGCGTGGCATAGCCGCCGCAGACCGTCAGATATCCGTCCGTGTTGTAAATTTCCCAGAAAATATGGGTTTCGCCCATTTTCTCCCAGTTCCAGACGGAATGCGCGTAGTTCTTGTCAATCGTTGCCGTGCCGGAAATACCAGCGGCATCGGCTTGAGTTGCACCACAGAGCAGGCCCAGCGCAAGCAGGGCGTTACGAACAGATTTCATGAAATCCCCCAAGTATCGTCGTCGTTCAAAAGCTTCGTGAACGGATTAGACGCGAAAAGGGGAAGGGGTAAAAGCGTCCGAAGCGGTTCAGTCGTCGTGTTTCGGAATGTGGTGCGACGGGGCCACATAGGGGCGCGTCACGTCCTTCAAGGTCACATCCAGCGCCTCGACGTCGAGCGCGATGGTGCCGTCACCCGCCAGCGTGATCTCGACCGTGCCCATGCCGTCCTCGGAAGGGCTGAAAGTTACGGCCAGAACCGACAGGATCATCTCCTTGTCGCCCGACGGTACACCCGAGGAGCGCGCCGCCATCACATCGTCAAACAAAAGAACCGCCTGCACGCGTTCCACCGGACGTTTCCGGCGCTCGGCGGTCTCGACGTCTTCCCATCGAAAGCGGTTGATCAACAAAGCAAACCGGCGATGCGTCGCGTCATAGGAAATCTCGCCCATCGGCACGATGGCGTCCTGCACCAGAGCCGAGATCACCGTCAGGTCATCCGTATCCATCGCCTTGAGCGCCAGAGGCCGCTCATAACCGTCTTCGAACCGGGCGTCTTCCACCATCAGCCTTTGATCCTCTCGATATGCGCCCCGATGCCGGAGAGCTTTTTCTCGATGAATTCATATCCGCGATCCAAATGATAGACCCGCGAGACCACCGTTTCGCCCTCGGCGGCAAGCCCTGCCAGAATGAGCGACACAGACGCCCGCAAATCGGTCGCCATCACCGGCGCGCCCTTGAGTTTCCCGACGCCATGGACGGTGGCATGCCCGCCATGCACTTCGATCTGTGCGCCCATGCGGATGAGTTCCGGGGCGTGCATGAAACGGTTCTCAAAGATGGTCTCTTCCAGAACGGAGGTGCCCTCGGCGGTGCACAAAAGCGCCATCATCTGCGCTTGCAAATCGGTCGGGAAACCGGGGAAGGGTTCGGTCACAACATCGACCGCTTTCACACGATCCCCATTGCGTTTGACGGTCAGCCCGCGTTCGGTCTCGGTGACGGAAATCCCCGCCAGTTCGAGCTTTTCGACAAAGCTTTCCACGAGCGACAGCTTGCCGCCGAGACAGGTCACTTCGCCGCCGCAAATCGCCGGCGCCAGCATAAATGTGCCCAACTCGATCCGGTCGGTCACCACCGGGTGCGTCGCGCCATGAAGTCGGTCCACGCCCTGAATTTCGATCCGCGAGGTGCCCGCGCCTTCGATCTGCGCGCCCATTTTGTTGAGGCAATCGGCCAGATCCACAATCTCCGGCTCGCGCGCCGCATTCTCCAGAACCGATGTGCCTTTCGCCAGAGAGGCGGCCATCAAAAAGTTCTCGGTCGCGCCCACAGACGGAAAGCGCATCTTGTGCACCGCACCTTTAAGACGCCCGCCCGCCACCTTGGCGTGCAGATAACCGTCTTTCAACTCGATCTCCGCCCCCAAGGCCTCCAAAGCCGTGGTGTGCAAATCCATCGGCCGCGCACCGATCGCACAGCCGCCCGGAAGCGACACAACCGCATGCCCAAGCCGCGCCAGAAGCGGGCCGAGCACCAAATTCGACGCCCGCATCTTGCGCACGATGTCATAATCGGCGACCGGGTTGATCTCCCCGTGACAGGACATCGCCTGCACCTTGCCGTCCTGCAATGCGGAAACCTCCGCACCGAGAGAGGCGAGAAGCGCCGTCATCGTCTTGATGTCCGACAGGCGTGGCGCATTGGTCAGCGTCAGCGGCTCATCCGACAGAAGTGTTGCGGGCATCAGCGCGAGACAGGCGTTCTTCGCCCCCGCAATCTCGATGTCGCCATTCAGAGGCCCGTTGCCCCGCACCAGAATCGAATCCATCCGCTCGTCTCACTCGCCCTTGCCGTCGCTCTCCTCGGAGGCCGTGCGCGCGCGCGCCTGCGCCTTGCGCCGCTGAAGATTGGCCTTCAGCGCGGCTTTCAACCGCTCATCCCGGCTTTTCGGCGCAGGTTTCGCAGGTTTCCGGGAGGGATCGGTCTTGTTGTCCATGCTGTTCCATGTAGCTAATGCCGCATGCCCCGTCCAGTGGTGGTGGGGAAAGGCTGCCGCGAGAGGCACAGGAAAGTGAAACGCTGCGACCCGCAGTCGTTGTGAAATCGGCGTGGAAGATCCGGGAGGACATCAGAAGACAAATGCTCACCGCCAAATTTATCCTTGCTTCGATATATTTGAGGTCGAGGGTGAGGGTGCAAGTTTCAGTTTTAAGGAGATTCAGATATGAGAGCGAAACATTTAATCGCAGCCCTGTGCCTTCTGGCTTTCGTTTGGCTTATCGACCTGACCCTTCACGATCCCTCCGATTATCGCTGGCAAAACTATGATCTGCGGGAGGAAAGTGTCTCCATTTTTGCCCACACCCGTTTGGTCGAGGACCCAGGCCTCCTTTTCGACCGGACCTCCTATGCAGGACAGGTTGCGATCTCGATCATCACGCCCCAAGAGCCGGGCGAAACGCTCCGCATCACAGGGGTAACACTTCACCAGGGCAGTGCTTCGGTTCGCTTTGACGTCACCGAGGAGACAGACGACATGGACGAAGGCTTGATCAGGCGGAGCGACGGCGAGAGTGCCCCATCCTATTCCCTGATCTATTCCCCGCGCTTCGGTGAGGACATCAATCTCAGCCTCGACATCGAACGCTGCCAAATCGGAAGCTGCGTCCCCGAGACGCTGGCCACGATCATCCCATTTGAGCAAAAGCCGAAAGTTTTCGGCTCTGGCGTGTGGTGGAGGATGATGGGTGTCTGATATTGCAACCCTCTTCCTCCACCAGCTTGACCTCGCACAAACCGGTCGCGGGTCGGACGATATGGATGCGGGACAAGCGCTTGCCTTCGCGGAATATGGGATATCTCATGGCTTTGGCGTTTCAAAAATGGAAGCATATGGACAGACAAGGCGCGTCTCGGGGAAAGCACGACCTCCATCATCAAATCCTCGGAGTGGATGACGATGACGGAAACTGGCTTGACCATAAGGCCCCAGTTCGTGCTCTCGCTCTCATGAGGGACAAACTCCATGAAGCCGCACAAGATGGTTTGACGCTTCGGTATAAGATCTGGATGGATGGGGCAGGCTAGGAGTGATGTCTTCCCCACCGCATCTTTGGGGTCCGACAAAAGTCCGACAAAAGTCCGACGCTTTGCCGACAGGGTCTTCTCGGAAATCTCGGCAAAATCCGGCCCGTCGGAGAGGAGGGGGCAAGGGGAGAGGGGCGGTTGGAAAAAGAAACTTTGCCCGAGGTGAATTTTTTCGCGAAAATGCGCTTGCACCCTGCGTCGATCACGTCTAATTAGCCGCCCACAGCGACGGTGATACGGTCACTTGACGCACCCCGGCGCTGCTGTAGCTCAGAGGTAGAGCACTCCCTTGGTAAGGGAGAGGTCGAGAGTTCAATTCTCTCCAGCAGCACCATTTCATCCATGATAAACAGTCACTTGAGGATCGCCCGCCTGCGCGCGTCGGGCGGCAATTCGTCTCGTTTCGGACATTCTCCGCGACAGGCTGGGCGAAACCTGTCACTGAGGTCCTGTGTCAGGAGGGACCATGCCGATCATCGACATGTTGAAAGCGCGCGTGCGCGGCAAGGGAATGAGGATCGTGTTTCCCGAGGGCGGCGACGCCCGGCTCCGTCCTGTGGTGGACACGCTGATCCGTGAAAATCTGGCGCGCCCGGCTTTGCTGTTCAATAGCTGCGAAGTCATGGAAAATGCTGGGGAATTTCCGGATGGCGTAACCTGTCTGACGGTCGACGATCCGGCGCTTGCGCAGCAGTGGGCCGCAGATTTTCGAAAGCAAAACCAGAGGGTTTCCGAGGCCCGCCTGTTGCGCGGTTTCCCGAAGCCCTTGCATGCGGGGGCGATCATGCTCGGTGCGGGCGGGGCCGAGACGATGGTCGCAGGGCTTGTCGCCCCGACCGAAGAGGTGATCCGCACCGCCTTCACCTATCTCGGGCTGAACGACGGGTTGAAAGCGCCGTCGAGCCTGTTTCTCATGCGCATTCCGGGGTTTGCGGGCAGCGAGGGCGAAGCGGTCATCTTTGCCGATTGCGGTGTGCAGCCCGCCCCCGACAGCGCCGCCTTGGCGCAAATCGCGTTGACGACGGCCCAGACCGCGACCGATCTTTTGGGTTGGGAGCCGCGGGTGGCCTTTCTGTCGTTTTCCACCGATGGCAGCGCCAGGCACGACAAGGTGGATTTGGTCCGCGACGCGGTGCGGCTCGCACAAGCCGAAGCGCCATCGTTGAAAATCGACGGTGAATTTCAACTTGATACGGCCATTGTGCCCGAGGTTGCAGCCCGCAAATTGTCGCGCCCCTCCGAGGTCGCCGGGCGGGCCAATATCCTGATTTTCCCCGATCTCGATGCGGGCAATATCGCCTATAAGGCGGTGCAACGCTTTGCCCGCGCCGATGCTTATGGTCCGTTTTTGCAGGGCTTTCGCCACAGCGTCAGCGACCTGTCGCGCGGCTCGACCTCAGAGGACATTCTGGGCGTCGCGCTCATGGCGCTGGCCCGGGCCGAAGGACAGATGCGCCGCGTCGCTCAGCCCTGAAACGGGTAGGGGCCGGGGTAATCGCCGGTCGGGATCACATCGGACACGAGGCACGGAAGCGGCGCATCGAGCCATGTGTAAAGCGTCACCCCACCGGGTTCGAGCGTCAGACGGTTGTCCACTCCGGGGCGCAGGTCGACGTCGACCGCATGGCCGGTTGCGGGGGCGATCTGACAGGTGATGCGGCCGATCTGGGTGGTCATGGCGCGGTGCACATGGCCGGAAATCATCCGCACCGGGCCGGGATGGGCGGCGAGCCGCGCCATAAGAGCCGCCCCGTTGCGGATATTGTCGGCATCCATCGTGGTGATCGCGGAGGGCATCCATGGGTGATGCGTGGCGATGATCACCGGCTGATCGCCGATCCGGTTCAGAACCTGATCGACAAGCGCAAAGCCGTCGTCGCAGAGATCGCCGTGATGCGCGCCCTCAAGCAATGTGTCGAGACCGATGAGCGAGAACGGCCCGAAATCGCGGTGCCACTGGATCGGTCCCTCTTTCGTGAGCCAGTCGGCCCCGGCGAAAGCCGCCCGCATCGGAGCGCGGCGGTCGTGATTGCCCGGAACGGCCAGCCACGGCAGCGCCAGCGGCGCCATCAGCGCGCTGAAATGGGCGTATTCCTCCGGCGTGCCGTGATCCGTGAGATCGCCGGTGATAATCACACAGGAGACATCGCCCAGAACCGGCAGCTTGGCGTTGATCGTCTCAATGGCGCGGGTGAGCGCGGCTGCGGTGTCGGAACGGCCACAGGCCAGCGCGCCGGGAGCGACGATATGAGTGTCGGTGATCTGGAGAAAAGCAGGCATTCAGGCAGGTTCTTTCGGCAGGAGGATGAGACGTTCGGGGGCGATGGCAAGGCGCACTTCCTCGCCGGGGCGCGGCGCGCTCAGCCCGCTGTGCAGGGCAAAAAGCGGTTCATGCGCGACCCCGTGCAGGGCGATGCGGTAATGCGTTCCGAGGAAGGTGACGCTTTCGACGCGGGCGGTCAACGGGCCTTGCGCGTCAAGTCGAATATCCTCGGCGCGGACGAACACATCGTGCCCGGGCGAGGAGGAAGGCAGGGGGAGGCTGCCGCCCGGAAGGTGCAACTCCGCCCCTTCGAGACGCCCGCCAAGCGCCATGGCATCGCCGACGAAACGGGCGACAAAAGTGGTGGCAGGATTGCGATAGAGCGCCTCGGGCGTGCCGATCTGGGCGATCCGACCATGTGACATGACGGCGACGCGGTCGGCGATGGCCATGGCCTCGTCCTGATCGTGGGTGACGAAAATCGCGGTGATGCCGAAGCGGCGCAACAACACGGCCAGCTCGTCGCGGAGCTGCGTGCGGAGTGCGGCATCGAGCGCGGACAGCGGTTCGTCGAGCAACAGGACCCTCGGGCGCGGCGCGACAGCGCGGGCCAGCGCCACGCGTTGCCTCTGGCCGCCCGAAAGCGCGGTGACAGGGCGTTCGGCATAGGGGGCGAGCTGGCAGAGGGCGATCACCTCTTCGACGCGCGCCGCGATCTCCGCGCGGGGCAGGCCCTGCATCTTGAGGCCATAGCCGATATTGCCGCGCACCGACATGTTGGGAAACAGCGCGTAGGATTGAAACACCATGCCGATCTTGCGTTTCTCGACGGGCTGGGTGGTTACATCCTCGCCGTCGAAACGGATTTTCGCACCGGGATCGGCACGCTCAAGTCCCGCGATGATGCGCAGGAGCGTAGTCTTGCCGCAGCCAGAGGGTCCGAGAAGCGACAGGATCTCGCCCTGCTCTACGGTCAGGTCGGTGGGCAAAAGCGCGCGGGTCGCGCCGGAAAAGGTCTTGGCGACCTGAGTGAGGGTCAGGGTCATTTCTGCATCCTTTGGGCACGGGCGCTGGCCCATTGCATGGCCATCAAAAGCGGCACGATCATCACGAAAAACACCAGCGTATAGGCCGAGGCGATTTCGAGCCGCATCGAGGCGTAGCTGTCGGCGAGGCCTACGGGGAGGGTTTTGGTCAGCGGCGTGTGCAGCATCCAGGTCAGGTTGAACTCGCCGATGGAGAGCGTGACGACGGTCAGCGCACCGGCAAGAATGCCCGGCAGCGCATTGGGCACGACGATGTCGAGAAAGCGACGGAGCGGTGAGGCGCCGAGCGTGGCTGCGCCTTCTTCGAGCGTTTTGAGATCCATCGCCGCCAACACGGCCAAGACGGAGCGCACCATGAAGGGCAGGGTATAGAGCACGTGACCGACGAGGATGAAGGCGGGGCTGGCACGAAAAGCCTTGAAGGGGCCGTAAAGTTGCAGGAGCGCGAGGGCAAGTGCGAGGCCGGGAATGGCCAGTGGCAGGGAGATGAACTCTTCGAGCAGGCGCGACAGTCGACCGGGATGTCGCGCCAAGGCATAGGCCGCAGGAACGCCGATCAGGAGCGTAACGAGGAGGCAGGCCAGCGCCAGCCCGATCGAGAGGAAAATACTGTCGGCATAAAGCGCCCAAACCTGCACGATCCATTTGAACGTCAGCCCCGAGGACAGGCCCCGAAAATAATTCGCCGTCACCCCGGCCAGCACGGATTGCAGCGTCGGGACCAAGAGAAAGGCACAGGCCAGAAGGGTGATGACAAGCTGCGCGAGTTTTGCGGGAGATTTCCACATGTCAGCCTCCTGCCGCCACGGTGGTGCCGGAGAACATTCGGGCGATCAACAGCATCGCCCATGTGACAAGACCGAGCACGACGGAGAGGGCCGAGGCCATGGCGAAATTCGCCGACAGGGTGAATTCGGTGTAGATCACCATGGGCAAGACGTCGATGTCGGTCGCCAGAGTGAAGGCCGTGCCAAAGGCCCCCATGGCGGTGGCAAAGGCGATGGCCCCTGCCGCGATCATCGCGGGGGCGAGCGCGGGCAGGATCACGTCGATCACCACGCGATGGGACGGCGCGCCGAGCGTCCGCGCGGCCTCTTCGAGCGCCGGGTCGATCTTTTCCGCCGCCGCCATGACGGTCAAAAGTACCCGCGGAATCGAGAAATAGAGATAGCCGAGGAACAGCCCGAAGATCGAATAGGCAAAAACGATATGGCCGGGCAGCAGTTGGTTGAACAGGCCTTGGCGTCCGCCCAAAAGAATGATCATGAAACCCACGACGACACCGGGAAAGGCCAGCGGCAGGGTCAGGATCGACACCAGCGTGTCGCGGCCGCGAAACCGGTTGCGCGCCAGAAACAGCCCCGCCGTGGTCGAGATTGCCAGCGCCGCGACGGTGACGGCAAGCGACACGAGAACGGTCTGGAGCAGGGTCGAGAGATACCGCGGGGTTTGCAGGATTTGCAGGTAAATGCCCCAGCCCGCCTCGCTGTCGGCGGAGCCGAGGAGCAGTCGCGCAAGCGGCAGGGCCAGAAAGGCGAGGGTGAAAATCGCCAGCGGCACGAGGCAGGCGAGGGTGAAACTGCGGGCGGTCACGGACATGTCCTTTGGAAAGTGTTGGGCGGGGAAAAGTCCCCGCCCAAGGCAGGGCTTATTTCACTTCGGAGAGGTACCGCTCACCGAACCCCGCTTGCGCCTGTTCCATCGCGGCGTAATCGACGGCAGCGGCGCGGGCATAATCGCTTGCTGGCAGGAATTTCGCGGCGATCTCGGCAGGCAGTTCGACCGGACGCGCGGGTTGCAGATAGGCGTTGGTCCAGATCGCCTGACCCGCGTCCGACAGGATGAAATCGAGCGCTTTTTTCCCGGCTTCGGCATGCGGCGCGTTTTTCACGAGGCTCATCACATAGGGCACACGCACCGAACCTTCGCAGGGCAGGACGAATTCGAAATTGCCATCTTCTTCATATTTGGCGCGGTAGGCGTTGAAATCGTAGTCGAACAGGATCGGGATTTCACCGGAGACGACGCGCGCAAAGGAGGTCTGCTTCGGCACGATGGGGTCGTTCTCGGCAAGCGTCTTGAAATAGGCGATGGCCGGGTCGAAATCCGTGAGGTTGCCACCGTTGGCAAGGTTCACCGCCACGGCACCGGCATAGCCGACGAAAGCGGAAGACGGGTCGAGATAGCCGACCATGCCCTTGTATTCGGGCTTGGTCAGATCGGCGAAACATTGCGGCACCGGCGCACCGGCCAGAGCATCGACGTTCACGAAAAAGCCGATGGTGCCGTAATGCACGGCGAACCAGTTGCCTTCCGGGTCCTTCAGACCCTCGGGAATGTCGTCGAACCCGGTCGGTTTGTAAGGCTCAACGAGGCCTTCCTTGCCCGCTTTGATGCCGGTGGTGACGCCGTAATAGGCGACATCGGCCACCGGGCTCGCCTGTTCGGCGACGAGCTGGGCATAGGTTTGACCGGAGTTCTTGTTGTCCTGCGGCATCTTCACACCGGTCTCGGCTTCGATGGCTTCGAGCATGGCGCCCCAGTCGGCCCATTGCGGCGGGCAGTTGTAGCAGACGGCATCCTCGGCGAGGGCGGGTGCGGCGATCGCGGTTGCGAAAAGCACCGAAAGAACAGTATGTTTCATGGGTTCATCCTTGTTTGAGATCGGTCTTGAGCGAGGGAACAGACGGCGGTCGGGCGGCTACCCGATCGTCGTCGAGGTCTTCCGTGCGGGGCGCGGCAAGCGTGGCCCCGGCGCGGAAATCGGAGGGCAGGGGTGGAGGCTGTACAAGCACGCCCCCCTGCATCAAATCCAGAAGCGTGCGCGCGGCCTGACGTCCCATCGCCTCCGGCGCGGTTTCGATGGTCGCCAAGGGCACATCGAGCAGACGCCCGATCTCGATCCCGTCGAAGCCGACGACAGAGAGGTCGTGCGGCACGCGCCAGCCCAGAAGACGGGCGGCTTTCTGCACCGCGATGGCGAGGAAATCGTTGGAGGCAAAAATCGCGGTGAGATCGGCATGGGCGTGCAAAAGGGCTGCGAGCCTCTCCGGTTGGCGGGCTTCGGCTTCGGTCAGTTCGATCAGCACCGGATCGGCCATGCCAAGGCTTTGGCACTCGACACGAAAGCCCGCGTAGCGGTTGCGTGAGCGATCCGAACTTGCGAGTTTGAGCGCCAGAAACCCGGTGCGGCGATGGCCGCGCATTGCGAATTGTCGCGCGACCTCGCGGGCGGCGGCCTCATTGTCGACATAGGCGGTGATAAAACCGGGGATCGGGTCGTGAAACATCAGCGACAACGGGATGCCACGGGCGCGCGCCAGATTGAGCGCGGGCGTGTCTTTGGGCGCGACCAGCGTGGCGAGCAGGCCATCGACCCCTTTGGAAATCAGCGTTGTGAGCGCCTCGTCATCCGCCGCCGCGTCGTAATTCGAACTTGCGATCAAAAGCTGATAGCCGCTTCCGGCCAAGGCTTCCTGCACGCCTTGCACGGCTTCCGCGAAGACCGGGTTTGCAAGGGAGGGGACGAGGCAGCCGATGGTCATCGTGCGGTTGCTTTGCAGCGCACGCCCCAATGCGCTGAAGGAAAATCCCAGATCGCGGGCGGCCTGTTCGACGCGGGCTCGTACATCGCCGCTTGCGGGGCCTGAATTGTTCAACACCCGGCTGGCGGTCGCGACGCCACAGCCCGCGCGGTTGGCAACATCCTTGATGGTGACTTTGGGCTTTTGCGGCATGCGACGGTCTCGGAAGATTCGGCTTTGGAAACGTTTCCACAGGTAGGTTTACAGGTGGTTCCAAACAGAAATGTGACAGCGCGCGGCCCGCAAAAAAGATCACCGCCCGAAGGCGGTGATCGTGACGTCGAATTTTTCGGTGGTTTCGGAAGGTCTCAGGCCGGTTTCGCCGCCAGTTCCGACAGCGTGAGGCACAGTTCGGTCGCCACGGCCATGTCCTGAACCGAAATCCATTCGAGCGGGCCGTGGATGTTCTGCATCCCGGTAAACAGGTTCGGCGTAGGCACCCCCATCTCGGTCAGGCGCGAGCCGTCGGTGCCGCCACGGATCGGCACGGAGACCGGGGCGAGGCCGATCTTGCGACAGGCCTCATTGGCCAGATCGACCGGCGTCATGTCCTTCTCAAGCCAGTAGCGCATGTTGCGATATTGCGGGCGAATCTCGCAGGTGATCGTGGCACGCGGCTCGGTTGCGGCCACCGCATCGCAAACCTGCTGCAACAGCGCGCCCTTCGCCGCCAGCCCCTCGCGTTCGAAATCGCGCAGGATGAAACGGAGTTTCATTTCGGACGAACCGCCCACCATATCGGTGGCATGGATGAACCCGTCCACCCCGTCGGTGGTCTCCGGCGTCATGGTGACATGGGGCAGGGTCTGGATGATCTTTGCGGCCAGATGGATGGCGTTCACCATCTTGTCCTTGGCAAAACCGGGATGGATCGAGACGCCTGTGACGGTGACTTCGGCGGCGTCGGCGGAAAAGGTTTCGAACTCGATCTCGCCGACCTTACCCCCGTCGAACGTATAGGCGAAATCCGCGCCGAGGTCTTTCGGGAGCCGGGGCGATACGCCGCGCCCAATCTCTTCGTCGGGGGTAAAGGCGATGCGGATCGGACCGTGCGGAATTTCGGGATGGGCCAGAAGGTGCTCGGCGGCGGTCATGATGATCGCGACACCGGCCTTGTCATCCGCCCCTAGAAGCGTGGTGCCGGAGGCGGTGACGATGTCATGGCCTTGTTTCGTGGCGAGATAGGGGAAGTCGGTGGGAGACAGCACCAGATCGGGGTTGTCCGGAAAGGTGATCTCGCCGCCATTATAGCCGCGCACAACACGCGGTTTCACGCCGGTGGCGTTGAACTGCGGTGCGGTGTCGACATGGGCGAGAAAGCCGACGGTGGGGCCTTCGGCGGTACCGGGAATGGTCGCCAGAACCACGCCGTAGTCGGTCAGTTCCACATTGGACGCGCCCATCTCGGTCAGCTCGGTTTCGAGCAGGCGCAGGAGAACGAGCTGAATCGCGGTACTCGGCGCGCCGGGGGCGTCTTCATCGCTTTGGGTGTCGATGGCGGCATAGCGGACCAGACGGTCCTCGAGGTCCTTGTCGAACGCGTGAGTCATGGGATGTCCTTCTCTGTTGCCTCAGAGAAGGGAACCTGCGGGCCGAAGAGTCAAGGGCACGGCCCGCAGCGGATCAGGCCGCTCCCGTAATCTTGTTCACATGGCCCATCTTACGGCCCGGTTTCACATCCGCCTTGCCATAAAGATGGATCGCCACGGAGCCGTCTTTCGCAAACTCCGGGATGCGATCCACATCGTCGCCGATGAGGTTCAGCATCTCGACGTTGGAATGCCGTTTGCCATCCCCCAGAGGCCAGCCGACCACGGCGCGGATGTGTTGTTCGAACTGGTCGATGACGCAACCGTTTTGCGTCCAATGGCCGGAATTGTGCACGCGGGGTGCGATCTCGTTGACCACGAGGCCGCCGGGGGTGACGAAAAGCTCGACCCCCATCACGCCGACATAATCCAGCGCGTTCAGGATTTTGGCTGCCAAAAGTACGGCATCGGTGCGTTGTGCGGGTGTCAGCCGTGCGGGCACGGTGGTGGTGTGCAGAATGCCGGATTTGTGCACGTTTTCACCCGGATCGAAACAGGAGATATCCCCCGCCTGACCACGCGCGGCAATCACCGAGACCTCATGGGTAAAGCTTATGAACCCTTCGAGGATCGCGGGCGCTCCGGCCATATCGGTAAGCGCCTGATCCGCTTCGGACAGGTCCATGATCCGGGCCTGCCCCTTGCCGTCATAACCAAAACGGCGGGTCTTGAGGATCGCAGGCGCACCAATGTCCAAGAGCGCTTCGGCGAGATCGACATCGTTATCCACCGCAGCGAAGGGGGCGACTTGGAGACCGAGATCGGAGAGAAAATTCTTCTCCACCAGACGGTCCTGCGACACGGCCAAAGCCTTGCGGTTCGGGCGGATCGGCACGATCGACTCGATCAGATCGAGTGCCGAGGTCGGCACGTTCTCGAACTCATAGGTCACCACATCGACGTTTTCGGCAAAGGCACGGAGCGCCGCCTCGTCTTCATAGGGCGCGGTGGTGACGGTGTCGGCGACATGCCCCGCAGGCGGGTTGGCGCCCGGCTCATAGATATGGGTTTTGAACCCGAGGCGGGAGGCGGCAACGGAAAGCATCCGACCCAGCTGCCCGCCGCCCAGAATGCCGATGGTTGCGTTCGGGCCGAGGGTTTGTACGTCAGTCATTGCGTCACTCATCCGTGGGCTCATCGGGGATGGAAGCAGACAGGGCGTCGCGCCAGGCGTCGAGGCGTTCGGCCAGCGCCGGGTCCGCAGTGGCGAGAATGCCCGCCGCCATCAGACCCGCATTGGCCGCACCGGCCTCGCCGATGGCCATGGTGGCAACCGGGAAGCCCTTGGGCATTTGCACGATGGAATAGAGGCTGTCGACGCCCGACAGTGCCCGGGTCTGAACCGGGACGCCAATGACAGGCACGCGGGTTTTGGAAGCCATCATGCCCGGCAAATGCGCGGCCCCGCCAGCGCCCGCGATGATCACCTTGAGACCGCGCCCGGCGGCTTCCTTGCCATAGCTCCAGAGCCGGTCCGGTGTGCGGTGGGCGGAGACGATCTTGGCCTCATAGGGCACGCCCAATTCATCCAGAATGTCCGCTGCGCGTTTCATGGTGGGCCAGTCCGACTGGCTGCCCATGATGATGCCGACTTCGACGCTCATATGGCTGATCTCCCGGGAAAGTGTCGCTTTCCCGCCTTATAGCCCATGCGCACGAAGACGCAATCTTTAGGCGGTGCGCTTACGCAATGATGTCAGGGGTGATCTGGTCTGCCAGAAGCGCGATCCGGTCCTTGAGCGCGAGTTTCTGCTTTTTCATCCGTTGCAGGCGCAGCGCATCGAGATGGCCTGTCTCCTGCATGGCCTCAATTGCGGCGTCGAGGTCGCGGTGCTCGCGTTTCAGCATCTCAAGTTTGACCTTGAGCACCTCCAGATGATCCATACGGTTGGACACGTTCATCGCGTTGTCTCTATGTGTTGTTTCGGCGTTCGCTTTTTCAAGTCTAGCGGGAAATCTTCAAAACTCAAAGCGTTCTGAGAGGGCCTTGAAGCCCGTGGCGTCTGGCCCCATATTTTCAGGGAAGGGTTGCCGCATCCGGGACCCGTGTAACGGACACAGTCGCTTCTGAGAAAGGACGTGGTGATGACGAAAGTAAGCTTTGGCGCCCATCCGTTTCTGCTGGGTTTTGACCAGTTGGAGCGTTTGGTGGAGCGCACGGCGAAATCCGACGCCGGAGGCTATCCGCCCTATAACATTGAACAATCTTCCGAGAATACCTACCGGATCACGCTCGCGGTGGCAGGCTTTGCCGAGGAGGATCTCGCCATTACGCTCGAAGATCGCCAGCTTGTCGTGCGCGGTCGTCATCCCGAGGCGGATGAGGCCCGCGTCTTCCTGCACCGGGGTATCGCCGGGCGTCAGTTTCAACGCTCTTTCGTGCTGGCCGACGGGGTCGATGTCACCGGAGCCTCGATGGAAAACGGGCTTTTGCACATCGACCTGACCCGGGCCGTGCCCGACACCATCGTACAGACCATTCAGATCAGGAAGGGGTAAGCCATGAATACGCGCTATCCGCATCTGCCCTCTGAGGGGGGCGAGGAGAAAATCGTCTATGTCCGTTCAGTTGCCGTGGCCGATCTGCCCGAAGAGGTGCAGGCGCAGGCCGGGGGGCTCGACCATATCTATTCGGTGAACGGTGCCGATGGCACGCGTCTGGCGCTGGTCGCCAATCGCCATCTGGCTTTCATGCTCGCGCGAGAGCACGATTTCGCGCCGGTGAACGTGCACTGAGGACGCGGCCCGGCCCTCCCTCTTGCAAAGCCGGGGGGGCTGGCCTACCGAAGGGCAAAGAAAGTTTTGCTCTCGGGAAAGACCGCCATGAAAGATTTCGTTGTTTCGCTGACCGCGATCCCGCCTCGGTTCAACGATCTCATGCCGACTCTGCTGTCCCTGCGTGCGCAGAAACACATCAATATCCGCGAGATTCGTCTCGATCTGCCGAAGAGCTATCGTCGTTTCCCGTTCGATCCGGCGACGGATCTGCCGGACCTGCCGAACTGGGTGACGCTTCACCTGCACGAGCAGGACTATGGACCGGCGACAAAAATCCTGCCCGCAGCACAGGAGTATGCCGGACAGGACGTGTTGCTGTTCTTTTGCGATGACGATCAACGCTATGAGCCGGAGCTGCTTTTCAAGCTCGGGATGGCGGCCGAGGCGCATCCCAATGATGTGATCGCCAACATGGGCTATAACCTCAACGAAAGGCTGGCCAATCCCTGTTACACTTTTCCGCGCAGTTTTCAGCCGCGGGCGATGCGGCAACGCAAGGACTGGCATTACCGGTTGTGGCGGTTGCGGACAGGATTGCGCCAGAAACGCGCCTTCCTCGGGACGCCTGGCTACATCGACATTGCCGAAGGCTTTGGTGGGGTTCTGGTTCGACCGTCGTTCTTCACGCCCGACATGTATGACATTCCCGAGATTCTCTGGACGGTGGACGACCCTTGGCTGTCCGGACATTTCACCAAGAACGGTCATGGTATCTGGCGCCCGACGAACACGTTGCGGTTCGGTCATAACCGGGGGGCGGAGGCTCTGGCGGATTTTGTTTACCAAGGGCATGGGCGAGCTGAGGCGGATACGCTTTGCATCGAATATTTCCGGCGCGAATATGGGCTTTGGGGGGGCGATGACCCTGAGACCCGTTTCAATCGAGACTTGACGGAGCCACGCCACTGGCAGGGGTGAGCGCAGTTTGCGCCCCACGCGGCTAAACCCAGGTTATAAGCCGGCATATTTCACGCGAAAGGCATTTGCCGGGGCCTGAAACGGGGCCTAGCTTCGGAGTATCGACCGGGAGACGAACCCCGGGAGGCGAGCCAGAAAGCGAGCAATATGAAAGTTTCCCAATCTTACAGCGGGCTGCAAAAGATCCTGCACTGGGCGGTGGTGCTGACCTTCGCCTTCAACTACGTGGTCTCGGACGGTATGGGGCGGGCGTTGCGCACGTTCACCGAGACCGGAGTGAACGACAACACCACTGCGAAGCTGCATGTGATCGTCGGCGTGACGACGCTGATTCTGATGATCATCCGGCTCGTGGTGCGGCTGATTCAGGGGGCGCCCGCCTTGCCGCCCGCACCGCACCCGCTGATGGAGAAAGCTGCGCACGGGGTGCATTTCCTGCTTTATGCCGCGATGATCGCGACGCCCGCTGCCGGTGGGGCCGCCTGGTTCCTTGGCATTCATGCCGCAGGCGACGCCCATGAGGTTCTGGTGAACCTGACGCTTCTGCTGATCATCGCCCATGTCGCGGCGGCGCTCTATCACCAGTTCATCCTCAAGGACAATCTGCTGAAACGTATGGCCCCCCACTGAAAGCCGGATGCCATGTGTGAAAAGCCCCGACCGTTTGGCCGGGGCTTTTTTGATGGCCGCAGGCATGCGCCTCAGAGCGCGAGGCGATGTGACGCCCGGATCACCTTGGGCTCGAAGAGCACGCAATGGGTGAGGTCTGGCCGGGAGCGAGAGGAATAGAGCATGGCCTCCGCCCCCTCTGCGCGGGCTTTGTCCGATAACTGCCATGTCGGGGATGCGGCGCCTGTTTGGCGGAGGTCCTGCCAGACGACCGAGAGTGCTGGGTCGCCGCTGTGATCGCTCAGATGCGAGACGGCGATCTCAAGCGTCCAGAGATCGCGTTCGACCCCGTCACCGGCATAGCGCGCAATGGCGACGCGAGTACCTTCCGGGGTCAGGGAGGTGTAGATCGCTGGCTGGCCGTCGTGGTGAAAACGGCCCTCTGGAGAGGAAACGGGCCGTTCCGGGTTTTGCCCCGGAACGACCAGACGGTAGACGGTGAGCAGAGTGGTGCTCACTCTTGTGCGGCGAGCCAGTGCTCGGCGTCGAGCGCCGCCATACAGCCCATACCTGCCGAGGTCACGGCCTGACGGTATTTGTGGTCGGTCAGATCGCCTGCGGCGAAAATGCCGGGGATGGAGGTTTCCGTCGAGCCCGGTTTCACCGAAACATAGCCGCCATTGTGCAGCTCCAACTTGTCTTTCACCAACTCATTGGCGGGGGCGTGTCCGATGGCAACGAACACGCCTTTCGCTGGAATGTCGGTGATCTCGCCGGTCTTGACGTTGCGGGCCTTGACGCCGTTTACGCCCTTCATCGGGGCCTCGTCGCCATAAACTTCGACCAGCTCATTGTCCCAGAGCGGCACGATCTTTTCGTTCTTCATCAGGCGGTCGATCAGGATTTTTTCGGCACGCAGGCTGTCGCGACGGTGGATCAGCGTCACTTTCGAGGCGAAATTCGTCAGGAACAGCGCCTCTTCCACAGCGGTGTTGCCGCCGCCGATCACGACGATCTCCATGTTGCGATAGAAGAACCCGTCACAGGTGGCGCAGGCGGAGACGCCGTAGCCCTTGAACTGTTCTTCGGTCGGCAGGTTCAGCCATTTGGCGCGCGCGCCCGTCGCGAGGATCACCGCGTCCGCCGTGTAGATCGTGCCGCTGTCGCCCTTGGCCACGAACGGACGGCTCTCGGTGTCGAGCTCGACGATCAGATCGGAGATGATCTCCGTTCCCATCGCGCGGGCATGCTCTTCCATTTTGACCATCAGCTCCGGACCCTGCACTTCGGTGTAGCCGGGGAAGTTTTCAACCTCGGTGGTGGTGGTGAGCTGGCCGCCCGGCTCCATCCCTTGCACGAGGATCGGCGAGAGCATCGCGCGCGCGGCATAAACGCCAGCGGTATAGCCCGCAGGACCGGAGCCGATAATCAGAACTTTGGTGTGTTTCGTGTCCGCCATGTCGGGACCCCATTTTTGCGTGTTGTCTTTGCTGTTGGCTTCGATATAGACACCGCCGGGCGGCGACGCAAACCCTGTGCGACGCACAGCCGCGGTGAAAAAATGGGCAGTCGATGGGGGAATGCCCGTTTGCCGCACATTGCTCACGCGAAATCCTCTTGAAACTTTCTTGCTATAATGAGAAAGAATATTGCGCGCAAATGCCGGTTTGCGCACATCTATGGAATTAAGGGCCTTATCAGGCCAAGGCGGAAGACAGATGCCCTCACATAAACTCGACGAAATCGACCGGAAAATTCTTGCGGAATTGCAAGCCGACGGGCGGATGACCAACGTCGAACTGGCGCGCCGGGTGGGGATTTCCGCACCGCCCTGTCTGCGCCGGGTGCGCACGCTTGAGGAAAGCGGCTTCATCAAGGGCTATCACGCCGTGGTGGACACCCGTGCGCTGAACTTCGAGGTGCAGGTGTTCGCCATGGTGGGTTTGCAAAGCCAGGCGGAAGTGGATTTGTCCAAGTTCGAGGCGAAATGCCGGGAATGGTCGCTGGTGCGTGAGTGCCATATGCTGAACGGAGAGGTGGATTTCATCCTGAAATGCGTCGCCCCCGATCTCTCGACCTTCCAGAGCTTTCTGACCGGTGAGCTCCTGTCGACGGAAAACGTCGCGTCGGTTAAGACCTCGCTGGTGATCCGCTGCGCCAAGGACGAACCGGGTGTGCCCTTCGATGTGCTCGAAGCGCGGCTGGCTCAGAACGCCTGATCTTTTGGCATCTACATGAAAAAACGGCCCGCCTTCTGGCAGGGCCGTTTTTCGTGGAAGACCGGTCGGAGGGAAGACCGGTCGTGGAAAGATTTAGCGGAACATCAGCTCCAGAAGATCGCCGGGCGTGAGGCGCGGATATGCCAGCGCACCGAAATCGCCGAGGGTTCCGAGATGCGGGAACAATGCCATGAAGCGCGCGCGCAGATCGCCCTGCAATTGCCCGGTGGCGCTGGTCCCGGGGTGGTAACTTTCAAGCTCGACCCCGTTGACCCGGATCAGGCTGTGCCGTTCGAGCACGAGGTGATAGCTGCGCACGGTGGAGATTGGCGTGATCTCGATCACGGACACCCCGTCGACCATGCCGGTGATCGGGGCCAGCGCCTGCGCGGTGCCAAGCCAGGATTTCAGGGCATCCGCCTGCAACAGGTAGCGCGCACCACCGCCCAGCATCAGGTCGGGCGACGGACGACCGAGGCCGAATGTGTCGGCGGTGATGCGATAGAGCCGTTCGGCACGGGCTTCGGGTGCACGCGTGCCGTGGGTGTCGAGCATTTTGGAGCCGATCCATTCGACCCGTTGTACGCCATTGTCGATCGTCACTACCTTGTCGCCGGGCAGCAGGTCCTCGATCGCCACAGGTCCCGCGACGGTCGGGATCAGCGCGCCGCGTGCAAAAGCGTTGAAGGCGGCTTCGAACACGGGGAGTGCGGGGGCGTTTTGCGGCGTTTCGCAAATGTCACCATTCGGTGCGCGCCAGAGAATGTCGTAGCGGCGCAGCGCTTGCACATGGCGCTCTACCGGGCGGGCGCGGCGCACGGTCCAAGCGGCTTTCGGCTGCACTGTGGCGAGGCCGGAGCCGGACATATGGTCCAGAGCATGGGGCAGCGGTTGCGGAAGGGCACGGCGCTCGGCGCTCAAGTGCGATCCGGCCAAAGAGCCAGACAGGGGCTGCGACATCGGAAACCTCTTACTGTGTCGGCCCCCACCGATAACAGTTCCGATACGATCTCAGATTTACGGCAGGATTGTCAAAAATTTTAGCTAATTACAGTTAACGGCGGAACCAGTCGCCCGGTCCGCCGTCGCTTTGTTTCTTTGTGTCGGGTCAATGCTGCGCCTGTCGTGCCTCGGGGAAGCTTCAGGACGCGAATCGCCGTGCCGGACGGGCTCAGGCTGAGCGGCGCAGCGTCGGTTTGCCGGCTTTCTTCACGATGAAAGCGGTGCGGCGGGCACCACGGACCCAAGGCATTTCGACTTCAGTCTTTTTGGCCTCGGCGATCATCGATTTCATCCAGCGACGGTTTTTCATATCTGCCTCTCTCGTGACCTGAGCCGCAGGAATGACAGGTGTCCTTACTGTTGCGGCGTCTGTTTCGGTGTTGAGAACAATATGCCGGGGCGCTTCGGCGAAAATGGGGCGGGCCGGGTAGAAAGTGTCAGGGAATGCCTCGCAATTGCGCGTGTCGGCCTTTTTCAGAGTGAGTGCTCATTAACCTTAAGAAAATTAAGGTTAATCCATGTGTTTTGGAAGCAATGGAAAAGATGAGGCGCATTGTTTTGGGCGAAAATGGGGCAGTTTTCAGCCCCATTCCTGCCTCAAAGGATAGAGGCAGGTTTCAAAGACGGATGAGTGAGATGAGTCGCCCGTAATCGGCTTCTTTGCGATGCACCGAGCGGCGGTAGGAATAGAAACGCTCCGGATCGGAATAGGTGCAATGCCGGGTCCATTCCGCGTGACCGACCCCGGCCTGACGCAGACGGTGCAACCCATAGGCCGGAAGGTCGAAGAGATAGCGATCCCCTTCGCCGTTGGTGAAAAAACGGCCATTTTCGGGAGCTTCCGCGAGGAAATCTTCGAAAAACTCAGGGCCGACCTCATAGGCGCGTTGCGAAATCGTCGGCCCGATGACGGCGGAAATATTGCCGCGTGTGGCGCCAAGCGCCTCCATCGCGTCGAGTGTCTCTTCGAGCACGCCCGCAATCGCGCCCTTCCACCCGGCATGTGCCGCGCCGATCACACCGGCCTCGCGGTCGGCAAACAACACCGGCTGACAATCGGCGGTGAGAATCACCAGAGCCAGCCCCGGCTGGTCGGTGACCAGCGCGTCCACCTTCGGCGCGGGGCCGTTCTGTGGTGCGTCGATGCGGGCGACATCGGCAGAATGCACCTGATTGGCTGCGCAGAGCGCCTCAAGCCCGAGATCCAGTGCCTGCGCCGCGCGGCTGCGGTTGATCTTGACGATATCGGCCTGATCGGTGGACCCGAGGCCGCAGTTGAGCCCTTCGAACACGCCGGATGAGGCGCCGCCCTTGCGGGTGAAGAACCCGTGCCGGATGCCGGAGAGCGCGTCGGAGGTGATGATGTCGAGTGTCATGCGTCAAATCCCGGGGGCAGCAAAGCGGGGGCGGGTGCAAGCGCCAGCGCTTTGAAAAGGGTTCCCATTTCTGTGGGCGAGGTCAACCGCTCAAATGCACTCTTGTGGGTTTCGAGGGCAGCACCGCTCAGATTTCGCGCAAGCGCCTCCGCGCGGGTCGCAATGCCGAGGCGAGCCAGAAGCGCGCCTTGCGGGATCATCCGGGAGGCGACGACACCGGACGCGTGGGCGGCAAGGCTCAGGGCTTCGAAATCCACATGGGCGGTCAGATCGGCCTGACCGGGGCGGGCGAGCGGATCGACACTCTCATGGGCTTCAAGCGCCTGAAACGTATCGCCGAGGCTGCGCCAGTCGCCATAATCGATAAAGATCGCCGCGCCGCCTCGGGCGATACGCGTGGCGATCTCCGCGACGATGGGCGCGGCGGCGGGGCAAATTTCGACCACGTCGCCGTCTTTTGTGTCACTGAGACGCTGCGCGAGATCGGCGAAGGGCGCGGGCGTGGCGAGACCGAGGGTCAGCGCACCGTCCTTCAGCCCGACTTGTGTTTCTGCCCATCCGGCCCCCTTGCGGGTGAATTGCCGGATCGGCAGTGCGTCGAAAAACTCATTGGCGATGAGCCACAGAGGCGCCTCGGGCAGATCGGACACCTGATCGCACCATGTGACCTCATAGCCCGCAAGCCGCTCATTTTGCACGGCACGCAACGTAGGAGAGGCCTCGATCAGATGCACTTGCATCGCCGCGTGGAACCCCGGAACGCCCCGCGTGGCGCGCAAGATATCGGCCATCAGGGTGCCGCGACCGGGGCCAATTTCGGCCAGTACAAAGGGCGAGGGCGCGCTTTGATCGAGCCAGCTTTGGGCAAGGCAAAGCCCCAGAAGCTCGCCGAACATCTGACTGATTTCCGGCGCGGTGGTGAAATCGCCCTGCGCGCCCAGCGGGTCGCGGGTGGTGTAATAGCCGTGCTCCGGATGAAGCAGGCACTCGGCCATATAGTCCGCCAAAGAGATCGGCCCGGTCTGGGCGATGCGGCGGATCAGGATGTCTTTCAGGGCGGTCATGTGCGTTTGGCGCGCAGCATGAAGAAGAGGCCGAGCAGGATCATCGGGAGGGACAGGAGCTGGCCCATCTGAAGCCCGAGAAAGACCGTGCCATTGGGATTGGCGGCGGTGACGAATTGCGCATCGGGTTGGCGGAAAATCTCGACGATGAACCGCGACACGCCATAGCCCGCGAAGAACAGCCCCATGATCAGGCCCGGCCGTTTGAAGGCCTTGGCGTCCCAGACGAGGATTAAAAGCAACAGGCCGAGGATCAGCCCCTCCATCCCCGCCTCGTAAAGCTGTGAGGGATGGCGGGCGCAAAGCGGCCCGACATTGGCACAGGCCTGCGCCGCCTCGCCGGGGAAGATCACCGCCCAAGGGCCATCCCAAGGTTTGCCCCAAAGCTCGGCATTGACGAAATTCGCGATCCGCCCAAGCAACAATCCCGGCGGCGTCGCCATGGCGAGAAGATCGCCCAGCGACAAAAGCGGTTTCTTGTGCCGCAACCCCCAGAGAAGCGCTGCGACGATGACGCCGAGAAACCCGCCGTGAAACGCCATGCCGCCCTGCCAGACCATCGGGATCTCGATCGGATGCGAGAGGTAATAGCCGGGCTTGTAAAACAGCACATAGCCCAGTCGCCCGCCGACGATCACGCCCAGGATCAGCCATGTCAGCAGGTCTTCGAACTCCGGCTTGGTCAAGGGCGGCGTCTCGGCGGCCCAGAGCCGCGTGGCCCTCAGCGCACGCAGGATGAGAAACCAGCCGATCAGGAAGCCGCCGATATAGGCAAGCGCATACCAATGCAGCGCGAAATGCACCGGGCCGAGATTGATCTCGAACAGGATCGGGGACAGGTCGGGGAAATTCAAAACGGCAGGCAGGCGTGTCAACATGGGCGCAACTGTCGCCACGGCGGGGCGGAAGTCAACCTTGTGATTTGCGCCCCATCGCCCCATATAGGTCACAAGACATCACGAATGTGCCGGACGGAGCCAGACATGCAGACCCGCAACAAGATTCTCGACGATTTTTCCCAACTCATGACCAATGCCATGGGCGTGGCGCAGGGCGCGAAGGACGAGGCGGAAACCGCGCTCAAGAGCGTCATGGACCGTTGGTTGGCAGATCGCGATTTCGTCACCCGCGAGGAATTCGACGCCGTGCGCGCCATGGCGCAGAAGGCCCGCGAGGAAAACGAAGAGCTGAAAAAACGCCTCGACGTGCTTGAGAGCAAGTAAAAAGCCTGATCCGGCAAAGGCCGTTTCAGATCGGATTATGCGCTTGGAAAGCCTCCCCTTGGGGAGGCTTTTTCTGTCCACAGGGGGCTTTAGAGGGCTGGGGAAAAATTAAGCAACTTGTGGATGACCCCGGAATGCTGGGGATAACACAAATATTTCGCTTTACAGATTCGTCGCTTTCATCACACCATATCTGGTAAGGGGAGGTGAAATCCCACCGATCCTTAGAGCAGGCACCAAGTCTTAGTGGCCGCCGCTGTGATGTCGCGTAGGGGGGATGTCGCACAGCCACGGGACGCAGACCAGAAGAGGCCCGTGAATGTCGCTTATTGAGCAGAGCTTTTCCACCGAAATTCACCCGATCGACCTGTGCGAGCACCTGTGCGAGTACAATGACTGGGAATTCGACCGCGTCGCCGAAGATCAGATCGCCATGGCGGTCGAGGGTCAGTGGCGCACCTATTCGATCACGCTGGCGTGGTCGGAATATGACGAAACGCTGCGCCTTATCTGCACCTTCGAGATGGAGCCGCCCGAAGAAAAGCTGCCGCAAATCTTCGACGTGCTGAACCGCGCCAATGACCAGATCTGGACCGGGGCTTTCACCTACTGGCACGAACAGCGCCTGATGGTCTATCGCTACGGTCTCGTCCTCTCGGGCGGCCAGATCGCCAGCCCCGAACAGGTCGACCGTCTGATCGGCGCGGCTGTGGGCGCCGCCGAACGCTTCTACCCGGCCTTCCAGCTTGTGGCCTGGTCGGATCGCTCGCCCGAGGACGCCATGGATGTGGCGATCCGCGAGGCCTACGGGCGCGCGTAAGCGGCATAAGCACCCGCGCGAAATCGCACCGCTTGCCCGCGTTGCGCTCAGGCTTACGATTGATAGAGTGCCCCCTGATGCCCTCAGGGGGCTTTCTTATGACAGACGGAGTGGATCATGGAAAATGTGAAAGCGCGTGGATTGGTGCTTTTGGGCTGTGGCAAGATGGGCTCGGCCATGCTCAAAGGCTGGTTGGCCGGAGGTTTGCCGCCGAGTTCCGTCACCGTTCTCGATCCGCATCCTTCCGATTGGCTGCAATCGACCGGCGTGCATCTCAACACGGATCTGCCGAAAGACCCGGCCATCGTTCTAGTCGCGGTCAAGCCGCAGATGATGGGCGACGCGCTTCCGAAGCTTCAGGCGCTGGGCAATGGTACGACGCTGTTCCTGTCGGTGGCGGCGGGAATCACGCTTGCGACCTATGAAACCGTGCTGGGGGCCGACACGCCTGTCGTGCGCGCCATGCCAAACACGCCGGCGGCCGTGGGGCGGGGCATCACCGCGATCATCGGCAACGCCAAGGCAGGGGCTGAGGATCTCGATCTCGCCGAAACGCTTCTGAGCGCGGTGGGGCAGGTGGTTCGGCTTGAGGACGAGGCCCAGATGGATGCGGTGACCGCCGTCTCCGGTTCCGGTCCGGCCTATGTGTTTCACCTGATCGAAACGCTCGCCGCGGCGGGTGTCGAACAGGGTCTGTCGCCGGAGCTTGCGATGCAGCTGGCCAAGGCCACTGTTGGCGGTTCGGGGCAACTGGCCGAGGAGTCGGACGAAGACCCGGCGCAGCTTCGGGTCAATGTGACCTCTCCGGGGGGCACGACGGCGGCAGCTCTGGCGGTTTTGATGGATGAGAAGACGGGCTTTCCGGCGCTGCTTTCGAAAGCGGTCAAGGCGGCGGCTGATCGGTCGAAGGAACTTGCAGGATGAGCGATCTCATAGACTTCGACGACTTCATGAAGGTCGATCTGCGGGTGGGGACGATCGTGCGGGCGGAGCCTTACCCGGAGGCCCGCAAGCCCGCGATCAAGCTCTGGATCGATTTCGGGCCGGAGATCGGCGAGAAAAAATCCTCGGCCCAGATCACCGTACACTACGCGCCCGAAGCGCTTGTCGGGCAACAGGTGATGGCGGTGGTGAATTTTCCGCCGCGCCAGATCGGGCGATTTATCTCCGAGGTTCTGGTGCTTGGATTTCCGGACGAAAACGGCGCGGTGGTTTTGGCGCGTCCGGATTTGGCCGTGCCGAATGGCGGGCGTTTGCATTGATCCTGAAGATGGGGGCGGAGTATTCCGCCCCTTTTCGTTCGATTGATGGTTTGATCCGTGATCCGATGATCCTTAACGCGCCGTCACAAACAGAGGCGCAAAGCTTAACGCGCTGTCACAATCCGCCTCGGACCCTGTCATAGTCTTTAAAAAACGGTAAACGCGGCCTCAGACATCGCCCATGGCTTCGCGCCAATGTTTGCGGCAGAGCGACACGTAGCGTTCATTGCCGCCGATCTCGACCTGCGCGCCTTCGGTCAAAACCATCCCGCTTTCCGACATGCGCACCACCATCGTGGCTTTCTTCCCGCAATGGCAGATCGTGCGCACTTCGCGCATCTCATCGGCCAAAGCCAGTAACGCTGCCGAGCCGGGGAAAAGATTGCCCTGAAAATCCACGCGCAGCCCGTAGCACATGATCGGTACGCGCAGATCGTCCACCACGCGGGCCAGTTGCCAGACCTGATCCTTGGAAAGGAATTGCGCTTCGTCGATGAAGATGCAGGCCACGGGGCCCTCGGCCAGACGGCGTTCGATCTTGGAGAAAAGGTCTTCGCCCTCCTCGAATGTGTCGGCCTCGGAGCCGATGCCGATGCGACTGCCGATCCGGCCTTCGCCCGCGCGCTTGTCGAATTTCGCGGTGATGAGATAAGTGTCCATCCCGCGTTCGCGATAGTTGTAGGAGGCCTGAAGCAGGAGCGTGGATTTCCCTGCGTTCATCGTGGAATATTGAAAATAGAGCTTTGCCATGGCGATGATGTGCCAGATCGGGGGGAGGGGGATCAAGCGGTCTTGCGACGCTGCGCGAGAAAACCTGCGGCGAAGCTTAGGGTTGCGATTTCAGTTCGCAAAAATGTGCACGGGTGGAAGCCGGAAAAAAGTGAATACTCATGACCAGAAACCGGCAGATGCCCGTAAGGGCTAGGGGATGAGGGAGCCGGAAACGTGCACCTGAGACCCAGACTTCCTTCCCTGAAACGACCTCCACCCGGCCCGATGCCGAGGCACCGGATACTCGTTCATCTCCTGCGACGGCAGGTACGGTCTTGTATGTCATGCAAAAATCGGGAATTTAATGGGAAATGGTAAAGCGAATTCCCCATCCGAGGGATCGTTGAGGGTTAGGGGCACAGGGTATGGATGCAGCCGGAACGTATTTGAAGAAACACACCGAGGCTTTGGTCAAGGATGTGGGTTTGGAAGCGGCGTGTGCGCTGACTGGCAAGTCGAAAGCCACACTTGGACGGTATTATTCGACCGCCGATGAGCATTCTGACCGTTACATGCCTGTCGACGCCGTGGCGCAGCTTGAGACAGCGGCGAGCTATCCGCATGTGACCTCGGCTTTGGCCGAGCTCAAGGGGATTGCACTGTCCTATGATGCGACCCGTAATGAGAGCCCGAAACACGGCGGGGTCAATGCCGATGTGGTCGCCTTGTCGCAGCGATTTGCCATGTTGATGGCGGAATATACCGATGCGATCGAGGATGGAATCATTACGATCAACGAAGCCAAGCGGTTGTTGCGCGAGACGCTTGAACTGCAACAGGTGTTGATCAACATGAAGCTGCATCTGGAACAGGAAGCGACCTGATTTCAAAGGTCTAGAATAGCGAAAGGCGGCTCCGGGAGCCGCCTTTTTTCTTATCCGCGAGACCGTCTGCGTTGCGGGCGCCCGCCGCCGGGGCGCCCGCCGCCGGGGCGGCCGGCCGCTTTCGGGGCGCCGGGTTTGCCGCCCGCAGGCTTGCCACCACCCGGTTTCGCGCCACGCGGACCGCCGCCGCCGCCGCCACCGCCACCACGCCGCCCTTGCGGCTTGGGTTTCGGCGCGGCTTTCTGATCGTCGGCGGCCCAGGAGGCCTTGGTCGCCACGGGAATGCGAATCTTCATCACCTTCTCGATGGCGCGGAATTCGTCGAGCTCGGTCGGCGAACAAAAGGCCACCGCCTTGCCATCGCGTCCGGCGCGCGCGGTGCGGCCGATCCGGTGAACGAAATTCTCCGGCACGTTCGGCAGCTCGAAGTTGTAGACATGGCGCACCGCCGGGATGTCGATCCCGCGTGCGGCCACATCGGTCGCGACCAGAACCTTGATCTGGCCGCTTTTTGCCGCCGCCAGCGTGCGTTCGCGCTGACCTTGGGATTTGTTGCCGTGGATAGATCCGGCCTCGAATCCGTCGCGGGCAAGGTTCTTCGCCAGACGTTCGGCCCCGTGTTTGGTACGGGCAAAAACCAGCGCCAATTCATCGGAGTGATCGCAGAGCAGTTCCTTGAGCAGCTCGAATTTCTCCGGCTGCGGGATGAAATGCACCTCCTGCTCGATCTTGTCGGCGGCCTTGCCCGGAGGCGAAACCTCGATGCGTACGGGCGAGGTGAGATAGCTCTGGGCGATCTCGTTCATCTCTTTCGACATGGTGGCGGAGAACAGCATGGTCTGCCGCTCTTTCGCCAGCATCGGCACGAGTTTGCGCAGCGCATGGATGAAGCCCATGTCGAGCATCTGGTCGGCCTCGTCGAGGACAAGGAAAGTGGTCTCATCGAGACGCACCGCCTTGCGGTCGATCAGGTCCATCAAACGGCCGGGCGTCGCAACGAGAATGTCTGTGCCACGATCCAGACGGTTGATCTGGGCGTTGATCGACACGCCGCCGACGACGCGGTTGAGCTTGAGATGGCTGCCCTTTATGAAGGGGAAAAGCCCGTCGGCGATCTGGTTCACCAGCTCGCGGGTCGGGGCCAGAATAAGCGCGCGCACGGTCTGAGGCGAAGGTTTCGAACCGTCGGAAAACGCCATGTGCAAAAGCGGCAGGCCGAAGGCGAGCGTTTTGCCCGTGCCGGTCTGGGCAAGGCCCATGACGTCGCGGCCGTTCATCACTTCGGGAATGGCGCGGGCCTGAATGGGGGTCGGGGTCTCGATGCCGATCTCTTTGAGCACATCGAGCAGCTTCGGCTTGAGGCCGAGCATGGAAAAATCAGTCATATACGTCCTTTGGTGGGCGGACCCACACGCGAAAACGCCGCCCCATCGGGGTCGGCGCGGTTTGGTCGCGGAAAAGGTCACCGGAGAGGGCCACATGCCCGCCCCGTCTTTCCGCCGGACCCCTGCGTGATATGGGAACCTTTGGGCGTCATGGGAGACGCCCGGCATCCGTCACCTGCGGCGCCTGCCTGAAACGGCCTGTGCGCGGCTGCTCACGCGGCAGCATGGGGTGCGGATCGGTGTCAAATGGGGGAGAGTGGCGCGGAAGTCAAGGGATTTGCTGCATCCGCAAAAGAAACAGGCCCCGCGAGGGCGGGGCCTGTTTCAATTCAGGAGAGGTAAAAGCCTTAGACGTCCTGAAGGCTCAGCACCTCGATCTCGCCTTCCAGCCGCGCCTTGATCGCCATGGCGGCGGCATGCGAGGCGGCGGCGGTGGTGAAATACGGGATCTTGTCGTAGAGCGCGACCGAGCGGATTTCGCGCGAGTCGTCCAGCGCCTGCTGGCCTTCCGTGGTGTTCAGTACGAGGGCGATCTCGCCGTCTTTCATCATATCGACGATGTTCGGGCGGCCTTCATAGACCTTGTTCACGACCTTGCTCGCCACACCGTTTTCCTTGAGGAACTTGGCGGTGCCACGGGTCGCGATGATCTCGAAGCCCAGATCAGACAGCGTTTTCATCGCCTCGACCATTTTCGGTTTCTTGTCGTAGTTCTTCACCGAGACAAAGACTTTGCCGGAGCTCGGCAGGTTGGTTCCTGCGCCCATCTGCGACTTGAGGAAGGCGCGGGCAAAGCTCTTGTCGGCGCCCATGACCTCGCCCGTCGAGCGCATTTCCGGCCCGAGGATCGTGTCGACGCCCGGGAAACGGGCAAAGGGCAGCACGGCCTCTTTCACTGCAAAACGCCCGGTGCTCGCGGGATCGACCAGATCGAACGTATCGAGTTTTTCACCGGCCATGAGCCGTGCGGCGATGGAGGCGATCGGGCTGTTCACCGCTTTCGCGACAAACGGCACGGTGCGGGAGGCACGCGGGTTGACCTCGATGAGGTAGATCACATCGTCTTTGACCGCATATTGCACGTTCATCAGGCCGACCACATTGAGCGCCAGCGCCAGAGCTTCGGTCTGACGTTTCAACTCCTCGATGATCTCGGGCTTGAGCGAATAGGGCGGCAGCGAACAGGCGCTGTCGCCGGAGTGAACGCCCGCCTCTTCGATGTGCTGCATGATGCCTGCGACATGGACCTTTTCGCCGTCGCAAAGTGCGTCGACGTCGATCTCGGTCGCGCCGGACAGGTAGCTGTCGAGCAAGACCGGGCTGTCGCCCGACACCACCACAGCGTCGCGGATGTAGCGTTTCAGGCCTTCCATATCGCGCACGATCTCCATCGCGCGGCCCCCCAGAACGTAGGATGGGCGGATCACCAGCGGGAAGCCGATGTCGGCTGCAATCTCAATCGCTTCGTCGTCGGAATGCGCGATGCCGTTGTGCGGCTGCTTGAGATCGAGACGGTTCACGAGATCCTGGAACCGTTCGCGGTCTTCGGCGAGGTCGATGGCGTCCGGCGTGGTGCCAAGGATCGGAATGCCTTCGGCTTCGAGCGCATTGGCGAGTTTCAGCGGCGTCTGGCCACCGAACTGTACAATGACGCCATGCAGCGTACCGTTGTCCTGCTCGACACGGAGGATTTCCATGACGTGCTCAAAGGTCAGCGGCTCGAAATAGAGGCGATCAGAGGTATCGTAATCGGTCGAAACCGTCTCCGGGTTGCAGTTCACCATGATTGTCTCGTAGCCCTGTTCGGTCAGCGAGAAACAGGCGTGACAGCAGCAATAATCGAACTCGATCCCTTGGCCGATCCGGTTCGGACCGCCGCCCAGGATGACGACTTTTTTGCGCTCGGAGGGGCGCGCCTCGCATTCCACCTCGCCCATCATGGGCATTTCATAGGTGGAGTACATATAGGGCGTCTGCGCCTCGAACTCGGCGGCGCAGGTGTCGATGCGTTTGAACACGGCGGTGACGCCGAGGTTGTGGCGCGCGCGGCGCACATTGGCTTCGTCGCGCCCCGTCAGTTTCGCCAGACGCGCATCTGTGAAACCGAGCATCTTGAGCTTGCGCAGCCCTTCTTCGGTGACCGGCAGGCCGTCTTTTTTGATCTCGCACTCGGCGGCCATGATCTCGCGAATACGGGCCAAGAACCATGGATCGAAAGAGTTGATCTCGTTGATTTCTTCGTCGGTGAAGCCAAAGCGCATGGCCTGCGCGATCACACGGAGGCGATCCGGGGTGGCCTTCGCCAGCTCGCGGGTCACGGTCTTGTCGATCATCTGCTGGGCCGCGGCATCGGCACCGAGAAGAATACGGGGCAGGGTGTCTTCGGCACCATCGGCCTCAACGATCTGCGCCGGTTTCGGCATATCGGGCAGGTCGATCTCGTCGAACCCGGTGAGACCCGATTCCATCGAGGCCAGAGCCTTTTGCATCGACTCGTGGAAGGTCCGGCCAATCGCCATCGCTTCGCCCACGGATTTCATCGCGGTGGTCAGCTCCGGTTTTGCGCCGGGGAATTTCTCGAAGGCGAATTTCGGGATTTTCGTCACGACATAGTCGATGGTCGGCTCAAAGGAAGCCGGCGTCACCTTGGTGATGTCGTTGTCCAGCTCGTCGAGCGTATAGCCGACGGCCAGTTTCGCGGCGATCTTGGCGATCGGGAAACCGGTGGCTTTCGACGCCAGAGCCGAAGAACGCGACACGCGCGGGTTCATTTCGATCACGACCATCCGGCCATCGGCGGGGTTCACCGCCCATTGCACGTTGGAGCCACCGGTCTCCACGCCGATCTCACGCAGCACGTTGATCGAATGGGTCCGCATGATCTGGTATTCTTTGTCGGTCAGCGTCAGGGCCGGGGCGACGGTCACCGAGTCGCCGGTGTGCACGCCCATCGGGTCGACGTTCTCGATGGAACAGACGATGATCGCGTTGTCCGCCTTGTCGCGCACCACCTCCATCTCGAACTCTTTCCAGCCGAGAAGGCTTTCGTCGACGAGGATCTGCGCGACCGGCGAGGCTTCGAGACCGGAGCGGCAGATTTTCTCGTAATCGTCGCGGTTATAGGCAATGCCGCCGCCTGTGCCGCCGAGGGTAAAGGCGGGGCGGATGATCGCCGGAAGACCGATGTGTTCGAGCGCTTCCATCGCGGTTTTCATGCCTGCGGCGATGTCATAGCCGCCGTTTTCGCGTTTCGGGGCGGCGACGATGTCGGCTTTCGGGTTCTCGATGCCGAGACGGTCCATCGCTTCGCGGAACAGTTTGCGGTCTTCGGCCATCTCGATGGCTTCGCGTTTCGCACCGATCAGCTCGACGTTGAACTTGTCGAGCACGCCCATGTCGGCCAGAGCCAGAGAGGTATTCAGCCCGGTTTGCCCGCCCATAGTGGGCAGGAGCGCGTCCGGGCGTTCTTTCTCGATGATCTTGGCCACGACCTCGGGGGTGATCGGCTCGATATAGGTCGCATCCGCCATGTCCGGGTCGGTCATGATCGTCGCGGGGTTGGAGTTCACGAGGATGACCCGGTAGCCCTCTTCGCGCAGCGCCTTACAGGCTTGGGCGCCGGAGTAGTCAAACTCGCAGGCCTGCCCGATGATGATCGGCCCCGCACCAATGATCATGATGGAGGAAATATCGGTTCTCTTCGGCATGGCGGACCCCGGCAATATGTTGAGCAGCACTTCGCGCGCACCTCATAGCAGGGCACGCGCAAATTGTCGTGGGTTATAGTCATGGAGCGATTGGGCGCAAGGGTGGAAAGCTGGCTTTTGGGCATGTTGCCACAAAAAACGGTACGCCCGGATGGGGCGTTTTGAGACGCGGGCGGTGGCCGTTTCTGTCTTTGAATTGTCCACAATGGGTCCGGGTGGGGTCATATTCATCCAATAAATTGGGGGGAATTAAGAGACGGAAAATGTGTATTCAAAATATTTTGTTAGGTGTTTTGTACGTCGATAAAAGATTTGCCGCAGGACGTAGTTGCCGGACCGTTTTTCAAATCCATCTGGCGCAGGGCGAGCGCTCCGAACGCCGTTTTAGGGGCGGGGACCTTCATCTGGCGATCGGTCGCCTGTTTCTCATCTATGCGGGGACGAATCCTCTCATGGTTCTGACGGCGGTTACGCAGGCGTTCGGTTTCGCAGCGCATCTTACGGCGTATATTCTGCCGGTTTGGCTGCTCGTTGCGAGTTGTGCTCTCGGTGTATCTCGGCAGGTATTATGCCGTGGATGGATACGCCTCTGTCCTGATCGTGGTCGGGCTCTCCCGCGTCATGGTGACGGGGAGAGTTCCGCCCCCTGGCAAATGGCCTGCATCGGACTGTGTTGTCATTGGGGCTCCGATGCGCTGAGTTTTGCGCGCTTCGGGGCAGTTCGGACTGCGTGGAAGGCCACGAACCCTTGACTTTCCCCGCTTGTACGAGTGTATCAGCCCAAGCGCCTTTTAAAGGCATGGCACGTTTTCCAAAGGGACCTGATACATGCACGTCTATCGCAGCCACACCTGCGCCGAACTGAACCAATCCAATGTGGGCGACACCGTGCGCCTCTCCGGCTGGGTGCACCGCATCCGGGACCACGGCGGCATTCTCTTCGTCGATCTGCGTGACCATTACGGTATGACCCAGGTGCTTTGCGATCCGGACAGCCCGGTGTTCTCCGCGCTGGAGAAAGTGCGTTCCGAATGGTGCATCCGCATCGACGGCACGGTGAAGGCGCGTGACCCGGAGTTGGTAAACCCGAAACTCCCCACGGGCGAGATCGAAGTGTTCGTGCGCGATCTCGAGGTGCTTGGCTCTGCCAAGGAACTGCCGTTGATGGTGTTCGGCGATCAGGAATACCCGGAAGAGACCCGTCTGAAATACCGCTATCTCGACCTGCGCCGCGAGAGCATGCAGCAGAACATGATCCTGCGCTCCAATGTGGTGGCCGATCTGCGTCAACGCATGTGGGCCAAAGGCTTCAACGAATTCCAGACGCCGATCATCACCGCCTCGTCGCCCGAGGGCGCGCGTGACTTCCTGGTGCCGTCCCGTCTGCATCCGGGCAAATTCTACGCCCTGCCGCAGGCGCCGCAGCAGTTCAAACAGCTTCTGATGGTCTCGGGTTTCGACAAATATTTCCAGATTGCGCCGTGCTTCCGCGACGAAGACCCGCGCGCCGACCGCTCGCCGACCGATTTCTATCAACTCGACGTGGAAATGTCCTTTGTCACGCAACAGGATATTTTCGATGTGATGGAGCCGGTGATCGCGGACATGTTCGACAAGTTCGGCAAGGGCCGTCTGGCGAACCGCGACTGGCCGCAGATCTCGTATCGCGATTCCGCGCTCTGGTACGGCACCGACAAGCCGGACCTGCGCAACCCGATCAAAATGCAGGACGTGTCCGAGCATTTCCGCGGGTCGGGTTTTGCGATCTTCGCCAAGCTCCTCGAACAAGAGGGCAACGAGGTGCGTGCGATCCCGGCCCCGAAAGGCGGTTCGCGCAAATTCTGCGACCGGATGAACAAATTCGCCCAACAAGAGGGCCTGCCGGGGATGGGGTACATCTTCTGGCGCGAAACCGATGGTGAAATGGAAGCGGCTGGCCCGCTTGCGAAAAACATCGGCCCGGAACGCACGGAGGCGATCCGTCAGCAGCTCGGTCTCGAAATCGGCGATGCGGCTTTCTTCCTCGGTGGCAAACCGAAGTCCTTTGAGCGTGTGGCGGGCAAAGCCCGCACCGTGATCTGGGAAGAGACGCCGAAAGCGCCCGAGGACGAAAACTGGCGCGATCAGTTCATGTTTGCTTGGATCGTCGATTTCCCGATCTACGAACAGGACGAAGAAACCGGCAAGATCGATTTCGAACACAACCCGTTCTCCATGCCGCAGGGCGGCATGGACGCGCTTTTGGGCGATCCGCTCAAGGTGCTGGGCAACCAGTATGACCTCGCCTGTAACGGCTACGAGCTTGTGTCCGGCGCAATCCGGAACCACCAGCCGGAGATCATGTTCAAGGCGTTCGAGATTGCCGGTTATGGCAAGGACGAGGTCGAGAAACGCTTTGGCGGCATGGTCAACGCCTTTCAATACGGCGCCCCGCCGCACGGGGGCTGCGCGCTTGGCATCGACCGCGCGGTGATGATCCTCGCCGATCAGGACAACATCCGCGAAGTGATGCTTTTCCCGATGAACCAGCGTGCCGAAGATCTGATGATGGGTGCGCCGTCTGAGCCGACCAACGAACAGCTTCGCGAGCTGAACCTGCGGGTTATTCCGCAAGAGCAGTAAGCGGTCTGAAAAGACATGACAAAGGCGCGGAGAGCGATCTTCGCGCCTTTTGTTTTGGGGAGGAGTGTTGGTGGATTACACCACCTTGCGCGGTTCGATGCGGGATTGCACAAGGCCCGCGACGCGCGCCACCTCAGAGCCATAGGGCAGGCCCTTTTCGCGGTGATAGGCCAGCTCCTTGGCCGCCACTTCCATCTCCGCATCGCCCGCCGTGCGGGCCACGCCGCCGAGAAATTGCGCGATATAGTCCAGAAGATTCTCCCCGCCTTCGGTGGTCAGAAGATCGGCGATATGCACGAAATCGTCCTGAAGGGCGATGGGATCGGGGCTGATCACGTCGGAATTGACGGCGTGCAGACCTTCGGGGCGCACGCCTTCGGGCAGACAGGAGAGAACGCGTTCCTGAAAGGCCCCGAGCGAGGAAATCGGTTTCTCGATAAAGCCGTCCGCCCCCGCCGTATGGGCCAACGTCTCTGCGCCGCTGTCGCCGGACATGCCGAGCAGCACGTCGACACGGGGGCGGGCATGGGACAGCTCGTCGATCAGTTCGGCGCCGGAGCCATCCGGCAAGCCGAGATCGACAATCACCACATTCGGGCGATAGACCCGCAGATGTTTGCGCGCGGCCGTGAGGCTGTCGGCGCGTCGGATGCGCGCACCGGAGCGCAGGCATAACAGGCGCATCGCCTCGGAGGCGAAACGGCTGTCCTCCACCACGAGAACGGTGAGGCCCAGAAGCGGGCGGTCGGCGGTCGGCATCGGTGCGACCATCAGGCTGTCGAGATTGTCGGTCATTTCATGGCTCCATCCAGTGCGAGTCGGATTAAGCCCGAAACTGGTGAATGAGCGGTTAACCAAGCGCCGCACGCGGACAGATCGGCACTCTGTGAGCGCAAACGCCCCCTTGCGGCCTTGCCTGCGGCGGGCGATAACCGGGCAAAGACCCCATCTGGAGGAGAGAAACATGATCGGTCGTCTCAACCACGTCGCCATTGCCGTGCCGGATCTCGAAGCGGCGTCCGCACAATATGCGAATACGCTTGGCGCCAAGGTGAACCCGCCGCAGGACGAACCGGATCATGGCGTGACCGTGGTGTTCATCGAATTGCCGAACACCAAGATCGAACTGCTCTATCCGCTGGGCGAAAACTCCCCGATCCAGGGCTTTCTCGACAAGAACCCTTCGGGCGGCATTCACCACATTTGTTATGAGGTCGACGACATCCTCGCCGCCCGCGACAAACTCAAAGCCGAAGGTGCGCGCGTCCTCGGCACGGGCGAGCCGAAAATCGGCGCCCATGGCAAGCCGGTTCTGTTCCTGCACCCGAAAGATTTCAACGGCTGCCTGATCGAGCTTGAGCAGGTCTGATGGCGATCACCTCGGCCATCGTCCTCTATGCGGTGACATGGTTCATGACCATGCTCGTCGCGCTGCCCATCGGTTTGAAAACACAGGGTGATCTGGGCGAAAAGGTCGAGGGCACCCATGACGGGGCACCAGCGAATTACAACCCGAAGCGTAAGGCGCTTTGGGTGACGATTGTGGCGACGGCGATCTGGGCCGTACTGGTCGCGGTGATCCTGTCGGGCTGGGTGAGCTGGCACGATCTGGACTGGACCGCGAGGTTGCCCTCAGTGGCCGACAGTTGAACTGCCTTCGAGCCGCATGAACATATGGGTGAAGGTGGCCGCGCCCAGAACCGGGATCAGCAGGTTCACAAGCGGGATCGACAGCGGGATCGCCATCAAGGCCCCCGCCAGCCAGATCTCCGGCATATGGCGTTTGCGCGCGGCTTTCGCGCCCTCCCGCCCGAGGCGGCGCATCGCAACCATCTGGAAATATTCCCGGCCCAGCAGGAAACCGTTCAAGGCCCAGAAAATCACCGGTGCTGCGATGTTGAGGAGCAGGTAGAGCACCAGCGCGATCAGGTTGGCGACCACGATGACGCCAAGAAAGCCCAAAGAATCCATAAGCATATCGGAGAACGACTGGCGCGGTACCTCCGGCAGGCCGGGGTAATGGACGTCTTCGACCGCCTCGGAGACCTCTTCGAGAAACAGCCCTGTGAAGGCGGAGGCGACGGGGACCATCAGGAAGACCGACAGGCCGATCATCAGGAAAAACGAGCCGATCGAGAGCGCGTTGTCGACCCATGTGATTTCGCCGATGAGCGGCAGGGTGAATGTGTCGGGCACGAAGATGCCGATGACCCAGACAAAGGCCAGATAGATCGCCACCAGAAGCGCGAGGGTCAGACCGAGGCCTTTGAGCAGAACCGATTGAAAACGCTTGTCTCCAAGCTGGCCGATAGCCTTGGCGAAGTCGCTGAACATCACGCGTCCATCCATGTAACGATGGCGGCAAGATCGGGGCGCGGGCGCTCCGGCGGGGCGACGGTTTCGGTGCCGATGTGAATGAGACCAGCGATGCTTTCATGGGGCGCGAGACCGAGGCCGTCCTCGCAGAAGTCGCGATCAAAAGAGGCCCAGCCCGACAGCCAGTTGGCGCCCCAACCAGCGGCGAGAGCGGCGTTCAGCAGCGACAGACAGACGGCGCCTGCGGAGTAAAGCTGTTCGATTTCCGGGACCTTGTCGCTCTCTTTCGGAGAGAAGACAACGGCGACGGCGAGATCGGCGTCGGCATATTGGCGATAGGCTTTCTCGATCTTCTCCTCGGCGATTTTGTTCTTTTTGGCCAATGGGTTGATCATCCCGGCGAGGCGCGTGAGGGCGTCTTTTTCCAAGACGATAAAGCGCCAGGGTTCGAGCTTTCCGTGATCCGGCGTGCGTGCCGCCGCGGTCAGGATCGGCATCAGAGCGTTGCGATCCGGCACGGGGGCCGTGAGCGTCTTGGCAGGACGGGAGCGGCGGGTCAGGAGGAAGTCGAGAGCGGCGGGATTGGGAGCGGGCATGGGAGGCCTTTCATCAGCGGGTCGCCCAACATGTCGTCATTTTTGGAGGTGTTTTCAACCGCTCAGATGGTATGAGAGGCCATGGATAAAGCGGAATTGAAAGCAGCCCTTGAGGCGGCGGTGACAGACGGGCTTTTGGCGGTGCGCGTGACCCCCAAAGCCTCGCGCAATGCGGTGACGGTCGAGGACGGGCAGGTGCGGGCCTATGTGACCACGGTACCCGAGGGGGGCAAGGCGACGAAAGACGTAATCAAACTGCTGGCGAAAGCCATGGGGCGGGCGAAAAGCGAGCTGGTTTTGGTGCGGGGAGAGACCTCTCGGGACAAGGTGTTCCGTGTCGAGTAACGCCGCCATTTCGGACCAAAATCCCCGTCGGCAAAGCGTCGGACTTTTGTCGGACTTCTGTCGGACAAGCGAAAGCGGAGAGGCGCGGTCCTCACTCGTCGACAGGTGTCAGCCGATAGGCACCTTCGGGCAGGTCGAGCGCGGCGCCGAGGTCGCGGAGCTGTTGCAGGGAAAAGGTGATCTTGTGCACCCGGTCGGTGCGCGGATCGAGCTGTTCCACGGTCACGCATTCGGCGAAGGCCGAGATGATGACATCTTCCTGAAGAGGGGTTTCGCCCTCATCGACAATGGTGACGACTGTGGCGTCGAAATCGTGTTCGATGGTAAACATGAGGCGATGCTGCACCTGCGGCGGGAGAAAAGCAAGACACACGTTGCCGTGAGGGCGAAAGCTGTGGCTGGAAGGCGGTGCCGTGAGCGGATATTTTGCCGCTGTCGTCGGAGGGGAACCGTCATGCGTCGAACACTTGTCAGCGGACTGATCGGGAGCGCCCTGCTCGCGGGCTGCGTCGAAACCACATCTGCGCCGGTCTCCGTGCCGCCGCGCTCCGAGCCTGTCGGCGTGTCGCAAAGCGCGGGGCGCGCGGGGGCGATGACGGTCGCGGATTTCAGGCAGGTGGTGTCGCGGGTCGAGCCGGTGGCGGAGCGCGAATGCCGGACCCGGACCACGGGGGCGAATTGCGATTTCAAGATCGTGGTGGAGAACGACCCGAGCGCGCCGGCCAATGCCTGGCAGACGCTCGACAGTGCGGGGCGGCCGGTGTTGACCTTTACGGTGGCGCTGATTGCGGAGGTGCAGAATACCGACGAGCTGGCCTTTGTCATGGGGCATGAGGCGGCGCATCATATTTCGGGGCATATCGCGCGCAGTCAGGAGAAGGCGCTCACGGGCGCGCTTCTGGGCGGGGTTCTGATCGCGGCGATGGGCGGCGACGCCAATGCGATCAGCAGCGCGCAGGATATTGGCGCGACGGTCGGCGCGCGGAGCTATTCGAAGAACTATGAGCTGGAGGCCGATCAGCTCGGCACGGTGATCGCCTATCGCGCGGGCTACAACCCGGTGCGCGGGGCGGAATATTTCACGCGCATTCCCGATCCGGGCGACCGGTTCCTCGGCTCTCACCCGCCGAACGCGCAGCGGATCGAGACCGTTCGCCGGACCATGGCGACGCTGTAATTCCTAACGTTCTCACGGAGTTGTGTGCGAAGTCACCGTCTCGCCGCAGCACCGTCCCGGTTTTGCCCCGATCTGTGTCCAGATCGGAGAACGGACCCTGCGTTAACCATAACGCCGGGCGCGGACAGGGCTGAGGCAGAGGGCGCAGATGGCGATCGAGATCACGGGTGACATGATCGGCACCTACACCAGCGCCTCGCTCAACGGCACCAATCCGCCCAATCTCGTGCTCACCGTTTCGGGCGTCACGCCCTTGGGGACGTCCTCGGATGTCTATTACCTCGAAGTGTATCAGAACGTCTCCGACACGTTCACCAACGGCCAGCTTTGGCGGCTGACCGATTCCGAGGGCAACGTGATTGCCGAGGGGATGATCCCCGACAACAACAATTACCAGAACATGGGGGCGGGCGACGAGCATGTGCTGTTCCAGAACGGGTATATCATCGATATTTCCGGGCTGGACAGCGGCACTATGGTCTACACGTCGGCGGATGAGACGGCGGATCCGGACGCTGGAAACAACGACGGAGAATTGCAGATTTCCGAGGTCGAGGCGGCGGTCTGTTTCGCCGCCGGATCGGTGGTGCGGGGGCGGCAGGGACCGGTGGCGATCGAGACGGTGCGGCCCGGCGATCTGATCTGGACGCTGGACCACGGCTATCGCCCGGTGCGCTGGGTCGGTTCTTCGGGGGTCGATTTGAGCCGCGCGCCCGATCTCGCGCCGATTGAAATTCTGCGGGGGGCCTTGGGGCAGGGCGTGCCGAGCCGCCCGGTTCTTGTGTCGCCGCAGCACCGGGTGTTGATCACGGGCCATCTGGTCGAGCTTTATGCCGGGCTGGACGAGGCGCTGGTGCCGGCGCGCTGGCTGGTGAACCGGCGGAGCATCCGGCAGCGCAGCGATCTGACCGAGATCACCTATGTGCATCTGATGTTCGAGGCGCATGAGATACTCGACAGCGGCGGGCTTATGTCCGAGAGCTTCTATCCCGGAGAGACGGCGCTGAGCCTTCTGGAGCAGGATGCGCGAGCGGAGCTTTTCCGCATTTTTCCGCAGCTGCGCCTCTTTGGCGAGGCGGCGAGCGGGCCTTTGGCGCGGCCTGAGATTCGGGGCAGTGTGGCTGCCTTATTCGGTCATGCGGTGTGACACATTCCGAAAATGCGTAAACAACGCCTTAATTTCCATCATGACGACGGCCAGACGGCGAAGAAATGCCCCGAAATCCGGCAATTGATCAGGATCAAGGATTGCAGCCCCCTTGCATGGTCTTTTCTGCGCGGGATGTGAAACGCAACAGATCGGAGGCTGTCATGACCGGGACCAAGGGCTACGAGACGCATGAACGTCTTATGAACCGTATGGCGCAGACACTTGGCGTCGATTTCGAGGAACTGAAGCAACGCGGGCAATGCGACGAGGGGGCGATGGAAAATCGCGTTCATCGCTGCATGGGCTGCACCGACCCGGAGGCCTGCGAGGTGTTTCTCGCGGATCATGACGCGGGCGCGGCGTTTGCTCCGGCCTATTGCCGCAACAAGACCGATCTGGAACGCCTCGCCGCGGGCTGAGAGCGTCTCACAAGACAAACTGGAGGAAAGACCATGACGGATACACTGCTGCGCCCGGGTGAGGCCTGCCTGATGCATGGCATGGCGGACCGGCTTGGGGCCGATGTGGTGCGCGCCGCCGCGTCCGGGGACATCGCTCCGGAGGACCTGTCCAAGATGGAAACCAGTTGTGGGCAATGCACCCAGCACGATGCCTGCATCCTCTGGCTTCTGGAACATCAGGGGCATCAGGAGCAAGCGCCGGAGTATTGCCTGAATGCGCAGAGACTTTACTTTGTGCGGGCGCTGCAAAACCAGTTGCTCGCCGCCGAGTAAGCGGGAGACATCCGGGATGAGAAAAGGGGCCGCGCGGGCCCCTTTTTGTTGTCGACGCGCTCTTCGTGCTCAGTTGCGGGCCGCACCAGCGCCTTGGCCACCGGTGCCGGAGCCGTCTTCCGCGAGGACGGAAAAGGCCTGCATCTGGGCGCGGGTGTCGGGTCCCGCGAGATCTTCGACGGTGCTCGCAGGGGTTGCGCCGGAATAGCCCGCATCTTCGAGCCGGGTGACGAGAATCTCGCCCGTGGTGTCGAAGATCGGCCCCAGAGTGGTCAGGGTTTCATCGGCGAATTTCGAGAAGGCGGCGAATTGCGGCGGGCCGCCGCGGGCCTGCGTCTGATCGGGCACGAGATAGGCTCCGACGGTCAGCACCACGCCCAGAACGATGATGGCGATGGCCAGCGGGCGTTTGAAATAGGTTCTGAAGGCGCGCCAGTTCAGGATGACGTGCAGGGCGACGACGACGACCATGGCGAGGCCGATGATCTCGTGCATCCAGCGCCCGGCGGAGGTGATGACATGGAAATACCAGAGCACCCCGGTGACGCCGACGATGGTAAACGTGGCGATGGTCAGGGGGGTGGCGAATTTACGTAACGTGGACATGGCTGCCTCTCTTGCTGTGTCTGCCCTGTTCTACGGGGACGCTTCGCGGTTCCGTCGCTTGCCTCCGTGCCTGTCCTCGATCATGCTCGCGCGATGGAGGAGGACAAATGAAAGACAAAGCGATCTACACGGCGAAGCGTCTGGTCCTGCGCACGGTCTGGAGCATGGAGGGGCTGCGCTATGCGTGGCGCTCGGAACATTCCTTTCGGACGTGGGTCTGGGCCAATCTCATATCGGCCTGTCTGGCCCTTGTCCTTGATCTGACGGCAGGGGAGCGGGGGCTGGTGATTGCACTGGGGCTGTTGGTGTTGGCCGCCGAGCTGTTGAACACGGCGATCGAGGATGCGGTGGATTACATTTCGGAGCGCGAGCACCCGCTGGCGAAGACCGCCAAGGATGCGGGGTCTGCGGCGGTGACGGTGACGGCTTTGGCGGCGGGGGTGGCGTGGCTTTTCGTGCTGATCGGGTGAGGCTATAAGGCGCCATGCAGATTTATGACGGCATCATCTCCGACCGCGGCTCGAAATATGCGGTTTCCGGCGGGGCCTGTGGGTCCGAGGAGGAGGCCAAGGCGTTTGTCAAAGAGCTGTGCCGCAAGAAGAAATTCGCGAAGGCGACACATAACACATGGGGCGTTGTGCTGCCGGATGGCACGCCTCTCAAGAATGACGACGGCGAGAGCGGTGCGGGGATGGTGATCCTGCGCATGCTGGAGCGCGAGGGCGTCACCGGCCAGATCGTCGTGGTGACGCGCTGGTACGGGGGCAAACACCTTGGCGGCGACCGGTTTCGCCATGTGCAGGACGCGGTGCGCTATTACCTCGACCGGATTTAGTGTTTCTCGACCTCTTCGACCGGCCCGCCATGCATCTTCCACGCGGAGAACCCGCCCGCGACATGGGCGACGTTGGTGAAGCCCATTTCGATGCAGGTTTTCGTGGCCAGCGCCGAGCGCCATGCGGAGGCGCAGTAGAAGACGAACTTCTTATCCTCGCCGAATTTCGGTTTGTAATAGGGGCTTTCCGGGTCGATCCAGAATTCGAGCATGCCGCGCGGGCAGTGAAAGGCGCCGGGAATGCGGCCCTCGCGCTCAAGCTCGCGGCGGTCGCGGAGATCGACGAAGACGATACTGTCGTCCTGCGTGAGGAGGATGGCGTCTTGCGTCGGGATTGTCTCGATCACTTTGTGGGCGCTCGCGAGCAGGTCTTTGTAGTTTTTGAGCATGGGGGTCTCCTCTTGGGGGAGAGTTAACCTGATCAGTGCGGGGAGGGCAACGTGATCGCTGTCCCCGAGGCATTACACATAAGACGCGGCCGTTTGGGCGATTGCGTCCGCATGTTTGTAGATGTCTTCAAGCGTTGTCAGCTCGAACTTTTCTTCATTCTTGTCCGGATCGAAGAGACCCAGCACGTTTTTGGATTTCGCGTTGAAATAGAAACGGCACAGGGGTTTTCGATTGTTGTCGTCTACGAACACGCTGCAATAGCTTTTGGCATCACGGATGGTGATCCGCTCTGTCGGTATGGTTTTAGCGGCAATCGCTTTGACCATCATGAAGGCTTCTTTTTCTTCGTCCGTCGTTATGATGTCGGATTTCGGTTCTTCAGGTGTGGTTCCACCGTCCGTTTTTGGCGTATCGGATTTCGGTCTGAATGCAATATCCAGACGGTCCTGAATGCGATCCCTTACAATGATCTCAATGGCCGATTGAATGGCAGGTCTGATTTGTTCGACGACATTTCTGGTCAGCATGCCATCATGAATTTTACGGCCAATCAGCTTGACGAACTCGTCGTCCGGTTCGTCCAGTTGGGTTTTAAGATATTGGGCTGCGGCATGCGAGTACTTGAGCGCAGATGCTGCTTCAAGAATGCTTTCAATCGAGAAGACATCTTTTTGAAACCGGCTGAGTTCTTCGATTTCATCTTCGTCGTGCTTTTGCAGATCGAATTTGAAGAACGGTTTTTTGTCCATCTTGTTCGGAGCGTCGATGTCCGAGAAGAACCACGCTTCTCTGCCATTGGTCAGAATGGCAAGATTTGCTTCGGTTACTCCGAAGTAGCGGTAAAGCTGATTATATTGGGTGTTTCCGAGAGAGGAAGTAATCGGTTTGACCTCAATGAGGATTTTGGTCTCACCATTGATCTTGAGGGCGAAATCGACTTTCTCGCCTTTTTTCGTGCCGACATCCGAGACATATTCGGGAATGACTTCGTCCAGATTAAACGGGTCGAAGCCGAGCGACTGAATGAAGGGTAGGATGACAGAGGTTTTCGTTGCTTCTTCGGTGAGAGCTTTTTCACTCGCGGTTTTGGACCGCTTGGCAAGCTCTTTGATTTGCTCTTTGAATTCCATTCCTCAATCCCCCAATCTCAATTGGGGATATTAAGGAGGAGAAATTTGTTTCAATCAACAGTTTCGAATCTCGTTCATTCGGGAAAACAATTCTCAAGACTGTTTTCTATTTCCGCCCCGGCGCTCCGAACCTCCGGTTCTCCGCGCGCAAACGCGTAAAAACTCTCCCCCGGACTGATTGTTAGACGATCCCCGGCGCTCCGCGTCTTCGACGCATCCGCGCGTTGCGGCTAAAAACGCTCTCCCAGAGCGTTTTTTAACGCCGCAACCCCCACAAATCATACTCCCCGGCCTCATCGACCTCGACCGTCACCAAATCCCCAACGCTCAACCCCTCGGTCCCCTCGTCAATAAACAGGTTCCCGTCGATCTCCGGCGCGTCGGCCTTGGTGCGACATGTCGCGATGCCGTCTTCGTCGATGTCGTCCACGATGACCTGCTGAATGCTGCCGACCTTGGCTTGCAATTTGGCTTCGGAAATCGCTTGCGCCTTCTCCATGAACCGCTCCCAGCGGTCCTGTTTGACCTCGGGGGCGACGTGGTCGGGCAGGGCGTTGGAGCGTGCGCCGGCGACGTTTTCGTATTGGAAACAGCCGACGCGGTCGAGTTGCGCCTCGTCCAGCCAGTCGAGGAGGTATTGGAATTCCGCCTCCGTCTCGCCGGGGTAGCCGACGATGAAGGTGGAGCGCAGCGTGATGTCCGGGCAGACGGAGCGCCATGCGGCGATCTCGTCGAGCACTTTGGTGGAGGCGGCGGGGCGCGCCATGCGTTTCAAGACGTCCGGGTGGCCGTGTTGGAACGGGATGTCGAGATAGGGCAGGACGGCGTTGCCTGCGTCGGCCATGAGCGGGATCAGGTCGCGCACATGGGGGTAGGGGTAAACGTAATGGAGCCGGACCCAGAGGTCATCGGCGGCACCCAGTTGCCCCAGCTCTCGCGCCAGATCGGTGATGTGGCTGCGCACTTCACGGTCTTTCCATGGGAAGGATTCGTATTTGCGATCAAGGCCGTAGGCGGAGGTGTCCTGCGAGATGACCAGCAGTTCCTTGACGCCCGCTTCGACGAGCTTTTCGGCCTCGCGCAAGATGGCATGGACCGGGCGCGATTGCAGTTTGCCGCGCATGTCCGGGATGATGCAAAATTTGCAGGCGTGGTTGCAGCCCTCGGAAATCTTGAGATAGCTGAAATGCCGGGGCGTCAGGCTGACGCCGGTGGCGGGCAGCAGGTCGATGAACGGATCGGGCGCGGGCGGCACGGCGGCGTGGACGGCGTCGAGGACCTGCTCGTATTGATGCGGGCCGGTGACGGCCAGAACCTTCGGATGGACGCCGGTGATATATTCGGGATCGGCGCCGAGACAGCCGGTGACCAAAACTTTGCCGTTTTCCTGAAGCGCCTCGCCGATGGCCTCAAGGCTCTCGGCCTTGGCACTGTCGAGAAAGCCGCAGGTGTTGACGATCACCGCATCCGCGCCGGAATAATCGGCGCTGATCTGATAGCCTTCCGCCCGGAGCCGGGTGAGAATGCGTTCGCTGTCGACCAGCGCTTTCGGACAGCCCAGAGAGACCATGCCGATGGTCGGCTGGCCGTCACGGCGGTTCGTGTCGAAGACGGGCTTCGGGGCAAGGTCGGGGCGGAGATTTGGCGGGTTCTGGCTCATGGCGGCGATATACTCCGAAAGAAAGGGTCGGGAAAGCCCCCAGAAGAGGTGGGCGTTCCTGTCGGATTTGCCGCGTCGCGGCGGAAAATTTCGTCGCCGGATCGAAAATATTCGCATAGGTTGATGGAGATCACAGACGCGTGATCCCATAATTTTTAGCACAGGCCCGCGGTGTGCGGGTTCGGGCGCGGCCGCAGCGTTTGAGGAGGCGCGGCATCACCCGAAAACCTTGGAAGGATGATAGATGTTCAGGATGGAACACACCCGTGTCGCGGGACCGGTCGTCTTGTGCCTTGCCGCCAGTATTTTGCCGCAGGGCGCCTCGGCCACGGAAGGATATTTTGCATTGGGCTACAGCCCGGCGGCGCGGGGCGTCGCGGGGGCGGGCGTGGCCTATTCGCAGGACGCCATGTCGGGTGCGATCAACCCGGCCTCAGTGGCCAGCGTGGGGCGCGAGCTGAGTTTCGGGTTTCAGGCCTTTGCGCCGTCGCGGGGCTATACCGGCACGGGCACGGGGTTCATCGCCGATGGCGAGGTCAAGTCCGGCAAGGAGTTTTTCCCGGTGCCGAACGCGGCCTATAACCTGCCGCTCGCGAACGGGGCGGTGGTGAACTTTTCCGCTTACGGCAACGGCGGGATGAACACCTCTTATCCGGATGTGAGCAACGCCAATTGCGGCGGTGGTTCCGGGGTCTATTGCGGTGGCGAGGCGGGTGTCGACCTGACCCAGCTATTCGTCTCGGTGACCTATGCGCAGAAGATGGGACGGTTCTCTTACGGGATTGCGCCGACGCTGGCGGTGCAGGCCTTCGAGGCCAAGGGGCTTTTGGCCTTTTCCAGTATGTCGATGGATTCATCGGCGCTCACGAACAATGGCTTGGATTTCTCCTACGGGCTGGGGCTCCGGGTCGGGATGCAATATGAGCTGAGCGATCAACTCACACTCGGGATTGCGGCGCAGACGAAATTCGACATGTCGGAATTCGACGATTACGCCGGGCTTTTCGAAGGCGGTGGAGATTTCGACATTCCGGCCTCGATCACCGTCGGTCTGGCCTATCAGCCGACGCCCGATCTGGCGCTTTTGCTCGATTATCAGAAGATTTTCTATTCGGACGTACCGGCCGTGGGCAATGCCTCCGACGCGGGCGCGCTGGGCGCCGATGGCGGAGCGGGGTTCGGTTGGGAGGATGTCGAGGTGATCCGTCTGGGGGCCGAATGGAAATCCTCGCCCGACATGACCTGGCGGGTGGGGTATGCCCATGCGTCGAACCCGATCGGGTCGGAGGACGTGACCTTCGGCATTCTCGCGCCGGGCGTGGTGGAGGATCACTTCACCTTCGGCGGCTCGCGGCAGATCAATGCCCGCGACCGGATCGATTTCTCGATCTCCTATGTGCCGGAAAACACGGTCACCGGGCCGGTGATGTATGGCGGCACGGCGGAGTTGGAAATGAGTCAGCTTTCGGCGTCGATTGGCTGGACCCGCAGCTTCTGATCGCTGTGGCGCTGGATTTGAGAAAGCCCCTCCGGGGGCTTTCCGCCTGTTCGCACAGAGTCTGTGCGGCGGATTTGGATGTGTGAGGACGGCGTATCGGCTAGGCTGCGGTAAACCGCATGCAACACAGGTCGCCTCATGCTTACCAACACAGCCACCCGTTACGGCGCGCTTGCGCGCTTTTTCCATTGGGCGATTGCCCTTTTGATCCTCAGCGACATTGCCCTCGGGCTGATCGGGGAGAACACGCCGCGCACGGCAGAGACCGCCGCCGGGCTCGCGACGCTCTATTCGGCGCATAAAACCATCGGTGTAGCCGTGCTCGGTCTTGCCGTGCTGCGCATCCTCTGGGCGATCACGCAGCCGAAACCCGTGCCGGTGCACCCGGAGCGCAAGGCGGAGACGTTGCTGGCCGAAGTGATCCACTGGATGCTTTATGGCGCGATTGTGATCATGCCGCTGTCGGGCTGGGTGATGCATTCCGCCGAAACCGGCTTTGCCCCGATCCTCTGGCCGTTCGGGCAGGACCTGCCGTTCGTGCCGAAATCCGAAGATGTCGCGCATATGGCGGGGGCGGTACATGGGCTTTCTGCGCTGGTGATTTATCTGACGGTCGCGCTGCATGTCGCAGGGGCGCTGAAACATGCGGTGATCGAGAAAGACGGCGTGCTGTCCCGGATGTTGACCGGGCGCGAGGCCGGTGTTGCGGGCGAGGGGCACAGCTCTGCCCTGCCGCCGGTTCTGGCCGCCGTGCTCTGGATTGCCGTTGTGGCCTTTCCCTTCGTGATGCCCGCGCCGGAACGCCCGGATGGGGCCGCCGCGCCGATGGAACAGGCTCAGATGGAACAGGCCGAGCTTGCCTCCGATCTGCCCTCATGGACGGTCGATCAGGGCAATCTGACGATCTCCGTCAAGCAAATGGGCGCGCCGGTCGAGGGCAGTTTCGCGAACTGGAGTGCTGCCATCGCCTATGACGAGGCGACGGGTACGGGCGAGGTGACGGTCACCATCGACACCACGTCGCTCACGCTCGGCTCGGTGACGCAACAGGCTATGGGGCCGGAGTTTTTCAACACGGAAACCTATGCGACCGCCACGTTCGAAGGGGAGATTTCCCGCATCGAGGGCGCATCGCATCAGGCGGTGGGGACGCTGACGCTGGTCGGGCAGGAGGTGCCGGTGACACTGGCTTTCGACCTGACGATTGACGGCGACACCGCGACGATGAGCGGGACGAGCACGCTCGACCGCCGGGATTTCGGCATGGGCGCGGGCTATGCGGATGAGGGCACCGTGGGATTTGCGGTCGAGGTCGCGACGACGCTGACGGCGGTGCGACAGTAAATTCCGGGTCATTTGGATCAAAAGAAGGCCGCCGGATCGCTCCGGCGGCCTTTTGAATGCGTGGGCGGGGCGGCTTATTCGGCCAGCATCGCTTCGATGGAAATCTCGATTTCGACCTCGTCGGAGATGTAGGGCGCATACTGACCCATGTCGAAATCGGAGCGCAGCACGGTCAGCTCGCCGTCGAAGCCGAGCCAGGGCTTGTTCATCATCGGGTGCTCGCCCTTCTGGGTCAACTCGGCCTCGATGGTGACGGATTTGGTGATGCCGTTGATGGTCAGATCGCCGGTGATCAGACCTTCGTTTTCGTCCTCGACGGTGATCGAGGTGGATTTGAAGGAGATGGTCGGGTTCTCTTCGGCACCGAAGAAATCGCCGGTCAGGAAGTGCGCGGTGCGCTCGGCCCAGCCGGTGTAGAGGCTGTCGGTCGGAAAGGAGACTTCGACGGAAGAGTTCGCCGGATCGGCCTCGTCGAACATGATCGTGCCGTCGAAGCCGGAGAACATGCCGGTGGTGGTGGAGAAGCCGAGGTGTTCATAGGTGAAAACGATCTGGCTGTGCGAAGCGTCGAGGGCGTATTTCACCGGTTCGGCAGAAGCGGCGGTTGCGCCGAGGACGAGCGCGGAAGTCAGAAGCAGGTGTTTCATGTCAAAGCTTTCTTTGGCAGTGTGGTTTGAAGATGGCTGTAAAGCTAGCGTGCTGACCGTGAAGCTCAAATTCCGCAGCGCCAAACAGAGTCTGTGCGCAAAGAAACACGCATATGCAAAAATATGCGAATGCTGTGTGAAAACCGTCCGACTTGGCGCTTGGGCGGTCCGGCGCTCAATAACAGTGTTTGGAGGCGTAGCTCTGAACCTCGTCCCTCCAGTCATCGACTTCGGAGACCTTGGATTTTGCATCCTGATAGACGTCCCAGATCGTTTGCATGGCGGAGCTGTTATCGGGATTGCAATCGGCCAGCGCCTCTTCCATCTGGCTTTGGGTGACCCAGAAATCGTCGTTTGCCCCATCGAGCAGACGCAGGGCGGTTTCGATCCGGGAGCAGGTCGTGATCATGTCCCCGGCCTCGGCGGCCTGCCGTGTCCGGTTCAGCATGTCGGCAGCCTCGTTCTGTTGATCCACTCCGTCGTTGAAACTGTCGATGCCCCGATTGATCGACCACTGGCAATCGGCGAGGGCGGGGGAGGCAAGGAGAAGGGCGAGGGCGGTGAGGGAGAGAAAACGGGGCATGGAACCTCTTGGAGCAATGTGAGACCAGAGTTTTCTGCCGCAGGGCGTCAGGTCAACAGGAATACTCGGCTCAAGCGCCGGGCATGGCGGTGTTTTTCGTCATTGCCTGAAATTCAGTGAAAACTGGCGATGGAGCAGACGAGAATCGCGAGGATCAGCCAGCGTGCTGTCAGGACGAAGCGTTTCGGGGCCAAGGTTTTCAGGCGGGTGAAACGCAGGACGTTCCAAAGCACCAGCAGCGCCACGAAAACGAGCTTGAGCGCGAACCATCCGGTGTGGAGATCGATCAGCCCGGTCATGCCGCCGATCCCGGCCATGACCAATCCGCTCAGGACCAGAGCGCCCAGCCCCCAAAGCCCGTATTGGCCGATGGATCTGGCGAGCCCCATCAGGGCGGGCTTTTGTTCGGGAGGGGTCGCGGGCAGGCGGGCGAGCAGGAGCCCCATGATCACATTGGCGCCCGCGCCCACGATAAGCGAGAGAATGTGCAGGAAAAAGAGAGCCTTAAGAAAGAAAATCACAAGGCTCTCCCGATGGGGTGCGGATCAGCGGCGACGGTCGCGGCGCGAGGACATCGGCTGGAACGCGACGCCGACATGCGCCTCGCAATAGGGTTTGCCCGGAACGGAGGGCAGGCCGCAGAACCAGAAATCGTCGGTCGCCGGATCGCCGATGGGCCATTTGCAGGTCTTTTCGGTGAGTTCCATCACGGAGATCCGCTTGGCCTTTTTCTCGACCTCGTTGACCTTGGCCAGAGCTTCGGCGGGGATCTCGTTGGTCGAGGGCTGCGGCGGCAGAGGTTGGCCTGCGGGGATGATCTGGCGACGGGCGGGCACGGCGGGTTTCGGGGAGGCCTCGTTCACCTCGTCCTGCGCTGCGGGTTGGGCCGCGGGTTTCGGCTTGGCCTCGACCTTGGGCTTCACGGCAGGTTTCGCTTTCGGCTGGACGGCGGCGGCGGCGGGTTTGGCGGCAGGCGCGGCACCGGCACCGGCGCGGTTCGACAGGCCGAGACGGTGCACCTTGCCGATCACGGCGTTGCGCGTCACACCGCCAAGTTCCTTGGCGATCTGCGAGGCGGATTGACCCTCGCCCCACATTTTTTTCAACAGTTCGACGCGCTCATCGGTCCAGGACATGGTTCTTCCTTCGGTTGTCATCGGGCCTGTGGTAGTCTTTGGCGCGGCCCCGCACCACTTGGATGATCGCGAATACGATCACGGAAACGATCCTGCACAGGGGTTTTGCAGTGCAGGCGCTTGAGATTTCTGTCTGCCCCCTATTTTAAGCACGGCGCTTGCGGTTACAAGCGGGCGCGCGGGGAAAACCGCAGACAGGGGTCTATAGCAGGGGAGCGCGACAATGGAAATGGCTCAAAATGAACTCCAGATGGGCGTGCGCCGGTTTGGCCGGGTCAACTGGCTTGGGCTTTACACGCTCATTGGGCGCGAGATTTCTCGGTTTCTCGCGGTCTGGACCCAGACGCTTCTGGCGCCTCTGGTCACGGCAGGACTGTTTCTGACGATCTTCACGCTGGCGATCGGCCCGTCGCGCGGCGATGTCATGGGCGTGCCCTTCGTGCATTTTCTCGCCCCCGGCATCCTGACCATGACGGTGATCCAGAACGCCTTTGCCAACACTTCCTCCTCGATCATGATCTCGAAAGTGCAGGGCAATATCGTCGACACGCTGATGCCGCCGCTGGCGCCTTTCGAGCTTGTGATCGGCTATCTGTCGGGCGGTGTGGCGCGCGGCATGGTCGTGGCCGTCGCGATCTGGACGGTGATGGCGGTGTTCGTCGGGCTGCCGCTGCATCATCCGCTTTTTGCCATTGCTTTTGTGCTCTTGGGGGCGCTGTTCATCGGCGGTCTGGGCGTCTTGGCGGGCATCGTGAGCCAGAAGTTCGACCATATGGCGGCGATCACCAATTTCATCATCACGCCCCTGTCCTTCCTGTCGGGGACCTTCTATTCGGTCGAGACCTTGCCGCAGTGGTTCAAGGTGCTGACCCATCTGAACCCGGTGTTCTACCTGATCGACGGTGTCCGCTATGGCATCATCGGAACCTCGGACAGCTCGCCCTGGATCGGGCTTGCGGTGATGAGCGCGGTGACCTCCGTGGTGGTGTTCATCGATTGGCAGTTTTTCAAACGCGGTACGAAGCTGAAATCCTGACGTGAAAATCGCAGAGGGATGCCGGGCGGCCCCATTGTCGCCGGATTTCCACGCTATCGACCCCGGGAAGTCTTAACTTGCCGGGGTTTTCGATGGGTCTCAGCGTGCGTTTCCTGTGTCCTCTTGTCCTGTGTCTCGTGCCGTTTGCGATGCAGGCGGGAGACGGGGCGTCTGAGGCTGCGGATCAGATCGGTTGGGAAGCGGTCGGACGGCTCGACATGGCCGGGGAAGGCACCTGCACCGGGGCGCTGATTGCGCCCGATCTGGTGCTGACGGCGGCGCATTGCGTGGTGGACAGCGAGAAGATCCCGCTCGCCCCGGAGACAATCACCTTTCGGGCCGGTTTGCGCCATCAGGATTATGTTGCCGCTTCGCGCGGGCTGGCGGTGGCGGTGACGCCGGGGTTCGAGACGGCGGAGCGGGAGACGGGCGATCACCTGCGGCGCGATGTGGCGCTGGTCAAGCTGGCCTCGCCGATCCCCGCGGCGCTGGCCACGCCTTACGCGCTGCATGGGCCAACGGGGCCGGAGGGCGATCTGACGGTCGCCTCCTATGGTCAGCCGCAGAATGACGTCATGACCGTTCAGAGGGTCTGTCATCTTCTCGATGCTTCCGACGATCTCTATGCGTTCGATTGCTATATCTCTTACGGTGCCTCCGGGTCGCCGGTTTTTGCCAGAGATCACGGGCGGCTGGCGATTGTCTCTCTGGTTTCGGCGCAGGGGGAGGCAGGCGGGAAGCGGATCGGCTATGGCATGTCGCTTTCGGGGAAAGTCGAGGCGCTCAAACGTCAGCTTGCGCAGGGAGGAGCGACGGGGGCGGAACCCGCCGTGGTCCGGCGTATCACGGTCGGCGGCGGAACCTCAACGCGCGCGGTCGGCAATTCGAAATTCCTTTCGGCGGAGTGAGCGGCACCGGGTTGCGCCGCAAATTTCCTTTGACAGTGCGGGCGGTTTGATCGAAAAGCGCCGTCATGAACATGACCTGCGCATATGCTTCCGGTAGCCGACGTCGACGCTGATGCGTCCCTGACGTCCGTTCATCCGTGCCCGAGGCGTGATCCGCGCGGCACAAATCGCGCCAAAGCGGCGCAATCCCTTAAAAAATACCCCCAAACCACTCCCCAAACCGTTGACAGGCCCGCTGGCTTTCGCCACCCATGAGGCCTCTCTTTTCCAGAGGAACCACACGATGATCTCTTCCGTTCTGCCGACCTACAACCGGGCTCCGCTGTCCTTCGTCAAAGGCGAAGGCTCCTGGCTTATCGAGGCGGACGGGCGCCGTTTTCTCGATCTCGGCGCGGGCATTGCGGTGAACACGCTGGGGCATGCCAACCCCGAGCTGGCGCAGGTTCTGAAGGATCAGGCCGACACGCTCTGGCATGTCTCGAACCTCTACAAGATCCCGGCGCAGGAGGCTCTGGCCGACAAGCTGACCGAGCTGACCTTTGCCGACACCTGTTTCTTTACCAACTCCGGCACCGAGGCCGCCGAGCTGGCGATCAAGATGGCGCGCAAATACTGGTATGAGAAAGGCCAGCCGGAGAAGATCGAAGTGATCACCTTCGCGGGCTGTTTCCACGGTCGCTCCTCCGCCGCCATCGCCGCGTCGGGTGCGGAGAAGATGATCAAGGGCTTTGGCCCGATGCTTGAGGGCTTTGTGCATTTGCCGTTTGGCGAATGGGAGACCGTGGCCGATCACGTCACCGACAAAACGGCGGCGATCCTGATCGAGCCGGTGCAGGGCGAAGGCGGTATCCGTGTCGTCCCCGACGAGGCGCTGAAACTGTTGCGCAAGATTTGCGACGAGAAGGGCGCTTTGCTGATTTTCGACGAGGTGCAATGCGGTGTTGCCCGGACCGGCAAGCTGTTCGCGCATGAATATGCGGGCGTGACGCCCGACATCATGATGATTGCCAAGGGCATCGGCGGCGGCTTCCCGCTGGGCGCGGTTCTGGCGACCGAAGAGGCGGCGTCGGGCATGACGGCGGGCACTCATGGGTCGACCTATGGCGGCAACCCGCTGGGCTGCGCCATCGGGCTCAAGGTGCTGTCGATCGTCTCCGACCCGGCGTTTCTGGCCGAGGTGAACCGCAAGGCGGGGCTGATGCGGCAGAAGCTCGAAGAGCTGGTGGCGGCGCATCCGGACGTGTTCGAAGGCGTGCGCGGCGAGGGGCTCATGCTGGGCCTGAAATGCAAGGTGGCGCCCGCCGATCTGGTGGCGAAGGGCTATGCCGAAGGCGTGCTTGCCGTGCCCGCCGCCGACAACGTGGTGCGGCTTCTGCCCGCGCTGAACATTTCCGACGCAGAGATTGCCGAGGCCGTGTCGCGGATCGATGCCGCCGCCGGGGCGCTCTGAGAGACAAGAGACTGAACAGATGAACCATTTCCTCGACATTCACAAAACCTCCGCCAAAGACCTGCACCGGATCATCGAGACCGCGAAGCTGACCAAGAACGCGCGCCACGACAAGCCGAAGGGGGCTTTGGACGCGGAGTTGCCGCTCAAGGACAAGATGGTGGCGCTGATTTTCGAGAAACCCTCGACCCGGACGCGCGTGTCCTTCGACGTCGGCGTGCGCCAGATGGGCGGCCAGACCATGGTGCTTTCAGGTGCCGATATGCAGCTTGGCCATGGCGAGACCATCGCGGACACCGCCCGCGTTCTGTCGCGCTATGTCGATATGATCATGATCCGCACCTTCGAAGAGCAGACGCTTTTGGAGATGGCGGAATATGCCTCCGTGCCGGTGATCAACGGGCTGACGAACCGCACGCACCCCTGCCAGATCATGGCCGACATCCTGACCTATGAGGAGCATCGCGGTTCGATCAAGGGCAAGAAAGTGGTGTGGCTCGGCGATGGCAACAATGTCTGTGCCTCCTTCATCCACGCGGCGGGGCAGTTCGGGTTCGATCTGACCTTTGCCGGGCCGGAGCCTTTGGATCCGGAGATGGGCTTTGTCGAGGAGGCGCGGGCCAAGGGCTCCTCCGTCGAGATTGTGCGCGACGCGTCCGAGGCGGTGCTCGGTGCCGATCTCATCGTGACCGACACATGGGTGTCGATGCACGATCCGGCTTCGGCGCGGGAACGCCGCCACAATCAGCTTCGTCCCTACCGGGTGGATCGTCGGTTGATGGCGCTTGCGAAACCCGATGCGCTGTTCATGCATTGCCTGCCGGCGCACCGGGGCGATGAGGTGACGAATTCGGTGATGGACGGCCCGCAATCGGTGATTTTCGATGAGGCGGAGAACCGTCTCCACGCCCAGAAGGCGATCATGCGGTGGTGCGTCGAGGGCAAATGACAGAGGCTCCGGGGGAGCCTTTGACCCGATATGCGAACGGAGCCCCAACGGGGGGGCTGGTGTTTCGGGTCTTACACATGGAAAAGGGCGCCCGGTGTGGCGCCCTTTTGTTTTGCGGATCAGCCTGCGAAATGCGCCAGGAACCAGAACACCACGGCGGACATCGTGGCGGCGGCAGGGACGGTGATGATCCAGGCAGCGACGATGGTCATGAAATGGCTGCGGCGCACGAGTTTGCGGCGGTGACGCTCCTCGGCGGCGATGCGGGTGATCTTCTTGGAACGCGCGGTCTCGTCGAGGCGCTTCTCGTGATACCATTCGCGGAAAAAGCCGACGCCGAAGACGCCACCGACCGCGATATGGGTGGAGGAGACCGGCAGGCCGAGCCAGCTTGCGAGGATCACGGTGATGGCGGCGGAGAGCGCGACGCAATAGGCACGCATCGGGTTCAGTTTGGTGATCTGGCTGCCGACCATGCGGATGAGCTTCGGGCCGAAAAGGATGAGGCCGAAGGAAATCCCCAACGCGCCGATCACCATGACCCAATGGGGGATATTGACGCTTCCGGCAAAGCCGCCCTCGGCATTGGCATGCACGATGGCGGCCAGAGGGCCGACGGCATTGGCGACATCGTTGGCGCCATGGGCAAAGGACAGCAGCGCGGCGGAGATCACCAGCGGCAGGCCGAACAGCGCCTTGAGCGATTTGTTGCGGTTCTCCAGCCCTTGAGACTGCCGCCGGATCAGCGGCGCGGAGCCGACATAGGACAGCGCGCCCACGGCGAGACCGATGAGCACGGCGGTCAACAGGTCGATATGAACGATCTGTTTCAACCCCTTGATCGCCAGATAGGTGGCAAACGTGCCCATCATGATGCCGATCAGCACCGGAACCCAGACGCGGGCGGCGGCGATCTTGTCGTCCTTGTAGATGATGCGCGCCTTGATGAACCACAGGAAACCGGCGGCGATCACACCGCCCAAAAGCGGCGAAATCACCCAGCTTGCGGCGATCGTGCCCATGGAGGCCCAGTTGACGGTGCCGAAACCCGCCGCCGCGATGCCTGCGCCCATGACGCCGCCGACGACGGCATGGGTGGTGGAAACCGGCGCGCCGATCCAGGTGGCGAGGTTGACCCAGAGGGCGGAGGACAAAAGGGCTGCCATCATCGCCCAGATGAAGATCCGGGTGTCGGCCATGGCGGTCGGGTCGATGATGCCCTTGGAGATGGTCGAGACCACGTCGCCGCCCGCAAGGAGCGCGCCTGCGCTTTCGAAGAGTGCGGCGATGACGATGGCCCCGCCCATGGTCAGGGCGTTGGCGCCGACCGCAGGACCCATGTTGTTGGCGACATCGTTGGCACCGATGTTGATCGCCATATAGGCGCCCAGAGCGGCGGCGGCGATCACCACGGCGGAGCCGGGTTGACCGCCGAACAGGAAGGCGGCGAGAAGCCCCGCGACGATGATGAAGGCCAGCGCCACACCGAGACCGACCATGGGGCGGGCGATGTGAAAGGTGGCGGACTCGAACTGGGTGATCCGGTTCAGGTCCTTGTCCAGCGTCTTCCACTGTTTTCCGTGATCTTCCGTCTCCGACATCGGCGCTCCGCTTTGTCATAAAACCGTTACAAGCGGGCGCAGCGCTAACCTGCCCGGCCTTGCATTGCAAGCCTTTCGGAGCGCGTCATGACGAAGATGAAGCGGGAGGCATTGGCTCAGAAACCGAGCAACAGGTCCTTGAGTTCCGGTTCGTCGACCAGAGAGGCGGCCTGTTTCGGGCTCATCCAGCTGCGTTGACGTTGACCTTTTTCCGGGAAATCGCCCTCGAGATGGTCGACCTCGATCGGATAGACCGTGGCCTCCACCGGCGCGGGCAGGCCGTTGTCGAGTTTCTTGATGTAGTGGTAGAGGCCCACCGGCTGGCGTTTCACCCGTGCAGGTTTGACCCCGGCCTCTTCCCAGGCTTCCTGTGCCGCAGTCCCGGCGCCGTCGAGCCCGTCGATCGGCCAACCTTTCGGCAGAATCCAGCGCCCGCTGTCGCGCGAGGTGATCAAAAGCACTTCCTTGCCCTTCTTGCCCTTGCGCCAGCACAGAGCGGCGGATTGCACGCGGTCGGGCCGGCGCAGCAGAGGGTCGAAGACGCCTGTCCAGGCGGATTTGAGCAAAGTTGCCATGGGATGATGATGTGCCTGTTATGTCTATATTGCGTATATACATAGGGCAGGATTTCCGAAATTGCAAGTTTTCTTGGGGAAATGCTTGTCGCAAAGCCGGATTGCCTTATCTTTGAGCAGGTGTTTCGGCGCGCATCTCTCCCGGTTGCGCGCCGCGTTTCATCTGACAAAAGAAGGAGTTGCCGGACCATGTCTCAGGCTCGGATCGGTCTTGTCGGCCTCGGCGTCATGGGCGCCAATCTTTCGCTCAACATCGCCGAAAAGGGGTTCCCGGTTGCTGTGTTCAACCGCACCGGTTCCGTGACCGATGCTTTTGTCGCCTCGGCGGGCGATCTTGCGGAACGCCTCGTGCCTGCGAAAACCTATGAGGCGCTGATCGCCTCGCTCGCCAAACCCCGCGCGGTGATCATCATGGTCAAGGCGGGCGGGCCGGTCGATGCGGTGATCGAGGCGCTTGTGCCGCTGATGGAGGCGGGCGATATGATCATCGATGCGGGCAATGCCGATTTCCACGACACCCGCCGTCGTGAGGCCGCTCTGCGTGACAAGGGCCTCAATTTTATCGGCATGGGCGTGTCGGGTGGTGAAGAGGGGGCGCGGCACGGGCCCTCGATCATGGTCGGCGGCAACCCGGAGAGCTATGCCGTGATCCGCGACATCGTCGAGGCGATTGCCGCCAAACATGAGGGCGTCCCCTGTGCCGCGCATTTCGGGCCGGACGGGGCGGGGCATTTCGTCAAGACGGTGCACAACGGCATCGAATATGCCGATATGCAGATGATCGCGGAGGTTTATGGCCTTCTGCGCGACGGGGCGGGGCGTGCGCCCGGCGAGATCGGGGCGCTGTTTGCGGCATGGAACGAGGGGCCGCTCAACTCCTATCTGGTGGAAATCTCGGCGCGTGTGCTCGGCACCGATGATCCGGTGAGCGGTCGGCCCATTGTCGATGTGATCGTCGACACGGCGGGGCAAAAGGGCACCGGGCGCTGGACCGCGATCGAGGCGATCCGGTTGGGGCAGTCGCCCTCCACCATCGAAGCGGCGGTCGCAGCCCGGTCCTGGTCGTCGGAAAAGGAGACGCGGCAGGCGGGGCAGGCGTTGTTCGGCGATTTGGGGGGCGAGGGCTTGCCGATCCCCTCGGATGCCGATCTGGAACAGGCGCTGTTGGCTGCCAAGATGATTGCCTACGATCAGGGCTTTAAAATTCTCGCCGCCGCTTCCGATCAATATGACTGGGGCCTCGATCTCGCCACTGCCGCCGAGGTCTGGCGCGAGGGTTGCATCATCCGCTCCGCCCTTCTCGATGATATGGCCTCTGCGATCCGCGAGGGGCTGCCGCAGGGCCAGTTGATCTTTGCGCCGCGTTTCGCCGGGCTGATCCGCGAGGGTGGCACAGCGTTGCGGCGCACGGTGGCCTATGCGGCCTCCGCGGGATTGCCGGTGCCGGCCTTTGCCAATGCGCTCGCGTATTTCGACACGATGCGACAGGGGCGGGGCTCCACCGATCTCATTCAGGCACAGCGCGATTTCTTCGGTGCGCATGGGTTCGAACGGACCGATGGCGGCGCGGGGCAACACGGGCCATGGGCCGGGAGTGTGGCGCACAGCTGATGAGGCACCCTTGCATGGACGTCGGGTTTTGTGATTTCTCATCCCTATGCCCGACTCCCCGGGTGCGAGAGAGACGCGCATGAGTTTCGTCATCTTCATCAACGGTCTGGTGATGGTCTTCTTCGCTGCCCTCATGGGGGTGGTGGCGCTGATTTTTCCCGACACCTCGATGATCTTTGAGGAAGTGGCACTCTTGACCGGCTTCATGGGGGGCGCGCTTGCGCTTGCATCTTCGCCGCGCACAGAAGATCTGCGCCCGCTGCACACTTTTCTTCTGACCTCCTCTGTCTGGATGGTGGCCGCCCTGTGCGGTGCGCTGCCGCTCTACGCCTATGATCTTTCGCTGACCGATGCCCTGTTCGAGGCGATGTCCGGGATCACCACCACCGGCTCCACCGTCATGTCCGGGCTCGACGACACGCCGCGCGGCATCATCCTGTGGCGCGCCATTCTGCAAGGGGTGGGCGGTGTCGGCTTTATCGTCACCGGCATCGCGCTTTTGCCGATCCTCAAGGTCGGTGGCATGCAGTTGTTCCGTTCGGAAAGTTCGGAGACCGGCGAGCGCGAATTGCGCAACGCCACCATGTTCGCCTCCGCCACGTTGCAGATCTATTTCGCCCTGATCGTGATCTGCGCCTTGCTCTATTTCGTCGGCGGCATGTCGCCCTTCGACGCCATCACCCATTCCATGACCACGCTGTCGACGGGCGGATATTCCGGCTATGACGCCTCCTTCGGCCATTTCGACAGCGCGTTCCTGCAATGGACCTGCACGCTGTTCATGCTCTTCGGCGCCTTGCCGTTTTCCTGGTATATCAGGGGGCTGCGGCATGGGCGTTGGAGGTCTGAACAGGTCTCTGCCATGCTGGTCTCGCTGGCGGTGAGCATCGGGGGGCTGTCGCTCTGGCTGATGATCACGCGGGGGGAGGGGCTGTTCGATGCGCTGCGGCTGGTGGCGTTCAACGTGATTTCCGTGGTTACGACGACGGGCTATGCGACCACCGATTACACGCTCTGGGGGCCTTTCGCGGTGGCGGCGTTTTTCGTCCTGACGGCGGCGGGTGGGGCCACGGGGTCGACCGCGGGCGGTGCCAAGGCGATGCGCTGGCTTGTGGCGTTTCGGGCGCTCAAGGCGCAGATCCGGCAAAGCTATGCGCCGCACCGGGTGACGTTCGTGAAATACGAAGGCCGCCCCGTGTCCCCGGATGCGCTGTCCGGCGTGATCGCGTTTTTCGTGCTCTACGCCGCCACATTCGGTGTACTCGCTTCGCTTTTGAGTTTCTTTGGTCAGGATATGTCCACAGCCACTTCGGGGGCTCTGACGGCTTTGGCGAATGTCGGTCCCGGTGTGGGCGACATCATCGGACCGGCGGGCAATTTCGCGACGCTGAATACGCCGTCGAAGCTGGTGCTGACCTTCGGCATGTATCTCGGACGGCTGGAGATGGCGACGGTCTATGCGCTGTTTGCACCGCTGTTCTGGCGGGAGCTTGTGTCGGCGCGCTAAGGTTTAACGCTTTGTCATAAACGGCCCGGCAAAGGTTAAAACGCTGTCACATTTCTCTCTCAGGACTGTCACAGTCTTTAACGAAAGCTTTTCAGGTGCCACGCGGTTTGGCGCGCAGCGTCGGATCGGCCTCTGTCGGGTCCTCGGGCCAAGGGTGCCTCGGATAACGCCCGCGCATGTCCTTGCGCACGTCGGCATAAGAGGTCTTCCAGAAATTCGGCAGATCCATCGTCACCTGAACCGGACGATGTGCGGGAGAGGTCAGAACCACCTTCAAGGGTACGCGTTTCGGGCCGACGGTGGGGTGCACCCTGGTGCCGAAAAATTCCTGCAATCGCCCGGTGACTTCGGGATGTTCGCCCGAATAATCAATCGGCAACCTACGCCCGACGGGGCTTTCAAACGCGCCGGGAACCTCCCGGTCGAGCCGTTGCATCTGATCCCAGTCGAGCATGCCCCGCAGCGCCTCGGTGATGTCGAGAGCGCGGAGCTGGGCCTCGGTTTTCGCGCCCTTGAGGTAGGGCAGAAGCCAGTCTTCGAGATGATCCAAGAGAGCGGCGTCGGTCATGTCGGGGTAATCCGCACCCATCAGCGCGACACGGGCGGCAAAGCGGCGCGCGGCATCGGTCCAGGGCAGGCCGATCTGACGCAGGCCAACAAGCGCACCGCGGGCGACGGCCTCCGGGGGCGCGTCTTTCCATTGCCGGTCGTCAAGGATGAGCGCGCCGAACATCTCGCGCCTGCGCGCGACCACGCGTTTTTCGCGCCTGTCCCAGTCGCAGACCTCGACCCATGCAATCTGATCGCCGTAGAGGCCTCGCAGTTCGCTTTCTCCGATCTGGGCGGCCTGCCGGATTTTGGCATCCCGCGCCGCACCGTCGGTGTCGGTGACGACGATGAGACGCGAGGAAGCCAGATCGTCGCTTTCCGCCATCACCGCGCCCTTGCCGCCGGACAGAAGATAGCGCGGCTGATCGCCGGGACGCCGCAGGCCGATCCGGTCGGGGTAGGCGAGCGCGGCCATTTCGCCAAGGCTCATGAAGGCCGCTTGTGGCAGGCCTTGCGTAAGCCGCCTGGCTTCTTGTTTGACACGCTCGATCACGCCGCGGTCGGCCGTGCCGGGAGACGTGAGCGCCCGCATGCGCAGGGACAGATCCGCGCCTGCCCCCCGCAAAGGATCGCGTTCGTTCAAGAGTGCGGCGAGTTCTGCGGCCTGTGCACCCGCAATTTGCAGCATATGTGCAAGTCTTGGGTGCAGCGGTTTCGCCGCCAAAGCCCTGCCATGGGCCGTGATCCGACCTTCGCCGTCGAGCGCGCCAAGGCCGTGAAGCAGGGCGCGCGCCTCTGCCAGAGGGCCGGCGGGGGGCGGCGTGAGGAAGGCGAGATCCGCCTCGGAGGCGCCCCAGAGCGCGAGTTCCAAGGCGAGGCCGGTGAGGTCTGCGGTCTCGATCTCGGCGGGGGCGAAGGCGGACAGGGCGCCTTCTTCGCCTTTGGTCCAAAGCCGGTAACAGACCCCGTCGGAGACGCGGCCCGCACGGCCCCGGCGCTGTTCGGCTTCGGCGCGGGAGACCCGTTCGGTGACGAGGCGCGACATGCCCGAGGACGGATCGAACCGTGCCCGGCGCGCCCGGCCCGCGTCGACGACAATGCGCACGTCTTCGATGGTCAAGGAGGTTTCGGCAATCGAGGTCGCCAGTACGATCTTGCGGCCCTCCCGGGCGGGGGCGATGGCGGCGCGCTGGTCGGCGAATTTCATCGCGCCGAACAGCGGGCGAATGGCGCAATCCTTGGGGACCCGGCCTTCGAGCAGCATCTGAACCCGGCGGATTTCGCCCTCTCCGGGCAGGAAAACGAGAGCGGAGCCGGGGGCTTCCGAGATCGCGCGGAGCGTCAGATCGGCGACCGTCTGTTCCAGCCGCTGAATCTTGGGAAGGGGCGCATCGAGCCAGCGGGTTTCGACCGGATAAGCGCGCCCCTCCGAGCGCACCACAGGAGCATCGTCGAGCAGGGCCGCCACGGGGTCCGCGTCGAGTGTGGCCGACATGACGATCAGCACGAGATCGTCGCGCAAGGCCTGTCGCACCTCCCAGACGAGAGCGAGTCCGAGATCGGCGTTCAGACTGCGTTCGTGAAATTCGTCGAAGATCACCGCGCCGACCCCGGTCAGTTCCGGGTCGGATTGCAGCATGCGTGTCAGGATGCCTTCTGTCACCACCTCGATCCGGGTGGTTTTCGACACCTTCGCCTCGCCGCGGATGCGGTAGCCGACGGTCTCGCCCGCGCGTTCGCCCAGCGTCTCCGCCATGCGCTCGGCGGCGGAGCGCGCGGCGAGGCGACGAGGTTCCAACATGACGATCCTGCCGGTCACCTCGGGCAAAAGTGCGAGCGGCACGCGGGTTGTCTTGCCGGCCCCGGGGGGAGCCATGAGCACGGCGCGGCCTGCCGTTTTCACGGCGGAAATCAGCGGATCGAGCGCGTCGTCGATGGGGAGGCGGGGCGTAAACATGCCCCCCTTATGCGGGAAAGCTGCGCAGCCGAAAAGGGGGCGTGAACGGGCCTTACCGTGGGGTGAGGCGCGCGGTTCCCCAAAGCGTTTCGATCTCTGCGGCGATCAGGCGATAGGTCCCGTCCTGTCGCGCGTAGTGCAAGGTGAAGGGGAAGGTGCGCCGCTCCGCCATCTCTTCGGCGCTGAAGCCTGCGATGCGACTGTAGCGGCCCTGACAGGTGAGGTCCTGCATCTCCGAGAGGGTCACCGCGCTGCGACGCCGTCCGTCGAACAGGTTGAGGGTGGTGGCGCAGGGCTGCGGGCTGTCGCGCAGCAGGGTATAAAGCACGCTCAGAGGATCGAGCGTGCCGTGTTGATCGGCGAGGCGGATCAGAAGCGGTGCCGAGGGCTCATAGGTCACGACCTGCGGGTGGCCGTTGTCATAGGCGAGCCGGACGCGGCTCTGTCTGCGTCCGGTGTCGATGTCCTCTTCGTAGCGCAGGGGGCGGAACCGGGTGTCCTGCACCTTGCCCTGAACCGTTGCGGCGAAGCGGATGTTCACCAACGCCGCCATCAGCCCCGCGTCGCGAAACCGGGCGGTGACGGCATAGTCCCGGGCGGTTTCGTCGGCGGCAAGGCCGAGCTGGCCGACCTTGAGCGCGCCGAGATGAATGTCATAGCGCATCTGACGGTCTGCGGCAAAAAGCGGCTGGGCGAGGAGAAGAAGCGGGAGGAGAAGGCGCAACGCCATGGCACGAACACTCGCAAATCGGGAGGCGGGGGTAGACAACGCTCCGGGCACAGGAGAAAACAGCGTGAACTTGCGTCCAATTTGCCGGAACAGTGTAATGGAAATAAAACAGCTCGCCGAAGAGATCGTGGCCGGAAATCGTCGCGCTCTGGCCCGTGCGATCACGCTGGTCGAAAGCGCGCGGGAAGATCACCGGGCGAAGGCGATCACGTTGATGGAAGAGATCGGCAAGTGCGGGCGTCAGGCGCTGCGGCTCGGGTTGTCGGGGACGCCGGGGGTGGGCAAGTCCACCTTTATCGAAAGCTTTGGCATGATGCTGATCCGCGAGGGGCTGAAGGTGGCGGTTCTGGCCGTCGATCCGTCGTCCTCGCGCTCTGGCGGCTCGATCCTTGGCGACAAGACGCGGATGGAATTGCTGTCACGGGAAAAGAACGCCTTTATCCGGCCCTCGCCCTCGCAATCCGAACTTGGCGGTGTGGCGCGGCGTACGCGGGAGGCTGTGGCGCTTTGCGAGGCGGCGGGCTACGATTTGATCCTGATCGAGACCGTGGGGGTGGGGCAGTCGGAAACCGTGGTGTCCGAGATGTCCGATCTGTTCCTGTTGCTCTTGGCGCCAGCGGGCGGTGACGAGTTGCAGGGCGTCAAGCGCGGCATCATGGAGATGGCCGATCTGATTCTGGTGAACAAAGCCGACGGTGATCTCAAACCCGCGGCGCAACGCACCTGCGCCGATTATGCGGGGGCGCTCCGGCTGATCCGTAAACGTCCGCAGGACCCGATGGATTTTCCCAAGGCGATGACGGTTTCCGCAATCGAAGAGAAGGGCTTGCAAGAGGCCTGGGGCGAGATGAACACGCTCATCGACTGGCGGCGTGAGAACGGGTTCTTCGACAAGCGTCGATCGGAACAGGCCGAGTACTGGTTTGCGCAGGACATTCGGCACGGGCTTTTGTCGCAGCTTGAGAAAGAGCCTTTGAAGTCGATGATCTCCGGGCTGGCGAGCAAGGTCGCCAGAGGGGAGATCACGCCGGGCCATGCGGCTGCGGATGTCCTGACAGCTTTGCGCGGGCATTGAAGCCGGTTCGGTTCGGGAAGAGGCTTGACGATTCTCCCCGGATCGCCTATGCACCGCAAACTGAATTTTGGGCGCGGCTTGATAGCTGTGTCCTTTTCTGTTGGAAGTCGGTCTTTCCCCGTGTTTCACGCCGCTTTTCGGACTTGCGTCCGGGGCGGGGGCGCGTAAAAGAGGGCCGAATAAGACAGAAACGAGTCTTTTAAACTGCGAGAGCTTTTGCTTTCGAAAGTAGAAACGAGGATGAACCCATGTCGCGTCGTTGCGAACTGACCGGTAAAGGCCCGATGACTGGCAACAATGTCAGCCACGCCAAAAACAGAACCCGCCGCCGTTTCCTTCCGAACCTCAACGATGTGACGCTGATTTCGGAAACCCTCGGCCGCTCCTTCAAGCTGCGCATCTCTGCGTCGGCTCTGCGCTCCGTCGACCACCGCGGTGGTCTCGACGCCTTCCTCGCGAAAGCCCGCGACGAAGAGCTGTCCGACAACGCGCTGAAAATCAAGAAAGACATCGCGAAGGCCCAAGCCGCCGCTTAAGCCTTTCTGCGAGATCCTTTCGGATTTTCCCAAAGATTGAACCCCGTGAGCTTTGCCTCGCGGGGTTTTCTTGTTGGCCCGGTTCCGATATTTGCCCCCTTTTCTTTCGGGAACGGATCGCTAAAGTGCCTCCACCATGCGCATCACCCGCACGATAAAGGCCGTTCTGGTCGCGTTCCTGCTCATCGTCACGTCCCAGTCCATGGCCGTGGCGCGGGGCACCATGCGCGATGCGACGGGTGCGGTGGTGCTTTGCACCGGCACGGGACCGATTACCGTGCTCACGGATGCAGATGGTCAACCGATCGGCCCGAGCCACATTTGTCCCGACTGTGCTCTGAGCGTGATCGCCGGGCTCGCGGATGCATTCGACCTGCAACCGCCTGTGCAGCATATGCTGCGCTTCACGCCCTCGACCTTTGCCGCCCGTGGTCATGACACGGTCCCGCCCCACGCCTGTGCCCGCGCGCCGCCTTCGGTCTGATTTTCCCTTCGTTTTCAAATATCAGACCCAAAGGACCGCACATGTTCAAATCCACCCTTCTGGCCGGGCTTGCCGCCTGCGCTTTCGCTCTGCCCGCTGTCGCCGACATCAACATCGTCGACCCCTTCGCCCGCTCTTCGGGCATGATGGCCAAGGCGGGCGCGGCCTTCTTCATCATCGAGAACACCGGCGACGAGGCGGACCGGTTGATCGATGCAAAATCCGATATTTCCAAAGTGACCGAGCTGCACACCCATAAGGATATGGGCGATGGCATCATGAAAATGGTCCATGTGCCCGAAGGGTTCGAGATCCCGGCCCATGGCACCCATGCGCTGGCTCGCGGCGGCGATCACGTCATGTTCATGGGGCTGTTGCAGCCGATGACTCAGGGCGACACCGTGACCGTGACCCTGACCTTCGAGAAGGCTGGAGACATCACTGTCGAGATCCCGGTCGATCTGGAGCGTGGCGAGGCAGCCATGCCGATGGATCACAGCAACATGGGCAACTGATCCGCCCAAATTGGAGACAGGAGGCACGCGTTCCGGCGCGTGCCTTTTTTCTTGCGCGGATCGAAAAAAGGCTTAGATGACGCCTTGAGCGAGACGGAACATTATAGACCGGCCCGCGCCCTTTCTTGACAGTTGAAGAGACAGATCATGTTGAGCGTCTATGCGTTCCCGGAGGCCTTTTCGCCTGCCGAATGTGATGCGATCGTCACGCTGGCGCGTGAAGAAGAGCTTTCGGATGCGGGGCTGGTGAAAAACCGTTCCGATCATAACCTGCGCCGTGCCGATCTGGCGTGGCTCGACGAGCGTGCCGGGGGGGACTGGATCATGGAGCGCATCATGCGTTTGGTCGCCGAGGCGAACCGCACGCATTTCGATTTCGCGCTGACCGAATTCGGCGAAAGCCCGCAGGTCGCGCGTTACGGCGCCGAGCGGCAGGGGCATTTCACATGGCATTCCGACATCGGCGAGGGCGCTCTGGCGTCCAAGCGCAAGCTGACCATGGTGATCCAGCTTTCCGATCCGGCGGAGTACGAGGGGGGCGCTTTGGAGCTTCAACCGGATGCAAATATCCGCGAGGCGGACCGCGCCAAGGGGGCCGCGGTGCTTTTTCCGTCCTTCGTGCTGCACCGGGTGACGCCCGTGACCTCGGGCGAACGCTTTTCCCTTTCGACCTGGGTGCATGGCCCGGCGTTTCGGTGAGTATTTTACCAGCAAAGGAAACGCAAAGCCTGGGTCCGTCAACGGGGCGTTAACCTTAATCTGATTAAGGTGATTTTGCGGTACAGGCGGGAGCGCCGATGACCGTCAGCGAAGGAGACGCCCCGGCCCGTGTGGCCGAAACCCCTTCCGGTGACGCGACAGTGCCATGAACCGGCGGCCGGGGCGCATTCGGGTTTCCTTTGCTGTGCAAATACTCAGCTGCGCTCAGTCGGCCAAAATTTCATTCACCCAATCGGGCACCACGGTGCTCGCCGGTCCTTCGCGGACCTCGTCGAACCGCCCGCCGGAGGCCTCGAGGTTCAGCTCCATGGTGCGGATACCAAGGCTGCGCGCCATCTGGCTGAAACCGGCCGCCGGGTAGACGACACCCGACGTGCCGATCGAGACAAAGAGATCGCTGTCCTCGAGCGCGTCCTGAATGGTGTCCATATGATAGGGGACTTCCCCGAACCAGACGATGTCGGGCCGGGTCGCGGGTGTGCCGCAGGCGGGGCAGGGGTCTTCGACATTCATCACCATCGGGGCCGCCCAGCGATGACCGCAGGCGGCGCACAGGGCATCCTTGAGCGCGCCGTGCATATGGATCACGTCCCGCGCCCCGCCGCGTTCCAGCAGATCGTCGACGTTTTGGGTCACGAGATAGACCGGGGCATCGTATTCGGATTGGAGCCGCGCGAGTGCCCGGTGGGCGGGATTCGGTGCGGCCTTGGCCGCCTGCTCCCGGCGCATGTTGTAAAAGCGCTGAACCAGCTTAGGATCACGGGCGAAGGCTTCGGGGGTCGCGACATCCTCGACCCGGTGATCTTCCCAAAGCCCGTCTGCGGCGCGGAAGGTTTTGAGGCCGCTCTCCGCCGACAGTCCCGCGCCCGACAATATGAAAATCCCGCCTTTCATCGCGCCCTCCTTTTTCTTCACCCTGCCTTGCGTCGGTCTGGCGGACAAGGGTAGCTTTGCGGTACAAAGGAGACCCCATGCAGAAAATCCTCTTCGTCTGTCTCGGCAATATCTGTCGTTCGCCCTCGGCTGAGGCGGTGTTCACCGCCAAGGCGCAGGCGGCGCGCTATCCGGTGATCGTGGACAGTGCCGGGACGGGCAACTGGCATGTCGGCGAGCCGCCTTATGGTCCGATGCAGAGGGCGGCGTCCAAGCGAGGGTATGATCTGTCTGCGTTGCGGGCGCGTCAGATCACCGCGTCGGATTTCGACGGCTTCGATCTGATCGTCGCGATGGATGAGGCGAACCTGCGCGATATCGAGCGGCTGCGGCCTTCGGGGTCTGAGACGCCTGTGACCCTGATGATGTCTTATGCGCCGGAGACCGGGGAGAGAGCTGTGCCCGATCCCTATTACACGCGCGATTTCGATGAGGCGCTCAATCTGATCGAGGCGGCGGCAAATGGGCTTTTGGCCTCTCTCACAAATTGAGCCAGCGAAAGGCGCGTTTCAGCTCCTCTGTGCCGTTCTCGGCATACCATCGCCCGTGGCTCAGGATCACGCGCTCGGGTTGCCATGAGATGACCTCCCGGATCACCTCGCGCGCTTTGCCCTTGTTGCGGAACGTGGCGCGCATATCCAACGGGGCCTTGCCGTCCGGGGCGAGAATACCGGCAAAGCGCATCAGGAAAGCTTTCACTTTTCCAACCTTTTCCGCTTCGAAATTCTCGATCAGATCGGTCAGAATGAGGGTTTTCGAACTTTTGTGGAAAAACACCACCTCATGAAGGAACTTGTGACCTTTGACCACACGCTGGCAAATGTCGCTCGCGTAGCCTTCGGGGGCCGCGTCGGTGAGCACCTCATGCGGCGGCACCGGGACGTTGAATTTCCTAGCACGTTCTGCCACGCCGGGCGCGGCATAGACCTCCGCTTTCGGGAAGCGTTTCGCCCAAGCGTTCAGAGAGACGTAATGGATCGGATTTGGCGCGATCAGCCAGCCGATGGGGCCGAGAGCGGCCATCTCACCTAAGAGGGCTTCGTCAAGCGCGATCGGAGAATGCACCCAAAGCTTGCCCGCCACCCGGATGACGGTCATCCGGGTCGGGAAATTCATGCCGTAAAACGCAACGGGCGGCCCGTCAGCGAGCCAGATTTCCGGGGCAACGGGTTTCAGCGTATTGAGCGGCAGGTAGAGCCCGCGCGCTTTCTTCCTCAAGGTTTCTTATCCGCAATATTGCGCGGCGGCCTGGCCGAAGGCTTTGTAACGCAACCAGAATTCTTCGTGCGAGCGGTTGTCCGACTGACGGATGTCCTGCGCTTTCTGCGGATCTTTGAAGAACTTCGCCGCCTGCCGCTGGTCGCTGTTCGACAGCGTCATGTCGGCGACCTGTTGAATGCAGCCGCACAGCGCGCGGTTGTTCGCGGCCCGGTCGGAGGCCATACAGGCCCGCTCGATCGTACCGGCACTGGCCGGGATCGGCGACAAAAGGGCGGTCGCGGTGGTTGCAATGGCGGCGAATGCCAGAAGGGATTTTTTCATGTCTCTGCCTCTCTCAACATACGCGCCCGTCTGGGATCATGGTGTGATCTGGCTTGGATGCCGCAGGCTGCGCTGATGTGAATATGCGGGACAAGATGCCTGAGTCTGTCGCGCGAGGCAATCACGGAGTTTCACGTACAGCAGAGATGAGCGGGGGCGTGCCGAGGTCGGCTCGGGCCTTACAACAGCCCGCGCCAGATCATGACGCCGAGCACCAGCCCGAGGGTGACAAGCAGAGCGAAGGCGATGCTTGCGATCAGATCGAGAAAGCGGTTCTTGCGTCGGGTTTTCACATCTTGTCTCTCAAGGAAATATCTCAATTCCTTGAATGCTTTATCGACCTTTTTGTGGTCGACCTGTTGGGCCAGTTTCGGGTGGGCCTCAAGTGCGATCGCTTCGATGATCACGGCGGATTTCCGGCGCGCCCAGCGGGGCAGGCGGCGACCGGCCTGTTTCACCTTGGCCTCGAAGCCTTCGCCCAGACGCACGCCGAGACGGTCGCGCATCAGCGTGGCAAGCTCTTCGGAACTGTGCGTCACGGAATGGTCCATGGCGCAGATTTAAGCCCTTTGCCGCGCCGCGCCAAGGCGCTATCTCTGGGGCATGCTCAATACCGTCTTCACCGGTCAAGCGACCGACCGCGCGCCCCTTTTGATCGTCCATGGCCTGTTCGGCTCCGCCCGCAACTGGGGCGTGATCTCGAAACGTCTTTCAGATCAAAGACTTGTTGTCTCCGTCGATCAACGTAATCACGGCGAAAGCCCGCGGTTTGCGACCCAGAGTTACGAGGATATGGCCTCCGATCTGGCCGAGGTGCTTGAGCCGATTGTTGCCGAGCACGGGCCGCTGCATGTCATGGGGCATTCGATGGGCGGCAAGGCGGTGATGGTGCTGGCGCTCACCCGACCGGAATTGATCAAGTCCTTGATTGTCGCGGATATTTCGCCCGTGGCCTACAGTCACGACAACACACCTCTGATTGACGCGATGCGCAAGATCCACCTCTCGACGGTAGAGAAACGGTCGGATGCCGACCGGCAGTTGGCGCATGACGTTTTGGACCCGGGCGTGCGGGCGTTTTTGCTGCAAAGCCTTGTGGTGAAAGAAAAAAAATGGCTCCTGAATCTCGATGTTCTGGAGGCCGAAATGCCGAAGATCGTCGGATTTCCGGAGGTCAGCGGGACCTATGGGGGGCCGGTGTTTTTCCTCTCGGGCGGCGAAAGCACCTATGTCGAACGCGCCCACCGGGATCGCTCCAAAGCCTTGTTTCCACATGCAAAATTCGCGTCTATCCCCGGCACGGGCCATTGGCTCCATGCCGAGAAACCGCGCGAGTTCGAGGCGGCGTTGCGCGCCTGGATGGAGGCGGTGGACGCGAAGGGCTGAGCCTCAGGCGAATTCTTCCATGATCTTCTTGGCGATGTACCAAGTGATTGGAATCGCGGCGACAAATCCGATGGCGGCGGAGACAAGAATGGGTTTCAGCGTGTCCTGACCCATGGTCAGGGCGACCACGACAGCGGTCCCCATCAGGGTTGTGGAAATGAGCGAAAACAGGATGCCGGCGAGTCTGTTCATTGGTTGGGTCCTTGATGGCGTTGCATTCATTCGCGCGAATGTGAAGATAAGGTGATTCAACAATGTCGCTTTGATCGGCGTCAAATCCCCTGTCGGCAAAGCGTCTGACATGTGTCGGACTTTTGTCGGGCACGTTCCGAGCGTGACAGGGAGCGCAGGGGCGTGTCGGTAACGGTTGAGCCGCCTCCGCTCTGTCGCTACAAAATCCCCGAACATGCGCCTTGGGAGACAAAGATGAAACGTGTGATGTTGATCGGACTGACGCTTTGCGCGCTCGCCGCCTGCGAAACCATCGAAGGCGCGGGCAAGGACATTTCGAAAGCCGGTCAGGCGATCTCGAGCGCCAGCCGCGACGTGCAGTCGAGCATGTGAGCGGGAACTCTTACGGCCCGTGCTGCGTTACTCTCTCGAATGCAATGCAAGGAGAGTGACATGAAACGCGTGATGATTTTGGGTGCCGTGCTGTTGTCTTTGGCCGCCTGTGAGACCATCGAAGGGGCGGGGCAGGATATTTCCAAGGCGGGCTCTGCGATTTCTCAGGAGAGCCGTGAGGTGCAGAGTGAGATGTGAGGCCGCGGCGTCTCTGAAAGGCTCCGGTGGAGCCTTTCAGCCGCAGACGCGCGGGCACACCTGCGCGCGCCAGTTTATGGGCGTGGATTTGGACGGCTTTAGCGGAGTGTGGAATTGGAAGCGCTTGCCCCGGTTGGGTGGGCGCTTTGAACAGAAAGGATTAGAAATAGTCCAAACAGAAAATATAGTTAGCGCCTTTGCCTTAAACTAAATGTAGCTGCATCAGCACATTTATGCTCTTTTTTTATCTCAACCAAAATATTTCACACTCAGTCCATTTTTTGTGGATAAATCACCTCAGGCACATTATGTGGTGCCCTCCAATACAAAATAATAAATATAATTGCCCATGAAAGAGACAGAAAATGGCTGACCGAAAACAGTTCCTGTCCTCAGTTGCAGACAGCGAAGAACTGCTCAAACTTCTCGAAGCAAGTCGCAAAAAGGAAGTCACTGATGAAATCCTACACGAGCAACGGATAAGCTTTGCGTTTGGAAATGCTATGGAGAACGCCTCAATCACAAAAGATAGTGTACGTAAGGCAAGCCAAAGTATCAGATTGCGTGCTTAAAGACTTGAGCCCATCATCCAAAGATGGGCTCTTTATCATTTTGGGGAAATTTTTATGGCGCTTAGAGAAAAAGAGCACCCAATATTACATGAACGTATTCAAGAACAGAATCTGCTTCGACAATACGATCTTCTTACAAACTGCATCGAAATCGGCCTTGAAAAAGGTATTGACGCATTTGATAAATTTACTCTTTGGGCTCTAAATTACGCTGCCGTATCCAACATTTGTCAGCTCGGAGGTCGTTATCGTGAGGGCCCAATTTACGTCGGGAACCACATTCCACCCCATTTTCGTGATGTTGAACGGCACATGGATCAGCTATTTTCTTTGGTCCACGAAAATTGGGAAATCATAGATGGCCCAACAACACTAGCCGCATATGTACTCTGGCGCCTAAACTGGATTCACCCCTTTATTGAGGGCAATGGACGTACAGCCAGAGCTGCCTGCTATTATATCATTTGCTTGAGATACGGAGACCTTCTTCCTGGTCGCAAAATTGTACCAGAGCGCATCCGAGAAAACCGCGAACCGTACTATAAGGCTTTAAAAGCAGCGGATGATGCTTGGGAAGCAGGGCACTTCGACGTATCAGAGCTTGATGAATACCTACAAGGTCTGCTTGTCGATCAATTAAAAGATGCTTAATAACGCTAAACAAGTCTTACACAGTTCACATTCAGCAACACATCTAAGTTGAACAGAAAAAAAGCCCCGCCTAAGCGGGGCCTTTTTTTTAACTGTCCATCTTAAGCGCGTTGATAAACGCTTCCTGCGGGATTTCCACTTTCCCGAACTGGCGCATCTTCTTCTTACCCGCCTTCTGCTTTTCCAGAAGTTTCTTCTTCCGGGTGGCGTCGCCGCCGTAGCATTTTGCGGTCACGTCCTTGCGCAGAGCGGACAGGGTTTCGCGGGCGATCACCTTGCCGCCGATGGCCGCCTGGATCGGGATTTTGAACATATGGCGGGGGATCAGCTCCTTGAGCTTTTCGCACATCGCCCGGCCGCGTTGTTCGGCGCGGTCGCGGTGGACCATCATCGACAGCGCGTCGACCGGTTCGTCGTTCACCAGCACCTGCATTTTCACGAGATTGTCCTCGCGATACTCGGTGAACTGGTAATCGAAGGAGGCGTAACCTTTCGTTACCGATTTCAGCCTATCGTAGAAGTCGAACACAACTTCGTTGAGCGGGAGGTCATACACCACCATCGCGCGCGGACCGGCATAGGTCAGGTCGAGCTGGATGCCGCGGCGGTCCTGACAGAGTTTGAGCACGTCGCCGAGATATTCGTCGGGCACGAGGATCGTCGCTTTGATGCGGGGTTCCTCGATATGGTCGACATAGGTCAGATCGGGCATGTCGGCGGGGTTGTGCAGCTCCTCGACCGAACCGTCCTTCATGTGGATTTTATAGACCACGGAGGGGGCGGTGGTGATCAGGTCGAGATCGTATTCGCGCTCCAACCGGTCGCGGATCACTTCGAGGTGCAAAAGCCCGAGGAAGCCGCAGCGGAAGCCGAAGCCAAGTGCGGCGGAGGTTTCCATTTCGGAGCTGAACGAGGCGTCGTTCAGTTGCAGTTTCTCGATGGCGTCGCGCAGGGCGTCGAAATCGTTGGCGTCGACCGGAAAGAGCCCGCAGAACACCACGGGGATCGAGGGTTTGAAGCCGGGAAGCGGCGCGGCGCAGGGTTTCTTGTCATGGGTGACGGTATCGCCCACTTTGGTGTCGCGCACCTGTTTGATCGAGGCGGTGAAGACGCCGATCTCGCCCGGACCAAGCGCCGCGATGTCGACCATCTGCGGTTTGAGGACCGAGAGCTTGTCGATCTTGTAGGTCGCACCGGTCTGCATCATCTTGATCTGGTCGCCCTTCTTGATCGTGCCGTCGATGACACGGATCATGACGACGACGCCGAGGTAGCTGTCGTACCAGCTGTCGACCAGCATGGCCTTGAGCGGCGCGGTGACGTCGCCCTTGGGGGCGGGGAGGCGGTGGACGATGGCCTCCAGAACGTCGGGGATGCCGAGGCCGGTTTTGGCGGAAATCTCGACGGCCTCAGAGGCGTCGATGCCGATGACGTCCTCGATCTGTTCCTTGACGCGCTCAGGCTCGGCGGCGGGCAGGTCGATCTTGTTGAGGACCGGGACGATTTCGTGGTTGGCATCGATGGCCTGATAGACGTTGGCAAGCGTCTGCGCCTCGACGCCTTGGGTGGCGTCGACGACGAGGAGCGAGCCTTCGACGGCCTGCATCGAGCGGCTGACCTCATAGGCAAAGTCGACGTGGCCGGGGGTGTCGATCAGGTTGAGGATATAGGTCTGGCCATCCTTGGCGGGATATTCGATCCGCACGGAGTTGGCCTTGATCGTGATGCCACGCTCACGTTCGATGTCCATGGCGTCGAGCATCTGCTGTTTCATGTCGCGCTCGGCCACGGTGCCGGTGAGCTGGATCAGCCGGTCGGCAAGGGTCGATTTCCCGTGGTCGATATGGGCCACGATGGAGAAATTGCGGATGTTTTTCAGCTCGGTCATGAGAGGCCTCAGCGGATGAAGGTTTGGCTGAGTTCTATGCGGGGAAAGGGGGGGAATGTCTAGACCGATTGCAGAAGGCAGAGCCTAGGAGGCATATTTCGCGCCCTCCCCTGCGCGTCGGACTTGCAATCACAGCGGGGACGCAGAACAGTGATCCGCATAGCAAGGATGGATTTGATGCCGCGTGAATTTGAAAGTCAGGAAAAATTCGAGGAATGGGTCGATGCGTGGTGCGACAAGCAGAGTATTGAGGTGAATTGCACTTTTGCCGCTCGGAATGCTGCATTTGTCCTTCCAAACATCTTTGGTGGCAGACCTGAAGACCTCACCGGTTATTCATTTGACCTCATTCTTCTGCGTGCAACACTTATACCGTTGGTGCGCGGGGTGTATACCACCAACGGTATAAAGTTTTCCGCCCGCTCCGCCGCCCTCTCCGCCCGCTCCGCCCGCTCCGCCGCCGCCGCCCGCTCCGCCCGCTCCGCCGCCGCCGCCGCCCTCTCCGCCCGCTCCGCCGCCGACTCCGCCGCCGCCCGCTCCGCCCGCTCCGCCGCCCGCTCCGCCACCCTCTCCGCCGCCCGCTCCGCCACCCTCTCCGCCGCGGCCCGCTCCGCCCACTCCGCCAGTTTTGACTTGGCAGCAAGCCTTGAAGCCTTCGGCATCTCCGGCATCTCCACTCGCCCACTTTGGGGCACCATCGAAAGACCTGACGCCATCAAAGCAAACTGGGAAGGCCTTCGCGCAGAATGGCAAAGCGACCCCTCGATGACGTTTTGGGTCGACTGGTATGATGGGTTGCTCACAAGCCGCGTGCCGGATTGGGAATTGTGGCATGAGATTGCACTGATCGAGGATCAATTTTGGGAAGATGGCCCCAAGGCGGTGGCCGAAGAAATCGAAAAGATCAAAAACGCTCGTAGCCTTGAGGGAAAGATCGAAGCGCTTGAAGCAGAGCTTCTGCGCCTTGCCTCAGAACCCATCTTCGAAGGCAACGCGCACAATGGCGGACCGCCCCTTGAAGATCACAGCAGACGCTTAGAAACGATCCAACTCATTCGCGCGCAGTTGGATATTCTCAAGGAGGAAGTTGCCAAGCGTCACAGCGAAGATGAGACACCAGACCCGGAGATCATTGAGAGTGTCGTTACCAAAATCGTTGCCTTGATCAAAAAGCATTTCATCATTGCCGGGGCCGCCGCATTCTTCGCAACGGGCGTTGCAACGAAGATTACAGAAGATGCGATTGATCATTACCGCGTCTCTGAGACGATCTTCCAAACGGTTGACGATGTCGCAGAGGCTGCAACACGGTATATTCAGAGCCTTCGCACAAGTTCCTCGAAAGGTCGCAACGATTATCACCCCTAGTCTTCGATGGGCCTCAAGTTAGGTCGGGTCTCCCCCAACAAAAAAGGGGCCCGAAGGCCCCTCTAAATCTCTCACATTCGCCTAACTCTTACAGGTTCGGGTAGAGCGGGAATTTTTCGCACAGCGCCTCGACTTCGGCTTTCACCTTGGCTTCGACCTCGGCGTTGTGCTCTTCGCCGTTGGCGGCCAGCCCGTCGACCACTTCGACGATCCAGTCGGCGATCTGGCGGAATTCGGCTTCACCGAAGCCGCGGGTGGTGCCAGCGGGCGTGCCGAGGCGGACGCCGGAGGTGACCATCGGCGGTTCCGGGTCGAACGGGATGCCGTTTTTGTTGCAGGTGATGTGGGCGCGTTCGAGGGCTTTCTCGGTCGCGTTGCCCTTCACGCCTTTGGGGCGCAGGTCGACGAGCAGGACGTGGGTGTCGGTGCCGCCGGTGACGATGTCGAGGCCGCCTTTCATGAGCTGGTCGGAGAGCGCCTGAGCGTTCTTCACCACCTGTTCTGCGTAGGTTTTGAACTCGGGACGCAGCGCCTCGCCAAAGGCCACGGCTTTCGCGGCGATGACATGCATGAGCGGGCCGCCCTGAATGCCGGGGAAGATGGCGGAGTTGACCTTTTTGGCGATCTCGACGTCATTCGTCAGGATCATGCCGCCACGCGGACCGCGCAGCGTCTTGTGGGTCGTGGTGGTCGCCACATCGGCATAGGGGAAGGGCGAGGGGTGCGCGCCACCGGCGACGAGACCGGCGAAATGGGCCATGTCGACCATCAGAAGCGCGCCGACTTCATCGGCGATCTCACGGAATTTCGCAAAGTCGATCTGACGCGGAATGGCGGAGCCACCGGCGACGATCAGCTTGGGCTTGTGCTCAAGCGCCAGTTCGCGGACCTGATCGTAATCGAGGCGCTGATCCTGTTGACGCACACCGTATTGGATGGCGTTGAACCATTTGCCGGACTGGTTGACGGAGGCGCCGTGGGTCAGGTGACCGCCGGAGGCGAGGTTCATGCCGAGGATGGTGTCGCCCGGTTGCAGAAGGGCGTTGTACACACCTTGGTTGGCCTGAGAGCCGGAGTTCGGCTGGACGTTGACGTATTTGACGTCGAAGAGTTCCTTGGCGCGGTCACGGGCGAGGTTTTCGGCGATGTCGACGAATTCGCAGCCACCGTAGTAGCGACGGCCCGGATAGCCTTCGGCGTATTTGTTGGTGAGGACGGAGCCCTGGGCTTCCATCACGGCGGCGGAGACGATGTTTTCGGAAGCGATCAGCTCGATCTCGTGGCGCTGGCGGCCGAGCTCTTTGGTGATGCTGTCGAACAGCTCGGGGTCGCGGGAGGCGAGGGCCTCGGTGAAGAAACCGGAATCGCGGACATTGGCCGTCATGCTATGCTCCTTGGCAGGATGGGAGTGTCGCGCGCTTCTTATCCATTCTGTGACCATTGGAAAACCCTTTGTCGGTGCATAATCATCATGAATTCGGGGGAGATTGTGTGTCCGAGCGGGGCGGATGTTTCCGATCCGCCTCCTTTGGTGCGTCTCGGTGGCGACGGATGTGCGGACAAAGCGCCGGGGGCTTGCGTGCAACACCGCAGGAATTCAGGTGAAATCCCCGGCGGGCTTTGCTACTGAGGGCGCAAACATGTCGTTTCAAGAGGCCCCCGAGATGGTCAAGATCGCCTTTGCCGCCAGTGACGCCCAACTCGCGCAATCCGCATTGGCGCGTCTGACGGCGCGCTATGCGTCGGTGCCGGTCGAGGAGGCGGATGTGATCGTGGCGCTGGGCGGCGACGGGTTCATGTTGCAGACGCTGCACGGGACGATGCAGCTCGACACGCCGGTCTATGGCATGAATTGCGGCACCATCGGGTTTTTGATGAACGAGTTTCGCGAGGACGATCTTGTCGGGCGGCTGTCCGAGGCAGAGGAAGAGGTGATCAACCCGCTCTCCATGGTCGCGGGCGGCGAGGACGGAAAGGTTCAGCGCGCGCTGGCGATCAACGAGGTGTCGCTGTTGCGGGCGGGGCCACAGGCGGCCAAGCTGCGTGTGTCGATCGATGGCAAGATCCGGATGGAAGAGCTGGTGTGCGACGGGGTGCTGGTGTCGACGCCCGCGGGGTCGACGGCCTATAACTATTCCGCGCGTGGGCCGATCCTGCCCATCGGGTCTGACGTTCTGGCGCTGACCGCGATGGCGGCGTTCCGGCCCCGCCGCTGGCGCGGTGCACTTTTGCCGAGCACGGCGATGGTGCGGTTCGACGTGCTGGAGGCCGAAAAACGCCCGGTGATGGCCGATGCCGACAGCCGCCATGCGGGCAATGTGCTTTGGGTCGAGATCGCCTCCGAACCGAAGATCAAACACCGTATTCTCTTCGACCCCGGTCACGGGCTCGAAGAGCGGTTGCTGCGCGAACAGTTCGTGTGAGAACAACGCGTCTGAACGGGGTCAGAAGTCGCGTTTGCTGCGCACCGGTTTGCCCCAGCCATCGAGCTTGCGGTAGAGCGTCGAGGGCGAGACCCCGAGTGCGCGCGCCGCGGCAGGGATCGAGCCGCCCTCTTTCTGGATCGCGTGCTCGATGGCCCGGCGTTCGATTTCGGCCAGGGTCTGGCCGTCGAACGGATTGAGGCGCGCGGGGGTAAAGGTGGGGGTCGGGCTTTGCGAGCCGTCCTCTGGCGTATGCGGATTGCGCAGATAGGGCGGCAGGTCGGCGATTTCGACCACCGGACCGTCATGCAGGATGGCGATGTTCCACAACACGTTCATCAGCTCGCGCAGGTTGCCGGGCCAGTTGTGGTCGAGGAAAATCGCCTTCACGCCGGTCGAGAGCATGCGGAAGGGGCGGCCTTCACGGGCACAGAGCCGGTCGAGTTCGGTCTCGGCAATCTCCACCACATCCATGCCACGGCCGCGGAGCGGCGGCAGATGCAGATGCACCACGTTCAGCCGGTAGAACAGATCGGCGCGGAAGCGACCGGCGGTCACTTCGGCACGGGGATCGGTGGTGGAGGTGCAGATCAGGCGAAAGTTCACGGGCCGGGGGGTGAGACCGCCCAGAGGTGTGACCGAGCCGCTTTGCAGGATGCCCAGAAGCCGGGCCTGCATCGGCAGGGAGAGGGCGCAGATCTCGTCGAGCAGGAGCGTGCCGTTCCGGGCCCGCTCGACGGCGCCGGGCTTGTCCTCGCCATCGGTCCGGCCGTCCGGCCTGCCGTCGATCTGGAGGATCTCGCCGATCAGCTCGGCCTCGATCCGGTCGGGAGCGGCGGTGGAACAGTCGAGCTTGATAAAGTTGCCGTTCTGAAAGCCGGAGCGGGCGTGAATGGTTTCGGCGGCGCGGACCTTGCCGGTGCCGCTTTCGCCGGTGATGAACACCGGGGCGGCGGCGCCTGCGACGGCGTTGATCGTGTCGAACACGTCGCGCATCACCTCGGACGAGCCGATATGGCCGTCGAAGGCGGTGCTGTCCCCGCGCAGATCGTGGTCCTGCTGGCCGATGCTGCGCCCGCTTTCGGCATTGGCGATGGTCAGCAGCAATTGCTCTGGATCGAGCGGTTTCACCAGAAAGTCGATTGCGCCGCTGCGCATCGCGGTGACGGCACGGTCGACGGAGGCGAAGGCGGTGACGGCAATCGGTTTGAGCGCGGGCAAATGGGTTTTCAGCTCGGCGATCAGGTCGATGCCGTTGCCATCGGGGAGGACAATGTCGATCAGCGCCAGTTCCGGATGGTGAGCGAGAGCTTTCTCTCGGGCTTCGATCCGGTTGCGGGCCGTGATGACCCGGTAATCCGCCGCTTCGAGCGTGGCGGAAAACAGGGCCAGATGGGTCTCGACATCGTCAACGATCAGAATGGGTTTTCGTGACATGCTCGTGTGTTTCGCTATCTATGATGGAATGAATTGCAGTCTTAATATTCAGGACAGTTTGTCTGAGTTGGCCGAGGACCGCAATAATTTCCGTACGTCCCGCCGTGGTGGCCCGCTCGGAAAGAGCGTGGGCGATTTGCCGGGCGTCTTCGTGACAGGCCGAGGCGAACAACCCTGACAGGGTATGGGTGCAGCGGGACAGCTCGGCGCGGGGGCCTGCGCCGACAGCGGCGCGGGCGGCGGCAAAGGCGGCTTCGAGATACTGATCCAGATCCGCGGCCACCTGACGAAGCAGCTTTTGCCGCGTGTCCTCGGGAAGATGCCGCACCATTTTACGCAGGCAGGCCTCGGTGGTGTCCGGTCTGTCCCCGGCGGCACCCTGTCCGTGCGTGAGCGGCGCGTTCAACGCGTCGCTCTGCGGTTGGTGGCGGGACGCGGACAGGGCGTGCGCGGGATGGTCGCTTTTCAGGTGCAGGGCGTGCAGGAGGCTGTTGACGATGTCCTTGCGCGAGGAAACGGGTTTGCAGAGCACCGCATCGGCGCCGCTGTTGCGGATGGAGAGGATATTGTCGTCGAACACATGCGAGGTGACGGCGATCACCGGCGGCACCGGGATGTCGCGACTGCGCAGAAGCGAGAGCACCTGATGGCCCGACAGAAGCGGCAGTTCGATGTCGAGGAAGACGATGTCGAAGTCGCTGTTGCGCGTGCTCAGGAGATGCAGGGCGGCGGCGCCGTCCGGGGCCTCGACGACACGGAGGCCGAAGGCTTCGAGAGTGTGTCGCAGATGCAGGCGCAGGGCGGCGCTGTCCTCGACGAGGAGCGCGGTCAGACCGGAGGGCAGCGCCGGGATCAGGTCCCTGCCAGATTCGGTGGGCAGGGCAAGTTCGGCGAGGGGCAGGCTGAGGCAGGCTTCGGCGCCGCCGTCGGGCGGGTTGTGCAGGGTGAGCTGGCCGCCGAGCTGGCGGGTGGCTTCGCAGGCGATCCGAAGCCCGAAACCGGAGCCGGGTTCGCCGGAGCCGATGGGCAGCGGTTTGGGTCCGACGCTGGCGAGCACCTCGGCGGGAAAACCGGGACCGGCGTCGCGAATGCGCACCAGCAATTCTTCGCGCGGGCCCTGACCGGAGCGGGAGATGTCGATGGAGATCGGACCGGGACCGGCATGATGCAGGGCGTTGGAGACCAGATTGGAGAGCGCGCGTTCGAAGGAGAGCATATCGAAGGCGGCGGTTTCCGGCATATGCGCTTCGCCATGGAGCAAGAGATGCGAGCCGAGCTGTTCGGTGATGCCGCGCCAGCGCTGCACGAGACCGGCGAGGCTGCGGCGCGGGGTGCTGATGAGGGTGGGGTAGGGGCGGTCCTGATGGTTGTGGAACAGGGCACCGGACACCTCGTCGAGAAGCCGTCCGAGATGTGCCCCGGCGTGGGACAGGCGGCTCAGTTCCTCGCGGAGGGTGGGGGAGACTTGGGCGCTTTCGCCCAAGGTGTTGAGCGCGGTTTGCAGTTCGGAATAGGTGGCGCGGATGTCATGAGCGAGCAGCGAAAGGCGTCCTGCGTCTTCGATGAGAAGAGAGTAGCTTTGCAGATCGCTTTGTTTCAAGTCTGACCCCTTAAAGAATGGTCCCTACATAAGCGACAAAAACGCGGCCGACTGGGCCGCGTTTCATGCCCGGTGCATCGGTTGTTTATAAATTCTTAACCAACCTTGCGCCGAGGAACAGAGCTTTTTGATTAAAACTTACTCTTTTGCATAGCCAAGCCCCTGAAGCGCCACCTTAATCTCGTCCAGAATGGCCGGGTCGTCGATTGTCGCGGGCATTTTGAACGGCTGGCTGTCGGCGATTTTCACCATGGTGCCGCGCAGGATCTTGCCCGAGCGGGTTTTCGGCAGACGGTCGACGACGCAGGCGAGCTTGAAGGCCGCGACCGGGCCGATCTCGTTGCGGACGTCGCGCACGACCTCCTTGACGATGTCTGCGTGATCGCGCGTACAGCCCGCGTTCAGGCACAGGAAGCCGAGCGGCATCTGGCCCTTGAGCTCGTCGGCCACACCGATCACCGCACATTCGGCGACATCGGGATGGTTCGACAGAACCTCTTCCATCGCGCCGGTCGAGAGACGGTGCCCGGCGACGTTGATGACGTCATCGGTGCGGGCCATGATGTAGACATAGCCGTCCTCATCCTTGATGCCCGCATCCCCCGTCTCGTAATAGCCCGGGAAGGTGGTGAGATAGCTTTTCCGATAGCGATCTTCGGCATTCCACAGCGTTTGCAGCGTCCCCGGGGGCAGCGGCAGCTTGATCGCGATGGCGCCGAGTTCACCGGGGGCAACCGGATGACCGGCCTCGTCGAGAATGTCGATGTCGTAGCCCGGCATGGCGACGGAGGGCGAGCCGATCTTGACCGGAAGCTCCTCGATCCCCAGCGGGTTCGCGGCAATCGCCCAGCCGGTTTCGGTCTGCCACCAGTGGTCGATCACCGGCACGCCGAATTTTTCCTGCGCCCATTTGATCGTGTCCGGGTCGGCACGTTCGCCCGCGAGGAAGATCGCCTGCAAATCGTGCAGCTTGTAGCGCTTGATGAACTCGCCGTTCGGGTCCTCGCGCTTGATCGCGCGGAGCGCGGTCGGGGCGGTGAAGAAAGACTTCACGCGCTGGTTCTGGATGATGCGCCAGAACACACCGGCATGCGGCGTGCCGACGGGTTTGCCCTCGAACACGATGGTCTGCGCGCCCTTGATCAGCGGCGCGTAGCAGATGTAGCTGTGGCCCACGACCCAACCCACGTCGGAGGCGGCCCAGAACCGGTCGCCGACGTCGATGTTGTAGATGTTCTTCATCGTCCAGTTCAGCGCCACGAGATGGCCGCCGGTGGAGCGTACCACGCCTTTCGGCGCGCCGGTGGTGCCGGAGGTATAGAGGATATAGGCCGGGTGGTTGCCCTCGACCGGCACGCATTCCGCCGGTTTCACGCCGTACTGGAAGCCGTGCCAGTTGAAGTCGCGGCCCTCGATCAGTTTGGCAACCTCTTGTTCACGCTGGAAGATCACGCAGAACTCGGGCTTGTGCTCGGCCATGTCGATGGCCTGATCCAGAAGCGGTTTGTAATGCACCACGCGGTTCGGTTCGAGACCGCTCGACGCGGCGATGATCGCCTTGGGCGTGCAGTCGTCGATGCGCACGGCGAGTTCATGGGCGGCAAAGCCCCCGAACACCACGGAGTGGATCGCGCCGATCCGGGCACAGGCCAGCATGGCCTCGAGCGCCTCCGGGATCATCGGCATGTAGATGATGACGCGGTCGCCCTTTTCGACACCGCGCATCTTGAGCGCACCGGCGAGCGAAGAGACGCGTTTTTGCAGATCCTTGTAGGTGATGCCCTTGGTCGCGTGGGTGATCGGGCTTTCGTGCATGATCGCCAGCTCGTCGCCGCGCCCGGCTTCCACATGGCGGTCCACCGCGTTGTAGCAGGTGTTGGTCAACCCGTCGGAGAACCACTCGTAGATCGGGGCCTTGTCGTCGAAAAGCGCCTTCGAGGGTTTCTTGTACCAGTGAACCTCTTCTGCGGCCTCCATCCAGAATTTCTCCGGATCCGCTTTCCAGGCGTCGTAAACGTCTTTGTATGCCACTCGCTGCGTCCTCCTCGCTGGTCTGGCGTCAATGGCTTGACCCGTAACACCGCATAGGTTTCGGCAAATTTGCGAATTTACTTATGGGGTGACGCGGGGTCAAACGCGCGGGGGCTGGCCCGCTCGGTAGTCTTGTTATCAGACGCGGTTGTGAATGTTTATATAAATTTCGCAAACAAATTCAAAAATGTAGTTTGCAAACTTTGTTGTTTTATTCGGGTGTTGCAAACGAAAAGGCCCCCGCAGTTTCCTGCGAGGGCCGTGATTTCAGAGGGTTGGCCGCTCAGCCGTAATGCGCCACCGGCGTGCCTGCGATGGCGGACATGTTGAGCAAACCGCGCGAGGTGATCGAGGGCGTCACGATATGCGCCCGGTTGGCCATGCCCATCAGGAGCGGACCGACTTCGAGCCCGCCGCCCTTGGTCTTGAGAATGTTGCGCACGCCGGAAGCCGCATCCGCGATGGCGAAGACCAGCGCATTGGCCGGGCCCTGAAGGCGCGAGTGCGGGAAATTGCGGTCGCGCAGATCGGGGGTGAGCGCACTGTCGATATGCATTTCGCCCTCATAGGCAAAGTCACGCGGCTCGCTGTCGAGGATCTCCATGGCCTCACGCATATGCCGCCCGGTCATGCAGTTGAGGTTGCCGAATTCGGAGTGCGAACAAAGCGCGATGTTCGGCTCGATGCCGAAACGGCGCACATGGCGGGCGGTGGCGATTACGGTTTCGGCGATCTGTTTCGGGGTCGGCTCGGTGTGGACATGGGTGTCGGAGATGAACAGCGGCCCGTCTTCGAGGATCATCAGCGACAGCGCGCCGATCGGCTGATGTTCCTTGGTGCCGAGAATCTGGGTCACGTAGTTGAGGTGCCACAGGTACTGACCGAAGGTGCCGCAGATCATGCTGTCGGCGTGATCCTGTTGCACCATGATGGCGCCGATGGCCGTGGTGTTGGTGCGCATGATCGCCTTGGCGAGATCCGGTGTGATCCCTTTGCGCGCCATGATGTTGTAATAGGCCTGCCAGTATTGCTTGTAGCGGCTGTCGTTTTCCGGGTTCACCACCTCGAAATCGATGCCGGGACGGATTTTGACACCCGCGCGTTCGGCCCGCATGGCGATGACCTCCGGGCGACCGATCAGGATCGGCTTGTCGGTGGTTTCCTCGATCATGCCTTGCGCGGCGCGCAGCACGCGTTCGTCCTCGCCCTCGGCAAAGGCAATGCGGCGCTCGGCATGGGAGGCGGCGGCAAAGACCGGGCGCATGATCAGCGCGGATTTGAACACAGACCCGTCGAGCGCGTCCTTATAGGCCTTCATGTCGGCGACGGGTTTGGTGGCAACCCCGCTTTCCATCGCGGCCTTGGCCACGGCGGAGGCGACCACGCCCATGAGGCGCGGATCGAAGGGTTTCGGGATCAGGTAATCCGCGCCGAATTCCATGCGCTCATCCTGATAGGCGGCGGCGGCCTCCGCACTTGTCGTGGCGCGGGCCAGCGCCGCGATCCCTTCGATACAGCCCAGCTGCATCGCATCGTTGATCTCGGTCGCGCCGACGTCGAGCGCACCGCGGAAAATGAAGGGGAAACAGAGCACGTTGTTGACCTGGTTCGGATAATCCGAGCGGCCCGTGGCGATGATCGCATCGGGGGCGACCTTTTTCACCTGATCCGGCATGATCTCCGGCGTCGGGTTGGCGAGCGCGAAGATGATCGGCTGTTTCGCCATCTTCTTGACCATCTCGGGCTTCAGAACGCCCGGACCGGAGAGGCCGAGGAACATATCCGCACCTTCGATCACCTCGTCGAGGGTGCGCAGGTCGGTCTTTTGCGCGAAGGCGGCCTTTTGCGGCGTCATCTCTTCCTCGCGGCCCTCATAAACGAGGCCTGCAATGTCGCAGAGCCAGACGTTTTCGCGTTTGAGCCCGAGTTTCAGAAGCATGTTGAGGCAGGCGATGCCAGCTGCGCCGCCGCCGGTGGAGACCACCTTGATGTCTTCGAATTTCTTGCCGGAGATTTGCATCGCGTTGGTCGCAGCCGCGCCGACAACGATGGCCGTGCCGTGCTGATCGTCGTGGAACACGGGGATGTTCATCTTCTCGCGACAGAGTTGTTCAACGATAAAGCAATCCGGCGCTTTGATGTCTTCGAGGTTGATCGCGCCGAAGGTCGGCTCCAGCGAGCAGACGATTTCGGCCAGTTTCACCGGGTCGCTTTCGTTCACTTCGATGTCGAAACAATCGATGTTGGCGAATTTCTTGAAGAGCACGGCCTTGCCCTCCATCACCGGTTTCGAGGCGGCGGCTCCGATGTTGCCGAGGCCCAGAACGGCGGTGCCGTTGGTGACCACGGCGACGAGGTTGCCGCGCGCGGTAAACCGCGAGGCATTGGCCGGATCGTCCTTGATTTCAAGGCAGGCCTCGGCCACGCCGGGGCTATAGGCGCGAGCCAGATCGCGGCCGTTGGCCATCGGTTTGGTGGCGCGGATCTCAAGCTTCCCGGGCTTCGGGAACTCGTGGTAATCCAATGCGGCCTGCTTCAGGTTGGTCGTGCGGCTTTCCGTCGGCATGGGGCTCTCCCTGTTGCTTGCGGGCGCATCCGGCAGGTAGTTTAGTGCTGAACTAAATCTGCGACCTGACGTCACATCCCGGTTTACCTTGCCTCTACGCCCCGGAAGGGGCGGCGCGCAAGGGGAGAATGGCGGCAATCTTGCAGAGCAAGCCGGTATTCGGGCAAATCTTTGCCGGTTCTGTGCACAAACGCGCCGTGCGCCCGCCGCAAGGGTGCGGATTGTCGAGATCCCGGCGCATCTTGCTTGCATCCGCTTTCGCCCCGGCGCAGTCTTGACCAAACCGTCAAAAATGAGGTGTTCCATGTCTGGTCCCCTGTCTCTTCTCGAGGAAGCCGCCAAGGCGCAGCCCAAGGCCTATGTGCCTTATTCCAACTTCCGGGTGGGGGCCGCGATCCGGACCGCTTCGGGTGCGATCTATACCGGGGTGAATGTCGAGAATGCGGCCTATCCGGAAGGCACCTGCGCCGAGGCCGGGGCCATTGCGGCCATGGTTCTGGGCGGAGAGACGGAGATTGCCGAAGTGGCGGTGATCGGCGACAGCGACGATCCCGTGCCGCCCTGTGGCGGGTGCCGCCAGAAGATCCGCGAATTTGCGGGGCCGGATGTGAAGGTGACGATGATGTCGCGCACGGGCAAGGAATTGACCATGACGGTGGGGGAGCTGTTGCCGGGCGCATTCACCCCGGATCATATGGCCGAATGATGGACGCGCGTCAGATCATCGAGAAACTGCGCGATCATCAACCGCTCAACGAGGCGGAGCTGACGCTGTTCGCGCAAGGGCTGGCCTCGGGTGCCGTGACAGATGCGCAGGCCGGGGCCTTTGCCATGGCGGCGCTTTTGAACGGCATGGCGGATGCGGAGCGCGTGGCCTGGACGCTGGCGATGCGCGACAGCGGCGAGGTGATGCACTGGGACCTGCCTGCGCCCGCGATCGACAAACATTCGACCGGCGGCGTGGGCGATTGTGTCTCGCTTTTGCTTGCCCCGGCTTTGGCTGCGCTTGGCGCCTATGTGCCGATGGTCTCGGGGCGGGGCCTCGGGCACACGGGCGGCACGCTCGACAAGCTCGAAGCCATTCCGGGGCTCAAAACCGAAGTCACCGACGCGCGGTTTCACGAAATCGTCGAACAGGTCGGCTGCGCCATCGTCTCGGCCACCGGCTCCATCGCCCCTGCCGACAAACGGCTTTATGCGATCCGCGACGTCACTGGGACGGTCGAAAGCATCGACCTGATCACCGCCTCGATCCTGTCGAAGAAACTCGCAGCCGGGCTTGAGGCCTTGGTGCTCGATGTCAAATGCGGCTCCGGCGCGTTCATGAAAACGGCGGAAGACGCCCGCGCTCTGGCGCAGAGCCTTGTGACCACGGCCAACGGCGCGGGGTGCAAAACCTCCGCGCTGATCACCGATATGAACCAGCCTTTGTGCCCGTCTTTGGGCAATGCGCTTGAGGTCATGGTGGTGATGGAGGCGCTGACCAACGGCGAGGTGGACAACATCCTCTGCGATGCGACCTGTGCGCTGGGTGGCGAGTTGATGGTGCTGTGCGGGCTGTCGGACGACATTGATCAGGCGACATGGGCGGTGCGCGACACGCTGACCGATGGGTCTGCCGCCGAGCGCTTCGGGCGGATGATCACCGAACTCGGCGGGCCTGCGGATTTCGTCGATCATTGGCGCGATCGCCTGCCGTCGGCACCTGTTGTGCGCGATGTCGTGGCGGAGGCGCCGGGCTATGCGGCGCAGATGGATGGGCATGCCTTGGGTATGGCCGTGGTGCATCTGGGCGGCGGGCGTCTGAAAGGCGGGGAGAAGATCGACCCGGCGGTGGGGCTTTCCAATGTCTGCATGATCGGGGAATATCTCGATGAAGACAGCCTGATCGCGACGATCCATGCGCGGTCTGTCGAGGATGCGGATCGGGCGGAGGCCGCGATCCGGGCGGCGATCCGTCTGGGGCAGGAGACCCCGGTGGAGCCGCCTTTGGTGTATGAGAAGGTGACGGGATAAGCCATGACGCGTGCGTTTCTGATCGTGATGGATTCCGTGGGGCTGGGCGGCGCGCCCGACGCGGACAAGTTTTTCAACGGTGAGCGTCCCGACACCGGCGCCAACACCATCGCCCATATTGCACAGGCCTGTGCCGAGGGGCGCGCCGAAGACGGGCGGTCGGGGCCGTTGCGCCTGCCGAACCTCGATGCTTTGGGGTTGGGCGCGGCGATGGCGCATGCGACCTCGGACCCCGCGCCGGGGCTTGAGGCGATGCCGGAGGGGCTTTATGGCGTGGCCGCCGAAATCTCTCCGGGCAAGGATACGCCTTCGGGGCATTGGGAATTGGCCGGTGTGCCGGTGCCGTGGGATTGGCATTATTTCCCGGATGCGCAGCCGTCTTTCCCGCAGGATGTGATGGATCTGGCGGCAAAGCTCTGCGGGGCAGGGGGGACGCTGGCGAATTGTCACGCGTCGGGCACCGAGGTGATCAAGAAATTCGGTGCGGAGCACATCGAGACCGGTTGGCCGATTTGCTACACCTCTGCGGATTCTGTGTTTCAGATCGCGGCCCATGAGGAGCATTTCGGGCTGGAGCGGTTGTTGAAGCTCTGTCAGGACCTCGCGCCGACGCTGCATGCGATGAAGATCGGGCGCGTGATCGCCCGGCCTTTCGTCGGTACGGTTGAGGAGGGCTTTACCCGCACAGGCAACCGTCACGACTATGCCATAGCGCCGCCCGCGCCGACGATTTGCGACTGGGCGAAATCTGCCGGACGCGCGACCTATGCCGTTGGCAAGATTGGCGATATTTTCTCCATGCAGGGCTTGGATGAGGTCCGCAAGGGCAACGATCACGTGCTGTTCGATCACCTTTGTGACGTGATGGAGGAGGCGCCGGACGGGTCGTTCACCTTCGCCAATTTCGTCGAATTCGACAGCCTCTATGGACATAGGCGCGACGTCTCCGGCTATGCCCGTCATCTCGAATGGTTCGACGCCCAGATGCCGCGTCTGTTTGAGCGCGCGCGCGAGGGCGATCTTTTGATTTTCACCGCCGATCATGGCAACGATCCGACTTGGAGCGGCACGGACCACACCCGTGAACAGGTGCCGGTTCTGGGCTATGGTCTCGGCCTCAAACCCATTGGCCCTGTGGCCTTTTCCGACGTGGCGGCCTCACTGGCCGAACACCTCGGGATCGAGGCCCAAGGCCCCGGAAGGAGTTTCCTTTGAGTATAACCGACATGCCGAAAATCGAGCTGCACATGCATCTCGAAGGTGCCGCCCCGCCCGCGTTCATTCGCGGCTTGGCGGCGGAGCAAAAAGTCGATCTCTCGGGCATTTTCGACGAGAAAGGTGCCTATAAATACAAAGACTTCTGGGATTTCCTCAAAGTCTATGAGGCCGCCACCTCGGTTTTGAAGACGCCTAAGGATTACTATCGCCTGACCCGCGCCGTGTTGGAAGAAAGCGCGGCGTCGAATGTGATTTACACCGAGAGCTTTCTGGCCCCCGACTTCTGCGGTGGTGGCGATGTCGAGGCGTGGAAGGATTACCTTGCCGCGATCAAACAGGCCGCCGACGAGATGGAGCGCGAGGCGGGGATCGTGATGCGCGCGATCCCGACCTGTGTCCGGCATTTCGGGCCGGATCAGGCCAAGAAAACCGCGCTCTGTGCGCAGGAGACCAAGGGCGATTTCGTCACGGGTTTCGGCATGGGCGGCGACGAGGCCATGGGCAAGCAGGGTGATTTCAAATACGCCTTCGACATGGCGCGCGAGGCGGGGCTCAGGCTCACGACACATGCGGGCGAATGGGGCGGGCCGGAGAGCATTCGCGACGCGCTTCGCGACCTGAAGGTCGAGCGCATCGGCCATGGTGTGCGTGCCATCGAGGATCTAGCGCTCGTGGATGAGATCGCCGAGGCGGGGATCGTTCTGGAGGTCTGTCCGGGCTCGAACATTGCGCTTCAGGTCTTCCCGAAATGGTCCGATCACCCGATTGCCGAGCTGCGCAAACGCGGTGTGAAAGTCACCGTGTCGACCGACGATCCGCCCTTCTTCCATTCCACCATGCGCTACGAATTCGACCGCCTTGCCGAGACCTTCGGCTGGGAGGAAGACGATTTCAAAGACTTGAACAAGACCGCGATTGAGGCGGCCTTTTGCGATGAGGCGACCCGCAAGGCGGTCGCAAAGAAACTGGAGCCTGCCGATGCTTGACCATCTGACCATTGTGAAACACCCGCTTGTCCAGCACAAGCTGACCATCATGCGCGACAAGGAGACCTCGACCGCCGGGTTCCGGCAATTGCTGCGCGAGATTTCCCTGCTGCTGGCCTATGAGGTCACCCGCGAGCTGGATATGACCGAAAAGACCATCGAGACGCCGATGCAGACCATGCAGGCGCCGACGCTCGACGGCAAGAAGCTCGCCCTGATCTCGATCCTGCGGGCCGGGAACGGGCTGCTCGACGGCATTCTCGAACTGATCCCCTCGGCGCGCGTCGGTTTTGTCGGGCTCTACCGCGACGAGGAAACGCTTGAGCCGGTCGAATACTATTTCAAGGTGCCCGAGGATCTCGGCGACCGCCTTGTGATTGCCGTCGATCCGATGCTGGCGACCGGGAATTCCTCGGTGGCGGCGATTGACAAGCTGAAAGCGGCCGGGGCGAAAAACATCCGTTTCCTCTGCCTTCTGGCCGCGCCCGAGGGTGTGAAGCGGATGGAAGAGGCCCATCCGGATGTGCCGATCGTCACAGCGGCTGTGGATGAAAAGCTCAATGAGCATGGATATATTGTGCCGGGGCTAGGGGATGCGGGCGACCGCATGTTCGGTACAAAATAAGCGATTTCCCCCCTTAACAGCGAATCGCTTCTGGGTTAGGCTCGTACACAATAAGATGTGTGGGGCCACATAATGCAGGCTTTGAGAACGGTATCCGTTGCGGTTCTTCTCGCGACGACGGGGGTGACGGTCATCGGGATTCATCAATCCGATGCCCGCTCGCTGTACAATGCGGAGCAGCCGGCGGAATATCCGCCGCTCTCCTACACGGGCACGCAATATGTCGACAGCCGCGGCTGCGTCTATGTGCGCGCGGGCGATGGTGCCGCGGTGCATTGGGTGCCGCGCGTGACCCGTAGCCGCGACGTGCTCTGTGGCTTCAAGCCGACCTTTGCCAATGTCGAAGAGCACCTGCCGGTGATCCCCGATCCCGCGCCGACACAGGTCGCCAGCGCGCCGGTTCAGACCGCGCCTGTCAAACCGGTGGCAACCGCGCCGATGGTGCAGGTCGGAGCCGCCACATCGGTCGCGCCTGCGACGACGAAGCCGACCGAAGCACCGATGCCGACCGTGGCCTCGGCCCTGATCGCGCCTGCCGCTCCGGTTCAGAAAACCGCCGCCAGACAACCCGCCCTGCCGCCGCTCGAAGCGCTGGCGGGCAAGGCCGTGGGCGAGCGTGGCTGTGTCGCTTCCGAGCGGAACGGTCAGATGCTCTGTTCCACCGGTGACGTGGATTACATCCTGAAACGTTTGCCTGCGGGGGTGACCGTGCGCACCGCCGATGGCGGGCGGATGACCACGACGGAGCCGACGCTGGTGCGTGTGCCGGTGAAACGTGCGCCGGTGACCCCGGTGGCGCCGGTACAACCGCCGGTGATGTTGGCCGCTGCGCCGGTGACGGTGACGGTGCCGCAGACGACGACGGTGATGGCCGATGCCTGCGCCAGTCTTCTGGGCAGCGATGCGCAATATATGCAGACGAGCGGGCGCTATGCCGTGCGCTGCGGGCCGCAGGCCGAGTCGCCCTCCGGCTATGTGCAGGTGCGGGCGCAGACCCGTCTGTCGGCCTATAACAGCAACCGCACCGAGGTGGCCCGTGCGGCCGGGGTCGAGGTTTACGCGCTGCCGGTGCCTGTGACGGGTGCCCTGCCAGAGGGTTATGCACGTGCCTGGACCGACGGGCGGCTCAATCCGAACCGCGGGCCTTTGACGGCGCGGGGCGATTTGCAGATGGCGCAGGTTTGGACCCAGACCGTGCCCGCCTACGATCTCTATGCGCCGCGCAAGAAGACGTTTTGGGAATGGCTTTTCGGCACCCCGGTCAAGAAACGCATGACGGTACAGACGGTTTCAGCGACCGGAACGGCACCGGTGCAGGTGTCGACCAAGTCGGTGATGCCGCAGCGCGTGCCGACGGCGGTTCAGGCCGCCGATGCCCCGTCGCAACACACGGCGCAGGCGCTGCGCTATGTTCAGGTGGGGACCTTCGGGGAACCTGCCAATGCCGAGCGCTCGATTGCGCGTCTCTCGGCCATGGGTTTCCCGGTCTCGTCGCAGGTTCTGCAACGCGGCGGCAAGCCCTTGAAGATTGTTCTGGCCGGTCCTTTCGCTCGGCCCGAGCAAACCCTGTCCGCTTTGGCGATGGTCCGGGGGGCCGGCTACGGGGACGCATTCGCACGCAAGTAAGCGTTGAGTTAGACGAGGCAGAACAACAAAAAGAAACCCCCGCATTTGGCGGGGGATTTCTTTTTTGGGGGGGCAGAGTTTGCGGAAATTCAGCCGCCGCAGACGCCCTGAAGCGCCACCCAGTCGCCGTCCGAGAGGACGGGCCGCGTGGTCTCGATCCGCACCCCGTCGGCCTCGATCAGCGGCAGGACGGTTTCGCCGGTGATGTCGAGCGCATAGGCATAGGGGGCGCTGTGGACCTGCGCTTCGGCAAAGGCGGCGATCAGCTTGTTGCGGTCCGGCCCGGTGACCGGCGCGGTCAGCAGGCTTTCGGCATGGGCGTCGAGCACCTCGGGCGGAATATGACCGGTGGTCAGCAACCGCAGAGAGGTCATCAGCCCCGCCTCATGCAGCAGCCGCTCAAGCGGGTCTTCCTCGCGGGCGCGCTCAATCTCGGCCAGCACATAGCCCGCGACCACATCCGGGTCCTCGTGATCCTCGACCACGGCGCGGTTCAGCAGGACGATGCCGCCGGGCAGGTGCTGAGAGAGCGCAACGCCGCTGGTGAGCACGACGATCTGGCCGCCGCCGCCGGGCATGAGCCGTGTTTTCAACTTGTTGAGCGCCCGCGCCCCATGCACCGTGTCGCAAGGCGCACCGGAGAGGCGGCGGATGCGGTCCAGGAGTTCCTGACCGATCTCGGCGCGGGTCACGGTGGGGACGATGGTCACGGCCTGACGGATCAGCGCACCGGGGAGCCAGAACACGCCGAGCCCGAGAAGGGCTGCGACCGCGGTGCCGATCAGCACACCGCGCAGCCGTCCGGGATGCGGGCGGGCGCGGTCGATGGCGCGGCGGATGCGGGCGATGGCCTCGTTCATCAGCTCGTCTTCGATCTCCAGCTCTTCGGTGCTGTCGGGAGCGGGGCGGTAGCGCACGGGGCTTTCGCCTTCGGGTGTGATACGTTCGATGGCCGGAAGAGACCAATGGGTCAGGGCTTGTCCGTCGGTGCGGGATTCCGAGAGCGTCAGGGTCGCCTCGCCGACGGAGACGATCACGGGGCGACGCTGGCTTTCCCCATCGGGAAGCCAGAGACCGGGGGCCTCGAGACGTTCGAATTCGGTGAGCGCGATCATGCGCGGGCTGCTCTTTCTTCTGTTTGGGGATACTGTAGCGGGGATCATCCGGGGCGACAATCACTCAGGACAATCACTCAGGACAATCACTCAGGACAATCACTCAGGACAATCACTCTGGGCGGCGATCGTGGCTTGGGTTAGGGTCGGAGCATGATCATTTCGCCCGGACGCCACTATATTTTCGTGCATATCCCCAAGACCGGGGGCACCGCTTTGACGCAGGCGCTCGAGGCGCGGGCGATGGCGGATGACATCCTGATCGGGGATACGCCGAAAGCGGTGAAGCGGCGCGGGCGGATCAAGCAAATGGAAGCGGCGGGGCGGCTTTGGAAACATTCGCGACTCTCCGACATCGAAGGGCTGGTGCCGCGCGAGGCGTTCGGCGGCTATTTCATCTTCACGCTGGTGCGCAACCCGTGGGACCGGATCGTGTCCTATTATCACTGGCTGCGGGTGCAGGGCTGGGATCATCCGGCGGTGCGGCTGGCCAAGGCGGAGAGTTTCACCGGTTTTCTGAACGCGCCGGAGACGCTGCGCAGCCTGTCGGCACCCTACAGCAGCTATATGTGCGATGGCGCGGGCGTGGATCGGGCCAGCCATTATGTGCGGCTCGAGGCGCTGGAGGAGGATCTTGCGCCGCTGTGGGATCATCTGGGGTTCGATCTGTCGCCGATTGGGCGGGTGAACGCGTCGGAGCGCAGCCGCGATGTGCGATCTTTCTACACGGATGCGGATGCGGAGGCGGTGGCGCGCATTGCGGCTTCGGACATTGCCCGATTTGACTATCGCTTCGACTGAGTTGACGGCGGGACTGTGTCGCGATTGCGGCAAATTGGTTAATGAAACCTGTGGGATGGGGCTTGGGCTTTGGCGGGAGGGCTCGAATCGACGCGTGATTCCAGAGAGACATCGGGAGCGGCGTGGCTGCGGGTCCTTGAAAAATTGGTTAATCCGCAGACGCGGGAAAAATTTCTTAAAAGACTATTACCAAATTCGCGAACAATTGAATGAAATCGGTTCAATTGCCGCCTGTGTCGAAATTGTGCCGTATTTCCGTCCCATTCGGGCCGAACTCTGACCGCAGCCGGGCGATTTTCTGAACCTGCAAAGAGGGCGTGTGAGGAAACGACGGGCTGCCACCCGCAAAAACTTCGGTCACAGGCCCTCGTACATGGGGATGAGGCGATGATGAAACTGGGTCAGATGTTGCGGAAGGAACCGCTCCGGGAGGCCACCGGTCGGACGGGGGCCTGGGATGGCGCTCTGCATGAGATGCAGCCGGTTCTCACCAGCGGTCTCATCGCCGGAACCCAGATCGCCACGGCCAGGGGCTGGCGCGATGTGGCGGAGATCAAGGCAGGCGACAAGGTCCTGACCTTCGACGAGGGCATGCAGGCGGTGGGGACGATTTCCCGCAGCTGGACCTATCTCGGTCACGGATCGGTGCCGATGCAGCTCTGGCCGCTTGTCGTTCCGCCGGGCGCATTGGGCAATCGCGCCGAGATGCTGCTTTTGCCGGAACAGCCGGTGATGGTCGAGAGCGACACGGGCGAGGCAATGTTCGGCGATCCGTTTACCTTGATCCCGGCGCTGGCGCTTGAGGGCTACAAGGGCATCGAGCGCGCCCGTCCGCATCGGGCGGTGCAGGTCATCCTGTTACATTTCGCGACGGAGCAGGTGGTGTTCGCCAATATCGGCGCGCTGTTCCATTGCCCGGCGGAAGAGGTGATGAGCATCGCCGATCTGATGGAGGACCGGTTTGTGCCGGGTTATGAGGTGCTGTCGCTGACCGAGGCGCGGGTGTTTGTCGACGCGCTTTTGGACGAGGATGCGCAGGACGCCCAGTGGATGCGGATGCAACCGCAGCGCCGCGAAGAGACATCGAGTTACGTCATCTGAGTGCGATCCGGGGGGAGGGTCATCCCGCATATGAGGGAACATGCGGGGGCTTCCCGTGCCCGAGAAAACGGCGGATTGCGTCGATTTGTGCTGAAAGAAAAGGCAGGGGATGGTGAAAATGCTGCAATGCAGCATTTTGGGGCGCTCGATGTGGCGAACCGGGTTAGGCTGACATCAGACCCCGTGCGGGAGGACGCGAGGGCCAATATGCCAACGGGGCCTGCCCATGTGTATCTCAGCCGAAGCGCTTGCGCTGTTTCTCAATCTCATCGTTGCCCCCATCACATCCGAACCGGGGCGGATCATCGTCCATGCCGAGGAAATGGATGCCCATTGGGTGCAGGTCGACGACCGCTGGTGCACCATGGCGCCGCAAATTCAGGGGCGCGAGATGTTTGCCGAATTGGCAAAAGACGACGCCTGAGCGACATTGAAAAAGCCCTCCCCGAGAGGGAAGGGCTTTGGTTTTGGTGTCCGGGTGGCTCAGGCGGCCTTGCTGTCCACACCCGCGCCGAAGCGGCCATAGAAGGTCTCGCCGGAGGACGCCATCTCCCGCAGGAGTTTCGGCGTTTCAAAGCGCGGCCCGTGCGTGGCGGTAAGATTGTCGCAAATCTCGACCGCTTTACCGGCCCCAATGATGTCGAGCCAGCTAAACGGCCCGCCGGACCAGGGCGCAAAGCCCCAGCCGAGGATCGCGCCGACATCGCCCTCGCGGATGTCTTCCAACACGCCCTCTTCGAGCGCCCGGACGGCCTCCAACACCTGCGCCATCATCAGGCGGTGCTGGACCTCGTCGAGATCGGGCTGGGCGTCGGCCACGGGGAATTCGGCGTTGAAGCCCTCCCAGAGGAAGCCGCGTTTGCCCTTCTCGTCGTAGTCGTAAAAGCCCGCGTTGGCTTTCTTGCCGAGACGGCCCTGATCGTACATCCAGAACACCACCTCATCCACGGCCTCGTCCGGGTAGGCATCGCCCATCGCGGCTTTGGTGGCCTTGGCGATTTTCACGCCGAGATCAATCGAGGTCTCGTCAATGAGCTGAAGCGGACCGAGCGGGAAGCCCAGAAGTTTCGCAGCATTCTCGATGAGCGGCAGGTCCACACCCTCGGCCGCCATGCGCACCCCTTCGTTGATATAGGGGATGATGCAGCGGTTGGCGTAGAAGAAGCGCGCGTCATTCACGACGATGGGCGTCTTGCGGATCTGGCGCACATAGTCGAGCGCTTTCGCCACGGCGACGTCGCCGGTTCCTTTGCCCTTGATGATCTCGACGAGGAGCATCTTGTCGACGGGGGAGAAGAAGTGGATGCCGATGAACTGCTCCGGTCGGACCGACGCCTTGGCCAGCTCGGTGATCGGGAGGGTCGAGGTGTTCGACGCAAAGATGCAGTCTTCGCCGACGATGGCCTCGACCTTTTTCGTCATCTCCGCCTTGACGCCGATGTCTTCGAACACGGCTTCGACGATCAAGTCACAGCCTTTCAGAGCGTCCAGATCGGTGGTCGCGGTGATGCGCGAGAGGACCTGTTCTTTCTTCTCGGGCGTCACCTTTTTGCGGCTGATGCCTTTGTCGAGGAGGCTTTCGGAATAGGCTTTGCCCTTGTCCGCGGCCTCTTGTTTCATGTCGATCAGCACGACCTCGATGCCCGCATTGGCGGAAACATAGGCAATGCCCGCGCCCATCATGCCCGCGCCAAGAACGCCGACTTTTTTCACGGTCTGATCGGCCACCTCGGGACGGTTCGCGCCCTTTTCAAGCGCTTCCTTGTTGATGAACAGAGACCGGATCATCGCGGAAGACGACGGGTTCATCAGCACATGGGTGAACCAGCGGGCTTCGATCTTGAGCGCCGTGTCAAACGGCACCATCGCGCCTTCGTAGACCGCCGACAGGAGCGCTTTCGCCGCCGGATAGACGCCCTGCGTGTTGCCGTTGACCATGGCGGAGGCGCCGACGAAGGTCATGAAACCCGCCGGGTGATAGGGCGCGCCGCCGGGCATTTTCCAGCCCTTTGCGTCCCAGGGTTTGACGATGTCGGCGTCTTTCGCGCCCAAAACCCACTCTTTCGCTTTCGCCAGCAATTCGCCGGGTTCCACGATCTCGTGAATGATCCCTGCGCCTTTGGCCTGCTTCGGGTCGAGCATCTTGCCTTCGAGAAGGATCGGGGCCGCCGCCATCGCGCCGACCATGCGCGAGACGCGCGTGGTGCCGCCCATGCCGGGGAAGATGCCGACCTTGATCTCCGGCAGGCCGATCTTGGCCTTGGGATTGTCGGCGGCGAAAATGCGATGGCAGGACAGAGGCAGTTCCAAGCCGATGCCGAGCGCGGTGCCGGGCAGGGCGGCGGCGACGGGTTTGCCGCCTTTGTTGGTCTTCGGGTCCATCCCGGCGCGTTCCAGTTTGCGCAGGATCGCATGCATGCTCATCAGCCCGTCAAAGAGACCCTGCGCCGGGTTGTCCCCGGCGGCGTCCTTCATCTTGGCGATGATGTTGAGATCCATGCCTCCGGCAAACGTGTCCTTGCCGGAGGTCACGACGATGCCTTTGACGGCCTCGTCGCCAAGCGCCTTGTCGATGCACTGATCCAGCTCGGCGATGCCCTCCATCGAGAGCACGTTCATGGACTTGTTCGGGATGTCCCAGGTGATGATCGCGACGCCGTCCGCGTCGACGGAATAATGAAAATCGGTCATGTGCTGTTCCTCCCTTACACGCGCTCGATGATCGTGGCCGCACCCATGCCGGATGCGATGCAGAGCGTGGCAAGGCCGGTGCCTTTGCCTGTGCGTTCCAGCTCGTCCAAGAGCGTGCCGATGATGATCGCCCCGGTCGCGCCAAGCGGGTGCCCCATGGCGATGGAGCCGCCGTTGACGTTGACCTTGGAGCTGTCGACGTTGAAGGCCTGCATGAAGCGCATCACCACGGCGGCGAAGGCCTCGTTCACCTCAAAGAGATCGATGTCACTGATCGACATGCCGCTGTCTTTGAGGATTTTCTCCGTCACCGGAACCGGGCCGGTGAGCATGATGGTCGGATCGGTGCCGATCTTGGCGGTCGCCCGGATGCGGGCGCGGGGTTTAAGGCCCCATTTCTCGCCGAATTCCTTGTTGCCGATCAGAACGGCGGCGGAGCCATCGACGATGCCCGAGGAGTTGCCCGCATGGTGGATGTGGTTGATCTTCTCAAGATGCGGATATTTCATCAGCGCGATCTTGTCGAAACCCGGCATCACCTCGCCCATGTCCTTGAAGGAGGCCTTGAGCGCGCCGAGCGTCTCGACGGTCGTGCCCGGACGCATGTATTCGTCATGGTCGAGGATGGTCAGGCCGTTGATGTCCTTCACCGGCACAATGGATTTCGCGAACCGGTTGTCTTTCCACGCGGCTTCGGCGCGGTTTTGGCTCTCGACGGACAGCGCATCGGCCTCTTCGCGGGAGAACCCGTATTCGGTGGCGATGATGTCCGCCGAGATGCCTTGCGGCACGAAATAGGTTTTCATCGCCAAGGACGGGTCCACGGCAATCGCCGCCCCATCCGACCCCATGGCGACCCGGCCCATCATCTCGACGCCGCCGGCGATATAGGCCATGCCCGCGCCGCCTTTGACCTGATTGGCGGCGATGTTGACGGCTTCCATGCCCGAGGCGCAGAAGCGGTTGATCGCGAGGCCCGGAATGCTCTGATCGAGATCGGAAGCGAGAACGGCGGTCCGCGCCAAACAGCCACCCTGTTCGCCGACCTGAGTCACGTTACCCCAGATCACATCCTCAACCGCATGGCCCTCAAGCCCGTTGCGCTCTTTGACGGCGTTCAGCATCTGCGCGGAAAGCGCCGCCGAGGTCACCTCGTGCAGGCTCCCGTCCTTGCGCCCTTTGCCGCGCGGGCTGCGCAGGGCGTCGTAAATATAGGCTTCAGTCATTCAGTCCTCCTCAGGGTCCGGCCCGCAGGCCAGTCTCGATCGTCAGCGTTTGCGCCCGGCCAGTTCGGAATTGAACAGGCGCAGGCGGTGCGTCAGCTTTTCTTCATCCGTGACGGAGGAGAAATTCTCGAACAGGAAAGACAAAGCCTCTCCCTCGTCCAAGCCCGCCTCCCTCGCGAACTGCCTGAGGCGACGATACCCGTCTTCGGTCATGGAAACAGGAAAACGCCGCGTCATTCTGAACCGCTTCGGCATGGTTACGCTCCGTCATTTCGTCTTTTCGGACGCTTGAAATGGAAAGGCCCCCGCCGGGATGGGCGAGGGCCTCAGTTTCGGGTTGCGCAGAGTTTAGAACGCCTCGGCGGGGAGAGTCATCACCGGATCGGCGCCGCTCTCGATGCGTTTGAGCAAAGTGCCGGTCATCGGCAGTTGGCGGGCCATGTAATAGCGCGCGGTGGTCAGTTTGTTCTGGTGGAACTCTGCGTCATCCGTGCCGTTTGCCAGAGCCGCCAGCGACACTTTCGCCATCCGCGCCCACATCAGCCCGAGGCAGACATAGCCGAACAGATGCATGAAGTCATAAGAGCCCGAGAGCGCCGCATTCGGGTTCTTCATGCCGTTCTGCATGAAGAACATGCCCGCGCCCTGAAGGTCTTTGGAGGCGGCTTTCAGCGGATCGACGAATTCGGCCATCTCGCCTTCGCCGTTCTCTTTGCAGAAAGATTTCACCATCTCGAAGAAGGCCATGACGTGCTTGCCGCCGTCAGTCGCCAGTTTGCGGCCCACGAGATCGAGGGCCTGCACGCCGTTGGCCCCTTCGTAGATCATGGCGATCCGGGCGTCGCGGGTGAATTGGGACATGCCCCATTCTTCGATATAGCCGTGGCCGCCGTAAACCTGCTGCGCGTTCACCGTTGCCTCATAGCCCTTGTCGGTCAGGAAGCCTTTGAGCACCGGGGTCATCAGGGAGATGAGGCCGTCGGCGTCTTTGTCCTCGGAGCGATGCGCCTGGTCGATGAGCTGTGCGCCCCAGAGCATGAAGGCGCGGGCGCCCTCGATGAAGCTCTTTTGATCCATCAGGTTGCGGCGAATGTCCGGGTGCACGATCAGCGGGTCGGCAGGACCCTCCGGGTTCGCGACGCCGGTGACGGCGCGACCCTGAAGGCGATCCTTGGCGTAGATCACCGCGTTCTGATAGGCGGCTTCGGCCTGCGCAAGGCCCTGCATGCCCACACCGAGGCGCGCTTCGTTCATCATGGTGAACATGGCGCGCATGCCCTTGTGCATATCGCCCAAGAGATAGCCGGTCGCCTCGTCATAGTTCATCACACAGGTCGAGTTGCCGTGGATGCCCATTTTCTCTTCGATGGAGCCAACGGACACGCCGTTTTTCGCGCCCGGATTGCCGTCTTCATCGACCATGTATTTCGGCACGATGAACAGCGACACGCCCTTGATCCCCTCCGGCCCGCCGGTGATTTTGGCCAGCACAAGGTGAATGACGTTCGAGGACATATCGTGATCGCCCGCCGAGATGAAAATCTTTTGGCCGGAGATCTTGTAACTGCCATCCGCCTGCGGCTCGGCCTTGGTGCGCATGAGGCCCAGATCGGTGCCGCAATGCGGTTCCGTCAGGTTCATCGTGCCGGTCCATTCGCAGGAGGTCATTTTCGGCAGGTAGGTGGCCTTTTGCTGATCCGTGCCATGCACAAGGATCGCGGAGGCCGCACCATGGGTCAGGCCCTGATACATGGTGAAGGCCTGGTTCGCGGCGGAGAACATCTCGCCCACGGCGGTGCTCATCAGATAGGGAAGCCCCTGACCGCCGAACTCTTCGGGCAGATCGAGCCCGGGCCAGCCGCCCTCTTTCACCTGCTCGAAGGCCTCTTTGAACCCGGTCGGCGTGGTGATCACTCCGTTCTCGAAGGTACAGCCTTCCTTGTCGCCCACCACGTTCAGCGGCGCGATCACCTCGGAGGCGAGCTGACCGGCGGCATCGAGAATGGCCTCGGTGAATTCGGGTTCAAGATCGGAATAGCCCGGAATGTCGGAGCCGGAAATGTTCAGCACATCGTGCAGAACATATTGAATGTCTTTCGTCGGAGCCGTGTAGCTCGGCATGGCGTCTCTCCCTTGCATGGCGCGCGGGAGCGTTGCCTCACTCCGCGCGTTTCAGTCCTGCGATCTGTCCTTCGACAAACGCAATCTCATCCTCCAGATCGGTCATCACCGCGATCAGCGCCTGTTTCTGCGCCTCCATCTCCGCGAGCTTCTCGTGATACGCCACAAGCGTCTCACGCATCTGCGCCTCGCCTTCGTCTTCCTCCTTGTAGAGATCGAGCAGCTGCCGGATCTCCTCAAGGGAAAAGCCGAATTTCTTGCCGCGCAGGATCAGCGTCAAACGCGCCCGGTCCCGCTTGGTGAACAGCCGCTTCTGACCCTCCCGGATCGGAAACAGCAATTCCTTGGCTTCATAAAAGCGCAGGGTGCGGGGCGTCACATCATACGCATCGCACATCTCGCGAATGGTCATCACCTCTTTGGTCGTCACGTCGGCCCACTCCGGTTCTCGTCGCTTAGGTGGCATGACCGGCGGCAAATTCCACCGGGCTGGCTTCCTATTCAGAGGCGCGAAGGTCAGCCTTCGGCCCCACCCTAATCGCATTTGCGATGCCGCTTCATTCGAAACGTGGCGTCATTTCGGGCACCGTCTCAATCGGCGGACCGCTGTGCGTTACAGTAAAATTACGCATTCGACTTCTGTAATGCAAACGGTTTGGTATGGATTGTGGAATTTTTCCTGTTTTTACTATAAAAATTCCATCTAAAGCGCTTTGGATTTTTTCTACATTTAAGGGATTTCATCCGGTGGAATGAAACCGAAAGCCCCCTTGTTTGCGGGGGCGTGTTGCGGCGGGCGGTGAAAGAACGCCACGTCGCCTTGCCGCGCGGTCATGGCGTGCCGCCCTCGGACAGGCACTCAGGTGATGCGCACCGTCTCCGCATCTTTTGCGCTCTCGGAGCGCAGCTCCTTCAACTCACCGATGGCCTTGTCCAGCTCGCGTTTTTGCTCTTCGAGTGCGACAAGCTGGCGGTCGGCCAGTTCGACAAAGGCCCGGGCCTGAGCCTGGGTGCCCTTTTCCTCGTAGATCAGCAACCACTGGCGGATCTCTTCAAGGGAGAACCCGTATTTGCGTCCCCGCAAAATCAGCGTCATCCGCGCGACTTCGCGCGGGGTGTAATAGCGGGAGCGACCCTCCTTCTCGGGGGCCAGCAACTCGATATATTCGTAATAGCGTAACGTGCGCGGAGTCACATCGAACTGCGCGCACATTTCCTTGAACGTGAGACGTCGGTCAGACATGGCTTCTCTCTCTCCTCGCGACGCATCTAAACAGATGAGTTCAGTTTCGCAACTCAATTCGGGGCGGTACCTTAGCATAGTAAACCGCATGCCACGGGATCAAGGCCCGTCGAGAGCTGGCAGTCGGGATGCCGGGAGCGCTCGGGGGGCTTGGTCGTGTGCAGACATGCTGTGACGTCACGGGGGAAAACCTCGGGCCGGGTTTCAATTTGCCCTTGCGGCCCTGCGATCATCTCACATTATGGGGCCAACTTGTCCAAAAGGTCACAAATTTCGCTATGGATGACGCCCGCACCCGGATGGCCCGCCAGTTCATCGAGAATCTGCCGCATTGCGCCGCTCTTGGCATGTCGCTCGAACAGATCGGCGACGGGCAGGCGGAGGTTTTCATGCCTTATGCGGAAAAGCTGATCGGCGATCCGGAGACCGGCGTGATCCATGGCGGGGCGATTTCGGCGCTGATGGACACCTGTGCGGGGGCCGCCGTGATGAGTCACCCGGAGGCGGGTATTTCCACCGCGACGCTCGACCTGCGCATCGACTATATGCGCGCCGCGAAACCGGGGGCGACGATCGCCGCCCATGCCATCTGTTACCATGTCACCCGTGCCGTGGCCTTTGTCCGGGTCTCGGCGACCGATGGCGTCAGCGACGTGCCGGTTGCCGCAGCCACCGGGGCGTTTACCGTGGAGAGGGGCAAATCATGATCCGGTCCAAACCCGAACCCGTTCAGATCGTCAAGGAACGGCGCGATGCCGCTCTGGCGGATCTGGTGGCGCGCGTGCCCTATATCTCTTTCATGGGGTTCGAATTCGAACGTCGCGGCGACGAGTTGACCGCGATCATGCCCTATCGGCCCGATCTGATCGGCAACCCGATGCTGCCCGCGCTGCATGGCGGGGCGTTGGCCGCCTTTCTCGAAGTCACCGCGCTGATTTCGCTGAGTTGGTCCATGGTCTGGCCGCGGATCGAAGCGGGGGACACCGGGGAGATCCTGCCGAAATTCCCGAAAACCATCGACCTGACCGTGGATTACCTGCGCTCGGGTCTGCCGCGCGATGCCTATGCCCGTGCCGAGATCACCCGCGCGGGGCGGCGGTATGCCTCTGTCCGGGTCGAGGCTTGGCAAGACAACCGGGCGCGTCCGACGGTGCAGGCGATGGGGCATTTCCTGATGCCCGATGCGCCCGAGTCTGTTCCTGAGCCGGACGCATGAGTGCGCCCGCGCCGGAGCTGAGCCACCGCCGGGTTCTCAAAATCGCCATTCCCATCGTGCTCTCGAACGCCACCGTGCCGATCCTCGGGGCGGTCGACACCGGCGTCGTGGGTCAGATGGGGGAGGCGGCGCCGATCGGTGCGGTCGGTCTCGGGGCGATCATTCTGGCCTCGATCTATTGGATTTTCGGCTTTCTGCGCATGGGGACGACGGGGTTGGTGTCTCAGGCGCGGGGTGCGGGTCAACCGGGTGAGGTGGCGGCGCTTCTGACCCGCGCCCTGATGATCGCCTTTCTGGGTGGGCTTGCCCTGATCGTTTTTCAACTGCCGATCCTCTGGCTGTCGTTTCAGCTTTCGCCCGCGACACCGGAGGTGGAGGCGCTTGCCCGCAGTTACATTTCCATCCGCATCTGGTCGGCGCCCTTTGCCATCTCCGTTTACGGCCTGACCGGCTGGCTCATCGCGCAGGAGCGCACGCGGGGCGTTCTGGCGCTGCAACTCTGGATGAACGGGGTGAATATCGCGCTCGATCTCTGGTTCGTGTTGGGGCTGGGCTGGGGCGTGCGCGGTGTGGCCTATGCGACCTTTGCCGCCGAGATCAGCGGTGCGTTGATGGGCCTGTGGCTGTGCCGTGACGCCTTTGCCGTGCCTGCGTGGCGCGACTGGCCACGGGTGTTCGACCGCGCGCGCCTGATCCATATGGCCAAGGTCAATACCGATATTCTGATCCGCTCCGTGTTGCTGTTGACCATCATGGTGAGTTTTACCTTCCTCTCGGCGGGCTTCGACACGGTGACGCTGGCGAGCAACAACATTCTGATGCAATTCGTCTCGATCACCGCCTATGCGCTCGACGGGTTTGCCTTTGCCGCCGAGGCCATCGTCGGGCAGGCGCTGGGCGCGCGCTCCGCCTATGCGCTGCGACGGGGGGCATTGCTGGCGTCCTTCTGGGGGCTGCTGGCGGCAGTGATGCTCAGTGCGGTGTTTGCGATTTTCGGCGGTATGATCGTCGACGTGATGACCACAGCGCCCGATGTGCGCGCCGAGGCGCGGGTGTACCTGCCGTGGATGGTGGCCGTGCCGGTGGTGGGGCTTGGCTCATGGATGCTCGACGGGATTTTCATCGGGGCGACACGGACGCGGGACATGCGCAACATGGCGGCGCTGTCGCTGGGGATCTACCTTTTGGCCGTGGCCGCGCTGATCCCGCTGATGGGCAATCACGGGCTTTGGGCCGCGCTGATGATCAGCTACGTGGCGCGGGGGGCGACGCTGTTCTGGAAATATCCGGCGCTGGAGCGCGCGGCGCTCTAACTCAAAGCCAAGCGTCGCGCCCGGTGCCGACGGCCTCCAGAACGCTGTCGTAGCCGTCTTTCTCCAGCAACGCGTCCAGCCCGCGGGCGATGCGCGGGGCCAGCGACAGGCCGTGATAGACCATCGCGGAATAGACCTGTACCAAAGAGGCCCCCGCGCGGATTTTCGTATAGGCATCGAGCGCCGATCCGACGCCGCCCACGCCGATCAAAGGCACGTCCGTGCCCAGATGGCGCGAGAGCTGCGCCAGCACGCGCGTGGACTTTTCGAACAAAGGTTTCCCGGAAAGCCCGCCTGCCTCGCTTTTATGTGCAGATTTCAAACCTTCGCGCGACAGCGTGGTGTTGGTGGCGATGACCCCGTCGAGATCCGCCTTGCGGGCCACTTCGGCGATTTCCATCAGTTCCGAATTGTCGAGATCGGGGGCGATTTTCAACAGGATCGGCACGTTGTGATCGAGCCCCTTGCGGGCATCCATCACCCCCGCCAGCAGCGCTTCGAGCGCCTCGGGGCCTTGCAGATCGCGCAGGCGTTCGGTGTTCGGACTCGACACGTTGACGGTCGCGAAGTCGATGAAATTGCCGCATTTCGCCAGCACCTTGGCAAAATCGCCGGCGCGATCCTCGCTGTCCTTGTTGGCACCGAGGTTGAGCCCGACCGGGATGTCGGTACGGTGATGGGAGTGGCGGCAGCGGGCGAGACGGCTGGTGATCTCCTCCATGCCGTCGTTGTTGAAGCCGAAACGGTTGATCACCGCCTGATCTTCGGTGAGGCGAAAGAGCCGGGGTTTCGGATTGCCCGGCTGCGGACGCGGCGTCACCGCACCCAGTTCGATAAAGCCGAAGCCCGCGCGGGACAGCTGCGGGATCGCCTCGGCATTCTTGTCGAAGCCTGCGGCCAGACCGATGGGGTTGGGCATCTCCATTCCGGCGAATTTGGTCTTGAGACGCGGCGAGGTGACCGGACCGGGCAGGGGCGCAAGCCCCGCGCGCAGGGCCGAGAGCGCGAAGTGATGCGATTTCTCCGGGTCGAGGCTGCGCAGCATGACCATGCCGAGCTGTTCGAAGAGCGACATTCAGAGGTCCTCCGGGAAGAGATGGCTGTCCACGTCGTTTTCGGACGCAAGCGGCAGCGGTTTGACCCAGAGAATGTCCTCAAGGGTCAGGGCGCGATAGAGATGCGGAAAAAGCGCGCCGCCGCGCGAGGGTTCCCATTTGAGATGGGAGCGGAGCGTGTCGCTCTCGACGGCGAGAAGATGCAAGTTGTCTTCCCCCGCGAACCATTTGGCGGCGGTCTCCCTGACCTGCGCGCCGGTGGAGAAATGAACATAGCCATCGGCGAGATCGACAGGGGCGCCGAGGGTTTCGCCGTTGGTTTGCAGAATGGCCCATTCGGGGGCGCGGAAGATTTTGTAAATCAGCATGGCTCTCAGATGCCAGCGCCGCGCGCCCCGGTCAATGAGACTTTGTGTCCGCGCCCGGATTGCACCGGGTTTGCGTAAATCGTGGGCTTAGAGCCAGCGGTGGCAATGGCGATGAATGCGCGGAATGATGACGAAAACCATGGACAGCACGATCATCGGCACCATGACGAGGTTGCGTTGCCAGATCTGCCACTCCGAGGTGAGCGGCGCGAGGCCGTAAATCAGGGCGGTGACCAGCGGGTAGACGCCGAGGAAGACGAAAAAGCTGAACCGGATACGATTCGGGCGTTTCGGGGCGGAGGGCATGGCGGTGGACATGGACATGTGTTATCTCCAAAGGGAACGGTGCGTTTCGTTTAATGTGAACGAAGCGTTTCGATATGTAAAGGAGAAGGCCTGTGTCTGATCGCACAGCAGAATGTGCAGAGCCGCAAAGGCGCTCGATCGGGGCGAAACGCAACCCGGCGACGGAGGAGGCGATCCTGACGGCGGCGCAGGAGATTCTGCGCGACAAGGGCGTGAAGGGGCTGAGCATGGAGGCCGTGGCCAGGCGCGCCCGCGCGGGCAAGGCGACGCTGTACAAATGGTGGCCGTCGCGGGGGGCACTTTTGGTGGCGGTTTACGAGCGTGCGAAAGGTGAGCATGCGCATGAGGACAAGGGGGCGCTGATTGCGACGGTCGGGGCCTTTTATCGCTATGTCTTCGACTTCTGGAAAACCCCGGAAGGGCAGGTCTTCGCGCTGATCATCGCGGAGGCGCAATCGGATGCGGATGTGGCCGAGGCGCTGGAGCGCTACCGCAAGGAGCGTCTCGTGGCGCTGGCCGAGGTGGTCGAATGGTCGCGGATGCGCGGCGAGCTGATCGACGGGGCGCAGGCGGGGGCCTTGGCGGAGACGATCATGGCGGTCGCGTGGATGCGGCTGATCACCGGGCGGCTCGACAGCGATCCGGAACGGCTTGCGCATGAGGTGCTGGACGGCTGGATTGTCGGAAAACGATGATCTGCCTGTCATTTCATCGTTACAATTCCGTTACGTTGCGGATGTAGCCATTTTCTGTTTTCGGGCTTTGACTCGATGGTCAAGACCGGTCAGGTTGGAAGTCATGACGTTTAACAGGGGGCAAGATATGCTCAAAAAAGTTCTCACCACCACCGCCGCAATGGCTCTGATGGCAGGTGCCGCGCATGCCGATTATACGCTGCACATCCTGCACACCAACGATCTGCACAGCCGGATCGAGCCGATCACGAAATACGACAACACCTGCCCCGAAGAAGACAACGCGGCCGGTGAGTGCTTTGGCGGCTATGCCCGTCTGGCCACGAAAGTCGCCGAGATGCGCGCGGAATTGGACGGTGAGAACGTGCTCCTGCTCGACGCAGGCGATCAGTATCAGGGCTCGCTGATGTACACGACCTACAAGGGCGATGTCGAAGCCGAGATGATGGACAAGATCGGCTATGACGTGATGGCCCTTGGCAACCACGAATTCGACGATGGCCCGGAAGGCACGCTCAAACTGATCGAGCATGCGAATTTCCCGGTGATCTCCGGCAACCTCGATGTGTCGCAATCCAACCTGCTGAATGGCAAAGTGAAAAACTATGTCGTGCTGGAAGTGGGTGGCGAGAAAATCGGCATCATTTCCGCGCTGGCCGTCGATACGCCGGAAACCGCCAGCCCCGGCCCGAACGTGATCTTCCAGGACGAAGCCGACAGCCTTGCCGCCGATGTGGCCGAGCTTGAGGCCGAAGGTGTGACCAAGATCATCGCGCTCACCCATGTCGGTGTGAACAAGGATCTGGAGCTTGCCGGTGAGGTCGCGGGCATCGACGCCGTGGTCGGCGGTCACTCCCACACGCTGTTCTCCAACGAGATCGAAGGCGCGATGGCTTACCCGACCATGGTCGGCGAAGTTCCGGTCGTCTCCGCCTATGCCTATTCGAAATACCTCGGTCACCTCGTGCTGACCTTCGACGACGCGGGCACGCTGATCTCCGCCACCGGCGAACCGATCCTGCTCGACGCGACCGTCGCGGAAGACGCCGACATCAAGGCGCGCATCACCGAGCTTGCGGGCCCGATCAACGAGCTGAAAGCCAAGGTTGTCGCCGAAGCTGCCGCCGACATCGACGGTTCGCGCGAAACCTGCCGGGCCGTTGAATGCGCCATGGGCAACCTCGTGGCCGACGCCATGCTGGAGCGCGTGAAGGATCAGGGTGTCGAGATCGCCATCCAGAACGGCGGCGGTCTGCGGGCCTCCATTCAGGGCGGTCAGGTGACCATGGGCGACGTGCTCACGGTTCTGCCGTTCCAGAACACGCTCTCCACCTTCCAGGTGACCGGCGCGACCATCGTCGAGGCGTTGGAAAACGGTGTCTCCGAGATGGCCGATGGCGCAGGCCGTTTCCCGCAGGTGGCGGGCATGTCCTACACCGTCGATCCGGCGGCTGAGGTCGGGTCCCGCATTTCCGACGTGATGGTCGGCGGCGCGCCGATCGAGATGGACAAGGTCTATGGCGCGGTGACGAACAACTACGTCCGCAACGGCGGCGACGGCTACAAAATGTTCCTGAGCGCTGAGAATGCCTATGACTTCGGTCCCGATCTCGCCGACGTTCTGGCCGAGTACATGATCGAACATGCGCCCTACACGCCCTATACGGACGGCCGCATCACCGTGAAATAAACGGTTCGCGCTAGACAAACAGAAAAGCCCTCGCAATCATGCGGGGGCTTTTTCATTTGGGCTGGCAGGGGAGGAAACGGGTATGCACGGGCGCTGTACATGCGGAGAGGTCGAATTTGAAATGACGGCCCGGCCGATGATCGTGCATTGCTGTCATTGCACATGGTGTCAGCGCGAAACCGGATCGGCCTTCGCGCTCAACGCCTATGTCGAGACGGCTGAAATCCGGCTCACCAGAGGCACTCCCGAGATGATCGCCACCCCCTCGAACTCCGGCCATGGCCAGAGCGTGGCGCGCTGTCCATCTTGCAAGGTGGCGCTCTGGTCGCATTACGCGGGGTCGGGGGAGGCCTTCGCCTTCGTGCGGTGCGGCACGCTGGAGGAGCGTGCCGAGATCGCGCCGGATGTGCATATCTTCACCTCGACGAAACTGCCGTGGGTCGTATTGCCCGAGGGCGCGCCGGTATTCGAAGCCTTCTACAAACCGAAAGAGGTCTGGTCGGAGGCCAGCCTTGCCCGGTTCAAGGCGGCAAGAGAGGCGTAGATGGATCATCCTCTGATCGACCTGATCAACCAGAAAATCGCCGAGGCCGAGCGCGACGGCGCTTTCGACAACCTGCCGGGGGCGGGCAAACCTTTGCCGCGTGAAGACGACCCGGAAAACGCGCTGCTGAACCGGCTGATCAAAGAGAACGGCGGCGTGCCGGAGTTTGTGTCGCTGTCGCGGGAGCTGGAAAAACTCCGCGAAGAGTTGCGTGAGACCTCCGACCGGACGCGGCGCAGCGAGATCATGAAGGAAATGTCGATGATGGACGCGAAGATCGACATCGCCCGCAAGGCGCATCGCTGAGGGAAGGACGGTGCCGCGACATGTTGTACGCGAGGCCCGCATCTGTGTCGCCAAGCCCCTCTCCTGACGCCCTTTACCTTGCATTAAGGTTAATCTGATTAACCTTAACGATGAAGAGGGGGACAGAGTGCCGATGAAGAAACCGGCCATGCAGATGCCGGAGAGGACCGTCTGGTTCTGGCCCTTGGTTTTCTGATGGCGTAAATACTCAAAACCCCACCTGCACGATCTGCTCTGGCCCTCGTCGCAGGAGCCGCTAAATTGCCCCCATGTGCGGACGGTTTGCCCTTTCCATGACAGGTGACGCTTTGGCGCAGCTTTTCGAAGCCGCGCCAGCGAATGACTTGCCGCCGCTGCCGAATTACAACATCTGCCCGACAACGCAGATCCATGTGGTCTACCGCGAGAGCGATGAGGCTACGGGGCAGCGTCGCCTCGTGCCAATGCGCTGGGGCTTCATCCCGCGCTGGTATAAATCGCCCTCCGACGGGCCGCTGCTGATCAACGCCCGCGCCGAAACGCTGGCCGAGAAACCGGCGTTTCGCGAGGCCTGCCGCATGCGCCGTTGCCTCATCCCTGCCGATGGGTTTTACGAATGGTTCCGCCCCGAGGGCGGTGAAAAACTGCCGTGGTATATCCAGCCTGCGGGGCAGGGGCCGATGGTCTTCGCGGGCATCTGGCAGGACTGGGAGCAGGACGGTGAGCGTTTGTCCACCTGTGCCATGGTGACGACGGAGGCCACGGGGCGTATGGCCGAAATCCACCACCGCATTCCGGTCATCCTGCAACCGGAGCACTGGGGGAAATGGCTGGGCGAAGAGGGGCACGGGGCGGCGCGTTTGATGAAACCGGCCGACGACGAAACCTTGCGATTCCACCGTGTCGGCAAGGCGGTGAATTCCAACCGGGCCAGTGGCCCAGACTTGATCGAGGAGATCGACGCATGAGCTATGACATGGACAATCCGGCCAGTTGGGAGGCGCTGTCGCTTGCCGCGCAGCACATCGGCATGGAGATGACCCATTGGGGGCCGGATGTGGCGCGGATGGAGATCGAGCTGCAAGACATCCACAAGAACCGTCACGGCATTCCCCATGGCGGCTATTACGCCATGATGCTCGATACGGCGATGGGCTATGCCGGGGCGTTCACGGGCGATCCGGAGGACAAGAAAATGACCATGACGCTCAACATGAGCGTCAATTACCTGTCGCGCCCGAAAGGCACGCGGCTGATCGCCAGCGGCAAGCGTATCGGCGGCGGCGCCAAGACGTTTTTCACCGAAGGCATTATCGTTGACGAGACCGGCGAAGTGATCGCCACTGCGCAGGGCACATTTCGTGTGCGTTCGGCTGGTTGAGCCATATTCGAAATCTTGAATTTAATCGCGCGATTTGCTAGTTCTGTCGCAAATCTGTCATTCCATACGGAGAAACCCCAATGTCCATCGACCGCGCTATGTTCCGCTTTGCCGGCATCATGGTTCTGATCAGCGTTTTGCTGACCCAGTTCGTCAGCCCCTATTTCGTCTGGTTCACCGTTTTCATCGGTGCCAACCTGCTGCAATCCTCCTTCACCGGCTGGTGCCCGGCGGCCAAGATCATGGCCAAACTCGGCCTTCCGGCAGGCTGTGCCTTCGAGAAGTGATCTCGGTGCATATATCTCTGAGCGGGGTCCTTCGGGGCCCCGTTTCGTTTTGAGTATTTTTGCCATCAGAAAACCGCAGGCTCGCACAGAAACACGCGACATCAGTACAGGGGCGTTTGAATGTGAGGGAAGATTTGGAGCGGGCGGCGGGAATCGAACCCGCGTCATTAGCTTGGAAGGCTAAGGTCTTACCATTACACAACGCCCGCTGCGTTGAGCCCCGTGTTTAGGCGATGGATTTTCGAGCGTCAAGTGGCCTTCCGCAACCGAAGCGGGCCGTTTCGAGCGTTGCGGGGCTATCACGTTTTTTCGCCTGCTCTTGACATCGGTCAAATTCCCGAGTGAAAAGCTCAGATAAAGGCGGGACGCCGCCATTCGAACAGCCAATCGGAAAGCACTGCGCTCATGATCGCCAGACCTCTCGCCCCCGGATCTCTTGTCCTGACCCTGTTCTGTACCACGCTTCTCATGCCCGTTCCGCTCCGGGCCGAGGAGCTTGCCACGCTCGAAGCGCTGGGCGAGGCGCTGTTCTTCGACGAGAACCTGTCGCAAAACCGCACGCAATCCTGTTCGACCTGTCACGACCCGGAACATGCCTTTGCCGACCCGCGTGGCATGGCCTCGCCGGGCGACGATGGCGTCTCTCTGGGGGATCGCAACGCGCCGACCGCCACCTACGCGCATTTCGCGCCGATGTTCCAAAAGCTCGACGAAGGCGTCTATATGGGCGGCCAGTTCCATGACGGGCGCGCTGCAGGGCTTGCCGATCAGGCGGGCGGCCCGCCGCTCAATCCGATCGAGATGGGGATGAAAGATGCCGCCTCCGTTGTGGCGCGGCTGGAGGAAAATCCGGCCTATGTCGTGGCGTTCAAGGGGCTCTTCGGAGACGAGATTTTCACCGACAGCGATGCGGCCTATGCGGCGATGACCAAGGCGATTGCCGCCTTCGAGGAGACCGATCTGTTCTCGCCCTTCGACAGCAAATACGACCGCTATCTGCGCGGCGAGGCGGAGCTGACGCGCGAAGAACTGCTGGGCGAGACGCTGTTTTTCTCGCAGCAGTTCACCAATTGCAACCTCTGCCATCAGCTCAAGCCGCAAGCCGGGGCGGAGGGCGAGACCTTCACCAATTACGAATATCACAACATCGGCGTGCCGGAGAACGGTGAGCTGCGCGATATGAACGGCGTCGGGCGCGGCCATCCCGATCTCGGGTTGGCGCAGAACACGCTGGTCGCCGACACGGCGGGTTTGGCAGGCAAGATCAAGGTGCCGACGCTGCGCAACGTGGCGGTGACCGGCCCCTATATGCACAACGGCGTGTTTCAGGACCTGCGTACGGTCGTGCTGTTCTACAACACCTACAACACCAAATCCGAGGCGCGGATGATCAACCCGGAGACCGGCGAGCGCTTTGGTCCGCCGGAGGTGGCGGAGAATATCTCGATGGAAGAGCTGACCACGGGACCGGCATTTGAAGATCGGGAGATCGACGCGCTCGTGGCCTTCATGAAGACCCTGACGGATGCGCGCTACGAGCATTTGCTTGAGGAATGAGCCTGCCCGGGGTGCGACGGCATCGCCGCCCCCCGGGCACGCCACTTGCTTTACTGGATGCCGTTGGCGCGTTGCACTTCCCGGACATAGGCGACAATCGCTTTCAGATCGCCCTCTGTCAGCCCCTCTTGCGGCGGCATGTCGCCAAAACGCCAGTGATGCGCCTGCACCCCGCGCTGGGCGGCCATGACAAAGGCCATGTCACCGTGGTGCGAAGGTTCGTAAATCACATGGACGAGCGGCGGGCCGGAGCCCTCGACCCCTGCGGCCTTGACACCGTGGCAGGCGGCGCAGGTGGCATCGAAGGCGCGTTTGCCGATCTGTGCATTCGTCGAAAGGCTGTCCGGCAAGGTCACCGCGACGAGCGGGGCACCCGCGGCGGGGCGCGAGGACGAGGCGGAGGTGGCCGGTTCGGCGGACGGTTTGAACCCGAGATAGGCGCCCGTGGCCAGCACTGCGGCGGTGGCCACAGGCAGAATGATTTTCTTCATGGATGTTTCCGTATCGGTTCTGGGCGCAGCTGCGCCTTGAGAAAAGGGTCAGACGAAAGTGGAACCGGGACGGGGAGGGGGAAGGTCGAGCGCAGGCGCATAGGGCAGGCCCCCTGCAATCGTCGGCAATGGAAAGCCTGCGGTATGAATGGTGCGAGAGAGGGAGCGCAGCTCAGTGCCGCTGACCGCGCACAAAAGGCAGGTGGCATGGGCGCAGAAAAGATGACCCGCGGCACCGGATGTGTGCCTTTCAGGGCAAGGGCAGCAGTCCGTGTGTCCATGCGACATGGCTGAGGCCATCGTCTGTGTCGGGGTCATTGCCTGTTCGGCCTTCGTCCCCGGAACGGAGAGAAAGGTCATGGACCACAGAAGCAAAAGGATCAGAACCCGACGCATGATGTCCCCGATGTCGTGTGGGTCACTCTGGGCAAACGGGCCTTGCCGGTCAATCGGATTTTGCCCGGCCCTGTGTCTCGGGCCGGGGAGGGACTTAGCGCAGGCGCTCGGGCATGGCCTTGAGGCGCGCGCCATTGCCGAGGTCCATCGCGCCTTGCCAGATGCCTTTCGCCCGCATCAGGGGCAGGGCGCGGGGCGTGGTTGTGCTGCCGTCGATCAGCATCATCTCTGAGTCCCATTGCGCCTCGGTCAGATCGCGAAAGCAGACGTTGAGATGCACTTCGGAATGCTGGAACAGGTGCCGAAGCGCACGGGCCGGAAGTGTTGCCGCCAGATCGAGCGTCGGCAATTCCTCGGGCCGTTCCAGCACCTCGCCCTTGACCAAAGCCTCCAGAGCAAGCGCCTGATAGCGCGCCTCATAGCTGACGCGCACCACGACATGGGCGCGGGTCAGGCCGGAGATCGCGGCAGGCTCATAGAGCGCTTCGTCGGAAAGCTCCATCAGCTTGCGCGCGAAATAGGCCGTCCCGCGCCGGGCGAGCAACAGGTCCTCGCTGGGCGCGTTGGGGGCGTCGAATCGCGCCCCCTTGCCCAAACGCGCTTTCAAAGCCTCGCGGGCGGCAAGGTCTGTCTCGGTGAGGGACATTACTGCCCCACGACCATCTGACGCATGAAGCCCAGACGTTCCATGATCGGCGCATCCGAGAAGCGGAACAGGTCGAACTGCGTCTCGGCCTGCAAGGACCACGGCACCCAGCTCGGCACCACGAACATGTCGCCTTTCTCCAGCTTGTGCGTCACGCCGTTCATCACAACCGCGCCTTTGCCTTCGAACACCTGGAAGACCGTCGAGCCAACCTCGTTGCGCGTTGCGGTTTCGACACCCGCCCGCAGGCGATGGAATTCGCAGCGGATCGTCGGCATCACATCGCCGCCGGTGGTCGGGTTGACGTAGCGGATGGCGGCATGGCCCATCTCGACGGTGGCGGGCTGGCCTTCGTCTTCCAGCAACAGCTGCTCGGTCAGGGCGCGGTCGGTGAATTCCCAGCGATAGGCGCCGATCGGCGAAGACACGGTATTCTGCAATTGCGACAGCGGACGCAGACCCGGATGGCACCAGAGACGCTCGCCACGGGAGAAATCCGGGGTGGCGTTGTCGGTCACACGGTCGGAGCCGAACTCGAAGAATCCGACATCCATCTGTTGCGAGAACGGAATGTCGAGGCCGTCGATCCAGGCCATCGGCTCGTTGGCGATGTTGTGGTGACCGTGGAAGTTCCAGCCCGGCGTCAGCAACAGATCTCCGCGCGACATGCGCACCGGATCGCCGTTGACGACGGTCCAGACGCCTTCGCCTTCGACGACGAAGCGGAAGGCGTTTTGCGAGTGGCGGTGCTCCGGCGCGTTCTCGCCCGGGCAAAGATACTGGATCGCGGCCCAGAGCGTCGGCGAAACATAGGCATTGCCGCCCAGACCGGGGTTTGCAAGACCGATGGCGCGGCGTTCCCCGCCCCGGCCCACCGGCACCAGCTCGCCGGATTTTTCCGCCAGCGGCAGAAGATCGGCCCAACGCCAGACATGCGGCACGGCCTTGGATTTGGGCGTCATCGGCATCAGGTCGCCGAGTTGCGTCCAGAGCGGCAGAAGGTTGTTTTCTTCGAACCCTTTGTAGAGCTCGCGCAGTTCCGGGGTGTCCTCCGGCTGCATGCCATGTTCGATGGTGTCGTGGCTGCGATCTTCGGTCAGCATCGTGAAATTCCTCCGGGATAGGGGCCGCCTCAGGCGGCGTCGGGTTGGTTGGGCGGCGCGGCTTTCGTAAAGGCCGGGAGCTTGTCGAGTTCCGCGTAAATGCGCGAAATCACCGGCCAGTTTTCCAGCGGTACGCCAAAGCGTTTGTTGTTCCAGACCTGCGCGTAGAGACAGCAATCGGCCATGGTGGGCGTGTCGCCGTGGCAATAAAGCCCGGTGTCTTTCGAGGCGGAAAGCTCGGCCTCCAGCGCATCAAAGGTGATCGTAACCCAATGGGTGAACCACTCTTTTTGTGCCTCCTCGTCCGCACCGAACTGATCGCTGAGACGGAACAGAACGCGCAGGTTGTTGAGCGGGTGGATTTCCAGCGCGATCATGTAAGACAGCGCACGCACACGGGCACGGCCATCCGGGTCAGACGGCAAAAGCGCGGGCTCCGGGTGGGTCTCCTCCAGCCATTCCATGATGGCGAGAGACTGCGTCAGATAGCTGCCGTCCTCGCGCTCAAGGGTGGGGACCAGACCCTGCGGGTTCTTCGCCAGATACTCCGGCGTCCGCGTCTCCCCGGTGCGCAGCACATAGGGAATATAGTCATAGTCCAGCCCCTTGAGGTTCAACGCGGCACGGAGCCGCGTTGAAGTCGAGGACCGGAAGAAGTTATGCAACTTCAAGGTCATCGGATCAGGCCTCTCAGGCTTCGCGTTTGCCGATCGGGGTCTCGATTTTGCCGAGACCTTCGATTTCGACCACGCAGGTGTCGCCTTCGACCAGCGCACCGACGCCTGCGGGCGTGCCGGTCATGATCAGATCGCCCGGTTGAAGCGTCATCGAATGCGACAGGATGGAGATGATCTCCGGCACCGACCAAATGAGTTCGTTCAGATCGGCGTCCTGTTTGACTTCGCCATTCACCGTGAGCTTGATCGAACCCTTGTCCGGGTGGCCGACTTTTTCGACCGGGAACACCGGCCCGATGACGGCAGAGCGGTCGAACGCCTTGCCCCAGTCCCACGGACGGCCCTGTTCGCGCGCCTTCAGTTGCAGGTCGCGACGGGTCAGGTCGTTGCCGACGGCATAGCCCCAGACGTGGGACAGGCTGTCTTCTTCGGAGATGTTCTTGCCACCTTTGCCGATCACCGCCACGAGTTCCGCCTCGTAATGGAAGTTTTCGGTCTCCGGCGGGTAAGCGACCACCTCGCCGGTGTCCACCACGGCATCGGCCGGTTTGGTGAAGAAAAAGGGCGGATCGCGATCCGGGTCCTTGCCCATCTCACGGGCGTGGGCGGCGTAGTTCCGGCCGACGCAGAAGATGCGGCGCACGGGCAGGCGATCATCGGTGCCATCGACGGCCACGGTGGCCGGCTCGGCGGGGGGGAAGACATAAGCCATAAGTGTGTCCTTTGCGTTTCTTGAAATTATTCAGCAGCGGTTTTCAGCGCGGCGTTGACGGTGCTCTCGTCGAGCCCGGTGGAGCCATAGAGCCACGACAGTTGGTCATACCATTCATCCGGCGTCATGTTCGACATGACGTGGTTGCGCACAGCGGCTTTCGCGTCGTCCGGGTGGTAGATGTATTCGCCGATGAGACGGGAGTTCATCTGAACGCGGGCGGTGCGGACCTTGCGCATTTCCTGATAGATTTGCAGCGCGCGTTCGACATTGTCGCCGTAATGCTCGATGCAATGCGATAGCGCGACCGCGTCTTCCATCGCCATACAGGCCCCCTGCGCGAAATACTGGAGCATCGGGTGGGCGGCATCGCCGAGCAAAGCCACGCGGTTGTCGACCCAGTTGGAAATCGGATCGCGGTCGCAGAGCACCCAGAGTTTCCAATCAGAACCATGTTCGATGACCTGACGGGCTTTCGGGTGGATGTGCTCGAAGCCTGCGGCGACCTCTTCCTTGCTAACCGGACGGCCTGCGATGGCCTCTTGCACGTCGCGGTGATAGGTCACCACGAGGTTGAACACCTTCCAGCCTTTGAGCGGGTAATGCACGATGTGACATTTCGGCCCGGCCCAAAGCGTCGCCGCGTTCCAGCGCAGGTCCTCGGGCATTTGCTCGGTCGGAATGACGGAGCGGTAGGTGGTATGGCCGGAAATGCGTGGCTCGCCGTCGCCGATCATCTGGCCACGGATCGGGGAGCGCAGACCTTCGGCACCGATCAGGAAGGAGCCTTTGATCGGATCGCGGTCTTTCACCTTGAGCGTCACGGAGGTGCCGTCCTGCTCATAGCCTTCCACGACGTGGGAGGTACGAATGTCGACGAGCGGGCTGTCTTCGCAATATTTCAGCAAAACGCCATGCAGGTCGGCGCGGTGCACCACGGCGTAGGGGTTTTTGAACCGCTCGCGGAACGGCTCATCCAAGGGAATGGAGGTGATGTCCTCGGCGGTTTGCGCATCCATCAGGCGCAGCTTGTCGATATAGACCGCTTTCTCGCGGGCCTCGTCGCCAATGCCGAGATAGTCGAAGCAATGGAAGGCGTTCGGGCCGATCTGGATGCCAGCGCCGATCTCGCCGAGCGCCGGGGCCTGTTCGACGACGATGGAGCGATGGCCCTTGCGCGCCAGACCGCAGGCCGCCGCCAGACCGCCGATGCCGCCGCCTGCGATGATGATGGGAAGATCAGACATGAAAGTGTCTCCTTATGTCAGCCGCCAATGAGGCGTGGAATGGTGAGGGTGAGCGCGGGGATGAAAATGATCAGGCCCACACGGATGACCTCGGAGCCGAGGAAGGGCATGACACCGCGGAAGACGGTGGACATGGGCGTGTCCTTGGCGAGCGAGGAGATGATGAAGACGTTGAGGCCCACGGGCGGCGTGATCAGCCCGAGCTCGACGACAATGAGGGCGAGGATGCCGAACCAGATTTTCAGGTCCTCGTTGGTCATCCCGAAGGCGGCCATGTCGGCGGTGACATATTCGCCGCCATTCATCGCGATCAGCGTCGGCCAGAAGAACGGCACCACCACGAGGATCATCGCGAGGCTTTCCATGAAACAGCCGAGGATCACGAAGGCCACCAGCATCAGGATCAGCACCAGCATCGGGTCCATGCCCGAGTTCGCCGCCCATTCAGAGAGCGCCTGCGGCAGGCCGGAGCGGGTGAAGAAGCCCTTCAGCACCTCGGCGCCGAACAGGATCAGGTAGATCATGCCGGAGGTGATCGCGGTGGCGTGGAGCGCGCGCTTCATGCCGTCCCAGTTCAGCCCTTCGCCTGTGCGCGCCCGCAGGATGAACCCGTAGACGGCGATCAGGAACACGCCGATGGAGGCGGCGGGGGTGGGGGTGAAGAGGCCGAAGCCGAGGCCGAGGATGATCGCGCCGAAGATGGCGATCACCGGGACGAGGCGCTTGAGCGCGCGGTTGCGCTCTTCGCGTTCCATCGGGCGCGGTTCGGGGGCCAGAGACGGGTTGACGCGCACCAGAATGGCGATCACGCCGATGAAGGACAGCACGGCCAGAAGACCCGGCAGCACGGCCGCCTGGAACATCTTGAGGATCGAGCCCTCGACGATGATCGCATAGATCACCAGCGCAACGGACGGCGGGATCAGGATGCCGAGCGTGCCGCCTGCGGCCAGCGCACCGGCGGAAAGGCGGTCCTTGTAGCCAAGGGCCTTGAGCTCCGGCAGGGCCACTTTGCCCATGGTCGCGGCGGTCGCGAGCGAGGAGCCGCAGACCGCGCCAAATCCGCCGCAGGCCGCAATCGCCGCCATGGCCACGCCGCCTCTGAGACGCGACAGCAGGGCTTCGAGACCTTTGAACAGGTCCGACGACAGCCGCGCCTCGGCGGCGATATAGCCCATCAGCACAAAGAGCGGCACGACCGAGAGATCGTAGCTTGCGACGTTCTCCCACAAGAGCGTCTTGAACTGGCGGATATAGGGCACGAACCGGACATAGGGCAGAGCGAGCGACAGCACATAGGTGCCGCCGATGCCGACGATGATCATCGCGATGCCGACGGGCATGCGCAGGATCAGAAGGCCGAAAAGAATGACGAGGCCAACGACCCCGATGGTGATGGGATCAAGCATAGCGTGCGTCTCCGAACATCTGGCTGACGGACACGATGGCCCAAAGGATCATGGCGGCGATGCCGGGGATGTAGAACGGCCAGATCGGCCAGCCCAGCACACCGGCTTCGGCGGCGTCTGCGCGCACTTCGATCATGCCCTGCACCATCCACCAGGCGAGAAACAGTGCGACACCGGCGGTGAGCGTCAGCCACATGCGGTCCAGAAGCCATTTCACCGGCATCGGCGCATTTGCGACGAACAGATCGACGGCCACATGCCCGCGCGAGGCCTGGGTGAAGGGAAAGAACATCAGAGCTGCGCCGGAAATGGCGAGCTGAACGAAATCCTCATAGCCGGGAAGGCCGGAGACATTGAGGCCAAACGGGCCGACGATACGATCGAGAATGAAAGCGCCGGTGTTCGTGGTGGTGACCAGAACGATGACAAAGAGGATGGCGCCTCCAAGCATGGCAAAGAAATCTGCCAGACGCGTGACAACAGCGTACATAGCAAGCCTCCCGGGTGGGTGCGTGTTTCGGGGTGATGGGGGAGAGACGGGCGCGACCCGCCTCTCCGGTCTTGGACGACTCTGTCGGTCGTTATTCGGTATGCGCCGCGGCGATGGCGGCACGCGCGGCGTCGACGAGACCAGCGCCGTCAATGCCTTTTGCGGTGACTTCATCGACCCAACGGGTGACGACCTGTTCGCTGACGTCGTAGAATTTCGCGGCTTCCTCGTCGGAGAAGACGTTGCGGGTCACACCGGCGGCGTCGAGCGCGTCGGTCCCGGCCACTTCGAAATTCTCCCACATCGTGCCGATCTCGGCGGCGACATTCATGCCGGAATTGGCGTCGATCACCGCTTTCAGATCGTCGGGCAGGTCTTCGTAGACGTCCTTGTTCATCGCCACCATGAAGACGGCGGTGCCGAAACGGTCGCCATTCGGCAGTTCGGCGGTGTATTTGTCGAGTTCCTGAAGTTTCAGCGAGGGCACGATCTCATAGGTGGTCATCGCGCCGTCGATCACGCCCTTGGACATGGCCTCGGGCACGGCCGGAACCGGCAGGCTCACCGGCTCTGCGCCGAGCGCCTCGATCAGCCATGCGCCGGTGCGCGACGGCGTGCGCAGCTTCATGCCCGCGACGTCCTCAAACGTGGTGACTTCCTTGCCGCCCGAGTGGATCAGGTTGCCGTCATTGGCATGGAGGAACAGGACGTGAATGTCCTTGAAATCCTCGGCCAGAAGATCAAGCGATGCGTTGAGCGCGATGGTCGTGTCGGTGGCGGAGCCTTTGTGCACGGTCGGCAGTTCGAACACTTCGGTGCGCGGGAAGACGCCCGGCGTATAGCCCAGAAGCGTCCAGACGATGTCGGCGGTGCCGTCGCGGACCTGACCGTAAAGCTCGCCCGGTTTGCCGCCCATCGACATCGACGGGTAAATCTGAACGTCGATGCGACCGTCGCTGTCGGCTTTGACCTTCTCGGCCCAGGGTTCGAGCATCACCTTATGCGCGTTGGACACCGGCGGAAGGAAATGGTGCAGGATCAGCGTGACGTCCTGCGCGAAAGCGGACGTGGCGGTGACGGTTGCAAGCGTTGCCGCAGCAAGTGTGCCGCGCAATTTGGCCTTGAGATTCATGTGAGCTCCTCCGTTTGTCTCTGGGCGCACTCCCGTTGCGCCAAGATAATGGGTATACTTACTATTGATCTGAGTCAATTCCGTAAGCATACTTATTATTGACCTGCATCACTGAGTTAAGGCATTGGGGAGGACAATGCGCCGCAGGGGCGGGAGGAGAGGAGGCACATGGCTCTCGAAATTCACAACATGGCGGGTCATCTGATTCGCCGCCTGAACCAGATTTCCATGTCGGTTTTCACCGAGCGGATGAAGGCGCATGGCCAGACCATGACCTCGGTGCAATTCGCCGCCCTGAACGCGATCCGCGCCCATCCCGGCATTGAGCAGGCGCGACTGGCCGAATTGATCGCCTACGATCGCGCCACCATCGGCGGCGTGCTCGACCGTCTTGAGAGCAAGGGGCTGATCCTGCGCTCGGTCTGTGAAAAAGATCGCCGTGCGCGGCTCGTGTCGCTGACCGAAACGGGGCAGGCGCTGCTCGACGATCTGATTCCCGTGGTGCGGCAGTTTCAGGATGAAATCCTCTCCGGTCTCACGCCTGAAGAGCGCGGGGACTTCCTGCGCCTCGCCGCGAAAGCCGCAGAGGGCGGCAATCACCTGTCGCGTGCGCCGCTGATTCTCGACAAGAAATCCTGAGCTGCGCCGCCGCAACGCAGCGCCCCGGAGTATCGAGCCCGTGCCTTTTGGCGCGGGCTTTTTGTTTTCCGGGGAATTCCTGCGTGCCCAATGATCTGACATGCATGCTGCATCCGCGAGATAGGTCATCCATTTAATTGTTCATTGACATAACAATTATCCTTCTGCATTGTCCTCTCAAACGGGAGGAACATTCATGAAGATCGAAGGGCTTGTCGCAGTCGTCACCGGCGCGGGCAGCGGCCTCGGTTTCGCGACGGCGAAACGTCTGGCGGAGCAGGGGGCACGGGTTGCCGTACTCGACCTGTCGGGCGCATCCGCAGCGCGCGCCGCAGGTGAAATCGGCGGCCAGGGCTATGCCGTAGACGTTAGCGATCCGGCGGCGGTCGAGGCCACATTCGCACAGATCGAACAGGACATGGGCACGCCCCGTATCGTCGTCTCCTGTGCCGGGATCGGTACGGCGGCGCGCATCCTGCCGCGCGACGGCTCGCTCACCATTGACACATTCGCCAAGGCGCTGAACGTCAATCTTCTTGGCACTTATGCGGTGATGAACATCGCAGCAAAGGCCATGGCCAAAGCCGATCCGGTGGACGAAGACGGCGCGCGCGGCGTGATCGTCAACACCTCGTCGGTGGCCTTCGAAGACGGCCAGATCGGGCAGGCGGCCTATTCCGCCTCGAAAGGCGGCGTGGCCTCGATGACCTTGCCCGCCGCGCGCGAGTTGGCGCGGTTTGGCATCCGCGTGATGGCGATTGCGCCGGGCCTGTTCGAAACCGCGATGAGCGCAGGCCTGCCGGACGACATCCGCGCCGAGATTCTCCAGAACGTGCCCTATCCCTCGCGGATGGGCGACCCGGATGAATACGCCCGCCTCGTGCAGGCCATCGTGGAAAACCCGATGCTGAACGGGACCATCATCCGCCTCGACGCCGCTGCGCGTATGCCGATCAAATAAGAGACCAAAGACAATGACCAGCGAGATCCTCAAAATCGAGATCGAAGGGCCGATTGCCACCCTGACCATGAACCGCCCCGGCAAGCGCAACGCCATGTGCGATGAGTTGCTCGACGCCATCGACGGCTTTTTCTCCGCGCCCCCGGAAGGCGTGCGCGTGGTGATCCTGACCGGCACCGAGGGGCATTATTGCTCCGGCCTCGATCTCTCCGAACATGTCGCCCGCAATGCCGAGGGCACCATGCGCCATTCGCGCAACTGGCATTCCGTGATGGAGAAAATCCAGTTCGGCGGCCTGCCGGTGATCTCCGCCATGTTCGGTGCCGTCATCGGCGGCGGGCTTGAGATGGCCGCCGCGACCCATGTGCGGATCGCCGAGCCTTCGACGATTTTCCAACTGCCCGAAGGCATGCGTGGCATCTTTGTCGGCGGCGGCGCGACGGTGCGCGTCGGACGTATCCTTGGGGCGGACCGGATGTGTGAGATGATGCTTACCGGGCGGAAATACAATTCCGACGAAGGACTGGCGCTTGGCCTGACGCATTATGCGGTGGGCGAGGGCGAGGCGCTGGCACTGGCGCAAAAGCTTGCCGCCAAGATCGCCAAGAACGCCACCCTGTCGAATTACATGATGATTCAGGCGATCAGCCGGATCGAGGATATGGCCAAGGCCGACGGTCTGTTCATGGAAAGCATGTGCGCCGCCGTGTCGCAAACCAGCGAAGATGCCGAAGAGGGGCTCAAGGCCTTCTTGGAAAAGCGCGTCCCGGTCTTCCGTTAACCGGCTTTCCGGTAACGCATGTGCGTGGCGGTGAGGAGGCCGCCCGCACCAACAAAAACAAGACCCGTAACACGGGCGCATGTCATGATTTGGGAGGATTACACATGACGACGATGACACGCCGCACGGCACTGGCCACCATGGGCGCGGCTCTCGCGACCCCGGCATTCCTGAAACAAGCCCACGCCGCCGAGGTGACGCTGCGCGTCGCCCACTTCCTGCCGGGCGTTGCGCCCATGCAGACCCGGTTCTTCGATGTCTGGGCCAAGGAAATCTCCGACGCCTCGAATGGTGCGATCGAATTTCAGATGTTCCCCTCGATGCAGCTTGGCGGCAAACCGCCCCAGCTCGCCGATCAGGCGCGCCAAGGCATTGCCGACATCTCCTGGACCCTGCCGGTCTATACGCCCGATCGCTTCCCGGTGGCGGAAACCTTCGCGCTGCCGTTCATGGTGACGAATGCCGAAAAGACCTCCGTCGCGATGGATCAGCTCATGCAGGAGTTCGGCCAGAATGAATACAAGGGGCTGAAACCCTTGGCCTTCCACACCCATGACGGCGGCAAATTCCACACCCGTGGTCAGAAAATCAACACGGTCGAGGATCTCAAGGGCCTCAAACTCCGCGCGCCCAATCAGGCGACCGGCGAGATGCTGACGCTGATGGGCGCGGAAACCGTGTTCTTCCCGGTGACCGAGATGGTTGTGGGCCTGTCCAACGGCGTGATCGACGGCTGCTGCCTGCCCTATGAGGTGGTGCCGGCGTTCAAGTTGCAGGAATTGACCTCCGTGACCAACGAACCCGAAGCGGGCGGGCGCGGCGTCTATTGCAACACCTTCGCCCTCGTCATGAACGAGCGCAAATATGAGGGCCTGTCCGACGATCTGCGCAAGGTGATCGACGATCATTCCGGGCCCGATCTGTCCCGTCGTCTCGGCGCGCAGTTCGACGAGTTCGAAGCTTTTGGCAAATCGGTCGTCGAAAAACAAGGCAACGAGATCCACACCATCCCGGCGGCGGAAATCGAGAAATGGCGCGAGATGGCCCAGCCGATCTACGACACCTGGATCGAAAAGCTGAACAAAGCGGGTCACGACGGTGCGGCCATCGTGGCGCGCGCCAACGAACTTCTCGACGCGCAGGGCTGAGCCATGGCCGAGCGGCTTCATAACGACGACGAGCAGGGGGAGCACACCCCCCTGTTTCTTCTCCTCCGCGCGGTCTGCCTGACCTCTGCGGGGATCGGGGGCGCGGTGATTTTCGCCGCCTCCCTGACCGTCACCCTCTCGGTCGTGATGCGCAACCTCGGGTTTGGCGGCATTCGCGGCGATTTCGAGCTGGTGGAACTGGCCTGCGCCGCCTGTGCCTCGCTGTTCCTGCCGCTCTGCCAATTCAACAAGGGCCATGTCATGGTCGATCTCTTCACCCTCTGGCTGAAACCCATCACCCAACGCCGCTTCGATGGCGTCTGGACCCTGATCTTTGCCGCCTGCTGGGCATTCGTCACATGGCGTCTCACCCTCGGTATGGCGGAGATGCACGATTATGGCGACCGCACGATGCTTTTGCGCGCGCCCGTCTGGATGGTCTACCTGCCCGCGATCTTCGGCATGGGCCTCTCCGCCGTGGTCGCCTTGCTGCAATCCCTGCCGATGATGAGCGGCGCGTTTCGCGCGCTGGAGGTGCGCTGATGGAGCCTTTGACGATTGCCATTATCATGGTCGTGGCCCTTCTGGCGCTGATCTTCGCGCGGATGCCGATTGCGCTGGGCATGGGGCTTGTGGGGGCGGTGGGCTATGTCACGCTGGCCTCGCCCTGGGCCTTGATGGCCTATTTCAATACGGCCTGGGTCGACAAATTCATGTCCTATGAACTGGCCATCGTGCCTTTGTTCATCCTCATGGGCCATCTCGCCACCCGCTCCGGCATTTCGGCTGCGATCTTCGCCGCGTCGAACGCCTGGATCGGCCATTTGCGCGGCGGTCTCGCCATGGCCTCCGTGGCGGGCTGTGCGATGTTCGGGTCCATTTCCGGCTCGTCTCTGGCGACCGCTTCCACCATGGCCCGCGTGGCGCTGCCGGAGATGCGCAAGCATGGCTATTCCGGTGCGCTGGCCTCCGGTTCTCTCGCGGCGGGCGGCACGCTCGGCATCCTGATCCCGCCCTCCGTGGTGCTGATCATCTACGCGCTTCTGACCGAGCAGAACATCGTTAAGCTGTTCCTTGCCGCGACCATTCCCGGCATTCTGGCGGTCATCGGCTTCTGCATCGCCATCGCGGTCTATGTCCGGCTCTTCCCGAACGAAGGGCCGACCCACGAACCCGCGAGCTTTGCGCAACGCATGAAGGCACTCAAAGACATCTGGCATGTCGTCGCGATCTTCGTCGTCGTGCTGGGCGGCATCTACGGCGGGTTCTTTACCCCGGCAGAAGGTGCCTCCGTCGGGGTGGTCCTGATGCTGGTGACCGGGCTTTTGACCAAGGGGCTCAACGCCCGCGCCATTCTCGATTGCCTGATCGACACGGCGGGTTCGACCGCGATGATCTTTGCCATCGTCTTCGGTGCGGACATTTTCAACGTCGCTTTGGCCCTGTCGCAAATGCCCGCCGATGTCGCCGCCTATTTCGGGCAGGCGGATGTGGCCCCGATCGTGATCCTGATGGGCATCATCCTGTTCTATCTGATCATGGGCTGCGTCATGGACAGCCTCTCGATGATCCTTTTGACCGTCCCGGTGTTCTTCCCCACCATCATGGCGCTCGATTTCGGCCTGATGCCGGAACAACAGGCCATGTGGTTCGGCATCATCTCTCTGGTGGTGGTCGAGGTCGGGCTGATCACGCCGCCCGTGGGCATGAACCTCTTCGTCATCTCCTCGATGGCCAAGGACATCCCGACGGCGCAAATCTTTCGCGGCACCACGCCCTTCATCGTGGCGGAGGCCTTCCGGATCGTCATTCTGGTGAGCTTCCCGGCGCTGAGTTATTGGCTGGTGGATCTGGTGGCGAACTGAGGACAGACACATGAGCAAAATCGACAAGGACACGGCCATTACGGATCAGAACCTGCGCCAATTCGTCGGCTACACGATGAAACGCGCCTTTCTGACCGTGCGCGAAGATCTGGGGCAGGTGCTGGAGCCTCTGGGCCTTCGGATGACCTCGTTTTCCGCCTTGGCGATCATTCATGAGAACCCCGACATCTCCCAGAGCCGCCTCGCCGAGGCGCTTTATATCGAACGCTCCGGCGTGGTGGTTCTGGTGGACGAACTGGAAAGCGCCGATCTGATCGAGCGCGGTCGGGTCGAAGGCGACCGGCGGCAATACGCTCTGCGCACCACGGAGGCGGGCGAGGCGAAATGGCAAGAGGCGGAGCGCGCCGTGCACGCCCATGAGGACGCATTGTTTCGGGACCTGACAGAGGCGGAGCGCAAGACCCTGCGCGCACTTCTGCGGCGGGTCCGGCGAAGATAACGGCCGCCCGCGCGGAGGAGCGCGGCAGGCCACAGGACAAGGGCCGCAAAGGCCAAGGGAGGAACGCATGAAAGATACGATCACGGGGCTGACGATTGCGCCCCATTCGGTTCGGATGGAGCGGCGCGCGGAGGATTTCATCCTGACGTCCAACATCCCGCTCGATCCGGTGGTCGACCACACGGGCGTGTGGTTGGAGAAATGGGCCGCCGAGCGCCCCGATGCCGTTTTCCTCGCCGAACGCTCCGGGGCGGGCTGGCGCGAGCTGGGCTATGCTGAGGTGCTCGCACAGGTCAAAGCCATCGCCGCGTCTCTCGCTGCGCGCGGACTGAACGAGTCGACGCCGATCCTGATCATGTCCGGCAATTCCGTCGATCACGCGCTGATGTCCTTCGCCGCGCAATGGGCGGGCGTGCCGACCGTGCCTCTGGCCGAACAATATTCCCTGATCGAGGAAGCGCATTTCCGCCTGCAATACGCGATAGGCAAGACGAAGCCCAAAATGGCCTTCGTCGACGATGCCGCACGCTATGCCAAGGCGCTTGCCCTTCCCGATCTCGACGGGATCGAAATCGTGGCCTCTCTCCCGGAGGGCGCGCCACGCCCGGTCACCCCCCTGTCCGAGCTTCTCAAGGGGGATGCGGGCGTGGACCTGTCTGCCGTGCACGCATCGGTCGGCCCGGATACGCTGGCGAAAATCCTTTTCACCTCCGGCTCTTCGTCCGATCCGAAAGGCGTGATGACCACCCAGCGCATGATGTGTGCCAATCAGGCGCAAATGGCCTCCGTCCTGCCCTTCACCAAAGAACGCCCGCCGCGCATCGTCGACTGGCTGCCCTGGAACCACGTGTTCGGCGGCTCGCACAACGTCAACATGATGCTCCTGCATGGCGGGTCTTTCTACATCGACAACGGCAAGCCGACGAAGGCGCTGTTCCAGCACACGATCGACAACATCACCGACAAGCCGGGCAATTTCGCCTTCAACGTGCCGGTGGGTTTCTCGATGCTGGTGCATGAGATGGAACACAACATGGCCCTGCGCGAGGCCTATTTCAAAGACCTCGACATGTTGTTCTATGCCGGTGCGTCTCTGCCGCAAGACATCTGGACCCGGCTCGAAGAGATGGCGATGGAAGTGCGCGGGCGTCTGCCCCTGATGATCTCGTCTTGGGGCCTCACCGAAACCGCGCCCGCCAATGTCATGGTCCACGAACATATCGGCCGCTCCGGTGTGATCGGTGTGCCGATCCCCGGCGTTCAGGTCAAACTCATCCCCGACGCCGACATGCGTTGCGAGATCCGCGTCAAAGGCCCGAATGTCATGCCCGGCTATCTCAACGATGCGGAGAAAACCTCCGAGGCGTTCGATGAAGAGGGCTTCTTCATCACCGGCGATGCGGTGAAATTCCTCGATGCCGATGATCCTGATCGGGGCCTCGTCTTCGACGGCCGCGTGTCGGAGGATTTCAAACTGCTGACCGGCACATGGGTGCAGGCGGGCAAGCTGCGTCTCGATGCTCTGGAGGCCCTGCGCGGTCTCGTGCTCGATGTCGTCGTCTGCGGTCACGACCGGGGCGAGATCGGCCTTTTCGTCTTCCCGCGCCCGGATCACGTCCATGGCGACAACTGTTCCGAGGGGGCGGTGATCGACGAGCATCTTCAGGCCGAGATTCACCACGTCTTGCGCAAAATGGCCCGTGCCGCCTCCGGCTCCGCCAAGCGCATCGCCCGTGCCATCATTCTGGCCGAGCCGCCCTCGGTCAAAGACGGGGAGATCACCGACAAGGGCTCGATCAACACCCGCAAGGTCATCACCCGCCGCGCCGATCTTTTGGAACGTCTCTACGACAACGAAGATCCGGCCCTCATCCGCGTGTAAGGAATTGAAATATGGTAGATTTCTCAAAAGTCAGAGCGATTGATTTTCACACCCATGCCGAGGAGGCCTGTGGCTGTCACCACGATGACGGCTATGACGATCTGCAATCCGCGATGGCGAAATATTTCGGCGCGCCCTGGTCGCACCCGCCGACCATCGACGAAACCGCCGCGCATTACCGCGAAAAGAACATCGCCGCCGTGATCTTCCCGGTCGATGCCGAACGCGAAACCGGCTATCGCCGCTACAACAACTATGAGGTCGCCGAGGCCTGCGCCAAACATTCGGACATCCTCATTCCCTTCGCCTCCATCGACCCGGCCAAGGGCAAATTGGGCGCGCGCGAGGCGCGCGATCTGGTCGAGAACCACGGCATTCAGGGCTTTAAATTCCACCCGACGATGCAGGGATTCTATCCGAACGACCGCTCGGCCTATGTGCTCTACGAGGCCATCGCCGAGGCCGGCAAGCCCGCTCTGTTTCACACCGGCCAGACCGGCGTCGGATCGGGGATGAAGGGCGGCAACGGCATGCGGCTCAAATATTCGAATCCGATGTATATGGACGATCTCGCCGTCGACTTCCCCGACATGCCGATCATCCTCGCTCACCCCTCCTTCCCGTGGCAGGAAGAGGCTTTGTCGGTCGCGACCCACAAGCCCAATGTCTATATCGACCTCTCCGGCTGGTCGCCGAAATACTTCCCGCCGATCCTCGTGCGCTATGCCAACACCATGCTGAAGCATAAGATGCTCTTCGGTTCCGACTGGCCGATGATCGCACCGGAGAAATGGCTGGATGCGTTTGACAAGGCCGACTTCCGCGACGAGGTCCGCCCGTTGATCCTCAAGGAAAACGCCATGCGGCTTTTGGGGGTCTCCGAATGACCCCGTTCAAGGCGCCTCTGGACGACATTCTCTTCTGCCTGCGCCATGTGGCCGGGGCCGACCGCATTCCCGAGTGGGACGATGAGCTGGCCGAGGGCATCCTTGAGCATTTCGCCTCCTTCGCCGAGGGCGTTCTTGCCCCCATCGACGAGCAGGGCGATGCGCAGGGCTGTTCCCTGAAAGACGGTCGTGTCACCATGCCCGATGGCTTCAAAGACGCCTTCGATCAGCTTGCCGAGGGCGGCTGGCAAGGTCTCACCGCCCCTGAGGATTTCGGCGGAATGGGGCAAAACGCGCTTCTGGCCGCGGGCGTGTCGGAGATGTTCTCCGGTGCGAACCATTCCCTGCAAATGGTCTGCAACCTTGTGCCGGGGGCCGTCTCGACGCTGATGAAATTCGGCTCTGACGATCAAAAACAGTATTGGATTCCGCGTCTTGCGGCGGGTGTTACGCTCTCCACCATGTGCCTGACCGAACCGGGCGCGGGGTCCGATCTCTCTCGTATCCGCACCAAAGCCACGCCTTCGGGCGACAGCTGGCGGATCGAGGGGGAGAAAATTTTCATCTCCGGCGGCGATCAGGACATGTCCGAAGATGTGCTCCATCTCGTGCTCGCCCGCACCGGCGGCGAAGGGGTCAAAGGGCTGTCGCTGTTCCTCTGTCCCTCCGATCTCGATGGCGCGCGCAATGCGGTCACGGTCACCCGGATCGAGGAAAAGCTGGGTCTGCATGCCTCTCCCACCTGTCAGCTTGCCTTTGACGGGGCGGAGGCCGAATTGATCGGCGCAGAGGGCGCGGGGTTGATGGCGATGTTCACCATGATGAACCACGCCCGGCTCGACGTGTCGCTGCAAGGTGTCGCCCATGCCACACGCGCCCATCACATCGCCTCGGTCTACGCCGCCGAGCGCAAACAGGGCCGTAAGCCCGACGGGGAGGAGGCGGTTCTCGCTGATCACCCGGATGTGCAGCGCATGTTGGACGAACAGAAATCCCTCGCACTTGGCGCGCGTGCCATGACCTATCTCACCATGGCCGAACTGACCCTCGGTCAGAATCGCGATCTGGTGGATTTTCTCGTGCCGGTTTGCAAAAGCTTTTGCACCGATGCGGGCATTCGCGCCGCCGATCTCGGCATTCAGGTGCTGGGCGGTTATGGCTACCTCACGGAATATCGCGTGTCCCAGACCTGGCGCGATGCCCGCATCACCTCGATCTATGAGGGCGCGAATGGCATCCATGCCCTGATGACGGCCACGCGCGGTCTGCGTGTGGGGGAGGGCGCCGCGCATTTCGCGACCCTCATCGAAGCGCTGGCCTCCGGGGATGCCGACTGCCTTGCGCTTCTCGCCGATTGGCAGGGAGCGCGCGCAAGCATGTCCGAGGATGCCGTCGAGAAATCCCATGATTTCATGGGTTTGACCTGCGAGCTTCTGTTCCGCTCCGTCTGGAGCAAACTCGCCGCCACGGGGGATGCGGAGATGATCCGCCTCGCCAAACGCGTGGCGCGCCGCCCTCTGCCGGTGCGCCTGCCGCTTGCGGCTTAAATTTCTCCCGCGACCCGGGCGCGATATTCGGTGGGGGTCTCCCCCATGCGCGCCCGGAAGCGGCGGGAGAAATACGGCGGGTCCGTGTAACCCAGCCGATACCCCACTTCCGCCACCGGCAGACGTGTAAAGGCGAGGTGGCGGCAGGCCTCCGTCATCACCGCTGTTTCCAGATATTGCGTGAGCGTCGCGCCCGTATCCTTGCGCACGATCCGGTTTAAGTGACCGGCGGTCATATGCAGCGCGCGAGCATAATCCGCCGCACTCCAGCCCTCCGTCAGATGGACCGAGATCAACGCATCGAGGCGTTGCATCTGACGGGTCTGATCCTGCTCCGGCCTGTCCGTTTCCGCACTGTCTTCGGCCAATGTGGTCAGGAGTGCATGGGAAAGGGCAACGAGTCTCTGTGCGCGAAATGTGCCAGACCTGTCATGAAAAAGTGCAATCTGCGAGAGCAGGGCGGTTGCCAGTTCCGACAGCGTCCCGTGGTGCGCGCCATTGAGCCAGGACGTCAAGGCCTGTGACTTTGGCCCAAGCCTCTGCACCACCGGGGAGGGCAGGGACAGCACGATCCCCTCCGTGCCTTTCTCGAAGGCAAACCCATGCACGATCTTGGGCGGTACATAGAGAAATTCACCATTCTTCAAGGTGCTTTCCGCCCCGTCCAGAGTGACCCGGGCAAAGCCTCGCTCAATATGGAACACCTGTGCCATCTGGTGATGCCGATGTGGCGAGATTTTCCAGCCGTGTAGCCGCGCGCGGTCGAACACCCGTTCGCAATGGATCACGTCGGGAAAGGCGCTGGTTTCGCCGAACAGGTTGAAAGCGGGGATGGGGCTGATCTCACTCATGCCGGAAAAATACCATTCATTGCCGGGCGGGTCCATTCTGGTTTTGCTTTGGTGGCGATACTGTCGTTTCAAAATGGAGGAGACGCACATGTCCACATTGACCACCCAAGTCGCCATCATCGGCGGCGGCCCATCCGGCCTGCTTTTGTCCCAGCTTTTGAATAAGGCGGGCATCGACACCGTTGTTCTCGAACGCTCCTCCCGCGAGCATGTTCTGGCCCGCATTCGTGCCGGCATTCTCGAATGGGGCACCGTTGAGCTTCTTCGCGAGGCCGGTGTCGGTGCCCGGATGGACAAGGAAGGCATCCCGCATGACGGGTGCTACATGACCGACGAGGAGTTGATGGTGCATATCGACTTCAAGGAACTGACCGGCAAGCAGGTCATGGTTTACGGCCAGACCGAGGTGACGACGGACCTCTACAACGCGCAGGATGCCATGGGCACGACGGTGCTGCATGAGGTGTCCGATGTGGAAATGCACGATCTGGATCAGGCGAAATCCTATGTCGATTTCACTCATGAGGGTGTGCGCAAGCGCCTCGAATGTCTCTATGTCGCGGGTTGCGACGGTTTCCACGGCGTGTCGCGCAAGACCATTCCGGAAGCGAAACGCAAGGAATTCGAGCGCGTCTATCCCTTTGGTTGGCTTGGCATTTTGTCCGAAACCCCGCCGGTGAACGACGAGCTGATCTATTCGAATTCCCGCCACGGTTTCGCGCTGGCCTCGATGCGCAACGAAAATCTCGTGCGCTATTATGTGCAGGTGCCGCTGTCGGACAAGGTCGAGGATTGGTCGGATCAGCGCTTCTGGGACGAGTTCTCCCGCCGCATTCCGTCTGAGGCGGCAAGCCGTCTGATCACCGGGCCGTCCATCGAAAAATCCATCGCGCCGCTCAGGTCCTTCGTGTCGGAACCGCTGCGTTGGGGCAATCTCTTCCTCGTGGGCGACAGCGCCCATATCGTGCCGCCGACCGGGGCGAAGGGTCTGAACCTCGCCGCCTCCGACGTGTACTATCTCTACACGGCGCTGATCGACGCAGTGAAGGGCAAGACCACTGGTATCGACGAATATTCCACCCGTGCGCTGGCGCGGATCTGGAAGGCGATGCGCTTCAGTTGGCAAATGACCACCATGCTGCACCGGTTCGATGGCGAAGACGCCTTTGCCGAGCAGATGCGCAAGGCGACGCTGAATCATTTGGCGGCCTCGGAGACCGCACGTCGCGATCTGGCCGAGAATTACATCGGCCTGCCGTTCTGAGAAAACCGGTCCGGCGGATTACGCCGGATCGCCCAATCTTTGAATGTTTTGAACGAGTTCGATGGCCATGGAGAGCGAGCGCCCTGTGGCCATCAGCATCTGCGGCAGGACCATCCACTCAAGGCTCCACGCCGCCCCCGAACGCTCCTGTTCATGCACCACCGCATGATGCATCGCACTCACCTGTGTGGCGTTGAACCGGGCGAGGGTAACCAAAAGCTCGGCGGACACCGGATTTTGTTTATGCGGCATTGCGGACGATCCGCCTGCGCCGGAAATCGACACACATTCAATGCCTTGCTGCGCCATAAGCGCAATATCCTGCCCGATTTTCCCCAAAGATCCGGTCACCAGAGACAGGAAGGAGGCATAGCCCGCAATCCCGTGGCGCATGGTTTGCCATGTCTTGTCGGTCGGGGCGAGGTCGAGCGTTTTTGCCACCTCAGAGACAACAAAATCGGCCTTGTCGCCAAGCGCTTTGCGGTCGCCGGAGGCTCCGCCAATTTGCACTTTTTCAACATCCACGCGTTTCTGGTCGAGCGTCTTGAGATGATCCGAAATCGGCAGGCGCCACGCCAGAACACGATCTCGAACGGTCATCTCGGTCGCCGCCTGCATCCGGGTGCGCCCCATCAGCGGCGCATCTCCAAACCGGTCTTCGACCGCTTTCAAATGGGTTTCCAACTCCATCAACCGCCCGGCAATCAGGAAAGACGCGTCTCGCAGGGCAAGGACCAGTGCCGTATCCACCACATCCTGCGAGGTCGCGCCTTTGTGCAGGGCCTCGGACGGGGCAATCGCCTTCAATTGTTTCACCAGACGCGGGATCGGCACGCCGTCCTGTCCCATCCCGGCGGCAATATCGGCCAGATCAATCTGCGCGGTTTCAATCGCCAGAGCCGCTTTTTCGGCCTTCGCCGCATCGAACAGCCCCGCCTTGCCACAGGCCCGCGACCATGCCGCCTCAAACGCCAGCATATGCGTCATCTGGCGCTCGGGCGCGAGGATCGCTGCCATCTCCGGATCGCCGAAAAGACCGGACAGCCACGGGTGGTCGAAAACGGAAAGGCTCATCGGATTTGTCCTTATCAATAGCCAAAGGGGCGGTGTCTGCCGCCCCTTATAGTTGATTTTGTGCAAGTCTTACAGATCGAGAAACACGGTCTCGTCCTGCCCCTGAAGGCGGATGTCAAAGCGGTATTTGCCGTCTCCGGTCTTCTTCGCGATCAGAGTGTTGACGCGCGGACGCTGCTCGATGCGCTTCAAAAGCGGATCGTCATCGTTGTTCTCGTCCTCGAAATAAATCCGGGTGTTGAGACCGATGTTGATGCCACGGGCCACGACCCAAAGCGAGATATGCGGTGCGCTCTCGACGCCACCACGGCCTTTGTAAGCACCGGGTTTCACGGTCCGAAGCGTAAACTCGCCCGTCACCGCATCGGCGGCAAAACGACAATGTCCGGTAAAGGCCGGATCGGCCCCGTCCGCGCCGGGGAACACGCCGCCCACGTCGCATTGCCAGCTCTCGATCAAAGCATCGCGCAGCGCCCAGCCGGTGCCGTCGAACACCGAGCCGACGATCTCGATGATCTCGCCCTTGGCTTTGCTCTCATCGACGAAAGGCGTCGTGCCGATCTCTTCCTCGTAATAACCGCCATTGCCCGCATAGGTCGGCATCAAGCCGATATGGACGTAGGGGCCCGCCGTCTGGGACGCGGTTTCTTGCAAAACATCAAGTTTCTGGGTCATCTCACATGCCCTCCAGCTTGTTCTCGAACATGGTCTGGCGGCGGCCGCGCAGGACGATGTCGAATTTATAGGCGAGGAAATCGAGCGGGCGCGATTTCGAGAAATCGAGCGGCGCGACCAGACGGTCGAGCGAGCTGCGATCCTTGATCGTCGCGGCGATCGGGCAGTGATTGATCAGCGGATCGCCCTCGAAATACATCTGCGTAATGAGGCGCTGGCCAAAGCTGTGACCATAGACCGAAACGTGGATGTGCATCGGACGCCAGTCGTTCGCGCGGTTCGGCCAGGGGTAGGCACCCGGACGCACGGTCAGGAATTCGTAATAACCGTTCTCATCGGTGATGGTCCGGCCACAGCCGCCGAAATTCGGGTCGAGCGGCGCGAAATAGGTGTCTTTCTTGTGACGATAGCGCCCGCCCGCGTTGGCCTGCCAGATCTCGATCAGCGTGTTCGGCACCGGACGATTGTTTTCGTCCAGAACGCGACCGTGCATCAGGATGCGCTCGCCCACGGCAGGGGCCGCGCCCTTGGTCCAGTTCAGGATCAGGTTGTTGTCGAGCGCACCGAGTTTGTTGTGGCCGAAGGTCGGGCCGGTCTCCTCGGACGGCGAGCTTTCCATCGACAAAAGCGGCAGGTTCGGCGAACGCGACACGGATGTCTTGTAATTCGGGTCATAGGGCTCCGGGTGGATCGCGCGGTTGCGCGGGATCAGCGGGCCCTGATCGGTGATCAGGCTGGTCATTGGGTCTCCTCCATTTCCGCATAGGTCTGCTTGGCAAGCTTGAGCGCATGGTTCGCTTTCGGCACGCCCGCGTAGACCGCCACATGTTGCAGCGCCTCCGCCACATCGTCTTTCGACGCCCCCGTGCGTGCGGTGGCACGGATATGCATCGGAATTTCCTCAAAATTCCCGGTCGCGGCCAAAAGCGCGATGGTCAGCATAGACCGTTCCCGGCGCGAAATCTTGTCCGAGGACCACACAGTCCCCCAGGCGCCTTCGGTGATCAGCGTCTGAAACGGCAGATCGAATTCGGTCTTCGCCGCTTCGGCCCGGTCGACATGGGCGTCGCCCAGAACTTCGCGCCGCGTTTTCATCCCCTGATCGAATGTCTCGCTCATGCTGCGATCCTTTCCACAAATTTCACCAACGCTTCCGTAAAGGCTTCGGGCGCTTCGATGGCGGGCAAATGCCCGGTCTCTTCAAACATCACCAGATCGGCGCGCGGCAGGTTGCGGGCCAGCGCCTCAACCACCTCCGGCGGCGTCGCCAGATCGTGTTTGCCGCCGAACACCAGCGCGGGCTGGCTGATCTCGCCCAAGCGGTCCGTGACATCCGTCCCCGCAATCGCCGCGCAGGTGGCGATATAGCCCTCCTGATCGGTGCGGGCCAAGAGCGTGCGCCACAGGGGCGCGTTCGGATTGGCCAGCATCTTCGGCCCGAACCAGCGCGGCAGAATGCCCTCGGCCATCGCCGCCATGCCATTCGCGCGCACCCCGTCGATCCGCGCGTGCCACCCTTCGGCGGCGCCCAGCATCGAGGCGGTGTTCGACAACACCAGCCCTTGCACCTTCGACGGTGCCATCAGGGCCACATGCTGCGCGATCAGCCCGCCGATGGAGCAGCCGACGAGAATGGCGCGCGCGATCCCCGCATCCTCCATCGCAGCGATCACATCTTCGGCCAGCTCCGGGATGCCGTAGCCAACATGGGCGGTCTCAGACAGCCCATGCCCGCGCTTGTCCATGCGCAAGGTGATCCAGCTTTGCGGCAGATGACCGCAAACCTCGTCCCACATCCGCAAATCGGTGCCGAGCGAGTTGATGAACACCAGAGCCGGACCCGTGCCGCCTTTGCGGCTCACATGCATGGTGCCCCAGTCGCGTTTCAATGCGTGCATTCTTGTCTTCCTTTTTTCTCAATTTGCCATAATATTTTGCAGGTGAAAAATACAATATGATGCGAAAAGCATAACCAAATGAATATACCAAGCGGCATGAAACTCCGCCATCTCGAAGCCTTCCTCTCCGTCGCTGAGGCCGGGACCATTACGGCGGCGGCGCGGGAGCGCAATGTCTCGCAGCCAGCCCTGTCGAAAACCATCTCCGAGCTGGAGACCCAGCTCGGCACGCCGCTTTTTACCCGCACCGGACGGCAGGCGGTTCTGACCCCCGCGGGCGAGGCGTTTCGCCGTCATGCGCTCTCGTCGCTGCAAAGTCTTGAAAACGGTGTCCGGGCGATCACCGGCGGCGGGCGCACGGATGTGGTCAAGGTGGGCGTGTTGCCGACGGTCGCAAGCGGGCTTTTCCCCGCCGTGGCGCTGGAATTTTCCGAGCTGCGCCCCGATGCCCGCATCGCCGTGATCACCGGCCCGAACCGCTATCTCATCGACCGGATGCGCTCCGGCGGGCTCGATCTTGTGGTGGGTCGGATGGCGCCCGCGCGGGAGATGACCGGGCTGTCGTTTGAATATCTCTATGACGAAACCGTCTATCTGGTGGCGCGCAAGGATCATCCGGGGCTGGTGCTAACGCCGGTCGAGGCGCTGCGCCGTTACCCCGTGATCCTGCCCAACCCCGGGTCCATTATTCGCCAGCAGGTGATGCAATATCTCATTGCCGCGGGGCTTGATCAAACTGTGAATGTACGCTTCGAAACCGTGGCGCGCCCGGTCGGTCTGCCGCTTGTCGAGCGCTCCGACATGCTCTGGTTCATCTCGCGTGGCGTGGTCGAGCGCGAGCTGTCCGAGGGGCGGCTTGCGACCCTCGATCTCAGCGTGGATTATTTGACGGGGGCGGTGGGGCTGACGCGGAAATTCGATTTCACGCGCGACAGCCCGGCGGATTTTCTGGCAAGCCTGTTGCATCGGCGGGCGAAGGATTTCTCCGCCCGCTGAAGGGTTTAGACGGCTTCGAGCGCAATCGCGATGCCTTGGCCCACGCCAATGCACATGGTCGAGAGCGATTTCTCACCCGGTTTCAACTCCAGCATCGCCGTGCCGGTGATCCGCGCGCCGGACATGCCGAGCGGGTGGCCGATGGAGATCGCGCCGCCGTTCGGGTTCACACGCGGATCGTCATCCGCAATGCCCAGATCGCGCAGCGTCGCGAGGCCCTGCGAGGCAAAGGCTTCGTTCAATTCGATCACCGCAAAGTCTTCTTGCTTGAGACCCAGACGTGCCATCAGTTTCTTCGACGCTGGCGCCGGGCCAAAGCCCATGATCCGCGGCGCAACACCGGCGGCGGCCCCGCCAAGCACCTTGGCGATGGGTTTCAACCCATGCTTTTCAGCGGCTTCCCTGGAGGCGAGGATCAGCGCAGCCGCGCCATCGTTCACACCCGAGGAGTTGCCCGCCGTCACGGTGCCGTCGGCTTTGACGAAGGTCTTGAGCTTTTGCAGCGCGTCCAATGTGGTGGACGGGCGCGGGTGCTCGTCCTCGGAGACCACAATCGGATCGCCTTTGCGCTGCGGGATCACCACCGGAACGATCTCTTTCGCGAGACGCCCGTTGGCCATCGAAGCGCCCGCTTTTTGCTGCGAGCGCAGCGCAAAGAGGTCCTGATCCTCGCGGGAGATGTTGAAATCTTCGGCCACGTTTTCGGCGGTTTCCGGCATGGAATCCACGCCGTATTGCGCTTTCATCAGCTTGTTGACGAACCGCCAGCCGATTGTCGTGTCATAGACCTCATTGGCGCGCGAAAAGGCGGCTTCCGCTTTCGGCATCACAAACGGCGCGCGGGACATGCTTTCGACGCCACCCGCGATGATCAGATCGGCTTCACCCGCTTTGATCGCCCGTGCGCCTGCGATGATCGCATCCATGCCGGAGCCGCAAAGCCGGTTCATTGTCGTGCCGGACACCGTCTCCGGATAGCCCGCCAGCAAAAGCGACATGCGTGCGACGTTGCGGTTGTCTTCGCCCGCCTGGTTGGCGCAGCCGAAGATCACATCGTCAATCGCGGACAAGTCCATCGACGGGTTGCGTTCCGCCAGGGCTTTCAAAGGGATAGCGCCCAGATCGTCAGCCCGCACGGAAGACAGCGCGCCGCCGTAACGGCCCACGGGGGTGCGGATATAGTCGCAGATATAAACGTCGGTCATCACAGGTCCTCCTTACAAATCTTGCGGGACAATCAGATCGAGAACATCGCCGTCCGTGTGGAGCGTCGCCCCGGTGACGGCTTGCAGCGCCTCCATCGTGAGGCCCGGCAGTTTTTCCCGCAGGATGAATTTGCCGCCTTCGATGTCGATCACGGCGAGCGAGGTATAGATGCGGGTCACACAGCCCACGCCGGTGAGCGGGAAGGTGCAGGTCTCGACCAGTTTCGGCCCGCCGTCTTTCGTGACGTGATCGGTGACCACGGCCACGCGTTTCGCACCATGCACCAGATCCATCGCACCACCCACGGCCGGCACGCCTTTGGAACCGACGCGCCAGTTCGCCAGATCGCCGTTTTGCGCGACCTGATAGGCGCCCAGCACGGCGAGGTCCAAGTGACCGCCACGGACCATGGAGAAACTGTCCGCATGGTGGAAAAACGACGCACCGGGGTTGAGCGTGATCGCCTTTTTGCCGGCGTTGATCAGGTCCCAGTCTTCCTCGCCGGGGGCGGGCGCTTTGCCAAAGCCCAACACGCCGTTTTCGGTGTGATAGGTGACATCGCGGCCCTCGGGCTGGAATTTGGCGATCATCTCCGGGAAGCCGATGCCGAGGTTTACGTACGACCCGTCTTCAATGTCTTGCGCGGCGCGCCATGCGATTTGGGCGTTGGAGAGCTTGTCTTCCATAATGTTGAAATCGGACATCAGTAGACCACTCCCGTGCGCACCAGCACTTCTTCTTGTTGAGGTTGTGCAACTTCTACAATCGCGTCGACGAAGATGCCGGGGGTGATCACCTGTTGCGGATCAATCGACCCCGGTTCCCCCAACTCGCTGACCTGCGCGATGGTTTTCGCAGCGGCCATGGCCATCAGCGGGTTAAAGTTGCGGCCCGCCATGCGGTAGGTCATGTTGCCGACCGTGTCGCCCTGCTGGCCTTTGATCAGCGCGAAATCGGCCTTCAGCCAGCGCTCGCGCACATACATCTTGCCGTCGAACTCTTCGGTCGGCTTGCCCTCGGCCAACTCGGTCCCGAAAGAGGTCGGGGTGTAAAACGCCGGGATGCCGGCCCCCGCCGCGCGGATGCGTTCCGCGAGCGTGCCCTGCGGCACAAGCTCAAGCTCGATCTCGCCCGCGAGGAATTTCTCGTTGAACGCTTCGGCATTCGAGGAGCGCGGGAAGGAGCAGATCATCTTCTTGACCATGCCCGCCTTGATCATCGCGGCGATGCCGATATAGCCATTGCCTGCGTTGTTATTGATCACGGTGATGTTCTTCGGGCTGCCGGTGGCGCGAAAACGGTCGATCAGCGCGTGGATCAGCTCGATCGGCGCGCCGGAGCCGCCGAAACCGCCGATCATCACCTGTGCGCCATCGGGAATGTCCGCGACCGCTTCGGCCACGGTAGAGATGGTTTTGTCCATGAGACCCTCCAGTTTATGACGTCGATCTACGCTCGTGCCGCTGTCGCGACGAGTCTTTTTGTGCGCATCTTGACATTTGTTCGGATGTCGGGAAGTGTCGTGCGCATGGCGAACAAACCAACGAACAAATCTTCCGATACCATCTCTTCTTTGGCCAAGGGCCTGCGCGTTCTCGAATGTTTCGGGGCGAAAACGCCGAAGCTGTCGATCACAGATGTGTCCAAGGCCACAGGGCTCGACCGGGCCACCTCCCGGCGCTGTCTTCTGACGCTTCATGGCGAAGGCTATGCCGATTACGATGGCAAATTCTTTACGCTCACGCCGCGCACCCTGCGGCTTGGCATGGGGGCGATTTCCGCACTTCCTCTGCCGCAGATCGTCCAGCCCTGGCTCGATCAGCTCACCGAACAGATCGGACAAAGCTGTTCCGTCTCGATCCTCGACGGCACCGAGATCGTCTATCTCGCCCGTGCCGCCCAGAAACGTGTGATGTCGATTGGCCTCATGCCCGGCTCGCGTCTGCCTGCGCATTGCACCTCGATGGGGCGTATTCTTTTGGGCGCTTTGCCAACTGAGGAGGCGCGCGCGATTGTTGAGGCCTCCGATCTCTCGCCCCGCACGAGGTTCAGCGTCACCGATCCGGACGAGATCATGAAACGCATCGAGGAGGCCCAGAAACAGGGCTATGCGATCATCGATCAGGAGGTGGAAATCGGGCTGCGCTCCATCGCCGTGCCTTTGGTCGACGGCCATGGTCATATCATTGCCGCGCTCAACACCGGCATGGCCGCGACCCAGGACAAGGTGCACGCTTTGGTTCCGACCTATCTGCCGAAGCTCCTGAAGGTGCAATCCGGATTGCGGCGGGTGCTCTAAGGCCGTCAGTCGAGCGACCGCGCGGTGATCGCCTCCGCGACCTCATCGGCGGTCTTCAATGTGCGCACCACCAGCGGCACCACAAGCGCCAGCATGTTGCGCTCCAGCCCCCGTGCCCGCTGCGCCTCGCGCACCTCGTCAAATTGCGCGCGGATCATCGGAATAAAGCGCCACACCAGCGACATGGCGAGCGCGATCTTGTCCTTGGGCACCCAAGCGGGTGCGCGGGACAAAAGCGCGAGGATGCCCTCGGTGAACTCGCTCGCCCGCGTCGTATAGGTCACGAGAGCGGCGGCCATCAGCAACGCCATCAGCCGAAGCGTGACATAAATCGCCATTCCGAGGCTTTCGAGCCAGAGCTGGGCGGCGAAGATGATCACGAGGACGACCAGAGCGGGGCGGATCGCGGTCAACGCATCGCGGGCCGAGAGACCGGCGATCCCATAGCCCAAGGCCACAAGCACAAGCCCGGCCCCAAGCATCCCCGGATGCGTGACCACGAAGATCGCCGTGCAATAGGCAAACAGGAGCGCCAGTTTCCAAGCGGGCCGCGCGCGGTGCAGTGCGCTGTCGCCGGGGATATAGAGATCGGTCAGCATCCGCCCAAATCTTCGCAGAGCGCTTTGTAGGCCGGGATTACGTCCTCGGGCCGTCCGTCGGCATGAATGCGCCCGTCCGCAATGTGCAAAATCCGGTCGAACCCCGCCAAGAGATCGAGATCGTGCGACACCACCACGGCGGGCTGGGACAGAGTGGCCAAAACGCGCATGAATTTCATCTTGTTGCGCAGGTCCAGAAGCGTGGTCGGCTCGTCGAACACGATCATCTCGGGCTCCGTCACCAGTACCCCCGCCAGCGCCACCATCTGTTTCTCGCCGCCGGAAAGCTGATGCGTCAGACGGCCTTTCAGATGCGTCAAAGACAGCTCGGAAAGCACCCGTTCGATCCGCGTCTCGATCTCGGATTTCGACAGTTTGCGCGCCTTGAGACCAAAGGCCAGATCTTCCTCGACCATCGGGTAAACGATCTGATTGTCCGGGTTCTGAAACATGAACCCGACATGGCGACGCAGGTCGTCCGTGCTCTCTCCGAACCGGACCGTGCCCGTAGACGGTTTCTCCAACCCGTTGAAAAGCCGGAGAAACGTGCTTTTCCCGGAGCCGTTGTTGCCGATCACGCCGATGCGCTGTTCGGTCAGGCTCAGGGTGATCTCCGACAGAATCTCGCGCGTGCCTTTGGTCACGGAGACCCTGTCGAACTGCATGGTCATGCTCAGGCGGCCTGACCGATGATCGGGTAGGATTTTTTCACCGTCACCATGACGGCGGCAGCGATCAGCGCCTTGACGATGTCGCCGGGGATGAAGGTCACGGAGCCCATGAAGGCCTTGGAAATCGGCACGCCCGCCATGAGCGTGATGCCCGGAATGCCCACGGCATACATGACGCCGATGCCGCCGATCACGCAGATCAGCGTGGCGGAGACAAAGGACAGCCCGTCCCAGAACTTTTCCGTCATCCAGCCGATGGCAATGGCGGCCAGAAGCCAGCCCAAAAGGAAGCCGGCGGTCGGGCCGAAGAAAGCCGACAAGCCACCGCGCCCGCCCGAGAGGAGCGGCAGGCCGATGGCCACCAGCACCAGCAGAAGCAGGATCGCAAGCCCGCCGCGTTTCGCGCCCAAGACGCCGCCTGCGAGCATCACGCCCAGCGATTGCGCCGTAATCGGCACCGGCAAAAACGGCAATGTCACCGGCGGGAATACCGCCATCACGGCGGTCAGGGCGGCAAACAGGGCGATCAATGTGATGTCGCGCGTGGTCATGGTCTTTCCTCCAGAGCTGTGCCGGTTTTACGCCGACTTTATATCTTTCGCGGAGATAAGCGTCTGATTGAGCCGTGGTAAACCCCCTTTTTCGGGCATGTGAAGTTTGCTTTGCAAAATTGCGGAGAAGTTTTTCAAAGCCTTGCGCGATTGTGCCTCTCTGCAAAATTATACAGGAAATCTCCCGTATTCTCCGACTGTTCAGTCAGGATTTCGGGTCAGATTTCAAGCCGTCTTGCCGCCAGCAAACTCAGCCCCGCCATCACGCCTGCGGTCGCCAGACAGAGCGCCAGCCCCCCGGCCTGATAGGACAGCCCCGACAGGAGCGTGCCCAAAAGCCGCCCGGCGGCGTTCGCCATGTAGTAAAACCCGACATCCATCGTCACGCGGTCTTCACCGGAGAAGGCGACAATGAGATAGGAATGCACCGAGGAATTGACCGCGAAGACAAAGCCAAAGAGCAAAAGCCCCGCGATCAGAGCCAGTGTAAGCCAAAGCGTCGGCGCGCCTGCGATCCACACCAGAGCTGCGAGCACAAAGGGAATGGGCGTCAAAAGCCCGACCCATTTGACCGCCATCCGCGCGCCCGCCGCGTCGTCGCCCGCAGCCCCTTTGAGAAACCGCGGGGCAATGCCCTGGACAAAGCCATAGCCGATGATCCAGAGCGCCATGAAGGCGCCGACGATGAAAAACGCCCGCCGCGCGCCTTCCGGCGTGCCGTCGGAGAAGATCGCTTTGAAATAGATCGGGATGCCGACCACGAACCACACGTCTCGCGCACCAAAGAGGAACATGCGGGCCAGTGAGAGCTGGTTGATCCGGCGATCTTTCGACCAGATCGCGGAGATTTTTGTGCCCTTTTTGCCGGTCGGCAGGCCTTTGGGCATGAATGCCGCGACGGCGATGAGGATGACGAGCAAGACAAGCGCCATGCCCCAGACCGCCGCCTCGAACCCCGCGAGCGCCAAAAGCGCCGCGCCCAGGAAAAAACCAAACCCTTTGACGGCGTTCTTAGAACCGGTCAGCACGGCGACCCATTTGAACAGGCTGCCGTCGCCCTTGGGGGCAAGAATTTTGACCGCCGATTTCGACGACATTTTCGCCAAATCTTTGGCGACGCCAGACGCCCCTTGCACCGCCATGACATAAAGCACAGAGGCCGACACCGACCACGCCGGATCGAGCCCTGCGAGCGCCGCCAGAGCCCCGATCTGGATCACCAATCCCGCGTAAAGCGTTGAGGTCAAACCGAAACGCGCCGCGAGCCACCCGGCGGAGAGGTTCGTCACGATGCCTGCGATCTCGTAGAACAGGAACAGGTACGCCAGTTGGACGGGCGAAAACCCCAGACTGTTGAACTGCAACAGCACAAGCATCCTGAGCGCGCCATCCGACAGCATGAACGCCCAATAGGCCGCCGTCACCGCCATATAGGCGCGCAGCGGGTTTTCCGCCGGAACAGCCGCCATCACATCGCACCCGCGACCATGCGGGCGATGTCGGCGAGGCGGCAGGCGTAGCCCCATTCGTTGTCATACCAGGCGTAAATCTTCACCTGCGTGCCGTGGATCACCATCGTCGAGCCCGCGTCCACGATGGAACTGCGCGAGTCGTTGATGTAATCCGTCGACACCAAAGGCCGGGTCTCATAGCCGAGAATGCCCGCAAGCTCGCCTTCGGAGGCCGCCTTGAACAGGGCATTCACCTCATCCGCCGTGGTTTCCCGCTCCACCTCGAACACGCAATCGGTCAGAGAAGCATTCAACAGCGGCACCCGCACCGCATGACCGTTCAACCGCCCCTTCAACTCCGGGTAAATCAGCGTGATCGCCGTCGCCGACCCGGTCGTGGTCGGAATGAGGTTGTTCAACGCCGAGCGCGCCCGCCGCATGTCCTTTGCGGGCCGGTCCACGATGGTCTGGGTGTTGGTCACGTCATGGATCGTGGTGATTGACCCGTGCTTGATGCCGAGATTTTCGTGGATCACCTTCACCACCGGCGCAAGGCAGTTGGTGGTGCAGGACGCCGCCGTCACCAGATCGTGCGCCGTCGGATCGTAAAGCCCATGGTTCACCCCATAGACGAGGTTCAGCGCGCCGCCGTCCTTCACCGGTGCCGAGACGACAACCTTTTTCACCCCGGCCTCATAATAGGGCGCAATGCGTTCGGCGGTTTTGAAATAGCCGGTGCAGTCGATCACCAGATCGACGCCCAGTTCCTTGAGCGGCAGGTTTTCGATCCGCGCCTCCCGCGTCAGCATCATATGCGTGCCGTTTACGGTCAGGCTGTCCGCGTCATAGGAAATTTCCGCGCCCCAGCGCCCGTGCACGGAATCGAATTCCAGCAACAGCGCATGCTGCTCCGCATCGCCCGCCAGATCGTTCAGGAGCACGATGTTTTCGCCAAGCCCCCGGTCGAACAGGTCGCGCAGCGCCAGCTTTCCGATCCGGCCAAGGCCGTTGAGGGCGATTTTGGGGGCAAAGTTGGGGGCAGTTTTAACCATGGTCATCCTCTTTCATCACGGAGAGATCGTCGATTTTCGCCTGAAGCGACATGCGGTCGAGTTTCTCGATGGGCAGCGCCGTGAAAACCTCGATTCGACGGCGCAGCGCGTCATAGGTCCGGGCAAAGGCCAGAGCGCGCTCGGCCTCGGTGCCCTCGACCTTCACCGGATCGGGCAGGCCCCAATGCGCCGAAAGCGGCTGGCCAGGCAGGGGACCGCAATCCTCTTGTGCCGCCCGGTCGCAGACCGTGAAGACGAAATCATAGCCCTCCTCACCGCGCTGCGCCTGGCTGAGCGATTTCGACCAGAGCCCGAGCGTGTCATGCCCTTCGCGTTCCAGAAGTGCGCGGGCCTGCGGGTGAATCTCGCCATTGGGCGCGGTGCCCGCCGAGACCGCCTCGAACCGCCCCGCGCCAAGGTCGCGCAGCAAAGCCTCAGCCATGATCGAGCGTGCGGAATTGCCGGAACACAGAAACAGCACGCGGAAGGGGCGATCACCACTGAGCGGCAGGGCATTGAGACAGACCTCGGGCCGCCCCCGGCAGCAATCGTTCACGAGATAGCCGACCAGCGCGTCACAGGTCTGAAGTGCGGCCTTATAATAGAGTGCCCGCCCGTCGCGCTCCACTTCGATCAACCCGGCCTGCTGAAGCTCCGAGAGATAACCCGAGAGCGTGTTGGGCTTCATGCCGAGGGCTTCGGCAAGCTCGGTCGGGCGCACCGGGCGCGGTGCAAAGCGCATGATCATGCGAAAGACGGAAAGCCGTCCGGCATGGCCGAGAGCGGCAAAGGCGCGGGTGGCGGAGGGTGAGTCGATGTTTAATTGTTCCATAATTCGCGAATACTCGAAATATATGCCTTGAGCCTAGTGAAAGTTTTATGACGGCGAGAAGCCGGTCGGAATTCTCTGGGAAACCACCTTGCGGAGCCTATCATAGGTGAGACACCCCGACGCAGGCGGCGTTTGTGAAACGGCATACGATTGCATCCCATGCCGGGACGTGCCAGCAAGACCGCAACGACAAGAGTATATCTGCCGGATCACGCGCGCATGACACGAGAGACGAAAAAGCAGCCCTCCGCCGACAAGCGGATGCTCAAGACGCTTTTGGCCCCGGGAGCCCGGTCGATCCGTCTGGCATCGCGGCTTACGGCGCTCTCCTCGCTTTTGTGGTTGCCGCAGGCGGCGCTGGTGGCGGCGCTGTTTTCCCGGCTTCTTCTGGGCGAGGGCGGGATGACGGTCTTGACCGGCACGCTGGGGTTCCTCGGCTTCGCGGCTCTGCGTCTGATCCTGAATTACCTCGCCGAAGGGCTTCTTTTCCGCGCCGGTCAGGCCATCGTGACCACGACCCGTGCGCGCATCCTCGCCCGTGAGGCGCAGGCGACCTCGCATTCGGTCGCGGGTGGCCCCGGCGCGCTGGCGGCTCTGGCGGGGGAAAAGCTCGACGCGCTTCTGCCCTATCTCACCCGCTATGCGCCCGCGCAGCTCCGGGTGATGACCGTGCCTTTCGCCATTCTCGCGCTCGCGTTCTGGCAAAGCTGGGCCGTGGGCCTCGTGTTCGTCATCGCCGGGCCGCTCATTCCGCTTTTCATGGCGCTCGTGGGCTATGCCGCGAAGGACGCCTCCGAGCGGCAGATGCAGGAAATCGGTTCTCTGGGCGATCTTCTGGTCGACCGTCTCGCCGCTTTGGCCGACATTCGCCTTCTGGGTGCCGCCCCGCGTCTCATTGCGCGCTTCGATCACGCCGCTGACGATCTGCGCTCGCGCACCATGGCCGTTCTGCGCATCGCCTTCCTGTCCTCCACCGTGCTCGAGCTTTTCGCCGCCCTCGGCGTGGCGATGGTCGCGGTCTGGGTCGGGTTTTCGCTTTTGGGCGAGATTTCATGGGGCGCTTATGGCGCGGGCATCACGCCCTGGGGCGGGATTTTCCTTCTGCTGCTCGCACCCGATTATTTCCAGCCCTTGCGCGATCTCTCCGCCGCCTGGCATGACAAGGCCTCGGCGCTGGCCGTCGCGGGAGAGCTTGCCGTCTGGGAAGAGCAGGAGACCGAAACGCTTCTGGGGCAGGGGGCCAAGGTCGCGCCGCTTCCCGGTCCCGCTTCCGTCTCTCTTTATCATGTCGCTGCGCAACGCGGTGGACGAACGATTTCCTATCCCGATACCGAGATCGCCCCCGGCACCCGTGTCGCGCTTTCCGGTCCCTCGGGGGCGGGCAAAACCACGCTTCTGCGTCTGATTGCGGGGCTGGAGAAACCGGCTTCCGGCTTGATCACGGTCGCCGGGCAGCCTCTGACCGAGGACACTGCCGACGCCTGGCGCGCGCGGCTCGGCTGGATGCCGCAAGCGCCGATGTTTCTGGGCCGCTCGCTGCGTCACAACATCGCTTTCGGTGCCGCGCTCACCCCCGATCTGATTGCCGCCACCGCGCTCGACGGGGTTCTGGCCGCCCTGCCGAAAGGCGATCTCACCGTGTTGGGCGAAACCGGCGGCGGTCTGTCGGGGGGCGAGGCGCGTCGCGTCATGCTGGCCCGTGCGCTCGCCGCCGCCCCCGATCTGGTGCTCGCGGACGAGCCCACCGCCGATCTCGACCGGGAAACCGCCGACCGGGTGACCGAGGCGCTTCTCGCGCTCAAATCCCGCGGCGCCACCCTCATCGTCGCCACCCACGATCCGCATCTGATCGCCAAGATGGATCGGGTGATCGAGATCGTCCCTGCCAAAGAGGAGACCGCCGATGCGTAACCTCTGGCATATCTTCCGTATCATGATGACCGGCGAAGCCAAGGCGCTGCGCCGTGGTCTCTTGCTGGCTGCGCTCGTCTTGATCATGGGCGGGGCGCTGCTCGGCCTGTCGGGCTGGTTCATCGTCGCCGCTTCTGCCGCCGGTCTCGCCGGGACGGGCGCGGTCTTCGACGTGTTCCGCCCCTCCGCCATGGTCCGTTTCCTCGCCATCACCCGCACCGCCACGCGCTATGGCGAACGCGTCCTGACCCATGACGCCACGCTGCGCGCGCTCGCCCGGCTGCGGGTTGCACTACTCTCCGCCTTGTCCCTGCGCTCTCATGAGCGGCTGATCCGTCTCCGGGGCGCACAGGCGCTCAACCGCATCCTCGCCGATGTCGACGCGCTCGACGGTGTGCCGCTGCGTCTGTTCATCCCGCTGATCGCGGGCGGGGTGACGCAGATTCTGGCGTTGATCGTCCTGTCATGGCTGGTCGCCCCCGCCGTCGCCCTCGCGATTTTCGCGATCTATGTGCTGGGCGGCTTGGCCGTTTTGATCTGGGGCATGTCCCGCGCCCGGACGCCCTCACGCCGCGCCGAAGCGGCGGCACAGGCCTTCCGCACCCGCTTCATCGACCTCGTCACCACCCGCGAAGATCTTGCCGTCTACGGCCAGCTCCCGGCCCAGATTGAGACCGCGCAAACCGCCGATGCCCGGCGTCAGGCCGCCGCCACAGTCACCGACACCCGCGAACGTCAGGCCGGGGCCGCGCTGATGGTCGTCTCCGCTCTGGCGGGGGCTGCCGCGCTCTGGATCGGGGGCGGGCTGGCCGAGGCGGGGGAGATCACGCCCGCGCGTGCCGCCATCGGGTTTTTCACCGCTCTGGCGCTGATGGAAACCGTCGCGCCGCTGCGCCGCGCCGTGGCGGAGATCGGGCGCATGATCGGAGCGGCGCGCCGTGTGACCGAGCAGATGCAGGCCCCTTCCGACCCCGTCCCGGATCATGTGCCCGACGCGCCTCTGACACTGTCTTTCAAAGACGTGAGCTTTGCGCGCGGTGCGGCGCGCCCGGTGATTTCGGGCTTCGATCTTGCGCTCTCCCCCGGCGATTGGGTGGCGCTGCAAGGCCCGTCGGGGGTTGGCAAAAGCACGGTGCTGCTCCTGGCGGCCGGGGCGCTCCGGCCCTTGTCGGGGCAAGTCCTCGTGGCCGATCAGCCGGTTACAAATTGTTTACCAGGTCTGGTTACGCTCGTCGGGCAAAGATCGGCGCTCATTCAGGGGACGGTTGCGGAGAATCTCCGCCTTGCCGCGCCCGAGGCCGATGACGCCGCGCTTTGGGCGGCATTGACGGCGGTGGCGCTCGATGGGGTCATTCGCGCAAAAGGCGGGCTGGAGGCCCGGCTGGGGCCGCGTGGCTCTGGTCTTTCGGGCGGCGAATCGCGTCGGCTGGTGCTGGCGCGCGCTCTGCTGCGTCGGCCGCAGGTGCTGCTTCTGGACGAGCCCACCGAAGGGCTCGACCATGCGACGGCGGAACGGGTTTTGCGCGGAATTCGCGCCGCTCTGCCGCATGCGGCGGTGCTGATGGCAGCCCATCGCAGTGAGGAACAGGGGGCCGCAGATCGCGTTCTGCGGCTGCCGGAGGTGCAAAAACCGCTCTCCGCAGCGGGGATTACAAGCACATTCACGAGCAAGTGATCTGGGAACAGGGGGGGCGCGCCGCGATGTCGCGGTCACTTTAAGATACATCTGTAATATGGCATTCTTGATTTGGGTCAAAGTACCCCAGCGTGTGACGTTCTAATCCGGCGTTACAAAAGTGTATCTGCAAAACATGTTTTTGCAGGAAAGGAGCAAGGGAAAATGGAGTTCGGACTCGTTGAGCTGTCGCGTCTGCAATTTGCGATGACAGCCATGTACCATTTCCTCTTCGTGCCGCTCACGCTTGGTCTGTCGATCATCGTGGCGATCATGGAGACGGTCTACGTCATGACCGGCCGGCCTATCTGGCGGCAGATGACGAAATTCTGGGCAACTCTGTTCGGGATCAACTTCGTGCTCGGTGTGGCCACCGGGATCACGATGGAATTCCAGTTCGGCATGAACTGGTCCTACTACAGCCACTATGTCGGCGACATCTTCGGCGCACCGCTCGCCATCGAGGGGCTCATGGCCTTCTTCATGGAAGCGACCTTCGTCGGCCTGATGTTCTTCGGCTGGGACAAGATGTCCAAAGTCGCCCATATGATCGTCACCTGGCTGGTGGCCATCGGGTCGAACTTCTCCGCGCTCTGGATTCTCATCGCCAACGGCTGGATGCAAAACCCGGTCGGCGCCGAGTTCAACCCGGACTCGATGCGCATGGAGATGACCAACTTCTTCGACGTGGTGTTCAACGAAGTGGCTCAGGCCAAATTCGTGCACACCGTCTCCGCTGGCTACGTGACCGCCTCGGTCTTCGTGCTGGGCGTGTCGTCCTGGTATCTGCTCAAAGGGCGTCACACGGAACTGGCCCGTCGCTCCATCGCGATCGCTGCCGCTTTCGGTCTGGCATCCGCCTTCTCCGTGGTCATTCTGGGCGACGAGTCGGGCTATAACGCCACGCACACCCAGAAGATGAAACTCGCGGCCATCGAAGGCATGTGGGAAACTCAGGAAGCGCCTGCCTCCTTCACCCTCATCGGCATCCCGGATCGGGAAGCGCGTGAAACCCATTACGCCATCCACATCCCCTATGCGATGGGCCTGATCGGCACCCGCTCTCTCACCAATGAGATCCCGGGCGTGGATCAGCTTGTGGCCGAGGCCAACGAGAAAATCCGCTCCGGTATCATCGCTTACGATGCGCTGATGACCATCCGCGAACAACGTGACGCGACCCCGGCTGAGGTGCGTGCGACGTTCGAGGAACATTCCGCCGATCTCGGTTTCGCCATGCTGCTCAAACGCTATGTGGACGATCCGCGTCAGGCCACCGACGAGCAGATCGCCATGGCCGCCGACGACACCGTGCCGGGCGTCGGGCCGCTGTTCTGGGCCTTCCGTCTGATGGTGGCTCTGGGCTTCAGCTTCATCGCCGTGATGCTCTACTTCTTCTACCGGGCATCTTTCCGGGGCATGAAATTCCCGCGTTGGGCGCTGCGTCTTGGCGTGATCATCATCCCGACCCCGTGGATTGCCGCGGAGCTCGGCTGGTTCGTGGCGGAATTCGGGCGTCAGCCCTGGACCGTGGACGGCGTGCTGCCGACGGCCCTGTCTGCCTCGCACCTGTCGATCACCGATCTGCTGATCACTCTGGCTGGCTTCGTGATTTTCTACACGGTGCTGTTCATCATCGAGATGGGCCTGATGATCAAATACATCAAAAAAGGACCGTATATCGACGTTGCCGAAACGGATGAATGGATGAAACGCCATGAAGCCCGCCTCAGCGCCGATGATGCGACCCTCAAGCCTGCGGAGTAACGAACGATGATCCTGCATGAATTCATGACTTTCGAAGTCCTTCGCGTGATCTGGTGGCTGCTCCTGGGCGTCCTGCTGATCGGCTTCGCGCTGACCGACGGGTTCGACATGGGCGTCGGTGCCCTCTTGCCCTTCGTCGGCAAGACCGACATCGAACGGCGCATCGTGATCAACACCATCGGCCCGGTCTGGGAAGGCAACCAGGTGTGGTTCATCCTCGGCGGTGGCGCGATCTTCGCGGCATGGCCGCCGCTCTACGCGGTGTCCTTCTCCGGCTTCTACCTCGCGATGTTCCTGATCCTCGCGGCCCTCATCCTGCGTCCGGTCGGTTTCAAATACCGCTCGAAACGCGAAGGGGCCAAATGGCGCCGGAACTGGGACTGGGCGCTCTTCGTGGGCGGTGCCGTACCGGCGCTCGTCTTCGGTGTCGCGGTCGGCAACGTGCTGCAAGGCGTGCCGTTCCACATCACCCCCGATCTGCTGATGCCCCGCTATGACGGCAACGCCATCATGAAGCTGCTGCGTCTGCTCAACCCCTACGCGCTTCTCGCCGGTGTGGTCTCCCTCTCCATGCTCCTGATGCATGGTGCGGCCTGGCTCGGTCTGAAAACCGAAGGGGCGGTCCAGCAACGGGCCCAGAAAATCGGCACCGTCGCCGGCATCGTCGCCGCCGTGGCCTATGCTCTGGCCGGTGTCTGGCTCGCCTTCGGGATCAAAGGCTATCATATCGTCGGGGAGGTGGTGAAAGACGGACCTTCGAACCCGCTTCTGTCCGAGGTCGCCCATGAGGGCTCCTGGATGCAGGCCTATTCGGACCGTCCGTGGATCGCCATCGCGCCGGTGCTGGCTTTCATCGGCATCGCCATGGCCGTGATGGGCCTGCGCAAGGGCAAGGAAGTCTCCACGCTCCTGTGGTCGAAACTCGGCATCTTCGGCATCATCTCCTCGGTGGGCCTCACGATGTTCCCGTTCATCCTGCCCTCCACCGTCGATCCGAACAGCTCGCTCACCGTCTGGGACAGCTCCAGCTCGCATCTGACCCTCTTCGTGATGCTGATCTGTGCCATCATCTTCGTGCCGATCATCCTCGCCTATACCGCATGGGTCTACAAAGTGCTCTGGGGTAAAGTCACCGAGGAAGAGCTCGAAACCAACGCTCAAAGCTACTGAGAAAGGAGCGACCTATGTGGTATTTCGCCTGGATACTTGGGCTTCCGCTCGCCGCCCTGTTCGCCGTTCTGAACGCGATGTGGCTTGAGATGCGCGAAGACGCGCGCCTCGCAGACGAGCACGACGACACCGCCTGATCACGTCCCTTCTTCAGGTGGCATTGCCCCGGGGATGTCGTTCCACCATCCCCGGGGCGCCTAAATATCTGTTCCGCCCGCTGCCCGGTGGGCGGAATTTTCCGCACCAAAAAATATGCATACATATGCATGCGAATATATGGAGAGAGACATGCACTCACCCAATTCCCCCGCGGTGAACCGCCGGGGCTTCCTGGGCCTTGCCGCTGGCGCGACCGCGCTCGCCGCGACCTCCGGTGAAGCCCGCGCGGCCTCCGTCAAGACCAGTGCCAAGATCGTCATCATCGGCGCAGGCGCCGGTGGCACCGCGCTGGCCAACCGTCTTGTCGAACGCCTCGACGGTGCCGACATCACCCTGATCGACCCGCGCAAAGCTCACCTCTATCAGCCGGGCCTCACGCTCGTCGCCGCCGGTCTCAAACCCGCCGATTACGTGCTCTCCGAGACCACCGACTGGCTGCCCAAAGGCGTGACCCTCATTCAGGAAAAAGCCGCCGCCATCGACCCCGTCGCGAAAACCGTATCGACCGAGGGCGGCCAGACGCTCTCCTACGATTTCCTCGTCGTGGCCCCCGGTCTGATCCTCGATCACGACGCCATCGAAGGCTTCTCGCTCGACATGGTCGGCCAGAACGGCATCGGTGCGCTTTATGCGGGCCCTGAATATGCCGCCAAGACCTGGCAGGCCGCGTCCAAATTCATCGAAGAGGGCGGGCATGGTATCTTCACCCGTCCCGGCACCGAGATGAAATGCGCCGGTGCGCCTTTGAAACACACTTTCCTGATCGACGACCGCCTGCGTCGTGCGGGCAATCGCGGCAAGGCCGAGATCACCTATGGCGCGCATGACGGCGCGCTCTTCGGTGTGCCGATCGTGTCCGAGAAAGTGCGCATGCTCTTCCTCGACCGCGAGATCGCGCCGGTCTATCAGCACACGGTGAAATCCATCGACGCGGGCGCCAAGCGCGTGACCTTCAACACCGCCGAGGGCACCGAGGAGATGGACTATGACTATATCCACCTCATCCCGCCGCAACGCGCCCCCGAGGTGATCCGTCAGTCCGGCCTGTCCTGGGCCGACAAATGGACCGATCAGGGCTGGGTCGAATGCGACATGGCCACGCTGCAACACCTGCGCTACCCGGACATCTGGGCTCTGGGCGACGTCGCCGGTGTGCCGAAAGGCAAAACCGCGGCGTCCGTCAAATGGCAGGTGCCGGTGGTCGAGGACCAGATCGTTTCCGCCATCGCAGGCACCACGCCGACCGAAACCTACGGCGGTTATACCTCCTGTCCGATGATCACCAAGATCGGCCGCGCCATGCTGGTGGAATTCGATTACAACAACAACCTCGTGCCCTCCTTCCCGGGGATCATCCCGCCGCTCGAAGAGCTGTGGATTTCCTGGCTGATGAAAGAGGTTGCGCTGAAAGCCACCTACAACGCCATGCTGCGCGGCAAGGCCTGAGGAGAGAGCGACATGAAAGATCTTACGTTTCAGACCCTGATTGCCGTCTTCGAGGAAATCTTCGGGCGTGGCCTGTTCTGGGCCATGGTCGCCGCTGCCGCCGTGGTGACGCTGGCCTATCTCTATGTGCTGATCCGCGACCGTGCGGTGAGCTGGCGCAAATTCCTCTGGGCGCAGCTTTCCATGCCGGTCGGCGCGGTTCTGGCCGTGTGGTTCGTCATGGCGATGACCCATTCCGCACCCTCCGACATCGGTGGCGGGATCGACCTCATCGTCTTCCTCGGCGTCGCCGTTCTGGGCGCAATCGGCATGGCCATTCTGGTCTACACCATCCAGTCCCTCGTCAAGCCGCCGAAGGCTGTGACCGAATCCTGAGGGTCGGTTCGTTCCGTTCGACCCGATGGGCGGGCGTCCCCGGTGTGCGGACCGGGGGCGCCTGTTTTTTGCCGGTCTGGTTTTTTGCCTGTCTGGCCTTTTGTCTGTCTGGTTTTTCGTGCGCAGGGCCATGATCGCAAGGTCCGCCCGGGTTGCGGGCCGTGTCGCTTGAGACTAATCTGCGCACCAGACGAGAGGCAAAGCGCCCTCGATCATGGAGACTGGATGTTAGAGCTTGTGTGATAAGGCTCTCTGACCCTCAGAGAGCCGTGTGAACCCGGAGCCACCGGGGTGCATCTGCATCCGGGTGTTTTTTCACATCTCAACACATGAGACATCCATGAATATCTCAAAACACGAACAGCGTGCGCTGCACGTTCTGGCTCTTGGGGGCCATCTTCGCCATGAACGAGCGGAGGGCACGAGGATCACCTCTGTCACCTGCGTGACGCGTGAGGGGCTGGTCCTGTCCGGCTTCGACCTTACCCTCTTTCACAAACTGCGTCGCAAGCGCCTGATCGAAAGCCGGTCGGGGCATCCCTGCCGCATCTCGAGACGCGGACGCCTGCCCGTGCGGGCACAGCTCGACCACACAGGGCAGGACAACACAGGACACGCCAACACAGGGAGCATGACATGCTGATCTGCACCGAAACCGAAACCGAAACCGACATCCCGGCCATTCGGGAGATCGTGACCGAGGCCATGCGCCTCTTGCCGCAATCCACCGGCACGGAGGCGGAGATCGTCGACCGGCTGCGGGCGGCGGATGCGCTCGCCCTGTCGCTCGTCGCCGAAGAGGCGGGCAGGCCGCTGGGCTATCTCGCGGTCTTCGAGGGGCAAATCGGGACGGAGCGGGGCTGGGCCGTGATCGGTCCGCTGGCCGTCCTGCCGTCGCGCCACGGCGAAGGCATCGGCAGCGCGCTGATGGCGGAGGCGCTCCGGCGTCTGCGCCGTCGCTATAAGGGCGCGGTTCTGGTCGGTGAGCCGGGCTATTATGGGCGTTTCGGTTTTCGGGCCGTGCCGGGGCTGACGGTTGGGGAGTGTCCGCCACGCTACATTCAGGCCCTGCCGTTCGGCGACGCCATGCCCCGCGGCGAGGTGATCCATCACGCGGCCTTCGGGCTGGAGCAACCGCTCTGACATCTCACCGGGCCGCGCGATCTGTGCGGCCCGGATCGAAACGTGCGCCGGGGTCCGACAAAAGTCCGACACAAATCCGACGCTTTGCCGACAGGCATTTTCAGCCGTTTGGCGTCCGTCATGTCGCGCGTACTTCTGCTGTGGCGTGCGACGGAAGGGGCGTTTCACTTTACATCGAGAGGCGGCTCCGGTAATCGCGAAGGCGACTTGGGTTAGGGCCGTAAACGTATGTGTGACACCTCCATCATCATCCCGTGCCGCAACGAGGCAGAGAACATCGGGGCGCTTCTCGATGAGATCGTGGGCGCCTGCACGGAGATCGGACCGTATGAGATCCTCGTGATCGACGATGCCTCCGACGACGGCATGGCGGATATTCTGGCCCAGCGGATGCGGACGATGCCGCAGCTTCGGGTGATCCGGCACGACCGTTCCGGCGGGCAATCGGCCGGGGTCCATTCCGGGGTGCGGGCGGCGCGCGGTACGGTGTGTTGCACGCTCGATGGCGACGGGCAGAATCCCGGCACCGAGATCCCGAACATGATCGCGCCGTTCTCCGGGCCGAATGGCGCGCGTATTGGCGTCGTCGCCGGTCAGCGCGTCGGGAGACAGGACACGTTTTCAAAGCGTTACGCCTCGAAATTCGCCAATGCGCTGCGCGCGAAGATTTTGAAGGACGGCACACGCGACACCGGGTGCGGGCTCAAGGCGTTTCGCCGCGACGATTTTCTGGCGCTGCCCTATTTCGATCACATGCACCGCTATCTGCCGGCGCTGTTCGCCCGCGATGGCTGGGAGGTTGCGCATGTCGACGTGTCGCACCGGGCACGCGGTGGCGGGCGGTCGCATTATTCGAACCTGCAACGCGGGCTGGTGGGGATTGTCGATCTGATGGGCGTGGCCTGGCTTTTGAAACGCCGCAAGAAGTCGCGCCCGACCGAGGTGGTCGTGGACCGCGCGGAGGGCTGAGCCGATGCAATGGTTGATGACGATCCTGCATGTGGACACGACGTCGGAGCTTTGGTGGGTGCTGTTCGGGCTGTCGGCGCAGCTCATGTTCACCGCACGTTTCCTGTTGCAGTGGATCGCCTCCGAGCGGGCGAAGAATTCGGTGATCCCGATCGCGTTCTGGTATTTTTCTCTCGTCGGCGGACTGATGCTGTTTGCCTATGCGCTATATCGCAAGGACCCGGTCTTCGTGCTGGGCCAGTCGCTTGGCGTGATCATCTATTCCCGCAATCTCTGGCTGATCTATGCAAACCGACGCGCGACAAAAGACGCCGCTTAAGGGCTGGTTGCCGCAGGCATTGGTCTTTGTCGCCGTGGCGGTTGGGCTGCGGCTTATGGCACTGGCTTTCGACGGGACGGACCTGTTCGTCGATGAGGTGCAATATTGGTTCTGGGGTCAGAATCTCGATTTCGGCTATTACTCGAAACCGCCGCTGATCGGTTGGGTGATCCGTCTGGTGACCGATCTGGCGGGCTCCGATGCGGCCTTCTGGGTGCGGATGCCCGGCGCGGTGCTGCACGGCATCACGGCGCTTTTGCTGGGCGCGCTCGCGGCGCGCGTTCAGGGGCGCGCTGCTGCGCTTTGGACCGTGGCGATTTACCTGAGCCTGCCGTTCGTGGCGCTTGGCTCGGTGATGATCTCCACCGACACCGTCATGGCACCGTTCTATGCCGCCGCTCTGCTGTTCTTCTTTCGCACCGCCGAGACGCGCCGGGCAGGGGATGCGCTCGCGGTCGGTCTCTTCGCCGGGTTTGCCTTCATGGCGAAATATGCGGGGATTTATTTTCTTGTGGGCTCGGCGCTCGTGATGCTGAGCCAGCCTGCGCTGCGCCCCGGCTGGCGCAATCTCGGGCTGATGATTCTGGCTTTCGCGGTCGTGATCTCGCCGAATGTGCTCTGGAACCTGTCGCATGACCTGACCACCGTGTCGCATACGATGGACAATGCCGGTTGGGTGCGCGACGGCGCGGCATTCGATCTCGCTTCGATGGCGACATTTCTCGCCAGCCAGTTCGGCGTCTTCGGCCCGGTGACCATGGCGGCGTTGATCCTCGCCTATTTGCGCCCGCGCGGAGGAATGCGTCCGGCACTGGTGCTGTTCTCTCTTCCGGCGCTTGTGGTGGTGAGCGTGCAGGCGCTGCTGGATCAGGCCTATGCCAACTGGGCAATCGCGACCTATTTCGCGGGCACGATCCTTGCGGTTACCGTCATGACACGGTTCTGGCGGATCGTGGCGCTGTCGCTCAATCTGGTGCTTTCCGTGAGCCTGCCAGTGCTGATCGTGCTCGCGCCCTGGCCGGAGATCGGCGGCAAGCCGGTTCTGGAGCGCTATCTCGGTCGCCATGCCCTCTCGGAGAGCATTCTCGATCTGGCGGAGGCGGAGGAGCTTCCGGTGGTGACCGGCAACCGCGATATCCTTGCGGATCTGTTCTACACCGGGCGGGAGCGTGAGGTTGCGCTTTATGCCATGCCGGAGACCGGGCGCGCGTCGAGCTATTATGCACAGAACCAAGCGCTGCCGGACAGTATCACCGGTGAGGTCTTGGTGGTCGTGACCGGGACATTGCCCTGTGATGCCGCGCCCCTCGAAGGGCTCGATTTGAGCGGAATTTATGCCGACCGTCGGGTGAAGATCGGGCGAGTCGCAGGGGAGTGCTTGCGCGAAACCCCGTAAATATGCGCTCAACGCGCCCATCCTCGGGGGCTCTGGTGAGTTTCGGGACTGATCTCCGCGATGGATCGCAGAGTGTCAGTGGCCGGTGGATTTAAGGACGACGGTGATCGTGCGCAGGATCAGGGCCATATCGGCCAGAAAGCTGAGCTTGCGATCATAGAGATTGTCGTAACGCACACGGGCGACAAAGCTGCTTTCGCCGCGACCGGACACCTGCCAGACGCCGGTCAGACCGGGACGGAGCCGGAAATAGGCCTCCCCCTTGGCGGCTTCGTACATCATTTGCTGCGCGGGCAGAAAGGGACGGGGGCCGACAAAGCTCATATCGCCTTTGAAAATGTTCAGAAGTTGCGGCAGCTCGTCGAGTGAGGTCTTGCGGATGAAATGGCCGATTTTCGTGATCCGGGGGTCGTGGCGCAGTTTCTGGTAGGTCTGCCATTCCTCCGCGATCGCGGGGTTTTCCCGACACAGTTTGACCAGCAGCTCGTCGGCATTGATATGCATGGAGCGCAGTTTGTAGAACTGGAACACCTTGCCGTTCCGACCGACCCGGCTCTGGGCATAAAAGGCGGGGCCGCCATCGAGTTTGACGAAAGCGGCCAGGATGAGGATCACCGGCAGCACCATGGGCGCGACCAACAGCAAAAACAGAATGTCGAACGTGCGTTTTCCCAGGCTGCGGTAAAAGGAGAAGGTCACCGGCGTGGCGGAGGAGACATTTGTCGTTGATGCGAAGTCTTGATTGGACTTGGAAACATATGTCATTTTTCAGCCTTTAAATCGTTATGCGATCAATCGTTCAGTTGCAGGATCGACCCGCCTTTTCGTCCTCAGGAGGCGCAGGTTACGAGCAGCCATGCTGCACTGCGTAATCTACCTTAGCGTGTTTTTGTCACGATCATATGAGAACAACGTTTGAGCGGAGGATAATTAACGTCAGGCGATACATTTTTTATCGTTTCGGCAATTTTATGCCGAAAATCAATGGGAAAATGAGTGGTTTGTGACCAGATCATGGTTAACGACCGTGCCGTAAAGATGATCCGAAGCAGGTGTGCGATTCGGTGCGGCGGAGAAGATGTTGCATCGGCGTGCTGGGAGTGCTGCGTTGCGGCGTTTGCGCGCGCGGATTTCCGGCATGAGAGAGGGGCCAGAGAGATGACCGCAATCCGGGCGAATGTCCTGTCATATTTTCCGATCAACAGTATACTTGCGTATGGTGAGGAATTTGCTACATATGCAATAAATTGAATGTCAGGTCCGCGCCTGAGGGGGCAAAGACCGTTTCTCAGAACAGAGGTCCAAATGCGCCGCGCCTTTATGCTTACGATGACGCTTCTGCCGGGAATGGTCCTGGCCGGAAGTCCCGCCCTGTCGGAAACCCTCACGCTGTCGCCACAAACAGTGACGGAGTGGAAGCCGGTGTATGCCGAAGTCGAGACCCGGGATCAGGTTCCGGCGCGTGCGCGGATCGGGGGAACGATCACTACGCTGGACGTGACCGAAGGCGATCTCGTGACGGCGGGTCAGCGCGTCGCGTTGATCGAAGACACCAAGTTGCAGTTTCAGATCGAGGGCATAGACGCGCAGCTCACCTCCTATGCCTCCCAGCTTGAAAAAGCGCAGGACGATCTGACCCGCGGTCAGTCCCTGTCCGAGCGCGGGGTGATTTCGACTTCGAGCCTTCAGGCGCTTCAGACCAATGTGAATGTGCTGGAGGGGGAAATCACCGCGCTGAAAGCCGACCGTCAGGTCGTTTCGCGCCAGATCGAGGAGGGCGAGGTGCTTGCCCCCGAGGACGGGGTGGTGATCGACGTGCCGGTGTCGCGCGGGGCGGTGATCATGTCGGGCGAGGAGGTGGCGACCATCGCCGCAGGCAACGCCTATCTGCGTCTCGGGGTGTCGGAGCGCTATGCCGACAACCTCAAGGAAGGCGATGCGATCGAGATTTACGAGACCGGCGGAACCCGAGAGGGCAAGCTGGCCAAGATTTATCCGCTGATCGAAAGCGGCCGGGTCGAGGCCGATGTCGAGGTCGAGGGGCTGGACGCCAGCTTCATCGGTCGCCGGGTTCAGGTGCGCTTGCCCGTCGGAAGTCATGAGGCGCTTCTGGTGCCGCTGGCGGCGCTGTCGCAGGAAGGCGGGCTCGATTTCGTGACCGTCGAAACTCATGGCCATGCTTCTGAGCGCGTGGTCGTGCCGGGCAATACGGTGCATCTCGACGGTGGCGACTATGTGGAAATCCTGAGCGGGCTGTCTGCCGGCGATGTGGTGGTGACGTCCCATGAGTAATCCGCACGGACCGACGGGCTCGCTCGGCATTGCCGGGCGGTTGACCCGTTCTTTCATTCTCTCCCCATTGACCCCGTTGTTCCTCTTGGCCGCTCTGGCCGTGGGGATGATCGCGCTGATCTCTCTGCCGCGCGAAGAGGAGCCGCAAATCTCTGTGCCCCTCGTGGACATTCACGTCAGCACGCCGGGCCTCAAGGCACAGGACGGGCTGAAGCTTGTGACTGAGCCTTTGGAGACCATCGTCAAGGGCATCGATGAGGTCGAACACGTCTATTCCCAGAGCAATGACGACACGGTCATGGTCACCGCCCGCTTCGAAGTGGGTGTTCCGTCCGAGACCGCCATCGTACGGGTGCGCGACCGGATCATGGCGAATTACGACCGGCTGCCGGTCGGGATCGAGGAGCCTCTGGTGGTCGGGCGCGGCATCAACGATGTCGCCATCGTGGCGCTGACCTTCTCGCCCAACGACAACAACCCGGACATGAATGCGGCCGATCTCACCCGTGTGGTGAAAGAGGTCGAAACCCGTCTCGCGCAGATCGAGAACGTCGGGCTGACCTATGTCATCGGCGGCACGGACGAGGCGCTGCGCGTCGCCCCCGATCCCGAGAAACTTGCGCTTTACGGCATCACCGTGCAGCAGCTCGTCTCCAAGGTGCAGGGCGCGAACTCCGCCGCCCCGACCGATACGATCCGCGATGGCGGCGAACAGATCGGCCTGATCGTCGGCAAGACGCTGACCACGCCCGAGGAGATCGGCAATCTCGAACTGACCGCTCGCGACGGGCGCACGGTCTATGTGCGCGACGTTGCCGATGTCGCCTTCGTCTCCGATCTCGACGAGCAATATGTTGCGACCCTGACGCGCGAAGGCGCGGAAGAGGCGGGGGAGAGCGAACACGCGACCGTCGATCTCGATGCGCCGATTGTCCGCCGTCCGGCTGTGACGCTGGCGATTGCCAAACGGGCAGGCGCCAACGCCGTGATCGTGGCCGATGAAATTCTGCACCGGGTCGAGGCGATGAAGGGCGAAATCATTCCCGACAGCGTTTCCGTCGAGGTGACCCGTGACTATGGCGAAACCGCCAATGAAAAGGCCAACGAACTTCTGTTCCACCTGGGGCTTGCGACGCTCTCCATCGTCGGCCTTGTGCTGATTGCCATCGGCTGGCGCGAAGCCATCGTGGTGGCCATCGTGATCCCGGTGACCATCCTTCTGACGCTCTTTGCCTCTTATATCATGGGCTATACGCTCAACCGCGTGTCGCTTTTCGCGCTGATTTTTGCCATCGGGATTCTCGTCGACGACGCCATCGTGGTGATCGAAAACATCGCGCGGCACTGGGGGCTGAAGCGTCCGGGGCAGAACCGGTTCGGGGCCGCCGTGGCCGCCGTGGCCGAGGTCGGCAACCCGACCATCGTCGCGACGCTCACCGTCGTGGTGGCGCTTTTGCCAATGCTGTTCGTGTCGGGCATGATGGGCCCCTACATGTCGCCGATCCCGGCGAACGCTTCGGCCGCGATGATCTTTTCCTTCTTCGTGGCGGTGATGATCACGCCCTGGCTCATGCTGAAAATCGCGGGCCGGGCGGAGCTGCATCATGACGGCGAACATGCGGAAGGCGAGGTGCCCGGTGGCAAGCTCGGCAAGTTCTACGCCCGTATTGCGCGCCCGATCCTGCACACCAAAGGCCATGCCTGGATTTTCCTGATCGTCGTGATCGTGCTGTCCTTCGGCTCGCTCGGCGCGCTTTATACCAAGCATGTCACGGTGAAACTCCTGCCGTTCGACAACAAATCCGAGCTGTCCGTGATGATCGACCTGCCCGAGGGCTCCTCGGTCGAGGCGACCGATGCGGTGGCGCAGGAGGCGGGACGTCTCGCCATGACCCTGCCGGAGGTGATCTCGGCCCAGACCCATGCGGGCACGCCGGGGGCGTTCAACTTCAACGGCCTCGTGCGGCACTACTATTTGCGGGAATATCCGCAGATGGGCGAAGTGCAGATCAAGCTCCTGCCGAAAGGCGAGCGGGACCGGACCTCGCATGACATCGCGCTTGAGCTGCGCCAGATGCTGCTCGAGGGCATCACTGTGCCGCCGGGTACGGCGATGAAAGTGGTCGAACCGCCGCCGGGGCCGCCGGTGATCTCGACGCTTCTGGCTGAGGTCTACGGGCCCGATCCGCAGACCCGTCGCGACGTGGCCGACAAGGTGCGCGAAGCTTTCGAGAGCGTCGACTTTATCGTCGACACCGACGACAGCTATGGCGAACAGGCGCGCCGTGTGCGGGCCGAGATGAAGCCGTCGGACCTCAATTTCTATCAGGTGGCCGAATCCGATGCCGCGGACACGATGCAATATCTCAACAGCTACACGACGGTGGGCTATTCGCATCGCGGCGAAGGGCGTCGTCCGATCCCGATCGTGGTCGGGCGGGACAAATCCGATCGCGTGATGGATGCGGCGGCGCTGTCGACGCCGGTTCCGGCCGATGCGCTGCCCGGCGGGCGTGGCGTGGTCGAGCTGGGCGATGTGGTGGAACTGACGGAGGAGAAAACTTCCTACCCGATTTTCCGGCACAACGGTTATGACGCGGAAATGGTTCAGGCCGAACTGGCCGGGGCCTATGAGGCGCCGCTTTACGGCATGCTGGCCGTGGCCGACAAGCTCGACGAGATGGACTGGCCCGAGGGGATGAAACCGGAGATTTCGTTGCACGGTCAGCCGACCGATACGTCGAAGCCGGTGCTTCTGTGGGATGGCGAGTGGGAGGTGACCTGGGTCACGTTCCGCGACATGGGGGCGGCCTTCGGTGTGGCGCTTCTGGGGATTTACATCCTCGTGGTGGCGCAGTTCGGCTCCTTCCGCCTGCCGCTGGTGATCCTGACGCCGGTGCCGCTGACCTTCCTCGGCATCATCATCGGGCACTGGCTGTTTGGCGCGCCATTCTCCGCGCCGTCGATGATCGGGTTCATCGCTTTGGCGGGGATCATCGTGCGGAACTCGATCCTGTTGGTCGATTTCATTCGCAATGCCGATGATCAGGGTAAGGTGACGGAGGAGATACTGATCGAGGCCGGTGCGACGCGGTTCAAGCCGATCCTTCTGACCGCAGTGGCGGCGATGATCGGTGCGGCGGTGATCCTCGCCGATCCGATTTTCCAGGGGCTCGCGATCTCGCTGTTCTTCGGGCTTCTGACCTCGACCGCTCTGACGGTTCTGGTGATCCCGGCGATCTATCGCATCTTCAAGATGTAAGAGCGGCAGAGCTGACAAGATGGAGGGGAGCGCCTGGCGCTCCCCTTTTCATGTTTTCATGCGCGTTTTGAGGAGAGGTCTCAGGCGCTGCGGGCAAAGGAGGGGGGCGACTGGAGGGAGGAGGGCACGTCTGAAACGACAGAGAAGAAGGACAGGTCTTCTTCCATCGTGCCGACATTGTTGCGCAGATTGACCGTCGCGGCGTTGGTTTCCTCGGACATGGCTGCGTTCTGCTGGGTCGTCTGGTCGAGCTGGTTGATCGCCGAGCTGAGCTCGCCCAAGCCGGTGGCCTGTTCCGTGGTCGAGGTCGCCACCTGTGCGATGCCTTCATGGATTTTTTCGGCCACCTCCCGGATGCGGCCCAGTGCGGCCCCGGCTTCGCGGACCAGTTCGACGCCACCGGAGACCTGTGCGGTGGCGGTGGAGATCAGGGTGGCAATCTCGCGTGCGGCCTCCGAGGAGCGTTGCGCCAGCGCGCGGACTTCGGAGGCGACGACGGCAAAACCGCGACCGGCCTCACCGGCGCGTGCCGCTTCGACACCCGCGTTGAGCGCCAGAAGGTTGGTCTGAAAGGCGATGTCGTCGATCACGGAGGTGATCGAGGCCACCTGTTTCGAGGAGGTTTCGATCTCGTCCATGGCGGTGATGGCGCGATCGACCACGTCACCGGCCTGCACCGTGTGGTTGCGGGCCTCGCCGGAGCGGCTCTGGACCTGACTTGCGGTTTCGGCGACGCCTTTGACCGAGGCGACGAGCTCATCGAGGGCGGCGGCGCTTTCCTCGAGGGTCGCCGCCTGATGTTCGGTGCGGCGCGCCAGATCGTCGGTGGCCTGACCGATGGAATCGGCTTCCGATTTGACCAGTTGCGCGCCGTCGGCAATGCCGCCGACAATCTCGCGCAGCCGCGAGATCGTGGCGTTGAAATTGACGCGGATGTCGTCGAATTCGCCCAGGTGCTGGTCGAGCCGGACGGACAGATCACCCTTAGAGAGATGATCGAGCCCGGCCATGAGCGTGTCGGCGGTCAGACGGTAAATAGTGGTGTCGACGGCGAATTTCACGACTTTCACAACCTCTCCCGCAGCATTGCAGATCGGGTTGTAACTGGCGCGGATGGTGACCCTTTTGCCGCCCTTGCCAAGGCGCACATATTCGTCGCTGAGCGCTTCGCCCCGGCGCAGCTTGTCCCAGAAGGTCTTGTAATCGGCGGAGGCGGCGTAGGCAGGTTCGACGAAGAGGGAGTGATGTTTGCCGACGAGTTCCGGTTCGGAATAGCCCATGACGTCGCAGAAAATTTTGTTGACGCGCGTGATCGTCCCATCGGGCGTGAATTCGATGACGGCCTGCACCTTCTGGATCGCGTCGATCTGGCCACGGGCGTCGGCCTCCATGTTCTTGGCGTTGGTGATGTCGAAGGCGTATTTCACCACTTTGAAAGGCCGTCCTTCCGGGTCGATCAGGGTCTCGTAGGTGGATTCGAGCCAGAGAATATTGCCGCTCTTGCCGATGCGTTTGACCTGACCTTTCTCGGATGACCCCTTCGCGAGACGCTCCCAGAAATCGCGATAGGCCTGAGTGCCCGCTTCGCCCTTCGGCATGAACATCCGGTGCTGTTGGCCGCGAATCTCCTCGAGCGTGTAGCCGGTCGCGTCGAGAAACAGATTGTTGGCCCAGATGATATTGCCGGTGAGATCGAACTCGATATAGGCCATCGAGCGCTTGATCGCGTCCTCTTTCGAGCGGTTGTCGCGGCGTTTGAGATGCATTTCGGAAATCTCGCGCCCGATGACATAGATCGCGTCGATCTTGCCGTCCTTGTCCCGATGCGGGCTATAGGTGGCGGAGAACCAGATCTCTTCGCCCGCCTTGTTCAGCCGCGGCGCGATGCCCTTGTGGATCTTGCCGGCGCGGACGCTGGCCCAAAGCTCGGAGGCGGTCTGTTTGTCCTTGGTGCGCACGAAGAAGCTGTAATCCTTGCCGATCGCTTCTTCGGCCGTGTAGCCGGTGGTCTCGCAAAACAGATCGTTCACTGAGAGAATGGTGCCATCGGGGGCGCAGGTCACGACCACATGGGTCTCCTCAAGCACTTCCTCAAGCGGGGAGAGCGATTTGGGTTTGGCGTCACGTGATCTGTTGAAAATGGCGAGCATACCGGCAGTCCTGGTTCTGGGATTTGCCAGAGACTTTACGCAATCCATCTTACCGAATGGTTTAAACGCGCAGGGACCGGGGAGCGCCACGAAAAAGGGCGCCGCGAAGGGCGCCCTTTTCCTGTGATTTCAAGCGACTGATCAGCCGATGATCGCATTGAGCGTGGCCGAGGGGCGCATGATCGCGGCCACTTTGGTCGGGTCGGCGTGGTAATAACCGCCCATATCGGCCGGTTTGCCCTCATCCGCTTTCAGCTCGCCGAGGATGACCGATTCCTTGTCGGCCAGCTCTTTCGCGATGGGGGCGAAATGCGCGGCCAGCTCGGCGTCGTCGCCTTGGGCGGCCAGAGCTTCGGCCCAGTAGCGGGCGAACCAGTAATGCGAGGAGCGGTTGTCGTTCTGGCCGACTTTACGCTCCGGCGATTTGTTCTCGAGGAGCAGCTTCTGGGTCGCGACCTCGACAGCGGCGCCCAGCACGGCGGCTTTCGGCATGGATTTCGAGGAGGCGAGGAAGTTGTAGCTTTCACCCAGCGCACAGAACTCGCCAAGGCTGTCCCAACGCAGGTGGTTCTCTTCCTGAACCTGCTGAACGTGTTTCGGCGCGGAGCCACCGGCACCGGTTTCGAACATGCCGCCGCCGTTCATCAGTTTCACGATGGAGAGCATTTTGGCGGAGGTGCCAAGCTCGAGAATCGGGAACAGGTCGGTCAGGTAGTCGCGCAGCACGTTGCCGGTGATGGTCACGACATCCTTGCCCTTGCGCATTTCTTCCCAGGTGAACCGGGTCGCTGCACGCGGGTCCATGATCGGGATGTTCTTGCCGGCTTCTTTCAGGGCAGGTTCGACGTATTTGATCAGCTCCGCGTCATGGGCGCGGTTCTTGTCGAGCCAGAAGGCACCTGTGCCGGTGGCATCGAACCGTTCGATCCCGAGTTGAATCCAGTCGAGGATCGGGGCTTTTTTCGCGGTGCAGGAGCGCCAGATGTCGCCCGCTTCGACCTCGTTGGAGAGCAGAACTTCGCCGCTGTCGAGGACGATGGAGACGGTGCCGTCGGCGGACATTTCAAAGGTGGTCGGGTGGGAGCCGTATTCCTCGGCTTTTTGCGCCATCAGGCCGACGTTGGAGACCGCACCACAGGTGGTGACGTCGAGCGTGCCGGTTTCTTTGAAATACTCCACCGTCTCGTCATAGACGCAGGCGTAGGAGTTGTCCGGGATGCAGCATTTGGTGTCGGCGGCTTTGCCATCCGGGCCCCAGCCGATGCCACCGGCTTTGATCACGGCGGGCATGGAGGCGTCGATGATGACGTCAGAGGGGACGTGCAGGTTGGTGATGCCTTTGTCACTGTCGACCATGTACATCGCCGGTTTGGCCGCGAGTGCGGCTTTCAGATCGGCTTCCATCTCGGCATTGCCCGCGATGAGTTTTTCGAGCGCGCCGATGCCGGAGTTCGGGTTGAAATCGAGCTTGTCGCCGTGTTTCGCAAGGAAGTCTTCGAGATAGACAGACACGAAATGGCCGAAGATGATCGGGTCGGAGACCTTCATCATCGTGGCTTTCAGGTGCACGGAGAACAGAACGCCCGGCTCCATGGTCGCGACTTCTTTGCGGATATAGGCGGTGAGCGCCTTGGCGGACATGAAGGTCGCGTCGACGATCTCGCCTTCGAGATATTTGAGACCGGATTTCAGAACCGTCTCGGAGCCATCCTTGGCGGTGAAGACGATTTTCGCGCCACCGGCCTGAGCGGCGGTGATGGTCGCGGCTTTTTCATTGGCAAAGAAATCCCCGCCCGGCATCGCGGCGACGGTGGTTTTCGAGGTGGATTTCCACTCGCCCATGCGGTGCGGGTTGGCCTTGGCGTATTCTTTCACGGCCTTGGCGGAGCGACGGTCGGAGTTGCCTTCGCGCAGCACCGGGTTCACGGCGGAGCCTTTGACGGTGTCGTATTTGGCGCGGACGGCTTTTTCCTCATCCGTCTGCGGATCGGCCGGGTAGGCCGGGATCGGGTAGCCCTGGCTTTGCAGTTCCTTGATCGCGGCTTCAAGCTGCGGCACGGAAGCGGAGATGTTCGGAAGTTTGATGACGTTGGCGTCCGGGGTTTTCACCAGCTCGCCAAGTTCCGCGAGATCGTCGGAGACGCGCTGTTCATCGGACAGGAGCTCCGGGAAGAGGGCGAGGATACGACCGGCCAGGGAGATGTCCTTGGTCGCCACGTTCACACCCGCGGCCTCGGAGAAAGACTGGATGATCGGCAGGAGCGAGCCACGGGCAAGCTCGGGGGCTTCGTCCACGATGGTGTAGATAATGTCGGGGGTCTTGTCGGCCATTTGGTCCTCCACGGTCACGAATATGCAGCGGGGCAAATGGACCCGTCTGCGCTTGGCAATCCGGGTAGCGAGTTCGGGGCCTCAAGTCAATGTGTGCGAATGTATACCGATGGGCTCTGCGACGCTGAGTCTCCCGATGTAGCGCTTTGACAGGGCCGCTCCGGGGTGTGACGAGGCGCGGGGACGGGCGGGAAAATGCCGGAGAACGGGGTTTGATCAAAAAACAGGCGAATGCGCATTTGATCACCGCTATCGTTTTGGAGAATGCGCGAATCCGATTGTGGAGCTCTCTGGGGAGGTTCTAAATTCAAGCTATGAGCGAGGACCAAATCTTTGATGAGATGTGGGGGCGCGACGATACGCTGCGCACACCCTACACGGAATTTCAGGGCTGGTTTCAGGACGAAGACCTGAAACGGCTCCGTGCAAAACAACGCGAGGCGGAAGAGGTTTTCCGCCTTACGGGCATCACTTTCAACGTTTACGGCCGGGCCGAGGCCGAGGAACGTCTTATTCCCTTCGACATCATCCCCCGGATCATTTCCGGGCGTGAATGGCAAAAGCTGTGCAAGGGGATCGAGCAGCGGGTGCGGGCGATCAACGCCTTTCTTTACGACATTTACAACCGGCAGGAGATCATCAAGGCCGGGCGTCTGCCGCAGGAGATGATCTCGCGCAACGAGGCTTTTTTGCCGCAGATGATCGGGATGATGCCGCCGGGCGGGATTTACACCCATATCGTCGGCATCGATCTGGTGCGCACCGGGCCGGATCAGTTCTATGTGCTCGAAGACAATGCGCGCACGCCCTCGGGTGTCTCTTACATGCTGGAGAACCGCGAGACGATGCTCCAGATGTTCCCGGAGCTGTTCTCCCGCAACCGGGTGCAGCCCGTGCAGAACTACCCGGCCAACCTGCGCCGCTCGCTGGCCGCCTGTGCGCCGAACCGCTGCGAAGGCACGCCGACCGTCGCCGTTCTGACGCCGGGGATTTATAACTCGGCCTATTTCGAACACGCCTTCCTCGCCGATCAGATGGGCGTCGAACTGGTCGAGGGGCACGATCTTCGGGTGGTCGATGGCCGCGTCGCGATGCGCACCACCGAGGGCTACCGGGCAATTGACGTGCTTTACCGCCGGGTCGATGACGATTTCCTCGATCCGCTCAATTTCAACCCGGAAAGCGCGCTGGGCATTCCCGGTATCATGGATGTCTACCGCTCCGGCGGCATCACCATCGCCAACGCGCCCGGCACCGGCATCGCGGACGACAAGGCGATCTACAGCTATATGCCCGACATCGTCGAATTCTATACCGGTGAGAAGGCGATCCTTGAGAACGTGCCGACATGGCGTTGTTCGGACCCCGACAGCCTCGCCTATGTGCTCGACAATCTCGCGGAGCTTGTCGTCAAGGAGGTGCATGGCTCCGGTGGCTATGGCATGCTGATCGGGCCGACCTCGTCGAAAAAGGAAATCGCCGAGTTCCGCAAGAAACTGATGAACAAGCCGGGCAATTACATCGCCCAGCCGACGCTTTCGCTCTCCACCGTGCCGATCTTCACCAAGGCGGGGCTTGCGCCGCGTCACGTCGATCTTCGGCCCTTTGTCCTCTGTAGCCCCGAAGGCATCAACATCACGCCGGGTGGTCTCACCCGCGTGGCGCTGAAAAAGGGCTCGCTCGTGGTGAACTCGTCGCAAGGCGGCGGCACCAAGGACACTTGGGTACTGGAGGACTGACGCGATGGCGATGCTGGGCAAAACCGCAAACGGCCTCTACTGGATGTTCCGCTATCTGGAGCGGGCCGAAAACACCTCGCGCCTCGTCGAGACCGGTCAGCGGATCGGTTTGACCCGGCTTGGGGATGACGATGACGAATGGGTTTCCGTGATGCAATCGGCCTCCGTGCTCGATGCGTTCAACGAAGGCCATGACGAAGTGACCAAAGAGGCGGCGGTCGATTGGATGCTGCGCTCGAAAGACAACCCGTCTTCCGTGCTGTCGACCATCTCGGAGGCGCGCCAGAACGCCCGCATGGTGCGCACCGCGCTCACCGGCGAGGTTTGGGAGGCGATGAACGGCTGTTACATGGCGGCCCGCGAAATCCTTGCGCGCAAGGTTTCGGAACGCGACCTGCCCAAGGTTCTGGGTCTGATCCGGCAACGCACCGCTCTGGTGCGGGGTGCGACCCATGGCACGATGCTCCGCAACGACATCTACGATTTCGCCCGCATCGGCACGTTTCTGGAACGTGGCGACAACACGGCGCGCATCCTCGATGTGAAATATTACGTGCTTCTGCCTTCCGCTTTGTCGGTCGGATCGTCTCTGGACAATGTGCATTGGGAAACCATCCTGCGCTCGGTCTCCGCGCGCGGCGGGTTCCGCATGGCCTACGGGTCTCAGGTCAACGCCCGCGACATCGCGCAATTCCTGATCCTCGACCGCCGCATGCCGCGTTCGCTGAATTTCTGCGCCTCGAAAATCCATGACAACCTGCGCTATCTGGTGTCGGATTACGGTGCGGAGACGCCGTCCTATCACATGGCGCAGGCGTTGGTGGATCGTTTCGTGCATCACGACATCGATGCCGTGTTCGAGAGCGGTCTGCATGAATATATCCAGTCGGTTCTGATCGCCTTTGGCCAGCTTGGCGGCCAGATCGAAAAAGACTACCGTTTCTACGAGTGAGCCCGATGCGCCTGATCATTCGCCACACCACCCGCTATTCCTTTGAAAACCCGGTGACTTACGGGCTGCAACAGCTCCGCAAGACGCCGAAATCCAGCCATGGGCAGGAGGTCATCCATTGGGAGACCTCTGTTCAGGGCGGCAAAAAGGAGCTGAGCTACCACGATCATATGAACAATCTCGTGGAGCTTCTGTCCTTTGAGCGCGACACGCGCGAGCTGATCGTGTCCTGCGAGGGCGAGGTGGAGATTGCCGAGAACCATGGCGTTGTGGGGCCGCACACCGGCCCGTCGCCGCTCTGGCTGTTCGAAACTGTCACGCCCTTGACCAAAGCCGGACCGGGCGTGCGCGCCTTGGTCAAAAAGGTCGAGGGTGAGAGCGAGCTTGAGCGTCTGCACGCGCTCTCGCGTCTCGTGGGCGAGGCGATTACCTACGAAATTGGGGCCTCGCATCCCGAATGGAGCGCCGAGGAGGCGCTGGCCGAGGGCAAGGGCGTGTGTCAGGATCACGCTCATGTCTTCATCGCCTGTGCCCGCGAAATGGGTTTCCCGGCGCGCTATGTGTCGGGCTATCTGATGATGGACGACCGCACGCTTCAGGACGCCACCCACGCCTGGGCCGAGGCCCATGTGCCGGGGCTCGGCTGGGTCGGTTTCGACGTTTCTAATGAAATTTGCCCCGATCAACGCTATGTGCGTGTTGCGACAGGGCTGGACTACCGGCAGGCTGCTCCTGTAACAGGCACACGATACGGCGGGGCCGGGGAAACTCTCTCCGTCGAGATCGAAGTGGCGCAACGCCAAGAGCAACAATAAAGGCGGACCGGTCCGATGACCTATTGTGTGGGGATGATGCTCGACAAGGGCCTCGTGATGATGTCCGACACCCGGACGAATGCCGGTGTCGATAATATTTCCACCTTCAAGAAGATGTTCACATGGGAAGTCCCCGGTGAGCGGATCCTGACCGTGATGACGGCGGGGAATCTGGCGACGACTCAGGCGCTGGTCTCGATCCTCGACGAACGCACCAAGGCGCCTGCGGAGCGCGAGCCCGATGTGCTCACCGCGCCGTCGATGTTTCAGGTCGCCCGCCTTGTGGCCGGAACGCTCAAGGACGTGATCGCCGCCAATGCCAACGAGGGCCAGCGCGCCGACAGCGCTTTCAATGCGACCGTGCTTTTGGGCGGTCAGATCAAGGGCTCGCCGCCGCGGCTGTTTCTGATCTATCCAGAGGGCAATTTCATCGAAGCTGGCAAGGAAACCCCGTTCTTTCAGATCGGCGAGACGAAATACGGCAAGCCGATCCTGATCCGGGCCTATGATCCGCAGATGTCTTTCGAGGATGCCGTCAAGCTCATGCTCGTGTCCTTCGACAGCACGGTGAAGGCGAACCTGTCCGTGGGCATGCCGTTCGATTTGCAGGTGATCGAAAAAGACACTTATCAGATCGCCCATCAGCGCCGCATCAGCGCCGACGATCCCTATTACCACGAAATTTCCGCGGGATGGGGCGAGGCGCTCAAATCCGCGATGGACAGCCTGCCGAGCTTCACGTTTTAAGGCGGTTACGGTGTCTCAAGGCTAAGATTGGGCTTGGGCATCAACTCCGGCTGAAGCCCGCGCTCGACGTAATCCCATGTCGCCATGGCGATCATCGCGGCATTGTCTGTCGCCCATTTCATCGGCGGCAGGCAAAGCTCAACTCCATGTTTTCCGGCCACTTTTCCCATCGCCTCGCGGATCTGCGGTGAGGCGGCGACCCCGCCGACGATCACGAGAGAGCGCGGCTTGCACTCCGCCAAAGCCCGGTCGGCCTTGGCCGTCAGCACATCGACACAGGCGGCAACGAAAGAGGCGGACATATCCTCGATGGAGACCTTCGGGTGCTGTTCGATATGGCGCGCGACCGAGGATTTCAGCCCGGAAAACGAGAACTCGTAGCCCTCGTTCTTCATCGGGCGGGGCAGGCGCAGCACCGGCGTGCCGAGTTTCGCCGCCCGGTCGATGGCGGGACCGCCCGGCATGCCCAGATCGAGCATCCGCGCCACCTTGTCATAGCTTTCGCCCACCGAGTCGTCGCGCGTCGTGCCGAGGAGCCGATAGGACCAGGCGTCCTTCAGCTCCGCGATCAACGTATGCCCGCCGGAGACCAGCATGATCACTGCCGGGAATTCCGTCCGCCCGCTCTCAAGCTCGACCGAGCGGATATGCCCGCGCAGGTGGTTCACTCCATAGGCCGGCACGCCCCAGCCCATCGACAGCGCCTCCGCACTCGCCAGCCCGACCAGCAGCGACCCGATCAGACCGGGCCCTCGGGTGACGCCGATGGCGGTCAGATCCTTCGGCGTGACCGAAGCCTCCGCCATCACCGCCTCAATCGTCGGCAGGATGGCCTCCAAATGGGCACGCGAGGCCAGTTCCGGGTAAACCCCGCCAAAGGCTTCGTGAATTTCGAATTGCGACACGGTCTTGATCGCCGCAACATGGCCCGAACGGTCCACCAGCGCGACCGAGGTGTCGTCGCAAGAGGTCTCGATGCCGAGGATCAGCCCGCTCATGCCAGCACCTCTGCGATCTGCGCGGCGGGGACGACGCCGTGGCGTTCGATCTCGACCGGGGTGACGGTGCAATTGACGATGGTCGAGGGGGCAGGGGCCGCGCCCTTACCCGGCACGGTCAGATCGGGTGCGCCATGGAGTTGCGTCAGCGCATCATCGGTGGTCGCGGGCGTCTCCGCGCCGGAGCGGTTGGCAGACGTCACCATCAGCGGCCCAGCCAGACGCAGCGTGTTCAAAAGCAACTCATTGTCCGGAATGCGCACAGCGATCTCGCTGCGCCCGTCGAGCCATGCGGGCGCGCGCAGGGTATCGACCGGCAGCACCAGCGTCAGCGCGCCGGGCACATAAGGGCTCGCCAGAAGCTTCGCCGCCTCAAAGGACACATCCGCCCCCAGTTCGAAAATCTGATCGGCATCGGCCACCATGATCGGCAGGTTCTTCTGTCGCGGGCGCTGTTTGAGCGCGTAAATCTTGTCGACGGCCTCGGGGAAGGCGGGGGAGGCGGCGAGGCCCAGCACGGTGTCGGTGGGCAAAAGTACCACGCCGCCCTGTCCCAGAACTTCGGCAATCTGTTCGGCAGACGGGATCATTCCAACACCTCCACAATCGGCCAGGCCCGTGCATCCAGCTCCGGTCGTGGCGCGGCCAGAGCCAGTCGCAGCATGCATGTCATCGTCGCTTTGTTGGTCACGGGCGCAGCATGGCCCGCCACCTCGATATTCCCGGCGAGATCGTAATCCTCCAAGTCGGAGAGCTGATCCAGCGCGGACTGCTCCGTACAATGTTCGTAAAGTACAAGTTTTCCACGACCACTTTCGTCGGCGTAAACCCCGAAATGCACATGCGGCCGAGCCGCACGACGCAGGATCGCGACCGGTTTGTCCCGTGCGACCTCGGAGCCGAGCAACTCAAACGCCGGAAGCGCCAGAACCGGAATGCGACGGGCAAAGCCAAGCGCATTGGCAAAAGCGGCGGCGGTGCGGGTGACGCCCAATCCGCCGGGACCGATGTCGCAAGCGATGAGCGTGATCTCGTCCAGCGTCGCAGAGATCGACCCCAGCCCGGTTTCCAACATCAGCCGGTAATCGCGCGAGCCGGACAGCGCCTCGACCTCGGCGCTGTCGAAGACAATCGCATCTCCGCGCCCGAGCGCCATAGAGGGCACACCGTTCGAAGCCTGAAACAAAAGCGTCAGCATGACAGTGCCTCCAGAACCGGGGTCCAGCGCGGGCTGTCCGAGGTGAACGTGAGCAGGCGCGCGCTCTCCGTGTCGCCAAAGCCGATATGGATTGCCAGCGGCGCGTCAAAGAAATCGCCAATCCGTTCGCCCCATTCGATCACCGAGATGCCCGTTTCGAAATACTCTTCGAGGCCGAGGTGATAGAACTCCTGCGCGCCTTTGAGCCGGTAGGCATCGACATGCAACACCGGCCCGCGCGGGGTCTCGTAGATATTGGCGATGGTGTAGGTCGGGCTGGTCACCGCCTCGTCCGATCCGAGCGCACGCACCAGAGCGCGGGTGAAAAACGTCTTGCCCGCCGCCAGAGCGCCATCGAGCAGGATCACGTCGCCCGCGCGCAGGTGACCGGCCAGCGCGGCAGCGATCCGCGTGGTGTCCGCTTCGTCGGCGATGGGGATGCGTTTCTCAGTCACTTTGACCTCTCACATGTTGGGAGCGCTTTAGGACAAAGCGGGCCAAAGGTCCATGGGGGCATGACGGCAGATGCGGTTACGTCTCCGTGTCGAGCCAGATCGTCACCGGCCCGTCATTGATCAGCGAGACCTTCATGTCCGCCCCGAAAATCCCGGTCTCCGAGGGGACGCCTTCGGCAATCAGACGCTCCGTGAAGCTCTCGTACAGCGCTTTGCCGATCTCGGGGGCGGCGGCGGTGGAAAAACCGGGGCGGTTGCCCTTGGTGTCGGCGGCGAGCGTGAACTGGCTGATCACCAGCGCCGTACCGCCGATGTCGCGCACCGAAAGGTTCATCTTGCCCGCCTCGTCCTGAAAGATCCTGAGCTTGGCGATTTTGGCGGCGAGTTTCGCGGCCTGTGTCTCTGTGTCCTCGCGCATGGCGCAGACGAGGACCAAAAGTCCGGGACCGCTCTGGCCGACCACCGCGCCGTCGACGCGCACGGCGGCTTCGGAAATACGTTGAACGAGGGCTCTCATTTGGCCTCCAATTCATGGGACCAAGGCGGGTTCGCCCCCGCCCGGCTGACCGTCACGGCGGCGGCCTGCGCCCCAAGCGTCAGCGCTGCACGCAGGCTGTTGTCATCGAGATCGGCCACCGCCGTTTTCGTCAGCTTGCCCATGCGTTGCAACCCGGCGAGAAACCCGCCGTTGAACGTGTCGCCTGCGCCGACGGTGTCCACCACATCGACCTTTTCGGAGGGCACGAAAGTGGTGCCGCGCTTGGTCACGCCCTTGACGCCCTCGGCGCCCATGGTGAGGCAGACGATCTTGACGCCCTTGTCGAGAAGCGTCGCGATATGGCCGTCGATTTCACCTTCGCCCATGAGCCACAGCAGATCCTCGTCCGACAGTTTCACAATATCGGCATGCGCCAGCATATGTTCGATTCGTGCACGATAACGTGCCTCATCGCGGATAAATCCGGGCCGAATGTTCGGATCGATCATGGTGACACAGCGCTCCGAGGCCGTCACAAACAGCGTTTCATAGGCCGCGCCACAGGGCTCTACGGGCAGGGAAATGCCACCGCAGAACACCGCTTCCACGTTGTCGGGCAATGCGGGCAGATCGTCCTCCGTCAGCATACGCCCGGCGGTGTTCTCGTCATAAAACGCATAGGTCGCATGGCCGTCGACGAGCTTGACGAAAGCCACGGTGCAGGGACGCTCGGCGGTGACGGCCAGCCCCGTGTCGACATGGCTTTCCGCCAGTTTGGACTTGAGCAGCTCGCCGAAGAAATCCGCCGAGAACCCGGAGAAAAACCCGACATCTGCGCCCAACCGGCCAAGCGCGATGGCCGTATTGAACACCGCCCCGCCCGCATAGGGCGCATAGGCGTCTTCGCCCAGCGTGGACTGGCGCGGCAACATGTCGATCAGGGCTTCGCCTGCACAGAGGATCATCGCGGTCTCCTTGGCCCGGCGTCAGTAGCCGCCATAGCCCTGTTGATTCATCGCGTAGAAATAGCCGACGATCCCGGCGGCGATCAACGCGAGGATTACGGCGATGGCGATTTTCCACGCCGAATAGGGCCGTTCGCCCTGCACCTGACCGGTGCGCCCGTTGATCACGAAACGATAGGTCTTGCCCCGGAATTTATAGGCGGCGAACCACACGGGCAGCAGGATGTGTTTATAGGTCACGTCCGAATAGCGTGTGTCGACGTTGTGAATGCGCTGGCGGTCGCCGCCGATGTCGAATTTGATGTCGCGCGTGATGATCTGCGCCATCTGGGTTTGCGCGTCCTTGAAACCCTCTTCCAGAGTAAAAGTGTAGGCCTCCGACGTATAGCCCGCGAGATAATCCGGCAGGTAGGGTTCAAGCCCCGACAGGTCCCAGGGCGCAAGCCCGCGGACATACTGGATCGGAAGGGCGGTGGAGGCCACCACCAGCACATCGTCGAAGAACCGCTTCACCTGACCGGTGACATGACGCCAGCGGGTGCGGCGGCGGGTCTGGCGCTGGCCGTTGACCATGACGCTTTCGTGGTAATCCGTGCCGCGTTCGCCGGAATAGCTGCTCTGGGTCCGCGCGTCGAAGGTCCAGTAGGGCATGTAGACGCCATTGAGGCGTCGGCCCTTGCGGGCGTATTTCTTGAGCGCGTTGGGCGCGAACCAAAGCGAGCCGAGCCAGTGTTTCAGCGCCGCCTGCGCTGCCTCCTCGGGCACGGCAAAGGGCAGGACGCCTTGCGGTTTGATCTGGCGGCGGCGGCCGGTGTCGGTGACCACGGGGGTCGCGCAATAGGGACATTCGGTGGCATGGACCGTGTCGTCGAACTGGAGCACCGCACCGCAATTCGGGCAGGTCGACGTGCGGATCTCCTCGGTCTGGTCCGCCTCGAGCAGATCGCCATGCGACGACAACCCGCCAGAGACCGCCATATGAAAATCGAGTTCGCGCGGGCGCGGCGCATGGCCGCTTTCGATCTCCTCGCGCGCGCCGCAATGGTCGCAGACCAGCATGCGGCTGTCCGGATCGAACCGCAGATCGGCCCCGCAGGTGTGGCAGGGGAAACGATGCTCTTCGGTGGCTGTGGCGCTCTGATTTTCCATACTTTTCAGACTTTACTGGGCATTAAAGGTCTCATGCCATTGTGAGCGCGAACGCGCAGGGAAATTGTGATGGCGATGGAGCTAAGATGATGACGGTGACGGAGACGGGAAATGGCAATGCGCAGATTCGCGATGCGATCTGTGCCCATGCGGATTGGAAGCGGCGGCTGTCGGAGTGCATCGACAAGGGCGCGCTCGAGAAAACCGCCGACGAGATTTCGCGCAACGATCAATGCGCCTTCGGGCACTGGCTTGCTGGCCTGTCTGCTGATCCGAACGATCCGGCGATGGAGAAATTCGAGATGATCAAGGGGCTTCACACGCGGTTTCATCGCGAGGCCGGGAAAATTGCGGTCAATGTCGAGGGCGGAGACCGCTCGGCGGCACGAGAGCTTTACGAGTCTGCCTCGTTCCGGCGGCTGACCAATTCGCTGATCCTCAATCTGAACGACTGGCGCGAGGACTTCCGGGCAATCCTGAAGCGGTGAAGCGCGGTGCAGTGTCATGCGATCTCGACCTGTTCGAAGCTGACCACCTGCGCGATCCGGGCCTGTGAGGGATCGGTGAAGCGCAGCACATGACAGAACAAGGCGGGCGGCTGGCCATCCCGGCTGAGCCGCCCGGACACCGTGGCGGTTTTGCCCTGAGCGACGATCTGGGTGACACAGAGGCTCACGGGCGGCCTTAAATCGTGGTGCTGGCGCAGAATTTCCGTGCGGCCGACAAGGGTCGGCGCACCGGTCCGGTCCCAGCTTGCGGTTTCGGCAAGCCGCTCCGGCGACAAGGCCCCCACGCCGAGAAAACTCAGTGCCAGCATCGTGAGCGCGCGCTCGTCCGCCTGCGGGGCACACTCCGTGGCATAACGCACCTGTGTAGGGCGGGACGCGGGCGCTGAACACGTCTCACGTGCCGCCCACAAAGGCAGCTCCGTCTCCTCCCCCCCGGCGCGCGTCCCCTCTGCGCGCGTTTCTGCCCGCAGCTTCTGCATGGGCTCACACGCCCGGCGGCGGGGGCGGCGGTGCGATGGTGAAAAGCTGGGCCAGTTCGGTGACATCTTCGGCCTTGAGCCAGCCATCCTGACCGGGGGTCCAGACATAGGTTTCGCGTTTCAAAGCGCCCTTGGCGGCCATCTGGCCCATTTCGGCCTTGGAATAGGGGCCTTTGGTCTCACCGTTTTCGGCGATGTGCCAGACATGCTCGACCCGCGGCGCGGGCGGCGGGGTCTGGGCCGTGGTGGTGGCCGCTGCGGGACGTGCGCCCCACGGTCCGGCCTGGGTTTGCGTCGCCATCGCCATGCCCATCCCGGCCCCCATGCCCGCGCCCATCGAGGCCGCCATGGCAGAGTTCTCCGCGCCCATCGCTTCGGCGGCGTTGAACTTCATGTAGCTGTCGAGATTGCCGACGATGCCCATCGACGTGCGTTTGTCCATCGCGGCCTCGACCGCTTCGGGCAAGCTGATGTTCTCAATGTAGAATTCGGGGATGGTCAGGCCATATTCGGCGACCACTTTGGAAATTTCGGTCGCGACCAGCTTGCCCAGATCGGCGGTGTTGGCCGCCATATCCAGAACCGGAATGCCCGATCCTGCGACGATCCTTGAGAACGCCTGAACGATGATGTTGCGGATCTGGAAGGAAATTTCGTCCATGGTGAATTCGCCATCCGTGCCGACGATTTCCGTCAGGAACAGCGCCGGATCGGCCACCTTCACCGTATAGGTGCCATAGGCCCTGAGACGCACCGGACCGAATTCCGGGTCACGGCACATGATCGGGTTTTTCGTGCCCCATTTGAGATCGCCGAAGCGCGTGGTGTTGACGAAATACACCTCGGATTTGAACGGCGATTTGAAGCCGTGATCCCAATGCTGAAGCGTGGTCAGGATCGGCATGTTGTTGGTCTCGAGCATGTAGAGACCCGGCGTAAACACATCGGCCAACTGCCCCTCATGCACGAAAACGGCGGCTTGCCCTTCGCGCACGGTCAGTTTCGCACCGTATTTGATCTCATGCCCCTCGCGTTCGAACCGCCACACCATGGTGTCGCGCGTGTCGTCCGTCCAATGGATGACGTCGATGAATTCGCCGGAGAGAAAATCGAAAATACCCATGGGGGCCTCCTTGTCAGATGTCCTCGCCCATCAGCTCATACGCGATCCGTGTCGCGATCGGGCGGGCGGTTTCGGGGCGCATGCCGGGGGCAAGGCGCGGGTCGTAGAGAATGCGCAGCAACAGCTCGTCATGCCGGGTCAGAAGCGCGAATTCCTCGTCGTCGTTGAAGATCGAGGGCCGGGCATAGGGGCTGTCATTGGCAAGTCCCAGGCCTTGGGTGATTTCTTCGTGGAAGCAGGATTTGCGCAACAAATCAGGATGTTCTGAGCGGATCACCGCCACGGCGGAGCGATAGGCGCCATCGTTCGCCGGGTCCGAGGCCAAGACGAGGCAGTAAGACGAGCGCGGCATGTTGACGACCGAGCGGATCGCATCCTGCCCGATGCCGGGGATCATTTCCGCCAAACGCGGACCGATCTGGCGGCGTTCGTCTTCGTTGAGCACGAGCACATGAAAATTCGCCCGCGACGAGGTCATGGCGACCGAATGGCCTGAGGCGGTTGCTAGGCGCGACACCAGGTTCGCGACCGTGGCGCGGTCGGTGGCGCGGACGCTCTCCGACACGCTCGGGCCGAATTCAAGCCCGATCCGCACCGGCACCTGCCAGCGATGTAGGTTCGAGGGCGTCATCTGCGCCACATATTGCCCGTTGAGCGAGGTATATTCGTCATTCAGTGCGATGGCTTCGAAATTCGCCGCCAGTTGCCTTGCGTTGAACGGCGTGTCGGGCCCGCCCAGATCGGTGCGCAACAGATCGTTGGCCAGAAGATCGGCCTGCATCCGGGCGTAGTATTTCTCCAGCGCAAAACTGATCTCGCTGCGTTGGGGCGGGGTCATGACGGTGGGCTGCACCGGCGAATAGGGCCGGGGCTGCGGTTTGATGTCCGGGACGGGCGTACAGGCCGAGAGCGCGAGGAAAATCCCCGCGCTCCAGCCTGCGATCTGTCGTCCCGAACCCGTGCTCAATTGGGCACCGCCGGACCGGAGGCGTTGCCGGTCGCCTTGGCGGCCGCGAGCGTGTCGCGCAGCTTGCTTTCCATCGCCTTAAGCTCGACCTCGGCCTCGGCGCGTTTGCGCTTGCCCTCGTCGGCGATCTGGAGGCTTTCCTCGATGGTCGCGACCAGTTCCTCGTTGGCCGCCTTGACGGCCTCGATGTCGAACACGCCGCGTTCCATTTCCTGCCGCACGACCTTGTTGGCCTCGCGCAGGTTCTTGGCATTGGCGGTCAAAAGCTCGTTCGTGAGATCGGTCGCGGCCTTGATGTCCTTGGCGGCATCGGCGGAGCGCTGGATCGTCACGGCCTGCGCCAGCTGGGTTTCCCAAAGCGGTACGGTGTTGACGAGCGTCGAATTGATTTTCGTGACCAAGGACTTGTCGTTTTCCTGCACCAGACGGATCGAGGGCAGGGATTGCATCGTCACCTGACGCGTCAGTTTCAGGTCATGCACCCGGCGTTCAAGATCGTCGCGCGCGGCGCGCAGATCGCGCAGCTCCTGCGCTTTGATCACCTGATCGGCCTCGGGGGCGGCGTCCACTTGGGCGGCCAGCGCCGGGATCTCGGTCTCGTCGAGTTCCTTGAGTTTCAGCTCACCGGCGGCAATGTAGATCGCCAGCTCGTCGTAGAAGGTGAGCGTTTTGTCATAGAGGTGATCGAGCGATTTGATGTCCTTCATCAGCTTGTGCTCATGCTCAAGCAGATTGTCGGTGATCTTGTCGATCTGGCTCTGCACATCCTCGTAGCGCGCTACGAATTTCGCCATCGGGGCGGCGCGGCCCAGAAGTTTCTCCCACCAGCTCCGCTCGCGGCGCACGTCCAGTTCGGAGACGGAAAACCCGCGGATCGTGGTCACGATGTTGCGCAGGCTGTCGCCCGCCGGACCCACGTCCTTGTTCTTCACATCCTGCAACATCGCTTGCGAAATGACCTGCAATTCGGCCTGAGCTGCCGAGCCGAAGCGCACGATGGAATTGGTGTCGCCCATGTCGATCTCGGCCTTGGCCTTGGCGATCTCGGCGGATTGCGGCGCTTCTGCCACGGCCGCCGGGTCGATCAACTCGCCCTTCGGCTCGGCCAGCACCACGGAGGTGATTTCTTCAACGTCTTTCAAGGCGGCTTCGGCCTTTTGGCGCACGGTATCGGACATGGTACTTCCCCTGATCTTTAATTTTTCAAGTCACTTGCAACGCCCTCGCGCGCCAACCGGTCGCGGAGCACTTCGATCTCGATGTCGAGATCGGTCTTATCATCCAACAGCAACGCTTTGTGACGGGCGTCGAAATTCGCCTCCAGATCGTCCAGAAGCGAAAACCAGTCGGCACGCGCCTCCGCGTTGCGGGTTTTGATCCAGAGATCGGCAAATTTCGTGGTCGCGTCGCGCGCGCCCAGCAAATAGACGCCCAGATATTTGCGCGCCGCCGTCAGATCGCGCGGGTCGTCCTCGACGGTTCGGAACATGGCGCGGGCGGTCGCAATGAATTTCTCAAGCCGGTCTTCGGCCTGCCGGTCGCCGGTTTTGTCCAGCGCCTCGCGCATCGACTTGAGATGCGCCTCCGCCTCATCCACCGCCTTGGCGACACGGTCCTGTTGAAACAGGTCGATTTCGTCGAAGCCTTTGTTTTTCAATGGATCAATCCCGAAGGCGAGGCTATGAAGTACGACGCCCAGCACGGCAAAAATCACCGTTTCAAGCGGGCCCCAGCCGAACCAGCCGACAATCCCGAGACCGATCCCCGTGAGCACCGAGCCAAAGATTTTGCGCGGAATGGCCGGGCGGCGGGCCATCTTGCGGGACTCATAGGCCTCTTCGGCCTTCAACCCTTCGCGGGTCAGAAACGCTGCGGCCACGAGCGTGCCCAAGGCCACGAGATAGGCTGCCATGGTGACGGGGGCTGCGCCAAAGGCCTTCCACGCCAGCGGCAGGGCTGCGAAGAACAAAAGGTTCGAGCGCGCGCCGACACGGGACGGTGTCTTGCCATCGAAGGGACGGGGAGAGGGGGCGGAGCCTGCGCTTTGCGAGGCGCTGCCTTTGGGCGAATAGGTGGAACCGTAGCGTTTCGACATCACAGGCCCTGCGCCTTGATCGTGACGTAGAAGGTCAGCGCCACCAGAAGGTAATAGGCGAGTTTCGAAAACCCACTGTTGCTCATGATCACCCTTTCGACCCAAAGCGCTTGTCCGCTTTCAGATATAGAAAGGAATCGCGCCGCGTGAAAGGCTTAAGGGGAAGAGCTTGTGTGCTTTCCCCCTCCGCTCCGGATCAGGACCGAGATTTGGGCGGTTTGCCGCCACCCGGGCGGGCGCCCGAAGGTTTTCCGCCTGAAGGTTTTCCGCCCGAAGGTTTTCCACTGTGCGATTTGAACCCGGCCGAGCGCGGTTTGCCGCCCGCGCCGCCGCCATGGGATTTGAACCCGTGGGATTTGAAGCTGCCGGGCTTGCCGCCACGTTCCCCACCGCGCGCGCCGTCGCGCTGGTCTCCGCCTTGGCCGCCCCGGTCGTCACGTTTGCCAAACGGTTTGCCGCCCGGCTTGCCGTCACGGGGTTTGCCCTTGAAGCCCTCGCCGCGCGGTTTGAAATCGCCGTCGCGCTTGCCTTTAAAACCTTCGCCCCGGCCTTCGCCGCGCGGTTTGAAATCGCCATCACGCGGTCCGGAGCGATCTCCGTCACGTTTGCCTTTGAAGCCCTCACCGCGCGGCTTGAAGCCCTCGCTGCGGGGTTTGAACCCTTCGCCACGCGGCTTGAAGCCGCCTTCGCCACGCGCGGGGCGACCGCCCTCGTCGTCATGGCGCTTGAAGCCGCCGGATTTGCCTTTGAATGCCGGTTTGTCGCCCTGCTTCCCGCCTTTGACGGGCCGGTTCGGGCGCGCGTCGCGGCCCAGCGTTTCCTTGCGCGGACCGCCCGGTTTGCCGCCACGCGACACTTCGCGCCGCCCTTGGGTCGCGCCGAACCCATCGGTGCCGGTCTCAAGCCCAAGCTGGTCGCGCAGCACACGGCCCCGCACCTCTTCGACCTCGCCCGGTTGCAGCGTGTTCAAACGGAACGGCCCGTAAGAAATGCGAATGAGCCGGTTCACGGTCAGGCCGATGTGTTCCATGGCGCGGCGGATCTCGCGGTTCTTGCCTTCGCGAAGGCCCACGGTGAGCCAGGCGTTCGCGCCCTGCTGGCGGTCGAACATGACCTCCATCGGCTGGAAATCCTCGCCGTCGATCGTCACGCCCTTGCGCAGCGGCTCAAGCATGGCCTCCGTCGCCGTGCCTTTCACCCGCACGCGGTATTTGCGCATCCAGCCGGTGTCCGGCAGTTCCAGACGACGCTTGATCTCGCCATCGTTGGTGAGCAGAAGCAGACCTTCGGAATTGAGATCGAGACGCCCGACCGACATCACGCGTGGCAGCTCTTTCGGGAGCTGGTCGAACACCGTGTCACGGCCTTTTTCGTCCTTGGCCGTGGTCACCAGACCGGCAGGCTTGTGATAAAGCCAAAGCCGCGGCGGTTCCGGTTCGCCGACCTCTTTGCCATCGACCGTGATCCGGTCCTTCGGCAGCACGTTGAGCGCAGGCGAGGCGACGACGCGCCCGTTGACCGTGACACGGCCCGCCTCGATCAGTTCCTCGGCCTCGCGGCGCGAGGAAATGCCAGCCCGCGACAGCACCTTGGCGATGCGCTCGCCCGGAGGGGTCTTTTTCGCAGTGGGGGTCGGGGTCTTGGGCGTGTCGGTCATGGGAAAGGCCTTTCGTTGGCGCGCTCATACTCTGAGACAGGTCACATGAAAAGGGCAAAGAAAATCGGCCCGCATCGCTGCGGACCGATATTTCGGGCTTGGATCGGTATGAACCGTCTCAGAACGACATCACGTAGGAGACGCCGAACACCCAGGGGTCGATCTCGGCTTTGCCGATTTTGCTGCCGTCGAGTTTCACGTCGCTGTCGATGTCGATCCAGCGCACATCGGTCCGCAACGCGGCGCGCTCGCTGATCTTGTAATCGAGACCGGCATGCAGCGCGACGCCCCAGGAATCGCTCAGGTCGAGATCGCTGCCCGCCACCGCGCCCTTGGCGGTTTCATCGAAGAAGGCGGTGTAGTTGATCCCGGCGCCGACGAAGGGGGTCAGGGTCGACCCGGTGTCGAAGTGGTATTGCAGCGAGATCACCGGCGGCAGGTGCTGCGTGGTGCCGATCTTGCCCATGCCGTCGGCATGGATGTTGTGCTGGAACGGCCAGGCACCGAGCACTTCGATGCCGAGATTGTCGCGGATGAAATATTCGAAGGTGACGGTCGGGCGCACGTTGTCGCCGATACGAAGGCCGGTGGAGCCGAGGATGTCACCGTTGTCGGACTTCGGCATCACGCCGCCAAGGCCGAGGCCGAGAGTCATCGTGCCCGCATCCTGCGCCGAAGCGAGGCTCGGCAGAGCGAGGGCAAGGGCCACTGTTGCGGCGAAAACGGAAGTCTTTTTCATAGTCTAAGTCCCATGGTTGTCTTTTGCGCGAGGTGAGTCTGCGCATGGGGGCACAGTCGCCGGGGGCTTGGGTAAGGTTCTTTGACTTGGGTCAAATCGCACCTTGCTGCGACACTCTGTCGTAAAGCTGTCGTCAGAGCGTCATGCGGGCCGTCATGCGAACCGTCGTGCGGGACCGCAGAGACCCGCTTGCCTTTGCCCGGCAAATCGCGGCAGGAAAGGGCATGTCGTTTCGCTCTTATATGGATGTCGCGCTCGAAGAGGCGCGTGCCGCCGCCGCGCGCGGTGAGGTGCCGGTCGGTGCCGTCGTCGTGTCGCCCGAGGGCGAAATCGTCGGGCGGGGCGGCAATCGCACCCGCGAGGACCGCGACCCCACGGCCCATGCCGAGATCGTCGCGCTTAGGGCGGCCTGTGCCGCTCTCGGGCTGGAACGTCTGCCGGGATACGATCTTTACGTGACCCTGGAACCGTGCCCGATGTGCGCCGCCGCCATGTCGAACGCCCGTATCCGCAGGCTGTATTACGGCGCAGGGGACCCGAAATCCGGCGGCGTGGCCCATGGCGCGAAAGTTTTCAGCCATGCGCAATGTCATCACGCGCCGGAGGTCTATGACGGCATCGCGGCGGATGAGGCAGAGGCGCTTTTGAAGAATTTCTTCGCCGCCCGGCGCTGAGGCGCGCCGAAAAACCAAAAGAACCATCGAAAAAATGTCAGGCCCCGCGTAGGGCCCGCCTTTGCGCCCCGTAATCTTGGGTAATCGACGACGCAAAGGAGACACCACATGCGCATCCGATCCCTCACCGCGCTCGCCGCGCTTGGCCTGACCTGCGGCCTGACCACCCCGGCCTTCGCCGCCACGAATGTTCTGAGCTATGACAGCAATGGCGACGGACAGATTTCCCGTGAAGAATTCCAGGAACTGCAAAAAGCCACGTTCAAATCGCTCGACAGCGACGGCAACGGGTCCGTCACTCTGGCCGAAATTCAGGCCCTGCCTGCCGCTCAGGGCCGCAATGTCGATGGCACGCGCCTGATGGCCCGCGACAGCAATGGCGACGGCATGGTGACCGAAGCGGAATACCTGTCCAAGGCCGACGGCTTCGACCGTGCCGACCGCAACAATGACGGCGTGCTGGCGGGCAACGAAATTTCCCGCGTCAACAAGTTCCTGTCGAAGGCCAGCTTTTAAGGCCCGAGACCACTTTGCCCCCGATCCCCCTGAAAGCCGGATCGCTTCTCTGACCCTTTGAAATAAGGACCGTAACGATGAAACATGTCACCAAAACCGCCAAAACCCTCGTCCTTCTCTTGCCGCTGGCCTTCGCCACGCCGGTCTTCGCGCAAAATGTGACGATCACCAATGGCAATGGCGGCACCGTCGAGAAAAACCGCGATTGCGTGCGCGAAAACGGACAGGTGGTCTGTGGAACCTCCACCACGGCGACCACGGCCAATGGCCAGACCGTCTCGAAAGACCGTCAGCGCACCACCACCAGCGAGGGGACGACCTCGACCATGACCTGCGTCGGGCCGACCGGAGAACCCGGACCCTGTTCGCGCACGGTTCAGATCACCCGCTAAAGCGGGGGAAGGCCCGGGTCGTTCTCCATCCCCCCCTGACGGGCCGGGCCACTTTTCAGATGTGTCAAAAGTGTATTTGGTACACGAAGGCCATGCGGGCCAGTTTGTGAGAGACGAGAGATCGGGTATGGACCCACGTCAGGCAGAGGCCGCCGCCGCGATGGCGGCGATGGTTCAGGGCGAGCGCGCCGCGCTGGCCCGCCTGATTGCGCTCTATGGCCCGGGTATCCGGCGTTATGCGGCGCAGATTCTGCTCAATGCGGCGGAGGCCGAGGACGTGGCGCAGGAGGTGTTCCTCCGGGCCTGGTCCCGCGCCACGAGTTACGATCCCGCGAAAGGCGCGGTGTCGAGCTGGCTTTACCGGATCACGGTCAATCTCTGCATCGACCACAATCGCAGGGGGCGGTTTCGGCGGTTCGTCGGCATCGACAGTGTCGCGGAGCCCGAGGACGATACACCGGGGGCGGAGGCCGAGCTGGCCGCGCGTCAGAGGCTTGCTCTGGCCCATGCGGCGATCCGGACATTGCCGGAACGCCAGCGTCAGGCGATCTTGCTGAAGGCAGCCGGAGAGCTGTCGGGCGCGGAGATCGCGGCGGCGCTGAAGACGAGTGAAGGGGCGGTGGAACAATTGCTGGTGCGGGCGCGAGCGGCGCTCCGGGCCCGGCTGGAAAAGGAGGACTGATCATGCCGGATCAGAAAACGAACCCCAAGCTGTCTGCGGCGCGGTCCGCGGATGACGCCTTTGACCGCGACCTCGCGGCGCTTTTGAAAACGCCCGGCGACGAGGATGTCGCCCTGATGTCCCGAACGGTTCTGAGCCAGCTCGCCGATGCGCCAGCCAGCCGCGACCACCCCATGGCAGAGGTGCTTTCCGAGCCCCTGCCATGGGCCATGGGCTTTGCCGGGCTGATGGGGCTGGGCGTGCTGTTGGGCTATCTCCTGTCGTCGGGCGTGATCGGCGACAGTTTCCTCGCCTTTCTCGCACTGGGCGATTTCTTTGGCCTTCTGGGAGGGTTCTGATGTCTGAGCATGTGGCAAAACACCGTCGGTCCTGGGGTCGTATGGCGCTGATCGCCGTGCTGGGCCTGTCGCTTCTGGGCAATGCCATGACCTTCGGCGTGATCTGGCGGTTTCAGCAGGTGCGTGGCAGCGTCATGGGCGACGCAGGGCCCGAGACCGTCAAGGTGCCGACCTTCCCGCGCGAGATCCGCAAGGCGCTGCGCGCGGGCTTCGTCGCGGACGAGGCGCTTCAGCAAAGCCTGCGCGAGGCCATCGAAGCCCGCCGCGCCGTCGTCGCCGTGAGCACCGAAGAGCCCTTCGATAAGGCCGCGACCGAGGCCGCGATGGCCGAGTTCCGCGCCCGGTTCATCGCAAGCGTCGACGAGCTTCAGGATCTGGTGCTGGAGGTGATCGAGGCCGAGGCCGCGAAGGATTGATCAGATCTCGATCGGCACCAGAACCTCGGGCACCTGCACCACACCGTCTTCGAGCGCATAGACCAGCTCGTCGCAGCTCTGCGCCAAAAGCGGGAAGGTGCCCCAGTGGCACGGGATCACCGTCTTGAAATCGAAGAATTTCTGACAGATGTAGGCGGCCCGCGTCATATCCATCGTGTAATGGCCCCCGGCGCAGAGGAGACCGATGTCGGGCCGGTGCAGATCGGCGAACCATTCCATATCGGCCATGATGTCCGTGTCGCCGGAGACATAGATCGTGTGGCCTTCGCCGGAGATCATGAAGCCCGCAGGCTGGCCCGCATATTGTGGCGCACCGTCCTTGAAGTCGATGGAGGAGCTGTGCACGGCGTTGACCATGGTCACCTTGACCGCGTCCTCGCCTTCGCCGAGCGTGATGGTGCCGCCCTTGCCGAACCCCGTGACCTGCGCGCCTTCCGCGCCCAGAATGATCGACAGTTCGTGGATGCAATAGATCATCGCATCGGTGCTGCGGGCGACGGGCAGGGTGGTCGAGGCATGGTCGCCATGACCATGGGTGAGAAAGATCGCCGTCGCGCCCGCGGTCGCCTCGTCTGCGCGCTCTTCGGGGAAGGCCGGGTTGCCCTTGATCCACGGATCAATCAGCAAAACCTGATCCGCGATCTCGATGCGAAAGCCGGAATGGCCGAGCCAGGTGATTTTCATGACAAAACTCCCTATGTTTCGGGGTAACCTAACACGGGATTGTCACACGTCCATGTTGAGCGAACAAATCGACGCCTATTGCGAGCGCACGGATTTCAGCTTCTGGTCGGAGCCGGTCAATGCGTTGACCAATGCCGCTTTTCTGATCATTGCCGTGATCGTCTGGCCCCGGACGCGCGGCAATCCCATGGCGCGGGCGCTCACCGTCATTCTCTTTGTCATCGGTCTCGGTTCCTTCGCCTTTCACACTACGGCGACGCGCTGGGGCGCGATGGTGGACACGCTGCCGATCCTCGGGTTCGTCCTGCTCTATCTCTTTGCCGCCTCCCGCGATTTTCTCGGGCTACGGCGCGGGCAGGCGCTTTTGACCTGCCTCGCCTTCTTCCCCTTTGCCTTTGCCTGCACATTGATTTTTTCCCATCTCGGCCTCGGCTCCAGTGCGGCTTATAGTTCCGTGCCTCTGCTGATCTTCCTTTATGCGCTCCTGCTCAGATCCCGCACCCCGAAAACCTCCCGAGGCCTCGCCCTCGGCGCCACACTCCTCTGCCTGTCGATCTTCATGCGTTGGCTCGACGATCCGATCTGCACCGCCCTGCCGCTCGGCACGCATTTCCTCTGGCACATCCTCAACGCCACCATGTTGGGCTGGATGATCCATGTTTATCTCACGCATATGCTTGAAGGCCGGGCGCAGGGGCGCTAAAGCCTCATGTGACCAAGAATTAGGGAGCATTGCCCCATGTCGATCGACATTGATACCGCCCGCCGGGTGGCCAAGCTGGCCCGCATCCGCGTCGAGGAAGATGCGCTTCCGGCGCTGGCCTCCGAATTCAACGCTGTGCTCGGTTTCATCGAGCAGCTTTCCGAAGTGGATGTCGAGGGCGTCGAGCCGATGACCTCGGTGACGCCGCAGCGTCTCAAGCGCCGCAAGGATGGGGTTACGGACGGTGAAATGCAGGACAAGATCCTTGCGAACGCGCCCGATGCGCGCGAGGGCTTCTTTGCAGTTCCGAAGGTGGTTGAATAATGTCTGATCTGAACAAACTCACGCTCTCCGCCGCCCGCGACGGGCTGCGCGCTGGCGATTACACCTCCGCCGAGCTGACCGAGGCCTGCCTGTCTGCCATCGAAGGTGCGGGCGCTCTGAACGCCTTTGTCCATAACACCCCGGAGATCGCCCGCGAGCAGGCGAAAGCCGCCGATGCGCGCATTGCCGCCGGTGACGCGCCCGCCATGTGCGGCCTGCCGATCGGGATCAAGGACCTCTTCGCGACGAAACACGTCCCGACGCAAGCCGCCTCCGCGATCCTCGAAGGGTTCAAGCCGGAATACGAGTCGACCGTGACCTCGAAACTCTTCGACGCCGGGTCCGTCATGTTGGGCAAGCTCAACATGGACGAGTTTGCCATGGGGTCCTCGAACGAAACCTCGACCTATGGCGATGTGATCAGCCCCTGGCGTCGCGGCAACGAAGACACGCCGCTCACGCCGGGCGGGTCTTCGGGCGGTTCTGCCGCCGCCGTCTCCGCCGATCTCTGCCTTGCCGCCACCGGCACGGACACCGGCGGCTCGATCCGTCAGCCCGCCGCCTTCACCGGCATCGTCGGCATCAAACCGACCTATGGGCGCTGCTCGCGCTGGGGCATCGTGGCCTTTGCCTCGTCTCTGGATCAGGCCGGTCCGATGACCAAATCCGTGCGGGATGCGGCGATCATGTTGGAGACCATGTGCGGTCACGACATGAAGGACAGCACCTCCGCCGATCTGGCTGTGCCGAATTTCGAGGCCATGCTGACCGGTGACATCCGTGGCAAGAAAATCGGTATCCCGAAGGAATACCGCCTCGACGGCACGCCCGACGAGATCGTCAAGCTTTGGGACGATGGTGCCGCCATGCTCAAGGACGCCGGTGCGGAGATTGTCGACATTTCGCTCCCGCACACCAAATACGCGCTGCCGACCTATTACGTGATCGCGCCCGCCGAGGCCTCTTCGAACCTCGCGCGCTATGACGGGGTGCGCTACGGCCACCGCGCCAAACTCGCCCAAGGCGAGGGCATCAACGACATGTACGAGAAAACCCGCGCCGAAGGGTTCGGCAAAGAGGTGCAGCGGCGTGTCATGGTCGGCACCTATGTGCTCTCCGCCGGGTTCTACGACGCCTATTACAACAAGGCGCGCAGGGTCCGCACCCTGATCAAAAAGGACTTCGAGGACGCTTTCGCCGCCGGTGTCGACGCCATCCTGACGCCCGCAACGCCGTCCCCGGCCTTTGGCCTCGGCGAGGTGTCGGACAGCGATCCGATCCAGATGTATCTGAACGACGTCTTCACCGTGACCGTGAACCTCGCGGGCCTGCCGGGCATCTCCGTGCCCACGGGCCTGTCTGCTTCGGGACTGCCGCTCGGGCTTCAGCTCATCGGCAAACCGTGGGAAGAGGGCGATCTGCTGAATATCGCGCATTCACTCGAAGGTGCAGCGGGCTTTGTTTCCAAGCCTGAAAAATGGTGGTAAGGGACGGTCTTGACTGACCCTTACGGAGCTTCGCGATGCGTCGTGCCTCACCCCGTGTCTTTGTGACATTCTCTGCTCTGGCCGCTCTGGCCGCCTGTCAAACCGCCGTGCCCGACAGTGGCTCGGGGGTGGGGTTCGGCTCCTATGCCGACTATCAGGCCCAGAGAGAGGCCGATCTCATCGCCAATGGCGAAGGGGCAGGCGGCGGTTCGGTGAGCGTGTTCTCGGCCGCAGCGGCGCTCGACACCCAAGCGATCTCCAACGAGGCGCTCGAAGGCATCGAGGCGGCGGAAAACGGCACGACCTCGTCGGTCGCCGCGGCCTCCACGCCGACGGCCACCCCGTCTGCGGTCTCCAACGCCATGGGCATTTCTTCCGAAAACAATTTCGATGCCGTCTCCTCCGAGCGCTCGATCGAGGAAGACAAAGCCTTCGTCGAGGCCAACAAGGAAGCCTATGTCACGATCCAGCCGACGGCCCTGCCGTCGCGCCCGACCTCGGACGCGGGCACCATCGTGGAATTTGCGCTCTCGACCACCAACACGGTCGGTCAGGCGCTCTATTCGCGGCTCATCCCGGGGGCCGATTCCCGTGCGGCGCGCAACTGCGCAAAATACCCGTCGCCCGATCTGGCGCAGGAATATTTCCTGAAAAACGGCGGCCCGGAGAAGAACCCGCAGGGGCTCGACCCGGATGGCGACGGCTTCGCCTGTAGCTGGGACCCCGCGCCCTTCCGTCTGGCCGCCAACCGCTGAGATGCCCTCACAGCCCGTGATCCATGACCGCCGCTCGCCGAATTTCGGCGAGCGGCGTGATGGTGCGCGACCAGATCTCGTGGTGATCCATTACACCGCGATGCAGACAGCCGAGGCGGCGCTGGAGCGGCTTTGCTCGCCGGACTTCGAGGTCTCTGCGCATTACCTGATTTGTGAGCAAGGGCAGGTGTTTCGCCTTGTGGACGAAGAGATGCGCGCCTGGCATGCCGGGGCCGGGCAGTGGGGCGAGGTGACGGATGTGAATTCGCGCTCCATCGGCATCGAACTGGCCAATCCCGGCACAGCACCTTTTGCCGCCGCGCAGATGGGGGCGCTGGAAAGTCTTCTCGCGGATATTCTCGCCCGTCACGCGATCCCGCCTGAGCGCGTGATCGGCCATTCCGACATGGCCCCGCTGCGCAAGATCGACCCGGGTCCCCGTTTCGACTGGAAACGGCTGGCTTTGCAGGGATTGTCCGTGTTTCCCGCCTTTGAAAGTGAGATCGAGCCCGATGAGGTTCGATTTGTGCAAGACTTGCAGCGCTTCGGCTACCCCGAAGCCCCGGTCGAAGCGCTGGTCTCTGCCTTCCGGGATCGCTTTCGCCCCCGTCATCACGGCCCGCTCGACGGGCGCGACATGGCGCTGGCCCGCGATCTTGCCACCCGCTTTCCCGCCCGCTTTCCCGCCCGCTTTCCCATTGACCGCCGCTCCCCTCTCGCCTAAGTCGCTTTCCGACGCGGATGGCCGGATAACCGCCGCTTCTCTTTGATGAGGAGGGGAGGAAAGTCCGGACTCCCTTGAGCAACGGTGCCGGGTAACGCCCGGCGGGGGCAACCCCAGGGACAGCGCCACAGAGAACAGACCGCTCCGCAAGACGGAGTAAGGGTGAAACGGTGGGGTAAGAGCCCACCGCGGGACGGGCAACCGGACCGGCACGGCAAGCCCCACCGGGAGCAATGCCAAATAGGGGTTTCGCGCGGGGTTCGTGTGCGGCAACGCAGACCGCCCGCAGGGTCGCTCAAGCCCGAGAAACCCGGGTTGGCAGCTTGAGCCGTCTGGTAACAGGCGGCCTAGAGGAATGGTTATCGAAGGGGCGCAAGCCCCGGAACAGAATCCGGCTTACAGGTCGTCCGCGTCGTATTCCCGTGTTGCAGAGAAGGGGCTTTGCCCCTCTTGGCCTTTGGCCAATTCACCCCAGGATATTTCAGGACAAAAGAAACGGCAGGTCCGGGTGTTTTGCCCTGTTGGCAGAATGGGTGTTTCGTCGCACTATGCGTGGAAAGATTTGTCAGCATAGGGAGTTGCCCAATGAGTTTCGTGAAAACCCTGACCACGCTCGCCATCGGTTTTGCCGCGGCGAAAGGCGTTGAAAAAGTCAAGAAAATGGGCGGCATGGACGGCGTGCGCGAAGCCATGCGCCAATCCGGCGCGCCGGGCGGCATGGCCGATCAGATGGGCCAGATGGCGGAGAAATTCGGCTTTCCCGGCGGCGCGGATGCGGTGCGCGACATGATGGGCAAGTTCGGCAATCAGGCCGCCGATATGTCGGAAGCGACCGAAGCCGGGCTCGGATCGCTGTTCTCGGCCATGTCCGGGGCGGCGGCGACCGGCATGACCTCGATGTCCGACATGTTCGCCTCTGTGACCCAAGGCACGGCGGTGGGGGCGGCCTCGGAGGAGAACGCCAAGCTGATGATCCGGGCGATGATCATGGCGGCCAAGGCCGACGGCCAGATCGACCCCGAGGAGCGCACCAAGATTCTCGACGCGCTGGGGGATGCCTCCGAGGAGGAGATCGCCTTTGTGCAGGCCGAGTTGGACGCGCCGGTCGATCCGATGGCTTTGGCGAAAGACGCGGGCACGTCGGCCGCGGCACAGGTCTATGCGGCGGCTCTGATGGCGATTTCGGTCGACACCGAGGCCGAAAAAACCTTCCTCAAAGGTCTGGCGCAATCGCTGATGCTCGACGAGGCGAAACAGGCGGAGATCCATCAGTCGATGGGCAAGCCGGTGATCTGATCTGACGATCTGTTTCAGTGAAAAGGGCGGCGCGATGGCCGCCCTTTGTCTTTTACGCAGGCTGTTCCGCGCGCCGTTCCCGATGCAGCAGATAGAAGGACGCCGCCAGAATCAGCGCCGCCCCGAGCCACATCGAGCCGGGCGGCACAAAGCCGAAGGCAACGACCCCGAATCCCACGTTGAGGGGCAGTTTCAGGTGATCGAAGGGCTGGAGATAGGCGGCATCGGCCACCGTATAGGCCTTGGCGATGGCATATTGCGCCAGAGCGGTCAGAAGCCCCGCCGCAATCAGAATGAGCGCCGTCAGCCCGCCACTGAACGCCACGCCCTCGCCCAGAGCCAGCGCAAAGTTCACCGGGCTCAGGAGCAGCAGCAGATAGACGGTGAGGCTCTCCGGGCTCTCGCTTTGGGTGAGGCGCTTGGTCAAAAGCGAGGTGATCCCCCAGAACAGCGCGGCTGCCACCGGATAGAGCGCATAGATCGAAAACGCATCGGACCAGGGCGCGAGGATGATCATGCCGCCGACGAACCCCGCCGTGACGGCAAGCCAGCGCGCCGCGCCGGTCTCTTCGCCCAAGAAAAGCCCCGCGCCGAAGGTCACGAAGAAGGGCGAGAGCATGATGAGCGCAATCGCCTGCCAGATCGGCACATGGGCAAGCCCCGCGACCCAGAGCTGAACTCCGATCACGGCGGCGACGACGCGCATCAGATGCAGCGCAACATGGCCGGTTTTCATGGCGGATAGACCGTGGCGCACCACCCATGGCAGCGAAAACAGCAGCGCGATGGCATATTGCCAGAACGCCATGCGCGCGGAGGGCACATGCAGCATCATTGTGGCATATTGGGTCAGAAGGTTGATGACGGCAAACAGCACACCGGCCGCGATCATCAGAAGGGCGCCGGAGCGGGCCGGGCCGAGATTGGTAAAGCGAGTCATGTGTCGTCCTTTCTTCACACATAACCCAAGGCACGAGGGCAGGGTGCGCGCGCCCCGAGACGGTAAAGCGGCGCCCTGTCATCTCTCTTTCATCCGGACTGTAACCGTCGGTTCCGGGGTCGCACCGGATCTGCTGACCAAGCGTGTCGTGAACCGACGCGCAAGCGCTCGCGGACTGATCGGGCCTCACATCGAGAGGGCCGAAACACCGCCGGTGGGGAATTGCACCCCGCCCTGAGAGGTTTGCGGCCCATTTGGCCGCGCGACCTATTTAGGGGCGAAGACGGGCCTCTGCAATCGCACAGTAACGCAGGGCCTTTGTGCAGCGTTTTTAACTGGCGCTCGCGGAGGTTTTCTGAGAAAAGCCCATTGACTCGGAGACCCAAAGGCTTAAAAGGCGGGCTTCAAGGATTCCACGGGTTGGCCCGACCGCCCGTTGCACGAGATAACTGGAGTAACGAAAATGGCGAAGCCGACGACGATCAAAATCCGTCTCAACTCGACCGCGGACACGGGCCACTTCTACGTGACCAAAAAGAACGCCCGCACTATGACCGAAAAGATGGTCGTAAAGAAATACGACCCGGTCGCGCGCAAGCACGTCGAGTACAAAGAAGGCAAAATCAAGTAAGCCCTTCTGAGATACCAAGATGCAAAAGCCGCGTGACCCGAGAGGGAAGCGCGGTTTTTCTTTGACCGGCCCCTCTCCCCCCGCGGATCAGGTTTTGAAACCATCCAACGTCAGGAGAGAACCATGTTCGGATGTTATGACGACGACTTCAGAGAGCGGGAGCGGCCAGACAGCTCCTGTTCGTTGCCTTCCAGCCTGAGCGAGGCTCTGGCGGTGCGCACGCAGGAGATTCGCAAGAGCGTGCCCTTCACCGTGCGAGCCGCCATGCCGGCCGATACCGCGGAGATCGACGCGCTCTTTCGTGCCTCCTACGGTCAGCTCCTGAAACAGCACTACCCGGCCGCCATTCTCGACGCCGCATTGCCTGCGCTCTTGCATACGGCACCGCGCCTGCTGAACTCCGGCACGTTCTTCGTCGCCGAGACCGGGGGTGGGGAGATCATTGCGGCGGGCGGCTGGACCCAGGCCACGCCCTTCGGCGGCGTCGGTCCGCGTGAGATCGGCCATATGCGGCGGGTCGCCGTGCATCCCGATCACGTCCGGCAAGGGATCGGTTCGGTTCTCGTGGAGCATATCCTCGACAACGCCCGGCTGACCGGGGTGGAGCGGATGTGTTGCCTCTCGACGCTCACGGCGCGGGAATTCTATGAGGCGCATGGCTTCACGGCCTCGGGCGACGTCGATCTGGCGCTGAAACCCGGTGTCTACCTGCCCGCGATCCAGATGGCCCGTGATTTGATCTGATCGCTCAGGCGATCGCCATCACAACGGCGCCGGTCGAAATCAGGCCGACGCCGACCCACCCCAGCGGGCTCAGTTCCTCGCCCAGCACGAGCGCTGCGAGGATCGCGACGAAGACCACGGAGAGCTTGTCGACCGGTGCCACCTGAGACGCCTTGCCGATCTGCAACGCGCGGAAATAACAGAGCCAGGATGCCCCGGTCATCAGCCCCGAGATCGCCAGAAACCCCGCGCCTTTCGCGCTGATGTTCGACAGCGGTTCGATGTCGCCCAGCGACCATGCAAACAGCCCCGAGGCGAGGAACACCACGCCGGTGCGCAGGAAGGTCGCGAAGTTCGAATTGATCTCCGTCACCCCGATCTTGGCGGTGATCGCCGTGAGAGCTGCGAAGAGCGCAGAGAGCAGGGCCCAGAATTGCCAGTTGTCGGTCATGCGCCTCTCCCGGAAAGCCATAAAAAAAGGGCCGGTCGAAACCGGCCCTTGTCTTCTGAGTATGCCCCGATCACTCGCGGTTGCCAAGGAACCGCAGCAGGAACATGAACAGGTTGATGAAGTCGAGGTAGAGGCTCAGCGCGCCCATCACGGCGGACTTGCCCAACCACTCTTCGTCCATCGCATGCGCATGGGCGAGGTAGTCGGTCTTGATCTTCTGGGTGTCCCAGGCGGTCAGACCGGCAAAGATCAGCACGCCGAACACGTTGATCACGAAATAGAGCATGCCGGAGTGCAGGAACAGGTTCACGATCGAGGCCACGATGATGCCGATCAGACCCATGGTCAGGAACGCGCCCATGCCGGAGAGGTCTTTCTTCGTGGTGTAACCCACGAGAGACAGACCGGCAAAGGAGATCGCGGTCACGAGGAAGGTCTGGGCGATCGACACGCCGGTGAAGGCGGCGAAGATGTAGCTGATCGACAGGCCGAAGAGCGCTGCGAAAGCGTAGAAGAACAACTGTGCGCCCGCGGCGGACAGGCGGTTGATCGCGGCGCCGAAGGCAAACACCATGCCGAGCGGCGCGAACATCGCGATCCAGCCGAGAATGGTCGGGCGCAGCGTGATCGGATCGTTGAAGATCGACAAAAGCGCGTCATTGGAGCCCACGGCCCAAGCCACGAGCGCCGTCAGCAACACGCCAATCGACATGGTGCCGTAGACCTTGTTCATATGGGCGCGAAGGCCGGCGTCGATCTCCGCCGAGCGTGCGCCGACACCAGCGTTGATCGTTCTGTAGTCAGCCATTGGGTGGTATCTCCTGTGCGTCAAAATCCCTGTGCCCCCGCGACATGCGGAGGTGTCCCTTCCGATATTGGCAGGCAGGGGGCGGATTTCAACCCGTGGAAAACGGAAAACGGACTGTTTTTGTCAGCCGCGTCTGTTTTGTGGGCGGTTGGCCGTCAGGCGACTTGCTTTATGAAAAACAAAGAAAAACCGCGATGCAGGGGGAGCATCGCGGTCAGGCTCGCAGGGGCAGGCGAGCAGGGGCCGGGGGGCGGTCGGGACAAGCTGTCGCGGTCATCCGGGGTTATTTGGTCCAGTGGCGCGGCGCGTCCCAGACCGGGCGTTGGCTTTCGGCATGAACCTCTTCGCGGGTCAGGCCGATGTCGTCGAGCAGCGCATCGTCGAGCGCGGCCAGTGCACGGCGCTGACGCGCGATGTCGCGGGCTTTCATGAAACGGGAGAACAAGGAGGGGGCGCGACGCGCGCCTTCGAGGCGGGACAGGGTCAGGAGGGGCATCGTGTCGTTCCTTAACGAAAGTTGAATGTTTGTCGGGAATGAATCATTTCCCTTGATATGTATCGCCCACCGTGTTCAATAAGTGAAATGAATGATTGTTGATAAATACATCACAGGACATGATATGCCGCGCAATCTCGATCTGACCGCCCTGCGTTCCTTCGTCACCGTCGCCGATTGCGGCGGGGTGACCCGCGCCGCGGGCGCGCTCAACCTGACGCAATCCGCCGTCTCGATGCAGCTCAAGCGGCTGGAAGAGAGCCTCGACGTGCGCCTCCTCGACCGCAGCGCCCGCAAGATCGCCCTGACCGCGCCGGGGGAACAGCTTCTGTCCTATGCGCGCCGGATGCTCGAACTCAATGACGAGGCCTTCAGCCGGTTGACCGCCACGGAATTCGAGGGCGAGATCGTCTTGGGCGTGCCGCATGACATCGTCTACCCGTCGATTCCTTTGGTGCTGCAACATTTCCATGCCGATTACCCGCGCATGCGCGTCAATCTCGAATCCTCCTTCACCACCCAGCTCAAGGAAAAATTCGCCCGTGGCGATTGTGACATGATCCTGACGACCGAGGACGATCTCGATGCGGGCGGCGAAACGCTGGTCGAACTGCCCCTCGTGTGGATCGGCGCCCCCAATGGCTCCGCCTGGCGGCAACGCCCGCTGCGCCTCGCCTTCGAGCACCGCTGTATCTTCCGCAAGGGCGTGCAGGAGGCGCTGGACCGGGCGGGTATTCCTTGGGATGTCTCCATCGAAAGCGACCAGACCCGCACCATCGAAGCCTCTGTGTCCGCCGATCTCGCGGTGCATGTGATGCTGGAAAACACCGCACCGCCCTACTCGGAGCCGATCCAGCACGGCGGCGCCCTGCCGGAACTCGCGTCGAAAAAGATCAACCTTTATATCTCGGAGCAGATGAAGGGCGAAGCGGCAGAGCGCCTGCGCGACCTGATCCGTCAGGCCTACCGCAACCACGGCGGCGCAAGGATCGCGGCGCAGTAGAGGAGCGGCTGTGAATGGCGGGAATGAGCCCAAATTACCGAATGCTGCGCTCGTCGCGAACGTCGGCAATCCAGAATGCTACTGATCGAGCCTTCTGGACGATATGCGTGTTCATTCAAAAAACTTAGGCTTTGAGGGGTGCAAATCCTTCATTACTGATCTGCGCATCGCAATCGCCAGCCTGTCATGAAAGATGTCCAGAGCGGCTTCCGCCTCTCTCGTAGAAAGCCAGCCATCTTCAATTCTCCAGTGGCGAAAGAACACCCAATCTATTGCGTTTCTGCGCGAGAGTTCGAGAGAGCTTTTGGCTCGCTCTCTTGTTGGAACCTCACCAAGCCGCGCCTTCTGCCCGTACTTCTCTCGACCCTCTGCAAGCTTCTCTTCATGCCAAGCTATAAGCTCGTCGATGTGTTCTTCGCTGATCTCAGTTAACTCCGTAATTTCGGCTGCTATGTCATCGGGAATGGTGGCCGTAGCCTTTTGAACCGCATCCCAAAAACGCTCGTCGCGCAGGAACTCTAAGGACCAATTCTTAGGCGAAGTTCTCCACAGAATGAACTCCGCCTGTTGCGTCCAGGCGCCGTTCGAGACAAGGCCAAGTTGCTGAAGCAATTGTAAAAGGTCATCATCACAAAGTGCGCAGCCCAATCCAGAACGAGCTTTAATGTTTGGGGTCGGAGGTGGAGGCGGATCCATCATAGCGATCACAAAGCCGCTCCGGATACGAGTTGGCGGGAGGCTTCCGTCTGGTAGGAGGAATGAAAGCTTGTTTTGTTGCTCCGCAAGCCAAAGAACAGAAATGCAGATGTCATCCCATCGCGGCATGTTCGTAGGTAGTTCAGGAACATCTTTTGGTACTGCCCCCCAGTCCGTTGCATCTGCAAAGCCAAGCTTGACCAAGGCCATGCATCCGATTTGGTAGGCCGTAGACGCCATGTCATTCCAGCCCGGACGATCCGAAGCTTTTGGCAAAGTTCCTGCGAGGAAATGGGCTACGTCTTTGCGCCAGTTTTGTTGGTCATCGCCCATGGTCAGTCTCGGATAAGGTTTGAGTACCTTCTGTATGGCTGGTGACATAGCAAACGACAACCCTGCCTAACTTGCGTTACCAAGAGCGGTACAATCCATGAAGCAGCCCTTGGCGCAAGCGCAGCGAAATGGCGCTTCGTCCCGCAGAGCAGCCCTTCGCATCTCGGGCGCTAACTTTCCCCACTCTCTCCGAAACCTCAATCGTCTGATGCGTGGCCTGATCGCGCCCTTTCGCGTGCCCGACAAAAGTCCGACGCAAATCCGACGCTTTGCCGACCATCATTTTCGGCCTGTTTCACGGCTCCAGAACGACCTTCCCCGTCGCCTGACGCGTGCGGATCAGCTCAAGTGCCTCGGCAAATTGATCGAGCGGCAGGCGATGGGAGATATGCGGTTTGATCCGTCCTTCCGCCGCCCAGTCGAACAGCGTGGCGAGCGAAGTGCGCAGCGGTTCCGGGTTGAAATTCAGGTAAGCGCCCCAGTAAAACCCGATGGCGGTGATGTTTTTCACCAGCATATGGTTCGGTTTCATCTTCGGCAGATCGCCACCCGCAAACCCGATCAAAAGGATGCGCCCGTCGGGGTTGGTGGCGCGAAAGCACGCCTCGTATAAAGGCTCTCCGACCGCGTCATAGACCACATCTGCGCCGCCAAGTGCTTTGATTTGTTCACGAATATCCGGGCTTTCGGCGTCAATGAGATGATCGGCCCCGGCGGCTTTGGCGATGGCCAGTTTGTCGGCGCCGCGTGCGATGGCGATGACCTCCGCGCCCATCAGCTTGCCGATTTCCACCGCTGTCAGCCCCACGCCGCCCGCCGCTCCGGTGACGACAAGGCGTTCGCCGGGTTGCAGTCGCGCTTTGTAATCGAGCGCCATATGCGAGGTGCCGTAAGCGATCTGAAGCGCGGCCGCCTCGGCATAGCCCAGCCCCTCTGGGATGGGGATGCAACGGTCGGCAGGGAAATTCCCGGCCTCGGCCAGCCCGCCCTGACCGGCATAGATCGCCACGCGTTGACCGGTTTGAAATCCCGTAACTCCTTCACCGATCTCAATAATTTCTCCGGAGAGTTCAAGCCCGAGTGTAAAGGGCAGCTCCGGCGTGTCCTGATAGCGCCCCTTGCACATCAGCGTGTCGGCAAAGTTCAGGGCTCCCGCCCGGATGGCCACGCTCACCTCGCCCGGCCCGGGGGGGGCGAGCTCGATTTGCACCAGAGACGGCGGTTCATCGAAGGCGGTGACGCGACAGGCGCGGATGGTCTTGATCTGTGTCATGGCGTATTTTGTGACTGCTGTGCGCAGGGCTGTCTATGCGAAAAGGCACCTGAAACGAGTCGATTTTCACCGGGTCTGTGCGTTTCGTAAAAGGCCGGATGCGGGGCGGTATGTTGCAAAACGCAAAAAATGATCAAAAAACACGCGCAGGTTTAGTGGGATTCGGCTCGTGCCAGATCGTCGCAGGGGGGAATTTCTGTCGTTTCTTGTCCATAAAATTTCATTTTTACAAGCATTTGTGGGAATTTGGTCAAATCCTGCCCAAAAAGACAGGTTGAGCCATCGGGCCGGTCCTAAGAAATGTTCTATACACGCATAGGTTAAGGGCGCGCAGCGCGATACAAGGAGCGGTCAGTATGAAACATCCCGTGGATGTCCATGTGGGAAAGCGGATTCGCCATCGTCGGTGGATGGTCGGCATGACGCAGCAGCAGCTTGCGGAAAAGGTCGGCATCAAGTTCCAGCAAATCCAGAAATATGAAACCGGCATGAACCGCGTGTCCGCCTCCCGGCTCTGGGACATTGCCGAGGCGCTTTCCGTTCCCGTGGCCTTCTTCTTCGAAGGGATGGACATGAACGTCGAGGCACAGTCCGCCGCGCATCCCGAGGACGCCTCCGTTCCGGCCGATATCCTTGCCGACAAGGAAGCGCTCGAACTGGTGCGCTCCTATTACGCGATCCCGGAAAACCAGCGCCGTCGCCTTTTCGAACTCGCACGCGTGCTCTCCGACGTTGCCTGAATTCGGCCTCCGGGTCTGACCCGATCCGATCCGCCGGACCCGGCCCCCGCGTTGTCGACGCCGGGGCCGTTTCTTTTGCGCCGTTGGTTTTTTGTGCAGGCGCACAGGTGCTGGCGTGCAGAACCGGCGCTTCGCTTGACCTGCCGGGACGGAGGGTCTACCGCGGAAGGACCGCGCCAAGGCGCTCAGGATCGGAGCAGGAGGGATTATGAAAATCTCAGAGTTGAGCGCAGAGATGCGCGCAGAGATCATTGCAACCGCGGATGCTGCGGCAGAGGCGGCGCGCGAGATCACACTCAAATATTTCCGCGGCGCGGCCCTTGGCACGGAATCCAAGAAGGCGGCGGGGTTCGATCCGGTGACCGTCGCGGATCGCGGTTCAGAACAAGCGATGCGCGCCGTGATCGAGGCGCGTCGTCCCGACGATGGCATCATCGGTGAGGAATTCGGTCCCAAAGCGGGCACGTCCGGTCTCACCTGGGTGCTCGATCCGATCGACGGCACCCGTGGTTTCATCTCCGGCACCCCGACCTGGGGCGTGCTGATTGCACTGCGTAATGCCGACAGCGTGGTCTATGGCGTGATCGACCAGCCCTATATCGGTGAGCGCTTCGTCGGTGGGCTTGGTCTGTCGGAACTGACCGGTCCGCTGGGCAAAAGCGCTCTGGCGGTGCGCAACGGCGTCGCGCTGGAGGAGGCGGTGATCTACACGACCTTCCCCGAGGTGGGCAGTGAGGTGGAGGGCAAGGCGTTCCACGATCTCGCCGCGCGCTGCAAGCTGACGCGCTATGGCATGGATTGTTATGCCTATGCGCTTTTGGCCGCGGGGCAGGTCGATCTTGTGGTTGAGGCCGGGTTGCAGAGTTACGACATTCTCGGTCCCATCGGGGTGATCGAGGCGGCGGGCGGCATTGTCACCGATTGGCAGGGCGGTTCCGTTCTGGAAGGCGGCCGCGTTCTGGCGGCGGCGAGCAAAGAGTTGCATGAGGCGGCATTGGCGGTACTCTCAACCTATTGACGCCGCCGGGAGGAGCCGGCGGCCCTTCAGGGAGGCCCCGATGCACCACTGTTTCCTGATCCGCAATGCCGATGTCGTCCTGACCATGGACGACGACAGGCGTGAAATCAAAGGCGGCGACATCCTGATCCGCGACGGGGTGATAGAAGCGGTCGGGCAGGGGCTTTACGATGACGATGCGCAGATCCTCGATGGGCGCGGGTGCCTCGTCACCCCCGGCCTCGTCAACACCCACCACCATCTTTACCAGACCCTGACCCGCGCGGTGCCGGGCGCACAGGATGCGCTCCTGTTCGGCTGGCTCAAGACGCTTTACCCGATCTGGGCCAAATTCGGCCCGGAGCATATGCGGATCTCGGCCCTGGTGGGGCTTGCGGAACTGGCGCTGTCGGGCTGCTCGACCACCTCGGATCACCTTTATCTCTATCCCAACGGCGCGCGGCTCGACGATACGATCGAGGCGGCGCGCGCCATCGGGCTCAGGCTTCATGCCACGCGTGGCTCGATGTCGATCGGCGAGAGTCTTGGCGGGCTGCCGCCCGACAGTTTGGTCGAGCGCGAAGAAGACATTCTCAACGATTGCATCCGGGTGATCGACGCCTTTCACGATCCGAACCCCGGCGCGATGATCCGCGTCGGCGTTGCGCCCTGTTCGCCGTTTTCCGTCTCCCGCGAGCTGATGCGAGACAGCGCCATTCTGGCCCGCGACAAGGGCGTGATGATGCACACCCATCTGGCCGAGAATGACGAGGACATCGCCTATTCTCTGGAGAAATTCGGCATGCGCCCCGGACAATATGCCGAGGAGCTGGGCTGGACCGGGCCTGATGTCTGGCATGCCCATTGCGTGATGCTCGACCGCGAAGAAATCTCGCTTTTTGCCCGCACCAAGACCGGCGTGGCGCATTGCCCCTGTTCGAATTGCCGTCTGGGTTCGGGCATCGCGCCAGTGCGCCCGATGCGGGACGCGGGTGTCAGGGTGGGCCTGGGCGTCGATGGGTCGGCTTCGAACGACACCGGTAATCTGATCATGGAGGCGCGCACCGGCATGCTGTTGCAGCGGGTGTACTATGGCGCCGACAAGATGAGCCCGCGCGAGATGTTGGAGATCGCCACGCGCGGCGGTGCGGAAGTGTTGGGGCGCGATGACATTGGCATTCTGGCCCCCGGCAAACGCGCGGATATCGCGGTCTGGGACATGTCGGATGTGGAAGCGGCAGGAAGCTGGGACCCCGCGGCCTTGTTGCTGGCCGGGCCGATGATCGTGAAAGACCTGTTCGTCGAGGGGCACCACGTGGTCGCTGACAGTTGGGTGACGACCATCGACATGGGCGGAACGCTGGCGCGGCAAAAGGCGCTGGCGCTGGGGCTGAGAGACTAGAGGACGCCAGAATGAACCATGGAAAACGACGTGCCGGGGTGGTGTTGTGTGCTGCATTCGCTCTGGTGGCCTGCGGGCCGGAGACCGGGACGGGGTTCAGCCAGATCACCCCTGTGACCACGGCGGCGACAGCCGCACCCGGCGCGATGGAGGAAGAGGCGCAGATCATCGCGCTGATCAATGCCGAGCGCGCCAAACAGGGGCTCGGCGCGTTCAGCTACAACGCAGCGCTTACCAAGGCGGCGCAGCGGCACGCCAGTGATCTTGCGGCGCAGAATTATTTTTCCCATACCGGCAAGGACGGCTCATCGGTGGGTGAGCGGGTGCGGGCGGTGGGCTATGGCTATTGTTATGTGTCCGAGAACCTCTCGGGTGGTTATCCGACGGCGCAGCAGGCGGTCATCGGCTGGATGCAGTCGACAGGCCACCGCGCCAATATCCTGAGTTCAAAAGCGCAGGACATCGGCATTGGCATTGCGCCGGGCGGTCTGCGCGTGGCAGTGTTCGCCAAGTCCTGCCGCTGATCAGACCGCCGCGCGCTCGCCCATGACATAGGAGGCGATGATCGCCCGGTCGTCGCCCATCATGATGGTCGGGAAGACCTCTTCCCAGATCGTGTTGGCGGTGATGGCGCGCTGGGCGATGGCGGGGGTGGAGGCCAGGTCGATCACGGCGAAATCCGCCTCCATACCGGGGGCGATGCTGCCGATCTTATCCTGCATATGAAGCGCCTCGGCGGAGCCATAGGTCGCGAGCCACAAAAGCTGGGCCGGATGGATTGCGGTGTGGCTGAGCTGGCCGATTTCATAGGCCGCCGCCATCGTGCGCAGCATGGAAAAAGACGATCCGCCGCCGGTGTCGGTGGCGAGACCCACGCGCAGACCTTCGCCCTTGCGCGCGCCCATGTCGAAGAGGCCAGATCCGATGAAGGTGTTCGATGTCGGGCAATGGATCAGCGAACAATCCATCGCTTTGAGATGCGCGATCTCGCGCGGCTCCAGATGGATTGCATGACCGAACAGCGCGCCCTCGCGCACCAGCCCGAATTGCTCATAGGTGTCGAGGTAATCGCGCGCCTCCGGGTAGAGCCCCTTGACCCATTCGATCTCGTCGAGCTGTTCGGAAAGATGTGTTTGCATCAGGCAGGAAGGGTATTCGTTCCAGAGCTTGCCCAGAGCGTCGAGTTGCGCAGGCGTCGAAGTGGGAGAAAAGCGCGGCGTGATGGCATAGGTGGCGCGGCCTTTGCCATGCCATGCCTCGATCAGCGCCTTGCTCTCGTCATAGGCGGATTGCGCCGTGTCGCGCAGGAAGGCGGGCGCGGTGTCACGATCCATGCAGGTCTTGCCCGCCACGATCCGCATGCCCCGGTCCTCGGCTGCCTCAAACAGCGCCTCGACTGAGCCGGGATGGATCGTACAGAACGAGGTCACGGTGGTGGTGCCATTGGCCAAAAGCAGGTCGAGATAGCGCCCGGCGATGTCCGCGGCATAGGTAGGATCGGCAAATTTTGCCTCCTCGGGGAAGGTGTAGGTGTTGAGCCAGTCGATCAGACGCTTGCCCCAGCTCGCGATCATGGCGGTCTGCGGATAATGCGCATGGGCGTCGATGAACCCCGGCACGATCAGCGCCGGGCCATGATCGTAAAACGCGGCCTCGTGATGCTTGGCGCGCATGTGATCGCGCCCGCCAATGGAGACAACATGCCCGTCCCGGATCAGGATTGCCGCGTCCGTGAGCACCTGAACGGCCTCCTCGGCAGGGATCTCGAAAGGGTTGCCGTGATAGGTGACGACCTGTCCTGCAATCAGCTTGTCCATCGGGGGCCTTTTTGATTAACCGCTTTTAACCTCTGGGGCAGATTAGGCGCTGGAAGAGGCAAGGTAAATCAATCTTGCCCCTGTTTCTCGCAAGGAAGCTGTCATAAGGTCCGGGGTGACGAGCAAACGGGCAGGGTATGGTCGAAGAAGACACGGATATCAAAGACGAGGCCGATCTCGAGGAAGACGGCTATTCGTTGAGCGCCAAGGTGCTCAGCGCCATTCTGTTTGCGCTGGACACCGGGGACCGGGAGAAGCTGATCGCGCTGATGGAGCCGCTGCACGCGGCCGACATCGCCGACATCCTCGAACAGGTGAACGCCTATGACCGGCGGCGGCTGATTCTGCTCTATGGCGAGGAATTCGACGGGGAGATCCTGTCGGAGCTTGACGAGGGCATCCGCGACGAGGTGATCCACGTCCTCAAGCCCGAGGTTCTGGCCGAAGCGGTCCGGGACATGGAGTCGGACGACGTCGTCGACCTCGTGGAGGATCTCGACGAAGAGGCTCAGGAAGCGGTTCTCGCGAGCCTTGAGGATGTCGACCGGCTCGCGGTCGAAAAATCGCTGTCCTATCCGGAGTTCTCCGCCGGTCGTCTGATGCAGCGCGAGGTCGTGATGGGGCCGGAGCACTGGACGGTCGGGCAGGCGATTGATTTCATGCGCGAGGCCGAGGAGCTTCCGGAAGATTTCTACCATGTGGTGCTGATCGACCCGAAGATGCATCCGGTCGGCCATGTGACGCTGGGCAAAATCCTTGGCGCGCCGCGCAGCCAGCCTTTGATCGAATTGCTGGAGCCGGGGTTTCGCACCTTCCGCGTCGATGAGAGTGAAACCGATGTGGCCTATGCGTTCAACCAATATCACATGATCTCCGCCCCGGTTCTCGATGAGAACGACCGGGTGGTGGGGGTGATCACCATCGACGACGCGATGAACGTCTTGGATGAGGAACACGAAGAAGACATCATGCGCCTCGCCGGTGTCGGCGAGGGCTCTCTGGCCGACCGTGTGAGCGACACGGTCAAACAACGTCTGCCGTGGCTGGCGGTCAACCTCGTGACGGCGATCCTCGCCTCCATGGTGATTGCGCAGTTCGAAGACACGATTGCAAAGTTCGTGGCGCTGGCGGTTCTGATGCCCATCGTCGCCTCGATGGGCGGCAATGCGGGGACACAGGCGCTGACCGTCGCCGTGCGCGCCATCGCCACGCGCGACCTTACGGGGGCGAACGTCTGGCGGGTGATCCGACGCGAGGTGCTTGTGGGGCTCGCGAACGGGTTGGTGTTTGCCGTGATCATGGGGATCGTCGGGGTTGTCTGGTTTGGCTCTCCGGCGCTGGGCGCTGTGATCGGGTTGGCCATGGTGATCAACCTGGTGATCGCGGGGCTCGCGGGCATCGGGGTGCCGGTGTTGCTGGAACGCGCGGGGGTCGATCCGGCCCTGGCGTCGGGGGCCTTCGTGACGACGGTGACGGATGTTGTGGGGTTCTTTGCCTTTCTCGGGCTGGCGGGTGTGGTGCTGCTGTGAACGGTGATATTCAGGATGTGAAGGCGAGGTTGCGCCGACAGGCGAAAGAGGCGCGCGATCTCGCGCATGCGCAGGATCTGGGGGCTGCCGATCAGGCCACAAAGATGCTCTTGGGCTTTCTGACGCCGCACAAAGGCAAGGTGACGGCGGGTTATATGCCTTTGGGCAGTGAGATCGACCCGCGCCCGGCAATGAGCGTGTTACATGACCGAGGTCCCGTTGCCGTGCCGGTCGTTGAAGCGAAAGCGCAGCCTTTGCGTTTCGACCGCTGGACGCCGGAGGGCGCAATGGTCGAAGGTGCGTTCGGCGCGCTGATCCCGGCGGCCTCGGAGCCTGTGATCCCGGAAGTGGTGATTGTGCCGATGCTGGCGTTCAACCGGGCGGGGCACCGGCTGGGCTATGGCGGCGGTTTTTACGACCGGACGCTGGCGAAGCTGCGGGCCATGGGGTCGGTTTTTGCTGTCGGCCTGGTCTATGCGGCGCAGGAACTGCCCGATATTCCCGTCGAGCCGACCGATGCGCCGCTCGATGCGATTGTGACCGAGCGGGAGGTGCTCACGTTTTAGAGGCGCAGTCCGCTCCGATATGTTGAGAAAAGGAAAATCTCATGGAACTCCCGGTGAGCCGTTTCAAGAAAACCCTCAAAGAGGGGAAACAGCAATATGGGGCCTGGCACACCATGGGCGGAGGGCTTCAGGCCGAGATTTTGGCGGCTGCGGGCTATGACTGGATTCTGATCGACAGCGAACATGGCGTCATGGAGGTGGCCGACATCGTCCCGGCACTTCAGGCCCTGACCGGTTTCCCGGACTGTGCGCCGGTGGTGCGGGTTGCCGAAAACGATGCGGCGCTGATCAAGCGCCACCTCGATCAGGGCGCCCAGACGATCATGGTGCCGATGATCAATTCCGCCGAGGAGGCGCGTGCGGCGGTGGCGGCGATGCGTTTCGCCCCGCAAGGCGTGCGCGGCATGAACGGTGTCACGCGCGCCAGCCGGTTCGGCGCGATCAAGGATTATGTGGCGCGGGCGCATGAAGAGCTTTGTCTGATCGTACAGATCGAATCCGTTGCGGGCATGGATGCGCTCGAAGAGATTGCCGCAGTGCCGGGGGTCGATGCGATTTTTATCGGCCCGGCCGATCTGGCGGCCGATATGGGCTTTCCGGGCAATACAGCGGCGCCGGAGGTCGAGGCCGCCGTGCTCGACTGTTTTGTCCGACTGGACAAGGTGGGGATGCCTGCCGGCATTCTGACGCTCAATGATGAAACCCTGAAACGGTATATCGAGGCAGGCTCGCGCTTTACCGCCCTGGGCATCGACGGGGTCTGGCTTTTGAAGATCGCGCGCGAGGTTCTGGGGCGGTTTCGGGCGCTGTAAACTGTAGAGAAAGAGAGGATGATGCGGTGACGCTTGCACTTGCGCGCCGCGCGTCCTAAGGCTGTGGACTATGAAAATCCTGTTTCTCGGAGATATCGTCGGCAGCACCGGGCGCAAGGCCGTCATGGAGCGCGTGCCGCAGTTGCGCAAGGACTGGGGCATCGATTTCGTCGTGGTCAATGGCGAGAACGCGACCAATGGCATGGGGCTCTCGGGCGATCATGCGAAAGAGTTGCTTGAGGCCGAGGTCGATTGCCTGACGCTGGGCGATCATGCGTTCGATCAGAAGGACATGATGCAGTTTTGCGAACGCGAAACCCGCATCGTGCGTCCGATCAATTTCGCCAAGACGGCACCGGGGCGCGGTGTGCGCATTTTCGAAGACCGGCGCGGACGGCGTATTTTGGTGGCGCAGATCCTTGGTCAGGTGTTCATGAAACGCGCCTTCGACGATCCGTTTTCGGCGATGGATCAGGTGTTCATGAACCACAAGCTTGGTGGCGCGGTGCAGGCGATTCTGGTCGATGTGCATTGTGAGGCGACGTCGGAGAAAATGGCCATGGGGCATTTCTGCGATGGCAAGGCTTCGGTCGTGGTCGGCACGCATACCCATGTTTGTACCGGAGATGCGCAGATCCTTCCGGGGGGCACGGCCTATCTGACCGATGCGGGCATGTGCGGCGACTACAATTCGGTGATCGGCATGGACAAGGCCGAACCGCTGCGCCGCTTCGTGACGGGCATGGGTAAGGGGCGCTTCGAACCCGCCAAGGGCGAGGCGACACTGTCGGGTGTCTATGTCGAGACCGATGATCGCACCGGCAAGGCCACACGCGTGAAACAGATACGTGTCGGCGGGCGACTGGAGCAAAGCGCGCCGTGATCCTGCGGTGAATTCCGAAAATCTGCCGTGATTTTGATCATTTGGCTGGAATTTCATTCCCTGGTCGAGGCGTTTTGACGCTTGTGTCCCGGTGGCGTGGGCGGGCATATTGGTGTCAAAGACCACAGCGCACGGGGCATCATGGAACTGTTTCATTTCAGCCAGACGACCGAGGCGATCCTCTCTCTCGTGGTCGTCGGCATCATGTTCGCCATGTTTGTGCGCGAGGTTTACCCGACGGAGGTCGTCGCTATTTCGGGCGCGGCCCTGATGATCGTCCTCGGCATCCTGCCCTATGACGCGGGGCTCAAGGTTCTGTCGAACCCGGCGCCCTGGACCATTGCTGCGATGTTCATCGTGATGGGGGCGCTGGTGCGCACCGGCGGGCTCGAATGGTTCACCCGACAGGCGGGCAATTACGCGGAAACCCACCCATCCGTTGCCATTGCCATGCTTTTGGGGGTGGTGGTGGTGCTGTCCGCCTTTGTGGCCAATACGCCGGTCGTTGTCGTGATGATTCCGGTTTTCGTGCAGCTTTCTGGCAAGCTCGGCATAGCACCCTCCAAGCTTTTGATTCCTTTGAGTTACTCGGCTATTCTGGGTGGCACGATCACGCTTTTGGGGACGTCGACCAACCTGCTCGTCGATGGTGTGGCGCGGGCGCAGGGTATGGAGCCTTTCTCGATTTTCGAAATCGCGCCCATCGGTTTGGTGGTGACGGCTTGGGGCATGCTCTATCTGGCGCTGTTCGGACGGCATCTTTTGCCCAATCGCGACAGCCTTGCGGCGATGCTGTCATCGAACCGCGCAAAGATGAAATTCTTCACCGAGGCGGTGATCCCGCCCGAATCCAACCTCGTCGGACGCGAAGTCCTTGGCGTTCAGCTTTTCAAACGCGACGGGGTGCGGCTGATCGACGTCATCCGGGGCGACAAATCCTTTCGTCACGAATTGGACGGGCTGTCGCTTGAGGTTGGAGATCGGATCGTGCTGCGTTCCAAGATCACCGAGCTTCTGTCCTTGCAGCGTGACAAGTCTCTCAAGCGAGTGGATCAGGTGTCGACGGTTGAAACGACCACGATGGAAGTGCTGATCACGCCGGGCTGCAAGATGGTTGGGCGGGCGCTGTCGTCGATGCGACTGCGCCGCCGCTACGGCGTTTACGTGCTGGCGGTCCATCGGCGCAACCAGAACCTCGGTCAGCAGATCCAGGACCTTGTGGTGCGGGTCGGCGATACGCTTTTGCTTGAGGGCGCGCCCGCGGACATTCAGCGCCTCGCAACCGATATGGATATGGGCGACGTGTCGAAGCCGACCGAGCGCGCCTATCACCGCAGCCACGCGCCCATCGCGCTGGCGGCGATGTTCTCCATCGTGCTGCTGGCCGCGCTTGGCGTGGCGCCGATCCTGATGCTTTCGGTGATCGCGGTCGCGGTGGTGTTGGTCACGCGCTGCATCGATGCGGATGAGGCATTTTCCTTTGTCGAGGGGCGATTGCTCGCCCTGATTTTCGCTATGCTGGCGGTTGGGGCGGCGCTCGATGCCTCGGGCGCTGTCGAGATGATCGTGAATGTGATCGCACCTCTGCTCGATGGCTTGCCGGTGTTCTTCGTGGTCTGGGCCATCTTCCTGATGACCTCTTTCCTGACCGAGCTGGTGTCGAACAATGCGGTTGCCGTCGTGGTGACGCCGATTGCCATCGGGTTGGCGAATTCGATGGGGCTCGATCCGCGCGGGCTTGTTGTGGCGGTGATGGTCGCGGCTTCGGCCTCTTTCGCCACGCCCATCGGCTATCAGACCAACACGATGGTTTACGGCCCCGGCGGGTACAAATTCACTGATTACATGAAGGTCGGCATTCCGCTGAACCTCTCCATCGGGCTGATTTCTTCCGCCGTCATTCCGCTGATCTGGCCACTTTGAGGTCATTTCGAGCGGTTTTTGAGTATTTTCCCTGCAATGAAGCGGGGGCGCGATCTTGCGGCCCCCAAGGCGGATCGCCTATAGAGGCGCGAAAGCTCACACACTCGACATTTTCGGAGGCGCCACATGGCAGGCCATTCTAAATGGGCAAACATCCAGCACCGTAAAGGACGTCAGGACGCGGCCCGTTCCAAGCTCTTTTCCAAGCTCGCCAAGGAGATCACCGTGGCGGCGAAGATGGGCGATCCGGACCCGGAGAAAAACCCGCGTCTGCGTCTGGCGGTGAAGACGGCGAAAACGGCGTCTTGTCCGAAAGACGTGATCGATCGTGCGATCAAGAAAGCCATGGGGGGCGATGCGGAGAGCTATGACGAGATCCGCTACGAAGGCTACGGCCCGGAAGGCATCGCCTTCATCGTTGAAACCATGACCGACAACGTGAACCGGACCGCCTCGAACGTGCGGTCTTATTTTGCGAAAGCGGGTGGCAACCTCGGCACCTCGGGGTCCGTGTCCTTCATGTTCGACCGCGTGGGCGAGATCGTCTACGGGCCGGAAGCTGGCGATGCGGATGCTGTCATGATGGCGGCGATCGAAGCCGGGGCGGAGGACGTTGAGAGCGACGAAGACGGGCACTGGATCTATACGGTCGATGGCGATTTGGCCGCGGTGTCGGATGCGCTTGAGGCGGAGCTGGGCGAGTCCAAAGAGGCCAAGCTGATCTGGAAGCCGCAGAACCGCACCGAGGTCAATCTTGAGACGGCGCAAAAGCTGATGCGCTTGGTCGAGACGCTGGAAGACGACGACGATGTGCAATCCGTGACGGCGAATTTCGACGTGCCGGACGACGTGGCAGCCCAGCTCTGAGAAGGCCGCAGAGAAGATAAGAAAGCCCCGCCTCGTGCGGGGTTTTTTATGGCACAAGCTGCGTTGTTGCGGCGCGTTTGATGGCGGCGGTGAGCGGGGCAAGGACCGGTGCTGCAAGCCGCGAGACGTGCCAGTAAAGCGCAATGTCGACCGGGGTGGGCGCGAGCGCGACAAGGGCGCCGGAGGCCAGATGCGGGCGCAGCAAAACTTCCGGGTTTAGCCCCCAGCCGATCCCGGCGAGGGCCGCATCGACAAAGCCCTGCGTGGAGGGGATGCGATGGGCGGGCAGGGCGATGCGCCGTCCAATTTGCGCAGCCACCCAATTGTCCTGAAGCCGGTCTTTTTCATTGAACACAAGCGAGGGGGCTTTGCTCAGCGCCTCTGGCGTGAGGCCTTCAGGGAAGTGCCGGGCGGCGAACGCGGGCGTGGCCACGGCGAGATAGCGCAGCGCGCCGAGCGGATGCAGATCGCAGCCCGGAACGGGCGTATCGCGCGCAGAGACGGCGGCCATGACCTCGCCGCGCTTGAGCCAGTCGGCGCTGTGGTCCTGATCGTCGAGCGTCAGTTGAAAGAGCATGTCGGTGAGGCCCGCCATCGCCGGGGTAAACCATGTGGCGAGGCTGTCGGCATTGATCGCGAGAGGGACCGGCAGGGCAGGGCCGCCGCTTTGCCCGAGATCGCGGGCGAGCTGCGCCTCCAAAAGCCCGACCTCTTCCATATGGCGCGCCAGACGCCGCCCGGTGTCGGTCGCGCGCGCGGGCGTGCCGCGCAACACGAGCGGCGTGCCCATGCGTTCCTCCAGCGCCTTGATCCGCTGCGAGACCGCCGAAGGTGTGACACAGAGCGCCTGCGCCGCCGCGTCGAAAGAGCCGTGGCGCAGAACAGCGGCGAGGGCCGCGAGGGAGGGGTAATCGAGAGAATTAAGCATGGCTAATTTATCCATAGAAAGATTAATTTGTCTAATTCTTCCGGCCGGGCTACCTCCGCCGGGAAAGGATGCCTCATGTTCCAAGCCGCCCTCACCGGGTTTCTGACCGGTCTCAGCCTTATCGTCGCCATTGGAGCACAGAATGCCTTTGTCCTGCGGCAGGGGCTTCGGCGTTCGCATGTGCTGCCCGTGGTGCTGGTCTGTGCGCTCTCGGATGCGGTGCTGATCTCTCTGGGCGTCTTCGCCTCGGCGCAGGTCTCGGCGGCCTTCCCGCCGCTTTTGCCGATGCTGCGCTGGGGGGGCGCAGGGTTCCTGCTCTTCTATGGCTTCAAGGCCGCGCGGACCGCCTATCGCGGTGGCGGGCATCTGGAAGCGGCGACGCAGGGGGCGCAAAGCCTTCGTGCCGTAGTGCTGACGGCGCTGGCGCTCACATGGCTCAACCCGCATGTCTATCTCGACACGGTGGTGCTTTTGGGGGCGATCTCCGCGCGGTTTGCCGAGGCGCGAGCGGAGTTTGCCATGGGGGCGATCATGGCATCCTTCGCCTTTTTCTTCTCTCTGGGGTATGGCGCGCGCCTACTTGCGCCAGTGTTCGCCCGCGAAACCGCTTGGCGCGTGCTCGACGGCGGCATCGCGCTTGTAATGTGGTCGATCGCGGCAGGATTGATCCGTGGCGGTTAAGCGGTTTTCTTGCGGGCTTCCCGCCATGTGATGAAGGAAATCGCCGCGATGATCATGGCGCCGCCCAGAAGCACAAACGGATCGACCGCCTCTCCAAAGAGGATATAGCCGAAACTCACTGACCAGATCAGCTGAACGAAGACCACCGGTTGCACCACGGATTGCGGCGCACAGGCAAAGGCGCGGGTCATGGCGTAATGGCCGAGCGTTGCGAAGGCGGCGGTGAAAAACAGCAGGATCAGCTCATGAAGCGTCGGCGTCTCCCAATGCAGAAACGCAAAGGGTGCAATCACGATGGGGACGGTCACCGACATGAGAAACACCACCACGGCGGCGGGGAGCTCTTTGACCAGACGACCGGCGATCAGATAGGACCCGGCAAAGGCCATGGCCGAGAGCATCATTGACAGGTGGCCGGGGTCGATGTCGCGAAATCCGGGGCGCAGGATGACGATGCCGCCGATGAAGGCCACCACGAGCGCCATGATGCGGGGCAGGGCGATCCGTTCGCCGAACAACAGCACAGCGCCGAGGGTGATATAGATCGGGTTCATGAAGTTGAGCGCCGTGACCTCGCCCATCGGGATGCGGGTCATGGCATAGAACCAGCAGGTCATCGCCAGTGCATGGAACAGGGCGCGTCCGAAGGTGAGTTTCCAGATGCGCGGAGTGAACCGAACTTTGCGCACCGCACCGAGCGCCGGGATGAGGAAGACGAGGCCCAACAGAAAACGCAGGAAAGCGCTTTCGAGCACGGGCAAGCCGTTGCCGACAGATTTTACGAGGACGTTCACCATGACGAAACACAGCGTCATGAAGAGCATCCAGAGGATGCCGGTCACGGATTTCGAGGGGGAGGTCAGGGAGGGTGCGGTCATGCGGGGACAGTGAAGCCTCCCCCCGGCGATGGCAATTCGTCCAAAGCGCACGTGCCGGGCCGCATATTTGCACTTGGACCGGCGGGCGGGTCAAAAGCCATATGGTTCTTGATCAGGGTCAAGGCGGGCGGCGGTCCTCTGCGCTCAGACTGAGGCAAAGGCCATCAGACTGAGGAGACGCGCATGTCCAATACACCGCACCAACTCGCCGCCGATTTTCCGGATCTGGCCGGGAAAATCACCGAACTCAAGTCGAGCGACGCGCATTTCGCGACTCTTGTCGGGGCATATGAGGCGTTGAATGACGAGGTCCATCTCGCCGAAACCGACGTGCACCCGATGGAGGATCTGGCACTCGCCGAGTTGCGTAAGAAACGGATGCATCTCAAGGACGAGATTTACCGGCTTTTGACCGTTTCCGCGTAAGCTTTTCCTGCTTTGCGAAAACCGAGGGCGCGTTAACCGGCAGGTTGCGCGCCCTCTTGCATTGGGAGAACAAATCGCGCACAAATGGCGCGTGAGGTTGGGTGTAATACCATATGTTGCGGCTCTTTGGGCTGTGATGGGTCTTGTGGTGACCCTGTTCCCGATTGAAACGGCCGAGGCCGTGAGCGATCGGGACTCAGTTTTGGTATTTGCGCCGAACTCTCATCAGCTTGATTTGAATGCCGCCGAAAAACGCGCTGATGTTGCGATTCTGATTGCTCCGGACAACGGTGCACTGCGGGTGATCGACGGCGATACGCTGGCGATTGGCGAGACCCGCATCCGGCTCTACGGCATCGACGCGCCGGAACTGTCGCAGAGCTGTTCCGACATGCGGGGGCAGGACTGGGCCTGTGGGCAATGGGCGAAAGCGGTGCTCGTGAAACTTGCCGGAGGAGCGGTGCGCTGTGTCGCCCATGACACCGACCGCTATGGTCGCACGGTTGCCGTTTGTGCCACAGAGGCGGGGGATATCAATGCCGCCATGGTCGCCTCGGGGGCGGCCTATGCCTATACGCAATACGCCCGCGATTATGTCGTTTTCGAAGAGCGCGCGCGGACCGAGGGGCAGGGGCTCTGGCGGGCGGGGGTACAGTTGCCTGCGGATTACCGCGCCGAGAAACGTGCAGAAATCAGTGACGCGCAGCCGGAGCAAACCCCGCCCGGCAACTGTGCGATCAAGGGCAATATCTCCGGCTCCGGCAAGCTCTACCATCTGCCCGGCGGGCGCTGGTACGGCGGCACGCGGATCAACGAGGCGCAGGGAGAGCGCTGGTTCTGTTCGGAAGACGAGGCGCGCGCGGCGGGCTGGCGCAAGGCGCAAGGATAATCCCGCAGACCCTCTTGCAAGGCGCGGCGTTTTCCCTTAGACGACGGCCCACCGGGTCGTTAGCTCAGTTGGTAGAGCGCTTCGTTTACACCGAAGATGTCGGGAGTTCGAGCCTCTCACGACCCACCATTTTCTCCCTTGTTTCTCTTAGATTTTACTGTGTGCTCGTCATGTTCTGCGAAGTGGTCCCTGGTTCCGTGAACCTTAGCTGTGATCCTGCAATCGCATGCAGTCCAGAACTTCTGCGGTATCCTGCATGTGTTGCGGGCGGTATCGACCGTAGACACGGTAGGTCACAGCGGTGTTGGGGTGGCCGAGATATTACGCACCCTTTTCGATCGGAAACCCGGCGCTGACCTGGTGGACCGTGGTCCCGAACAGCAGGATCAGGGCGAGGCGAATATGCGGATCATGTGCAGCACCGATCAATAACCGGATTTTCGAGGCGGTTGGCCTTACAAATGCGCCCGCACCAGATCGCGGGTTGTCGCAAATGCGGCCTCGGCCCCGCCGATGGCCCGGGCCTCATGGGCGGGGCTCAGGTCAATCGCATCAAGCGCGGATTTGACCGCTCTCCAATAGGGCGCGCGGCCCTCGGGCGGCTCTGCCAGATGGCGGGCACCGTGGGTCTCGGACAGGCCCAACTTGCGGGCGTATTTCAACAGAAAGGCCGCGCCCAGATTGGAGCCTTCGACCACATAGAGCCAGCCCAGTGCCTCCGGCAGATCGGCGGTTTCGGTGGCGGGCGCGGTTGTGATTTCGGGCACGGGCATGCCCAGATCGAGCAGGTCCTGCGCCACATCGTTGAGCCGCCCGCGTGCGTTCAATCCGGGAAAATGCGCGGCCAGATCAGCGGAGCGATAGAGCGGGGCGACATGGTGATGCAGCCCATGCTGAACCCGCAAAAAACGTCCGTAATTCTCAAGATTGTCAAACGGCTTTGCCGCCATGATCGACCGATCCAACCGCTCATGCGTCGTGTTGGTCTCAGCGCGAAGACGCGCGGACAGCGGATCGGGAATAGAAGTTTGTGTGTTCATCTCTCACCTTGCGAAAATGGAAAAGGGCGCACCAATTGGCGCGCCCTGAGACGTTAGAATTCCCAAGTCAGACCGGCATAGACGGTGCGACCGGGTGCAGGTGTCGTGGTCAGGCTGAGCGGATCGACATAATAGAGATCCGTTAGGTTCTCGATTCTGGCCGAGGCCGTCAAATCTTCGCTCAGCTTATATTCCGCAAAGACATCAATCACCGTGTAAGGGTTCCATTCCACTTTCGTGATGAAGGGAGAAAGCCCCTGATCCGTGACCTGCCCGTGACCAATGGCGCGGCTTCCGACATGTTCGACACGCCCGCCAAGGGTGAGATCGTCGTTTATGAGCTTTTGCGACATGGTGAGGCTCAGGGTGTATTCGGGCGGAACCTGATTGGTCGCGTAGTCGGCATAAAGCGACTGGCTTTCGCATGTGTCAGCGGTTTGACAGAACTGCACGTCGAGATAGTAATTCGCCGCGAAATCCGCAGTGAAACCACCGCGTTCATAATGTGTGCTCAGTTCAAGCCCCGAGAATTTCGCACGGTCCAGATTGTAGACCCACATGGATTGGTAGGTGTAGCCAAGGTCGCTCACGAAATCAGTGCGATACTGCCGGGCGAGATAATCGGATACATCGGTGTTGAAATAGCCGAATTTAAACATCGCAGTATCGTCAGCCTCGAACAGGCCATGGCGGATAATATTGGTGCCGATTTCCCATGTCCTGGCGCGCTCTGGAAGAAGATCCTCGTTAAACTTGGTCGAAAAGCCAGTCAGGCTTTCAAACAAAGAGGGCATGCGCTGCGTGTTCGAATACGTCACATAAAACCGAGTGTCTTTCCACGGCTCAACCTCAAGCCCGACATTGCCGCCCCAGCCACCGGTTTCAAGTGTTTGTCCGTTGGTTTCCGTACCATTGTTGCTGATAGGCTCGGAGCGGTCTTTACTCCAGAAATGCTGATACCGCAGGCCGCCATTTACAGTGAGCCATTCTGTCGCGTCCCAGTTCGCCTCGGTAAAAATCGCGGCCTCATCGCGTTTGCCGTCTCGTGTCGTGAGACCATCCTGAACAAGATCGGCACCATCGTTAGGCCGCGTGTCCTGATGGAGCAGGGAGAGACCAAAGTTCAGATTAAGATCGCGGCCATGAAAAGTGAGTTGAGAGCTGTTGCTGAGATCGAAACCTGTCATTTCCGTATCGCTGCCCGGACGGAAATCCTCAGGCAGACCGACAGAGACCGGATCGACATAATAGCCAAGCCGCGCGGGATTGCGCAGTTTGAGGTTCGTGTGCCAAAGGTTCGCGGTCAGATCGATCGCACCGTCCTCAGCCGGCATCCAATGGTGTTTGAGGGCAAAGGTTTCGAGTTTCGCCCCAGTGGTTTGTTCCTGCTGGACGGCTTGCGAAGACGTGCTGGTCAACCGTGACGCAAGCCTGTCACCTGCTTCGGTGTCCATGCTCATGTAGCTGAGTTGCGTGGCATGTCCGGTGCCATATTTATAGGTCGCCTTGGCAAGAATGGAGGTGCTCGTCAGCTCCGTATTCAACACTTCTTCGCCATGGCGGTAGTTAGCAAGGCCTTGGTTCACATAATAATTTTCATAGTGCCATCCGTCCAGGCAAACGCCGCTCGAATAACAGAAGGGCGTGTAGCCGAGATCGACAATCTCAGCCGCGCCGTCACCATTCTCACCGGCATGGTAATTGCCGCGTTCACGATGAGCTGCTCCGAACAGAAGTTCGACATTTTCATCTTCATAGGCGACGATCGCACTGCCTGCCCTTTGTGTCGGGGTGAAAATCGAGGGCCGGTCCATGGTGGCGTCGTCTGAACTGACTTCGGATGACACTGGGTTACCCGATCCGGTGGTGAAGCGGTTGGTAATATCATAGCCGGCGGCATCTCCTGCGTTCGGCGTCGATGTATTGCCGCCGACCTCAAGTTTGATCCGTCCACCCCAGTTTTCGCCACTTTTGACGATGTCACGCGTTTCTACCGTCGACATTTCGACGCTGCCCGCGATCCCCCGCGACCCCGCCGCGCCACCTTTGTGGATTTCCGCCCCTGCGATGAAATCCGGATCGACGAAGCTGCGGTTCGAAATCCCCTGATACCCCTGATAGAGCGTCACATTATTTGCCGCACCATCGACAGTCACCTCGACACGGTCCATGCCCTGCATGCCGCGCATATTGACGTCCAGACCATTGCCGGAGTTGCGGGCATCCCCGGACATCACGCCCGGCGTGCCGCGCAACATGTCAGCTGCGTTCGAGCCACGGAACCGCGAGATGTCCTCTTCGTTGATGTAGTTCACACTGCCGGGTTGCTGGTATGAAAGCGTTTTGTCAAAGCCTCCCGAAACGGTAATCGTATCCAACAACAGCGTGCCATCGGGCAGATCGACTGCGGCGGTGTCGTCCGTGGCGTAGACGGTCACCGTGTTCGCATTTGTAAAACGATAGTCCAGCCCGCTGCCGGAGAGCAGGGCGGAAAAAGCGCGGCGTGGGGTGTAAGTGCCATTGAGCGCTGGGCTGCGTTTGCCTGCTACAACCTGCGAGGACAGGATCAGGCGAATGCCACTTTGATCCGCCAGTTGCGTCAAGGCTGAGCCAAGATCTTGCGCCGGGATGGACAGGGTCACTTCCGCGCTTTGCGTTTGGGCATAGGCTATATCGGTCCAGCCGATCTGGGTCACGCTCAGCGCTGCGGTCGTGCAGAGCGCGAGCGCGCGCAGGGTTGGTTTTTTTCGTATCGTGTCGGTCATTGGTCCCCCGCCGATCATCAAGGTCATATTTCGGCTGGGTCACAAGGGCGTCACCTGGCGTGTCATAAGAGGGACGAAACTAGACGCGCCAACTTGCAGTGAGTTTTGAAAAAAATCTTAACTTCTGATCATGCTATATAAAAATCATTTCATATCAGGATGTTCTGATAATAGCCAACAGCGGGATTTTGCTGATCCTGACGGAGAGGGAGGCCTCCAAAGCGTCCAGAATGGCGTCGGGATCGGCCAAATCAAACACGCCTGTGATCTCCATCGCGGCCAATTCATTCTCCAGTACGACGATCCGGCCGCCGCGATAGCGTTCCAGTTCCACGGCAAGGTCGCCAAGCGGTCTGCGGTTGAAGATGAGCTTCCCCCGCCGCCAGGCGCTTGCCTCGGTAAGATCGACGGTTTCGATGTCAGAGAAACGGCCTTCGCGCGTGATCTGAATGCGTTGACCCGCGGCCACATGTCGTGTGCCAGTCTGGCCGGTGACGTCTGCTGCGCCTTTGTGAACGATCAGCCCGACACGTCCATTGCACAGATCGACATCGATCTCACCCTGCGCACAGGTGATCGTGGTCTTGCCCTCCGTGACATGAAATGGCGCAGTATTGTTCTGAGTGATCGTGAAAAATGCCTGTCCGCGCATGAGAGACACGCCCCGTTTACCGTTCTCAAATGCACCGGAAAGTGCGGTGCGTGCATTGAGCAAAGCATCGGTGCCATCCTCAAGCTCGAAGCTCTGACATTCTGCCGTGGCCGTCTGATAATCGGCGAACAGATGTGCGCCGAGAATGCCGAGGCCGTGCATTCCTCCTGCCACAATCATCGCCGCGCCACCGCCAAGAACCGCACGCCGGGTCATCCGGCGGTTGCGCATCTTGCGTCCCCAACTGGCCCCGGCGGTCCCGAGACCGTTCCAGAGATGCTCGGCCTCCTGCGCCGCCGCTTCATGTGCGGGGCTGGTGGCGCGCCATGTCTGCCATTTCTGTGTGTCATGGGGCTCAGCGCTGCCGGAATGTAGCCGGACGATCCAATCAAGAGCCTGATCGCTCAGCTCGGAAGGGGTTCCAGTCATGTTATCTTTGCCGCTGGCGCTCATGGCACTTGCTACCTTTTCTACCGTTTGGCGTGCTGTCTCTGTAGACGGGACGAAATGAAAGCACCGATCTTGCACTGAAAAATGTCTTATTGTGTGTGATGCAGATAATCGCGGCAATGCCGAAGCGCCTGTGCCATATATTTCGCGACCATGCTTTCGGAGACGCCGAGGGCCAGAGCGATTTCACGATGCCCCATGCCGAGACAGCGGTTCATCAAAAGCGCGCGTCGGGGCTTGTCCTTGAGCTTCAAGAGCGCTCTGACCAGTTGTTTCAACTCCTCGCGCGCCAGCATCACCTCTTCTGCTGTAGGCACATCGTCCATCAGCGTGTCGATGTCGATATCCCCAATTGCGGTGCGATCACTGTGCCGTTTTTCCCGACGGATCAGGTCAATGGCGATATTGCCCGCAATGCTCAGCAAATAGCCACGGGGGTTGTTGACAGAGGTGGGGGCGGTTTTAAGGCCTTCGAGCCTGATCCATGTTTCCTGCATCGCTTCATCAGCCAGATCCTGTGACCCCAGACGACCCGCCAGACTTCGCCGCAGGCCGTGCCAATGATCGAGGTAGAAGCGAAAGAGCCGTATCTTGCTATTTTGTTCTGTCATACACAATTGGCCTGAAATTCTGCGACCACCTTTCCGGCCGAATTCTGCTGCATCTAGGCGCCATGCATGCCCACTTGGGGAAGCCTGTCGACGAACCGCCGGGGGCCTTGGGAGATCCATTCGATACAGTCATTCGCGATGTCGCTTGGCCGCAAGTCAAAAGCCCTCCGACGATCCGCGCGGCACGGGAGACCATGTCCCGATGGTGGTTTCGAAACAGCTCAGCGTTCCAGTGATTAATAAAAACAGCCATGACTGACCTTTGCCAATATAACGATTTCGTCTGATGGGCTGACAGTCATGCAACGCCGGGTGGTGGAGCTGACGTGAACTCGGCGATCACATCTACAACGTGATGCCAGAGGCGGCTGCAAGAAATTTAAAGACATATATCATGGAAGAAAAGATACTTTTTGAGTATGAATAGCCCGGTGGGCTGAAGACACCTTCTTCCCAAGTTTGATCGTGTCCCAACAGGTTTGTAGCTCACGATGGACTTCGCAGCGAGAAGCAGGCCGAATTGGTGAGGCGTTTTGGGCAGCAGGCAAACTAAAGCATCATAGTCGTGATGCGATTTGCCGATGGCACCGTCAATATGATATCACCGCTTCGCCTGTCGTACTGATCCCACCAAGACAGCGGCAAGACGAGGCTCCTCAGAAAAATCCCGCCAGATAAGGCCGAAGGAAACCTCTATGTTCAGCACCTTCAGGGGTGTCCACCCATTGCTTCTCAGGGGAAATCAATAGGGTGGGGGAGGGATGACGTGATCACAGAACGGGGCTAATTCTCGCAACTTGTATGTCAATCCGCTTGCGATCTGTGGTAAGTTTTGTTTTATTGCCTAGCGCGAATACGCTCTCCGAGACAGTTTGAAAGGTGCGGAGCACCTGCGAACGATCCAGGGAAATTATACATTTCTCTGACGTCACAGGAGTTGACAATGTCGCAGTTTATGCGTCCCAAAGGACGTGCCCTTTCGCTTGTTGCCAGTACAGGTATACTCGCAACTTTCCCTCTGTCAGCGTTCGCTCAAAGCGAAAGTTCCGAGATCGTCGAACTTGCGCAGATTGTCGTGGAGAGTGAGGCCGAGTTTACTGACAGCAGCGTCCCGGCAGAAGATCTGCAAACCCGGTATTCCGGAAACCCCCAGAATGCACTCGATATGACACCCGGCGTGTCGACCCGACAAAGTTCAAGCCAGCCGGGGATCGAAGTCAATATCCGGGGCATGTCTGGATATGGTCGGGTGAATTCCATGATCGACGGGGTGCCGCAAAGCTTCAAGAATACGGCGGGGCACGAAGCCTCAGGTGGCAATCTTTTGTACATCCAGCCCGAGTTTCTGAGCGCGATCGACATCGAACGTGGTGTTGTGTCAGGTGCCGCAGGTGCCGGGACGCTCACCGGGGCCGCGAATTTCCGGACCATCTCGTTGGAGGACATCCTGCGCGAAGGGGAAACCGAAGGTGGTATGGCCCGCCTGAAGTTTGGGGATAACGGCTATAACTACTCCGGCCTTCTCAGCTATGGGAAACGCTTTGACGGGCTTTGGGGTGGTGACGGCCATATCGATGTGCTCTTGGGCTATGCCTATACGGACGAAGGCGATTATGCCACGGGCGATGGTGGTGAATTGAGTAGCTCCCGGACCTCTGTCAACGCGCCGGAAGGAAAGATCGCCAAGATCGAAATCGCTCCAAATGACACCCACAAACTGAGCTTTGGCGCGCGGTGGTATGGCAATACCTTCGACAATTCGAGCTACACTTGGGATGTCGACAACCAAACTTGGACCGGCGATTACGCCTATACACCCGGCAATGATCTGATCGATCTGAAAATATCGACCTATTACAACAACACAACGCTTTATTACCCCGGCACCAGCGGCTCTTATGCGGGGCGCGAAACCGAAGAAGAGACCTACGGGCTTTCGGTCACCAACAACAGCCGGCTTGCGCTCGCGAATGGCCGTGACTTGACGCTCAATTATGGGCTGAGTTGGACGCGGGATGATTTCCAAACCCATGCCATGCGCGGCGGCAACAATCCCGGTAAGCTCGATAAAGCCAGCCTCTTCGTCGACGGTCAGATCGACTATGGCCGCATGGTTGTGTTCGGCGGTCTGCGCTATGATCATTGGCAGGTGGACGGCTACCGTGCGCCCTATGCCGCGGGCGTTGCGGATTGCCCGGCTAACGGTCCGTCCTGTGGGGATGAATGGGTTAAACGCGATGGTGGGCAGCTTTTGCCAAATATCGGGCTGAGCTACGCAGCGACGCAGGAATGGACTCTTTCTGCAAGCTATGCGCACACTTTCCGCCCACCGACGACGCATGAAATGTTCTATGGGCTTGTGCCCTTCGGAGACGGTGTGGGGACAGGGATGACCAACAATCTCGACCTCGATCCAGAAACCAGCCGCACCGTGGAGTTGAGCGCGGCATTCAACCGCCAAGGTGTTTGGAATTCTGAAGATCGGGCCTGGTTCAAAGCGTCGGTGTTCCGCAGCTGGATCAAGGATTACATCGTCAACGATTTCGTTTCGATCTCCGGTGATCCCTATAGCCGTGCGATGTGGGTCAACACGGATGGCACAACCATCATGCAGGGTATCGAGTTCGAGGGGGGCTATGACACCGGAAAATTCTACGCCAATCTTAGTTTTTCGATCAGCGACACGGACAGTCAACCCGTTGGTAACGGCACGGGCATGGGCAATGGTCTGACCTCCTCGCAGCCCGATCGCACAGCGATGCTTGATGTCGGCTTCAGGGCTTTCGAAGAGACCCTGACTCTTGGGGCGCAGGTGCGCTATGTCGGAGCGACGGCACAGGCGGCCTATGACTGGACGAGCTATCCTGACGGCGCGTATTTGTCGGAAACAGACAGCTACACGCTTGTCGATCTCTACGGCAGCTATGCACTTAACGAAAATACGGAGATGTTCGTTTCTATCGAGAATGTCTTCGATGAATCCTACGGTTATCCGGGTGGCAACGAAGCCGCCTATCAGGAAATGGCGGGTCGCGGACGCACTTTCATTGCTGGTCTGACCACCCGGTTCTGAAAAAAACAAACGGCAATCCTGTGCGGGGGCGTTTGTATGGGGGCAGAGGGGCGCCTTTGGGCGGCCCTCTTGGAGGTCACCGAAAAGGGGGAAGCGCTGTGTCACATCGCATGAAATTGGTGCGGGAAACGCCGCTTAAGCAAAATGAGGTAGAACCTTTTGGTCCACGGGATTTGGCTCGGCGCATTTTACGCACAACACGTCAAATTTCATTGGCGACCTTGGATCGCAACAAGGGCTTTCCCTATAGCGCTGTCACGAATCTCTCGGTTGAACCCGATGGGGGTATTGTCTTTTACGGAGCCGCGATAAGCCATCATGCCCGTAACATTATGGCCGACCCTCGAGTGTCTGTCACTTTGAGCCAAAGTGAGGGGCGCGACGTGTTGCGGGACCGGCGTATGACGTTGATCGGGACTGCACACAGGCTTGATGGCATCGCGTTTGAACGGGCCCGAAATCGTTACAGACGTAAATTTTTCCGCTCTTCGAAATATCTCGATCTGGCAGACAGCTGTATGTTCAAACTCAATGTTGAGGCCATTCACCTCAACGGCGGCCCCGCGCGCTACTCGGACAGTCTGTCTGCCGAAGATCTGAGCGTCGATCTGCGTGGAGCCGAAGCATTGCTTGAGCAAGAAGAAACCTTGATCGCTCACCTTGAGAGCTTCCCAAGCAAGATCAAAATGTTGACCGCGGACCTCAACGGGGTGCGAGGGCGTTGGCATGTTGCCACGATTGATCCTGAGGGTATTGATTTGGCGTCTGAAACGGAGTTTCATCGCCTAAGCTTCTCTCAGCGGGTTACGACACCTGCGAAGCTCTTGGGTCTTTTGTCATAACATTTACCGAACACCGGCACTGACCGCAGGATGTTGTCACGTTAAAGCGTTTTGCTTTTTGTCTGAGACTTAAGCATGTGCTTAAGGCCATCCTCAAGCCCCTTTGGTCAGGCCAAGATGCCCGGTCGAAATGGGAGCCAATTCAGTGAGAGGCTATCTGCCGTTCAGTTCATCAGGCGGCGCGCTACTCTTCCATCTGTTGAGTAAGCTTTACAAGCGTACCAGCGTGGTCATCACCACGAACTTCAGCTTCTCCGAATGGCCCAGGTCTTCGGTGATGCCAAGATGACCACAGCCCTGCTGGATCGGCTCACACACCGCTGGCACATCCTCGAAACCGGCAATGACAGCTACCGCTATAAAGCCAGCTCAGACACCGCGAAGAAAAAGAGAAAGGAGACGCCGGCATTGACCACAACATGACCGCTGAGACATAAACAAGGGGTGGGTTAGTTATCGGTGAAAATACCGGGTCACTTCTCAACAGAAATCAACATAGCTTAATTTACGCCAGATACTGTCCAACGGATGGGGAGCAGCTCAGGTTTTTACTCCACTATTGACAGATGGCCCTTTGCTAGGGCGGGGGGAGATACTTGAAGCCCCGAAGCGGTTAGCTGATCTGTACGAGCTTGTCCCTTCCAAAATTTCAAAAAACCGTTAGACCTGTCCGTAACTTCGTGAAATCTGGAAGAAGAATGAGCCGCGTGACCAAATCCACATCCGCCCCCCAACGCAGGACACAGGCCGAACGATCGCAGGAAACGCGGAACAAAGTGTGTGATGCCACCATTCAGGCGCTGGTCGAATACGGTTATGAGCAAATTTCGACCACGTTGATCGCGCAAAAGGCGCAGGTTTCGCGCGGCGCTCTGACGCACCAGTTCCCGACTCGCAACGACATGCTCGTTGCGGCTTTCGAGAACCTCGTCAACCAGTGGCGCGAGGGCTATCCTTTCGGGCTGGACCCCGAGACGACACGTCTGACGGTCGATGAGCTGATTGACGGGATGTGGACCAATATTTTCTCGGATGGTCGCTATATCGCGGCGATGGAACTGATGCTGGCGGCGCGACAGAATAACGAGTTGGGGCATGCCCTGCGCGATATTCTGGTGACCTGGATCCGTAAACGCGACAGCATTACGGTGCGCCTCGTGGGCGGGGATAGCGACGATGTCGAGGCGGATTTGAAAATCCAGTTGCACCTTGCCGTCCTGCGCGGAATCGCCATGCACCAGAGCTTTGATTCCGATCCGCAGACCGCCAAGAAGCTGATTGATTTGTGGAAAAAGATGGCGCGGAACGCCTGATTTCGGCGGGCAAGTTGAATTTTCTTGACCTTTTGCCTGCAAATTAATCGCACTAAAAACACATTTTTTTCAATGCATTGAAGTCGCATTTTGCGGGTTTTCAAGTTTTTTGCTGCGGTGTGCTTCTTTTTTGATGGGTTTTAGGTTGATTTACGAACAGAGCTGATTGCATCATGCGGACAATCCTGTTCGCAAGTTGCTGTGTCGGTCTGCCGGCGGGGGAAAGCGCCTGTCACTGGGCATCAATAGGGAAAAGTATTCATGAGCATTAAAGTTCGTCTCGGCGCCGCAGTCGCGATTGTATGTACGGCTGCGCCCGTCTTCGCCACCAACTGGGATCTCTCCAGCGAGTATCCCGCAGGTTCTTTGCAGGGGCAGACCGCAGATTTCTTTGCCTCTGCTGTGGCCGAGAAAACCGGCGGTGAGGTCGAGATCACCGTGCATCACGGTGCAGCCCTCGGGTATAAAAGCGTTGATAACTTCGATGCGGTCGCCGATGGCGCCCTGCAGGCGGCCTCTTCGGCCTTCGTTTTCTGGACCGGAATCGACCCGATCTTCCAACTTTCCTCGCTGCCGTTCCTCGCACCCACCGGCGACGATGTGCATGACCTTTATGAACTGGCCCGTCCCGCCTACGAGAAAGTGTTGGAAGACAACAACCAGATTCTGCTTCTGGCAACGCCCTGGCCTTCGTCGGGTCTTTGGGGCAACAAGCCGTTTACCTCTTCCGCTGATATCGACGGGGTGAAGGTGCGGACCTATGATGTTGCCTCGACCGAGACCATGAAGAACGCGGGGGCCTTCCCGATCCAGATCTCCTGGGCGGATGTTCCAGCGCAGCTTTCGACCAATGCCATCGACGCGGTGCTGACCTCACCGAATGGCGGTGTCGGTGTACAGATGTGGGAATTGCAGTCGGATTTCACGAATGTGAACTACGCCTCTTCCCTGCAAGGTATTCACCTGAACCTGGATGCTTGGGACGATCTGGACGAGGATCAGCAAGCCGCCGTGAAGGAAGCCGCGCAAGAGGCTGAAGAGTTCGGCTGGAACCTGTTGAATGAGGCAACTGCGAAAGATTTCGAGACCATGCGCGCCAATGGCATGACGGTTACCGAAGAGATTCCTGCCGAATTTTCCGCAGCCCTGACCGCGGCGGCGCAGCCCTTTATCGACACTTGGGTAGAAGAAACCGGCGAGCGTGCGCAATCCATCATGGATGCCTACGCGGCACGCTGATTCCTTCCCCGACTGGCGCGGGCGGTCATCCCCGCCTGCCCGCGCCGCCTTTACTTGTTTGTCAGGAGCACTCCACATGACCCGTTTTTATGCTGGCGTTTATGCCATCTCGCGCCTGGCGGCTGTGATCGCTGCCTGTGCGCTGGTCTATATGGTGGGTCATATCGCCTACGAAATCGTGCTGCGGAGTGTCTTTTCCACTTCGACCTTTGTGCTGGATGAATTCGTCGGCTACGGGATCAGCGTCTGCGTGATCTGGTCGCTGGGCTATGTTCTGGAACATGGCGATCTGATCCGCGTCGGGTTGGTGCTCGACCGTCTGCCGCAGCGGGCGCAGGAGCTTATGACCGCAGGTGCGGCTCTGGTCGCCTGTGCCATGTCGGCGGGGCTGGCATGGATGTTCTGGATTCGCGTGGCGCGGGCGTGGTCACGGGGGACGGTCTCTTCCTCTGTCGCCGCCGTGCCGACATGGATCCCGGAAAGCGCCATGATGGTGGGGCTGATCCTGTTCTCGCTGGCCGCCCTGTCGCACGGGTTGCGCCATATCACCCGTCATCCCTCACCCGCGCCGCATGTGCCGCTGGCCACGCCGGTTGAATAACCCGCCGCTTTCCTCAGGAGAAATATAATGGACACCCTGCTGACAGCGGCAATGACGCTGGCCTTTCTTCTATTGTTCCTCGGCCTTGGTGCCTGGGTTTTCATCTCGCTCGCCCTTGTGGCCACCTCGGCGCTGTTCTTTCTGCACGGGATGGACCTGTCGCGGATCGGCTCTATCGCGGCGGGGATCATCTACCGCTATTCCACAAGCTGGGAGCTTTCGGCCATCCCGATGTTTATCTGGATGGGGGAAATCATCTTTCGCACGGATATTTCAGCGCGTCTGTTCCGTGGCCTCTCGCCCTTTGTCGATTACATTCCGGGGCGGTTGCTGCATACCAATGTGCTGGGTTGCACGCTCTTTGCTGCCGTGTCGGGGTCTTCGCCGGCGACCACGGCAACGGTGGGGCGGATCACCACGCGCGAACTCGGTGCACGCGGCTATGACGACAAGCTGTCCCTTGGCTCGCTGGCAGGCGCGGGGAGTCTCGGGCTTTTGATCCCTCCCTCCATCGTGATGATCGTCTATGGCATCCTCGCCGAGCAGTCGATTTCGCGCCTGTTTGCCGCCGGTATCCTGCCGGGGTTGATGATCACCGCGCTTTATTCGGGCTACATCATGGTCCGTACAAAGCTGAACCCCGCGCTGGTGCCTGCCGAACGCGAGCCGCGCCGCGCGATGGATTTCCTCCGCGCTCTGCGGGACCTGTTGCCGCTGGTGGTTCTGATGACCATCGTGCTTGGCTCGATCTACACCGGTATCGCCACCCCATCCGAGGCGGCTGCCGTTGGCGTGATTGCGGCCATCGTGATCACCGTGGTCACGGGCCAGTTCACCCTTGCGCTGATCCGTGACACGCTGATGGGAGCCTTGCGGACCTCGACTATGGTCTGTTCGATCCTGATCACCGCCGCTTTTATGTCGACCGCGATCGGCTATCTGCATATCCCCGCTGACGTGGCCGACGGGATCGCCTCGCTCAACCTGCCGCCCTGGGGGCTTTTGGTGGTGCTCTCGCTCTTCTATCTCGGGCTGGGGTTCTTCCTTGATGGTACCTCGATCGTGGTGATGAGCCTGCCGATTTCCCTGCCTTTGGCGCTGCAGGCGGGCTTCGATCCGATCTGGTTCGGTGTCTACCTCGTGCTGATGGTGGAAATGGCGCAGGTCACCCCGCCGGTCGGGTTCAATCTCTTCGTTCTGCAAGGCATTTCGGGGCGTTCCATCAGCTATGTCGCCCGTGCCGCCGCGCCCTTCTTTGTGCTGATGCTGCTGGGGGTGGCTCTGTTAGCCGCGTTCCCGCAGATCGCCCTTTGGCTTCCCAACGTTTTCTATGGATAAAATGATGGCACCCTCTGTCTATCTCTCTGCGCTGCTTTCGGCCCAGAGACAGCTCAACCAGCCCCATACCCTCTTCAAGGCTGTTCAGGATACCTGCGAGACGCGTTTCGGCTTTCGCTTCCTGACCATTTTGCGGAACCTGCCGGGGACCGGAAACGTCATGCGGATGCATAGCTCCGAGGCGGATTATCCCATCGGTGCGCTCAAACCGATGGGCGTGACGGAGTGGGGCAAGATCGTGCTCGACGCGGGGCAATGCTGGCTTGGCAATTCCGCCGAAGAGATCCGCTGGGCCTTCCCTGATGCCGAGTTGATCCTCTCCAAGGGCTGCGAGGCCTGTGCCTGTGCGCCTGTGCTCTGGGCAGGGCGCTGTGTCGGAGTGCTGTCGCTGAACGCCGCGCGGGATGCCTATCCCCCCGAAGATATGGCCGAAATGGCCCTTGTGGCGCAGACCCTTGCGCCGGCGCTGATTTGATCCCCGAAAGGACTGAAAAGATGACGAGTTTGTTGATCAAGAATGCCTGCATTGTCGATGGGACGTTGCCTGAGCCGACTGCGCCGCAGCAGATTGCGATCGAGGACGGGCGTATTCGCGAAGTGGCCCCCGAGGTCGCTTTCGACGCCGATGAAACCCTCGATCTGGGCGGTTTGACCGTGATGCCGGGGCTTATCGACTGTCACGTACATACCATTGCAACCACGGCCAACCTCGGTCAGAACGCGGCTTTGCCGTCCTCGCTGGTAGCGGCGAAATCCTCGAAGATCATGAAAGACATGCTGATGCGCGGCTTCACCACCGTGCGTGATCTCGGCGGCGCCGACCGCGGGCTGCAACAGGCGGTGGAGCAGGGCTATTTCACCGGCCCGCGTCTGGTGATCTGTGGCAAGGCGCTGTCGCAAACGGGGGGGCATACGGATTACCGTGGGCCCTATGACAACCGCGATGTGAGCTGGTACGCGCAGGCGCTCGGCACCTTGGGCCGGATTTGCGATGGTAAGCCCGAGCTGATGCGGGCGGCGCGGCAGGAGCTTAAAGGCGGGGCGCAGTTCCTCAAGGTTATGGCCGATGGCGGTGTCTCTTCGCCTTCCGATCCGGTCGGTTATCTTGTTTTCTCGGTCGAAGAACTGACGGCCTTGGTCGAGATCGCCAATGGGTTTGGCACCTATGTTTCGGCCCACCTCTATGACGATGCGGCCATCGTGCGGGCGCTTGATTGCGGCATCACCTGTATCGAGCACGGCAACCTGATCGGCGATGCGACGATTGAGCGGGTTGCCCGCGAAGGGGCCTTTGTGGTGCCGACAAACATCACCTACGACCTGCTGGCGCGGCGTGGCGAGGAATTCGGCTTGCCGCCTGAATCCGTGGCGAAGGTCGCCGATGTACGCGAAGCGGGGCTGGAGCGGGTGGTCAAACTGCACGAAGCGGGTGTGACCATGGGCTATGGCTCGGACCTGTTGGGCGGCATGCACAGCGAGCAATCGGGCGAATTCCCCCTGCGCGGTCGCTATATCCCCGCCGATGCGGTGATCCGCTCTGCCACGGTCGATGCGGCCAAGGTGCTGCGGATGGAAGGCGAGGTCGGCACAATCGTGGCAGGAGCCTATGCCGACCTGATCGCGGTGGAGGGCAATCCGCTCGAAAACCTCGATCTGCTGACGGGGCAGGGGGCGCATATGCCCCTGATCATGCAGGGCGGACGTGCCATCAAGAAGGCCGCTACCCTCTGAGTTATCATAATAAAATCAATCAGCGGACCGCCTCTGTGGTCCGTGCCCAACAGTGGAGACCCCAATGAAAAAAGTCCTGACCACTACGCTTCTGAGTGGCCTGCTTGCCGCACCCGTTATGGCGGGTGATTTCATCGCCAACACCTTTTACGACGCCCAGCACCCGCTGGCGAAATATGGCTACACCGAATGGGCGGAGATCGTGAAAGACCTTTCTGGCGGTGATCTCAATCCGCAGGTCTTTACCGGCACCGTTCTGCTGGCCCCGCGCGCTGCCCTTCAGGGCATTCGCGACAATGTTGTGCAGGTCGGCCATCACGCGGCGATCTACACGCCTTCCGATCTGCCAGTTGCCAATGCGGTACAGGAATTGGGCTTCAACTACTCCGATCCTCTGGTGGCAATCTTTGCCGTGGCCGATTTTTCGATGCACAATGCGACACAACTGGCCGAATGGCAGGATCAGGGTGTTGTATACCTCGGGGCCTATGCCACGCCGCCCTATATCCTGATGTGCGCCGATCCTGTGCGCAATCTGGCGGAACTTAAAGGCAAACGCATCCGCACCGCAGGTTCGGCGGTATCGGCATGGGTCGAAGAGGCGGGGGGCGTGCCTGTCAATGTGCCGTCGTCCGAAATGTATACGGGGCTGGAACGCGGCACGCTGGATTGCGCCACCAACGCGGCCAACGACCTTGTCGACCGCTCCCTGCTGGAAGTGGCCGAACACACCACACTTTTGCCGACGGGGATGTACTGGTCGGGTCCGAACTGGGGTTATAACCCCGAATTCTGGTCGGGGCTGAGTGCCGACGAGCGCAAGGTTCTGATGGAAGCTTCCGCCCGTTCCATGGCGCGCACGATCATCAACTATTCGGCACAGGCAGAGGCCTCTTTGACAACCGCGCAGGAAAAGGGCGGGCATGTCTATGAGCCCGAAGCCGATCTTATGGCTTCCGTCGAAGAGTTTCGGGCTCAAACGCTGGCGAATGTCTATGACAAGGCCGAGGCGGACTATGGTTTGACCAATGCCCATGAGGTCATCGACGCTTTCACTGCGACCATGGCGAAATGGGATGGGCTGCTGGCCGCTGTGGACCGCAACGACGAAGATGCCCTGACCGCGCTGGCTCTGTCGGAAATCTATGGCGACATTGATCCGGCGACCTACGGCGTCAAATAAGTCACAGGCGAAAATGCAGGGGCTGTCGCGGCCCCTGCACATCCCGATATGCACGAGGTGTTGCAATGCAGACGCTGGTTCGCCGGATCAACGGGGCCATCATGGTGCTGGCCTGTCTGGTCATGGTTTTGATGATGGCCCACATTACACTGGATGTGGCCTTGCGGTTTTTTTTTGACGGCCGCCTGATCGGGACGCTGGAAGTCGTTTCCTATTACTACATGGTCGCCATCGTCTTTCTCTCGCTGGGTTTTGTGGAATTGCGCGGCGAGCACATTCGGGTGGACCTCTTTGCGCAGATGATGCCTCGTGGTGTGCAACTGGCGCTCTATGTTCTGGCCTGTGCCCTCGGTCTGGTCTTTTTCGGCCTGCTGTTCTGGCAATCCGCACAGGATGCGATCAGCGCCACATCGCGAGGCGAAGAAGCCATGAGCAATTTCACCTTCTACATCTGGCCCGCGCGTTGGGCTTTGCCTTTGGGCTTTGCGGGCATCTGGCTCGCGATCCTGTCGAACCTGTTGAAATCTTTGGTGCAACGGCATGCGTTGTAACCCGGAAGGGCATTTGGGATGAGCAATCTTGATATCGGTATTATCGGCACCGTTGTGGCCCTCGTTCTGATCGCGCTGCGGGTGCCGATCGGGCTCTCTCTGGGCCTCGTCTCCATCGTCGGGATTTCCCAGATGTTCAATATGAACGTTGCCTGGGGAATGATCTCGGCTACGCCTTTCGACTATGTCGGGCAATGGGAGCTGTCGGCGGCACCGATGTTCCTGCTGATGGGGTTCCTGTGTTCCTCAACGGATATGACGCGCGGGTTGTTCCTGTCGCTGAGGCTCTATCTGGCGCGCCTTCCCGGGGGACTGGCAATCACTTCGGTCGGGGCCTGCGCCTTTTTCGCGGCCGCCTCGGGATCCTCTGTCGCCACCGCCTCGGCCATGTCGCGCATGGCGGTGCCGGAGATGCTCGAACAGGGCTATGATCGCGGTCTTGCCACGGGGACGATTGCCGCCTCTGGCACACTTGGTTCGCTGATCCCGCCATCGGTTCTGCTGATCCTCTACGGGGTCTATGCGCAGGTTTCGGTCGGGCAGCTTTTCATGGCCGGTTTCATCCCCGGTATCCTGTCGGCGCTGATCTATATGGCGATGATCATCGTCCGTGTGAAACTCAATCCGTCGCTGGCCGGAGAGACACCGCCGCCGCCGACCGACGCAGAACGCCGCGAAGCCCTGCGCGATGTCTGGCCCTTGCCGACCCTCATCCTTCTGGTACTCGGCGGCATTTTCAGCGGGGCCTTCTCGCCCACCGAAGCGGGGGCACTCGGGGCCTTTTTCGCGGCGATCATCGCTGCCTTGAGGGGCAAGTTGACCCGCAGCGCGGTGCGTGAGGCGGTCACACAGGCGGCGGTTTCCACGGGATCCATTTTCATCATCCTGATCGGTTCCCTGTTCTTTACGCGCTTCCTTGCCCTCTCGGGCCTGCCGACGGCTTTTTCCAACGCCATTCTGTCGGTGAGCAGCGAGACGTGGTGGGTGCTCTTTGCTGTAGCTGTGATCTATCTCGTGCTCGGGATGCTGATCGATTCGATCGGCTTGCTTTTGCTTACCCTGCCGATCCTCGTCCCTCTGGTGCAGGCCACCGGAATCGATGCGATCTGGTTCGGCATCATCATCGTGAAACTACTGGAGATTGGTCTGGTCACGCCGCCGATCGGGCTGAATGTCTATATGATCAACGGGGCGCTGAACAATGCGGTGACCTTGCCGGAGATTTTCAAAGGCATCTGGTGGTTCCTGCTGATGGATCTTCTGACGTTGATGATCCTTATCCTGTTTCCGGTGCTCACGCTCTGGTTGCCGTCACTCGCCTATTAGGCGCGCATTGCGGAGAATGCGTAGCGGACACGGACAGTAGGACCGCCCATTGTGTGGCAGGAACTTGCCCTGATTGGAAGCACGCATTTCTCCCTGTGCTGGAGCTATTCGGGAAAAATGAGCGCGGCATGGCGCAACGGCTACAACTCTGCTTCATGACGCCATCTTTCTATGTTGTTGAAGAGAATAGGTTTTGCTGATCCGGGTGCGATGCCGCGGGGTGTTTCGGGTTTTTCTGTGCTCGTTTCTTGAGGTGTTGTGCCACTGTCTTTGACAGTTCCGCGTGCTCGAAGACCCATGGCCCGTCGGCAAGCGGATGGTCCGCCTCGATTTCACCTGTTTCAGCTGTCAAGCGCAACGTTTTGGAAGCCACCCCGAGCAGCTTGGCTGCGCTGTCCGCGGCGGCGCTTTGGCAGGCGTATTTCCGCATGGGCACCACCAGCCCAATGCACCAGCAAAACGATCTCCGAGGCATCGCCATCAATATCTGCCACCACTTCCCGGATCACCGTGCGAACGGTGCGCTTCTTGAGTCTGGCATCGGTTTCCGGCGCGAACCAGACGCGTTCGAGATTGGCCCCCAAGGTGGCCAGATCTTCTGCGGACAATGCTGTCCTGTTTGGATTGGCCGTGTCGTCATGGTGCGCGATCTTGGTCTCTATCTCCTGGACCCGCTGAAGCGCGTGCTCAATGGCATCATCGCCCCGCAAGTCGCCGACGGAGATACAGCGCGCTTCGCCGTTGTCCAGAAGGCCGCGCCAGCAGGAGTAACGCGGGATGTCATGCTTCTTGCCGGTGTAGCGAACCGTCAGCTTGCGGCCGCAGCGTCGGCAGCGCAGCAGTCCGGAAAGAAGACCATGATGCTGGCTTTGAGGGACGTTGTTGCTGACCATTTTACGGATCGCCTCTGCCCGCTCCCAACTCACATAGCCTTCATGCGCGCCCGGCTTCAATGTAAGCCATTCCTCGCGGTCTTTCCTGCGAACGGTCGATGTCGCGAACCCTAGCGATGCCTGGGTTTTGCCATAGGTATAAGCCCCACCATAGGCCGGATTGACAATCATGCGATGGATGGTGGCCTAGGTCGGTGCCAGACCACCTCACCCTGTTTGCGTAAACTGAGCGGGTCGAGCTCGTATTCGTTCAGGCTGCCCTTCAGGTCCAAAAGCAGCCGGTCATTGCCATCGTGCGGCGCATATACCGTTTCCTGATCAATCAGCACTGTATCTACGACACGGCACATCTCGATGAAATGCTGCCAGTCCCGGCTGTCGCGTGCAAAGCGGGAGACTTCACGCGCGGCGACGGCTCCGACCTTGCCGAGACAAACATCGGCTATCATCGGGTCAAAGCCTTTCCGCGCAACACCCCCGGCGGCAGACCTGCCGAGGTCGTCATTCACGGTCTCGATCCGGCGCCAGCCCAAATCCGAAAGCCGCTCCCGCATGGCATGGCATATTGCAGGGCGCGGCTTTCCCGGTTGTGCAGGACCTGGTGGGCCGATGACTGGCGGACATAAAGGATCGCCTTACGTTCCAAATGCTAAGGTCCGACCTTCTTATGCTTCATGTGCACTCTCCCCGTCCGCCGCGCCGACGTGGTCTGCAATCAGGTGTGCCATTATCCACCGCCGTGGCCCGTGGCGCAGTCTGGGCGCCGTGGAATACGCCACTCTGGAATGGGGCGACTGGTTCAACGATCGCGTTGACGCAATGCATCACCCCTCGAACCGATCGGAAACATCCCGCCAGCGGAAGCAGAGGCAAACTTCTACGCAGCTCTGGAAACTGAAACCATGGCCGCATAATCTAAACCAAACAGCCTCCGACAAACCCGACGCGGTTCATATGTTCATAGTCCGACCCACGTTTTAAGACGGACTCAAGACAAGAAATCATCGATTCAGACGGATGCCGCCATCAGACAGCGCACACGATGTGCAGCGCCGGTTTCCACGCGGATTTCCGGGATGTTTCCCTCCCGGCAAGCGGCCTCTGCCAAAGCGCAGCGCGGAGCGAAGGGGCATCCTTTATCCCGGTCGAGCGGATCGGCGGCCCCCGCACCAAGTGCGAGATCGGGCAGCCCGGCGGCGGGATCCGGGGCCAAGGTCGCGCCCAGAAGCGCGCGGCTATAGGGATGCGCCGGGTGGGTGAACAAGCCGTCTACCCCGGCCTCTTCGACCTTTTGTCCGAGATACATCACCGCGACACGGTCGGCGAGATGTTCGACCACGGACAGGTCATGGCTGACGAAGACCATGGTCAGGCCGAACTCCCGGCGCAATTCCAGCAACAGATTGATCACTTGGGCCTGCACCGAGACATCAAGCGCGGAGGTCGGCTCATCGCAGATCAGCACTTTCGGGCGCGAAATCAATGCCCGTGCAATGGCGACACGCTGGCGTTGGCCGCCGGACAATTCCGAAGGGTAGCTGTCGGCGAGTCGCGCGGGAAAGCCTACGCGATTGAGCATGTCGGACACGGCATGCCTGACTTCGGCCCGTCCTGTCCCCTGAAGACGCAAAGGTTGGCCGACCAGATCGGAAATGGTGCGCGTCGGGTTGAGAGAACTGTAAGGGTCTTGAAACACCGGCTGAATCAGACGCACACGCTCTTTCAAAGGGATCTGCCGTATGTCACGCCCTGACAGGCGTACCGCCCCTTCGTCGGCACTCAACAACCCCAGCATGATGTTCACCGCCGTCGATTTCCCACAGCCGCTTTCCCCGACGAGGCCAAGCGTTTGCCCCTCCTCAAGGCGCAGCGACAGACCGTCGAGCGCGGTGAGCGTGGCGGCGGGTTTGAACATCCCCTGAGAGACGCTGTAGCGTTTCGAGATGTCGATCAGTTCGAGGGCAGGGGCAGAGGCGTGGGCAGGGATGGCGCGGCTCATTGCGGGCGCTCCTCAGACTGGATGGATTGCGCCATGGCGCGCATCGGCAGATGGCATTCGACGCGGTGCTCGGAGAGGTCATGGCAGGGTGGCGAGACCGTCGTGCAAACGGCCTCGGCTCGGGCACATCGGCTGGCGAAGGCACAGCCCGTTTGTGGGCCTATCAACCCCGGAACACGTCCCGGAATGGCCGGAAGCGGCGTGCCGCGCGGGGTGCGCCCGGGCACCGGGATCGCCGCCATAAGACCGGCAGTATAAGGGTGCTCGGAGGCACCGAAGACAGTCGCGGCGCGACCTTCTTCGACAATGCGCCCGGCATACATCACCGCCACCCGGTCAGCGATCGCAGCTACGACACCCAGATCATGGGTGATCAGCAACAGCCCAAGCCCCAGATCGTGCTGCAACTCAGCCAGGAGCCGCAGGATCTGGGCCTGAATGGTTACATCGAGCGCGGTGGTCGGCTCATCGGCGATGAGAAAGCGCGGGCGGCTCATTAGGGCCATGGCAATCATCAGCCGCTGCCGCTGGCCGCCAGAGAACTGATGCGGATATTGTGCCAATCTTTGTGCGGCCCGCGCGATGCCGACGCGGTCGAGCAATTCGACGGCACGCGCCTCTGCGGCTTTGCGGCTCAGACCCTCGGTCTGACGCACACCTTCTGTCAGTTGTCGCCCGATCGGCAAGGTTGGGTTGAGCGAGGTCATCGGATCCTGAAAGATCATCGATAACCCGCGCCCACGCAGTTTGGCCCAGGCCTTTTGCGGTTTTCCCGCCATCTCGTGACCGAGAATGTCGAACCGGTCGGTTTCGATCTGGGCTCCTTTCGGCGACAGGCCCATGATGCTCATCGCGGTCATGGACTTGCCACAGCCGCTTTCGCCGACAAGGCAGAGGGTTTCGCCTTCAGACAGATTCAGGTCCACGCCCCGAACGGCATTGAGTGCGCCATTCGGTGTTGCCAAGGAAAGGCGCAGGTTGCGCAGGGTCAAAAGCTCTTTTGTCATTTCGCCCGTCCTCCGGTCACGTCGCGCAGCCCGTCGCCCAAAAGGTTCACCGCCAGCACCAGCGCACAAAGCGCGCCGCCGGGCAGGGCAATCAGCCAGGGATCGAACAGGATATTGTCGCGTCCTTCGGCGATCATCAGACCCCAAGACGGCGTCGGCGCGCGAACGCCAAGTCCGAGGAAAGAAAGCGCCGCCTCGAGCAAGATGACATTTGCCACTTCAAGCGTCACCACGACGATCAAGGCGGAGCGCATGTTGGGCAGGAGTTCGAGAAACAGGATGCGGAACTGACTGGCGCCAATGGCACGCAGGCCCTTGATGAAATCGCGCGAGCGCAGGCTTTGCGCTGCCGCGCGCGACACCACGGCGAACCGGTCCCAGAGCAAAAGTCCCAGAACGGTGATCAAGGTCTTGAGCGAGGCCCCGGCAAAGGCCACGGCCGCCAGTGCCACAAGTACGATAGGAAGCGACAGTCGGGTGGTGATGAGAAAGCTGATGACCATATCGGTCAGCCCGCCGAAATACCCGGCGATCAGGCCGAGCGAAATTCCGATCACACCCGAGATCACGATGACACCGAGCCCGACGCCAAGCGAGACCCGCGCGCCGTAGATCAGCCGCGACAGGTAATCGCGCCCGAGATGGTCCGTGCCCAGAAGGTGTTCGGGCACGGAGCGGTCTTGCCAGAAGGGGGGCAGGAAGCGCTGGGTCAGATCCTGAGCATAGGGATCGTGCGGAGCGAGCATCGGGGCGAAAAGCGCGACGGCGATCATCAGGATCAGAACGGCGCCACCGATCATCAGCCCGGAATTGCCGAGCGCGCGGCGCAGGGGAATGGACAGGGTCATGAGCGACCTCCGCGAATGCGTGGATCGAGCCACGCGTTGACCAGATCCCCGAGCGTGGTGAGGATCACATAGATGAGCGAGAGAATGAGAATGATCGCTTGGACCACCGGCATGTCGGCGCGCAAAAGCGACTCCCATGCCAGCCGTCCGAGACCATTGAGGGCAAAGACGCTTTCGATCACGATGGACCCGGAAAGCAATACGCCCAGTTGCACGGCGGCCAACGACACCAGAGGCAGGATGGCATTGCGGAGCGCATGGCCCGCAATCACGCGCCAGACCGGCAGGCCCTTGGCATAGGCGGTGCGGATGTAATCGGCGCGCAACACGTCGATCATGCCGGAGCGCGTGATCCGCATCATTGCGGGCATGGCGGAATAGGCAAGCACCAGAACCGGCAAGATATAGCCCTGCCATTCGTCTGTGCCAGAGATCGGTACCCAGCCATACCACACGCCAAACACCACGATGGCCATGAGGCCGAGCCAGAAACTCGGCACCGCCTGTCCGGTGACCGCGAGCAAAAGGGCCAGACGGTCGATCAGACCGTTGGGCTTAAGCGCAGCGAGAATACCCAAGGGCAGGGCGACCAGAAGCGCCACGACGAAGGACAGCCCCCCGAGTTTGAGCGTCACGGGAATCCGTGCGCCGATGATTTCCGTCACCGGGATGTGGAAATAGATGCTCTGCCCGAAATCGCCGGTCAGAACGTTTCCGATCCAGTCGAGATACTGGATCAGAAAGGGCCGGTCGAACCCATAAGCGATGCGCACGGCTTCGGCATCCTTGGCGCTACCGCCTGCGCCGGCGATGGCGATGGCGGGGTCGCCGACGAGGAACATCAGGCCGAAGCTGAGCAGGGAAACGGCGAGGCAGACACAGAGTGCCACCACAAGGCGTTTCATGAGATAGAGGAACATGTCGGTCTCCTGCGGGGCTGGGTGGAGGCCGGTGACCGGCCCCCACAGTTCGCTGCGCCAGAGGCGGTTATTTCCAGGAGGCTTCCCAGAACCGGGCGAATTCGTCCGGGTAGGGCGTGAAATTCAGGTCCGGGGAGAGACCGTAATTCACGTTGAAGCTGTACATCGGCATGACATAGGCCTCATCCGCGATTTTGCCGAGAGCCTCGGCGTAGACCGTCTGACGCTCCGCCGGATCGGTCGAGGTATCGCCGGTGGTGAGCCAGTCGACCAACTCCGGGTCTTTCACAAGATCGTCCGCACCGCCGCCGAAGAAGTTCGACAGCAGGAAGGCCACATCGCCAACCCCGTAGCTGCCCCAGTTGGAGAAGAAGGTCGGCACCTGTTCCTCGCGCCATTTGCCAACACCTGCCGCGTATTGCAGTTCGTCAAGTTGCAGCGTGATGCCCACTTTTGCGAGGTCGGCTGCAATGGCTTCGGCCACCGGGCGCGGCATGGCGGCAAACACCATCGAAAGCGTAAAGCCGTCACCATAGCCCGCCTCGGCAAGCAACGCCTTGGCTTTTTCCGGATCGTAGTCGTACTGGGTCACCTCATCCGTGCAACCGAACTGTGCCGGGTTGCAAAAACTTTTGAGCACTTCGGACGCGCCACCTGCGAACGCCTTGGTGATCGCATCGCGATTGACCGCGTGCTGGATTGCCTGACGCACCTTGGGGTCGGCGACCGGAGTCTCGCCGCCAAGTGCCGAAGCGGCGATGTTGACATAGGAAATCCGCATGATCGGCGCAGAAATGATCTGGGCGCGGCTTTCGAGTTTTTCGGCCTGATCCGGCGGGATGCGCCAGATCCAGTCGAGATCGCCCTTCATCAGCTCGGCATATTGCGTGTTCATCTCGGGAACCGTACGCACCACAATCTTGTCGATGGTCGCGCCAGCTTTCGGGCTTCCTGCATAGTGGTCTTCGAAGCGTTCAAGCACATAGCGCACGCCCGGCTCCTGTTCGACAAGGCGATACGGCCCGGTGCCGACCGGATTGCGCGCCATGCCTTCGGAGCCCACCTCGGCAAAATACTCATGCGGGTAGATCGACAGAGCATCAGCGAGCATCTCATAAGCGCCTGCAAAGGGTTTCGCCATATGGATGCGAACGGTGAAATTATCGACCTTTTCAACATGGTCGATCCAGTCGACAGAAATCGCATAACGCGTACCGTATTCCGGCGTGATGACAGTGTTGAGTGTTTCGACCACATCGTCGGCGGTAAAAGCCGCGCCGTTGTGGAATGTGACGCCCTGACGGAGCTTGAACTCCATCACGCCATCTTCCGGCTGGCTCCAGCTTTCTGCCAGCGCCGGGAGGAATTCGCCGGTGTTCAGGTCCTTGTAGATCAACCCGTCATAGACGTGGCGGGCAAGGATCAGGCCCTGACGGCCCGCGATCTTGTAAGTGTCGAGCGGTTCGGGTTCGGCGGCGAAAGCCACGTTGAGCGTGTTATCGGCTTTGCCAGCCATTGCCGGGGCGGTGAGCAAAGCTGCGCACACGCTGGACAACAAAAGTTGTGTCATCGTTTTTTTCATAGGGTCCTCATGTCTGTCGGAAGGTCAGGTTCAGCAATCGCCGCTGTGGCCGGTCATCCGGCTTCTTGACTGCGGTGATCTCTTTCAACGTCTCCCCGGCTTTCAGGCGCCGGAGGATGTCGATCTCGTCGTGCTGCATTTGCAGAGCGGTCGCCGCATGGCCTGCCGCCTGTTCGGGATCGAGCACGGCGACCCCGTTTTCATCGGCGAGAATAATGTCGCCCCGCGCCACCGGCACACCGCCACAGGTGATCAGCCCGCCGACCTCTCCTGTCGTCTGACGGTTGCGTGTTGTGATCGGCGAACGACCCCGACACCAGACCGGCAGGCCAAGGGCCAGAAGCGCGGCTTGATCGGTGACGAACCCGTCAATGACGACGCCCGCGACGCCACGTTCGAACGCAGCTTGCGCGGTCACCGCTCCAAAACAGGCATGACGCATGTCGCCGCAGCGATCGACCACGATCACATCGCCCGGTTCCGCCACTGACAGCGCTTCGACCAGTGCCGATCCATCGCGCCCGGGCAGACGCACCGTCAACGCCGGGCCATAGATCCGGCGCGCCGGGATCAGCGCTTGTAGAGCCGGAGCCATGAAGCCCTCGTAGAGAAAATGCCCCAGAGTGGCGGTTTCAATTTCGGAGAGATCGGGGATCATGTCGGGCTCCTATCGGATTCGGTGCGGGCGCGGGTCTGTTTGAACCCGGAACATCGGGCACATCTTTCCCATCCCATGCAGCACGATGGCTGCATGGGGCGGGGAAAATCGTTTGTCGGAAAATTCAGAGAGCGGCAGTCACGATGAATTCGACGAGATAATCGGGCGTCGCGAGTTTCGCTTCGCCACAGGCCCGTACCGGCGGATTCTCCGGATCGATCCAGGCGTCGTACACCGCATTCATCGCCGCGAAATCATCCATATTCGCGAGCCAGACGATCACTTTCAACGTCTTGGACTTGTCGCTCCCGGCCTCGGCCAGAAGTCGGTCCACCTCGGCAAGCGCCTCGCGGCTTTGTGCGGTGATGTCGCTACTCGGCTCACCGACCTGACCAGCGAGATATACGGTGTCATTATGAATGACCGCCTGGCTCATCCGCGCTCCGGGGTGCAATCTTTTCACGGCCATGGGTTTATCCTTTTCAACATATCGTAAGCTCTTTCCGAAAAGAGTAATAAGTAATGGCCGCACGAGATAGTGTGTGGTTTCGGTGTGAATTTATTGGTGAGATAGTGTGTGCTTATGACTGGGGGCTGACCGAACTCCGGCAAATCGACTACTATGCCGCAGGCCTCAAAGGAGATCGCATGCCAGCGCTATCGCAAAACGCGGAACTGAACTGGAACCTCTTGCGGACCTTTTGCGTGATCGCCGAAGAGAAGAGTATTACCGGCGCCGCACGCCAGCTTCAGATGAGTCAGCCCTCGGTCAGCCTTGCGCTTCAGAAGCTTGAGGAGCAACTCGATTGCAAACTGGTTTTTCGCGGCACGCGTCACTTTGCGCTGACGCTGCGGGGCGAAAAGATCTATCAGGAATGTGTCGAGATGTTTCGCTGCGCCGAACGCATCGGCACCCTGTCGGAGGACCGCAACGACGACGAATTCGGCGAACTGACCCTCAACATGATCAGCCGTCTGCATTCGCCGCTGATCGACGAGGCGCTGCGGCTTTATCACCAACGCTATCCCTCGATCACATGGCGGATTGAGGTCAAGAACTCCCTCGACATTGTACGCCAGATTACCACGGACAAGGCGGGGATCGGGGTCTGTCTCTTGACGAAACAGATGCCGACGCTGCATTGCCGCCACCTGTTTCGCGAAGAGTTCGGGATTTTCTGTGGCGCGGAACACCCGCTGTTCGGGGTCGAAGAGATCCACATGCGGGCTTTGCAACAAGAGCCTTTCGTGGCGATCGATTGCGCCAGCGACGGCATGGGGTTCGAGCCGATGTATCTGCTGCGCGAGGGGCTTGGACTCGGCAATCGCACCAGCGGATCGAGCCGCGATCTCGAAGAGGTGCGGCGGATGCTGATCTCCGGCCTCGGGATTGGCCTCTTGCCGGTTTTGACCGCGACGGAGGATGTACGGGCGGGGCGGCTCTGGCCCTTGCGGCTCGTGGATCAACCGCTTGGCGCCGATGTATTCCTCGTCTCCTCGAACTTGAGCCAGCTCACCCCGCCCGAGGAGAAGTTCGCCAATCTGATCGACGAACTTCTGAATCTCTATCCGGGCATGTGTTGATCAGCCAGCCCGGCTGATGACCTCATAGGCGGCGGTGAGGTCCTCCTGCGACAGGCCGACGGATTTGAACACTGTGCGCTCTGTCTCGCTTTGCCGACCCGGATGGGTGCCTTGGGCCAATTCCGTCAGATCGGCTGCGATCCGATCCGGGTGGAAGGTCCCCTCCGCAATTGGTTGCGCCAGATCGCCCGCCAGAATCGCGCCTGCACGCCCATCGACAAAGACCTGCGCGTCGGTGATCGCGGCACTGTCGCTTTCGCGCATGTCGGATTTGAACGCGCCGATCAGATCGAGATGCGAACCGGGCTTGAGCCATGCACCCTTGATCATCGGCACGGTCGAAGCAGTCACCGAAGTGATCACATCGGCCGCACGACAGCCGGTTTCGAGATCGGTGCAGGGGGTTGCCGGTAGGCCGCGGGCTGAGAGAGTGTCGGCGACGTTCTGTGCCTTTTGCGCCGAACGCCCCCAGATCAGAACATGGTCATAGCCCCGCACGCAGGCATGTGCTTCGGCGACCGAGAGCGCCAGTTGCCCTGTGCCGACGACCAATAGGGTCCGGGCGTCCTTGCGGGCGAGATAATCGGCAGCGAGTGCAGAGGCTGCGGCAGTGCGTCGGGCGGTGATCGCATCGCCGTCGAGTGCTGCGGTGAAGTGCCCGTCCGCGCCGTCGAACATCAGCATCCCGGCGTTGATCGTAGCCTTGCCTTTGGCGGCATTGCCCGGAAAAAAAGTCACGACCTTGACGCCGATGGCCTTGCCACCCTCCCAGGCGGGCATGATCAGCAGGGAGGCGATTTCGCCGCCCGGCAATTCGATGTCGAGCACCTGACGCGCCGGGGCGGTGGTGGCCGCCGCCGCAAAATCTTGCCTCAGCGCCGCGATAAGACCCGGCCAGTCCAGCCGGGCCTCGATCTCTTCATGTCCGAAAACCTGCATCAGCGATCCGCCCGTTTGACCACGGCATGCAATAGCATGTTCAGCCCGGCACGGAAATCCTCCGGTTCGCAGGATTCGTTGTTGTTATGGGTGATGCCGCCTTTGCAGGGGGTAAAGATCATCGCGGACGGGCAATGCATCGCCATGTGATAGGCGTCGTGACCGGCCTGCGACTGGATATCGCGCCAGTTGTACCCCTGACGCACGGCCTCGTCGCGAATGCCATTGACCAGCTCGCCGTCGAAAATATCGCCGCCCCAGACCCATTCGTCCTCAATCACGGCAACACAGCCTGCCATGGCGGCGCTGGCCTTGGCGGCGCGGCGCATTTTTTCGGCCATGACCTTTGCCGTGATCGGATCGGGATGCCGCACGTCGGCGATACATTGCGCCGTGTCCGACAGGATGCCGGGCTTGTTCGGCCAAGCGGCCAGTCGCGAGCCGGTGGCCTTGCCGTCATGCACCGCGAATTCCCAGCCGATGTCGTCCACGGCGGTCAGAAAGCGCGCGCCTGCGATCAGAGCATTGTGACGCAGGTCCATCGGCGTCGGGCCGGTATGGGCAGTTTCGCCCTCGAAGCGCACACGCATGCCGTGGCTCGGGTAGCCGCCGGTGACAACGCCAACCTCGCGGCCTTCAGCATCGAGGATCGGTCCCTGTTCGATATGCAGTTCGAAATAGGCATCGATCTCTCCTGCTTTGCAGGGTTTGTCACCCTTGTAACCGATCCGTTCCAACTCGTCGCCGAACCGCGGGCCGTCGTCGGCCTCGAGATCGTAGACCCAATCGCGCTCATAGCGTCCGACAAAACAGCCGGAGGCGACCATCGGCGGCGAGAACCGCGCGCCTTCCTCGTTGGTCCAGTCAACGATCACGATCGGGCGCTTGGTCACATGGCCCAACTCGTTGAGTGTGCGCACCAGTTCGAGACCGGCGAAAACCCCGGCGATGCCGTCGAACCGGCCACCGTTGATCTGGGTGTCGAGATGGCTGCCGATCAGGATCGGCGCCAGAGAGCTGTCGGTCCCGTCGCGGCGGGCAAAGATCGAGCCGAGTTCGTCGATCTCGACCGCAAGCCCAGCCTCACGGCACCAGTCGCAGAACAGGTCCCGCATTTCGCGATCGCTATCCGTAAGCGTCAGGCGCGACAGCCCGCCCGGGCGCCCCTTGCCGATCTCGGCGGAGGCTTCAATCGTCGACCAGAACCGGTCAACCGACATGCGGGCTTCGGGGGAAATAGTCATAGCTTACCTCTTTCAGGAGTGTATGGGGTCACCTGGCCCCGGTCAGGCCGGTGATGATCTCGGGGAACAGGACCAGCAGCAGAAGGATCGCGACCATCGAGCCTATGAAAGGCAACAGGTAGCGGAAGGCGGCAGACATCGGGATGCCTCCGGTACGACACGCGGCCATGAGGTCGATGCCGAGTGGAGGGGTATTGGCCCCAATGGCCAGATTGATCGTCAGCAGAATGCCGAAATAGACCGGATCGATGCCATAGGCGCCGAGCACGGGGATGAAGACTGGCGCGAGGATCAGGATGATCGCGAGGCTTTCCATGAAGGTGCCGAGGATCAGCACCAGCGCCATCAACAGGATCAACGCCACCGTGGCATTCGAGGTCAGCGCCTCGATCCCATGCACGGCAAGTTGAGGCACCTGTTCGGCTGCGAGAATCCAGCCGAAGACCGAGGCGGAGGCGATCACCAGAAGGATGGCACCGGTCATTTCGACCGTATCGCGCAAAATGGTGAAGGTTTCGCGCAGGGACAGCGCACGATAGAAGAACCCGCCGACGATCAGCGCGTAGACCACGCCCGCGCCTGCGGCTTCGGTTGGGGTGAAGACGCCGAAACGGATACCGCCGACGATGATGACCGGGGCGATCAAAGCGGGCACCGCCTCGATCAGGCTTTTGCGGACGGTCGCCCCGGACACCGGATCGCCTCCGCGCCAGCCATTGCGGCGTGAAATCCACCAGGCGACCACCATGAGACCAAGACCCAGAAGAATGCCCGGCACGATGGCACCCAGGAAAAGTTGCCCGATGGAGGTGTTGGTGGCCGTGCCGTAGACGATCAGAACGATGGAGGGGGGCACGACGGTGCCGAGAGACCCGGCACACCCCAAAGCGGCGGCGGAGAACCCGGGATGATAGCCGCGCTCTTTCATGGCAGGCAAAAGCATGGTGCCGATGGCGACCACATCCGCGACGCCCGAGCCCGACAGAGAGCCGAACAGCATACAGGCGAGGATCATGACGATGGCCAGGCCGCCGGTTGCGCGCCCCACGAGGGCTGAGCACAGCGCGACGATACGTGGCGCAAGACCGCCCTGAACCATTAGCATGCCTGCCATAAGAAACAGGGGAATGGCCAAAAGGGTGAAGCTGTCGATGCCCGCGATCATGCGCTGAGCGACGACCATTAGGGGGGCGAGATCGGCCACCGCAATATAGAGCGCCGAGGCCAGACCGAGGGCGACGGCGATTGGCGCGTCGATCACGATGAGGGCGATAAAACTCGCCAGCAGCAGGAAAAGTTCAAAGCTCACGGGCGACCTCCTCGCAGGATCAAGGCGATGAGCGACAATGCCGCGCCGATGGGCAGGCAGAGATAGAATAGCCCGCCGGGCAGGCTCATCGCGGTGGTTTCATGGTGCCAGGTGAACAGCGTGATCTTGTAACCAGTGACCAACAGCACGATCAGGAACACGCCGGAACAGATCCCGGCCAAAAGATGTGTGGCCCGTCGTGCGCGACCTTCGGGCAAGATCATGTCGAGGATACCCGCCTTGAAATGCGAACGACGGACAAAACCCGAAACCATGCCGATGAAGGTGACCCATACGAGGATAAGACGCGGCAGTTCCTCGGACCAGCGTGGCGTCTGGCCCAGTAGGTAGCGCGAGAACACCACCCAGGCGACGATGCCCGCAAGGCTTGCGACACCAATGGCACCTATGGTGCGCACGGCCCCGTCGAGACCCTGCGCCAGTCGGTCGATCACGGCTTTCATGCGCTGACCCCGTCGCCACCGCGGCAGAGCATGCATTCGTCGCAATAGGCCGCAACCACGATCCATTCTTCGGAGAGCACCTCGACCTCATGTACGACGCCCGGCGGCAGACGCAGGGCGGTGCCTTCGGTCATGTAGAATTCTTCGCCATTGGCGCGGAGCACGGCTTCACCTTTGAGCGTGAGGGTAACCTCGTCGCGCGGGTGGGCGTGGGGCACGCTGCGCGCGCCCCGTTTCCCGGTCGTGACCGACAGCTTGATGAAGCCTTCACCGCGTTCCTTTGGCGAGAACAGGACTTTCTGGCTGAAGTCGTAGAGCTGGACCGGTTCGACCGATCCGAGCTGTTTCACTTCCGGCATGGCCCGGCTCATTTGCGGTACTCGTCGAGGATAGAGAGGAGCTCTTCGCCATAGACATCGGCATTGGCCTCCCAGATCGGCTGCACGGCGGCGATGAACGGCGCTTTGTCGACTTCGTTGACTTCCATACCATGCTCTTTGAGTTTGGCGATCATGTCGGCGTCGCTGGCTGCGACCATGTCGCGCTGTTTCTCACCCCATTCGAGCGCGGCGGCCTGCACGATCTCCTGATCTTCCGGTGAGAGGCTGTCCCAGACCGGTTTCGACAGCACGAGGGTGGCAGCGCCCCAGACGTGACCGGTCATCGATACGTATTTCTGCACCTCGAAGAAGGAGGCGGAATAGATGATCGAGAGCGGGTTTTCCTGCGCGTCGAATACGCCCTGTTGCAGCGCAGAGTAGAGTTCACCGAAGGACAGCGGCGCGGGTTCGGCCCCGAGCGCTTCGAACGTGGCGAGGCGCACCTTGTCCGGGGTGACGCGGATTTTGAGACCGGCGAGGTCTTCGGGCGTGTTGATCGGGTGTTTGGAGTTGGTCACGTTGCGATAGCCGTTTTCCCACCAGGCCAGAACCTTGATGTTCTGCTGGTCGAGAATGTCGGCCAGAGCATCGCCAAGCTTGCCGTCGAGCGCGGCAAAGGCCTGTTCGCGTGAGGTCCAGGCATAGGGCATTTCGATGATGCCCATTTTCGGGTCAATGGTCTGGAACGAGCCCGCGCCGATCACACCGCCCTGAACGGAGCCGAATTGCAGCCCCTCGATCATGTCCTTTTCGCTGCCAAGCTGACCGCCCGGAAAGACTTCGACCGTGACACGGCCCTCGGTTTTCTCGGCGACCTCATCGGCAAAGCCCTGTGCCGCAATGTTCCAGCTGTGGCTGTCAGCCAGCACGTGACCGATGCGGATTTTGGTTTCGGCCGAAGCGCCAGAGGCAATCAGGCCGGTGGCCAGCGCAGCGGCGGTGAAGCCATGCAAGGCACGTTTTTTGAAGCTATGGATTTTTTTCATGTCAGACTCCCGTGTTGTTTGGAAAGACTGACACCAAGTCTGCATTCAGACAAATAGGCAGGCGCTATTTTAGAAATTCGCAGAAGCAATGCGCCGCGTACGAAAAACGCCCGGGTGTCCTGACGAACGCCCGAGCGTTTCAAGCCGCTCGCACAAGGGGATCGCGATACGACCTGTTCCTATCTCCTGTTTCTCGCCTTATTTCGCGATGCGCACGATATACTGTTCGGTGTCGTCGGGATTGGCGACCAGATCGCATTGCATGGCGGTTTCAAGTGGCGGCAGGGCTTTATGTTCTTCCAGAATGTCGAAACGCGCGCCATTGGCTTGCGCAACATAGATATTGAGCGCCGTGTGGTGGGTTTTCGGGTCCATGATAAGTTGACCGGCAGGGCCGTCGAAGCGACCCTCCGCTTCTAGGGCTTCGATGACCGGCATACGCTCTGTTGTCCCGGCCCGTTCGACCGCTTTGGTCCAGAGTTCGAACGAACAATAGGTCATCATGCCGAGTTCATTGATATAAGGCACCTTTTTCGCCCGCTCTGTGGCGCGAAACGCCTCGACAAACGTGGCGTTGGCCGGATTGTCGACATCTTCATAATAGGCATAGGCAGAGTAGATGTTGCGGCTTTCCGTGGGCGATAAAAGCACCTGTTCATTGCCGCCACCAAAGGTCGAGGACACGATCGGTGTCTCGTTCAGTCCCGCAGCGGCCCATTGCCGATAAAAGCTCAGATGCGCGCCGCCGACCAGGGCGGAGAAGACAAAGTCCGGTTTTTCGGACTGGATCTTCTGAAGCTCGGCGCCGAAATCGGTGACATCGAGCGGGAAGAAACTGGCGTTGATGACCTCAAGGCCCAGATCGGTGGCAAATTTGCGCACCCACTCGGCGCTGAGATGGCCGAAATTGTAATCGGCTGCGACGATATAGACGCGCTTGCCGAAATTTTGGGCAGCGAAGGGCATCAGCGTCGAGATGGACTGTCCCGGCGTCGAGGCGGTGATAAAGATATTGCGGTCGCACACCCCGCCTTCGTAATTCGTGGCGTAGAAATAAGGCACGCCGTAACGCCGCAGGATCGGACGAATGGCCTCACGCGAGGCGGAGGTGATGCCTCCGAATACTGCAGCGACCCGATCACGCGTGGCCGCTTCGGTCGCATATTGCGTGTAATACTGCAGGTTCGATTGCGGGTCGTAGTCGATCAGCTCGATGGGACGGCCAAGCACACCCCCAGCGGCGTTTTTCTGCTCGACCGCGTAGCGCAGCATTTCGATCATCGGCAAACCGTAGATGTCGAGCCCACCCGAGGCGTCGTGGATCTGAGCAATGCGGATCGGATCCTCTGCAAAGGCCGCGCGGGTGTAGAAAGGTGCTGCGAGACTGAGTGCCGCACCGGTCTGCAAAAATTGACGTCTTTTCATGAAAACAACTCCTGTTGGGAATGCGGATCGGGCTTAAACACCCTTTTGATCCGGTTTGAGAACAATGCGGCCAAGAACGCTGCCCTGGCGAAGGCGGTCGAGGGAGTCGCACAGGCAAGTCATGTCTCGCTCCCAGACGGGCATCGGGCGAAGTGCCCCGGTACAGGCCAGATCAACCACCTCACGCAATTCCGACAGACTGCCGGTATAGGTGCCGATCAGCGCCGTGGCTTTGAAAGGCAGGCTGGGAAGGGGCAGCGCGATGCGTCCGCCCTGAAGCCCGACCAGAACGACGCGGGCGCCTTTCATAACCGCCTCAAGCGCCAGCGTGGTGGTGGCGGGCAGGCCCACGGTGTCGATCACGCCGTAAAGTGCGCCCCCGGCGGCCTCGCGCAGGGCCTCGACCGCGTCGGGGCGGGAGGTGTCGACCACGGCCCTGGCGCCGAGATCTCGGGCCGTAGCAAGGCGGTCTTCGGAAATGTCACAGGCAATCACTGCGTCAATTCCCAGTGCGCGGGCCATGGAAACGGCCATGAGCCCAAGGCCGCCCGCACCAATGACGGCGATGGTTGCGCCTGGCTTGACGGGCATGATCTGCCGCAGGGCGCTGTAGACCGTGAGGCCGGAACAGGCCAGTGTCGAGGCCCATGCCGGATCGAGGCCGCCAATCGCGACAAGGTAGCGCTCATCTGGTACAAGGACGTGACGGGCATAGCCTCCTTGCGAGAAAATCCCGAGAGAGGCGGGAGTTTCGCAGTGGTTTTCCAGACCGGCCTTGCAGGAGGTGCATGTGCCGCATCCGATCCACGGGTAAATCAGGCGACGCTCTCCGATCAGCCCGACATCGGCCTCGGGTCCGACGGCACAAACCCGCGCCACGATCTCGTGCCCCATGGTCAGGGGCAGGGGCATATCGCTTTCTGAAAAGTCGATCTTTTCGCCGTCGCCGAGGTCCTGATAGCCATCCATGATGTAGACATCGGAGTGACAGACACCTGCGTATTCCACTTCGAGCAGAACTTCGGCACCGGTCGGGACCGCGGCCTCATGCTCGACCGCGACCGGGGCGGTGCCGTAACGGGGTAATTGATAACTTGTGGTTTTCATTTTTTCCTCATCAGGTCGGGCAAGCGTCATAGCGCAGCACGGCGTCGAGCAAGGCCTGTGCTCCGGCGGCACAGTCTTCGGCTGTGGCGCTTTCGGCGGGATTGTGGCTCAGGCCATCCTTGCAGGGGACAAAGATCATCGCCGTGGGCGCAATACGGGAAATGTTCACCGCATCATGTCCGGCCCCCGACACAATGTCGCGCCAAGGCAGGCCGCTGGTTTCGGCGGCGTGGCGCACAGCTGCGATACAGCCCGCGTCGAACCGGACCGAGGGGCTGAACCAGAGTGTGCTCATATGGGATGAAATCCCGTCTCCGATGGCCGTCAGGCGGTCGCGCACCGATTGTTCCATGGCCTCGATATGACTGTCTTCAGGATGGCGCAGATCGAGTGAAAAACGCACCTCCCCCGCGACCACATTGCGCGACGGAGCCTTGATCGCGAACTCTCCGACCGTCGCATAGCCTCCGGCAGTTCGGGCAATGTCGGTCACATCGGAAATGAAAGCGATCGCCGCCATGAGCGCGTCTGCACGCATCTCCATCGGGGTCGAACCGGCATGGGCGGTGCGCCCCGTGAGGGTGATGTCGTACCAGCGGGCGGCTTGCACGCCGGTGACGACGCCAATCCGGTCGCCCGCATGTTCAAGCACCGGACCCTGTTCGATGTGCAACTCGAACATCGCTCCGATCCGGGTGGCACCGATGTCGGCCTCTCCGGCGCAGCCGCTTTGTGCCAAAGCTTCGCCAAAGCTCATACCTTCGGCATCGATCTGTGCCATGGCCTCGTCCAGCGGCAGCGTACCCGCATGGACCGCGGATCCGAGCATTGCCGGGGCAAACCGCGCGCCTTCCTCATTGGTCCAGTTCACCAATAGCAACGGGTGTTCGGTCTCTACATTGTGCTCGTTCAGGCTGCGCATCACTTCGAGCCCGGCGAGAACACCGAGGATGCCGTCAAATTTGCCGCCGGTTGGCTGGGTGTCGAGATGGCTTCCCATGGCAATCGGGGCGGCGGTGACACTGCGCCCTTCGCGGCGCAGAAACATGTTGCCCACGCGATCCGTGCTGAGGCTCAGCCCAAGGTGCCGGGCCTCAGTCGTTAACCAGTCTCGCACCGCGCGATCTTCTGCACTCAGGGTCAGGCGGCATATCCCGCCCTCTGCGGTTCCACCGATCTGCGCGGTATCCATCAGCGTCTGCCAAAGGCGCGACGCGTCGATTTGCACATTCGTCAAAAGTCTGTCTTTCCATGAAGGCGTTTTAAGAAAGACGCGCGGGGTGAAATCCCTGCGCGTCTCCAAGGGAACAGATGGGCAGGGGGTTACAAAGCCACCCCGACGGATTTCACCTCGGTGTAGAGCAGGATGGCCTCATAGCCCTGTTCGCGGCCCCAGCCCGATTGCTTGAATCCGCCAAAAGGCAGGGCCGGGTCGATCACATGGTGGGTGTTGATACCGATAGTTCCTGCTTTGAGTTTGCGCGCAACCTGATGCGCGCGGCTGATGTCGCGGGTGAACACCGATCCGGCAAGGCCATAAACCGAGGCATTCGCCTCCTTGACGATTTCCTCGAACCCGTCATCGTCGAAGGTCGCGACCGACAGGACCGGGCCGAAGATTTCTTCGCAAACCACCGACATATGCGGTTTCGTTTCGGTCAGGATCGTGGGGGCGATGAAATAGCCCTCTTCGCCGACCTGCGTGCCACCACACAGCAGGGTTGCGCCATCGGCCAGACCGGCTTCGATATAGCCCAGCACCTTGTCGAATTGTTCCTTCGACACCAAAGGTCCGATTTGCGTGGCCGGATCTAGGCCGACGCCAACGGTCATGTTTTCGGCAAAGGTCTTGAGCCCTTCGAGGATCACGGGGGCAATGTCCTTGTGGATATAGAGACGGGTGCCCGCAGTGCACGTCTGGCCCATGTTGTAGAAGATACCGTAACCGATAGCCGGAATCGCGACGTCGGGATCGGCATCGGGGAAAACGATCATCGGGGATTTGCCGCCCAGTTCGAGCGAGACCTTCTTGAGATTGCCTTGTGCGGCATCGAGGATCTTGCGACCGACCTCGGTCGACCCCGTGAACGCGATCTTGTCCACATCCGGGTGAGCCGCGAGCGCGGCCCCGGCCTCATGGCCATAGCCGGTCACCACGTTGAACACGCCTTTCGGAAAACCCGCTTCTTCGACCAGTTCGGCAAACCGCAGCGCGGTCAGTGGGGTTTGTTCGGCGGGTTTGAGCACGATGGTGCAGCCTGCGGCCAGCGCCGGAGCGACTTTCCAGACCGCCATCATGAATGAGAAATTCCAAGGCACGATCTGGCCGCAGACGCCGACGGCTTCGCGCAGGGTATAGGCGTGGAACGGGGCCTCGGCAGACAAGGGGATGGTCTGGCCGGTGATCTTGGTGCTCCAGCCTGCCATGTAGCGCAGAAGCTCGTAGGAGAAGGCGACATCGCCAATCCGGGCATCGGTCACAGGTTTGCCGTTGTCGAGCGCTTCGAGCTGTGCCAGCTCATCGGCATGAGCCTCGACAAGATCGCCGAGCTTCCATACCAGCTTGCCACGCTCTGCCGGGCTCATCTGTCCCCATGGGCCTTCATCGAAGGCCGCGCGTGCCGCCGCCACGGCCAGATCGACATCCGCCGCCAGACCGCGGGGCACCCTGTCGAACATCTGACCGGTGGCCGGGTCCTCGACCTCGATGACACTGCCGCCCGCGGCCGGACACCATGCACCGTCGATGAACATCTTCTTGTCTTTGGCAATGAACCGGGCGGCATCTTCGCCCAGAAGCGCAAGGGTTTTCGGGGTGTTTTTCATCTGTCTTCCTCTTATGCCTTGGCTGAAATTTCGCGGCTGGTAACCAGTGTCACCTCGCCGTCGAGAATAGGTTTTGCGATCCCGAAAAAGCGTGCCACCGTGTCGGAATTGTTGTGCGCATCCATGGCCTCGCGGTCCTTGAAACGCTCGTATGTCGTAAAGACACAGGGGTCTTCGAGATCTTGCGAGATGAAGAAACCCAATGTGTCGGGTTCGTTGTCGCGCACGTTCTCGGCCACTTCGAGCAGGGCCTGACGCATGGTTTGTTCGTAGCCTTTGCGGGAGCGGATGATGGCGGTGATGGTGATCATGGTGTCCTCATTAGTCTGTTGGGGGGGGCTGGCCGGTTTGGTGTCATTCTGCGGGAAAGCCTGCTGCCAGATCGACGTCGTGCAGGGTCTCCGGGTCGACCTCGCCGGAAAGCTGACCACGCCGGATCAGCAACACGCGCGAGGCAAGGCTTGCGATGAATTCAAGATTCTGCTCGACCAGAAGGATCGACAGGCCGCGTTTAGCGCAGAGCCGATGTAGAACGTCGATCATTTCCTCGATGATCGAGGGTTGAATGCCCTCGGTCGGTTCATCGAGCAGAATCAGTTTCGGTTCGGCGCACAGGCAGCGGGCCAACGCGAGGATCTGCTGCTCGCCCCCCGACAGGACACCGCCAGCGCGGGTCAAGATCGGTTTCAGGCGCGGGAGCTCCTCGATGACCTCTTCGATCAGGCGTTCGGCCTCGGCCTTGGGGCGGGCGGCGGCGGCAACGCGCATGTTGTCCATCACGCTGAGCACAGGAAAGATCTGGCGGCCCTGCGGTACATAGCCAATCCCAGCCTGAGCGCGCTTTGCCGGACGTTGCGTCGTGAGATCGCGTCCGCTGAGAGAGACAGAGCCTTTGGTTGTGGGAACATGCCCCATCAAGGCGCGCAGCAGGGTAGATTTGCCCATGCCATTATGCCCGAGAATACCGACGAACTCCCCGGCACCGATCGACAGGTCGACCCCGAAGAGTACGGGAATACGACCGTATCCGGCATGGAGGTTCTGCACCTTCAAAAGGTCATGCGTCATGTTTTTTCCCCAGATAGACGTCACGGACGCGGCTGTCGCTCAACACGTCGGAGACATGCCCTTCGGTCAGGATGCGCCCCTGATGGAATACGGTGACCTGGTCCGCGATGGCGCGGATAAAGGCCATGTCGTGTTCGACCACGACCACGGTATGTGTCGTGTTTAGCTCGCGGATGATGTCGGCAAGTTTTTCCACCTCGGCCGAGGTCATCCCTGCCGCCGGTTCATCCAACAGGACAAGCTCCGGGTTGGAGGCGACGACCATGGCCAGCTCGACAAGCTGACGTTGCCCATGGGCCATTTGGCCGAGAATGCAGGGATGCAGGTCGGCGATGCCGAGACGATTGAGGACCTCGTCGATCCGCCGTTTGCGCAGCGTCTGATCGTGCGTGTCGCGCAAGGATAGCCAGAGGTTTTCGTAAACGCTCAGCCCATCGAACAGGCTCGGGATCTGGGTCTTGATGCCCATGCCGAGCCGGGCGATTTCATGGCGCTGATGCAGGGCCACGTTCTCGTTGCGGAAGGTGATCTTGCCGAAGGTGGGTTTTTGCGTACCGGTGAGACAGCGGAAAAAAGTTGTCTTGCCCGCGCCGTTCGGTCCGATCAGACAGCGTAATTCCCCCCTGCGCAGGCGAAAATCGACCCCGTCGAGCGCCTTGACGCCGCCGAAATGCATCGCAACCCCGTCGGCATGCAGAATATAGTCGCTCATGTGCGCTCTCCTTCTGGTCTGCTGGGAATGAGGCGGTTTGCCTGCGCGGTCAGCCAGGGCAGAACGCCGCCCGGCACAAAGACCACGAAGATTACCAGTACGAGGCCCAGCACGATATTCGGGTCGATCCAGCCCAGCTTGCCGAGATAGGCCGTCGCCAGTTGCAGCAGGATGCAGGCCACAACCGGACCCGCGAGGGTGCCGACCCCACCGACCACCACCCAGATCAGCACCTGCGCTGCGGTAGAGAGGCTGAACATCGTCGGGCTGACGAAGACGGAATTGGCAAAAAGCACACCGGCCAGCCCGGCGATCCCTGCGGAAATTGCGAAGGTCGCGAGTTTGAGCGCGCGGGCGTTGTATCCCAAAAGCTCGGCCCGCATTTCGTTTTCCCGCACGGCGATGATCGCGCGTCCGAACGGTGTGACGATCAGTAGTTTACAAAAGCTGTAGACCACGAAGAGCAAGGCGACAGAGAGACCAAACATCTGTCCGGGGCTGAGTGGAGTCTTGCTGAAGGGCAGAGTCAGAAGCGGTGTGTTCGGAATGCCGTTGAACCCGCCCAGGCGTGCTACTCCAATGCGCCAGGCGTCGCCGCCCGTCGAGTTGATGAGTTTGAACAGGATCAGCGTCACCGTCAGGGTGATGACCCCGAGATACACGTCGCTGAGGCGCCCGTAGAACAGGAAATAGCCGAGTGCGGCGGCGAAAAGCGCGGGGAACAGGATGCCGATCAGCGCAGCGGAGGTCGTGTCGCCAAAGTTCAATGCGGCCACGGCATAGGCATAGGCCCCAAGTCCGAAAAAGGCGGACTGGCCGAAACAGAGCACACCACCATAGCCCCAGAGCAGCGCCATCGAAAGGGCGAAGACGGCCATGGACACATAGAGCGTCATATTGATCACCGTGTAGAGCGGTACGATTTTCGGAAAGACGAGGATGGTAAGAAGAGTGAAAACTGCGGCAAAGCCGATCTGACTTGCCTGCTTGCGGGAAAGATCTGGACGGATCATGGCGCACCTCGGAAGAAACGGCCCGACAGGCCGGTGGGCAACACCCGCAGCAACACGGTGGCAGCGACCAGCAGGGCGACATCGCCGATCACGGGGGTGGAGAGGAAGGTCATCAACGAATTGACGCTGCCGAGCAGGAACGCACTTGCGGCAGTGCCCGCGATCACGCTGGTGCCACCGGTGATGACGGTGATGAAGGCTTTCGCGACATAGGCGACGCCCATTGTCGGGATCACACCTGAAATCGGTGCCAGTAGCCCGCCAGCCAACCCGCTGAGACCGGCCCCTATGGCAAAGGTCGTGGCATAGACGCGAGAGGGCTCGACGCCTAAGGAGGCGGCCATTTCGCTGTTTTGCATGGTGGCTCTGGCAATCAGACCGGCACGCGTGAATTTCAACAGCGCATAGCCTCCGATCAGGACGATCACAGCCACGGCAGTGAGCACGAAATCATAGGCTCCGACGCTGTAATCTCCGACCCTGAATGCACCGACGGGGGCCGCGATACCGACCACGCGGTTGCCAAAGGCCATGGTTGCCAGCCCGATCAGCAGAAGGCTCAGCCCCCAGCTTGCAAGCATCGTGTCGATCATTCGGCCATAGAGGCGGCGCATGACGAGCCGCTCGATGAGGATCCCGAGCAATGCAACTGAGAGTGGCGCGATCACCAGCATGGCGATCCAGATGTTGATCCCTGCCTTGACGCTGAAAATGGCGGCGAACCCACCAAGCATGATGAATTCGCCATGGGCGAGGTTGATCACCCGCATCATACCGAAAATCACGGCAAGTCCGATGCTGATGAGCAAAAGGTTTCCGACCGCTCCGATGGTCTGGAGCAGCACAACGATGAAATAGTCCACGAGAGTATCCGTTCTTGGCCGGAGGCGGATTCTCCCCCTCCGGCACAGGTCGTTTATTCGATCACGTATTGCTGGTTGTCGTCCGGGTTCGCGATCAGGTCACATACTGCTGCGGTGTCCGCAGGCGGTTGGTTGGCATAGCTTTCGAGGATTTCGAAGCTGTGATTGTTAACCCGCCCGATATGCACGTCTGTGGCGCAGTGATGGGTGGCCGGGTCGATGGTGGAGGGGCCGCCGGGGCCCTCGACTGTCGACCCGCTTTCGATGGCTTCGATCACCGCCATGCGATCAAAGCTGCCCGCCTTGCGCACGCCGTTGGCCCAGTGATGGACAGCGTTGTAGGTGGCCGAGGCATGTTCGGTGACATAGGGGGCATCGGTCCCGAATTTACCGTGGTAACGGTCGATGAAGGCCTTGTTCTCCGGCGTGTCTATTTCCTGGAAATAGCCGAAAGCAGACATGACCCCGTTGGATTCTTCGGGTGTCAGGATAATATGCTCGTTACCGCCCCCGAAAGACGTGGAGACGATCGGGATTTGTCCCGCCATCCCCGCAGCGGCCCATTGCCGGAAAAAGGACATGTGATTTCCGCCGACCAACAGCGTGTAGATCACATCGGGCTTTTCTTTCTGGATCTTCTGGATCGCAGCATTGAAATCGGTCACGTCGAGGGGGAAGAATTCGGCGGCGATCACTTCGCCACCGGCCTGAGCTGTGTAATCCTCCACCCATTTTGCGGAAATCTGGCCGTAATTGTAATCGGCTGCAAGGACGTACACGCGCTTGCCGAGGTTTTCGACGGCATAGGGCATCAGCTTGCCGATGGTTTGCGCCGGTGTCGAGCCGGTCATGAAAGCGTTGCGGTCGCAAACCCCACCTTCATAGAGCGGCGAGTAGAAATACAACGTCTGATAGCGACGCAAGATCGGGCGGATCGCTTCGCGCGATGCCGATGTGATGCCGCCGAACACTGCCGCTGCACGATCTGCGGTCGCAGCTTCGGTGGCGAATTGGGTGTAGAGCTGAATGCTCGACTGCGGGTCGTATTTGCGGGTGACAATCTCGCGGCCAAGCAGGCCGCCTGCGGCGTTCAGCTCGGACACCGCCAGATTGAAGCAGGCGTCTATCGGTTCGCCGTAAATCTCAAGCCCGCCGGAAAGATCGTAGATCGAGGAGATGGTGACAGTCTCGGCGGCGCTGACCCGTCGCGCCCAGGGCGCAGCCAAAGCGGCTCCGGCCGTCGCCATGAAGTGGCGTCGGTTCAATTTCATATGTGGACTCCCTGCATATGTGTTGATTGCGGGTTATGTCCCGCTTTCAATATTTATATTTTCATTATTTTCTTTTTCAAGTAATTTATTGAATGAAGGGAAAATGGCATAAAATGCAGAAAACTCCGCCGGTTATTCGGCGGAGTCCATGATGCAGGAAAAGAAAATGGGGCTCAGAAACTCTGCAAAATGCGGAATCGCGCGCCGTCCGCCTGCGCCAGATAAACCGGCCCAACGCAGACACCATCACGCACCACGCAGGTGCCACGCGCACCGGAATAATGCAGGCCTTCAAAGGAAGCGCGCAGATCCGGCAGATTGAGCGAGTTTGCGCGCCCGGCCAGAGCCGCAAAGAAATGTAGCCCCTCATAACAGGCTTCGCTCAAAACTCCCTGCATCGGGGCGCTCACGCCGAAGGCATCGCGATATTTGGCCATGAACCTAGAATTGTCCGGCCCGTTGATCTCACTGAAATACCCGGCAGCACAATAGAGGTTTTCCGTTGCATCCGGCCCGATGGCCAGAAGGGTGTTTTCCTCAATGGCACCAGATAGGCGCAACATGTTGGCACTCATGCCGCGCGCAGAGAATTCACGATTGAAGGGTACACATTCCGCCCCGACGAGCGATTGAAACACGATGTCCGGCCCAGCCTCAGAAATACGGTCGAGCATGGTGTCGATGTCGGTTTCGCCAATCGGGACATAAGATTCTCCCACCACTTCAGCCCCGTTTTTACCAAGAAAGCGGCGCACCCAGTCATGAGAGGCGCGTGGCCAGACATAATCATTGCCGATCAGATACCAGCGCTTTGCACCCTCGCGTCGGATCATATGTAGCAATGCCTCGGCAAACTGGTTCTCCGGGGTTTCACCAATCGTGAACACATCCTCGCGTGGCGCGCCGCCTTCGAAAAGCGGCGCGTAGACATAGGGGATTTCGCCCGCGAACTCCTCCGCAAGAGCCAGGCGGACCGTCGATAAATGCACCCCAATCAACACCTGTGCGCCATGGACGTCCACGAGTTCGCGCGCACGGGCAACCACACCTGCGGGATCCCCGCCTGCGTCGGCGGCCAGCAATTCGATCTGGCGTCCCAAAATACCACCGGCGCCGTTGAGCTCTGATGCGGCGAGCACAGCGCTGCATTGGCAAGACGGCCCCCAAATGGCATCCGCACCGCAAAACGGGACGAGCAGGCCGATTTTCAAGGGTTGCGGTTGGCGCCGCGCGCGGTTCCACCACTCGGCATTGATATTGATGCCTTCGATGCGGCCATGTCGCAAAGATCCGCCAATGTCAGGCTGTTTGAGAAAAGCCGTCTGATGCGCCTCCCTAGGCAGAGCATCCCACATTGTCAGGCTCCTAAGGTGTGTTCTTTCTTTCACCATTCGCACAAATGGTCAGCGTTTCAACGAATTTCCTCATTTTGACGCGTTTCTCTCTTTTCCTGAGTATGATTGCACAATATATATACTTTAAAAGTAATCTATTGCCGATTAAAGCTTCATGTCAGACCCTCTCCTTAGCGAACATCTCTCTCATCTGTTGACGATGGCGAACCGCTATGTCACGCGACAGATGTCTGCGGAGGGCGTGTCTTTCGATCAATGGCGCGTTTTAAAAGCCTTATCGGATGATCCCGGCCTGACAATGAGTCGTCTGGCGGAGGCCTTGGGGCTTAACCTGCCGACGGTAACCAAGCTTGTGGACCGGATGGTTGGCGAGGCGCTGCTCTATAGGGTTCTCGATCCGGATGACCGGCGCAAGGTTCGCATGTTCGTTTCCGACAAAGGCAAGGCGCTTTTGAGTAAACTCAATGCACATGTAATGGCACAGGAACGCAAACTTGAAAGCAGCTACAGCGACGCAGATTTGCAACGTCTGAAGACGCTTTTGGAAGATCTGTTCCAGTCGCGCACCGGCGACTGATCCTAGGTGTTCAGTCCCGGCATCTGGTGGATCGGGTTTTGGGAAGCTGTCGGGCTCGGATGTCCATATCTTGCAGATGTATTCGTAAGGTGTGATCCCGTTGAGGGTCTTAAGCCTGCGGGCGAAGTTGTAAGCCGCGATGAAGTCGGTCAGATGGGGGCTGCCGTAATGGAAGCGTTTCACGGTGGCCTCTTTGATCGTTCGGTTCATCCGCTCGACTTGGCCGTTGGCCCAGGGGGGGGGGCGGTTTGGTTAGCCGGTGCTCGATCCCGTTGGCTTTGCAGATCATGTCGCAAGCGCATCTGCCGGGAATGGGCGGTGTTCCTGTTGGCCTTTTCAGCGAGCTGCGTGACGGCAGGCAAATGCGAGATGCCGTGACGTTGCAGGCATCTGTGCAACGCCGAGCGGGTTAGGTGCGGGTTTGTGGGCAGCAGGGCATAGAGGCAGTCGTCCAGCGGCAAGAGCGCGTGTTGCCGAAAGGCAACGACCATCGCCTCCTCGGCCTCGCTGAGAACGGAGGACGGGGGCTCCTTGGGGCCAGTCTTCAAATCCTCGACCGTCTCGCGCTTGCGTCATTTCGCGACCGTTTTCGGATTGATCCCGAGTTCCCGACACAGCGCCGCTGTCGAAGCTTTTGATCGCTGTATTGCTGCTCGGATGGCGTACGTGGGCGTGGCGCAGCCGTGACGAACTTGTCCCATAGTACTTCCTTCCATTCCAAAGAAAGGAGCGCACCATCAAACCATGGGATCAAACATCTAGGTTATGTCCAGAAGATCGGGGCTGATGCTTCGTTTACACCGAGGATGTCGGGAGTTCGAGCCTCTCACGCCCCACCATTTTCTCTTCGCCTTTCCTGTAAATCCTCCGCGCTGAAAAGACCGTGAAGTTTTTTCTCCTGCCCCGACACTTTTTCGCGATTCCCGGCTTGACGGGACCACGCACTCCCCATAGAACGCCCCTCACGCTTCGGGGTGCAAGTCCCGGAACGGCAGCAGCGAGCGGTTGTAGCTCAGTTGGTTAGAGTACCGGCCTGTCACGCCGGGGGTCGCGGGTTCGAGCCCCGTCAACCGCGCCATCGCTGTCTGATATAGCCCTTTGGGGTACGCTTTGAAAAGCACTGCGCGGTTGTAGCTCAGTTGGTTAGAGTACCGGCCTGTCACGCCGGGGGTCGCGGGTTCGAGCCCCGTCAACCGCGCCACTTTTCAGGAAAAGCAAACAAAAACGCGTCCGGTTTCGGGCGCGTTTTGTCTTTTGATCATCTCGCTTCCGGCTGGTTTTCCGATGGCCAAATACTCAGCCGTACCGAAAGATTCACTCGATCCGATAGGGCAGTGTACCCCTGTTGTTCGGGTCGATGGTCAGGCGCCGCTCCAGAGGCGGTACGGAGCGTTGATGACAATCGCGCCGTTCGCAGATCCGGCAGGAGATACCGATCGGTTGGAACGCTGCCGGTTTGGTGACATCGAGATCGTCGGCATAGACCAGTTCCGAGGCGTGCGTGACCTCGCAGCCGAGGCTGATCGCATAGCGCCGCACCGGGGCGTGAAATGCGCCGCCGGGTTTCGAGACGTCGCGGGCAATCGAGAGGTAGCGCACCCCGTCCGGCGTCTCCGCCAATTGCCGCAGGAAATGACCGGGGCGCTCAAAGGCCTGGTGCACGTTCCAGAGCGGGCAGGCGCCACCATAGCGCGCGAATTGTAGCCGCGTGGCGGAGTGGCGTTTGGTGATTGTCCCGGCCTGATCGACGCGCACGAAATAGAAGGGAATGCCTTTGGCACCGGGGCGTTGCAGGGTGGAAAGCCGGTGTGCGACCTGTTCGATCGAGGCGCCGAAGCGTTCGGCCAACATTTCGAGATCGTGCCGGGTCTCCTGCGCCGCTTCCAGAAAGGCGGTGTAGGGCAAAAGCGCGGCTCCCGCGAAATAGTTCGCAAGGCCGATGCGGGCAATCTCCCGCGCCTCTTCGGAATGGAACCGCGCCAGATCGAGCGTGGCGTCGAGCAGCTTGCCCTGAGTGACAAGGGCGAGTTGGTGCAGGATCTGGAAGCGTCGCGTGGCGCTTGAGGCGCGCGACGAGATCGTCAGCTCGCGCAGTTCGGGATCGAAATGCCGCAAGTCGCGCTCGCCGCTGCGCACGGTGATGCCGTGCTGTTCGAGCATGTCGAGCGCGGTTTTCATCACATCGCGACCGCGAGTTTGATTGCGGCCGATGTTCTCGGCGGCGCGGTCGACGGCGTCGAGATAGTTGTCGCAATAATGGAAGAAATCGCGGACCTCTTCCCAAGGGCTCGGGCGCGCGGGCATGTCTTCTCGGCCCAGTGCCTCGTCCATTGAGGCGAGCCGTTCGGTGGTCTGGCGATAGGCGCGATGCAGCTCGAGGAAGGCGCGGGCGAGCGCGGGGGCGTTCGAGGCTGCAAGCCGCAGGTCCGCAAGCGGCGGTGCGCCGTCGGAGAACACCGGATCGGCCAGCGCCTCGCGCATGTCGGTGACCATGCGTTCGGCATCGCCCGACGAGAGTTCGGTGACATCGAAGCCGAACTCCTGCGCCAGCGCCAGAACCACGCCGGTCGAAACTGGGCGGTTGTTGTTTTCCATCTGGTTGAGATAGGGCAGGGAGACGCCGAGCTTTTCTGCAAAAGAACGCTGGGTCAGCCCGAGCCGGGTCCGCGTTTCGCGCAGCTTCGCGCCTGCATAGAGTTTTTGCTGGGCCATGTCCCCGTCCTCGCTTTTGCAAAACGAGGTTTGCCAGTGCAAACCCGTTCTGACAAGAGGGGAAAGTGCGCTCAGCCCTCGCGGATCAGCTTGCGTTCGCGCAGCACCACCCAAAGGGCTGCGGCTATGGAGGAGAGCGAGGCGCAGAGCATGATGACGAGAAGCGGTGTGCCGCCGCTTTCCGGGCTGAGGACGGAGCCTGCGAAGGCCGAAAGCACCGCCCCGCCACCGATATACATGAAGCCGCCGAGCCCCGCCGCCGTGCCCGCCAGATGCGGCCGCACAGAGAGCGAACCCGCGATGGAATTGGGCAGTTGCAGCCCGTTGCCAACGCCCAGAAGCGAGATCATGGCAAAGAAATTCATCGGGGTTGCACGGTCTGCGAGGAAGGTCAGGAGGGACACGAAAACGCCGAGGGTACAAATCCCTGCGCCGATCAGGATCATCGTGTTCATGCCGAAACGGGCGGAGTATTTTCCAGCGATGAAATTGCCGAAGAAATAGCCGATCGCCGGGGCGGCCATATAGAGGCCGAGCTTGTCCTCGGTCAGATTGAACACGGTGGTGCCAAGAAAGGGTGCGCCGCCGAGAAAGGCGAAATAAGCGCCTGAGGCCGTGGCGGCGGAGAGTGCATAACCGAGAAAACGCTGCGATGTCAGAAGTTCGGGAAAGCCGCGCAGCATGGCCTTGGTCGAGCCATCGGTTTTCGGCGCGGTCTCGCCCGCATCGAAGGTGACGAGGAGCAAAAGCACGACGCCGACCCCGAACAGCAGCCAGAAGGCGCTTTGCCAGCCGTAGATATGGGTCAGAAAGCCGCCGACCGTGGGGGCGGCCATCGGCACCAGAGACATGCCCATGGTGACATAGGCGATCATCTGGGCGGCCTCTTCGCCAGGCACCATGTCGCGCACGATGGCGCGAGACAGCACCATGGCGCTGACGATCCCGGCCTGAGCGGCGCGCATCAGGAGGAAAATCTGCGCGGAAGGGGCGTAGATCGCGCCGAGCGTGGCGGCGAGAAAGATCAGGATGCCGCCGATCAGCACAGGGCGACGTCCGAAGCGGTCCGACAGCGGTCCGATCATCAGTTGCAGCCCGGCATTTACCGCGAGGAAGATCGCGATAGAGAGCTGCATGACGCTGTAATCTGTGTCGAAATAGCTGGTCATCTCCGGCAAGGCCGGGAGGAAGACGTTCATGGTCATGGCCGAGACCCCGGCCATCAGCACGAGGGTCAGGATATGCGGCGGGGTGCGGCGGTCGAGGAGGCGGACCTGCGGTTTGCGGTCCGAGGGGGAATTGCGATTTTGCGACATTGCGCCACCATGGGGAGGGCGCTGCGATCTGTCTACGGGGAATCTGCCGCAAGCTGCTGTTGTTTTTGCACAGCTCAGAGGGCGTCTCGTGCGTTTCAGGCGGTTTCGGATTGCACGAAAATTGCAGATTTGCATTTTTCAGCACATTGATTTTGCATGTTTTGCAAATCTGCCAGAACTTGCTTTGAAAGAATATTTCGCTGTCATATGGTGCCCGCGAAATGACGAGGAGGCTTACCCGTGAAAGACATCATTAAAGAACTTCACGATCGCCGCGACGATGCCCGCCTGGGAGGGGGACAGCGTCGCATTGACAGTCAGCATGCCAAGGGCAAGCTGACGGCGCGTGAACGGATCGAACTTCTGCTCGACGAGGGCAGCTTTGAAGAATTCGACATGTTCAAAACCCATCGCTGCACCGAATTCGGCATGCAGGACAGCAAGTTCCCCGGCGATGGTGTGATCACCGGCTGGGGTACGATCAACGGTCGTATGGTCTATGTCTTCTCGCAGGACTTCACCGTGTTCGGCGGCTCTCTGTCCGAAACGCACGCCCAGAAGATCTGCAAGATCATGGATATGGCGGTGCAAAACGGCGCGCCGGTCATCGGTCTGAACGACTCGGGTGGCGCACGGATTCAGGAAGGCGTCGACTCGCTTGCGGGCTATGCCGAAGTGTTCCAACGCAACATCATGGCCTCGGGCGTGGTGCCGCAGATCTCCGTGATCATGGGGCCGTGTGCGGGCGGTGCCGTGTATTCGCCGGCAATGACCGACTTCATCTTCATGGTGCGCGACACCTCCTATATGTTCGTGACCGGTCCCGACGTGGTGAAAACCGTGACGAACGAGGTGGTGACCGCCGAGGAACTGGGCGGGGCCTCCACCCACACCAAGAAATCCTCCGTCGCCGATGGCGCGTTTGACAATGACATCGAGGCGCTCTCCGAAGTGCGTCGCTTGGTCGATTTCCTGCCGCTCAACAACCGTGAGAAACCGCCGGTGCGTCCGTTCTTCGATGCGCCCGACCGGATCGACGATGCGCTCGACACGATCATCCCGGACAATGCAAATACGCCCTACGACATGAAGGAAGTGATCCACACGATCGCGGACGAGGGCGATTTCTACGAAATTCAGGAAGATTACGCCAAGAACATCATCACCGGTTTCATCCGCCTCGAAGGCCAGACGGTCGGCGTGGTGGCGAACCAGCCGATGGTGCTGGCGGGCTGTCTCGACATCGACAGCTCCCGTAAGGCGGCGCGGTTCGTGCGGTTTTGCGATGCGTTTGAAATTCCGGTCCTGACGCTGGTCGACGTGCCGGGCTTCCTGCCGGGCACCTCGCAGGAATACGGCGGCGTCATCAAACACGGCGCGAAGCTGCTCTTTGCCTATGGCGAAGCGACCGTGCCGAAAGTGACCGTGATCACCCGCAAAGCCTACGGCGGTGCGTATGACGTGATGTCGTCGAAACACCTGCGGGGCGACATGAACTACGCCTGGCCGACCGCCGAGATTGCCGTGATGGGCGCGAAGGGCGCGACCGAGATTCTCTATCGCTCCGAACTGGGCGATGCGGAGAAAATCGCGGCCCGCACCAAGGACTATGAAGACCGCTTCGCCAACCCGTTTGTGGCGGCCGAACGCGGCTTTATCGACGAGGTAATCCAACCACGCTCGACCCGCAAACGGGTGGCCCGTGCCTTTGCGTCCCTGCGCAACAAAAAGCTCGAGAACCCGTGGAAAAAGCACGACAACATTCCGCTCTGAGCGGGATTGTGTGACCCGCGAGTGATCCCCGAGAGACCCCATGGCCCGCCATGACTGGCATATCCTGAAAGACGAGGGCGCGCTGACCTTGGCGCGCCGTCTGCCCGCACGTTTCGATGTTGCCGTCACGGCGGTGATCGAAGGGGGCGCGGGGCTGCGCAAATCGCGCATCGCCACACAGGTGCGACAGGATATGTGGCGCAGCCTGCAAAACCTGCGGGGCTTTGCCCCGGTGGTGCGGGTGGCGGAGCGGGGGGAGGATCTTGAGATCACCGCCGGCGGCACAGTCGCCGGACGGTTTCCGAAATCAGACACCGAGGCGCGCATTCGTGCGCTACTCGACAGTCAAGACCACCGCATCCGTTGGGTCCGGTTCGCCAGGGAGGCCACAAGATGATTGCACGTCTGTCCGCATGCGCCGCGCTGGCGTCCGGGGTTGCTTTTGCGGCTTTTGCCGAACTGTCCCCGCTTGAGGCGCAAGAGCTGAGCGTGCCTTCGGGTCAGCCGGTAGAGTTTTTCGAGACCGTGATGGACCAGCCTGCCATGGGCCTGACCGCGCGGTTTAGGTTTTTGGCGCCCGAATTGCCCGCTTATCTGGAGCGACTGAACTACGAAGAACTGGAAGCCGATCTCTCGTCGCTTTGCGTGAGCTATGCCCTGCCGCGGCTTGGTGCGTCTGTCCCCGCAATGGTCGTTATCTCGCTCTCTGCCGCGCCCACGGAATTCGGCGCTCCCGACCCGGATGTGGCGCAGGTGTTCGAAGCCTATCGCCCGGTGGGCGAGACCTGTGAATGGGAGGCGTTCTGATGCGCTCGGCCGAGATGTCTTGCTTGGAGTTCGCCCCGACATTTTATGTCTTTGGAGGTGCGGGGGCTGAAAATAAATTATTCGGCCGGAATCTGTGCTATGGTCCTCTTCACAAAACCAAACGCGACAGAAGAGGTACCTTATGTTCAATCGTTTTACGTTCGCCTTCGTCGGTGGAATTGGATTGGTGTTGGCCGGATGTGCGCCTGCACCGGCCCCGGCACCAATCTATCCTGAGCCGACTTTCGACAAGTTCGGCAATCTTCAATACAGTTCGGAGGACAGCTGCGTGCCGATCCGCCCGGAGCAGTTCGACCCGACGCAGGGCTACTATGTCAACGATGGGCTTCTGCCCTGCTGCCCGCCGGGGTCGGAGTTCAATCAGCGCACCATGGAATGTGTGCCGATTCCTCAGCGCCCGAATGACGATGACGATCGTCCGTCTGGCGACCGTCCGACCGGGACCCAGACAGACCCCACACGCGCCTAAACGCATCTTCGGCATCCTCCCGCTGGTGTGTCAGACCGGGAGGATGTCATGATGAAATTCCATATGTTTTCCAATGGCCCACGGCCGGTCGCACCGTTCTCGCATGCGGTTGAGGACGACGGCTGGGTCATTCTGACCGGTCAGATGCCGACCGATCCGAACGCTCCGGATGCGCCCCTGCCCGAAGGTATCGCGGCACAGACCCGGCGCGTGATGGACAATCTCCTGCTGATCCTCGGCGAATTGGGGCTTGGTGCGGCGCATATCGTGCAGTGCCGGTGTTTTCTGACCGAGTTTGAACGCGATTACGCCCTGTTCAACGAGACCTACAAAAGCTACTTCCCGGCCGACAGGCTTCCGGCACGCACCACTGTGGGCGTGACCGCGCTGGCCGTTGGCGCTCTGGTCGAGATCGACCTGATCGCCCGCAGACCTGACGAGGGAGACAGCTGATGGCACGCGACTACATGTTGAAACACAAAGGATTTCCGGGGCGGCTTCCGGGCTCGGATTACCAGTTTACGATCCGCCGGGCGAACCCCAAAGGGGTGACACCGCTCAAGGGGCTTGAGCGCTACAAGGACCGCAAATCCGCCGACAAACGCGCCGATGCGGCCTTTATGGCGGCCCTTTGGGCGCATTTCGGCGAAGAGGAATTCGAGCGCGGCAATCTCGATGCCGGGCGGTTGTCCTGGCTTTTCGGTCGCGAAGTTGTGCCCGCGGATCCCGAAACCTTCGATCCGGCGTCCTATGAAGCGCTGTTGAAGATCAACGTCAAACGGGCCATGGCGGCTTTCCCCGAAGTGTTCGCCGAAGGCGGGGACGAAGACGAAGAGATGCCGGACTGGGACGCCATGTGGAATGGCGACGACGGCGATTACGATGAGGATATGGACGACTGATGCGCGGGTTTTCGCTTGGCATTCCGGGGTTTGCGCAAACTGCTGCCGAAAATGGCGGGCAGGGTGGGCGTGCCCTTGTGAGCATGGCCGGGCGGGTCCATCTTACTCACAGGCCGCACGGGACCAGCAACCCGTCGACCTGTTCTGAAAACCGTTACCCTTCCCCTCTGGCGAGGTCCGTGCTTCCCCCGCACGGCCCTCGCCTTTCTTTCCCTGACCTTGGGCGTTCTTCCGCCGAGGGGCTTGACGGGGCATTTCGCGGCTTTGCGCCCGCGCGCGATTGCGTTAGAATCCGCTCAGTATCAACCAAATCACGAGCAGAAAAATGCGCAAATCCATTCTCATTTCCGCCCTCGTCTCCGTTGCGGCCCTCGCTGGCTGCATGCAGACCGATGGTGAACGTGCCCTCGCCGGTGCGGCCGCAGGCGCCGTCGTGGCCGACGCGACCGACAACAATGTGCTCACCGGCGCGGCTCTCGGCGCGCTCGCTGGCACCTATTGCGACGACGCAGGCATCTGTAACTAATTCCATTCGTCTGACCGGCGCGTTCTCGCGTCGCGATGCTATGAAATCGAAAAGCTCTCCGGACCTTTGCGTTCGGGGAGCTTTTTTCGTGACTGTAACCCAAGAGACAAGTTCCGGTCCCGCGCTTGGCGCGTCTGGCCGGAGCGGACTGATTTGAGAAAGGGAGAGGGCAGGACATGTTCGACAAGATCCTGATTGCGAACCGCGGCGAGATCGCTTGCCGGGTGATGAAAACCGCCAAGAAGATGGGGATCAAAACGGTCGCCATTTATTCGGACGCGGACAAGAACGCGTTGCATGTGGCGATGGCCGACGAGGCGGTGCATATCGGCCCGCCGCCGGCGAACCAGTCTTATATCGTCATCGACAAGGTGATGGACGCGATCAAGCAGACCGGCGCACAGGCGGTGCACCCGGGTTATGGCTTCCTGTCCGAGAACTCGAAATTCGCCGAGGCGCTGGCGGACGCGGGCGTGGCCTTCGTCGGGCCCCCGGTCAAGGCGATCGAAGCCATGGGCGACAAGATCACCTCGAAAAAGATCGCTCAGGAAGCCGGTGTAAGCACCGTTCCGGGTTACATGGGGCTCATCGCCGATGCTGACGAAGCGGTGAAAATCTCCAACGAGATCGGCTATCCGGTGATGATCAAGGCCTCCGCTGGCGGCGGCGGCAAGGGCATGCGGATCGCATGGAACGACGAGGAGGCGCGGGAGGGCTTCCAGTCGTCCAAGAACGAGGCGGCCAGCTCCTTTGGCGACGACCGGATTTTCATCGAGAAATTCGTGACCCAGCCGCGCCACATCGAAATTCAGGTGCTCTGCGATGCGCATGGCAATGGCGTTTACCTCAACGAGCGTGAATGTTCGATCCAGCGCCGCAACCAGAAGGTCATCGAAGAGGCGCCGTCACCCTTCCTCGACGAAGCCACCCGCAAGGCGATGGGCGATCAGTCTGTCGCGCTGGCGAAGGCGGTGGGCTACACCTCTGCGGGGACCGTGGAATTCATCGTCGATGGCGACAAGAACTTCTACTTCCTCGAAATGAACACCCGTCTTCAGGTGGAACACCCGGTCACTGAGCTGATCACCGGCATCGACCTTGTCGAGCAGATGATCCGCATCGCCAATGGCGAGCCGCTTTCGATCACTCAGGACGACGTGAAAATCAACGGTTGGGCGATGGAAAGCCGTCTCTACGCCGAGGACCCGTATCGCAACTTCCTGCCGTCCATCGGGCGTCTGGCGAAATACCGTCCGCCGGAAGAGATTGTCACCAAGACCAATATCGTGCGCAACGACACCGGCGTCTATGAGGGCGGCGAGATCTCGATGTATTACGACCCGATGATCGCCAAGCTCTGCACCTGGGGGCCGAACCGTCTGACGGCAATCGAGAACATGCGCAATGCGCTCGACGGTTTCGAAGTTGAGGGCATCGGGCACAACCTGCCGTTCCTCTCGGCGGTGATGGATCACCCGAAATTCGTCTCGGGCGACATGACCACGGCCTTCATCGCCGAGGAATATCCCGAAGGGTTCCAAGGGGTTGAACTGCCCTATGAGGAACTTGAGCGGATTGCTGCGGCGACGGCGGCGATGTATCGCGTGGCGGAAGTGCGCCGGGCGCGAATTTCTGGCCGGATGGACAACCACGAACGCCATGTCGGTGGCGATTGGGTGGTGCAGATCGGCGATCATGACTTCCCGGTGCAGGTCGAGGCGGACAAGCGCGGTTCCACCGTTCTGGTGAACAACACGCGTCACCGCATCGAAAGCTCTTGGACGCCGGGGCAGACGCTGGCCCTGATCGACATGGAACACGGCACGCTGACGCTCAAAGTGGGCGACATTCCGGGCGGTTTCCGCATCCGCAACCGCGGCGCGGACCTCAAGGTCTATGTGCGGACGCCGCGGGCGGCCGAGCTGTCGAAGCACATGCTCGAAAAGCTGCCGCCGGACACCTCGAAACTCCTGCTCTGCCCGATGCCGGGCCTTCTGGTGAAGGTCAATGTCGAGGTTGGCGACGAGGTTCAGGACGGTCAGGCGCTTTGCACCGTCGAGGCGATGAAAATGGAAAACATCCTGCGCGCCGAGCGCAAAGGGATTGTTTCCAAGATCAACGCCAAGCCGGGCGACAGCCTTGCCGTCGATGAAGTGATCATGGAGTTCGAATAATCCATGGTGGCCGGGCGGGCATATCCGGGGCGGCGAGACGCAGAGACTGGACAAATGTTCTCATTTTGTTCTAGTCTGATTGCGTCTGCCCCCTCCCGTCTGCCCGGTCATGTCCCAGCTTTCGCATCTGCGCGTTTCGACGCTTTTCTTCGATATGAACAGCTACTACGCCTCCGTGGCGCAGGCCGAGGAGCCTGCGCTGATGGGGCGGCCCGTCGGCGTTCTGACGACGGACGCGCCGAATGCGGCCTGTATCGCGGCGAGTGTCGAGGCAAAAAGGCGTGGCGTGCGCATGGGCACGCGTCAGGACGAGGCCCGCAGGCTTTGTCCGGGGATCGTTTTTCGTCCCGTCAAACACGACATCTGCGTCGACTATCATCATGCGATTTTGCGGGCGGTGGAAACGGTTATTCCCGTGCATCGGGTCTGGTCGATCGACGAATGTTCCTGTCTTTTGATGGGATCGGAGCGGGACCTGTCCCGGGCTTTGGAAATCGGGCGGGCGTTGCAAGAGGCGGTGCTGGGGATCAGCCCGGCCTTGCGCTGTTCCGTGGGGCTTGGGCCGACGCGGCTTCTGGCGAAGATCGCCGCCGAGCTGGAAAAGCCGATGGGACTCAACTGGCTCACGCCGGAGGTTTTGCCGGAGAAGATCGCGCATTTGGCGCTGGACGATTTGCCGGGTGTGTCCTGGCGGATGAAAGCACGGCTGGAGGCGGCGGGCATTGCGGATGTGGGGACGCTCTACCACATCGCGCCGAAACGTGCCCGCGCGATCTGGGGCAATGTGGCGGGGGAGCGGTTTCTCCGCGAGCTGCGCGGCGAGACAGTGGTTTGGCCGGAGACCAAACGCGGAATGATCGGGCACGGGCAGGTGCTGACGGGGCCGAACGCAACGCCCGAGGGCGCGCGGCTTGTGACCCGGAGACTGCTTGTGAAAGCGGCGGCACGTTTGCGCCGCGAGGGGTTCTTTGCCCGCAGCCTGTCGATCAGCGTCAAAGGCGGGGACAAGAGGCGACAGTATCGCGACAGCACATTGCGCGCGACGCAGGACACGTTCTTTCTTTTGGAAATTCTGGCGGGGCTTTGGGACGAACTGACACCTGGCTCTCGCCCGAAAGCCGTCTCCGTGACGCTGGGCGGGCTGATCCGGCAGGCGCGGGTGATGGACGATCTCTTCGCGCCCACACAGGACCGCGCGCCACTGTGTCTGGCCATCGACCGGCTCAACCAGCGGTTCGGTCAGGACACGGTGCGCTACGGTCTTCTGCCGCCGCATCACGTTCCCTATACAGGGGCGAAAATCGCCTTCGGGCGCATTCCGCTGGCCGAGGATTTTCGCGAGTAGCTCAGCGCCCGCTTTCCAGTTCCTGCTGCCGGAGCGGCGTCTTGTCGATGGCGCGGGTAATCTCGCGCACATCCCACGGGTCGGGTTTGCGGAGCATCACGCGCCCGTCCTTGTCGACGATCACCAATGCGAAGCCGCGCGGGCGCAATGCGGTGCGGAGCGGCGAACGGGCCTCCGGGTCGGTGTCGGACAGGACCACCACGTCACGCTCCAGAAGGGCGTCGGGACGGGCTTCGAGAAGTGAGATCTGTTCATTGTACGACGGGTCCAGCGTGCTGTCGGCGAAGACGGCGATGATGCGGGACTGCCATTTGAATGTGGAAAGCTCGGTGTCTCCGGCGCTCTGGATCAGCGGAGTTGCCTCCGCCTCCAAGGCTGTGTCCTCCTGCGCCAGAAGTGGGGCGGGAATCAGAAAAAGCGCTGTGATGGCGGCGAGATAGATTTGTTTCATCGGTCCTCCCGGGGTGTCCTCTATATAGGGCGACGGGACGACCAAACCAAGGTTGAACGTGCCCTCACGGGGGTATGAGAGGAAAACGGGAAGGAGCCTGACGATGACGGACAGGAAAAAATGGGAAGAGCTTGCCGAGAAGGAGCTTCGTGGCAAGCCGCTTGAGAGCCTTGAGTGGGACACGCTCGAGGGGATCAAGGTCAAGCCGCTCTATGCCGAGGACGATCTCGAAGGCATGGCGCATCTCGGCAACACGCCGGGGATGGAGCCGTTCACCCGTGGGGTGAAGGCGACGATGTATGCGGGCCGTCCCTGGACCATCCGCCAGTACGCGGGCTTCTCGACCGCCGAGGAATCGAACGCCTTTTACCGCAAGGCGCTGGCCGCCGGTCAGCAGGGCGTCTCGGTCGCTTTCGACCTCGCCACGCACCGCGGCTATGATTCCGATCACCCGCGCGTGGTCGGCGATGTCGGTAAGGCCGGTGTGGCGATCGACTCTGTCGAGGATATGAAAATCCTGTTCGACGGCATTCCGTTGGACAAGGTCTCCGTGTCGATGACGATGAACGGGGCTGTTATTCCGATCCTCGCGAGCTTCATCGTGACGGGCGAAGAGCAGGGGCATGATCGTGCGTTGCTCGCAGGGACCATTCAGAACGACATTCTGAAAGAGTTCATGGTGCGCAACACCTATATCTACCCGCCGGAACCCTCGATGAAGATCATCGCGGATATCATCGAATTCACCGCCAACGAGATGCCGAAATTCAACTCGATCTCGATCTCCGGCTATCACATGCAGGAAGCGGGCGCGAACCTCGTGCAGGAACTGGCCTTCACACTGGCCGACGGGCGCGAATATGTTCGGACTGCGATCAAGGCGGGGATGGATGTCGATAAATTCGCAGGGCGTCTGTCGTTCTTCTTCGCGATTGGCATGAACTTCTTCATGGAGGCCGCAAAACTGCGGGCCGCGCGCTATCTCTGGACCCGCGTGATGGACGAGTTCGAGCCGAAGCTCTCCAAGTCCAAAATGCTGCGCACCCACTGCCAGACTTCGGGCGTGTCGCTGCAAGAGCAGGACCCCTATAACAACGTCATCCGCACCGCCTATGAGGCGATGTCGGCGGCTTTGGGCGGCACGCAATCGCTGCACACCAACGCGCTCGACGAGGCCATCGCGCTTCCGACCGAGTTCTCGGCACGCATCGCCCGGAACACGCAGCTGATCCTTCAGGAAGAGACCGGGATCACCAATGTGGTCGATCCGCTCGCGGGCTCCTACTACGTCGAAAGCCTCACTAAGGAACTGGCCGACAAGGCCTGGGCCCTGATGGAAGAGATCGAGGAAATGGGCGGCATGACCAAGGCCGTCAACTCCGGTATGCCGAAACTCCGCATCGAGGAAACCGCCGCGAAACGTCAGGCGATGATCGACCGCGGCGAAGAGGTGATCGTCGGCGTCAACAAATACCGCAAGGACAAGGAAGACCCGATCGACATTCTCGACGTGGACAACGTGGCCGTGCGCAACAGCCAGATCGCCCGCCTCGACAAGATCAAAGCCACCCGCGATACGGACAAGGTCGACGCGACGCTTGGCGCGCTGGAGCTTGCTGCGCAATCCGGCGAGGGCAACCTCCTTGCGCTGGCGGTCGAGGCCGCCCGTGCGCGTGCAACCGTTGGGGAGATTTCGATGGCCATGGAAAAAGCATTCGGACGTCACCGCGCCGAGGTGAAAACGCTCGCCGGTGTCTACGGCGCAGCCTACGAGGGCGACGAGGGCTTTGCCCAGATCCAGAAAGACGTCGAAACCTTTGCCGAGAAAGCCGGGCGTCGTCCGCGGATGCTCGTCGTCAAAATGGGTCAGGACGGCCATGACCGCGGCGCGAAAGTCATTGCCACCGCCTTTGCCGACATCGGCTTTGATGTGGACGTCGGTCCGCTGTTCCAGACGCCGGAGGAGGCGGCTCAGGACGCCATCGACAACGACGTGCATATCGTGGGGATTTCCTCGCAGGCGGCGGGTCACAAGACGCTGGCGCCGAAACTGATCGAAGCGCTGAAAGAGCAGGGCGCCGAGGACATCCTCGTGATCTGCGGCGGGGTGATCCCGCAGCAGGATTACCAGTTCCTCTATGACGCAGGCGTCAAAGCGATCTTCGGGCCGGGGACGAATATCCCGGCAGCGGCGCGCCAGATCCTCGATCTGATCGCGGTCGAGTGAGACCGAGTATTTAAACTGCAATGAAAAAGGGCCGGGGGATCGCTCCTCCGGCCCTTTTCTTTTGGGATGGCCGACGCGTTAGTGTGCGGCGTTCTGAACCTTGGGAGCGGTGACTTCGGCCTCTTTCAGCGCCGGTTTGTCCGTTGCCGTCGGGGCAAGTTTCAGCACGGTAAAGCCGATGATCGCGGAGATCACGGAGCCCGACAGCACACCGATGCGCACTTCGTTCATGTGGAATGCATCCTCGAAGGACAGCCCGCCGATGAACAAGGACATGGTAAAGCCGATGCCCGCGAGTGCCGCGACGCCATAGATATGGAGCCAGGTCGCGCCGAAGGGTTTCTTGGCGACGCCGAATTTCACCAATAGCCAGGTCATGCCAAACACGCCGATTTGTTTGCCGAGGATGAGGCCCAAAGCGATGCCCAGCGGCAGCGGGGAGAACACATCGGCCAGCGTTACGCCCGTGAGCACCACGCCTGCGTTCGCGAAAGCAAAGATCGGCACGATCAGGAAGAACACATAGGGCGAGAGCGCGTTTTCAAGCGCATGCAGCGGCGACTTGCCCCATTTGTCCTTCATCGGAATGAAGAAGGCGGTGATCACACCCGCGAGTGTCGCATGCACGCCGGATTTCAGCACCAGAACCCAAAGCACGGTGCCCAGAAGGATGATCGGCGCAATGCGGTGAATGCCCGCGCGGTTCAGGTAGAACATGATCGCCAGCGGAATGACCGCAAGGAACAGGTAATCCAGATGCAGTTCGGCCGTGTAGAAGAACGCGATGATCAGGATCGCGCCGAGGTCGTCGAGGATCGCCAGCGTCAGCAGGAAAACCTTGAGCGAGGACGGCACGCGGTCGCCGACCAAAGCCAGAATGCCAAGCGCGAAAGCGATGTCGGTCGCCGCCGGAATGGCCCAGCCGGAATGGGTTTCGGGCGAAGAGATGTTGAGGGCGAAATAGACCACGGCGGGCATGATCATGCCGCCGACGGCGGCCATGCCGGGCAGAACCACGTCGCGCGGGTTCTTGAGTTTGCCTTCCATCAGCTCATGTTTGAGCTCAAGGCCCACAAGCAGGAAAAACACGGCCATAAGCCCGTCGTTGATCCAGAGGATCAGCGGCTTGGAAAGGCCGGTTTCGCCGATCTGAATGGTGAAATACGACGACAATGCGCCATCGTAATAGGGATAAAGCGAGGAATTGGCCACGAACATGGCAGCGACGGCGGCCACCATGAGCACGATACCGCCTGAGATCTCACTGTCGAAGAACTGTTCCAATTTGCGCAGGAGCATTGTCTTTTTCTGGTCTTTCCTGAAAGTTGATTTAAGGGTGCGTTATAGGGAGATGGGGACTCGTCTCCAAGGTTTCAATAAGGGCAATAACAATGACCTACCGGATTGATCATCTGGTGATTTCCGCCTCCGATCTGGAGCAGGGCAAGGATGCGATGGAGGCTTTGCTTGATGTCGAATTCGGCCCGCGCGGGGTGCACAAGGATATGGGCACGGAAAACGTGCTTGTGGCCATGGCGCGCCCGGATGGCAGTGACGCCTATCTCGAGGTGATTGCGCCCGACCCGGCAGCGAGACGCCCCGATTTTCCGCGTTGGTTCGATCTGGACAACTTTGGCGGCCCGCCTCGGCTGACGAACTGGGTTGTGTCCTGTCCTGATCTGGAAGACGCTTGGGAGCTGGCTCCCGCCGATGTCGGGCGGATCATGTCGTTTCAGCGCGGGGACTATGCCTGGCGGATGATTGTGCCGGAGAGCGGTGTTCTGCCATTTGATAATTGCTTTCCGGCGTTGATCGAATGGCATTCGCCGCGACCCGTTCCGGGGCTGCCCGATCCGGGCTTGGCCCTGCGTCGGTTGAAGATCACGCACCCGGAAGCTGAAGAGTTGCGCGAGGCGCTCGCGCCGTTCGTGTCCGCCATGGAAAATGTTCGAATTGTGCAGGCCGATACGCCGGGAATGACCGCAGAGATTGGCACGCCGTCAGGGGAGATCTGGATCGCATGACCGAGAAACCGTTTTTGCGCGTGGCGCTGGCCGAGGATGCAAGCGCTCTCAAAGCCATTATGGCGCCTGTGATTGCCGAGTCGACCGCCTCGTTTTCCTCTGAGGAGCGCGACGAGGCCGAATGGGCCGCGATGGTCGAAGATCGTCTGGCGCGGGGCCGGGCGTTTTACGTCGCCGAGATCAAAGGCGAGGTGGTGGGCTATGCCACCTATGACAATTTTCGCCCAAAGAATAACGGCTATCGTTTCACCATGGAGCATTCCGTTTACCTCAACGACGCGGCGCAGGGGCTTGGGCTTGGCCGGACGCTGATGCTCATGGTCGAACAGCATGCACGTGAGGCCGGACATCATTCGATGATTGCCGCCATCGATGCCGACAACACCGGCTCCATCGCCTTTCACAAGACGCTGGGCTATGCCGAAGCCGGGCGCATTCCGCAGGCCGGGTTCAAGTTCGACCGCTGGCTCGATGTGCTCTTCCTACAAAAATTCCTTTGAACTCACGGATTTGTCGCGGGACTTGACCGGGCTTCGCGGATAAACTGCGGCTATGTCGATCTGGACCCGCATTCTCGAAGCGCTCAAGGCGCTTGGCGCAGGTGAAAGCCTCGCCTCGGTGTTCGAGCAGTTCCGCTCGGAGCCGGAGCGGCGCATGGGCTTTACCATCGCGGTGATCGGGCTTGGCGCGAAGATGGCCAAGGCCGACGGGCTTGTCACCCGCGACGAGGTGACGGCATTTCGCGAAGTGTTTCAGATCGCGAAAGAGGACGAGGCCGCCGCCGCGCGGGTGTTCAACCTCGCCCGGCAAGACGTGGCGGGGTTCGAGGATTACGCCAAAAGCGTCAAGAAAATGTATGGCGATGAATGCCGTCCGTTGATGGATTTGATGGATGGGCTGTTCCATATCGCCATGGCGGATGGCGAGTATCACCCCGGTGAGGATGCCTTCCTGACTCGTGTTGCCGAGATTTTCGACATCGAGGACCGGGCGTTCCGAATGCTGAAGGCGCGCTATGTGCCGGAGGCGGCGCGCGATCCCTACGATGTGTTGGGGGTCGATCCTTCGGCCTCGCTCGAGGAGATCAAGAAGGCTTACCGCGCGCTCGTGCGCGAGACACACCCCGACCGGATGATTGCCCGCGGCGTGCCGGAAGAGGCGGTCAGGCTGGCCTCCGACCGGTTGGTGGAGATCAACGCCGCCTGGGAGGAGATCGAAGCGGAGCGGGCGGCATGACGATCCGGGTCGCCACCTACAATGTCGAATGGTTCGACAACCTGTTCGACAACACGGGGCGGCCTCTGGCGGACGATGCTTGGTCGGCGCGGCATAATGTGACCCGCGAGATGCAGCTTGAGGCCCTTGGCAAGGTGTTCACCGCGATGGATGCCGATGCGATCATGGTGATCGAGGCGCCGGACACCAACCGCCGCCGCGACACCCGCCGTGCGCTTGAGCAATTCGCCGATTGGGCGGGGCTTCGAGCCATGGCCGTCGAGATCGGCTATGTCAACGAAACCCAACAGGAAATCGCCCTGATGTACGACCCGCTGGTGCTACGCGCCCGGCACGATCCGATGGGCGCGCCTGCGGGATTGGGGGACAATTTCGAACCGCCCGCGTTCAACTCGATCTACAGGCTCGATCTCGACACCGATAGGGACCGGGAGGAAGTGCGGTTTTCCAAGCCACCTCTGGAGCTGGCGATGGAGGTGCGTGAAAGCGGGTTTGCCTTTCGCATGATCGGTGTGCATGTGAAATCCAAGGCACCGCATGGCGCGCGCAACCGCGATGACGTGATCCGCATCTCGATTGAAAACCGGCGCAAGCAACTGGCGCAATGTATTTGGTTGCGCGAGCGGGTGGAGGGGCATCTGGAGGCGGGAGAACCCTTGATCGTGCTGGGCGACTTCAACGACGGGCCGGGGCTCGATGAGTATGAGAAACTCTTCGGGCGCTCGGGCGTCGAGATCGTCATGGGGCGCGAGGACCCGGATGTGCCGCCCGAGATGCGGCTTTGCGATCCGCATGCGACGGAGGCGCTGGCCCGGCGCGGCAATCAGGGGCCGACCTCGGCGCGGTTCTATATCGACGAGGAAGAGCGCTATCTCTCGGCTTTGCTCGATTACGTCATGGTCTCGCAGGATTTGAAAGACGGCGCGACATGGCGCATCTGGCATCCGTTCGACGATCCGCTCTGTTTTGGCACGCCGGAATTGCAGCAGGCGCTTCTGACCGCTTCGGATCATTTCCCGGTCACGGTCGATCTCGATCTTTAAGACATGAGGCAGGGGTGAAAACGTCATGAAAAGCCCTTATATGAAGGCCATGAAACGGATTGCTCTGATCATGATGCTGGTGGCGGGGCCTCTGGCCGCCGAGGATGCCGGACCGTCCGAGGGATCGGAAGGCTGGACTATGTTGCGCGAAGGGTCCCGGCTTTTGTTGCAGCAGTTGTTCGAAGAAATGGGACCTGCGCTTGAGGATCTCGAGGGCTTCGTCGACGATCTGGGGGCCTATGAAGCGCCGGAAATTCTGCCCAATGGCGACATTCTCATCCGGCGCAAACCGGAACGAGGTGTGCCGGAGCCGGACGCTCCAGAGGAGACCCCGGACGACGAGGGCATGATCGAGCTCTGAGGGTTACGCCTTGGCGTGGCGCACATGCGGCGTCGCACCTAGGCTGCTGGCGAGCGACTGAAAGCGTGCGTTTGTGACCTCGCCAAAGAGGTCTTCCGCTTCGGGGCTGAGCGTCAGGATCAACTCCTTGCGCTTCGGGAAATAGTCGAGTTTCGCCACATCGGTCGGCGTATCGACGGCAAACATCGCGCCAAAGCGCATCGCCTTGCCCAAAACCTCGGCATCGCGGATTTCCTTGTCCGACAGCATCTCGATCAATTCGGCGAAGGGGGTATTCTCTCGCGAATTCTTGTAGCGATGCAAAAGTGCCAGCCCGAGGAAAATCCGCTCGTTATGGGTCAGCCCGCCGAGATTGGCGCGCGTGGCATTGTCGAAACACACCTCTGCGCGATAATCCGGATGCGCGCGCCAGGTCACGTCATGGAGCAGGCAGGCGGCGCGGATCAGTCGCATCTTTTCATACTGACGGGCGCGGAACACCGGTTCGATGAAGGCATGCAGACGCTTGCCGAAGCCCGGCATGCGCGCGTCCTTTTGTTCGGAAAACCGGCAAGCCTCGATCAGCGGGTCGCGGGCGCGCACGCTTTCGGGCATCTGTTCGTAGAGTAACCCCTCGCGAATGCCGTAGGACGAGATGCAGATCTCTTTCGGATGGAAGGTGCGCACGATCTGGCGCAGCACCTCGGCGGCAATCGGTACAAGCGACATGCGCGCCGTCGAGGTGCCGGTTTTTGCACGCAAATCGGTCATGTCGCTTTTGCGGATGAACTTGATCGTGTCGGTTACCGAGCGGCTCGACATCCGGTATTCATGCAGCACATGCAGCGGGTAATTGCGCCGCTCCATGTCGATGCGGGCGATGGCGCGCCAGGAGCCGCCGACGAGATAGATCCGCTTGTGATCCGTGCCCATGGCGGTGGCCAGATCCTTCATGATCGGCGCGATATGGTCCTTGAGACCAGTGCGTCCGCCAGTGAGGCCGAGAAGTTTCAGCGGTCCGAGTGGCGAGGTGATACGTTTGCCGACAATGCCTTTCGAGACGATCGCCAGTTCCATCGATGAGCCGCCGATGTCGCAGACCAGCCCGTCCGCCTCCGGCCAGCCCAGAAGCACGCCCTGCGCCGACAGCCGGGCCTCTTCCTCGCCGTCGATGACCCAAAGGCTGAGGCCGGTCTCCCGCTCGATCTCCTCCCGAAAAGCGGGACCGTCCTCAGCCTCCCGTACCGCAGCGGTCGCAACCGCCGTCAGTGGTGGGATTCCCATGCCTTCCGCCAGTTTCTGAAACCGGCGTATCGCGGACATGGCGCGGATCTTGCCTTCCGGGTTGAGATGCCCGGTTTCCCGAAGCCCCGCGCCCAGTCCGCACATGATCTTTTCGTTGTAAAAATAGGCCGGGCTGCGCGCTGCGCCATCGAAGACCACAAGACGTACGGAGTTCGAGCCGACGTCGACAACGCCGACACGCGACAGGGCGCGGGCTTCCTGATCGAGGAACAGCGGTCGTCCGAATATGCCCCAATCCTGTTGCCCAGGCTCGGTGCGCGGAAGATCGGTCATATCAGTCACGGTGTGTCCTCTGGATCATGTCGGGCATTTTCGGTCCGGCAGGGCGACAGTGCCAAATGCCCCGGCCTTCGTCAATCGCATGATTATTGAGCGAAAACAAAACTTTCCCGCAGGATCAGTCGTCTTTCGGGAAAAACTGGGCGGCGAGGTTTCGTGAGATCGGTTTGCCAGAACGCAGCGCCGCCTCGTCGAGCGTTTCTACCATCCGCCGTGCAGCCTCCGCCGAGCGTTCCATGCGCTTGACCAGCCAGAGGATCAGCGTGCCGGGCACGGCGATCTGCCGGTCGTCGAACTGTTTGACCAGCATGGCGGTGAGCAGCTTGTCATCGGGCGCTTCGATCCGGGCCACGGTCGTCCCTTGCATGCGCGAGGCGAGATCGGGCAGGCTGAGCGTCCAGTGATTGGGCGCACTCTGGGCGGTGAGCAACAGCCGCCCGCCTTCGGCCAGCGTCAGGTTGTGCAGATGAAACAGCGCCTCTTCCGAGCGTCGGGCATCGGGCAGGGTGGGCAGGCGGTCGGCGTCTTCGATGACGACGAAACGACGGGCTGCAAGGGCGGGGATGTCGGCTTCCGTCAGCGTTTCTGCCGGGACGATCACGGCATCATGGTCGCTGGCCCAGACATGCGCCATATGAGTTTTGCCCGCACCCTCGGGGCCGATCAGCACGAGCTTGCCCGAGGGCCAGTTGTTGACGGCGTCGAGCGTGGCCATGGCGACGGCATTGGAGGGCGAGACAAAAAACGCATCGCGCCCCAGCGCCTGACGCACCGGCAGATCGAGGATGAGCTGTTCGGCCATGGTCAGATGTCGTCGTCCGAAAGAGGCTGATTGGATTCGAGGCCGCGGTAGAGGCGGCTGTCGTGATATTGTTCGATGGCGAAGCGGGCCACCACGCCGAGGGCGGCGGCCACCGGAACGGCAACCAGCATGCCGACGAAACCGAAGAGTGTGCCGAAGGCGGACAGGGCGAAGATCAGCCAGACCGGGTGCAGCCCGACAGAGGAGCCAACGAGGTTTGGCGTCAGGATATTGCCTTCGACGAACTGGCCCACGGCGAAGATCGCGGCGACGGCGATGATCCATTGCCATTCGCCCCAGAACTGAAAGAGCGCAAGCCCGATGGACAACAGTCCGCCGACAATCGCGCCGACATAGGGGATGAAGGTCAGGGCCCCGGCCAGCGCGCCCGCGACGAGGCCGAATTTGAGGCCGACGAGCATGAGGCCCGCAGCGTAGAATGTGCCGAGGATCAGGCAGACCGTGCCTTGCCCGCGGATGAAGGAGGCGAGTGTGCGGTCGATGTCGGCGGCGAGACGGCGGATCACAGGAGCGTGGTCGCGGGGCAGGAGTTTGTCGACCTCTGCCACCATGCGGTCCCAGTCCATCAGCAGATAAAAGGTGATGACGGGGACGAGCACCAGCAACATCACCACGTTGAACAGGCTCATGGCCGAAGCCAGCGCCCCGGAGAGCAATGCGCCGCCCTTCGACTGGATGGTTTCGCCGATCTGCATCAGCGTCTGGCGCAGCTGGCTGTTTTCGTCGAGCAGGACGGGGAATTTTTCGGTCAGAAATGTTTGCAGATTGTTGATCAGATCCGGCGCGCTGTTCACAAGGTCCGTGGCCTGTTTCACCAGTGTCGGAATGACGAGTAGCGCCATGAGGACAAAGAGAATCGCGGCCACCAGCGTGATCACGATGGTGGCGGCGATTCGGCTCAACCCCCAGGTTTCGAGGCGATCCGCCACCGGATCGAGCATATAGGCGACCGCCATGCTGAGCACGAAGGGCAGGATGACATCCCCCATGAGCCACAAAAGCGCCAGAAACACCACCGCAGCGGTGCCCCAGTATTTCATTTGATCACGGACCGGTAACGCCATACTCGCCTTTCCATCTTTCCCTTCATATCGCCCGCGCAGAGACGGGTTTCAAGGGGAAGAGGCCGTGGGGATCATCTTGCCTGTAGTAAACGCGTCTCGAGAGAGGGAAGAAGATGGAATGAGAGGCAGAGAGTGCTCTTTTGCAGGATCGGCGACGAAGGTTTGCACCAGCGCGCGGGAGGCGTTCGCGGGGTGAGGGGAAGAGCCATGTGGGGGCTCAAACCGTTGTCATCTCCCCGAGCCTTATCCCATGTCGCTTTCTGAAAGGCTACGATGTATGGGCTTTGCGCAAGTTTCCCGCGCCCTGCGGCTTGTCTGGCCGAAAGTGATGGCATAGACCGTTGCAAACACTGATCACTCGAGGGCTTCCCGCATGCGTCTTTCGCGCTATTTCCTGCCGGTTTTGAAAGAAACTCCTGCCGAGGCGTCGATCGCGTCGCACCGTCTGATGCTGCGCGCCGGCATGATCCGGCAACAGGCGGCGGGGATCTATTCCTGGCTGCCGCTGGGCTACAAGGTGCTCCAGAAGGTCGAAAAAATCGTTCATGAAGAGCAACAGCGCGCGGGTCACATCCCGCTTTTGATGCCGACGCTGCAATCGGCCGATTTGTGGCGCGAAAGCGGGCGCTATGACGACTATGGCGAAGAGATGCTGCGCATCACCGATCGTCAGGGGCGCGAGATGCTCTATGGCCCGACGAACGAAGAGATGATCACCGACATCTTCCGCTCTTATGTCAAGTCTTACAAAGACTTGCCGCTGACGCTCTATCACATCCAGTGGAAATTCCGCGACGAGATGCGGCCCCGGTTCGGTGTCATGCGCGGGCGCGAATTCCTGATGAAGGATGGTTACAACTTCGACCTGACCGTCGAGGATGCGCTGCACTCTTACAACCGCCACCTCGTCAGCTACATCCGCACCTATGAGCGCATGGGCCTGCAAGCCATTCCGATGCGCGCCGATTCCGGCCCGATCGGTGGCGATGACACGCACGAGTTCCTCGTTCTGGCCGAAACCGGCGAGTCCGAAGTGTTCTACGACAGCGCCGTGACCGACATCAAACTCGGCCAGCGCGAGATTGATTACGACAATGTCGATCAATGTCGCGCCGTGATGGAGGAGTTCACCTCGCTCTACGCGCGCACCGACGAGACCCATGACGAAGCCCTGTTCAACCAAGTGCCCGAAGAGCGCCGCCGTGCTGCGCGCGGGATCGAGGTCGGGCAGATTTTCTTCTTTGGCACGAAATATTCCGAAGCCATGGGCGCGACTGTGCAGGGGCCGGATGGCAAACCTGTGCCGGTGCAAATGGGCTCGCACGGGATCGGCGTCTCCCGTCTTCTGGGCGCGCTGATCGAGGCGAACCATGACGACAAAGGCATCATCTGGCCGGAGGGCGTGACGCCGTTCCATGTTGGCATCGTCAATCTGAAACAGGGTGACGACGAAGCGGACGCGGCGTGCGAAGCGCTCTACAAGAGCTTCGCGGCGCTGGGGCTTGAGGCGCTTTACGACGACCGTTCCGAACGTGCCGGCGCGAAATTCGCCACGATGGACCTGATCGGTCTGCCTTGGCGGATCACGGTCGGGCCGCGTGGCCTGGCGAATGGTGTGGTCGAAGTGACCTCGCGCCGCACCGGCGAGAGCGAAGAGATGACGCCGGAACTGGCCATCGAGAAGATCGCGAAAATCTACGCCGGGCTTTGAGAGCGGAATACAAGATATAAGTGTTTCACGCGCCTCGCCTTTATCTGATGTCTCAGGTTAAAGGCGTGACGCTTTATCGGCGAGATTTCGCACGTTTTGAAATCGGGGGCGGGGACAGGTTTGTCTCGCGCCCCCGAATCCTTTTAGCCTCTCCCCATTCAACTCCGCAAAAGACGGAAGAGAGGCAGCCATGTTGAGAGCACTCGCCCTTGCGGGCGGCCTGTTGGGGGCCGCCGTTGTGTCCCAGTTTCCCGAGTTCACCCAGCAATATACTCAGCGTCTCGCCGGTCAGGTCGAGGCTTTAGGCATCGTGATCGCCGATTTCGATGCCTCCGCCCGTAAGGCGGAGATGACCCGGGAGGAAGCGCTTGCCTCCATGGGCGGATCGGTGTTTCTCGAAAACCGCCGCCGGGACATGCGCCAGACCATCGACCGGCATGACCGGCTGTCCGACGACCTCACCGCGTTGCGCACCGCCACGCCGCTCGAGCGTCTGACCATGCCACAGCGTGTCGCCGACACCAAGCTTGCCCGCGCCACCTTTGACGACTTTCGTCCGGCTTTGCCGCTGACGCTTGAGGGCGGGATTTCCGCGCTTGCGGGCTATGCTGCGGGGTGGGCCGCGCTCTCGGCGCTGCTGGCACTTTTGCTCTGGCCGTTTCGGCGCGGCAAGGCGCGTGCCGGTCTCACGTTCTGATCCCGGCTGTTCACGCAGGCTTCACCCGACCCGTGCTTGACCTTTGGTCCGGCAAAGGGTTTGGTCTGGCAAACTTGTGAGGAGCCCCCCCGTGGACGCGGCCAGAACGACCAAGCCCTTTTCCCGCTTCGAGTGGAAAATCGCCTTTGCCTATCTGCGCGCCCGTCGCGAAGAAGGGGGCGTGTCGGTGATGACATGGATTTCGCTCATCGGCATCACGCTTGCCGTGGCTGCCTTGATCATCACGCTGGCCGTGCGGACCGGGTTTCGCGACGAATTTGTCGACACGATTTTAGGTTCCAACGCCCATGTGACGGTCTATTCCTCGATCTACGTGACGCCCGAGGGGACCACCTCGCGCGCGATCGAGGACTATAACGACTGGGCCGCCAAGCTGCGCGAGGTGCCGGGCGTGACCCGCGCCGCGCCCTTGGTGCGCGGGCAGGTCATGGTCTCGTCTAACGGTCGCAATGCGGGGATCGAGGTCTATGGGATTTCGCCCGAGAACCTGATGACCATTCCGCGTGTGGCGATCTCGCCGGACGAGCATTGGGGCGATGTTGCGCGCTTCTCCGATGGCATTGCCATCGGCTCCGGCGTGGCGCGCGAGCTGGGGGTCACGGTCGGCGACAAGATCAAGCTGATCTCGCCGGACGGCGCCAAGACCGCCTTTGGCACAAGTCCGCGGGTGTCGGCCTTCGAGGTGGTCTATGTCTTCTCCGCCGGACGCTATGATATTGATAAGACAAGGGCTTACCTACCTTTCGAGGAGGCACAGAAGTTCTTCAACCGCCAGGGTGTGGCAGATGAGATCGAAGTGATGGTCGAGCATCCGGATCAGGTCGATCAGATCGCCGTTCCGCTGCTGCAAGCCGTCGGCGAGCGCGGCATGGTCTGGACCTGGCGCGATGCCTCGGGGGCCTTCTTGCGCGCGCTCGACATCGAGGACAATGTGATGTTCGTCATCCTTTCGGTGCTGGTGCTCATCGCGTCGATGAACATCGTCTCCGGCCTCATCATGTTGGTGAAAAACAAGGGGCGCGACATTGGCATCCTGCGCACCGTGGGGCTGACCGAAGGGTCCGTGTTGCGGGTGTTTTTCATCTGCGGGGCGATCACCGGCGTGTTGGGCACGATTTTCGGCGTGATCCTTGGGTCGTTGTTTGCGATTTATATCGACCAGGTGTTGAGTTTCGTGAACTGGATGAGCGGCGGCGGGGCTTGGGACCCGTCGATCCGGGGCATTTACGAACTACCCGCCGAGCTGCGTGCCGTCGATATTTTCAAAGCGGTCGGTCTCTCGCTTGGTCTGTCGTTCCTCGTCACCATTCTGCCCGCGCGCCGTGCTGCACGGATGAACCCTGTGGAGGCGCTGCGCTATGAGTGACATGCTGTCCCTGAACCAGATCCGAAAGACCTACAACGCCGGAAAACCCAACGAAGTCGATGTGTTGCGCGGTGTGGACCTCACCGTCGCACGCGGCGAGATCGTCGGATTGATCGCGCCTTCGGGGGCCGGGAAGTCGACGCTTCTGCATATTGCGGGGCTTCTGGACCTGCCCGACACGGGCACGGTTCGGATCAATGGGCAGGACATGACCGGGCAGGGCGACAAGACCCGCACCGCCATGCGCCGCGCGGGGGTGGGGTTCATTTACCAGTTCCACCATCTGCTGCCCGAGTTCACGGCTCTCGACAACGTCATCCTGCCGCAACTCGCCAATGCCGTTCCGGAGCGTGAGGCGCGGGACAGGGCGATGAATTTGCTCGAAAAAGTCGGCGTGGGCAAACGTGCCGGACACCGCCCCTCGGCGCTTTCGGGCGGCGAACAGCAACGGGTCGCCTTTTGCCGTGCGCTGGCCAACAAGCCGGGGCTTTTGCTTGCGGACGAACCGACCGGGAACCTCGATCCGACGACTTCGGCTTTGGTGTTCGATGTGCTGATGGGGATTGTGCGCGACGAGGGGCTGTCGGCCCTGATCGCCACGCATAACCTTGAATTGGCTGCGAAAATGGACCGGGTCGTGCGGCTTGAAGACGGCCAGATCGTGCCGGTTTAAGGGGTTTCCCCGAGAAACCGGGCGCGTTCATGGGCGTAGCCGAGACCCCCGCTGACATGGAGCTTGCGCGCCAGCGCCAGACCGCTGAAAATCGGGAAGGCGCGGGCGGCTTCCACCTCCGGGAGAAGCGACAAAAGCGGTGCTGTGATCTCCGGTGTCAGACCAGATTCGCTATGTTCTGCAATGCCTTGCGCGAAACAAGCGATGTCTTCGGCAAGCGCGTTCGACCGCCGTCCGGAGAGGTCGATGGCGGTGATGCCTGCTGGGCCTACGATCAGGTTTCCGGGCCAGAAATCGCCATGACCGCCACAGATCGTCAGGGTCTCGGGGGCGTTTTGCAACAAATCACGGGTGCGCAGGACCACGTCACGGGCAGGGCCGTGGGCGCAGTCGTCGAGGATGCGTCGGGCGCGGGCCATGGGGAAATCCCCCGGTTTCCGGTCATTGCGGGTGGCCTCTGAAAGCCAGAGACGCGCGGCCTGAATCAGTTCAGGGATCGCGTCAGCCCCTTGGTCCCGGAGCAACTCATGCCCGCTTTTCCCCTCGATGAGCGAGATCACGAAAAACCCGGCTTTCGGAGCAATATGAAGCACTTGCGGCACATGGGCGGGGCGGCCTTCGAGGGTTTTCGCCATCTGTTTGAGGGCAGAGGTCTGGCCGTTGACGGCACGGGTTTTCTCGCTGTGCCAGATCAGCTTGGCGATCGCCGGACGGCCATCCCAGATCAGGCGAAACACCGCGCGCTGGCCGTAGGTCTGGAACGCCTCGACCTCTTGCGCGCGGGCCGCGAGCCGGGGGCGCTCGATGAACAGGTCTTCGAGCCGCCGATGGGCGGACACCAGATCGAATGTGTCGAAAGACCGTGCCATGGCGCGACTATGCGGCGCGCAAGCGGGGCGGTCAAAGGCTTTGAGAGAACTGTCGGCAAAGCGTCGGATTTGTGTCGGACTTCTGTCGGGCACGATGGCCCGACAGGAGATCAGACGCTTTAGTCGAGCACAGAGGCCAGAACGCCAATGGCGGCCAGCGCGGTCAGCACATCGCCCAGATCGCTGTTGCTCTGTTTTTCCACCCGGACGGGATGCGGTGCGGGCTGTTGGCGGAGATGTGTCTGGGGCTGTTGGTGCTGCATCTGCTGCTGTTGCGGGTAAAGCATGATTTGCCCCTGCGGGCCGGATTGCGGACCACTTTGAGGGCCACCCTGCGGGCCATTGGCGAGGGCCGGGGTGGCCAACAGCAGGATGCTGGCGGCGAGGGCGGGTCGGGTCAGTCTGGTGCGGCGCATGTCGGCCTCCGTCGATTGGAACTAAGACCGTAAACGCGCCGCGCCCGGGCTTCCGTCGCGGGATCGCGCGGCTGTGATCTTGAGATCAGTTGCCGAGCAAAGCAGAGATCAGGCCGACGGTCGCAATCACTTGCATCGTGTCGCTGTCGATTTTGACGATCTTGCCGTCATGTTTGGCATATTTGAAACCGTTTGGGGCCGGCAGGTTGTATTGCGCGTAATCGTCAATGATCACATAGCCGGAAGGCAGTTGTTTTTTCTGATGACCCGGCGGCACTTCGCCCACACCGAAACCCTGACCATTGTTTCCAGTCGGCGCGGCAAGGGCCGGGGTGGCGGTCAGGGCAAGCAGAAGGGCGATCATGGGCTTGGTGAGCGGTTTGTTGAGTTTCATCACAAATCTCCTTTGTTTTCAAAGGGACAACGTGCAGCGTGCGGGGGCGGTTGCGTCACGGTTGTGTGACATTGGAGTGTGTGAAACGCAAAAAGCCCGCAGGGGGATCTGCGGGCTTTGCGGGGAAACATCGGAGGGGGTCAGTTGCCGGTGATGTTGTTGTAAATTCCCATGGCGGTGATCACGATCGCGGCGTCGCGGGCGATCTTGTAGATCGTGTCGCCGGAAATCACATAGCGGTCGCCTTTCGGGTCGGGCAGGCCGTAGCGGTCGTACTCGCGGATCACCCGGTAGCCGTCAGGCAGACGGTCGCCGCGCTCGTAGCGGTGATGAGAGGCCTGTTTGCCGTAGCATTGCTGGTCGAGGCCGGGGGGCAGGGTGCTGCGCTTGCCCTCGCGCATCTGCTTCTCGATCCCCGGCGGCAGGTGGCAGCCTTTGGGGACGTGGTAGACATAGACCTCTTGCGGGGCGTTTCTGGGTTTCTTGTCCTTGTGCCCGTCGGCGAGCGCCGGGGCGGCTGCGAGGGCCGCAACGGCAAGGAGAAGGGGGTTGGTGAAAGAGATCATGCACTGTCCTCCGAATGTCGTTTTCGGAGATATAACCCGGCCGGGCGCGGAAGGGTTCCCCTCAGTGAGGGGATGGGCGGAAGGGTGCCGAGGCGGGGGGATTGTTGCCGGTGGTTAGTCGGCGGGGGTGATCGGCGTGACCTGCGCGGTGGTTTTGGTGAACTGCGGGCTGTGGAGCGGATCGTCGGACTCGGCCAGCGCCGGGAAGACCATCAGAGCTGCGAAGGTGAAAGCGAGGGATTTGAAGAAGTTTTGCATCGGCTTGGTCCTTGTGCGAGGTGAGGGGCTCTGTGTGAGCGTTAACACAAGATAAGGCGATTGCGGCGGAATGACGCAAGTGGGGGCACGGGGATGTGATGGGGGAGTGAGGCTTGTGTGAGGGGGGGAGTGGAGTGCGGCACGGGGTGCCCTTGGCGATTGTTATAGCCAATAGCTGCGATTTAACTTCAAGAGTTCTTTTGCAACAGCTGATTGCATCGCAACCAGTTTGGCTACCTTTTCAGAGTTTGCAGGAATATTGTCACGGATGTGCCGTAGAATTTTTTCATTACTAGCAATCACATTTCTTTCAGCCGATAACGCCAGTAGGCGATTGATGTACTTCACTAAATTAACTGAATTTGAAGTTTGTGCGGGTTTCACCGTTAAAAATGCCTCAGAGGGTGCAGGGGCGCTGTCACCGATTAGAAGTAGTTTATTGCTGAGTGGGAAAGCACTAAGCACGCGATTTCCAGATAGGGGAAATGTTGCAGTTAATTTTCCTGAGACAAATTTGATGCCAAAATATGCGACTGGGTTGTCGCCGCTACAAAACTCCAACTCATTTTCTAAATGAACAACCCTGAAGAATAGGCGTTCGATTATCTTTGTGACTCCTTGAAGAAAGTGCCCGCTGCTTTGCAGGCCGATTTTTTGTTTCGCATCTATGTCACCGCTGCGCGCGCGTTTGATAAGTTCGATGCCAATAGGATCAACACCTTGCTGTTTAAGTTGTTCTTCATCCATTGGGGCGAGCATTTCGATGAACCTAGACATCATTGTTCTTGCCATTGGACTACGCGCAGCTTGTAGCAACATGAATTGGATCACATGATCCAAAGCCTGACGGTTAGTAATTACATTCCTTAGGCTTTTAATGTCATGCGGGTATGAGGTTTCAAAGTTGGAAAAGAAGCCCTCTATCGTGGAAAAGTCTTCTTTGAAGTCATGTGTAAGCGCTGTATTAAAATCACGTTGGACAGAGATGTTTAGGGGATTGGACCCAAAAAACGTGTCTCGTTCTTTATCCCACGTCCAAATATGTTTTTGGTTTGTAGAAAACTGCCATTGATACGCCTGAGGTAGAATATGGTGTTTGCGTGGTTGGCTCACACATCCAATTCCTCAACAAACCGCGCGTTCTCCTGAATATACTGGAACCGCAACTCCGGCTTTTTGCCCATCAGACGCTCCACCAGATCGGCGGTTTCGCCCGGTTCGTCTTCGTCGATCGTCACCCGGATGAGCTTGCGCGTGGCCGGGTCCATTGTGGTTTCTTTCAAATCCTTGGCGTCCATTTCGCCCAAGCCCTTGAACCGCGAGACGTCGATTTTACCTTTGCCGCCAAGGCCTTTTTCCAGCCACAGGTCGCGCTCTGCCTCATCGAGGCAGTAGACGCGTTTCGCACCCTGCGTCAGGCGGTAGAGCGGCGGGCAGGCCAAAAAGAGGTGGCCTTGGTCAATGAGCGGGCGCATCTGGGTGTAGAAGAAGGTCATCAGAAGCGAGGCGATGTGGGCGCCGTCGACGTCGGCGTCTGTCATGATGATAACGCGTTCATAGCGCAGGTCGTCGACGTTGAATTTCGTGCCCATGCCGACGCCCAAGGCTTCGCAGAGGTCGCTGATCTCTTGGTTCGAGGTGAGCTTGTTGGAGGCCGCGCCCAGCACGTTGAGGATTTTGCCCTTGAGCGGCAACAAAGCCTGCGTTTCGCGTTTGCGGGCACCTTTGGCGGAGCCGCCGGCAGAGTCGCCCTCGACGATGAACAGCTCGGTGTTGGCGCGGTCTTTCGAGGAACAGTCGGTGAGCTTGCCGGGCAGACGGAGTTTCTTGGTCGCGGATTTGCGCTGGGTCTCTTTTTCCTGACGGCGGCGCATGCGTTCTTCGGCGCGGAGCACAAGGAAATCGAGGATCGCACCGGCGGATTTGGTGTCGGCGGCGAGCCAGTTGTCGAAATGGTCGCGAACGGAGTTTTCGACGAGGCGCGCGGCCTCGGTGGTGGCGAGGCGGTCCTTGGTCTGGCCGACGAATTCCGGATCGGCGATGAAACAGGAGACAAGGGCACAGCCGCCGGTCAGGAGATCGTCGCGGGTGATCTCCTTGGCCTTCTTGTTGCCGACCAGTTCGCCGTAAGCGCGCACGCCCTTGAGCACGGCAGCCCAGAACCCGGCTTCGTGGGTGCCGCCCTCGGGCGTCGGCACGGTGTTACAGTAGGACTGAATGAAGCCGTCGCGCGACGGGGTCCAGTTGATCGCCCATTCGACCTTGCCGGGGACGCCGAAGCGGGGGCCGAATTCGACCACACCGGCGAAGGGGCGGTCGGAATAGGTGGTGACGGCCCCCAAGGTTTCGGAGAGGTAATCGGCGAGGCCGCCGGGGAAGTGGAATGTGGCCTCGGTTGGAGTTTCGCCATCGTCGATCTCGGATTTCCAGCGAATCTCGACGCCGGAGAAGAGATAGGCCTTGGAGCGGGCGAGGGTGAAGAGGCGCTTGGGTTTGAAGCGATGGTGGCCGAAGATCTGCTCGTCGGCGTGGAATTTCACCGAGGTGCCGCGACGGTTTGGGGCAGCACCGATTTTCTCGACCGGGCCTTGCGGGATGCCGCGGGAGAAGCGCTGTTCGAACAGTTCCTTGTTTTTCGCCACCTGCACGATCAGGAGATCGGAGAGGGCGTTGACGACGGAGGAGCCGACGCCGTGCAAGCCGCCGGAGGTCTGATAGGCCTTGCCGGAGAATTTGCCACCGGCGTGGAGCGTGCAGAGAATGACTTCGAGCGCGGATTTGCCGGGGAATTTCGGGTGCGGATCGACGGGAATGCCGCGGCCGTTGTCCACGATGGTCACCGAGTAATCGGCGTGCAGCGTGATCTCGATGCGGTTGGCGTGACCGGCGACGGCCTCGTCCATCGAGTTGTCGAGAATTTCGGCCACGAGGTGATGCAGCGCACGCTCATCGGTGCCGCCGATATACATGCCCGGGCGTTTGCGGACGGGTTCCAGCCCTTCGAGCACTTCGATGGAGGAAGCGTCATAGGCGGGCTCGGCCCCTGCGAGGAGATCGTCGGACATGGTGGTTGCTCGATTCTTATGATGGCGAATTTGATCAAGGATTAGACCATCGGGGCGCAAAAGGCGCAAGCGCTTGCGGGGAAAAGGCCGGAAAGCTTGCCTCAGATCAAGGAAAAGCAAAGGGTTTTCGTGTAACAGGGAGATGACAAGCGCACAGTTTGCCGAAGAATGGAGATATGCCCGCATGACGACGCCCATGACGCCCGCCGCCGAAACCTCTGCGCCCGCGAAGAGCCTGACCGAGACCGTGAACGGTGCCGTGACCGAGGCGGCCGCCGCGCCGCAGGCCGGGGGGGACGATGCGGTCGTGCATGGCGGGCCGAAACAATTCCCGACGGTGACGCCGGACAAGATCCGCGCCGCCTTCGAGACTGGCAAATACCCGTATCGCAAGAAGATGTCGCGGCTGGAATACGAGCGCACCAAGGTGGCGCTTCAGGCGGAATTGCTCAAGGCGCAGCTCTGGGCGCAGCAGACCGGCGAGAAATATGTGTTGTTGTTCGAGGGGCGCGACGCGGCGGGCAAGGGCGGCACGATCAAGCGGTTCATGGAGCATATGAACCCGCGCCACGCCCGCGTTGTGGCGCTGAATAAACCGACGGAAACCGAAAAGGGCCAGTGGTTTTTTCAGCGCTATGTCGAACACCTGCCGACCTCGGGCGAATTCGTGCTCTATGACCGCTCATGGTACAACCGTGCAGGGGTCGAGCGGGTGATGGGCTTCTGTACGCCGAACGAATATCTCGAATTCATGCGCCAGACGCCGGAGTTCGAACGCATGCTGACGCGCTCGGGGATCAAGCTTTACAAATACTGGTTCTCGGTGACACAGGCGGAACAACAGCGCCGGTTCAAGGCGCGGGAAACCGATCCGCTCAAACAGTGGAAATTGTCGCCGATCGACAAGGCGTCTCTCGACAAATGGGACGATTACACCGAGGCGAAAGAGGCGATGTTCTTTTACACGGACACGGCGGATGCGCCCTGGATCATCGTGAAGTCGAACGACAAGAAACGTGCGCGGATCGAATGTATGAAACATTTCCTGATGAACCTCGATTACCCGGACAAGGACGAGGAACTGATCGGCGAGCCGGACCCGATGATCGTCGGGCAGGCCGGACATGTGGTGCATAAAAGCGAGCATATCCTTGCCTCCGCGCTCCACCCGGATGCGCGGCGCGGCAAGAACGGGAAAGTGTAAACGGAGGCCTGAGGGGCCACGGAGGGGCATCCCCGTCTCGAAAGAGGCGGGGATTTTTGTTGAGGACAGGTTTTATGAGCGAAAGGGCGCGCTGTCAGTCCGCACGAATTTCCGAGTAGAGCGCAGGGGTAAAGCGCAGCCCTTCGACGGGCGGGAAGATATTGGCCGCCTGCATCTTTCGCGTGGCCTCGGCAAAGGCCTCCGGAGTGTCCCATTTGGCGATATTGATCAGCGCGAAGCGGGCGTCAGGGGCAAGCGAGGCCTGCAAGGAGGTGGAAATATATCCGGGCTGACCGGCGAGAAAATCGCGCGCCGCCTCCCATGACGCGATGGCACTGTCTCGCTGACCTTCGGGGACTTCGAAGACGTTGATCAGTGTGACGTCTGCACTGGCGGAGCACGCGAGACAGGCGAGGCAGAGGGACAGGGGTTTCAGCATTGAAAAGACTCATCTTTTGGGTTGGATGAGTTTTATATAGCAGACTATATATTAATTAATAGTCTGCTATGTATTTTTATCGACACGGAATCACCCGTTGGCTGCGGCGAATTTGCTCATCAGATAGGGGCCTGAGGTGACCGCTTCGGAGGCGGGGCCGGAGAGCGGTTTGACCTCGGCGTGCCAGTTCGGCTGATGGAAATAGGCAATCGACATGCGCGTCTTGGTGGCCCAGTCCGGCGGCGTGACGACGCGGTGCAGCGTCGAGGTCCAGCGGCCCCCCGTCCAGAGCGCCATGAGATCGCCGATGTTGATCACGAAGGCGCCGTCGACGGGGGGGATGCCTTTCCAGTTCCCTTCCGGCGTCAGGATTTCCAGACCGCGCGAGCCGGGTTCGGGCAACAGGATCGTCAGCGAGCCATAGTCCGTGTGGGCACCGGCGCGGAGCTGATTTTCTTCGGGGGTCTTGTCTTGCGCGGGGTAATTGAGCGCCCGCATGCCGGAGATCGGCGTGGTGATATAGGGTGCGAAATGATCGGCGGGCAGCTTCAGCGCGACGGCGAAGACCTCCATGATCCGGGCCGCCAAGGCCTCCATTTCCGCATAATAGCTGCGCCATGCGTCTTTGAAGCCCGGCAGGGCCGGGAAGGGTGTCGGGGCGTAGCAAAAGGCGAGCGCATCGGGGTCGGTCTCGCCGGGCGGGATGGCGGCGGGGCCGCCGTTGAAACTTTCCTTCAGGTCCGGGGGCGTGTCCTCGCCGCGGGATTTCGCCAGAGCCTCGGTGCCTGGGCCGAGATAGCCATAGGGGCCGCCCGGCGTGGGGGCGACCTTGTGTTTTGCCTCAGGGGTTTGCGCGAAAAAGGCGCGGGCGTGGGACCAGAGCGCCGCGATCACATCCGTGGGCACACCGTGGCCGGTGACGGCGAGAAAGCCGGTTTCGCGGCAGATGCGATCCACCTCGGCGGCGATGGCAGCGCGGCCCTCGGGATCGGCGGCTTGGAAGGCGGCGAGGTCGAGCATCGGGAAATCGGGGGTGTTTGCAGTCATGGTGCGGGCTTTCTGTTGTGCTGTGCCGATAGAACGGGCGTGCGGGGCTTCTGTCAATTTCTGCCGTGACGCGCGGTGGTGCACAGGGCCGTTGCAGGGCCATTGCAGCGCGGACAGGCTCTATCTTTGAGCAGATCTGGCCCCATGACAGGGCGCGCGCGATGTGGATGAGTGCTGCGATGAGTGAAACGATGACCCCGATGCTGCGCCCGGCCGTGCCCGAAGATGTGGCGGCGATCACCGATCTGGTGGTGACGGCCTTTGCACAATATACGCCGCTGATCGGCAAGCCGCCGGCGCCCGCGCTTTATGACTATGCGGAGATCGTGGCGCGGGGGCGGGTGACGGTTGCGGTTCGGGGTGCGGCGGTTCTGGGCGTGGTCTTCATCTATCCCGAGGAAGACGGGGCGATGATGCTCGATGTTCTGGCGGTGTCGGAGACGGTGCGGGGGCAGGGATTTGCGCGGCGTTTGATCGAAGCGGCGGAGGCGCAGGCGCGCGACGAGGGCGCGGCCCTTATGCGGGTTTATACCAATGCGGTGATGACCGGGCCACAGGTGCTTTATCCGAAGCTGGGCTATCGGGAGAGCCATCGCGGCGAGAGCGACGGGTATGACCGCATTCACTATGAGAAGGTGCTTTAGGCTCAGGATTGATGGGTCCTGCGCCTAGGAGTCGTCCCCGCCGAAGCCATGCATGCGCTTGGCCCATTGAAAGGCGACGATCATGCCCTTGAGACGCGGCAGGAGATAGAGCGAGAGCGCGACCGTGCCGGTGGCGAAGATTGCGACCAGCACCAGCGGATCGGGGCGGAAGGCGACAAAGACCCAGCCGAGCAGCGGGGCCATCAGATGGCCGACGATCAGGATGGTGAGATAGGCCGGTCCGTCATCGGCGCGATGATGCGACAGGTCCTCGCCACAGACCGGGCATTCGTCGCGCACGGTCAGATAGCCTTTCATCATCGGCCCACCGCCACAACAGGGGCAGCGGCGCTTCCAGCCGCGCATCAACGCGGGGCGCAACTCGCGTTCGCCATCGGTGGGTGAGGTCTGTGCGGCCATGTAGCCGTGAGAAAGATCGGTCATGTGGGGCGCGCCTTCATGTGCGGTTCGGGCGAAGTCTAGAGGACAGCACAATCGAACGTGCCGCGCGGATTGTCCTTGCGGCGCGATGTCGCGCGCGGGGTCCGGCGCGCTCTCCTCCTCGGGCAAGCTGACATGTTTTCGACGACAAAGCTACCGTTCACGGCGCTGTGATGCGGGTTTGATCGGAGATTTCGCCGGAGAGCGCGACGGAAAGAGCGGGGCGGCGCGTTTGTGTCTTTGAAAGCGCGGCTTGAAGGGGAGTTCAAAAGGCCGCGCGAGGGTAGCCTTAAAAGAGGATGAAAGACATGACACGTAAGAGCATTGTTTCCACCGTCGCGCTGATCGCCGTTCTGGGCGGATCGTCCGTGGCGCTGGCCGCAGGTGGTCAACAGGACCGGATGATGCGTCCGGGCGGCGCCCAGGGTCAGATGGGCCAGATGGGTGGCCAGATGAATGGCGGGATGAACGGTGAGCGGGGCTTTGGCCCCTTCGGTCCGGATTTCGATTTCGCGGCGGTCGATGCCGATGAAGACGGCAAGATCAGTCAGGAAGAAATCGACGCCTTCCGCGCGGCGCAATTCGCCAAGGTCGACACCAATGGCGACGGCACCGTGGACGCAGACGAGCTTTATGCCCGTCAGGAGGCCCAGCGGGTCGAACGGATGAAAGCCCGTGCCACGGCGATGATCGAAGCGCGCGACACCGACGATGACGGTGTGCTGAGTGCCGAGGAAATGCAGGGTCCGGGCGCGGGGACGATTTTCGACCGGCTCGACCGTGACGATGACGGCGCGCTGAGCGAAGACGAGCTTGCCGCGATGACCCGTGGGATGCAGGGCCGCCAAGGCGGTCAGATGCAGGGTAAACATGGCCGCCAAGGTGGTCAGATGGGTGGCCAGATGCAGCAAGGTCACATGGGTATGATGGGTGGCATGATGGGCCATCCGGGCATGGGTTACGGTCCGATGAACGGCCAGATGAACGGCCAGATGAACGGGCAAGGTTACGGCCCGCAAGGCGGTCAGGGCTATGGTCCGATGAACGGCCAAGGCTACGGCGCGATGCAAGGTCAGCCGGGCATGGGGTATGGCCCGATGAACGGACAGGGTTATGGTCCGCAGGGTGGCCAGATGGGTTACGGCCCGCAAGGCGGCCAGGGTTACGGTCCGATGAACGGCCAAGGCTATGGCGCGATGCAAGGCCAACCGGGCATGGGCTATGGTCCGATGAACGGTCAGGGCTATGGTCCGATGTACGGCCAGCAAGCCCCGATGATGCAACAAGCCCCGGCGCAGGACGCGCCTGAGGCGGACGGCAACTGAGGCCGATGAGACAGGATCGGGGGCGTTCGCGCCCCCGGTCAAGGACGTGATGGACCGATATGGACCTCTCGACGCGATTGCGTTACGCAGAACCGGTGATGACCATGCCCTTCGACGCCCTCAATGATGTTTCCGACGAAGCCCTGCTCGTTGCCTTCGGCAATGGCGACAGGGCGGCGGCGCGCGCGTTGACCCTTCGGCTGACGCCACGGGTCGTGGGCTATGCCGCCCGGCTTCTGAAGGATCGCGAAGAGGCCGAAGATGTGGCGCAGGATGCCATGTTGCGGCTCTGGAAGATCGCGCCCGAGTGGCGGCAGGGCGAGGCGCAGGTGACGACATGGCTGTACCGTGTGGTGACCAACCTGTGCACCGACCGGCTGCGCAAGCGGCGCAGCAAGGGGCTCGACGAGATCGCCGAGCCGGAAGACGGGCGGCCCTCGCAGGATGCTGTGCTGATGCAGCGTCAGAGGGTCGATGCGTTGCAGTCCGCGCTGGATCAGTTGCCAGACCGGCAACGCGAGGCGGTGGTGTTGCGACATATCGAGGGGTTGGGCAATCCGGAGATTGCCGAAGTTCTGGAGATCAGTGTCGAGGCGGTCGAGAGTTTGACCGCGCGCGGCAAGAGGGCGCTGGCGGCGGCTTTGGCCTCTCAGCGCGAGATATTGGGGTTCGAAAATGACGAATCGTGACGACAAACGGACGGTTGAGTTTCCGGAACGGGAGCTGGAGGCGCTTTTCAAAGAGGCGCGCCGTGAGACGATGTTGCCGTCTGGCGGGTTGATGGAACGCATCCTCGCCGATGCCGAAAGCATGATCGATACCCGTGAGGCGACCGAGGCGGCGCGGCTTGCGGCCCTGCGCGCCCCTGCGAAACAGCGTCATCCGCTGGTTGTCGCGATGGTGGCGGCACTGGGCGGCTGGCGCGCGGTGGCGGGGCTTGCGACGGCGGGCGTCGCGGGGCTTGCGATCGGACTTGGCACCCCGACTGCGGTGACCGCACTTGCGACCGGGTCTTATGTGTCCGGGACGGAGAGCTATGATACGGCGACGAGCGATTACGGGATCGATGCGCTGCTCCCGAGCTTTTACGAACTGGCGGTGGAAGGATAATCAATGACGGATGAGCAAACTCCTACCCCCGTGGAGACCGGCGTGGAGACCGGGAAGGGCGTGCATTGGAGCCGGATCGCTTTGGTGGTGTCGCTGGCGCTGAATATCGCGATCTTGGGCATCGTCGGCGGGGCTGTGCTGCGCTGGAATGCCGGGATGGATCGGGAGCGGTCGTTGCAGGCGCGCGATTTCGGCTTCGGGCCTTTTGTCGGCGCGCTTGAGACCGAGGACCGTCGGGCGCTGGGGCGTGAGTTTGCGCGCAGCGCCGGGGATGCGAAGGCGGCACGGCAAAAGGCCGGTGCGATGTTCGAGGCGATGATCGTGGCGCTGAAGGCCGACGATTTCGATGCGGCGGGGTTCGAGACCCTGCTGTCCGAACAGCAACAGGAGTTTGCCCGAGGTCAACAGATCGGGTCCCGGCTCGTGGCTGCGCATATCGCGGAGATGAGTGTGGACGAGCGCAAGGCCTATGCCGAACGGCTTGAGGACATGTTGCGCAACCCGCCGCGCCCGCCGCATGAGCAGGGCGAACGGGGGCCGGGCAATGGTCCGGGCAACGGGCCGAACCACTGAACGTGACACAAAGCGCCCTTCGGGGCGCTTTTGCGTTTCAGTCGCGGGGCGGGGGCAGCATCCAGTCGGTACAGCGCACTTCGCTGACCGATTGGAGGGTCGTCTCCTCGCCCTCGGAGATGGCGGTGTTGACATTGCGCGGGCCGAAAATCTTCAGATACCAATCGGACAGAGCCTCGGCGCTCTCTGAGGAGCCGAGGGACAGGGTCTGCCCCGGAGACGTGCCGGGGCCGCGATAATAAAACTCGGGAGAGCTGGCCTGAAGGGAGGGGGAGTCTTCGTAGACGCAAAGGCTTTCGAAGGGCATTCCGGCGAGGGTGAGGCCGTCCACGATTTTCCAGCAGCTCAGACTGTCGTATCCGATGTTATCGTCGGGGGTGATTTGCCCGCTGTCCGAGAGGCGGCGCAGGATGGCAAGGGAGTTTGGCGGGCGCTCACAGGTCAATTCCTCGAGGATCATACGTTCCAGCGGGGAGAGCGCGACGCTGGTCGCGGGGAGGAGCGTGAGAAGGAGCGGGGCGATCAGGCGCTTCATGAGTTGGGGTCCAGATGTGACGAGGCGCTCTGCGCGCCTGTGGTCGTCATGCTGGCAGAGCGGGCGTGTCATGGCAAGAACGGGACCGGATATGGGGTGGGGCAGGCCTCAGGCGGCGTAGGAGCCGAGGGTGACCTGATTGCGGCCTTCGGCCTTGGCGGCGTAGAGCGCGCGGTCGGCGATGGCCAGCAGCGTGTCGACATCGGGCGTCGCCGCCCCCTGATCGCCGCCCATGGCGAGGCCGATGGAGACGGAGACGCCGATCGGGGTGGTGTCGGGGGCGGTCGCGACCGGGCTGGCGCAGATCCCGGCGCGCAGCCGTTCGGCGACGGCGCGGGCCTCCATCAGCGAGGTCATCGGCATACAGATCAGGAATTCCTCGCCACCGTAGCGTGCCACCAGATCCATGCTGCGCAGATTGTCGGCGAGCCGCTTGGCCACCTCGATCAGCACGGCGTCGCCCATGGCGTGGCCCCAGGTGTCGTTGACGGATTTGAACCGGTCGATGTCGATCAGCATGAGGGCGAAATGCTGGCCTGCTGCGCGGGCTTCGCGGGCGATCTTGTCGAGATGGGGCAGGGCGTAATGCCGGTTGTAAAGCCCGGTGAGCTTGTCGCGGGTGGCGAGCCTAAGCCCCTCGTCGAGGGTCAGTTTCAAAAGGTCGGTCTCTTTCTTGCGCCGCATCTGGCTGCGCAGGCGCAGGGCCATTTCTTCGGGGTCGGCACCGCGGGCGATCAGATCGTTGGCCCCGAGATCGAGCGCCATCAGCGCCTCGCGCCGGTCCTGCGGGCCATGGACGACGACGATGCCCGCGCCACGGGTGGCCTCACGGGCGCGCAGATCGGAAATCAGTCGCAGCCCGTCGCCACCGGCGCGGGTGGAGATCACGTAGAGATCGGCGATCTCGCCATGATAGATGGTTTCGAGCAGATGATCGGCGCGCGCGATGGCGATCTCGTCATGCACCATGCCCTTGAGCCCGGCGCGCCAGCTCATCGCCTCCTCGGTGGTCGTCCCGATCAGGGCGATCTTGCCGGGGGTCTCGTATTGCCCCTGCGCCTCGGAAAACCCCAGCGCGCGGGCGGTCTCGTTGCGGCGGCGCAGCTCTTCGGAGGTGGCGGAGGCGCGCATCAGGGCGCGAACCCGCGCGGTGAGGGTCAATTCGTCGAGCGGTTTCGACAGCACCTCGTCGGCCCCGGCCTTGAGCGCAGCGATCTTGGCTTCGGGGTTTTGCGCGGGGGTGAGGATGGCGACGGGAATATGCGCGGTCAGCGGGTCGGCTTTGAGCCGGGCGCAGGTCTCGAAGCCCGACATGTCGCCGAGATCGACATCGAGGAGAATGAGGTTGGGCCGCTCTGCGCGCGCCTGTGCGAGCGTCGCCGTGCCGGTTGTGGCCTGGGAGACGTCGTAGAAGGCGGACGCGAGCTTGACCTTGAGGATGATCCTGTTGGTCGGCACGTTGTCAGCGATCAGAATTCTGCCCGCCATCGGGGTTCCTTTTTGGCTGCGGCTTTGGGGGAGAGCGCCATGCCGCATTTGATTTTTGTTGTGGTTCTGGTGTTGCGTCTGGTTAATAATTTCGGTCACAAAGGTTAAGAAAGTGTTTCCAACCCTTTGGAGTTATCCCCAGATGCAGCAGGAATCCGCCGAGGTTATCGGCCTGAAAGTTCTGGCCTGGCTGGCCTCGGAAGAGGAGATTTTCCCGGTTTTTCTGGGCTCTAGCGGTATTTCTGCGGGCGAATTGATGGCCCGGGCGGGAGAGGTCGAGATTCTCACGGCAGTTCTCGATTTCGTGACCATGGACGATGCTTGGGTCAATGCCTGTGCGGCGGCCACGGGGCTTGACCCGTATGATCCGATGCGCGCGCGTCAGGCCCTTCCGGGCGGGGCGCAGATCAACTGGACCTGAGGGCGGGGTATGCGCGAAATCGGGGGTGAGATCGGGGCGGTGCTGTTCGACAAGGATGGCACGCTGATGGATTTTCAGGCGAGCTGGGGGCCTTGGGCGGCCTCGGTGATCGCCCGGATCTGCGGGGCGGATGCGGGGCTGAGCGCCGCCGTGGCGCAGGCTTTGGGCTTTGACCGAAGCGCGCAGAGGTTTCACCCGGACAGCGCCGTGATCGCGGGCACGCCGCAGGAGGTTCTGGACCTGCTCAGCCCGTTTTTCCCCGAAGCCGCGTCGGATCGGCTCCTGTCCTGGCTGGAGCCGGACCCGGCGGCCTTCGTCCCGGCCCCGGTGGCGGGGCTGGCCACGACCTGTGCGGCATTGCGGGCGCGGGGGCTGGCGCTGGGCGTCGTGACCAACGATTTCGAGGCGGCGGGGCACGATCACCTGAGCAAGATGGGCGTGGCGGAGTTTTTCGACACGGTGGTGGGCTATGACAGCGGGTTCGGCGGCAAGCCGGAGCCGGGCCCGTGCCTCGGTGCGGCAGAGCGGCTGGGGGTGGCGGCCGGGGCCTGCGTCATGGTGGGCGACAGTCTGCACGATCTGGAGGCGGCGGCGCGGGCCGGGATGATCCCGGTGGCGGTGCTGACCGGCGTGGCGGGGGCGGAGGCGCTTGCGCCTTATGCTGAGGTGGTTCTGGGCAGTGTCGCGGACCTGCCGGAGTGGTTGTCCGGACGGTAAGACTTTCGCGAAAAATACGGAAAATCAGATTAATTTTAGGAAGATGCCGGACACTGTTTCGGCGGCATTGGTGATTTCTTAAGGGACAGGCCGTAACACTCCCACAAGTGGTACTGGGAGACATGGCTGTCATGCATGGGATGATCAATCGCGCGATTCAGTGTTTCATGCGCGATACATACGGGGGGACGACCTGGCAGGCGGTGGCAGAAAGCGCAGATCTTGGATTTGACAATTTCGAGGCCATGTTGAGCTATCCCGACCGGTTGACGATCGACGTTCTGGGCCGCGCGGCGCGCCAGTTGCACAAGCCTGTCGAAACCTTTCTGGAGGATCTCGGAACCTATCTCGTGTCGCATCCGAATGTCGAGGCGATCCGCCGACTGTTGCGCTTCGGCGGTGAGAATTTCACGGAATTCCTGTTCTCGCTCAACGATCTGGAAGGGCGGGCGAAACTGGCCCTGCCGGATCTCGAGATGCCGACCTTGCGCGTTGAGGACAATGGCGACGGCACGTTCCGTCTCAGTTGCCTGAGCTCAATGCCGGGGTTCGGCTATGCGATGGTGGGGGTGATGCGGGCGATGGCGGACGATTATGGCGCTCTGGTGTTTCTCGAACATCAGGGCTGGATGGATTCCGGCGAAGAAATCATCACGATCAACCTGCTCGAAGCGGCCTATGCCGAGGGTCGGGCCTTTGAGCTGTCGGAACGGATCGGGGGGGAGCTATGAGTGCGATGAGATTCGACCCCGCCCCGCTGATCGCCTTCATGCCGATGAGCCTGATGTATGACGATGCGGGGGTGATCCGTTATGTCGCGCCGACACTGGCGAAGCTGCGCGACCCTGACACCCTGATCGGAGCGCAGATCGCCGATGTGTTTTCCGTGCGTGACAACGGGCGGGGTGGCGGCGAAGGGCCTATTCCTTTGGGGACGAAGCTCTACCTCAATTTTCTCACCGGGATTTCGACGCCGCTCAAGGGCATGGCGGCGGCGATCCCCGGGACGGGGCTGAACCTTTTGAACCTGTCTTTCGGGATTTCGATTGTCGATGCGGTGGCGGATTACCGGCTGACCTCCGGAGATTTCGCCCATACCGATCTTGCGATCGAGATGCTTTATCTGGTGGAAGCGAAATCGGCGGTGCTCGAAGAGACGAAGCAACTGAACGCGCGTTTGCAGGGCGCCAAGGTTGCCGCTGAGGAGCAGGCCTATACCGATACGCTCACCGGGTTGAAGAACCGCCGGGCGATGGATCATGTGATGGAGCGGATGCTGCGCTCGAGTGTGCCGTTTGCGATCATGCATCTCGATCTCGATTACTTCAAATCGGTCAATGACACGCTGGGCCATGCGGCGGGGGACACGGTGTTGCAGCGGGTGGCGAAGATCCTGCTCGAAGAGACCCGGGGCGACGATATGGTCGCGCGCGTGGGCGGGGATGAATTCATCCTGATCTTCAACAAGTTCATGGAGCACGACGGGCTTATGCGGACGGCGGAACGGATCATTGCGCGGCTCGAGGAACCGATTCCCTATCAGGACGAGATGTGCCGGATCTCCGGTTCGGTGGGCATCACCACGACGGAGTTCTACGCGGCACCCAATGCCGATGTGATGATTCACGATGCGGATCTTGCGCTCTACAGCTCGAAATACGAGGGGCGTGCGCAGGCAACCATGTTCGATCCGAAGGTGCATCATGGCCATGTGAGCGATCATGTGGAGCACCGTGTCCGGGGCTGACTGCTCAGCCTGCGCGTGGTTTTCATGGTCGCACAGGTGCTGTGCCCGCGATTGTGCCCGCGCCGCTGGCAGAAGGTTTGCTCGGTGCCTGGCGGCAGGCGGATCAGGAAATGCAGGTTTCGCACATTTTCCTCTTGCGCCCCTCGCGCGCATCTCATAAACACCCGCTCACGCCAAGCGCGGTCCGTTCGTCTATCGGTTAGGACGCCAGGTTTTCAACCTGGAAAGAGGGGTTCGATTCCCCTACGGACTGCCACTTTTTCCCTGACATCTCTGTGTATTCAGCTCACTGAAACGCCTTTGATGCGCTTTGATTCATAATGGTTCGGCGGAAATCTATGCCCATGCGTCTAGGGTCGGGGTGTAAACCATGTGTCATGAGGGGGTTCGAAATACAGGTTCGTCGGAGCGGCATATGCTTTGTCGCAGGTCTGATCGATTGTCCCGCAGCCTTCGAAGTTCTCAGCACATTCTGTCGTAGAAGGTCATGCGTCTTGGCAGAGCGGTTTTGGCGCACCGTCTCCATCATTTCTCTATGTCGTTTCCAGTGCCCAGTTCACACATGAATAGAACGGGTGACACAAAGACCGAATCCGGCTTGTGCGACTAGAAACACAGAGATGTCAGGGGAAAAGTGGCAGTCCGTAGGGGAATCGAACCCCTCTTTCCAGGTTGAAAACCTGGCGTCCTAACCGATAGACGAACGGACCGCGCTTGGCGTGAGCGGGTATTTAGGAGATGCGCGCGAGGGGCGCAAGAGGGATTCTCACAGAATTTTGCAGTTTTTTTGACAGGGGTGTTTTTGTCTGTCGGCTCAGGTCTCGGCGGCGTCTTCGAGGCGCAGTTGGACGGATTGCCGCCCTCCCCAGGTGTTGAGTTCGAGCTTGCCCGCGAGATGAAACCGCGCGCCACCGTGGCGTTCGAGGGCCGGGCCGAGCGGGCCGTCGAAGGCGCCGAAACAGATGGCGTCGAGACGCGGTCCCTGGCCTTCCGAGAAGGTCACTTTCAGATGGTTCGCGCCGACCCTTTTGGCGAAATGGATCGCGCAGGCGGGAAAGGCGAAGCGTGGGGCGGGGGCGGAGGCACCATAGGGCCCTGCGGCTTCGAGCTGGGCAATCAGCTCGGGCGTGGCGGCGCCGGGCATCAGGAGGCCGTCGAGTTTCAAATCGGATGGCCCCATCGCCCCCGCGCCCTGTTTGGCGAGAAGTTCGGAGAGGCGCTCCATCGCGGGTTCAAGCCGATCGCGCATCACGGTGAGACCGGCGGCCATCTTGTGCCCGCCGCCCTTGACCAAAAGCCCTTCGGCGGCGAGGCGTTGAATGGAGGCGCCGAGATCGACGCCGGAGACGGAGCGACCGGAGCCCTTGCCGATGCCGTTTTCATCGAAGCCGATGACCACGGCGGGACGGTTGGTGGCTTCCTTGAGACGCGAGGCGACGATGCCGACCACGCCGGGGTGCCAGCCATCGCCTGCGGCCCAGACGAGGGGGGCGTCGAGGCCGCGCTGTTCAGCCTGCAACAGCGCGTCGTCGCGCACGGCGCTTTCGATCTCGCGGCGCTCCGTGTTGAGCGCATCGAGCCGCTCGGCCAAGGCCTGTGCCTCGTGGGGGTCTTCGGTCGAGAGAAGGCGTGCGCCGAGATCGGCGGCGCCGATGCGTCCGCCCGCGTTGATCCGGGGACCGAGGAGAAAACCGAGGGAATAGGAGGTGGGGGCGGTGTCCATGCGGGACACGTCCGCGAGTGCGCGCAGGCCGATGCGGTCGCGTCGGGCCATGACCTTGAGGCCCTGACGGACGAGGGCACGGTTGACGCCGATCAGGGGGGCGACATCGGCGACGGTGGCCAGTGCGACGAGGTCGAGCATGGCCATGAGATCGGGGCCTTTCTGCCCCTCGTCGCGCATTTGTCGTCCGACCTCGACCAGCATGAGAAAGACGACGGAGGCGGCGCAGAGATGCGCCAGATCGCCGCTTTCGTCCTGACGGTTCGGGTTGACCACGGCGACACAGTCGGGGAGCGTTTCCCCGCCCAGGTGGTGGTCGAGCACGACGACATCCGCCCCCTTGGCGGCGGCAATGGCGTCATGGGAGAGCGTGCCACAATCGACGCAGACGATCAGGTCGTGGTTCCTCGCAAGCTCCGCCATCGCCGGTTCGTTGGGGCCATAGCCCTCGTCGATGCGGTCGGGGATGTAGAGCGTCGCGGGGCGGCCCATCTGGCGCAGCCATGTGATCAGGAGCGCTGCCGAGGTGCCGCCGTCCACGTCGTAATCGGCGAAAACGGCGATGTTTTCGCCGCGTTTTGTCGCGTCGAGAAAGCGGGTGGCGGCCACGCCCATGTCCTTGAGGGTCAGCGGATCGGGCAAGAGGTCCTTGAGTTTGGGATCGAGGAACTGCGCCGCCGCCTCGGGCGCCACTCCGCGCCGGGCGAGGGTCTGGCAGAGGGCCAGAGGCAGGCCGGTCTGTTGCAGCAGAAGCTCCGCCTGACGGTCGAGATCGGCGGTGGGGCCGATCCAGCGGCGGCCGGTGAGCGAGGCGGAGACATTGAGGAAATCGGTCATAGGCCAAGTATATCGCCGACGGAGCGGGCGGATGCAAATTCGCCGTGCAGATGGCTGACCGCAGTGATGTGACTGTCTTCGGCGGACATCGGTGGCAGACCGGCCCAAGAGGTGTCGGCATTGGCGGCAAAGGCAGCGCAGGCGTCATGGGCGAGGGTGACGGTAAAGCCGAGATTGGCGGCCATGCGGGTGGTCGTCGAGACACAATGGGGTGTCGTGAGGCCGCAGATCACCAGATCGGTCTCACGGCTGGCGCGCAGCCGGTCCTCGAGATCGGTGCCGATGAAGGCGGAGTTGACGGATTTCTCAAAGATGGGCTCATGGGGCAGGGGTGTGACCTCGGGTTTGAAGGCGAGGCCATCGCCCGAGAGCGGCGAACCGGGGGTGTGCGAGGCATGGCGGATGTGAATGACGCCCCAGTCGGCGGTGCGGGCATGGGCCAGAAGCCGCCCGGCGTTGGTCTCGGCCTCGGGGTTGTTGCGCGGCCCCCAGACGGGATCGTCAAAGCCGGTCTGAATGTCGATAAGGATGAGTGTGGTCATAAAAAAACTCCCGCCAGAGTCGGACTGGCGGGAGCGATTTTGGCGGGGATTGCCGGGAAGGGCAACGCCCCCGGTCGCGTTCCGATCAGTCTTTCTTCGGCGTGGTCGGGTTGCGGTAGGTCATGCGACGGATCGAGCCGGTTTTCGAGCGCATCAGGATGGTTTCCGTGGTGAGGAAGCCCGGCTCGCGTTTGATGCCGTGCACGATGGAACCGTTGGTCACACCGGTTGCGGCGAAGATCACGTCGGAGGTGACGAGCTCGTCACGGCAGTAGATCTTGTCGAGATCGGTGATGCCCGCCTTGGCGGCGCGGCCACGTTCGTCGTCGTTGCGGAACAGAAGTTTGCCCCACATCTGACCGCCCATGCATTTCAGCGCGGAGGCCGCGAGCACACCTTCGGGCGCACCGCCGGAGCCCATGTACATGTCGATGCCGGTCGTGGGCTCGGCACAGTGGATGACACCGGCAACGTCGCCGTCGGTGATCATGCGGATCGCGGCGCCGGTGGCGCGCAGCTCGGCCAGCATCTCTTCGTGACGCGGGCGTTCGAGGACGCAGAGCGTGATGTCTTTCGGCGCGACGCCCTTGGCCTTGGCCAGCGCTTCGACGCGCTCGGTCGGGGTCATGTCGAGGGAAACGACGTCTTTCGGGTAGCCCGGCCCGATGGCCAGCTTTTCCATGTAGACGTCGGGGGCGTGCAGCAGCGTGCCGCGCGGCGCCATGGCGATCACGGTCAGAGCGTTGGGCATGTCTTTCGCGGTGAGCGTGGTGCCTTCGAGCGGGTCGAGGGCGATGTCCACGGCGGGGCCGTTGCCGTTGCCGACGTTCTCGCCGATGTAGAGCATGGGGGCTTCGTCGCGTTCGCCTTCGCCGATCACCACGACGCCCTGAATGTCGAGCTTGTTGAGCTGATCGCGCATGGCGTTGACGGCGGCCTGGTCGGCGGCCTTCTCATCGCCGTGGCCGACGTAATCGGCGGAGGCGATGGCAGCCTGTTCGGCCACGCGGGCGAGGCCAAGGGAAAGCATACGGTCGAAGAAATTGGGGGCTTGCGACATTTGTCTTACGGGTCCTTTTCGGGCGGACGGAAAATTCTGCCCCTCTTCATGACCACATGTTCCGGGGCGGGGCAAGGCGGGTGCGGAGCTGTGCGCGCTAACAGATGGGTTGTTTGCGCTAACGTCTTGTCGCGGCGTAACAATTTCACGTCAACAGCATGACGTTTTTCCGCCGATGCTCCCCTGAGACGCAAAAACGGGCCCGTTTGGGCGGGCCCGTGAAACGTGGCCGGGGCGGGCGGGATCAGACGTTCTCGATGCGGATCGCGACCGGTTCGGAAGCCAGAACGGAGGTCGCCTTCATGCCTTCGAGGGCTGCGTCGAGCGAGGCGCGCGAGGTGGCATCGGTGACGATCAGCACGGGAGCCACCTCGGGGTTGGCGTCCTGGCCGTATTGCCGCATGCGGTCGATGGAAACACCCGCATCGCCCAGAGCTGCGGCGATTTTCGCCAGCGCGCCGGGTTTGTCCAGAAGCGACATGCGCAGGTAGAAGGGCGCGGGGGTGGCGGCGACGGCAGGGATGGCCTTTTCGAGCGCGGCGGCGGGCACGCCGAAGGTCGGCACGCGGATGCCGCGGGCAATGTCGAGCACGTCGGACATCACGGCGGAGGCGGTGGGGCCTTCGCCCGCGCCCGCACCACGGAGCACGATCTGGCCCACCTCGTCGCCTTCGAGCACGACCATGTTGGTGGCATTCTCGAGCTGGCCCAGCGGCGAGAGCGCGGGGACGAGGCAGGGGGTCATGCGCTGTTCAAGCCCGCGACCGGTCATCTGGGCGACGCCCAGAAGCTTGATGCGATAGCCCATGTCGGCGGCGTGGCGAATGTCTTCGATGGTGATGCGCTCGATGCCTTCGAGGACCATATTGTCGAAATCGACCTGCGTGCCAAAGCCGATAGCGGCCAGAAGGGCAAGTTTATGCCCGGCGTCGATGCCGCCCACATCGAGAGTCGGATCGGCTTCGAGATAGCCAAGCGCCTTGGCGGCGGCGAAGACCTCGTCATAGGTGAGGCCCTCGTTCTCCATCCGGGTCAGGATGTAGTTGCAGGTGCCGTTCATGACACCGGCGATCCGCTCGATCCGGTTGCCCGCAAGGCCTTCGGTCAGAGCCTTGATCACAGGAATGCCGCCCGCGACGGCGGCCTCGAAGCGCAGCACGGCGCCTTTCGCTTCGGCCTTCTCAGAGAGCATCTGGCCGTGATGGGCGAGCATGGCCTTGTTGGCGGTGACGACATCCTTGCCAGCGGCGAGCGCGGCCTCGGTCGCGGCCTTGGCGGGGCCGTCGGAACCGCCCATCAGCTCGACGAAGACATCGACGTCGTCCCGCAGCGCAAGCGCGACCGGGTCGTCTTCCCAGGCGTAAGCGGAAATATCGACGCCGCGATCCTTGTCTTTCGAACGGGCGGAGACGGCGGTGATCACAACCGGGCGACCGCTGCGCTCGGCGATCAGATTGGCCTTGCGCTGGATGATCTTGATCACGCCTACGCCGACGGTGCCAAGACCTGCAATGCCGAGGCGCAGGGGGGCTTGGGAAGACGTGGATTTCGGCATGTGGGGCTCCGCTCGAGGATGTGTTGAAAAACCTGTCCGTCGTGATAGCGGCGAATGCGGGGGCGTGCAACTGCCCGCCGTTGTCAGGCTCAGTTTCCGGTCACAAGCGGGGGCAGGGGCTCGGTCTGGTCGTCCGTGGTGAACACGGGGTCGTTCGCAAGCGCCTCTGCCCGGGCCCGGAGCGCTTCGGCGCGGGCCAGCGTCGCGCGGGTCTCCTGCGCAAGTTCATCGGCGCTTGCGGCACCCTCAAAGACGGTTTCTGACGGCGAGGCGATCAGCGAGGGCCAAGGCAGCGCGGTGTCGACGGGCGCGAGCCGGTCGGAGAGGTCCGGGGTCTGAGCGCAGCCGATCAGCGCGGCCAGAGACAGGGCGGCCAAGGGCAGGGCGAGAAGGGTGCGGCGAAGGGAGAGCTGCGTCATGAGGGGGTCCGGCTGCGGTTGCCGGGCGAGCTTAGCCTTTGGCGGAGGCGGGGACAATGCGGCTTTCCCTTCGGGCGAGGGCGGGCTAAAGCGGAGGGGTCTTTTAGGAGTGTGCCATGACGAGCGGAACCGATCTGAGCCTGACACCTTCGCCCGCGCGGCGGATGAGCGCGGTGGCGCTGCTGGGCGTGCTGGGGGCCTTGTTGCTGCGGGTGGCCTTCGGGGCCGAAGAGATGACGGCGGGCTGGATGGCCCTGCTGGTCGTGATGGCGGCGGCAGTGCTCTGGGTTGCGTGGCGGCTTTGGGTGGCGACGGGCGTGCGGCTTGTTTTGAGCGAAGAGGATCTGCGCGAAGAGGGCGGGCGGGTGCTCTGCCGTCTCGATGAGATCGAGAAGGTCGAACGCGGCACCTTTGCGTTCAAGCCGTCGAACGGATTTCTGATCCGGTTGAAAACCCCGGGCAGCCGGGTCTGGGCGCCGGGGTTGTGGTGGCGGTTCGGGCGCAGGCTGGGTGTCGGCGGTGTGACACCGACGGGTCAGGGCAAAGCGATGGCGGATGTGATCGCGGCCCGTATCGGCGGCATGGGGCGTCTCGACTGATTGCCTGAATGCGGCTTGAATTGCGGCGGTCAGCGGCGGGAGCCGCCACCACCGTGTCGGTCGCTGCCTCCGCCGGAGGTGTTGGTGCCGGTCGTGGTGCCGCCGGTGTCGACATCGCTGTCGTCGGAATCCTCATGGGTGGCGTCGTTGATCACTTCGGTGCCGTCGTCATAGATCACCTGAGAGGCGAAACGCGGTTTGGTGGTGACGATGTCCTCGAAGTCCAGCTCGGTCAGGATGGCGTTGAAGGGCGCGACCCAGCCGCGCTGGGTTTCGACGACGATCACCTCTTCGCCATCGGCCATGAGCGGCAGACGTTCCTCGACTTCGGTGAGGGTGATGTCGGTGAGTTTCACGTAATCGCCGGTGGCATAGGACCAGACCAGTTCGTAGCTTTCGTTTTCGTCGTCATCGATCACGAACTGGACGGCGGAGACACGCATGTCGATCTCGCCGTCGTTGTTGAGGAAGCGATAGAGATCCGCGAGCCCTCCCATGAAGGTGTCGTCGATGGTGTCGGTTTGACGCGAGATGTAATCGGAGATGGTGTAATTCGCCTTGTTCGCGCGGGCTTTGGCCTCGAAGGCGGCGAAGAAGGTGTAGAAGGCCATCAGGGAAAAGATCAGTGCCGGGGCGACGATCAGGGCCTCGATGGCGACCGAGCCGCCGTCGTCGCGCGAGAAGCGACGCAGGAGGCGTCGCATCGCGGTTTTCGGGGAGGTCTGGCGGATAGAGAACATCGTCATCTCCCTTAGCTGTTGGGTTCGTTCACGAAGCCGCCGGTGGCGACGATGGCGTAGCCGGAGCCTTCGGTGGGTTGCATGGCCGCGCCGATCCAGGTGGTCGGAAAGATCGGGTCGACAATGACGCAGGCGCGGACCAGCATCAGCTCGTTTTCCGCACCGTCCTCGAAGGTGGTGGCCGGTGTCACATTGGCGCTGCGGTCGAGACATTCGGCGATATAGGTCGGGCGGGTGAAATTCCACGCATCGACGGGTTCGAGAGCGATGTGGATGTTTTCCTCGCAGTTGCGGACGTAACGGGCGTATTCGCAGGTGGCCGATTTCAGGCTCGCGAGCGTGACGGTGGGCATGTTGCCGAGACGCACGTCGCGCACCGCGCTGTCGAGGCCGCGCTCCAGCATGGCGGAGGAGACAGTGTAATAGCCGATCTCGTAGCTGCCCATGATGAGGAACATGAACATCGGGAAGATCAGAACGAATTCGATGGTCGCGTTGCCGTCTTCGCTCCGGGCGTGTCGACGACGCAGCAGGTTCAGTTTGCGCAGGAGTTTCATTCGACCAACCTCAACTCGGTGATCTTGGTCGCGATGGCGGAAAAGGCCTCGGAAATCTCGATCCCTTCGACGTCATAGTAATGCGCGTCCGAGGAGGCGCAGGATTGCAGGACGTTCTGACCCGCGGTCGGGGCTTCGAAACCGATGGCGAAAATGATGATCCCGGCGTTCTTGGCGACGGTGCAGATCTCGTCCAGTCGGGTGTCCTTGGTGGCGGTGTCGTAACTGGTTCGTGTGGCGTCGCGCCAGTCGTAATAGTCGTCGCTGTCGCCGGAGGCGAGATAGCGGGCATAGGCGTGGTTATAGACGGTCATCGAGGACCAGACCTCGGACCATGTGATTTCCCAGACATTGCCGGATGCGAGCGTATAGGGCAGCGAGGTCGAGACGTTTTCGTTGTCGAGACGGGTGTAGCGCGTCGTTGTGGTGCAGTTGTAGGCATTTCCGTAGTAGTAGGAACAGCTTGTGCGATCGGCGCTGACGTAGATGCGCCCGTCCTTGTCGGCATAGACGCCGGTCGACTGATCGTCATCGCGATAGGGGTCGGGCATCAGATACTGGTTGGTGTGCGAGCCGTCGGTCATCACCACCATGAATTTCTGGGCATCCGAATTGGAGGCGGGGTGGGCGCTGGCGTCGGTGCCTGCGGTCAGCACTTGCGCGCTTTCGTCGAGCAGGGCTGCGCCCCATTTCACGCCGAGGTCGATCGAGGTGTTGCCATAGGCGGTGAGCGCCTCGATGTAATCGTCAATCTCGGTCTGATCGTTCGAGAAGGGCAGGATTTCGCGGCTCGAGGCGGGGGCGCAGGTGTGATCCGAGAGCGCCATGTCGAGATTGTTCCAATTGCTGTTGAACGGATCGAAATCCATGGTCTGATCGTAATAGCGACCGGTCAATGCGCCGGTGGGGAATTCGAGCCCGACCATCGAGAAATCGTCTTCCTCGAAATTGATGCAGTAGGATTTGTCATGCGCATTCAGGCGATGGAGCGCGTCCAGAATGTCTTTTCCCGCATTCACCTGTGTGGCGTAGGGGATGACGGAGATCGCGATCTCGTCGCTTGCGGCATTCTCGAAGACGGTTTGGGTGAAATCCTGAGCGGCGGATTTCAGGTTGGTCAGACGGCTGTAGCTGTTCATCGAGCCGGAGACGTCGAGGACGAGAGCGATTTCAAGCCCGGCGAGGCCCTGTTGCGCCATGGTTTCGCCGGACAGTGAGAGGCTGTCGATGGCGGCGAATTTCATGAAATAGGTCGGCACCTCGGCTTCGACGGAGGCATAGACCTGACGCCCGTCGCCCAGCGGCACGATGTCGATCTCGTCCTCCTTGAGATATTCGCTCAGGCCCGCCTTCGCGAAATAGTCGATGATCACGTCTTTCGGATCGTTGGTGTTCTCGAGGTTGGTTGCGGCGAGCACGGCGCGGTCGAGGGTGTTCTGCAACTCGGTGCGCAGGGTCTCGTGGCGGATGATGTCGATGCCCATTCCGGCGAGCAGCAGCAGAATGACGAAGGTAAACAAGCCGAAGAGCGCGAGCGAGCCCTGCTCGTCGCGCATGTGCTGCCGCGCATCGAATTTGCGCAGCTGTGTTGCCGCGGCGCGGGCGATGCCCGAAGCCGGTTTCTGAACGCAGGCGTGCGGCCTGTTCTGACGCGCAGCGCAACCGGCGGCATGGCCCCGGCCCGTGTGAAAAAGCCCCGCTTCGCGGCGCGTGATCTTACCCAACATGACACCGTCTCTCAATCGGAGTGGTGCCCCCATTTTTCCCAGTGTGCATGGTGTCCGGCCGGGGTTTTCCCCGTGCATAACAGACGCCACACGACCTTATTTTGACCCTGTGGAAACCATGGGTAAAGTCCGCAGAGGCTTTGCCCCGAAATGGTCATATTGGGCGGCGAGGGGGCGGGAAAAGTCGGGAAAGGTGCGGCGGGATTGGACGGTGCCCGGGGGCGCATCACGAATTTGCCGCATTTTGTCACGATTTTGCCGGATTTGTACCGGGTTTTCGCCACAAAGCGATTCGCGACCGGTTTGTGGCCGCTTCGGCACCGGAGCGTTGCGGGGCCTCTGGACGTTGCGCGGGCGAGGGGCGATACTCGCGCCCATGTCACTGCCCCCGGGATTCTTGGATGAGCTGCGATCGCGCCTGTCGCTGACCGATGTGGTCGGCCGCAAAGTCATGTGGGATACGCGCAAATCGAACCCGGGCAAGGGCGACATGTGGGCGCCGTGCCCGTTCCATCACGAGAAATCCGCCTCCTTCCACGTCAATGATAAGGACGGCTATTATTATTGCTTCGGCTGTCACGCCAAGGGCGATGCGATCACCTTCGTGCGCGAGACCGAGAATGTCGGCTTCATGGAGGCGATCGAGATTCTTGCCCAAGAGGCCGGGATGCCGGTGCCGAAGAGCGATCCGAAGGCGCAGGAGAAATCCGACAAGCGCGCCGAGCTTGCCGAGGTGAACGAGGCGGCGAACCGGTTTTTCCGGCTCTGCCTGTCGCAACAGGGCGGCACGGCGGCGCGGGCCTATCTCGACAAGCGGGGCATGAAGCCCGCGACGCGGGAGCGCTTCGAGATCGGTTTTGCGCCCTCGGGCAATGCGCTTTTGCGGGCGCTGAAGGATCAGGGCATCTCCGCCGAGATGGCGATAGAGGCGGGGGTGGCGGCGAAGCCCGACGACGGGCGGGAGCCCTATGATTTTTTCCGCGACCGGATCGTGTTTCCGATCCGCGATGCGCGCGGGCGGCTTATTTCCTTTGGCGGGCGGTCGATGGACCCGAACGCGCGGGCGAAATATCTCAACGGCCCCGAGCGGCTTTTGTTCGACAAGGGCAATGCGCTTTACAACCATCAGGAGGCCCGTGTGGCTTGCGGGCGGGGGCAGACCTTGGTCGTCGCCGAGGGCTACATGGATGTGATCGCGCTGGCGGAGGCCGGGTTCGAGGCCACGGTTGCGCCCTTGGGGACGGCGATCACCGACCGGCAGTTGCAACTCATGTGGCGGATGTCGAGCGAGCCGGTGATTGCGCTCGATGGCGACAAGGCGGGGCTTCGGGCGGCGTATCGCGTGATCGATCTGGCGATGCCCCTCTTGGAGGCGGGCAAGGGGCTACGCTTTGCCATTCTGCCGGAGGGGCAGGACCCGGACGAGCTGATCAAGGCCAAGGGGCCGGAGGCGATGCAGGAGGTGCTCGACGGCGCTTTGCCGATGGTGGCGCTGCTGTGGCGGCGCGAGACCGAGGGCAAGGTGTTCGACAGCCCGGAACGCCGCGCGGCCCTGGACAAGAGCCTGCGCGAAACGATCCGGCCCATCACCGACGCCTCGATCAAACGCCATTACGGTGAGATCCTGAACGACATGCGCCGGGAGCTTTTCCGGGGCAAGCGTGAGGAACGCGAGGCGGGCGGCGGTCCGCGCAAGGCTTGGACACCGGGCGGCGGGCGCGGAGGTCAGGGGCGCGGGCGGTTCGGCAAACAGGCCGCGGTGCCGACCGAAGGGCTGAAAGCGTCGCTGATCGTTTCCGGTGACGAGGCGCAGGCCGATCTGATGCGCGAGGCGGTGGTTTTGGCGGTGCTGATCGCCAATCCGGGGCTGGCGTTAGAGTTCCTGTCGCAACTCGAAGGGCTGACACCGCGCTCGGAGGATCACGCGGCCTTGCTCCATGCGGTGCTGACCCATGCCGAGGAAGAGGATGCGGGGGCGCTCAGGGAAAATGTGATTGCGATGGCGGGGCTGGGAGCCCTTGATCGGCTGATGTCGCATCCCCATGTTCAGATCGCGCCCCCTGTGCGCCGGCCCGACCGCGAGGTGGCGCAGATGTGCCTCACGGAGGAGCTGGCCAAACTCAAGGCGCGGCGGGGCTATCAGGCCGAGCTGGCCGAGGGGCTGGAAGATATGTTGGCCGCCGATGACGAACAGGTGACATGGCGGCTCCGGCAGGCGGCTGAGGCGCGCAACCGGGCCACCAAAGCGGAGGCGGAAGACAGAACGGAATTCGATATTGCGGAGAACGGGCTTGAGCTGTCGCGGGACGAGCGCAATGCGTTTCGCGCGCTTTTGAACCGAATCGCCCCTGAACGTGGCAAGTGAGCCGCAAAAGGGGGCGGGCGTTGCACGGAGAGGCCCTGTGCCACTGGTGCAGGGATGGTTAAGGAAATATGGGTATTCGGGTGGCGAATCATTGATTCGCATGACATGATTCGGGTTTGAGCAGGCGCTGTTGTGGGCGAATGGGGTGGGTCCCTCGCACGGACATGCCGACCAAAGGGCCAGTGAGTGGTCCGTGACAGGTCCGGCGACAGGGCCATCGGGACCGCATCGGAACCCGCCAGAGTTTAGGGGAGAGCCGCATGGCAGCCAAAGACAATGACGACGCCAAGAGTGACGATCAGGACCAGGACGTGATGCTCGACGTGAGCCAGACCGCGGTCAAGAAGATGATCGCCGAGGCGCGTGAGAAAGGCTACATCACCTACGATCAGCTCAACAAGGTCCTGCCACCGGAGCAGGTGAGTTCCGAGCAGATCGAGGACGTGATGTCGATGCTCTCCGAAATGGGCATCAACGTCATCGAGGACGAAGAAGTCGAGGACGACGACAGCGCGGACGGCGACGCCAAGGGCGGTGAGCTGGTCGCGACTTCCGGCTCGCGCGAAGTGGCGATGGCCAATTCGGAGACCGAGAAACTCGACCGCACGGACGATCCGGTGCGGATGTACCTGCGCGAGATGGGTTCGGTCGAGCTTTTGTCGCGCGAGGGCGAGATCGCGATTGCGAAACGCATCGAGGCCGGGCGCAACACGATGATCGCCGGGCTTTGCGAAAGCCCGCTGACCTTTCAGGCGATCACGATCTGGCACGACGAACTTTTGTCCGAGGACATCCTCCTGCGCGACGTCATCGACCTTGAGGCCACATTTGGCGGCGGTGTCGATGAGGACGAGGACGAGGAAAATGTCGTCGAGGGGCTGAACGCCGAGGCGACCGCGGGTGAGTCCAAAGAGCGCGAGCAGGAATACGACGCCGACGGCAACCCGATTTCCTCCGATGAGGATGACGAGGATGACGAGCAGGCGAACATGTCGCTTGCGGCGATGGAATCGGCGCTGAAACCGCAGGTTCTCGAAACGCTTGCGCGGATTTCCGAAGATTTCGCCCATCTCTCCGAGATGCAGGATTTGCGGATGTCGGCCACGCTCAACGAGGACGGGTCGTTCTCGGAAGGGGCCGAGGCCGAGTATCAGAAGCTGCGCTCCGAGATCGTGGTTCTGGTGAACTCTCTGCACCTGCACAACAACCGGATCGAAGCGCTGATCGACCAGCTCTACGGCATCAACAAACGCGTCATGTCGATCGACAGCTCGATGGTGAAGCTCGCCGATCAGGCGCGGATCAACCGGCGCGAGTTCATCGAGGATTATCGCGGCTCCGAACTGGACCCGACCTGGCTCGACCGCATGGCGGACAAGCCGGGCCGTGGCTGGCAGATGTTTGTCGAACGCTTCTCCGACAAGGTCGAGGAGCTGCGCTCCGAAATGGCGATGGTCGGCCAGTACGTCGGCGTCGACATCTCCGAATTCCGCCGCATCGTGGCGCAGGTCCAGAAGGGCGAGAAAGAAGCCCGTCAGGCCAAGAAGGAAATGGTCGAAGCCAACCTTCGCCTCGTGATTTCGATTGCCAAGAAATACACCAACCGCGGCCTGCAATTCCTTGATCTCATTCAGGAAGGCAACATCGGCCTGATGAAGGCGGTCGATAAGTTCGAATACCGTCGCGGCTATAAATTCTCGACCTACGCCACTTGGTGGATCCGTCAGGCGATCACGCGGTCTATCGCGGATCAGGCCCGGACGATCCGTATTCCGGTGCACATGATCGAGACGATCAACAAGCTGGTGCGCACCGGTCGTCAGATGTTGCACGAGATCGGCCGCGAACCGACGCCGGAAGAATTGGCCGAAAAGCTGCAAATGCCGCTGGAAAAGGTCCGCAAGGTGATGAAAATCGCCAAGGAACCGATCTCTCTCGAAACGCCGATCGGCGACGAGGAAGACAGCCAGTTGGGCGATTTCATCGAGGACAAGAACGCGGTTCTGCCCTTGGATGCGGCCATTCAGGAGAACCTCAAAGAGACCACCACCCGCGTGCTGGCCTCGCTCACGCCCCGCGAAGAACGCGTGTTGCGGATGCGGTTCGGGATCGGCATGAACACCGACCACACGCTTGAAGAGGTGGGGCAACAGTTCTCCGTGACCCGCGAACGGATCCGTCAGATCGAGGCGAAGGCGTTGCGGAAGTTGAAGCACCCCTCGCGGTCGCGGAAGCTGCGGTCGTTCTTGGATCAGTAAAGTTAGGAGCGCCTCCCGGAAGGGGGGCGTTTTTGTTTATGTTTATATGCCCCGTAGATACCAAATGTGTTTGGCAGAAAGAGTTGTGTCCCATTGGACATGAGAGTTTTCGTAAGGAGAGTTTTGACGATTATTGGCTGAGAAATAGAGATCATTTTCATGGTTTGCCTGCCGATTTGGTTGAGCAATGGGTGTTCAGATATTTTTGTAAACATCCCCACAGCTACATACCGCTTTCCTCGCTGACGTACTCGCGACAGAAAATGACACCAGCAGACTTCATGCGGCTTGTGAAGTCAGCGACAGATAATTGTCTTGACCCCGAATGGGATTATGAAGTGTTTCACAAATGTCCAGGAGGGCACCCTACATCTGATGCGCTTGACAGGGGCCGCTGGGACTACCCGCCCATTTTGTTGTCGGTGCCCAATGGGTTTCATGATGGTCTTAAAAGCTGGCCGGATGCGAAGTATATCCTAATCGAAGGGCATCAAAGGCGGCGCTATCTAAACGCTCTTATTCATCGAGGAGTTGTCATGCCCGCGCAGGAAGTTCTTCTGCTGGAAAGCCCAATTGTTGACATGTTGGTAAACTAGCGCGGAACAAAGCCGCCGCTCGTCATTCAACCGTTTCATCACCAGCCCCCGGTCAGGCGATGCGCGGCTTGCACTTCGGGGGCAGGGGCCGCAAAGTGCCGTTTCATACAGGAGGCCTTCATGTCCCTTTTCGGAAAACTCTTCGGTGGTAAATCCGGTGGCAAATCGCAACCCGACGCCGCCCCGCAATCAACTGCGAAGCCCGAACTTTACGGCAAAGATTACCGCATCTTCCCGGAGCCGATGAAGGCTGAGAGCGGCTATCGCATTGCGGCACGGATCGAGAAGGACATCGACGGCGAGACCCGGGCGCATATGATGATCCGGGCGGATACGATGAGCGATCTCGACGACGCGCGGCAGGAAAGCCTGCGCAAGGCGCAGATTTTCATCGACCAGATGGGGGACAGTATTTTCGACGATCCCCGGATGTAAAAGCCCCGCCCGGAGAGGGCAGGGCTAAGGTGCTTAGAGCGCGGCTTTGACCGTCGCAGAGATCGGCTCGGTCGGGTGACCGATCAGTTTGGAAAGGGTTTTGCTGTCGTCGAACAGCGCACCTTTGGCGGCTTTCGCGTCCGAATCCGCGAGGATGGCGGCGAACCCGGCGGGCAGGCCCGCGCCGACCAGCGCCTCGGTGAACGCGGCTTCGGGCATGTCGGTGTAAACGACCGGTTTGCCGGAGGTTTCGGCGACGATGGCGGCGTAGTCGGCGAGCGAATAAGCCTCGTCGCCCGCGAGTTCCAGAACCTCACCGTCATGACCGCCCGCCAGAACGATGGCGGCGGCCTCGGCGTAATCCTTGCGCGGGGCGGTGGCGAGCTTGCCCTCACCGGCGGCACCGAAATGTTGACCAAGCTCAAGGTCTTGGCCCAGCGTCATGGTGATATTTTCGGAATACCAGCCATTGCGCAGAAGCGTGTAGGGGAGGCCGCTGTCTTTCAGCATGGCCTCGGTCGCGAGGTGCTCTTCGGCCAGCGCCATATTGCCGGTATCGGCCTTGAGGATCGAGGTATAGGCGATGAATTTGACGCCCGCAGATTTGGCGGCCTCGATGACATTGCCGTGCTGGGCGGCGCGTTGACCGACTTCGGACGAGGAGATCAGCAGGAGGCGATCCACGCCGTCGAAAGCGGCAGTGAGGGCGGCGACATCGGTGTAATCGGCGCGGCGGGTGGCGATGCCCTTGGCGGCGAAGCCTTCGGCGGCTTTTTCGGACCGCACGAGCGCGAGAATGTCGTCTTTCGCGACGACGGTGGCGAGATGATCGACGACAAGCTGGCCAAGCTGACCGGAGGCGCCGGTGACGAGGTAGGTGGTCATGTCTATTCCCTTTTGGGTTCGTTTTGAATATAAGTCTCAATTAGAGACCTTTTCGACTCCTGAAAAGGAGGCACTTTTTCGGGACAAGGTTACATCGAGGGAACCGCCCTGAAGGATACCTGAAGGATAAGAGCGATGCGTGACATTCCGATGAGTCGTCTGGAAGAATGGAAAGCCATGGGGTTCGAGCCACAGAACTGCCCGGTGCGGCAGGTGCTCGATCATGTGGCGGCGAAATGGACCTCGCTCATTCTGCTGGAGTTGGAAAACGGGCCGCAGCGGTTCAATGCCCTGGCGCGGGCGTTGCCGGATATTTCGAAACGCATGCTGACGCAGTCGTTGCGCGATCTTGAGCGGGACGGGCTTGTGGAACGCACGGTGTTCGATACCAAACCGCCTTCGGTGTCTTATGACTTGACCGATCTCGGGCGCTCGTTTCTTGGGCCATTGCACGGGTTGATCGGCTGGGCCGGGGCGAAAATGCCTGAGATTGAGGCGGCGCGGAGCATTTTCGACGGGGGCTGACGGGTTATCCACAGAAAACCCGGGGATGTTGAAACTTGATTAAGCCTTTCTGCGTTGGTCTTGGACAACTGTATGGGAGAGCTGTCATGACGCGCATTGCCAAGGCCCTCATTGCCTTTACCTTCGCCATTGCTGCCGTGGGGCTGCTCGCGCCTCTTGGGGCGCTGGGCGAGGCGATACAGGATCTTGCGGTGGTGGACGGGCCGTATGAAGCGGGCAGCGGCGATGTCATCGTGATCAAAGTCCCGGCCGAGGATTTGCAACGGTGCATCGCGACGCTGGATGCGGTGTTCATGGCACCGGTGCGGGATGCGCAGGTCCAGACGGCGTCTTTGACCCCCGAAGAGAGCGGCCAGACCGTGCGCTGTGAGGTGGAGGGCTGACGGGGGCGTTTCAAAAATTCCGCCGATGAGGTAAACCCTTTCGACATGTGTTGAGAGGGTTTTTTGATGACGTTGAACCGGAATCGAATGGCGCGCCTGATGGCGACCTGTGCGTTCATGGGGCTGACCGTCGTGCCTGCATACGCAGAGGAGACCGTTTTGCTGGCATGCGGGTTTGCCAATGGCAAGAGCCTGTCTCTGACGGCGCATCCGGAGGGGGTGACCTATCGTTTCGGGCGTCCCGGTCAGGTGCCTGAGCTTGAGTTGAACCGACCTTATGCAGAGGTCGATGTGACGCCTTGGTCCGGGGTTGGTGGGTCGATCTGGGAGGAGTTGAGCCTGACGAACGGAGATGTGAGCTATCTTCTCTGGGGGGACTTCGACCGGATGACCGATGACCATGACATGAGCGGTGGGATCATCGTTTTGCGTGGGGAAGAGGACGTGGCGCATTTCGATTGCCTGCCGGAGACGATCAGCTACACGGTTTTTGGATTTGCCGATGCCTATGAGGCGGCGGGCTATTGCTGGGATTCTTATGAGCTGATCTGGAAAGAGGACTGCGAATGAGCCATCGCCTGTTTGAAATCGCGACCTCCGGTCCGGGCCTTTATGAATTCACCGCCGATCTGGCACGGTGGGTGGCGGGCGAGGGGGCAATGGAGGCGCTCCTGACGCTCATGGTGCAACATACCTCCGCCTCACTGGTCATTCAGGAAAACGCCGACCCGGAGGTGCGGACCGACCTTCAGGCTTATTTCCATCGCCTTGTGCCGCCGACCAGCGATCCCGCGATGGCTTATCTGACCCATACCTATGAGGGCCCGGACGATATGCCGGCGCATATCAAGGCGGCGCTTTTGCCGACGACATGTACAATTCCTGTCCTGAATGGGCGCATGGCGCTTGGAACATGGCAAGGAGTTTACCTTTTCGAACATCGCGACCGACCGCATGTCCGGCGGGTGATGGCGCTGCTGCGCTGAGCTGACGCGCTCTACAACATTTAGCGGTGAAAATTTGATCTACCCAAATTCTGGGAGAGCCCCTATAGTGCCTGTGGATAACTGGGGCAAAGACCCCAGACGAGGCAGTGAAGAAAAGATGAAGGGGACGCCAGGATGCGTTGTCCATTTTGCGGAAATATCGATACCCAGGTGAAAGACAGCCGCCCGGCAGAGGATCATGTTGCGATCCGGCGGCGGCGCTTTTGTTCGGCCTGCGGCGGGCGGTTTACCACCTATGAGCGGGTGCAATTGCGCGATCTCGTGGTGGTAAAATCCAACGGGCGGCGCGAAGATTTCGACCGCGACAAGCTGGAACGTTCGATCCGGATCGCGGCCCAGAAACGACCGATCGAACCGGAGCGTCTGGATCAGATGATCTCCGGAATCGTACGGCGGCTCGAGAGCATGGGCGAGACGGATATTCCGTCGAAAACCATCGGCGAAATCGTCATGGAAAGCCTCGCGCGGATCGATACGGTGGCCTATGTGCGCTTTGCCTCGGTCTACAAGAACTTCCAGGCCGCTGACGATTTCGACAAGTTTGTCAGTGAGTTGCGCCCCGACGCCAAATCCGACGAATGAGCGAATTGGAAGATTTGCGCCACATGCGCCACGCGCTGTCATTGGCAGCGCGCGGGATTGGCCGGACTTGGCCGAACCCGGCTGTGGGCTGTGTCATCGTGCGGGACGGGCGCATCGTCGGACGCGGCTGGACCCAGCCGGGTGGGCGCCCGCATGCGGAGGTCATGGCGCTGCGTCAGGCGGGCGAGGCGGCGCGTGGCGCGACGGTTTACGTGACCTTAGAGCCCTGTTCGCATTACGGCAAAACGCCCCCCTGTTCCGAAGCGCTGATCGCCGCAGGGGTGCGACGTGTCGCGGTGGCGCTGGGCGATCCCGACCCGCGAGTGAACGGGCGGGGCTTTGCAATGCTGCAAGATGCCGGACTTGAGGTGGTGACGGGCCTGTGCGAGGACGCAGCCCGTGCGCAGCAGCAGGGCTTCCTGTCGAAAGTCACTCTGGGCCGACCGATGGTGACGCTGAAACTGGCGATGTCCTGGGACGGGCGCATCGCGACGGCGACCGGGGAGAGCCAATGGATCACCGGCCCGATGGCGCGCCGTCGCGTGCATGCGATGCGGGCAACTCACGATGCGGTTCTGGTCGGCGGGGGCACGGCGCGGGCGGACGATCCGACGCTGACGATCCGGGGGCTGGGTGTCGATCATCAGCCGGTGCGGCTGGTGATGTCGCGCAGGCTCGATCTGCCGGTCGACAGCCATCTGGCGCGCACGGCGGGCGAGGTGCCGGTGTGGCTCCTGCACGGGCCGGAGGCCGCGCCGGAACTGATTTCCACTTGGCAAGGGCTTGGTGCGGAACTAATCGAAGTACCCGTTGCGCAAGGGCAGTTGGATGCCGGGGCCGCTTTGCAAGCGCTGGGCGCGCGGGGACTGACGCGGGTGTTCTGCGAAGGGGGCGGGGCGCTGGCGGCGTCGCTTCTGTCGGCGGGGTTGGCCGATCATGTGGCGCTGTTCACCGCCGGGCTTGGCATCGGTGCGGAGGGGCGTCCGGGGCTGGGGGCGCTGGGGCTCGACCGGCTGGCGGAAGCCCCGCGTTACCATCTTGAGAAACTCGAACAGATCGGACCGGATGCGCTGAGCCTTTGGACGCGGCTCACCTGATCCCGAGGGTTGCGGCGCGCAACTGCCGCAGTCTGGCCAACAGGGTTTGCGCGAAACGGCTGCGGCCTTTCGGGGCTTGCGACAGCAATTCCAAGGCTTCTTCCGGTGACAGGGGAGTGCCGGATTTCGGATCGAAATAGCGTGGATAATCAATCAGAACCGCATGGGCGAGGCTCATGAGGTCGGGGCGTGCCGCGCGGCGCGCAGGCACCGGGCCGAGATCGGTGGTCAACCCCCATCCGGCATAAAATGGTGCGCCGGTGCAGGTCACCGGTGTGCCGCGCAACAGGGCTTCGAAGCCGATCAGCGAGGTCATGGTCCAGACCGCGTCGCAGGCTTCGATCAGGGCGAGCGGATCGGCCTCGGAGGCGATGACATCGGCGATGTCGTTGGCCGCCGGGAGCTTGCCGCGCCGAAGCCCGGCTTCGACATCGGGGTGGGGTTTGTAGACCAGAATGGCCTCGGGATGCGCGGCCCGTGCGGCCTGCAACAGTGCGAGATTGGTTGAGATTTTTCCGGCGCCGAGGGTGATCGAGGCGTCGTCCTCGACCTGTCCGGCGACGAGGATGCGATGGCCCTTGGGCAAGGGGGGCAGCTCCGCGCCGACATTGTATTTGCTCAGATGCAAGGCCTTGAGTCGGGAGAGAAACCGCGCGATCCGGGCCTGTTGCGCGGCGCTGAGCGGGGGGCGCTCCGCGATCAGTGTCTCCAGCCGGGAGGGGCGCGTGGGATCGAAGTAGATGCCGCTGTCGTCGAGCACCAGCGACAGGGGGCGCACCAGAGCGGCACCGAGGCCGCGAGAGCGCAGGAAGCCGTCCTCGAGCCGCAGATCGGCCTCGGGGGGCGCACCCCAGGCGATGTGACGACGGCCTGCGGATTTTTCGTGGGCGATGACACTCGGATCGTCGCTGATCGTGAGGCCGTTCCGACCGAGATATTGCCGAAGGAAACGATGTTTCCAACGCAGGATGCCGGAGGCGATATAGCCCGGAGCATCCTCGCGGATCGCACGTTCGCGCGCCTCGAGCCGGGCGAGAATGTCCTCGATTTCCAGCGTCTCCGTGCCCGCATGCCATGTGGTGGCGCGTATCAGGGCGGCGAGAAAGAGCTGGGCGCGGGTCAGGCGATGGGGGCTGTGCGGGTCGGGGTCCTCATCGGCGGTGAGACCGAGCGCGCCATACCAGGGCCGCCCGAACACTCGGGGACGATGCCCGGCGAGGATCGCGTCGAAGCCGTAACCTGCGGAATGGGTGTAAACGGCGGTGGCCGCCTCGAGCAGGCGATAGAGATTGGCGTTCGGCGGCAAGAGGGTCAGGCGCGGATCGGTGCTGTCGCTGAAGAACCCATCGTCGCAGCCGAGGATGGCGACGCGGGCGTTCAAAAGCTCGGTCTGGGCGAAGACCAGCATTTCGGTCATACCGGCCTCGGCGGGGGCGTTTTCGGCGCTGCGCGGTTGATCCAAAACGAGCACAAATGGAACATCAGGCGTCTGATCCGGGTCGATTTCACCACTGGAACGAGACAATTTCAATGAAACCAGCCAGTCGATCGCCTGACGCGCGCGATCAAGCTCCGCACTGTCGTCGGGGGGCGCGCCACGGGCGAGATCGTGCCAGCTCAGGGCGGCACAGGACAGATCGAATTCAGTGCGCAGGCGCTCGAACAGAAGTGGGGTCTGAAACGAGAGCCGCCCCGGCGAGGTGACCGGGGCGGGGGAAGACGTGTCGGTCAAATGGCCGACCATCAGGTCACTGGCCGATGGCGGCGATAGAGCTGGCGGAGCTGGCCGTGCCGGTGACTGCGCTCAGAGTTTTTTGCCATTGGGTGAACGGTGCTTCTGTGACATAGAGCGTGTCTTCGTCGCGAATGAGGAAATCGCGGGCGAGGAACAAGCCGTTCGGCTGGGTCAGATCGAGCACATAGATCAGGCGCTGGGTGCCCATGATGTCGTCGCGTCCGAGCACCTGCTTGGCAATGTTTTCGGGTTCGTTGCGGAAGACGAAAACGCCGGTCGGATCGGCGGAGTTGGTGCGCAGACCGCCGACCTGAGCGATGGCTTCGAGCGCGGAGAGGTTGCGGGTTTCGAAAGGGATCACGCTTTGCGCACCGGTGGCGCCGAGGGCGGTGAAAGAGCGCGGGTCGGCCTCGACGAGAATGCGGTCGCCGTCGCGCAGCGGAATGTCGTATTTCGGGTTGTTGTAGAGGTCTTGGAACCAGACCGTTTCGGCTTTCGAGCCACGGATCACCTTGATCTGGGCGACGTCGGGTTCGACGGACGGGCCGCCTGCACGGGCCAGCATGGCGGTCAGTCGGCGGGTCGGGCGCTCAATCGGGAAGACGCCCTGTCCGGAGATCTTCCCGGTGATGGTGACGGTGGCGCCATCGCCTGCGGCACGGGTGACCATGACCTGCGGATCGGGGGTTTGCGCGTCGAGTTTCTCGGTGATCAGGCGGCGGATCGCTTCGGGGCTGTTGCCCGCGGCTTTGATGCGCCCGGCATAGGGCACGAAGATGAAGCCCGCGCCATCGACCTGCACCTCGGAAAGCACGGTGGCACTGGCCCCGGCCCCGGCCAGAAGCCCGTCATCGACGTTTTCCCAGATGGTGAGCGAGAGCACATCGCCCGGTGCGATGGTGTCGGAGCCGATCACACCGGCGTTCTGGAAGGCGCTTGAGAAGCCAAGCTCCTGATTGATCGCCGTCACGGCGTTGACGCGGTCGTTGACGGAGACGACGAAGGAGTCGCCTTGTTCCAGAACGGACCCCGCGAAAATCTCTTTCTTGGTCGGACCGGAGCGCGGCAGGGCACAGGCAGACAGGCTCGCCGTCACGGCGGCCAGCGCAATGGCGCGGGTCATGCGCGATGTCAGGATCTTCACTGCTCTGTCTCCTCTGCCCCATATTTTTATCGGGTTTAGCCAGCAGATTAACCAATAGCGAGTCGGAAATCCAGTTTTTGCAGAGAGATGTGGGGCGCTGTGAAGGTTGTGTTGCGGGAAGGTCGCGGCTTTCGCAGAGAGTGTGGCGACGCTGTGCGGCGCATCACGATCTAGTGGTGCGCGGGGGATGTGGGGGGCACAAATCGGCCATGATTGCCTTTATTTGACGAGGCGTAGCGGTTGGCGCGGAGGGGTCTTGCCACTCAACAGCGCCTGATCGGGGGCCTCAGAACCAAGCATCAGATCGACGACGAGGCGCATGAGTTGCCGCCTCCCGCGTTTCGAGTAGAAGCCGCCGGGCACCTGCGAGGTTTCCAGAAGGAACTGGCGGTAATCGCGATAGGCGCGGGTGTCGGGGCGCTCGGGCTGGGCGAAAAACGCCTCGAGCGGTTGGTGCGAGACGAATTCCGGTTTGTCGTAGACTGCGCGGCCTAGGATGCGCAGCGGGATGCCCAGCGAGAGCACCTGTTGACCCGCGGTGGAATTGACGGTGACGGCGGAGCGCGCACTCAGGAGCAGTTTCTGTAACTTGCCGCCGCGGACGTAATGCACCCGGTCCTCGATGCCGTATTCGGCGGCGATGCGGCGGATTTCGTGGCGCAGGTTGCGCCGGTCGTTTTCCAGCGGATGCGCCTTGAACACGAGGTGATGGTGCCGGGGCGCGCCCTTGGCGAAGCCTTCGATCACATCGGCGACGAATTCCGGCATGGTGGAATAGGGGCTGTGGACCTGAAAGCTGGTGTCATGTTCGAGCTGGAGAAGTGCGATGTGGAACGGATGACCTGCCCCGAGGATCGCGCGGGTGTGCCAGGCGCGCGAGATCCAGTGTTGTGGCATCAGGATCAGGCGTTTGAAATACAAAAGAAACTCGCGCGTCACGGGCAATTCGCGATGGCCGCGATAATGGCGGAAAGCGGAGTTTCGGAACATCACGAACCAGTGGTAGAGCGCACCGTAGAAGATGTGCTGGCGCATGTCGCCCCATTGCGCAGGGGGGTCGATCGTATCGTGGTCGATATTCTCGAGCGCGCCGCGCATTTCGGCGACGGTGAGGGTCATGAGGGCGGAGTTGCCATTCGAGCCGCCGCGCTCATAGGTGACCCAGTAGGGGCGGATATAGCCCTCTTCGAAGACATGGATGGTAAGGCCCAGAGCCCGGGCGCGTTCGATGGCGAGGGCATGGACGGGGCGGGTGTCGCCATAGAGCACGATGTCGGTGACAGACTTGTCGCGGACGATGTTCTCGAACCGGCTGGGCCAGTCCTCTGGCGGATCGGTATAGGCGATAAAGCTCTTGGTCGAGAACCAGAAGGCGCGGTCGCCGGCGTTGAAGCCGACGCGCCAGACCTTGGCCCCGGCCGAGGTCAACATCTTGCCCAGCCCCCAGAAAAACGGTCCGTGCGGGCCCTGAAGCATCAGGAACACGCGGGCGTTGGCGTTTTTCGTTGGGGTTTGGTTCGGCATGGGGTGGTTTTGCGGCATTGGGTGTGGTTTGTCGTGGTTAATTTCCTGTTAGCCATAAATTCGGGCGGATTTGTGGCCCTCAGAGCGCAGGAGCGTGCGCAGGGGCTGTGCCTTGGTCGACTGTGCCATAGAAGCGGTTAACAAAACCTGAGTACGCTTGCGGGCGGGCGGCTGGGGCGTTACCTCTGGGCCAAGGTAACGCAAAACGACCCACGAAACGACCAACGAAACGCATGGAGGCGTCATGTTCACAGGGATCATCACCGATGTCGGCACCGTGCTGGAACTGGAAAAACGTGGCGATCTGCGGGCGCGGATCGGCTGCGCTTACGATGTCGACGGGATCGAGATCGGCGCCTCGATCGCCTGCGACGGGGTGTGTCTGACGGTGATCGCGCTTGGGACTGCTCCGCAAAACTGGTTCGATGTGGAGATTTCCGCGGAGAGCGTATCGAAGACCAATATCGGCATGTGGACGGTCGGCAAGCGGCTCAATCTGGAGCGTGCGCTCAAGTTGGGCGACGAGTTGGGCGGGCATATCGTGTCCGGCCATGTCGATGGGGTGGCGGTGATCACGGCGATGAAGGACGAGGGCGACAGCACGCGGATCACGTTTGAGGCCCCGGAGGCTCTGGCGAAATTCATCGCGCCGAAAGGTTCGGTGGCGCTGAACGGCACGTCTTTGACGGTGAACGAGGTCGAGGGCTGTTCTTTCGGCATCAACGTCATTCCGCATACGCAGGAGGTGACGACCTGGGGCGTGGCGAAGGTGGGCGACAAGGTGAACCTCGAGATCGACACGCTGGCGCGCTACGTCGCCCGTTTGCAGGAGTGGCAGGCGTGAGCGCCCCGCTCCATGGCGTCGGCCACAATGGTGGGCCGTCGCTCGATCCGGGCGTGAGCTATCGTCGCTTTGTCTGGAAGAAGGCGCGCAAGAGCCTGATGGGGGAGAGCCTGCCCATCGAGGTGGTCCGCATGCGGGTGCGCCGGGCCGAAGAGCTTGGTCTGCCGTATAAATCCTACGCCTCGATCCGCGCTTCCACCGGGCGCGACGTTGTCGGCTTCCTGTTTTCCTCCAATGCGCTTCGGCTTGTGCGGCTGGGAGACCGGATGAACCCGGCCTTTGCCGACAAGCTGGCAGAGGTGAAAGCCGCACGCATCGTGGCGGCGCATCATCCGCTGGTGCCGGGGATGATCGAAGAGCTTGACGCGGTGGACCGGGCCGGACGTGCGCCGCGCCCCTATGCGCCATGGGGGCAACAACGCGCCGCTCTGGCGGAACTTTTGGGGTCGAAATTTCCGCGGGATGGGCTTGTTCTGGTCTCGGAAGCGCCGTTTGAGGCGGAATGGGTCGACGCTGGCAAGCTGGCCGGTCGGATCGACGCGCCGGTGTTTTTCGAAAGCTGACCTGAGCGGGTTGGGCGCGCATTGATCGCACAGATGGGCAAAGCTGCGAATTGCGCAGAAATGCTTGGCGATTGTGCGTGGCATGAGGCTGGCCTTTGGTGGCGCAAAGCTGTATCGGAAAGCGACCGAAGTCCCAGAAGGCCCGCCGAGATTACCATGTCCGAAACGCAAGTCAGCTACCAAGACGCCATCTCCCCGATCGAGGAGATCATCGAAGACGCCCGCAACGGGCGGATGTTCATCCTTGTCGACCACGAGGATCGCGAGAACGAGGGCGATCTGGTGATCCCGTCGCAAATGGCGACGCCCGAGGCGATCAACTTCATGGCCACCTACGGGCGGGGCCTGATCTGTGTGACGCTGACCGGGGATCGGATCGACGCACTTGGCCTGCCGATGATGGCCTCGAACAACTCGTCGCGGCATGAAACGGCCTTCACCGTGTCGATTGAAGCGCGCGAAGGCGTGTCGACCGGCATCTCCGCCCATGACCGCGCGCGCACCGTCGCCGTGGCGATCGACCCGTCGAAAACCGCCGCCGACATCGCGACGCCGGGCCATATCTTCCCGCTGCGCGCGCGCGATGGTGGTGTTCTGGTGCGGGCTGGTCATACCGAGGCCGGGGTGGACGTGGCGCGTCTGGCGGGGCTTCTGCCCAGCTCGGTGATCTGCGAGATCATGAACGAAGACGGCACCATGTCGCGCCTGCCGGATCTTGTGGGCTTTGCGCAAAAGCACGGTCTCAAGATCGGCACGATTTCCGACCTGATCGCCTATCGCCGCCGTCACGACAACCTCGTATCCAAGTCCTCGGCGCGCAAGGTCACCTCGGCCTTCGGTGGCGAGTGGGACATGCAGATTTACACCGACGATCTTCAGGGCGCCGAACATATCGTTCTGTCGAAAGGCGACATCACCGATGGCGCGCCGGTTCTGGTGCGGGTGCACAATCTGAACCCGCTCGAAGACGTGCTGGGCATCGGGCGCACCTCGCGCGAGATGGAAGGCGCGATGGAAGTGATCGCCGAAGAGGGGCGCGGTGTGGTCGTGCTGCTGCGCGATACCACGATGAAAATGGTCGAAGAGGGCGAATCCTCGCCGCAGACGCTGCGGCAATACGGGCTGGGGGCGCAGATTTTGGCCGCACTCGGTCTGCACAAACTCATCCTCGTCAGCGACAGCCCGCAACCGAAAGCGCCGGGGCTTGCAGCCTTCGGCCTCGAGATCACCGGCACGCGCAAGATCACGGAAGGAAACTGACCGATGGCCGCCAATGAACAACATTATACGCTCGACCTGCCGTCTTTCGATCAGCCGGTGAAAATCCTCATCGTCGTGGCACCTTATTACAAGGACATCGCCGACGAGTTGGTGGCGGGCGCCAAAGCGACCGTTGAGGCCGTGGGCGGCACATGGGATCTCGTGGAGGTTCCGGGCGCTTTGGAAGTGCCGACAGCGATTTCGATTGCCGATAAACTGTCGAATTTCGATGGTTATGTGGCGCTGGGTTGTGTCATTCGCGGCGAGACCACGCATTATGATACGGTTTGCAACGACAGCTCGCGCGCGTTGCAACTGATGGGGCTGCAAGGGCTGTGCATCGGCAACGGCATCCTGACCGTGGAAAATCGCGATCAAGCGGTGGTCCGCGCCGAGGCGAAAGGCCAGAACAAAGGCGGCGGTGCGGCCGCTGCGGCCTTGCATCTCATCGCGCTTTCGCGCAAATGGGCCGCTCCGAGCAAGGGCGTGGGATTCCACACCGACGCGATCAAGCTTGCCGGCCAGCCTGACGAGAGCAAAAAAGCATGACTGACGAGAACGACCACCTGAAACCGCCCACCAAGCGCGAGATGAAATCCGCCGCAAGGCTCTATGCCGTGCAGGCGCTGTTTCAGATGGAAGCGGCCGATATGACCGTCGACAAGGTGCGTCGTCAATTCTACGATCATTTCTTCGGTCTGAAGACCGAGGAAGAGGGCGAATTCATCGACGGCGACAGCGACCTGTTCCATGAGATCACCGAGATCGCCGTGAACGATCAGGCCAAGGTCGACCAGATGACCGACCGGGCACTGGTTGCGAAATGGCCGATCGCGCGCATTGACCCGACGCTGCGCGCCCTGTTTCGGGCGGCAGGGGCCGAGCTTTTGTCGGGCCGCACGCCGCCGAAGGTTGTGATCGTTGAATATGTCGATGTGGCGAAGGCCTTCTATCCCGATGGTCGCGAGCCGAAATTTGTCAACGCTGTGCTGGATCATATGGCCCGCGAAGCGCGTCCCGAAGCGTTTTAACGCGAAGGGAAGACGCGCGAGCAGACAAACATGTGAAGCGCGTCTCGAAGTTTTTTGAAATCGTTCCAGAGTTTGATCGACAGTGATAAACGCCCCTCGTCGGGGCGTTTTTGCATTTCGGGCTGCGACGGAATGGAGCTGGAAATGTCCCCCACATGTGATACACTTTTTGAATATGTTCCCGTTTGGAGTGCTGCCATGCCCAAGCTTGTGAAACTCTACATCACTCAGGTCCTGATCGGCTTTGCGATCGCGGCGGCGTTCGTGGGCGCGCTCCTCTATTTCAACGTCGCCAATCTTTGGCATCTGGTCACGCATAACGATGCGGGGATCATCGCCGTGATTGTGCTTTGGTTCGCCAATGGCATCGTGTTCTCCGGCGTGCAATTCGCCATCACGATCATGCGCATGGCCGGGAGCGACGACGACGGGCGGGGCGGCAAACGCGACGAGGTGTCGTTGATGACGATGGACCCCATTCCGGTCGAGGCGACGCGGCGTCGCTGAGCACGCTTTCCAATACAGAAAAACGCGTCCTTTCGGGCGCGTTTTGCGTTTTGCCTTTCAAGAAGGCGGCATCTCAATTTGCCCTCAAGAGGGCGGCGGGGGACCACAGCATCCGTAGCAGCGCGTATGCTCCCGAAGCCTGAAAAATCAGGTGGGCGCCAGGTAACTGGACCAGGATCCAGACAGAGCCAGCTCCCATTCGGTTGCGTAAGGCCACCGGAGACTTGCGCCCATGTGTACGAGAAGAGCAGATCCCGCCTGAGCTCCGAGATAGGGCTTTGCTGCGAGGACGACAAGGGGGAGGCGTTGAAAATCGCGCGAGACTGCGGCAGGGTCCGGCCATGATCGATACGTTTCTCACCTCCGCCCAACCCGGCCAGGTACTGGCGCGTGGCGTTTGCCGCCATCTGCGTTCGCATGATTTCGCCTGCGTCGAGGAATGGGTGCCCGCGCGCGGCCTGCGCGTCGATGTGCTGGCGCTGGGACCGAAGGGTGAGGTCTGGGTGGTGGAGTGCAAATCTTCGCGTGCGGATTTCATGACCGATGCGAAATGGCAGGGCTATCTGGAGTGGTGCGACCGGTATTTCTTCGCCGTCGATCTCGACTTTCCGACCGAAATTTTGCCACCCGAAGCCGGTCTGATCATTGCGGATGCTTATCAGGCGGAGATCATCCGTATGCCGGAGGAGGACAAATTGCCCGCCGCCCGGCGCAAATCGGTGCATCTCAAGGCCGCGCGCGATGCGGCGCGACGGTTGCAGGGCTATCGCGATCCGGGCGTCGCGGCGCTGTTCGGGGGCTAAAGGGGCTTTCCGTGGGAGAAATACTCCCGCCGGAGGCATTCAATGCGGGCCAAGCCGGCTTATTTCGCCATTTTCCGTGCCTGCGCCGCCGCAGCCATCAGCTCCTCGGCGATTTCTTCGGCTTCTTCCGGTTCGAAATCCATCGGAATCTCGATGCCGCCGGTGGCTTCGATGAACATCCGCACCATGCCGAGCGAGGTCGGCCCGATTTGCAGATTGGCTTCGATGTCGCGTTCCGAATTGATACCCATGACGGCTCCTTTTGATCTTCCCCGAAATACGCGTTCGCCCGTTCTGGCGCAAGGGGCGGGGGAGATTCCGGGGCTCGGGCGATTTTCTCGCAATCTGCCTCTTGCATTCATCTGCCCGTCTCGTTAAATCCCCCGTCAGTGCCGCCTTAGCTCAGTTGGTTAGAGCGCCTGATTGTGGATCAGGAGGTCCCCCGTTCGAGCCGGGGAGGTGGTACCACTCTTTCCCTTCATATTGCAGCTTGCTTACTGGCCGGTGTGGACCATGGCTTTCGTGCGTGCGTGCGTGCGTGCGTGCGATGTCGTGTGCGGCAGGCTGTGTCACCCTGTCGACCGACATGCAGCCTGCGCGCGCGGGGATATGGCGTGGGTGCTGTGTCCTGTCGCAGAGGGTGCGACAAAATGTAGCAATGTTGGTAGATTCGTGTTATCCTTCCAAAAAGGGAGGAAAATATGCATCTTTATTTCGTGGGGCTCGCCTACGCGGCCCTTGTCATGTCTCCAATTCTGTTTTTTGCCCTCGTCGGGCGGGAGTTGAATTGGGGAAGGTAGAATCTGGTCCGCAAATCTGACCGGTCGCATCGGGGGGACGAGCGCCGCAGGCTGTGGGAGGCAGCCTCGGCGCTCCGTTTCTTCCCGCGCAGCGCGTTCAGTGTTGGGCGGGGGTCACGGAGATGCGTTGACGCAGCGCGCCGCCCTCGGCGTCGAAAATCAGAATCTCATTGCCTGACACCACGGCGATCCAGTCGGAGCCACGGGTGACTGCCTCGGGGGTGATGCCTTCGGGCAGGGCGATCTGATCGGGCCAAGGGAGGGGGGCGGTCTCAGAAACTGGCGCATCCATTGACGGGAAACGGGTGACAAGCAGGGTGATCAGCACTAGAAACCCGGCAATCATCACCACCAGAAGTGTCGTGACCAGCCGCCGCAAAAGCGTCAGCCGGGCCGCGTCTTTCGGATCGATCTCAAGGTTGCTCATGCCCGTATCCACCGTCGCCTTCCTCATCGCGGAAAATCCGCCCAAGCGTCTTGATAAGGCGATCGCGCGCGATGTGCCAGAAGAAGCGGTGCTGTCGCGCTCGCGTTTGGCGAAATTGCTCACCGAGGGGGCGATCAAGGTCAACGGTGCGGTTGTGACGGATCAGAAGGGTAAAGTGGCCGAGGGCGACCGGGTCGAGATCACGGTTGAAGAGGCCGCAGACGCTGAGGTCGTGGCGGAGGATATTCCGCTCGATGTCATTTACGAGGATGACGATCTGATCGTGGTGAACAAGCCAGTGGGTATGGTGGTGCATCCGGCACCCGGCTCGCCTTCGGGTACGCTGGTCAATGCGCTGATGTTTCATTGCGGCGAGAGCCTCTCGGGGATCGGTGGCGAGAAACGCCCCGGGATCGTGCATCGGATCGACAAGGATACGTCGGGGCTTTTGGTCGCGGCGAAATCCGACAAGGCGCATCAGGGGCTTGCGAAACAGTTCGAAAAGCACACGGTCGAGCGGAAATACGATGCGTTGGTCTACGGCGTGCCGGACCCGATGGACCCGCGACTGCGCGGTGTGAAAGGCGTGAGTTTCGAAGGCTCGAACATTCTGCGTATCACGTCTTTTCTGGGCCGCCACAAGACCGACCGCCAGAAACAGGCGGTGTCCTTCACCGAGGGCCGTCATGCGGTCACGCGGGCGCGGGTGGTCGAGCTTTATGGCACGCCGCCGCAGCTTGCGCTGGTGGAATGCTGGCTGGAAACCGGGCGCACCCACCAGATCCGCGTGCATATGGCGCATGCCGGGCATGGGCTGGTCGGGGATCAGACCTATGGCGGGCGGCGCAAACTGAACCACAAGGCGCTGTCGGACCGGGCGCGGGCGGCGGTCGATGCCTTCCCGCGTCAGGCGCTTCATGCCGCCGTGTTGGGCTTTGTCCATCCGGTGACGGGCGAGGACATGCGGTTTGAGGCGCCTTTGCCTGAGGATATGCAAGATCTTCTGGATCAGCTCTGAGCCGATGTAACAGAGACCACATTGGCGTGATTTTTGTGAAATTTTAGCGGATTAAGATGGTCTGGCGGCGGATGTCGGGTCATGTTTCGTTAAATTTGTCGCAATAGGAAATCGCGTCAGCGTCCCTTGAAAGCGCTAACATGCCTTCCTAAATGGTATGTTAAGCCTTATAACATGGCGCATGACGCGGGAGAGATGTGAGACATGAGTAACTACGCAAATTTGCCGGCTCCGAGTCCTGAACAGGGGCTGAACCGCTATCTGCAAGAAATTCGCAAGTTCCCGATGCTGGAACCCGAAGAGGAATACATGCTCGCCAAAAGCTGGGTCGATCACGAAGACAGCCGTGCGGCGCATAAGCTTGTGACCTCGCACTTGCGGCTCGCGGCCAAGATCGCCATGGGCTACCGTGGCTATGGCCTGCCGCAGGCGGAGGTGATTTCCGAGGCGAATGTCGGCCTGATGCAGGCGGTGAAACGCTTCGATCCGGAAAAAGGCTTCCGTCTGGCGACCTATGCCATGTGGTGGATCCGCGCGAGCATTCAGGAATATATCCTGCGCTCGTGGTCTTTGGTGAAACTCGGCACCACCTCGGCGCAAAAGAAACTGTTTTTCAATCTGCGCAAGGCCAAAGCCCGGATCGGTGCCTTCGAGGAGGGCGATCTTCACCCGGACAACGTCAAACAGATCGCGCATGATCTGGGCGTGACCGAGGAAGAGGTCGTGTCGATGAACCGCCGGATGTCGGGGGGCGACGCCTCGCTCAACGCCACGGTGGGCTCCGACGAGGAAGGGGCCGCGCAATGGCAGGACTGGCTTGAAGACGAAAGCGCCAACACCGCCGCCGATTATGAGGCGCGCGACGAGATGGAAACCCGGCGCGAATTGCTGGCGCGTTCGATGGAGGTGCTGAACGACCGTGAGAAGGATATTCTCATGGAGCGTCGCCTGAAGGATCAGCCGATGACGCTTGAGGATCTGTCGGCGAAATACGACGTGTCGCGTGAGCGTATCCGTCAGATCGAGGTGCGTGCCTTCGAAAAGCTGCAAAAGCGGATGCAGGAGCTGGCGAAAGAGCAGGGCATTCTGGAAGGCGCTTAAGCCATCCGGGAAAAAGTTTTTGAATGCTGAAAAGGCGGTCCCGAATACGGTTCGGGGCCGTTTTCCTTTGGTGTATGAGCGGGATAGACCCCTCCCGAAAGCCCCCGTCAAATGCGAAATCCGAAGCGGTTTTGATCGGGATCAAGGTCCGATCGGTCGACTCGGGCTATGATTAAACTGTTGATAAGGCAAGAAAAGGAGGAGACATGAGAATGTTCCACGCTTCTGGCTCTAACAACAAGGAGGATCCGCCGCAATAACCGGCACCTCCGGCTCAGGTTTCTCAGATCCGTGGAGGGATGTCCGAGGGCAGGGCCGGGGTAGACGGTTCGAAGGATCAAAAGGGTGCTGCCGATTGAGGCTTTGAGACCCCGGATGAAGCGAGACGGAGGAGCCTGTGCCCCCTCGCTCAAAGGGCCAACACCCGGATGATCCTGACCCGTAAGGGGGAGGACCTCAGGGAGGTACGATTGGTAAGGGCGCCCTTTCGGGCGCCCGTGTTGTTTTGAGGAAGTCGGCTTTGGGGCTGATCTTGTGCCTTTGCTCGCGCATTGCCATATCTCTGATATGACCCGTTTTGCCGCCCTTGTTATCAGCACGTTCGTCGCCTTGACCGTCAGCCAGTCTGCGTTGGCGCAGGACGCACCGCAGCCGCGTTGCGTCATCCTGTTGCACGGGCTGGCACGCACGGACGCCTCGATGCTGGTGATGGAACATGCGCTTGAGGCGGCAGGCTACAAGACGGTCAATCAGGGCTATCCGTCGCGCGCCGCCCCGGTGGCGCTTTTGGCCGATCCGACATTGCGCGCGGCGCGTGACGCCTGTGGCTCTGACAGCCGCCCCGATGTGGTGACCCATTCCATGGGCGCGATCCTGTTGCGCAGTTTCGCCGCCGATCATCCGGAGATGGACTGGGGCCGCGTCGTGATGCTGGGGCCGCCCAACCATGGCTCTGAAATCATCGACACGTTCGAGGACTACGCCGCCTTTCAAACCGCCAACGGTCCGGCGGGGCTGCAACTCGGGACCGAAGGCCTGCCGGACAGCTTGCCGCCCGTGCCGTTTGAGACCGGGGTGATTGCAGGGAGCCAGTCGCTCAATCCGGTGCTCTCGGCGGTGGTCGCAGGCGAGGATGATGGCAAAGTCTCGATCGACAGCACGAAGGTCGCGGGCATGGCGGCGCATCTGACGCTTCCGGTCACGCATACCTTCATGATGCAGAACCCGCGCGTCATCGCCCAGACGCTCGCCTTTCTCGACACCGGCGCGTTCGAGCCCGATCTAAGCATGGCGGAGGCGCTGCGGTGGCTTTGGGCGCTTGGCGTCGAGTGAGATTATTCCGGCAGCACCTGCCGCAGCACCCGCACCATATTGCCGCCCATCACGGCGGTGATTTCCGTTTCGCTCAGGCCCTCATCCATCAGCGCCTGTGTCAAAGCCGCAAGTTCGGAGGTGTCGAATTCCACCGTGACGGAGCCGTCGTAATCGGAGCCGAGTGCCACATGATCAGCACCGACCAGATCAATGGCGGCCTTGATCGTTTTCGCAACCCCGGCGGGGGAGGCGTCACAGGTCACGTCTTCCCAATAGCCGATGCCGATCACACCGCCGGTCGCGGCGATCTCGCGCATCAGATCGTCCTCGAAATTGCGTTTCACCTCGCAATGGGAATGAATGCCGGTGTGCGAGAGGATCAGAGGCTGATCTGTCATCGCGATCACTTCGCGTGCCATGCGCGGCGAGGCGTGGGCAAGGTCGATCACCATATGCTTGTCGACCATGGCCTCGACCACCGCGCGTCCGAAATCGGTCAGCCCGCTGTTGTCCTCGCCATGCAGAGAGCCGCCAAGCGCGTTGTCGAAGAAATGGGTCAGCCCCATGAGGCGATAGCCCGCTGCGTAAAGCCGGTCGAGATTGGCTAGATCGCCCTCAAGGATATGCCCGCCTTCCGAGCCGAGAAGCGCCCCGGTGAGCGTTTGTCCGGCAGCGCGGGCGGCCAGCACCGCGTCGAGATCGGCTTTGGTCCGGAGGATGCGCACCTGATCGGGGGCCTTGTCCTCATAGCGCTGCATCCGTTTGGCCATGTACAACCCGCGCTCGGTCAGATCGGACCAGCTTTTCACCGGCCAGAGCTCGACAATGCTTAGCAGCGTGATGTTGTCGCGCGCCTCTGCGGAGTTTTCTTCGTAATTCTGACCCGCCGGGCTTTTGGTCACGGCGGTGAACACCTGCACCGCGACATTGCCCTCGCGCAGGCGCGGGAAATCCACATGGCCCCGGTTGGAGCGTTCCAGAAGGTTGCGGTTCCACAACAGGCTGTCGGCGTGCAGATCGCCGATCACGAGGCGGTCGTGCAGGGCCTGTGCTTCGGGTGAGATCGGGTAGGGGGCATGGGCGACATAGCCGTTCTGGCCCTTTTCCACGATCCCCGGCCCGATGCTGAAAAATACTACGGCTGCGATCACCAGCACCACGGCGATGAGCCGTCCGATCCATTTGAGCATGTGCAAACCTCCCATTTTGCGAGAAGCCTATGCGCGGATTGGTCATCGCCCAAATGAAACCTCGCGTCAGATGTCGTGAACACGGGAGATTTTGGTCTGCGGAGCTTCGCGTTAAACTGGAGACTGCAAGGCAAAGGAATCACAAAGGATAGACCATGGCCGACCCGCATGAATTCGATCACGTCATGCCCGATCTGGGCGGCAAGAAAGCCGCGCGGCCCGAGGAGATTTCCGAGAACATCGGCGCGCGTATCCTCTATTCGATCATCATCTGGGTGATGATGAGCTTTGCCTCGACGATCATCGGTGTTCTGGCGATCCTTCAGGCGATCATCATGCTGATGAACGGCAAGAAACCCAACGACCGGGTGGCGAATGCGGGCACCGATGTGGGCATCTGGTTCGCGAAGGCGACGCGTTACATCACCGGCGACAGCGAGGTGAAACCCTGGCCCTGGACGGAGCTCGATTGAGTGCTGCGCCGATGCCCCTGCGCGAGACATATGTCCGGTATGCCTTCCAGATCAGCGTGATCCTCAAGGGGCTGCATGCGCTGATTGAGATCGCGGGCGGGGCATTGTTCTATATTGTGCGCACCGAGACCGTGCTGCACTGGGTCAATGTCCTGACCCGCGAAGAGCTTCTGGAAGACCCGCGCGATTTCGTGGCGACCCATCTTCTGGCGGCGGCGCAGGGCATGACCGGCGCGACGCAGAGTTTCTATGCCTTCTACCTGATGAGCCACGGGGTGATCAAAGTCGCGCTGGTGGCGGGGCTGTTGCGGCGCAAGCCGATCGCCTATCCGCTGTCGCTCATCGTGATGAGCCTGTTCATCCTCTATCAGCTCTATCGCTACAGCTACACGCACTCCGCCGGGCTTTTGTTCCTCACCGGGTTCGATCTCGTGGTGATGTGGCTCGTTTGGCACGAATGGCGGGTGATGCGGGGCAAGGTGCGGGCTTGACGGGTGCGCCCCCAAGGCGAAGACTTCGAGCAGACGGTTCAAGGAAAGGCGCGGATATGGCAGGCGGCTGGGCGAAAGACGGTGCGGTGAGCGAACAGATCGAAGCCTCGATCAGCGACGAGCTGGCCCGCATGAAACAGCATCGCGGGCCGGTGGGCGAGAGTTTCACGGAATGCGCCGAATGTGGCGAGGAGATCCCCGAAGCCCGGCGCAAGGCGATCCCCGGCGTGAAGCTTTGCATCGATTGTCAAAACGCGCGAGATCACCGTTATAAACCGCGCGGCGGGATCAATCGACGCGGGTCGAAAGACAGCCAGTTGAAGTGATCAGGTGAGAGGCAGGTGCATGATGTGCTGCGGCCCGAAGCCACCGTCGAGATAGAGCGCGCCGGTGTCGATGAACCCTCCCTTGAGGTAGGCGCGGCGCGCGTTGGGATTGCGGCAATTCACGGTCAGGTAACAGGAGCCAGCCCCCGGGTATTGCGCTTGTAGATAGGGTTTCAGCGCCCGGCAGGCGGCGGAGGCATGGCCCTGGCCCTGCGCAGCGTGATCAATCATGAATTGACGCAATCCAAGGGCGCCTTTGGGGGCGAATTCGTGATGATCGGAATAGTCCCGGTCGATGGCGAAAAAGCCCACCGGCTGGCTCTCGGAGAGGATCAGATGACCATCGCGGGCCGTGCCAGTGGACAGGGTGACGGAGGGCAGATCGGCAAAGCCCGCCTGATCGGGTGGCAGGGAAAACCCCGCGAGACGGTTCAGGTCTTCGCGGGGCAGAGGGGCGAGCGTGAGGCTCATTCCATCGCTTCCAATTCGTCGATGAAACCTGAGATCATCGACAGGCCCTTGTCCCAGAATTTCGGGTCGGAGGCGTCGAGGCCGAAGGGTTTCAGAAGTTCTTTGTGATGTTTCGAGCCGCCCGATTTGAGCATGTCGAAATATTTGTCCTGGAAGCCGTCCGGCTGTTCCTGATAGGCCGCATACAAAGCATTCACCAGACCGTCGCCGAACGCATAGGCGTAGACGTAGAAGGGCGAATGCACGAAATGCGGGATATAGGACCAGTAGACCTCGTAGTCCGGGAAGAATTCAAAGGCCGGCCCGAGGGATGCGCCCTGCACCGACATCCAGATTTTGTTGATGTCCTGCGGCGTCAGCTCGCCGCCTTTACGCGCCTCATGCAGCTTGCATTCGAAGTCGTAGAACGCGATCTGGCGCACCACGGTGTTGATCATGTCCTCGACCTTGCCCGCGAGCATGATCTTGCGCTCGGCGTCGGTTTTGGCGCCTTTGAGCATTTTCTGGAAGGTCAGCATTTCGCCAAACACCGAGGCCGTTTCCGCGAGCGTCAGCGGCGTATCGGCGAGCAATTCGCCTTGCCCTGCGGCCAGAACCTGATGGACGCCATGACCCAGCTCATGCGCCAGCGTCATCACGTCGCGCGGTTTGCCGAGGTAGTTGAGCATCACATAGGGATGCGCGTCGGTCACGGTCGGATGGGCGAAGGCGCCCGGAGCCTTGCCCGGTTTGACGCCCGCGTCGATCCAGCCCTTGGTGAAGAACGGCTCGGCGATCTCCGCCATGCGCGGGTCGAACCCGGCATAGGCGTCCATCACGGTTTTGCGGGCCTCGTCCCAGCCGACGGTGCGGGTTTCTTCCATCGGCAGGGGGGCGTTGCGGTCCCAGACCTGCAATTTGTCAAGCCCGAGCCAACCGCGTTTCAGCTCGTAATAGCGGTGCGACAGCTTCGGATAGGCTTTGACCACGGCGTTGCGCAGCGCCTCGACCACCTCCGGTTCGACATCGTTCGACAGGTGCCGCCCGGTCTGCGGCGTCGGCATGCCGCGCCATTTGTCCTCCACCTGACCCATCTTGGACAAGGTGTTGTGAACGCGGGAGAAAATCTTGATGTTCTGACCCAGAACCTTGCCAATCTCGCGCGCCGCCGCTTCGCGCACCGAGCGGTCCTGTTCGGTCATCAGGGTGGTGGTGGCCTCGATCCCGAGCGTCTCTCCGTTCACCTCGAATTTCAGGTCCGCGACGGTTTCGTCGAAGAGCTTGTTCCACGCGGAGGCGCCCACGACCGACATGTCGTGCTCATAGCGCTCCAGCTCGTCGGAGAGCTGATAGGGCCGCATCTTGCGCATCCGCTCGAAAATCGGCCGATAGCGCGCGAGCCCGTCGTGTTTCAGCATCTCTTCGAGCGTGTCCTCGGGAATGCGGTTCACTTCGAGCGAGAAAAACACCAGAGGCGCGGTGAAATTGGTGATCTTGTCCTGAATGTCGGAGAGGAATTTCGCCCGCTCGCCATCGACGGTGTTCTGGTAATAGAGCAGGCCGGCAAAGGAGCCGAGACGGCCCGCGACCTGCGAAATCCGCTCGTTCCTGAGGATGCAGTCATACATGCCCGCGCCGTCGAGATCGGCAAGCTTGCCCTCGTAATCCTCGGCGAAGCTGGCGCAATGTTCCTCGAGCCAGTCGAGGTCTCGTTTCACTTCCGGCGCGTCGGTCGAGGGATAGAGATCGGTGAGGTCCCAGTCCGGCAGATCCCCGAATTGGTTATGGCCGCTCTGGGCGGTCTGATCGAAAACCGGCTGGGGGAAGGTGAACCGCATCGCATCGCTCCTCATGTTGTTTTTCAACAGATAGGGCGTCGCGGCGGCGGATGCAAAGGATCAGGCACGTTTCCGTCCCGTTTCAGGTGCATTGCTCGGAAAAAAGTGCGGCCAGATGGTCGTAGAAGTGTTTGCGGATCGCCGGGCTTTCCATCGGGATCTCGTGCCGCCCGCCCGCCACTTCGATCAACTCGCAGGAGCGCCAGCGCGCCGCGAAATCGCGCACGGCCTGGGTGTTGACGATTTTCTCGTCGAGACCGAGAAAACAAAGGACCGGCACGTCGGGCATCTGGTGATCGAAGGCCCAGTCGTTTTCCGCGATGGCCTCGGTGACCCAATGCGACGATGGCCCGCCCAGCGAGAGGTCGGGTTTTTCCACCACCTGCCGGGTCATGTAATCGAACATCTCGCGATCCGAGGTCAGCAGGTTGTCCTTGAACCCGTGCCAGACCATGTAGCTCTCGGGTTTGGTGCCCGGCGCGCGCAGGTTTTGCAGACCGAGAGCGTGAAACACCGGAGAGACGAAGCGCACCAGAAGTTTCTGGATCGGCGAGAGACCGATGCCCCACATCGGCGCGGAAAATCCGGCGGCCTTGAAGGGCTTGCCCTCGATCAGAGCGCGCACGCCAATGGCCCCGCCCATGGAATGCCCGATGAGGAACCATGGTTTCGGCATGGCTTTCTCTTCGGCCAGATTTTCGACGAGTGCGATCACCGCGTCGAGGTCTTTCTGGTAATCGGCGAAATCCTCGACATGGCCGATGCGGCGGTCTTTCAAAAGACGCTCGGCAATGCCTTGCCCGCGCCAGTCGATAGCGAGGCTGGCAAAGCCACGGGCGGCGAGATCCGCCGCGCCGCGACCGTATTTCTCAATGCATTCGGTGCGCCCGGGCAGGATGAACACCGTGCCCTTCGCGCCCTCATGCGGCCAAAGCCCGACGCGAATGCGCACCCCGTCCGAAGCGGTCAGCCAATAGGCCTCGCCATGGTCCGGCCCGTCGGCCAGTTCGGCATAATAGGGTGCGCGTTCGTGGGTCACGACAGCGCGGAGCCGAGCTGCATGGCAAGACCCATGTCGCCGTCGATCGACAGTTTGCCCTGCATGAAGGCCGCCGTCGGGTTGACGTCGCCTTCCATCATGCCCTGAAAGGTTTCGAGATCGGCGGTCAGCGTCACATCGGCCGCGTCATCGGAGGCGCGCACGCCGTCCGCATCGACCACGATGGCGCCTTCGCCTTCGATCACGAATTTCGCAACGCCTGCGGTAAAGCCGTCGATTTTCTCGGACAGGGCTTCCACGGCCTTGGTGATGATGTCGCTCATTTGTCTTCCTCCGGTTGTCTGGGGCGCGCCCTGTCGCCACATTGTGACTATGAACATGGGGCCCAGAAAGCTACAATCCAGATTGTTATGAAGAGATTACGACAGTTTCTCAAATGTGCCGTTGCGTTCTGGCTCTTTTTCGGAGCCGGGGTCGGTCATTCTGGTGCTTTTGCTGCGGATGCGGCGCGTCTCGACACTCTCTTTGGCGAGCTGTCCGAAGCCGATCCCTATGATGCCTCCCGGATCGAGCAGGAAATCGCGCTTGAACTGTCGCGCTCCGGTTCGGATGCCATGGATTTGCTCCTGGAACGCGGGCGTATGGCGATGGAGGCGGGCGATATTCAGGGCGCCATCGGTCATCTAACGGCACTTGTGGATCATGCCCCGGAGTTTACCGAAGCCTATAACGCGCGCGCCACGGCCTATTTCATGGCGGGGCTGTACGGACCGGCGCTTCAGGACATCGGCGAGGTTCTCAGCCGCGAGCCACGGCATTTCGGGGCGCTCTCGGGCCTGTCGCTGATTCTCGAAGAAACCGGGGATGAGGCACAGGCGCTCGCCGTGCTGCATAAAATCGAAGAGATTCATCCGAATATGGAGGGCCTGTCCGACCGCATTGCGCGGCTTGAACTGGCGCTCGGCGGCGTGGCGCTCTAAGTTCACCCTCAAACGACAAGACAGGACGAGACCCGATGGGGGACGCGATGGGCGGCGGCCGGATCACGGCAGTTTTAGGCCCGACCAACACAGGCAAAACGCATTACGCCATCGAACGCATGTTGGCGCACCGCACGGGTGTGATCGGCCTGCCTCTGCGTCTTTTGGCGCGCGAAGTGTACGACCGGATCGTCGCGGCACGCGGGCCCTCCGTTGTGGCGCTGGTGACGGGCGAAGAGCGCATCGTGCCGCCGCGCACGCAATATTGGGTCTGTACCGTCGAGGCGATGCCCACCGGCATGGGGGCGGATTTTCTCGCGATTGACGAGATCCAGCTCTGCGCCGATCCTGAGCGCGGGCATGTGTTCACCGACCGTTTGCTGCATGCCCGTGGCCTGCACGAGACCCTGTTCATGGGCTCCGATTCCATGCGCTCGGTGATTGCGCAGTTGGTGCCCAAGGCGCAGTTCATGCGGCGGGAGAGATTCTCACGTCTGACCTATTCAGGTTCGAAAAAGATAAGTCGAATGCCTGCGCGGGCCGCGATTGTCGGGTTTTCGGTTGATGATGTCTATGCCATCGCGGAGCTCCTGCGCCGTCAAAAAGGCGGTGCGGCGGTGGTTATGGGGGCTTTGTCCCCCCGGACCCGCAATGCGCAGGTGGAGATGTATCAGAACGGCGATGTGGACTACCTCGTCGCGACGGATGCCATCGGCATGGGGCTCAATCTCGACGTCACCCATGTGGCGTTTTCTTCGACGATCAAGTTCGACGGGCGCCGGATGCGCTATCTCATGCCCAACGAGCTGGCGCAGATCGCGGGCCGGGCAGGGCGGTATCAGACCGATGGCACCTTTGGCGTAACGGGCGAGGCGGAGCCGTTTGACGCCGAGGTGATCGAGGCCATCGAGGAGCACCGGTTCACCCCGCAAAAGAAACTCAACTGGCGCAATCCGCGGCTGGAATTCGGCTCTCCCGATCGTCTGATTGCCTCGCTCGAAATGGCCCCCTCCGATCCGGCTTTGGTCAAGGCGCGGGAGGCGGACGATCTTCAGGCGCTCAAGACACTCTCGACGCTGAAAACCGTGCGCCCCCGGCTGCGCACGGCGCGGGATACGAAACTTTTGTGGGACGTGTGCCGCATTCCCGATTTTCGGGGAATCAGCCATGGCGAACACACGTCGCTTCTTGAGCGGATTTTTGAATTTTTACATGAATATGGGCGGGTTCCCGACGATTGGCTGGCCACACAGGTCAAACGCATTGACCGGACCGAGGGCAATATCGACACTCTGTCTAAAAGACTCGCCTATATCCGCACTTGGACCTATGTTGCGCAGCGCGAAAACTGGGTTGATGACGAAAGCCATTGGCGTGAGGCAACCCGCGCTGTAGAAGACCGATTGTCGGATGCGCTGCATGGCGCGCTGACGCAAAGATTTGTGGACCGGCGGACGAGTGTGCTCCTTCGGCGGCTCAAACAGAAGGAGGGCCTTGTGGCCGACGTGAACGACAAGGGTGAAGTGACGGTTGAAGGCGAATTCGTCGGCCGTCTTGAGGGGTTCCGCTTTATGCAAGATAAAGCCGCAACTCCGGATGAGGCGAAGACCCTCGCCGCTGCCGCCATGGCCGCACTTGCGCCGGAATTTAACCTGCGCGCGGACCGGTTCTACAACGCCCCCGATACGGAGATGGATTTCACCGATCAGGGCGGTCTGATGTGGGGTGAGCATGCCGTGGGCAAACTCGTGCCCGGCGACGATGCGCTCAAACCGCGCGCCGTGGCCTTTGTGGACGACGCTGTGGCAACGGATGTGGCCGAGAAGGTCCAGCGCCGGTTGCAGCATTTTATCGACCGCAAGGTGGCGACCCTGTTCGAGCCGCTTCTGAACATGTCGCGCGACGAAACGCTGACCGGTCTGGCCCGTGGCTTTGCCTTCCGTCTGGTTGAGAACCTCGGCGTGATCCCGCGCGAGCAGATTGCGCAGGAGGTCAAAGAGCTGGATCAAGACGCTCGTGGCGCGCTGCGCAAACATGGCGTGCGCTTCGGTCAGTACACGATCTTCATGCCGCTGCTGCTGAAACCCGCGCCGACGCGCTTGCGTCTGTTGCTTTGGGCGTTGAACGCGAAATTCGACGAATTCCCCGATGCGCCGCCGCCGGGTCTGGTGACCATTCCCGCCGCCGATCATGCGCCGGATGGCTATTATACCATGTCGGGCTACCGCCTTTCGGGCCAACGCGCGATCCGGATCGACATGCTCGAACGCCTTGCCGATCTTCTGCGCTCGCAGGACAGCCGCGCAGGCTTTGAGGCGAACCCGGACATGCTGTCGATCACTGGCATGACGCTGGAACAATTTGCCGATCTGATGGAAGGTCTGGGCTATAAGGCCGACAAATCCGAGCGGGTCAAAATGAAGACGGTGGATCAGGTGATCTCCGACGACGCGATGCCCGCAGGCGAACCGGAGGTCCCAGAGGCCGCCGATCTGTCGGGCATTGCCGCCGATCTCCCGGACGAGGGCGAAGCGCCGTCGGCCGAGTTTGCCCAGCCGGTGCCTGCCGAGGACGAAGCCTCTGAGTTCGACGAAACCGAACTGCCCGAAGGCGTGGCGGTGGATGCCGGTGTCGTCGAGGAAGAGACCGAAGAGTTCTACACTTTCACCTGGGGTGGCAACCGTGGCGGCAATCGCAACGCAAACCGCGGCCCGCGCCGTGGCGCGCAGGGCGAGAATGCTGGTGGCGAGCGTCCGCTGGGCAAAAAGGGCGGCGGCAAGCCGCAAGGTAAGAAGGGCGGCAAACCGCGCCGTGACGGAGGCCGTGATGGCCGCGACGGGGGCCGCGATGGTGGCAACCAGCCGAAAACCTTCTCTGCCCGTCCGCCGAAGAAAGAAAAAGCCATCGACCCGGACAACCCGTTCGCGGCGCTGATGGCGCTGAAGGACAAGAAGTAAGTCCCTATGGAAAAGCGGGAGACCATTCGCCTCGACAAGTGGCTTTGGTATGCCCGCTTTTTCAAAACCCGCGGTCTGGCGACGAAAACCGTCACCGGCGGTCATGTGCGGGTCAATTCCTCCAAAGTGGCCAAGGCGGCGACCTCTGTGGGCGCGGGGGATGTTTTGACCTTTCCGCAGGGTCACCACATTCGGGTGATCCGACTTGTGGCCTGCGGTACGCGGCGCGGTCCGGCCCCAGAGGCGCAAACCCTCTATGAAGACCTGAGCCCGCCCGTGGCTCCGAAGGACCCTGTTCCGTCTGTGCCACGGTTTGAGGGAAAAGGTCGCCCAACCAAGAAAGATCGTCGCATGACGGACCTTTCGCGCCCCGACATGCTTGAATGATGGCGCGCTTGGGGCTAGCAAGTGCGGACAGAGTCAGATTTGGATGAGCCGCAATGACCTACGTCGTGATTGATAACTGCATCGCCTGCAAATACACCGATTGCGTGGAAGTCTGCCCCGTGGATTGTTTCTACGAGGGCGAGAACATGCTGGTGATCCATCCCGACGAATGCATCGACTGCGGCGTCTGCGAACCGGAATGCCCGGCCGACGCGATCCGCCCGGACACTGAGCCGGACATGGAAAAATGGGTCGAACTGAACCGCAAATACGCCGAACTTTGGCCGGTGATCCTCGAGAAGAAAGACCCGATGCCGGGGTATGAGGACAAGGACGGTGAAGAGGGCAAGCTCGACAAATACTTTTCCGAAGCGCCGGGCGAAGGCTCCTGATCCGGATTTGTATTGTCACTTTGCAGATGCAGAGATGATTCGCAGGTTGAACAGGGGGTTCTCGGGCCCCTTTGTCACGCGTGCGCAGTGTGTAAACGGTCATCAACACCTTGGAATCTCATGTAACCTCCTGAAAAACGGGGGGAAGTACGCGGGATTTTGGGGCTAAACGCGCGCAATGCTTTCTTTGGGCCGGTTTTTGTGGTATCAAGGGGAAACCATGACAGGGCATATCGACCTCAACCCCCGAAGCGACGCTTTTTTAGGGGATTGAGTTTTTCGCGCCTCATACTCCGCCTCCAAGCGCTTTGAACCGCGCAAAGGGGCATCGTCCAAAGGCTTTTGTGTGTGCCGGACGGGGAGTGTAGACGGGGAAGCGAGTGCTTCGATGGTAAGAACGGTCCCGTCTGAGGAAAAAACCTGCAAATGAGCAAGACCAAGAAATCCGAATTCCGCCCCAACGATTTCGTTGTTTACCCGGCCCATGGTGTTGGCCAGATCATGTCGATCGAGGAACAGGAAATCGCGGGCATGTCCCTCGAACTTTTCGTCATCGCTTTCGAGAAAGACAAGATGACGCTCCGCGTGCCGACCAACAAGGCCGTTGAATCCGGGCTGCGCTCGCTTTCGACCCCCGATGTGGTTCAGGACGCGATGAAGACCCTGAAAGGCAAGGCCAAGGTCAAACGCGCCATGTGGTCGCGCCGTGCGCAGGAGTATGAGCAAAAGATCAACTCCGGCGATCTGATTGCCATCGCCGAAGTGGTGCGCGACCTGCACCGTACCGACGACCAGCGCGAGCAGAGCTATTCCGAGCGTCAGCTTTACGAGGCCGCCCTCGACCGTCTGACCCGCGAAGTGGCTGCCGTGTCGGGCACCAACGAGACCGAAGCCCAGAAGAAGGTGGACGACGTTCTGGTGAGCCGCGCCGCCTGATCTCTGAGTATTTCAGATGCAATAAAGACCGCCGGGAGGGAGACCTCGCGGCGGTTTTGCTTTGGGGGGGCGCGGACAAAAACGCTGTCACCCGAAAAGGTGACAGCGTTTCGCCTGACATCAGGAAGGGCACAGGGCCTGTCAGGTTTGCGGAGCTTTTGTCCCGGTGCTCCAGGCGGTATGGCCCCCCCCCACCGTCCTGGTTCTCATCAGGGTGATGTGCGCCTTGAGACGCAAGCTCGGCCCAGTCCTGCGGAAATCGATGAAAAGCGAGGCTTTTCACCGATCACAGGAGCCGCGCCACGGTTCGTCCGTTGGGGAGGTGAAACATAAAACTCAAAAACACTCGTACCCTTGCCTCCATGCCCGAACGGCCCGTGGGTCTATGTCTATGTGCTTCCGGAACGGGCCACATTCCCCAGATGGGGTAAACCGGTCACGAAACGACGGGATCGGGCTCAGGCAAGCTCATAGAGAAGATCAAGTGCGGTTGTCCAATGGCCGAAAAACACAAAACGACCGGCCCCCTGACACACGTGAATACGAATGCCGGGATAGTCTGCGGCATGACGGGCGAGCATGTCGGGCGGAATTTCGGTATCTTCAGTGCCTTGCAACATATGCACCGGCAGCGCCCGAGCCATAGCATCGAGATCGCCGCGCCAGTCCCGCGTCATCTGTTCGATTGTGGTGCGGGTGAAAATCTCGGCGGCGTTGTGGTCTTTCGACAGGGTGAAATGCGTGCCTTCGAACAGGGCCGCGCGGGTGTCGGGATCGTCGAGCAGGGCCAGATCGCCCGGCGCATCGGAGAAGATGTTGCGCATGAAGGCGTCTTTGCCGGATTTCAGCGCCAGCGCGAATCCGGCCTTGATCAAAAACGGCAGCAGACGCGGCGTGTTGCGCGCGGTGGCGAGGATCATGCGGTGCCATTTGTCCATGCAGCGGATTTGAGCGGGATCGGTCACAGGGAAGACGGCACCACAGCCCACCACACCGGAGATCAGTTCCGGGAACAGGGCGGCAAAGCGTGCCGCGAACATGACATCGACACCAAGCGCCAGATGCGGGCAGGGACCGATCCCGAGATGGCGCATCAGCTCGGCGACATCGCGGGCGAAATGCTCCGACAGCAGACCCCGCTGGGGCGGAGGGTCGGAGCGACCATAGCCGCCGCGCAAAGGCAGGATCACCCGCAGACCCAGAGCGCGGGCGCGGGTTTCTGCGCGATCGGGCCAGCGGGTAAAACCGTAATCCATCGGCCAGACCACAACAGGACGCCCGTTCGGATCGCCAAAGCTGCGATAGGCCATGCGCCGCCCGTCCGAAAGCCGCAGCGGGTGCCAGATCGCCGTCTCCGCCTCGGCCGTCGTGTCGCGTCGGCTCTGCCGGGTGTCGGGGGCGGTGGCCATATGCATCATCATCAGCACGAGGCGGATCAATTCGGCCTGGGACCGGGTGTCGGTCTTGCCGAGGATGGTCTTGACCTGAGTGCGGATCGTGTCGACGGAGCGACCGCGTGCGATGGCGATCTCCTGAATGTTCTCGGAGGCGATCAGGCGGCGGATCACCGCGTTTTCCGCCGGGGTCAGACCGAAGGCGGAGGAGAGAACAGCTTCGAAACCTTCGGGCCAGATCAGTTCGGAGGACAGGATCAGCACCACCCGACCGATGCGGGGCAGGCTTTCGACGTGCAGTTTCAGGAGCGCGGGACGCGACAGTCCAGCCTGATGTAATTCCAGCAGAGCCTCCGAGCTTTCCGCCCGGATCTCGCGTTGTGAGAATTGCTTTTTGACTTGCGCGATCAGGGTGCCGCAGGTGTCTTCGGGCAGGTAGGCCTGTCCGAGCGTACCGCCGGGAGCGATGCCGAAGAGCTGGTCTGCCGGGCCGTTCATGGCCAGCACTTCGAGCCGGGCGTTGACCAGAATGGCAGTAGACTGAGCAAAGCGGGTCATGAGGGCGGAGATGTCATCTGAGCGCTGACCGAGGCCGCTGCGTTCGAGGATTTCTTCGGCGCGATGGAAATGGGTCACCAGATGATGCTCCGGCAGGGCCGTGCGGATGTCCTCGCGATCCATATGCGGCAAGAGCCGGTCGTAGCACTCGGGCGAGAGCGCCACATCATAGATCACGGACAGGATGTCGTCCGGCGGCGGCATGCGGGTGTCGTTCATCGTGACCCTGTGCGGTTTGCGGTGTCTGGTTCTGGCACAAGGCTTGCGCGTTCGATGACGTTAGGGAAGCGTTTTTTGATCGGCTGGGAAAAGCCGTGCGATTTTCCCCGTCGGGAAGTAAGGTTTGCCTCACCTCTGCGCCGCGCAGTGCCTCATTGCTGATCACCGGGTCGCGTTGGACGGTGGTTCAGGCGAGCGTGGCGAAGACGGTGAGCGCGGCGATTTCGCCGAGGAGTTGCGTTGCGCCCAGCACATCGCCGGTCTGTCCGCCGATTTTGGCCGTGGCGATGCGCGAGGTGAGATAGGCGGTCCCAACGATGGCGGAGGCTGCGACGACGGTGGGTACGAACCCCACCACCAGCCAGGACAGCAGGAAGGCCACGACAGCGCCCAAGGAGGCGGCATCGCGCGGTGGGCGACCGGTTGTGACCGAGAGGCCATCTTTGCGCGCAGGCGGCATCAGCACCATGAGATAGGGCAGGGCGGCGCGTGACAGCATTGCGGCTGCGATTGTTGCAGTGACGATCAGGTCGTCATGCGCGAGCGTGGAGAGCGCGGTAAAGCGCAAGAGGAGCGCGAGGATGAGTGCGATCACGCCATAGGCGCCGATGCGGCTGTCGCGCATGATCTCGAGGCGGCGGATACGTTCGAACCCGCCCCAGAACCCGTCGGCGCAATCCGCAAGCCCGTCTTCGTGCATTGCGCCCGTGGTGATGACCAGCGCGGCGAGGGCAAATCCGGCGATCAGGCCCGCGCCGAGCCCGAGCCATCCGGCAATGGTGGCGACAGCGCCCGCCACGAGCCCGACGGCGAGACCCGCGAGGGGAAAGGCCCAGGCGGCCTCGGCGCTGCGCGCAAAGCCCGCACGCACCGGGATGCGGGTCAAAAGCGCCAGAGCGGTGGCGATGTCGGTGGCTTCGGGGCGGAAACGGCGGGTCATGGCATCCTCGCAATCGGACCTGTCCTCGGTCTCTCTCAGGGGATAGAAGGTCGGGGACTCAAAGACAATGAGGGAGAGTTGAGGCATGGCATTTTCCGATCTTGCAGGGTTCGAAGCGCTTCTGAAAGCGGCACCGGGGCCGGATCATGAGGCAAAAGCCGGGGCGGAGGCGCGCAACGGCCAGCTGACGAAACCGGCGGGCTCGCTCGGGCGGCTTGAGGAGATTGGCATCTGGTATGCCGCTTGGCGCGGGGAAGCGCGGCCTCGGGTCAGCCAGCCGCAGGTGGCGATTTTCGCGGGCAATCACGGTGTGACGGCGCGCGGTGTGTCGGCCTTCCCGGCGGAGGTCACGGTGCAGATGGTAGCGAATTTCGAACATGGCGGCGCGGCGATCAACCAGCTGGCGCGCAACGCGGGCGCGATCATGTCGATCCATCCGATCGAACTGGATCGCCCGACGACGGATTTCACAGAAGCTCCTGCGATGAGTGAGATGGAGTGCGTGGCTGCACTCAAGGTCGGCTGGGAGGCGGTGAACCCGGAGTCCGACCTGTTGGTCGTCGGCGAAATGGGCATCGGTAACACCACCTCGGCGGCGGCGATTGCAAATGCGCTGTTCGGCGGCACGGCGGCCGATTGGGTCGGGCGCGGCACCGGGGTCGATGACGCCGGGCTGAAGATCAAGGAAGAGGTCTGTGCCGCCGGTGTAGCGCTTCATGGCGGCAAAGCACCGCTTGAGATCCTTGCGTCTCTTGGCGGGCGCGAAGTGGCGGCCATGGCGGGCGGCATCGCGCGGGCGCGGATGCTGCGCATTCCGGTCATTCTCGACGGGTTCATCTGCTGTGCGGCGGCGGCGACCCTTGAGAAAGCCGTGCCCGGCTCACTCGATCATTGCATTGCGGGGCATGTGTCCGCAGAGGCTGCGCATCCGGCAGTGCTGCGGGCAATCGGCAAAGAGCCGCTTTTGTCCATGGGGCTGCGCCTTGGCGAAGGCTCCGGTGCTGGGCTTGCCATGCCGCTGGTGAAGGCGGCGGTCGCCTGCCTGTCGGGCATGGCGACCTTTGCCGAGGCGGGCGTGTCGGACAAGTGAGGTCCTGAGCCGTCAGGAACGGCGCGGTCAGGCCGCGCTGTTCTTCTTTCGGTTCTGATCGAGCTGGGTGACCAGTGCTGCCTCGAAATCCTTGTCGAGCATTTTGGCACGCTCGATATAGGCGGGGTTTTCCGACACGGGGACATTGGGTTCCCAAAGCTCCGCCAGCACCCGCATGCTTTCACGGTCATGCTGGTAATAGGCCTGTTCGGTCATTGCCGCGTCATATTCCGAAAAGCCCATTTCCTCGAGCACATAGCGCCCGGCGCGCAGGGAACTGTCGAACATCTCGCGGACGATCTTGTCGGCGCCTGCCTTGTAGAGCTCATAGACATGCACACGGTCGCGGGCGCGCACGATGATGAACAGATCGTCGCGCAGCGAGCGGGCGTATTTCACCAATTGCGTGGCGGCGGCGGGGTCGTCGAGAGAGATCACCAGAATGCGCGCGCTGTCGATGCCTGCGGCATGGAGCAATTCGGGTCGGGTCGGGTCGCCGAAGAAGCCCTTGAAGCCGAATTTGCGCATGAGCTGAATGGTTTTCAGATCGTGATCGAGGACGGTGGTCTGAAAGCCCGAGGCCTGCACCAGACGGTTGACCACTTGTCCGAAGCGTCCGAGACCGGCGATGATGATCTTTTGCTGGTCGTCGATTTCGTCGGCGGGCTGGTCCTCCATCCGTTCGGAGAGTTTCGCGCGCAGGTAATCGTGCAGCATGAAGAACAGCGGCGTGAACAGCAGCGACAGGGCGATGACCAGAAGCACCCGCTCGCCAAGATAGGAACTCAGAACGCCTTGCTGGAGCGAAAACGTGGTCAGCACCATGCCGAATTCCCCGGCCTGTGCCAGCGACAGGGTGAACAGCCATTGCGCCCGTTTGTGCAGTTTGAAAATCCGCCCGATGACGTAAAGGATCAGCCCCTTCAGGATCATCAGAGCAACGGTCAATCCGACGATGGTCAGAGGGTCGCGGAACAGCACGGTGAAATTGATCCCGGCACCGACGGCGATGAAGAACAGGCCGAGTAGAAGCCCCTTGAACGGCTCGATCGAGCTTTCGAGCTCGTGGCGGAATTCGGAGTTGGCCAGAACCACCCCCGCGAGGAAGGTGCCGAGCGCGGGGGACAGGCCGACCGCGTTCATCAGAAGCGCGATCCCGATGACGATCAGAAGCGAGACGGCGGTGTAAATCTCGCGCATGTTGGCGGAATGGATGTAGCGGAACAGCGGTCGGGTGAGGAACACGCCCGCAAGGATGATCGCCGCCACGGCTCCGAGCGTCACCAGAGTGACGCCCCAACCGGGCAGCCCCGCCACCAGCGAGGCACCATGCGCTGCGGTGCCATGCGCAGCGTCGGTGCCGCGGTTGATCGAGCCGTCCGGGTTGAGCGAAAGTTTCGATCCGGTCGCCAGAAGCGGCATGATCGCCAGCATGGGGATCACCGCGATGTCCTGGGTCAGAAGCACGGAAAAACTCGCGCGTCCGCCGCCGGTGTGGATCAGCTTTTTCTCCGACAGCGTCTGAAGCACCACGGCGGTCGAGGACAGCGACAGGATCATACCGAGCGCCAGTCCGGTCTGCCAGCTCTGCCCGGCCCAGATCGCAACCCCCATGATCGCCGCCGCCGTCACAGTGATCTGAAGCCCGCCCAGACCCAGCAACTTGTGCCGCATCTCCCAAAGCGCACGCGGGTCGAGTTCCAGCCCGATCAGGAACAGCATCATCACCACACCGAACTCGGCGAAATGCAGCAGGTCGGCGCTTTCCGAATGCTGGATCATGCCAAAGAGCGGCCCGATCGCCATGCCCGCCAGCAGATAGCCCAGCACGGACCCGAGCCCGAGCCGCCGCGCCAGAGGCACGGCCACGACCATGGCGGCAAGATAGATCACGGCTTGTGTCAGGGCGCCGTCCATGAAGGGTCCTTTCTCAGGGGACAAATGAGCCTAAGAAACTTCTTATGGCATAGTCGCGTTTCATTTCGCAGAGGTAAAGCCTTCGCAGCGCCCGACAAGTGGTCGGCGAAAATTTCCGCAAGCGGAGAGGTGAACAAGGTCGTGCGGGCCTCAGCCGCCGATCTCGAGCGTGACCGCGCGGCCGTTCTTCACATAGGTGAGGTTGTCGGCGCCAATGGATTGCACCCGTCCGCCGTCAAGCTTGTCGCCCACTTTGACCTTGGCGAAGCGCCCCGATGGCAGCCGGACCAGAGCGCGGCGGTCCGAGCTCGAGCCGTAAACCCCCATCAGGTTCAGTTTGCGCAGGTTGATCGCGTTGTTGACCGTCGCGGCGCGGGCGACATTGGCGGGGCCAGCCTGTGGAATGGTGGTCGCGGGCACCTGGGCGGTGACTTTCTCCGCATTCGAAGTGCTGGTCGTCCCGGCATCTGCGGCGGCGGCCGCCGCAGCTTCGGCGGTGCGGGCGGCGGAGGCGAGCTTGTCGAAATCCTGTGGTCGGGCTTTCGGCACGAGCGATGCGGTGACTGCGGGCGCGGTGCGCGCCGCTTCGGTTTCGCCTGCGGCCTCCGCATCCTCCTGGGCCATCTCCTGAGCGAGTTCCTGAGCCGAGGCCGGGCGCAGACGCGGCGCAATCCGGCCCAGCTCGACACGGGTCAACCCGCCGAGATTGGCCTTCTCGTTGTTCTCGACCAGCGTGTCGGGACGCAGTTTCGGCTGGAATTTCGCCAGCGACAGCCGCACCGGATCGTTTTCATTGATCACGGGTGGGGCAAGGGCGGCTTCGACCGCGTCGTCCACGGCGCTGCCAGGACGCGGTTTCGACGTGGCCTGCGGGCGACCGGCATAGACGACGGCACCGTCGGGCGTCACGGTGCCCTCGGGCGTGGCGCGGATAAAGCCGTCCTCGTCGTAATCGTAGCGTGTGCCCAGAGGTGCCGGGGGCAGGGCGGCGCGCGGCGCGGCCTCGCCGATATGGCGTGCAGCTTCGGGCAGAGCGACGGCATCCTGCGACGCGATCGCGTGGTCGATCGAGGCTGTGTAAAGCGTGTCGAGATCGTCCTCGGCACTCTCTCCCGTGTCCGCTTCGGGGGCGAGCGGCCAGATGCCGGTCGCGGCATAGCTTGCGGCCAAGGCCTCCATGTCGAGCGTTTCGTTGGCGATGTCTTCGGCAGGAGGGGCGGGCACGCTGGCCTGCTCCAGAAGCTCCGGCGTCAGTTCGGGTTCTTCCTCCTCCGCAGACACGCCCATCTGTTCCGGGGCGAGCGCGGTCGGTGTGGCGTCGGTCGCCGCGGTGTCGTCCGCGGCGATCACCGTCGGGCTGTCTTGCGTGGCGGACACGGCGGAGACATCGGTGGATTGCGGCTCATCGGGCAACAGCCCGGCGATGAGGCCAGCCAACAGCAAGAGCGCGACCAGCCCGCCGGTCAGGATCAGCCCGAGATGACGCGGCTTGTTGCGAACCTCCCGGCTGCGGCGCCGTGCGCCGAAGACGGTCAGGGCCTCCGCCTCGTCGAGGGTGTTTTCCACCCGGTCGAGACCGGCGGCACGATCCGACAGCGGAATGATGTCCTCGCCTGCGGCGTGCGCGACCTTTGGCATGGGCGCTTTTGCGATGTCGATGGCGGGTGTGTCTTTCTGTGCCGCCTTGTTGCCGGATTTCGGGGCAAGCGCCGACAGGGATTTCAACGCACCGAGGGCTGCTCCGCCTCGCGATCTCTCACGGGATTTTTGCGCTTTCGCGTCCGGTTTGGCGGCGCGCGGCGCGGGCATGGGGGGCGGCTCGGGCAGCGGATCTGCCTTGCCGGGGCGCGCGGCTTTCAGCTTGGGCTCTTTCGGCGTGTCGATGGGCACCTCGCCGGAGGTGACGGCCACATGCGGATGCTCGACGGGTTTCAACGCCGACTTGTCGTCTTGCGGGGGCTCTTTGGGCGCTTCGTCCCCTTTGTGGACCGGGCCAAGCGGTTTGGCCGATGCCTCTGCGGCGACAGGGGAGTCCTTGGGGGGGACTTGCGCCGGGATCATGGCGGCCAGCACGCGCGAGGGGCGGGTCGAGAGGCGCGGGGCGGCGGGCTCGGTCGGGGGTTCGCCCGCATCAGCTCCGGTCTCGCGACGACTGTGGAATGTGGAGACGGGCGCCGTCTCGGAGAGATCGCCGGAGCTGTCGTTTTCGGCGGGTACGTCCGCTTTGTCTTCGACAGGGGCATCCTCGACAGGGGTGTCCTCGGCGGGCGTGTCGACTGGTGTGGGTTCCGTCGCGGGTGCGGCGTCGGGCAGCAGCTCAAGCTGTTCCGGGGCCTCAGGGGATTGGGCCTCCGGGCTCACCTCGGTCGTCGTTTCCTCGGTCGTTCTCTGCGGGGCGTGCAGATCGGCGGCGTTCTCGGGCGCTTCAGTCTCCGGTTCGGGCGTCGCGGTTTCTGCAATGGGGGACAGGGCCGTTTCCGGGGCTTCGGACGGCAGGATCGGGCGTTGAGGCAAGAGGCGCATCGCCTCGCGGTCCGGCTCCACCACGGTCTCCGCCCCGATCAGCGCATCGGCGCTGCGGGCGCGGCCGAAGAACGGCTCTCCCGCGAAATCGTCGATCTCCGGGATGGCGATAAAGGACACCGGGTTGAACCGGTGTTCCATCGCGAAATTTTCCGCCTCGTCGAGGGTCTCACGGGCCAGAACGGCGATTTGCAAGATCCCGTCCGAGATGGTGCTGTCCCAGACCAGTTGCTCGAGCGTATAGGGCGTCGCGCCGTCGAGGGCCGCACGGATCGCCGCGTCGCGGGTCTCCGGGCCGGGATCGGGCAGGCGGCGGTAGAGAATCTGGCTGTTCGGGATCACCAGTTTGGTGGCGAGACCGGCGGTCGAGACCGAGGTTGCCAGCTTGCGCAATTCGGCCAGTTCCGCCGCCATGTCCGGGGCATCGAGCGCCACCTCTCCCATCGCCAGCCAGCCGCTTGCGGTGCGGTGCAAAAGCATGATGCCGTCATGGCTGAGATTCAGGGCAAAATTCGGTTTCATTTCCGTATGCTGGCTCGACTGGTCCCGGGGTCACGGCGCACCCTAACGCAGCTTGCGGGGCATGCAAAGGGAAACCCGGTCAACTGCGACCTCGCGGGCAGTGCGAATGGCGGAACCTTGCCGGGGACACCTGTTTTCGGAGTGTGGCGGCTGCGTTAGGCGGCAGGCGCGTTCAGCGCATCCACAACCCGGCTTTCTTGATCTGGTTGCGGATCATCTGTTCGCGCCGGGGCAGGTTGTCGCGGTCGAACATGGCGCGGATCTTTTCGCCCTTGGGCTGATAGACGAGGCGCTTGATCGGTTCGTATTCCTTGAGCACCTTCTTGATCCAGTTGGGCTGGGTCACCTCGCGCAGCACTTCGACCACACGGTCGTCTTCGCGGGCGAACAGGAGCGGGAAAGTGCGGTAGTGGCAGGAGATCGCGCCATCGAGCGTGTCCTCGGGAATGGTCCGGCGCGCACCGCCAAAGGAATGGATCACCAGCGGCAGGGCGACCTGATCGAGCCAGGGATCGAAGACCTGAAGGCTTGCGGCCTTGGGCGGGGTATCGCGAATTTCGAGCGCATAGTCGAGGAAGCGCTGGCCGAATTTGCGCGGGCATTCGTAGAAAAAGAACCCGGCGTTGAAATAGAGATAGCGTTTCCAGTATTCGTCCGGCTGGCTGAGATCGAGCGTGCTTTCGAAGTCGAGGCCGAAGCGGTCATAGAGCGATTTCCAGATCTCCGTGTAGCCCGGGCCGTACAGTTCGATCTGTGGCCACGTGCCTTCGACTTTGAGCGAGGCGCAGGGGCGGGAGAAATCGAAGGGCACGGAGGAGAGCGGACCGGTGATCAGCGTGTCGCTGTCGAAGAACACGAAGGGTTCGTCTTCGGGCAGGGCAAGAAGCGCCTCGATCTTGTTGCCATAGGGATAGCTCTGGCCGAAGTGGCGGTTCTCGAAAGGCAGGATTTCCGCGTCGAGCCGTTTGAACGCTTCCAGAAGATCGGTCTGTTTCATCCGCGGATCGTCCGACCATTTCTCGCCGGGTTGCGGTTCGGCGATGAACAGCTTGCCTTTGAATTCCGGGTCGGAGGCCCGGAGCGAGGCGGCGAACAACAGTGCCTCATACATCAACCGCCCGTCCTGACCGATGACGACAACGTTGAACGGAACGGCGTTTTGAGGCTTACTGGTCATGGGAAAACTCTGATCGGGACAGCACGTAGGAACATCTTGGGTGACTATAGGGTGGATCACTATTGATCAAAAGGTGCTAATTCCCTCGAAGTAAAAGGATTGTTTCCATGTTGCCGAGGATGACAGCGATGAAATCCACGATTGCCGGAGTTTTGGGCCTTTGTGTTGTCACACAGGGCGCTATGGCGGAGAATTTCACCACTGCCGTTGAGGTCCGGCCAATCCTGCAAGCGACCAAGCCGCAATGGCTTGCGGTGCGCACTTATGACGGGCAGGATCTGTTGTATTTCACCAATCTCCTGAGCTGGCGCTGTGGGTTGACCGAGATTTTCTATTCGGTCAACGGCGCCGAAATGGTGCCTTTCGCGATGGAGCCCTGTTATCTCGACACGGCCCAGCCCAATGCGCTCAAGGCGGAAACGCTCGACGCGATTCTGGTGAGCTTCCCGCCGGGTACGGTCGAGACGGTCGATCTCAACGTGATCTTCGATGACGGCATGGCGGAACAGGCGCATTACGCGCGCGCCGCGATTGAGATTCAGTAGAATCCACCCTCAGCGGAAAATCTCCGCCATGAAATCCACCATCGCGCGCCAGCTCCGCGCCGTCGCTTTGACGTCAAAGCCAAAGCCCGGTTGTGCGCCGGGTGTGGCCGCCGGGTTGGTGAAGGAATGACCGGTGTGGCCATAGGCATGGAGCTGCCAGCGGGCGCCGCGCTCGGACATTTCCTGCCCGAAACTCACGACGCTCTCGGGTTTGGCCAGTGGATCGTCCCAGCCATGCAGCACCAGCACCTCGGTGGGGATTGTCACATCCGGCGCGCTTTCGGCACGGTCGAGGATGCCGTGAAAGGCCACTACACCGCCAATGTCGACGCCCTCGCGCGCCAGATCGAGCACGGCCTTGCCGCCAAGGCAATAGCCGATCGCGGCGGTGCGCTCGGCATCCACCAGAACCTGCGCCTTCAGGGTCTCGAACGCGGCCACCATGCGTGCGGCAAGCAATGCCCGATCCGCATCGAGGCGTGCTTTGGCGGCATGGGCCTCCGCCATATCGGTGGTGGTCCAACCCTGACCGTAATAGTCGATGGCGAAGCCGACATAGCCCAAAGCGGCTAGCTCCTGCGCGCGTTGCTCTTCGAATTGCGCCCGACCGCGAAACGCCGGGGCGACGAGCACGCCGGGACGTGGGCCTTCAAGCTCGGCGTCCCAGTGCAGCGTGCCGATGAACGGGCCGCCGATGTCGCCCTTGCCGCCGTCGTAGCGAATTTCCAAGCTGCGCAGATCCATGCCCGTTCCTTTCCTGTGGCGTCGCAGGCAGTCTGAGAGTTTTGACTGGAATTTCAAGCCTCTTGCTGGGCGACAGCCACAGGATTTGTGACCATGGTTCCCGCCGGATCAGTTTCGGATTCGATGTCGAGCGACAGTGCATGAACCCGCCGTCCGTCCGGCAGGATCAACGTTTCGCAATCGGGCGCGGTGTCGCTCCAGATTGCACCGGGGAGAAAGCCCTTGAGCCTGAGGACCATGCCGCGGCGGGCAAGCGTGATCTCGAGATGCGCAAACGCATGGGCAAAACTGTCGCAGCGGGTCTCAAATGAGAACCTTCGCCGCCCGTCGCAGGCCAGCCGTAACGTCAGGTGACAGGCCGGATCATAGCGCCATGCGGCATAGTAATCGAATGTGCCTGTCGGGGTTTCAAGCGTCCGGCTCAGATGAGTCACGGGGCCGAATGGGCCCTGCGCCTTTCCGGCTTTGCCGAGGGGCTTCGGGGGTGGGCGCAGGCGTTTGAACCAGCCTTTGAACCCGTGCTCCCAAGTGAACACAGCAAGAGGTCCCGTCTCCAGATCAGCGGCCAGATCCCGGTCCCATTCGGCGAATTCCGGCGCAAGGGATGCGGTGACGTTCGCTTCGTAAGCGGTCGACACCGTCAGACTGGGCAGATCGCAGGGTACGCCGAGCAGCAGTAATCTGCGTGAAATCAGTTTGTCGAGTTCTAGGCGCGCCTCCTGTGCGCTCAGCCCCGAGACGCCCTCACGGGCGATCCGCGTTTGCAGGGTGCCGATGGTCTTAAGGCGACCGCGGTGGCTTTGCAGCGGCGCCTGCGCCAGCGTTTCGGTCACAAGCGCATTCAACGCGTCTGGGGACAAGGAAGAAGAGGGGGCAGACGACATGAGGCACTCCGCAGGCGGGGATTTCGCCGGAGTGTGGCAGCAAGGGGTGAAGATTGGCTTGAGGACAGAGATAAAATGCGAAGGACAGACGGGGAAAGTCGCTCCGGCAATTGCCCAGCGTAAGTGCCGTTTATCTGATCGCTTGGGGAGAGAAGTCGAGGGGAGAAGTGGTGGGCGACCCTGGAATCGAACCAGGCATGAGTCTCCTCGGCGGAGTTACAGTCCGCTGCCGCACCTTGCAGCCCGTCGCCCACTTTCACGCTGATCTGTGATCTCTCACCGACCGTTTCGCGTTGTGTGGGCGGTGGATACAAGTGTGATCGGGGGGCGTCAACAGGAAAATTGCTTGTTCTTGGAGATTGCCTGCGCCAAGAAGGGCCAGCCACAAAATGCGGGACACCAAAGCCATGAAAAAACCCAAGTGGGTCGTCGAAAAAGAGCAAGCCAAGCGCAAGGCCGCGCAGGAAACCGTCTGGCTTTTTGGCCTGCATGCGGTGCGCGATGCGCTTGCGAACCCGGCGCGGGAAAAATTGCGGCTTTTGGTGACGAAGAATGCGATGGCCAAGCTCGAGGCGGAGATTGCCGCCTGTGGCATCACGCCCGAAGAGATCGACCCGCGCAAATTCCACGATCCGCGCAACCATGGCGTGCCGGTCGACCCGGCCTCCGTGCACCAAGGCGCTCTGCTTGAGGTGAAGCCGCTGAGCTGGGGCTCGGTCGAAGAGGTCTGTCTGGCGGCGGGCGAGGGCGCGCCGACGGTGGTTTTGCTCGATCAGGTGACCGATCCGCATAACGTCGGGGCGATTCTGCGCTCCGCCGAGGTGTTCGGTGCCGAAGCCGTCATCGCCACCGCGCGCCATGCCGCGCCCGAAACCGGCGCCTTGGCGAAGACCGCCTCCGGTGCGCTGGAGCGTCAGCCCTATCTGCGGGTGCGCAATCTGTCTGAGACGATTCTCAAACTTCAGGAACTGGGCTTTGCCTGTCTTGGCCTCGATGGCGAGGCGGAGGTGACGATCGATCAGGCACTGGGCGATCTCAAGGGGCGTCCCGTGGCGCTTGTGATGGGGGCCGAGGGGCCTGGGCTTCGCCAGAAAACCAAGGAAACCGTGGATGGGCTGGTGAAAATCCCCTTCGCGCGGGATTTCGGGTCGCTCAACGTGTCGAACGCCGCTGCCGTGGCGCTTTATGCGGCCTCGATGCGGGGCTAAGTGCGGGGCGAAAAAAGTCAGAAGACGCACGCGGCGTTCACCCGGTGTTCACGTTTTTCTTACACAGTCTTTTATATCGAGACCAACCACCTATCTGATGTGGTGAGACGCGCATATTGGAACACGCGCGTTGTTCTCACTGTCCCTCGTTCCATACCTATGCCCGGGTCTTCTGTTTTTCAGAGCCCGGGCTTTTTTCTGGCCTCAGGCGGGGGGGGGGGATGATGGCACGTCTTTGCCATATGGGCTTTTTTCTTTTTCGGAACGCGCTACACTCCTCTCTATGCAACATCTTGACCAACTGACCGACACAGACATCGCCCGTATTCTTGGAGACACGAAAGTGATCGCCCTCGTCGGCGCGTCGCCCCGGCCCGAGCGTCCTTCGCATCAGGTCGGCGAATTCCTTGCCAAACGTGGCTACAAAGTGATTCCGGTCAATCCGGGGCAGGCGGGAAAGGCGTTGTTCGGCCAGACCGTCGTGGCGTCTCTGTCGGAGATCGACGAGCCGGTCGACATGGTCGACATCTTCCGCCGCTCGGACGAGGTGATGCATGTGGTCGAGGAGGCTTTGAAGCATCTCACCGGGCTGAAATATGTCTGGATGCAGCTTGGCATCGTCAACGATAAGGCTGCGGCTCTGGCCCATGCTCAGGGCGCTGAGGTCGTCATGGATCGCTGCCCGGCGATTGAGATTCCGCGGCTGGGGCTTTGACGCCGGAATTTGAGTATTTAGTCCATCAGAAAAGCCGAAACGGTGTCAGCCCCGAGCGGCCTTTTCTGCAATCCCCGAAAGCCCCTGGCGACGCGCCAGTTCTCTTAGCACATCGTCCAGCGCGATGTCGCGCGCGGCCAGCATGACCAGCATGTGATAGAGCACATCGGCGGCCTCGTAAGTCAGGTTTTCCTTGTCATCAACTGCGGCGGCGATGATCGCCTCGACCGCCTCTTCGCCGAACTTCTCAGCGCATTTCTGCGGCCCCTTGGCAAAGAGTTTCGCGGTCCAGGAGCTTTCCGGATCGGCAGATTTGCGGGAGATGATGACCTGTTCGAGCTCGTGCAAAACGGACATGATCGGCTCCTTAATTCAAGCGCATGGGGATGCCCTTGGCGGCCATGTATTCTTTGGCCTCCTGGATCGTGTAATCCCCGAAATGGAAGATGGAGGCAGCCAGAACGGCGCTGGCATGGCCTTCGGTGACGCCTTCGACGAGGTGGTCGAGGTTGCCGACGCCACCGGAGGCGATGACCGGAATATTTACGGCGTCCGCGATGGTGCGGGTCATGGCGAGGTTGAACCCCGCGCGGGTGCCGTCGCGGTCCATCGAGGTCAAGAGGATCTCTCCTGCGCCCTTGCTTTCAATGAGCTTGGCGAATTCGACGGCATCAATCGGGTGACCGTCTTTGTCGAGGGCGGCTTTGCGCCCGCCGTGGGTAAAGATCGCCCATTTCGTCGGATTGCCTTCGGCGTCCCATTCGATGGTTTTAGCGTCGATGGCGCAGACGATGCACTGGCTGCCGAAGTGATCTGCGGCGCGCGCGATCACATCCGGGTCGGCCACGGCGGCTGAGTTGAACGACACTTTGTCGGCGCCCGCGAGCAGGAGGTTGCGCACGTCTTCCGTGGTGCGCACGCCGCCGCCGATGGTCAGCGGCATGAAGCACTGCTCGGCGGTGCGGGTGGCGAGATCGTACATCGTGCCGCGGTTTTCATGTGTGGCGTGGATGTCGAGGAAGCAAAGCTCGTCCGCCCCCGCCGCATCATAGGCCCGCGCGCTCTCGACCGGGTCGCCCGCGTCGATCAGGTCCACGAAATTCACGCCTTTCACCACGCGGCCATCGGCCACGTCGAGGCAGGGGATGATGCGGGTCTTGAGCATGGGGCGCGCCTTTTTATCTCTTGCCCGAGTCTTTAAAGCGCAAGGGGCCTAGATGCAACGTCAGGCGCGCGCGATCCGCCGCATCGCGTCCCGCACAATCAGCACGTGAAACGGTTTGACGATCATCAGATAGGCCCGCCCTAGCGCATTGTTGCGATGCACCCAGGTTGCCATGTGAATGCGGCCAGCCTCCTGCCGGATGCAGATGCGGAAATTCAAGTGCCGGTCGTCGGTGCCGATGATCAACTCATCCGTGCCTTCGTACTCCACTGGAAAGATCGCGCCGTCACCGCTGTCGGAGCTTTCTGTTTTCAGGCCGAGGGGCTTCACGATCCGATTGCGCAGGTTTAAGAGCGCATCGGCCCAACCGGGCATGGTCAAGCCGATATTGGCCGCCTCTCGTGGGGACAGTTTACTTTCGACCGCGTAACCGTCGATGAAATCGTCGGGCAGGACCTTGGACCAGAGCCGGGAGGTGGCGGGGAGGGGGGTATGCTGAACCTGTGCCATCGGAAACCTTCGTGTGATGTTAATCACATTCACTTAAGCGAGGGGCGTGACACAAAGATAGGGGCATGTTGACGCGGGGTCAGGAGGAGCTCAGGCCTTCATCACCTTGAGCGCTTCCTTGAGATCAATCGCCCCATCGTAAAGTGCGCGACCGGAAATGGCCCCATTGAGCGGCGCGCCGCAGGATTTGAGGTTTTCGAGATCGGCAATCGAAGACACGCCGCCCGAGGCGATCACCGGGATCGACACGGCATTGGCGAGCGCTGCGGTCTCTTCTACGTTCGGTCCCTGCATGGCGCCGTCGCGGTTGATGTCGGTGTAGATGATCGCCGAAACACCTGCGTCCTCGAAGCTCTTCGCCAGATCGGTGGCGTTCACATTGGTCTCTTCGGCCCAGCCTTTGGTCGCGACCATGCCTTTGCGGGCATCGATTCCGACAGCAACGTGACCGGGGAAGCTACGTGCCGCTTCCCGCACCAGATCGGGGTTTTCCACCGCCACGGTGCCGAGGATCACACGCTCAAGCCCTTTCGAGAGCCACATCTCGATCGTCGCCATGTCGCGAATGCCGCCGCCAAGCTGGGCCGGGACCTTGCACTGTTTGAGAATCTCCTCGACGGGGGCCGCGTTCACCGGCTCGCCCGCGAAAGCGCCGTTCAGATCGACAAGGTGCAGCCACTCGCACCCGGCTGCGACGAATTCCAAAGCCTGCGCCGCCGGGTTCTCGTTGAACACGGTCGCTTTCTCCATCTCGCCCTTGTAGAGGCGCACGGCGTTGCCGTCTTTCAGGTCGATGGCGGGATAGAGGATCATGGGGCGCTCCTGTCGTGAAACTGTTGCGCTCCCTTTGGCATGATTGCGCGGGAATTGCAAAACCCGCTTTGGTGCGATGTGCCGTTGCGTTAGTCTTGCCACGAAAGCGGCGCCCGGCTCAGGATGCGGGCATCTAGGGAGGAAGAACCATGAAACGATTTATGACTGCGGCTGTTGCCGCACTGGCCTTTGCGGCCCCCGCCTTTGCTGCCGATCCGGTGGAAGGCACATGGCAGACACAGGTGGATGACGGCCATTATGCCTATATCGCCATCAAACCCTGTGGTGCGCAGATCTGCGGGACCATTGCCAAGGCCTTTGATGCCAACGGTCCGATCAAGTCGGAGAACATCGGCAAGCCCATCGTCTGGGACATGGCGCCGCAAGGCGGCGGTGCCTATAAGGACGGCAAGATCTGGCAGCCTTCGACCGGCAAGGTCTACAATTCGAAAATGACGCTCTCGGGCAATACGCTGACCGTGAAGGGCTGCGTCGGGCCGATCTGCAAAGGCCAGACCTGGACACGGGTTCAGTAACCGCCGGTACTTAAAATGTGAAAGGGGCCTCTTGCGGGCCCCTTTGTCTTCTTGTCGGTGTATGGACGCGGCCTTTACGGCTTCCAACCGAGAAAGTTCGACACGATGCGCAAACCGGCCCTCTGGCTCTTCTCCGGGTGGAATTGCGTCCCGATGATGTTGTCCCGCGCCACAATGGCGGTGACTTCCTCGCCGTAATTCACATAGGCGAGACGCTGCACCGGGTTCGCCACCTTGAAATGGTAGGAATGTACGAAATAGGCATGATCGCCGGTCTCAACACCGTCCAAAACCGGATGCGTGTTCGATATGTGCAAGTTATTCCAGCCCATATGCGGCACTTTCAGCGCCGGATCGGAGGGCTCGATCTTCACAACCTCGCCGCCGATCCAGTCGAACCCCTTGGTTTCTTCATACTCAAGGCCGCGCGTCGCCAGCATCTGCATGCCGATGCAAATCCCCATGAAGGGTCGGCCTTTGTCGATCACAGCCTCCGAGATCGCCTCGAACAAACCGGTGTAATCGAAGAGCTGTTTCTTGCAGGCCGGAAACGCGCCGTCGCCCGGCAACACGATGCGGTCGGCTTTCGCGACCACATCGGGTTCCGAGGTGACGACGATGGTGCCTTCGCCCCGCTCGCGCGCCATGCGTTCAAAGGCTTTGTGCGCGGAATGAAGGTTGCCGCTGTCGTAATCGACCAGTGCTGTCAGCATGTCATGTTCCTCCGGCGCTTAGAGCGCACCCTTGGTGGACGGCAGGCTGTCGGCCATGCGCGGGTCGATCTCAAGCGCCATGCGCAGCGCGCGGGCAACCGATTTGAACGCCGCCTCGGCGATGTGGTGCGAATTGATTCCGTGCACCTTGTCGACGTGCAGAGTGATGCCGCCATTCGTCGAGAGCGCTTGGAAGAATTCGCGCACCAGCTCGGTGTCGAACGTGCCGATCTTGTCGGTCGGAAACTCGACATTCCACACAAGGAAGGGCCTCGCCGAAAGATCGAGCGCGCAGGCGACCTGCGTGTCGTCCATGGCGAGCGCAAAGTGGCCGTACCGGTAGATGCCCTTTTTGTCGCCCACGGCCTTGACCAGGGCCTGACCCAGCGCGATGCCGGTGTCTTCGACCGTGTGGTGATCGTCGATATGGGTGTCGCCCTTGGCGCGGACGGTCATGTCGATCAGCGAGTGGCGCGACAATTGGTCGAGCATATGGTCGAAGAATCCCACACCCGTCTGGTTGTCGTATGTGCCCGTACCGTCGAGGTCGATCTCGACGGTAATCTCGGTTTCCGCGGTCTTGCGGCTGATCAAAGCTTTGCGCATGGGCTGTCCCTCTTCTCGCTTCATGCCGCTTATACGCGCCTCGGGACGGGTTTGCCAATGGGGGGGCACTTGCCACGGTGGCGCGGGCCTGAGGCGGAAGGGCGGTGTCTTTGGAAACTGTGGAAAACTGTTTTGAAAATATTAGGAGATTACTAAGCATACCCTCGTCTTGTGGGGCCAACGTGACGTCAAAAAGGGTTCTCACATGCGTGTTCTGGTCTGGCATGAAGACATCGAAAGCTCGACCGAATGGCAAACCGCCTTTGGGTAGCGCGCTCATGGCGGAGTTTCATCAACCCGGGATCGCCTCGGAGCTGATCACGTCACGGGAGCCGGAGCTGCACAACGACATGTTTACACGCCTGTCCTCGTTGCGCTGCGTGCTCGGTTGCCACACGCCGGTCGACGATCTTGTCGCCATTGCCGAGGGCATCGTCGGCGGCTTGGAAAAGGGCTGCAAGGCGCCCAGCCACGATTTGCCGCAGCTCTGCGGCAATTGCCAGATCCGATCCGCTCGCCTGCGTGGAGAGGAGCTGCCGCTGATGTTCCGTCATCGCAACATCCTCCCCCCAGTCTCGCCGCCGAAGCCGTCAGGGCACCTTGTTGCCGCTCCCGGGGGCTTTCCAATTCAGTGCATAGGTGCTTTTCAGGTAGTCTTCGAAATAATTCCCCAGTGCGCCGAACGTGCCGGTGAGCTTGGTGAATTCGTCGCGTCCGAGCACAAGAACCTTGCCATCGCTCAGGGCTCGCACCGTGCCGAAACGGGTGGATTCCCCCATCAGCATGCGCTCGCCGAAATGCCCGCCGGGGCCGACCTCATAGGTGGTCGCCTCGCCGGTGTCGTCATCGCGCAGGCAGACCTCGAAGCGGCCTTCGACCACGGTGTAGAACCCGTCGGAGCGGTTGCCCTTCTCGAATACCGGATCGCCCGCAGCGTAATGCACATAATGCGCGCCGGTTTCCTGCGGCGCTTTGAGCGCCACGACGGAACGCGGGCGCATACTGTCCAGAAGCCAGTTGAGGAAGACCCGGAGCTTGGTGTCGAAACCGGGCATGAAGCTCAGGTAATAGATCCGCCACAGCAGCCAGGCGGGGTAACCCGAGAGTTTCACACCGAAAATCTCCGCCACGCCGCGCCGCGCGCCGAGCGAGGCCAGGGCGCCGCGGCTCTTGTATTTGAACGGTTTGAGCGGTTTGCCCGCGACCGCGCGTTCGATATTGGCGGCGAGTTGCACCGCCTCGCGCACCGCGAATTGCGCCGTCGGCGTGGCGAAATCGCCGCGCTCTGTGGCATCGTCTTTCATCGGGATCATCGCGCAATCGCCCAGCGACCAGACGTTTTTGCGTCCCTTGGCCTGCATCGTGCGCTCCACCGCCACACGACCGTGGGCCAGTTCCAGATCCATGTCGAGCACGACGGGCGAGGGGGCGTTGCCGATGGTGGCAACGATGGTCCGGGTTGGGATCACCTCGCCGGTCGAGGTCACCAGACGTCGCCCGGTCGCCGAGGCCACACCGGTGTTGAGCAAAATTTCGACGCCGCGTTTTTCGAGCTGTTTGACCGCATAGGCTGCAAGACTTTCGGGAAGTTCGTTGAGGGCGCGCGGAGCGAATTCCACCGCGATCACCCGCACCTCCTTGGGGTCAATATTGGGATAATATTTGAGCGAGCGGTCGATCAGTTCTTTCATCTCGCCGATGGTCTCGATCCCCGAGAACCCGGCCCCGACCACGACGAAGGTCAGCGCCTCGCGTTTCACTTCCGGCAGGAAGGTGACATCGGCATGTTCGAGCCGCTCGATGATATGGGCGCGCAGGCGGCGGGCGTCTTCCAGAGTCTTCATCTTGAGCGCATGCTCTTCAAGACCGGGCACCCGGCTGAGATCGATACGCGACCCCATGGCGACGACGAGGTGATCATAGGCGATCTCGGTTGGGCGGCGTTGTACGCCTTGGAACACGGTGACCACCTGCCGGTCGAAATCGACGGAATGAATCGTCGCCTTGCGCAGTCGCACGCCTTTCAGGAGTTCGCGCAGGGAGGTGACCGCATGCATGTCCATGATTGCACCGGCGGCGACCTCGGGCAGGAGCGGCTGGAATACGAAATAATTCTCGTCGCTGATCAGCTGAATCTCCGCCTCTGAGCCGAAGCGTTTGCGCAGTTCACGCGCCGCGTAGAGCCCGCCAAACCCGCCGCCCAGAACGAGAAGTTTCTGTGTCATAGATATATTGCCTTTTCACCTTTTAGGGGCTCCCTGCCGCTGCATGTAGCGGGTGAAAGGCGATCTGTCATCCGTTGAATTGACAAATATATGTGATATTTCAGACGCTTAACGGAATACAGTCGTATACAAATGTCGCTCGATCTCAGGTCAGATGCAGCACTGCGCATGGTTCAGAGGCGCTTGTCCACTGATGGCAAAGCGAATTTCGGACACAGCGTGACTTGGGTATTCAGGGCCGATAGCTTTTGAAGAGCGGGTCTTCCGTGCCGTCGTCGCGAACGCGATAGCCCACGGCGTACAACGTCCCGTTTTTATAGATCATGTTTTCGAGAAAGTTGTTCGAGTAATTTTCCCGCGAAATCACATTGGCCCGGCTGTCGAGGATCAGAAGCGCGCTGAACGGGTGTTCGGCGTTGTCATCCTCACGGAGCAAAACCGCAAAGCGCCCGTCGCTCAACCCTTCGATGTCCTGAACGCGCAGGCCTTCGTCTCGGTAAGTGTCGTTGCGGGCAAACATCCGTACGTTAAAATTCTCGTTCACATCCGCAATGCGCACAAAGGCCGTCGGTCCCGGATGGTTCTGGAATGTGGCCCCCTGAGCGTCGACGCCGAAAATCACGCCCGCAACCGCATAGGTCGTATCATCCGTCGCGACCGTCATGCCAGAGAGCGAGATGCCACCGAAATCCCCCCCGAGAGAGCCCGGAACCTTGATGAAATCGCGGGGCACATGGGGTGGAAAATCCTCCATCAGCCATTCATTGGAATATTCGAAACGGTTTTCCACCGTATTGCCAGCCTGGCTCTTGAGAATCGTGAATTCGCCGTACAGGTCGCGGCCATAGTTGCCAGTGGCCGTCAGAAAGAGTGCGGCGTTTCCATCCTGCATGGCATCGACGCTGATCGTGTTGTAGCGGAGCACATATTTGAATGCGCCGTTCGCTTCGTCTTCAGGCAGGTAAACAGTGTCACCGCGTCCGCCGCGGGCGTAGCTGAGGGCCTGATACCGCGTGCCCATGGACTCCTCGAATGCGCCGCTCACATGGGTGTCATATCCTAGCAGGACCATGAAATCGCCGTTCTGATCGCTGCCGTAGATATGAAGGTCGTCAAAGGGCACGTCTTGCGGCCCGAGATGATCTTTCTCGGCGGAGTAGAGTAGGGTTGTGGTCGGCAACCAGTCCGTGGAAATGGCGAAATTCCGTTTCGGGGTGAAGCCGACGAGATCCCTGTCGCCCATTCCGAAAAAATCCGCGAAGACAAAGGCATAGATCGGATCTATGTCCGTTGTTTTCGTGTCACTCACTTTCTTGGTCGACGGGTCGTAGGTCGTGACGAAGGCACGACCGTTCATCTCTCCGACGATCTTCACCTTGCCGTCCCGGTCCACGTCCAGATTGAGTGCGCGGCCGTTTGTCAGGGAGCCGCCGGAGATATGTTGCACACTGTCGAGATGCGGAGCCGACAGCCAGCTCCGGTCCTCGGTCGTGGGGAAGATGGGTTTCGCAGGGGTGGGGGCGGGGGTCGCCGGAGCGCTTGAGGGCGCGCTTGCGAGGGTGGTCTGGCCGGGGCCGACGTCTTCGTTCGTCGTTGTCATGCGATTGAACACAAAACCGGCAGAGGCAATCACGAGGGTGGCGACGAGCACAGACAGCCGGCGGCGGGACAATGGGCCGGTGGCCTGATCTGGTGTGTTTTGGGGCGTTTCCGGTTTCGGCTCCGGTTTTTCTTGCGGTTTTTCTTGCGGTTTGGCGTGCGGCTTCGCTTTCGGCGGCTCGGCGGAGGCAGCAGGTTTGGCCCCATCGCGTTTCGCACGCGGGATCGGGGGCACCTTGGCCTCCTCGTCTTCCTCAACCGAAAGCACCGGCTCGGGGGCTTTGAGAATTGCACCCGCGCGGACGATATGCGCAATCGTGCCCTCGACCGCGCAGTTGATCTGAAGCGTCCGGCCGTTCTCTGCCATCACCCGCATCGCCGGGGTCTCGGCGGTGACCCATTGGCCTTCGCGAACAAGCACTTCCTCGATGCGGATCGGGTAGAACGCGCTGTCCTTGGGGGAGCGGATATGTTTGAGGGCCATTATGCCATCCTGTGCAAGGCGTGCGGAGCTGCCGTTACGGAAACAGGATGAGTTTTTCGATGAATGCGTTTTAGGTCAACGCTATGGCGCAAAAAACGCGCGTTTTACTGCGGGTTTTATATCCGAACGATCCTGTGCCCATGCGCTGGGCGGTCCTTGTTGATCGGCTGGGATAGAAATTGGAGCGGGTGATGAGATTCGAACTCACGACATTTACCTTGGCAAGGTAACGCTCTACCCCTGAGCTACACCCGCTCTCTTTCCAGCCTGTAACATCGGCTCGGTTATGTCTCTCCGGTGGGTGACCGGAGAAAGTTGGAGCGGGTGATGAGATTCGAACTCACGACATTTACCTTGGCAAGGTAACGCTCTACCCCTGAGCTACACCCGCGTCCTTCGGGTGAGGCGTGAGATATGAAATCCCGCCGGGGGCTGCAAGAGGAAAAACGCGCTTTCGGCGGATTTTTTCATCGCGAGGCGAAAAGTCAGGTTCCGGATCGAATGTGTCAACCCGCGCACGTAGCTGTGATGGCCGGGGCCAACCTGCCGCAGGGACTTATGATGTTTTTTGAATATATCTTTGATGTGGATTAAGGACAGGGCGCGCGCGCCGGGCTCTGATCCCCATCGGTTTCAAGGCCAATTGGCCAGAATTTCTCAGGTGCTCCATGACGACCGCGATGACGACTCAAACGACCACAAAGACCCATATCATGATCCTCGGCAGCGGTTTCGGTGCGCTGACCGCCGTGCGCGAGATCCGCAAGGCGAAGATGAACGCGCGCATCACCGTGGTGTCGCCGAACAACCACCTGACCTATCTGCCCAGTCTGATCTGGATGCCTTCGGGGCTGCGGACGGCTGCCGACATTGACGTCGATCTGACGAAATTTTTCGCCCGCGAAGAGGTCGACTGGCTCAAGGGGCGAGTGGTCAATGTCCGCGAGGCTGGCCGCACGGTCGATGTCGAGACCGAGGTGGAGACCATTGCCGTCACCAATGACGTTCTGATCATCGCCACCGGCGGGCGCTATCTCAAGAAACTTCCGGGGCTGGCGGAACATGCGATCATCCCTTGCGAAGGGGCCATCAAGGGCCAGTTGATCCATGACCGTATCCGCGACATGGAAAGCGGCACCATCGCCATGGGGTTCGGCACCAACCCGAAAGAGCCGCAGGCCGTGCGCGGCGGGCCGATGTTCGAATTTCTCTTCGGGATCGACACCATGCTGCGACAACAGGGGCGGCGGGACAAATTCAAGCTGGTGTTTTTCAACGGCTCGGACCGTCCGGGGCAGCGGCTTGGGCCGAAGGCGGTGGACGGGTTGTTGCGCGAGATGTGGAAGCGCGACATTTCGGTGCATATCGGGGCCAAGCCGCTGCGCATCGAGGCCGACAAGGTGGTCACCGAGCGCGAGGAAATTCCCGCCGATCTGGTGCTGTTCATGTCCGGTCTCACGGGGCCTTTGTGGCTCGACAATTCCGAGCTGCCGCGTTCGTCCGGTGGCTTCATTCAGGCCGATGAGAAATGCCGGGTGGTCGGCTGGCCGCGCACTTACGTGGTGGGCGACACGGGCTCCTATCCCGGGCCGGAGTGGCTCGCCAAACAGGCGCATCAGGCCGATCTTCAGGCCGAGGCAGCGGTGGTCAATATTGCCGACGAACTGGCAGGGCGCGAGCCGAGCCATAATTTCAAGGCCGAACTCGTGTGCATTGTCGACTCGGTCAATAAGGGCATTCTCGTGTTCCGCAATCACAAGATGGCGCTGACCCTGCCGAAATCGCGGCTGTTCCACTGGGCCAAGCGGTTCTTCGAGCGGCACTATCTCAAAGCCTATCGGAACTAAGAAAAAGGGGCCTTCTGGCCCCTTTGTTTTAGAAAATCGCCATGAGAATGTCGGCGAAAGACAAGATCAGTAGCAGGGCGAAGGTCGAAAGGATGCCGTATTTGCGGCCCCATTCCTTGCCTCCGCCCTGCATCCCATAGGCATGAAGCGCGCGAGAGACGATCAACACGATCCCGGCGAGATGGACGAAAAGGGCGGGCGCCCCCATGGTTTCGAAACCCGCGATCAGGATCAGGGTCAGCGGCGCGTATTCGTTGAAATTTCCATGCGCGCGAATACGGCGGTTGAGCGTGTCGTCGCCACCGTCGCCAAGGCCTTGGCGCAGGACAAGGCGCTGTTTGATGACATGGATCGAGAGGAACAGGTAGAGCAGGCCAGCGAGCCCGGCATAAAAAGCGGTCAGTGTGAGAGTCATCTGTGCGTCTTTAGTTTGAGAAAATCTGCGCGAGTGTAACTGAACATATTCGGAAATCATTGTGTGTTGCCGCACAGTCCATGCGCGAGAGCTGTGCCGTGACCCGTCGTCGCGGGGCTCGCGGCCTCAGACTTCGCTCAATGCTAGGCGCGGGTAATGGATCGTGTTGTGAAACTGCGCGATTTCATCGGTGAGATTGCGATAGCCATGCGGCTGATCGGCAGGGAAACGCAGACCATCGCCCGTATGGAGCCTTTTCCAGACGCCGCCCGTGAGCACCTCCATCTCGCCCCGAATGACAAAGACATCTTCGACCACGCCGCTGTCATGCGAGGGCGTCTCGTGGCGATGCCCCGGCTCCAGCGTCATGACGAAGGTTTCTGAGCCGAACCGCGGATCGAAGGCGAACACCGTATGCATGCCGATCCCGGCTCTGTCGTGCCCGATGCGCGGGGCAGGGGTAAAGCTCCCCGCCGTCAGCACCATATCCTCCAGAAACGCTGTCAGCGGCAGGTGGAACCCTTTCGCGATTTTCCAGAGCGTCGCCAGCGTCGGCGAGGATTCACCGCGCTCGATCTGGCCCAGCATGGCCTTGCTCACCCCGGTCAGCTCTGACGTCTGCGCAAGGCTGAGACCGGCGCGGGCGCGGGCGGCCTTCAGGTTGATTTGGAGTTTGTCGCCGGTCATCGGCCCCTCTTATTGGCTCTTGTGCGCTATAACGTCCGTGCGCTATAGCGGTCGTGGCCGTTATAGCGCACGATTTGCGGCCAATACAAACCATTCCTGTCCGATCTTGCGAAAGGCTGTCCCATGTTCGGTCTGAAACTTTCCCATCTTGTCGCCGGTGCCGTCGCTGTCCTTCTGGGCTACACCAGCAGCGTTGCGATCATCTTTCAGGCCATCGACGTTCTGGGCGCGACACAGGCCGAGGCCAACAGCTGGATGCTGGCGCTGGGCCTCGGTATGGGGATCAGCGGGCTGGTCCTGTCGCTGCGCTACAAAATGCCGATCCTTACCGCCTGGTCCACGCCCGGTGCGGCGCTTTTGGTGATCAGCCTTGAAGGCGTCCCCATGGCGCAGGCGATCGGAGCGTTCCTGTTTTGCGCCGTGCTTTTGACGCTCACCGGCCTGACCGGCTGGTTCGAGAAACTCTCCCGCTTCATCCCCGACGCGCTGGGCAGCGCCATGTTGGCGGGCATCCTGTTTCGTTTCGGGCTGGGCATCTTTTCGTCGATGCAGGACAATCTCACCCTTGTTGCGCTGATGTGCGCCACCTATCTCGCGGGGCGGCGGGTCTTTCCGCGCTTCTGTATCCCGATGGTGCTGTTGGTGGGCATCGTCTTCTGCGCCGTCACAGGCGCCTTCGACACCACGCAGCCTGTGAATCTTGAGATCGCCAAGCCCGTGTTCATCCTGCCGGAATTCACGCTGGCGACCCTGATCGGCATCGGCCTGCCGCTTTATATCGTCACGATGACCTCGCAAAACGTGCCGGGTGTGGTGACGCTCAAGGCAGCGGGCTATGAGCCGCCGGTGTCCGCCGCGATCACCGTCACCGGGCTGACCTCGCTGATCCTCGCGCCCTTTGGCGGCTATGCCTTCAACCTCGCGGCGATCACGGCGGCGATCTGTGCCGGGCCCGAGGCGGATGACAATCCGGCGACGCGGTATAAGGCCGTGGTGGTCGCGGGCGTGCTCTATTCCATCGTCGGGCTGATGGGGGCGGCGGTGATCAGCCTTTTCGTCATCGCGCCGAAAGCCTTGGTGGTCACGGTCGCGGGGCTGGCGCTTTTGAACACGATTTCCTCAAGTCTGACGGCGGCTTTGAAAGACCCGGCGCAGCGCGAGGCGGGGCTTGTCACCTTTATGACAACCGTCTCGGGGATTTCTTTCCTCGGCATCGGTGCGCCGCTCTGGGCGTTGGTGTTTGGCGGGCTGACCTCGCTTGTCCTGACCCGCAAAGCCTAAAAAAGCCCCGCTAAGCGGGGCTTTTCAATCTTGTCTCCGGTGTTTTACTCGAACTCGACGAGCAAATCCTTTGCGTCGATCTGTGCGCCCGGCGTGACGTGGATCGCTTTGATCGTGCCGTCCTGATCGGCGGTGATCGAGGTTTCCATTTTCATCGCCTCGATGGTCAACAGCACATCGCCCTTCTTCACCGCCTGCCCGGACGTCACCGCCACGGTCGCCACAACCCCCGGCATCGGCGCGCCGAGATGTTTGGGGTTGCCGGCTTCGGCCTTGGGATTGGCTTTGACGGAGGCGACGGCGGAGCGGTCCTTGACCCGCACGGTGCGCGGCTGGCCGTTCAGCTCGAAGAACAGTTTCACCTCGCCCGTTTCGGTGATGTCGGAGATCGCCTGACAGCGGATCTCAAGCGTCACGCCCGGGTCGATGGTGGCGGAAATCTCCTCGCCCTCCTGCATGCCGTAGAAGAAGTTCTTCGTCGGCAGCACCCGCACCGGCCCGTATTGCTCGTGGCGGGTGACGTAATCGGTGAAGACTTTCGGATACATCAGGTAGCCGTTGAAATCCTCGTCGTCGAAGTCTTCGTCGGGGAATTTCGCGGCCAGTTCGGCGCGGAGTTCGTCGAAATGCGCGGGCGCAAGATGCAGGCCGGGGCGTTCGAGATTGGGTTTCTCCTTGCCCAGCACCTTCTTGACGATGCTGTCCGGGAAGCCGCCCGGCGGCTGGCCGAGATTGCCGCGCATCATGTCGATGACGCTGTCCGGGAAGGCCACATCGCTTTTCGGGTCTTCGACCTGCGCGCGCGTCAGCCCCTGGGACACCATCATCAGCGCCATGTCGCCCACAACTTTGGACGAGGGCGTCACTTTGACGATATCGCCGAACATCATGTTCACATCGGCATAGCTCTGCGCCACCTCATGCCAGCGCTCCTCGAGGCCCAGCGAGCGGGCCTGCGCCTTGAGGTTGGTGAACTGACCGCCGGGCATTTCATGCAGGTAGACCTCAGAGGCCGGGGCCTGAAGACCACTCTCGAACGCCTTGTACTGGCCGCGCACGGCCTCCCAATAGTTCGACATCTCGCGGATCGCCGCAATGTCGAGCCCGGTGTCGCGTTCGGTGAAGCGCGTGGCCTCGACGATGGAGCCCAAACAGGCCTGCGAGGTGCCGCCCGAGAAGGCGTCCATCGCCGCATCCACCGCATCGACGCCCGCGTCGGCGGCGGCGAGGATGGTGGCGGCGGCGGCGCCCGAGGTGTCATGGGTGTGGAAATGGATCGGCAGGCCGACCTCTTCCTTGAGCGCGGTGATGAGCTGGCGCGCCTGCGCCGGTTTCAACAGCCCCGCCATGTCCTTGAGCCCAAGAACATGCGCGCCCGCGGCCTTCAGCTCCTGACCCATTTTGACGTAATATTTGAGATCGTATTTCGAGCGTGCCGGATCGAAGAGGTCGCCGGTATAGCAGATCGTGCCTTCGCAGAGCTTGCCGCTCTCAATGACCGCATCCATCGCGACGCGCATGTTTTCGACCCAGTTGAGACTGTCGAAGACGCGGAACACATCGACGCCGGTCACGGCGGCCTGACGCACGAATTCCTGCACCACATTGTCGGGGTAGTTGGTATAGCCGACGCCATTCGAGGCGCGCAGCAGCATCTGCGTCATCACATTGGGCATGCGCTCGCGAATGTCGCGCAGACGTTGCCACGGGCATTCCTGCAAGAAGCGGTAGGCCACATCGAAGGTCGCGCCGCCCCAGCATTCGACGGAGAACAGCTCCGACAGGTTCGCGGCATAGGCGGGGGCCGCGTTGATCATGTCGATCGAACGCATCCGGGTGGCGAGCAGGGATTGATGCCCGTCGCGCATGGTGGTGTCGGTGATCAGGAGCTTTTTCTGCGCCAGCATCCAGTCGGCCACCGCCTCGGCGCCCTGCTCCTCAAGCAATTGCCGCGTGCCCATCGGCGGGGTGTCCGCCTTGAGCGCAGGCACCACGGGTTTGCGCGCATCGGCTGCGGGTTTGGCGCGGCCAAGGGTTTCCGGATGGCCGTTCACCGTGATCTCGGCGAGATAGGTCAGGATTTTCGTCGCCCGGTCGCGGCGCTGTTTGAAATCGAACAGCTCCGGCGTCGTGTCGATGAATTTCGTGGTGTATTCGTTCGACAGGAACGTTGGGTGTTTCAGGAGGTTTTCGACGAAGGCGATGTTGGTCTGAACGCCGCGGATGCGGAATTCGCGCAGCGCCCGGTCCATCCGCGCAATCGCGGCCTCGGGCGTGCGCGCCCAGGCTGTCACCTTGGTCAGCAAACTGTCGTAATAGCGGGTGATCACAGCGCCCGAATAGGCCGTGCCGCCGTCCAAGCGGATGCCCATGCCGGTCGCGGAACGATAGGTGGTGATCCGGCCATAATCGGGGATGAAATTGTTCGTCGGGTCCTCGGTCGTCACCCGGCACTGAAGCGCATGGCCGTCGAGTTTGACGTCATACTGGCTGGCCACACCGGTGGCCTCCATGAGGCTCTTGCCCTCGGCGATCAGGATTTGCGCCCGGACGATGTCGATGCCGGTGACTTCCTCGGTCACCGTATGCTCCACCTGCACGCGGGGGTTCACCTCGATGAAGTAGAACTTGCCGCTCTCCATATCCATCAGGAACTCGACGGTTCCGGCGCATTCGTAATTCACATGTTCGCAGATGCGTTTGCCGAGATGGCACAGCTCTTCGCGCTGCGCAGGCGAGAGATAGGGAGCAGGGGCGCGCTCGACCACCTTTTGGTTGCGGCGCTGGACCGAACAATCGCGCTCATAGAGGTGATAGATATGGCCGTGCTGGTCGCCAAGAATCTGAACTTCGACGTGGCGGGCCTTGATGATCATCTTTTCCAGATAACCTTCGCCATTGCCAAAAGCGGCTTCGGCCTCGCGGCGGCCCTCCTTGACCTTCTCCTCAAGCTCCTCGGCGTTCATGATCGGACGCATCCCGCGCCCGCCACCGCCCCAGGAGGCCTTGAGCATCAGCGGGAAGCCGATCTCGGCGGCCTCTTTGCGGATCGCATCGAAATCCTCGCCCAGAACCTCGGTCGCCGGAATGACCGGCACGCCCGCCGCAATGGCGACCTTGCGCGCCGAGGCCTTGTCGCCCAGCTCGCGCATGGTTTTGGCCTTGGGGCCGATGAAGGTGATGCCCGCTGCGGTGCAGGCATCGACGAAATCGGGGTTCTCGGACAACAGCCCATAGCCCGGATGGATCGCATCGGCGCCCGAAAGCTTCGCCACCCGGATGATCTCCGGGATCGAGAGATAGGCCGCCACCGGCCCCAGACCTTCGCCGATCTTATAGGCCTCATCCGCCTTGAACCGGTGCAAGGAGAGCTTGTCCTCTTCGGCATAGATGGCAACCGTGCGCTTGCCCAGCTCGTTCGCAGCACGCATCACGCGGATCGCAATCTCTCCACGGTTCGCGATCAGAACTTTTTGAAATTCGGCCATGGCAAGCTTCCCCTCTTGCTGTTTTCCAATCAGGTTAGGCATTTCTGCGGTGCAGTAAATCCCCAATTCCCCGGACTGGATCGGTTATGGCCGAGATGCGTGAAAAGAAAAAACGATTTTTTGCCGCAGCTCTGTAATGACAGGGAAATTTGCATGATTTGCAAATTAAATTCATATCCTTAGCAAAGGCAATTTTACACCGATGGACATTTTGCAAAGAAATTCGCCGGAGAATCACTCCCCCGGCGCATGGCCTGCTGCGCTGCGCGATCGCAGCGGGATTTCCTTGAGAAACAGCGAGAGCGCGAGACCTGCGAGCGCCAGAGCGGAGGCGATCCAGTAGATCGGATGCAGCGCGCCGGAGATCGTGTTGCCGATCAGCGTGCGGGTGGTCTCGGGCAGTTGCGCCAGCACCTGCGGACCAAGCTCGGTCACGTTCGAGAGGCCCTCGACATGTGCTTCGCCCATCATCCGGGCCATCCGTGCGGCAAACAGCGCCCCGAACAGCGCGACGGCAATCGACGCGCCCACCTGACGGAACATCAGCCCCGCGGCGGTGGCGGTGCCGATCTGTTGCCGCGGCACAGCATTTTGCACGGCGGTGGTCGTGACCGGGAAGATACAGCCCATCCCCATGCCAAGCCCCGCCAGCGACAGCCAGAGCGACCAGGAGGCCATCTCCGGCGACAGGCGCGTGAGCGACAAGAGCGAGACGGTCGCGAAGCTCAGGCCGATGACCGGCAGAAAGCGATAGCGCCCGGTGCGGCTCATGTACTGGCCGGAGACGGTGGAGGCGGCGAGGATGCCGAAGGTCATCGGAATGAGTTGCAGACCGGATTGGGTGGCGGTTGCGCCTTTGGCCATTTGCAGGAAGACCGGGATGAAAGTGAGCGCTCCGAACATCAGCGCGCCGGAGACAAAGGAAATCGCCGAGGAGATGGTGAAGACGTTCATCTTGAAGAGCCCGACGGGCAGGATCGGTTCAGAGGCTTTGCGTTCGATCCCCACGAAACTCACCGTGGCGATCCCGAAGAGCGCCAGAAACGCGAGACCCATGGGCGACACAAGCGCGAATTCCTTGCCGCCCAAGGCAGTCAGAAGCACGATAGACGAGAGCGACAGGGTCAGCGCCAGAGCGCCGGCATAGTCGATCTTGTGATTGACGCGCTCGGGATGGGCTTTGAAACCAAAGATAAACCCGGCAAGGGCCAGCGCACCGAAGGGCAGGTTGATGAAGAAAATCCAATGCCAGCTCAGCGCATCGACAAACCAGCCGCCCAAGAGCGGCCCGGCGACGGAGGAGACGCCAAAGACGCCCGCGAAGACGCCCTGAATCTTGCCGCGTTCCTTGGGCGGGATTACGTCGCCGATGATCGAGAGCGCCAGAACGAAGAGGCCCCCGCCGCCGAGGCCCTGAAGCGCGCGGGCGGAGATGAGAAAGCCCATGGAGCTGGACAGGCCGCATAAAACGGAGCCGGTGAGGAAGAGCGAGACCGAAAAAATCACCACATTGCGCCGCCCGTAGAGATCGCCGAGCTTGCCATACAGGGGGGCGACTACGGTTGAGGCGAGAATATAGGCGGTGACCACCCAGGAGAGATGCTCCAGCCCGCCCAGATCGGCGACGATCGTGGGGAGCGCTGTCGATACGATGGTCTGGTCGAGCGAGGCCAGCAAGAGGAGCACCGCGACGGAGGCGATGACCAAGGCGACGGAACTGTGTTCCGGGGCGCGGGGGGCCTCTTCGGGCAGGCTGTGCGGATGTGACATGGGGACTCCTTTGGCCCGTCTCTGGGGCTTTGTACGGGAGGTAGCGCTCACATATATATGTGTCAATAGCACATAGTTGTGTCTATCATGAATTTGACATTCACACATGGTTATGCGACGGACATGCCCATGAGCACCGATGACACCTCTTCGCATGATGCCTCTCATGAGGCCCGGCAGGATTCCCCCGATCCTCGGGTGCGGGCGGGCGTGCCCGATTACCTTTCGGAGGGGGGCTTTTCTGACAGTGCGATCGAAGCGCTTCTGGCGCTCGATCTGTCGCTGTTCCAATGGCGGCGCATGGCGGAAAAGGGCGAGTTCAAGGGCAAGGTGCTTGAGGGCATGAGCGAGAAGCTCGAACCCGCGATTCTTCAGGGACTGCTCTCGATTGCGCAAATCACCGCCGGATTGGGCCGCGACGTGGCCGAACCGCCGACCATCGGCATGGTGGCGGAGGTCATGGCCGTCGATCCCTCGCGCGCCTCGCGCATCGTGTCAGAACTGGTCTCGCGCGGCTATGTGATCCGGCAGGCGGTGCAGGAAGATGCGCGCAAATCCGTTCTGGTGATCACTCCGAAGGCCCGGACGTTTCTGCGCGCCTTTACGCTCTCGAAATGGCGCCTTTTCTCTCAGGCGTTTACCGGCTGGTCCGGCGAAGAGATTGCGACGTTCTCAGATTTGTTCGGGCGCTATGTCGGGGGGCTGCTTGTGGCCGTCTCCGAACCTGCGCAGAAACCCGCGCCGGACGATGAGAACATTTAAAGAACGCGCTTTTCCTCGCCCACGGGTTTCTGTAATCTCCCTGCCATGAGCAGTTTCGATGAAGACGACGCCTTCGAGGCGGCGATGCAGCCCCAACGACCCTCCCTGTCCCAACTCGCGATGCAAGGCGCGCGCGAGGCCGCCTTTGGCGTGCCCGACACGTCTTATCTCGATGCGCTGAACCCGGCGCAGCGCGAGGCGGTCGAGACGCTCGACGGACCTGTGCTGATGCTCGCAGGCGCGGGCACCGGCAAGACCAAGGCGCTCACGGCCCGGATTGCGCATCTGTTGAACACTGGCCGCGCCCAGCCGCGCGAAATCCTTGCCGTGACCTTTACCAACAAGGCCGCGCGCGAGATGAAGAGCCGTGTGGCGGGGCTGATGGGGATGGAGCTTGAGGGCATGCCCTGGCTCGGCACGTTTCACTCCGTCTGCGTTAAGCTTCTGCGCCGTCATGCGGAGCTTGTCGGGCTCAAATCCAACTTCACCATTCTCGACACGGACGACACGATCCGTTTGCTCAAACAACTGATCTCTGCGGCTGGCATCGACGAGAAACGCTGGCCTGCGCGTCAGCTCGCCGGCATGATCGACAGCTGGAAGAACCGGGCGCTCACACCCTCTGCCGTGTCCGGCGGAGAGGGCAGCGAATTCAATGGAATGGGGGTCAAACTCTATGCCCAGTACCAAGAGCGTCTGACCACGCTCAATGCCGTCGATTTCGGCGATTTGCTGCTGCATATGGTGGTGGTTTTCCAGAAGCACCCGGACCTGTTGGCGCAGTATCAGCGCTGGTTCAAATACATCCTCGTGGACGAGTATCAGGATACCAACGTCGCGCAATATCTCTGGCTGCGGCTCTTGGCGCGAGGGCACAACAATATCTGTTGTGTTGGCGATGACGATCAGTCGATCTACGGCTGGCGCGGGGCCGAGGTGGGCAATATCCTGCGGTTCGAAAAGGATTTTCCGGGGGCAAAGGTTGTCCGCCTGGAGCAGAATTATCGCTCGACGGCGCATATTCTCGCCTCCGCAAACAGCGTCATTTCCGGCAACAAGGAACGTCTGGGCAAAGAGCTTCGTGCGGTCAAGGACGAAGGCGAAAAGCTCCGCCTCATCGGCCATTGGGACGGCGAAGAAGAGGCGCGTTGGGTCGGCGAAGAGATCGAGGCGCTGCATGGCGGCACGCGGAGCCGCCTTCGCAAATATTCCCTCGATGACATCGCCATCCTCGTGCGCGCCTCACACCAGATGCGTGCCTTCGAGGATCGGTTTCTCTCCATCGGTCTGCCGTACCGCGTGATTGGCGGCCCGCGGTTTTACGAGCGGATGGAGATCCGCGACGCCATGGCCTATTTCCGCATCGTCACCCAACCGGAGGACGATCTGGCCTTTGAGCGCATCATCAACACGCCGAAACGCGGCGTGGGGGACAAGGCGCTTCAGGACATCCAGATCACCGCGCGCTCCAATGGTGTGTCGCTACTGGAAGGTGCGAAAATCGCGGTGGACGAGGGGCTTCTGAAGGGCAAGGCCAAATCCGGCGTGGCACAACTTGTGGCGGACATCGAACGGTGGTCGTCGCTGAACGTGCAGCAAATCCGCTATGGCGTCGAGGATGAGGACGCACTGGTCGAAGATGTCGCCTACGACCCCGCCGAGATCGGCCATATCGAACTGGCGGAGCGCATTCTTGATGAGAGCGGCTACACCGCCATGTGGCAAAACGACAAGAGCCCGGAGGCGCCGGGACGGCTCGAGAACCTCAAGGAACTTGTCAAAGCCTTGGAGCAATTTGAAAATCTCGCAGGGTTCCTCGAACACGTCGCGCTGATCATGGACAATGACAGCGGTGAAGATGGCGAGAAGGTCACGATCATGACGCTGCATGGCGCCAAGGGGCTTGAGTTCCCGGTCGTCTTCCTGCCCGGCTGGGAAGAGGGGCTGTTCCCGTCGCAGCGCTCGATGGACGAGAACGGCACCAAGGGCCTCGAGGAAGAGCGTCGTCTGGCCTATGTCGGCATCACCCGCGCCGAGGAGCTGTGCACCATTTCCTTCGCCGCCAATCGCCGCGTCTATGGCCAGTGGCAATCCCAGCTCGCCTCGCGCTTCATCGACGAACTGCCGGTCGATCACGTCGATGTCGAGACGCCTTCGGGTCTTTACGGCGGGCAGCGCAGCTATGAGGCGCCGACATACGAGGCCAATCCGTCTAGTCGTTTCGAGAGCCGTGCCGCCAAGGCCGACGTCTACAACTCGCCGGGCTGGAAACGCATGCAATCGCGGACCCAGCGCGCCGGGACGCCACGGACGCCTGTGACCATCGATATGAAGGCCAGCGCCTCCTTTACGCTCGGCGACCGGGTGTTCCACAAGAAATTCGGCTATGGCGAGGTGATGGAGATCGAGGGTGACAAGCTGACCATCGAATTCGATCATGCCGGGACCAAGAAACTTGTCGCAGGATTTGTGATGCCCGCCGATCAGGCCGGCGATGTCCCGTTCTGAGGCGAAGCTCCGGACCTCCCGATCTCTCTCAAAATCAAGAACCTCTCGCCCACGAAGGAGCATGTCGCTCCTCCGTCTGTGACGGTTTTCGGAGCCGGAGCCGGAGTTCGGGCTGCCTCGTTTTCGACAGATCGGACACAGGGCACAGATCGGACAGGGCGAAGTGTTTGTTTATGGCTAGAAAAAGCAAGACCCCCGTGCCCAGGGAGGAGGAGAGGGCACGGGGGTCTCTTGGTGTCGGGTCCCAAGGGAGGAGGAGAGGACCCGTATCGAAATAAAGAAATGCGGCGGTGTCAGGGAGGAGGAAGACACCGCCGCCTTCAGTCACGGCCCTCAGGGAGGAGGAGAGAGGACCGATCTCTTGGGCTTCCGCCCGCTATAGGTGCGGCGATGCAGGGAGGAGGACGCATCGCCGCTCTGGTCATCAGGGCCAAGGGAGGAGGAGAGGCCCCGAATTCCGGTATCTGATGCGGCAGCCCCAGGGAGGAGGAGAGGAGCTGCCGCAGGTATCAGGGCCCAGGGAGGAGGAGAGGGCCGTGATGTCTATTCTTCAGTTGCCGTATGCGGCTTCGTAAGCCACGGCGCGGATCGATGCGCGGGACATTCCGAGATCGGCGAGATCGCGATCATCAAGGACCGAGAGCTCAAGCAGGGTTTCGCGGTAGACCCGGTAGCGCGCAAAGCGTTCCGCGAGGGATTTGAACACACCGCCGAAGGAGGCGGAGGAGGCCGGAGCGGCACTGTTGATGTCGTTTGCGTAAGCCATAAGCTTCAACCTTGAATGTGCGTGCGGGTGTCCCGCGTTCAGTGCCGCCGTGTCTTGTCCTCGCTGGCATCTCGCCAACGTCTCCTTCTGGAGACAAACCGCTTTGGAGCGATCAAGGATGCAAGCCTCGGCTGCTTTCGTTGAATTGAATATCGGGGAATTGCTGCGAATGCACAATCCACCCTGTCGACATTGCCGCTATGCAGAAAATGCATGACCAATGCTGACCTATTTTTGCCTCCCGGGCCGGGTTTTGGCACCCGGAGATCAAACCGCTGTGGAAAAGGGTCAGCAAAGGGCCTATTTCGGGGCAAAGGGACTGACCATGCGACGTGGCGGAAAGGAAGACATATGTCCGCAGATCAAGACAGGATTATGACGGCGCTCAAGGGCGTGCAACTGCCGGATGGCTCATCGCTTGTGGCACGTGACCTCATTCGGGCGCTTTCGGTGAAGGATGGTGTGGTCAGTTTCGTGATCGAGGCTCCGGATGCGGCGACGGCGCAGGCCATGGGCGGAGTCGAAGCGGCGGCACGCGCCAGGCTCGAATCGCTGCCCGGCGTGACCAAAGTGTCCATCGTGACGACTGCGCATGGGCCCGCCGCCAAACCGGCGGCCCCGGCGGGCGAACCGCCGAGCCTCAAGATCGGCCGTCATCCGACTCCGCAACAGGGCAAGCAGGGCGTGCCGGGGGTCAAGCACATCATCGCCATCGCTTCTGGCAAGGGCGGAGTGGGCAAATCCACCGTCTCTGCCAACCTCGCCGTGGCACTGGCGCGTCAGGGCCGTAAGGTCGGGCTGCTGGATGCTGACATCTACGGGCCCTCGCAGCCGCGTATGATGGGGATCAACAAACGCCCCGCTTCCCCCGATGGCCAGACGATCGAACCGCTCCATGCCCATGGCGTGACGCTGATGTCGATCGGGTTCATGATCCCGGATGGTGAGGCCGTCGTCTGGCGCGGGCCGATGTTGATGGGCGCGATGCAGCAGATGCTTGGGCAGGTGGCCTGGGGTGAGCTGGACGTGTTGTTGATCGACATGCCGCCGGGCACCGGCGATGTGCAGTTGACGCTGGGCCAGAAAACCGAACTCACCGGCGCGCTGGTGGTTTCGACGCCGCAGGACGTGGCGCTGATCGACGCCCGGCGAGGCATTTCCATGTTCCAAAAGCTCAATGTGCCTGTGCTGGGCCTGATCGAGAACATGTCCACCTATGTCTGTCCGAACTGTGGTCATGAAGCACATATCTTCGGCCATGGCGGGGTTGCGGAGGAGGCGGCCAAGCTCGATGTGCCGCTTCTGGCCGAGCTGCCGCTGGCGCTCGAAGCGCGGCTTGCGGGTGACGCCGGTGTGCCGGTCGCGGCCACCGACAGCCCGCTGGCCGAGCCTTACATGAAGCTTGCGGACCGTCTGGTTCAGGTTGGGCTGGCCTGACGGCTGAGGCTTTCGAGCCACAGATCAAAGGCGAACCCGCGCAGGAAACTGCGCGGGTTTTTCTATGTTTTGCCTTATACTTTACGGTTTTTATTTGTTTTTGTGGGGTAATCTGGCCGATTTCGTGGAGGGTTTTAAAAATCCAATATCTATCAATGTGATACATTTCCGACAAAAATACTTGTGAATCATTCTCTGGTCTCGTAGCTCCTCGATTATCGTACAATTAGAGGGGATATCTCATGAAAATGGCGCGTTTTGTGGCGCTGTGCGGCGTGTCTTACGTCGCGTTTGCATCCGCCGGTTTTGCACAGGATGCAATTGAACTGGATATGATCACCGTGTCCCTCGTCGATGAGGGACAGGAAAACGTCGAAGCCACCGGGGGAGCCGTGATTTCCGAAGAGGAACTCGAAGCCCTGCAGCCACAAAACGTTTCTGAACTTTTCGCCCGCGAATCCGCTGTGACGGTCTCGGGCGGCGCGGGTCCGTCGAAACGGATCCACGTGTTCGGCATGGAGCAATCCAATCTGGCCGTGACGGTCGACGGGGTCCCGCAAGGGGGCACGAGCTGGCACCACACCGGCTCCAACGTCGTCGATCCGGCCTTCCTGAAATCCGTCGAGGTCGAAGCGGGGGCTGCGGCCGCCGATGCGGGCTTTGCCGCTGCTGCGGGCGCGGTGCGCTATGAAACCGTTTCGGCCTTCGATCTTCTGGCCGAGGGCGATGTCGCGGGCGGGCGCGCAAACCTCACCTACGGTAACAACGGGCAGGGCCTTTCCGGCTCTCTCGCCAGCTTCGGCATCTATCAGAATGTCGACTGGATGGTGATGATCCACGCGCAGGACGGGGATAATTACGAGGCGGGCGACGGCACGGAAATGCCCGGTTCTGCACCGGCGGCCAAGGGCATCCTGTCGAAATTCGGCTATGAATTCGGCACTTCCCGGCTTGAGCTGGCCTATGAGCGCTCCGAAGATGACGCGGATCGCGTGATCAAGATGAACATGGATCTTAACCATGACGATGCGGTCTATCCTCTCGACGTGACGCGCGACACGATCAGCCTGAAATACACCTCCACCGCGCCCACCGATATGTGGGACCCGGAATTCATGATCTATGCGACGCAGAACGATTACTGGCGCCCGAATTATGCAGCAGCCTTCAATGGGGACATGATCCTTGATGAAGATGCGTTCGGCGGCGTTGTGAAAAACACGTTCACGCTTGGTGCGGGCACCGTCACGGCGGGGTTCGATTTCTCAAAAGCCGATTACGATGTCGACAATTACGGCGATTCGACCGTTGTGCCTCAATATCAGGGAATGTCGACGACCCAGCTGGGGGCCTTTGCGCAAGGGCGGTTTGCTTTTGCCAATGGCATCGACCTGTCTGCGGGTTTGCGTGCAGACTATCATGAACTCGAAGATATGGATGGTCAGACCTTCGAGGATGCAGGGCTCAGCGCCAACGCCACCTTGTCCTATGAGTTCGCGCCGGGGTTTGAGATTTTCGCAGGCGGGTCGCGCACCTGGCTTGGGTATGATGTCGGCGAATATGGTCTTCTGCATGCCGCCGATTACAGCATCGATGAAGATTACGAGGCGGGCACCTCGACCAACATCAAGATTGGCCTGAATGGGACTGTCGGTGATTTTTCCGGCGGGATCACCTATTTCGACACCAAGATCAAAGATCTGGCGAGCTATCTGCGTTCGGGTAATACCGGAACGATCAGCAACTCGGGTGAGGTGCGCTCCAAGGGCGTGACGCTGAACGGTCAGTACAATTGGGGCACCGGGCGGTTTGGCGCGAGCTACACCAAGGCGGATGTCACCGAGGACGGCGAATTCGTTCTGCCGGAGGGCGGAACGGTGATGCCGCTCGGCGATCTGGCGACGGTCTTTGTCGATCAGGAACTGCCGTCGATGAACATGAAGGTCGGCGCGACCGTCGAATGGGCGGGTAAGCTCGATGACGATCTGATGACCGCGTCGAACTACGCCGCACATGACTCCTACACGGTCGTGAATGCTTATGCGGAATGGAAGCCTGAGCGGCTTGAGGGGGCAACCCTGCGTCTGGGCGTCGATAACCTCTTCGACGAAACCTATTACGAGCGTTCGAGCTACGTGTATCGCGAGATCAGTGCGACCCGGACGGTCTACCCGGCACTTGCGGCGGGTCGCACGGTGAGCCTGTCGATGACGCTGGATTTCTGATCCCGGCGCGATGCGATGATGGAAAGGGGCCTTCGGGCCCCTTTTTTTTGTGTTTCGGGATTTCATGGTACAGGTCAGAAGCGAGGGGTGGGACTTCATGGAACTTCCGGGAATTCATGGTCGCCTTCTTCAAAACGAATCACGATCCTGTGGATAACTCGGTGGATTTGTGGAGAACCCTGTGAATTCTGTGGATTTATCGAAACTTCCTTGGGAAAACCCATGGGAAAATGCGACCACTAAATGTGGTTAAATTTAGGCCTTATCTGCCTATATGTGCTCTCATTTTCGTGGGAGGCATCTCTATACTTAGATTCGCACTGTCTTGGAAAGCAAGATCTGGGGCCTGTGGAGAAAATATCCGTTGATTACCATGAATTCCCATGCCATCTTGAATTCACGCGATGAGACGGGAATGAGCGGCGCATCCAAGACCGCGAATAAAGACCCATAAGTCAGGTTCATACAGGCACCCAGACTCATCGGAACAACGAGATCCGGCGCGCGAGCGAGCAGACATCCCCCCAGGTGGCGCGCGCAGTCCGGACAGCCCGAAACATCGGGACGAGGGCGGCGGATTGAGCGGTGGCAGCAGCTCATTCCGCCGTTTCGCTTAAAGGGCCTCGAAACGGGGCAGGGACAGTAAAGGAGCCGCCGCTTGGTTGGCATGTTCATCGGCGAACACACCTTTAAGGTGGACGGAAAGGGACGCGTGTCGATCCCCGCCGATTTTCGTCGCGAACTCGAGCTGGGCGATCCTCTGGCTGCGGAAACCGGCCGTCCCCGCATGGTCATCGTCTATGGTCACGACAAACAAAAACAACTGATCGTGCATACTTATGAGGGCTATCGGGCGCTCGCCTCCGACATCGCGCGCCTGCCGCGCGGCTCGGAAAAGCGCAAGATCATGGAGCGCATGATCCTCAATCGCGCCCGCCCGACCGAGGTGGACAATGACGGTCGTCTGGTCCTGCCGCAGCCGCTGCGCGACAAGATCGCGCTCGACGGGGTGGCCTATTTCGCCGGTATGGGCGAGACCTTCGAGATCTGGAAGCCCGAGACCCACGAGGCGGTCGATGCGATGATCTCCGAGAAATGGCTGGAAGAGCAGGGCGAGGATTTCGATCCGCTGAGCCTTCTGGACGATCTGGAGGTCTGAGATGGCCTCTGACGAGAAAAAGCCCCATATTCCGGTCCTTTTGAACCCGCTTTTGCGGACCTGTGCGCCCATCTCCGGGCGCTGGCTCGACGGCACGTTCGGCGCGGGCGGTTATACCAAGGGCCTGATCGCAGAAGGGGCGGAGCACGTCACCGGCGTCGATCGCGATCCTTTGGCGCATCAGATGGCCGCGAGCTGGATCAACGAGCCGCCTTATCAGGGCAAGATCGACCTCGTTCTGGGCACCTTTGGTGAGATGGATCAATACGCTTCCGGGCTCGACGGCGTGGTGCTCGATCTCGGCGTGTCCTCGATGCAACTCGACCTGCCGGAGCGCGGGTTTTCCTTTATGAAAGACGGCCCGCTCGACATGCGTATGTCGCAGGACGGGCCGACGGCGGCGGATTTCGTCAATACAGCGGACGAGGCGGAGATCGCCGAGGTGCTGTTTCATTACGGAGAGGAAAAGCAGTCGCGCAAGATTGCCCGCGCTATCGTCAAGGATCGTGCCGAGAAAGCGCCGTTCACCACGACGCTGCAACTTGCCAATCTGATCGAACGCCTCCTGCCGCGCAAGAAGCCCGGTCAAAGCCACCCGGCGACCCGGACGTTTCAGGCCATTCGCATCGCGGTGAATGATGAATTCGGCCAGCTGATCGAAGGGCTTGAGGCCGCTGAGCGGGCGCTGAAACCCGGCGGGCAACTGGCCGTCGTGAGCTTTCATTCGCTCGAAGACAGGGTGGTCAAACGCTTCTTCCAAGAAAGGGCCTCGACGGGCGGTGGCGGCTCGCGCTATGCTCCTGAACAAGAGGTGAAAACACCCGGTTTCGAGCAGCTCTCCAAAGCCATCGGTCCCGATGAGGACGAGCTAGAGCAAAACCCGCGCGCGCGCTCGGCGCGGTTGCGGGTCGGTCGGCGTACCGCAGCCCCGGCAGTGCCGGTGGAGCGTGCGGCAATGGGCCTGCCGAAACCTGTTTTGAGGTCGGTCTCGTGAGGCAAGGGTAAGAGATGCGTGGGGTTTATCTGATTTTGGCAGGTCTGGTGGTCATGATGCTCGGCGTCTGGGCCTATCAGGAAAATTACGCGACCCAGCATGTGCTGCGCGAGATCAGCCAGATCCAGCGCGACATCGGTCATCAGCGCGAGGAACTCGCCGTGCTGCGGGCCGAATGGGCCTATCTCAACCGCCCCGAACGGCTGCGCGATCTGGCCGGGATCAATTACGACCGCCTCGGCCTTCTGCCCTTTCAGCCGGAACAATTCGGTCGGGTCGACCAGATCTCCTTTCCGCAGGAAGATGACATTATTTTGGATCTGACCGACTCCGTCGATGTGGTCGGTTCTCTGGAGGCTGTCGAGCCATGAGCATCCGCACCCCGCTTCGCCCTCTGGCCCGCGTCCTCGCCGCCCGCTCACGGGGCGAAAACCCGGACGCCATCGAGCGCGAGAACCTGCGCCTGCGCCACGAGGAAATGCGCGACCGCTCCCGGCTTCGGGCCGAGGGGCGGCTTTTGGTTCTGGGCCTGTGTTTCGTCTCCGCCTTCGTTGTCGTCGGTGCCCGCATGGGGCAGGTGGCCGCCACCGTTCCCGAAGAGCCGCGCGCCGAAGCCTCCGGTACGCCGATCCTTGCGCAACGCGCCGACATCGTCGACCGCAACGGTCGCATTTTGGCGACCAACCGGGTGACCAATTCGCTCTACGCCCAGCCGCAGGAGATGATCGACCCGGTCCATGCCGCCGATGAGCTGGTGCGCATCTTCCCCGATCTCGACCGCGACCGCCTGATCCGCGACTTCACCGGGACACGCAAATTCCTCTGGATCAAAAAGAAAATCGCCCCCGAGCAACAACAGGCCGTGCATGACATCGGCGAGCCGGGGCTTTTGTTCGGCCCGCGCGAGGAGCGGCTCTATCCGAACGGCAAGCTCGCGGCGCATGTGTTGGGCGGCACCAAATTCGGTCGGGAGGGCGTGATGAGCGCCGAGATCGTCGGTCAGGCCGGGATCGAGAAACAGATGGACGCCTATCTGCGCGATCCCGCGAATGGCGATGCGCCGCTGCAACTGTCGATCGATCTGACGGTGCAATCGACGGTACGCGAGGTGCTCGACGGCGGCATGCGCATGCTCGGTGCCAAGGGCGCTGCCGCGGTGATGATGGATGTTCACACCGGCGAGATCATTTCGCTGGTTTCCCTGCCGGATTTCGATCCGAACTCGCGCCCCGAGGCGTTCGAGGGCAAGGACCCGAGCGCCAACCCGCGGTTCAACCGTGCGGTGCAGGGGGTTTACGAACTGGGCTCGACCTTCAAGATTTTTGCCGCTGCTCAGGCGATGGAGATTGGCCTGGCCAATCCCGACACCCAAATCCCCGCCACGCCGCCGTTCCGCTGGGGCAAGTTCAAGATCAGCGAATTCGAAGGTCATAATTACGGCCCCTATCTGTCGCTCAAGGGCATGATCATCAAATCGTCCAACGTCGCGACCGCCCATGTGGCGCAGCAGATCGGCGTGGAGCGGCAACAGGCCTTCCTCAAGTCGCTGGGCTTTTTCGAGCCGACCCCCGTGGAATTGAGCGAAGCGCCGACCGGCAAGCCCTTGCTGCCCCCCAACTGGTCGGAGCTTTCGACGCTGACCATCGGCTATGGTCACGGGCTTTCGGCCTCGCCACTGCATCTGGCGACGGCCTATTCCACGCTCTTGAACGGTGGCACGAGAGTCACCCCGACGCTGCTCAAACGCGACGGCTATCTGCCCAAGGGGGAGCGCATTGTGCGCGAAGACGTCTCTGCCGCAGCCCGCGACATGTTGCGCGCCGTGGTGGCCGATCCCGGCGGCACCGCCTCCTTTGCGGAGGTTCCCGGCTATCATATCGGTGGCAAGACCGGCACCGCCGACAAGCCGAAACCCACGGGGGGCTATTACGACGACAAGACGATCAACACTTTCGCCGCCGTCTACCCGGCGGAGGACCCGAAATACGTGCTGATCGTGACGCTGGACGAAGCGGTGGAGACCTCCGGTCCGAAACCGCGCCGCACTGCGGGCTGGACCGCCGTTCCTGTCGCGGGAGAGGTCATTCGCCGCACCGCACCGCTCATGGGGCTGCGTCCCGAGATTGAAACCCCCTCGCAAGCTGGGCTAACACTGACCGCGACGCATTAAGAGAAAGGCGCGGCCATGATGAAATCTCTCTCCGAACTCGGATTGACCGCGCAAAGCGGCCGCGAGGCGCAGATCACCGGCCTTTCCGTCGACAGCCGCCAGGTGCAGGCGGGGCATCTCTTCGCCGCCCTTCCCGGCGCGCGGGCGCATGGCGCAGAATATCTGCCGATGGCCTTGTCGATGGGGGCGCGTGCGGTTCTGACCGATCCGGAAGGCGCGCGCATCGCCGCCGGGGCCATTGCCGAATACGAGCCAGCACTTGTCGTTGTCGAAGACCCGCGTCAGGCACTGGCCTATGCCGCAGCGCTTTATTATGGTGCGCAGCCCGAGGTGATGGTCGCCGTCACCGGCACCAATGGCAAAACCTCTGTCGCAACCTTCACCCGCCAGATCTGGCAGCTTCTGGGCGCGCGCGCGATCAATGTCGGCACCACCGGTGTCGAAGGCGACTGGCAGGCGCCGAGCCCGCACACCACGCCGGAGCCGATCACGCTGCATCGCATGCTCTCCGAGGCCGCCCATGCCGGTGTCACCCATGGCGCGATGGAAGCAAGCTCCCACGGTCTGGCGCAGCGCCGTCTCGACGGGGTGCGTCTCTCCGCCGCCGCCTTTACCAATTTCACCCAGGATCATCTGGACTATCACGCCACGTTCGAGGCCTATTTCTCCGCCAAGGCCGGGCTCTTCACCCGCGTTTTGCCGGAAGACGGTGTGGCGATCGTGAATATCGACGACGCCAAAGGCATGGAGGTCGAAGGTCTCTGCGCCGAGCGCGGCATCGACGTGATGCGGGTCGGGCGGTCCGATGCCGCCGATCTGCGCATCGTCGGCCAGCGGTTCGATGCCACGGGGCAAGATCTGCGCATCGATTTCGTCGGCAATATCTATCAAATCCGCCTCGATCTCATCGGCGGGTTTCAGGCCGAAAACGTCATGGCCGCGGCCGGGCTCATCATGGCCTCCGGGGCGGACCCGGAAGAGGTCTTCTCCTGCCTGCCCGAACTGGTGGGCGTGCGGGGCCGGATGCAACATGCCGCGACGCGCGACAATGGCGCGGCGGTGTTCGTCGATTATGCCCATACGCCCGATGCGGTTTCGACCGCGATCAAGGCTTTGCGTCCGCATGTCATGGGCCGGATCATCGCCATCGTCGGCGCGGGCGGGGATCGTGACAAGACGAAACGCCCGCTGATGGGACAGGCGGCGGTGGCAAACGCCGATCTGGTGATCGTGACCGATGACAACCCGCGTTCCGAAGACCCGGCGTCGATCCGGGCGGAGGTTCTGGCCGGTGCACCCGAGGCGATGGAGGTCGGCGACCGCGCCGAGGCGATCCTCAGAGGCGTCGATGCGCTGCAACCCGGCGATGCCCTGCTGATTTGCGGCAAGGGGCATGAGAGCGGCCAGACCGTGGGCGATACGGTCTATCCGTTCGACGATGTGGAGCAGGCCTCTTTGGCGGTCTCCGCATTGGATGGGGCGCTCTGATGGTGCTCTGGACCTCGGACGAGGCAGCGAAAGCCACGGGTGGACGGGCGACACAAGCCTTTGAAATTACGGGTGTTTCGATCGATACGCGCACGATCCGGCCGGGCGATTTGTTTGTGGCGCTCAAAGACGTGCGCGACGGGCATGAGTTTGTCGCGCAGGCCCTGGACAAGGGGGCGGCTGCCGCTCTGGTGTCGCGCATTCCCGAGGGCGTCGCGGCAGACGCGCCGCTTCTGATCGTCGACGATGTGCTGCCTGCTTTGGAGCGCTTGGGCGCTGCCGCGCGCGCGCGCATGACCGGCAAGGTGATCGGGGTCACGGGCTCCGTGGGCAAGACCTCGACTAAGGAAATGCTGCGCGCGATCCTCTCCGGGCAGGGCAAGACCCACGCGGCCGAGGCCAGCTACAACAACCATTGGGGCGTGCCTCTGACGCTTGCCCGCATGCCCAAGGACACAGATTTCGCGGTGATCGAGATCGGCATGAGCCACCCCGGAGAGATCGCGCCTCTGTCCCGTCTGGCCCGCCCCGATGTGGCGATGATCACCACGGTCGCCCCTGCGCATATGGCTGCCTTCGAGAGCTTAGAGGGCATCGCGCGCGAAAAGTCCGATATTTTCAAAGGGCTTGAAACGGGTGGCGTGGCGGTGTTCAACGGCGATCTGGAGGTCTCCGACATTCTCGGGGCCGCTTGGGAGGGCGACACGATCCGCTTTGGTGAGGATGAGGCCTGTGCGGCGCAGCTCACCTCCGTTGAGCTGTCCGATGGCGCAACCCAAGGCTCTGCCGTGATCGACACCACCCATCTCGATTTCCGTCTGTCCACCGCCGGGCGGCATTTTGCGGCCAATGCCGTGGGCTGCCTCGCCGTGGCCTATGCTTTGGGGATCGATCTGGAAAAAGCCGCCGCCGATCTTATCCTTTGGGCGCCGCCCGAGGGCCGCGGTGCGCGCGAACAGGTTCAGCTTGCCGTCGGCGCGCCGGTCGATTTGATCGACGATGCGTTCAACGCCAACCCGACCTCCATGGCCGCCGCTCTCGAAGTTCTGGCCAAGGCCGAGCCGCATGACACCGGCCGCCGGATCGCCATTGTGGGCGATATGCTGGAACTCGGTGAAAAGGAACGTGCGATTCACGAAGGCCTCGCGGCTCTGCCGTGGTTCGCCACTGTCGATGCGGTGCATTGCGTCGGGCCTTTGATGCGGGCGCTCTACGATGTCCTGCCGGACGACCGGCGCGGCGTTTGGTTCGAGACCGCGAAAGACGCCATTCCGGCGCTCCAGACCCTCGTCGGTCCCGGCGATGTCGTGCTTGTGAAAGGCTCGAAAGGCTCCAAGGTCAGCCTTCTGGTTGACGCGCTGCGCGAATTGGGACAAGTGCCGCAGCAAACAGACGAAAGGTGAGTTGAGCGTATGCTGTATTGGATTTCCAGCCTGTCGGACGGGGGCGACCTGTTCAACCTGTTTCGCTATATCACCATGCGCTCGGGCGGGGCGTTCTTTACGGCGCTGATTTTCGCGATGGTGTTCGGGCGTCCTCTGATCGACCTGCTGCGCCGCCGTCAGGGCAAAGGCCAGCCGATCCGCGACGACGGTCCCGAGAGCCATTTCGCCAAGGCCGGAACGCCCACTATGGGCGGTTTGCTGATCCTGACGGCGCTGCTGGTTTCGACGCTGCTTTGGGCGCGGCTCGACAATCCCTATGTCTGGATCGTGATGTTTGTGACTTTCGGCTACGGTCTGATCGGCTTTGCCGACGACTATGCCAAAGTGTCGAAATCCAACACCAAGGGCGTCTCGGGCAAGGTGCGGCTGGCGCTTGGCTTCCTCATCGCCTTCATCGCCTCGGTCTGGTCGACCATGGTGCATCCCGCCGAGTTGCAGTTCCAGCTGGCGCTGCCGGTGTTCAAGGATCTGCTGGTTAATCTCTGGTGGTTCTTCATCCCCTTCGCGATGATCGTGATCGTCGGTGCGGCCAATGCGGTGAATCTCACCGACGGGCTTGACGGGCTTGCCATCATGCCGGTGATGATTGCCGCCGGCACGCTCGGTGCCATCGCCTATGTCGTGGGCCGCGTCGACTTTACCAATTATCTCGGCCTGCATTACGTGCCGGGGACAGGCGAAATCCTTGTCTTCACCGCAGCCCTCATCGGCGGCGGGCTCGGCTTCCTGTGGTACAACGCGCCGCCCGCGGCCGTGTTCATGGGGGATACCGGTTCGCTGGCCTTGGGCGGCGCACTTGGGGCGATTGCGGTCGCGACGAAACACGAAATCGTTCTCGCGATTGTCGGCGGGCTGTTCGTGGTCGAGGCGCTCTCCGTGATCATCCAGGTGGCCTATTTCAAACGCACCGGCAAACGCGTCTTCCTGATGGCACCGATCCATCACCACTATGAGAAAAAGGGCTGGTCGGAGCCGACCATCGTGATCCGGTTCTGGATCATTTCTCTGGTGCTGGCGCTCATTGGTCTGGCGACGCTGAAACTGCGATAACGAGAGGGGGCCGAGGCCCCCTTTTTTGAGTATTTGGACAGCAAAGGAGCGAGCGCGCGATGATCCCTGTGCTCGGATACGAAGGTAAGAAAGTGGCCGTGTTGGGCCTTGGGCGCTCCGGTCTGGCGACGGCAAAGGCGCTTGAGGCCGGTGGGGCCGAGGCGCTGTGTTGGGACGATTCCGTCGAGGCGCGGGAGCGGGCGGAGGCCGAGGGCTTCACCATCCATGACCTGCACAAGGCCAATGCTTTCGAGGGCGTCGCCTGTCTCGTCACCTCGCCGGGCATTCCGCATCTCTATCCCGAGCCGAACAAGGTGATTGCGCTGGCGTGGGACGCGGGTGTGCCGGTCGACAATGACATCGGGCTGTTTTTCCGCTCGCTGGGCCAGGGCGACTGGATGGAGCATGACACGCCCCCGCGCGTTATCGCGGTGACCGGGTCGAACGGAAAATCCACCACCTCGGCGCTCATTCACCACATCTTCGAAGCAAATGGCACGCCGTGCCAGCTTGCGGGCAATATCGGGCGCGGCGTTTTGGACATCGAGCCACCGGAGGAGGGCGAGGTGATCGTGCTGGAACTGTCGAGCTACCAGACCGATCTGGCCCGCGCGTTGACCCCCGATGTGGCGGTGTTCACCAACCTGTCGCCCGATCATCTCGATCGTCACGGCGGCATGGGAGGCTATTTCGCGGCCAAGCGTCGGCTGTTTGCCGAGGGCGGGCCGGATCGCGCCGTGATCGGGGTGGACGAAAAGGAAGGCCGCTATCTGGCGAACCAGATGGTGGAGGACGCGGAGGATCTGCGGCTCATTCGGATCTCTTCGGGGCAAAAACTTGGCGGGCCGGGGTGGAACGTCTTTGCCCGCAAAGGGTTCCTGTCGGAATATCGTAAGGGCAAGCAGACGGCGTCGATTGACCTGCGGGAGATGGACGGGCTGCCCGGTGCGCACAACCATCAGAACGCCTGCGCCGCCTATGCCGCCGCGCGCGCTTTGAACCTGTCGCCCAAGGGCATCGAGACGGCGTTGCGCAGTTTCAAGGGCCTGCCACACCGCTCGCAGCTTGTGCGTGAGTTGAACGGTGTGCGTTATGTGAACGACAGCAAAGCCACCAATGTCGATGCCGCCGCCAAGGCGCTTCAGGCCTTCCCACGCATCCGCTGGATCGCGGGCGGGCTTGGTAAAGAGGGTGGGATCGAGGCCTTGCAGCCCTTCCTCGGCTCGGTGTCGAAAGCCTATCTCATCGGCTTCTCGGCCCGCGATTTTGCGCTTCAGATCGGCGATACGCCCTATGAGATTTGCGAAACCATGGAGGTGGCCGTCGCCAAGGCCGCATCCGAGGCGGAAGAGGGCGAGACCGTTTTGCTCGCCCCCGCCGCTGCCTCGTTCGATCAGTTCCCGAATTTCGAGAAACGCGGCGAGGCCTTCGCCGCCGAGGTCGAAAAGCTTTGATGGGCTGGGCTGGTGTTAAATCCAGCCCAGAGCCACCCACCACAGGTAATCGAGCGGGATGAAAATCAGGAAGGTCAGCGCCGACAAAGACAGGGTCATCTTCATCAGGTGGCGCGTGCTTTCGCCCGCAAGCCCCATGGCGACGATCAGCGGCCCGACCTGATAGGGGAAGATCACGGTGGAAAACCCGATGACTTGGGTCATCAACACCGCCTCAAGCGAAAATCCTGTCGCCTGCGTCAGTTCCTCGGCCAAAGGCGTCAACACGGCGGGCACGCCCGGCATGGTGGTGAACACGGACGTCAGCGCACCCAGAGTGGAGAGCGAGTAGAAGTTGAGGAAATCCCGACCTTCCGCGAGGGGCAACATGCCCACGACCTGATGCGCGATGATCGCACCGAGACCGGAGTTGTTGACCACGGCACCCAGGGCCAGAGCGCCAGCGACGAACATCAGCATCCCGAAATCGACCGCGCCCTTGAACACCGGCGGCGGCACAAGGCCCAGACGCGGGATCAAAAGCACCAGAGTGGCGGCAAGGCCGATCCATGCGGCGTTGATGCCATGCATCTGGTCGGTGGCCCAAAAGCCGATGGTGGCCAGAAGGATCACCATCAGGATCATTTGCTTGCGCGAGGAGGCGGGCGTGTCCTTGGTGACTTCGATGGGCGTCGGCTCGACCTTGGCCGGGAAGAAATAGAGCGTCAGAAGCACCAGAGCGATGGATTTCAATACGCCCAGAACCGGATAATGCAGCAGCAGATAATCGGCATAGGAGAACTCCATGCCAAAGATCTTGTCCGCCATGCCCGAGAGCACGATGTTCGGAATGTTCGACGGCAGGATCGCAAAGCTCGGCATATTGGTCCCGAAGGCGATGATCACGGCGACGCCGATCCGCCCTTTCGAGCCTTTCTCAAGCCCCAGCATATCCGAGAGCGCCATGCCGACCGGCACGAGAACGGCGGAGCGGCCCAAGGACGACGGCATCACAAAGCCCAAAGCCATGCCGATCACCATCAGCCCGCCGATGAGCATCGGATAGCTTTTCGACAGGTGGGGCCGCGCCACTTCGCCGATCTTTGCGCCAAGCCCGGAATGGGTGATCGCGGCCCCGATGACAAACCCTGCAATGATCAGCCACATCGCGGTGGAGGTGAAGCCGGAGAAGACCACATCGGGGGCCGCCAGCCCCGGCAGAAGCAGCGCCGTAAAGAAAAACAGTGAGGCCAGATAGCCCGGCACAAGCCCGGTGGCCCAAAGTCCGAGTGTCACAAGGACGATGGCAAAGATCAGCGCCTGATGGACGGCAAATATCCCCGGAACGGTGATGGCGATCGCCAGCGCGATCAATGTGATGGCCGTGATGACGGCCTCTCTGAAATAGGTCATGTGCAGTCCTGCGATGTGAATGCGAAAACAGGCGCTGGCTTTGGGGCTGCACCTTTTGCGAAAGGTGTAGAAAAAATGTCGGAAATACGGTAGAGCGACATTATGCCAAATCATGTCGAATATCTGCCAAATGCCGATGCGCCCCCCACGGGGATCGGGTCTGACCTGACGCCGGGGCGCCCGGTGATTGCGCGGCGCGAACAATTCACCGGCGGCTATACGGTCGAGCCGCACAGCCATCCGCGCGCGCAATTGGCCATGTGTTACAACGGCATTCTGCGGATGCAGGCGGGCGAAGATGTCTGGATCATCCCGCACAAACACACGATCTGGATTCCCTCCCACGTCGAGCATCAGCTCAGCACGCAGGCGCCGGTCCTGACTCACCATCTCTATGTCGCACCGCCTTACGTTACGCGCGCGGGGCTGCCGCAGGAGGTCAGGGTGATGCGGACCACACCTTTGCTCAGAGGCGTGGTGGAGCGCATGGTGGACGGCGCGTTGACACGTGCGGAGACCCGGCGGCTGGCCTGGGTGGCTTTGGACGAAATCGGAAGGCTCAAGCCCGCCGCGATGCACCTGCCGGGCGGGCGCGATCCGCGTCTGATCGCGGCGATGGCGATCTTTCTGAAGCACCCCGAAGAACGTCGGGGGCTGGCGGAAATCGCCCATGAGGTCGGCACGTCGGAGCGCACCTTGGCGCGATTGTTCGTGACGGAAACCGGCAAGAGCTTTCGCGACTGGCGCGCCCGGCGGCGGATTTTGTTTGCGCTTGAGAGGCTGGAACAGGGCGAAAGCAGCACCGATCTGGCGGCGCATCTGGGATACTCCAGCCCCTCGGCCTTTATCGCGGCGTTCAAACGGGATCTGGGCGTGCCACCGTCGGCGTTTCGCTAAAGCGGTGCTCCTAAGTTTTAGCCGAGGGTGATGACCTGACGCGCCCGGCTCTCCGTGTCGGCCCAAGCCTCACTGACCCGCTCAAGTGGCACGCATTCGGTGGTGATCTCCAGTCCGATCTTGTCGGCCACGGCCAGCATCTCGCCCACAGCCGCGATCACGCGCGGCATGGCGACGCTGCCAAGCCCGCTGCCCATCAGTTCAATCGCCGAAGACCGCAACCAGCCTGCGGGCAGCGAGATTTCACCGCCGCCCATCGCGCCGATCTGCACAAAGCGGCGGCGGGTATGAGCCGGTTTTGCGCGGCTGGCGGCGACCAGAAGACTGCGCGCCGAGGGCCCCCAGAGATAGTCCAGCACAACGTCGACCCCGGTCGCGAAACAGGCGTCGAACCGGGCGCTCAGGTCATCGGTCTCGGTGAGAGAAATCGCCTCATCCGCGCCGAGGCTTTTGAGCCGCTCCAGCATCGCCGGGTTGCGCCCGATGGCAATCACACGGCCCGCACCCAGATGGCGGGCGATTTGCACCGCCAACACACCCGAGACCCCGGTTGCGCCATTCACCAAAACCGTTTCGCCGGGCTGCAATCGGGCACGGTCCTTGAGCGCCATCCAGGATGACATGCCGGGATTGGCCAGCGCCGCCGCGCGCAGGTCGTCTATCCCGTCCGGGAGGGCGACACAGTGGTCTTTCGGTACGGCAACCTGTTGGGCCATGGCGCCGTAGGGCGCGCGGGGGAAGGCAAAATACACCCGCGCGCCGTTTTCCAGAACGCCGGTGCCATCGACACCCGGGACAAAGGGATAGCCCCCGTCGAAAGAATAGTGTGCGCCAGAGGCCTTGGCCCGCACAAGCTGGCTGAGGGCAGCGGCGCGCACGGTGACCAAAACCTCACCCTCAGCCGGGGTGGGGGCATCGAAACTTGCGCAAACCGGGGGCTGGCCTGCCTGAGTGACAATCGCAGCTTTCATGGCGTATATCTTTCTGACTGGGATGATCCGAATGGGATTTAATGTGTATTATACACATATTTTGAGGGCGATTTTGTGTCAATGAAAAACATGCATAATGCACATATGTCGCCGGAGATGCGGGAACTTCACGGCGCGGTGCTCGATATCGTGGCGGTGATGAACCGCCCGCAACAGGATGCGCGCATGGTCGAGGCGGCCGGAGTGCCGCTCGATCGGGCGCTGTTTCCTTTGCTGGTGCTGGTCGAACGGTTCGGCCCGCTGCCTCTGGGCGAGTTGGCGGACCGGGTCGGGCGCGATCACACCACGATCAGCCGTCAGGCGGCAAAGCTCGAACAGCTCGGGCTGATCCAAAGACAACCGGGGGCGAAAGACGGTCGGGTGCGCGAGGCGGTGATCACGCCTGCGGGCAAGGCGATGACGGACCGGATCGACGCGGCCCGCGAACAGATCATGCGCCGCACCCTGTCGGATTGGTCGGAAGAGGATGTCGAGGTGTTGGTGCGACTGGTGCGGCGCTATGCGGATGCGATGACGATGCGCTTTTGATCCTCAATACTCCAACGCATCCAAGGTCTTTTTCAATAGCTTTGCCGAGGCTCCCAGCGCCTCATGCTCCGCATCGTCCAGCTCCGGAAAGAGATCCGCAATCACACCCTGACCGCCGACGATGCGGGGGATGGAGAGCGCCACGTCCTGCACGCCTTCGACCTTCGGTGTCACGATGGAGACCGACAGCACGGTCTGTTCGTCGCGCGCAATCGCTCGCACCAGCCGTTCAAGCCCCGCGCCGATGCCGTACCATGTCGCACCCTTGCCATTGATGATCGTATAGGCGGCATTGCGCACCCCGTCGTCGATCCTCGCCTTGACGCCTTCGGTCAGCGGCACGCGCATCTGGGCGGCGAAATCCTTGACGGAGAGCGTCCCCGCGCGCGCCGAGGACCAGCACAGCACCTCGCTGTCGCCATGTTCGCCGAGGACATAGGCATGGACCGAGCGCGGCGCGACGCCCAGATGTTCGCCGATCAAATGCCGGAAGCGTGCGGTGTCGAGGATTGTGCCCGAGCCGATCACCCGCGACGGCGGCAGGCCCGAAAGCCGCGTGGCGATCTGGGTCATGATGTCGACGGGGTTGGTGGCAACGAGCAGGATCGCATCGGGAGCCGCATCCAGCACCTTGCCGATGATCTGGCGAAACACCTCGGCATTGCGGGTCAAAAGTTCCAACCGGCTTTCGCCCGGTTTTTGCCCGACACCGGCGGCGAGGATCACGACGCCCGCGCCCTTCAGTTCCGCGTAATCTCCCGCCATGACCACGGTGGAGGAGGCAAAGGGCACGGCATGAGCGATGTCCTCGGCCTGCGCGCGGGCGAGGGCGGCGTTGTAATCGACAAAGACGATCTTGCTCGCGGTGCCTTTGAGCGCGATGGCATAACCTGCGGCGGAGCCGACCATACCTGCGCCGACGATCCCGATTTTCATATGCGTTCTCCGTGGCTGGAGGAAAGGAAGAGGATGGGTTAGCGCCACCATGCGCAGATTCACGTTAACGATCAATGACGGTGATCAATTCGCGTTTTTGCATAAGAGGCGCGACAGGGAGATTGTTTTGGGCAAAACCCCGCTTTCCTGCGCCTTGCGCCCGCCCAGACCGCAATCTGTAGTGGCGTGCGGGCACGAATACCGCTATTCTGGCCGGTATAGACCCGGAAAATCGGGCATGAGGCAGATGTAGGCGGTATCATGACAGAGATGGTGTATGGCTCGGCGCCGATGCGCGTGGGAGAGCCGATCCTTCCGCGTTGGTGGCGGACAATCGACAAATGGACGCTGTCCTGCGTCTTCATTCTCTTCGGTATCGGGCTTCTGCTCGGGCTGGCGGCCTCTCCGCCTCTGGCCGAGAAGAACCACTTCACCGACCTGTTTCACTACGTCAAACGTCAGGCGTTTTTCGGCGGCGTCGGACTCATGGTGATGATCGGCATCACCATGATGGACCCCGCGCGCGTGCGTCGGGTCGCCGTGGTCGGATTTGGGATCGCCATGGTGTCGCTCATGCTTCTGCCGTTTTTCGGCACGGATTTCGGCAAGGGCGCGACCCGGTGGTTCTCGCTTGGCTTTGCTTCGGTGCAGCCCTCGGAATTTCTGAAACCCGCTTTCGTCATCACCGCCGCATGGATGATGGCCGCCGCCCATGAGATCGGCGGGCCTCCGGGGCGGCTTTATTCTTTCCTGCTGACGTCGTTCATCGTTATCCTTCTGGCGTTGCAGCCGGATTTCGGGCAGGCCTCGCTTTTGCTTTTCTCCTGGGGTGTGATGTATTTCGTCTCCGGCGCGCCGCTGATGCTTTTGGTGGGCATCGCGGGGCTGGTCGTGGCGGGCGGGACGTTCGCCTATCACAATTCCGAACACTTCGCGCGCCGCATTGACGGCTTTCTCGACCCGACCATCGACCCGACGACCCAAATCGGCTACGCCACCAACGCCATCCGCGAGGGGGGCTTTTTCGGGGTCGGTGTGGGCGAGGGGACGGTGAAATGGTCGCTGCCCGATGCGCATACCGATTTCATCATCGCGGTCGCCGCCGAAGAATACGGGCTCATCCTTGTGGGCATCATCATCGCGCTTTATGCGACGATCACCGTGCGCTCGCTCTGGCGGCTGTTGCGTGAACGCGATCCGTTCATCCGCCTTGCTGGCACCGGGCTGGCCTGTGCTTTCGGCATTCAGGCCTTCATCAACATGGGTGTGGCCGTCCGGCTTCTGCCCGCGAAAGGCATGACTCTCCCGTTTGTGTCCTATGGCGGCTCCTCCGTGATTGCTTCGGGCATTGCGCTCGGCGCGCTTCTGGCCTTTACCCGCACCCGCCCGCAAGGCGAGATCGGTGATATCCTGATCCGGCGCGGACGCTGACGGCACCCTGAAAACAAAAAAACAACAAGAGGCAGATATGACCCAGCAAGCCCCCCTTCTCGTGATCGCCGCAGGCGGCACCGGCGGACATATGTTTCCGGCGCAGTCTCTGGCCGAAGTGATGCTGGCGCGGGGCTGGCGGGTGAAACTGTCGACCGACGCCCGTGGTGCACGTTATACCGGCGCGTTCCCGAAAGCGGTCGAGATCGACACCGTGCCCTCGGCCACCTTCGCGCGCGGCGGTGTTCTGGCGAAGGCTCTGGTGCCGTTCCGCATCGCGGGTGGCGTGCTTTCGGCGCTCACCAAATTCGTCTCAGACAAACCTGCCGTCGTGGTGGGCTTCGGTGGCTACCCGGCGATCCCGGCGGTGGCGGCGGCGACTTTGCTCAAACTGCCCCGGATGATCCATGAACAAAACGGCGTCTTGGGGCGGGTCAATCAGGTGTTTGCCAAACGCGTTAACACGGTGGCCTGCGGCACATGGCCGACGACCCTGCCGCAGGGGGTCGAGGGCTATTATGTCGGCAACCCGGTGCGCGGGGCGGTCTATGAGAAACACGCCGCGCCCTATATTCCGCCCGGTGACTATCCGATGGAGCTTTTGATCGTCGGCGGTTCGCAGGGCGCGCGCATCCTGTCGGATGTGGTGCCCGACGCCATTTCCCGCTTGCCGGAGGCCATGCTGTCGCGTCTGCGCATCAGCCAACAGGCGCGTCCTGAAGATCTCGACCGCGTCACCGGATTCTATCACGCCCAAGGCATTCAGGCCGATGTGCGCCCCTTCTTCGACGACATCCCGACCCGGATGAGCGAGGCGCAACTGGTGATTTCGCGCTCCGGCGCCTCGACCGTTGCGGATATTTCCGTCATCGGTCGCCCCTCGATCCTGATCCCCTATGCGGCGGCGGCAGGCGATCACCAGACCGCCAATGCCCGCGGGCTTGTGGAGGCGGACGCCGCCGTGATGATCCCCGAGAGCCAGTTGACGCCGGAAAGCCTTGCCGAGCAGATTTACAACGTGCTGGCTCACCCGCAAGGCGCCACCATGATGGCCCACGCCGCGCTTTCGGTCTCGAAACCGATGGCGGCGGAAGAGCTGGCAGCTCTGGTTGAAAATCTGGCCTTCAACAAACAATGACGGCCCTTGTGGGCGACAGACGAGTGAGACGAAAAACATGAACGCTTCCGTGACCAAACTCCCCACCGAGATGGGCGCAATCCATTTTGTCGGCATCGGCGGCATCGGCATGTCGGGGATTGCCGAGGTGCTTTTGAACCATGGCTATCAGGTGCAGGGATCGGATCTGAAAGCGTCGAAAATCACCGACCGGCTCAAGGCGCTTGGCGCGGTGATCTATGAGGGGCAGCGCGCGGAAAATCTGGAGAACGCCGAGGTCGTGGTGATCTCGTCTGCGATCAAACCCGGCAACCCGGAGCTTGATACCGCGCGCGCCAAGGGCCTGCCGGTGGTGCGCCGGGCCGAGATGCTGGCTGAGCTGATGCGTTTGAAATCCAACGTCGCCATTGCGGGCACCCACGGTAAGACCACGACCACCACGCTTGTGGCCGAGCTTCTGGTCGCGGGCGGCATCGACCCGACGGTGATCAACGGCGGCATCATCCATGCCTACGGTTCCAACGCCCGGATGGGGCAGGGCGACTGGATGGTCGTCGAGGCCGATGAAAGCGACGGGACCTTCAACCGCCTGCCCGCGACCATCGCCATCGTCACCAACATCGACCCGGAACATATGGAGCACTGGGGCACGATTGAGAACCTGCGCAAAGGGTTTTACGATTTCGTCTCCGGCATTCCGTTCTATGGTCTCGCCGTCTGCTGCACCGATCATCCCGAAGTTCAGGCGCTGGTCGGCAAGATCACCGACCGCCGTGTCGTGACCTACGGGTTCAACGCGCAGGCCGATGTCCGTGCGGTCAACCTGACCTACAAAAAAGGCGTTGCGCATTTCGACATCGTGCTTGCCGCCGACGAGATGGTGATCGAGGGTTGCACCCTGCCGATGCCGGGCGATCACAACGTGTCGAACGCTTTGGCCGCCGTCGCCGTGGCACGTCATCTCGGCATGAAGGCCGAGGAAATCAAACAGGCCTTGGCCGCGTTCGGCGGTGTGAACCGTCGCTTCACCCGCGTCGGCGAGGTCAATGGCGTCACGATCATCGACGATTACGGCCACCACCCGGTCGAGATCGCCGCCGTGCTGAAAGCCGCGCGTCAGGCCTCGGACGGTCGTGTCATCGCCGTGCATCAGCCGCACCGCTACTCGCGTCTGTCCAGCCTCTTTGACGATTTCTGCACCTGTTTCAACGAGGCCGATGTGGTGGGCATCGCCGAGGTTTACGCCGCCGGAGAAGATCCGATCCCCGGTGCGTCACGTGACGATCTGGTCGCCGGTCTGATCCGCCACGGTCACCGCCACGCCCGCGCCGTGACCTGCGAAGACGATCTCGAACGGCTGGTGCGGGAACAGACCCGCCCCGGCGACATGGTCGTCTGCCTCGGTGCCGGGACCATCTCGACCTGGGCGCATAACCTGCCGGAACGGCTGTCGAAAGGCTGAGCATCTGACGGCTATCGCCTTAAAAATATTGAGCTTTGCGCTTTTGGTTATGCCGTGGTTTGCAGTGCCCTTGGCGGGCTGGTTGGGCGTCAAGGGGCGTTGGTCCGTCGCACTCCTGCTCGCTTTGTTCCTGACGTTGGGGGGCTGGGGGCTGTTTTTCGCCTTCGAATATGCCGTCAATCGGGGGCGTCTCATCGGCGGCCCCTCGCGCGCCATCTCCGCAGCCCTGACGCTGGCGCTGATTGCCTTTGCCCTGTCTCTTGCGGCCATGGGTGGGGCATGGCTCTGGCGGCGAAACGCACGGGCGAAGTGAAGGCTTCTCCGCTTTGTTCTGACGCAGAGACCTGCGGCCCGTGACCGGTTATCCTGTGACCATCGTCTGACAATGGAGACGCGCATGACACGCCAAGGACAAACAGGTCAGCTCAAACGCCGCATCGGCCCCGGATTGCTCACCGCCTATGGTGTGGGCGTCATGGTGGGCGCGGGGATTTACGTTCTGGTCGGCACGGTCGCCGCCGAGGCCGGGCTTTACGCGCCTCTGGCCTTCCTTCTGGCCGGGCTGATCGCGGCCCCGTCGGCGCTGTCCTATGCCGAATTGTCCACTCGTATCCCCGAGGCGGCGGGCGAGGCGGCCTATGTCGAGGCAGGCACCGGCTCGCGGTTCTTGGGCCTCCTCGTGGGGCTTGCCATTGTCGCCGGGGGCACTGTTTCGGCGGCCGCCGTGCTCAGAGGCGGTGCGGGCTATCTCGTTGCCATCGTTGACATTCCTTTCACGCTTGCGGTCGTGGTGCTCGGTCTTGCGCTGGTCGCGGTGGCCGTCGTCGGCGTGTTGGAGAGCCTCGCCATGGCGGCGCTCTTCACGGTCATCGAAGTCGGCGGGCTGGCACTCGTCATCTGGTCCGGCTGGCACGCGCCCGTGTCGCCCGATTTCGCAACCCCCGCAGCCCCCTACCTGCCGGGGATCGGCGTCGCCGCCACGCTCGCCTTTTTCGCCTTCATCGGCTTCGAGGACATCGTCAACATGGCCGAGGAGGTCAAACGCCCCGAACGCACGCTGCCGATCGCCATCATCGCCTCGCTCGTCATCACCACATTGCTCTACGCCGCTGTCACCATCACCGCCGTACGTGCCGTGCCGCTCGAAGCCCTCGGCGGCTCCGAGCGTCCGCTGGCGCTGGTCTATGAGGCGGGGGGCGGTCCGGTCGCCGTGCTCTCCGCCATCGCCGTCGCCGCCGCACTGAACGGTGTTCTGGCGCAGATCGTCATGGCCGCCCGTGTGCTGTTCGGTCTCGGCAAGCGCGGCGGTCTTCTGGGGCTGTTCCATCATGCTCATCCGCGCTTTGGCACTCCGATCCTTGCCACGCTGCTGATCGGCGCCGCCGTTCTGGCCGCAAGCCTCGCCCTGCCGGTCGCGGATCTCGCGGGCGTGACCTCGACCATCCTGCTCACCGTCTTTACGCTGGTTAACGGCGCGTTGATCCTTTTGAAACGCCGCAGCCCGAAAGCCCCGTTCCGTGTGGCGAACTGGGTGCCGGTCGTCGGGCTGGTCTTCGCCGTACTGGCGCTTCTGGCCTTCGCTCTGGGCGGCGTGTCGTGAGCCTGTTGCAGGAGCCCCTTGTGGTGCTCGCAATTTGGGCGCTTGCCACCATGGCCCTCGCTCCGTTACCCTTGCGCCACCAGATTCTCCCCGGATTGGCGCTTTTGCTCGTGCTGCCCGTGGTGCTCGTCTGGACCGGTCGGGTCCACGGATACCTGCCGGTGTTGATCGGTTTCGCTGCTGCCGTGTCTTTGTTTCGAAAGCCGCTCAAGGTGCTGTGGAGGCGACTTGTGCGGCGGTCCTGATAGGAAATAGGCCGCATGACCCTGTCCCTTACCCTTGCCTGTCTCTGGGCGCTGCTCGCCAATGTGATCGCGATGCTGCCCTCGCGTCGCAACCATTGGCCCGCCGCCTATGCGCTGATCGCGCTGGGGGTTCCTCTTCTGGGATTTGTCACCTATGAGAACGGCCCATGGATCGGCCTCGTCGTCTTCGCGGCGGGCGTCTCGATCCTGCGCTGGCCTGTGGTGTATCTGGGCCGGTGGATGCGGCGAACACTGGCGAAGGGGCCTGCGGAATGATCTACCCGGATGTGCGTGGCAAGCTGACCGAGAACCGGGCTTTGGCCGATCTTACTTGGCTGCGTGTGGGCGGTCCTGCGGATGCCTTGTTTCAGCCCGCCGATCTTGCGGATTTGCAGGGGTTTCTCAAAGCCCTCGATCCCTCCGTTGCGGTGTTTCCGATGGGGGTCGGTTCGAACCTGATCGTGCGGGACGGCGGCATTCGCGCCGTGGTGATCCGTATGGGGCGCGGCTTCAATCATATCGAAATCGACGGCAACCGCGTGACCGCCGGTGTCGCGGCGCTCGATGCGCATGTGGCGAAAAAGGCGGCAGAGGCGGGGCTCGACCTGACGTTTTTGCGCACCATTCCCGGTGCCATCGGCGGCGCTGTGCGGATGAATGCGGGCTGCTACGGGTCCTATGTGGCCGATCATTTCGTGTCGGCCAAGGCCGTGACGCGGGAGGGCGCGCTCGTGACGCTGACCTCTGACGATCTGAATTTCCAGTACCGCCAGACCGATCTGCCCGAAGGCTGGGTCATCGTCGAGGCGACGTTCGAGGCCGAAACCGCCGATCCCGACATGCTCAATGCCCGCATGGACGACCAGCTCGCCAAGCGCGACGCCACGCAGCCGGTGAAAGAGCGCTCCGCAGGCTCGACCTTTCGCAATCCGGCGGGGTTCAGCTCGACGGGCAGGGCCGATGACGTGCACGATCTCAAAGCCTGGAAGGTGATCGACGACGCCGGTTTGCGTGGCTTTTCCATCGGCGGCGCGCAGATGAGCGAGAAACATTCCAACTTCATGATCAACATGGGCGAGGCCTCCGCGCATGATCTCGAACTTTTGGGCGAGACGGTGCGAAAAAAGGTGTTTCAAAACGCGGGCCTCACGTTACAATGGGAAATCAAGCGCATCGGTGAGTTTTCCGGAGATCCGATCCCGGACGGTCTTGCCGAAGCGACGAAAACCGGCGCATAAGGGCCGGAACGGCGTCCTGAGCAGGGCGTGAAGACTGACCCCGAAACGGGGCGTTTTTCAAAGGGTCACGCAAGATGACCCAAAATTTCGTGGATCGCAAAAGACGATCCGATTATGAGGCGAGTGGACATGTCGAGCAGGCAGTCCCCGAAAGTGGCCGTCATTCTGGGCGGACCTTCGTCAGAGCGCGAAGTGTCTTTGTCCTCCGGGCGTGAATGTGCCAAGGCACTTCGGGGTGAAGGATTCGAAGTTGTAGAGATCGACGCGGGCGAGGACCTTTGCGCGCAATTGGTCGCGTGTCGGCCCGATGTCGTGTTCAACGCGCTGCATGGCCGGTTCGGCGAAGACGGCTGTGTGCAGGGGCTTCTGGAATGGCTGCGCATCCCCTACACCCACTCCGGCGTGCTCGCCTCCGCTCTGGCCATGGACAAGGAAAAGACCAAAGAGGTCTACCGCGCCGCCGGTCTTCCCGTCGTGCCCTCCCTGCTGGCGTCTCGTTTTGAGGTCGAGGCCGGGCATGTGATGGAGCCGCCCTATGTGGTGAAACCCTATAACGAGGGGTCTTCTGTTGGCGTTTATATCGTTCACGAAGGCTCCAACGCGCCGCGTATGTCCGCCGGGATGCCCGCCGTCGTCATGGTCGAACAATATGCGCCGGGGCGGGAGCTGACCTGTTCCGTGATGGGCGACAAGGCGCTTTTGGTCACAGATATTCTCACCGACGGCTGGTACGATTACGACGCCAAATACAAGGCGGGCGGGTCGCGCCATGTCTGCCCGGCGGAGATCCCCGCCGAGATCACCGTCGCCTGTCAGGACTTTGCCCTGCGCGCCCATAAGGCGCTCGGCTGCCGCGGTGTGTCGCGCACCGATTTCCGCTGGGACGAGGCCCGCGGCATCGAGGGGCTCGTGCTTTTGGAAACCAACACCCAGCCGGGGATGACACCGACCTCGCTCTCGCCCGAACAGGCGCAGAAAAGCGGCATAAGCTTTGGCCAGTTCTGTGCCTGGATGGTGGAGGACGCCTCATGCGACCGGTAGACCCGATCGACTTCGCCAAAGGCCCGACCGCAGGCGGGTCCGCCCGGGTCTCCGAGGCCGTGGCCCGTGCGATCCGGACCCGGCGGGGGCAGGGCGGCGACACGGACGCCGCGCCTCAGCGCCCCCGCGATCCGGCGCCCTCGCGTGCCGCCTATCGCATGAACCGGCTTTGGCTCACACCGTCCTTCCGCTTCTTCCTGCGCCGCATCGCACCGATTGCGGTCGTGGCCGCCTGTGTCGGACTGTGGTTCGCGTCCGAGGACAACCGCACCGCCTTCTCCGATCAGGTCGCACTGTGGAAAAACGAGATACAGAACCGCCCCGAGTTTATGGTGAAACTCATGGCGATCGACGGTGCCTCCGCGCCTCTGGCCGAAGACATTCGCGAGATCGCCGCTGTGACGTTCCCGATTTCCTCCTTCGATCTCGACCTGCCTGAAATGCTTGAGCAGATCGAGGATCTCGACGCCGTCGCGTCCGCCGGGCTGCATGTGCGTGCGGGCGGCATTCTTCAGATCGACATCACCGAACGCACCCCCGCCGTGATCTGGCGCTCCTCCGCCGGGCTGGAAATGCTCGACGCCGAAGGCCATCGGGTGGCCGCGCTGCCGCATCGGGGCGACCGGCCCGACCTGCCGCTGATCGCGGGCGAGGGCGCGGAGCGCGCGGTGGTCGAGGCGCTGGCGCTGCTGAAATCCGCCGGCCCGCTTCTGCCCCGGATGCGCGGGCTGGTGCGTGTGGGCGAACGGCGCTGGAACGTCGTTCTGGACCGCGATCAGGTGATCATGCTGCCGGAAGAGAACCCGCTCGGCGCGCTGGCGCAGGTGGTGGCGCTCGATCAGGCGAAAGACCTTTTGGGCCGCGATGTCGCAAGCGTCGACATGCGCCGCCCGACCCGACCGACCGTGCGGCTGACCGAGGCCGCTCAGGACGAACTCAAACGCCTGCGGGGCGTCGAACTTGGAGTGTCTTACTGATGACCGATTTGTACGAGGCCCAGCGGGCCATGCGGAACATGCGCAAGGCCGCTCTGCAGCGTGGCGTGATTGCCATTCTCGATGTCGGCACCTCCAAGATCGCCTGTCTGGTGCTGCGCTTCGACGGCGAACGCTTCATGGGCGGCGACGGGGTCGGGGCGCTGGCCGGGCAATCCTCCTTCCGTGTCATTGGCGCGGCAACCACGCGTTCGCGCGGGGTGCGGTTCGGCGAGATCGATTCCATGCCGGAGACCGAACGCGCAATCCGTACCGCCGTTCAGGCCGCCCAGAAAATGGCCCAGACCCGCGTCGATCACGTCATCGCCTGTTTCTCCGGCGGCAGCCCGCGGTCCTACGGTATCGCGGGGCAGGTGGAGGTCGAATATGACACTGTCTCCGAACAGGACGTCGCCCGCGTGCTCGCCTCCTCGGATGTGCCGGATTACGGCAATCACCGCGATGTGCTGCACGCCCAGCCGGTGAACTTCCAGCTCGATCACCGCTCCGGCCTCAAGGACCCGCGCGGTCAGATCGGCCAGAGCCTTGCCGTCGACATGCATATGCTGACGGTGGATACGGCAACGATCCAGAACCTCCTGTACTGCATCAAACGCTGCGATCTCGAAGTCGCGGGGCTGGCCTCGGGTGCCTATGTCTCCGGCATTTCCGCGCTTGTCGAAGATGAGCAGGAGCTGGGCGCGGCCTGTGTCGATCTCGGCGGCGGTGCGACCGATGTGTCGATCTTCATGAAAAAACACATGATCTATGCCGATTCTGTGCGCATGGGCGGCGAGCATGTGACCTCCGACATCGCCATGGGGCTGCAAATCCCCTTCGCCACCGCCGAGCGGATCAAGACCTTCTATGGCGGCCTCGTCGCCACCGGCATGGATGACCGCGAGATGATCGAAGTGGGCAGCGATTGCGGCGATTGGGAGAAAGATCGCCGCACCGTGTCGCGCGCCGAACTGATCGGCATCATCCGCCCGCGCGTCGAGGAAATCCTCGAAGGCGTGCGCGAATGTCTCGATGCGGCGGGGTTTGAGCACATGCCCAGCCAGCAGATCGTGTTGACCGGCGGCGGTTCGCAAATTCCCGGCCTCGACACGCTGGCGCCGAAGATCCTCGGTCAGAATGTGCGCATCGGCCGCCCCTTGCGGGTTCAGGGCCTGCCGCAGGCCGCCACCGGCGCGGCATTTGCCTCTGCCGTCGGGCTGTGCCTCTTCGCGGCCAACCCGCAGGACGAATGGTGGGATTTCGAAATTCCCGCCGAACGCTATCCGGCCCGCTCGCTCAAACGCGCGATGCGGTGGTTCAAGGACAACTGGTAAGAGATTGCGGCTTGGCGCGGGGCTGTGTTAGGGTAGGACCATAACAAAGTCTCCGCCCAATGACGCGGAGGACGATGGCCGAGCAGGGCCCGATATGACGAGTAAGACGCGAAGCCCCTGAGGCTTCGGGCGCGTATCCGCGATACGGGCTCTTGCGTTCTGTCGGCATCTATCCCCTAAATCTGCTGTTTTGCGCAAAATCCCGCCTAAATAAGCGGGCTGTCTTACCATATTTTGTGGCAATCTCATGTTTTGGGGATGACGAGACGGGCGAAACCCCATAGGATTTATTGTGAATAGGTGAATTTTGCCCCGATTCAGGGGTGGGGACAGTCGGGGAAGCGTGCAGAAGGCGCGATGGCCCTGAGCACAACAGCAAAAGAACACAGGCGGTACTCATGGCTTTGAATCTGACGATGCCCGAGCGGGACGAGTTGAAACCGAAAATCACAGTGTTTGGTGTCGGTGGTGCTGGCGGCAACGCGGTCAACAACATGATCGAGAAGCAGCTGGAAGGCGTCGATTTCGTCGTGGCGAACACCGATGCGCAGGCGCTGCAACACGCCAAGGCACAGCATCGCATTCAGATGGGTGTGAAAGTGACCGAGGGTCTCGGCGCCGGTGCGCGCCCCTCCGTCGGCGCCGCCGCTGCCGAGGAAAGCATCGAACAGATCGTCGATCACTTGGCAGGGGCCCACATGTGCTTCATCACCGCCGGCATGGGCGGTGGCACTGGTACAGGCGCGGCTCCGATCATCGCGCAGGCTGCCCGTGAACTGGGCGTGCTGACCGTCGGTGTCGTGACCAAGCCGTTCCAGTTCGAAGGCGCGAAACGCATGCGTCAGGCCGACGAGGGCGTCGATCAGCTTCAGAAGATGGTCGACACGCTGATCGTGATCCCGAACCAGAACCTGTTCCGCCTCGCCAACGAGAAAACCACCTTCACCGAGGCCTTCTCCATGGCCGATGACGTGCTCTATCAGGGCGTCAAAGGTATCTCCGACCTGATGGTCCGTCCGGGTCTCATCAACCTCGACTTTGCCGATGTGCGCTCCGTGATGGACGAAATGGGCAAGGCGATGATGGGCACGGGCGATGCGACCGGCGAAGATCGCGCCATTCAGGCCGCTGAGAAAGCCATCGCCAACCCGCTCCTCGACGAGATCTCGCTCAAGGGTGCGAAAGGCGTGCTGATCAACATCACCGGCGGTTACGACCTCACCCTGTTCGAACTGGACGAAGCCGCGAACCGCATCCGCGAAGAGGTCGATCCGGACGCCAACATCATCGTCGGCTCCACGCTCGACACCGATATGGACGGTGCAATGCGCGTCTCCGTCGTCGCCACCGGTATCGATGCCCGCCCGGTTCTCGAAGAAATGCCGGTGCCGCGTCGCCGTCTCGCCGAGCCGCTGCAAAACCCGGAAATCGTTGAAGAAAAAATGGAGCACGCCGCGCCTGCCGCCGTCGCTGCTGCCGCTGCGGTGGAACATGCCGCCGAACCGGCCCAGCCGACCCTCGATGTGTTCGATCCGCAGGTGAGCCACCGTCGTGATGAACGCCGTGAAGAGCCGCGCGAAGAGTTCCGCGCCCTCGACGACGATCTGCCGCCGCCCGCCTATCAGCCGCGCCCGCAGCCGATGCCGCAACCGGCGATGCACGAGCCCGAAGCGGAAAGCTTTGTCGCTCCGCGCGCGCCCGCGCCGGGCACGCCCTCGCCTGAGGCTCTGGCCCGTTTGCAGGCCGCCGTGTCGAAACAGCCCCGTGCCGACATGCGCCCGCAACAATATCAGCCCGCAGCGCAACATCAGCAGCCCGCCGGGGAAGCCAAGGGCGGTCGCTTTGGCATCAACTCGCTGATCGGTCGCATGACCGGCCACAATGAGCAGGACGCCCGCCCGGTCGCGCCGCAGCCGCAGGCCCGTTTCGGTGCCCAGCCGCAGGTCCGCCCGCAGGTGCATCAGGCCTATGACGAGGATCAGGATCCGAACCCGGAACAGGAAAAGATCGAGATCCCGGCTTTCCTGCGCCGTCAGGCGAACTGACATAAACCCGTGAGTGGGGCGGTTCGGGGCTTCGGTTTCGAGATCACATTCACGAAGATTGCAATATGTGAAAGGTCGCCTTCGGGCGGCCTTTTTCTTTTGTTTCAAAGGGGATGCCGCATTGCGGCGACGGCGTGCGCGGGTTTTTGCCCGCCTGACCGCTGCCATGTTTCAATCGGTTACAAAGATTGAGTTGAGCTTGGTGAACCGGATTGGTTAGGTGCGGGTTAACAAGACGTATCAGCGCGGGAATACGCAAACCTGTCCGCGAACTTTGATGCGCAGAAGGCCGATAAGGCAAAAGACCGATAAGAATGTGAGGCCAATGGTGCAGAGCACAGTTGCAAAACGAATTCGCTTCGACGGCGTGGGGCTCCACTCCGGTGCCCCCGTGCGCATGGAGGTGCTGCCCGCTCCGGTCAACAGCGGCATCACCTTTCTGCGCTCCGACATCGAGGCGGATGCGACGGACATGCGCGACGCGCTGATCCCGGCGCGCTGGGATGCGGTCGTGCCGTCGCAGCTTTGCACCCTCATTCGCAATGACGACGGGGTCGAGCTTTCGACCATCGAACACATCATGGCCGCGCTTGCGGGCTGTGGCATCGGCAATGCGGTGATCACCGTCGACGGGCCGGAAGTGCCGATTCTCGACGGTTCTGCCGCGCCCTTCGTCGACGCCATCCTCGCCGCCGGTCTGCGCCGTCAGGACGGTCCGACCCGCGCACTGAAAATTCTTAAGCCCGTCGAGCTGGTGACCGACAATGCGCGCGCCCGTCTCGAACCCTCCGACACGATGGAGATCGACTTTCACATCGACTTCGCAGACCCGGCGATCGGCGTGCAGGACAAGCATCTGGTGATGGCCAACGGCGCGTTCGTGCGCGAGCTGTCGAACTGCCGCACCTTCTGCCGCAAGGCGGATGTCGATTATATGCGCGAAAACGGTCTGGCTCTTGGCGGCACCTTCGAGAACGCCGTGGTGGTCGATGGCGATGCGGTGCTCTCCCCGGGCGGTCTGCGCCACGACGACGAGCCGGTGCGCCACAAGATGCTCGACGCTTTGGGCGATCTCTACCTTGCGGGCGCGCCGATCCTTGGCCGCTATGTCGGCGAAAAGGCGGGCCATGCCGTGACCAACAAGCTTCTGCGCAAGCTGTTCGACACGCCCGGCGCCTGGGCTTTCGTCACCGTCGATGCGGCCACTGCCGCGCGGCTTCCCGGCGCGGGCGTCAGCCCCGCCGATCTGGCGGTCTGCGCCTGATCCACCCCATAGCCGGTCCGTTAGGGCCGGGAAACGGAGGGGGGACAGGCGCGGGACGGCCAGGGCAAAGCACACTCTCCGTGCCGTGATGACTTTTCCGCCGTTAAGGCGTTTTGCACCGGATTTTTCTGTGCTAGGAGTGTGGACACGACCCGGTCAAACGGGCGGTGAACGGTGAGGGTAGGGCCTTTCATGACGGCACTTAAAACAGGCAAACTGGCTTTAACGCTCGGTGTTTCCATGGCTTTTCTGACGGCCTGCGGGAATTATTCGCCGCGCGAGAACCTCGATGGTTATCCGGCCAAGGACATTTATGAGCGGGCCGAATTCGAGATCACGCAAAAGGATTTCGGCGATGCCGCCTTCTATTTCGGCGAGGTCGAACGGCTTTACCCCTATTCGGACTGGGCCAAGCGCGCGCTGATCATGCAGGCTTTCTCCTATCACCGCGACAAGGATTACGAGAACGCCCGTGTTGCGGCACAGCGCTTCCTCGATTTCTACCCGGCGGACGAAGATGCGGCCTATGCCCAGTATCTGCTGGCGCTGTCCTATTACGATCAGATCGACGATGTGGGCCGCGATCAGGGCCTGACCTTTCAGGCGCTTCAGGCGCTGCGCGTGGTCATCGAACGGTATCCCGACACGGATTATGCCCGTTCCGCGATCCTGAAATTCGATCTCGCCTTCGACCACCTCGCGGCGAAGGAAATGGAGATCGGGCGCTACTACCTGAAACAGAAACATTACACCGCCGCGGTGAATCGTTTCCGTGTGGTGGTCGAGCAATTCCAGACCACCCAGCATACGCCGGAGGCGTTGCACCGTCTGGTCGAAAGCTACCTGTCGCTGGGTCTCACTCAGGAGGCTCAGACCGCAGGCGCGATTCTGGGGCACAACTACCAGTCCTCCGAATGGTATCAGCACAGCTACAAGCTGCTGACCGGGCAGGGGCTGGAACCGAAAGTCTTCGAGAACAACTGGCTTGGCGCGATCTATCGTCAGATGATCCGCGGCGAATGGCTCTGAGGCTCAGACCCCCATGCTGAGAAGTCTCGACATCCGGGACATGCTGATTATCGACCGGCTGGAATTGGAATTTCAGCCGGGTCTCAACGTCTTGACCGGCGAGACCGGCGCGGGCAAATCCATCCTTCTCGACAGTCTCGGCTTTGTCCTCGGCTGGCGCGGGCGCGCCGATCTGGTGCGCACGGGCGCGGCACAGGGCGAGGTGACCGCCGTGTTCGATCTGCCGAAAGGCCACGATGCCGAAGAGGTTCTGGCCGAGCTGGGCATGGACACCGACGATGGCGAGCTGATCCTGCGCCGGGTCAATACGGCGGACGGGCGCAAGACCGCCTGGGTCAACGACCGGCGGGTCTCGGGCGATGTGCTGCGGCGGCTGTCCGACGTTCTCGTGGAACTGCACGGGCAACATGACGACCGCGGCCTTCTGAACCCGCGCGGACACCGGCTATTGCTCGATGCCTTCGGCGGCATGGCACCGCTTCTGGAAACCTCCCGCAGCGCGTGGAAAGCTTTGAGCACGGCGCGCAAAGCGCTTGCCGCGGCCGAGGCTCGTCAGGCGGCGTTGAAATCCGAGGAAGAATTCCTGCGCCATGCCGTGGGCGAGCTTGACGCTTTGAACCCGGAGCCGGGCGAAGAGGCCAAACTCGACGCCGAACGCCGCCTGATGCAATCGGCGGAAAAGATCGCTGGCGATGTGGCAAAGGCCCATCAGGCGATGTCCTACGATGGCGGCGAAGGGATGTTGACGGATGCGCTGAAATGGCTCGAAGGGGCGTCTGATCGCGCCGACGGGCGGCTGGACGCGGCGATCGACGCTCTGGGCCGGGCGCTCAACGAATTGGCGGAGGCGCAATCGGGCGTCGAAAACTGCATCGAGGCGTTGCAGTTCAATCCGCATGAGCTGGAGCGGGTCGAGGAGCGCCTCTTTGCCATTCGTGGCCTCGCGCGCAAACACAATGTGCTGCCCGATGAGCTTGGCACCTTCGCCGACGGTTTGCGGGAAAAACTCGCAGCTCTCGATGGCGGGGAGGGGGATCTGGCGAAGCTCGGCAAGGCGGTGCGCGACGCCGAAGCCGCCTATGACGCCGCCGCCATGGCGCTCACCGAGGCGCGCGTGAAAGCTGCGCAGGAGCTCGACGCGATGATGGGCCGGGAGCTGGCACCCCTCAAGATGGAGCGGGCGGTGTTTGCGACCGAGATCACCCCCGGCGAACCGGGCCCCGAGGGGCGCGATGCCGTGGCCTTCACCGTGGCGACCAACCCCGGGGCGCCTGCCGGGCCTTTGAACAAGATCGCCTCGGGCGGTGAGCTGTCGCGCTTCCTGTTGGCGCTCAAGGTCTGTCTCACCCGCGACCAGACCGGTGTGACGATGATTTTCGACGAGATCGACCGCGGCGTCGGTGGCGCGACCGCCGATGCGGTGGGCCGCCGTCTCAAAGCGCTCTCGGACGAAGGGCAGGTGCTTGTGGTTACCCACAGTCCGCAGGTCGCGGCCCTTGGCGGTCATCACTGGCGCGTCGCGAAACGGGTCGAGGCAGGCATGACGCTGTCGGAGGTTACGCCGCTCGATGCGGGCAACCGGATCGATGAGCTGGCGCGGATGCTCTCTGGCGACACGATCACCGAGGCCGCCCGTGAAGCGGCCCGCGCGCTTCTGGCGCGCTAGACGAACCTGCGCGCTTCTGGCGCGCTAGACGAACCCGCGCGCTTCTGGCGCGCTAAAGCAAACCTGCGTGCCCCGGAACTTTCACGGAAGTTTAATGATGCGCTGTCATCATGTGTCCGTGTTCGAGTGGTTTTGTTTCACGAAAACGGCGCGAAAAGGGATGACCTTTTCGCGCCTGCTTTTTATGAAGACCGCTTTTGACGTTCAGGGCACCATCTTGCCCGGATTGAGGATGTTCTTCGGGTCCATGGCCGCCTTGATCTGTCCCATGAGGCCCCAGGCCGCGCCATGTTCCTCTTGCATCAAGCCAATTTTCCCCATGCCGATGCCATGCTCACCGGTGATCGTCCCGCCAAGCGCGAGCGCGCGTTCGGCCATCCGATGCGCCAGATCTTTCGCCAGTTTGATCTCGTCGGCATCCTCCGGGTCGACCAGCAGGATCGCATGGAAATTGCCGTCGCCGACATGGCCGAGAATCGGCCCGTCGATGGGCGAGGCCGCAATATCCGCCGCGGTTTCCTCCACCGCCTGCGCGAGTTTCGAGATCGGCACGGAAATATCCGTCACCACCGCCTTCGCGCCTTTCCGGAGCGCCAGACAGGCCCAATAGGCATGGTGACGCATGGTCCAGAGCGCATTGCGGTCTTCCGCCTTCGAGGCCCATTGGAAATCCGAACCACCGAATTCATGCACGATCTCGCCGAACATCTCGACCTGTTCGGCCACACCGCTCTCGGAGCCGTGGAACTCGACGAAGAGATGCGGTTTGAGCGGGAAATCGGCACCGGAATATTTGTTCACCGCATCGACGCTTTCCGCATCGAGAAATTCGATCCGCGCCATCGGCAGCCCGACCTGAATGGTGGCGATTACGGCCTGCACCGCGGGGCTGATTTCGTCAAACGAACAAACGGCGGCGGAGATCGCCTCGGGCTGACCATGGAGCCGCACGGTCATTTCCGTGATCAGGCCGAGCGTGCCTTCGGAGCCCACGAAAAGCGAGGTGAGATCATAACCCGAGGCCGATTTGCGCGCCCGCGATCCGGTGTGAATGACCGTCCCGTCGGCCAGCACCACCTCGAGCCCGATGACATTCTCCTTCATCGTGCCGTATTTCACCGCCGTCGTCCCCGAGGCCCGCGTCATCGCCATGCCGCCAAGGCTTGCATTGGCGCCCGGATCGACCGGGAACATCAGCCCCGTGGTCCGAAGCTCGACATTGAGCGCCTCGCGGGTGATGCCGGGCTGGACGACCGCGTCCATATCCGCGTCGTTGACCCGGATGACCCGGTTCATCCGCGAGAAATCCACGACGAGACCGCCCTTCACCGCAAGCGTCTGGCCCTCCAGAGACGTGCCCGCGCCAAAGCCCGTCACCGGGACCTCATGGGCGTGACAAATCTTCATCAGTTCGGAGACCTCTTCGGTGGTCTCGGGATAGGCCACGGCCTCCGGTGGGGTCAGCGGAAACCACGTCTCCGACAGCCCGTGCTGGTCCAGTTCGGACTTGGATCGGCTGAGCCGACCCTCTAGAACGGAAGAAAGCGCGGCATATACGGTTTCGGAAATCATGGTCGACTCGCTGTCTGTTAGGGTCCGGCGACCATAAAGGACGCGGGCGGTGGGGAAAAGCGCACCGAAACGACAAGTCCGGGCGGCGGCGGTCGAATGCGTCTGGAAGGGGCGGGGATGTCAGAGGAAAAACCGGCCTATCCGGCCAAGGCGCTGAACGAGATCCGCGAGGGCCTGCGCGAAACCCTGTCACTGATCCGCCGTCGCGGTCCGAGCCAGATCCAGTTCTGGTTCATCGCGCTGGTCATCGGCATCGCCTCGGGCGGGGCCGCGCTGTTCTTCCGCCTCGGCATCGAAAAACTTCAGGCCTTTCTTTACGGCACGCACGATCTGCGCCATCTGCACACCGTCGCCCGCGACCTGCCGTGGTTCTGGGTGCTCGCCCTGCCGGTGATCGGCGGGCTGGTCGTCGGCATCATCCTCAACTGGTTCACTCCCGACGGCCGAGTGCGCTCCGTCGCCGATGTGATCGAAGGCGCGGCCCTCAACGACGGTCGGGTCGAGAAACGCGCGGGCCTCGCCTCCGCCGCCGCTTCGCTCATCACCCTCTCCACCGGCGGCTCCTCGGGCCGCGAAGGCCCGGTTGTTCACCTCGCGGGTGTCATCGCCACATGGGTCTCGAACCGCCTTCACGCCGACGGCATCACCGGGCGCGATCTTTTGGGCTGCGCCGTCGCCGCCGCCGTCTCTGCCTCCTTTAACGCACCGATCGCAGGCGCACTCTTCGCCCTCGAAGTCGTCCTGCGCCATTTCGCCGTCCACGCCTTTGCCCCCATCGCCATCGCCTCCGTCGCCGGAACGGTCATCAACAGGATCGAATTCGGCGGCGTCACCGAGTTCACCCTCGCCGATGACGGGGCGCTGTCCTTCTATGTCGAACTGCCCGCCTTTCTCATGCTCGGGCTCCTGTCCGGCCTCGTCGCCGTGCTCCTGATGCGCACGATTTTCATGGCCGACGATTTCGGCTCCTGGGTGCAGGAAAAACTGCACCTGCCGCCCGTGCTCCGACCGGCGGCTGCGGGGCTTCTGCTCGGCATGATCGCGATCTTCTTCCCGCATATCATCGGCGTCGGCTATGAAACCACCTCCGCCGCCCTCACCGGGCAACTGATCCTCTGGCAGGCTGTGGTTTATGCCGTGCTCAAGGTCATCGCCGTCGCCATCACCATGGCCGGGCGCATGGGCGGCGGCGTGTTTTCCCCCGCGCTCATGGTCGGCGCGCTCACCGGCCTGTCCTTCGGGCTGATCGCCACCGGGATCTTCCCCGACGTTTCCGGCACGGTCACGCTCTATGCGCTGGCGGGCATGGGAGCGGTGGCCGCCGCCGTCCTTGGCGCGCCGATCTCGACAACTTTGATCGTCTTCGAACTCACCGGCGACTGGCAAACCGGGCTGGCCGTGATGGTCGCCGTCTCGCTTTCGACCGCGCTGGCCTCGCGCCTCGTCGATCGCTCCTTCTTCCTCACCCAGCTCGAACGCCGCGGCGTCCACCTCGCCGCCGGACCGCAGGCCTATTTGCTCGCCACCGTGCGCGTCCACCAATGCTATCGCAAGCCCGACGCGCCGCGCGCTGCCTCTGAAGAGGCCTGCAAGGAACTGATCGGGCAGGGGATCTACGTCTCCCCCAACGCCACGCTGGAACGCGCCATGCCCTTGTTCGATAAGAACAATCTGATCTTTGTGCCTGTGGTGACCCTGCACGAAGACACCGGCCCGGAACTGCATGGCGCCCTGTTTCAGGTCGACGCGCTCCGGGTGTTCTCCCGCAAACTGGCGGAAACTGCGGCGGAGGAGCATTCGTAAGGGGAGATCAAGGAATGGGGGCGAGGAGTGAACAAGGGCTCGCGTTCAAAGCTTTGTGCTTGCGCTTTCGGGCCAAACCGGACCTTCATTCCTAGCGCTGGTGCCGCATTGCGGCTTCCCGAGACCGGCCATTCGTCCGTCGAGCAGCATTTTCGAGGGGCGAAGGTCCGATGAGCGGGACAAATTGCTTTTTCGCTGCATCTGCGCCAATGCCGCTTTGCATCTGCCGGAGGGCAGGCAATGAAGTCCTATAGGGTACATTATATCAATCTGTGCTGAGCAGTTCTGACGTTGTAACATGGGAACGACCGTTTGCACGTTGTGCTTTGGAAGGAGGTATTAACGACTACTTCCCGTCATTTCGAAGACCGTGGGTTGTCTTGGCCAATTTCACGCCAGCTCCGTAAAATATGAGGTATTGTAGAAACAGGACCAAACCCTCATTGTACCAAGAAAAATAGCTATCAAACCTGCCACTTACATCACTAATTTTTTTGTCCCATCGTCTGAGATTGACTGCAACATGACAAACCAAGTCAAGGTCATTCAGAGCGTCAGCATCACTATCGCTGATTGCCTCCGTAGTTCTGAACCTGGCATGGTTTTCTCCATAGACAGACATTGAGGGATAAAAGTTCCCTAAGTCCAAACACCTGTGTAAATGGCTACTTCGCCAAGAGTATACGCCATCACTTTCATCTGGTTTACACAACGTATCAAACCACAATCCAGCACTTTCAAGGCGCTGTCCACCAGCCAGCCTTGCACACCCATTTGAGAAATATTTTTTATCAAAGATGTATTCGCGTTGCATCCCCAGCAAAATCTCTTGTTCACGATCTAGCTCGGAAATTTCGCCACTAATATCCGCCACTTGAAAGCTCAAGATGGCAGACGCAGCAAAAACTATCGCGGAAGCATACCAAGCATAGTCCGAAAGTTTGAGCCAAGGTATTCTAGGAGCATTTCCAAGGAACAACTGGCGGAAAAAAACTACGTGGCCGAATAACAGACCACCAACAACACACATTGCGCCAACCCACAAGAACGGTGCGTAATCGAGGTCGCCTCCGCCAAGATGACTAGACATAAACGAATCCTCCGGATTGAGCCGAGTTGCAATCCAGAGGGGTAGTAAGGTAACCGCTGCGAACAGCCATTGCACAACGATTAATATCTTGCTGTTCGTCAAAAACTCGCCCTTATTCTCGCACTCTTACTCAGCTTCCGTACCGACTTGTTGTATTTTTCCGTTGTCAGATTCGCTTGATACCCAACAGTACGCTGTATTTTTTCGCCTTGCATCCCATCTTCATATGTTTCCGTGATGAATGTCGCCCGTACTGAGTTCGGGTTAATTGTGGGGGTGAGACCGCGGCCATTGCTACCTGTTTTTGAACTAACGATAGAAGTTACTTTGGCTCAAAGCCTGCCCTTTGTTATGCTCAGATTTCCAACCATGAACAACGTCCGTCCTTGTCGCGCCTGTGGCCGCTAGCATCCAGATATTCAAAGATCGCCTGCACACATTCGCGGACATTCATACAATGTATAGCGATGGTCGCTCTGGCCTCATTTCTGTCATTCACCGCAAATAGCATGAATGACAGCTAAGGGCCGTCCGCGAAGACGGCCCAAGCCTTCAGATTTCGACTGCCTCTGCGATTGCCAAGGCGTCTTCGAGTTCGACGCCAAGGTATCGGACTGTGCTGTCCATCTTGGTATGGCCGAGTAGGAGCTGAACAGCGCGCAGGTTGCCGGTCTTCCGGTAGAACTGCGCGACCTGCGTCCGTCGCATGGAGTGGGTTCCACGCGCTCGGTTCCAGCCCTATCGATTTCACCCAGTCTCGGACCAGGCGCGCGTATTGCCGTGTCGAAATGTGAAGCCGTTCGTGGATGCGCCCAGGCCAAAGATACTCTGATCCGATCATCAGTGGCTCCTCCATCCACCTAAAAAGCGACTTTCGCGTGCCCTCGGTGATCTCAAAACGGACAGGTTTCTGTGTCTTGCTTTGAATGATCGAGGCCCTCTCTTTGACCTGACCTGCGGCGAAGACATCAGCCACCTTTAGTTTGACCAGATCGCATCCCCGCAGTTTGCTGTCGATGGCAAGGTTGAACAGCGCTAGGTCACGATGGTTCTCGGCGATCTCAAGACGGACGCGGATCGCCCAGACATGTTTGGGCAGCAGCGGGCGTTTCTGCCCGACAATGCGGCCTTTGTTCCAAACAGGACGGCGAGCGCGAATGGCTGGTAAGTTTGGTGTTTGCATGATGGTTCCTCCGATCCACCACATCTCACCTCAGCGCCAACCCGACGTTGGCTTGAACACCATATAACAGGATGCCGCACCGCCTCCGAGGTCGGCTGTGAGCCCAAAATGACGGATGCTGCGAGTCGCCCGAATGTCGGCCTTCCCGAACCTGACCAAAAACGTGACAGAACCAAAGCGGGTTTCACCAAGGGTTTGTGGCACAAGATTTTTCAGAGATCTCAGCATTACGCAGTCGAATGCCGGAATCGACCGTTTTTGACGCATGGGTTCTGGCAGGGGGGGGGTATGTTCAGCCTCTTGCCGGTTCAACTGCCTAGGCTCGCGTCGAAAATCCGCGTCACATTCGACGTTGGTTGCATTCCTTGTTTCCATTGGCTCGGCGGGACACCGGCCTCACGCAAAAACTCACGATTGAAGTTCGATTTCGTGTTGAATCCGCTATCGAGCATCGCATCGGTAACGGTCGCGCCGTCCTCGATCAGCTTGCAGGCGTGGCGAACACGCCAAGAATTTACGTAGCGCGAGACATTGGCCCCCGTCGCGCGATTGACGGCCATGGAAAGACGCTTTTCGGGCAGGTGAAGGCGACGTGCCAACCGCGACAAGGTGAGGTTTGGATCAAGATGCATAGGCTCGCGCTTCAAGAAGACCTCAAGCGCTTCCAATATTTCGATGTCTTCTTTGCTCGTTTCTCTGGGCGGCGGAGCTGGATCCGCTGAATCTTCACCAGCCACACCAGATGCGGATGGGCTACCACTGAGCAAACCGACAAGCACAAGGACCAAGGACGAAGAAAAGGTGATCAACCATCCGGCCCAGTGTTCGTTGCCCGTCATGAATGCCACGGCGATGAACACATCGCTGAGGGCCGAAGCAATCAAAGCCCATCCAAGACCTGCCAAAGAACCTTCGGAATGCGCCCGGCGTCCAACCGGGCAAGGGGCATGTCGCCGGAGCTGCGCAACAAATAGAGGATCGCACCACCGTAGCCGGCAAAGACCAGCGGCACGACGATATCCGTCGTCTCCGGCGCGAATATACGACAGAACAGTGTGAAGGCCGGGGCTGCGCCGTGAAAGCCAGCTTGGCGAAGCGATATCCGGCTGATCAGGGCATCCTGCAATGTGATCCATGCAAGCGGCGGGATGACCGTGGCACTGACCGGCAGAACAGGCCGGAGCCAAGCGACATCATATCCGATGACCATCGCGACCAGAAACGATTGCATTGTGCAGGCGGCAAGAAAGGCGACCAGTAGCGGCCTGCCCTCCGACAGAAGAGTGCGGACCGCAAGATAAGCGAGAACGATGGCGGCGAAAGCAGGGATCGGAATCATGGACATGGCGCGACTATTGTCCAGAAACCCGATTGTGACGACCTGAAACCCGAAAAGAGGACGCGATGGCCCACATTTTTTCGCAAATCCAAGGGTATGCGTTCAACAACGGAGGTTCCCATGAAACGCCTTGCTCTTCTTGCCATGCTCGCGCTGCCCCACGCAGGCCCTGTCGCGGCGGATATGCTGCCCGGTTACGACCGGTTCGATCTGACAGCCGATCACCGCGCCCGTCCCATAGCCGCCTCAATCTGGTATCCGGCGGCAAATGCCACGTATCGCGCGCCCGTCGGAGACGGCCCGATCTTTGACCCGACCTTCGTGTTCATCGGCCCTACCATTGCAAAGGGTGAGCACCCGCTTATCCTTTTGTCCCATGGGTCTGGCGGGAATGCTGATAGCCTGGGATGGCTGACCAGCCGTCTTGTGGCGAACGGAGCCATGGTTTTGGCGGTGAACCATCCGGGATCAACAAGCGGCGACAGTTCTCCGCGCCGCTCGGTTGATTTGGAAGCGCGTGCAAACGACTTGACCGCAGCGCTCGATATGATCCTTGCCGACCCCGCCTTTGCGCCCTTCATCGATCCCGACCAGATCGGCGTCGTCGGTTTCTCTCTGGGCGGGGCAACCGCTCTCGGGTTGGCCGGTGTCCGCTTCGATGGTGCAGCTCAAGACACAAACTGTAGCACTGGTCCGGAGGCCGCTGATTGCATGTTCTTCCGCCTGGGCGGTGTGCGTTTCGCTGACTATCCTGGTTTTGAGGCAGATGCGCGCGACCCGCGTATCTCACGAGCCGTGATTGTCGATCCGGGCTTTGGCGGTGCTGCTGATCCGGAGACGCTTCAGGGCGCTTTGGCCGGGATTACGTTCATCAACCTGGGTGACGTAGACAGGCTCGGAGCTGTTGACGTAGGACCGGAGGGCAATGACCTCGCGAACAGGTTGCCAGATGCATCCTACGTCGAGATTGCACCGGCGAACCACTTTACCTTCCTCGGCACCTGCAAACCTGGTGCCGCCGCGTTGCTTGAAGAGGAACAGGACGACCCAATCTGCACGGACCCGGAAGGCACGGATCGAGCTGCTATGCACATGCAACTCATTGATGCAATCTCATTCGGTCTCAATCTCTAAAGAGGCGCTCGACCGATCCATTCAAAGGAACCCCGCCCCCGACTACAAACACCGGGGGCGGTCTTTTCTTGTCAAAACTCAACCGTTTCTTTCCGAAGAAAGAGGCGACTTGGTAGATGCGATTTCACCGAAGCAGCCATTGGCGCAACTGCGGCGAAATGATGCTCCGTCCCGCAGGGCTGCCATTCATACTGGACGCAGCGAATGACCGGTTTCGGCCGATGCTGTTGAAAAAGTCTTTGTTGCGCTGCGGCAAGTCTTTCGATTCACTCAACTATGAGGGGATGGGAGGATTTCGGCATGATGGGCAGGCAAGAAGCACCAGCGCAGCTGTTTTACGATTTCGATCTGGAGCGGCACGTCCCGGCGAACCACATGCTGCGAGAGATCGATCTGTCCCTGAATGGGGACAGCCTGCGGGATATGCTGCGCCCATTCTACAGCCATCTTGGTCGCCCCTCGATCGATCCGGAACTGATCATCCGGATGCTGGTGATCGGGTATGTCATGGGGATCCGTTCGGAGCGTCGTCTCTGTGACGAGGTTCATCTGAACTTGGCCTATCGCTGGTTCTGTCGGTTGGGTCTGGAAGGCAATGTCCCGGATCACTCGACCTTCTCCCGCTATCGCCACGGCAAGTTCAGGGATAGCGGTCTTCTGCGGCAGGTCTTCGAAGCCACTGTGGAGCGCTGCCTGAAGGAGGACCTGGTCGCCGGAGAGGGTTTTGCCGTCGATGCCAGCCTGATCTCCGCCGATGCCAACAAGGTCCGGTCCATCGCGGCGGAAGACTGGAGTCCCGAGGCCGCGCGGGAAGCCGGCAACAGGGCGGCACATGAATATCTGGAGACACTGGATGACGCCGCCTTCGGGGCTGCATCGCCTGTCCAGCCCAAGTTCGTGGCCAAGTCCGATCCGGCAGCGCAATGGACCCGTGCCGAGGAAAGCCGCCCCTATTTCGCCTATGCCACCAATTACCTGATCGACACCAAGTGCGCGGTGATCATGGATGTCGAGGCGACAAGGCGATCCGCCAAGCCGAAGTCGGGGCCTCGCGCACCATGCTCGACAGGACGGAAAAGCGGTTTGGCATCCGGCCGGATTGGCTGGCCGCCGACACGGCCTACGGCAATGCCGAGAACCTTGGTTGGCTGGTCGGGAAGCGCAGCATCATTCCCTTCATCCCGGTGATCGACAAATCTGAACGGACCGACGGCACGTTCTCCCGCTCGGACTTCGAATGGGATGAGAAGAATGATCAGTATATCTGCCCTGAAGGCCATGCCCTCAAGCAGTTCAGACGCAACTATTCCGATCCGGCCCGGGGGCAGGACACTGGTGGGCGGAAGAAATACCGCGCCTTGAAGGCGACCTGCCAGGTCTGCCCATCCAAGGATATCTGCTGCCCGAAAGCCGATGCCCGATATGTCACGCGCGAGCCCCATGAAGAGGCGCGCGAGTTCGCGAGGGAGTGCCGCAAGACCAGGGCCTACAAGGTGTCACGCGACAAGCGGAAAAAGGTCGAGATGCTCTTTGCACACCTCAAGCGCATCCTTGGTCTGACACGGTTGCGGCTACGCGGACCAAATGGCGCCAAGGACGAATTCCTGCTCGCCGCCATCGCCCAGAACCTCCGAAAGCTCGCGAAGCTACGCCCGCGAAGCATCAAACAGGAGGCCGCAGCATGAGCTGAACGGCCATCATACCGCCTTGAGGCGGAGGAACGGGCAATCGCCCGAATGCAACGGCCTGGCTCAACGACGACGAGCCCCAAAATCGGCGATTTCAGCCGAATTTTTCAACAACATCCGCCCTTACCCCCCCTTCCAGAGCACAAACGCGTCTCTGCTTGCCCTCTTCTAAGCAGCAAACACCCGGGGTTTCGTGAACTCGGAGCGGCATATCTGCTGACCATTTTCGTCCAGCCGCGCGCGTCATGAGATCTGACAAGATATTCAAGGCCGCAAGGAAATCCCTTCTTCACGGCGTGTTGTGACGTCTTCGCTTTCTGCCCCGTCCATCAGGGTCCGACAAAAGCCCGACAGAAGTCCGACACTTTGCCGACCACTGAGAACGCCGTGCAAGTGAGAGCTCCCATGGACGGCGTTTGCCTGTCAAAGCTGTTCGACAGCGGCCTTTTGCGGGTAGAAAGCGACATACCCCTTGACCTCGGCGGCGCGAGGTTTTGGGTCCTCATAGGACCATGCCGCATTGGCGATCACGACGGATTTCGTATGAATATCAAAGTGTTTCGCCTCGCCCTTGAACGGACAGACGGACACGGTATCGGTCGGTTCGAGAAAGGCCATGGCAAGGTCCTCGCGTGGGAAATAGATCACCGGCGGAAACTCCCCTTCGGTCAGTTCCAGCGCCCGGTCGCTCTCCCCCAGCACGGCCCCGCCCGCACGCACGACCCATTTGCCGACCGCCGCGCGGATTGTGATATGATCTCCCATGTTCTCGTCCTTTTGTTTTAATTATCTGTTTTCGCACAGACCTTATCAGGGTTCATGCGTCAGGTATATGTCAGACCGGTGCAACCGCTTGCCGCAGCCAGGCCCGCGCATGTTCCGACACGCGATCCTTGAGCTTGTCCCAGACCGTTTCGTGATAATCGTTGAGCCAGTCCCGCTCCCAGGGGGCCAGTTCGTCGGCGAGGATCAGGCGGCGGTCGATCGGCACCCATGTCAGTGTCTCGAAGCCCAGCATGTGCCGCTGCGGATCGGCGCTTTCGAGGGCCGGGGCGGGTTCCACCACGATCAGGTTCTCGATGCGGATGCCATAGGCGCCCTCGCGGTAATAGCCCGGCTCGTTCGACAGGATCATGCCCTCTTGAAGCGGCAGCATGGAGACCCGCGAAATCCGTTGCGGTCCTTCATGCACCGAGAGATAGGCCCCTACGCCATGCCCGGTGCCGTGATCGTAGTCGCGCCCCATCCGCCACAGAGGTGCACGGGCCAGCGCGTCGAGATGCGCGCCCGCGATGCCGCGCGGAAACCGTGCCGTGGAGATCGCGATCATGCCCTGCAACACGGCGGTGAAGGCCGTGCGCTCCTCCGCGCCCGGATCGCCCAAGGCGACGGTGCGGGTGATGTCGGTGGTGCCGTCCTGATATTGCGCGCCGCTGTCGATCAACAAAAGCTCGCCGTCTTTCAGGGCGCGGTTGGTGTCTTCGGTCACCCGGTAATGCACGATCGCGCCATTGGGACCCGAGCCACAGATCGTCTCGAAGGAAATTTCCTTGAGCCGGTTCGTCGCCGCCCGGCAGGCTTCGAGATGTTTCACAACCTCGATCTCGGTCAGGTCTTCGGGGGGCTGCTCTGAGAGCCATGCGAGGAATTCGACCATCGCCGCGCCATCGCGCAGATGCGCCTCGCGCGTGCCCGCGATTTCCTCGGGCGTTTTGCAGGCCTTCGGCAGGATGCAAGGGTCTTCACCCGCCACGATCTGGGCCTGTTTCATCAGGGTTTTCACCGCCTGCGGCGCCGATCCGGGATCGACCAGAACCTTACCCGTCAGCTCATCCAGAGCCCCGGAAAACTCTGCGCGGGGCCGCAGAGAAATCCGCGGATCCGGCCCGAGATGGGCATATTTCGATGCGCTGTCAAAGAGTTGCAGCCGCCCCGTGGTGGTCAGAATGGCAAAGGCCTGTACCACCGGATTGTGCGCAATATCGGAGCCGCGAATGTTCAAAAGCCAGGAGATGCTGTCGGGCAGGGTGAGAACCACCGCCTCCGCACCCATCGCGGCCACCGCCGCGCCGATCTCGGCGAATTTCTGTTCGGAGGTTTTGCCCGCAAGCTCAAACGGCTGGACGCTCACCGGTTCGGCGGGGCGCTCGGGGCGGTCTTTCCAGATGCGGTTGACGAGATTGGGGCTGGCGATCAGCTCCTTGCCCGAGCCCTCCAGCGCGCGCCGAAGCGTTTCAATCTCGCGGATCGTGTGCAGCCACGGATCGAAGCCGATCTTCTCCGCATCGCTTTGCAAAAGCCAGTCGGCGAGCGTTGTCGCGGGCCAGTCGACATAGTCGAACACATTCGGATCGCATTGCGCCCGGACCTGAACCGTATAGCGCCCGTCGATGAACACCGCCGCTTGGCCCGTGAGCACAACGGCAAACCCCGCAGAGCCGGTAAAGCCCGTCAGCCAGGCCAGCCGTTCGTCGCAGGGGGCGACATATTCGCCCTGATGAGCATCGGCGCGCGGCACGATGAAGGCGTCGAGGCCGACCTCGTGCATCTCATGGCGCAGGGCGGTGATGCGGGGGGCGGCCTGTTCCGGGCGGGAGGTCACGTCAAAGCTTTGGAACATTTTGCAATGGTCCTTTCGTTTGTTCACATTCGGGGCAGCCTCGCTCAGGAGGCTCGGCGGATGCCCATCACGCGGGCACGGGCGCGCGGATCGCTGTCGAAGAGCGAGGCAAGCTGTTCGGTCATCGCGCCCGCCAATTGCTCGGCATCGGTGATGGTCACGGCACGGTTGTAATACCGCGTGACGTCATGGCCGATGCCGATGGCCAGAAGCTCCACCTGACGGCGTTTTTCGACCATGGCGATCACATCGCGCAGGTGTTTTTCCAGATAATTCGCGGGGTTCACCGACAATGTGCTGTCATCGACGGGCGCGCCATCGGAGATCACCATCAGGATCTTGCGCGCCTCGGGTCGGGCTGCGATCCGCCGGTGCGCCCATTCCAGCGCTTCACCGTCGATGTTTTCCTTCAAGAGGCCTTCTTTCATCATCAGGCCCAGATTGGCCCGCGTCCGGCGCATCGGTGCGTCGGCGGATTTGTAGATGATGTGTCGCAGATCGTTCAGGCGCCCCGGCTGCTGCGGACGCCCGGCGGCGAGCCATTCCTCGCGCGACAGCCCGCCTTTCCACGCCCGTGTGGTAAAGCCCAAAACCTCGACCTTGACGTTGCAGCGCTCCAGCGTGCGCGCCAGAACATCGGCACAGATTGCTGCGATGGAGATCGGGCGACCGCGCATCGAGCCGGAGTTGTCCAGCAGAAGCGTCACCACGGTGTCGCGGAACTCGGTGTCTTTCTCGATCTTGAAGCTGAGCGGCGTGGTCGGGTTCGCCACCACCCGCGCCAGACGTCCGGCGTCGAGAATGCCCTCTTCGAGATCAAATTCCCAGCTCCGGTTCTGTTGCGCCTGAAGGCGGCGTTGCAGTTTGTTCGCGAGCCGCGACACAGCACCCTTGAGCGGTTCGAGTTGCTGGTCGAGATAGGCGCGCAGGCGTTCGAGCTCGGCGGGTTCCGCGAGTTCCTCGGCCATGATCTCTTCGTCATGGGCGGAGGTAAACACCTGATAATTCGGATCGGCATCGGAGACGGGCGCGGGTTGCGGCGGCTCGACATCGGCCTCGTCCTGCGGCAGCTCGACCTCTTCGGAAAACTCCTCGTCGGCCATGTCGTCGGAGGAGGCGGAGGCCTCCTGCATGTCCTGCTGTTCGTCCTGCGTGTCTTCGGCGCTGGCCTCGTTCTCGTCGTCCTGTTCCTGCTCTTCGCCCTGGCTGTCCGGCTCTTCCTCCTGCTCGTCGGTCTCGGCGGACTGGTCCTCTTCGGGATCGGTCTCGTCCGGGTCGTCGCCAAGCTGATCGCCGTAGCCCAGCTCTTCGATCACGCGGCGGGCGAGGCGGGCAAAGCCTTTCTGGTCCTCCAGAAGGCTGTCGAGATCTTCGAACGTGTCCTGAGTCTGGCCGTCGATGAAATCGCGCCACAGATCGAGGATGTTGTCGGCGGCGGCGGGCATCTGCCGCCCGGTGGCCTTTTCGCGCAGGTAATAGCCCATGGCCTGCGCCAGCGGCGCATCTTCGCGCCGGGTGATGCCATCATAGCCACGGCGCAGCGCATCATTGCCGATCTTGGCGTCGATATTGCCCGCCGTGCCGGGCATATACCGCGCACCCGCGGCCTCGCAGCGCGCGCTTTCCAGCGCGTTATAGATGTCAAACGCCATCTGGCCCGGCGGGGCGTAGCGTTGGAAGGTCTGCTCGTTGTGAAACTTGTGGCGCAGCGCCAGCGCATCGGCGGTGCCGCGCGCGATCAGAACCTCTTCTTTCGACATCCGCCGCGACACTTGCGGCAGGCGCATCGTGTCGCCGGAGAGGCCCGAAGGGTCCATCGTGTAGGTGACCGTCAATTCGCTGTCGTCGGCCAGCACTTTGGTCGCTTCTGCGAGCGCTTTCTTGAAGGGATCTGCCGGGTTGTCGCTGGGCTTTTTCATGGCTTCGTTAAATCACGCGGCGCGGGGCCGGGCAAGCGAAAGAGATGCGCAACAGGGTCGGCGCGAGGTCGCACAGGTTTTGTGTGTTTGTGCGCAGAGATTGGCATTGATGCGCGGCCCTGTGCGGATTTACGAATGGCGCAAAGGCGCGCTCCTCCCCCGATTGTTCTTTCAACCGGCGTGCCGTGAAAAGGAATTCAACATGTCCAATCCCAAGATTGCCATCGTCATCGGCTCCACCCGCGACGCTCGTTTCGCGGACAAACCGGCCCAGTGGCTGTTCTCCAAGGCGCAAGAGCTGTCCTCTGAGCTCGATTTCGAACTCGTCGATCTGAAAGATTACGATCTGCCGATGTTCAACGAAATGGCCTCCAACCTCTGGATGCCGTCTTCGGATGAAAAAGCTGTCGCATGGCAGGAAAAAATGGCCGAATTCGACGGCTATATCTTCGTGACCCCGGAATACAACTCTTCGATTCCGGCCTCGCTGAAAAACGCGTTCGACCAAGCCGGCAAGGAGTGGGTCCGCAAACCCGCCGCTGTCATGGGCTATGGGGCCGTCGGTGCCGCCCGTGCCGTCGAGCATCTGCGTGCCGTGGTGATCAACCTGCAAATGGTGCCGGTGCGCTCCGCTGTCTACATCTCCGGCTCCGATTTCTTCAAAGTGTCGCCGCTCGGCGCCAATGCCGAGATGAGCGAGATCGAAGCGGGCATTCTGCCTTCCGTCGAAGCCATGTTGGGCGATCTGGCTTGGTGGACCAAAGCCACCAAAGCCGCCCGCGACGCATAAGTTTCGGACCGAAGTCCCACGCATATATCAGGCAAAAAGGTCCGCGAAAGCGGGCCTTTTTTATGTCGGGTCTCAGCCGCCCAGCAACATCTCCCGGCATTGACGGATATTGCTCTCAGCCAGCGCTTCCGCCCGATGTGCCTCCTCCATGTCGAAGGAAAACCGCGACAGGGCCAGAAGCTCGGTTTGGGACACATGGCCAGCGATGCGCAATTCTTCATAGGACGGCGCGGCCTCGGGCGCGATGACGGCGGCAAGCAGGTCTTGCATCTCACGTTTGAGCGCCATCAACTCCCGATCCTCGCGATGCGCTGCCTCGGCAGAGAGCCGCCCGGCGCAATAGGCGAAATCGCGTGCCAAAGGATTGTCGGCGGGAAGGGGCGCGCCTTGCGCCGGAGCACTCCAGAGCGCAGGTAAAACCAGCGCCAATAGGGTCTTTTTGATCGAAAACCTGTGGATAAGCTCGGGCATGTCGGTCTCGCTGCTGAGGGTGTCACGTGTCCTGTCATCGTTCTGTTACATGGAGGCTAGGAGCGTTTTGCGAGTCTGGCAAGGGTTTTGTATATACGAGTGCTATACCTTTAGGCGACTATCCGAGGATCATCTCAAGGCATTGGCCAAGCGCGATCTCGGCCTGATGGCGCGCCGCCTCGGCATGTCGCGCATCCGGTTCGAACGCGGCCCGGCGCAACAGATCGGCATGGGCGAATTTGGCCGAAAGTCGAAGGGTCATCAGCGCGCCCCCCTGATCGGGCGGGCTGACCGTTTCCAACAGCGAAATCATCGCGCCGCGTTGGCGTTCCGTCAGATCGGAGGCGGGATCGGAGAGCAGCCATTGGTGCTCCATCGTGGCGGAGAGGCGCCCGACGCAATAGGCGAACTCACGAGCGAGAGGATCTATCTCCCGGGCCGGGATGGCCGGGGCGGGCAGGGCCGCAAGCAGGGTTGTGACTGTCGCGGCGAGTATGATCGCAAGTCCACGCATAAGAGAGAGCGTGGCACAAATTGGTTGCCAGCCGTTTAACCACGGCGTGCGTTGCGTTCCCCTTTGGTCACAAAGAAAAAGCGGACCCGAAGGCCCGCTTTGATGCATGGAATTTAGGGGCGATTACCCGGCCAGAGAGACCGCCGACTCGGGCAGTTCTTCGTCGAAACAGCGCTGATAGAACTCGGCCACGGTTTGACGTTCCAACTCATCGCATTTGTTGAGGAAGGTCAGGCGGAAAGCATAACCGATGTTGCGGAAAATCTCCGCGTTCTGCGCCCAGGTGATCACGGTCCGCGGGCTCATCACGGTCGAAAGATCGCCGTTCATGAACGCGGTGCGGGTGAGATCGGCCACGGCAACCATCTGGTTGATCTGCTTGCGGCCCTTCTCATTGTTGTAATGCGGTGCCTTCGAGAGAACGATGGCGGCTTCGGCGTCATGGCTCAGGTAGTTGAGCGTGGCGACGAGCGACCAGCGGTCCATCTGCGCTTGGTTGATCTGTTGCGTGCCGTGGTAAAGCCCGGTGGTGTCGCCGAGGCCCACGGTGTTGGCCGTGGCGAAGAGGCGGAAATACGGGTTCGGCGTGATCACTTCATTCTGATCCAGAAGCGTCAGCTTGCCGTCGGTTTCCAGCACGCGCTGGATCACGAACATCACGTCGGCGCGGCCCGCATCGTATTCGTCGAAGACGATGGCGCAGGGATTGCGCAGCGCCCAGGGCAGGATGCCTTCCTGAAACACGGTGATCTGCTTACCGTCCACGAGCTTGATCGCGTCTTTCCCGATCAGGTCGATCCGGGAAATGTGGCTGTCGAGGTTGACGCGCACGGAGGGCCAGTTCAGACGCGAGGCCACCTGTTCGATATGGGTGGATTTGCCGGTGCCGTGATAGCCTTGGATCATCACGCGGCGATTGTGGGAAAAGCCCGCGAGGATCGCCAGCGTGGTGTCCGGATCGAATTTATAGGTCGGGTCGAGCGCGGGCACACGATCAGTCGGTTCGGCGAAACCTTTCACGGTCATGTCGGTGTCGATGCCGAAAACATCGCGAACGGAAATTGTTTCGGTCGGTTTTGCGGTCGCGTCCATGATCTTGCCCGTTTTCCTGAATTTTGAACTCACCTGACTTCTTGCCCTGTCGGGGCGGCAGGTGCAAGGGCCGAGGCGTCGCAGAAATGCCCAAAGGGGGATGCGGAGACGGAGATGTGTGCTGCCGCGGCAAAATTCCCCGCTCAGGGGGCTTTGCCCGGGCTCAGGCGCCGCTTACATTGCAGCGAGGTTTTGAAAAAGGGGATTGGCATGAGCGGCCTTCTGGCTCTTCTGGACGATGTTGCGGGCATCGCGAAAATCGCGGCGGCGCAGGTCGATGACGTGGCCGGGCAGGCGGCGAAGGCCTCGGCCAAGGCGGCCGGCGCGGTGATCGACGACGCGGCGGTGACGCCGAAATACGTCCATGGCTTTGCTCCCGCACGCGAATTGCCCATCGTGGGCAAGATCGCGCTGGGCTCGATCCGCAACAAGCTGGTGATCCTTTTGCCCTTGGCGCTTTTACTGTCGAGCTTTGCGCCCTGGCTGATCACGCCTCTGCTGATGCTCGGTGGCTCGTACCTCTGTTTCGAAGGCGCGGAAAAGGTCTATCACCTGTTCAAACCGCACACGCCCCATGCCGACGGGCAGGTGATGAATGGCGATCCGGCCCATCTCGAGGAACAAAAGGTCGCGGGGGCTGTGAAGACCGATTTCATCCTGTCGGCTGAGATCATGACCATCATCCTTGCGGCCCTCGATCCCAATCAGTCGATCTGGTTCGAGGCAGGTGCGCTTGCGCTTGCCGGGATCATCATCACCGCCGTGGTTTACGGCGGCGTGGCGGTGATCGTGAAGGCAGACGATTTCGGTCTCTGGCTCAGCCGTGTCGGGCGGCTCTCCGCCACCCGAGCCGTGGGGCGGGGGATCGTCAAGTTCATGCCGCTGTTCATGAAGCTCCTGATGATTGTCGGCACGGCGGCGATGATCTGGGTCGGCGGCTCCATCGTGATCCACGGGCTGCATGAGTTGGGGATGCATCATCCCTACGAGGAGATCCACCATATGGCGGAAGCCACCTCACATGCTGTGCAGGTGGCCACTGGATTTGTCACATGGTTCGTCACGGCGTTTTTCGATGGCATTTTCGGTTTGATCTACGGTCTGATCCTGATCCCCATCGTGGCGAAAATCATCAATCCCCTGATCCGGACTGTGCGTGGGACGAAAACCGCAGAACATTGAGTATTTGAACCATCAGAAAACCCCGAAGCCCTTCTGCGGCTTTCTGATGGTCTAAATACTCAAAAAGCCCCGCCTTGGCGGGGCCTTTCATGTGCGGAGGATTATTTGAACCAGCGGCTGTCCTTGAGTTGGTCCCAGGCCCAGACCACTTGCTGCAACTGTTCTTCCTGCGAACGATCCCCCCCGTTCACATCGGGGTGCAGGATCTTGATCAGCGACTTGTACTGTTTCTTGATCTCGGCCTTGGTCCAGTGGTCCTTGGCCTCAAGAATGTCGATCGCCTGACGCTCGACAGGCGGCAGTTTGCGGGTCGGTGCGCTGGGGTCGGATTTGCCCGGGTTGCGTGTCGCATTCTCGCCCAGAACCTCATGGGCATCGTCGATACCGAGGCGCTCCCAGGCGCGTTGCTCCACCGACTTGCGCCCGAAGGGCTGGGTCGGGCGATCGCCCGTCTGCGACGATTTGTAGGCCGCATCCATCTCGGCCTCGGTCGCATTGGTGAAGAAGTTCCACTGCAAATTATATTCGCGGACGTGTTCCTTGCAGAACCATTTGTACTCGTCCAGATGATCCGGCGAGCGCGGCGCGCGATACTGGCCGGGCTCGGTGCAGCCCTCCCACTCACAGGTCCTCTTCGATGTCTCGAACGCGCCAGACATGCCGCGCCGCCCTCCGCGCTTGTTCTTTTTCGCGGAAGACACCGACATATCAAAACCGAAAGGATCTTTTTTATCCATCTGCCTCAACCTTTTCGACTCGGACGCGAGACTTTAGATGAGAAAGGCCAAATGCGAAAGGGGCAGAGGATGAAGATTGCCGATCAAATGCGTGACCGACTTGAAAAGGCCTTTCAACCCAGTGTGTTGGAGGTCGTTGACGACAGCGCGCGCCACGCCGGACACGCCGGTGTCGAGGGGGCGGCGGGCGAGACGCATTTCAACGTGAAACTCCGCGCGGCGGCGTTTGAAGGCCAGTCGCGCGTGATGCGGCACCGCATGGTTCACAAGGCTCTGGGCGATCTCGTGCCGCGCATTCATGCGCTGGCGCTCGATCTGGATGCCTGAAAGCTTGCCGGTTCAGGATTCGCGGTCTTCCGCGATTTCGTCGGCCACCTCGGGCGACACTTTTCGCGCCTGAGCGCCTGCGCCTTTCTCCACCTTGGCGGGGAAGGGCACGGCGGGCGGCGGGGTATCCCGGTCGGCAACCGGCGAGCGGCGTGCGGGTTTGGTTTCTTGAGGCGTGTCGCTGGCCTCATCCGTGTCCGGATAGGCGCTGAACACCCGGCTCGGTTGCGTGCCGTCCAGTTCGCGGCGGAACACCAGAACCGTGTGATAGCTCACGGTTTTCGAGGTGATCCCGGCGCGCTCTTCCATCGGCACCAGATCGGCGCGCAGATAGTCCCAGCCCTCAGCGCCTTTTTCGTTCAGAAGGCTCTGCATCGCCTGCGCGATCCGCGCTTCCGGGGTCTTCGCGCCCTTGGCTTTCTCGCCTTTGCGCGGCGCGGGTACGGTCAGGTATTCGAAACGGGGCATCACGGGGGTCTCCTTGCCTTTGGCGCAAGGTTTAGCGACCCCTGCGCCCGGGTCAAGCCGGGCCGGGCCACAGATGGATCACGCGCGCGTCAGATCGGCAGAGCCGCGCCGAAAGTGTCCGGCCAAAACCTGAGACACGCGGAGATTGGCGTGAGGCTTTATTCGGCGACGAATGTCCCGTATTCCGGGGCGTCGCCCGCGAAGACGCCGAAATCGCTTTCCCGGCGAAAAATCAGCACGGCTTGTTTTCCGTCTACGCCCGTGAGCGCGAATGCATCGGAGCGCAGATAGGTCCAGCCCTCGGCGGCCATGGCGTTGAGCCGGGTGGTCACGGCTTCCGCCAGCCGGGCCTCGGGGGTTTGAGCGGCAGAGGTGGCCGCGCTCTCATGGGGCGCAGGGATGGCTTTGTATTCGAAATGCGACATTGCGGTCTCCTTCCTCGGAGCACCATAAAGCCGGGGGCCTTAACGGAGGATTGACGGTTTACGCCGCTTTGTTCGCCAGCGAGATCGACCGGCCTGCCTGCGCGGGGCGGGGCAGGGTGGCATGGGTCTGTTTCAGCGCGGTGAGTTTCGCGGCAATCTCAGGTGGGAAGGGTACGACGCGGGGGCCGGACATATCGATATGAAGCAAAAGCTCCTCGGCGGTGGCGGCGATCCAGCCGTCTGCGTGATGGATTTCGTGAAACAGAACCATGCGTTTCGCATCGAAATCCAAGAGCTGGGTGTGGACCCGCACCGTGTCGCCGAGTTTCAGCTCGCGCTTGTAACAGATGTGCACCTCGGCGGTGTAGCTCGTGTGATGTTGCGTCTTGGCATAGGTCTCGCCCAGCCCGATCAGTGGGTACATCTGATCGCCGCCCTGATCCATGATCACGGCATAATAGGCCATGTTGATATGGCCGTTGTAATCGACCCATTCGGGGCGAACGTCGATCGGCGTGGAGATATGGGGGGCGGGCAGGGACAAGGGGGGCAGCTCCTATGAAAAAGCCGCCCCGAAGGACGGCTTTCTGTGGAATGGCTCAGAGGCCGAGCTTGGCTTTGATCAGCTCGTCCACCGCTTTCGGGTTGGCCTTGCCGCCGGTGGCTTTCATCACCTGACCGACGAACCAGCCCGCGAGTTTCGGGTTGGCCTTGGCTTTCTCGACCTGCGCCGGGTTGGCGGCGATGATTTCATCGACGGCGGCTTCGATGGCGCCGGTGTCCGTCACCTGTTTCATGCCGCGCGCTTCGACGATCTCGGCGGGGTTGCCGCCCTCGGTATAGACGATCTCAAAGAGGTCCTTGGCGATCTTGCCCGAAATCGTGTCCGCCTTGATCAGCTTGACGATCTCGCCCAGTTGTTCCGGGCTCACGGGGCTTTCGGAAATATCCGTGTCGTCCTTTTTCAGGCGGCCGAACAGCTCGTTGATCACCCAGTTCGCCGACAGCTTGCCATCTTCGCCCACGGCCACGACTTTCTCGAAGAAATCCGCGTTCACCGTGTCTGCGGTCAAGACGCCTGCGTCATATTCGGACAGGCCGAAGCCGGTCACGAAGCGGGCTTTTTTCTCGTCCGGAAGCTCCGGCAGAGAGGCGGCGATGTCATCGACCCAGGCCTGTTCGATTTCGAGCGGCAGAAGGTCGGGGCAGGGGAAATAGCGGTAGTCATGCGCCTCTTCTTTCGAGCGCATCGAGCGGGTTTCGCCCTTCACCGCATCGTAGAGACGGGTTTCCTGATCGACCGAGCCGCCATCTTCGAGAATGGCGATCTGGCGACGGGCTTCGTACTCGATCGCTTGCTGGATGAAGCGGGTCGAGTTCATGTTCTTGATCTCGCAGCGCGTGCCGAGGTGCGAGAAATCCTGCGTTGCCTGATATTTCTCATACTGACCCGGACGACACACAGACACGTTCACGTCCGCGCGCAGGTTGCCGTTTTGCATGTTGCCATCGCAGGTGCCCAGATAGCGCAGGATCTGGCGCAGTTTCAGCACGTAAGCGGCGGCCTCTTCCGGTCCGCGAATGTCGGGGCGCGACACGATCTCCATCAGCGCCACACCGGTGCGGTTCAGGTCCACAAAAGACATCGCCGGGTCCATATCGTGGATCGACTTGCCCGCGTCCTGCTCCAAGTGAATACGTTCGATCCGCACGAGGCGCGCAACACCCGGCTCCAGATCGACCAGGACCTCGCCTTCGCCCACGATCGGGTGATAGAGCTGGGAAATCTGATAGCCCTGCGGCAGGTCTGGGTAGAAATAGTTCTTGCGGTCGAAGGCCGAGAACAGGTTGATCTCCGCCTTGAGGCCAAGGCCGGTGCGCACCGCCTGCTCGACGCAATATTCGTTGATCACCGGCAACATGCCCGGCATGGCCGCATCCACGAAGGACACGTGCGAGTTCGGCTCGGCGCCAAAGCCGGTGGAGGCGCCGGAAAACAGTTTCGCCTCGGAGCTGACCTGCGCGTGAATCTCCATCCCGATCACGAGTTCCCAGTCTTCTTTCGCACCGGAGATGACCTTCGGTTTCGGTGCGGAATATTCGAGATGATCCAGCATGCGCATGTCCTTTAAAGCGAGGGCTTTCAGGCGTTCTAGGCGCTCTCTTGCCGGGGGGCAAGGGGGCGGGTTTGCAAACGGGGCGGTTTGGGGCATATTGCGCGGCAGGGTAAAGCGAGTTTGAGGTAGCGCATGCGGATGCGTCAATGGGCGGCAGCGATGGCGCTGTGTTTCATCGGAGTGGGGTCTCAGCTTTCGGCCGGAGAGTTGGCCGGAGAGCTGATCGAAAATCTGCCCGATCAGATTGCCTTCGCCCTCGCACCCATGGAGGCCAGCCCCGTTCCCGCCCCGCGCCCCTATGTGGTGCGCATGCCCAAGCTGCGGTGGAAAAATCAAAGCCAGGGTCCGGCCTGGACCCGCGCCGCGATGAAGGCGGTGCTGTCGCACGGGCAGGGGCTTGTCGAGACCGTGCCTGCGGACATCAACGCATGGTGTCCGGGCTATGCCACCCAAGACGCCAACGGGCGCGCGGCCTTTTGGGCGGGGCTGCTCTCGACGCTCTCCTATCACGAAAGCACATGGCGCGAGACGGCCGTGGGTGGCGGAGGGCAATGGTTCGGCCTCGTGCAAATTTCGCCAGCGACGGCGCGTCATAATAATTGCAATGCGGGCACCGGCGAGGCGCTTAAGGACGGGGCCAGCAACCTGTCCTGTGCGATCCGGATCATGAGCCGGACCGTGGCGCGCGACGGGGTGGTGAGCCGGAATATGCAGGGCGTGGCGGCCGACTGGGGCCCGTTTCATTCCGAAAGCAAACGCACCGATATGCAGCGCTGGGTGCGGGCGCAGCCGTTTTGCCGTCCGATGCTGAAAAGCTCGCCCCTGCCGCTGCCGCGCCCGCTGACCATCGCTGCCGAAGAGACCGCCGTCAGCCGACCTTTCTGAGCGCTTCGGCTTCCCAGGCCTTCAATTCGTAGCGCGACAAACCCCCGTTCGTGGCACCGAGTGACAGCTCCGGGAAGAGCGCCACGATTTCCGCTCTTGCCTCCGGGCTGACCGTGCCAAGCGCCTCTTCGCCGGGGTAGAGGCTTTCGGTCGGGCAGGCCTCGGCGAAAACGATCTGATGGGCGTCGAACAGCATATGGAAATACTCGACCGTGCCGCCTTCGACGATGCGGATCGTCGCGTCGTTGACCAGATGTTTCGCCGCCACCAAAACGTCGCGCTCGCCAAACAGAACCTCCGCCTGCGGACCCCGGATCAGCATCCGGTGGTTTTGGCTCACCCTCAGATCGCGCAGATTGCCCAAGGCGCCCATGCGGATCAGGACCGGGGCGAGTTTGCCCGTGGCGGGCACGCGGCGCGATCCGATCCAACGGATGGGCTGCGGCCCCTGATCGAGCGTGTTGACCAGATCGCCCGCCTTCAGCGTCTCGATGAACCGCGGTCCCTCCGGCGTTTCGATCAGCGTGCCGCGGGTCAGGCAGACCGCGCCGTTGATGATCTCTTCGGCGATCAGATTGTTGTCGATGTTGAAATTGCCGTCGCCTTCGTTGTCGATAATGCCGTCGCCGTCGTAATCCATGTCGGTTTCGTGGTCGATCTGGATCACCGGGCGCAGCTCCGTCAGATCCTCGCCCGGCGCGATCAACACGTTCGACAGCGACGGCCCGCCATCCGAGGACACAAGCACGCTGGCGTTGAAGCGCAGGTAGGTGTCGCCTAAGCCCGAAAGATCGCTTTGAATATTCGCCGTCTGGCCGGGGTTCATCGGCTCATAGGTGTATTTCGTCACTCCGTTGAGATAATCGGCGGCGCTGTCATAAACCACGATCCCGGTGATCCGGCTCGATCCGGTGACCTCGCCGTCCACAACGTTCTCGACGGTGATGACGATCACATCGTCCTCCTCGAAGACCGAGGTGCCGCTGTGGATCATGATATGCCCGCCATTGCCGCCACCGCTGTTGGTGCCGACGGACACATTGTTCAAAAGCGAGGAACCCATCACGAGGATGTCTTCGGTCGACATAACGTTTACCTTTGTGTGGCGTTCAGGACGCCTGTTTCAGGGCCTCGGCTTCCCAGGCCTTCAACTCGTAACGGGACAGGGCGGAGGAACGGGTTTCCAATTCGGGAAAGAGCGTCAGAATTTCGGCGCGGGCGGTTTCGTCCACGGCCTTGAGCGCTTCCTGACCGGGGTGCAGGCTTTCGGTCGGGCAGGTTTCGGCAAAGATGATCTCGTGGCGATCGAGCAGCAGGTGGAAATACTCCACATGCCCGCCCGGCACGGGGCGGATCGTGGCGTCATTCACCAGATGTTTCGCCGCCACCAACACGTCGCGCTCGCCGAACAGCATTTCGGCCATCGGGCCACGGATCAGCATGCGGTGGTTCGGGCTGACGGTCAGATCGCGCAGGTTGCCAAGCGTTCCGGCCTTGATCCGGATCGGGGCAAGCGCGCCTTCGGCGGCCACCCGGCGCGACCCGATCCAGCGGATTTCCTGCGGCCCGTGATCGAGCGTATGAACCCGGTCGCCCACAGTGAGCGTTTCGATGAACCGTGGCCCGTCGGGCGTGTCGATCAGTGTGCCGCGCGCAAGGCAGACGGCACCTGCGATGGCGTCCTCGGCGAAGGTGTTGTTCTCATCGACCTCAAAGATGCCGTCGCCTTCTTCCTCGGCGTCGATCGTACCGTCGCCGTTGTAATCATTGTCGTTTTCATGGCTGAGCCAGATCGGGAATTCGTCCTGAATATCGACGCCCGGCGTGATGAACAGCGCGGTCAGGTCCGGCGCATCGGGATTGTCCGATTCAAAACGGGACGCGCTGAAATACAGGTAGTTGTCGCCCATGTAATGGACAGACGTATTGATGTTTTCGCCGTTGTCTGTCGTGCTGCCGCCCCGTCCGCCACCGCGCCCGCCACCGCCGCTTTGCGCCTGATAGTCATATTCATAGAGGACAGTGCCGTTCACATAATCGGCGGCGCTGTCATAGACGATGATGCTGACGACTTCGGAATCGTTGTCCAGAGACCCGTCGCTGTTCACATTGTCGATGACGAACACGATGACATCGTCATCCTCGAAAATGCTGTCGCCGCCCGTGAGATACGCGCCATCGTTCGCATCGCCCTGTGGGTCCTGCGAATAGCCAATGGGATTGTTCACGATGGAGGAGCCCATCACGATGAGTTCTTCTGTCGGCATTGCTGCTCTGCCCGTATGTTGCGGGGTGTTGGCCCCGGTCTGCCTCGATGCGCGCGATCTCCCGTCCTCCCGGACTTCGGCCGCTTTTGCGCTTGCTTGCGTTTTGCTCCGGTCGGTGCTCTTGTCTGACCCGACCCAAGGCGTGACGCTTTTGTGCCATAATCCGGGCGTCGGGCGTTTCTGTCCAGTGTTTTCTGGTATTTAGCTCGATGCGCCGCGTCTCTGTGGCGTCGTCGCACCGCTTCGCCCAAATTGATTTACTGAGAAAAGGAGGTTCTCATGCCCGCATTGCGCACCGACATCGACCCCGACGGGTTGCTCGAATTTTCCGTGGTCTTCACAGATCGCTCGCTCAACCACATGTCGAAGGCCTTTCAAAAGGTGATGACGGACATCCACGCCACGCTCTGCGAGGTCTACAATGCCGACACCGCCGTGGTCGTCCCCGGCGGCGGCACCTACGCGATGGAGGCGGTCGCCCGCCAGATCGCGGGCGGCGAGGACGTCATGGTGATCCGCAACGGCTTCTTTTCCTTCCGCTGGTCGCAAATCTTCGACGCAGGGCACATTCCCGCCTCGCAAACCGTGCTCAAAGCGCGCCGCGTCGGCAATGAACCGACCTCCGGCTTTCTGCCCGCGCCCCTGGAAGAGGCCATTGCGAAAATCCGCGAGTTGAAACCGGCTGCCGTCTTCGCGCCCCATGTCGAAACCGCCTCCGGCATGATCCTGCCTGACGCCTATATCCGCACGCTCTCCGAGGCCGTGCATGAACATGGCGGGCTGATGGTGCTCGATTGTATCGCCTCGGGCTGCGCTTGGGTCGATATGAAAGAGACGGGCGTCGATATCCTGATCTCCGCGCCGCAAAAGGGCTGGTCGGCGCAGCCCTCCGCCGGGCTTGTCATGCTGAACGACCGTGCGACCGAGGTGGTGAAATCCCGGCAAAGCTCGTCCTTCGCGATTGATCTCGGCAAATGGCTGACGATCATGGAGGCCTATACCGGCGGCGGTCACGCCTATCACGCCACCATGCCGACGGACGCGCTCCGCGCTTTCCGCGATGCCATGCTGGAAACCAAGACCTACGGGTTCGACAAACTCTCGGAGGCACAATGGGAGCTGGGCCGTCGGGTGCGGCATCTTCTGGCCGAGCGCGGGTTCAAATCGGTTGCCGCCGAAGGTGTCGAGGCGCCCGGCGTCGTGGTGTGCTACACAGACGACCCCATGATCAGAACCGGCGCAGCCTTTGCCGCCCATGGGGTGCAAATTGCTGCGGGCGTGCCGCTGCAATGCGATGAGGGGGAGGGGTTCTCGACCTTCCGGCTCGGTCTGTTCGGTCTCGACAAGCTCTATGACGTGGACGCCACGGTGGCTCGGCTGGAGGCTGTTCTGGACGACGTTCTCGGCTGATCTTCGTCGTAGAAAATACTCACGGCGCGCGGGCGATCATCCGCGCTCCGTTTTGAGTATTTGTGGCAGCAAAGGAAATGGCCGATTCAGATCGGTCCCAGCCCGGCCTGCATGACCTTCATCCGCACGGGCTTGACGTCATGCACGGCCTTCAGGCCCCAGAGACGCACCATTTGCAGGATGTCGCTCTCTGATCGCGTGACCCGGTTGAACAGATCGACCACACGGGCGCGTTTGGAAATGTCGTTCAAACGGTTGCGCGCGTAGGTGTCGAGCATGGCTTCTGTGCCGGGGTCTGAGCGATGCGCCTCGGCAAGCGTCAGCAGTTCGGCCAGATCGTTGAGCGAGGTGTTCAGCCCCTGGGCGCCGATGGGCGGCAGGGCGTGGGCGGCTTCGGCGATGATCGCGACGCGCTCGGAGGCGAGGCGCTCGGCGACGCGGGTGATGATCGGGAAGATAGCCCGACCGGAGGCCAGTTTCATTTCGCCAAAGAGGCCAGCAGCGCGTTCGGTCATCACCGCGTTGAACGCGTCGGGCGGCAGATTGAGAAGCTCGGTCGCATAGGCCCCCTTGTTCATCCACACGATGGCGGAGGCCGGTTTGCCGTCGATATCCGGCAGCGGCACCATGGTGAAGGGGCCACCTTCGCGGTAGATCTCGGTGGAGACATTGTTGTGCGGCAGGTCGTGGGTGGCGGTGAAGGCGAGAGATTTCTGTCCGTAACGCGTTGTTTTGACGCCAATTCCGGCGGCCTCGCGCACCGGGCTTTCACGCCCGTCGGCAGCCACCACGAGTTTGGCGCGCACCATCGTGCCGTCGGAGAGGGTGACCATGGCCTCGGAGGAGCGGGTCAGCAGGTTCTTGAAACCGACACCATAGCGCAGTTCGACATTGGGAATGCCCGGCACGGCACCGGCCAGTTCGCGGCGGATCACCCAGTTGAGGAAGTTCCAGCCGAAGGGCTCGTCGCCCGTCTCCCGGCCCTCGAATTGCCGCTCGGTACGGAGTGTGGCCGGGCGACCGACCGTATCGACGATGCGCAGCGCTTCGAGCGGTGTCGCGTGTGGCGCGAGGGCGTCCCAGATGCCGATTTTCTCGAAAAGATCGCGCGCGGGGCGCAGGAATGCGGTGGAGCGCAGATCCGAGCTGGCCTCGTCGCCGGTCACGACCGGCGGGGTCGGGTCGACCATCAGGGTGCGAAAGCCCGAGGCGCCAAAGGCGGCAGCCGCGATCAGACCGGCGATGCCGCCGCCTGAGACGAGGATGTCAACGGTCTGCTGAGAGGGGCTTAGGTTGGACATGTGAACTCCTTTGCGCCGTGAGCGTGCTCAAGAGATAGGCGCAAAGGAGGAGAATGTCCAAGGGGCAGGCTGTCTCAGGGGCCTGAGACAGTGCCGGTTTATTTCCCGACGGTCAGGATCAGCAGGACGATGTAGATCAGCGGCACGGTGGCGACGGCGGTCACGCCCAGCACCCAGGGGCCGATCGCGAACATGCCGTAGATCACGGCGGCGATCACGGCCACGACAAAGAGCAGGAACAGAACGACGCCACGGGTGGAGGCGATACCGTCCTCGTGGTGATCGTGGGTGTCGATGGAAATGGTCGTGTCGATGGCGGCGTCGGTCATGTGCGTGCTCCGGCTGTGAGGTCGTTTCGGTCGTGAGAAATCAGTAGAAGTCAGTGCGTGGGCGCTGCGCGGGTTTGTGCGCATTTGTGTACCGGAGACAGATACAGGGCTGTGTGAGCTTCGGTCACGGCGGCGATTTGTCGCAGTTTGCGTTAACCTGAAACCGTCGTGAGATCAGTCCGCCACAGCGCGCAGGAATGCCGAGAGATCGTTGGTGTGATGATGGATATGTGGAGCGGGCGGAGTGAGCGGTGCAGGGGCGACATGCACGGTCTTCATCCCGAGCGCATGCGGCACTTCGAGATTGCGCGGGTCGTCCTCGAACATGGCGGCGGCTTGGGGATCGACACCGTCGCGCCCGAGCACGGCATCGAAGGCTGCGGCCTGGGGTTTCGGATGAAAATCCGCGTGTTCAATGCCGTAGACCGCGTTGAAAATCCCGGTCAACCCACGCGCTTCCAGCACGCGCTCTGCATAGGGAGCGGAGCCGTTGGTGAAGACGATCTTGCGCCCGGGCAGAGCGGTGATTGCGGATTTCAGCTCGGCATCGCGGGTGAGCCCGGAGAAGTCGATGTCATGCACATAGGTGAGATAGGGCAGCGGATCGGTGCCGTGTTTCGCCATCATGCCTGAGAGCGTCGTGCCGAACTCGCGCCAATAATCGTGCCGCAGCCGGTTCGCCTCATCCGCAGTGACGTTCAGTTCGCGGGAGACCCAATCGGTCATTTTGACCTCGATCTGCGCGAAAAGTGCCGCCTCTGGCGGGTAGAGCGTGTTGTCGAGGTCGAAGACCCAAGTTTTTACATGAGAAAAGTGATCGGCTACCATGCGCCCTTGTTAGGCATTGCCTGCGGCACATGCAAGCAGATGGGATGTTAGCGCTTGATCGCGGGGGGCGGGGCTGGCTATGGTCATGGCCTGATCCCGATTGAGAAAAGTGACGTCCGATGAAAGACCCGCGCGCCAGCCAGAAAGACGCTTATGAGATGATCCTCGAGGCGATCGACACCGGGATTTACCGTCCCGGCGACCGGCTTGTGGAAAGCGAGCTGGCGGAGCGGTTCGGTGTGTCGCGGACGCCGGTGCGCGAGGCCTTGCAGCGGCTTGAGACCCAGTCGATGCTGAGCCGGGACGGGCGCTCGCTGATTGTGGCCTCGCTCGATCACAACCAGATGGCCGATCTCTATGTGGTGCGCACGGAACTCGAAGGTCTGGCTGCACGGTTGGCCGCTCGTCACGCGACGCCCGAGGAGGTGCGCGTTTTGCGTGACATGGTCGAAGAGGACCGCGCGCTGATCGGTCACCCGGACGACATGTCGCGCGCCAACCGTCGGTTTCACAAACAGATCCATCTGGCATCGCATAACAAATATCTCGTGCAGCAGCTCGATTTGGTGCATCGCTCCATGGCGCTTCTGGCGAGCACCTCTCTGGCGGCCGAGGGGCGGGGCGAAGAAGCGATCAAGGAGCACGATCTGATCGTGTCCGCGATCGAGGCGGGTGACGGAGACGCGGCGCACAAGGCGCTGTCGGATCACATCTCCAAGGCCTTCATTACCCGTCTGAAAATCGACGCGGACAAGGAACGCTGACGCGTTCACAGGTTTTGGCAGGCCGCGTGTTTCAGGCGCTGTCGCGGGCGCTTTCCTGCGGGGCAATGAAGGCGGGCATCTCGACAAAAGCGACCAAATGGGCCCAATCGGGCGCACCCGGCGCGTTGTCGGCGGCGGGATGCGTGATCCCCGTGTCATGCGGCGCTTCGGCAAGATCGGGTTTCGGTGCGGGGCGCAGGCGTTCCGGTTCGAAGGCGATGGTGGCCGCGTTGAGTGCGCGTCTGAGCGCCGGGCTTTCCGGTTTCCGCGTTATGTTGAGCCCGAAGGTGAGCCGCCGCCCCGGAGCGGGCAGGGCCCCGAAGGCCTGAACGTCGATCTCTGCGGCACTTGTGAACTTGGTGCGAGCCTCGTCAAAGCCACGCGGCGCTTCGGCGGCTTCGACGCAAGCTGTTGAATTGGGGGAGGGATAGAGGATCAGAGGTTTACTTGGGATGTGCGATGCGTTGGCGGCGATACGGGTGGTGCTTGTCAGCAGGAGTGGGCTGGGCCGGGGCGGGCTGTGTGCCGGGACGAGGGGGAGTTGCTCTTCGGCAGGATCTTCGTGAAAGCCCAGATCATGCACGCCATGCGCGGTCTTGTCCCAGTAATAGGGCTTAGTGATCATTTCCCAGAGGCCCTTGAGTGCGGCAAGTGTCGCGAGCGGGTAATAGAGATGCAGCGTCGGCACCCATGGCCAGAGCCATTTGTGTTTCGGGGTGGAGGTGGCGACCATGCCGGTTGCGATGGTAATGGCCTCAGACAAAAGGAAAATTCCGCCCAGAACCACCAAAAGATCATGCGGTAGGACCGAGCGCATCGGATGCGGCAGGCCGAGAGGGAACATCCAGAAGGACCAGAGGAAGGGTGCCAGAACGAATTGGCTCAACGTGCCGAGAAACAGCGCCTGAACGCCGAAGAACCGCCAAGGGCCGAGATCGCGCCAGAGTTGGCGGGGCTTTCGCATGTGGACCGCGTAGGTCATGGCATAGCCTTTGAGCCAGCGCGAGCGTTGCTTGACCCATGGCCAGAGCCGACAATTCGCCTCTTCCTCGGTGACCGTGTGCAAAAGTTCCGTGCGGTAGCCGTGCCGCGCCAGACGGATGCCGAGATCGGCGTCTTCGGTGACGTTATGCGCATCCCAGCCGCCCAGTTCCTCGATCGCGTCGCGGCGGAAAAACAACGTGGTGCCGCCGAGCGGTACGGTCAACCCGAGCTTTTCGTAACCGGGCAGGATCACCCGGAACCAGCTTGCGTATTCGACGGTAAAACAACGCGAGAGCCAGTTGGTGCGGGCGTTGTAGAAATCGAGAATCCCTTGCACACAGGCCACTTCCGGCCCGGCTTGGGCAAAATGGGCGGCGACCTTGTGGATTTGATCGGGTGCGGGCGCGTCCTCGGCGTCATAGATGCCGATGATGGATCCGCGGCAGAAGTCGAGGGCGAAATTCAGGGCCCGGGGCTTGGTCTTGACCCCGCCACGGGGCACGATGATCTGTCGCATCCAGCGCGGAAGCTCTGTGTGGGCGATCGCCTCTTGGGTGACGGTGTCGTCCTCTTCCACCACCAGACAGATGTCGAGCAGCTCGCGCGGATAATTGAGGCGGGAGACGCGTTTGATCAGCCTTGTGGCGATTTCACGCTCCTTGAACAGCGGCACCATGACCGAGACAATGGGGAGCGCTGTACGGGCGCGGCGCGTGGTGAAGGTGGATTTGCGCGACCGTGCCGTTCGAGCCTGTGCAAAGGCGGCGGCCAGACGCAGGCTCGTTGCGATCAGGAGTGTCAGTACCGCCCAGCCGGTCAAAAGGATCGATGCGATGTGCGGCGACAGAAGAAAGAGCAACAGGCCGAAGACACCGAGCGATGAGAGCACGCCGGTGAGCTTGCGCACATCCATTTCACGACAGCTCTCATGGGCGGCGACACGGGTTTCGGCGGCATCGGCCAGACGGCGTTGCCGCGAACGCAGGAGGGCCTCATGCAAGGTCGTTTCCGAGGTTACAGCCATGCGCACCGGTCCGAAGAGCGCAGTTAGTTGCGGGCGCATCGCGTCGAATTGTTCGGGGCGGCAGGAGGCGATGAGCACCGTGGCTCCGGCCTGACGCCAGGGCAAAACCCCCTTGCGCAGACAGGTGTCGGCCCCCAGACGGTCGATCAGCCGGACGTCCGGCGGGGTGCGGATCAGATTGGCGACTTCGGCGCGATATTGCTGAGCAAGCGCTGCATAGAGTGTGCCCTCGTCCACCATGCCATGGGCCAGAAGAATGTCACCGATCCGGGCATCTTCGCGCTGGCGCAGCACGGTGGCGCGCAACAGGTCCTGAGGGGCGAGCGCCCCCATGTCGACGAGGATCTGCCCAATCGGTTTGCGCTCTGGACGTGAGGCGGAGGGGGCTGGATCGGGCACGACAGTCTCAGCATCGCAGCGCTGGGCCGGGTGCAGGAGCAGTGTCGGAACAAGAGGATGCCTCTCAAAGGACATCGGATGCCAACCCCCCGTCAAATCAATCTCTGGCACATCTCGGGCCGGATGATCCTCAGCCCGCTACGAAAAACTTGGTGAAAAACTTGCGTCAGAGAGGGTTAACAAGGGGTTAACCAAGACTGTAAAAGTGATGAAATCACGTGTCGCGCAACAAAAAAGGCGGGAGAACCCCGCCTTCCGTGTCGTGTCATGCTCTGTGCCGCGCTCAGGCGGGTGTGCCCGCGCGCTCGGCCATGGCGGCAGCAAAGCGTTCGAACAGGTAGTAGCTGTCCATCGGGCCCGGGGAGGCTTCCGGGTGATATTGCACGGAGAAAATCGGCTTGCCCTCGACCGCAATGCCACAGTTCGACCCATCGAACAGCGAGACATGGGTTTCCTTGACGCCTGCGGGCAGGGTCTGGGTGTCGACGGTGAAGCCGTGGTTCATTGAGGTGATTTCCACCTTGCCGGTGTCGAGATCCTTCACCGGGTGGTTGGCCCCGTGGTGGCCGTGGTTCATCTTGATGGTCTTGGCCCCGAGCGCCAGCGCGAGCATCTGGTGGCCGAGGCAAATGCCGAAGACCGGGAGGTCTTTCTCAAGCACGCCTTTGATCATCGGCACGGCATATTCCCCGGTCGCCGCCGGGTCGCCCGGGCCGTTGGAGAGGAACACGCCATCGGGATTGTGCGCCAGAACCTCCTCTGCCGTGGCGGCGGCCGGAAGCACGGTCACGTCGCAACCCGCCGAGGCGAGGCAACGCAGGATGTTGCGTTTCGCACCGAAATCGACGGCCACGACCTTGAAGCCCTTGCCTTCGCGTTTCGGGAAACCATCGGGCCAGGACCAGCGCATCTCGTCCCATTTGTAGGACTGCGCGCAGGTCACGTCCTTGGCGAGATCGAGGCCGACCAGACCGGGGAAGTCGCGCGCCTGTTTCACCAGCGCTTCGATGTCGAACTTGCCCTCGGGGTCGTGGGCGATGGCGACATGCGGCGCGCCTTGTTGACGGATTGCGCGGGTCAGGCGACGGGTGTCGATGCCGCCCATGCCGATGCGCCCGTGCTTTTCGAGCCAGGGACCCAGCTCGTCCTGCGCGCGCCAGTTCGACGGCTCGGTCGGGTCCCATTTCACGATCATGCCAGCGGCCACCGGATCGGCGGTTTCCTCGTCTTCGCTGTTCACACCGACGTTGCCGATATGCGGGAAGGTGAAGGTCACGACCTGCCCGGCATAGGAGGGGTCGGTCATGATTTCCTGATAGCCAGTCATTGCGGTGTTGAAACACAGCTCGGCGGTGGTGGTGCCTGTCGCGCCGAAGCCCTTCCCATAGAAGATGGTTCCGTCGGCCAGGGCCAGACAAGCGGTTGGTTTTCCGGTGGTTTGACCAGATGCCATGACTCGACTCTCCTAATATGGGCAAAATTGGCCGGAACCTAAGGAAAGGGGCTCCCGGCGTCAAGCGCGTGCGGGCGTGTTTTTCCGGTCAATTCTGCGACGCAGCGTTTTCAGGATGTTATCGCTCTCATAGGTGGTTGAGAATACGATGCGCTTTCGCTATGTTGGCGACTTGCGTCATTAGGGATGAGGCCCATATGGATATGCGAAGCCGGCTAAGCGCCGCACTGAAAACGGCGATGAAGGAAAAGGACAGCGAACGCCTCGCGACGCTGCGCCTGATCAACGCCGCCATCAAGGACCGTGAAATTGCCAATCGCGGCGAGGGGGAAGAGGTCGCCGTCACCGACAGCGACATTCTCGCCATCCTCGGCAAAATGGTGAAACAGCGTCAGGAAAGCGCCAAGGCCTTTGAAGAGGGCGGGCGTCTGGAGCTGGCGGAGAAAGAGCGGACCGAGATCACCGTGATCGAGGAATTCCTGCCGCGTCAGCTCTCCGAAGGCGAAATCAAGGCAGCGATCGAGGCTGTGGTCGCCGAAACCGGTGCCGAAAGCATTCGCGACATGGGCAAGGTCATGGGCGCGCTCAAGGCGAAATACACCGGCCAGATGGATTTCGGCGCCGTCGGTGCGCTGATCAAGGCACAGCTGAGCTGAGCCGACCCTCCGGTTGGAAAAGATCGAAAGCCGTCCGGTGCCTGAGCCGGGCGGCTTTTGAGTATTTGGACCATCGGAAACCCCTCAGCGATTGAGATGAGCCAGCACGCGCATGAGCTCTCCGTACAGGGTTTTGCGTTCATCGGGGCTGAGAAAACGTCCGAGTTCGACCTCGCGAGGGTCGCCTGCGCCTTTGAGCGTGATGTAATTCTCGACCTTGCCCTCTTCGGGATGCAGCGAGACGCGGACCCAGTAGGGATTGGCCTCCCATGTCAGAGCGGGGCCTTTTTCCGGCCAGTGGGTGAGGAAGAGGCGGTCGGGCCAGATCAGGAGTTCTTCGCGAAGCCGGTCGCGATCCGAGCGCCGGAGCGCGGTCCAAAGCGCCGCGAGGGCGATGAGCATGAAGCCCAGCAGGACCCAGAACGCGGTGGTTCCGATGAACGGCACGATGGGAATGAGACCGCCGCCGAACATGATCCAGATCGTGGTGGAAAAGCCTTTGCCCTTGAGGCTGCGATAGGGCCAAAGCTCCAACCGCCACAAAGGCGCGCCGGTCTCATGGGAGACGGTCGGAAGGGTGTCATGGGGTGGGGTCCAGCGATAGGGCATGTGCGTGTCGTTTTGCTCGACAGCCTAAGTGCAAATCCGCACTTCGCATAGTCCTCCCGGCATCGTTCTTACAGCGTCAGGCATTGATCGGTGGAGGTATCGTAGAAATCCCGCCCGCGCGGCACGAGGTTGCCGATGAGCGACCCGTCGAACTCGTAATAGGCCTTCACCCGCTGCTCGGGCGCGGCATAGGCGCCGATGGCGGTATGTTCGAGCACGGCGACAAAGCTTGTGGTGTCATCCGTGCCGAAAAATCGCGTGACCCGCTCGGCCTCCCGGCTGGCCCATTTCGAGCGCACGATGCGGTCGATCTCTTCGGCCAATGCGTCGATGCGGGCGGGGTCGGGCTTGTGGTCCTCGAACAGCGGTTCGGGGCAGGCGATCAGCATCGCCACACGAGTTTCACGCACGCGACTGTCGTAAATCTTCGAGAACTGCGGCATGTGCCAGCGGTCGGAAATCTCCGTTGCGCGGGGCATTTCGCCGGTGTCTCTGGGTTTGAAGAAATAGGCTAACATGGGGGCTCCTGATCATCCCTGTGTCCAAGCTACTGCGGGAATGGGCGCAAACCATGGCTGGGACAGGGCGGAGCGTGTCTTATGTCTTAATTGGTTAACGCAGACAGAGAGGTGACCAGAGAGGCGACATGAAAAAGGCCCCGCGTGGGGGCCTTTCGTGTGATGCGGTCTCCGGCTCAGTGCGAATGCTGGTGATCCCAGTCTTCGCGCTTGGGGAGTTGTTCGAACGTATGCTCCGGCGGCGGGCAGGGCAGGGTCCATTCCAGCGTGTCGGCATATTCGTTCCAGTAATTGTTCTCGGTCACGCGGCGCCCGGCCAAAAGCGTGTAGGCGACGATACCGATGAACAACAGGAAGGAGGCAAAGGACAAAAGCGCGCCGTAGGACGAGATTTTGTTCCAATAGGCAAAGGCCTCCGGGTAGTCGATATAGCGGCGCGGCATGCCTTGGCGGCCGAGGAAATGCTGCGGGAAGAAGGTCAGGTTCACGCCGATGAAGAACATCCAGAAGTGAATTTTGCCCGCAAGCTCCGGGTATTGCCGCCCGGACATCTTGCCGATGTAGAAATAGATCCCGGCAAAGATACAGAAGGCCGCGCCCATCGACATGGTGTAGTGGAAATGCGCCACGACGTAATAGGTGTCATGGTAAGCCCGGTCGACGCCCGCCTGAGACAGCACGACGCCCGTCACGCCACCGATGGTGAAGAGGATCAGGAAGCCGAAGGCAAAGAGCATCGGTGTCTTGAACTCGATGGACCCGCCCCACATGGTCGCGATCCAGCTAAAGATTTTCACGCCCGTCGGTACGGCGATGACCATGGTGGCCATCATGAAATAGGTCTGCTGCGAGAGCGACAGGCCGACCGTATACATGTGGTGCGCCCAGACGACGAAGCCCAGAACCCCGATCGCGATCAGCGCCCAGACCATCGGCAGATAGCCGAAGACCGGTTTTTTCGAGAAGGTCGCGATGATGTGGGAGATCAGGCCGAAACCGGGCAGCACCACGATATAGACCTCCGGGTGACCGAAGAACCAGAGGATGTGCTGGTAGAGGATCGGGTCCCCGCCGCCTGCGGGCTGAAAGAAGGAGGTGCCGAAGTTGCGGTCTGTCAGCAACATGGTGATCGCGCCCGCCAGAACCGGCAGGGACAAGAGGATCAGCCAGGAGGTGACGAAAATCGACCACGCGAAAAGCGGCACTTTGAACATGGTCATGCCCGGCGCGCGCATGTTCAGCATGGTGGTGATCATATTGATCGCACCGAGGATCGAGCTTGCGCCCGAAACGTGCACCGCGAAGATCGCCAGATCGGTGGAATAGCCCGCTTCCGAGGTCGAGAGCGGCGGGTAAAGCACCCAACCGATGCCGGAGCCGGATTGGCTGTTGCCGCCCGGTGCGAACAGGGACGCGATGCCCAACGCCACGCCGCAGACGTAGAGCCAGAAGGACAGGTTGTTGAGACGCGGGAAGGCCATGTCCGGCGCGCCGATCTGGAGCGGCATGAAATAATTGCCGAAACCGCCAAAAAGTGCGGGGATGACCACGAAGAACATCATCAGGACGCCGTGATAGGTGATCATCACGTTCCACAGATGGCCGTTCGGGGTACAATCTTCTGCCCCGAAACCGGACAACAGCCGTGCGGCGGCCTCACCGGATTCGTTGAGGCACATGAACTGCACCCCCGGCTCCATCAGCTCGAGCCGCATGTAGACGGTGAAACAGACCGAAATGAACCCGACCACGGCCGCCGTGATCAGGTAGAGAATCCCGATATCCTTATGATTTGTCGACAAGAACCAGCGGGTGAAGAACCCGCGGTTGTCCTCATGGCCGTGGCCATGAATGGCGGCGTCTGCCATGCTTACCTCCCTATTCCTCCTTGGGGTTGCCCCCTGGACGTGCGTCCGCGCCGTCCTGCCTGCCCCGTTTTCGGGGTCTGTGCGACAGATTGACACATAACAGTCTTAGAGAGGAAAAAACCTGAGAGCAAATTTTTTGCGCATGGCCGGAGCGGAAAAATCCCATGGCCGCGGCAAACCCGTCTTTCCCGGGGGCGAAGGCGACCGCTGCGACCGCCTTCGCGCACGCTTCATTCGCCGCCGCAGACCAGCACTTCGGTGTGTTCGCAATTGCAATTGGCGTCGCAGGCATGGCTCACCGTCTGGGTGCAGGTCTGGCCGTCGACCACCACGGTCTCTTCGGTCTGCCAGCTCGAACAGGAGCCGCTATCGCCAAGCTCCGGCCAGGCGGACACCTCGACCAGCTCTGCGGTGCTGCTCTCCTGTGCCAGCATGAAGATCGACGGGATAACGGCATCTTCCGGGCTGGCCTTCTGGCCTGCGATCTGCTCCTCGATGCATTTGAGATAGTAGTAGGAGGCGAGGCCCTCCTCGACGATCTCATTGCTCTCGGCGGCAATTTCCTTCATCTCAGGGCGCTCGAAATTTGCCGTGCCACTGGCGGAGTAGCCCTTGGTCTTCTCCTCGGCGCCCAAGGTGATCGAGCCGCCGGTGAAGCCGAGGGACGCGATCTGGTCGACCATTTTGGCCCAAAGGCCGAGAATTTTGAGCGGGACGGTGTTCAACTTTGCCTGATGCTGGGCCTGTGAGGCGCAGTAGCTCTGGGTTTCCGTATCCACCGGAGCGGAGAACAGCGCTCCGGTCGGATCCTGTTGCTCACCAACCTTTGGACGGATCGTTCCGTCTCCGGTTGGCAGGGTCGGGAAGGTCGGCATCGGGCGCGGCCCGCCGGTCGAGGGGATGGTGAAGGTCAGTTCCTCCTCCAATGCCAGTTCGGTGCCCGCCGGGTCCTCGATCCGGGTGACCATGCGCGACCAGGCCCCATCGGACATCTTGGCCCAGCCGGTGCCTTCGTTGCGGTTCTCGAGTGTCAGCACGTCCTGCCACAGCCCTTTTGCGTCCTCTGTCGGCAGGCCGGTGCGAGGGATTTGCACCTGTTGGCGCAGCCATGTGCTCCAGCCGTCGTTGCTGCGCACCGCCCCAAGCTGCATCAGGATGCGCGCATAGGCGAGGTGCCCGGCGAAACAGCCGCGTTTGCGCAGGCCCTCCTGAGTGACAGCCTTGGTCGCAGCGCTTGCGGCCTCGCAGGGCAGATCGGCGATCATCACTGTCATCAGACCGAGACGGGGATGGAGGCCGACAAGGCCAAAGCTCACGACGCCTTCCGCCGTTCCGGCCCCCGGCATGTCCGGTCCGGCACAGCTTTGCCCGCGACAGGCGAAATGCGCGACATACACCATGTTCTCTTCGGTGAGCAGTCTGCGGGCCTGTGCCTGAGTGGTGAAACCGTCGCCGAAGGGCAGGAGTGCCACGCGGCTCTGCACCTTCCCCGTTTCGAGGTCGGAGGCGGAGAGGGGTTTTCGTTCGAGGCTCTGGGCAAGAGCGGTGTTGGGCGGGAGGGAGATTGCGATGAGGGCTGTACAGGCGACACCCCCAAAGACACGCGCAAGGGCGCGGGGCAGGGAAAACGTCATATCGATACCATGTTACTTGTTACACTTACAAATCCGCCGCCCGACGGGGCGTCAGACCTTCAGGCTAACACGAAGAGCGATTCCAGAATATCGCTTTGAAGTATTTTGTCCCTGTATCGGTTGGAAACCGCACGAAAAACGCCGCCCCGGAGCGGAGCGGCGTGTGGCATGTGCGAGAAAAGCCCGGCTTATTCGGACGCAGGTGCCTCTTCGGTCGGGGCCTCTTCCGCCGCTTCAGGCGCGTCTGTTTCTTCCACTTCTGCTGCCGCTTCCGGAGCGGCGGAGAAGGTGGCGAGATAGGCAGCCACGTCAGAAGCGTCTTTCAGTTTGAACGTCATCTTGGATTTGCCGGAGCCGCCATGGGTGTCGATGAACACGGTCGGATCGACGGCGTATTCAGTGATCAGCTCCTGAGACCAGACCATGCCGGTTGCGCCGACGGCAAGGATGCCGTCGCCATATTTGAAATCGGGGTAGGAGGCCACCGGACGACCGACCACGCCGAAGAGGTTCGGACCGGTCTTGCCGCCTTTGACGATGGTTTCACCGGTGTCGGAAACGATCATGTGACAGGCCTTGCATTTGTTGAAGTCCTTGGCGCCTTTGTCCGGGTCGCCATGGCCATGCCCGTGGTCATCAGCAAACGCGGCAGCGGAGCTTGCCAACAGGGCGGCGGCTGTGAAGGCAAAAAGCTTGGTCATTAGGTTCTCTCTCCCGAGTGATTCATGTGTCCCGTTCCCACCATAGTGAGTTCGGACCGTGATACCAGTCCATGCTTGTCGCACTTTGATCCTGCTCAAATGCGTCTTGCGATTTAGAATTGATCTAACTGGAGGTTCAGTCCCCGAACACCTCGTCAAAGGCACGCCTGAGTGCAATGTCGACATCCTCCATCGTCACCGGCAGGCCGAGGTCGACCAGCGACGTCACGCCATGGTCGCGGATGCCGCAGGGCACGATGCCGCCGAAATGGCTCAGATCCGGCTCGACATTGATCGACAGCCCGTGAAACGACACCCATTTGCGCACCCGCAAACCAATGGCGGCGATTTTGTCTTCGGGCTTCGTGCCGGTGATGGTCAGGGGTTTGTCATCCCGCACCACCCAGACGCCAACACGTCCCTCGCGGATCTCGCCCGTGACGTTGAACTCGGCCAGAGCCGCGATCACCCAGGCTTCCATGTCGGCGACGAATTTGCGCACATCCTTGCCGCGTTTGTTCAGGTCGAGCATGGCATAGGCCACGCGCTGCCCCGGCCCGTGATAGGTATACTGCCCGCCGCGCTTGCTCTCATAGACAGGGAAGCGATCCGGATCGACGAGATCCTCGCGCTTGGCGGAGGTGCCTGCGGTGTAGAGCGGGGGGTGCTCCACAAGCCAGATCAGCTCCTCTGCCTCCCCCTTCGCGATGGCCTCGGCGCGGGCCTCCATTTCGGCCACGGCAAAGTCGTAATCGGTCAGCCCCTCGGAAATCCGCCATTCCACCATACCATGCCTCCGCGCGTTCGATCCCCGGCGAGATGTAGCCTTTGACGGGGGCGGGGGAAAGGGCGATGGCACCGGAGGACGCGTTGAAAACAAGTGCAAAGCACGTCTTTTATACCGCTTCTGGAAAAAAATCCTACGAATCTCACGTTAGCGTGATAGGCTTTCACTAGTTTTTTTTATGTAAATGGGGGGAATCCGATGCGATTCAAACATGTCATTTCCGCAGCTCTGGCCACCGTCCTTGTGATGGGGACCACGTCGCGCGTTCAGGCCGATGGCGGCGATTTTATCGCCGGAGCCGTGATCGGCGGTTTGCTGGGCGCTGCCAGCCAGCAACCGAAGCGAAAAACCACCAGCACCACCTCTTATCGCCCGCGCCTGCCTTCGACGCAGGAGGGCAAGGAGATTCAGGCCTCCCTCAATTATTTCGGCTTCAATGCCGGTACGGTGGACGGTCAGCTTGGGCAAAAGACCCGCGACGCCGTGTCCTCCTATCAGGCCTATCTCGGCTATCCGGTGACCGGCCAGCTCTCGCCCTACGAGCAGGAGTTGCTGATCTCGTCTTATAACCGTGCCCAGGCCGGAGGGGCTCAGACCGCCCAGCTTGTGGCCGCCAACCCGGACGGCACGCGCGGCCTTCTGAAACAATATCGTTCCGAAATGGCCAGCGGCGGTGCGGTGGGGGCCACCATGGCGGCCGCGCCGATGACCACCGTCGTGGTCAATCCGGTGATGCCGCAAGCCGCGCCCGCGCCGACGCAGCAGCCGGGGACGATGCCGAGTTTTGCCGCCGCGGCTCCGACCACGCCGGAAGGCGCGATGCCCAATTTCCTCGGCAACGGCGCGACCGTGTCGCTCGCGTCGCATTGCAACAAGGTCTCTCTGTTGACCAACACCAACGGCGGGTTCGTGACCGAAGCGTCGATGTCCGATCCGAACCAGGCGCTCAACGAACAATTTTGCCTCGCGCGCACCTATGCGATTTCGCAGGGCGAGGACATGATCTCGAAAGTTCAGGGGTTCACGCCGCAGCAGATCGCTGCGCAATGCGAGGGTCTGGTGCCCTCGATGACCACCCAGATCGCGGCGCTGTCGCTCAAGCCGCGCGATCAGGTTCTGATGGACACCTCCTCCTTCGTACTCGCCTCCGGCATGTCTCCGGCGCAGCTGTCGGGCACGGCGAAAATCTGTCTCTCCGTCGGGTATCGCACCGACAAGATGGATGTGGCGCTGGCTTCCTCGTTGCTTCTGGTGGCGCTGGGCGAGCGTGCTTATGGCGAGCTGCTGGGCCATCACCTGAGCCAGGGCGTCGGTGTCAGCCAGCGGCCCGATCTGGCGAAGGCCTGGTATGAGGACAGCCTGGCCGCCGTTGAAAGCGGTGTGCCTGCGGTGTTTGCTCCGGGTCAGCCGGAACGCACCGGGCTGTTGCGCAAGGCGGCCTTCTCCGTCTCTGGCGCTCCGGCGCCCGCCACGCTTGCGCCGGTTCCGGCCAGCACCACGCTGCCGAGTTTTTCGGTCACGGAATAAGCCTCATGTGAGGCCGGGCAGGGGGGCGCCCCTCCCCTGTCACAACAGCTTTCGGGGGAGGCGGAAAAAAATTCGCCTCCCCCTTCATTTTCCTCTTCACTTCCCCGAACCGCTTCGCTACATAGCCCCTCACCAAGCCTAGACAGTGCGGTCGTGGCGGAATTGGTAGACGCGCAGCGTTGAGGTCGCTGTGGGGTAACTCCCGTGGAAGTTCGAGTCTTCTCGACCGCACCACTCTTCTCCGGAAGGGTATAAAATCCGGCCAAAGCCTTAACGAGGCTAGGCGATTTAAGGGATTGTCACTCCTCGCTTTCACTCATAGAGAACGCCTTTTGCAAAGGTCCGTGTCGCAACCGGGTTGTGTGCGGGAATATGACCTTTTCATGCATTTTCAAAGGATTGCACGAAGGGTGAACAGGGGTTCGGTCCGGTCTTCAAAGCAGTCTTGCGTTTGCGGCTCCCACTCACCGATCTGACTTTCATAGCTTTTGAATCACGATGTGAGTGCTCGCCGCCATTGTTTGCATTTCCATAATCGTGTGGTTTGAAATCTGCGCGGGGCATCGCCCAGGAGACAGGGGGCCGGGCTGAACGATCACGCCGTTGCTGGGTGCAGAGGGGGTGGTTCAGGGCTTGCGGCGCAGCTCGTGACGCAGCACCAAAGCGGCGCCGAGTGCGACCACGGCGGCCAGCGCGAACCATGTGAGCGCATAGCTCAGATGCGCGTTGCGGAAACTCACCACGGTCTGCCCGCCGCGCGGCCAGCCGGTGGGGGCCGTGAGCTCCTGATCGACAAAATACGGCGCGGCTTGATCAAAGCCCTTGGCCGAGGTGATCGAGGCGATGTCGCGGCGATACCATTTGCCATTTGCCGGATCGTTGTCTTGCGAGAACAGCCAGCCTTTGTCCTCAGTGATGCGGAGAAGACCGGTGACGGTGGTCTCGCCTTCGACATGGCTGAAGTCCCCCGAGAGGGCGTGGTCCTGCGGGACGACGCCGCGGTTGATCATGACAATGGTGCTATCCGCCAATCGCAGCGGCGTCAGCACCCACATCCCGGGGCCGAAATCCGATGGCGTGTAGATCAGCACCGTGTCGTCGTTGAGGAAACTGCCGGTGAGGGTCACGCGGGTGTATTCGTCTGTCTCGCGGGTGATCGTAGGCCAAAGGTTCGGGCCGGGGGCAGGGACGGGGGCGGCATGGATGCGGGCCTCGACCCGCTCGATCAGGTCGAGCTTCCAGTGCAGACGCTGCACCTGCCAGATTCCGAGGCTCATGAAACCGGTGATGCCGAGGGCGGCGAGGATCAGGACGATGAGAAGGCGCAGGCGCATGAAGGGTCCCCTTGATAGCAAGCCGGGGCCACGCGGGCCCCGGCGAAAGTTTATGTCAGAGAAGATCAGCCCTGCTGGGACTGAAGGCTCTTCATCTGTTCGAGCTGCTGCTCCATGTCGTGTTTCGGCATCATGTTCTCGTTCATGTTGTGCATGACCCAGAGCGAGCCTGCCAAAACGATGAACAGGATGATCACGGCGAGCAGGGTCGCCATGAAGGTGCTGCCCTCTTCCGAGGAGGTGTTCAGATGCAGGAAGAACACCAGATGCACGATGATCTGCACGGCGGCAAAGGCCATGATGATACCGATCAGCGTGGTGCGGCTCATTTCCACCTCGCCCATGACGAGACCGAAGGGCACGATGGTCAGGATCGCGGCCAGCGCGAAACCGATCATCAGTTGCGACATGGTGCCGTGGCCGGAGCCGTGGTCGTCATGCCCGTGATCGTGCCCGTGTGCGGAATGCGTATCGTGACCCATCAGACCAACCTCACCAGATAGACAAAGGAGAAGACACCGATCCACACGAGATCGAGGAAGTGCCAGAACATCGACAGCGCACCGAGGCGACGCATGTTCGCGGTTCCGAGACCGTGTTTCGCGATCTGCACCATCAGGGTGACGAGCCAGATGATCCCGCCCGTGACGTGCAACCCGTGGGTGCCGACGAGGGCGAAGAAGGACGACAGGAAGGCCGACCGGCTCGGACCCGCGCCGATGTGGATCAGGTGATTGAACTCATAGAGTTCCATCGCGATGAAGCCAGCCCCGAAGAGGCCGGTGATCGCCAGCCACATCAGTGTGCCGCTCTGGTCCTTCTTGTCGGCGCGCAGCATGGCGAGACCGAAGGTGATCGAGGAGATCAGCAGAAGCGCGGTTTCGATGGCCACGAAGCCCGCTTCGAACAGATCCTTCGGGCCGGGTCCGCCAGCAAAGCTGCCGCCGAGAACCGCGTAGGTGGCGAAGAGCGAACCGAAAATGATGCAGTCGCTCATCAGGTAGATCCAGAACCCGATGGGGGTGGGGCTCTGGTGGTGAACGTCGTGGTCGACGACGCTCACACTTGCGGGGGCGGAGTGGCTCATGCCGCTGCTCCTTTTGCTTCCGTCGCGCTCACTTCCTCAGCGGGAATGTAGTAGTCGCGTTTGTAGTTGAAGGTGTGGAAAATCCCGAGGCCGATCATGCCGACAAAGGCGAGGATCGCGAGCCACCAGATGTACCAGACCATGGCAAAGCCGAACACCAGCGCCACACCGGCGATCAGCACACCGAAGGCGGTGCCTTTCGGCATATGGATCGGTTTGTAGCCGGTGGTCGGCCAGGTGAAGCCCTGTTGCTTCATCGTCCAGAACGCCTCGCGCCCGGTGATCTGAAGATCGAACGGGAAGTTATACGGCGCGGGCGGGGACTGGGTCGCCCATTCCAGCGTGCGCGCATCCCACGGATCGGTGCCACAGGCGAGTTGTTTGCGATCGCGGATCGAGACGTAGAAGTTGATGAAGGTCGACACGATACCCAGAAGGATCAGCACCGCACCGAAGGCCGCGACGATGAAATAGGGCTGCCAGCCCGCATCCGGGTATGTGGCGGTCCGGCGGGTCACACCCATCAGGCCAAGCGCATAGAGCGGCATGAAGGCGACATAGAAACCGGTGAACCAGAACCAGAAGCTGCGGCGACCCCATGTGTCGTTCATGCGGAAGCCGAAGGCTTTCGGCCACCAGTAGGAGACCGCCGCATAGACCGCAAACACCACGCCGCCGATGATCACGTTATGGAAGTGCGCAATCAGGAAGAGCGTGTTGTGAAGCTGGAAGTCGACCGGCGGCACGGCCAGCAGCACACCCGTCATCCCACCGATGGTGAAGGTGATCAGGAAGCCAATGGTCCAGAGCATCGGAACCTCGAGCCGCACGCGGCCCTTGTACATGGTGAAGAGCCAGTTGAAGATCTTCACACCGGTCGGCACGGCGATGATCATCGTGGTGATGCCGAAGAAGGTGTTGACGTTGGCGCCGGAGCCCATGGTGAAGAAGTGGTGCAGCCACACCACGAAGGACAGCACCATGATGCAGGCCGTGGCCCAAACCATCGTCTTGTAGCCGAAGATCGGTTTGCCGGAGAAGGTCGACACGATTTCCGAGAACACGCCGAAGCAGGGGATGATGAGGATATAGACCTCGGGGTGACCCCAGATCCAGATCAGGTTGATATACATCATCGCGTTGCCACCAAAGTCGTTGGTGAAGAAGCGGAAGTCGAAATAGCGGTCGAGCGTCAGCAGCGACAGGGTGGCGGTCAGCACCGGGAAGGCCACCACGATCAGCACGTTGGTGATCAGCGTCGTCCAGGTGAAGATCGGCATGTCCATGAGCTTCATGCCCGGCGCACGCATCTTAAGCACGGTGGCGATCATGTTGATGCCCGAAAGCGTCGTCCCGACCCCTGCGATCTGTAGCGCCCAGAGGTAGTAATCCATCCCCGGTCCGGTACTGTAACTTGCCCCCGACAGAGGCGGGAAGGCCAGCCAGCCGACCCGGGCGAATTCGCCCACGAAGAGCGAGATATTCACCAGAAGCGCGCCCGACACCGTCATCCAGAACGAGAAGTTGTTCAGGAACGGAAAGGCCACGTCACGCGCGCCGATCTGCATCGGCATGACATAGTTCATGATCCCGGTGATGAACACCATGGCCACGAAGAAGATCATGATCACGCCGTGGGCGGTGAACACCTGATCGAAGTGGTGCGGCGGCAGATAACCTTCGGCCCCGCCTGCGGCCATCGCCTGTTGCGCCCGCATCATCAGCGCGTCGGCAAAGCCGCGGATCAGCATGATGAAGCCCAGCACCATATACATGATGCCGATCTTCTTGTGGTCGACCGTGGTGACCCAGTCCCGCCACAGCGGCAGCCAAAGCTTGAAATAGGTCATCAGCGCCAGCACGACGAGCCCGCCAAGGGCCACGCCTGCGAAGGTCGCGATGAGGATCGGTTCGTGATAGGGGATCCAGTCGAGCGTCAGACGCCCGAAGATCGGCGAGAACGTCTCGGCCGGTTGCACGTATCCGTCAGCCATTGTTTTTAGTCTCCGTGCTCAGATAGCCGCTGATGATTTCCGGGCCGCAGATCGCCGCCGGGTCGTTGAAGAAGGCTTCGTGGAAGGCTTCGAGATCCGGGGTCGGCAGTTCCGGCAGTTCAACCGGGTTGCCGAAGCCGTCGATGGTGCGGGCGCGGTCGTAGCTATAGGCATTCGCTGCCGGGATACCCGCGAGGCCACCGCCGCCAAGCTCGTCCTGCATCATCATGTGACCCATGCAGACCTTGCCCTCTTCGACGCACATCTCGACGACGCGGTCGAACAGGCCGGCTTCGACGGAGGCGTAGTAGCTCACCGGTTCGTCGATGGTCGGTTTCTCGAGCGCGAGATAGCTCGCACGGGTCAGCGCCGCACCTTCGGTTTTGGCTTTCTCGATCCAGGCGTCGAAATCTTCGTCCGTCATCGAGAGCGTGTCGAAATGCATCTGCGAGAACCCGGGGCCGGAGTAATGCGCGGAACGACCGAAGAAGGTGCCGGTGTTGTCCGCGATCAGGTGCAGCTTGGTTTCCATGCCGGTCATCGAATAGACCATGCCGCCCAGAGCCGGGATCGACAGGGTGTTCATCACGGTCGAGGAGGTCAGACGGAAATTGATCGGACGGCCTTCCGGGATCGCCAGTTCGTTGACCGAGGCCACGCCGTATTCCGGGTAGATGAACAGCCATTTCCAGTCGAGCGACACCGCCTGAACCTCGACCGGTTCGCCCGCATTCAGGTGATCGAGCGAACGGTAGGGGTCGAGCCGGTGGGTGTAGACATAGGTCAGCCACCCCAGCGCGATGATGATCAGGATCGGAATGCCCCAGACCGCGACCTCGATCTTGGTCGAGTGCTCGAAGGTCGGATCGTAATCGGACTGGTCGTCACGATCGGCGCGGTACTTCAGCGGGAAGTACACGGCCATGATCAGCACCGGGACGATCACGATGAGCATGAGAGCCGTCGCGATCAGAAGCAGGTTGCGTTCCTGTCCCGCCACCCAGCCCTGGGGCGACAGAACGTCGTACTGGCACCCGGAAAGCGCAAATGCGCCGGCCAGTGCCAACAGTATTTTCGTTGATGTGTGCAATGCGTGCGTGCCTCTTGATGAGCTTTTCCGGACACGGCGGCGGGTCGGAAACCCGGGGCCGGGCGCGGTTGCGACATCCGCTAACGCGGCGCTGCGGCATGGTGCTCTGTGTCATTCTGTCGCATGGTCGTAAAACTTGGTTTTTCAAGCCGGTCCTCACGTATTTGTGACATCAGCTAAAAGGTACATATTTAATTTATGTTTATTTGTGCGCTTCTGTTGCGCTTTTGGTTGAAATCGAGTCGCTTGCGCGGATTCGCACGCTTTCGTGATGTGTCACAAGAATTTGCTCTCACATCTTGCCCCGCGCCCCGCGGCTGTCCTATGACACGGCAAAACGCATCCCAAGGATGCAACGCACATATCAAAGGCATCATGACATGAGGACGCAGACGATCACCGATCCGACGCTTACGCAGGCTATGAGCGACCCCCGACCGGCGCGGCCGGGCGATTACATCGTTCTTCTGAAACCGCGGGTGATGTCGCTAGTGGTGTTCACGGCGCTTGTCGGCCTGCTTGTGGCGCCCGTGCCGATGGACCCGATCCGCGGCGCGCTTTCGATCCTCTGCATTGCGCTGGGCGGCGGTGCCTCCGGCGCGCTCAACATGTGGTGGGATGCCGATATCGACGCCAAGATGCACCGCACCTCCAATCGTCCGATCCCGGCAGGGCGGGTGAATGCGCATGAGGCGCTGATCCTTGGGCTGGTGCTCTCCGTGCTCTCCGTCGGGGTGCTGTCGCTGGTGGCCAATCCGGTCGCGGGCGGGCTTCTGGCCTTCACCATCTTCTTCTATGTCGTGATCTATTCGGTGCTCCTGAAGCGCGCGACGCCGCAGAACATCGTGATCGGCGGCGCCTCCGGCGCGCTGCCGCCGATGATCGGCTGGGCCTGCGCCACGGGCGGCATCTCCATCGACAGTCTTCTGATGTTCGCGCTGATCTTCATGTGGACGCCGCCGCATTTCTGGGCCTTGGCGCTGTTCGTGAAATCCGATTACGGTCGCGCGGGCGTGCCGATGCTGACCGAAACCCATGGCCGCCCTTCAACGCGCCGCCATATCCTTGGCTATACGCTGGTGCTGATCCCGACCTCTCTGGCGCTGGGTCTCACCTCCATCGGCGGGCCGGTCTATCTGGCTGTGGCGGGCGTGCTGAACCTGCGCTTTCTGATCGGCGCATGGGCGGTGTTCCGCCGCACGGAAGACGAGGCCGAAGCCGACAATCAGCGCGCCGAGCGGCGGTTGTTCCGCCTTTCGCTCAGCTATCTCTTCCTGCATTTCTGTGCGCTTCTGGTCGAAGCGCTGCTGCACGCACAGGGTCTCAGCGGTTGGTAAAGCCGATCAGCGCGGCCCGCGCTGCGCCTTGACGGCGGCGAGGAAGGGGCGCGCCCAGGCCTCGTCCGGCGTCACATCGGAATTCTCCGCGGCAAGTTCGGCCAGAATTTTGCGATACTCGACCGTCATCCGGTCCGCACGGGTGTGCATTTCGGTCTGGATGTCGAGGGGAAACTCCGGTCTGACGCCCGAGAGCAATTCCTTGTCCTCCGCCTGAATGCGTCGGTCGAGCGCCACGATCCCGGCGATCTTTTCGGCATCCGGGTTGTCATTGCGGGCGATGAATTGGCAAAACAACGTGTGGCTGTCGTCCACCGGCGTCGCGGTCTTGTAGAGCACATGCCGGAGCCCGTTTTCATACTCCATCACATCCTTGTACATGAAGGGCTGAACCAGCTTCGAATTGGTTACGCGGATCGTGTAATCCCCCGTCAGCCCGGTGTTCTTGCGCAAAGCCTCGGTGACGCGGGCGCGGTAGCTGATCCGGGCCGAAAGATCGTGCCCGTTGCGGTTTATCTCGAAACTCTCGAACTGCGAGGCGTTGCTGTCGCCGATGGTGTTGCGATGGGTCCATGCGACGTGGGAAATGTCGAGCGCATTGTCGATCACGCGCGGCGCGGAGGTGTCCCACAGCTCCATCATCTCGTGAATGAGCGTAAACCCGTCCTGCTCCAATTCTGGCAGCGTCGGAATATCCTCGCGCGGCATGCCGACGCACATCCAGATCAGACCGTATTTCTCCTCGACCAGCATCGGCAGGGTCCGAGCGCGCGGCGGGATCGGTTTGTCCGGGTCGTTCTGCGGAATGCGGGTGCAGGCGCCCGAGCCGTCGAAGGCCCAGCCGTGATAGGGGCAGACGATATCGCCATTCTCGACCCAGCCCTGCGACAGACGCGCGGCGCGGTGCGGGCATTCGTCGATGGCACAGGCTACCTTGCCGCCCGCCGCCCGCCAGATCACATAAGTGTCGCTCAAAAGCCGCACCGCTTTCGGCGCGTCGGTCAGATCGGCGCTATAGGCGACCGGATACCAATAATCACGCAGGGCGGGGATTTCGCTGACATACATGGTCGTGTCCTCTTAGATTTCAGGTTACGCGCGGCGGAAGGGCTTGCCCACATCGGCGGGGCCGGAGGCGCGCCCGACAAAGGTCGCAAGCGCCACCAGCGCAAGAATATACGGCAGGGCAAACAGAAGATCATGCGGCAGATCGTCGGTGAAGATCTGCGCCCGAAGCGCGGCCGCATCGGCAAGGCCAAAGCCCAGACAGACGAGGAACGCCGGCCCCACCCGCCATTTGCCAAAGACCATGGCGGCGAGCGCCAGAAACCCGCGCCCCTGCGTCATCGAGGCCTGAAACAGATCGAGCGTCACGATCGACAGATACGCCCCGCCAAGCGCCGCCAACACGCCCGAGAGCGTGACGGCGATGAAGCGCACGCGGGTGACGTCGATCCCGGCGGCATCGGCGGCCACGGCGCTTTCGCCACAGGCGCGCAGCCGCAGCCCCATATCGGTGCGCATCAACACCCACCAGACGAGAAACACGAGGCCAAAGGCGCACAGATCGATGAAGGAAAACTCCGCCAGAAGCGGCCCGATCAGGGGCAGGTCGCCGACCAATGGCAGGGGCGGCGTCGGCACTTTCGGCACGCTCGGCGTGGTGCCGTCGATGCCCCAGATGATCGGCACAAGGGCGGCGGTCAGGCCTGCGCCGATCAGGTTGATCGCGGTCGACCCGATCACCTGATCGCCCCGCAAGGACACCGACATGACGGCCAAAAGTCCGCCCGTGAGCGCGCCGGTGAAGACCGCGCCCAAAAGCCCGAGCCACGGATTGCCGGTCAGGTAGGAAAACGCCACCGCCCCGAAAGCCCCGCCCAGCATCATGCCCTCAAGCCCGATATTGACGACCCCGCTGCGTTCGCAGAGCAGCCCGCCGAGCATCGGCAGGATCACCGGAATGGCGAGATGCAGCATCGAGGCGAACAGCGAGAGGGTGATGAAATCGCTCATGATGTCTCTCCGGAAGAGGGGCGGCGCAGGCGCGACCAGAGGTGTAAAATCGCCGGTTGGATCGCCACGAAGGCCACGACGAGACCCGACACCACGCCGACCATTTCGCGGCTGATGCCCGCCACAGCCTGCATCTGAACCGCGCCGGAATCGAGCATGGCGAAGAAGAAGGCGGAGATCACCATGGCGATGGGTGAGAGCGCGGCGAGAAGCGCGACCGCGATGGCGTCATATCCGTAACCGGCAGAAAACGCGTCGAAAAACCGGCCATAGACGCCCAAGACCTGCACCGCGCCCGCAAGCCCGCCAAGACCGCCGGAGATCAGAAGCGTGGCGATGGTGATGCGCGGCACAGAGACCCCGGAGGCCCGCGCCGCGCCGGGATTGGCGCCCAAAAGTCGGATGCGAAAACCCAAAGGCGTGCGATACAGAAGCCACCAGATGCCGACAACGGCGATCAGCGCAATGATCAGCCCGGAATGCAGCCTCGTGCCGTCCCAGATCATCGAGAGCCGCGCGTCGCGGGGGATTTTCTCGGTCGCCGAGGGTTGCGTGGCGGAGACAAACGGACCTGCGGGGGAGACGGCATAGAGCGCCACGCTGATCGCGATGAAATTGACCATGATCGTGGTCACAACCTCATGCACGCCGCGATAGGCCTTGAGCAGCGCCGGGATCAGCGCGGCGGACGCACCGCCCGCGATGCCGCCCAAAAGGCAGAGCGCTGTGAGAATCATCGGCGGCGCGTTAACCTCTGCGCCGATCACGCCCGCGACGAGCCCGCCGAAAATAAGCTGGCCCTCGACGCCGATGTTAAAAAGCCCGCCGTGGAATGAGATCGCCACGGCCAGCCCCGCAATCAGCAGCGGGATCATCTGGATCAGGGTTTCGGCGATGGCGAATTGCGACCCGAGCGCGCCGTTGAAAAACGCCTCGCCCGTGGTGCCGAGATCGGCGCCGGACAAAAGGATAAAGGGCAGGGCGCAGAGCATCGCCGCGCCCAGCGTCAGCGCGAAAATCAGCGCGCGGCCTGCGAAGGTGCGCGCCCGGTCGCGGGTCTGCGCCACAAAGGCGCCCATCTCGCGCGGCGCACTTGCGCGGGTCGCCATGGCCTCGGCCACATCGGGCGCAAGCCGGGCCATGCCGGAACCGGGAAGGGCGGGGCGTTTCGGTCTCATGCTCTGCGCTCCATTTGCGTCGTGTCGGCGGCGCCGGACATCCAGCGGCCGATCTGGTCGATGTCGAACTCGGCCGCGACCATCTCGCCCACGATCCGCCCTTTGCGCAGGACGACAAGCCGGTCGGCGATGGCGAAAACCTCGCTCAGATCGAGGCTCAACAAAAGCACCGCATTGCCCTCGGCGCGGAGCCGCAGCAAAGCGTCCTGCACCGCGACGGTCGAGCCGATGTCGAGCCCCCGCGTCGGCTGAGCCGCGATCATCAGGCGGGGGGCGCGGGCCAGTTCGCGCCCGACGACGAGTTTTTGTTGGTTGCCGCCCGACAGCGAGGCCATCGGCAGATCGGGCGAGGGGGTGCGGACCTTATGGCGCTCGATCAGCACCTCGGTAAACACCCGGCGCTGTTTCTGCGACAGGATCAGGGGCGAGCCGCTAAAGGGCGCGCCATCGACAAAACCGATCGAGGCGTTGTCGATCAGGGACATGCTGTCGGCCACACCCGTGGCGTGGCGGTCCTCGGAAATATGCGCGAGCCCGGCGTTCAGGCGGCGCTGGGTCGGCCAGTCGACGACGTTGTGATTGTCGATGCCGATCATGCCGTCGCGTGCCTTTCGGAGCCCCATCAAAAGCTCGACCAATTCGCTCTGGCCATTGCCCTCGACCCCCACCACGGCGACAATCTCGCCGCCATGCACCTTGAGGTCCAGCGGGCCGAGGCGGCTGCCGTCCGTCAGGCCGCGCATGTCGAGAATGACCGGGCCGTCGAGCGCTGCGCGCTCCGGCAAGGCCGGCTTGTCGCGCCCGATCATCATGGTGACAAGCGCGGCCTCGATGGGTTGGCGCACGGCAGGATCCCCGAGCGCCTTGCCCTTAAGCTCTGCCTCGCCCACCACCGCACCATCGCGCAACACAGTAACACGGTCGCACAAGTGCATGATTTCCGGCATTTTGTGGCTGATCAGCACGATGGTCGTGCCCTCCGCGCGCAAACGATGTAGCACAGCGTAAAGCTCTTCCGCCTCGGGCGGCGACAGTGCGGCCGTCGGCTCATCGAGCACCAGCGTGCGCGCGCCGCCCCAGAGCGCCTTGAGGATTTCGACCTTCTGGCGGGCACCCACCGAGAGCGTTGCGACCTTTGCCGTGGGCTCGATGCCAAAGCTGAAGCGGTCGGACAGCTCCTGGGCGCGCTCCGCCGCCGCTTTCAGATCGAGCCTGCGCGACAGGCGCGACAGAACCGATCCGCGCGTCCGGCCCATGATCAGGTTTTCCACCACCGAAAAGGCAGGGATCAGGCTGAAATGTTGCTGCACCATGCCGATCCCGGTGCTGAGCGCCTCTGCGGAGGACCGAAACGCCACCGCTGCACCGTCGATCTCGACCGTGCCTGCGTCGGCGCGGATCATGCCGAAGAGGATTTTCATCAGCGTCGATTTGCCCGCGCCGTTTTCGCCCAAAAGCCCGTGGATCGAGCCGGGGGCGACGCACAGGTCTATGGCGCGGTTGGCGTGGACCGCGCCAAACCGCTTGTCGATGCCCGCGAGCCGGATGGCCGCGGGCTGAGAGGCGTCTGCCCCGCTCACAACTCACCCGGAACGAAGGCGTCGAGCGCCTCATAGGTGTCCGGCGGCGTCAGCTCGCCCGCGATGATCTTGGCCTTGGCGCTTTCAACCTTGGCCAGAACCTCGGCGGGCAGCGTGTCGATGTTGTCGGCGCAGAGGCCGACCGCGCCTTCGGCCAGACCAAGGCTCTGCGGCCCGCCCACGAAGGTTGCGTCATGCACGGCCTTGTTCTCGTAGAACACCGCGCCCGCCACATCCTTGACGGCGGAGGTCAGGAAATTGTCCGGCGCCAGATGGCCTTTGCAGGTGTCGGCGGCGATCACCCAGTGATCCGCTCCCTCGGCGATGATCGCGTCGTAAATCCCGCGCCCACCGCCGCCTGCGACATCCATGATCACATCGACATCGCTGTCGAACATGCCCTCGGCCAGAACCTTGGCCTTGGCCGGATCGCGGAAGGAGCCGACGAACGCATGCGCCACCTCAATCTCCGGATCGACGGAGGCGATGCCCGCCTTGTAGCCCGCGAGAAAGCGCACGACGGGCGGGGTTTCCATGCCGCCGACAAAGCCGATATGCCCGGTTTTCGAGGTCATCGCAGCGACGACACCGGCGAGGAAGGCGGCTTCCTGTTCGCGGAAGGTGACACTTGCGACATTCTCAAGCGGCTTGCCCGCATCATCGACCGACACGGCGTCGATCAGGGTGAAATGCGCGTCGGGTTTCATCATCGCCACCTCGGTCAGCGCGTCGTTCAAAAGCGATCCGACGCCGACGACCATGGTGGAGCCGCCCGCCACCGCCTGCAACAGGTTCGGCACGAATTGCGACTGGTCGGTGGACTGAATGACCTGCGCGCGGCCGCCGAAGGCTTCGACCGAGCGGTCGAGGCCCAGTTTGGCCAGATCGTTAAAGCCGTGATCGCCCAACCCGTTCTGGTCGGTGATCATGGTCCAGACCGCATCCTCCTGCGCGCGGGCGCTCAGGGGCAGGATCGCCCCGGCGACGGCGGTTGCGAGCGAAAACAAAAGGGCGCGACGGGTTTGGGAGGTCAGAAGCGGGAAAGTCAGGAGGTCAGTGCGTTCGGTCATATGAGGCTCCGTGCGTTGCAAGTCGACAGGTGTGTGGAGGTGAAAAGTCTGGTCTTTCTGCGTCTTAGCCCCCGGCCCAGCCGGTGAGCGCCTGAAGTTTCGAGCCGGTGCGCGGTTCGTGTGCGCGGCTCAGTGCGATCTCGACGGCCTCCTCGGGAGTGGCCGCAAAACTGACGGGAAGCACGCGGCGTTCGTCGAGGTAACAGCCATCGTAGAGCGTGTCGCGCAGCCGGTCCGACCAGCCGCCACAGCCCTCGAGCGCCACCACGGGCACGCCCGCGTCATAGGCCACGGTCAATTCGTTCAAAGTGCCGACCCCGCCGCCCAGCATGATCAGGCTGTGACAACAACGCGCGGTCAGGATGTTGCGGATCGTGCCCATACCGGTGGGGAAAACGAGGTCGCAATAGGCGTTGGCCTTTTCTGCGTCGCCATAGGGCAGGAAGCCGACGGTCAGCCCGCCCGCCGCTTTCGCGCCCCGGCTGGAGGCCTCCATAACCCCGCCGGTGCCGCCGGTGACAAGCGCAGCACCCGCCTGCGCCACCGCTTTGCCGACCGCTTCGGCGGCGTCGAGCAAGACGGGAGGAAGGGTTTCGCCCGGTCGGCTCGAACGTCCGATCAGGCCGATGGTGATCATGCGCGTCATGGCTGTTCCTCCTTTGCGAATTGCGATTTCGCGCGAGGCATGTCCAAAATTTTGGTGGCTGCGCGCAGCGTTTCCATGCGACCGATCACGTCAAGCGGATCGATCCCGAGCAGGTCGAGCGGATCGGCGGTCTCCAAGGCGAACGAGGCGCAGGCCGCCCCCATGGCCGCCGCGTCTCGCAGACTTGCGCCGGACGCGCGCGCCACGAGAAAACCACCGCAAAACGTATCGCCCGCCCCGGTTGGGTCCATCGGTGCGGCGGGATAGGCGGGAAGATGCAAAAGGGTTTGATCTTCAAGGATATAGGCACCGTCGGCTCCGGCCTTGAGGACCAGATCCTTCGCGCCGACGGCCCGGAGCGCCCTGAGTGCCGTGATCACGTCGAGATCCGGCGCAAAGACATCGAAATCCGAGGTCGAGGGCAGGAAAATGTCGATCTTCGACAGGCTCGGCTCCAGTCGCGCAAAGGGCGCGCCAATCAGTTCCTGGCGGGTCGGGCAATCGGCCTGCACCGTGCCTCGGGCGCCCGCCAGAGCCGCCACCAAAGCGCGGTGACGCGCCAGAGGCAGGAGCGGCAGATGCCAGTGGGCCACCTCGGTCAGCCAGTCGGCGGGAATGTCTCCGGGCGTGGGGGCGCCTTCGACAAGCGTTTCCGGCATCTGCGTCGTGTCGATGAACGCGGCGCGGGTCTGCTCCGGCATCGGTGCGAGCAGGGTCTCCGGGACCGGCTGGATGCGCTCGCCGTTCGGCATGTGAACGTAGCTGACGCGCACCGGATGCGGGCGGGGCAGGCGAATGAGGGAGCCGAGATCGAACCCCGCACCGCGGAGCCGCTTGAGCACCTCGGCGGGATAATCCGATCCGACGCGGGCGACGATGCGCGGCGTGCGCCCGGCGAGATAGGCCCCCATCGCGGACCAGAGCGCATTGCCGCCGGGCTTTGCGGGCAGGGCCGTGCCGTCCGGTGTGACGACGCTGTCGATGCTGAACGAGCCGACGATCGCGATCGGGGCGGCGGGGTTTGTCATATGTCCGTTCGGGCGAGTCATCGGAGGGCGCAGGCGATCTTTGTCAAGGTCATGGGGAGAGGCTATGCGGTATGTTTCATTGTTCAACAATGAATTCTATTGAATTTGAGGGAATGAGGCGCAAAGCGATGTTTGCGTATTTTTTGAGCCGTTTTTGCGCCCGCCAGTCGGCTTTCGCGTGTTTTGCGGGCGTTTGTCGTCTCAGCGTCGACGTGCCGCCTTGGCGAGACCCTCAGGCACCCAGCCCGCGTTGCGCGGGTCGACATTGCGACCGGGGGCGACCAGCTCGTCGATCTTGTCGAGCAGATCTTCGTCGAGTGTGATGTCGGCGGCGGACAAAAGCGCGTCGAGTTGCGTTTCGGTGCGCGGGCCGATCAGCGTGCTGGTCACGGCCGGGTGCGCGCGGGTCCAGGCGAGGCTCATCTGCATGAGGCTCAGCCCGGCGCTTTCGGCCAGCGGTGCGAGCGCTTCGACGAGGGCGAGCTTCGCCGCATCGTCGGCGCGGACGAACGGGTTGCCGGAGGCTGCGCGCGAGCCCGCAGGCGCCGCCGTGTCGCGCCGGTATTTACCGGTCAGCCAGCCGCCGTTCAAGGGGCTCCAGACCAGTGTGCCCATGTCATAGCGCTGACAGGTTGGCAGGACTTCGGCCTCGATTCCTCTTACGAAGATCGAGTAAGGAGCCTGTTCTGAGGTGAAGGTCGTGACCCTTTCGCGCTCCGCCGCCCATTGCGCCCGAACCATCCGTTCCGCCGGGAAGGTTGAGCTTCCGATGTGGTGGATCTTGCCCGCCTTGATCAGGTCTTCGAAGGCGCGCAGCGTCTCTTCGATCGGTGTTTTCGGGTCCGGGCGGTGCAGTTGGTAGAGGTCGATATAATCGGTTCCAAGCCGTTTGAGCGACCCCTCCACCGCTTCGCTGATCCATGCGCGGCCGCCGCCCGAGCGCGCCGGATCGCCGCCCATCGGCAGGCCAACCTTGGTCGCCAGAACAACCTTGTCCCGCCGCGATTTGAGAGCTTTGCCGAGTACGGTTTCGACGGTGCCATTGACGTAAATATCCGCCGTGTCGATCAGATTGATCCCGGCGTCGAGCGCCTTGTGGGTGAGGCGGATGGCTTCGTCTTCACTGTTCGACGTCAAGAGCGCCATGGTGCCGAGGCCGAAACAGGAGACCGAAAGCCCGGAGCGCCCGAGGGTGTTCATATGCATATGCGTGATCCAGATGATGAGATTTCATCTCAGTCATGCATCTTTTCCATCATTGTTCAACAATGGATTTTGGGTCTGTAGTAAGCCCACTGTCGTGCTTTGGATTGTGCCGTGCCCGCGATGTGGCTAAAATAAATCCGTCACGTTCGGGCCGCAAAGGCCAGATCACAAAGGAATGCGCATGACGGGTGATCAGCCGCTGAAATTTCAACGTGTGAAAGACCGCCGGGCGCTGTCGGTACAGGTCTATGATCAGCTTGTCGAAGTGCTGCGGCGGAATGCGGCCCCCGGGGCGGTGATCCCGCCGGAGGTGCAACTGGCGCAGGATCTGGGCGTCAGCCGGACGGTGCTGCGCGAAGCGTTGCGGCTTTTGGAAGAGGACGGGGTGATCGAGCGCGCGGCGGACCCGCGGCGGCGGCAACTGGCCGCCCCCGGCAAACGCCCCCCGGCCTTCAGCGCGCCGCTTGAGGAGATCGTCACCGGGGCCGGGGCGCTGACGGCGAAAGTGATGCGCCACGGCACGATCAGCACGACGAACTGGAGCCGGTCGCTTTTGAACCTGCCAGAGAGCGAACCGGAGTTGCTGTCGCGCGAGACCCTGTTCCTGCGGGGCGAGACGCCGGTGGTCTCCGCGCTCGAAGCGGTGCCGCTCGACGTGCTCAAGGAGGCCCGCCCGCTGGACGATGCGCCGGTGTCGGGCAGTCTGCTCAACGATCTGGGGCCGAAGTTCCGCTCGAAATGTGTGGCGACCCTGTGGCGTCTGTCGGATGCCAGCACCGGCGGGCGACCGCGCAGCGGGTTTGCCGATCTCGGACCGGAGGTGCCGATGGTGTCGCTGACCACGGTGCTGTCGCGCAACGGGCGGCCGGTGTTTCTGGCGAAATATCTTGTGCGGCTCGATCTCGTGGCGCTCAATGTCGGAGCGGAGACGGACGAGGCGCTTTGACGGCCCTCAAAACAGTGTCTGCATCAGGGTGTTGAGCCAGACGATGCTGGAATCGCTGCGGAAATTCGAATGATAATGGGTGCAGACATCCACCGAGGGGAACAGTGCGGGCAGTTCCAGCGTCCGGAATTCACCGCTTTCGCGCAGCCTTGTGGCAACCGAAGCGGGGTAGATCGCGACGAGATTGGTGGAGCGCACGATTTCTGGGATCACCGTGAAATGTTCGATCTGGGCGCGGATGTTCTGTTCGATGCCATTCTGTTGCAACAGGCTGCGAACCATCTGGTAGCCCGTCGCGCGCACCGCCACCTCGACGAATTCGAGGGACGAGAGGGTCGCGGGCGTCAGCCGTTCGTCGCGACAGGGATGATCCTGACGCACGATGCAGAGGAACCGGTCCTCCAGCAGAAACGTGCTTTCGAACTCGGGAGCCGCCAACGTCGGCAGGTAGCCGAAAGCCATATCGACCTGCCCGGAGCGCAGCTTGCTTTCGATCTCCTGCGCTTCGAGCTGGACCGAGCGGATGCGCACCCCCGGTGCTTGTTTCAGAAGCGGCGCCAGAACGCGGGGCAGCACATAGCTTTCGGAAATATCCGACATGGCGATGGTAAAGACCCGTGTCGATTGTGCCGGGTCGAAATCTCCGTGGCTGGTCATGGTTTCGCGCAGGGTCTCGAGACAGGTCTTGAACGGCACGTAGAGGCGACGTGCGGCGGTGGTGGGCTCCATCGCCTTGCCGACGCGGGTGAACAGCGGATCGTCGAAATGATCGCGCAGCCGTTTGAGCGCATGGCTGACGGCAGGCTGGGTCAGGTTCAGCCGGTCCGCCGCGGCGGTGACCGAACGTTGTTCCCAAAGTGCGAGAAAAACCCGCACGAGGTTGAGATCGAAAGTGTTGAAATTGATCTTGTTCATGGGGTCAATCTAGACAATTCATTTTTGTAATCCAGAGCGAAGCCGTAGCCTGCTGCAAAACGCACAGGAAAACGTATGACACTGGAATTCGATCTCTCCGCCCTTCCGGCGACGGAGGCCTATAAACTTCTGAGCGGTGCGATCCTGCCGCGCCCCATCGCCGTGATCACGACCGTGTCCCCCGAAGGCGTCGCCAATGCTGCACCGTTCAGTTTCTTCGGCATCCTGAGCCACGATCCTGCCATTCTCGCCGTGGGCATCGAGCCGCGCGCGGATGGCACGCGCAAGGATACGGCGCGCAATATTCTCGAGACCGGGGTGTTTACCGTTCACATCCCCGATGTCGCCATGGCGGGGGTCGTGCAGGCGTTTGCATCCCCCGAAGCCCCCGAGGTCGATGAGATTGCGCTTCATGGGCTTGGCACTGTGCCGGGGACGCATGTCGATTGCCCAAGGCTGATCGACGCTCCGGTCGCATTGGAATGCCGGTTCGAGCAAAGGCTGGATCTTGGTGCGAAAGCCGGAGCGGGGCGCGACATTCTGATCGGCACGGTCAAAGCCGTCTTCCTGCGCGAAGACGCGGTCAACGGGCGTCATCACGTCGACCCGGAGCGGATCGACGCGCTAGGGCGTTTGGGTGGTGCGACGTTTACGACCACGCGGGACCGTTTCAGCTTGTGAGCAGGGCCGCGACGGCACAGACCAAAGCGTCGCGCCCTTTCGGGCCGACGAGTTGCAGCGACACCGGCGCGCCGTTCAAGGCGCCCAAGGGCATGGCGAGCGCCGGGTGGCCGCTCAGGTTGAAGGCGCGGACATTGCGGGTGACCGCGACGGCGGTCGGATCGGTGCGGGCGCGCTCCAGCGTGGGCGGGGCTTCCGAGAGCGTCGGCAGGGCGATTACGTCGAAACTCTCGAAGAGTGCGTCGATTTCGGCGGTGATGCGCGCGCGGACCTCTTCGGAGGCGGCGACCTCCTCGGGCGTCACAAGGCGCGCCGCATAGATGCGGTCGCCCACGTCGGGGTTCACTTTGCCGGTGGTCTGAATCGGGCCAAGCGCGGCCCAGTTTTCCGCGTTGATGATCGCGACCCCCGCGGTAAAGGCCTCCATGAACGCGGGTAGGGCGATGTCATCGACTGTGATGCTCTCATGGCTGAGCGCGCCGCGCACCATGGCGTCGATCTCGGGGCTGGCCTGACCGGGCAGGTAGCCGATGCGGGCGTTTGTTACCTCTTCGGGGGCAAAGGTCGGGTCGATGGCCGACATGGCCCATTCGATGTCCGCGACTGTATTGGCAAACGGCCCGACGCAATCGAGGCTCGTGACCTCCGGCATGACGCCCTTGCGGCTCACCCGCCCGTAGGTCGGTTTCAACCCATAGACGCCGCAGCAGGCCGCCGGAATGCGCACCGAGCCACCAGTGTCTGTGCCCAGTGCGATGCGGGCGCTGCCCTCGGCGACGGCGGCGGCACTTCCGCTCGACGAGCCGCCGGGGATCAGATCGGGGAAGTTGACGTTCACCGCCGTACCCGCATAGTCGTTAATGCCCGACACGCCAAAGGCCAGTTCATGCAGCGTCGTCTTGCCGACGATCCGCGCGCCCGCCTTTAGAAGACGGGCTACCACCTCGGCATGGGCCGTGGCAGGCGCGGCGTCGTCCAAGGCTTTCGATCCGGCGCGGGTCGGCACGCCTTTGACGTCGATGGTGTCCTTGATGGCAACCGTGATCCCGTCCGCAGGGCCGAGATCGAGCGGGCAGACATAGGTCGTCATCGCGCGCCCTCGACCAATTCGTCGCCATCGTCGCGCAGATATGTCGCTTCGGCGAGGAATTCGGCCTCCGGCATGCCGATGGCCAGAACCTCGCCGTCACGCTCGATGCCGAAGCGCAGCATGGGCTGGCCGAACGGGTCCACCCATTGCTGGATCACGGTCACTTCCACCTCCTGATAGAGATAGACCTGCCACATCTTGGTCTGATGGCTCATCGCGCGGCTCCTTTTACGGCTTCATCAACACGGATTTCGACGGGTAATCCGAGGCCCAGGTGGCCGACAGCGGCGCGACGAAGACGTTCTCCGTCCGGTTGCGGGTGTAGCGCCAGACGCCGTCGTCGCATTTCTTGAAGGCGTTGAACAAACGCGACGAGCGCAAGAGCGCCTTGCCGTCGGAAAAGAGCCACGGCTGCATATGCACCCATTGCCCGGTTGCGGTCAGCCCGTCCTCCGCGACGTGGATCTGCTCCGAGGTCACATAGTGGCAGTTGAGGATCAGCGCCGGGTCGGTCTTGCCGCCCCAGAAGCCCTCGAAGTGACGGCGCACGGCGGCCTTGCCCTCGGCGCGGCCGAACTGGCCGTCGTAATATTCGCCGACACCTTCCCAGACGGCCTCCTCGGAGAACAGCTCCATGATCAGGTCGATGCGTTCCGCGTCGTCCTTGACGCCGTATTCCGGCAGCGGCGTGTCGCAGAGGAACATGTAGCGCATCTGGACGTTGCGGACTTCGTTGGCGGCCTCGAGGTTTTCGATGCGGCGGGTGAGGGTGGTGATGGTCTGTGCGTCGGTCATGTTTGATCCTGTTTATGAGTTAGTTGGCACTGGCCCGAGCCGGTGAAAATTGCGGGCGAAATACACAAGGCTTTGGCTGTCCTCATGGATGTTGAGGGCGACGACCTCGCCCATGATCACGCTGTGCGTGCCGACGGTTTCGACGCCGCAAATGCGGCAGTCCAAACTCACCATCGCGCTTTTGAGCGCTGGCGATCCGGTCTCGAGCGTCGTCCAGAGATCGGAGGCGAACCGCTCTTCGGGGCTGAGGCCCGGACGGCCGAATTGCATCGCAAGATCGGCATGGTCATGGCCCAGAACGTTGACGCAGAACACGCCATTGGTGACGAACATGTCATGCGCGCTGGAGCTGCGATTGACGCAGACCAGAAGCGTCGGCGGCGTGTCTGTCACCGAACAGACGGCGGAGGCGGTGATGCCGTGCCGCCCGGCGGACCCGTCGGTGGTGACGGTGTTCACGGCTGCGCCGAGGCGGGACATGGCTTGGCGGAAGCTGGTTTGATCGGGGGTCATCATCTCACAGGTCCAACACGAGTTTCGGGGATTTGGCGCGCGAGCAGCACAGCATGATCTGATCATTATCGGCTTTTTCCTCATCGGTGAGGAAGCTGTCGCGGTGATCCGGCTCACCTTCGAGCACATCGCAGAGGCAAGTGCCGCAGATGCCCTGTTCACAGGACACTTCGACCTTCACACCGATCTCGGCCAAGGCCGCAACGATGCTCTGGCCTTCCTGCACGGTGATGGTCTTGCCGGACTGCGCCAGCTCGACCTCGAAGCTGCCGCCGGTGTTGTCCACCTCGGCGGAGAAGAATTCCTGATGGAGCGTTTCGGGCGCATAGCCGCGGGCCTCCGCCAGCCCGTGCATATAGCTCATGAAGCCTTCCGGGCCGCAGGTATAGACATGCGCGCCCATGGACGGGTCGGGCAGGTCGCAGGCGGCGTCGAAACAGGCCGTGCCTTCGCCGCTGTCGAAATGCAGATGCACCTTGTCGGCGAAAGGCGCATTGGCAAGCTCTACGAGGAAAGCCGTCGTCGCCTTTTCTCGGGCGCAGTAATGGAGCGCGAAGGGTTTGCCTTTGGCGTGAAGATGATGGGCCATCGCGATCATCGGGGTGATGCCGATGCCGCCGCCGATCAGGATGCTCTCCGGCGCGCTTTCATCGAGCGGAAAGAGGTTGCGCGGCGTGCCGATCCGGATGGTTTTGCCCTCGGCGAACAGCTCATGAAGCTTGACCGAGCCGCCGCGCGATTTCGGGTCTTTCAAAACCCCGATCCGGTAGTGCCCGAGATCGGCAGGATCGCTGCACAGAGAATATTGACGGGTCAGCCCCGGCTCGATTTCCACATCGATATGCGCACCGGCCTCGAACGCAGGCAGGGGGGCGCCATTGGTGGCGACGAGATCGAGGACGATGATGTCACGCGTTTGCGTCTCGCGCTTCAGGATTTTGGCTTCGATCATGGAGTGACCTCATTATGGTTCTGGATGGGCCCGGTTCAGGGGGGGAAGCACCGGGCCCAAACGCGCGGGAAGAGGAGCGCGTTACAGGATGTAGGAGATGCCCGAAAGCGTGTGATCGGCGTTGATCAACCGCACGACTTTCTTGCCAAGTTTGAAGCCCGAGCCTTCGCGCACGAGGGTGAATTCGACATCGGCAACATGGGTCTTGAGGCGCTCGCGGCGGTACTCGGTCAGCGTCTGCATGCAGCGCAGCTCGATGGTTTTGCTATCGTCGCTGAGAAGCCGGAACCGCGACAGCGAGCGCACGGTTTTCGCCAGAGGGGAGGCCGAGACAGAGTCCCCGCCCATCATCCGCTCCACCCGTTTGGCGCGCATCACCGCGTCGTCATAGGCGTAGTTCAGATGGGCTTCGAAATCCGTCACCCCCGGCTCCACGGGAACGATGTATGTCGCATCCTCGGTCCACATGCCAAGCCAGTCGTCGAATTCGCGCATGTCGAGCCGGTCGGCCTCCAGCCAGACAAAGGCCATGGCATCCAGAAGGGCGGTGTCTTTCACAGGTGTCATCATGTCCATGGTTCAGACCTCCATCAGCTTTTTCCATTGGCGATAAGCGGCGCGCATCCCGATCTCGGAACTCACATCGCCTTTCACCGTGCCCTCGTCGGTGGGCTCTTCCAGTTCGGTCGAACGGTTCAGCAAAAGCCAAAGCTCCTTGCCGCCCTGCGCGCCTTGCTGCACGCGGTCCCAGACCTCGGCATCGTCCGGCGAGCCGAACCCCATCGGGCCTTGGAAAAACTCGTGAATGCGCAGGCGTTCGCGGTTGGCGATCTCCGGCCCGCCGTCCATGCCGAGCGCGATGTGGCGCACTTCGGTCTCGTTCACCGACACCGGTTGCAGCACGCGGAAGAAGGCGGCGGAACAGCCGAGGTTCGGGAAGAGGTTGACGTTGAAGCCCGAACCACCGACGGCGCGGACGATGCGGCGCACCTGTTGGTCATCAAGGCCCTCATCGCGGAGCGCCTGCGCCAGAGCGGCGAATTTGTCCGGGATCGGCGCGTCGAGGTTTTCTTCGAGATCCACAAGCTCCGGCATCATGATCATCACGGAGTGACCGTTGCCCAGGTCTTCGACCCAGCCGCCTTTGTTCATGATGTCGAACTGTTCCTCGGTCTCAACATCGGTGAGTTTGAGGAAGGGTTTGTGCACCAGCGGGAAGTGATAGGCGTCGGTGGTGTTCTCAAGCTGGATTTTCCAGTTGCCGGGAAAGGTGAACTTGTGTTCGCCATTGGTTTTGACCGGGTAGCCCGCGCCCTGTTTCATGAACAGGTCGATCCATTTTTTGGCACCTGCAAGGAAGTCGTCGAGCGGCTCGATGTCGTCTTTGAACGTCGCAAAAATCAGCCCGTTGTACATCTCGGTCCGAAGCGTCTTGAGGCCCAATTTGCCGCGCTCCAGTTTGCCGGCATAGCTTTCCTCATAGGGCACACCCCGCAGCGAACCGTCGAGACCGTAAGCCCAGCCGTGATAGGGGCAGACAAAGCTGTTGGTTTTGCCTTTGTGGGCTTCGCAGACGGTGGCGGCGCGGTGGCGGCAGCGGTTGATCAGAACGTGGACGTTCTTCTTGCGGTCGCGGGTGACGATCACCGGTTCAAGGCCGACCTTGGCCATTTTGTAGGAGCCCGCATCGGGGATTTCGCTTTCATGTGCGACCCAGACCCAGGTGTTCTTGAAGATGTGTTCCATCTCCGCGTCGAAGAGGTCGGGATTGGTGTAGAGCGTGGTCAGGGCCTTGTCGCCTTGAACGAGCTCGGTGAAAGCTGTGTCCAGATCTTTCATGTGTTTGTCCTTTCTGTGGGCGAACGTTGGGCAAAGCGGCCCCGGGCGATGGCGCGAGAGGCGCCATCACGGAGACGTTCCGTTCAGGGGAAGTCAGTTCAGAACAGGAAGCGTTTGAACCATTTCTGGGAGGCCAACCGGAAGGCCCGGTCGAACAGGTAGCCAAGGATGCCAAGGGAGATGATCCCCACAAACACCCAATCGGTGCGGCCAAAGTTCCGGGCGGTCCAGATCATCGCCCCAAGGCCCGTTTGAGCCGACACGATCTCAGCGGAGACGACCGTCAGGAAGGAGTTGCCCATGGCGATCCGGGCGCCGGTGATCATGAAGGGCACGGCAGAGGGGAAGATGACGGTGGTCATCTCCGTAAGTTTCGTGGCCCCCATAGAGCGCGCCGCCTGAAGCCGGAGCGGGTTCACAGCGCTCACACCGGCGATGGTGTTGATCGTCACGATGAAAATCGTGGTGTAAAAGATCAGCACGATTTTGGTGAATTCACCGGGGCCGAACCAGATGACCGCGAGCGTCACGAAGGCGATCGGCGGGATGAAGCGGAAGAACTCGATATAGGGATCGACGATCAGCCGCACGACGTTGAACCGGCCCATCAAAAGGCCCAAAGGCACGCCCAGCACCACGCCCATCACCCAACCCGCGGCGATGCGCCAGGCGGAGGCGCCGATGGCCACGAAAAGCGAGCCGTCCGCGATCATCTCGGCCGAGGTTTTCGCAACCGTCATGGGCGATGGCAGGAACAAAGGCGAGGTGCGCATCGCGATCAGATGCCAGAGGACCACACCGCAGACGACGGAGAGCACCCCGATCAGGGCCTTGCGGGATTTCTCCCCCGTGAAGAGTTTTGCAATGCCGTGTTTCATCGGGGACTCCTGACGGGTTTCTTGGGTGGCGTCGCTCATGTCACCGGTTCCTCTTTCTTCAGCCCCTGTTGCTCAAGCGCGCGTTGGACCTCTTCGCCGATGTCTTCCCGGAGCCGTCGGTACAGTTCGAGCGCTTCGGCTGTGCCCGGATCGCGCGGGTGCGGCAGGCCGATTTTTTCGATGGTCTTGATCCCGGCTTTCGGCCCTGCGGTCATCACAACCACCCGGTCGGCGAGCAAAAGCGCCTCCCAGATGTCATGCGTCACGAAGACGATGGTACAGCCGGTCTCACGCCAGATCCGGTCCAACTCGCCCTGCAAAACCTCGCGGGTCTGGGCATCGAGCGCGCCGAAGGGTTCGTCCATTAGCACGACCGAAGGTTCGTTGATCAGCACGCGGGCGATCTGGGCGCGCTGGCGCATCCCGCCCGAAAGCTGTTTGGGGAATTTGTCGGCCGCATGAGAGAGGCCGACAAGAGCCACGAAATGATCCGCCTTTTGCTGACGCTCCGCTTTCGGAACGCCCGCGAGTTTCAGGCCATATTCGACGTTTTCACGGATGGTCAGCCAAGGGAACAACACCTCCGCCGACTGGAACACCACGCCGCGGTCGAGCCCCGGTTTGGTGACCGTCTTGTCGCCCACGCGGATCTGACCCGCGACCGGCAGGAAGCCTGCGATCGCGTTCAGAAGCGTGGATTTGCCACAGCCGCTCGGCCCCAGAAGGCAGATGAATTCGCCCGGACGGATGTCGAGATTGACGTTTGAGACGATATGCGCGTCGCCAAACGAAATCCCGACATGTTCGAGCTGGATGGAAGCTCCCTTGGTCATGATTTATCCTTTGTAGAAGCCGCGTTGCATGTAATCGCGGTAGGGGACGAGACCCTCCGTGACCTTGTTGTCGGCCAGGAATTTCGCGATGCCGTCGAAGCTCTCATAGTCGGCATCGGTGAAATCGCGGACCGTCAGGACCATGTCTTTCGAGACTTTGAGCGTGGTCTCGACCGGAATGCGGGTGATCGCCTTGACGCCTTCCGCGGCGCGTTCCGGATCGTTCTGGACGATGTCGCTGGCGCGTTTCACAGCGCGCAGAACCGCCTGAAGACCTTCCGGGTTGCTCTCAAGCATCGCAGCACTCGACGTGGCCCAGATCGTATCGGTATAGCCCACATCGCGCGAGGTCAAAGCCACTTTCGCGCCCTGATCGACGGCGGTCGCGGGCCACGGCTCCCATGCAAAGAACGCGTCGATGTCGCCCCGCAGCAAGAGCGCCGGAAGCTCGGGCGGACCCGAGGGCACCATTTTCAAAGAGGTTGCATCGAGACCGAAATGCTGGATCGTCAGCCCGGTGCAATAGTCGGAGATCGAGCCGGGCACGATGCCGAAAGTCTTGATCTCTTTCGGATCTTCAAGACCCGGACGCAGCACGAGTTTGACGTAGAGACCGGAGTAATAGACCACCGCGAGCGGGCGCATCTCGGCGCGGTTCATGCGCACCATGATGGTGGATTCGGACGCCGAAGCCAGATCGACCTGATCCGCGACCAGCGCGTTCATCGCGTCGCCGCCGCCGGAATAGGTCTGGAGGTTCACCTCGACGCCTTCTTCCTTGAAGAAGCCTTCGTGCTGGGCGACGAAATAGCCCGCGAACACCGGGTCGGAGCCGACGCCGATGCGGATCGGCGCGGAGGCCGCCCGCGCGATGGAGGGCGCGCCCAGCACGAGGCTGGAGGCGGCGAGACCGGCGGTTGAGGCCATGAAACCACGGCGGGAGATGTACGATTTTTTCATGTCACGTCCTGTTGGTGTGTGTTTGTGGGTCGGAGGTGGTTTTTGTCTTTATTGGCCGTGGGCGCGCCTTGCGCCTTTGGCGGGAATGTCATGCGGCTGCGCGTTTCAGGGTGAAGCGGCAGGGACCTTCGCCGGTTTGGGCAAAACAAGATGTCTCAGACACATCGACCGCGTCGCAGTCCAAAAGCAGCGGCCCGATTGCGCTCAGCATGCCCTTGATCGGCGCGCAGATCGGCGCCTCAGAGAGGCTGTCTGACGCGCCCGTCGCGGCGATATAGCCATGGGCAAACGGGCTGTTCTCAACGGTCACGTCGATCTGCTCCGAGGACACGGTTTCAAACGACCAGACACCCCAGCCGAGCTCCCCGGAGGTGGCGGCGATGGTCTTCATCATCGCCGCCGGGGCCGCGGCCCCGCTGTCGCGATAGGCCTTCACCGACTTTCCGCCGTTCTCCGCGACCGAGGCCGTGAGTGCGGCCAAAGCCTCGCCACGGATGCTCTCCGGCAAGCGCGCGAACATTCCCATAAGAACGTCCGGGCGCATCATCAGATAACGGATCGCGCCATCGCGCATTTCGCCTTGGGCCGGGGTGATGTTCAGTCGCTGGTGAAAACTCTGGCTCAGATCCATGGGGCCGCTCCTTACGGGTAACCGGCCGGGGCGGGCAGGCCCGAAAGCACCGCGCCCGCGTTTTCCATCGTCGCGTCGTTCAATGCCGCGTGCTGCGTCACCACAAGGCAATCCCGCAGGATGCGCTGCATCTGGTGGGTCTCCTGAATGGCCGCCATGCCGACGATGCGGAAACAGGTCTGGATCGTTTCCTCGGAGGCCCGCGCCGCGTGGCTCGCGGAGAGGCGCAGGAGGTTGTTGGTCTCAAGCGACACGGCCTCATTGTCCTGTAATTCGTCCCAGGCTTTTTCCGCCGTCTCGTAATAGAACGCCCGTGCCGCGCGCAGTTTCGCTTCGCCCTGCGCCAGCCCGGTGCGGAAATAGGCCCGGTCCGCCAGACGCGCCGCCCCCGGCATCAGTTTCGCGCCCCCTGACATCTCGGTCGCCAGATCGAGCGCCGAGCGGGCCAGCCCGAGGTTGCAGGCGGCATGGACCTGCGCCTGATAGGCCAGCGGCGGATAGCGGAACAGCGTGTCGTCATAGATGCCCGAGGCGCCGCGTTTGCAGGTCCACATATCGGCGTAAAACTTGTCCTTCACCACGGTGTCATGGCTGCCCGTGCCCTGCATGCCCATCACGTCCCAGGTCTCGACGATCTCGACTTCAGAGGCGGGAGAGACGGCCATCAGAACCTCGGGCGGCACCCCTTCGGCGGCCTTGGTCACGGCGTCCGAGCCGATGATGCCGACGCCGATCCAATCCGCGCCCATGCAGCCGGAGGCGAATTTCCAGCGCCCGGTGGCCATCCAGCCGCCCTCGACGCGCTCGGCCTTTTGCAGCGGGTAAAGACCGCCCGCATAGACCTGATCGGGACCGTCGGCGTAGATCACGGCCTGCGCCTCGTCGGGCAGGGCGGCGATATAGGTGTTGGCGGAGCCGAAGGCCGCAACCCAGGCGGCAGAGCCGTCCACTTCGCCGATTTTCTCGACCATTTTGAGAAAATGATGCGGGGCCAGCGCGTCGCCACCGAATTTCGAGGGGGTCGCAGCGCGGAAGATCCGGGCCTGTTTCATCTTGGCGACGATGTCGCGGGGTACATGGCGTTTGGCGTGAATCTCGTCGCGCCGGGTGCGCACCTCTTGGAGCATCTCAAGGAAAGCGGGTTGCTCCGTCAGGGTCGAGAAGTCGATGGTCTCTGGAGCGGTGCGTGTGTTGGCCGGTGTGTCCTGCACCAAATTGATCTGGTTCATGTCTTGCCTCGTCATTCGGGTTGATTCAGATCAAACGGGCGGAAAAATAATAAATGAAATAGATTGTTATAATCTGTCATATAAATTTCGCGCATAGATAAAGATGCACCTCGCGCGTCTTCTGCCGCAGTCCTGTGAAACGCAAGAATTGAGCGCGGAAGGATGAGGCAGAAAAAGCATATAAAACAAAGTATTGTTTCGGGTGACTGGTCTTTTTCGGGTTTGGGCCGCCAAGGTGAGCCGATGGCGTCAGCCGAATGAGCGGGCAAGGCGGTTTGCCCTGTGCCCGATCTGGTTCAGAGGTGGGATGTTAAATATTAAGCATGTGAGCCTAAAAAAATCACGTTGCAGTGGTGGGGACAGCACGGCTGCGGTGGCGTTCGGGCGTTTGCGAAAATGAAATGCGGCGGCGTTGGTGGGACCACGCCGCCGCGAAATGCGAGGGAGAGGCGGGTGATTCCGCCTCTTCGCTGTGTCGCTCAGCGACCCGCGCGGACTACGAGTGCCTTCGTCCGGGCAAGCGCCTCGGCGGCGCGCGCCTCCGGCCCCATGTGCCGGGCTTTTTTGAGCTGAGGGATTTCAATGCTCAACACGGTATCGACCGGCAGGGCCTGCACCATGCCGACAAGGTCGATCGCGCCTTCGCCGGGCAAAAGCCGGGCGCCCCGCGCGATCTCGATCATGCCCGCATCCGTCGGGTCATAGGGTTTCGGCCCGTCGCAGATTTGCGCGTAATGGATGAGCGCCGGGGGCAGGGCGCGGATGTCGTCGAGGCTACCGCCGGAGCGGTCCCAATGCAGCCCGTCGATCAAAACGCCGCCATTCTCGCGCCCTGCCGCCTCGACGATGGTGCGCGCCTCAGGCAAGGTTTTGACCCCGGTCCATGGCATGAATTCCAAATCCCCGGTCAGCCCATATTCCGCCGCCAGATCGCAGAAGGCGGCGAAGGTTTCGGTCAGCCGCGCGTGCTCCGGATCATCGCCCGCGACCAAAACGTTCTTGGCCCCGAGCCTTTGCCCAAGCGCCAGAAAATCGCGAAAGCTTTCGACATCCGTGTCCGGTTTGAGCCGCGCGATCTCGATATCGGCAATGCCGATCCCGGTCTCGTCGAGCGCCGCCTTGACGCGCGCCTCGACCGCCGGGTCGGTCAGGATCGGATAGGGGGCTTCGGTCGGGGCGGCGGGCAGAAACCGCAGCCCCACGAGATCGTACCCGGTCGCCGCCGCAATCCGCACCGCCTGATCGGGCGGCGCTTCGTGGGTGGTCAGGAAGGCCAGTGAAAACCGATGCATGCGCGTCACTTCAAGGGCGAGAAGGGCAGCGGCATGGCGATGGCGCTGGTCATCTCGGGGGTGAGCCAGTCGGGGCCGCCTTTTGCGGGCCATTTGCCGTCGGCGACCGATTGGCTGCGGGCCTTGGCGCGTGCCTCAAGCGAGGCATAGGGCCAGATTTGCGTCACACGCGGGCTGCCGTCCAGCCCCCACATGGCAACCGTCAGCGGCGAATATTCGGAGCGCGCCGGAATGGCCTCGCGCCATTTGTCCTGCGTGACGGAAACACCGTTGAGCTTGGCCTTATAGGTGCGGAATTCGTAGACCGGACCATAGGTGCCGGGTGTCACCGGTGGCAGGAAATCGAAGGGTTTGTAGCTGTCGAAACGCAGGTCCACGAGGTGCTCCATGCAGCCCATCGGGTTGTCGGACATCACCGCGCGTTCGCGCTCGCCCATCATCTCGTCGAGGCTCTCGAAGCTGCGCAGCACATAGACTTCGTTGAGGTTGCCGATGTCGGTGCCAAAGGCGCCCAAAAGTGTGCCTTTGCCTGCGGAAAGCCAGTTTTGTAAGCCCTCGGAGGCCTTGCCCGCGCCGAAAATGACCGTCTTGAGGGTCGCGATTTCATAATAGCTCATCATGCTTCCTTTCTTTGGATTTCAATGTCTTGTGTGTCGTCTTGCAGGTTCGTTTCAGGCAGGCCCGTGACCGGCAGCCCCGCCAGCCGCCGCGCGGTGACGTAGCCGAATGTCATCCCCGGCCCGAGCGTGATCCCGCCCGAAGGGTAATGCCCGCCCATGATCGAGGCGGCGTCATTGCCGATGGCGTAAAGCCCTTCGATCGGCGCGCCGGTTTTGGACAGAACCTGCCCATCCGCCCCGGTCTTGATCCCGGCGAAAGTGCCAAGCGAGCCGGGGATGAGTTTCACGGCATAAAACGGCCCGTGCTCCAAAGGCGCGAGCGAGGGGTTCGGGCCTTTGTGTTTGGCCCAGCCGGAGACGCGATTATAAGGCGTCTCGCCCCGGTGAAATTCCGGGTCGCGCCCGTCGCGGGCATGAGCGTTGAACAGCGTGACCGTGCGGTCCAGGGCCGCGGCGGGTACGCCACATTGCGCCGCCAGATCCGTGAGCGTGCGCCCGCGTTTCAGATAGCCCGAGCGCAGGAAAGCCCCGAGCGGGAAGGGGAAGGGCTTGGCCCAGCCGATGCCGAACTGCCGCTGCGCCCGGTGATCGCAGATCAGCCAAGCCTCCGGTGTTTCGCCTTCAGTGGTGACGGCCAGCAGCGTCTTTATGAAGTCGTGATAGCTCACCGCCTCGTTGACGAAGCGCTTGCCATGGCTGTCGACGGCCAGAAATCCCGGCTTGCCGCGATCCACCAAATGCGGGAAATTTTTGACCCCGCCTTTGCCGTCCGGGACTTGCGACACCGGTGCCCAAGCGGCGGGCTCGGCCAGTTCCATGTCGATCCCTGCGCCGAGGCGTTCCGCAATCCGGAGCCCATCGCCGGTGTTGGTCACGGGGGCGGCGGAGGCGTGCGGGCGTTTGTCGAGATGGGCGAAATGGCCCTTTTGCCGCGCCGGATCATGCGGAAACCCGCCCGCCGCCAAGATCACGCCCTTTCGCACCTCGATCTGTCGCGCTTTGCCGTTTTGCGTCACCGTCGCGCCGGTCACGCGCCCGTCCGCAAGCGTCAAATCCGTCACCGGGCTGTCGCTCCAAAGCGTCACGCCGCGCTCCGCGGCCGCCTTCAACAGCCGCGCGACCAGGGCATTGCCGCCCACCAACTGCATGCTGCGGCGACGCGTGGCGAGATCGACGGCATGGCGGGCGAGCCGTTTGGTCACATGCCACATCGAGGCGGGGGACCGCGTGGCGTTGAAGAAATGCGCCATATCCGCGCCGCTGTTGATCGCCATCCCGCCCAGCGTCAGGATATCGCGCGGTGGACGCAGCTTGTCGATCAGCGGGCCGAGCTCGCGCCCGTCGACCGGCGCGGCTGTCACCGAACGCCCGCCCAAGGCCGCCCCGTCGTGATCGTAGAAATCCGGCACCTTATTGCCGTCGCGCCAGTTCATCGCGCCGATCTCTTCGAGAAAACCGATCATCTCAGGGCCGTTGTTCAGGAACACTTCAAGGCGCGGATCGTTCGCCCGGTTGCCCAAAAGCGCGCGCAGATAGCGGCGCGGGGTCTCGGCATCCTCGACGATCCCCGCGCGCACCGCCAAAGGGTTGCGCGGCACCCAAAGCCAGCCGCCGGACCAGGCCGATGTGCCGCCGAAAACCTCCGTCTTCTCCGCGACGATGACGTCGAGCCCCGCCTCTTTTGCCGTGATCGCGGCACAAAGTGCTGCCGCGCCTGATCCCATGATCAGAACGTCGCAGGCCGCGCGGCCCGCCAATTCGCTGTCCATTGTCCTGCCTTTGAGCGCGCGGGAAGGCGTCCCGCATTCGGGTCAGTCGGCAGGACCCAAAGGGTCAGCCGGCCTGACGGGTTTCGGTTTCAGTTTCGGTATTGGGCGCATGCGCCCGGCTGCGGTTGAAGAAAAACGACGCTTCCGCCGCCCCGCCAATTTCCTCGGCGGCTTCTTTGAGAAGCGGGTAAAACTCTTGCATCTGCGCGGGGGTGACGCGCACGGCGGGGCCCGCGATCGACAGGCATCCGATCACCGCGCCGGTCTCGCCCGAGCGCACCGGCATCGCCATGGCGCCCATGCCCGCGTGATAGCTGTCGACGCTGATCGCATAGCCGCGCTGGCGGGCCTCTTCGACGGATTTGAGCACTTCGGTGATGGTCGCAGGCGCGCTTGGGCCGGGGATGAAATCGGGTTTCAGCCCCTGCGCCCCGATCTTCTCCAACACCTCTTCGTCGCTCATGGTCGAGAGCCAGGCGTGGCCCCCCGACGAGCACGCCAGATGCACCTTGATCCCTTGTTCGCGGCCCGGATCGTAGCGCAGGCCCGCAACCGCACCTTGCGCCACGCCGACCCAGACCAGATCGTCGCCATCAATCACCGAAAGGCGCACCAACTCGCGCGTGTCGGCGGCGAGGCGGTCGAGAATGGGCTGGGTGATGTCCGGCACGCCGGTGCGGGCCAGAAAGGCCAATCCGATGCCCGCAAGCTTGATCGTCAGCGCATAATCGCCCTGATTGCGCAACTGGCGCACATAGCCATATTGCGACAGTTCCTTGAGCAACCGATGGGCGGCAGAGGCGGGCATATCGAGCTCGCTTGCAATCAAACTGACCTGCATCCCCTCGGGATGTCGCCCGAGCAGCTCAAGGATCGCCAATGTTCGCTCCATCACGCCCGACATGTCTTACTCCATCATTGCCTTCGGTTCAGATGCAGCGTTTTGCGGCAGCGGGTCAATGCGAGCGGGGCGATTTTCCGCAAGAGCGTGGCGAATGGCCTCGATCACGGCGATGTTCGCAGCCCCGTCTTCAAGCGTGATGCGCGGGGTCTCCCGGCCATGGATGACGGCGGCGAAATGGCGAATTTGCTCGATGTAGCTGTCTTGCGGCGCGGTTTCGAGCGGGGTGTTTACCTGCGGCACGGTCCAGTCGCGCGCGCCGTCATGGGTCCAGAATGCCAGATCGGGCAGGCTCATCCCGGCCTTCGTGCCCGAGAACATATGCGAGACGGCGGGCATGGCCGGGAACCGCGCCGGATTTTCCCCCGCTGTGGTGTCCCAGCACCATGGGCCGACGCCCGCGTCGGTGAGCGAGATCGTGATTAAGCCGCCACCTGTGAGTTTGAGCATCACCGCCGCGGTGTCTTCGACATCGAACCCGCGCTGGCGGTTGGAGGCGAGGGCAAACACTTCGGTGATCTCGCCAAAGAGATGCCGCACGAGGTCGATCTCGTGAATGAGGTTGATCAGGATCGGCCCGCCCGCGCCCTTTTCGCGCCGCCAGTCCACCGTGAAATAGCTGTCGGGTTTCGCAAGCGTCGCTGCGATGGTGCCGGAGACCAGCGTGCCGAACCGGCCCTGATCGACCGCCTGTTTGGCGGCCTGAACGATCGGATTGTGACGGCGATGATGGCCGACGAGCCCCGGCACGCCGGTGCGTTTCGAGAGCGCCACAAGGTCTGCGCAGGCGGCGGCATTTTCGCCCAGAGGTTTCTCGACCAGCACAGGAATTCCCGCCTCGATCAGAGCGGTCGCTTGCGGCACATGGAGCGCATTGGGGGTGGCGATCACGACGCCGTCGATGTCGTCCGGCAAGTCTTCGAATTTCGTGAAATGCGGGCTGTCCATCTCGGCCGCCAGAGCTTTGCCGGTCTCGAACGGATCGACGATCCCGGCCAGCTCCGTACCGGCGTAATCCCGAATCGCCACAGCATGAGTGCGCCCGATGGCGCCGCCGCCAATCACCGCGATCCGCGTGTGTTTCATGCTGTTTTCCTCCCTTTTGGGTCGTTTTCCGAACCCTGTCGTTGATCTGATCCTATCGCATAAATCAAAAAATAAAAGAAGTTTTAAAACTTGAAAGAGTTTCCAAAATTAACAATGCTGACGTCAGGTGATCTGAAGTCGCCGCGCGAAACCTCAAAAGATGCCTCGTAAAACGCACATGAAAACAGAGGTTTGAGGGCAAAGGTTCGCGCATCAGGGAGGAAGAGATGAAAAAAGAATCGCGCAAGGAAACTGCGCTGCAAAACGGCGCAAGCTATGATGTCATCGTGTTGGGCGCAGGGGCGGCGGGCATGTCGGCGGCGACCTTCGCCGCGATGGAGGGCGGGCGCGTCCTTTTGGTCGAGCGCACCGAATATCTGGGCGGCACATCGGCGTTTTCGGCGGCGACCACATGGGTCCCCAACACGCGGTTTCGCGACGAACTGGGCGCCGAGGACAGCGAGGAAAACGTCCTCGGCTTTCTCGACCGCGCGGTGGGCAATCGCGCGCCGCGCGCACTCCGCGAAGCCTTCGTCAAGCGTGGCCCGGAGGCCATTCACCGGCTCGAAGACGAAACCAATGTCACATTCCGGGGCCGCCCGTTTCACCCCGATTACCTCTATGAGCTGGAGGGCTCGACCTCCTTCGGGCGCGCGCTGGAACCCGAGCCGTTCGACGGCGCGCTTTTGGGCGATGACATCTGGCTCGTGCGCCCGCCGATCCCGGAATTTACCATTCTGGGCGGGATGCAGATCGACCGCGACGACATCCCGCACCTGTTGAAGATGAAACAGAGCCTGCGCTCGATGGCCTATTCGATGCGCATCGTGGCGCGGTATTACCTGCGCAAATGGGCGCATGGCCGCGACACGCGGATGCTGATGGGCAATGCGCTGATCGGGCGGTTCCTTTATGAGGCGCGCAAACGCGGGGTCGAGATCGTGACCAAAACCAAGACCACCGGGCTGACGCCTCTGGGCGGCGGGGCGTATCGGCTGACGTTGGAGCAGGGCGGTCAACGGGTTGAGGTAACGGCCACGAAGGGCGTTGTTCTGGCCTCGGGCGGCTTTGCCCGCCATCCGGTCAAGCGCCGCGAGATGCTGCCCAATCCGGCACCGCGCGTCTCTCCGGCGGCTCCGGGCCACACGGGCGAGTTGCATGACATCGTTCTGGGCCTCGGCGCGCATTATTCCGACACCTCCGCGCAGCCCTGCTACTGGGCGCCGGTCTCGATCCGCAAACGCAAGGACGGGTCCGAGGCGGCCTTCCCGCATTTCGTGCTGGACCGCTCGAAGCCGGGGATCATTTCGGTCGGCAAGGATGGCAAGCGGTTTGTCAACGAAAGCCGCAGCTATCACGAATTCGTCTCCGCCATGTATGCCGCCGACCAGGACGGCTCGCACATCCCGACCTATCTGATCGCCGATGCGGCCGCGGCCACAAAATACGGCATGGGGATGATCCATCCCGGCACCAAGGATTTTACCTCCTTTCTCGCCGACGGCTACCTGACCCAAGGCGCGACATTGCGCGAATTGGCGCAGAAGCTCGGCATCGACAAGGACGGGCTTGAGGCCACGGTTGCGCGGTTCAACGAACTGGCCAAAACCGGCGTGGACGAGGATTTCCACCGTGGCGAAACCGTCTACGAGCGCGCCAATGGCGATGCCACGCATGGCCCGAACCCAACGCTGCGCCCGCTGGGGCCGGGGCCGTTCTATGCGGTCAAGCTTTACCCCGGCGACATCGGGGCCGCGACCGGGCTTGTCACCGATGAGAACGCGCAGCTCTTGCACAAAGACGGCTCGGTGATCGAGGGGCTTTATGCGGCGGGCGCCGATATGAATTCGATCATGGGCGGGGTCTATCCCGGTCCGGGGATCACCATCGGGCCCGGCATTGTCTTCGGCTCCATCGCCGCCACCCATGCGATGCAGCGTGCGGCAAGAGACGCAGAACGGAAAGCGTCATGAGCGGCTGGCGCGATAAGCCCGTCCTTGTGACTGGCGGCACCGGATTTCTGGGCGCATTCGTCGCCCGCGAGCTGGTGGCGCAGGGGTTCAAACCGCGCTTGTTCGATTTGAGGCCCAATGCAAAGACGCTGGAGTTTGTCGAACCGGGCCTGTCGCAAGCCTGCGCGCTGATCGCAGGCGATGTGACCGACCCCGAGGCGGTGGCTCAGGCCATGGGCGGCTGCGGCGGGCTTGTTCACCTCGCGGGGTTGATGACCGTGGATTGCAAGGCCGATCCGCTCCGCGCCACGCAGGTCAATCTGATCGGCGGGCAGACGGTGATCTCGGCGGCGGTCGCGGCGGGGGTGAGCCGGATGAGCTATGCCTCAAGCTCCGCCGTCTACGGATCGGGGGAGGGCAAGCTGCCGCACCCGGAAACGCTTTACGGCGTCCATAAGCTCGCAATCGAGGGCATGGCGCGCTGTGCCTGGCTCGATCACGGCCTGCCGAGTGTCGGGTTTCGGCCCTATATCGTCTACGGTCCGGGGATCAGCGCCGGGATTGCGGCGGGGCCGTCGATTGCGCTGCGCGCCGCCGCCCTTGGACAATCCGCGAAAATCGAATTTTCAGGTGCTGTGGGATTTGTCCATGTATCGGACGTGGCCCGCGCTTTGGTGGCGGGGCTGATCCATGGCGAGGCCGGGGCGGGCTGTTTCGATCTGCACGGGGCCTCGGCGAGCGTGGCGGAATTTGTCGAGCTTCTGCTCTGCGAGGTGCCGGGGGCGCAGGTGGAAATCGACGGAATTCCCCTGAAAACTCCGGAAATCCTGCAAGGGGGCGGCCGGGCGGTGTGGTTTGACGCCCTGCCAGTCACGTCTTTGGTTGAGGGAATTTCAGGAGTGCTGGCGCATTGGCGCGATGCTGCATGTGCAGCATGATGCGCAAAGCCGGAGGGGGCCGCGAACAGGGGTGGCTCCTTAGCGAATTGTGCAACTAATCCCGAGCGCCGTCCATTCTGCGACGGGCAAAGGATTGCAATTTTAACCAAGAGGTGACGCTACGGGAGATGGCGTCAGGGAGGAATGGGAATGGATGTCGAGCTGAACGGGGAAACCCGGCTCTATCCGATCGCGGGCGATCCGATCGCTCAGGTCAAATCGCCGGGGCTTTTGACGGGCATTCTGGTGGCGCGCGGGATCAACGCGCTGGTGGTGCCGGCGCATGTCGCGCCTAAGGATTACGCGGCGTTCGTGGCGGCCATGACGTCGATGCCCAATGTCGGCGGGCTGATTGCCACCGTGCCGCACAAACAGGCCACCTTGGCGTTCTGCGATCATCCGACGGAGCGGGCGGTCTTTGCCGGGTCCGTCAATGTGATGCACAAGCGCGAGGATGGCACATGGCAGGGCGATAACACCGACGGTCAGGGCTATATGAACGGCGTTGCGGCCTGTGGCTTTGAGATCGAAGGCAAGCGCGCGCTTTTGGTCGGCGTCGGCGGCGCAGGCGCGGCCATCGCCTATGAGATACTCGCACGCGGCGCGGCCTATCTGGCGATCCACGATGTGGATGCCGCGCGGCGCGACGCCACCATCGCGCGGCTCGAAGGGCGCTTTCCCGGCAAGGTCGGCGCCGGTCGTGCCGATCCGACGGGGTACGATTTTATCGGCAACGCCACGCCCGTGGGCATGCGCGAAGGCGATCCTCTGCCCATCGAGGCCGAGAAATACCAAAGCCATCAATTCGTGGCCGACAGCATCACCAAACCGGAAATCACGCCGCAGCTTCAGATCGCGCAAAGCAAGGGCTGCGCCATCATGCCGGGGATCGGCATGTTCAACGCGCAGGCGGATCTTTTGGTCGATGTCATGACCGGGAGGGCATGACGAGAACCGGGGAGAACACCCCCATCAGCATCTATCAGGGAGGAGACCATGCTGAAACTACTGACAGGAACCGCGCTGGCCGCAACGCTCGCCGTCGCGGCTCAGGCCGAGACCGTCCATATCGCCAATATCGTCGAGCTTTCGGGCGCGGGGGCGGCGGCCGGGTCCGTCTGGGCCGATGGCGTGCATCTTGCCATCGACGAGATCAACGAGACGGGCGGCATTCTCGGCATGAAGGTCGATATGAAGGAATACGACAGCCAGACCGACCCGCTGCAATCGCGCGCCTTGGTGCAGAAGGCCATTGACGAGGGCGCGTTTGCGCTTCTGGGCACGGTCTATTCGTCGTCCACGGTGGTCAATATGCTCGTGGCGCAGCAAAACGGCATTCCGCAATTCACCGGCTCCGAGGCCCCGTCGATCACCCAGAAGGGCAATCCCTATATCTTCCGCACCACCTTTGGCGCGCAGAAGGGCATGCCCAAGATCGGCGCGTTCCTTCGGGACGATCTCGGCGTGTCCAAAGTGGCCATCGCCTGGGCCAATACTGAATACGGCAAGGGCGGGCACGATGCCTTTACCGATGTGGCCGAGGAGATGGGGCTCGACATCGTCGCCGATGTGCCCTCCGAACAGGGGCAGGCGGATTTCTCCGCCGATGTGCTCAAGATCAAGAATTCGGGCGCTGAGGCCGTCTTTGTCTATCTGACCGAAGAGGAAAGCGCGCGCTTCCTGATCGAGTCCTCGAAACAGGGGCTCGATGTGCCGAAAGTCGGCGATACGGTTCTGGCCTCGCAAAAGGTCATCGACCTGTCGGGCGGCGCGGCCGAGGGCGCGCTGGGCCATGTCGCCCTGTCGGCGGATGCGCCCGTGCCGCTGTTGCAGGAGATGGACAAGAAGTTCACCGAGCGTTTCGGCTACCGGCCCGATCACAACGCGATCAAGGGCTATATCGGCGCCTATGCGATCAAATACGGCACGGAGATCGCCGGTGAGATCGACAGCCAGAAGCTCACAGACACGATGCACGGGCTCTGTCTCGATGCGGATGAGTATCCGGGCGTGTTGATGGACATCTGCTGGGACGATGCGGGCGAGGTCTCGCGCGAGAGCTTCATCGTCGAGGTGAAGAACGACGCGCAAGAGATCACCACCATTCTGCCGCCGAACTGAGGCGGTGCAAAATGACCCTGTGCCGCGAGGAGGCGGCACAGGGGGGCAAAGCGCAGGACCCACGCACATCAAAAGGGCCGCGCTGTGTCATTCGGGAGCGTTCAAGGGAGGAACCTGAGATGAAACGCAAGGGATTGATGGGCGTCAGCCTGACCGCGATGCTGTTGGCCGGAGGCGCATTCGCCGACACGGTCAAGATTGCGAATATCGTCGAATTGTCGGGGCCGGGGGCGGCGGCAGGCACGGTCTGGGCGCATGGCGTCGAGCTGGCCGTCGATGAGATCAACGACCACGGCGGCATCCTTGGCATGCCGATCGAGTTGAAAGAATACGACAGCCAGACCGACCCGCAGGTCAGCCGCGCCTTGGTGCAAAAGGCCATCGACGAGGGCGCGTTCGCGCTGCTCGGCACGGTCTATTCGTCTTCGACCGTGGTCAATATGCTGGTCGCGCAGATGAACGGCATCCCGCAGTTCACCGCCTCCGAGGCACCGTCGATCACCGAGAAGGGCAACCCCTATATCTTCCGCACCAACTGGGGCGCGCAGAAAGGCATGCCGAAGATCGGTGCCTATCTCAAGGATCAGCTTGGCGTGTCGAAAGTGGCGATTGCCTGGGCCAATACCGAGTTCGGCAAGGGCGGGCATGACAGTTTCGTGTCCATCGTGGAAGACATGGGCCTCGATGTCGTGGCGGATGTGCCGTCCGAGCAGGGGCAGGCGGATTTCTCGGCGGACGTGCTCAAGATCAAAAACTCCGGCGCCGAGGCGGTGTTCATCTACCTGACCCAGGAAGAGGCCGCGCGGTTCCTGATGGAATCCGTCAAACAAGGCCTTGAGATCCCGAAGATCGGCGACAGCGTTCTGACCTCCGAGAAGGTGATCGAGCTTGCCGGAGCGGCGGCCAATGGTGCGAAAGGCCATGTGGCGCTGACCATGGCCGCCGATGCGCCCTTGGTGCAGGAGTTCGCCGACAAGTTCACCGAACGCTTTGGCTACAGCCCCGACTACAACGCGATGAAGGGCTATATCGGCACCTATACGATCAAATACGGCACCGAAATGGTGGGTGAGGTCGATAGCCAGAAACTTGCCGATACGGTGCATGGGCTTTGCCTCGACGCCGATGACCATCCCGGCGTCTTGATCGACATGTGCTGGGACGACACCGGAGAGGTCTCCCGCGAAAGCTACATGGTCGAAGTGGTCGATGGCCACGAAGAGGTCTCCGAGGTTCTCCCCGCGAACTGAGGTTCGCGTCCCGGCGGCGCGTCCGCCATGCCCTGTCCCGTATGCGCGGGGCAGGGTCCGGTTTCACAACAACACGGGAAGGAATGGCCATGGCCGAGCTTCTGCAAATCTTAGTCTCGGGACTGTCGGCGGGCGCGATCTACGCGCTGGCCGCCGTGGGCTTTACCCTGCTGTGGCAGGCGTCCCAAACCATCAACTTCGCACAGGGCGAATTCGTCATGCTGCCCGCGTTCTTCGTGCTGGCGGGGATGACCATTTTCGGCCTGCCGCTCTGGGCCGCGATCCTGACCGCACTTGTGCTGTCGCTCATCATTCTGGGCGCGATGTTCAAAAAACTGATCGTCGAGCCGATGTTGCCGCACGGCACATTGCCGCTGGTGATCGCCACCATCGCGCTGGGCATCCTGATGAAGGAAAGCGTCAAGGAATTCTATTCCGCGCAGGGCCAGCCCTTTCCGCCGCTGTTTCCCCAGCATGTGATGAACGTGTTCGGCGCCTCGATCTCCATTCAGGACATCTGCAACCTCGTGGTGGCCTTCGCCGCGATCATTTCGCTGCAACTGTTCCTCGGCCGCACCCGCACCGGCCGCGCCATGCAAGCCACCGCCCAAGATCCGCGCGTGGCCGAAATCCTCGGCGTCGATGTCAAGAAAATGGTGATGTACACCTTCCTGATCAACGGCGCTCTGGCGGCCATCGCCTCGATCCTGATCTCGCCCGTCTATCTGGCGAAATTCTCCAACGGTGAGACGCTTGGCATGATCGCCTTCATCGCGGCCATCGTCGGTGGCTTCAATCAGATCAAGGGCGCGCTTCTGGGCGGTCTTCTGATCGGGGTGATCGACAACCTCGCTGCCGTCTATGTCTCTGCCGAATATCGCACCGCGATCCCGCTCATCCTGCTTATCGTCATCATCATGGTGCGCCCGCAAGGCATTCTGGGCACGCCCGAAGGGAGGACCGTATGACCGCGCTCCGTCTGATTTTCCTCGTCCTGTTCGGCCTCGCGCTGTTCATCGCGCCGATGGGGCAGGGCAATTACATCATCTATGTTCTGTGTTCCTGGCTGATCTTCTCGATCTCCGCCATGGGCCTCAACCTCACGCTCGGTTACGCGGGCCAGATCAGCCTCGCGCAGGCCGCCTTCATGGGGATCGGCGCCTATATCACCGCCCTTCTGACCATGGCGGGCGTGCATTGGATGTTCGCCGTGATCTGTTCGATCTGCGCCAGTTTCGGCATCGGGCTGGTGCTGGGCTACCCGGCGCTGCGCGTGCAGCACCACTTCCTCGCCTTCGTCACACTCGCCTTCACCACGCTCGTCTTTCTGGTCCTGCGCAACGAAGACTGGCTGACGGGCGGCTCTCTCGGCCTCGTCGGCATCCCGCGCCCGGTGTTCGGGCCCTTCGACACGATGAAGCAACTGCCGTTCTACTATTTCGTGGTGGTCTGTTTCCTGATCACGGCGGGGGCCATGGCATGGATGCTTCAGTCGCCCTGGGGCCGTGCCTTCAAAGCGCTGCGTGAAAACCCGATCCGCGCCAATTCGCTGGGGCTGAACACCACGCGCATGACGCTTTTGGCCTTTGCCATCGGCTCGGCCATGGGCGGGCTTGCGGGCGCGCTTCAGGCCCCGCTGGTGCAGTTCATCGAACCCGGCTCCTTCACCCTGATCCTGTCGCTGAAAATCCTGCTGATGGTGATCGTGGGCGGCTCCGGTTATTTCTTCGGCCCCATTCTGGGCGCGGGCCTTGTGGTGCTTCTGCCCGAACTGCTGCGCTTCACCGAGGGCTATTACCTGATCATCTATGCGCTTCTCGTGCTCGTCGTGATGATCTTCTCGCCGCAGGGCCTCATCGGTCTCGGCCAGAAACTCCTCGCCTCCTTCAAGCCGCGTGAAGAGCGGGGCGATCTCAAACAGGGAGCGCAATTGTGATGCAAATCGACACAGTTCTGTCCGTTCAGGACATCAACAAACATTTCGGTCCGATCCGTGCCGTGAATGGTGTGAGTTTCGAGGTCGAAAAGGGCGAAATCCTTGGCCTCATCGGCCCCAACGGCTCCGGCAAATCGACGCTGTTCAACTGCATCCTCGGCCAGCTCACGCCCAGCTCCGGTTCGGTGCGGATCAATGGCACCTCGGTCGCGGGCGCGCAGGCGCATGAGCTGAGCAAGATGGGCGTCGGCCGCACCTTTCAACAGCTCTCGGTGTTTCCGCAGATGACCGTGATCGAGAACATCATCATGGCCGGTCAGGAACACCACGGCACGATGCTCACCCGGCTGTTCGGCAAATCCGATGCCGGGCTGACGGGGGAGGCCGAAAAGATGATCGAGTTCTTCCGCCTCGGGCATCTCCGCGACGAAAAGGCCGGGTCACTGTCCTACGGGCAACAAAAGCTGCTCGATGCCGCCATGGCCTTCATGGCCGGGCCGGAGATCGTGCTTCTGGACGAACCGGCGGGGGGCGTGAACCTCACCATGCTCCAGTATCTCAAGGAACGCCTCATCACCTACAACCGCGAACACGGCACGACCTTTGTCGTGATCGAGCACAACATGGAATTCGTCATGTCCTTGTGCACGCGGATCATCGTTCTGGCCGAAGGCGCGATCATCGCCGAGGGCACGCCCGACGAGATCCGCTCAAACCAGCAAGTCATCGACGCATATTTGGGAGGCTGACCATGTCTGCAATGCTTGAACTCAAAGACCTCTATGGCGGCTACGGCAAGATCACCATTCTCAATGGCACCACGTTTTCCATCCCGCGCGGCACGATCACCACGGTGATCGGTCCCAATGGCGCGGGCAAATCGACGGTGTTCAAGGCCATCTTCGGCATGCTCGACATCCACTCCGGCCAGATCATTTTCGATGGCGAGGACGTGACGCGCTCTTCGCCCAAACAGATGATCGGCCACGGCGTCACCTATGTGCCGCAGGGCCGCAACGTGATCCCGCAGCTTTCCGTCTGGCACAATCTGGAGATGGGCGGCATCACCTCCAACGATCAGGCCAGTGTGAAACGCCGCATGGAGCTGGTGATGGATCAATTCCCGATGCTGCGCCAGTTCCGCGACCGCAAGGCCATCGAGCTTTCGGGCGGTCAGCAGAAACAGCTCGAAATTGCCCGCTCTCTCCTGCTCGATCCGAAGCTGGTGCTGATCGACGAGCCCTCCATCGGCCTGTCGCCGAACCTCGTGCAGGATGTGTTCGAGACGCTCAAGACGCTGCGGGACGAGGGCGTCACCATCCTCATGGTCGAGCAAAACGCCAAGGCCGCACTTGCGATGTCGGATGATGGCATTGTGTTGGAACTGGGTCAGATGCGCATGCACGAGAAGGCCGACGCGCTTTTGGCCAACCCGAAGGTCGGCCAGTTGTTCCTGGGCGGTCATATGGAGGAGGTGGCCTGAGCCACCTCCCACTCTTATGTCATTTGGTATATCACGTGGTATATCCGGGGCGGGGGACGGTCCCCATCAGGGTCTGGCTCAAGCCCCCGTCCACCACGATCTCCTGACCATTGATATAGCTGGCGCGGTCCGAGGCAAGGAAGGCGCTGGCATTTGCCATGTCCTCCGCCGCCCCGATGCGCCCCACGGGCACCAGTCGCTCGCGGGCGGTTTTGACCTCTGTATTGGCATAGAATGGCTCGGACATGGGCGTCAGAACCAGACCGGGCGACACAACGTTCGACCGCACCCCCTTCGGCCCCCACTCGTAAGCCAGCGTCCGCGACAGCATCGCGACCCCGGCCTTGCCGGGCGAATAAGCGCCGGAGAAGGGCTGCGGCTGGCTCGCGGAGATCGAGGCCACATGAATGAGCGCGCCTTTGCCCTTGGCGATCATCTGCGCGCCAAACGCCTGTGCCGTAATGAAACAGCCATCGAGATTGACCCGCAGCATCGCCTGCCAATCCTCCAGCGCAAGGCTCTCAAGCGGGCCGGGGCGCAGGATACCTGCGTTGTTCACCAAAACATCCGCGCCGCCCAGCTTGCCGATCTGATCCGCCGCCTTGGCGACCGAGGCCGGATCGGAGACGTCGCAGCCAAAGCCATAGCCGCCGATCTCATGCGCCGCCGCCTCGGCATCCTCCGCGCGGTAGTCGAGGGCCACCACCGTGGCCCCCAGCTCTTTGAAGGTCACGAGCATCGCCCGGCCAATGCCGCCCGAGCCGCCGGTCACGACGACGGTTTTCCCTGTGAAATCGATCCAGCCCATTTACGCCACTCCTGCCAGATGACGGCCCGTGATATAGCCGAAGGTCAAAGCCGGCCCGAGGGTGATCCCCGCGCCCGGATAATTGCCGCCCATGATCGAGGCGCGGTCATTGCCCACCGCGAACAGCCCGCCAATCGGCGTGCCTTCGGTGTCGAGCACTTGCCCCTCGACGGTCGTTTGCAGCCCGTCGAACGTGCCGAGATCGCCCATGATCACCTTGAGCGCATAGAACGGCCCTTGGGCCACCGGCGCGACGCAGGGGTTCGGTTTCACCTCCGGGTCGGCGAGATAGCGGTTGAACGCCGTGCGCCCGCGCCCGAATTCAGGGTCCTCGCCGCGCACCGCGTCTTTGTTGTAGGCGGCAATCGTGGCCTTGAGACCCGCCGCATCAATGCCCGCGTTCTGCGCCAACTCATCGAGCGTCCGACCCGAGACCAGATAGCCATTCTTCAGCGACGGCCCCAAAGGCACCGGCGCGGGTTTCGCATGGCCCAGACCGTATTTTCGGATGGTCGGACGGTCGGCAATCAGCCAGCAGGCGGTCTCTTTTTGCCCCTCGCAGGCCTTGATCAGCGCAGCCCCGACATCGTGATAGCTGTCGCTTTCATTGGTGAACCGCTTGCCATTCGCGAGCACGCCGATGATCCCCGGTTTGTATCGGTCCAGAAGATGCGGGAAGGCCTTGTATCCGCCTTTGGAGGGCACTTTCGAGACCGGCATCCAGGCCGAGGTTTCCGGGAAGTTCACCTCGAACTTGCCGCCAACCGCACGCCCGAGATCAATCCCGTCGCCGGTGTTCTCTTCCGGCACGGGCGAGAGGTGCTCGCCGCCGCGTTTGAGATGCGGGTAGGCTTCGCGGATCTTCTCCACATCATGGGCAAACCCGCCTGCGGCCAGCACCACGCCCTTGTTTGCGCGCACCGTGACCACGCCCATCTCGCCCTTGACCTTGGCGCCCACAACGGCGCCGTTTTCGGTCAAAAGCTCGACGGCCGGGCTGTCGGTGTAGATCGGAATCCCCAGATCGAAACAGCTTTTCGCCAGCCGCGCGGCCAGCGCATTGCCCGAGGTCACATGCGTGCCGCGGCCATACCGCGCCACTTCGCCCGCATGGGCCGCAAGCCGTTTCGTCACATAAGCAAAGGAACCTATGCTTTTGGTGGCGTTGAAGAAATGTTTGATGTCGGCGTTCGAGGAATTGAACATCATCCCCATGAAGGTGATCGTCGACAGAGGCGGGCGCAGACGTTTGAGGTTCTTGCCCAACCCGCTCGTGTCATAGGGCGCCGCCGTGATCGAGCGACCGATGTCGGCCCCGCCCGGCGCGTCCGGGTGATAGTCCGGATAGAGCGAGGGCACGAATTTGACCTCCGTCTCGCGCTCGAAAAACTCGACCATCTTCGGCCCCTGTTCGAGATAGGCGTCCACCGCCTCAGCCGCGAAGAAATTGCCGGTCTCGTGTTTCATATACTCCCGCGCGCGCTCGACATCGCCGGGGGGGCAATGTTGATTGCCGGGGATCCAAAGCACGCCGCCCGAAAAGGCCATCGTGCCGCCGTAAACCGGCGCTTTTTCGATGACGATGACGTCGAGCCCGTGTTTCTTTGCGGTGACGGCGGTCGAGAGGCCTCCCGCCCCCGAGCCGATCACCAAGACATCGCAGTGCGTGCCGTCCTTGAGCCGGTCTTGCATCTTCTCTCCTCCAGTTGTGCGGCGCATCTTCGCCGCCTCCCTGTGTCGAGATATGCCAAGCCAGGCCGCGCGCGCGAATGGACGGACGCCGAAATTCATTGCACTATTGGTCACAGCATCCGGAAGAGGAGCCGGATGCCAAAAGGAGGAGAAAGAGGATGCTGCACGCCCATGATCAGCTGATTCCACGCATTTATCTGTACGGAGACGAGCTTTCCGACGTCGAACTGGACTTTGTTCATGTCGAGCCGATCCGCGACCGCTCGGGGCCGAACGATTGGACAATTCGCGCGCATGCGCATCCCGATCACGTCCAGCTTCTGTTTGTCGAACATGGCGGCGGCGAGATCCGGATCGAGGCGCGGACCTATCAGATCCCGGTGCCTGCCGTGGTGGTGATCCCGGTGGCGATGGTGCATGAAATCCGCTTTCTGCCCGGCACTGACGGCCATGTCATCACCGCCGCCTGCACCTATGCCAAGGCCATGACCCAGGGCGATGCGCGCTATGGCGAGGCGCTGGCGCATCCGGCGGTTTATCCTTTGGGCGGTGATCCGGCCAATTGCGGGGCGCTCAAGGAAAGTTTCGAATGGATGCGCCGGGAATATGTCTGGACCGCGCCGGGGCGGCGGATGGCGATCAGGGCGCAGTTCCAACGCATCCTCGTGGCGCTGATGCGGTTGCGGGCCGAGACCGGAAGCGTGGACCCGCAGCGGGTGGACCGCGATTACGATCTCTTGTGCCGCTACCGCGAACTGTTGGAGGCGCATTTCAAAAGCGAGAAGGCGCTCGAGTTCTATGCCGCCAAGCTTGGCGTGTCGATCCAGCGGCTCAATCTGGCCTGCAAGGCCCGCGCCGACAAAACCGCCTCTCAGCTGTTGCACGAGCGTGTGGTGATCGAGGCCAAGCGCTGTCTGATCTACATGACGATGACGGTGGCGGAGGTGGGCTATGATCTGGGCTTCGAAGACCCGGCCTATTTCTCGCGCTTCTTCTCGCAGCGCGTGGGCGTGCCGCCGGGGGCGTATCGCGAGGCCTGTCTGGCGGAGCGGCGGCAGGCTTGAGGGGCATGAGTGAATAGTGCAAATCAAAGCGTGTTTTTTGCATGTTTTTGCCGCTCTCGGGATGGAATTGTCCAACTCAAAAGGGAGGACATCATGATCCACGAGCTGCGCGCCTATGACCTGAAACCCGGCACCGGCCCGGCCTATCTGGCGCTGTTCATGCGCCAGGGCATGGGGGCCGTGACGCGGCATTTGCCGATGGCGGGCTATTGGCTGACGGACACGGGCGCGCTCAACCGGCTCTATCACCTGTGGATTTACGAGAGCCTTGAGGAACGCGCCGCCGCCCGTGTGGGGCTTGGTGCGGATCGCGACTGGACCGAAGGCTTCGTGCCCGAAGGTTTCCCGATGATCGTCACGCAGCGCAACATGTTGATGGAGCGTCTTGAGGGCGGCGCGATGCTCGATGCCGCTGAGGTCGGGCGCAAGACCCATCACCCGAACGCGCCCGAGGTGCCGGTGTTTGCCGAAGGGATGCAAAGCCTGACTTTTGGCGCCGATGCGGCCTGCGATCAGCCGCTTGTGGGCCGCTGGCGCGTGATCTCTGGCGAAACCTTGGGCGAGATCGTGACGCTTTGGGGCGGCGATCCGATGGCGAGCGCCAAAGGGGCCACCCGCCATGAAATCCTCCGCCCGATCTCGGTCTCGCCGCTGCGCTGAGCCTCAGCCTTCGAGATCGTCCGCCGCGCCGTAGGCCATCCATCCGGCATCGACCGAGAGGACCGATCCGGTGATGGCCGAGGCCGCGTCGGAGGCGAGAAAACCGATGGCTTCGGCAATTTCCGACGGGTCGATCATCCGACCCAAAGGCACCCGGCGCAGGATTTTCGCCTCGTCCAAAAGCCCGTCCTCGATCAGCCCCCGGACGAGATCGGTGGCCACATAGCCGGGCGCGACCGCGTTGACGCGAATGCCATCGCGGCCCCATTCGGAGGCCATGGATTTCGTCATCGCCACCAACCCCGCCTTGGCCGCGCCGTAGGAATTGCGCCGGGGCAGGCCGGTCAGCGCGGCAATCGAGGCGAGGTTCACAATCGCCCCGCCGTGGCCCTTGGCCTGCATCCGTTTCGCCGCCTCTCGCGCCATGAGAAACCCGCCGCCCACATGGATATCGAGCATTCGGCGGACGTGATCGAGGCTTTGCTCGGTGGTCGGGATATTGACGTCGCCGATCCCTGCGTTGTTCACGAGAATGTCGATGTCCCCCACCTCGGCAAGCGCTGCGATCACGCCCGCCTCGTCGGTGACATTGACCGCCATGCCGAGGTGATGTGACCCAAGCCCCGCCGCCTTTTGTGCCGCCAGATCGCCGTTCAGATCAAGGATCGCGACCCGTGCGCCCCGTGCGGCGAACAGCTCCGCCACCGCAAGCCCGATCCCCGCAGCACCTCCGGTGATGACGGCGGTTTTGCCCTTCAATGTCATGTAGAATTCTCCTCCCATTTTTACCCAGTCTGTTTCGCCCAGTCTGCGCCGAAACGGTCCACCTGCGCGATGCACAGGCCTCTGGAAGTCTTGTAGAAAACCGAAAACTCTAAGCGGGTTAGGGATATGTCCATTGTCGGCACCGGGCGTAGCTGAAATCTTCGCCGCAAACGCACATAAGACATTGGAGGAAACGTCATGCGGATCATGTTGACCGGCGGCAGCGAAGGGATCGGGGGGGCGGCTCTGCGCCAGATGACCGGGGAGGCCCGCGCGCGCGGCGAGGCGGTGAAAATCGTGACCACGGCTTCGGGGCGCAAACCCGCGCCCGCGGAGCTGATCGCCGAGCTGGAGGGGCAGGGCGCGGAGGTTCTGTTTCTGACCGGGGACTTGGGCGACGCCGAGGTGGCGCGCGACATTGCGGCGAAATCTCTGGCCTTCCTTGGCGGGCTTGATGTGTTCGTCTCGAATGCCGGTGCGGGCAAACCCGCGCCGCTGGCCGAGCAATCGCTTGCGGAATGGGACCGGATGTTCAACCTCAACGTCCGCTCGACCTTCGTTCTCGCGCAGGCATTTTACCCGGCGTTGAAAGCGTCCCAAGGCAATATCGTTGTCGTGGCCTCCATGTCGGGGATGCAGGCGCATCTCGGGCAGGCGGCCTATGCGCCCGCCAAGGCGGCGGTGATTTCGCTCGTTGAAAACCTCGCGATGGAATGGGCACCCGATGGCATCCGGGTCAATGCGGTGGCGCCGGGCATGATCCGCACGCCTTTGACCGCGATGATCTATGAGAAAGAGGGCCTTGAGGAAGCGCGCTCGAAACGCGTGCCTTTGGGCCGCGTGGGCAAGCCCGAAGACATCGCCGCCGTGATCGCCTTTCTCGCCTCCGACGGCGCGGGCTATATCACCGGCCAGACCGTCCTCGCCGATGGCGGTGTGTCGGCGACCGGGCTTAATCATCTGCCAAGCTGACATCTTCCAAGCCGGGGGCCTCCTCTGCTAGGAGGGGGTCACAGGATGCGCGGAGGAAGAAAATGCAGGGCTGGGGCGGTTTTATCGCGGCGTTCATCGTTTTCTTCCTCTCGCACGGCCTGCCGGTGCGCCCGCCGGTGAAGCCATGGCTCGTGGCGCGGATCGGTGCGCGCGGCTTCACATGGCTCTATTCGGCGCTCTCTCTTGCGGTGCTCACGTGGCTGATCGTCGCCGCCGGGCGCGCGCCGTTCATTGCGCTCTGGTCCGGGCCTGAGGCGCTGCGGCACATCGCGCTCACGGTGATGCTCGGGGTCTGCCTGATCCTCGCTTTCACCCTCGGACGCCCCAATCCCTTTTCCTTCGGCGGTCTGCACAACGACCGTTTCGACCCGGCGCAACCGGGGATCGTGCGCCTTAGCCGCCATCCGCTTTTACTGGCCTTGGCGCTCTGGGGGGGCGCGCATCTTCTGGTGAATGGCGATCTGGCGCATGTCATCCTGTTCGGCGCTTTTGCAGCCTTCGCGGGCTTTGGCGGGCGGATGATCACCCGGCGCAAACGGCGCGAAATGGGGGAGGCATATGACCGTCTCTGGAGCGCAACCCGCGCCGCACCTTTGCATCTGTCCCCGATACCCGGCACCGGGCTGCGCCTCGCGGTGGCTCTGCTGCTTTATGCCGCGCTGATCATGCTTCATGGACCTGTGATCGGCATCAGCCCCTTGCGCTGACGGCAGGCTCCGGAGCCCGGGCGGGAAATCGCGCGGTTCCACAAAACTGTCACGCTTGCGCTCTAGGAAGGGGGCGTGTGGGGCCATCACACTCATGAGAGGAAATTGCGTAAAACTCTGGCATGTTTAGCGCGTTTCACGATAGGGGTGCTGCGGTGCAGCCAAAAACGGGAACTGTGCCTTGCCACAGGAATTAATAGAGTTTTAGCTGTAGATAAACGATTGTTCTTCTGTCTGAGTTCGAAAACCTCTCTACTTGCATAAGGTGACACATGGCGCGAAAAGACCGCACATCCTCCGAGTTCCGCGATGCCCTTCTCAAGCATCTCACCTACACGATGGGGAAAGACCCGGAGCATGCGCAGTTTTTCGACTGGCGTATGGCCCTGTCCCACGCGATCCGCGACCGGATGGTCGACCATTGGGTCGCCTCGACGCGCAAGACCTATGAGCAGGACGGCAAGCGGGTTTACTATCTCTCGATGGAATTCCTGATCGGGCGCCTGCTCGAAGACGGCATCGTCAACCTCGAGATGGTCGAAGAGGTCAAGGAGGCGCTCGATCATTTCGGCATGGACATGCGCACCATCCTCAACGACGAACCGGACGCGGCGCTGGGCAACGGCGGTCTCGGCCGTCTGGCCGCCTGTTTCCTCGACAGCCTCTCGACCATCGGCTGCCCCGCCATGGGCTATGGCATCCGCTATGAGAACGGTCTGTTCAAACAGAGCTTCGTCGATGGCCGTCAGGTCGAGAGCCCGGAGACCTGGTTGCAGGAACCGCATCCCTGGGAATTCGAGCGCCCGGAAGTGCGCTTTACCTTGGGCTTTGGCGGTGATGTGATTTACGAGAACGGCAAGACGCTCTGGCGGCCCGCCGAGCTCATTCAGGCGGAGGCCTTCGATACGCCGATCATCGGCTGGAAGGGCAAATGGGCCAACACGCTCAGGCTTTGGGCCGGGCGCGCGGTCGATCCGTTCGATCTCGGTCTCTTCAACTCCGGCGATTTCGCCGCCGCCGCCGAACACGAGGCGCTGGCACGGACGATCTCCCGCGTGCTTTACCCCGAGGACAGCAACGAGGCGGGCAAGGAGCTGCGGCTCAAACAGGAGTTCTTCTTCTCCGCCGCCTCGATCCGCGACATCCTGCGCCGCTTCGACAGCCAGCACGACGACATTCGCATGTTGCCGAAAAAGGTCGCGATCCAGCTCAACGACACTCACCCGGCCATCGCCGGGCCGGAATTGCTGCGCATCCTGCATGACGAGCGCGGGCTGTCCTTCGAGGACTCGCTCGAGATCGTGCACGGCTGCATGAACTACACCAACCACACGCTTTTGCCGGAGGCTCTGGAGCGCTGGGACGAACGCCTGTTCGGACGCCTGCTGCCGCGGCACCTGCAAATCATCGACCGCATCGACGACGCCCATTACAAAGCCCATCCGCAGCGCACGCTCTCGGCGCGCTCGGACGGGCAGGTCAAGATGGGCGAGCTGTCCTTCATCGTCGCCAACCGTGTCAACGGCGTCTCGGCACTGCATACCGATCTGATGAAACAGACCGTGTTCAAGGAGCTGCACACGCTGCACCCGAACCGCATCGTCAACCAGACCAATGGCGTGACGCCGCGCCGCTGGCTGCACAATTGCAACCCCGGCCTGTCGCGGCTGATCACCGACACCATTGGCGACGGCTGGGTCGACGATCTCGAACAGCTCGTGAAACTCGAACCTTCGATCAAGGACAAATCCTGGATCAAGCGGTTCGAGACGGTCAAATCCGACAACAAACAGGCGCTCGCAACCTATGTGGCTCAGACCCATGGTGTGAAGCTCAATACCGAAGCGATGTTCGACATCCAGATCAAGCGGATGCACGAATACAAGCGTCAGCACCTCAACATCCTCGAAGCCATCGCGCATTGGCAGGAGATCAGGGACAACCCGAACGGCGACTGGACGCCGCGGGTCAAGATCTTCGCGGGCAAGGCGGCGCAGGGCTACCATTTCGCCAAGGACATCATTCGTCTGATCAACGACGTGGCCAAGCTGGTGAATGCCGATCACGCCACGCGCGATTATCTTCAGGTGATCTTCCTGCCGAACTACAACGTCACGCTCGCCGAACGGCTGATCCCGGCCGCCGATCTGTCGGAACAGATCTCGACCGCGGGCAAGGAAGCCTCCGGCACCGGCAACATGAAATTCGCGCTGAACGGCGCGCTCACCGTCGGCACGCTCGACGGCGCCAATGTCGAGATTCGCGAACATGTCGGCGAGGAGAATTTCTTCCTCTTCGGCATGCTCGCCGACGAGGTGATGCAGCGTCGGATGATGCACGATCACGCGCAAAAGGCGATCGCCGCCGATCCGCGTCTCGCGCGGGCTCTGAACGCGCTGCGCGACGGCACGTTCAGCCCCGAAGATCCGGGCCGTTATACCCATATCGCCGATAATTTGACCTGGTCCGATTATTTCCTGGTCTGTTCCGATTTCACCGACTACTGGCGCGCCCAACGCGAGGTCGATGCGGCTTACAAGAACCCGGACAAATGGGCCGAAATGGCGGCTTTGAACGTGGCGCGGTCGGGCTGGTTCTCCTCTGATCGCACAATTCGCGGGTACATGTGCGATATTTGGGGAGCTGAGAGCCTTCTTTCCTAAAAATCAAAGAGTTGATCAGGCCTGAGAATCTCCTAAGCTCCCCCTAACTAAAGGAAATCGTATATGTCCCCGCTGATCGAGAACGACTTCGCAGACCCCAAGGTCCTGACCCAAATCTGCGAGGGACGTTTCGATGATCCTTTCGCCATCCTCGGTCCGCACAAGATCGGTCGCGTGCGTCATGTCACCGTCTACGATCCCGGTGCGGAGGCGATGGTGGCGCTCTCCGGCGGCAAACGCTATCCGCTCGGTCGGGTCGAGGGGTTCAAGGGCCTGTTCCACGGCAAGGTCACGGGTGCCAAACCCTACCTGCTCGAAGGCAGCGCCAGCAAAGAGGATGGCGGCCAAGAGGTCTGGAAGGTCGACGATGCCTACCGCTTCGGGCCGGTGCTGGGCGAGATCGACGAATACCTTCTGGGCGAGGGCACGCACCACCACATCTGGAAGGCGCTCGGCGCGCATGTGATGGAGCACGAGGGCACCAAGGGCACGCATTTCGCGGTCTGGGCCCCCAATGCGCGGCGCGTGTCTCTGGTGGGCGATTTCAACGCCTGGGACGGGCGGCGCCATGTCATGCGCCGTCGTGGCGCGACCGGCGTCTGGGAGATTTTCATGCCGCAACTCGGCGAGGGCACGGCCTATAAATTCGAGGTCATGGGGGCCTATGGCGACGTCCGGCTCAAGGCCGACCCGGTCGGTTTCGGCGCACAACATCCGCCGGAAACCGCCTCCATGGTGCGCGACATCTCCGGCTATGGCTGGTCCGACAAGGCCTGGATCGACACCCGCGAGAAATTGCAGGGCCGCGATCAGCCGATCTCGATCTACGAGGTGCAACTCGGCTCCTGGCGGCACAAGGAAGGCGGACGGCCTATTTCCTACAAGGAAGCCGCCGTCGAGCTGGTGGATTATGCCAAAGAGATGGGCTTCACCCATATCGAGCTGATGCCAATCTCCGAATACCCGTTCGACGGCTCCTGGGGCTATCAGCCGGTCGGCATGTTCGCGCCGACCATCCGCTTCGGTCCGCCGCACGAATTCCGCGATCTGGTCAATGCCGCGCACAAGGCGGGGCTGGGCGTGTTGCTCGACTGGGTGCCGGGACATTTCCCGACCGACAGCCATGGTCTGGCGCATTTCGACGGCACGGCGCTCTATGAGCACGCCGATCCGCGTGAAGGCTTCCATCAGGACTGGAACACGCTGATCTACAATTACGGCCGCACCGAGGTCGCCAACTTTCTGACCTCCAATGCGCTCTACTGGCTCGAGGAATACCATGTCGACGGTCTGCGCGTCGATGCCGTGGCTTCGATGATCTACCGCGATTATTCCCGTGCTGAGGGGCAGTGGATTCCGAATTCCCAGGGCGGGCGGGAGAATTTCGAAGCCATCGCCATGCTGCAAGACATGAACACGCTCACCTATGGCGAAGTGCCGGGGATCATGACCGTGGCCGAGGAAAGCACCGCCTATGCGGGCGTCTCCGCGCCGGTCGACACCGGCGGTCTGGGCTTTGGCTTCAAATGGAACATGGGCTGGATGAACGACACGCTGGACTACATGTCCCGCGAGCCGATCCACCGCAAATACCACCACCACCAGATGACTTTCGGCCTGCATTACGCGTTCTCGGAGAATTTCATCCTGCCGATCAGCCATGACGAAGTGGTGCACGGCAAACAGTCCATGCTGTCGAAAATGCCCGGCAACGAATGGGAAAAATTCGCCAACCTGCGCGCCTATTACGGCTTCATGTGGGGCCATCCCGGCAAGAAACTTCTGTTCATGGGGCAGGAATTCGCCCAGTGGCAGGAATGGAACCACGAGAAGGAAATCGACTGGTCCTGTCTCGTGTATAATATGCACGAAGGGGTTCAGCGCCTCGTGCGCGATCTCAATACGCTCTACCGCGAGACGCCCGCGCTTTACGCCAAGGATTGCGAAGGCGGCGGGTTCCAGTGGATCGAGGCCAACGATGCCGAAGCCTCCGTCTACGCCTGGGTGCGCCGCGGCCAGCCGGGCGATCCCGAAGTGGTCGTCGTGTGCAATTTCACGCCGGTCGAGCGGATGCAGTACAAGCTTGGCTTCCCGTCGGAAGGCAAGTGGATCGAAGCGTTGAACAGTGACGCGGAATGTTATGGCGGCGGTGGTCGCGGCAACATGGGCGCGGCTTTTGCCAAGGCGGACGCCTGGCAGGGCCAGCCTGCGGCAGCCACAATCACCCTGCCGCCGCTTTCGACTATGATTTTTGTTAAAGACGACGCGTGATTGGAGGGCGGTCCGGATTACGGACCGGATCACGGGAAACGCACCAGAGAGGATAGACATGCCAAATTCGAGAAACAGGCTGGCACCGCGCACCATGGCGTTCGTGTTGGCTGGCGGCCGCGGTTCGCGGCTCAAGGAATTGACCAATGATCGTGTGAAACCGGCCGTTTATTTCGGCGGTAAAAACCGGATCGTCGATTTCGCCCTCTCGAATGCGCTCAATTCCGGCATCCGCAAGATGGCGATCGCGACCCAGTACAAGGCGCACTCCCTCATTCGCCACATCCAGCGTGGCTGGACCTTCTTCCGCGCCGAGCGCAACGAATTCCTCGACATCCTGCCCGCCTCGCAACGCTACGAGGAAAGCACTTGGTATCGCGGCACCGCCGATGCCGTGGCCCAGAACATCGACATCATCGACAGCTATGACGTCGATTACATCCTGATCCTCGCGGGCGATCACATCTACAAGATGGATTACGAGGTGATGATCCGTCAGCACGTCGACACCAAGGCCGATGTCACCATCGGCTGTCTGACCGTGGATCGCAAGGAGGCCTCTGCCTTTGGGGTCATGGGCGTGGATGCGACCGACCGCATCACCACCTTCCTCGAGAAACCCGCCGATCCGCCCGCCATTCCCGGCGAGCCGACCAAGTCTCTGGCCTCGATGGGCATCTATGTCTTCAACTGGAAATTCCTGCGCGAACGCCTTCTGGAGGATATGGAAGATCCGAACTCCTCGCACGATTTCGGCAACGATCTGATCCCCGAACTGGTGAAGCTCGGAAAGGCACAGGCGCACCGTTTCACCGACAGTTGTGTGCGCCACCCGGATGCGGAGGCCTATTGGCGCGATGTGGGCACCATCGACGCTTATTGGAAGGCCAATATCGACCTCACGGATTTCACGCCGGAACTCGATCTCTGGGACCGCGAATGGCCGATCTGGACCTATTCCGAACTGACCCCGCCCGCGAAATTCATCCACGACCGGCCCGACCGCCGCGGCTCCGCCGTGAGTTCCATGGTCTCCGGCGGCTGCATCATCTCCGGGACGGAAATCCGCGAAAGCCTGCTGTTCACCGGAGTTATGACCAATTCCTATTCCTCGCTCGAACGTGCGGTGGTGCTGCCCAAGGCCAATATCGCCCGCCACTGCCAGCTCAAGAACGTGGTGATCGACCGCGGCGTGCAAGTGCCCGAGGGGCTCGTCGTCGGCGAGGACCCGGAAGTCGATGCCCGTTGGTTCCGGGTTTCTCCGGGTGGCGTGACCCTGATCACACAGGACATGCTGGACCGCAGGGCACAAGGGCTATGAGGAACATCCGATGATCAAGGTTCTGTCGGTCACGTCTGAATGCGTGCCATTGATCAAGACCGGGGGGCTCGCCGATGTGGCGGGCTCTCTGCCGTCCGCGCTGGCCTCCCACGGGGTCGAAATGCGCACGCTTCTGCCCGGCTACCGTCAGGTGCTCGCCGCCCAGCCCGAGGCCGAGACCGTGTTCGAGGTCTGGGACCTGTTCGGGGGCTTCGCCCGCATCCGCCGCGGCACGCTGGGCGAGGGCAAACACGCCACGCCGCTCTATATCCTCGACGCGCCGCATCTCTACGATCGCGACGGCAAGCCCTATAACGGCCCCGACGGCCATGACTGGTGGGACAACCCCCAGCGCTTCGCCGCCCTGTCGCTGGCCGCCGCGATGATCGCCGCCCATGGCATCGAACAATGGCATCCCGACGCGCTGCATCTGCACGACTGGCAGGCCGGTTTGACGCCCGTCTACCTGCGCGAACTCGGCGCGGCCGAGCGGGTCAAGACCCTGATGACCATTCACAACATCGCCTTTCAGGGCTGCTATGGCGCCGACATGGTCTACACCCTCGGCCTGCCGCCGCAGGGGTTTACCTCGAGCGGGTTCGAATACTGGGGGCAGGTCTCGACGCTCAAGGCCGGGATTATGGCCGCGACCAAGGTTTCGACCGTGTCGCCGACCTATGCGCGCGAGCTGATGGACGGCGCGTTCGGCATGGGGATGGAGGGCGTGCTTGCCGCCCGTGGCGCCGATTTCACCGGCATTCTCAACGGTATAGATCTCGATCTTTGGAAACCCTCCTACAAATCGCCCAAGGGCAAGGAAAAGCACAAGGCGGCGCTGCGCGAGGAGCTTGGCCTGCCCGAAAGCGACGGGCCTTTGTGTGTCGTGATCTCGCGGCTGACCGGGCAGAAGGGCTTCGATCTCCTGCTCGACGCGCTGCCGACGCTGATCGAGCGGGGCGGGCAACTGGCGCTTCTGGGCTCCGGCGAGGGCTATTTCGAAAGCGCCTTCCGCAATGCCGCGCTGAAATACGCGGGCGTTTCCGTGCGCATCGGCTATGACGAGGCCTTCGCCCGCCGTCTGATCGAGGGCGGCGATGCCATCCTCGTGCCGTCGCGTTTCGAACCCTGCGGCCTGACCCAGCTTTACGGGCTGCGCTTCGGCACCCTGCCTTTGGTGTCCTTGACCGGCGGCCTCGCCGACACGGTCATTCAGGCCAACCCCGCAGCGCTCTCCGCCGGTGTGGCGACCGGGTTGCAATTCACGCCGATCACCACCGAGGCGCTGGAGGCCGCGATCCACCGCATGTGCGATCTCTTCGCCAAGCCGAAGATCTGGCATCAGATGATGAAAAACGCCATGGCGCAGCCCGTGGGCTGGGACACCTCCGCCGAAGCCTATGCCGATCTGTTCAAGGACATGGTCGGCCAGGTCACTCCTGTCGAAACGGATGAGGCGGACGCGTAACCATGAGCTCGATGACGATCCTTGGCGGTCATGCCGCGCCCCTCGGGGCCACGTTCGACGGCGAAGGCGTCAATTTCGCCGTGTTCTCCGAACATGCCCGCCGGATCACGCTCTGTCTCTTTTCGTCCGACGGCCGGACCGAAACCCACCGCATCGACCTGCCGGAGCGCGATGGCGATGTCTGGCATGGCTATGTCCCCGGTCTGCGCCCCGGCCAGATGTACGGCCTGCGCGCCGATGGCCCCTATGCGCCCCACGAAGGCCACCGGTTCAACTACAACAAACTGCTTCTCGACCCCTATGCCAAGCGCCTGACCCGCCATCCTGAATGGCACGATGCGCTGATGGGCTACCGGGTCGGGCATGCCGATGTCGACCTGTCCTTCGACCGTCGCGACAGCGCACGCTACATGCCGCGCTGCGTGGTCGAGGACGTGCTTTTCGCCTGGGGCCGGGACAAGGCCCCGCGGCGTCCGACCTCGCAATCGGTGATCTACGAGGCCCATGTCAAAGGCATGACCCAGCTCCACCCCGATGTGCAGCACAAGGGCAAATTCCTCGGCCTCGCCTCCGACGCGATCCTCGATCACCTCGTGAAACTCGGCGTCACCGCGATCGAGCTTTTGCCCGTTCAGGCCTTTCTCAATGACCGTTTCCTCATCGAGAAGGGGCTGGTGAATTACTGGGGCTATCAGACGCTCGGGTTTTTCGCCCCCGATCCGCGCTACCTGTCGCATGACCAGATCGCCGAGTTCCAGCACATGGTCGCGCGGCTGCATTCGGCGGGGATCGAGGTCATCATGGACGTGGTCTATAACCACTCCTGCGAGGGCAACCAGCTCGGTCCGACGCTCTCCTTCCGCGGCCTCGACAACCGAAGCTACTACCGTCTCGCCGACGATCCGCGCTATTACATCAACGACACCGGCACCGGCAACACGCTCAACATCGACCACCCGATGGTTCTGCGTATGGTTTTGGATTCGCTCAGGTATTGGGCCCAAGAGATGCATGTCGACGGCTTCCGCTTCGATCTCTGCACCACCTTGGGCCGCACCCCCTCCGGCTTCGACCGGGGGGCCTCGTTCTTCGATGCGATCCGTCAGGACCCGGTTCTGACCCGGGTAAAGCTCATCGCCGAGCCTTGGGACATCGGTCCCGGCGGCTACCGGGTGGGGGGCTTTCCGCCGCCCTTTCTGGAGTGGAACGACAAGTTCCGCGATGGTGTCCGGCGCTTCTGGCGCGGCGATGCGGGTCACGTCGCTGTGCTCGCCGACCGCATCACTGGCTCGGCGCTCCAGTTCGATCACTCGGGCCGTCCCGCCACCACCTCGGTCAATTTCGTCACCGCGCACGACGGTTTCACGCTCATGGATGTGGTCAGCTACACCCAGAAGCACAACGAGGCCAATGGCGAGGGCAACCGCGACGGCCACAACGACAACGCCTCCGACAACATGGGCGTCGAGGGGCCGACCGAGGATGCGAAAATCCTTGCGGCCCGCGCCAAACGGCGGCGCAACCTGCTGGCCACGGTGATGTTCTCGCAAGGCACGCCGATGATCCTTGCGGGCGACGAGCTGGGCAACACGCAATGGGGCAACAACAACGCCTATTGTCAGGACAGCGAAATCGGCTGGATCGACTGGTCGGATTACGATGAGGATTTCCTCGATTTCGTGCGCCGCCTGATCGCCTTTCGCCGCGAACACCCGATCCTGCGGCAGAAACGCTTTCTGCACGCCCGCGAGCGCATCGTCGACGGTCTCGAAGACCTGTTCTGGTGGCGTGCCGACGGGCGTCCGATGCGCGACGAGGACTGGGGCGCGCCGGATCTCAAGACGCTCTGCGCCGAGATGCGCATCGCCTCGGGGACACCGATCTACGCCCAACGCGAAGAGGCGCTTTTCCTTGTGTTCAACCGCGGACCCGATGTCGAGGTCAAGCTGCCGGAAGCCCCCGAGGGGCGGCGCTGGCGGCTTTGGATCGACACCGGTCGGCCCGAGATCGACGGCAAGGTGATGACCTTGCCCACCGTATTTGCCGGATGTGAGACGACGCTGATGCTTGAGCTGGAGGCCTATAATGACTGACCTGAGGCTCGAACTGGCCTATGACCGCGGTATTTATGCCGAGTATTACGACCAGATGGGCGTCCATCACGTCACCACGGTCGAGACCGCCGTCGCCCTTCTGGCCGGCATGGGCATCGAGGCCGCCACCGAAGAGGCGGCGCGCGTGCATCTCGAAGAGGGCGACGGGGTTCTGCCTTGGGATGTGGTTTGCGAGGCGGGGGCCAAGCCCTTTGTCGACATTGGCGATGCGTCCTGGGAACTGATCCTCGAGACCGGCGAAGAGTCCCGCGGGCAGGGTGTGGGCGCGCTGCCCGAGCTGCCTTTGGGCATCCACCGCCTGATCGCCGAATTCCCCGACGGGCCGCAGCGCATCACGCTTCTGGCCGCCCCCGCAACCATTCCGCTGCCTGCGCGCGGCTGGGGCATGACCGTGCCGCTCTATGCGCTCTCCGATAAGGGCATCGGCTCTTACGGCGATCTCATGCCCGTGGTTCAAAGCCTCGGTGCGAAGGGCGCGGGCTTTGTCGGCATGAACCCGGTGCACGCCGGTTTCCCCACCGATCCCGGCCTGTTTTCGCCCTATACGCCGTCGCACCGCCGTCGTCTCAACGCGCTCTACCTTGCCACCGACACCGGGCGCGGCGGCAAGCTGATCGACTATGTCAAAGCCGGTCCGACCCGGCTCAAGAACCTGCGCAAGGTCTTCGACAAAACCACCCCCGCCCCGGCCTTTCTGGCCTATGTCGCCTCTGAGGGGCCGTCGCTCGAAACTTTCGCGCTGCATCAGGCGCTGTCGGAGATCCATGGCCCGTTCTGGTGCCATTGGCCCGCCGAATATCAGGACCCCGAAAGCGCAGCCTGCGTCGCGGCGCGCTCTGAACTCAAGGAAGAGATCCTGTTCTGGTCCTGGCTGCAATGGCAGGCCGAGGAGGCTCTGGGTGAGCTTCAGGCGGAGGCGAAAGCCTCTGGCATGGCGCATGGGATCTATCTCGATCTCGCCGTCGGGACCCATCCGCATGGCGCCGAAACATGGGAGGACCGGGAGGTCTTCGCCCTGGGCGCGTCTCTGGGCGCGCCGCCCGATGCGTTTTCCGCCGAGGGGCAGAACTGGGGCCTCGCGCCGTTCAATCCGATCACGCTCCGGGACCGTGCCTATGCGCCGCTCTCTGAAACCTTCGCCCGCCAGCTCCGGGTCTCCGGCATGCTCCGGATCGACCACATCCTCGGCTTCGAGCGCACCTTCTGGGTGCCGCAACACGCGCCCGGCTCCTATGTCGCCATGCCGCGCGACGCCATGCTGGCTGTCGCCCGGATCGAGGCGGCGCGGGCCGGAAATGGCGCGGGCGGGATCATCGTCGGTGAAGACCTCGGCAATATCCCGGACGGGCTGCGCGAGGCGCTGAGCGCGTCGGGCGTTTTGGGCTGCCGGGTGGCGATGTTCGAACGCTGGAACTGGGACGACCCGGAATTCAAGCCCGCCGAGGCCTACGACGAGGCGGCGGTGGCCTCTTTCTCGACCCACGACCTGCCGACCTGGCTCGGTTGGCGGCAAGGCGCCGAGATCACCGCGCGGCAGAAGGCGGGCGGTCTCGACGCCGCACAAGCCGCTGAAAACAAAGCCCATCGCATCCGCGAAGTGGCCGCCATCGACCGCGTGGTCGCGGGCACGGATCAAGACGATCTGCACGACTTTCTTGCACGCACGCCGTCGCGACTTGTCGCGGTGCAAGCCGAGGTGATTCTTGATATGGTGGAGCAGCAGAACCTGCCGGGCACCACCAGCGAATATCCCAACTGGCGCATTCGGCTGCCGGGTGGGGGAGAGGCCTTGGCCTCCCATGAGAAACTTGAGCGCGTGGCCGAGATCATGCGCCGGAACGACCGATGAAAGAGGAAGACTCCATGACCCGCACTGTGGTTGCCACGACCCCGATCGAAGGCCAGAAGCCCGGCACATCAGGCCTGCGCAAGAAAACCCCGGTTTTCATGCAGCCGCATTATTTGGAAAACTTCGTTCAGTCGATTTTCAACGCCACCGGCGGGGCCAATGGGAAAACCTATGTGCTGGGCGGCGACGGGCGCTATTTCAACGACCGCGCGGCTCAGGTGATCCTGCGCATGGCCGCCGCCAACGGGGCGAAAAAGGTCATCGTCGGCGTGAATGCCCTGCTGTCGACCCCAGCCGCCTCCAATCTCATCCGCAAACGCAAGACCGATGGCGGCATCATCATGTCCGCCTCGCACAATCCCGGCGGGCCGACCGAGGATTTCGGCGTCAAGTTCAACAGCGACAATGGCGGCCCGGCCAACGAAGGCATCACCGACCGGATTTATGCCGAGACCCAGAGCCTCAGCGAATATGTCATCTGTGAGAGCCACGATCTCAACCTCGCGGCCCCCGGCATGACGACGCTCTACGGCATGGAGATCGAAGTGGTCGATCCGGTTGCCGATTACCATCTGATGATGGAAGAGATCTTCGATTTCGAAGCGATCCGCACGCTTTTCGCCTCCGGTTTCACCCTGCGCTTCGACGCCATGCATGCCGTCACCGGCCCCTATGCCAAGGCGATCCTCGAAGGCTCGCTGGGGGCCCCCGAAGGTTCCGTCGTCAATGCCGTGCCCTCACCGGATTTCGGCGGCGGTCACCCCGACCCGAACCCGATCTGGGCCAAACCCCTGATGGATCTGATGTTCTCCGGCGACGCCCCGGATTTCGGCGCGGCCTCCGATGGCGACGGCGACCGCAATATGATCGTGGGCCGCAACGCCTATGTGACCCCCTCCGACAGCCTTGCCGTGCTGGCCGCCAACGCAACTTTGGTGCCGGGCTACAAGGGCGGGCTCAAGGGCGTGGCGCGCTCCATGCCGACCTCGCGGGCGCTCGACCGGGTCGCCGAGGCCTTCGGCATTGCCTGTTACGAGACGCCGACGGGTTGGAAATTCTTCGGCAACCTCCTGGATGCGGGCCGTGCGACGCTTTGCGGTGAGGAAAGTGCCGGCACCGGCTCCGATCACGTGCGCGAGAAAGACGGTCTCTGGGCCGTGCTGTTCTGGCTCAACGTGCTCGCCGTGCGCGGTCAGAGCGTGGCGGAGATCATGGCCGATCACTGGGCCAAATACGGTCGCAACTACTATTCCCGCCACGATTTCGAAGCGGTCGACAGCGATGCGGCTCACGGGCTGATGCAGGCGCTGCGCACCCGTCTGCCGAACCTGCCGGGCCGTGAGGTCGAGGGCATGACCATCGAGGCCGCCGACGAGTTCGCCTATGACGATCCGGTCGACGGGTCGCGCTCCGAAGGGCAGGGCATTCGCATCCTGTTCAAATGCGGTGGGCGCATCGTGTTCCGGCTCTCCGGCACCGGCACCGAGGGCGCGACGCTTCGGGTCTATCTCGAAAAAGTGGAAACCAACGCGGCAGCGCTTCAGGACAATCCGCAGAACGCGCTTTCGGGGATTGCGGCCGCTGCCGACAGCCTCGCGGAAATCCGGGCCCGCACAGGGCGGAATGCCCCGGATGTCATCACCTGAGACGGTTTGACCGAGATGAGAAAGGCCGGGGATTGCCCCGGCCTTTTTGCGTTCAGCCTTCGAGAAACGGGATGGGCAGGCCGAAAGCTCCGGCCAGAAGCACGAAATTGAGGCTCAGGACCGCAATCGCCCCCAAGATCGCCAGCAGGCGGATCAGCGGCGAGACGGCGAACACCCCCATGATGTCGCGGCGGGCGACGAACACGATCAGCGCGATCATCGGCACCGGCAGGGCGATGGAGAGGATCACCTGAGACACGACGAGCGCCTGCGTGGCGTTGATGCCCATGGCCACGACGACAAAGGCCGGAACCATGGTGATCAGGCGACGCAGCCAGATCGGGATACGGATGTGCAGAAAGCCCTGCATGATCATCTGCCCGGCCATGGTGCCGACGACGGAGGACGACACCCCCGAGGCGATGAGAGAGGTCAGAAAGATCGCCGCCGCCGCGCCGCCCAGAAGCGGCGTCAGCGTGTGATAGGCGGTCTCGATCTCGGAGACGTCGGAATGGCCTTGGTGAAAGGCGCTCGCCGCCATCATCACCATCGCCATATTGACCATCCCCGCCACCGCCAGCGCCAGCACCACCTCGGTGTTGGAAAAGCCCAAAAGCTTGCGCCGGTCATTGTCGTCGCGCGGGGCGGCGCGGGACTGGGTGAGGCCCGAGTGCAGGTAGATCGCATGCGGCATGACCGTCGCGCCGATGATCCCCACGGCAATGGTGAGCGCGGCATGATCGGGCAGGGCGGGGCTGACGAGGCCAAGCCCGGTGGCCTGCCAGTCAATCGGGGCGATCAGAATCTCGGCGAGGTAACACAGGCCGATCACCCCCACCATCGCGCCGATGATCAGCTCCATCGGGCGAAACCCGCGGCCCTCGAACAAGAGGATGCCATAGGTCACGATGGCGGTGATCGCCATGCCGACGATGAGCGGCAGGTTGAACAAAAGCGACAGGCCGATGGCACCGCCCAGGAATTCGGCGAGGTCGGTGGCCATGGCGGCGATCTCGCTCACGAACCACATCACCAGAACCACGGGTTTCGAAAAATTGTCCCGCGACAGCTCGGCAAGGTTCTTGCCGGTGACGATGCCCAGCCGGGCGGAGAGCGCCTGAAACAGCATGGCGATCAGGTTCGCCAAGAGCACGACCCACAAAAGCGTATAGCCGTACCCGGCCCCCGCCTGAATGTTCGTCGCATAATTGCCCGGGTCCATATAGGCCACGGAGGCGATGATCGCAGGGCCCGCGAACAACAGCCGTGCGCGCACCCCGTGGCGCTCGCCACGCAGAACGGCGGCAATGCCTGTACGGGTGTTTCCGGAAAGATCGAGCATGTGTGGTGGGTCCTGACTGGTCGCCAAAGGCGACTCGGATGGCTTGCTTGCGTCCAATTTATAGCCATTGCTATATTTCTTGCAAAACACAATTTTTTGTGCAGATGTATTTTCATGCCGCACACTGGTCCTTCGGGCCGGGTGTGACTATATCTTCGGCAAAGAGGAGGCGCGCATGACCGAGATCGACGGACAGGTTCCCGAACGCTTCGCCCGTGCGCGCGAGGCGCAATCGGTCGCGCTTCTGGAAGATTACGTGGAAATGATCGGCGATCTGATCACCGAGTTGGGTGAGGCACGCGTCGCCGACATCGCCGAACGCATGGGGGTCGCGCAACCCACGGCGACCAAGGCGATCTCACGCCTCAAACGCGAAGGTCTGGCCACGGCACGCCCCTATCGTGGCGTGTTCCTGACCGAGGAGGGGGCCGATCTGGCCGAGCGTGTGCGCGCCCGCCACCGCACGGTGGTCGAACTTCTGGTCGCGGTGGGCGTGCCCGAAGAGGTCGCCGAACTGGATGCCGAAGGGATCGAGCACCACGTCTCCGACGAGACCCTCGCCGCCTTCGAAGCCTTTCTCAAAAACACGTAAACCGGACGGCAAAGAAAAAGGCCGGGCAAAACGCCCGGCCTTTCGTTGTCCTGTGTCCCGATCCCGTCAGGCGGCTTTCTTCTTGCCGCCGAAGACCTTGCGCACGATCACAAAGAACAGGGGCACGAAGAGGATGCCGAAAACGGTCCCGGTGATGGTGCCGCCGAGCACGGCAGCCCCCACGGCCCGACGACCGCCCGCACCCGCACCCGAGGACAGCACCAGCGGCACAACGCCCAGGGAGAAGGCCATCGAGGTCATGATGATCGGGCGGAAGCGCTGCTTCGCCGCGGTCAGCACCGCCTCGAACATATCCTTGCCCGCATCCACCTGTTCACGCGCGAACTCGACGATCAGGATGGCGTTCTTGCCGGTCAGACCGATCACGGTCAAAAGGCCGACCTGAAAGAACACGCCGTTGTCGAAGCCGAAATGCCAGGCGGTGAACAGCGTTCCCAAAATCCCCACCGGCATGGCGAGCATGACGGAGAAGGGGATTGCCCAGCTCTCATAAAGCGCCGCGAGACAGAAGAAGATCGCGGCCAGCGACAGCATGTAGAGCATCGGTGCCTGCGAGCCGGAGTCCTTTTCCTCAAGCGACAGACCGGTCCAGGCCACCGAATAGCCGCCGGGGATCTGGCTGACGAGGTTTTCGATCTCCGCCATGGCCTCGCCGGTCGACACGCCCGGGGCGGGCGAGCCCTGGATCTGCATCGACGGCGTGCCGTTGTAGCGGGTCAGGCCCTGAGGACCATAGACCCATTGCTCGGAGGTGAAGTTCGAGAACGGCACCAGTTCGCCCGACGAGTTGCGCACCCGCCATTTCTGTAGGTCCTCCGGTGTGGCCCGGCTGTCGGCATCGCCTTGGACATAGACGCGCTTGGTGCGGCCATTGTCGTTGAAGTCGTTGACATAGGACCCGGCCATGGCGATCGACAGCGTGTCGCCGACGTCGCCCGGATCGATGCCCATGGCCCCGGCGGCGCGCCAGTCGATGTCGAGCTTGAACTGCGTCGCATCCTCAAGACCCGAAGGCCGCACGGAGGCAATGAGCGGGCTTTGTCCGGCCATGCCCAACAACATGTTGCGCGCTTCCAGAAGCTGTTCGTGGGTCTGACCGCCCTGCGCTTGCAGGTAGAAGTCGAACCCCGAGACGTTGCCAAGTTCGATCACCGCGGGCGGCACGATCGGGAAGGCCATGGCTTCCTGAATGCCCATGAAGGCGGGGAAAGCACGGCCCGCGATGGCCTGCACCGATTGCGCCGGGGAGGGGCGTTCCTCCCAGTCCTTCATCCGGATAAAGGCCAGACCGTTGTTCTGCCCCTGACCGGAGAAGGAGAAGCCCGCGATGCTGAACACCGCATCGACATTCTCGCTTTCGGCGGAGAGGAAATAGTCCTTGATCTGGGCGTTGGCCGCGAGCGTGTTCTCGGCGGTGGAGCCCGCAGGCCCCTGTACCAGCGCCATCATGATGCCCTGATCCTCGTCCGGCAGGAACCCGGTTGGGGTCTGCATGAACAGCCAGGCGATGCCCGCCCCCATGCCGCCATAGATGACGAGCATCCGCAACGGACGCCGCACCATATAGCCCACGGTCGAGCCATAGCCGCCGGAGAGCTTGTCGAAGGCCTTGTTGAACCAGCCGAACGGCCCGCGCTTGGCGTGATGCGCATCCTTGCCGCGCAGGATGGTGGCGCAGAGCGCCGGTGTCAGCGTCAGAGCGACCACCACGGAGAGGAGCATGGCCGAGACGATGGTGATCGAGAACTGGCGATAAATCACGCCCGTCGAGCCACCGAAGAAGGCCATCGGGATGAACACCGCCGAGAGCACGAGGGCGATGCCCACGAGCGCGCCGGTGATCTGGTCCATCGACTTGCGCGTGGCCTCGCGGGGGCTCAGCCCTTCCTCTTCCATGATCCGCTCGACGTTCTCCACCACCACGATGGCGTCATCGACCAGAAGACCGATGGCGAGCACCATGGCGAGCATGGTCAGCACGTTGATCGTGAACCCGAAGACCGCGAGGATTGCGAAAGTCCCAAGGATAACGACCGGCACCGCCAGCGTCGGAATGAGCGTCGCACGGATGTTTTGCAGGAACAGAAGCATCACGAAGAACACCAGAACGATGGCCTCCATCAGCGTTTTCTGCACCTCATGGATCGAGATTTCGATGAAGGGCGTGGTGTCATAGGGGATGACGTAATCCATGCCCTCGGGGAAGTATTGCGCATATTCGTCGATCATCGCACGCACCCGTTTCGAGGTGTCGAGCGCGTTGGCGCCGGGGGCGAGCTGGATCGCCATGCCCGAGGCGGGCTGGCCGTTGTATTGCGAGATCGTGGAGTAATTCTCCGCACCCACCTCGACCCGCGCCACATCGTCCAGAAGCACGAGGCCGCCGTCGGATTCCGAGCGCAGGATGATGTTGCGGAAATCGTCCGGGGTTTGCAGCAGAGATTGCGCAGAGATCGTGGCGGTGAAGGCCTGACCCTCGGGCGAGGGCAGCGAGCCGAAGGAGCCGGCAGAGATCTGCGCGTTATAGCCCGAGACGGCGGACACCACATCCGACGGGGTCATGTCGAAGGCCGCAAGTTTCGACGGGTCGAGCCAGATCCGCATGGCGTATTTCGCGCCGAACACCTGCGTGCCGCCCACGCCTTCGATCCGGCTGAACGCATCCACCATATTGGTGTTGAGATAGTCGGCAAGGTCGGCCTGATCCATGCTGCCGTCGCGGGAGATCACCCCCAGCACCATCAGGAAGCCGGCGGAGCTTTTCTGCACCGTCACACCCTGTTTCTGCACCGCATCGGGCAGAAGGGCAGTGGCCTGCGACAGTTTGTTCTGCACCTGCACCTGCGCGATGTCCGGGTCGGTGCCGGTCGCAAAGGTCAGCGTGATCGAGGCCGAGCCCGCCGAGGTCGACGAGGACGACATATAGCGCATGCCGTCGAGCCCGGTCATCTGCTGTTCGATGATCTGGGTCACGGTGTTGGCCACCGTTTCGGCGGAAGCGCCGGGGTAGGTGGTGCGGATCGACACCGAGGGCGGTGCGATCTGCGGATATTGCGCCACCGGGAGCGTGAAGATCGACAAAAGGCCGATCCCCATGATCAGGATGGAAATCACCCAGGCAAAGACCGGGCGGTCGATGAAAAAACGAGCCATATCAACAGGTCCTTATGCCGGTCATTCGCTGGGCTGGGCGTCTTGGGCAGCAGCGGGCGCGGCCGGAGCCTCGGCGCCCTGTTCCTGCGGCGTCACGGTGGCGCCTGCGGCGGTCTTCTGAAGACCCGCGACGATCACGCGTTCGCCCTCGGCCACGCCGCCGGTCACCACCCAGTTGTCGCCCTGATCGCTCACCACGTCGAGCACGCGGCTTTCCACCACGTTCTCGCCATTCACGACCAAAGCCATCGGACGTCCGCGCCGGTCGCGCGTCACCGCTTCCTGCGGCACAAGCACCGCGCCGGGCACCACGCCCTGCGGCATCTCGACCTGAACATACATGCCCGGCAGCAGGAAATGGTCCGGGTTCGGGAAAGAGAGCCGCAGCACGATCGTGCCGGTGTCTTCGTTCACGTAAGGCTCCGCAGCGGACAATTCGCCCTTGAACTCATAGGAACTGCCATCCGCGAGCGTCAGCGTCACGGTCTGGCCGAGCGTCTCGGCAAATTCCGACCCGCTGCCCATCCGTCGCCAGCGCAGCATCTCGGAGGCCGCCTGCGTCACGTCGACATAGACCGGATCGAGCGCCCGGATCGTGGTCAGCGCGGTCGATTGCCCGGAGGTCACAAGCGCCCCCTGGCTCACCGCGCTCAGCCCCACAGCCCCGGAAATCGGCGCCCGGATCTGGGTCCGTTCAAGGTCGATCTCCGCCGACAAAAGATTGGCCTCGGCCACTTTCACCGCCGCGAGCGCACTGTCGCGCTCGGCAATCGCGCTGTCGAGGTTCTGCTGCGCCACGACATTGCGGGTCTTCAGCTCCTGTTGACGCTCGTATTCGATTTCCGCCGATTTCAGCGCCGCTTTCGCCTGTGCAAGGCTCGCCTCGGCCACGGCCTTCACCGCTTCATAGGTCGCCGCGTCGATCTGATAAAGCGGATCGCCCTCGCTCACTGTGCTGCCTTCCTGAAACAGCCGCTTCTGGATGATGCCGCCGACCTGCGGACGGACCTCGGCCTCGGCAGAGGCGGCGACCCGGCCCGGCAGCGGGCTGCTGAGCGTCACATCGCCCGACGAGAGCGTGACCACGGTCACAGGTGTCGGCGGCGGGGCGTTCTGGGCCAGAACGGGCTGACCCGCCATCAGGGCGAGGGCGAGCAGAGCGGCGGTCCGGCGGGGCAGGACAGGGCGTGGGCTGGGCATGAAAGTCTCCGGCAAAACAGACCCCGGACCGTTTGCGATCGGGGCTCAAGGGGTTTTGAGGGGCGCGAATGCGCGGCGGTCAGGGCAGGTTCCGGCTGTGCGTAATCTGTGCATTGGAACTTCGCTTGAATTTTGATTAAAGAAACCCGATAGTTTTGTAAAGCGCGCGGGATGTGCGCATCTGAGCAGGGAGTTGTGGGCTGTCGCAGATGTCTAAATATGAGGCAGAGCCTGAGGGGGCCGCGTCGCAAGAGACCGGAGCGCGCAAGCGCGGGCGACCGGTGCAGATGGATTTCGAGGCGCGCGAAGAGGTGATCCTCGACGCCACCCATGCGCTCATGATGGAGCGCGGCTTCGATCAGGTCACCATGTCCGCCATCGCCCGGCGCGCGGGCATGTCGAAACGCACGCTTTACGCGCATTTCGACAGTCAGGAAGCGCTTCTGGGTCGCGTCATCGCGCGCGTCAGCGCCTCGATTTTCCAGCCCCTGCCGGAAGAGGATCAGGACAGGCCGTTTTCCGAGCGGCTCGATCTGCTTTTGACCTTCAACAAACCGCCCGGATCGGACCGGCACAAGTTGGAATTCCTGCGCACCATGGTGGCGCGGGCGCAGACCTATCCGGCGCTGGCGCGTGGGCTGGTGCATGAGGGGCGCGGGCGGTTGACCGGCTATGTGCGCGACGAAATCATGCGCGAAATCACGGCGGGGCGCCTGTCGCTTGCCCCGGATCAGGCGGCGCTGTCGGCCGATCTCATTGTCAGCATGGCGTTCGGCGATCCTCTTGTGCGCCTGCTCGATCCCGAGTTCGCCGAACCGACGCCCGAGATTTTGGCGGAGCGGCGCGCTCTGGCGGTCCGGCTTTTCCTGACGGGCTGTGCCGTAAAAATGGGCGATGACGCCTGAATTTGCAGGCCCGCCCCGGCTGCGGTTGCGCGTGCTCTCGAACCCTCCGGCTTTCGTCGCTAGGGTTTTGGGACGAGACAGCAACGGGACGAACGCATGCCGATCTATCGCACCACCCTCGGCGGAGAGGTGTTTGGCTTTTCCAACCTCGCGGGGGTCATGGCCAAGGCCACGCCCGCGCGCTCGGGCGATGCTCTGGCCGGGCTGATCGCGACAAGCGATGTCGAACGCGTCGCGGCGCAGATGGTTCTGGCCGATCTGCCTCTGAAAACCTTCCTCGAAGAGTTGCTGGTTCCTTATGAAGAAGACGAGGTCACCCGTCTGATCGTCGACACGCATGACGCGGCGGCTTTTGCGCCCGTCTCGCATATGACCGTCGGTCAGTTCCGCGACTGGCTCCTGTCCGACGCCGCCACCCCCGCCGCTTTGAAGGCGCTTGCTCCCGGTCTCATGCCGGAAATGGCCGCCGCCGTGTCGAAGATCATGCGCAACCGCGATCTCATTGCGGTCGCCCGCAAGATCACCGTGATCACGGCCTTCCGCTCCACTCTGGGGCTTGAGGGCCGCATCGGGTCGCGGCTTCAGCCCAACCACCCGCAGGACGATCTCAAGGGCATCGTCGCCTCCACCCTCGACGGCCTGTCCTATGCGGTGGGCGATGCGGTGATCGGGATCAACCCGGCGACCGACAATATCCCGACCGCCATGACGCTGATCTCCATGCTCGACGATCTGCGTGGCCGTTACGACATCCCGACGCAAAGCTGCGTTCTGACCCATGTCACCAACTCGATCGAGATCATCAATCGCGGTGCGCCTCTCGATCTGGTGTTCCAATCCGTCGCGGGCACCGAGGCGGCGAATGAGGGGTTTGGCGTCACCCTCTCGATCCTCAAGGAATCCCATGACGCCGCCCTCTCATTGAACCGCGGCACGGTCGGCCAAAACGTCATGTATTTCGAAACCGGGCAGGGCAGCGCACTCTCCGCGGACGCCCATCACGGCATCGACCAGCAAACCGTCGAGGCCCGCGCCTATGCCGTCTGCCGTGCCTTCGATCCGCTGATCGTCAACACGGTGGTGGGCTTTATCGGGCCGGAATATCTCTATGACGGCAAAGAGATCATCCGCGCCGGGCTTGAGGATGTGTTCTGCGGCAAACTCCTTGGCCTGCCGATGGGCTGTGACGTCTGTTACACCAACCATGCCGAGGCGGATCAAAACGACATGGACGTGCTGATGACGCTTCTCGCCAATGCCCGCGCGCAATTCCTGATCGGGGTGCCCGGCGCCGATGACATCATGCTGAATTACCAAAGCCTCTCCTTCCACGACATCGCCTATCTGCGCAATTCTCTGGGCCTCAAAGCCGCGCCGGAGTTCGAGGCCTGGCTCGAAGCCATGGGGCTTGTGTCCGAAACCGGCCATCTGCTGCAAAGCGATCTTGGCACGGCGCGGCTTTTGGAGGCGGCGCAATGAGCGATGTGGTGAACGACAAATGGGCCGCCCTGCGCGCCGCAACGCCCGCCCGCATCGGTTTGGGTCGTAACGGCGCGGGGCTTCCGACCGGGGCCAATCTTGAGTTCCAATTCGCCCATGCCCGCGCCCGCGATGCGGTGCATTCCGGCCTCGATGTGGGTGCCTTGGAAGCCGAGCTTGCGCCTTTCGAAGTGATCCGCGTCGCCTCCGCCGCCCCCGACCGCGCCAGCTACCTGCGCCGCCCGGACCTTGGCCGCAAACTTGGGGTAGGTGAGGCCGACATGCTCAATGCCCGTACCCCCTGCGACGTGGCTTTTGTCATCGCCGACGGCCTGTCCTCCGCCGCCGTGCAGTCCCATGCCGCCGCCGTGGTCCATGCCTCCGCTGCCAAGCTCGAAGGTCTGACCCTCGGCCCGGTCGTGGTCGCCACCCAGGCCCGCGTTGCCATCGGCGACGAGATCGGCGCGGCCCTCGGCGCGCGGCTTGTTGTGCTTTTGGTCGGCGAGCGCCCCGGCCTGACCGTGGCCGACAGCCTCGGCGCCTATCTGACCTATGGACCCAAACCGGGCCTCAAGGACAGCGCCCGCAACTGCCTGTCGAACATCCACGGCAAGGGCGGCATGTCCTATGATCAGGCCGCGATGAAAATCGCATGGCTCACCCGCGAGGCCCTCAAACGCGGCCTCACCGGCACCGGCCTCAAGGAAGAAAGCGGGTCGCTGGAACAAGATTACGCCCCGCACATAGGCGAGGCGTAATCTTTATATTTCAATGCAGTGAGAGGCGATCTTACATCGCCGCCGCAACCGTGGTCAGCGCGTTGTCGACAGCGGTCAGGATCTCGTCGATGTCGTTCTCTTTCGAGATCAGCGCCGGAGAGAAGCACAGCGTGTTGTTGAAGCCCGGCAGCGAACGCATGGTTGCGCCGATGATCACGCCTTGCTTGTCGCATTCGGCGACCACGGCCTGAACCAGCTTCTCGGCGAGCGGTTCTTTGGTCTCGCGATCCGCCACCAATTCCGCGCCGCAGAACAGACCAAGCCCGCGCGTGTTGCCGATCAACTCATGCTTGTCTTCAAGCGCCGCGAGCCCGTCCATCAACCGTTTGCCCATCACCTTGGTGTTGTCCAAGAGGCCCTCTTCCTCGATGATCGCCACGTTCTCAAGCGCCGCCGCCGGACCGCCGGTGCAGCCGCCAAAGGTGGAAATGTCGCGGAAGTGGTTGAGCGGGTCTTCGGGCTTGTCCTTGAACATGTCGAACACCCGGTCGGACGCCAGCATCACGGCAATCGCCGCATAGCCGGAGGCCACGCCCTTCGCGGTGGTCACGAAATCCGGCTCGATGCCGTAGTTCTGATAGCCGAACCACTCGCCTGTGCGCCCCATGCCGCACACGACTTCGTCGATATGCAACAGGATGTCGTATTTGCGGCAGATCTCCTGAATTTTCTCCCAGTAGCCTTTCGGCGGGGTGATCACACCACCGCCCGCCGTCACCGGCTCAAGACAGATCGCGCCCACCGTATCCGGCCCTTCGCGCAGGATCACCTCTTCGATGGCCTCTGCGGCGCGCTCGCCGTAATTCTCGACGTCCCACTGTTTGCGGTACTCAAGGCAATGCGGCACCATGACGAAATCCGGCACGAACGGCCCGTAATGCGTCGCGCGTTGTTGCTGGCCGCAGGCCGAGAGCGTGGCAATCGTCGTGCCGTGGTAATCGCGGTCGCGGTAGAGGATTTTCGACTTCTTGCCGCCATAGCGCTGCGCCGAAATCTGGCGCACCATTTTGAAAGCCTTTTCATTGGCTTCTGAGCCGGAGTTGCAGTAATACATCCGCGACAGACCGGGGGTTTTCGCGGTCAGAACCTCGGCGAATTTCGCCGCCGGAATGGACCCCGCGGAGCCCGCAAAATAGTTCATCTTGATCAACTGATCGCGCACCGCATTGGCGATGCGTTCGCGGCCGTAACCGACGTTCACCGTCCAGACGCCGCCGGATACGGCGTCGAGAAATTCGCGGCCGTTCTGGTCCCAAACCCGCATGCCCTTGCCTTCGACGATGATCCGGGGATCGCGCGTTTCCAAAAGCTGATGCTGGAACATGTGGTGCCAGACATGGGCGCGGTCGGCCTCGATGATGGCGGAAAGATCATTGTCGTGCATGGCGGGAGACTCCGTGTTTCTTGGCGCAAGTAAATCACCGCTTGCAGGCAGGGCCTATAGGGCCAGGGCTTTAGATTTATCGGGCCAGTCATTTTTTATATCAAATGGTCAAAATGTGAGCGCAAATTCTCTGGACTCATTGTTTTGAAATGCTGGTGTCTTTGCCGGGCCGGATTTTCGGGCAATGCAAGAGGCATGAGCCAGATCGCATCCCAATTCCCCGACCCGCAAGCCGTCATCGCGGCCTATCACACCCTCAACCTCGTGGGCGGTGTCCGTGTGCCGACCGCCGCCGGTCTCGACGTGCTGAACCCGGCCACCGGGGCGCTTTTGGGCAGGGCCGCCGCCTCCGGTCCGGCGGAAACCGACGCGGCCGTACAGGCGGCGAAAGCGGCGGGGGCAGCCTGGGCCGCCATCCCGGCCCGCGAGCGCGGCAAACGCGTCGCCGCCGCAGGGCGCGCGCTTTTGGAGAATTTCGAACTGGTGGCCCAGGTTCTGGCCCGCGAGACCGGCAAAGCGGTCCGCACCGAATGCCGGGGCGAGGTCAAAACCGCCGCCGATATTCTTGAATTCTATGGCGGATTGGGCTCGGAACTCAAAGGCGAAACCATCCCCTTCAGCCCGCGCATGTTGACCATGACCACCCGCGAACCGCTGGGCGTGGTCGCCGCCATCGTGCCGTGGAACGTGCCGCTGGTCCTCATGATGCTCAAAATCGCCCCCGCTTTGGTCGCGGGCAACACGGTCGTCGTCAAGGCCTCCGAGGACGCGCCTTTCGCCACCTATCTCGCCGCCGAGATCGTCATGGAGCATCTGCCCGCAGGCGTCCTGAACGTGATCAGTGGCGACGGTCCGAATTGCGGCGCAGCGCTCACCGCCCACCCGGATGTGGCGAAAATCACCTTCACCGGCTCCGAGGAAGTGGGCGAGATCGTCTACAAAGCCGGGGCCGAGCGCATCGTGCCCGTGTCTTTGGAACTCGGCGGCAAGTCCCCGATGATCGTCTGCGCCGACGCCAAACTGTCCAAAGCCGTCCCCGGTGCCATCGCCGGTATGCGCTTCACCCGTCAGGGCCAAAGCTGCACCGCGTCTTCGCGCATCTATGTCCACGAAAGCCTCTATGACGCCTTCCTCGACGCCCTTGTCGCCGACCTGAACGCGCTCAAAATCGGCGATCCATTGGACGAGGCCACCGACATCGGCACGATCATCAACGCCAAACAGGCGCGTGTGGTCTCCGATTACGTCGCCAAGGCCGAGGCCACCGCTGGCGCCAAAGTCGTCCGCTGCGGCCAGATGCCCGAGGATGCCGCGCTCTCGCCCGATCTCTTCGCCATGCCGACGCTTTTGCTCGACCTGCCCGAAGATCACCCCTGCCTGCGCGACGAAATCTTTGGCCCGGTGGTCGCGATCCAGAAATGGTCCGACTACGAGGACGTGATCGCGAAAGCCAACGACAGCCGCTATGGCCTTGCCGCCTCGGTCTGGACCGAAGACCTCTCCACGGCGCTGGACGCCACCTCGCGCCTCAACGCGGGCTATGTGCAGGTGAACCAGAATCTCACGATCCAGCCCAACGTCTCCTATGGCGGGTTCGGCCGCTCGGGTCTGGGTAAAGAGGCGTCACTGGAAGCCATGCTCGCGCATTTCACCCGCTCGAAGACGATTGTGATCGCGATGGACTGAGAGGGGCACATTGGGCGACATGAGCAGACAGCGTCGGAAGTCGGCTTTGAGCCCTTTCGGGACTCTACTGAATGTAAGGTTGGACCCAACTTGCAACAGCTTGTGTTGTGCAAGATATCTGAGGATATTGCGGTAAGGTTCGCGTAACTGGCGCTGAAGATGGTGTACCATCAGGGAGCGCGAGCTTTTCTGCCGCGCGTCTGGGTACCACTCTTTTGATGGAGAATTCCAATGCCCGAACTTAGTTCGCTGCTCGCTTTCGCCCTGATCGCTCTCGGCATGGTCCTGACGCCGGGGCCGAATATGGTCTATCTGATCTCCCGTTCAATCTGCCAAGGATGGGTGGCGGGCCTCATATCGCTCGGTGGCGTGGCGCTCGGTTTCGTCTTCTACATGATCTGCGCCGCGTTCGGGATCACCGCCCTCGTCCTCGCCGTGCCTTACGCGTATGACGCCATCCGCTTTGCGGGGGCCATCTATCTGCTATGGCTTGCCTGGCAGGCAGTCCGTCCCGGCGGCCGCTCGCCCTTCCAAGTCCGCGACTTGCCTGCAGACGGGCCACGCAAGCTATTTCTCATGGGGTTTCTCACCAATCTGCTGAACCCGAAGATCGCGGTCATGTACCTGTCGCTCTTGCCGCAGTTCCTCGATCCGGCCAACGGGAGTGTACTCGCGCAGTCTCTTGTCCTTGGAACGACTCAAATTGTCATAAGCGTTTCGGTGAATGCACTGATCGCCATTTCCGCTGGAAGCATCGCGATCTTTCTTGTGCGGCGGCCCTCCTTCGCGGTCGTCCAACGATGGGTCATGGGGACAGTTCTGGCGAGCCTGGCACTGAAGATGGCGACAGAAGCTCGGCGTTGAAATCATCGGCACCAGCCGAGCTTTGGCAACTGACGGGAAATGACCACGGTAGCTTTGTCCCGCAGAGCAGCCCATCCTCCTTCCCCTAGATCACAACTCCGCGTTTCAGGGGGGGGCGTCGATACCACGGCCTGCCGGGGCCGGCATCATGCCCGACAAAAGTCCGACGCAAGTCCGACACTTTGCCGACAGGGAAAATTCAGCTTTCGGGGCAGTTCCGTACCGTTTCGATCGCCGCTTTCAGCTCCGCAATCCCCGGCGCAATCTTCGCCAGATCGATTGCCCCGAAGCCGAGCCGGAGCCGGTTGCGCGGGGCATCCGCGCGCAGGTAATGCGGCGTGCCGTCCTCGACCAAAACTCCGCGCGCTTCGGCCTCCGCCTTGACCGCACCCGCGTCTGTGCCCTCGGGCAGGGCCAGCCAGACGCCGGAGCCGCCGGTGGTCATGGTCAGCTCGCAATCGGGCAATTGCCGGTCGATTTCTCTCAACATTTCCCGCCATTTATCGGCCATGCCCCGGCGGTGGCGGCGGATATGGGCGTCATAGTGCCCCTCAGAGAGGAACAGCGCCATGGCCCGTTGTGCCAGCGCCGAAGGGTGGCGATACATCAGTCGTCGGAGCGCCCGCATCTCGCGGATCACTGCCGGATCGGCGGCGACAAAGCCCAGCCGGATGCCGGGAAACAGCGGTTTGGTGAGCGATCCGATATGGATCACACGGCCCGTGCCATCGAGCGCCTTGAGCGTCGGATGCTGCGCGCCGACGAAGTTCAACTCATGTTCGTAATCGTCTTCGAGGATCAGGAAATCATGCTGTGAAGCCGCCTCCAAAAGCGCCAATCGCCGCTCCATCGGCATGGTGATATTCGTGGGGCTCTGGTGGCCGGGGGTCACATAGACGAGATCGGCGCCGGAAAGATTTTCCCCGGGTTTCAAACCGTTGCGATCCACGGGCGAGGGGATGACCTCGGCGCCTTGCGCCGCGAAGATGTTGCGCGCATCGACATAGCCGGGGTCTTCGACATGGATCACCCGACCGGGTCCGAGGAACAGGTTGGCGACCATCCAGATCGCGTTTTGTGCCCCCACCGTGATCAGCAACTCGTCGGCACCAGCGCGAAAGCCGCGCTGCGGCAGCACCCGCCGCGAGATTTGTTCGAGCAGAAGCGGATCGTCGCTGTCGAACAGATCGTCGGCCCATGTGCCGACATGCCGCGTGGTGCCCGCCCGGCGCAGACAATCGCGCCAGCGAGCCACCGAAATGTCGTCGCGCCCGACCTGACCGTAGATGAACGGGTAGGGAAAGCGTCGCCAGTCGGCGCGTTTGGCGATGTTGAGCTGTTCGGTGAAGCGGCGCGGCAGGAAACGCGAAAAATCGGCGCGCGTGCCTGCACCAATCTGCCGTCGTGGCGGTGCGACATTGAGTTTCTCGCGCACGAAATTCTCGTCGATGAAATACCCACGCCGGGGTTTTGCGGTGATGAACCCATCCTGATGCAGTCGCTCGTAGACGATGGAAATCGTGTTGCGCGAGACTTTCAGCGTCTTGGCGAATTCGCGTGACGAGGGCAGCGGATCGACCGGCGAAAGCGCACCGTCGAGGATCGCTTGAATGAGCCGTTCCTGAATTTGGTGCTGGAGCGAGGCGCTTTGATCGAAGGGCTGTTCGAAATAACGGTCGAGCATGTGGCCTCTCATGGATTTGTGCACGGTCCCGATCCTGCCTTGAGACGAGCAAAGCGGCGGGTCAAGCGCCACTCTATTGTGCAGCACGAAAGGCGGCAGGAGGAAAGCCCCTCTGGCACCATAATTTGCCAATTCTGGCTCTAAATTGCGCAAAAGCCCGCCCTTTAGGCTTTTGCATGAGCGGTTTCGGGCCTCGGTCCTGCCGCCGGATAACAATAAACCGAATAACAGCAAATACGTTCACGGGGAGTGACATGACGAACATCAAAACCACCAGTGGCCTCAAACGCCGCTCGTTCCTGAAAGGCACCGCGACGGTTATGGGCGGTCTCGCCGCACCGGCCCTCGTGAGCCGCGCAGCGCTGGCCTCCTCCGGCGAAATCAACGTGATGATGTGGTCCGACTACCTGCCGGAGAGCTTCGTGTCGGCCTTCGAAGGGTCCACTGGAATCAAGCTCAATTTCACCGGCATTGGCTCCAACGAGGAGATCATCAACAAGCTGAAAGCCACGAATGGCGAAGGCTTCGACATCGTCTCGCCGACCGTCAACCGCAACCTCCTCTGGGCCGAGCTTGGCCTCTTGCAGCCCTTCGATATGACGAAAATCGCCATCGAAAAGGTCAACCCGGCGATGGCTCTGGGCGAAAAGCACTGGAATTTCGGCGGCTGCTGCTGGGTGCCGCATATCTGGGGTACCGAAGGGGTCGCGTGGCGCACCGATATGTTCACCCCCGCGGGCGAGTTCCCGTCGTACTACGACATCTGGGACGACGCCAACGCTGGCAAAACCATGGGCCGTGGCCACTCCATGCTTCTGGGTCTGGGCCTTGGCATGGAACGCCTTGGCATGATGGAGCCGGGCTCCATGTGGGCGGCTTACGAGTCTCCTGAGAAAATGACCGAGGTCTGGACCAAGGTCGTCGAGCACGCGATTGAAAAGAAAGGCAATATCAAGCTGATCTGGAACGACGCCGACACCCAGAAAAACGGTCTTCTGAACGAAGGCGTCGTTGTTGGCCAAACTTGGGACGGCCCGCCGATCGCGCTCAAAAACGAAGGCGAGCCGGTGATGTACCGTGCGCCGGTCGAGGGCGCGATGGCTTGGGTTGACGGTATGGCGATGCCGACGGGCGCCAAGAACATCGAGCAGGTCTATGCCTTCATCGACGCCTGCTACAACCCCGAGTGGGCCGGTGAGGCGATCAAGACCCATGGCTACAACTCGCCGGTTCTGGGCGCGGATGCCTTCGGTGGTGAGATCTATGCCAAGAACTTTGCCGACGCCTATCCGGGCGAGGCTTTGGCGAACCTCAACGCATGGCCTGCGGAAGCCCCGTGGTACTCGGAAATGCGCACCGAGTTCACCAACAAATTCCTCTCCGCATAAGTCTGCGATCAGGCCCCGCCCATTGCGCGCGGGGCCTTTTCATACCTAAATTCATAAGAGAGGCAACATGCCCGAGACCCTCCCAGATCGCTCCGTCCTCCTCGATCACGTCACGATCCGCTTCGGCAATTTCACCGCCGTCGACAACGCCAATCTCAAGATCAATTCCGGCGAATTCTTTTCCTTTCTTGGCCCCTCCGGCTGCGGTAAAACCACGATGCTGCGCTGTATTTCCGGCTTTTCCGAGCCGACCGAAGGCAAGGTTCTGATCGGCGGCAAGGATATGGCGGGCGTCGGTCCGAACAAACGCCCGACCGCTTTGATTTTCCAACATCTCGCCTTGTTCCCCCTGATGACCGTGGCCGAGAACATCGCTTTTCCGTTGGAAGTGCGTGGCGTGTCCAAGAAAGAGCGGCGCAGACGGGCGGACGAGTTGTTGGAGATGATCGCCCTGCCGGGGATCGGCGACAAGAAACCGGGCGAGCTGTCTGGCGGGCAGAAACAGCGCGTGGCGATTGCCCGCGCTTTGGCCGTTGAGCCGGATATTCTCTTGCTCGACGAGCCGCTCTCCGCGCTCGATCTCAAGCTGCGCCAGCACATGCGCACGGAGCTGCGCGCCATTCAAAAACAGGTTGGCGTGACCTTCATTTACATCACCCACGATCAGGGTGAGGCGCTGACCATGTCTGACCGTGTGGCGGTGATGAGCCGGGGCGTGATTGAACAGGTGGGCGAGCCGGATCGCATCTACAACCGCCCGCGTTCGGCCTTCGTGGCCTCTTTTGTTGGCGAAAACAATGCGTTGCAAGGCGTGATCAAGGGCCAGTCTGGCGAGACGGCCGCGCTTGAGACGCCGATGGGCACGTTCGAAGCCCGCGTCGGTGGCGGGCGCAAATACAAGGTGGGCGATCAGGCGCTCTTGTTTGTGCGGCCCGAACAACTGATCCCCGGAGCCTCTGAGAACGCGTTCCAAGCGACGCTCGCACGTCAGGAATTCGAAGGCGCGACCAACCATGTTTTTGCGAAAGCCGGTGAGAACGAGTTGCGCATTTCCATGGTCAACGCGGGGCTCGCCGGGAGCTTGCCGGGGCAGGGTGAAAGCCTGTCTTTGGGGTTCCAGCCGATGAACGGCACCATTCTTCCGCTCGGGCATATGGCGAGCGAAACATGAAACAGTTGAAACTCGCATACAACACTCTCTTGGCCAAACACGGCATGGGCGCGGCCCTGTTCGTGGCTATTTCCGTGTCGCTTTGGGTCGTCTTGTTCATCACCCTGCCGCAGCTTTCGATGCTGGATTATTCCTTCCGTTTCAATCTGCCGGCCGATCAGCTCGGAACCGATGCGGATCACTACACGCTCGATCAGTACCGCAGTTTCTTCTTCAACAACGACGGTTCGGTCAATACGCTCGACATCATGATCCTCGTGCGCACGCTGATTGCGGCGATGATCGTGACTTTGATTGATGTGCTCATCTGCTATCCCATCGCCTATATCCTCGCCCATGGGGCCAAAGGCCTTGCCGCCCGTCTCATGGTGATCGGGCTGATCATTCCCTATTGGATCAATGAAATCCTGCGCGCCTTTGCCTTTCGCGTGCTGTTTGGGTCCACGGGCGTGGTGAACACCTGGGGGATGCAGCTCGGGCTATGGGACGCGCCGGTGGATTTCATCCGCGCCGATGTGGCGCTCTATTGTGGCCTCGCCTATGCCTATATTCTGTTGATGATCTTCCCGATCTACAACGCCGTCGAAGCGCTCGATCACACGCAGGTCGAAGCGGCCCGCGACATGGGCGCACCTTTGTGGCGGGTGCATTGGCGGGTGGTCTTGCCGATGGCGAAACCGGGGATCGTGTCGGGGGCGACCATGGTTTTTATGCTCACCGCAGGTGCCTTGGCCGCGCCGCAAATCTTGGGTGGGCCGTCGTCTTTGTGGTTCACGCAGCTGATTTATCAGTGGTTCAATGAGAGCTCGAACTGGCCCAGAGGCTCGGCCTATGCCGTCGTCTTGCTTCTCACCTGTATCAGCTTCGTCCTCCTGATGATGCGCGTGTTCAAGGTCTCCGTCGGGGAGATCGGCAAATGAGCAGGAATACCATTTTCGGCGGTGCCTATGCGCTTGCGTTCTTCTCCTTCCTGTTCGGCCCGCTGATCATCATGGCGGCGACCGCGTTCAACTCGTCGAAATTCCCGCGGGTCGCGCCTTGGGAGTGTTTCACGACCAATTGGTTCAATGAGCTGTTCGGCAATGCCCGCCTGATGGAAGGTCTGCTGAACTCGGTGATCATCGGCGTGGGGGTCGTGGCTTTGGCCGTGCCTATCGGGCTTGCGGGGGCATTGGCGCTTTCGGAATTGCCTGCGAAACTGCGCTCGATGCTCTACACCGTGCTGATCCTGCCGATCCTGATCCCCGGCGTTGTTTTGGGGATTTCGACCATCGTGCTCTGGGGTCAGATTACGCGCGGCATCGGGGCCGGGTTCCTGTACAACGGGTATTTCCTGACCATCGTGGGCCAGATCACCTTTGTCTCGGCCTATGCCATGTTGGTGTTCATCGCGCGGCTTCAGCGCTTTGATGCGACCCAGACGGAGGCCGCGCTGGACCTTGGCGCAACCCCCGGTCAGGCGTTTCGCAAGATCCTTCTGCCTTTTATGGCGCCTGCGATTGGGTCTGCGGCCTTCATCACGCTGCTGGCGTCGTTCGAGAACTACAACACCACCGTGTTCACAGTACTCTCGGAAAGCACCTTCACCACGGCGCTGGCGTCCAAAGTACGCCACGGGACGGACCCGTCTTTGTCGGCTTTGGCGGTGATCATCATCACCATCACCTTGGTCGGCGCGCTCACCAACGAAGCGTTCCAGCGCCGCAAAGAGGCCGAAGCCGGTGGCCGCGCCGCGCGTTCGGCCCTTTACGCCAACCCGGTGACGCGGGCGCTGACCCATCCGGGCGTCGTGTTTGCCATTCTCGTGGCGGTGATCGGGGGGATTTCCTATGCGGGGTCGCAATACGACAGCGGCCAGTGCGAGGCGGCGATCCTTCAGGAGAAGCTCGACCGTCAGGAGGCGCTTCGGGCCGAGCAGCGCGCCAAGATCGAAGCGGAACAGGCTCAGCAGGGCGTCACCGTGCCGAAACCGGACAGCGCCTTTGGCGGCGCGTTCGGAGGCGTGGGGACCCCGGCACCGGCAGCCCCTGCGGCGCCGAAACCGGAAAGCCCGTCGGCCTTTGGCGGGGCGTTTGGCGGCATCGCGCCACCGAAGACAGAGGAATGAGAAAGGGGGCCGAAAGGCCCCCTTTTTCCGCCCTTGCCGGAGTGCTTAGTCCGGGATCGTTCGGGCATAGCCCTCGGTCGACAGATCGCGGAACTCTTTGAGCATCTCGACAAAGCCCGCCACCTGATGCGCGCAGGTTGCCTTGCCTTTCTCGGCGGTCGCCAGATGCGCCTCGCCAACCGTGCCCTTGGGGTTCAGGTCTTTCGACACCCAGGCCAGGTTCACCGGCCCGATGGGGGAGATCGGCGCGGCCTCAGCCGTTGAGCGGAAATCCTCGGCCTTGGTCATATCCACCAGATGCGGTTTGAAATGCAGCATCAATGAGGTCTCAAGATCGCCGCCATGGATGCCGTAGCTGCTTTCCTGCGCGCTATACATGCCCTCCGGCTTGCCGAAATTGCCCCATTGGCATTTCACCACCATCATCCCCGCCTGCACCCGCAGCTCGCGGCCCAGAATGGAGATCAGATCGAGGTTGCCGCCATGAGAGTTGACGATCACCATCTTCTTGAGGCCCGCCCGCGCCACAGACAGCCCAATCTCGGTCCAGGCGTCCAAAGCGGTCTTGGCCGTATAGGTCAGCGTGCCCTTGGCGTGGATGTGCTCGTTCGATTTTCCGACGGCCTGAACCGGCAGGATCAGGATGGTGACATCCTCCGGGCAGGTGGCGCGGAGTTCCGCAAGCATGCCCTCGTTGATATAGGTGTCCACGCCCACGGGCAGATGCGGCCCGTGTTGTTCCACGGCGGCGGTGGGCAGGATCACGATGGTTTTCTCGGGGTCGAAATCGGCGAATTCCGTGGTGCGGAACTCGGTCCAGTCATAGCGTCTCATGAGTTGTCTTCCATTGCATAGGTGGCCATCAGGCGGGACCGCAGGTATTCCGCGCCGGTCATGGTCGGATATTTGGCCTCTCCGGTGCCGGGCAGGGCTTCGAGAAGGCTGTCCGGGTTGGGATCGAGGAAAAACGCAATCGAGCGCCGCGCGGTTTTGGGCGGCAGGACGCGGTGCGGTGTCGAGATATAGATGTCGTTGGACCAACGCATCAGACAATCGCCGATGTTGACCACAAACGCGCCCGGCACATGCGGCACATCCATCCAGTCGCCGCCACGCGGTTTGACCTGAAGCCCGGCGACGCCATCGGTCATCAGAAGGGTGACCGAGCCGTAATCCGAATGTGCGCCCGCGCCGATACCGTCGCCATCCGGGGCCGCCGGATAGGACAGAATGCGCAGCGTTGCCATGGGTTCGGTGAAATGCGGCGGAAAGTATCCTTCGGGCAGGTCGAGATCCATCTCGAAGGCGCGGTGCAGTGCCACGCCAAGATCGAGAACCGCGTCATAATAGTCGAGCATCGTGTCGCGGAAACCGGGCAGATCCGGCCAGACATTCACGCCGCGAAACGGCTCGCCCGCAAGAACGCGCGGGTCCTGGGCGTCGAGATCGTATCCGACGTTAAAGGCCTCTTTTTGATCCATCAGGCCGGATTTTTCGTCCAGCGCTTCGGACCCCTGACAGGCCCAGCCGCGATTGTGCGGGTTTTTGCGGATGTCGATCCTGGATTTCTCGACCATGGGCAGGGCGAAGAAGGCGTCGCCTTTGGCGAACACCTCTGCAATCAGTTCTTCCGGGATGCCATGCCCCGAGATCAGGAAAAAACCGGTGTCACGGCAGGCGGCGCCGAGGTCACGCACAAAGCCATCCACATCGGAGCCGGTGGCAAAGCGTTGCCAGTCAAGAACGGGAATGTCCATTTATCCCTCCTTTGGGGTTGGGGCTGCGATCAGCTTGTCGAGCCGTTTTTGCACGCGGGTCAGGTGTTTGGCGCGGCTTTCGGGCGTCGAGCTGTCCATCAGGAAATGCGCTGCAAAAGCGGTTTTACAGCGCTTGGCCAAGATCACCCGAAGCCCGCGCATCAGCGTGCGTTTGCCGGGGGCGCCGACAAAGAAAGTCAGCCAGCGCGAGGCGCCGCAGGTGGTGAAGACGCCCAGTTTGGTGATGTGGGTCAGGCCGGGTTTGATGTCATCGCCTTCCTTTTGCGGCATGATGAAAGCCACGCCCGACACCATGGTGCGGTCGAGCCAGCCCTTGAGCATCGCGGGCAAGCCGTACCACCATGTGGGATAGACGAAGATCAGGCTGTCGCACCATTCCAGATCGGCGCAATCGCGCTCGACCAGTCTGCGGTTTTCCGGCACGTTCTCATAGATTGCATGCTCATGCGCGGAGAGCACCGGGTCGAAGCCTTCGGCATAGAGATCGCGCAGGCGATATTCGACGCCTGCGCTTTGCAATCTCGAAACCACAAGCTCTTTGATCCCGTGATTGAACGAGGTCGTTCGCGGGTGACAATAGATCACGAGGGCGCGTTGCATCACATCGCCTCCATCTCGCGCCGCACCCGCTCCAGATGGCGTTTGAGCTTGGGCTCTTCATTGCGGTTCATGTCATAGCAGGCGATGTATTTTTTCTTCGGCATCCCGCAGGCGTACCACACCGCGCGGGTCACCGTTTTGCGGGGCGGATCGGCATTCTGGATCGCGCGCCAACGAGTGCCGCCATAGGTGGTGCAGGCGTAGAGCTTTTTGATGTTCGTGAGGCCCGGCCGGACCTTGCCATCCACCAGTTTGAACGACACACCCGGAAGGAAAATCCGGTCGAGAAATCCCTTGAGGATCGCCGGATAGCCGAAATTCCACACCGGGAAGACCATGACGAGCGCATCGGCGGCCTGAAGCCGCTCGACGTAGTCGCGCACCGGTTCGATATTCTCCGGCTCGTCGTGATAGCCCCGGCGGCCTTCGGTGGTCAGAACCGGCTGAAACCCTTCGGCGTTGAGATCGCAATCGTCGACCTCCCAGCCGGATTTTTTCAGCGCCTCGACGACCACCTCATGCACCGCCGCGTTGAAGCTCTCGGGGCAGGGGTGGGCGTAGAGGACGAGGACTCGGCCTTTCGAGGCGGCGCTCATTCCGCCACCTCAGGCTTCGGCAGGATTTTCGCGTAGGAATACATATCCGCGTAATCGAAATCCGGCTCGTCCCAGGCGATCATCTTGCCGGGGTTGAGCAACCCTTTCGGGTCCGCCTCGCGTTTGAAATCGAGCTGGCGTTTGTCTGTGGACTGCCGCCCGCCTTCCTCAAGCGTGTAGCGGTGCGGGTTGAAGATCATGCAGTCCATCGCCTCGTGTTTGGCGACCAGATCGTCGAGCTGCGCCTTGTCCTTCGGGAAGACAATCGGAAGCCCCGCAAAAGACAGGCCCGCGCCCTCGCGCATCACTTCGAGGTGCATGTAGAGATCGTCCTTGAAGGTCTCATAGGCACTCATGATTTTCTCGATGTCGGAGCCATAGCGGACCTGAAGATAAGTCAGGTCTTTCTCGAACTTCAGCGCCCGCAGCGTGGTGTGGTTCCAGCCATATTCATAGACCGGGCCGGGGTGACGGTCCCACTGCACATCGTCGGAGCGATAGATCACCTCGCCGCCTTCATAGCGGTCCAGCAGGGTCTGGAAGCCGGCCATGGAATGCGGCGCGACCATCAGGCCGCAGAGGTGATCGTTTTCGGTCACATGGGCCTTCACACGTTGGAAATACTTATGTGCGATGGGGGCGGCGTAGACGGAGGCAAGCTTGATCAGAATGCCCGGCTCGGCGGTCAGTTGACCGGCGAATTCGGTGGCCATGCGGAAGGTGTCGAAGCGCACGAACATCTCGACCCAGTCGTAAGCGGGCGCGAGCGGCATTTCAATCTCGGTGATGATGCCATTGGTGCCATAGGCGTGGGAGACGCGGTGCAGCTCTTCGCCGGTGAATTCCAACACGCGGGGCTCCGCCTCCATGGTGATGACGCGCAGGCGGTCGATATTGCCGAGATCGCGCAGCGCGCCCCAGTTCGCCGACCCGACCCCGCCGGAGCCACCTGCGATGAACCCGCCCAAGGAGGCCTGCGAATAGGTCGACGGGAACATGCGCAGTTCCTGACCCGATTTTTCCTTCAGTTCGGCATCAAGCTCCTTGATGATGATGCCGGGTTCGGCGACGACATAGCCCGCGCCAATCTCCTTGATCTTGTTCATGCCCGTCAGATGCATGACGCAGCCCCCGGCCAAGGGCATCGCCTGGCCATAGTTGCCGGTGCCGCCGCCACGACAGGTGACGGGGACGTCATGTTTGTAGCAGGTCTTGAGAACCTCGATGACCTCGTCTTCGGATTTCGGATTGACCACGAAATCCGCCTCAAGGTGATCCATCTCGGCTTTCAGAACCGGGGAATACCAAAAGAAATCCCGCGATTTGTTGCGGACGGTGGCGGGGTTTTCGTCGATCTCCAGATGGGAGAGTTCGGCCATGGCGGCGGCGATATTCGGTTTCATGATTTTACACTCACGATTTCATCAAGCTCAGAGTAGGACGGCAGGGTGCGGTCGATGGGATCTCCGTCCCGCAAAACCACCCTGTCGGATTGCGGTCGGGCGAACAGCTCGGTCCAGCCGCGTGCGTTGCAAATGACCAAATCGGCAGGTGCGCCCTCGGTCAGTGTCGGTGTGTCAAAGCCACAGGCGGTCGCCGGGTTGGCGAGAAACGCCTGCACCCAGGGCTGATCCGTGTGGTCGAGATGGCAAATCCGCGTCGCCTCGCGCATCACCTCGATCATATCGAGATCGCCATAGGCGTAGAACGGATCGCGGGTGTTATCAGACGCAAAGGACACATTGACCCCCGCCGCGTTCAGCTCATGCGCCATGGTGACACCGCGCCAGCGCGGCGTGCGGCCCTTGTAGCGGTCTTGCAGATACATGTTGCACATCGGCAGGGAAACGACGTTAAGACCCGCCTTGGCGACCAGCGCGATGATCTCGTCGGCGGTCTCTTCCGGCATGACGGAGATCGAACAGCAATGGCCGACCGTCACCTTGTTTTTGAAACCAAGTTCCAGAACCGTCTCCGCGATAGTGCGCAGCGTGTCGGAGGTGGGATCGTCCGTCTCGTCCACATGGAAATCGACGTTGAGATCGTAGAGCATCGCGTAGTGGAAGAAATCCAGCAGGCGCTCTTTCAGATCCGGCACCGGGTAGGTGACCGCGCCGAGGATCTGGCCCGCATCGGCGACGATCTTCGCGATGGCGGGGAAATCGCCCTCATCCTTGAAAATCCGGTCGATGGCGACAAGGCAGGAGGCTTGCAGCTCGATCTTGCCCGCCCATTTCGCCTGCATCTTTTTCACCACGCCAAAGGAGGAGGCGGCGAGGTTGTCGAGGCTGTCGATATGGGTGCGGATCGCCTTGGTCCCGTGCGCATAAGCGCAGCGCAGGGCGAAATCCATCCGCGCCTCGACATCGGGCGCGGTCCAATTGGCATGATCCGCCCGCACGGTTTCCAAGGCGCCCATGAAGGTGCCATCGGGGTTCGAGGCGCGGGGCCATGTATGCCCCTTGTCGAGATGCGTGTGCATGTCGACAAAGGCCGGGAAGACCATGGCCCCTTTCATGTCGATCTCTGGAATGTCGATTGTAGTTTCGGCCGGTTGCCCAGCGTCCGTTTTTACAATCTTGCCGTTTTCGATCGTCAGATCGGTGGTGATGAGGTCGCCGGGCTGACCGATGAGGCAGGCCGGGACCGTGACATTTCGAAGTGTCTTCGCGCCGCTGGGCAGAACGCAAAAGCTCATATAAGTCCTTATGACTCCCGTTTGATCGCACTTTCGTGCCATTTGTGCAGCAGAGCATGGCTCAGGAGAGAGGCTGCGGTGAAGATCACGACGCCGGTGGCCGCGATCAGAAGAAGGGCCGCGAACATCCGCGGAATGTTGAGACGATATCCCGCCTCAAGGATGCGGAAGGCAAGCCCCGATCCGATGCCGCCGGTGCCCGCCACATATTCGGCCACAACCGCCCCGATCAGAGACAGACCGCCCGCGATGCGTAGACCGCCCAGAAAATAGGGCAGCGCGGTCGGCAATTGCAGGTAACGCAGCCGCTGCCAGCGCGTTGCGCCGTAGATTTTATAAAGATCGCGCAGGTTGTGATCGGTCGAATTGAGGCCCAGCGTGGTGTTCGACAGGATCGGGAAGAAGGCCACGATCCACGCGCAGAGCAAAAGCGCCGCCAGCCGGTTGTCGACATAGATGAAGATCAAGGGCGCGATGGATACCACCGGCGTCACCTGAAGGATGACGGCGAAGGGGTAAAACGACATCTCGAAATAGCGCGACTGGGTGAAGAGGATCGCCAGCCCCACGCCGCCGATCACCGCGACGGCCAGAGCGGCCAGCGTGATCTTGAGCGTCACCAAAAGCGCCGAGGACAACATGCCCCAGTCCTGAACCAAGGTCTTGAGCACAAGTCCCGGCCCCGGCAGGATATAATGCGGGATCTCGTTCCACACCACGATCCGATCCCAAAGGAAAATCGCCAGTGCGATCACCACCACGGGTAGAACCCATTTGGCGATCTTCTCGCGCTTTTGCGCGCGGGCGTAGCGAAGTTCTTCTTCGTCCACAACAAGCGTAGTATTCATATCGGTCGTGCTCATGCCGAGGCCCTCGCGCCATGTTCGTTCATTGCCGCATGAAGCGCATCGGAGGCTTTGCGGCAGAGTTCCGCGTAGTCTGCGGAGGTGCGGAATTCTTCGGTGCGCGGGTAGGGCGCATCGACCGTGACCTCGGAGGACACCCGTCCGGGGCGTGCCGCCATGACGACGATCCGGTCCGAGAGGAAGACGGATTCAAACACCGAGTGGGTCACGAAAATCACCGTGCATTTGAGCTTTTCGCGCAGCTCCAAAAGGTCGTTGTTCAACTTGTGGCGGGTGATTTCGTCCAAGGCCGCGAAAGGTTCGTCCATCAGGATGAGGCGCGGCTCTGTCACCAGCGAGCGGGCAATCGACACCCGCATTTTCATGCCGCCTGAGAGTTCGCGCGGGTAGGCGCGCTGGAATTTCTCCAGACCCACCATTTTGAGCGCCCACATGATCTCGTCCTGAACGTCGCGCATGGATTTGCCACGCAGACGGAACGGCAGCCAGACGTTCTGCTCGACGGTCGCCCAGGGCATCAGCGTCGGTTCCTGAAACACCACACCGAGGTCGCCGGTCTTCATGCCGCCTTCCCATGTGATATGGCCCGAAGTTGGGCGCATCAGCCCGGAAATCAGCCGCAGGGCCGTGGATTTGCCGCAGCCCGAGGGGCCCAGAAGCGAGATGAAATCGCCCTGATTGACGGTCAGGTTCATATCCTTGAGCGCCACGACATTGCCGTTGAAAACCTTGTCCACATTGGACATATCCAACAGCTTTTCACGCTGGCCCATGGGGGGAATGGAGGTGGGAGGGGTGGTCATGTGCGTCTTTCGCGTCTTGATTTGCGGGGCCGGAAGATGCCGCCCCCGCTTGTCTTTCGGCAGGGCCTTATTTCAGGTCCATGCCAACTTTTTGGTTGGTGAAATCGAGTGTATAGGCGGAGGAGTAATCCAGACCCGCCTCGATCACGCCCGCGTCGACCATCTTGTCGTAGAAGTCCTTGATCTTCTCGTCGGTCATCGCGCCGATGCCGAGCTCAAGCGCGTCGCCGCTGTCGACGATGCCTTCGGATTTCATCTTCTCGATGGCGAAATCGATCTTGTCCTGCGTCATGTCGGGGTTGTCCGCCATGATCATCTCGTTTGCCGCCGAGTTGTCGTTGTAGAGGTAGTTGTACCAGCCGATCGCGGAGCCATCGACAAAGCATTTCACCGCCTCGGGGGTCTCGTCGATGGTCTTCTGCATCGTCTCAATGGTGGTTGCATAGGTCGAGTAACCGGCGTCGGCGATCAGGAAGACATCGGGGGTAAACCCGCCTTCTTTTTCGATCACATAGGGCTCAGACGACAGGAAACCCTGCATTGCCATGTTCTCATCGGCCAGGAACGGCGCCGGGTTGAACGTATAGGGCTGGCGCTGCTCGGCGGTGAAACCGTAGGCGGCGATCATCCACTGGTAGTAGGAGGCAAAGCCGTTGTCGCCGATCAGGAGCGTGAGGTTCTTCAGGTCCTCGAAGGTCTTCGCCTTGCCCGGATGCGCGATGATCACCTGCGGGTGTTTCTGGAACGTGGCGGCCACGGCTACGACCGGGATGCCTTCTTTCGCGGCGTTGAACGCCTGAAGCAGATCGCCGCCCATGTGGAACTGGATCTTGTCGGCCATCATGAGCGCGCGGTTGTTGACCTGCGGACCGCCCGGCTGGATCGTCACGTCGAGACCGCAGGCGGCATAGGTGCCATCGGCCACGGCCTGATAGTAGCCGCCGTGCTCGGCCTGAGCGAGCCAGTTGGTGCCGAAGGACACGGGCGTCAGGTCGGCGGCCATTGCGCCGGTGAGGGCCGCGGTGGAAGTGGTCGCGGCAAGGGCAAGCCCCGCGAGAACGCGATTCAAAGTCATGTAAACTCTCCGTGGGTGAAATTCCGCAGACCACGTTAGCGAGATCATCGGGGGGGAGGCACAGGGGGGCGTTGCGGGAATTTGCATACAATCTTCAGATGCCCAATTTGAGGGCGAAAATCTGGCCGTGTGGTCAAAATTAACGCAGATGTCGGCAATATCGGATGCGATGTTGTACACAATGGCGGCGCTTCCCGTCACGAAATGGCATGAGAGAAGGCGAAAAACGAATCTCGACACGAAGGACACCGCAATGAATATGCCGCTCACGCCCAGCTCCATCGCGGCCCCGTTCGGGGCCTATAGCCACGGGGTCATGGGGCCTTCTGGTGGGCAGATTATCGTAACCTCGGGTCAGCTTGGACTTGCCCCGGACGGGACATGCCCGGAAGGCGTTAAAGCACAGGCAGAGCAGTGTTTCGCCAATATCGACGCCATTTTGGCGGCGGCGGGGGCAGGGCGCGATGCGGTGATCCGGATCAGCGCTTTCGTGACCCGGCGCGAAGATTTCCCGGTCTATATGGCGGTGCGCGACGCCTGGCTGGCCGAGGTCGCCGTCAAACCCGCGTCAACCCTGATCATCGTCACAGGGTTTACCCGTGAGGAGTTCAAGGTCGAGGTGGAAGTCACCGCTGTGAAACAGGGCTGATCGCGTCGGGCGCTTTCTGGGGATTTGCCTGTTTTTTCGGCGCTTTCGCGGGGTTTGCCCCGGAGCACCGCCCCAAACCGGTTCAGAGTTTCACGCCGAGATGTTTGAGAACCGGCTGCCACTGGGCCTTCATCGGGGCATATTTCGCCTGAGTCTGGTCGAAGATCGACAGACCTTCGCGGGCCAGATCAATATAGGCGGCGCGCTCGGAAATCATCGTCACAAGCTCTTGCCCGTTGGCCTCAAGGAACTCTTTCAAAATGCGCCCGTCCTTGCGCCGGGGGTCGATGCGAGAGCCGATGGGCAGGATCTCGACCTTCTCTTTGCGGATGCGTTTCAACTCGCGCAGGGATTTGAGAAAGCCCTTCACCGCCAGCTCATCGAACATCGAGGCCATGATCGGCGTCACCATCACGTCGGCGTCTTTCAACAGCACCTTCGCGGCCTCGCTTTCAAGCCCCGCGCCGCTGTCGATCACCAGCCAGTCGGTTTTTCGCGGCACTGAGGGACGCGCAGCGCCAGACCAGTCCAGCACGGGGATATGCGCCGCATAGGCCGAGCGGCGTTTGCCCCACATCCGTGCGGATTGCTGCGGATCGGCATCGGCCAGCGTTACGCGTTTGCCGGCGGCACGCAACGCCGCAGCGAGGGTGATCGCTGTCATCGTTTTGCCGGAACCACCCTTGCTGTTGGCAACGAGAAGCGTCTTCACGGCTTACGATCCTTTCTTGGAATTCTTCTTGAGAAACTTGCGGATATGATCGCGAAGCTCGCGCGAGGCGGAGGTGTCCATCTCTTCGCAGAGCGCCACGAACGCGTCGCGGTCCTCCTTCGGCAGGCGGATGATCAGCGAGCTGTCTTTTTTGTTTTTCGGCGCCATGCCTACCCCTTGGTCATAGCCGTTGTCTGCCTATACGATGTATATACATTCTATGGGGAGGGTCAAGGCAGGTTTCGGATAATTCAAAAGGGATTACGTGCCGAGCACAACATCGAGGTGACATTCGGCCATATGTTTGGCGGTGCGGGCAAAGCTTGGGTCGCGGGTGTGTTGGGCGGCGACGATGGCGCCGTCGATGAGCACGGCAAAGGAACGCGCGGTTTCGGTCACGTCGGGCACCTTGAGTTCGATGGCCTGTGCCTTGAGCCAGGTCAGGATGTGCTCCTTGTGTTTCTCCGCCGCCTTGCGCACCGCGTCGTTGCCAGTGTCGAACTCCGCCACCGCATTGATGAACGGGCAGCCGTAGAACCCCGGATCGGAAAACCAGTCCTGAAGCACGTCGAACACGGCGAGCATGCGTTTGCGGGCGGGGCCCTGTGTTTCGGCGAGGCGCCCAAAGAACCAGCCGCGCCATGTGGTGCCCTCGGCCTCCAGCACGGCGGCGATCAGCTCTTCTTTCGATTTGAAGTGATGATAGAGCGTCGCCTTCGCGGTCCCGGCGCGGGCGAGGATCGTATCGATGCCGGTGGCGGCGAAGCCGTGGTTGCAGAACAGATGCGAGGCGGCCGTCATGATCTTGTCACGCGCGGTTTTCGGCTCCGTCGCGGCAAAGCTCCAGCCGGAGGTTTCCAAAGGGCAAAACTCCTGGGGGCTGTCATCCATCTGAGGCTCTCCTGCAATCTGAACTCAATACGTCTGGCGGGGAGGGGAATCGCCCCGCGTCAAAGGCTGTCAATCTCCCTCACATATATATCGCAAAAAAACAAGACAGCTCTGTCTATTGTTTTGAGCGGGTTTCTCAGGTGCGACATTCTTGCATGCGCAAGTGTGTTGGGCGGTGTTTAGGGATAAAATTCACGTAAAATCGCCTCGATACGAGCAGTCTACCTCAATTTTTGCTGAATATTTGAACAGGAAAATAAGAGTCACCTTTTCCGGCATTCGGGCATTGACGGAGAGGGCTTCTTTGCGTCTCGATAAGACAGAACGGTTTGTACAGTTTTGCAAACAACCCGGAGTGAGAAGAGATGGCCGTGACCAAAATGAAAGATCAGACCCCTTCCCAGCCGTCCGAAGGACAGGTGCAGGAGCCGGCGCATCCGCCTGTGCTGATCGGCGCGCATGTCGCGGTGAAGCGGCTTAGCCACAGCTATCGCAAGGCCGACGGTCCTGTGCTTGAGGATATGGATTTCGAAATTCATCAGGGCGAGGTCGTGGCGCTTCTGGGGCGCTCCGGTTGCGGCAAGTCCACGCTGTTGCACATGCTCGCGGGCCTCACCCATCCGTCCGAGGGCGAGGTCGTGATCAACGGCAATGTGGTCGAACATCCTTCGCCGAAATGGGTGATGATGTTTCAGGCGCCGTCGCTTTATCCGTGGATGACCGTGGCGCAGAACGCCGGGCTGGGGCTCAAGTTCACCCGTCGCAGCTACGAGATTGCCAAGCGTGTGCCGGAAGTGCTCGATCTGGTCGATCTTGGGGCTTTCGCGGATCGCAATGCGCAGGAATTGTCCGGCGGTCAGCAGCAGCGCGTGGCTCTGGCCCGCTCGCTTGCGCCGCGTCCGGAGATGCTGCTCCTCGACGAACCCTTCTCCGCGCTCGATGCCTTCACCCGCCGCTCGCTTCAGCAGGACGTGCGCAAGATCGCCAAGGACCTCGGCCTGACGCTTGTGATCGTGACCCATGACGTGGGCGAGGCGGTGCGCATGGCGGACCGGGTGCTGGTGCTCAAGGCCAATCCGGGGCGGATCGCCGAGGACACGCAGATCGCGCTGTCCGAAGAAGAGCGCGGCGGCGGCTCCGATGCCTTTGGCCGTGAACACGCCCGCCTCATGGGGATTTATGCCGAGGTCGCCGAGATGGGCGATGCGCCCACCGAGAACGATTTCACCCGCCTTTCCGAATAATCCGAACAAGACCAACCGAACATCAACAGGGACCTGACATGACTGACGACCACAAGAAAACTTGCGGCCACGGCCATCACCACCACGACCTTCACGGCGCTTGCTGTGGCGGGAACACGGAGTTCGATCCGGGCCGTCGTTCGACGCTCGCTCTTCTGGCAAAAGGCGGTCTGGCGGCTCTTCTGGGCGGGATGCCCGCGATGCTGCCGCGCATGGCCTCTGCGCAGGACGACGATATTCTGCGCATCGGTTATCTGCCGATCACCGACGCCACGCCGCTTCTGGTCGCCCATGCCAAGGGCTATTTCGAGGAAGAGGGCATCAAGGCCGAGCAACCGACCCTGATGCGCGGCTGGTCGCCGCTGATTGAGGGCTTTGCCTCCGGCAAGTTCAACCTCGTGCACTTCCTGAAACCGATCCCGGTCTGGATGCGCTACAACAACAATTTCCCGGTCAAAATCATGTCCTGGGCGCATACCAACGGCTCAGCACTTGTGGTGGGCAAACACACGGACATCGAGGACTTCGCGGGTCTGGGCGGCAAACAGGTCGCCGTGCCGTTCTGGTACTCGATGCACAATATCGTGCTGCAATATGCGTTGCGCGCCAACGGCATCAAAGCCGTGATCAAGCCTCAGGGCGAACCGATCGCCGCCGACGAATGCAACCTTCAGGTTCTGCCGCCGCCCGAAATGCCGCCCGCGCTCGCCGCCAAGAAGATCGATGCCTATATCGTCGCCGAGCCGTTCAACGCGCTCGGGGAACTGAAAGCGGGCGCGCGGATGCTGCGCTTTACCGGCGACATCTGGAAAAACCACCCGTGTTGCGTTGTGTGCATGCACGAAGAGGCGACCACCGCGAAGCCGGAATGGACGCAAGGCGTGATGAACGCCGTGGTGCGTGCCTCGATCTATGCCTCTCAAAACAAAGAGGAAGTGGCGGAACTTCTGTCGAAAGACGGGGCAGGGTATCTGCCTGCGCCAGCGCCCGTGGTGAAACGCGCCATGACGCTTTACGAGAACAACCCGGATTACATCGCCTCGGGGGCGATCAAGCACCAGAGCGCGTTCCACAATGGCCGGATCGACTTCCAGCCCTGGCCGTACCCGTCGGCAACCAAGCTCATCGTCGAGGCGATGAACGAGACGGTCGTGTCCGGGGAGACCACTTTCCTTGAGGGGCTCGATCCGCAATTCGTGGCCGACGATTTGGTCAACTACGATTACGTCAAAGCCGCGCTCGAAAAATACCCGGAGTGGAAGAACGATCCCTCTGTCGCAACCGGCGGCGATCCTTACACCCGTGAGGAGATCTTCGAGCTATGAGCGATGTGACCCAGCTTTCAGGGCAAATGGCCCGGACAGGTTTCTCCCTGCCGAAGCTGGGCCGCTTCCGCGGCTTTGCGAACGGGGCGCTCGGCATTGGCCTGTTGCTGGTGCTGTGGTGGATCGGCGGGTGGATCGTCGAGACCAGCGACGATCTTTTCGCCTTCGCCGATTTCGCTCCGGCCCCGACGCTTTCCCGTCTCTGGGAGATGCTGATGGACGGCGAGGTCGTGGCCATGTCCGGGCCGTCGCTGATGCGGGTGGGGCTGGGCCTGTTTTACGCCATCGTCATCGGTGTGCCTGTCGGGATCATGATCGGGCGGATGAAGCGCCTCAACGAGGTTGCGAACGTGCCGTTCCAGTTCCTGCGGATGATCTCGCCGCTGTCCTGGATGCCGATTGCGGTCATGGCCTTTGCCACTTGGGACGGGGCGATCATTTTCCTGATCGGCATGGCGGCTGTCTGGCCGATCCTGTTCTCCACCGCCGGTGGCGTGCGCCGGATCGACCCCTCGTGGCTCAAGGTTGCCCGCAATCTGGGGGCCAACCCGCTCCATATGCTCTTCTCGGTGATCCTTCCGGCCATCGCGGTGGACATCCTCTCGGGCATTCGCCTCGCGCTTGGGGTGGCCTGGGTGGTGCTGGTGCCTGCCGAATATCTCGGCGTCACCTCCGGGCTTGGCTACGCGATCAACGATGCGCGGGACACGCTCGAATACGACCGGCTGGCCGCCACGGTGGTGGTGATCGGGGTGATCGGTTTCGCCCTCGACGCCCTCGCAGGCCAGCTCATCAAGAAATTCAACTGGGTGCGCTCCGACGGGCACTAAGGCCCTGCGCTCCCTGACTTTTAACCCACCAGACGAAACGGAGGAATTCCCATGTCTGAACCCGTAACCGCTCTCACCGGCTGTCTTGCGCCGGATGTCGACGGGCTGGACCCGATCTCGAAAGAGGGGCTGGAGGCGCTGATCGCGTCCGGCAAGGCCAACCCGAAGGCGATCAAGACGCTGAAATGTAAAACCGTCGCGGAAGGCCGCTTCCGTCACGCCAACTACATCCGCGATCTCGAGCCCTACATCGTGGACGAGCCGCCGGGGCTTCTGGGCGACGACACCGCGCCGAACCCGTCCGAGGCTTCTCTGGCCGCTCTGGGTTCCTGTGTGGCCGTGGGGCTCCACGCCAACGCCATCGCCCGCGGCATCAAGATCAAAAAGCTCGAGCTGTCGCTCGAAGGCGATCTGAACATCACCGCCGTCTGGGGCACGGGCGACGTGTCCGAGAAACCCGTCGGATTCACCGATGTGCGCATCAAGGTCGATATGGAAGCCGATTGCCCGCAAGAGGAAATCGACGCCCTGATCGCCCATGTCACGCAATGGTCGCCGGTGTTCAACACCTTCTCGCGCCCTGTGAACATGATCGCCGAAAGCGTCTGACGCATCCGGGGGCCGTCCGAGAGACGCGCATAGGGCGGCCCCTGCCTTTTTCGAAACCCAACCTCTGGAGAGATGAGATGAACGTCGCCACCTCCCTCACGGCTTACGATTTCGATGAGATCGACCGTATTTCCCGCGAAGATCTCGCTAGCATCGTCCAAAAGATCGACGACGAACGGATCTACGCCGAAGACATCATGCGCGCATACGGCAAGGCCGGCGCTTACGGCACTCATGTGGGCGGGATCGACGGCGATGTCGATCTGACCTCTGCGGTTCTGTCCATGGCGCGGACCTCTGAGGAATGCCTCTCAACCGGCTTCTGTGTCTGGTGTCAGGACACGCTCGCTTGGTATATTTCCTCGTCTGACAACGAATTTCTGAAAACCGAGATCCTGCCCAAGGTGATCAAGGGCGAGGCCCTTGGCGGCACCGGCATGTCCAACCCGATGAAGGCCATGGGCGAGATCGAAAAGATGCGCCTCAAAGGCACGAAGGTCGAAGGCGGGTATACCGTCAAGGGCCTCTTGCCTTGGGTCTCCAACCTCGTTGAAGACGGTTATTTCGGCACGATGTTCCATGTGGATGTCGAGGGCGAAGAGGCCCCGAAACGTGTCATGGCGATTTTCCATGCGGGGTGGGAGGGGATCAAGCTCAAGCTCGACCACGACTTCGTCGCCATGGGCGGCACGGCCACCTGCAACGTGCAGTGTCGCGATGTGTTTGTGCCCGATGAGTATATCCTCGGCGACCCGGCGATGGATTTTGTCAAACGTATCCGCCCCGGCTTTACCATCCTGCAATGCGGCATGGCGGCGGGGATCATCAAGAATTGCATCGAGCTGATTGAACAAGTCGAGGCGCCTCTGGGTCATGTGAACCAGTATCTCGACAAACAGGCCTCTGATCTTCGCGCCGAGTATGACGTGCTGGTGGGCGAGGTCTTGGAGCTGTGCAAAACGCCCTATGACCTGTCCGATGCCTTCTACCTGCGTGTGCTCAAGGCGCGTTTGCGCGGCGGCGAGTTGGCCATGGAGACCGCGCATTGGGCGCAGCTTCACATGGGCGCGCGTGGATACGTCACCAACGGTGCCGCGCAACGCCGCCTGCGCGAGGCCTATTTCGTCGGCATCGTCACCCCCGCGACCAAGCATCTCAAAATGCTGATCGCGCAAATGGAAGGCTAAGCCTTCGCCTCCGGGGGAGAGGTCTCTCCCCCCAATAAACAAAACCCAACTCACTCACCCTCAAACGGAACAACAGGGAGCCGACAGATGGATTCTGCGCTTATTACTCCGACCGATTTGAAGACCCTCGCCGACGCCGATCTCGCCGTCATCATTGACACGCGCGATCCCGAAAGTTTCGCTGCCGGACATATCCCCGGGGCGGTGAACATGCATGACATCTTCACCTTCCTCGCCACCTCCGACGCCTCGGGCATGGCCGCGCTCAAGGAGAAATTCGCCGCCGAATTCGGGGCCGCCGGTCTCGATGGCGAGAAAACCGCCGTGATCTATGAGGCGGCGATGGACGGGGGCTTTGGCCAGTCTTGTCGTGGCTTCTACCTTTTGTCTTTCCTCGGCTACCCGAAGGTCAAAGTGCTGCACGGGGGCTTTGCCGCCTGGACCGCCGATGCCTTCCCAGTCTCGACCGCTGCCGTGGCCCCCACGCCCGCAGGCTTTGCCATCGACGAGGCCGCAGGCGCGATCATGATGGACGCGGACGACATGAAAGCCGCGATTGACGATCCCGAGGCGGTGATCCTCGACGTGCGCGACATCGACGAATGGATCGGTACGTCCTCCTCGCCCTATGGCGTCGATTTCTGCCCGCGCAAGGGGCGTATCCCCGGTGCCGTCTGGATCGAATGGTACCGGATGATGAAACCGTCGGCCCATGGCAAGATGATGAAATCGAAAGAGGAAGTCCTCGCCGAATGCGCCACGGTCGGTATCACGCCCGACACGCCGGTGAAACTCTACTGCTTCAAAGGCGCGCGCGCTTCGAACACCTTCCTCGCCCTCAAAGAGGCCGGGATCAAGGATGTCGCGATCTATTTCGGGTCTTGGAACGAATGGTCGCGCGACATGAGCCTGCCGATCGAAACCGGCTTTCCCTTTCAGGCCTGATTGGCCCGAGCCCTTCTAACATCTGACATTACGGAGAAAAACAGATGATCACCCGTGCTGAACTCACTGAAAAAATCATCGCTCACAAAGTCTTCAACGACATCAAATGGGCCGATGTGGCCGCCGCCGTCGGCCAGTCGAAAGAATGGACCACCGCCGCGCTGATGGGGCAAATCTCGCTCACGAAAGAGCAGATCGCCAAGGTCGATAACGCCATGGGGATCAACTTCTCGGACGAGGAAGTCGCCCTTCTGATGACCGTGCCGTATCGCGGTTCCCTGCCGACCGCCGTTCCGACCGATCCGCTGATCTATCGCCTCTACGAGGTGGTGAACGTCTACGGCACCACGATGAAAGCGCTGATCGAAGAGGAATTCGGCGACGGCATCATGTCGGCCATCGACTTCACCATGGACATCTCTCGCACCGCAGACCCGAAGGGCGACCGTGTGAAGATCGTGCTCGACGGTAAATTCCTGCCCTACAAAATGTACTGAGTGTTGCGGGGCGCGGGGTTTCCTCGCGCCCGCATTCTATCTGAGGAAACACTATGACGCATATCGCCGTGATCGGTGCGGGGCAGGCCGGGTCTGCGCTGGCCGCCAAACTGCGCGCTTTGGGCTACGAGGGGCAATTGACACTCATCGGCGCGGAACCTGTGCCGCCCTATCAACGCCCGCCCTTGTCCAAGAAATATATGTCCGGCGAGATGGAATTGGATCGTCTTTTCCTGCGGCCTGAGAGTTTTTACGAAGAGCAGAGGATTGAGCTTGTGACCGGCACGCGGGTGACGGGCATTGATCCTGAGGCGATGGTGATCACGCTTGCGGACGGGACCGAAATGCCGGTCGATCAGATCGCGCTGACCACCGGGGCCGATCCGATTTGTCTGCCACCTGCCATGGGCGGCGGGGATGGGGTTTACACCATGCGCTCGCTCGCGGATGCGGATGCGATGGCGCATGAATTTACCCCCGGTCGGCGCGTGTTGATTGTGGGCGGCGGCTATATCGGGCTTGAGGCGGCGGCGGTGGCAGCGCTCAAAGGTCTTCAGGTCACGCTGGTCGAAATGGCGCCGCGCATTCTGGCGCGGGTGGCCTCGGAAGAGACCGCTGACTGGATCAAAACCATGCACGGATCGCACGGTGTGGATATTCGGGAGGGCTGTGGCCTTCAGGGACTGAGCAAAAGCGCCGCGAGCTTCTCTGCGACCCTGTCCGACGGCACAGCCTTGGACGTCGATTTCGTGATCTGCGGCATCGGCGTGCGGCCCGGAACGGCGCTGGCGGAGAGGACGGGGGTCGAGATCGACAACGGCATCAAAGTGGACGAGTTTGGCCGAACCTCGCACCCCAAGATTTTTGCGGCGGGCGATTGCGCCTCCTTCCCGTGGAAGAGCGCGCGCATCCGGTTGGAGAGCGTGCCGCACGCCATCGAACAGGCGGAGGCGACGGCGGCCAGCATGCTGGGCCAAGGTGCGCCCTATGTGGCGAAACCGTGGTTCTGGTCGGATCAATATGACGTCAAACTGCAAATCGCCGGGTTGAATACGGGCTTTGACGATGTGGTGGTGCGCCCCGGCGACAAACCGGGGACGCAAAGTCATTGGTATTTCAAAGGGGCGGAACTGCTCGCGGTCGATGCGATGAACGACCCGCGCGCCTATATGCAGGGCAAGCGCTGGATCGAGGCCGGACAATCGCCGGAGAAAGCCGCCTTGGCGGACACCGGCGTGCCTCTGAAATCCGTGCCGGTGATGAGCGTGGCAACCGCCTGACTGAAGAGCCGGGCGGGGTCAAACCTCGCCCGAATGCACCAGATCGTCGTAGATCTTTTCTAGCTCGGCTTTGTGTTCTGCTTCCTCCTTGGCGAGAAAGACAAACGCGTCTTTCAGCGGACCGTCGGGCGCGGTTTCGGCCAGTTCGGTATATTGCTCCATCGCCGCATTCTCGCGCCAGAGCGCATATTGCAACACAGCCTGATCGTCCGGCGCTTCGCCCAGATCGGGGGTGTGCACGCAATCGGAGAATTTGGTGTCGGCACTCGGACGGTCGATCTTTTGCGACATCACCTCCGAGACTTGCGGATCGTTGGCGAGCTTGGTGAAGAGATCGACGTGGCCCTGTTCCTCCTCGGCCAGTTCCTCAACCAGCCAGCGGAAATTTTTCGACACTTTCGGGGCGAGCGCGGTGTAGAAATCGCGTGCCACGATCTCGAATTGCGTGGCCGTGGTCATGATCTCGCGCACGGTGGTCACGTCGCGCAGCTTTTCCTTGTTGGCTTCACTCATTGCACGGTCCTCCCGGCTTGCAAATAAAGGTTAATGCTGGCGGCGATCCGGTGCCCGTCGGCCACCGCGTTGATCACGTCCTGCCCGTTGACCGCATCGCCCCCGGCCCAGAGCCACGGCTCCGACGTGCGGCCCGCTGCATCGGTTTTCAGAGAACCGCGGTTCCATTCCAGCGCTTCGGTCAGCGCCTCGCCCAGAAGCGAGACATCGGCCTGCTGGCCCGTGGCCTCGACGACCATGCCCGCAGGGAGGATGACATTGTCCTGCTCATAGCTCGGATCGAACCGGCCTTTTTCGTCCCAGCCGGGCACCACGCGCCATGTCCGCAAGCCGTTGACACAACCGGCATTCTCGCCATCCTCATGCAGGGTCATCTCCTGCGGCGCGCGCAGTTCGATAATCTCGACGCCTTCTTCCAGCGCTTCTTCGATCTCTTCGGGATCGGCGCGGAACATGGAGATGTCTTTGCGGGCACAGACCGTGGTGCCGACCTGACCGTATTTCTGTTTCTGCAACCGTGCCATGGTGCGGGCGATGTCCATCGCCACGTTCCCGGCGCCGATGATCACGGCTTGTTCGGGGACAGGGATTTCCTTGCCCTCGGTCACACGGCGCAACAGGTCGATGGCGTTTTCCGCCCCCGGCGCGTCACAGCCCGGAATGCGGGTTGAACGGCTGGATTGCAGACCGATGGCCATGACCACCGCATCGTAATCGCGTTTGAGATCGTCCATCGAGATGTCGGTGCCGACGCGGGTATGCGTGCGGATTTCGACGCCCATTTCACGGATGACCGCAATGTCGCGGTCCAACGCATCATAGGGCAGGCGGTATTCCGGGATGCCGTGACGCATCATGCCGCCGGGTTCATCGAGCGCCTCGAAGACCACGACCTTATGCCCGGAACGTGCCAGATCGTAAGCGGCGGTCAGACCACCGGGCCCCGCACCGATCACCGCCACCGATTGACCGCTTTCCGGCACATCGGGTTTCTTGATCAGCTCAAGCCGGTGCTCCAGCGGCACCTCGTCGATGATATGGCGTTTGAGCCAGCGGATGGCGATCGGATCACCCTCATGCACCGCGGCGCAGGTTTCCTCGCATTTATGGGTACAAACGCGGCCACAAACCTCCGAGAACGGGTTGGTTTCATAGAGAAGTTCCACGCCCCGGTCGTAATCCCCGTCGCGCACGGCGGCGATGTAATTGGGGATGTCCATATGGGCCGGGCAGGTGGAGACGCAGAGCCCGCATTCGACGCAGCGGTCGGCTTCGGCCATGGCCTCGGCGCGCTCGTAACCGTGGATCATCTCGGCGAAGCTGTCGATCCGCACTTCGGGCTCCATGGTCGGCATGTCGATGCGCTCGACTCCCGTCAGATGGCGGATATTGTCTTCGCGGTGATAGCCTTTTTCCGCATCGTCCCAGGATGTCTTGTCGACCCCGGGGATGAATCGGAAGGCGTTCGGGTCGCTGTCCACCCATGTGTATGCGTTCGACATGGTGAGCGAGCCAGTCATGCAGACATCGACGCAGAGCGCGCACCAGCAACAGCGGCCATAGTCGATCATCGGTCTCAGTCCGCTGTCGCCGTTTTTGGGGTCGGAGACCGGCACCATGTCGATGGCGGCGTTCTGACAGATCGCCTCGCAGGAGCCGCATCCGATGCAGCTGTCCATGTCGTTCTGGTGAAAGCCCCGGTAGCGGTCGGCGGCTTCGCGGGTGAACGGGTCCTTGATGGTGACCGGGTCGCCGATCACGTGTTTCCACGCGGTGAAGGGGGAGAGTGCGTCACGCAATGACATGTCGGGTTACCTCTCGATCTCGGGCGGATAGGTGTGCAACGACACCATGAGGGCCGCGACGTCGGAAATATTGGTGCCGGGGATCAGGTGCTCCAAAAGCGCCATGGCATGGGTGTAGCTCGGGCCCCGGACATTGATCCGGCGCGGATAGCCGGAGCCGTCGGTCACCAGATAATAGCCGAATTCGCCACGCGAGCTTTCGCCCTTGATATAGGTCTCGCCGCGCGGGATTTTCCAATGCAGCACATTCGGCAGCTTGCTCATTACCGGGCCGGTTTTGGGCATTTTTTCAAGGATTTGCCGGATGAGGCGAATGCTTTCATGCAGGTCTCTATAGCGCACCATGGTGCGGGCGTAGATGTCGGATTTCGTCTCCGTGTGGACGGTGAAATCGAGCTGATCATAGACAAGGTAAGGACTGTCTTTGCGCACGTCTTTCGCGATGCCGCCAGCGCGGGCGTTGGGGCCGGTGACGCCGTAGCGCTCGAACAGAGCCGGGTCGATCACGCCGACGCCCTGTGTCCGGGTTTTGAACACGGAGCTGTGGAACATAAGCTTCTCGGAATCCGCGAGGTATTTCTCGGCGATCTGAAGCACCTCTTCCATCCGGGCCTCAAAGCCCTCGGGCAGATGCCCGCGCACGCCGCCCGGCAGGATGAACATGTGATAGACCCGCGCGCCGGTGAGTTCCTCGAACCGATCCAGCATCAGGTCGCGCACATAGGTCAGCCATTGCCCGACAACGCCAAGACCCAGCGCGCCGGAAATGCCGCCCATGGCCATCATGTAGCTGTTGAAGCGGCCCATTTCGAGGATGAGCGTGCGGCTCCAGTTGGCCAGCTCCGGCACTTCGATGCCCGCCAGTTCTTCGACGGCGGCGGCATAGCAATATTCGTTGAAATCCGGCTCCGGTACACAGACGCGGCAGACGATGGGGAAGACCTGAATGAAGGTCCGCCGTTCCATCAGTTTTTCAAAACCCCGGTGCAGATAGCCGACATGGGTTTTGCCCTCCACGACCTCATCGCCGCAGACGGTGAGTTCGACCGACATATTGCCGGTGATGCCCGGGTGGTTCGGCCCGTGCCAGAGCTTGAGATATTTGCCGGTCTCAAGATCGATCTCCAGCTTGCCGTCCGGGCCGGGCTGGGGATATTGCGAGCGGTCGGGTTGGAAGGAAAACATCACTCGGCCTCCTTCAGATAAGTCGGGTAAAGCGCTTTCTTCATGTGATCGCGCGGATCATGGGTCTTGCGGCCGGGCAGGTCGTTATAGGTCTGCTGGCTATAGGCGAGACTGTCGAAATCGCGCCGGTAGGGGGGCAGATCGGTCCAGCCCTCCAGGATGAATTCTTCGTCGACGCGCGGCGAGCCGGGGAAGTCGATGCCGAACATCTCGTTCAACTCACGCTGATAGGTGGCCGCCGTCGGCCAGAGATCGTGGATCGTGTCGCCCGTGGTGGCGCCCGGCTCGTCCTCGCGTTCCAACATGACCCGAAGGCCCAGCGTCAGATTGGCTTCGCGGTTGTTGATCAGATAGGTGAGCTGAAACAGCCGCTCTTCCAGCCAGTCGACGGCGGTCAGAAGCGTCAGATGGGTGAAGCCCTCGACATCGCGCAGTTCCGTGAGAATGGCACGCAGCTCATCGCGTTTCACGGTCACGAAACACAGATCGTCGCGCTGGAACGTCGGCGTTCCGAAATGGTAGCGATCTTTGAGGCGGTATAGAATATCTCTCATCGTGCTCACCAATTGTAATCCGGCATGTCCCAGTCCTTGATCACGGCCTTTTGGTTGGCCTTGTAGCGATCGAAGTTCTCGGCATAGTCATTCGCGCCCTCGGCCTTGCCGGAGCGGATGCGTTTTTTCAATTCCATGAACCCATGCAGCAAAGCCTCCGGCCGGGGCATGCAGCCCGCGACATACATGTCGACAGGCAGGTAATCGTCGAGCCGTTTGATCGTGTTGTAGCTGTCCCAATACATGCCGCCGTTGATCGTGCAGGAGCCAAGCCCCATGACGTATTTCGGCTGCGGCATCTGCTCATAGGCGCGGATCGCGCGTTTGAGGGTTTTGACTGAGAGATAGCCGGAGATCACCAGAAGGTTGGCTTGACGCGGTGTGGGCCGCCATTGAATGCCATAGCGATAGGCATCGAAGCGCGGCGTCATCAGCGGGCGCATTTCAATCGCGCCGCAGCCGGTGCCAAAGCCCAGAATCCAGAGCGAATTGGACCGCGCCCAGTTGTAGAAATCCTCAACGATTTTCGAATAGGCTTTCGGATGCACTTTCGGTCGCGCGTCACAGAAGTAATCGCGCAAAGGTTCGATCTCGATGGTCTGACCGTCGGGGGTGGTGACCGTGCGGGGTTTCAACTCCTCGCGCATCGGGACGGGGTCGGTGTTCTTGCGGAACTTGTCGTCTACGTCTTTCATGTGTTTACACCACCAGAATGGCGAGGACGCCGATGGGCAGCCCCCATTTGAGGAAGAAACGGATGCTCTGTTCGACCCTGAACCGCGGGTGAACGACGCCGATCACGACCGAGACCATGTAGAGGCAGAACACCTTGATCGCGAACTCGGCCCAGCTTGTGGCCCCGCCGAAGAACAGGTTCATGTAAATGACCGCCTTGGCGACCGGAAAGAGCGCGCGGTTGGTCTGCATCAGGGCCAGATAGGAGGAATGATATTCGGTCGGCGGGCCGATGGGGATTTCCTGCGGCGCCATCGCGACATCAAAGGGCGAACGCATCATCGTGCCGACAAAGGCGATCATCGCGGCGACCGTGGCAATTGGGTTGGTGAATAGCGTCCAGTTGAAGATGGAGCCCTGTTGGGCGGCCACGATTTGGGTGATGTCGAGGGTCTGATATTGCAGCGAGAGCGCATAGACGCCCAAGGCCAGTGGCAGTTCGGCCATGGTGACTTGTGCGAGGCCCCGCGAGACGCCGATGGCCGAATGCGGATGGCCGCTTTCGCCCGCGCCCAAAGCCATGCCCAGAGTGCCGAAGAACACGAAATAGAGCGCAAGGATCAGATCGCCCGCATAGGAGAAATTCTGATGCCATTCGGAGCCGTAGATCGTCGGCACGAAGAGCAAAAGCCCGATGCCGCCGGTAAAGCGAAAGACCGGCCCGAGGTAATACATCACGCCATGGGAGATCTTGGACCGGAGCGCGATGTTCTTGAGCAAATCGACATAGTTCTGCCAGACCGGGATGCCATAGCGCCCGCCGACCCGCGCGCCGATTTTGCGCACCACGGCGGTCATCACCATGCCGTAGTTGATCACGATGAAGAGCGTCAAAAGCGCATAGGCGATCTGAACCCATTGGAAATTCGGGAAGTCGATCATGACGAGGCTCCCATGCTGATCAGGTAGACGGCGATGACGAACAGGAGAAGCTGCACCGCATAGGTTTGGCCGTTGCCTGTATAGAATTTACGGCTGAATTCGGCGGTGCCATGGAGCGCGTTCGAAACCCCCGTCCAGAAACTTGTCGAGACCGGCGCTTCCAAGAACCCCATGGCCTTGCGGTAAGGCGCGAAGAAGTTCCAGGCGAAATGCGTGGTTTCCGGCCGGAACGGGCGCTCTGCCGAGAAGACGATGTTGAACTGACCTACGCGCTGGGCGTTGTGGTTCATCCAGATCAACAGGCCCAGAAAGGAGAAGAACACCACGATGATCACGCCCCAAATCGCCACCGGGTTCCATGTGCCGAATTGGCTGTCGATGATCCGCCCCGTCCAGACCAAGGGCCGGTCGCCGAAGAGCGTGCCGATATAGCCATCGACGCGCTGGAGGATCATGCCGGGCAGGGCGGCGAATGCGATCAGGAAGGCCACGAAAATCATCTGCGGCAGGAGGATCCAGAACGGCGCCTCTTTTACGGTGCGCAGCTCGTCCTTCGGCTGGCCGAGGAAAATCGTGTGGATCAGACGGAAGAGATAGAGAAAGCCCACGGGACCCGCCATGAAGATCAGGATCATCGGCAAGCGCAGGTCGGTGGTCATGATCGCATTGTAGAACAGCCAGCGCCCGCCAAAGCCCGACAGCGGCGGCACGCCGGACATGGCGATGATGCCGACAAGCACGGAGACAAAGCTATAGGGCATGAGCGTGATCAGACCGCCCATTTTGTACATGAGCTTGGTGTGGGTGCGTTCTTTCACGCCGCCGACGGCGAGGAACAGCATGCTCTTATAGACGAAATGGTTGATCGCGAACATCATCGCCAAGAGCCAGCCAAGATGGTTCATCAGCGCCAGACCAAAGACCGCATAGCCCATCTGGGAGATCGAGCTATAGGCCAGAAGCCGTTTGGCGTCTTCCTGAAAGGCCGCCAGAACCGCGCCGATGAAGGCGGAGATCGCGCCGAGCCAGACGAGCACGACGGTCAGGTCGATGCCGTAAAGCCGTTGGTGGCCCATTTCCATCAGGAGAATGAAAAGCCCGAAGAGACCGGCCTTGAGCAAGATGCCGGAAACCATCGGCGAGACGTCGGTTTCGGCCTCGGCATGGGCGCCCGGCAGCCAGATGTGCAGCCCCATGGTGGCGGTTTTCGTCAGGAACCCGATCGCTAGCAGGACAAACACATAGGGCGCGATCTCGGGGGCGACCTCGGAAAGGGCCGCAATCGGGATCACGAACTGGCCTTCGGCGGCGACGGCAAAGCTCGCAAGCAGGGCAAAGGCGCCGCCCAAGGAGAAGGTGATGTAGGAGAGCGCATGGGGTTCGCTGTCAGCCCCGCGCAGGATCAGGAAATAGGAGCCGACGGTGAGGAATTCCCACGCCGCGAAGAACTGGAAACTCGACTGAGCCGTCACCAAAAGCGCCATGCCGGCAAACATCAGCATCGCCGGGGTATAAAACCCCATGCGGCGGCCTTTGGCATGGAAGGACGCGAGCAACAAAAGCGCGCCGCCCAGAACCATGATCGTCAGGAAAATGAGCCGCAGCGGGTCCAACCCGTCTTTCGAGAGAAAGAACCAGATCACCAGACCGGCGATGGCGAGGACGTTTTTCACCTTGGCCGGAAGGATGTCGAGCGGCAGGAACAGAAGTGCAAAGAGGAGGGGCACAAGGGTCACGAGATTGTCGAGCCCGGAAATCCCGCCCCAGACAAAGCTCAAACCCCAACCCGCCGTCATCGCGATCAGAACGACCGTCTCATGGCTGAGATTATAGGCGAGCGGGCGGATGGCATCGCGTTTGATCGCCATGCCGAACCAGCGAAACAACACGGCGGCCTCGATCAGCGCGGCGATCAGGAAAATCCCGATCAGCGGGTAATCGGCATAATCCGCCATGGCATGCACAAGCGTCCATTTGGCGTAGAAAGCCGGGAAGGGCGGCAGGCCCGCGAGCATGGCGACGAAGGTGGCGAAGGCCACGACCAGAACCGGGTTCTGCCGCAGCGCCGCCCAATCGGAGAGATGTCGCGCTTTGACCAGCCCCGACAGCCAAAACAGCCCGGCCTTGGCAATCGCATGCGAGATCAACAGCCCGCCCGCGACATAATAAAGCCCCACGCCCCAGTCAGAACCATAGCCCAGGACCATGAGCACAAGCCCGATCTGGCCGACGGAGGAATAGCCCAGAAGGCGGCGGTCGTGATCCTGAGCCAGCGCAAGGACATTCGCGCCGACGAAGGTCACAAGACCGATGCCGGTTGCAAGCGGCGCCCAATCGGGACCGGCGGCTTCGAAAAGTTTCAAAACGGCAAAGAGCGTGGCCGTGCCGGAGGCGGCGGAGAACAGCGCGGAGAAACCGGGATGGGCGGATTCGTAGATGTCCAGGGCCCAGCCATTGGCGGGGAAGGGTTTGAGTTCGAGGACCAGCGCGATCAGAACGAGGAACATCGCCAGCGAAGCCCCGGTGAAGCCCATCGGTGTGGCGGCGATGTCGTCGATGTTGAGCGATCCATTGGCATGATAGGTAAAGATCACGCCGACGAGCAGCAGGATCGAGATGACCTGCGACACGATCAGATATTTGAACCCGGCCCCCAGCGCGCGGGTGTCCTGCGACAGCAAAACCAGCCCGGCGGAGGCGATGACGATCAGCTCGATGAAGACGAAAAGGTTGAACAGATCGCGCGTCATGATCAGACCCGAGAGCGCCATGATCAGCACCAGCAGCACCGCCATGGACTGCCGCCCGAGCCGCATCAGATCGCGACGCATGAAGACGGCAGACAGAAGCCCGGTGAGGGCAACAACGGAGGCAAGGGTTGCCTCCGGCAGGCCCATGCGCAGATTGATCGCAAAGGGCGGGCGAGCGCCTGCGGTATAGATGTCAACGGGTTGCGCCTGTCCGAGTGCCAGAGAGACGGTCCAGGACAGGGCCACGAAGCTCATGAAGCCAAGGGCGGCCACGGTGATGTGAAAGGCCATGCGCTCAGAGGTGTTGCGCAGAAGCCCGAGGAGGAAGGCCGCGCCTAGGCCAGCCGCGAGGATCAGAAGAGGGCTTACCATTTCAGCTCCGTAAACTCAGAGATGTCGAGGCTGCCGCGGGCGCGGAACAGCCGGTAGGCATAGGCGAGCATCAGGGCGGTGACGCCGAGGCCGATGACGATGGCGGTGAGGACCAAGGCCTGCGGGACCGGGTCGGTGATGCGGCCTGCGGCCTCCGGGACGGGGATGGTGTCGAGGATCGGGGCCTCGCGTCCGGGCAGGTAGCCGACGGCCACCAGCACCACGTTGACGCCGGTGTCGGCGATGGTGAAGCTGACGATCATGCGGAGGATGTCGCGGTTCGTCAAAGCGCCGTAAAGCCCGAGAAGAATGAGTAAAAATCCGGTCGCAAGGGAGAGTTGAACGAGGCTCATTGCGCGTCCTCCGTGTCGATGAGCGAGGTCAGGATGGAGGAAAACTCCGCCCCCACTTTCAGCCCGATCAGGGCATAGATCAGCGGGATGGCCCCGGCCGAAAGGATCGAACCGAAGCTGCCCAAAGGCAGGATGCGGTTGTCGAGAAAGCCTCCGGCGAAGAGCATGCCGAGAAGGCCGATGATCACATAGGTGAGGCCCGCGGAGCTTTCGATCCGGGAGATCAGCCGGTGCGAGAAACGCTGGGCCGGGTCGGACAAAAGCATCAAAAGCATGGCCGAGGCCACGATCGCGCCGCCCTGAAAGCCGCCGCCGGGGGTCAGATGGCCGTTGAGGAAGACGTAAGCGCCAAACAGCAGGATGACGGGCACAAGCATCCGCGTGCCGGTCATGAGCAATTCGCCAGAGGGCAGAAAACCGGAACCGGAGCGGCCTTTCGGCGCTTTCGAATGCGCCAGAACAAGCCCGACGATGGCGGCGGTCAGGAACAGAACCGTGACCTCGCCCAGCGTATCGAGCCCGCGATAGGTGACGATGATCGCCGTCACCACGTTCTGCGCTCCGGTCGCGGCGACGGTTTGGGTGGCGTAATAGCTGGCGGTGCGGTTGAGGCTTTCGTCCGGCGTATAGCCTGCGAAGAGCGTGTAAAACACGGTGCCCAAGAGGAGCAAAAGCACAAGCGGGATGGCTTTTCTTGTGGTGAAACCGGTCATTTCGCGCCCTCCCGGCGGATGCGCCCCAGAACGAAGAAGAAGAGGAAGGTGGTCAGGCCCGAGCCGATGGCGGCCTCTGTCATGGCCACATCGGGGGCCGCGAGAAGCAGGAAGATCACCGAGGCAAAGAGCGACACGAGGCCTGCGGCGAGCACGGCAACCACGGTCGAACGGGTGAAAAGCGCGATGACGGCCGCGCCGAGGCTGGCGACGGCCAGAAGGGCAGCTATGAAGGTCAGAAGCGTCATGCCAGATCCTCCGCATCGTCCGCGAGCGCGTCTTTGGAGGCCACGGGCGCGACACCGGCGCGATGCGCGGCGCGGGCCAGAACCTGCGAGCTCAGCGGGTTGGTGAACATGAGAAACAACATGATCAGCAGAAGCTTGACGGACCACGCGGGGGCGATGAGCGCCGCGCCCAGAAGCACCAGAAGCGTGCCCAGAGTGGTCGCTTTGGTGCCGGCCTGAATGCGGTTGTAGACATCGGGCATGCGGACGAGGCCCAGACCGCCCAGGGCCAGAAACAGGGTGCCGCCCAAGAAAACCAGCGCGCCCAATGTGTCGAGAAAGCCGGAGAGGATCATTCTTCGCCTCCTTCCAGATAGCGGGCGGCGATAATGACGCCGAGGAAGGACAGGAGCGCATAGACCAGCGCCACATCGAGATAGATCGACCGGCCCGTGATCAGCGCCGCCAAAACGATGCCGGTGACGGAAATGATGGTGAGCGCGTCAAAGGCGACGACCCGGTCGGTGGCACGGGGGCCTTTGACGAACCGCCATGCGGCGAGACAAAAGGCCACGGCAGCGACGAAGGCCGCCAGTGTCAGGAGGATGTCAGCCATACATTTTCTCCAGATAACGTTCGAAACTCGAGACAATTTCTACCGTGGCGGCGTCAACATCGGTGTCTTTCGCGACGACCCAATGGACGTAAAGGTGATCGTCCTCGATCTCGCAGGTCAGCGTGCCCGGCGTCAGCGTGATCGCATTGGCGAGCAAAAGCCGTCCGACCGGATCGGTGAGCCTGGTGCGAACCTTCACGATGGCGGGGGCGATGGGGAGCGACGGGGTGAGGACCAGCCGGGCAAGTGTCAGATTGGCCTTCACCAGTTCCTTGAGGAAAGTGCCGATGAACAGAACCGCCGCGCCGATCCCGGCGGGCGTCAGGTTGAAGCCGGAGAGAAAGGACAGATCGCGGGCGAAGAAGATTGCGATGACCCCCGCGACGATCACGCCAGTGACAAGGGTCGCGGGGGAGAGGGAGCCGTTCAGCATCAGCCAGAACAGCAGAAGCGTCGCGAAAAGCCGTGTCGCCAGCCGTCTGAGCGGCGGGGTGGTCGGGCCCGGTAGGGAAATGTCCGTGTCGCTCATGAAAGCGGCCTCCGAATGGGGCAAACCTTCTCCACCCGGTGTCGCGGGGCTGCGACCGGTGCGATCCGAAAACATGGCGTGTTGCAGACAGACCATGACGTGGGAGGAGTGTTCGCGCTGTCCTGCGGCGGTTAGACCACATATTCAAAGGGGTTAATTTGACTTCGGACAAAGAAATGCGGTTTTTTGCCCCCGGAGAGGTGTTTTCGGCCGGTTTTTTCGCTCTGCCTGTCGGCATCGGTTTTCATGGGCGTCGGGATCGCTTAGGAAAAATGCAACTGGCGCGGTTGCGCCTGAGGATAGAAAGGCTGCCCCATGACATTTCCCGAGATTCTGATCACCGCGCCTTATTTTTCCGAGGATGAAACAGCCCGGATCAAGGCGGTGGGACCCGCTGTTCTGGCCGGGACGCCCGAGGCGCGCGCGGCCATGCCGGAGGCGGAGCGTCTGGCGATCCGGGCGATTGCCAACAAGGGGCACAAGCCGATCGACGGGGCGACGATGGACCTGTTTCCGAACCTCAAGGTGATTGCGCAATTCGGTGTGGGCTATGACAAGATCGACGTGGCGGCGGCGACCGCACGGGGTATCACTGTGACCAACACACCGGATGTGCTCAACGAGGATGTGGCCGATCTGGCGCTGGCAATGATGCTGGCGTGGTCGCGTGAGATCGTGCGGGGCGATGCCTGGGTGCGGGGGGGGACATGGGCCTCTGGCAAGGAATTGCCGCTCAATCGCAAGATGTCCGGTGCCACCGTGGGCATCGCGGGCATGGGCCGGATCGGGCGCGCCATTGCGGATCGGTGCGCGGGCTTTGGCATGCAGGTACATTACACCTCGCGCAGCGAAAAAGACACGCCCGAGGGCTGGACCTACCATGGCGAGGATGTGGTGTCGCTGGCGAAGGCCGTCGAATGGATGGTCGTGGCGGTCGTCGGCGGTGAGACGACCAAGGGCTACCTGTCCCGCGCGGCGATTGACGCCCTCGGACCGCGTGGCGTGGTGATCAACATCGCGCGCGGCACCTGTCTCGATGAGGAGGCCTTGATCGAAGCGCTGGAGGCGGGCCGGATTGCGGGGGCGGGGCTCGATGTGTTTTACAACGAGCCCAATGTCGATGCACGTCTGATCGCGCTCCCGAATGTTTTGTTGCAACCGCATCAGGCCTCCTCGACGGTGGAAACCCGTCGTGACATGTCGATTGCGCAATGCGCCAATCTCAAAGCCTATTTTGACGGGGAACCTTTTCCCTCTGCGGTGAATTGATCCTGAGGGCGCGGCTTGACGGCAACGCTTCCGACCGTTTTCCCGGACCATGAGGTGGGGCGAGGGAAGAGGTTTGACTGGGGCAACAGAACAGGCAAAACATATAAAACATAAGGGGTAAGACCGGGTATGACGATCACGAAAGGAACAGATCGGATGAAACATCTTCTGGTGCTTGGCGGGCTTTTGGCCTTGGCGGGCTGCGCGACGCCGATGCCGAAAACGACGGCGGACGGATTTTTGACGGAGGTGCCGGAGGCTGTGATCGCGCTGGCCGCGCCCTATCAGAATCTCTCCGCCGTGCAACTCAACCCGGCGGATGGCTGCTATTGGTATTCGCATGAAGGCCCGGTCGAGAACACGATGCTGCCGCTGCGCGCCGAGGATGGCCGCGTGATCTGTGCGCAGGCTCCGGAGACGCTTGAGACGGCGATGTGATCTGGTTGGCTCAGGGCTGAAATGCCTCGTACATAAAGAAAAGGCGGTGGAGTTCTCCACCGCCTCTTTTGTTGTCGGGCCGTGACGCTGACAATCAGCTCGTCGCCGTCACGTAATGTTCGGCCGGGTAAAGATGTGCCACAGATCCGGTGTCGACGCGCTCGTATAGGTCGATGACATGGGCCATGACCATGCGCACACAGCCGGAGCTGGCCCGCGTGCCGATGGAACGCGGGTAGGGCGTGCCGTGGATGCGCAGGTAGGTGTCGCGATTGCCGACATAGAGGTACAGCGCGCGCGAGCCGAGTGCGTTGCGCGGCCCCGGCTCCATACCGTTTGCGTATTGCGCATAAATCTCCGGCTCGCGCTTGATCATGTTGGCGGTCGGCGTCCAGGTCGGCCATTTCGCCTTGCGTTTGATCGTATAGGTCCCCGGCGTGTAAAGCCCGTCGCGCCCGATGGCCACGCCATAGCGCATCGCAGTGCCGCCCTCTTCGACGAGGTAGAGATAGCGCGCCACGGCATCGACATGGATGTCGCCCGGCGTCAGACCGGATTTCGCCTCGACCCGGCGCGGCAGGAAGCGGGTGTGAAGCCCCCAGGGGTTGGTGGTTTCGAGATCGAACCCGGCGGGTGTCACCTGCGCGTCCCAGCTCTCCCAGTCGGCCTTTCCAGCCGCCATCGCGGGCGTCGCCGCCACGGTTCCGAGCGCGGTTGCAGAAAACAGCGCGGTGGAGGTCTGGATGAAATGGCGGCGTGTCAACATGGCAGGGTCCTTTTTAAGACATGTCTTTGGCGGAAGGGCAGCATTCCGCATCTGCCCATACCTAGGGGAAACCCGCGAAAACGCAAGTTGTTCCGGGGAATGTATCGGGAAAGTGTGGGGCAGCGTGGCCTGTGGGATGCAATCGGCTTAGAAATCACCTGTTTCAAAGATTTGCCCCCGGTTTTTAAAGCCGGGGGCAAGATTTTCAAAACGATCCCGTGCCCATCACCCGGCTCGGGTCCGGGCCTTTTTCCATCTCGGCAAATTCCTCGTAGGTGCGGTATTTGTCGAGAATGCCATGCTGCGCCATTTCCAGAAGCTCGGCGGCTTCTTCGGGTCGGGATTGCGTGAGCTGGCGATAGCGCAGCTCGCCGTAGGCGTAGTCTTTGAACGGCAAAGTCGGGCGCGGACTGTCGAGCATGAAGGGGGGCGTGCCCGATCCATGCAGCGCCGGATCGTAGCGCAGCAGAGGCCAATAGCCGGATTTCACCGCTTTTTGCTGTTGGTTCAGACCTTTGCGCATGTCGATGCCATGGGCGATGCAATGCGAATAGGCAAGGATGATCGAGGGGCCGTCCCAGGCTTCGGCCTCGCGGAAGGCACGCAGCGTTTGCTGCGGGTTGGCGCCCAGAGCGACCTGCGCCACATAGACATTGCCGTAAGCGATGGCTTGCAGCGCCATGTCCTTGCGGTTGGTGCGCTTGCCGGCGGCGGCGAATTTGGCGATGGCGCCCAGAGGCGTGGCTTTGGAGGCCTGACCGCCGGTGTTCGAGTACACTTCGGTGTCCATTACGAGGATGTTGACGTTGCGGCCCGAAGCGAGGACGTGATCGAGCCCGCCATAGCCGATGTCATAGGCCCAGCCGTCGCCGCCGACGAGCCAGATCGCGCGTTTGACGAGATGGTCAGAGAGCGACAGAAGGTGCTCGATGTCTTCCGAACGCGGCAGCGCAAGGAGTTTGGTTTTCAAAAGGCCGACACGCTCGCGCTGGGTGCGAATCTCGGATTCGCGCACCTGCGTGGCGGTGAGGATCGCATCGACAAGCTCCTGGCCCACATCGGGGGCGAGACGTTTGAGAATGTCCTGCGCCAGAGCGGTTTGCTTGTCGGCGGCCAGACGGAAACCGAGGCCAAACTCGGCGTTGTCCTCAAAGAGCGAGTTGGCCCAGGCCGGGCCGCGCCCCTCAGCGTTGACGGTCCATGGCGTCACCGGAAGGTTGCCGCCGTAGATCGAGGAACAGCCGGTGGCGTTGGCCACCATGAGCCGGTCACCGAAAAGCTGGCTGAGGAGTTTGACATAAGGCGTCTCGCCACAGCCCGCGCAGGCACCGGGGAATTCGAACAGCGGTTCGAGGAACTGAACGCCGCGCACATTGGCGAAATCGACGCGGGAACGGTCGTTGACCGGCAGGCTCTCGAAGAAGGCGATGTTTTCGCGCTCGCGCTCGGGCAGATCCTCTTTGAGATGCAGGTTGATCGCTTTGTGGCTCGGATCATCCTCGGAAATTGCCGGGCAGGCCTCGACGCAGAGGCCGCAGCCGGTGCAGTCTTCGAGGTAGAACTCAAGCGCGAATTCGGCGTCCGGGTAGCCGCGGGCGTTGACCGGGGCGGATTTGAAGCCTTCGGGCGCACCCGCCAGCAACTCTTCGTCGAAGTACTTCGCGCGGATGACGGAATGCGGGCAGACGAAGGAACATTGGCCGCATTGGATGCATTCGTCGGCGATCCAGACCGGCACCTCGTCGGCGACATTGCGTTTTTCCCAAGCGGCGGTGCCGGAGGGGAAGGTGCCATCGACCGGCAGGGCAGAGACGGGGATGTTGTCGCCGATGCCTTCCATCATTTTCGCGGTCACATCGCGCACGAATGTGGGCGCGTCCTCGGGGACGAGCGCGGGGCGTTCGATCACGCTGGTGGCGGCTTTGGGCACGGGGATTTCGTGCAACCCGGCCAGCGCGCCATCGACGGCGGCGAAGTTTTTCTCCACCACCTCGCGGCCTTTTTTCGCATAGGTCTTTTCAATCGCGTATTTGATTTTCGCGATGGCTTCCTCGCGCGGCAACACGCCCGAGAGCGCAAAGAAACAGGTCTGAAGGATCGTGTTGGTGCGCCCGCCAAGGCCCAGTTCGCGCGCCGCCGTGGTGGCGTCGATTGTGTAGAGTTTCAGGCCCTTGTCGATGATGACCTGCTGCACCGAACGCGGCAGACGATCCCAGGTGGCCTCCGCACCGTAGGGCGAATTGAGCAGGAAGGTCGCGCCGGGTTTCGCCAGTTTCAGCACGTCCATTTTCATCAGGAAATGGAACTGGTGACAGGCGACGAAATTGGCGGAGGCGATCAGATAGGGCGCCTCGATCGGTTCGGGGCCGAACCGCAGATGGCTTTCGGTCACGGCACCGGATTTGTGGCTGTCGTAGACGAAATAGCCCTGCGCATAGTGATCCGGTTCGGCGGCGATGATCTTGACCGAGTTCTTGTTGGCCCCGACCGTGCCGTCGGCGCCGAGGCCGTAGAACACCGCGCGCACCACGTTGTCTTTCTCGATGTCATAAGTCGGATCGACCTTCAAGGAGGTGAAGGAGACGTCATCATGGATGCCGACGGTGAAATTGGTTTTCGGCTTATCTTTCGACAGGTTGTCGAACACGGCTTTGACCTGCGCGGGCGTAAAGTCCTTGGACGACAGGCCATATCGCCCGCCGATCACGCGCGGCATGGTGGCCCGCGTGCCGGTCGCGACGGCTTCGGCCAGCGCCGACACCACATCGAGATACAAAGGCTCGCCCGTGGTGCCCGGCTCTTTCGAGCGGTCCAGAACGGCGATTTTCTCCACCGTGTCGGGCAGGACGGCAAACAGGTGTTTCGCGGAGAAAGGCCGGTAGAGCCGCACCGCGATCATGCCGATTTTCTCACCTTTGGCGACCAAATCCTCCACCGTGGCGCGGATCACATCGGTGCCCGACCCCATGGCGATCACCACGCGGGTCGCATCCGGCGCGCCCGTATAGTCGAAGGGGCGATATTTGCGCCCGGTCATCTGGCCGAGCTTGAGCATCTCGCTGTCGACGATGTCCGGCACGGCGGCGTAAAACGGGTTGGCGGCTTCGCGCGACTGGAAGAACACGTCGGGGTTCTGGGCGGTGCCACGGATGAACGGGTTCTCGGGCGAAAGCGCGCGTTTGCGATGCGCGCGCACCAGATCGTCGTCGATCATGGCGCGGATTTGGCTGTCCGGGATGAGATCGAGCGTGTTGACCTCGTGCGAGGTGCGGAAGCCGTCGAAGAAATGGATGAAGGGAATGCGCGCTTTGAGCGTCGCGGCATGGGCCACGAGCGCCATGTCATGGGCTTCCTGAACGGAAGAGGCGGCGAGCATGGCGAAACCGGTGGAACGCGCGGCCATCACATCGGCATGGTCGCCGAAGATCGAGAGCGCGTGCGTCGCCAGAGAGCGCGCCGCAACGTGGAAGACCGTCGGCGTCAACTCGCCTGCGATCTTGAACATATTGGGCAGCATCAGCATGAGGCCCTGCGAGGCGGTGAAGGTCGTGGTCAAAGCGCCCGCTTGCAGGGAACCGTGAACGGTGCCTGCCGCACCGCCCTCGGATTGCATCTCCTGAATGACCGGAATGTCGCCCCAGATGTTGCGCACGCCTTGCGCGGTCCAGTCATCGGCGAGCTCCGCCATGGGGGAGGAGGGCGTGATCGGGTAGATCGAGCAGACCTCGTTCACCCGATAGGCGATATGGGCCACGGCGGCGTTGCCATCCATGGTGGCATGGCTGTGGGTCGCTTCGCGGGTCTCGTTCGACGGGGGTGTGATATGGTCATGGTCAAGCATGGGAGGCCTCCGCGGTCTCAGAAATCATCTCCAGCGCATGGCAGGGGCATTGATCGAAACAGGACTGGCAGCCGGTGCAGGCATCCGCGTCGATCTCGTAGCCTTTGCCGGTGCCGAGTTTGACAATGGCGTCTTCGGGGCAGGCAGCATAGCAATTGTCGCATTCGTAGCAGGAGCCGCAGGAATAGCAGCGCGAGGCCTCATAGCGGGCCTCTTTTTCGGAGAGGCCGCTCAGAACCTCGTCGAAGCCTTCACGTTTGCTGGTGGCGAGGGCGGCCTGTTCTTTCGGGTCCACATCGGAGTAGACCGGCAGGTGCAGCATGTCGGCAGTGACGAGCGCCGGCGGCTCAGAGGCGACATAGGCGCGGCCATCGAGCCAGGCGTCGATGTGGCGGGCGGCGAGTTTGCCGTGGCCGGTGGCGATGGTGACGCTTTGCTGATCGGGGACCATGTCGCCGCCCGCAAACACGCCGTCGCATCCGGTCATGCGGTTTGCACCGACCTCGACCGTGCCGTTCCAGCTAAACGCCAGGCCGGGGACGGATTTCAAAAACGTGCTGTCGGTTTCCTGACCCAAAGCGAGGACCACCGCATCGGCGGTCAGCGTCTCGAATTCGCCGGTCGGATGGGCTTTGCCATCCGCGCCGATCTCCATGCGCTCGACCTTCAACTCATCGCCGTCGATCTCTTTGATCGTGGTGAGCCATTTGATTTTAACGCCCTCGGCCATGGCCTCGTCGGCCTCGAACTGGTGCGCCGGCATGTGGTCGCGGTCGCGACGATAGACGATGAGGGTTTCCGTGGCCCCCAAACGTTTGGCGGTGCGGGCAGCGTCCATCGCGGTATTGCCGCCGCCGTAAACCACGACGCGGCGGCCCAGAAGCGGCGCTTCGCCTTTCGAGGCGTCGGACAGGAGATTGACGGCGTCGAGGATTTTCGAGGCTTCCTTGGCAGGGATGTCGACATGTTTGCCCGCGCCCGCGCCGATGGCGAGATAGACGGCATCGAAACTGCCTTCGGATTTCTCGGCCATCAGGTCGGTGACCTTATGGTTCAGCGTGATTTTAACGCCAAGCGCCTCGATCCGGGCCACATCTTGCGCCAGCTCTTCGCGGGGCATCCGGTAGGCGGGAATGCCGAAATGCATCATGCCGCCCGCGACCGGACCGGCCTCGCGGATTTCCACCGCGTGACCGAGCCGCGCAAGGTGATAGGCGCAGGAGAGGCCCGAGGGGCCCGCACCCACAACCAAGACCTTTTTGCCCGAGGGCGGGTTCACCGCCTTGAATTGCCAGCCTTTTTCATTGGCCATATCGCCCAGAAACCGCTCGACCGCATGGATCGACACGGAAGCATCGACCTCGCCCCGGTTACAACCGCTCTCGCAGGGGTGGTAGCAGACACGGCCATGCACGGCGGGCATCGGGTTCTGCGCGGTGAGGATCTCCCAGGCTTCGCGGTAGTTCCCGGCGGTCGCCTCGGCCAGCCATTCGCGGATATTCTCGCCCGCCGGACAGGCCGCCGCGCAGGGCGGCGTGAGCGTCACATAGGTCGGGATCTGGCTGCGGATCGGGCCGGTGCCTGTGGTCTTGGTCTGGCCAACGAGCGGGGTGAAATCGGCGCGTTTGGTGCCGGGTTTTTTCTCGGCGTTCTGGGTCATGGCTTGGCCTTCGTGTTGCTTGGCAGGCGGCAGAATTGCTGCGATCCGGGCTTTGGGCGTTGATATATATCAAGCCTTGCATGGGTTGGGGGCAACACGCAACGCTATGATTTTTGAGATGTTTTCTTTGAAACGAAATGTCGCATCGGATGGGCATCTTTTAGGCGTTGCGCATGAAACTTGCGTGACGGGCGGGGAATGGGTTCGGACTTTACTTTTGTGATGAAAATAAATAAATGACTGGTCAGTTATTTATTGTGACCGCGACTCGGGAAAGGCCGGATCATGTCGGATCATGCAGACCAGACGGGCGAGGCCCCCCCGAAATTCCGCCGTCGCAAAGAGGCGCGGCCGGACGAGCTTTTGGACGCCGCCCTCGATCTCTTTACCGAACAGGGGTTCGATCGCACCACGGTCGAACAGATCGCGCGCCGGGCGGGGGTCTCGAAAGGGGCGCTGTATCTCTATTTTCCGTCGAAAGACGCGGTGATCGAAAACCTGGTCGACCGCGCGGTCGGTCATCTGGTGGGGGAGGTCGTGGCCCAGATCGAGGCATTCAAGGGCGATCCGCGTGTGCTTTTGCAGCGCTTCGTGCCGCTTTTTACGGCGCGCCTGACGGAGGCGCGGGTCATTGCCGTTCCGAAACTTGTGGTGCGCGAGGCGGTGAACCACCCGCAGCTGGCGCAGATGTACCGCGAGCGGGTGATCGGGCGGGTCGTGCCTGCGCTGACGGCGCTGTTTCGCCAAGGCGTGGCGGGCGGGCATATCCGGGCGGTCGATCCGGAGATGGCGGTGCGCAGCCTCTTGGGGCCGGTGCTGATGCATGTGCTTTTGGCCGATGTATTTGGCATCTGGCCCGAAGGCGCGACGGCGGAGGACATCGGCATCGCCCGGCTTCTCGACACCCATCTGAGCATTTTCTTCGCGGGGCTCGCTCCCGCAACCGAACAGGAGGCCCCTCATGGCTGATCTTCCGAGCTGGTTCGTATCCGTCATTGCGGCGATCTACCCGGGGTTCAACCCGCCGCCCGCACATGTCTACGACGGCTATATTGAGGGCGAATTTACCTATGCCGCCCCGGCCTCGGGCGGGCGGATCGAAGAGATCGGTGTGACGACGGGCGATCAGGTGGCCAAGGGGGCGTTGCTGTTTTCGCTGGAAAGCGAGCAATATCGGGCGGCCTTGCGCACCGCAGAGGCGCAGTTGGCGGAGGCTCAGGCGACGCTCGACAATCTCTCGACCGGCTCGCGCGAGGCGGAGATCGCGGTCACAAAGGCCTCGCTCGATCAGGCGCGGGTGGCCGAGGATATTGCGAAAACCCGGCTGGAGCGCGGTGAGGCGCTGCTCGCGCGGGGGGCGACGACACAGGCCGGTGTCGATGATTTGCAGGCGGCCTTGGATGAGGCGCGGGCCTCGGTGGCGCAGTTGCAGGCGCAGTTGACGGTGGCGGAGCTTCCGGCCCGCGATGCCGAGCGGCGCGCAGCGGAGGCCGGTGTTGCGGCGGCCGGGGCGCAGGTCGATCTGGCGCGCTCGGATTTGGACGACCGCAAGGTTTACGCGCCGGTGACGGGACAGGTGGAAAAGGTGTTTTATGAGATCGGCGAGGTCGCAAGCGCGGGCACGCCGGTGGTGTCGATCCTGCCGCCGGACCGGATGACGGCGCTGTTTTTCGTGCCGGAATCGGAGCGCGCGGACCTTGCGCCGGGGGGCATCGTGGGCATCTCCTGCGAAGGCTGCGCGGCGGATTTGACGGCGAAGATCACGCGGCTGGCCTCCGACCCGCAATACACGCCGCCGATCCTCTACACGAGCGATGAGCGTGGCCGTCTGGTCTATCGGGTCGAGGCGGAGGTGATGGACCCGGACGGGGTTTTGCCCGGTCAGCCGGTGACGGTCGATGCGCGGGATGCGGTACAGCCATGAATGGCGAACTGGCCATATCGGTCAAAGGGCTGACCAAGATTTTCGGGGATCGCAAGGTCGTGGACGGGTTCGATATGGAGGTCAGGAAAGGCACGATCTATGGCTTTCTGGGCCCGAACGGCTCGGGCAAGACCACGACGATCCGCATGATGTGCGGGCTTTTGACGCCGGACGGGGGCGAGGGGACCTGCCTCGGGCTCGACATCATCGGCGAGAGCCGGGAGATCAAGAAGCGCGTCGGCTATATGACGCAGAAATTCTCGCTCTACGAGGACCTGACCATCGCCGAAAATCTCGATTTCGTGGCGCGGATGTTCGGGATGAAAGGGCGCAAGGCGATTGTGGCCGAGGCGGTGCGCGATCTCGGGCTTGAGGGGCGGGCGGGGCAACTCGCGGGCACGCTCTCGGGCGGTTGGAAACAGCGGCTCGCACTTGCGGCCTGTATGATCCACAACCCGGACCTGTTGTTGCTCGATGAGCCGACGGCGGGGGTAGACCCGAAGGCGCGGCGCGATTTCTGGGATGAAATCCGACGGTTGGCGGCGCGTGGTGTCACGGTCCTGGTGTCGACCCATTACATGGACGAGGCGGTGCAATGCGATCACATCGCCTATATCGCCTATGGCAAAAAGCTGATCGACGGGGCGGCGGCGGAGATCCCGGGCCAGATCGGCCTGTCGACTTTCGTCGTCACCGGGCCGGATCTGACGGCTTTGGAGGACCGATTGGAAGCCGAGGACAGCGCGGGGCAGGTGATCCGGTTCGGTGCGGAGCTGCATGTCTCCGGCACGGATCGCGACGCCCTTTTGGCGCTGGCGGAGCGGGAGCGCGCCCGCGGCAGCCATGGATGGGTGGAGAAAAAGGCGGGGCTTGAGGAAGCGTTCATCTATCTGATGGCCGGGGCCAAGGATAATTTCGGGGCGGAGGCGGCGGGATGAAACGCAAGGGCGATATGTTTTCCTTCGCGCGCTTTCTGGGGGTTCTGGTGAAAGAATTCATCCAGATGAAGCGCGACCGTGTGACCTTTGGCATGATGATCGGCATTCCGGTGATGCAGCTTTTGCTCTTCGGCTATGCCATCGACACCGACCCGCACAATCTGCCGACCCTGGTCGAGGTGGCCGACGAAAGCCCGATGGTGCGCAGCCTGACGGCGGCGATGGACACGTCGGATTATTTCGATTTCATCGGCATCGTGACCTCGGAGGCCGAGGGCGCAGAGGCGTTGAAAAACGGCACGGCCTCGGTCGTTCTGACCGTGCCGCCGCAATTCGAACGCGACATGGTCCGGGGGCTGACGCCCGAGCTTTTGTTGACCGTCGATGCCTCTGATCCGGTGGCGGCCTCCGGCGCAATCGGGGCGATGAATGGGGTGATGGAAACGGCGATGGCGCAGAGCCTGACGGGGGCGCTGTCGTCGCAGGCCAAGAGCGACGCGCCCTTCGATCTGATCGTGCATCGGGCTTATAATCCGGAGCAGCAGACCTCGACCAATATCGTGCCGGGCCTTCTGGCCGTGATCCTTGCGATGACGATGGTTCTGATCACGGCGGTGGCCATTGTGCGGGAGAGCGAGAAGGGCACGATGGAAAGCCTGATCGCCACGCCGGTTTTGGCCTCCGAGGTGATGCTGGGAAAGATTTTACCTTATGTTCTGGTGGGATACGTCCAGACGATGGTGTTTCTTCTGGCCGCCCGCGCGCTGTTCGATGTGCCGTTTTCCGGCTCGTTCCTGACCTTCTTTCTGGGGTTCAACCTTTATATCATCGCCAATCTCGCCATTGGATTTCTGGTCTCGACACTGGCGCGGACCCAGATGCAGGCGATGCAACTGTCGTTTTTCACTATCCTGCCGACCGTGCTTTTGTCCGGCTTCATGTTCCCCTTTGCGGCCATGCCCGGCTGGGCGCAGGCCATCGGCACGGCGATTCCCGCGACGCATTTCCTGCGGCTGGTGCGCAAGGTGATGCTCAAAGGCGCGGGCTTTGCCGAGGTGGCGACGGATATGTTCGGAATTGCGGTGATTTTGGTGGTCGTGGTGACGATTGCCCTCAAGCGCTATCGGCAATCCCTTGATTGATCAGGGAAAATGCGTGGTCCGGGCGGGGTTTTCTGACTGGGTCACGGAAGTTTCATATTCCTATCAAAACAATCAGGATTGACTTGTCCGACCAAAGAAGTCAGTTATTCCGGGAGTGCGTGACATCAGATCACGCGGATCGGAAGACCTGTCCGCGCCAATGGCTGCGGATGCGAGAATAGGGACAAGACCTGATGAAACGTATGATGACGGCTATGATCGCTGCTACCTTGCCTGCCGCAGCCTTTGCGGGTGAAGCCGAAGTGGTGACCAACTATGCCAATATCGCCGAAGCCACCTATGGCGACGCGCTGATCAAGGCGCAGGAGCTGGACGCCGCCATCGCCGAGTTGATCGCCAACCCGTCCGAGCACACGCTTCTGGTGGCGAAAACCGCATGGATCGCGGCGCGTGTGCCCTATCAGCAGTCCGAAGTCTTCCGTTTCGGCAACCCGATCGTCGACGATTGGGAGGGCAAGGTGAACGCATGGCCGCTCGACGAGGGGTTGATCGACTATGTCGACGGGTCCTACGGCGAAGCGACCGACGAAAACCCGCTGGCGGTTCTGAACGTCATCGCCAATCCGACATTCGAAATCTCCGGCGAAGAAATCGATGCGACCGAGATCACGCCGGAGCTTCTGGCCGACACGCTGCATGAGGCCGATGAGGTCGAGGCCAACGTGTCCACCGGCTATCACGCCATCGAATTCCTGCTCTGGGGCCAGGATCTGAACGGCACCGATCACGGCGCGGGTACGCGGTCCTACACCGACTACCTGACCGGCGACGATTGCACCGGCGGCAATTGCGACCGTCGTGCGCAATATCTGACGGCCGCCTCCAAACTTCTGGTCTCCGATCTGGAATATATGGTGGCGCAATGGTCCGAAGGTGGCGAAGCACGGGCGGCGGTCGTGGACGATCCGGCGGCGGGTGTAACCGCGATGCTCACCGGCATGGGTTCGTTGTCCTATGGCGAGCAGGCGGGCGAGCGCATGAAGCTCGGCCTGATGCTGAACGACCCGGAGGAAGAGCACGATTGCTTCTCCGACAACACCCACAACTCGCACTTCTATGACGGCGTGGGCATCCACAATGTCTACACCGGGCAATATGTGCGTGTGGACGGGACCTTGGTGAAAGGCGAGAGCCTTCAGGATCTTCTGGCTGCGAAGGACCCGGCTCTGGCCGCCGATCTGACCGCTGCCGTGGATCATTCCGTGGCTGAGCTGGGCCAGATCAAGGCGGCGGCAGAGGCAGGGTTCTCCTATGACCAGATGCTGGGTCGTGGCAACGAGGCCGGTGAAGAGCTGATCATGTCGGCGGTGGACGCGCTTGTGGCGCAGACCCGCGAGATCGAACGCGCGGTGACCGTGCTTACGGCGTCCGAGATCGAGGTCGAAGGCTCCGACAGCCTCGACAACCCGGAAGCCGTCTTCCAGTAATTTTGTAGGACAGGCCGGGGGCGACCTCCTTCCGGCCTGTTCCTTTCATGGCAGGGGCAAACCTGTCGAGCAGTCCTTTTGCACAATTACCGGAGGCACACATGATCGTCTGTTCCTGCAATTCCATCTCTGACCGCGACATTCATGCCGCGATCGACTGGATGCGGGCCTCCGACCCGGAGACGATCATCACCCCGGGCAAGATTTACCACGCTTTGGGTAAAAAGCCCGATTGCGGTGGCTGTATGTCGCTTTTCCTTTCCACCATGCGTGAGAATGATAATCTCGTGGTGCCTGCCGAATTGCGCGGGCTCAAAAAACACCGCATGAAAAGAGGATAAGCTCATGAAAGGCGACGCGAAGGTCATCGAGTACCTGAACGCAGCACTCCGTTCCGAACTGACCGCGATTTCCCAGTATTGGGTGCATTTCCGGCTTCAGGAAGACTGGGGGTTGACGAAGATGGCGAAGAAATCGCGCGAGGAAAGCATCGAGGAGATGAACCACGCCGACAAGCTGATCGCGCGTATTCTCTTCCTTGAAGGTCACCCGAACCTCCAGAAACTCGATCCTCTCCGGATCGGCGAAACCCCGAAAGAGACGATGGAAGCGGATCTGGCGGGCGAACACGACGCGCTCACACTCTATCGTGAGGCGCGCAGCTATTGCGAATCTGTTGGCGATACGGTTTCGAAGAACCTCTTCGAAGAGCTGATCACCGACGAGGAAGGCCATGTTGATTTTCTCGAAACCCAGCTCGACCTCTACGCCCGTCTTGGCGAGCAAGGCTATGCGCTGCTCAATGCAGCCCCGATGGACGAAGCCGAATAAGGCCGCTTTGGCGGTGACCCTGTCCCTTATGGGGCAGGGTGCGCTGGCCGAAACCCTCCCGACATCCGATCTGCATCTGCCCTTTGTGCCGCGCACGGAAGACGAGCGTGCACGGATTGCCGCCATCACCACGCCCGCGACGGAGTTCACAGCCCCCGAGGCGTTTGAGGGCAGACCGGGCGGGGCGGGCACTGTGGCGGATCCGGGTGACGACACGGTCTTTACCCTGCCGCCTGCGACCCTGCCGTTTGAGTCCAAGCTCGATTTCGAACTGGGCAATGCGCTTTTTGCCAAGCTCTGGGTCTCGTCGCCCTCGTCGACCAAGGCCTCCGACGGGCTGGGGCCGCTTTATAATGCGCGCTCCTGCCAGCGCTGCCATGTCAATGACGGGCGCGGCCATCCGCCGGAGCACGCGGAGGACGATCGGACCTCGATGTTCCTGCGGCTTTCTGCGCCTGCGGGAGATGCGCCGCTGACCGCGCTTGAGGCCTATCTGGCCGATCTCGACGGCGCGGAGGCGACGGAACGCACGCGCCCGCTGCCGGGCTATGGCTCCCAGTTGCAGGACCTGTCGCTGGCCGGGTTCGCCCCCGAGGGGCGGATGGAGATTTCCTATGAGGAGATTGCCGTTTCGCTTTCGGCTGGTGAGGTGATCACGCTGCGCAAGCCCTTGTATTCGATTTCAAATCCTGCTTTTGGAGCGCTGCCGGAAGAGGTGCAAATCTCTCCGCGCGTCGCCAATCAGATGATCGGTCTGGGCCTTTTGGAGGCGATCCCGGCGGAGGATATTCTCGCACATGCCGACCCTGACGACGCCGATGGAGATGGCATCTCTGGCCGCCCGAACCTTGTCTGGTCGAAGCGTTACGATCAGGTGATGTTGGGTCGGTTTGGCTGGAAAGCCGGTGAGCCGACCGTCGAAGAACAATCCGCCGCCGCCTTTCACGCCGACATCGGGATTTCCTCGCCGCTCTTCCCCGAGCCTTCGGGCGATTGCACGCCTGAGCAGGTCGCGTGCCTCAATGCCCCCAATGGCGCAGGCGATGCGCGGGGCGATGAGATTGACCAGACCGGCATGGATTTGGTGACCTTCTATGCCCGCAACCTCGCCGTTCCCGCGCGGCGCGATATGGACGACCCGGAGGTTTTGCGCGGCAAAGAAATCTTCCACGACACCGGTTGTGCCGCCTGCCACACGCCGAAATATGTCACCGCCCGGCTGGAAGGCGCAGAGAATGCGCCGCAGTCGTTTCAGTTGATCTGGCCCTATACCGACCTTTTGCTGCACGACATGGGCGAGGGGCTGGCGGACGATCGTCCCGAAGCTCGCGCAACGGGGCGCGAATGGCGCACTGCGCCCTTGTGGGGGATCGGTTTGACGGCGCGCGTTTCAGGGCATACCACCTATTTGCATGACGGACGGGCACGCAGTCTTTTGGAAGCGGTGCTCTGGCACGGGGGCGAGGCGCAATCTGCGCGCGACACCGTGGTGGAGATGCCGCCGGAGGACCGCGCTGCCCTTATCCGTTTTCTTGAAAGCCTCTGAAGGAGCACCCAATGCGCAAACTGGCCGCTTTCTGTTTCCCGCTCATGCTGACCGCGCCTCTGGCCGCCCCTTTGGCTGCCGATCCGCTCAATGAGGCCCTGACGCGGGCGGTCAACGACCATACCGTGCCTGCAGTGGATCATTTCGACGTGGCGACGGCGCTTCTCGCCGATGTGGCGGGGGACGATTGTTTGCCCGAGGCGGTGAAACCCGCCTATAACGAGGCGTTCGACGCGTGGATGGGGCTTCAGCATCTGCATATGGGGCCGGTCGAGGCCAATGGGCGCATCCTTGCCATTGCCTTTTGGCCGGACAAAAAGGGCCTGATCCCGCGCACCCTGTCGGGCTATATCGCCGACGAGGACCCTGTGATCGAAAACCCGGCGGAATTTGCCACGGCTTCGATCGCGGTGCGCGGGCTCTTCGCACTTGAATACATGCTGTATGACGCTCAGTTCGATGGTTACGCAGAGGACAGTTATTCGTGTCATCTCGTACAGGCCATTTCTCATGACCTGCACCGTATGGCGGCGGCGATCAAATCGGAATGGACCGCGCCCGATGGGTTTGCCCAGACATTGTTGCTGGCCGGTGAGGCACCGCATCCGCTTTACCTGAGCAAGGCTGAGAGCGTTCAGGCGCTTTATACCATGCTCACCTCGTCGCTCGAAGTGACCCGCGATCAGCGTATCGGACGACCCATCGGCACGTTCGAGAAACCGCGCCCGACGCGGGCCGAGGCCTATCGCTCCGAGCGTTCCCAGCGCAACGTGGAACTGATCCTGATGGCAACTCGCGATCTGGCGCGCAAACTCGCGCCGGGTGAGATGCCGCTCAGCGAGGCGGCGTTCGAGAAAACCATCGCGCTGGTGGAGGAGCTGGACGATCCCGATTTCGCTGGCGTCGAGGACCCGATGGGACGGCTCAAGGTCGAGATCGTCGGTCAGAACATCGATACGATCCTTGGCCATCTCGCCAATGAGGTCGGCGCGCCGCTGGGGGTTTCCGCCGGGTTCAACGCCTCCGATGGCGACTGATCGATCCGACTGACACAAAAACAAAAAGATACTGGATAACAGACCATGACTTCACGCCGTACCTTCCTCAAAGCCGCGCTGGCCGCAACCGTCGTTCCGCGCCTGAGCTGGGCCGATGCCGGATCTCCCGCCTATCTTGGCGCGGCCAGGGATGCCTCCGGCGATTACGCGCTCTACGGGCTCGATGCGCAGGCGCAAATTCTGTTCCGTGCACCGCTCCCGGCCCGCGGACATGCCGCCGCCGCCCACCCGCTGAAACCCGAGGCTGTGGCCTTTGCTCGTCGCCCCGGCACTTTCGCCGTGGTGGTCAATTGCGCTACCGGGCGGATCACCCACCGGCTGGACGCGCCCGAGGGGCGGCATTTCATGGGGCATGGGTTGTTCGTCGAGAATGGCGATCTGTTGCTGACGCCTGAGAACCACTATGCCGAGAAACGCGGCATTCTGGGCATCTGGGACCGGCGCAAGAACTATGCTCGCGTCGCGGAAGTGCCGACCCATGGCCTCGGGCCGCATGATGTGAAGCAGCTCTCGGACGGCACGCTTGTCGTCGCGAATGGCGGGATTTTCACTCATCCGGCGATTGGCGAGGGGCGGCAGAAACTCAACATCGACGTGATGGAGCCATCGCTGGTCTATCTCTCGCCGGAGTATGCGCTGGTCGAGAAACATGTTCTGGCACCCGAGCTGCATCAGAACTCGATCCGCCACCTGTCGCTTGCCCCCGACGAGCAGGTCGCCTTTGCCATGCAGTGGGAAGGCGACGAGAGCGAAACCGTGCCTTTGCTGGGGCTGCACCGGCGGGGCGAGGCGGTTGTTCTGGCGGAGGCCGATCTGGGCGAGCAATTTGCGATGAAGGGCTATGCGGGTTCGGTGTCGCATTCCGGCGATGGCACCGAGGTGGCGATCAGCTCGCCGCGGGGCGGGCGCATTCACCGGTTTGATGCCGAGGGGAATTTCCTCGGGGCTGTGGTGCGGGGCGATGTCTGCGGGCTTGCGCCGATGGGCGATGGCTATCTCGGTTCCGACGGGTTTGGCGCGCTTCTGGCGATGAAAGAGGATATGCGGCCTCTGAATGCGGTTCCGGGGCTCGCGTGGGACAATCACCTCGTGGCGCTTCCGGAGCTGGCGGCCTGAACAGGGTGTCGGATCTGGTCGATAAAATTTTACAAAAATTTTGTCCAAATTTGAGGCAAACCGGCAACACCGGACGCAAGCAATTGTGTCCGGGGGCGTCTCTGGTGCCGTCTGGTCCGATTAAGTATTTGTTTATAAAATATTATGTTTCGTATGCACAGGGGCGGCTCCGGTGTCCGGGGGCGCCACGGTCCGCAATGGATTTCGCCCAAAGCGCAGGCGCTCTTGCAGCCCCCCCGGTCCAACACTAAGACTCGGGTAACACTTCCGCGCTAACACATCAGATGACACAACAGGCAGGGCCCGATGAAAGATCCGATTGATACCTACATGAACACCCTCGTTCCCATGGTGGTCGAACAGACGAGCCGTGGTGAGCGCGCTTACGACATTTTTTCGCGGCTCCTCAAAGAGCGTATCATCTTTTTGAACGGCCCGGTGCATGACGGTATGTCCTCGCTGATCTGTGCTCAGCTTTTGTTCCTTGAGGCCGAGAACCCGAAAAAAGAAATCGCCATGTATATCAACAGCCCGGGTGGCGTGGTGACCTCCGGCCTGTCGATCTACGACACGATGCAATACATCCGTCCGAAGGTGTCGACGCTGGTGATGGGGCAGGCGGCTTCGATGGGCTCGCTTCTGCTGACCGCCGGCGAAAAAGGCATGCGCTTCTCGCTGCCGAACTCCCGCGTCATGGTCCACCAGCCCTCCGGCGGCTATCAGGGTCAGGCGACCGACATCATGATCCACGCGCAAGAGACGCAAAAGCTCAAGGATCGCCTCAACCAGATCTACGTCAAACACACCGGTCAGGACATCGACACCGTGGTCAACGCACTCGAGCGCGACAATTTCATGTCGCCCGAGGATGCGAAAGAGTTCGGCCTGATCGACGAGATCGTCGAAAGCCGCGCGCCGGTCGAGGACTGAGACGGGCTTTGAAAACAAATGGCGCGGCGGGCTGAAACAGTCCGGCGCGCTTCGCCCGTCAAGGCGCGGTGATTAAGGCGAATGGGATTTTGCCATTGTGCCTGAAAAACCGCTGTCCTACAGTTTCGGGACAGATGCGAAATTCGGTCTCCCTTCGGGAGGCCTGCGGCTCAAGGGGACCTGAGCCGTGACGAGAATACCCGTCCGGGTCGCACCGGTCGGAGAGGCAACGTTAGAGAGCCCGTCCGGGCTCAGGGGAATGTGATGAGCAATTCGTCCAGTGGCGACAGCAAAAATACGCTCTACTGCTCGTTCTGCGGCAAGAGCCAGCACGAGGTGCGCAAGCTGATTGCGGGTCCGACCGTTTTCATCTGTGACGAATGCGTCGAGCTTTGCATGGATATCATCCGTGAAGAGACCAAGACTTCCGGCCTGAAATCCTCTGAGGGCGTGCCCTCGCCGCAGGACATCTGTCAGGTGCTCGACGATTACGTGATCGGACAGGCGCGCGCCAAACGCGTGCTCTCGGTCGCCGTACACAACCATTACAAACGTCTCAACCACGCTGCCAAGGGTGCGGGGGACATCGAACTTGCCAAGTCGAACATCCTGCTGATCGGCCCGACCGGTTGCGGGAAAACGCTTTTGGCGCAAACCCTTGCGCGCATCCTGGACGTGCCCTTCACGATGGCCGACGCGACCACGCTGACCGAAGCGGGCTATGTGGGTGAGGATGTGGAAAACATCATTCTCAAGCTGTTGCAGGCGTCCGAATATAACGTCGAGCGCGCACAGCGCGGCATCGTCTATATCGACGAGGTCGACAAGATCACCCGCAAATCCGACAACCCCTCGATCACCCGCGACGTGTCGGGCGAGGGGGTGCAGCAGGCGCTCTTGAAAATCATGGAAGGCACCGTCGCCTCCGTGCCGCCGCAGGGCGGGCGCAAGCATCCGCAGCAGGAATTCCTTCAGGTCGACACGACGAACATCCTGTTCATCTGCGGCGGGGCCTTTGCCGGTCTCGACCGCATCATCGCGCAGCGCAACAAGGGCACGGCCATGGGCTTCGGTGCCGATGTGAAGGACAACGACAGCCGCGGCGTCGGTGAATTGTTCAAAGAGCTTGAGCCCGAGGATCTGCTGAAATTCGGTTTGATCCCGGAATTCGTCGGCCGTCTGCCGGTGCTCGCCACCCTCGAAGATCTCGACGAAGACGCGCTTGTCACCATTCTGACGGAGCCGAAAAATGCGCTGGTGAAACAGTATCAGCGCCTGTTCGAACTGGAAGATGCGAAACTGTCCTTCACCGAGGAGGCGCTCACCGCCATCGCCAAGCGCGCCATCGAACGCAAGACCGGTGCGCGCGGCCTGCGCTCCATTCTCGAGGACATCCTTCTCGACACGATGTTCGAGCTTCCGGGCATGGACAATGTGACCGAGGTGGTGGTCAACGAGGAGGCGGTGATCTCGCCTGCGAAGCCGCTGATGATCTATTCCGACGAGGAAAAGAGCAAGGAAGCGACCGCGTCCTGAACCGGTTGACCGATCTGAAGCCCCGCCTCATCGGCGGGGTTTTGCTTTGGCGGGGCGGGCCGTCTCGAAAACCCGCAAGGCGTGGCGCTGCCCTCTGGACCTCCGCGCCCGGATGGTTCATAGAAAGACCAAGCGACATTCGAAAGGTGACGACGTCATGGGGATTTTGAACACGGCTCTGCGCTCTCTCATCTGGTGGAAAGACGGGACCATCGGCACCCAATTTTTCACATGGCGTCACGGCGTGAAAGTCGGCGAGGACGCTCAGGGCAACACATTCTACCGCAACGAAGACGACACCCGCCGCTGGGTGGTCTACAATGGCGAAATCGAAGCCTCCCGCATCAGCCCGGACTGGCATGGTTGGCTGCATCACACCTTCGCGAACCACCCCGGTCACGCCCCGCTCGCCCACAAACCGTGGGAAAAAGAGCATGTCGAGAACCTGACCGGCACGCCTGCGGCCTATGCGCCCGCCGGTTCCATCCGTCGCGCTCAGCCTGTCGAGCGGCGTGACTACGAGGCTTGGCAGCCGGAATAATGGCTGAGAATCCGACAGAGGTCGCGGTCGGTGCGGGCGTCATCGCGCTCGCATTTGGCTTTCTGGTCTACGCCGGACAGGTCACGGGCTTTGGTGCCTCCGCCCCCGATCACTACAAATTGACCGCCTCTTTCCGCTCCGCGGAGGGGATTTCCACCGGCACGGATGTGCGTCTGGCGGGGGTCAAGGTCGGCACGGTGTCCGGGCTCGATCTCAACCGCGACACGTTTCGCGCCGAGGCGCAGTTGACGCTCGACGGCGATGTGCTGTTGCCCGACGACACGGCGGCTATGATTTCTTCCGAGGGGCTTCTGGGCGGCAATTTCGTCGAACTGGTGCCGGGCGGTTCGATGTTCAATTTCGAGGACGGTCAGGTGATCGCCGACACGCAGGGCTCGGTCAGCCTGATCAACCTTTTGCTGAAATTCGTCACGGGCAGTGATGAGGGGAGTGCGGAATGACCCGGCTGATGGCGCTTTTGAGCGTAGTTCTGATCGCGGGCGCGCCTGCGCTGGCGCAGGAGGGCGGGTTTAACGACGATCTCGAAACCGGGCTTGATCAGATCACCATCCAGCCGCTCGACGAGGGCGATAATGTCGGTGGGTTCGGCACGGGGGGGCTGTCTCTCGAGGATCTGCAAAACCTGCCGAACGGTGATTTCCAGCAGGAACTACGCGACATTACCACCGAGATACAGGAACATGTCGTCTCTTCCTCCGGGGCGACGGTGCGGGCGCTCGACAAGCTTACTGGCGCGGTCAAGGATCTGACGCTGGAAACCGGCGGAAGCGCCACATTCGGTCGGATCGAGGTGTTCTTGGGTGATTGTCGTTACCCGGCGGACAACCCCTCGGGCAATGCCTATGCTTATCTGGTGGTGCGCGCCCAAGGCATCGAGGCCCCGGTGTTTTCCGGCTGGATGATCGCGTCCTCGCCTGCGCTCAACGCCATGGATCACCCGCGGTACGACATCTGGCCGCTCACCTGCGACATTCCGACAGAACAAGCTCAGGAGTGAGCGGGGCGGGGAGTGCGGTCAAATCCGCACGCTTTTCCAAGGCCTTGTGTAATCTTGCGCGGTAATCGGCGCGAGAAATTTCGATGCCGCCGAGGCTGGCGAGATGCTCGGTCAGGAATTGCGTGTCGAACAGTGTGAATCCGGTGAGGCGCAGCCGGGCCACGAGATAGGCCAGCACAATCTTCGAGGCACTGGGCACGCGCGAGAACATGCTTTCGCCAAAAAACGCCGTGCCGAGCGCCAGACCATAGGTGCCACCGACAAGGCGGTCCTCTTCCCATAACTCGACGGAATGGCCGAAGCCCATGTCGTGCAGCTCGCCGTAGAGATCGAAGATCGTGGCGTTGATCCAGGTCTCCGGCCGGTCAGCGCAGCCCTCCATTACGCCCGCGAAATCGCGGTTGAGCGTCACCCGGTAGCGCTCCTGCCGGATCAGGCGCGCGAGCGAGCGGGAGATGTGAAACCCATCGAGCGGCAGGATACCCCGCTCTTTCGGATCGACCCAAAACAGGCTCTCGTCCTCGCGGCTTTCGGCCATGGGAAACACGCCATTGGCATAGGCTTGCAGGATCAGCTCCGGGGTGAGTTCGACGTGGTTCATGGCCGCGAATGTGACCGGGTTTCGGGCAAAAGAAAAGGCCGCCTAAACAGGCGGCCTTTGGTCTGATGCGACAGGTCTCAGCCGAATTGCGCGGCGAGCCATTTCTCCAGCCAGTGGATGTTGTAATCCCCCGACTGGATGTCTTTGTTTTGCAACAGTGCATGGAACAGCGGCACGGTCGTCTCGACCCCGTCGATGATCAGCTCGCCGAGCGCGCGGTTGAGACGCGCCAGAGCTTCGTCCCGGTCGCGACCGTGGACGATCAGCTTGCCGATCAGGCTGTCGTAATAGGGCGGCACGGTATAGCCGGCATAAAGCGCCGAATCCATCCGCACGCCCAGACCGCCCGGCGCATGGTATTGCGTCACCTTGCCGGGGCAGGGTGCGAAGTTCGGCAGGCGCTCGGCGTTGATCCGCACTTCGATGGCGTGACCGTTGATCTTCAGGTCGTCCTGCGAGAAGGAGAGCTTCTCACCGGAGGCCACGAGGATCTGTTCGCGCACGAGGTCCTGACCGAAGATCGCCTCGGTCACCGGGTGTTCCACCTGAAGACGGGTGTTCATTTCGATGAAATAGAACTCGCCATCCTCGTAGAGGAATTCGATGGTCCCCGCGCCCTTATAGCCCATCTCGGCGATGGCCTTGGCGCAGATGCCGCCGATGCGGGCGCGTTCTTCGGGCGTGATGCAGGGGCCGGGGGCCTCTTCGAACACTTTCTGGTGCCGACGCTGGAGCGAACAATCGCGCTCGCCCAAATGCACGCCGCCGCCCTGGCCGTCGCCAAAGACCTGCACCTCGATGTGACGCGGCTTCTGGAGATATTTCTCCATATAGACCTCGTCATTGCCGAAGGCGGCTTTCGCTTCGGAGCGCGCGGTGCGGAAGGCGACTTCAAGCTCGGCTTCGTTCAGCGCCACTTTCATGCCGCGCCCGCCGCCACCGGCGGTTGCCTTGATGATGACGGGATAGCCCATCTCTTTGGCGGTTTTCTTGGCGGTGTCCACATCGGGCACGCCGCCTTTGGAGCCGGGAACGACCGGAATGCCCAGCTTTTCAGCGGTGACTTTCGCGGTGATCTTGTCGCCCATCTGGCGGATGTGCTCGGCGGAGGGGCCGATGAAGGTCAGATCGTGGTCTTCGACGATCTGCACGAAGGCCGCGTTTTCCGACAGGAAGCCGTAACCCGGGTGGATCGCCTGTGCGCCAGTGATTTCACAGGCTGCGATGATCGCCGGAAAGTTCAGGTAGGACTGGGCCGAAGCATTCGGGCCGATGCATACGGCCTCGTCGGCCATGCGCACATGCATCGCGTCCGCATCGGCGGTGGAATGCACGGCCACCGACTGGATGCCCATCTCGCGACAGGCGCGGATCACCCGGAGGGCGATCTCGCCACGGTTGGCAATGAGGATTTTATCGAACATCGGGATGGCCCTTATTCGATGATCATCAAAGGCGCGCCGAATTCGACCGGCTGGCCGTCATCCACGAGGATACGCTTCAAAGTGCCGGATTTCGGCGCGGGAATGTGGTTCATGGTTTTCATGGCTTCGACGATGAGAAGCGTCTGGCCTTCGGAAACCTGATCGCCGACCTTGACGAAAGAGGCGGCACCCGGTTCCGGCGACAGGTAGGCCGTGCCGACCATCGGCGAGGCGACGGCGTTCGGGTCTTCGGACGGGTCGGGGGCGTTGGTTGCTGCGGGGGCGGCAACGGGGGCTGCCGCGACGGGGGCTGCGGCCACGGCGGCCGGGGCGGCCACGGTCTGAACGATGGCCTGCGGAGCGGCGCGGCTCACGCGGACGTTCAGGCTGTCGTTGTCGCCATATTCACGCATGACTTCGAGTTCGGTCAGATCATTGGCGCTGAGGAGTTCGGCAAGCGCCTGGATGAAAGCCACGTCGGCGTCGTTTTGCTTTGTCATATGTTCCACTCGGATTATGGCCCGCCCGGTTCTTGTTTTCTCGTGGGCCCGGTTTGGTCTTTTCTGTCCTCCGTATATAGGCCCTGTGACGTTGCGTGAAAACCCGATTTCGCGGGGGGATGTCGCTGTGGTGAGGCAAACTCTGCCCATGTTTTGGGCGCTTGCGCATCATTATGTGGCGTGGGCTTTCGGAAAAGACCGAAAATGACCGGGTCTAAATTTTACCGCTTGATAAAATTTATGCCGCTGTCACGGTGAATCACAACAAAAGCAAGCCAACAGGGAGCAAGCCCTATGTCCAATACGCCGTTGACGCCCGGTATCCAGCCCGGGCGCCTGCCTCAGGAGAGCTATCCGGCGCAGTTTTCCGATCTGCACCCGGTGCTCGATCATCACGAGGCGCTGGTCGCCGCAGATCGCTGTTACTTCTGTCACGACGCGCCCTGCATGACCGCCTGTCCGACATCGATCGACGTGCCTTTGTTCATCCGTCAGATCCTGACCGGAACGCCCGAAGCAGCGGCGAAGACGATCTTCGAACAAAACATCCTCGGCGGCATGTGCGCCCGCGTCTGTCCGACGGAGACGCTTTGCGAAGAGGTCTGCGTGCGCGAAGTGGCCGAAGGCAAGCCGGTCGAAATCGGTCGTCTGCAACGCTACGCCACGGATACGCTGATGGCGGCGGGCGTGCATCCGTTTGCCCGCGCCGAGCCGACCGGCAAGACGGTGGCCGTGGTGGGCGCGGGGCCCGCGGGGCTGTCTGCGGCGCATCGTCTGGCGATGAAGGGCCATGACGTGACCATGTTCGACGCCCGTCCCAAATCCGGCGGTCTCAACGAATACGGCATCGCCTCTTATAAGGCGCCCGATGGCTATGCCCAGAAAGAGGTCGACTGGCTGATGCAGATCGGCGGGATTTCCGTTGTGAATGGCAAGAAGCTGGGCGATGGTCTGTCGCTCGACGCGTTGAAGGCCGAGTATGACGCGGTGTTCCTTGCGATCGGTTTGGCGGGCGTCAATGCGCTTCGGGCCGAGGGCGAAGACAAGGGCGGCGTTCTGGATGCGGTGGATTTCATCTCCGAACTGCGTCAGGCCGAGGACCTGTCGAAACTGCCTGTCGGGCGCAATGTCGTGGTGATCGGCGGTGGTATGACCGCCGTGGATGCCGCCGTTCAGGCGAAACTTCTGGGTGCGCAGAACGTCTCCATGGTCTATCGCCGGGGCCGGGCGCGCATGTCCGCGTCTGAGTACGAACAGGATCTTGCGACCTCGAAAGGCGTGCAGATTTTCTACAACGCCGCACCTGTGGGGGTCTACGGCAACGGCACCGTGGTCGAGGTTGAATTCGAATACACCTCGGAAGAGGGCGGCAGCCTCAAGGGCACGGGCGAGACCTTCCGACTGCCTGCCGATCAGGTGTTCAAAGCCATCGGTCAGACGCTGGACGGTGCGCCGGAGGGCATCGAGATCACAGGGGGCAAGATCGCGGTCGATGCCGTGGGACGGACCTCGATTGCGGGCGTCTGGGCCGGGGGCGATTGCGCCTCGGGCGGCGAAGACCTGACCGTGACGGCCGTGGCCGAGGGCCGCGACGCCGCAGAAGACATCCACGCCAAGCTGATGGAGGGCTGAGCCATGGCCGATCTGACGAGCACTTTTTGCGGCATTAAAAGCCCGAACCCGTTCTGGTTGGCCTCCGCGCCGCCGACCGACAAGGAATACAACGTCCGCCGCGCCTTCGAGGCCGGATGGGGCGGGGTCGTCTGGAAAACCCTCGGCGAGGAAGGCCCGCCCGTGGTCAACGTGTCCGGCCCGCGTTACGGCGCGATCTTCGGGGCCGACCGCCGCCTTTTGGGCCTCAACAACATCGAGCTGATCACCGACCGTCCTTTGGAGGTGAACCTCGAAGAGATGACGCGGGTGAAAAAGGACTACCCGGACCGGGCGCTGATCGCCTCGGTCATGGTGCCTTGCGATGCCGACAGTTGGAAATCGATCATTCCGCGCATCGCCGAAACCGGCTGTGACGGGTTCGAGCTGAACTTTGGCTGTCCGCATGGCATGGCCGAGCGCGGCATGGGCTCCGCCGTGGGGCAGGTGCCCGAGTATATCGAAATGGTGACGCGCTGGTGCAAGGAGACGACCGACCTGCCGGTGATCGTCAAACTGACGCCGAACATCACCAATATTCTTTACCCCGCGGAGGCCGCCAAACGCGGCGGTGCCGATGCGGTCAGCCTGATCAACACGATCAACTCGATCACCTCGGTGAACCTCGACACCTTCAGCCCGGAGCCGATGATCGACGGCAAAGGCACCCATGGCGGCTATTGTGGCCCGGCGGTGAAACCCATCGCGCTCAATATGGTGGCCGAGATCGCGCGCAATCCGGAAACGGCGGGTCTGCCGATCTCCGGCATCGGCGGCGTGACCACCTGGCGCGATGCGGCGGAGTTTCTGGCACTCGGTGCCTCGAACGTTCAGGTCTGTACGGCGGCGATGACCTATGGGTTCAAGATCGTGCAGGAGATGATTTCCGGTCTCAGCCAGTACATGGACGAGAAGGGCTTTACCTCTGTCGCGGAGATTTCCGGGCGGGCGGTGCCGAATGTCACCGACTGGCAATATCTCAACCTGAACCATGTCACCAAGGCGGTGATCAATCAGGACGACTGCATCAAATGCGGGCGCTGCTATGCGGCTTGCGAGGACACCTCGCACCAGGCGATCGAAATGGGCGCGGACCGGACCTTCACGGTCAAGGACGACGAATGCGTCGCCTGCAACCTTTGTGTCAACGTTTGCCCGATCGAAGGCTGTATCACCATGAAAACGCTTGAAAAAGGTGACCTGGATGAGCGCACGGACCGCAAGGTGGGGGACTATGCCAACTGGACGACCCACCCGAACAACGTGGCGGCCTGCGTCGCCGAATGAGGGAGTCGGCGCGGAGGGGAAACCTTCCGCGCAGCACCAAGGCCCCGAAGTCGCGCTGTCGGGGTAAAATTCGGACACAACTTCACTGAACCCCGTGCTTTATCCCTTGGCGCGGGGTTTCTTTTTGACGCAGCAGGCCGGTCAGCGAACCGTGGGCCCCTGGTGCTCATGTTCGGTTGTCTTTGTAATCCGCGCCATCCTGACGCGTGATCGGGGTCACCCGTCGTAGGGTGTCCGCAGGACCGCAGCGGGGCCGGAATGACGGGCCTCGGGGTCCTGCGCCTCGGACGGCGTGGCCGTCAGGGCGGTTTGCGTGTCTTGCGCGAGGTCGCGGGCCTGAACTGAGGCCCGATCCGCACCCGTGGTCGTCGGCGTGGTCGTTGCCGGGGCAATCGCGGCCTCGTCCGTCGTTTGACTGCGTTTCGCGGCAATTTCGGCCAGCGCATTGCGCAGGTCGAGTTCGACCTCGAGAACCGAAGCCTGAAACGCCGGTGTCGGACCGACAAGAATATCCTCCGGCAGGTCTTCCCCGAGAGTAAAGCGGCTTGCGACCGTGTCGGAAACCGCGCCGTTTACCGCATCCGTCTGAGACGTTCCGGTTGTGTCGTCGTAGGTGACATCTGTGCCGTTCTGGCCGGGAAGCTCGTTCCCTTTCGTATAAGTTGCCGTTCCGTTAAGTGCGGTTCCCGCGACTTGTGGCACGGCTGGCTCCGGTGGATCGGGAGGTTGCCGAAAGGCAAAACCGCCCCCGCCGAAAGCCGGCACGCCCATTACATTGGTCATGCTCGTGCTCCTTCTTTTCAGGAGCCCCCACCATCCTTCTTTATAAAGCGGTATGGTATCTCAAGGGTTAATACCCACGGGAATTTTTACTTTTGGTTAATGGGGTTAAGGATGCGCGCGGCGTGTGCCCCGCGACTTCCTGAACAGGGGATTAAGGCGTGAGCATCCGGCGGAACAGCGTGTCGAGATGGGCGCGGGCGGCTTCGAAATGGCTGTCGCCCTCCGGGTGCAGGATGCCGCGGATCTGGGCGTCGAAATCGGCGTAATGCTGGGTGGTGGCCCAGATCGAGAAAATCAGGTGATAGGGATCGACCGGGGCGATGCTCCCGGCTGCGATCCAGCTCTCTATCACCTTGGTCTTTTCATCGACCAGATCCTTCAGCTCGCCCTCGATCTTGTCCATGATATTGGGCGCGCCCTGTACGATCTCATTGGCAAAGAGGCGGCTCTCGCGCGGGTATTCCCGGGCCATTTCAAGTTTGCGCAAAACATAGGCAAGGATCTCTTCGATCGGCTCACCCTCTGCCTGCATTTTACGCAATGGATCGAGCCAGGTTTGCATCAAACCGTCGATCAGCTCGCGGTGAATCGCCACTTTCGAAGGGAAATAATACAGAAGATTGGGTTTCGAGAGCCCCGCCGCCTTGGCAATCTGATCCAGCGTCGAGCCGCGAAACCCGTGCTGGGAAAACACGTCCAAAGCTGCTTCCAGAATGGTTTCTGTGTTCTTTTTCTGGATTCTTGTCCGTGGTTGTCGTCCCGGCATCTGGCGTTCGATTCCCATTCCATCCCCAATTTGCAGTCGTTTACCGCCTATTGTTTGCTAAAAAAAGCGCCAAACATAAGGGGGAATCGCCTTAAAACCGCACTTAGGCCCTATTTGCATGGTTTTTCGGCAAGTGCATGGTTTTGTATCTTCGTCGGAGGCTGCTAGGGTTCCCTTGACCAAATGGTCAAACCTGCAGGGCAGGAGGCAGGACAGGATGAGCATGGACGCGACGAAGACAGACGCGTTTGCCTCCCGTCATCCCCCCGGCCAGTAAGGCCGCCCCCGCAGACACGAGATGAGACATTTGAAAGGACATCCCATGGCCGCCGCTGGTGAAAACCTCAAGATCAACTCCGAACGTCTTTGGGACACGTTGATGGAGATGGCGAAGATCGGGCCCGGCATCGCGGGCGGCTGCAACCGCCAGACGCTGACCGACGAAGATGCCGAGGGGCGCAAGCTGTTTCAATCGTGGTGCGAAGCGGCGGGAATGACGATGGGCGTCGATGCCATGGGCACGATGTTCATGACCCGCGAAGGCACCGACCCCGAGGCGCTGCCGGTCTATGTCGGCTCGCACCTCGACACCCAGCCCACGGGTGGAAAATACGACGGGGTTCTGGGGGTGCTGGGCGCGCTCGAGGCCGTGCGGACGATGAACGATCTCGGCATCAAGACGAAACACCCGATCGTGGTCACCAACTGGGCCAACGAAGAGGGTGCGCGGTTTGCGCCCGCCATGCTGGCCTCGGGCGTGTTCGCCGGAAAGCATACGATGGAGTATGCCTACGGGCGCACCGATCTCGAAGGCAAGACCTATGGCGAGGAGCTCGCGCGGATCGGCTGGAAAGGCGACGAAGAGGTCGGCGCGCGCAAGATGCATGCCTATTACGAGTTGCACATCGAACAGGGGCCGATTTTGGAGGCCGAGGGCAAGGACATCGGCGTGGTGACCCATTGTCAGGGCCTGTGGTGGCTTGAATTCACTTTGACGGGCAAAGAGGCGCACACGGGGTCCACTCCGATGGCGATGCGCACCAACGCAGGGCTCGCGTTCGGGCGCATCCTGGAAATGGTGCAGGAGGTGGCGATGGACCACCAACCCAATGCCGTGGGCGGTGTCGGTCAGGTGAAATTTTCGCCGAACTCACGCAACGTGCTGCCGGGGACGGTGGTGTTCACGGTCGACATTCGGACGCCGAACCTTGAGAAACTGAACAAGATGCGCGCCATTATCGAAGAGCGCGCGGCGAAGATTTGCGATGAGATCGGGGTGGGCTGTTCTGTGGAACCCGTCGGCCATTTCGACCCGGTGACCTTTACGCCTGAACTGGTGGCGAATGTGCGCAAGGCGGCGGAAACGCTGGGCTATTCGCATATGGACATCGTTTCGGGCGCCGGTCACGACGCCTGCTGGGCCGCCGCGGTGGCGCCGACGACGATGATCATGTGCCCCTGTGTCGACGGTCTGTCGCACAACGAGGCCGAAGACATCAGCCCGGACTGGGCCGCGGCGGGGACCGATGTGCTGTTGCATGCGGTGCTTGAAACCGCTGAGATCGTCGAGTGAGAGAAAGGGCGAGGGGCCAGCCCCTCGCGCTCCCCGGGATATTTTCAGACAAAAGAAGGCAGGGCGCTTGCGAAGGCACCGCCGGACCGACAAGGAGAGAGTTATGAGCAAGGTGATCAAGGGCGGTACGGTTGTGACCGCCGATCTGACCTATAAGGCAGACGTGAAAATCGAAGGCGGCAAGATTGTCGAGATCGGGCCAGACCTGACGGGCGACGAAATTCTCGACGCGGAAGGCTGCTATGTGATGCCGGGCGGGATCGATCCGCACACGCACCTTGAGATGCCTTTCATGGGCACGCATTCCTCCGACGATTTCTACGCAGGCACCCGCGCGGCTCTGGCGGGCGGCACCACCATGGTCGTCGATTTCGCGCTGCCCGATCCGGGGCAGTCTCTGTTGGATGCGATCAAGGTTTGGGACAACAAATCGGCGCGCGCCTGTTGCGATTATTCCTTCCACATGGCGATCACATGGTGGGGCGAGCAGGTCTTTGACGAGATGAAGACCGTGACCGAGAAGGGCATCAATACGTTCAAGCATTTCATGGCCTATAAGGGCTCTTTGATGGTGAACGATGACGAGATGTTCGCCTCTTTCAAACGCTGTGCCGAACTGGGGGCGACGCCTTTGGTCCATGCCGAAAATGGCGATCTTGTCGCTGAAATGACTGCGAAACTTCTGGCCGAAGGCAACACCGGGCCGGAAGCGCATGCCTATTCGCGCCCGAGCCAAGTCGAGGGGGAGGCCACCAACCGCGCCATCATGATCGCCGATATGGCGGGCGCGCCGCTTTATGTGGTGCATACCTCCTGCGAAGAGGCGCATGAGGCGATCCGGCGGGCGAAGATGAACGGCAAACGCGTTTGGGGCGAGCCGTTGATACAGCACCTCGTCCTTGATGAAAGCGAGTATTTCAACGAGGACTGGGATCATGCCGCGCGCCGGGTGATGTCGCCGCCGTTCCGCAACAAAAAGCATCAGGACAGCCTTTGGGCGGGTCTGGCATCGGGGACGCTTTCCTGTGTCGCGACCGATCACTGTGCCTTTACGACCGAGCAGAAACGCTACGGCGTTGGCGATTTCTCGAAAATTCCGAACGGCACGGGCGGGCTTGAGGATCGTTTGCCGGTTCTGTGGACCTACGGGGTCGAGACGGGCCGCATCACGATGAATGAATTCGTCGCCGTAACCTCCACGAATATCGCGAAAATCCTCAACTGCTACCCGCAGAAAGGCGCGGTTCTGGTCGGTGCGGATGCCGATCTGATCGTGATGGACCCGTCGATGTCGAAAACCATCAAGGCCGAGACACAGGCTTCCTCCATCGACTATAACGTCTTTGAAGGGATTGAGGTCACGGCGCTGCCGCGTTACGTTTTGAGCCGCGGCTATGTGGCTGTCGATAAAGGCGAATTGGTTGCGAAAGAGGGGCATGGCGAATTCGTCGCCCGCGATCCGAACGCGACGGTGAACACCGCGCTGTCCAAATGGAAAGAACTGACCGCGCCGCGTCCGGTGGTGCGGGCCGGCATTCCGGTGACGGGCGTTTGAGGACAGGGGATTAAGCCCTATAAGAAGACTGGGCAGGGCCGGGGAAACGGCCCGCCTGACAAGGGGATAGGCCGGGGTAATCCGGCAAGAACAAAGACATAAGCCATATGAAAAAGCCAGTGATCGACGCGCAGGGGGTGGACCTGACGTTCCAGACGAACGACGGGCCGGTGCATGCGCTCAAAGACGTGAACCTCCAGATCGACAAGGGGGATTTTGTCTCCTTCATCGGGCCGTCGGGCTGCGGCAAGACGACGTTCCTGCGCTGTATCGCGGGGCTTGAGACGCCCACGGGCGGTACCCTGACCGTCAATGGGTTAAGCCCGGATGAGGCCCGGAAATCAAGGTCTTACGGCTATGTCTTTCAGGCGGCGGGGCTGTATCCCTGGCGCACGATTGCGGGCAATATCCGCCTGCCGCTTGAGATCATGGATTTCCCGAAGCCCGATATTCCGGCCCGTGTCGAGAAGGTGCTCGATCTGGTGGACCTCAAGGGCTTTGGCAAGAAATATCCATGGCAGCTTTCGGGTGGGATGCAGCAACGCGCCTCGATTGCCCGCGCGCTGGCCTTCGATGCCGAAATTCTCCTTATGGATGAACCCTTTGGCGCTTTGGACGAGATCGTTCGCGACAAGCTCAACGAAGAGGTTCTGAAGCTTTGGGCGGCGACCAACAAGACCATCGGCTTTGTCACCCACTCGATCCCCGAGGCGGTGTACCTGTCGACGAAAATCGTGGTGATGTCGCCGCGCCCCGGACGGATCACCGATGTCATCGAGAGCACCCTGCCGAAAGAGCGGCCGCTGGAAATTCGCGACAGCGAAGAGTTCATCAAGATCGCCCACCGGGTGCGTGAGGGCCTCAGAGCGGGGCATGCGGAATGACCGGGAGCTGGCGCAAAACCACTGTCGGCAAAGCGTCGGACTTCTGTCGGACTTCTGTCGGGCCTTCGTGTGCCCGAAAAGATCTCGGGGTGAGTTCGAAACGAGGCTTCGTTTTGCACGAGGGACAGCGTCCCTTTGAGAAGGGGGCGGCATGAACAAGATCGTCCCCGTTCTCACCGTCCTCGCCGTTTTGATCGTGGTCTGGTATGCCGCCGCGTTCAAAATGAACAGCACATGGACCTATGATCAGGCCGAGCGCGCCGGGACCGAAGTGACGTTTTCCGATCTGATCACCGACACCATGGCGCAGAAACGCCCGCTTTTGCCCGCGCCGCATCAGATCGTGGCGGAGCTTTGGGACACCACGGTTCAGAAAAAGATCACCTCGAAACGCTCGATGGTCTATCAGGGGTCCATTACGCTCAAGACCACGCTTTTGGGCTTTGGCTTTGGGATCGTGATCGGCATCGGCTTTGCGACGATCATCGTGCTGAGCCGGGTGGGGCGGCTGACGCTTATGCCTTGGGCGATCATCTCGCAGACCGTTCCGATTGTGGCGCTGGCGCCGATCATCGTCGTCTTGTCGAACGCGGCGGGGACCGGCACGCTGATGGTGCCCAAAGCGATCATCGCGGCCTACCTGAGTTTCTACCCGGTCATGGTGTCCATGGTGAAGGGCCTGTCGAGCCCGGATCACATGCAGCTCGATTTGCTCAAGACCTATGGCGCGAGCCAGAGCGAAGTGTTCTGGAAACTGCGCCTGCCGTCGTCGATGCCGTATTTCTTCGCCTCGCTGAAAGTCTCCGTGGCCGCCGCTTTCGTCGGTGCCGTGGTGGCGGAGCTGTCGACCTCGGCCATCGCGGGGCTTGGCGCGCGGATGCTGATCGGGTCGCAATTCGGCGAACCGATGATCATGTGGGCGGCGCTGTTCGCGGCGGCGATTTTGGCGGCGATCCTGATTTTCCTCGTCGGCGGGTTTGAAAAACTCGCACGCTACATGATGGGAGGGCGTGCGGTATGAGCCGACCGGACACGACATTCGAGAAACTCGTATGGCCCTTGGGCTTTGGGATTTTGGTGCTGGTGCTTTGGGAAGTCATCGTGCGGGTGTTTGGCGTCTCCCCCGCCATCCTGCCGCCGCCGACGGCGATTTTCGCGGCCATGGCCGGGTCTTTGCCGATCCTCTGGGAGGACTGGGTGCAGACGGTGGTCAAGGGCGCGCTGAACGGGCTTTGGATGGGGACATTGGCGGCGCTGATCCTTGCGCTGATCATCGACCGGTTCGATTTTCTGAAACGCGGGCTGATGCCGGTGGCGAATTTCTTTGCCGCTTTGCCGATCGTGGGCCTCGCGCCCATCATGGTGATGTGGTTCGGGTTCGATTGGCAATCCAAGGCGGCGGTGGTGGCCGTGATGGTGTTTTTCCCGATGCTGGTGAACATTCTGGGCGGGCTTGCGGCGGTCGATCCGATGCAGCGCGATCTGATGCGGACCTATGCTGCCTCGCATGCGCAGACGCTTCACAAACTGCGCGGCCCTGCGGCCTTGCCGTTCCTGTTCAACGGCTTGAAAATCGCCACCTCGCTGGCGCTGATCGGGGCGATTGTTGCTGAATATTTCGGCTCTCCGATCCGGGGCATGGGCTTTCGCATCACGACAGAGATGGGACGCTTGGCAACGGATATGGTTTGGGCTGAGATTGTGGTGTCCGCAGTGACCGGCACGGCGCTTTACGGCCTCGTGACGGCCATCGAAAAACGGGTGACCTTCTGGCACCCCTCACAACGCGGGTGAACTCGCGCTAACGAAAGGCACGGGGGGGAATACCTCGGCCGAAGACACAACTTGGAGGTTGTAAGACGATGAAGAAACTCCTGACGAGCGCTGCCGCTCTCGCCGCGATGGCGACCGGTGCTTTTGCCGCCGACGATGTGACTCTTCAGCTCAAATGGGTCACGCAGGCCCAGTTCGCGGGCTACTATGTGGCGCTTGAGAAAGGCTTTTATGAAGAAGCCGATCTGAACGTGACGATCAAACCGGGCGGCCCCGATGTGGCCCCGGTGCAGGTTCTTTTGGGCGGTGGCGCCGATGTCATGGTCGACTGGATGCCCTCCGCTCTGGCCGCGCGTGAAAACGGCGCACCGGTGGTGAACATCGCGCAGCCGTTCAAATCCTCCGGCATGATGCTGACCTGTCTCAAGGACACCGGCATCACCGGCCCGGAAGATTTCCCGGGCAAGACGCTGGGCGTCTGGTTCTACGGCAACGAATATCCGTTCCTGTCCTGGATGGGCAAACTGGGCATTCCGACCGATGGCTCCGAGGGTGGCGTGACGGTTCTGAAGCAGGGCTTCAACGTCGATCCGCTGTTGCAAAAGCAAGCCGCTTGTATCTCCACCATGACCTATAACGAATACTGGCAGGTGATCGACGCGGGCATTTCCGCCGACGATCTCATCACCTTCAAGTATGAAGATCAGGGCGTGGCGACGCTGGAAGACGGTCTTTACGTGCTCGAAGAGAACCTGTCCGACGAGGCGTTCAAGGAGAAGATGGTGCGTTTCGTGAAGGCTTCCATGGAGGGCTGGAAATACGCCGAGGAGAACCCGGAAGAGGCCGCCGAGATCGTGCTTGAGTACGACGAAACCGGCGCGCAGACGATGGAGCACCAAGTGCGCATGATGTCCGAAGTGGCGAAACTGACCGCAGGTTCGAACGGCGCGCTGGACGTGGCCGATTACGAGCGCACCGTGGCGTCGCTTCTGTCCGGCGGCTCCGATCCGGTGATCACCAAGGCGCCGGAAGGGGCCTATACGCTTGAGATTACCGACGCTGCGCTTCAGTAAGTCTTTGACATTCTGACAAAAAGACCCCGCCCGGAGGACCGTCCGGGCGGGGTTTTCGCCTTTCGGCGAAAGGGTCAATTTACGATTGCATCGCCTGTTCGAGGGTCATGTCGCCCTCCACTTCGGTGTAGGCGGAGACATCGACATCCGGCATGGCCTCGAGCTCGGCCTCGGTCGCGCCTTCGATCATCACGGTGGTGTCGTCGACCACGGAGAATTCATCGACCGGGACAAGCACGTCATGTTCGCCGATGCCGAGGAAGCCGCCCATGCCCACGACGGCCATGGTGCCGCCCTCGGCGGTGACGATGGCGTCGATCTCGCCGATGTCATTGCCGTCCTGCGACAGAACCTTGGTGCCGGTGATCTCGGTCACGGTCTCATTGCCGAAGGTTGCGAGCGCATCGGCGAGTTTCTTGGCGCCGGATTTGGTGGCATCCCAGGCGTCAGACGCGGCTTCGCTCGTGGCGTCGGCCATCTCGGAGGCACCGTCCTTGGTTTCCTGCCAAAGCTCGGCCCCGGTCTCTTCGGCGGTGTTCACGCCGTTCTCGATCTCGGTGCCGATGCTGGTTTCGGCCTCTGTGCTCTGTTCGATCACCACACCATCGGAAGTGACCTCGGCTTCGGTCTGGCTGGTCATCTCGGCAAGGGCCGGGGTGGCCAGAAGGGTGATCGCGGCGGCGGTGGTCATCAGTTTGTGCGTCAGGGTTTTCATCGTGTTCTCCTCTCAGTCATGCGTTGGCATGCGGTATGCAGAGACAATGAACGAGACGCGCGCAGGGTTCCGGAAAAATTCAGAAAATTCGGCAGGGGATTAAAATTACCCATTTTTTTACAATGGTTTATTCGGATTTTATTTTGGAAAATTCCCGGTTGAGCGTGGCGAGGATCTTGTAGAACCCCCGGATTTCCTCGGACGTAAAGCTCTTGGAAAAGGCTTCGATCTCGCGGGCTTCGCGGGCGCGGATGGCGGTGATGATGGCGCGGGCCTCCTCCGAGAGACGGTAGAGTTTCGAGGCACGGTGGCGCGGGTTGTCGACGCTTACGAGCTTGCCCTCCTCATGCAAAATCTTGATCTCGCGCCCGACGAATTGCCGCGTCACATCGAGATGCGCGGTGATCTGCGGTGCGGTGGCCTCCCCGAGCGTGAGCAGCGCCTCCAGGATGGCGCGCTGGCCGACGGTGATGCCGGTGCCCGCGAGGTCATGCTCGACCCGCGCGGTGATGTTGCGCAGGAGCGGTCGGGTCAGTTGAATGCCGGCGTAAAGCTGATCGGTGAGGCTCGTCTCGGTCATGTCTGTCATTTCGGTCATCGCGTCGTCCTTTTCTTGCGGTTGTGCGGCAGGCGGCCTATATTGTCAACTAAGTTGACGAATCAAACCGAAAGGATGCGCGATGAAATGGTCTTCTCTCAGTGAACGACAGATCCTCAAGGCGCAGGCCGAGGGGCAACTCGACAATCTGAAAGGGGCGGGCAAGCCGCTCAACACCCGCAGCGGCAATGACACGGACGCGGCGGGGTTTCGCATCATGGCGGAGGCGGGCGTGGTGCCGCGCGAATTCGAGATGCGCAAAGAGATCGAGGCGTTGAACGCGCAGTTGAAGGAGACGGTGGAGGCGGAGGCCCGTAAGGCGCTGATCCGGCAGATTGCGCAGGTGCAGCTCCGGCTCGACATCGAGGTGGAAGCACGGCGGAAATATTACCGGACAGGGGATTGAGAGCTGGGCTGAGGGGGATCACATCAGTGCGGCGGGGGAGAGGACGCGGGCGGTGGCCCCGGTGCGCAGCTTGAACCGGGCGAGATCGGGCGCGCGCCTTGTGTCGATCATTCCGAGATCGAGCTTGCGCACGCCTTCGAGTTTCAGCCGCTTGATCGCCTCCCAAAGGATCAGATTGTGGGCGTTCACCGCGCGGCCGCGCGGGCCGGTATGACCGATCTGATAGGTGGCCGAGGTGCCGTGCAGGATGAACAGCATGAAGGCGTCGTCCACTTCGAACAACCGCAGGGATTTCGGCGCGACATCTTGCAGAGCGAGGGCGAATTCGGGCGGCAGGCCGCGGTAATGCCGCTGCGCCTGTTGGTGTTTTTCCAACAGGAGATAGGGCCGCAAGACCGAGGGCGAAGGCGCGAGACGGGTCACATGCAGGTCTGATTTTTCGGCTTTTTTCAGGGCGTTGCGCCATTTTCCATTGAGGCCGAGGCGCATGTCGGAGAGCGGTGGGCGCAGGTCCAGTTCCACCACTTCGGGCGGGGAAGAAAGGCCGAGACGGCCCAATGTACCTGGCAGGCGACTGTCCGGGCTCATGAGTTTGAGGCCAAAGGGCAGGGCGGCGCGCAGGCTCTGGACCACGGCGCGTTCAACCGCTTTGTCGGGCGCGGCGTTGAGAAACAGCGGGCCGCGGAGCGCCACACTGATCTCTGTGCCCAAGAGCGGACGCAAGAGCACCTGCGCCAGAGCGAGAGGCGTGCGACGGTCAGAGATGACAAAGCGGCGGGCATCGCGCCCGATGCGTTTCGCGGCCTCGCCATAGAGCCAGCGCTGCGACAGCGGCGCATCGACCGTATCGGCCAGCTCCTCCCAATGGGTCTCATCTGTGATCTCGCGTGTGTCCATGTCGGATGCTGGGCCGAACAAGGTTAAGATTCTGTGGAGGTTGCGTTCGGTGAGGGCGCTTTTTTGTGGAGAAGCCGGGATTGCGACAATTTTAATGAAATATCGCAGGGGCAAGCCCGGGAATTAAGCGTTTGGAAGGGGTTTAGGGGCGACATTGGTGGTCTGAAACAGGAGAGGCTGCCATGCAGTGTCATAAATTTCCGAAAGACCTGAGCGCGGCGGCAGTTTTGACGCTGGTTTGGCATAGTGTCCCGCAAGCGGGGCTGCGGGCGGAATGGCATCAGGTGCTGCGGTGCTGAGGCTCTGGCGGTTTTGCAAAAAGAAAGGCCGCCCGAGTGGGCGACCTTTGCGATTTTTCGGGGGTTGTTCGTGATGTGAACTCTATTGCGGTTTCGTACATCCTCACTTCTTGAGGTGATAGAGCGAATTCTGAATGAGTTCCTCGACGACCTGGGGTTCAGCGAGAGTCGAGATGTCACCGAGGCTGCTTGTGTCGTTCTCGGCGATTTTGCGCAGGATGCGGCGCATGATTTTGCCGGAGCGGGTTTTCGGCAGGCCTGGCGCCCATTGGATGAAGTCCGGTTTGGCGATCGGGCCGATTTCGGTGCGGACCCATTTCTCCAGCTCCGCCCGCAGCGCGTCGGAGGGCTCCACGTCGTTCATGAGCGTGACATAGGCGTAGATGCCCTGACCCTTGAGCTCATGCGGCATGCCGACGACGGCCGCTTCGGCGACTTTGGCGTGGGCGACGAGGGCGCTTTCGACCTCGGCGGTGCCCATGCGGTGGCCCGAGACGTTGATCACGTCATCGACGCGGCCGGTGATCCAGTAATAGCCATCGGCGTCGCGGCGGCAGCCGTCGCCGGAGAAGTAATAGCCTTTGTATTGCTGGAAATAGGTCTCCTGGAACCGCTCGTGATCGCCCCAGACGGTGCGCATCTGGCCGGGCCAGCTGTCCTTGAGGCAGAGGACGCCCTCGGCCTCGGTTTCCTTGAGTTCCTCGCCGGTGGTGGCGTCGAGGATGACCGGTTGCACGCCGAAGAAGGGCAGGGTGGCGGAGCCCGGTTTGGTCGGGATCGCGCCCGGCAGCGGGGTCAAGAGATGGCCGCCGGTCTCGGTCTGCCACCAGGTGTCGACGATCGGGCAGTTCCCCTTGCCGACGACCTCGTTGTACCAGTTCCAGGCCTCCGGGTTGATCGGTTCGCCGACCGAGCCCAGCACTTTGAGCGAGGAGAGGTCGTATTTCTCGACCCATTCGTTGCCTTGGCCCATGAGGGAGCGCAGCGCGGTCGGCGCGGTGTAGAATTGGTTGACCTTGTGCTTTTCGCACACGGCCCAGAACCGGCCGGCGTCGGGGTAGGTCGGCACGCCTTCGAACATGACGGTGGTCGCGCCGTTGGCGAGGGGCCCGTAGACGATGTAGCTGTGGCCGGTGACCCAGCCGACATCGGCGGTGCACCAGAAGACGTCGCCGTCGTGGTAGTCGAACACGTATTTGTGCGTCAGCGCGGCATAGGCGAGATAGCCGCCGGAGCTGTGGACGACGCCTTTGGGTTTGCCGGTGGAGCCGGAGGTGTAGAGGATGAAGAGCGGGTCTTCGGCGTTCATCGGACGCGGCGGGCAATCGGGGGAGGCGTGTTCCATCAGGTATTTGACGTCGACATCGCGGCCCTGCACCCAGGAGATCTGATCGCCCGTGTGTTTGACGACGAGGCAGCGGACCTTGTCGGAACAGTGCAGGAGGGCGGCGTCGGTGTTGGCTTTGAGCGGCGTGCGACGACCGCCGCGCGGCGCGGTGTCGGAGGTGATGACCAGCTTCGCGCCGCAATCGTTGATGCGGTTGGCGAGGGCGTCGGGGGAAAATCCCGCGAAAACAATGGAGTGGATCGCACCGATGCGGGCGCAGGCGAGCATGGCATAGGCCGCTTCGGGGATCATCGGCAGGTAGATGACGACGCGGTCGCCGCGCATGACGCCTTGGCTCAGGAGCACGTTAGCCATGCGATTCACCTTGTCGGAGAGCTCCTTATAGGTGATGTGGCGGGCGGGCTCGTTGGGATCGTCGGGCTCGAAAATGATCGCGGTCTGCAAGGATTTGCGCGCCAGATGGCGGTCGATGCAGTTGGCGGAGACGTTGAGGACGCCGTCGGCGTACCATTTGATGTCGACGCGACCGAAGTCGAAACAGGTCTTTTTGACCTGGGTGTAGGGTTCCATCCAGTCGAGGATCTTGCCCTGCTCGGCCCAGAAACTCACCGGGTCCTCGACGGAGCGACGGTAAAGCTCCTCGTAATCGGTGGTCGAGATCAGGGCGTCGGACGCGAAGGATTCAGAGGGCGGGTAAATGTCGGTCATAATGGCTCCTCCCAAAGCTGGCCCTCGCCGCTTTGGGAGGGGCATGTCATCAGATGGCGAGATATTCGGCTCTTAGCGCTTCATTCTCAAGCACTTCTTTAGCGCTACCATCATAAACCACCCGCCCGGTGTCGAGGATCACGGCGCGGTCGGCCAGATTGAGGGCGCGCACGGCGTTTTGTTCGACGAGGACGGTGGTGATGCCTTGGTCTTTGATGATGCGCAGGGTTTTCTCGATTTCGTCGACGATGACGGGGGCGAGGCCTTCGTAAGGCTCATCAAGCAGCAGGACTTTGATGTCGCGGGCCAAAGCGCGGGCGATGGCGAGCATTTGTTGTTCGCCGCCCGAGAGGGTGACGCCCTCCTGTTTGCGGCGTTCGCGCAGACGCGGGAAGAGATCGTAGAGCCGGTCCAGAGACCAGCCGACGGGTTCGACGATCTGCGCCAGTTGCAGGTTTTCCTCGACGGTAAGGCCGGGGATGATGCGGCGGTCTTCGGGGACCAGCGCGATGCCTTTCACGGCGGCCTCATAGGAGGTCTTGGTGTGCAGGCGTTCGTGGTCGAGCCAGATCTCGCCATGGGTGACCTGCGGGCTGTCGAGACGCGCGAGTGTGCGCAGCGTCGAGGTCTTGCCCGCGCCGTTACGCCCCAGAAGGGCAAGGATTTCGCCCTCATGGATGTTAAAGGTGACGCCTTGGACGATGTAGCTTTCGCCGTAATAGGCATGCACGTCCCATGCGGAGAAAAACGCGGGCGCGTTCTGGGCGTGGTTGGCGTTGGGATTGAACTGTTCAGTCATGTCTTACACCTGCTGCGTTTCGCCCAAATAGGCTTCTTTGACTTTGGGATTGCCCTTGATCATGTCGGGCGTGTCTTCCACGAGGGGCGTGCCTTGGGCCAGAACGGTGATGCGGTCGGCGAGCGAGAAGACCACATGCATGTCGTGCTCGATGATGGCGATGGTGATGTCGCGTTTCTCTTTGATTTCCTTCAAGAGAGCGATGGTATTGTTGGTGTCGGCGCGGGCCATGCCGGCGGTGGGTTCGTCGAGCAGAAGGAGTTTCGGCTCCTGAACCAGACACATGGCGATTTCCAACCGCCGTTTGTCGCCGCGGGACATGGAAGAGGCGATCATCTCGCGCTTCTCCAACATGCCGACGTCTTCGAGCATCGCCTCGGCTTTGGTGATCAGCTCGGTCTCGGCCTCCATGCTCTCGATCGCGTGCATGCGAAACGCGCCGTCGCGCTTGGCGAAACAGGGGATCATCATGTTCTCCATCACCGTGAGATCGCCGAAAATCTCCGGGGTCTGGAACACGCGGGAGATGCCCAATTGATTGATCTCATGCGGTTTCTTTCCCAACACAGAGGTGCCCGCGAAGGTGACGGAGCCTTCGTCCGGAATGAGCTTGCCGACGAGGCAATTGAGGAGCGTGGATTTCCCGGCACCGTTCGGGCCGATGATGGCATGGACGGTGTTTTCCTGCACCGAGAGGTTGACGTTGCCGAGGGCCTGGAGGCCGCCGAAACGCTTGCCGACGCCTTTGACTTCAAGAATTCCCATATTCATTCTCCTGCCACGCGTTTGCCGGGATCGGGGCGGTGTTCCGGGTCCGGGTTGTCGTATTTGTCGCGCTTCTGCGAGCCGTTGCGGAGGCGCGAGGCGAGACGTCTCAGCCCTTCGATCAGCCCGCCCGGCAGGAAGGTCACCACCAGCATGAAGGTCACGCCAAGGGTCAGGTGCCAGCCTTCGCCGGTGAAGCGGGCGAAGACCCAGATCACCACATCCTCCAAACCGTCGGGCAGGAAGGAGAACCAGTCGTGCAGCACGCCTTCGTTGATTTTGGAGAAGATGTTTTCGAGATATTTGATCACGCCCGCGCCCAGAACCGGCCCCATGAGCGTGCCTGCGCCGCCGAGGATGGTCATGATCACCACTTCGCCCGAGGCGGTCCAAAGCATCCGGTCGGCACCCGCCAGCGGGTCCATCGCAGCGAGCAAACCACCCGCAAGTCCCGCATACATGCCGGAGATCACGAAGGCCGCCAGAGTGTAGGGTTTCGGGTCGAGCCCGGTGTAGGTCATGCGCTGCTGGTTCGATTTCACCGCACGCAGCATCATGCCGAAGGGAGAGCGGAACAGGCGGATGGCGACATAGAAGGCGAGGATCGCGATCACGGCGCAGAAATAGAAGCCGACATTGAAGGTGAAGACCCGGCCTAAAGCCTCTAATTTATAAGAGGAATTCATCGCGAGGCCGAAGATGTTGGTGACCGGCAGAGAGCTGCCTTGCTGCGCGCCGTCGAGGATGCGCGGGTCATTCAGCGTGAGTTGCAGGCCGGTTTCGCCATTGGTCAAAGGCGTGAGCACGGAATAGGCCATCTTGTAACACATCTGCGCGAAGGCCAGCGTCAGGATGGAGAAATAGATGCCGGAGCGGCGGAGGCTGACGTATCCGATGGCGGCGGCGAAGAGGCCGGAGACGACCATGGCCAGAAGGATGCCGGGGATGACGTTCATCGTCAGCAGTTTGAACATCCAGACGGCGGCGTAAGAGCCGATGCCGAGAAAGGCGGCGTGGCCGAAGGACAGGTAGCCGGTGAGGCCGAAGAGGATGTTAAAACCGACCGCGAAGATGCCGAAAATGGCGATTTTCTGCATCAGGTCGGGGTAGCCGCCGTTGAATTGCGCAAGCTCGGAACCCGCCGCGAAGGGTTGCAACAGGATCGGGGTGAAGAGCGTCAGGAAGACGACGATCAGCAGGAATTTTGTGTCTTTCGGGTTCAGCCCGAGGATGTTCTTTTTCATGATTTATTCCTCCATCACGCCTTTGCGGCCCATCAGACCGCGCGGACGGGTCAGCAGGATGACGATGGCGACGACATAGATGATGATCTGGTCGATGCCGGGGATGATGTCCTTAATCCAGTTCATCGAGGCGAAGCTCTCCAAGATGCCCAAGAGGAAGCCTGCGGCGACGGCACCCGGAAGCGACCCCATGCCGCCCACGACCACGACGACGAAGGAGAGCACGAGGAAATCCATGCCCATGTGATAGTTGGGCGAGAGGATCGGCGCGTACATCACGCCCGCCATGCCCGCAACAGAGGCGGCAAGGCCGAACATGAGGGTGAAGCGGCGGTCGATGTTGATGCCCAGAAGGCCGACGGTTTCGCGATCCGCCATGCCCGCGCGGACGACCATGCCGAAGGTGGTGAATTGCAGGAAGGAAAACACTGCACCGATGACCACGGCGGCGAAGCCGAAATAGATCAGACGCCAATAGGGGTAGATGATCAGGTTCGGGTCGAAGCCCAGCATCGCGCCGAAATCGAAGCTGCCCTTGAAAGCGTCGGGGGCGGGGGTGGAGATCGGGTTGGCGCCGTAGACATATTTGATGATCTCTTGCAGCACGATGGCCAGCCCGAAGGTGACGAGGATCTGATCGGCATGGGGGCGCTTGTAGAAATGCTTGATCAGCCCGCGCTCCATGATGAAGCCGACGGCGATCATGATCGGGATCGAGAACAGGATCGCCAGAGGCACCGACCAGTCGATGAGCGCATGGCCGAAATCGGGGCCGAACCACGCCTCGACATAGGGGGTTTTGACCTTGAGCGGGTTGCCGAGGAAATCGGTGCGCGTGGGATCGACGGTCTCGAACGACAGGTTCAGCAGGCGCGACAGCGTGACGGCGCAGAAGGCCCCGATCATGAAGAGCGCGCCATGGGCGAAATTCACCACGCCCAGAGTGCCGAAAATCAAGGTCAGCCCCAGCGCGATGAGCGCATAGGCCGAGCCCTTGTCCAGCCCGTTGAGCAGTTGCAAGAGGATGGTTTCCATGGACGTGCCGTCCTTCCCTGTGTCCTGTGTGGGTCCCCGGCGGGCAAAGCTTTCCCGATCCCGCGCGCGGGCTGGGCGGCGGAAGACCCGCAGCTTTTTGTGAGGGGGGGTGGGGGCTGCCGCTTTGCGGTTCAGCCCCCAATGAAGTGGGGTGTTTGCCCAGTGCGTGGAACGGTTTAGCCCGCGTTGCACTCACCCAAAGCGCCGCCCGCGAACATCGGGTGATCCGGCGGATAGGTGACTTGGGCGGCGGGGGTGATTTCGACCACTTCGAGAAGGTCGAATTCGGAAGTCGGGTTTTCCTTGCCGCGCACCACGAGCACGTCTTTGAAGCACTGGTGATCCTCGGCGCGGTAGAGCGTCGGGCCGTTGCCCAGACCGTCGAACTCATAGCCTTCGAGGGCTTCGACGACGGCACAGGGGTTGAACGATCCGGCGCGGGCGACGGCATCGGCATAGAGCAGAGTCTGGACGTAGCAGGTGTGCGCGGCTTGCGACGGCGGGAAGCCGTATTTCGTGCCGAACGATTTCACAAAGGCCTGCGAGCCTTCATCGGTCAGGGACCAGTGCCAGTTGGTCGAACCGAGAATGCCCTTGATATTCTCGCCAGCCCCGCGCGCCATCAGACGCGAGAACAGCGGCACGACGATCTCGAACTGCTTGCCGTTCACCATCTTGTCGCGCAGGCCGAATTGCACCGCGTTGGTGAGCGAGTTGACCATGTCGCCGCCGTAATGGTTCAGGATCAGAACATCGGCGTCGGTTTGCAGCACCGGCGTGATGTAGGAGGAGAAATCGCCCGCGCCGAGCGGTGTGCGAACTTTGTTCACCGTCTGCCAACCGAGCGCTTCGGTCGCGGCGGCGATGCTCTCCTCTTGCGTCCAGCCCCAAGTGTAATCGGCGGTCAGGTGATAGGCTTTGCGATCCGTGCCATAACGCGCCGCGAGCACTGGGGCCAAGGCCGCGCCGGACATATAGGCGTTGAAGAAGTGACGGAATCCGTTGGCTTTTTTGTCCTTGCCGGTGGTGTCGTTCGAATGCGTCAGCCCGGCCATGAAGATCACGCCCGCTTCCTGACACAGGCCCTGAACCGCCACGGCCACGCCCGAAGACGAGCCGCCGGTGATCATCACCGCGCCGTCTTTCTCGATCATGGATTTCGCCGATGCGCGCGCCGCGTCGGATTTGGTCTGGGTGTCGCCGGTGACATATTCGACCTTCTTGCCGAGGATGCCGTTGCCCTCAAGCGCCTTGGAGCTGAAGGTGTTGAGCATACCGCCGTCGCCCTCGCCATTGAGATGCTCGACCGCAAGCTGATAGGCGCGCAACTCGTCGGCGCCCTCGTCGGCATAGGGGCCGGATTGCGGAACGTTGAAGCCGAGCGTCACGGTGCCGCCCATCGGTTCGTTGGTAAAGGCAGAGGCGCCGGAGGTGAAAATCGTCGGCAGCGCGAGACCCGCGCCCGCGACGGCACCGGATTTCAACACGCGGCGGCGCGTCAGATCGGTTTTGGTCATTGAAAACTCCTCCCTGAGTTTTTCATGTGGCCTGAAGGTTCATGGCCTGAGTTGTATGGCCTGAGTTGTACGGCCTTATCTGGCAATTGGCGCATCGCCCGGAGGTCCTCCCCGATCCCCGGGCGATGCGCAAAACCCGTTTTCCGGTCCGTGACTTGCGGACGGCACCCGGCGCAGCGGGTATGTAAACGGGATGGGGGTATTATTGAGGGTGGATCGAAAACCGGGCAACAAGTGGCTTGGAAACAATGATTTTTTTGTTAAGAATTACACAATGCATTTGCATACAATGTAAATGCATTTTCCCGCAGGCGCAGAAGAGCGGTGTTTGCGGGCGCGGCAGTGAGCTGAAATCGCGACGAGATTTCATGACGCAGGTGAAAACGCCAAGGCCAGAGGCGGGAGCGCTCTGGCGAGAGCTTCGGGGGGGATCATGCCACGTTCGGCACTGACAGGCACGCGTATTCGTGAACGGCGCACGCTCGAGGGGCTGAAACAGGCCGATCTGGCGCGCACGGTGGGCATCTCGCCCGCCTATCTCAACCTGATCGAACACAACCGGCGCAGAATCGGCGGCAAGCTTCTGGTCGATCTGGCGCGCGCGCTGGGGGTCGAGCCGTCGGTTTTGACCGAGGGGGCGGATGTGCCTCTGATGGAGGGGTTGCAGGACGCGGCGGGCAACGGGCTTGCGTCCGCGCGGCCCGGGCGCAGGGCGGCGGTCGAGCCGGAGGCGGAGCGGGCCGAGGAATTCGCCGGTCGGTTTCCCGGCTGGGCCGCGCTGGTGGTGGCGCAGCGCGACCGGATCACAGCGCTCGAGCGGCGGATCGAGGCGCTGAACGACCGGCTGGCGCATGATCCGTTTCTCTCCGACAGCCTGCATGAAGTGCTCTCGACCGTGACGGCGATCCGCTCGACGGCGGGGATTTTGAACGGCATGGGCGAGATCGACCGGGACTGGCAGGCGCGGTTTCACCGCAACCTTTATGAGGACAGCCAGCGCCTTGCGCAGGGCTCGCAGGCGCTGGTGAGCTATCTCGACAGCGTCGGGCAATCTGAGGATACGCTGAGTTCCCCGCTCGAAGAGGTCGAGGCCTGGCTCGCGGCACGGGATTTCGCCCTGCCGGAGCTGGAGCGCGGTATGATGCCGGAGCTGACGGGCGAGGGGGGCTTGCGCTCGGCGCCCGCGCGGCAACTGGCGCGCAAATGGGTGCTCAGGGCGCGGGCGGAGGCGGAGAAAATGCCGCTGTCGATGGTGGAGGAGCTGATCGCGGAACACGGCCCGGACCCGGCGGCGTTGGCACAGGGGGCGGGGGTCGATCTTGCGGCGGCGATGCGTCGGCTGGCGAGCCTTCCGGCCTTCGAGAACCGGGTGCCGACGGGGCTGGCGATCTGCGACGGCTCGGGAGCGCTGACTTACCGCAAACCGCTGGACGGGTTCGCGCCGCCGCGTTTCGGGGCGGCCTGTCCGCTCTGGCCGCTCTATCAGGCGCTCCTGAGGCCGATGGTGCCGATCCGCCGGGTGGTGGAGCAACAGGGCCAGCCCGCGCGGCGCTTCCTCGCCTATGCCATCGCCCAGCCGCAGCGCGCTGAGAGCTTCGAGGCCCCCGAGGTCGTGGAGGCGACGATGCTGTTCATCCCGCTGGAGCGGCTCGACATCACGCCGCGCGAGGCGGAGGTGCTGGGGGTCGGGACCTCCTGTCGGGTCTGTGCGCGAATGAACTGCCCGGCGCGGCGCGAACCGTCGATGATTCTGGAGGAGCCGGAGGAGGGGTGAGGTCAGTAAGCGTGTGTCCCGCTGACGATGGAAACGCGGCCCCCCTTTGTCTTGAGCCATAACATGTCGAAACTGCGCAGCAAGGTCAGGACAGAGGGCAGTTGGCTCTCAAAAGCAAAGAAGCGGATGCGCCCGTCGGGAAATTGATAAGCATCCGGCAGCGTGCCGTGCTTGTCGTCCTTCAGGATGAAAAGTTCGTTGCGAAAATAATTGCCCGCGTCATCCTGACGGCTGTCATGGATGTAGACGAGGATCTGGAGCGGGTCGTTGACGGGATCGGGAATGTCTCCGAAGCCATAAACGACTTGATAGCGTTGTATCTGGCTCGTGGAGTCGATGGGCAGGGTGCTGGTTTCTGGGGGCGTCATGTGAAAAGTCCTTTACTCAGTAAGAATGAAGCGATCAGGGTCTGGGGCAGGAAATCATGAATGCGGGCTGCACGCGTTAGCGACGTGTGGAGGAGAGGGTGAATTGGCCCCGCGTGGACGTGTTTGGCACAATTTTTTGACACACCCGCGACAAATCGCCATAAGGTGCGGCACATGAGGGGGAGAAGAGGGCAATCATGGGCAAGCGCGTGCTCCTGATCGAGGACGAGCCGAACATCATCGAGGCGATCCGGTTTATCCTGTCGCGCGATGGCTGGACCGTCGAGACCCATTCCGACGGGGCGACGGCGGTGGAGGCCGTGGGGCGCAAGCGTCCGGATGTGGTGATCCTCGATGTGATGCTGCCCAACAAATCCGGTTTCGACATCCTGCGCGACCTGCGTGCGGATGCCGACCATGCCACCCGTCCGATCCTCATGCTCACCGCGCGCGGCCAGAAAAAGGACCGCGACATGGCTGAGGCTGCGGGTGTGTCCTGTTTCATGACCAAGCCGTTTTCCAATTCCGAGATGCTCGAAACCGTGCGCCGTCTGGCGGGCGCCTCTGATGAAGCCTCCGGTGAGGGGCATGGCTGAGCGGCGCGGGCCGCTTTATCTTGCGCGGGCGTCTTACCGGCGGCGACGGCTGATCGATGCGCTGCGGTTGTTGCCGTTTCTGATGTTCGGGCTCTGGCTCTTGCCGCTCTTGTGGGGCGGAGAGGGCACGGACCAACCGGTCGGGGCGGGGGCGCGAGCCTTTCTGCATGTCTTCGTGGTCTGGGCGCTGGGGCTTGTGGCGGCGGCTTTGCTCACCCGACGGTTGTCGCAGGGCGAGGCCGCGACGGAGCGTGTGACGGCGCAGAAGGGCCCGGATGCGGGGGGCGGGCGCTAGATGCTGCGGTTCAACATTCTCGTCCTCGCCTGTCTGAGCTATGCGACGCTTTTGTTCGTCGTGGCCTTCTGGGCCGAGAAGCGTGCCGAAGCCGGGCGGCTGGGCTGGCTGCGTTCGCCGCTGATCTATACGCTGTCGCTGTCGATCTATTGCACCGCCTGGACGTTTTACGGCGCGGTGGGCTATGCGGTGCGCTCGGGGCTGGAGTTCGTCACCATTTATCTCGGCCCGTCTCTGATGATGATCGGCTGGTGGTGGATTCTGCGCAAACTGGTGCGGATCGGGCGGGTGCAGCGGATCACCTCGGTCGCCGATCTGATTTCCTCGCGCTACGGCAAATCGACCACCTTGGGCGTGCTGGTGACGCTTTTGGCGGTGATCGGCACGACGCCCTATATTGCGCTCCAGTTGCAATCCGTGGCGCTGTCCTTTGCGGTGTTCGGGGTCAATGATCCGTCGGGTGCGGTGCTGCCCGATCTCGACAAGACGGCGCTTTGGGTGGCGGTCGGGCTTGCGGTCTTCACGGCGCTGTTCGGCACGCGCAATCTCGATGCCAACGAGCGCCACCACGGGGTGGTGACCGCCATCGCGCTCGAGGCGGTGGTGAAGTTTTTCGCCCTCGTGGCGGTGGGCGTGTTTGTCGTCTGGGGGCTGAGCGACGGCCTTGGCGATCTGATGGCGAAGATCGACGCCTCGCCGGTGGCGCAGCACCCGATTCAGGGCACGCGCTGGATCGCGCTGACCATGTTGTCGGCGGCGGCGCTTTTGACCCTGCCGCGGATGTTTCAGGTGCTGGTGGTGGAGAATTCGGACGAAAGCCACCTGTTCACCGCGGGCTGGGCCTTTCCGCTCTATCTCTTCGGCATGTCGCTCTTCGTGATCCCGATCGCGGTGGTGGGGCTCGAGGTGCTGCCCGCAGGGGCGAACCCCGACATGTTCGTCCTCACCCTGCCGTTGCAGTCCGATCAGCGCGTGCTGGCGACGCTGTCTTTCCTCGGCGGGTTTTCCTCCGCCACCTCCATGGTGATCGTCGCGGCCATCGCGCTTTCGACCATGGTGTCGAACCACATCGTTATGCCGATCTGGCTCTCGGCGCAGGGCAAGGGCGGTGCGACCGTGTCGGGCGATGTGCGCCGCGTGGTGCTTTACGCCCGCCGCCTGTCGATTTTCGGCGTGCTGGTGCTGGGCTATCTCTATTTCCATTTCTCCGGCGGCTCGGAAGCACTGGCCTCCATCGGCATGATTTCCTTTACCGGCGTGGCGCAGGTCCTGCCCGCGATGCTGGGCGGCATCTTCTGGCGGGGGGCGACGCGGTTGGGGGCGATCCTCGGTGTCGTAACGGGGTTCGTCGTCTGGGCTTACACCATGTTCCTGCCGTCCTTCGGGGCCGCCGCCGGGTTCACGCCGGAGCTTTTGGAGCACGGGCCGCTGGGCCTGACGCTTCTGCGTCCGCAGGCGCTGTTCGGCGTCACCGGGGTCGACCCGGTGGTGCATGCGGTGAGCTGGTCTCTGGCGCTCAACACGCTGGCGTTTCTGCTGGGCTCGCTGTTCTCCTTCCCGCGGCCCGTCGAACGCTTGCAAGGCGCGCAATTCGTCAATGTCTTCGAGCATTCCGGCTCGACGCGCAGCTGGTCGCATGGCTTTGCCGAGGCGGAGGATTTGCTGGTCATGGCGCAGCGTATCCTTGGCCCGTCCGAGGCGCAGGCGCTGTTTCAATCCGAGGCGCTCGCGCAGGGCAAGGAGGGCTATCTGCCCGACACCACGCCCGAATTCATCGAGCGTTTGGAGCGCGAGCTGGCGGGCTCTGTGGGGGCGGCCACGGCCCATGCCATGCTGGGCCAGATTGCGGGGGGCGTGGTCGTCTCCGTCGAGGATCTGATGGCGGTGGCCGACGAGACGGCGCAGATGATGGAATATTCCTCCCAGCTTGAGCTGAAATCCGAAGAACTGAGCCGCACCGCGCGCAAGCTCCGGGAAGCCAACGAGAAACTCACCGCGCTGTCGATCCAGAAGGACGCCTTCCTGAGCCAGATCAGCCACGAGCTGCGCACGCCGATGACCTCGATCCGGGCGTTTTCCGAGATCCTGCGCGACGGCGGCGCTGCGGGCGATCTCGATGCGGCGAGCCTTGAGCGGTTCTCGACGATCATCCACGACGAGGCCCAGCGGTTGACCCGTCTGCTCGACGATCTTCTCGATCTGTCGGTGCTGGAAAACGGGCAGGTGAGCCTGAACTGGGCGCGCGACAACCTGCATGACGTGATTTCCAGGGCAGTGAACGCCAGTGCGGAGGGCCGCGCGATGGCGATCCGGCGCAACGAGATCGCCGAACATATTGCGATTGAAACCGACCCGGACCGGTTGGCGCAGGTGTTTATCAACCTGATCGCCAATGCCCGCAAATATTGCGATGCACCCGTCCCGGAACTTCGGATCGAGACCCGGCGGCTGGGCGGCGATCGGCTTCAGATCGATTTCATCGACAATGGGTCTGGCATTCCGAAAGACAAGCAGACGGTGATTTTCGAGAAATTCTCGCGCCTCACCGATCACGCCAAGGCGGGCGGGGCGGGGCTCGGGCTTGCGATCTGTCGCGAGATCGTCGCCAATCTCGGCGGCACCATCGCCTATTTGCCGGGGCAAGGGGGGGCGGCGTTCCGCATCACCCTGCCGCGGGTGCGTGCGCGCGGCTAAGCCGGAGGATTTGCGGTAAAAATCCGTCCGGCTTCCTTAAAGAATTCCGCTCCGCTTCTTTAAAGAATTCCGCTCCGCTTCAATGATTTGTTTACTTTGAGCGGCGAAAAAGGACGGGAGAGTCCGAGCGAATTCTGTGCGAGATTGCCCGCTACCATGTCCGATGCCGACATCATTTCCGCAATGCGCCGCAAGGCGGGCGTCGGTCGCCCGCCGCCGGACGTTCAGCCGCTGTCGCCCGCCAAGGCGCTTCGGATCGCGGCGGCCAAGGCGGCGGAGGACACGATCGGGCTGGTGCTTCAGGTGCTTGAGGTCAGCGAGGAGAAAAGCGCGATTTCCCGCCTGCCGGGGGAGGTGCCGGAGCATGCGCTCCTGTCTTTGCTCGAAGGGCCGCAGAATGCCTACGGGCTGGCGATTTTCGACCGCAACACGGTCGCGGCCATCGTCGAACAGCAAACAGCGGGGCGGGTTCTGTCACTCGCCCCCGAAGCCCGCCCGCCGACCGCCACAGATTCCGTCATGTGTACGCCGCTCTGCGACCGGATGCTGCGGCTGTTTGAGGCGCAATTGGCCGAGTTGCCCGATCCGCCTGCGGTTGCGGGCTATCATACCGCCGCCCAGTTGCGGGAGGCGCGTTCCATCGCCATCGCCTTTGACGATGTGCCTTATCGGCTCTACCGGCTGAAACTGCTTTTGGGCCGCGAGGGGCGGGAAGGGGAGATCCTTCTGATCTTCCCGAATGTGCCGGTGGCACGCGGTCCGGCACAGGGCCATGGCCACGATTTCGGCGCGGCCTTTCAGGAGGCGGTGATGAAGACGGAGGCGCGGCTCGACACGGTGCTGCACCGGGTCTCGCTGCGGCTTTCCGATGTGGCGGGGCTTCAGGAGGGGATGATGATCCCGATCCCGCGCGAGGCGCTGTCGCGTGTCGAACTCCGCGCGGGCGAGCGGTTGATCAGCCGCGCGCGGCTCGGCCAGATCAACGGCAAACGCGCGCTTCGGGTGGTGCTTGCGACCGAGGATGTCGACGGGCTTGAGGCGGAGTTGTCGTCAAGCGGCGGCTTCGACATGGCGGCGCTGGGCGGGGAGGGATTCCCGGCGCTGTCCGGCGAGATGCCGGGCGGTATGGGGATGGAGGGGGATTTGCCTGCGCTCGGAGATTTTCCGGCGATGGGGGAACTGCCCCCGCTCGGTGATATGCCGGCTCTGGGCGATTTCCCGGCGATGGGCGATCTGCCGCCGCTTGGCGACGGTGAGGGTTTTCCGGCGATGGGGGAGCTTCCGGCTTTGGAATGAACCGGGGAGGCCGGAATGAAGATCCTGTCCGATCCGTTGCGCGATCCGGCGGGATCGGGGCTGGATCTGCCAGTGTGAACCGGTTTCATGTGGGGAAACCGTGATTTCTGTTGATGTGAATCAAGGCCTGCGCGACGGTTTGGGAGGATGCTCGTTGTCCAAGGAGGAGCCGCGATGATCGATCTTGCAAAAAGAAAAGCGCAATTGCTGGAGCGCAAAACCGAGTTGACCCGGCGTCTCGAAGAGATCGACGCCGAGTTGGATGCGCATCAGTCGAAGGACTGGGAAGAACTGGCCACCGAACGCGAAGGCGACGAGGTGCTTGAGGGTATGGGGGCGCAGGGCAAGGCGGAGATCGTGATGATCAACGCGGCGCTCGAACGCATCGACGAGGGCGAATACGGCTATTGCGCCGTCTGTGGTGAAGAAATCAGCGCACAGCGTCTGGATGTGCTGCCCTATACGCCGATGTGCCGCGATTGCGCCGCGCGAGTTGCGGCAGGGCATTGAGGGGCGATCAAGCGCAGAGGAGAGTGTCGCCCGGGCAGGTCACAGGAAGATCGTGGGAATTCATCAGGGAGGTTGAGATGACCCGAGTAACGAAGACCGAGGCGGAGATCGACGAGATCGTCGACGATCTCGTGAAGGACGCTGACACGGCCAACGCCTTGAAGGAAAAACTGCATGACAAGCTCGAAGCGTCGGTGCCAGAGTATCCTCAGGCGGTCCCGGATGCCGGGGGCGACGACGATGCGGATGACATGTGGGACAATATGCCGGTGTGACCGGCCTGTCTCCGACTGGATGAAAGGATAGGCCATGGCGTTCGAAGCCCTGAAAGCACAGGTTTACATGATCCTCGACGAGATTGCCGCCCGTCCGACGGACCGCCATATCCTACAGGAAAACCTGCGTGAGAAACTGGCCGAACTGTCGGCGCTGGGTCTGCCGCTGCCGGAGGATCTGGTACGACTGGAGGCCGAGTTGGAAGACCGCTCCGCCGACGATCTCTATCCCAAGGGCTGATGTCCCGCTCTGATGCGGGCGCTGTGTCGTATCTCCCGACCGGAAATCCCCGGGGTGGGGAGTGTGCCGTCTTGCCAAGGGGCGGGCGTCGCCGCATGATGTGGAAAACCTGTGGATAACTTGCGCAAAGGCCATTCGTGACAGCGAAGGACCGGAGGCGCTGGGCGGCGAAACGCAGGGCTGGTCAAAAGGGTGTGCGGGGGCGCGGATGAGTGAGGCAGTGGAACAGGCCCGAAAGCAAGTGTCCAACGAGCCGATGCCGAAAGAGCAGAAGCAAGGCGATCCGGCGTCCGGAGCGCCCGCCGCTCTTGTCCAAAGCCACCGACAGGGGGCGATTGCGCTGTTGCGCCTCTCGTCCCCGCCGGTCAATACACTGACACCCGAGTTGCGCCGTGCTTTGCTTGCGGCGTTTGAGGCGGCGGAGAGCGACCCGGAGGTCGGGGCCATCGTGCTGATGGCGGAGGGCACCTCGTTCTGCACCGGCTTTCCGGCGGATACGCTGGCGGCGGAGGAACTTGCACCGAGCCTCAACACGCTTTGCGACCGCCTCGAAGCCTGTCCGAAACCGGTGATCGCGGCGCTGCATGGCAGCACGCTCGAAGCCGGGTTCGCGCTCGCGCTTGCGGCGCATTACCGGGTGATCGGGCGGCGCTCCCGACTTGGTGCGCCGGAGGTCACGCTGGGCCTCGTGCCGACGGGCGGCGTGACCCAACGCCTGCCGCGGCTGGTGGGGCCGGGCGTGGCGCTTGAGATGTTGCTCTCCGGTCGGCCGGTGCCCGCGCCTCAGGCGCTCAAGCTCGGGCTGGTCGATGAGATGGCCGACAGCAAAAGCCCCGCCGAGGCGGCGATTGCCATGGCGGAGCGGTTTCTGGCGGGAGGCCGCGGGCCGCGCCCGACCCGCGACGTGACGCGGGGGAGCAAGGACGGGGCGGCCTATATGAAAGAGGTTGCGGCGCGGCGCGCGGAGATCAAAGGGGCGCGGATCGGCGCGCCGGGGCGGATCGTCGATTGCGTCGAGGCGGCGCTGATCCTGCCGTTCGACGCCGGGGTGGCACGCGAGAGCGTGGCGCGGGCCGATTGTTTCGCCAGCGAAGAGGCCAAGGCGTTGCGCCATGCCTATTTCTCTGAACGCCGTGCGGCGCGGCTCGACGGGGTCGAGGGGCTGCGCCCGGCGGAGATCGGGGAGCTTGGCATTGTGGGCACCGGCTCTCTGGCGCTGGGCATCGCGATTGCGGCGCTCGATCACGGGCTCAAGGTGCGCCTTCTGGGCAGTGCCGCCGACCAGCTTGTGGTGGCGGAACAGCGAATTACCACGGCCTACACCCGCGCCGAACAACAGGGGCAGATCTCCGCCGAGCTGCGACAGGAACGGTTGGCGCAGTTCACCGCGACGACCCGGACGGACAGTCTCGGCGACGCCGGGCTGGTGATCGAGGCCAGTGCGGCACCGACGGAGGCGCGGGCGCGGCTTTTGGCCCGGCTCGAAGAGTTTCTGCCGGAAGAGACCGTGCTCGCCACCGTCGCCGACCGCGGTTATGCGCAGATGGCGCGTGATCTGGCTCACCCCGAACGCTTTCTCGGTCTGCATTTCTTTGCACCGTCGCAGGCGATCCGGGTGGTCGAACTGGCCGTGCGGGACGGCGTGTCGAAACAGGCCTTGGTGACGGCGCATGGGGTCGTGAAACGCATCGGCAAGGTGCCGGTGACGCTGCGCGCCCGCGACGGGCTGATCGCCAATGTGGTGCAGGATGCGATCTGGTCGGCGGTGGATGTGCTTTTGCTGATGGGCGTGCGCCCGGCGCGGATCGACCGGGTGATGCGCGACTACGGCTTTCCCGTCGGACCCTGCGAGACCATGGACGCGCTGGGGCTCGCGCATATGCGGGGCGCGGTGGCGCAGTTTTTCGCCGCAGAGGGCCGTACCGGCAAGGAGGCCGGGCAGGGGTTCTACGACTATGCCAAAGGGCAGGCGCCCGATGACAGGACGGCGGAGGCGATCCTTGCCGATCTGCGGGCGCAGGGTGGGGTGCCATTGCTGGTGCTCAGCGATCGCGACATTACCGAACGCCTTCTCTTGGCGGCGGCCAACGCGGGCGCGCGGCTCTTGCAGGCGGGCGTGGTGATGCGCCCTGTGGACATCGACGTGGTGATGATGCTGGCCAAGGGCTATCCGCGCTATCACGGCGGGCCGATGAAGGCGGCGGATCTGATGGGGATTTTTCAGGCGGAGAAACGTCTGAAAGGTTTTGCAGTTGCGGCGCCGGACATCTGGGAGCCTGCGACACTTTGGCATGAATTGTCCAAGAATGGCGACAATTTCGAGAAGTTGAATCTTCTCTGAGGCTTGCCACATCGGTTTTTCAGGTTTTTTCGCGAATTTTAGCGATTTTTTTGACGGGGCGTTTTTCCCGGTTTTTCGCATTTTTCCCAAGAAAACGCAGGTTTTCGCTGCGGTCGCATTCGGGTCAATACCAGACAGAAATACCCTGTTGATCGAGATCAAGGTTGTGAGTCGCCCGCTCCCTTAGACAGGTTCTCGAGCGCAGGACCTGTTCGTCAGCAGTCAGACACAGCCTCCTGCATTCCTCCCGCGGACTCTCCTTCCGATCGTCCGCGCCGTATCCTGCCTTTTGTGCGTGGGCAGAATACTACACTGGCGCCGCAGGGTTTGCGTTTCTCCTGCGGCGCCTCTTTTTTTCTGCGGATCGAATTTATGCGGCCCTGTTGACAGGCGGTTTACCTTGTCATGGCATGAGGGGAAGGGCTCCGGTGAAAGACGACCATGCGCAAGGACGGCAGATCATGATGTTCGGACCGCGACCGCTCGCGGTGGCCAAGGGCACGCGCCTCGGGCGCGATACCGCGCTGCCCTCGGGCATGGTGTTGCCGCGTGGCACGGTGATCGGCCCGTCTGAGATCGCGGCGCTGACCATGGCGGGGCTGCGCGAGGTGATCTGTGCCGAGCTGGAGCCGCATGACATTGCCGCGGAGGATGCGCTGTTGCGGCTGGCCGAGGCGCTGGTGCCGCATGAAGTGGATGCGGGGCTCCGGCGGGGCAGGCCTTCGGGCGGGCGGCTGGTTTTGACCGCCACGGCCACGGGGGTGGTCGGGCTCGATACCGAGGGGTTGAGGCGGATGAACCGGGTGGACCCGGGGCTTTCCATCGTCACAGTGCCGCAGTTTCAGAGGGTGCAGACGGGGGAGAGGGTGGCTGTGCTGCGCGCGCTGCCGCTGGCTCTGCGCCGCTCCGCCCTGTCGCGGGTGCTCGCAGAAGGAGAGGACATGATCCGGCTCCGGCCGGTTCTGGCGGAGCGGGTGACGCTGATCCAGACGGTGGTGGGCGCGGTGCCGGACGGGCGCGGCGAGGGGGCGATCCGGGCAAGGCTCGACCGTCTCGGGCTGCGGTTGACGGAAAGCCTGATCGTGGCGCATCGTGCGGAGACGCTGGCGGAGGCGCTGGTGTCCGCCCATGGCGAGGTGGTTCTGATCCTGCCCGCGCGCCCGACCGCCGATCTGCTCGACGTCGGCCCTCTGGCGGTGACGCAGGCGGGCGGGGTGATCACGCGTTTTGGCCTTCCGGTGGAGCCGGGGGCGGAGATGTTCGCGGGCGGTTTGGGGGCGGTGCCGATCCTTGGCCTGCCGGAGGCGATGCGCGACCCGGCCGCTTGCGGGGCGGATCGGGTGCTCGAGCGGCTGGTCTGCGGTGTCAGCATTTCCGATGACGATTTGGCCGATCTCGGGGTCGGCGGGCTACAGTCCGGCCCGAATGCGATCTAGGGGCAAGATTTTTCTTGCAAGAGCCTTTCGCATTTGCAGAAAATTGAGACATGTCAGGTACAGACTGGGGCGCGCGACATAGGATCGCGGCATAGAGGTTCTGATCCGCCCCAAGATATGCGCACGAGATTGACCCCTGACACCTTCTGAGGCCTCCCTCAAAATTCCCAAGGATAGCAAGACCATGGCCCTTTCTCTTCCGCTTTCAGACATTGCCGTCACGACCCTTGCCCTGACGCTTGCGGGCGCTTTCGGGTTGTTGTTCGGCAAATTGCAGGTCCGCAAGATCGGTCTCGGCATCGGCGGGGTGCTGTTCTCCGGCATCCTCGTCGGGCATCTGGCCTCCGGCGCCGGGATCGAATTCGACGACGCGGTGATGCATTTCGTGCGCGAGCTGGGGCTGATCCTTTTCGTCTATACGATCGGCATTCAGGTCGGCCCGAGTTTCTTTTCTTCCTTTGCGAAATCCGGTCTCAAGTTCAACCTCGCGGCCATCGCCATCGTGCTGGGCGGGGTTGCGGTGACGCTGGCGATCTGGGGGATCACCGATCTGCCGCTGCCGGTGCTCGTCGGTGTGATGTCCGGGGCCGTGACCAACACGCCGGGGCTGGGCGCGGCGCAGCAGGTGCTGGGCGACGCCGGGTTCCCGGCCTCCGAAGTGGCCAATTCCGGCATGGGGTATGCCATGGCCTATCCCTTTGGTATCCTCGGCATCCTGACCGCGATGTTCGTGATCCGGGCGCTGTTCCGCATCGTGGTCGCCGATGAGGAGGCCGCCTACAAGGCCGAGACCAAGAGCGGCGAGGAGGCTTTGCCCTCGATGAACGTCGAGGTGATGAACGCCAATCTCGACGGTCTGCGCCTCGGCGATGTGCCGGACCTGTTCGATCAGGGCGTGGTGGCCTCACGGATGAAAAAAGCGGGTGAGCTGGTGGTGCCGACGCGGGATGTGATCGTGCATGTCGGCGACTGTCTGCACCTCGTCGGACCGAAGGACAAGTTGCTGGCGATGAAGCTCATTCTGGGGCGCGAGATCGATGCGGCTCTGACCACCAAGGGCACCAAGCTGACCTGGTCGCGGCTCGTGGTGACCAAGGAGCGGGTGCTGGGCAAGTCGTTGCGGGAGCTTGCGTTTCTCGAAGGTCATGGGGTGACCGTGTCGCGGATCAGCCGCGCGGGGGTCGAGATTCCGGCGCAGGCCTCCTCGTCGCTCGCCTTCGGCGATATCATCACCGTGGTGGGCGCGCAGGCCGATATCGACGCGGTCGCAAGTCAGCTCGGCAACGAGAACGCCCGGTTGCAGGAGGTGCAATTCCCGGCGCTGTTCTTCGGCATCGCTCTGGGGGTGCTTCTGGGCTCGATCCCGCTCGCCGTGCCGGGGCTTCCGGCGCCGCTCAAGCTTGGGCTTGCGGGCGGGCCGTTGATGGCGGCGATCCTCTTGGGACGTCTCGGACACTGGGGGCCGTTCACATGGTATATGCCGCCTGCCGCCAACCATGCGCTGCGCGAGTTCGGCATCGTGCTGTTCCTCGCGGTGGTGGGGATCGTCGCGGGCGACCGGTTCTTCGACACGCTGCTGCATGGCGACGGTTTGCTCTGGATGGGCTATGGCATCCTGATCACGATCCTGCCGCTTCTGGTCGTGGGCGTCGTCGCGCGGATGTTCGGCAAGTTCAACTACCTGAGCCTTTGCGGCGTGCTCGCGGGCGCGATGACCGATCCGCCGGCGCTGGCCTTTGCCGTGGCGATGAGCCCGACGGGCGCGGCCTCCGTGGCCTATGTCTCGGTCTATCCGCTGGTGATGTTCCTGCGGATTCTCGTGCCGCAGGTCCTCGTTCTCGTGCTGGCGGGGATCGGGGCGGGGGCGTTCTGACGCGGGCCCCTTCAGACGCGCAACGAAAAACCCCCGGTCGAAACCGGGGGTTTTTCGTTGAACCGGTGCGGAGGCTCCGGGTCAGCCTTTCGAGGGAAGCGGGCCGATCATCATGATCATCTGACGGCCTTCCATTTTGGGCATGTTTTCGATCTTGCCGAATTCTTTGATGTCCTCGGCGACGCGTTCGAGCAGCTCGCGGCCGAGATCCTGGTGCGCCATTTCGCGGCCACGGAAGCGCAGGGTGATTTTCACCTTGTCGCCGTTCTCGAGGAACTTGATCACGTTCTTCATCTTGACTTCGTAGTCATGCGTGTCCGTGCCGGGGCGGAATTTGATTTCCTTGATCTCGATGATCTTCTGCTTCTTGCGGGCTTCGGATTCGCGTTTCTGCTGTTCGTATTTGAACTTGCCGAAATCCATGATCTTGCAGACCGGCGGCGTGGCGTTCGGGGAAATTTCCACGAGGTCCAGCCCGGCTTCGATCGCCAGATCGAGGGCCTTGGCGGGCGTGATGACACCAATATTCTCGCCCTCTGCACCGATCAGACGGATTTCCGGCGCTCGGATGCGTTCGTTGATACGCGGTCCGGTTTCGCGGGTCGGCGGGGCGTTATGCGGTCTGCGGGCTATGGTCGGCTCCTGTTTGTCGTTGCGTTTGTGTTGCGGGAAAATAAGGCGTATCGCCGTCGCTTTCAACCCGCATTCGGCGGCTTCCCGCACAGCGCGCGGCGTGGGGGAAAATCCGCTCGACTGGCCCCTTTCATTTCGCCATGTGCCATGCCATATCCGCCCTGTTGGGGGGAAATACCCCGCAAGTATTTGTGAGGAAGACTGACATGACCAAACGTATTCTGACCGGCGCTCTCGTGGCGGGTCTCGCGCTGTCGCTCGCGGCCTGTAAAGAGGAAGAGAAGGCTGCGGAGACCACGACGGAAACCACCTCCGTGATCGAACAGGCTTCCGAGGCTGCCTCCGACGCGGTCGAAACCGCAACCGAAGCTGCCGAAGCCGCGTCCGAGGCCGCCTCCGACGCCATCGAAGCTGCGACCGACGCCGTGACCGCCGCAGGCGAGGGTGCTGTCGAGGCTGCCTCCGATGCGGCCGAGGCCGCTGTCGACGCCGCGACCGATGCCGCCGACGCCGCAACCGAAGCGACCGAAGCCGCGACCGACACCGCCTCTGACGCCGCTGCTGTGGCCGCCGACACTGCCGAAGCCGCGACCGATGTCGCCGCCGACGCTGCCGCAGACGCGATGGAAGCCGCTTCCGACGCCGCGGACGCCGCGACCGATGCCGTGGTGGAGGGGGACAGCTCCTTCGATCTCGCCACCGCTGCCGAAGTGCTGACGGTCGACGGCTTCGATCTCGAGAAAGCCACCGATCTGGTGAACGCCTCCACCCTGTCCGACGAAGCGAAAGCCACCGTCATCACCTCCATGGAACAGGCCGCCGACAACCCGGCGATCCTTGGCGCGATCCTCGACAAAACCAAAACCCTTCTGGGCATGTAATTATCGCTGAGTAAGAGCGAGCAGTTGAGGCCGCGCGGGGGACACCTCGCGCGGCCTTTTTATGTTCCGCCTTTCAGGCTTTCTGCCTTTCGGGTTTTCCGATGGTGAAAATACTCAAAAGAAAACCCCGCCGAAGCGGGGTTTCTCATAGTCGGGGATGGGCGTGCGGGTCAGTCCACGAACGCCTTTTCGACCACATATTCCTTGGGTTCGGAATTGGCCCCTTCGCGCAGCCCGAAGCCGTCGAGAATGGCCATGATGTCCTTGTTGAACGCCAGGTTGCCACAGACCATGCCGCGATCCGTCTCCGGGTTCATCGGCGCGATGCCCAGATCCTCGAACACCTTGCCGGAGGACAGGTTGTCGGTGACGCGGCCCATATGGTGGAACTCTTCGCGGGTCGTGGTCGGATAATAGCGCAGCTTGCCCTGTTCGATCTCCGACAGAATCTCGTCCGACTTGATGTGCTCGACCAGTTGCCGACCGTATTCCAGTTCCGAGACCTCGCGGCAGGTGTGCATCAGGATCACCTCGTCGAATTTCTCATAAACTTCCGGCTCGCGCATCAGCGAGGCAAAGGGCGCAATCCCGGTGCCGGTCGCGAAGAACCAAAGCCGTTTGCCGGGCAGGAGCGCATCCACGACCAGCGTGCCCACCGGCTTCGGGCGCAGGATGATCTGATCGCCGGGCTCGATATGTTGCAAACGCGAGGTCAGCGGGCCGTCGGGCACCTTGATCGAGTAGAACTCGAGATGCTCTTCCCAGCTTGGCGAGGCGATGGAATAGGCGCGCAGCAGCGGCTTTTGCTTGCCGGTTTTCGGGTCCGGGTCGTTCATCAGCCCGATCATCACGAATTCGCCGGAGCGGAACCGCAAGGTCTGGGGCCGCTCCACCTTGAAGGAGAACAGCCGGTCGTTCCAGTGGTGCACCTCGAGAACGGTGGCGGCATCGGGCAGGGTGGGCACGGGTTTGGTTTTTACGTCGGTCACTTGCATCAGCTCGTCGGTCATCTCGGTCATTTGGGTCTCGCGGCATTTAAAAGGGGAATGCGGATGCTTCTTTGATCCACATCAGAGGTCCCGGCACGCGGTCTCGTCCCTTTTGGACTGTTCTGTCCGTGCGTGCAAGCATGGCCGGGGCATTGGTCTGTCTGTGGGGCCTATCCGCGCGCCCGCAAGCGCGTTTGATAGTCATGTGCCCGCCAATTGGACCGGGCGCGCCACTGATCCTCGGGTTGGCGCGCGGCGAGGGGCTCGGAGATTTCCACCTCGTCAAAGCCCGCGCGCCGGGCCATGGCATATTGATCGGCGATCACATGCCCCTCGGCGCGCAACCGGCCCTGATAGCCGGCAAGCCGCAACAGCCGTGCGAGCGTAAAGCCGCGCCCGTCCGAGAAGTTCGGAAACGCGATGCGGATCGCGGGGGCGTTGCCATGTTGCGCCAATGCCTCGGGATCGGTGTCGGAGGGCAGATCGACCCAGTCGCCGGTGTAGTCTTCGGGGACAAAGCCCTCGTCGCGGATGATCACGCTCATGCTGCGTCTCCTTTTCCGGGATTGCCGATGCGGACGAATTTCCCGTCCACGATGTGAATCCCGCATTCCGTTTTCTCTTCGCCCCGCCAGCGGCCTGCGCGCGGGTCTTCGCCCTCTTTCACCGGGCTGGTGCAGGGCGCGCAACCGATCGACGGGTAGCCTTTCGCAACCAAAGGATGGCGCGGCAGGCGGTTGTTGATCATGTAATCCCTGAGATCTTCGGGCGACCACCAGGCCAGCGGGTTGATCTTGATCCGGCTGTCCGCCTCGTTCTCGAAGAAATCGAGCGTGGCACGGGTCGAGCCCTGAAACCGTTTGCGCCCGGTGATCCAGGCGTCGAAATGTCCGAGCGCCTGTTGCAGCGGCACGGTCTTGCGCAGATCGCAGCAACCGTCCTTGTCCGCGAGGTGCAAAAGCCCGTCCGGATCATGCGCGGCGAGGCGCGCAGGCGCCGGTTTGATCCGCCGCACATCGCGCAGATCGAGCTTGCGGATCAGGTCGAGCTGATACTCAATCGTCTCGGGAAACAGCATTTCCGTGTCGACGAAAATCACCGGGGTGTCGGGTTTCATAACGGAAATCATGTGCAAAAGCACGACGCTTTCCGCCCCGAAAGAGGACACGAGCGCGATCCGCCCCAGCTCCCGGTCCCGAAGCGCCAGCTCCAGCACCGAGGTCGCCGAATGATGGGCATAGCGCGCGTTGAGGCGTTCGACACGGTCCTGTACCGTGCCGAATTCCTCCCGAAGCGCGAGATTATGCGGCATGGGCTTTTTCCTTTTCCGGATAAAGCGCCGCTTTGAACGGGTCCATGCCAAGGCGGCGGTAGGCTTCGAGGAAGGTCTCCTCGGGCGCCTCACGCAGCTCCAGGTAGGTCATCAAAATGCGCTCGATCGCCGGGATGATCTCGTCATAGGCAAAGCCGGGGCCGGTGCGCTCGCCGATCACCATATCCTCGGTGCCATCGCCGCCGAGCGTGATCTGGTAATTTTCCACACCCGCGCGGTCGAGGCCCAGAATGCCGATGTGACCGACATGGTGGTGCCCGCAGGCATTGATGCAGCCGGAGATTTTGATCTTGAGCGGGCCGATGTCCTGTTCGAGCTTCAGCTCCTCGAACCGGGTCGCAATGCCTTGCGCCACCGGGATCGAACGGGCCGTCGCCAGCGCGCAGTAATCCATGCCGGGGCAGGCGATGATGTCGCTGACGAGGCCGATGTTGGCCGTCGCAAGCCCTGCGTCCTTCAGCGCCGCGTGAATGGCAGGCAGGTCAGATTTATGGACATGCGGCAGGATGACGTTTTGTTCGTGCGAAATCCGCAGCTCATCATGGCCATAGTCCCGTGCGATCTGCGCCAGCACGCGCATCTGATCGGCGGAGGCATCCCCCGGCGTCTGACCCGGCGTCTTGAGCGAGACGGTCGCGATGGCATAGCCCGGCGCCTTGTGCGGCGCGAGGTTGGTGTCGGCCCAGGCGCGGAACACCGGGTCACTCTCATAAGCGCGATCATAAGCGTCGGTTGCGGCCTCGCGGAAGGCGGGCGGCGCAAAGGCGGCTTTGATCTCGTCCAGCATTTCCATGTCGATGCCGCCGAAGGCCGGCTTGATCTGGGCAAAGCGGTCTTCGACACGGGCGCGAATGTCTTCGATCCCGTGCTCATGCACGGTGATCTTGATCCGGGCTTTGTATTTGTTGTCGCGACGGCCCAAGAGGTTCCACACCGAAACGGTGGCCTCCAGATAGGGCAAAAGGTCTTCGAGAGAGACGAAGTCTTTCAAGACCTTACCGACCATCGGCGTGCGACCGAGCCCGCCGCCGACGATGATCTGCGCGCCGATCTCGCCGTCCTGCTCGCGCAGGTAAAGCCCGACGTCATGCGCCTTGATCACCGCACGGTCGGCCTTGGCGCCCGACACGGCGACCTTGAATTTGCGGGGCAGGAACTGGAATTCCGGGTGGTCGGTGGACCACTGACGGATCAACTCGGCGACGGGGCGCGGATCGGCGATCTCGTCCGCTGCCGCACCGGCGAAATGGTCGGCGGTGACGTTGCGGATCGTGTTCCCGGAGGTCTGGATCGCATGCATCTCCACATCCGCCAGATCGCTGAGGATCGCGGGGACGTCGGGCAGTTTCGGCCAGTTGTACTGGATGTTTTGCCGCGTGGTGAAATGGCCGTAGCCGCGGTCATAGGTCTCGGCGATATGCGCAAGCTGATCCATCTGGCCACTGTTCAGCGTGCCATAGGGGATCGCGACGCGCAGCATATAGGCGTGGAGTTGCAGATAGAGCCCGTTCATCAGACGCAGGGGGCGGAATTCCTCCTCGGTCAGGCTGCCGTCGATGCGGCGGGCGACCTGTGCGGAAAACTGCGCCACACGTTCCCGGACAAAGGCCTCGTCGAAATCGTTGTACTTATACATGGGCTTCGGCCTCCTGTTTTCCGTGGAAGTAGTTGGAGGGGCCGGTGCGGCGGAACTCTTCGCGGAAATGCGTAGGCTCTGGCCCGTGTTCGCCCAGCTTGACGTCGGTCAGATAAGCACCGACCGCCATGCCATCCCCCGCGATCTCGGAAAGCGCGGCCTCGGCGGCCTCGGCCTCGGTGAAGGCCTGCGCCAGACGCAGGTCGCGGACCCACTGGCCAGCGTGGTCGAGATAGATCACATCGCCTTCGAGAAGGGCGTTGGCGGTGACGGCTTTGGGCGTAAACGGGCGCGGCATGGCTCTTTCCATCTTGCGAATTCTTGCCATTAATCTAGAACATTATTCCAATATCAGGCCAGATGTCTGCGCGAATAAGGTGGATTGTTCCAGTTCTGCGCGTGGCAAAGGCCGGAATTCCGAGATGGAGAGGAAAATCGAAATGGTGGACCAGATCGACGCGATGGATCGGAAAATTCTGGGCGAGCTACAACGCGATGCGAGTCAATCTCTGGACGAGATCGCCCGCAAAGTCGGCTCCTCGAAGACCCCGGTGTGGAATCGCATCCGCAAGATGAAAGAGGGCGGCGTGATCGGTCAGCAGACGGTCATTCTCGACCCGGAAAGCCTCGGGCTCGAGGCCTGTTTCTTCGTGCTGGTGCGCACCAGCGCGCATGAGGCCGGGTGGCAGGAGAAATTCCTGAAAGTGCTACAGAAACGCCCGGAAGTTCTGGAGGCGCACCGGCTGGCGGGGGAGATCGACTATATCCTCAAGGTCCGGGTGAAGAACGCCAAGGCCTATGACGATTTCTATCAGGCGCTGATCAAGGAAGTGTCGATTTACAACGTGACGGCGCTGCTTTCGATGCAGGAGATCAAATCGACGACCGAACTGCCGCTTTAGGGCTTTTCTGATGGTTTAAATACTCAAACGGCGCGCGGGTCAGGATCGGCGCGCCGTGAGTATTTTTCAGCAAAGGAAACGCCGGTTGGCTCAGCGATTTCCCGACCGTGTAAACAAGCCCGCATCCTCGGCGGCTTTGCGCAGCGCATTGGATTTGTTGACGGTTTCTTGGTATTCGCCCTCGGGCGAGCTGTCGTAGACGACGCCGCCACCGGCTTGGATATAGAGCTTTTCGTCCTTGAGGACGGCGGTACGGAGCGCGATGCACATGTCCATGTCACCGCCTGCGGAAAAGTACCCCACGCCGCCGCCATAGACGCCGCGTTTTTCGGGTTCCAGCTCGTCGATGATCTCCATGGCGCGGACTTTCGGTGCGCCGGAGACGGTGCCTGCGGGCAGGCCCGCGAGCAATGCGGAGAGCGCGTCTTCGTCTTCGCGCAGCTCGCCTACCACATTGGAGACGATGTGCATGACGTGGGAATAGCGCTCGATGATGAATTCTTCGGTCGGGTGCACCGTGCCGATCTTGGCGACGCGGCCGACATCGTTGCGCCCGAGATCCAAGAGCATTAGGTGTTCGGCCAGTTCCTTTTGATCCGACAGCAGGTCTTCTTCCAGTGCCTTGTCTTCGGCGGGGGTGAGCCCGCGTTTGCGGGTGCCTGCGATGGGGCGGATGGTGACTTCGTTGTCAAACACCCGGACGAGGATTTCAGGGCTTGCGCCGATGATCTGGAAGCCGCCGAAGTTGAAGAAGAACATGAAGGGCGACGGATTGGTGCGGCGCAGGGAGCGGTAGAGCGAGAAGGGCGGCAGCGGGAAGTCCTGCGTCCAGCGCTGTGCGGGCACGACCTGAAAGATGTCGCCTGCGGTGATGTACTCTTTCGCTTTCTCGACGGCGGCCTTGTAGCCCGCGTGGGTGAAGTTCGAGGTGGCGGGGGGCGCGACATAGGCCTCGCCCATTTCATGCGTCGCCTCGGCAGGGGCGCGTTCGAGATCGCGGAGCGCATCCATCACGCGCTCGGCGGCCTGCGCATAGGCGGCTCTGGCGGACAGGCCGCCTTCGACCCAAGCCGGAGACACAAGGATCACATCGCCTTTGACGCCATCGAGAATGGCGATGACGGACGGGCGCATCAGAACCGCATCGGGCAGGCCGATGGGGTCGGGGTTCACATTGGGCAGATGTTCGACAAGGCGGATCATGTCATAGCCGAGATAGCCAAAGAGACCTGCGGCCGCGCCCGGAAGCTCCTCGGGGATGTCCACCCGGCTCTCGGCGATCAGCGCCCGGATCGAGGCCAGCGGGTCCTTGTCATCCACCGCATAGCTCTCCGCATCGAAGCGCGCGTTGCGGTTGATCGAGGCGGTTGTGCCATCGCATTTCCAGATCAGATCGGGCTTCATGCCGATGATCGAATAGCGCCCGCGCACCTCGCCGCCGGTGACGGATTCGAGGATGAAACTGTCGGTGCGCGCCCCCGCGAGTTTCAGCATGATCGACACCGGCGTGTCGAGATCGGCGGCCACCTTGGCATAGACGAGCTGGTTTTGCCCTGCGTTGAACCCGGTTTCGAAATCGGTGAAGGACGGAATGAGCGTGGCCATGGCGGGCGTCTTTCTGGTCTTATTGCAGCTGGCTGTGCACCGCGGTGAGCGCGGTCTGGTTCACCGTCACGCCGTCGCGGTTGCGCAGCGCCCGGGCAAAGGCGTCGATCACATCGGTGGATGCGCCTTGCGCGGCGGTCTCGATGTAATTCTCCGCGATGGCGGCGTTCTCATCCGTGTGCTCGGGAGCCTCGACGGTCGCGATCCGGGCGATGACCACACGGCCCTCGCCGGGGATCAGCGTGGTGCCACCGGCCTTGAGGCCAGGTGCGAACACCGCCTCCATGAAGCCCGCGGGCATGGTGGAGATGAAATCCTGACGGGTGATCGCGGAAAACTGTTCGATCGGCAGGCCGAGATCGGCCATGGCGGTGCCGGAGGCGACGCTGGTTTCGAGCGCTTCGGCGCGGGCCATGAGTTTCTGTTTCAGCGCATCGGCTTCCCAATCGGCGGCGACCTGATCGCGCACCTGATCGAGCGGTTTCACCGTGGCGGGGACGATTTCGTCGAGGCGCAGGGCGAAGACGCCGCCGTCAGAAAGCTGAACGATCTCGGGGTAATCGTCGAGTGTCACGCTGGCCGCAGCCTGTTGGAAATCGGTATAGGCGGCGATCCCGCCCTCGCTCTCGGGCGTCCAGTCGATCTGGCCCAGCTCCATGTCGGTCTCATTTGCGAGATCCTCAAGCGTGTAGCCACCGGCCAGATCGTTGTCGAAGGTTTCGAGTTGATCGGCGATCAGGCGCGCGGCGGCGTCTGCGGCCATCTCGGTCGCCAGCTCGTCGCGGGCCTCCTCAAAGGGAATCTCGGTGCCCGCGAGCGTGCCGTTGACGCGGTAGATCGCGGGGCCAAGATCGGACATCACCGGACCGACCACGCCCGTGCCTTCGAGGCCGAAGACGGCGGGACCGGCCGCAGCGGAGAGATCGTCTTCGGAGACGTCGCCCATGTCGGTGTCGATCAGCGTCAGGCCGCGCGCGGTGGTTTCTTCCTCGAAGCTGCTCTCCCCTGCAGCGATGCGGTCGGCGGCGGCCTGTGCCTCATCTTCGGTGCCGAAGACCAGACGCTCGACCAGACGGCGCTCGGGCTGGACATAGTTTGCGATATTGTCCTGATAGAGCTGGCGCAGGGCGGTCTCGTCGAGATCGACCTTGTCGGTCAGCATCGCCGGGGTGAGCCAGGCATAGGTGATGCGGCGGGCTTCCGGGGCGGTGTAGAGATCGGGATGGGCGTCGTACCAGCTCTGGAGGTCGCTGTCAGATGCCAGCGGAGCGCCGGTGTCGAGAGCGCTTGCGTCGAGCGTGGCGATCGTGATGGTGCGGCGTTCGCCGAGCCAGTCGACCACGGCCTGACCGTAGGAGGGCGGCATGGTGATGCCGGAGGCCAGAGCGCCGGAAAGGATCGACCGGGCGGCCTCGCGGCGCAGATCGGCTTCGAAATCGCCCTCGTTCATGTTGTTGCGGGCGAGCATGTCTTTGTAGGACTGGGTGTCGAATTTGCCGTCGATGCCCTTGAAGGCGTCATAGGTCAAAAGCTCGCGGCGCACCGCATCGTCGCCGACGGAAATCCCGAGCCGCGCGGTTTCGCCATCGAGCGCGGCCTGCGACAGAAGCTGATCGAGCACCTGTTGCGACAGGCCGAAATCCTGCGCCTGGCTGACGGAGAAGGGCTGGCCGGTCTGGGCCTCGATCGCGCGCATCTGGCTGCGCAGCGCATTGGCGTAATCATTGACGGAAATGTCCTCGTCGCCCACCGAGGCCACGCGGGTCACGCCACCGCCGAAATTCGCTGTGCCAAATCCGCCGAGGCCGATGATGAGGAGGCCGAGAATCCCCCAGACCACCATTTTCGCGCCAGAACCCTTGCCGCTCGCCATGCTTTTCTTCTCCCATCAAGGTTGGGCAATGGTGTAGGGGCAAGCGACAGAGAGGGCAAGGCGGATCAGGGGGTGATTTGTGCCAATCGCGTGAAAAGCGTCGCGATCTCCGGCACGCCGATATTGGCGAAGGCGATACGCAATTGCCGCTCCGCGCGCGGGTCGTTGGCGGGCATGAAGGCGGTGCCGGGCAAAAGCAACACGCCCGCCTCGCGCAACAGCCATGGCGCAAGCTCTGACGACGGCATCTCGAACGGGTGTTCGACATAGGCGAAGAAGGCGCCGCAGCCCAGAAGCTTCCAGCCTTCGAGCGCTTTGAAACCGTCGATCATTGCGGCCCGGCGCGCGAGGATTTCGGCGCGTTCTCCGGCGACCCATTGGCTGAGGTTTTGCAATCCCCAAAGCGCGGCGCGCTGGCCGATCTGGTTCGGGCAGATGGTGACCGTGTCGAGATATTTCTCCACCTCCGCCATGCGTTCCGCCCCAGTGATCAGCGCGCCGACGCGGTGGCCCGTAAGGCGGAAGGCCTTGGAGAAGGAATAGAGATGCACCAACGTGTCGCGCCAGTCGGGCTGGCGGAACAGGTAATGCGGCACCTCGGAACGGCTGTCGAAATCGCGATAGGTCTCATCGAGCACCAGCATGATGCGATGTTCGCGGGCCAGAGCGTAGAATTTCGACAAAAGCTCCGCCGGGTATTCCACCCCGCCCGGATTGTTCGGCGTGATCAGCACGATGGCGCGGGTGCGCGGCGTGATCAGCCGGGCGCAGGTTTCCAGATCGGGCAAGAGATCGTCGCCGGTGGGCAGCGCTACGGCATGAACCCCCGACATGTCGCACCACATTTTATGGTTGAAATACCAGGGCGTTGCGAGGATCACCTCATCTCCCGCCCCGGCTATGGTGGTCATCGTGGCGGTAAAGGCCTCGTTGCAGCCCGCAGTGATCGCCACCTCGTCGGGTGCGATCTCGGCATGATAGGCGGCGGACCATTGCGACGCGAGTTCGGAGCGCAGCTCCGGCAGGCCAAGGACCGGACCGTAGAGATGCGCCGCTGTGTCCTCGAGCGCGATGCGGGCAATCTCTTCGCGCAGCGCCAGCGGCGGGGCCTCCATCGGCGCGGCCTGGCTGACGTTGATCAGCGGGCGCTCGGGCGTGAATGTCATGCCCTGCATCCAGCTTTTCGCCGCGACGATGGGGGAGGCCTGGGTGCGGGTCAGGGCTGGATTGAGCGGGGTCGGCATGAGCATATCCTTTTGTTGTCAGGCAAAGATTATGTGCGGCCCGGGCGGGATGCAATCGCCTCGCTGAGGCGTGATTTGTGCTGGGCCGGGGGGTGAAAACCGGTGTGCCGACGCATGCATTTCGCTGAAATCCCCGGCAAGGTGCTGAAAAAATTGCCTTTCACCTGAGAGTGAGCGGTTTTTGATCAGGGTTTCATGCTTTGTTAACCATTTTTGCAAGAGCCTGAGATGACACTGGGGCAAAAGCGCCCCAGATGAAGGGCAACAGACCCGGATCGGTTCGATGTTTCGGGCATAACAGTCAAGAGGTTCAACATGGCAGTCCTTATGAGAGGCGGGATGCAGGGCGATCCCTACCTGATCGAAGATTTACACGCCGCGCTCGACATGGCGCGGGCGGGTGAGGCGACGCGCGGAGAGGAGATGACGGATCGGATCCGCGATCTCTCCTATGATATGGAGTTGCGGCAGGCGGGCTATCTGGTGCGTTCGGCCTGTGGCGCCATCGACGCGGTGTTGCGCGGCTCCGACAGCCTTGGCGGGCTGGCCTTTGCCGAACATGAGATCGAAAAAGTGCAGGACATGCTGCTGCGCGCCTCTGACGCCTGATCATGCCCCCGGCATCAGCCAGGCGGCGAGATAGGCGGTCAGCCGGTCTTCCAGCGGCTGCTGTCCATTGAGTGCGCAAAAGGTCAGGGCGATGGCCTGAATGAAAAAGGCGCTGATGCCTTCGCCGAGAATCTGCGGCGGCACATCCTTGCGAAACGGGCCTTCCGCGGCCCAGCGGGCATAGAGCGCGATCTGGACGTCGAATTGCTCCGCGATGGGACCGATTTCGGCAATGGCCGCCGCCCCCGAATGGCGGATCATCACATCGAACACGGTGCGTTCCGAGGTCACGAAGTCGATCAGCGGGGCGAGGCGCGCGATCATGTCGACAATGCTCTGCGGGGCAGGCCCCTCGGCCATGAGGGCGGCGATCCCGGTGAGACGCGCACCGATGATCTGTTCCAGAAGCGCATCCTTGTCCTTGAAATGGGCAAAGAAGGTGCCCTTCGCCACCCCCGCCGCACCGACCACCTCCTCGACCCGCAGGGCCTCGAATCCTTGCTTTGCAATCAAGGCGTTGGCGGCTGCGAGCAGCTTTTCCCGTGTGGCAATGGCGCGTTTCTGGACAGGCTTGGTCATCGCGCCAGTTTGCATGTTTTTTGACTGAGGTCAATTTTATGAATTGACCGTGGTCATATTTTTCCCTTATGAAAGTGACCGTGGTCAAATTTAACCGGGGGCAACATGTCCAAGCGTATCTACATCCTGAACGGTCATCCGGCCTCGGCCTCCCTGTCGCACTCTTTCGCCGCAACCTATGAGGCGGCGGCGCGCGCCGCAGGTCATGAGGTGCGGGTGCACCACCTGCACGACCTGAGTTTCGATATGGATTTCGAGCGCGCCGGCTATAAGGACCCGAAACCGCTCGAACCCGATCTCGAAGCGGTGCTGGCCCATATCGACTGGGCGGAGCATGTTGTGATCCTGACGCCGATGTGGTGGGGCGGGCTGCCCGCCAAGCTCAAGGGGCTTTTCGACCGGGCGTTTCTGCCGGGCCGGGCGTTCGATACGCGCAATCCCCTGCGCACCGGCATGCCACGCCCGATGCTTTCGGGGCGGAGCGCGCGGGTGGTGATCACCTCCGACACGCCGACATGGTTCCTCTGGCTGGCCTATCGCAACCCGATTGCCGCGACGCTCAAGGGCCACATCCTCGGCTTTGTCGGGATCAAACCGGTGCGGCTCACGCAGCTTGCGGGGGCGACCGATGCGACGCCCGAAAAAGTGACACGGTGGCTGAAGAGGGTTGAGGCTCTGGGCGCGAGGGGCGCATGAAAAAGGGGCCGTGAGGCCCCTTTCTGAAATCGGTTTGCGACCGGATCAGTCCCGTCCGCGATACGGCTTGACGTATTGCATCGCCATATCCCAGGGGAAGAAAATCCACGTATCCTGAGACACTTCGGTGATGTAGCTGTCGACCTGCGCGCGGCCTTTCGGCTTGGCGTAGACCGTGGCGAAATGGGCGTTCGGATACATGGAGCGCACAAGCTCGAGCGTCTTGCCGCTGTCGACCAGATCGTCGATCACCAGAATGCCGGTGCCGTCGCCCATCAGGTCTGCGTCGGGTCCGTTCAGAACCACGGCGTCGGCCTGAGTCTGGTGGTCGTAGGATTTCACCGAAATCGTGTCGACGGTGCGGATGTCCAGCTCGCGGGCGATGATCATCGCAGGCGCCATGCCGCCGCGGGTGATGGCCACGATGGCACGCCATGCGCCGTTATCCGGCCCCTTGCCGTCGAGCCGCCACGCCAGCGCACGGCTGTCGCGGTGGATCTGGTCCCAGCTGACATGAAAACCTTTTTCATGGGGCAGGAGGTCGGACATCGTTTGATCCTTTCATCATCGTGGCGGGCCGGGGGCGAAGGTCTGGTTTAACTGGTGGCGATCCGCAGACCGAAGACGGCGATCATGCCGCCCAGAATGCGGTCGGTCCAGAGCTTGGCCCGGCCATAGGCTTGTCGTGCTTTTTGCCGCGAAAAAAGCCGCGCGACAATCACATACCACAGGGTTTCGTCAAAAAAGACGAAAAACAATAAGACCGCCTTAACGACAAGCGAGGTTTCCGGCGGGATCAGCCCGGCAAATACCGCACCGAAGAACACCGCAGGCTTCGGATTCGACAGCTGGGTCATCAGGCCGAGGCGAAATGCGTTCGGCAAAGAGCGCGGGCTGGCCAGTGTCGTGGTCTCGGGCAGGGGATCGGCGGCATGGCGGAAGGTCTTGACCCCGATCCAGATCAGGAACAGCCCGCCTGCGAGTTTGAAGGCGAAATAGGCGCGGGGGAAAATCTCGAACAGGATCGACAGGCCGGAGAGTGCGGCCAGCGCCCAGATCACCGCGCCCAGCCCGAAGGCCACGGCAAGGCCGAAGGCGGGGCGGAACCCGTCCGAGGCGGCGGTGCGCACGGCGACCACGAAGGATGGGCCGGGGCTCATGGCCGCGATCAGGTGAATGCTCAGGATCGACAGGAAAATCGCGAATGTCATATCTCCTCCCAAAGACATTGAGGAAAGAAAAACGGGAGCCGAAGCCCCCGTTTTCATATCTTTATCCGAGACGGTTCAGCTCTTGGAAATGTCCGGCGCGTCCACGGCCTTCATGCCGACGACGTGATAGCCCGCATCGACATGGTGGGTTTCGCCCGTGACACCCGCGCCCAGATCGGACAGCAGGTAGAGCGCCGAGTTGCCCACATCGTCGATGGTCACATTGCGACGCAGCGGCGAGTTGTATTCGTTCCACTTCATGATGTAGCGGAAATCGCCGATGCCGGAGGCGGCGAGCGTCTTGATCGGACCGGCGGAGATCGAGTTGACGCGGATACCGTCCTTGCCGAGGTCTTCGGCGAGGTAGCGCACGGAGGCCTCAAGCGCGGCCTTGGCGACGCCCATGACGTTGTAATGCGGCATCACGCGCTCGGCGCCGTAATAGGTCATGGTCAGCATCGAGCCGCCCTCGGGCATCAGCTTCGCGGCGCGTTGTGCGACGGCGGTGAAGGAGAACACCGAGATGTCCATGGTCAGGTTGAAGTTGGCGCGCGTGGTGTCGACATAGCGGCCGCGCAGCTCGTTCTTGTCGGAGAAGCCGATGGCGTGCACGATGAAATCGAGCTTGCCCCATTTTTCCTTGATGCGGGCGAAAAGCGCATCGATCGAGGCCTCGTCGGACACATCGCATTCCTCGACGAAGTCGGAGCCGAGGCGTTCGGCCAGCGGATCGACACGTTTCTTGAGTTGCTCGCCCTGATAGGAAAAGCACAGCTCCGCGCCGTGATCCGAGAGGGCTTTCGCAATGCCCCAGGCAATCGATTTGTCGTTCGCAAGGCCCATGATTAGCCCGCGTTTGCCTTCCATCAGTTTCGTCATGGTCGTCCTCGAACCCATTATTTTTCGTGTTAGCACGTGCTTTAGGGGTTTTCAGATAGGCGATCAAGTCTGCGCGGGGGCAATTTCGTGACGTGGCGTCACAGTTTGGCGAGAATCCCCATCTGCCGCCCTGCGCTTTCGAGCGGCGGCGCAGCGATGCACAGGCGGTGACCCGCGATGGCGCTTGCCGCCCCGGAGCGCAGGGGCTATCCCGTGAAGTCAGACAGGGCGGTCCAGTCGGGCCGCAAAGACAGGAGGGCGTCATGGGATCAAACGTCATGGGGGCAAACACGGTTCCGCGCAAAGGCATTTTCGCAGGCGACGATCCGTTCGAGATCGCGCGCAAATGGCTCAAGGAAGCCGAGGCCAAGGAAGTCAACGACCCGAACGCCATTGCCATCGCCACGGTCGACCCCGAGGGCCTGCCGAACGTGCGCATGGTGCTTTTGAAAGAGATCGCCGACGACGCTTTCGTCTTCTACACCAACTATGAGAGCGCCAAGGGGCACGAGATCGAGGCCGCAGGCAAGGCGGCCTTCGTGATGCATTGGAAGAGCCTGCGCCGTCAGGTGCGGGTGCGCGGCCTTGTGACGCGCGAAAGCGACGAACATTCCGACGCCTATTACCGCTCGCGCGCTCTGGGTAGCCGCATCGGCGCCTGGGCCAGTCAGCAATCGCGCCCGCTCGAGAGCAAGACGGCGCTGATGGAGGCGGTGGCGAAAGAAGGGCTCAAGCATGGGCCGAACCCGAAACGTCCCCCGTTCTGGGGCGGTTACCGGATCACGCCGGTGGAAATCGAGTTCTGGGCCGATGGCGAGTTCCGCCTGCACGACCGGTTCCGCTGGCGCCGGAGCGCGCCGGATCAGCCTTGGGACATTCAGCGCCTCAATCCGTGAGGCGGGGCGCTCAAGGAAAAGGCTGACGCTGGGGAACCTGCCCGATTGGTCAAAAAGACAGGCCAGAGGGGGCTTGAACCTTCGGCCCGAATGGCACAGGGTCTGGCAGGGATGAGGGGCTCACGCCCCATGGCTTCGGGCCCTGCCGTTCGGTTGGGGCCCCAGTGAGTATTGAAGAGAATGAACGACACGGACTTGGGTCAGAGCGTATCTGGCCATGTGAAATGGTTTGATCCGGCACGCGGATTTGGATTTGTGGTCGCCGATGACGGTGGACCGGATATCTTGTTGCACGCCAATGTGCTGCGCAATTTCGGGCAAAGCTCCGTCGCCGATGCGGCAGGCATTCGTCTTGTGGTACAGCGCACCGATCGCGGTGTTCAGGCGGTCGAGGTGCTCGAGATCCTGCCGCCCGCGCCGGGCACGGGCGCTGTGCTCGAAGATCTGGAAGACATCGACGAAGGCAGTCTGGACCTGCCGCTGGAACCCGCGCGGGTGAAATGGTTCGACAAGGGCAAGGGCTTCGGTTTTGCCAATGTCTTTGGCCGCCCCGAGGATGTGTTTATCCATATCGAGGTGCTGCGGCGCTCCGGTCTCGCGGATCTGATGCCGGGTGAGGCCGTGGGCCTGCGCGTCATCGAGGGCCGTCGCGGTCGCATGGCGGCGCATGTCACCGCATGGGATGCGGCGCTGCGCGAAGAACCGGTGCATCAGGATGCCTGATCTGCGTGTGGCCCTTGTCTTTGCAATGGGGGCAGCACTTGGCTCTGCCGCTGTCGCGCAGGAGGCCTGTGATCTGAACGAGGTGATCGTGACGGGGCAGGGCACGGATGCGCGCTTTTCCATCGAGATCGCCGACGATGCGGGCGAACGCGCGCTCGGGCTGATGAACCGCACCGAGATGGCGCGCTCGCACGGTATGCTCTTCGTCTATGAAAAGCCCCAGCCGGTGGCCTTCTGGATGGCCAACACGCTGATCCCCCTCGACATGATCTTTGCCGACCGGCGCGGGGTTGTGACCCGTGTGCATGACAATGCCGTGCCACTGGACCGCACAGCTATTCCGGGCGGAGACGCGGTTTTTGCCGTGCTGGAGATCAACGGCGGGCTGGCCCAGGGGCTTGGCATCAAACCGGGCGATGTGATCCGGCATCCGGCGTTCGGGCCTGAGGCGGCCGATCCCTGCGTGGAACAATAAGCCCTCTGCAACAAAGCCCTTTTCAAGCGCGCCCCGGCACGTTAGGAGAGGCGCACGGTCGGGGCGTGGCGCAGTCTGGTAGCGCACCTGTTTTGGGTACAGGGGGTCGTGAGTTCGAATCTCGCCGCCCCGACCACTTTCCGGATTTTCGATCATCGGGGCATGTGGCCTATTGGGGTATGCTGTGCCCTACGGGTGCCGTTGCATGAAAGACGGTGGGCCGGATTGAGGCCACTTTACAAGTTTTCTACATTGCAGCGAACGTCCGCTAGCTATGCTGCTTGAGGATTGGTTGTACTGGACATTAAGAGCTGCAAAGCCGACTTTAGGAAGGAAACCGGACCTGCCAGACGAGAACTAGTGATGCGTTCAGTTTGGCTAAGCAATCAATTGCAGGAACTAACTTTGCTTACAGACATTTTTGCATTTCGATATTCAGGCACGACGCTTTGGAAAAGCCTTGATCAAAGGGAGAAACGGCTAATTAATCAATCGTTTCGAATAATCAAAGAACAGATTGCGCCATACTATTCTGAGGACGGGAAAGTCTCTGAATATGGCAAGGCGTTCTGGGAGGACATTCATAACCGACTGTCGACTGAGTTAGGTGTGAAGTCGCTTTCACCATTGGCATATGCTTACCCATGGAAATTCAACGGTGTTGAGACAATGCAATCTGGCATATACACCATAGAGACTGTCTGTGAGAATTGGTTAGACTTCAGCCCCCCAAGCCTTTCAGATGTGGACGCTCACATCAAAGAACGCTTGAGCCTCGTGGAAATCGCGTTGCGGAAGAAAGAGGACGAGATTGCACAAGCCAATGCAAAACTCCCTGAAGAAATAGCAAAGGCCAAAATCCGCGCGAAAGGGCCTGGCCTTCGTATTCCGGGTGATCCGGAGGTCGGCCTGAGGGCGTGGAACAAAAAGAAAAACGATGCTTTTCAGGCTGCCGTCGATGAGTTGAATACCCGGTTTCGCCAAGCCGGTTGCAAGCTGCACTATCATAATGGCTTCATTCAAATTTCAGATGACGAATTGCTTTTGCAAGAATTGGAGAAACCATTTTGGACATTGGTAGCTGACCCGATTTGGAAGAATGTCGATACAGACATGAAAGAAGCTATAGATAGGCGGGATGGCGGCGAACGAGATCCTGCGTGGTATGCCGCTCGGGCGCTGGAAAGCACCATAAAAATCATCTCGGGTGAAAAGGGCTGGTCTCATGGGCGCGAAAAAGGCGCGCATAACTTCATCGATAATCTGGCGAAGAAAGACGCCCTATTTATCGAGCGATGGGAGGCGGACGCTCTCAAGTCAATTTTCACGGAATTGCGAAACCCATTTGGGCATGGCCCAGGTAGCGAGGAGATGCCTAGGCTTACACCCCAACAAATCGACCTCGCCATTGAATTGTGCATGTCTTGGGCGAAGAGTTTGATAAAGCGTTTCTGATTTTTGAATTAGGGGAGATGTAGCCAAGAACATCTGCTACCGCGCAGATCTAGTGCCGCTGCGCAGAGCCGACCTTGAAGCAACAGCCGCCAACGGCAGAAAAGTCCGCAGAGCGGCCTCTCTGACTGCGCTCACCTTAGACAAATTCCCTCGCACAGGACGACTATTTCGTCCCCGATCCGGAATCGCCCTGTGCGCTTTCAAGGTGGAGCCCTTCGGCGACACAAAAAAGGGCACGCCTCCCAGCATGCCCCTTTGTTTACGCGCTCACCGTCTCGCCCGCAAAGTGGCAGGCCGTGTGATGGCTGCCGGTCAGGTGATCCGCCGGCACGGTCTCACAGATCGCCTGCGCCTTCGGGCAGCGGGTGCGGAACACACACCCCTTGGGCGGCGCCATCGGCGAGGGCAGGTCGCCGTCGAGCGGGATCACCTGTTTGGTCTTTTCGATCTTCGGGTCCGGGATCGGCACGGCGGACAAAAGCGCCTGCGTATAGGGATGGCGCGGTTCGGCGAACAATTCGTCCGAGCTGGCCTTTTCCATCATCCGCCCGAGATAGAGCACCATGACCTCGTCGGAGAGGTGTTTCACCACCGAAAGATCATGGGCGATGAAGACGATCGTCAGGCCAAGATCGCGGCGCAACTCTTCCAAGAGGCCGATCACCTGCGCCTGAATCGACACGTCGAGGGCCGAGACCGGTTCGTCGCAGATCAGAAGTTTCGGTTCCACCACCAAAGCGCGGGCGATGCCGATGCGCTGGCACTGGCCGCCGGAGAACTCATGCGGGTAGCGGTTGATCTGATTGGGCAAAAGACCCACGCGCTCCATCACCGCGCGCACCTTTTCCCTGCGCTCGGCCGCACTCATGCCGGGGCGGTGGGTGCGGAGCGGTTCGGCGATGATGTCGCCCACGGTCATGCGCGGATTGAGTGAGGCCAGAGGGTCCTGAAAGATCATCTGGATCTGCGAACGATATTTCAACATCTGACGCGGCGAGAGCGTCAGAAGATCGGTGCCGTCTTCCCAGATCACCTGACCGCTGGCGGGCAACATGCGAATGAGCGCGCGCGCCAAAGTGGATTTGCCACAGCCGGACTCGCCCACGATGCCAAGCGTCTGCCCCGGCTCCAGCGTGAAGCTCACGCCATTGACGGCATGAAGCTGCGCAGGCGGGGTCCATGGCAGGTCGGAGGGGCGGCGGATGTCGAAGGTGACCCGCACATCGCGGGCTTCGATCAGCGGACGGCTCATGCGGCGACCTCCTCGATAGGACGGAAACAGGCGCGGGCGCGGTTCTCCGCAAAGTTCAAAAGCGCGGGCGTCTCGACCCGGCAGCGGTCGTTCACAAGCGCGCAGCGCGGCGCAAACGGGCAGCCTTTCGGCGCGCCGGTCATATTGGGCGGGTTGCCCGGAATGGCGCGCAACACCTCCTGCTCCTCATCGACCCGCGGGATCGCATCCAGCAGCCCGCGCGTATAGGGATGGGTCGGCGTTTCGAACAGCGGATCGACCGGCGCCTCCTCCATGATCCGCCCGCCATACATCACGATGGCGCGTTCGCAGAACCCGGCCACGACGCCCAGATCATGGGTGATCAGGATCGTCGCCATGCCGAATTCGCGCTGAAGCTCGGAGAGAAGCTCCATGATCTGCGCCTGAACCGTCACGTCGAGCGCGGTCGTGGGTTCGTCGGCGATCAGAACCTCCGGGTGGCACAAAAGCGACATGGCGATCATCACGCGCTGGCGCATGCCGCCGGAAAACTCATGCGGATAAAGCCGCACGCGGTTCTTGGCGTCGGGGATTTTCACCGCGTCGAGCATGGCGACGCTTTCGGCAATGGCGGCGCGTTTCGACAGGCCTTTGTGCAGCATGAGCACCTCCGCCATCTGGTCGGAAATGCGCATATAGGGGTTCAAAGAGGTCATCGGGTCTTGGAAGACCATGGCGATGCGATTGGCGCGGATTTTGTTCAGCTCGCGTTCGGAGATCGACAAAAGGTCTTTGCCGTCGAACAGAGCCTGCCCGGTGGTATGGCCGTTCTTGGCCAGAAGCCCCAGAAGCGCAAAGTTGAGCTGGCTCTTGCCGGAGCCGCTTTCGCCCACGATGCCAAGGGTTTCGCCCTTCTCAAGGCTGAAACTCACGCCATTGACGGCGTGAATCTCGCCCTCGGGCGTGTCGAAACGAACGGAGAGGTCTTTGACGTCCAGAAGTGCCATGTCAGCGATCCTTCGGGTCCAGAGCGTCCCGGAGCCCGTCGCCGACAAAGAAAAAGCCGAAGAGGGTGAGGACGAAGAAAAGAAGCGGGAAAGCCAGTTGCCAGAGCGTCCCGTAAGCGATGGTGCTGGAGCCTTCGGAGATCAGCGCGCCCAGAGAGGTCATCGGTTCCTGAACGCCCAAGCCCAGAAACGAGATGAAACTTTCGGTCAGGATCATATTGGGTACCAGAAGGGTCGCGAACACCGTCACCACGCCAATGAGGTTGGGCAGGATATGACGGCGGATGATCACGGGGGCAGGGACGCCGATGGCGCGTGCCGCCTCGATATATTCGCGGCCCTTCAGGGTCAGCGTCTGGCCGCGCACGATCCGGCTCATCTCAAGCCATGAGATCAGGCCGACACCGACGAAGAGCATGGTGATCGACCGGCCGTACATAACCAGCAAAAGGATCAGCACGAACATATAGGGGATCGCGAGCAAAATATCGACGGCGCGCATCATGACATTGTCGAGCCGCCCGCCGAAATAGCCGGCGGTCGCGCCATAGATCGTGCCGACGACCACGGCAATGGCGGAGCCGATGATGCCCACGGCAAGCGAGATTTGCGTGCCCTGCACCGTGCGGGCAAACAGGTCGCGGCCCAGATCGTCGGTGCCGAAATAATGCCCGTTGGCAATCGACGGCCCGCCTTTCTCGGCGACCATGCCCATGACGGAAAAATCGAGATCCTCGTTGTTCCATTGCGCAATGGAATTGCCGAAGAGCGCAAACAGCGCCACGAAGACGAGCAGAACCAACCCGAACATCGCCGCCTTGTTGCGGAAGAACCTGCGCCGCGCATCGGCCCAGAGCGAACGGCCCGCCACATCCTCGCGCGCGGTGGCTTCGGCCAATGACTTCATTTTCTGACTGTCGATGACCATGGCGTTAGTACCGGATTTTCGGGTCGATCCATCCGTAGACGATATCGACGACAAGGTTGAACAGGATGGTGAGCGCGCCGACGAGGATCGTGACCCCCATCATCACCGCGTAATCGCGGTTCAGCGCACTGTCGACAAAGGCTTTGCCGATGCCGCCCGTCGAGAAATAGATGTCCACGATCACCGAGCCGGTGATCATCGCCACAAAGGCCGGTCCGAGATAGGAAATCACCGGCAAAAGCGCCGGTTTCAACGCATGGCGCAGGATGACGCGATAGCCCGGAAGCCCCTTGGCCCGCGCCGTGCGGATGTGGTTCGAGTTCAGCACTTCAAGCATGGAGGAGCGCATGATCCGCGCAATCGAGGCCATGTAGGAGGTCGACAGCGCGATTACCGGCATGATCCAGAACGACGGGTCGGAAAAGCGCCACCCGCCGCCCGGCAACCAGCCGAGGATCAGGGTGAAGACGATGACGAGGATCGGCGCCATGACGAAGTTCGGCAGCACCTGCGCGCCGATGGAGATGCCGACCGCGAAATAGTCGATGATCGTGTTGTGTTTGACGGCGGCCACGGCGCCGAGCGTCACGCCCGCGAAGACCGCGACGAGGAAGGAAATGCCGCCATAGGTCAGCGTGACCGGAAAGCCCTGTGCGATGATTTCGTTGACGGTGCGGTCCTTGTAGACAAAGGACGGGCCGAAATCGAAATGCGCGACAATGCCCCAGATGTAACTGGTGATCTGTTTCCAGAGCGGCTGGTCGAGACCGTATTTGGCGTTGAGATTGGCGAGCACCTGCGCGGGCAGCTCGCGTTCCTGCGTGAAGGGGCCGCCGGGGGCCGCATGCATCAAGAGGAAGGAGAAGATAATCAGAAGCAGCAGCGTCGGGATGGCAATCGCCAGACGCTTGAGGATGTAAACGATCATACGGGTGTCCCTATGGGTGGACGCGGGAGAAAAGCCCCCCGCATCCTGCCTGTTTTCAAACTGAGATCACTCGGCGACGCGGTACATGTCTTTGCCGTACCAGGTCTGCATCACATTCTCGGTCGGCAGGCCCTTGATGTCGGACGAAATCATATCGACCTGCGCATAGTGATAGATCGGGATCACCGGCATCTCGGAGGCGAGGATCTGTTCCGCCTGCGTATAGAGCGGCTGCGGATCGGCGGCCGTTTTGCTTTCCTTCATCAGCGCATCGTACTCGTCATTGAAGAAATGGCCGTTGTTATGACCCGAGTAGGAGGTGAAGAGATCGAGATAGGTCGAGGCTTCGTTATAGTCGCCACACCATGCGTAACGCGCCAGATCGAAGTCCTGGTTCTGCATTTTATCGGTGTGGACCTTCCACTCCATGTTGTTGAGCGTCAGGTTCACGCCGAAGGGTTTGAAGAACTGCTGCGCCGCGATGGCGATTTTCTTGTGATCCTCGGACGTGTTGTAGTTCAGCGTCAGATCGAGCGGGTTCTCCGGGCCATAGCCCGCTTCGGCCAGCAACTCCTTGGCTTTCTCGTTGCGCTCGTCCTGCGTCCAGCCCGCATAGTCGATCTCCGGCATGACAAAACCGGCGGTCGCCCAATGGGTCCAGTTGTAAGACGGGTGCTGACCGCCCTGAAGGATGTTGTTCACCACGATGTCGCGGTTCATCGCATAGGACAGCGCCTTGCGCACGCGCAGGTCCTTGAGCGCTTCCGGGCCCTTGTCGGACATGTTCATCATATAGATGTAGGAACAGGAATACGGCAGCGAGGTTGCCTCGTCCGGGTATTCCTTGCTCAGGCGCGGGTACTGACCGGCGGGGATGTCGACGCGGTCCAGTTCTCCGGCGAGGTAACGGGTCAGGGCTTGGTTGACGTCATTGATGGTGAGCGCGGTCAGGTGCGTCATCACCGTCTTGTCAGCATCCCAATAGCTGTCGGATTTGTCCATCTCGACACGCTCGCCAAGGATGTGCTCTGACAGCGTATAGGCGCCGTTCGACACCATGTTTTCCGGCTTGGTCCAGTCGGCGCCGAATTCCTCGATCACGTCCTGGCGCACCGGGAAGGTCGAGCCATGTACCAACATCTGAGGGAAATAGGGCAGCGGCGTCTCGATCGTCACCTCAAGCGTCTGATCGTCGATGGCTTTCACGCCCAGATCGGAGGGCGGCAGCTCGCCCGCGGTGATTTTCGATGCGTTCACCACCTGCATCAGTTCCATGTACCAGGCATATTCCGACGCGGTCGCCGGATCGGCCAGACGCTGCCAGGCGTAGACGAAATCGCCTGCCGTCACCGGCTTGCCATCGGACCACACGGCCTCGGGGCGCAGATGGAAGGTGTAGGTCAGGCCGTCGTCCGACAGATCGTGGCTCAGCGCCACGCCCGGAATGATGTCGCCCTTGGCGTCTTCGTTATAGAGGCCTTCAAAGAGGTTGCGCAGAATGTCGGAACCTTCGACGTCCGTGTTGATCTGCGGGTCCATCGACTTGATCGCGTCCAGAAGCCAGAACGTATAGGTCTGGTTCTCGGAGAGCACCGTGCCTTCGGGAATATCGGCGGCAAAGGCCGTGGGCGCGGCGGCAAGGATCGCCAGCGCGGAAAGGGCGGTGGTGAGTTTCATAAAGACCTCCTGGGTACTGTTTATCTTTTCAGTTCATTTTTCACGGGCGGCACCAACCGTTTCGGTGGGCGCAGCAATAATGCAAGAAAGGAAATGTATTCAGCCGGAGAAGGCAAGGCTTCGCGGAAAAAGTGACCGTAACGTCAATCATTCCCGCCACGCGTGTGGCGCTCTGCCCTGTCTTTCGGCAAATGCCGCGGAATTTTCGGGTGTTACCGCCGCGTTTCTGCCGCGCTTGTGCCTCTGACGGGCCCGTTCAGGGTCGGGTCCGAGTCGAAATTCTGTGCTGTCGGCGAAGATCCGCCAAGGGGCCGACCTGCATCTTTCTGCCTGCGTCCTTTTGTCGGGCGGTCCCACGCCGCCTTTCTCCTACATCAGGGAAAAGGAGATCCGCATGACCGATACACAGATGACCCTCACCCCCATCGGACGCATCCGCACGCCCTATAAAACGCTCAAAGACTGCCCGAAAGGGCCGGGGCGCGCAGGGCAGGAGGCGCGCATCGAACTCCACCCCGCCTTCGCGCCCGGTCTCAAGGGGCTCACCGCAACCGAGGTCGATGTGCTCTACTGGTTCGACCGCGCGCCGCGCGATGTGCTGCAATCGGTGCGGCCGCATGACGGGGTGCATTGCGGCGTTTTCGCCATGCGCTCGCCGCATCGACCGAACCCCATTGCGCTGTCTCGCGTGCGGGTGCGCGCGGTCGAGGAGGCGGCCCTCGTGGTCGATGGGCTCGACTGTCTCGACGGCACGATTCTGGTCGATCTCAAACCCGTGCCGGGCGCGATGTCACAAAAATGATTCGTCCCGGCCCTGTCTGGCCCGTCGCGCCCGCCAAGGCGCGGTTTTGTCGTCTGAATACAGCTTCAGGTTGTGATTTTTGCTTTTTTCCCAGTGAAACCGGGGGCTTTCTGCGGTTGCGAGGGGCGCATCACGGCCACTAGATGTTGTGTGCTGAGGGATTAGGCACAGAGTGCGGGGCGCGGGAAATTTTATCCTCCACAGCCCCGCCGGACTTATCCACAAATACTCGCTCAAATTCTTAACGTTTCGCGTGAAACCCATGGGAAACAAAGGAAAAAGAGTTAACGCGGATCGCGACGAATCGAGCCCCCCTGTGGGCAAAATCCGTCAACGAAATTTTGCCCGGAAAAAGGGTAAATTTTGCGTTGACCAGCGGGGCGGAGCCGCTGCACATTGTGTAAGCCGGATGGGTGATACACTACATTTAGTCGATCCTGGACGGCGAGGGACAAGAGTCCCGGGGGACATATCCGACAAAGGGCCGTGTGGGACCGGGGCGAAGATGCCTTGTTTTCACGGAAACGGACGGGGTGAAGACCGGATCTGACCGCGGTGACCAGGGCGACGCACTGAGGCGAATCTCTCTCGGACCGAACCTGCGCTGCGGGATCGGATCTCAGGAGTTTTGCCCTCTGCCCAAGGCCGTCTTTCGCCGGATCAGACCACAAGATGTAGTTCGCCAGACGGTGGCAGGTCCGCAGCGCAAGCGGTCGAACCTGCGGGTCGAAATGGAGCGGTGTACACAAGGGCCTCAAGGGCCGGACGGACCGCACAAACAGATTTGGTCGGGGCAGAGATGAAGATCGAACGCAAGTTTACGACGGCAGGCAAGGACGCATACTCTGATCTGGAATTCTCGGCGACGAGTTCCGAGATCCGCAACCCGGACGGCAAGATCGTCTTCAGGCTGGACGAGTGCGAGGTCCCCTCGAAATGGTCGCAGGTCGCCTCCGACGTCATCGCTCAGAAATATTTCCGCAAGGCAGGTGTGCCGGCGGCGCTGAAGAAAGTGCGCGAAAAGGGCGTCCCTTCCTTCCTCTGGCGCTCCGTTCCCGACGAGGACAAGCTCGCACAACTGCCCGAAGAGGACCGTTTCGGCGGGGAAACCTCCGCCAAGCAGGTGTTCGACCGTCTGGCGGGCGCCTGGGCCTATTGGGGCTGGAAGGGCGGCTATTTCTCCTCCGAGGAGGACGCCAAAGCCTATTACGACGAAATGCGCTTCATGCTCGCCGCCCAGATGGGCGCGCCGAACTCGCCGCAATGGTTCAACACCGGCCTGCATTGGGCTTACGGCATCGACGGTCCGGGGCAGGGGCATTATTACGTGGATCACGCCACCGGCGAGCTGACCCGCTCCGCCTCGGCCTATGAGCATCCGCAGCCGCATGCGTGTTTCATCCAATCCGTCGCCGACGATCTCGTGTCCGACGGTGGCATCATGGATCTCTGGGTGCGTGAGGCGCGCCTGTTCAAATACGGCTCCGGCACCGGCACCAACTTCTCGTCGCTGCGGGCCGCCAACGAGTCCCTCTCCGGCGGTGGCAAATCCTCCGGCCTCATGGGCTTTTTGAAAATCGGCGACCGGGCAGCGGGTGCGATCAAATCCGGCGGCACCACGCGCCGCGCGGCCAAGATGGTGATCTGCGACATGGATCACCCGGACATCGAAGAATTCATCAACTGGAAGGTCATCGAAGAGCAGAAAGTGGCGTCCATCGTCGCGGGCTCGAAGATGCACGAACGCCAGCTCAACGCCATCTTCGCCGCGATCCGCGACTGGGACGGCACCGAGGCCGACGCCTTCGATCCGGCGAAAAACACCGCTTTGAAAGCCGCGATCCGTGGCGCGAAACAGGTCGCCATTCCTGAGACCTATGTCAAACGCGTGCTGGATTATGCGAAACAGGGCTATTCCTCGATCGAATTCCCGACCTACGATACGGACTGGGATAGCGAGGCCTATGCCTCTGTCTCCGGCCAGAACTCCAACAACTCCGTGCGCGTCACCGATGCCTTCCTCAAGGCCGTGAAAGACGATGCGGAATGGGAGTTGCTGCGCCGCACCGATGGCAAGGTTTCGAAAGTCGTGAACGCCCGCGAGCTTTGGGAGCAGGTCGGCCATGCCGCCTGGGCCTGTGCCGATCCGGGCATCCAGTTCCACGACACGATCAACGCCTGGCACACCTGCCCGGAAGACGGTCAGATCCGTGGGTCCAACCCGTGTTCCGAGTATATGTTCCTCGACGATACGGCTTGTAACCTTGCCTCGATGAACCTTTTGACCTTCCTGAAGGATGGCGAATTCGACGCCGAAAGCTACATGCATGCGACCCGGATCTGGACGCTGACGCTTGAGATTTCCGTGATGATGGCGCAGTTCCCGTCCAAGGAAATCGCGCAATTGTCCTATGATTTCCGCACTTTGGGTCTTGGCTATGCCAATATCGGCGGGCTCTTGATGAACATGGGGCTGGGCTACGATAGCGACGAGGGCCGCGCCTTGGCGGGCACTCTGACCGCGATCATGACCGGCGTCTCCTATGCGACCTCCGCCGAGATTGCGGGCGAGCTGGGCACCTTCTCCGGCTATCAACGCAATGCCGAGCACATGCTCCGCGTCATCCGCAACCACCGCACCGCCGCCTATGGCAAGATCACCGGCTACGAAGGTCTCGCGGTCAAACCGGTCGCGCTGGATCACGCCAACTGCCCGGATGCGCATCTCGTGGAACTGGCGAAATCCGCTTGGGACGAGGCGCTGAGCCTTGGCGAGAAAAACGGCTATCGCAACGCGCAGGTTTCCGTGATCGCGCCCACCGGCACCATCGGTCTGGTGATGGATTGCGACACCACGGGGATCGAACCGGACTTTGCGCTGGTGAAATTCAAGAAACTCGCGGGTGGCGGCTACTTCAAAATCATCAACCGTTCGGTTCCGGCGGCGCTCGAAAAGCTGGGCTATAGCTCCAGCCAGATCGAGGAAATCGTGTCTTACGCGGTCGGTCATGGCACCATCGGCAATGCGCCGGGGATCAATCACACCGCACTGATCGGCCACGGTTTCGGTCAGGCACAGATCGACAAGATCGAAGCGGCACTGCCCTCCGCCTTCGACATCCGTTTCGTGTTCAACCAATGGACGCTGGGCGAAGAGTTCTGCACCGGCACGCTCGGCATTCCGAAAGAGAAACTGAACGATCCGTCTTTCGACCTGCTGCGCTCGCTCGGGTTCACCAAGAAAGACATCGACGCCGCCAATGACCACGTTTGCGGCACCATGACGCTCGAAGGTGCGCCTTTCCTTAAGGAGGAGCATTACCACGTCTTCGATTGCGCCAATGCCTGCGGCAAGAAAGGCAAGCGTTATCTGTCGGTTGAGAGCCACATCACGATGATGGCGGCGGCGCAGTCCTTCATCTCCGGCGCGATCTCCAAGACGATCAACATGCCGAACGATGCGACGATCGAGGATTGCCTCGCGGCCTATGAGCTGTCCTGGTCGCTGGGCACCAAAGCCAATGCGCTCTATCGCGACGGCTCCAAACTGTCGCAACCGCTGGCGACTGCGCTGATCGAAGACGACGAGGAGGCCGAGGAAATCCTTGCCACCGGCTCCGCACAGGAAAAAGCCGCTGTTCTGGCCGAGAAGATCGTCGAGAAACTGGTGATCAAGGAAGTGGCGCGCGGTCGTGAAAAACTGCCGTCCCGTCGCAAGGGCTACACCCAGAAATCCATCGTCGGCGGGCATAAGGTTTACCTGCGCACCGGCGAATACGAAGACGGCTCTCTGGGCGAGATCTTCATCGACATGCACAAAGAGGGCGCTGGCTTCCGGGCGATGATGAACAACTTCGCCATCGCGGTCTCCGTCGGTCTCCAGTACGGCGTGCCGCTTGAGGAATTCGTCGACGCCTTCACCTTCACCAAGTTCGAACCGGCGGGTATGGTGCAGGGCAACGACAGCATCAAAAATGCGACCTCGATCCTCGACTATATCTTCCGCGAGCTGGCCGTCTCCTATCTCGACCGCACCGATCTGGCCCATGTCAAACCGCAGGGCGCGTCTTTCGACGATCTCGGTCGCGGTGAGGACGAGGGCAAATCCAACGTCGCCGATGTGTCGGAAAATGCTGCCTCGCGTTCGCTCGAAGTGCTCAAACACATCTCCTCCACGGGCTATCTGCGCAAACGCGTGCCGCAGGAATTGATGGTGCTTCAGGGCGGGATGCACACCGGTGCCACCGCGCTGACCGGCTCCGTCGACCCGCAGGTCGCGCTCCAGACACTGGTGCCGGAAACCAAGGCCGCCGCCAAACCGACAACCGCCGACACGGCACTGTCTTCGGGGACGGTCTCCATGGACGCGCGCACCAAGGCCAAGCTGCAAGGCTACGAAGGCGAGGCCTGCGGCGAATGCGGCAACTACACGCTGGTGCGCAACGGCACCTGCATGAAATGCAACACCTGTGGCGCCACCTCGGGCTGTTCGTAAGGAGAGATGATGAACCTCGTTTTCGACATCGCCGGTCAACTCTGCGCGGCAGATCGCGTGACCATGCGCGGCAATACGCTTGAGGCCGAGTTCGACCGCAACGTGATGGGCGCGCTGGCCGATGCCTATCAGGGCGCGCGGGTGGTTTCCGTTCTGGGCGTGCCGTCGCTCTCGGTGACCTATTCGGTGCAGGATTACCGCGACGCGGGCGAAGCGGGCTGCAAGGCGGTGTTTTCCGTCAACAGCTCGGCGGGCCGGGTGTTGCATTAAAAGGAATACGTGCCCCTTTGCGGGGCACGGGGTGGGGCATTTCCAGTCGACCCGGAAAGCCCCGAGTGAAGGGTCTGAATGACACCTTTCCGGCGTGGGTGCGCTCACGCCAGACGCGGATCGGGCCGCAGGCAAATAATCTACCGGGCGGTATCAATATGAGCCCGATCAGCGAGCCTCAGGGGCCCTTCGGGGCCCCTTTTTTCATATGGAGCGCCATTTCTGGGTTGGGGCGTGACAGTCCTTCGAACCGCACTCAAGCCGCAGGTTTCTGGGAGAAGCTGCGCAGGGCCTCGGCCAGTTCCGGTGCGGCGAAACGTTGGATGGGACGCAATCGGGTACAGATGCGGATGCCGTTTTCCATATGCGCCTCGCAGTGCACCATGGTGCCCGCTTCGGGCATGCTGAAGGAACCAATGATCGTGTCGGGGCCGGTGGCATAGGCGAGATCGCCGTGGTCGCTGCACCAAATCACCGCTTTATGCGTTTTGGGATTGGCCCAAAGTACTATTCCGTCCATTCCAATAACTCTTGTGAATGCTACCCGTTTGAGCGTCCGTTTTTAGCATGAGCATAAATCGCATAATATTCAGATTTATGTATCATTTCGGAGCTAAATTGATGCTCATTGGCGTCAAATTCGGGCGCAATTCCCCAAAAGGGTGCAAAACAGTATCAATATTTGCCAGGATAGCGCATAGTTTCTGGAATTGTGGTGACGCCCCGTTTTTGGGTCTCAGGCTTTCGGGCCTGTCGGGGGTGTGTTGATTGGGGAGGGTATGGTGCCGGAAGGAGAATTGTCTCCTGCGCAGTTGCGCCATGTGTTCGGGGTGAATTTGCGCAGCCTGTCGGCGGGCGCGCGTTCGATCTCGGTTCTCTGCCGCGAGCTGGGGATCAACCGGACGCAATACAATCGCTATCTGAACGGCGAGGCCTTTCCCCGCCCGGATGTGCTCTATCGGATCTGTACATATTTCGACGTCGACGCACGGATTCTGCTCGAACCGCTGGACCGGATCCAGAGCGTGCAGCGCACGGGCGCCATTGGCGAGATTTCTCATCTGCTCTCCGATCTCGACATGCTCGACATCCCGCCACAGACCCTGCCCGAAGGCGCCTATCTGCATTACCGCGTGTCCTATTTCGTGCCCACCGACATCAGCTGTACGCTGCTCGGATTTTACCGCGACGATCATGGCGTGATGCGGCTTCGGGGCTATATGCCTTACGCCTCCAGCGACCGCATCGGCCTGCCGCGCGCCGCCGCCGCGCGCCGGTTTCGCGGCGTGGTGTTTCGCCAGTTGAAGGGGTTTTCCTTCATCCTCTCGATGGAACGCACGCCGCTCATGGTGCTGGGCGGGTTCGAGCCGAGCTATCTCGGTCAGGAAAATTTCTATTTCGGCCGTTCGGTTTCGACCCAGGATGTGCTCTCCTCGACGCCCATCTTGTTACAGCGTCTGACGCCGAGCCTCGCCGCGATGATCGCCGTCCGGGACAAGATCGGCATCCACCCGAGGGCGTCTTATTCGCCGCTGATCCGCAGTTATTTCGACAAACATCACCCGGTCTGAAAAAAAGGGCCCCACAGGGCCCTTTCATATTGCCCATGTCTGTGGGCTCAGTCGCGTGCGTTCTGAACCGTTCAGGCCTTGGCCCCCCGCGCCAGAGCCGCAACCCCGGTCCGCGCGGTTTCCACCAGACCCAGCGGGCGCATCAGCTCGGCGAAGGCGTCGATCTTTTCCGACGTGCCGGTCATCTCGAAGACAAAGCTCTCCAGCGTCGAGTCCACCACATTGGCGCGGAAAATCTCGGCGAGGCGCAGCGCTTCGATCCGGTTGTTGCCGGTGCCTTCGACCTTGAACAGCGCCAGTTCGCGTTCGATCGACGGGCCTTCGACGGTCAGGTCATGCACTTCGTGCACCGGGACGATGCGGCCCACCTGCGCCTTGATCTGTTCGATCACATCGCGCGTGCCGGTGGTCACCACCGTGATGCGCGAACGATGCCCTTCGTGATCGACCTCGGCCACGGTCAGGCTCTCGATGTTATAGCCACGCCCGGCAAAAAGGCCGATGACGCGGGCCAGAACCCCGGCCTCGTTGTCGACCAGAACGGCGAGCGTGTGTTTTTCGATGACTTCGGCGTGGTAGTCGCGAAGGTCATAGGCGGAATGGCTCGAGGAGCCGTGTTGGATACGTAGGGCGGACATGCTTCTCTCCCTTAGGACGCGCAACTCAATGTGGCGTCGAACGTGTTGATGTCACTGCGTTTTACGAGCGTGCGCACGGCGCAGCCTGACGCGGTTTCAATGGCGGAGCGGGCGGCCTCTTCAAGCTCGGCGAAGTTGAGGCGACCCGTGTGATAATTGCGCGCGACGGCGGTGTCCCCGGTGACCTCGACTGCAAAGTCGAAGCCGCCCTGCGACACCTCCACCGCGTCCGGGGAGACGCATCCCGCAAGACCCCAGGTCGCGACCAGCGCGGCAAGGATCGTGCGGAGCCATTTCCCGAAGCGTTTCATCAGACCAGAACCGCCCCGTCGGACTTGATTGCGCCCTCAACGGAGGCCTCGCCCAGCAACATTTCGTTGTGCGGCTTGCCCGACGGGATCATCGGGAAGCAGTTTTCATGCTTCTCGACGAGGCAATCGAAGATCACCGGACCGTCGTAGTTGATCATCTCCATGATCGCATCGTCGAGGTCTTTCGGGTCCGAACACTGGATGCCCTTGGCACCGAACGCCTCGGCCAGTTTCACGAAATCCGGCAGGCTTTCCGACCACGAGGACGAATAGCGCTCACCGTGCAGCAATTGCTGCCACTGGCGCACCATGCCGAGGCGCTCGTTGTTCAGGATGAACTGTTTCACCGGCAGGCGATATTGCATCGCCGTGCCCATTTCCTGCATGTTCATCAACCACGAGGCCTCGCCCGCAACGTTGATCACAAGGCTCTGCGGGTGTGCCATCTGCACCCCGATGGAGGCCGGGAAGCCATAGCCCATGGTGCCGAGGCCTCCGGAGGTCATCCAGCGGTTCGGGTCCTCGAAGCCAAGGAATTGCGCTGCCCACATCTGGTGTTGGCCCACTTCGGTGGTCACGTAACGATCCATGCCCTTGGTCAGCGCTTCGAGCCGCTCAAGCGCATATTGCGGTTTGATCACCGTCTCGGAATTCTTGTAGGTCAGGCAACGGACCTCTTTCCATTCCTCGATCTGCGCCCACCAGGCGGAGAGATCCGCCTTTTTGCGCCCGCGCGATTTCCAGACCTTCAGAACGTCTTCCAACACATGGCCGACATCGCCGATCACCGGCAGGTCGACGCGGATGATCTTGTTGATCGAGCTGGGGTCGATATCGACATGGATCTTTTTCGAGTTCGGCGAGAAATCCTGAATCCGCCCGGTGATCCGGTCGTCGAACCGCGCGCCGATGTTGATCATCAGATCGCAGCCGTGCATCGCCATATTGGCCTCGTAGAGACCGTGCATGCCGAGCATCCCGAGCCAGCTCTTGCCAGACGCGGGGTAGGCGCCCAGACCCATCAGCGTCGAGGTGATCGGGAAGCCGGTGGCATCGACCAGCTCGCGCAGCAGTTGCGATGCGCCGGGGCCGGAGTTGATCACGCCGCCGCCGGTGTAGAACACCGGACGTTCCGCCTTTTCGATCAGCGCGACGATGTCGTTGATCTCCTCGATGGAGGCTTTCACCCGCGGCTTGTAATGGCCCATCTTGACCTTGGCCGGCGGCGTGTATTCGCCATCGGCGAATTGCACGTCTTTCGGCAGGTCGACGAGAACCGGGCCGGGGCGGCCGGAGGTGGCGACATGGAACGCCTGATGCAGGGTCTCGGCGAGCTTGTCCGTGTCCTTCACCAGCCAGTTGTGTTTCGTGCAGGGACGGGTGATGCCGACCGTGTCGGCCTCCTGAAACCCGTCGGTGCCGATCATGAAGGTCGGAACCTGACCGGAGAGCACGACGATCGGAATGCTGTCCAACAGCGCGTCGGTCAGCCCGGTGACCGCATTGGTCGCGCCCGGACCCGAGGTCACCAGAGCGACGCCGATCTTGCCGGTCGAACGGGCGTAGCCCTCGGCGGCATGCACCGCGGCCTGCTCGTGACGGACCAGAACGTGCTTGATGTCGTTCTGCTGGAAAATCTCGTCGTAGATCGGAAGGACAGCGCCCCCCGGGTAGCCAAATACCGTGTCCACACCCTGATCCTTCAGGGCCTGAACCACCATTTTCGCTCCGGTCATCTGACGTGTCATGTTGTTCTCCGTCTGCACATCGTCACTTTGTTTTTTGCAATAAAAAAGCCCCCGGTGTTCAATCGGGGGCGCATGGGTTCCATTATGGTCAACCGTCACCGGCCCATGCGCGTTTTCCCTACGAGTACAAGAATGCCAGACATGGCGTTTCCTTTTGGGGCTTTGACCCTTGCGGGTGCTTCATTGCGTGGGCGGGACATTAGGACTCGGTTGATCAGGCGTCAACCGCAAAACACCCGTCCGATTGAATAAAATGTCGCAGCGCGGCATGTGTGTGAAATAATGTTAAAAGGGCTGACCTATTTTGCCTCCCCCAGAGGCTGGGGGAGGCGTGGCTTGGTGCCTCACTCGAAATGCTCTTCCGCCTGTTCCAAAATCACCCGCCACCAGTCGAACGTGTCGTCCAGAGCCTCGCGGGTGATGCCGCCCTTGAAGGCGAAGGAATAGTTGATCTCCAGATCGCCGTCGCCATCGACCGAGGCTTTGCCGAACCGATAGCTGTTGTTGTACTCGTTGATCGTCTCGGCATCGGTGGAATAATCCGCGCCGTCGAAATAGGCCACGAACGTGCCGTTGTTGCAGTCCGCATGTTCTTCGCAGCCGTAGAAATACAGCGTGTAGGGTACGCCGCCGATCCGGCCCCGGAACATCGGGTCGTCCTCGCCATCCGTGTCGCGCTCGACCGAGCCGAAGCCGCTCAGAAGCTCTTCGAACGTGTCCAGATCGTCGAAGGTGAGGACGGAGGTTTCCGCCAGAGCGGGCAGGGCGGTGAGGGTCATGAGGGCGGCACAGAGGGCCATCGGGCGCAGCATCGGGCGGGTTCCTTTCGCATCAACGGGGGAAGCTCCCCGACAAGGGCAGTCTGGCCCGAGGGGGCCGTGAAAGGAAGGGGGAAATCTGCCTCCCTCGTCGCATCTATCGGCGACTGTGGCCGTGACGCTGGCCGTGACTGTGGCCGCAAGCCGGGCCGCAACTCGGCCGGACACCGGAATGTGCGGGAAAACACGGCATGCCGGGATGACTTTAGGGAAATCAACCGCTTCCGCACAGGGACGCCCGGCAAGATGTCGCGCCCCGCCGGTTTCCGTTCGGTTTCATCGACTTGTTACATTTCCGTCACCTCGCTGTTGCGCGCGACGGGCACCTGAGGCGCCAGAAGACCCGCCTGTCGAACCGGGCGGCGTTTCGATTCTCAAGCAACGCACTCAATGGAGCGAGATATGAAAGATCAGGACATCGTCGACCTGTCGTGGGACGATTTTGACGAGATGCGCGACCCGCGCCCGGCCAGCAACGGTTTCGACGCGGTTGTCGAACGTGCGATTTCGCGTCGTGGCTTCCTCGGCGGCGCTCTGGCCTTCGGCTCCGGCGCTCTGGCCATGGGCGCTGGCCTTCTGTCCTCCACCACCGCCGCCCGCGCGGAAGGTGCAGGCTTTGCCTTCAAACCGATCCCGATCGGCACCGATTTCGACATCCACGTGCCGGAAGGCTACCAGTGGAAAGTTCTCGTGCGCTGGGGCGACGCGCTGTTCTCCGAAGCTCAGGGCGCCTATTCGCCCGAGACCGGTGTGCCGGTTGCGATGTCCGACAAGGTGTTCGGCGAGAACACCGACGGCATGGAGACCTTTGTCGATGGCGACAAAACGATCCTCGCGATCAACTCCGAATATGTGAACCCGAAAATCAACCTGCCCGCAGACTCCGAAGGCATGCCGAAAAATGCCGACGAAGTGACGTTGCTGAAAAACATGCAGGGCGTGACCGTCGTGGAAGTCGCCGACAATGGCAACGGCTTCGAGGTTGTCGTCGACAGCCCCTACAACCGCCGCATCACCCATGAAACCCAGATGACCATGGACGGCCCGGCCGCCGGTTCCGCCCTCGTGCAGACCAATGCCGATCCGGAAGGCATGTCGCCCAAAGGCACGATGAACAACTGCGGTTCCGGCAAGACGCTTTGGGGCACCTATCTGACCTGTGAAGAGAACTTCAACGGTTACTTCGGCGCCACCGGCGAATTCACCGAAACCGAGGGTCTCAAGCGCTACGGCATCGGCGGCGAAGGCCGTTACGCCTACGAGAAATTCGATGCGCGCTACGATCTGTCGAAAGAGCCGAACGAGCCGAACCGTCACGGCTGGGTCACCGAAATCAACCCGCTCGATGCCACCTCGATCCCGGTGAAACACACCGCTCTGGGCCGGTTCAAGCACGAGAATGCCGAGATGGTGCAGGCCGCCGACGGTCGCGTCGTGGTCTATATGGGCGACGACGAGCGCGGCGAATTCATGTATAAATTCGTCTCCAACGGCACCTGGACCGAAGGCGGCTCGACCGAAGGTCTCCTGTCCGACGGCACGCTCTATGTCGCCAAGTTCAACGACGACCTGACGGGTGAGTGGCTGGCTCTGACGCCCGAAACCACCGGCATGTCGCTGGAAGAGATCCTCGTGTTCTCCCGTATGGCAGGCTCGAAAGTCGGCGCGACCACCATGGACCGCCCGGAATGGATCGCCGCCAACCCGCTGAAATGCGAGGCTTATTGTGCGCTCACCAACAACTCCAACCGCGGTGTCAAAACCAACGCCGGTGGGGACGAGATGATCGCCAATGGCCCGAACCCGCGCGACACCAACGAATTCGGTCAGATCGTGCGCTGGCGCCCGGAAGGCGAAGATCACGGCTCCGAGAAATTCGGCTGGGATCTCTACGTCATGGCCGGCAACCCGACCGTCTACGACAACGCCTACGCCGGTTCCCCGAACGTCAACGAAGGCAACATGTTCAACGCCCCGGACGGCATGGCATTTTCGTCCGACGGCTACCTCTGGATCCAGACCGACGGCGAAGACAGCAACGAAGGCGACTTCGCGGGTCAGGGCAACAACCAGATGCTCATCGGCAACACCGAAACCGGCGAGATCGCCCGCTTCCTCACCGCGCCGAACGGTGCCGAGGTCACCGGCCTCACCTGGTCTGCGGACAAAAAGGTGGCCTTCGTCGGCATCCAGCACCCGGGCGGCTCCTGGCCGGACGGTGCGGGCAAACCGCGCTCCTCGGTGATCGCCGTGTGGCGTGAGGATGGCGCGCTGATCGGCTAAGCCGATCCCGCCTTAGGATTTTATCAGGCGAGGGGTGCGGTGAAAGCCGCGCCCCTTATTTGTTGGGCATTTTAATTGGTCTGGACTTCACCATCCAAGGCCTGTCAGATGGTCAATATGAAAAAGGAAATTTTGAGAATGAACAAATTTGTTGCACTGGCCATAACCGCAATTCTTGTGAGCGGCTGTTATACAAACCCCGGTGATGCAGGGAAGAAGCGCTACGCCCGGGCCCAAAACGCAACGCTGCAAAATGCGGCCTTTCAAAATGCACGTCAAACCCAAGTCGATGGTTTGACCTTCAATGTCGCCGTGGTTGACGGTTCCTATTCTGCAGGATTGACACAAATAAATGGTCGCCCTGGGGACTTTGAAACGACCGTGATTTTCAGAGAAGGTAAATATGGTCTGGTCGAATTGGTGGCCCCTAAGTCGGCGTCATACAGCGCAGCGCAGGTGGAAACTGCGGCGCGCCGTGTAACCGGCTGTCAGGCGAAATTTTCCATGGGGGTTTTGGCCTTTATTGGGGGAGCGAACGGTGCCACGATGGATCTTCAGGCCCTCGGCAAGAAAGTCGATAGCAAAGTGCGCGGATGGCGGGTTGAGCTTTCTTGCTGACCCTTTCCCGTTTTTGCTCCTCCGCCTCTGGTCCGCTGGGAGAAGTTTAAAGGCGCCCCCTCCGCAATAAACCATCCCCCCCTCTGCACCTCCGCGCAACATTCGCGCGAAATGTCGCGCTTTCCCCCCTTCAATCTTCCGCAGCCCCTCTCTATGGTGCGCGCGATTTGGCGCGGGGGCCGTCCCCTCGCGCGCCTTTTGGAGGATAGACCATGGATCGCCGCTCTTTTCTGAAAACTTCCGCACTGGGCGGGTCTGCCGCCGCCGCTTCGACGCTCGCAGCCCCGATGTATGCGCAGGGGCAGCGCACCCTGACCATGGTCTGTTCCTGGCCGCGCGGTCTGGCGGGCGTGTGGGACTCGGTCGAGCGTTTCGCCGACAGCGTCCAGACCATGTCCGACGGTCAGTTGACGATCGAGGTCCGTGCCTCCGGCGAGCTCGTCGGCGGTCTTGAGGTGTTCGACGCCGTGACTTCCGGTCAGGCCGACATCTACCACTCCGCCGATTATTATTTCACCGGCCAGCACCCGGCCATGGCCTTTTTCACAACCTCGCCCTTCGGCATGACAGCGCCCGAGATGATGGTGTGGTATTACGGCATGGGCGGTCTCGAACTGCACCGCAACATGGGTGAAATCTTCGGCCTGCACACCAACATCGGCGGTCAGACCGGCGCACAGGGCGGCGGTTGGTATCGCAAGGAAATCACTTCGGTCGCCGATTTCCAGGGCCTGAAACTGCGCATGCCGGGCTTCGGCGGCGAAGTGGTCGGCAAACTCGGCGCCTCCGTGCAGGTGATGCCGGCGGGCGACATCTATCAGGCGCTCTCCTCCGGCGCTCTGGACGGCACCGAATGGGTCGGCCCGTGGTCCGACGAGCGTCTCGGCCTGCAAGAGGTCTGTGACTATTTCTACCCGGCGGGCTTCCACGAACCGGGCTCGGCGCTCTCCGTCAACACCAACCTCGAGGTGTTCCAGTCCCTGACCCCCGCGCAACAGCGGATCATCGACGTCGCCGCCGCCGAGTGCAACCAGTACGACTATTCGCTCTTCCTCGCCAACAACGGCCCGGCGCTTCAGCGCCTGATCTCCGGCGGCACCCAGATCAAACAATTCCCGGACGACGTTTGGGAAGCCTTCGGTCGTGCCTCCAAAGAGGTGCTCGACCAGTATATGGACGACGAGCTGTTCGCCGAAATCCGCGCTTCCGTCGAAGCCTCGATGAAAGCCACCTCCGGCTGGATGGGCCAGTCCGACAGCTTCTACACCACCCAGCGCAACCGCGTTCTGGCGATGCTCGAAGAGTGATCCGGGCCACAGCCTGAGACATTTCGGAACGCGCGGGAGGGGCAACTTCCCGCGCGTTTTCTTTTGCGCCTCCGTTGTCGCATTTCGACGGACACCCATTCGGACATCCTGTCGCATGGCGGTGCGCCTCAAATCGGCCTATGCGTTTATGCGCATAAGGAGATTTGCATCATGTTGCCCATCCTGACCGCCCTCTCTGAACAAACCCGGTTCGATGCCATGCGCTTGCTTTACGATGGCGACGAGCATTGCGTCTGTGAGCTGATGCGCGTTATCGGCGCGACGCAAAGCCGGATGTCGCGGCATATGCAGGTGTTGAAACAGGCCGGGCTGGTCGTGGACCGGCGCGATGCGCAATGGGTGCGCTACAGCATGAACCCCGATCTGCCCGCAGAGATCCGCGCCGTGCTCGATGCCGTGTTCCGGGCCGAGGACGCGCGGAGCCCGCAAAGGAGGGCCGCATGAGCACGATCCAGACCCACCCGTCCCATCCCGCGCGCCCCGACTGGCTCTGGCATCTGGGCGTCATCGCTTTTGTCCTTCTTTGGTGGTTGATCTATCACCGGCTGCAACCGCTGGCCGACTGGCTCACCGCGCAGCTCCCGGTCGAACGTCACAGCCACACTGGCGAGGCCATCGCCTTTTTCCTCTATGACGTGCCGAAAGTGATGATGCTTTTGACGCTCATCGTCTTTGCCATGGGCGTGGTGCGGAGCTTCTTCTCGCCCGAGAAAACCCGCGCGCTCCTCTCCGGCAAACGCGAGGGCATCGGCAATATCCTCTCCGCCGGTCTCGGCGTCTTGACGCCCTTCTGTTCCTGCTCCGCCGTGCCGCTGTTCATCGGTTTCGTCTCCGCTGGCGTGCCTTTGGGCGTCACCTTCTCCTTCCTGATCGCCGCGCCCATGGTCAACGAGGTGGCGCTGGTCCTTCTCTTCGGCCTCGTCGGCTGGCAGGTCGCCGCAACCTATCTCGCCTTCGGTCTCGGCCTCGCCGTGGTGGCGGGCTTTGTCATCGGCAAACTCAATCTCGAAGGCTGGTTGCAGGACTGGGTGCGTGACATCCATTCCGGGACAGGGGGCGTGGACATACCCGAGGGCGAGCGCCTCACCATGGTCGACCGCTACCGGTTTGGCATCCAAGCGGTGAAAGAGATTTTCGGCAAGGTCTGGGTCTGGATACTCCTCGGCATCGCCATGGGCGCGCTGATCCACGGCTATGTGCCCGAGGACCTGATGGTCCGCATCATGGGCGCGGACGCCTGGTGGTCCGTCCCCGCCGCCGTGGTGATGGGCATCCCCATGTACACCAATGCCGCGGGCGTGATCCCCATCGTCGAGGCTTTGCTCGGCAAGGGCGCCGCCCTCGGCACGGTTCTGGCCTTCATGATGAGCGTCATCGCGCTCTCGCTGCCCGAAATGATCATCCTCAAACAGGTGCTGACCTACCGCCTGATCGCCGTGTTCATCGGCGTCGTCGGCTGCGGCATTCTCGCCGTCGGGTTCCTGTTCAATCTGATCTTCTGAAAGGAGGTCCCTCATGACCACTGTGAAAGTCTACGGCCCCGGCTGCAAACGCTGTGAAACCACCGTCGAAATGGTGCGCGAGGCCGCCGCCAAGCTTGGCCTTGAGGTCGAGGTGGAAAAAGTCACCGATCCGAAATCCATCGCCATGGCGGGCGTGATGTCCACCCCCGGCATTTCCATCGACGGCAAGCTGGTGCATGCGGGCGGCCTGCCGGACAAAACCAAGCTCGAAACCTGGCTCACGGCCTGATCCGGTTTTCCGTGGGAAAAATACTCCCGCCGGAGGCAAGCGCCCGATAAGGGCGCTTCAAATTGTGCCCGACAAAAGTCCGACACAAATCCGACGCTTTGCCGACAGTCAAAAACAGGGGGCAGAACCGCCCTCAGAACCGACCTGTCCCCTGCAACACGCCGTGCTCCATCGCATAGCGCGTCAGCCCCGCGGTCGAGGAAATCCCCAGCTTGCGCTTGATGTTCTTGCGATGGGTCTCGACCGTGCGCACCGAAATATCCAGCGCGGCAGCCACGTCCTTGTTGGATTTGCCCTGCGCCAATTCCAGAAGGATCGTCGTCTCCCGATCCGTCAGAGGCTCCCGTCCGTCGCGAATTTTCGTTGGTTTTATAGCGGCTTGCGCGCCGTCGCACAGGTATTTCTCGCCCCGCATCACCGCGTCGATGGCGTCTTTCACCGCCTCGGTCGGCACGTCCTTCAAGACATAGCCCATGGCACCGTGGCTGAGTGCCGCGCCGATATATTCCGGGCCGTCATGCATCGACAGGATCAGGATGCGCGTCTCCGGGCGGCGCTCCAGCAACAATTCGGTCGCCGTCAGTCCGCCCATCTGGGGCATATTCAGATCCATTAACACAACATCCGGTGCCAACGCTTCCACCCGATCCACCGCCTCCCGCCCATTGCACAGGGTCCCGACCACCTCGAGATCCTCGAAGGTTTCCAAAAGCGCACGGATGCCCTCGGCCACCATCGGGTGGTCGTCGACGATCAGAACGCGGGTCGGTTTTTCGGTCATCGGGCGCTTCCTATCGGGGCGGGCGGGCGACCGGAGGTCGCGGGCGGAAGGATATGCTGCAACGGCACGGTTGCGTCAATGGAGGTGCCGGGGTGCAGCGGCGTGATCGTCAGGCGACCGTCGAGCTGCTCCATCCGCTCCGCCATATTCCGAAGCCCCAATCCCCGCCCGCGTTTGCCCACATCCGTAGGGTCAAAGCCGCGCCCGTTGTCGCAAATCAACAGCGTCGCGCCGGTGCGGTGCCCTGCAAGTTTCATTGTAACTTCCGTGGCTTGCGCGTGGCGCTCGATGTTGGTCAGGGCCTCCTGCGCAATGCGGAACAGCGCAATGCGGGCCTCCTCATCGAGACGGTTTCGGAACACCACTGTCTCCAGCTCGGTCTTGATCCCGGTGCGGGCTTCGAACTCTTCGGTGAGGGATTTGAGCGCCGGACCAAGCCCCAGATCGTCGAGAATGCCGGGGCGCAGATCGCGCGAGATGCGCCGCACCTCGCCGATCGCACCGCCCAGCATCTCGACACTCCGGTCGAGGCTTTCGGGGGCTTTCGGATCGCCCGACTTCAACTGGCGGCGGGTCAGCTCCAGCGCATAGCGCACCCCGACCAAAATCTGGCTGATCCCGTCATGCAGCTCGCGCGCCACGCGCCCGCGTTCCTCCTCCTGCGTGTCGAAAATCCGCTGGGTGAGTTTCTTCAGCTTGCCGTCCGCCAGCCGCCGCTCGCGGATCGTGATCGTCATCCCGGACATGAAAACCAAAAGCACCGCCGCCATGGTGATCGCGCCGATATAGCCAAAGGTGCGCCGAACCCGGGTCTCCACCTCGGCGCGGGCGGCGGCGACCGAGCGCAGCACGTCGTCGATGAAAACGCCGGTGCCAATGGCCCACTGCCAGTCCTGTAAGCCTATGACATAGCTCATCATTTGCGCTTCTTCGCCGGTCGAGGGTTTGGGCCAGAGAAACTCGTGATAGCCGCCTCCCTGACGCGCCAACCGGATCAGTTCGTCGGTGATGGCCGTGCCCGAGCTGTCGGTCATGCCGGCCCAGTTGCGGCTGATCAGCCGCGTGTCGCGCGGCGCCACGAGATTGGTGCCGTCAAAGCTGTAGACGAAGAAATAACCATCCTCGCCATAGGTCATGGCCGAGAGGATTTGCGTGACCCGCAGCTTGGCCGCCGCATCGTCGGGGGGCGCAGGGCTGTATTCCGTGGTGATCGAATTGCGCGCCAGTTGCAGGTAATTCTGCAATTCCTGCCGCTTGGCAGAGAGGATCTGGTCTTCGAGTTCGGCGATCTCACGTTCGGCCATGCTCCGCGATTGATGCGCGACCACAAACGCAATCGCCGCCACCGAGAGGATCAGCGGCAGCGTGGCAAGCAGGAAGAGCTTGCGCGCATAGGTCATTTCCGGGAGCATCGCGACGATGGGTCGGGTCCTTCGGTGGTCTTTTGTTGGCCGAATCGCAGGATAGCGCGCCGGGGCAGGGCGTCAATTCCATGGATGCCTCTTCTGTGCGGCATGAAAATTACCAATTCATGGTGCGAAGGGTCACAAAAAATCCCGGACTGCGTAGTGTTGGGTATTTCAACACCGCATCTCCGCCGATAACGATAACATCACGATTTGTTCGACCTGTCCAATAAGGACCCGCCATGTCCGCGAGGGAGCTGTGCTGCCACCGGGAGGAAACATGCGCAGGGAAGGGGCCGGGCAGACTGCCATAGCCATAGACAATCTTGGGAGGACTTACTCTATGGATCGCCGTTCTTTTCTGAAAACCTCTGCTCTGGGGGGCGCCTCTGCCGCAGCCGCATCGACGCTGGCCGCGCCGATGTACGCGCAGGGCAAGCGCACGCTGACTATGGTCACCACATGGCCGCGCGGTCTGGCGGGGGTTTGGGATTCCGTCGAACGTTTCGCCGCCAATGTCGATGCGTTGACCGATGGCCAGTTGACCATCGACGCCAAAGCTGCGGGCGAGCTCGTCGGCGGGCTTGAGGTGTTCGATGCCGTGACTGCCGGTCAGGCCGATATGTACCACGGCTGCGAATATTATTTCACCGGCCAGCACCCGGCGCTCGCGTATTTCACCACCGTGCCCTTTGGTATGACCGCGCCCGAGATGATGGTGTGGTACTATTCCATGGGCGGTATGGAACTCCACCACAAGCTGGGTGAAGTCTTTGGTCTCAAAGGGTTTATCGCAGGACAAACCGGCGGTCAGGGCGGCGGCTGGTTCCGCAAGGAGATCAAATCGCCCTCCGATTTCCAGGGTCTCAAATTCCGCATGCCGGGTCTCGGCGGCGAGACCGTCTCGAAACTCGGTGCCTCCGTGCAGGTGCTTCCGGGCGGTGAGATCTATCAGGCCCTGTCTTCCGGTGCGCTCGACGGCACCGAATGGATCGGCCCGTGGTCGGACGAGAAACTCGGCCTGCAAGAGGTCTGTGATTTCTATTATCCGGCGGGCTTCCACGAACCGGGGGCTGCGCTCTGCGTGACTTCGAACCTCGAAGTCTTCGACAGCCTCAGCCCGACGCATCAGAAAGCCGTCGAGATCGCCTGTAACGAGTGCCATCAGCACAATTACGCGCTGTTCATCTCGAACAACGGCCCAGCGTTGCAGCGGCTCATTCAGGGCGGCACCCAGCTCAAGGAATTCTCCGACGATGTCTGGACCGCTTTCGGAATGGCCGCGAAAGAGGTGCTCGACGGCTACATGGGCGACGAGATTTTCGCCGAAATCCGCACCCATTACGAGGCCTCCATGGCGGCGACCTCGGCCTGGATCGGACGTTCGGACGGCAATTACACCCCGCAGCGCGACCGCGTTCTGGCGGCTGCTGCGGAGTGAACCGTGTAAACGGGATAAAAAACGGGAAATGCGCGCGGTTTTCGCGCGCATTTTTGGCTCCGGGCGTTGCTCATCCGGGGCGAGGGGCGTAAAGCGGCCCGACAGATGTAAAATCACCGGAAGAATATCACTGGGAACGGGTCGTTTGCGCACGATCCGGGAAGGGGACAGCAAGATGGAAGAACAGAGCGGCGGGTCGTTCCTCGGCGCCGTGGTGGACGGGCTTATCAGCCTTGTCGTCAACCTCGGGCTCGGGTTCTGGCACATCATTTACGCGATCAGCCATCCGGGCCTTTGGCTCGACTGGTCGAACAAGGAAAGCCTTTTGCGCTTCGTCTATTACGGCGGGTCGAAAGAGCTTTTGTTCGTGTTTTTCGATGTGGTGATCGTGATCACCATCGTGGGCTTCCTGTATCGGCCTTTCCTCTGGGCGTTGGTGCGCGGGCTTGAGAAGATCGCCAACACCACGGGCCGGATCGCAGCTTGGGCCGGTCTTCTGATGGTGCTGCAACAGATCATGGTCGTATTCCTGCAATCGGTCTTCCGGCAGGGCGAGATCACCATTTCCCCCTTCGGTGGCGGCTTTACCCAATCCGTCGGCTGGTTCTCCGAGAGCCTCAAATTCGAGAACGCTTTGGTTGTGGCGCTCTGCGTCTCCTATGCCTTCGTGCAAGGGAGCCATGTGCGCGTCGATCTGGTCTATGCGGGCGTGAAACACCGCACCAAACGCGCCATCGACATGTTCGGCTCTTTGTTCTTCATGCTGCCGGTGGCTTTGTTGACCTGGATGTATGCGTGGTTCTTCCTCTGGCGGCACCTGATCACGCCGAAGGTCTCGGCCTCGGACAAGCTTGAGCTGATGCTGAAAAAGGCCCGGATCGTGAAATGGAACGTCGAGACGATCTCCTTCTCCGCCAATGGGTTCAACGGATATTTTCTGTTCAAGATCCTGATGTTGTGCTTCCTCGCTCTGGTGATCCTTCAGGCTCTGGCCTTCTTCTATCGCTCCTATCTGGAGTTTCTTGAAGGCGAGGAGAGCGCAGGGAAGTTCAACGATCATGACAGTCTCGGCGAAGGCGAAGAAGCCTACGAAGGCGTACTCTGAGAATAAGGCGGATCACACATGCTTTTCGGACTTGATGGCGTAGAAATCGGCCTCATCATCGTATTCCTCTGCCTCTTCGGGGGCATTCTTACCGGCTTTCCGGTGGCCTTCGCCATCGGCGGCGCGGGGCTCATGTCCTTTGGGATCATCGCGGCCTTGGACAGCGCAGGCATCCTTGTCCATCAGGCGCTCGATACCGGCTCACAGGCCTACCGCGATCTGGTCAATTCCGGGGTGAACCCCAATATGATCTCGCATTTCCGATACCCGGATTTGCCAACGGTCTCTGAATCCCTGTTTCCCGGCGGCTGGGAGCAGGCGGTCGACCGCAACCTGTCCTTTATCGTCAACCGGATGAACGAACGCGTCTTCGCTGGCGCCTCGATCGAGACGCTTTTGGCGGTGCTGATGTTCGTGATGATGGGGATCGTGCTTGAGCGTTCCAAGATCGCCAACGATTTGCTGACCACCATGGCGCGCGTCTTCGGGCCGCTGCCGGGCGGTCTTGCGGTTTCCGTGGTGATCGTGGGCGCGTTCCTTGCGGCCTCCACCGGCATCGTGGGCGCGACTGTGGTGACCATGGGCCTGCTGTCCTTGCCCACCATGCTGCGCCACGGCTATTCGCCGCAGCTCGCCACCGGCGTCATCGCGGCCTCGGGCACTTTGGGTCAGATCATTCCGCCCTCCATCGTCATCGTGCTTCTGGGGACGCTCGCGGGCGACATTTATTCTGCCGCGCAGGAAGCGCGCGCTCAGGCCGCTGGCTGTACCGACGCTTTGACCTATCTTGGCGAACCCGCCGTGGTCTCCGTTGGGACGTTGTTCCAGGCGGCGATGCTGCCGGGCGTCTTCCTTGCCGGTCTCTATGCGCTCTATGCCTTCGGCTTTGCCATGTTCAACCCGCACAAGGCGCCGCCGGTGCATCTGGAAAGCACCCATCACGAGACCATGACCCGTCGCGACGGGCTTCTCTGGATGGTCGCAGTGCCGGTGCTGTTGATCGGAGGCGCGGTGTTCTCCGGGCAGTTCGGTCTGGCCGGATCGCAGGACGTCCATGTCGCCGAGTTCACCGAGGCAGGCGCGACCGCCAGCTTGCGCACCAATGTGTCGGATCAATGTCAGATCGCGATGATCGAGCTGCATGGTCAATCCGCATGGGACAAGGCCGTGGCCGAGCAGGCCGCGATCGAGGCCTCGGGCGGCGCACAGCAATCCGTGAAGCGCACGCCGGAACAGATCGAGGCCCTGACCGTCGAGGCCATCGCCAATGCGCCCAAACTCGGCACCGGTCTTCTGACCGTGATGGTGATGCTCGCAATCACGCTGGCCTTCGGGCGCGGCGTCGCCCCGTTGGCCAATCCTGCGCCGCTCTTGATCGGTGCGGGCGGGATCGTCGCCGTGCTGCTGCTCGATGCGCTTTTCGTTGGGCCGCAGACCTCGTCGGGGACGGCCTTTGTGATCTATCTGATCCCCTTCGTCGCACTGGCCTACGGTCTCAAGGATGCGGCGAAGCATCTGTCGAAGAACGAGTTGTTCCGCGTGGTCTTCCCGCCGCTGGTCCTGATCGTCGCCGTGCTCGGTTCGATCCTCGGCGGTGTGACCAATCCGACACCTGCGGCGGGTCTTGGCGCAGGGGGCGCGCTTTTGCTCGCCGCTTACCGCAAGCTTGCCGATCACAAGAAGTCCGGCAAGATCATCCTGTCTGCGGCCTTCGCCATCGTCGTCATGCTGCTGATCGGTGGCAATTTCGACCTGCGTCTGGGCCGTGGCAATGTCCCCTTCGAGGATTGGGCCGCCTATATCGTCGCACTCGGTGCCTATTACTATGCGATGTTCGGCATTCTTTATGCCTGCTGGGTGCTGTTCTCCGATGGCACGTTGGGCATTGTGGTGCGCGAGACGGCCAAGGTCACGTCGATGGTCTTCACCATCCTGATCGGCTCGCAATTGCTGAACCTCGTGGTGATTTCCTTCGGCGGCGAGCATTACATCCAGAGCTTCCTGCGCTCGTTCGACAATGAGTTCACCGTCTTCCTTCTGGTGATGCTGGTGCTGTTCATCCTCGGCTTCGTGCTCGACTTTCTGGAGATCATCTACATCGTCGTGCCCATTGTCGGTCCGGTGATCTACGGCGGCACGATGGACCCGAAATGGGTCACGATCATGATCGCCGTGAACCTCCAGACCTCTTTCCTGACGCCGCCCTTCGGTTTTGCGCTGTTCTACCTGCGCGGCGTGGCTCCGGCCTCGGTCACGACCGGGCACATATACAAGGGCATTATCCCCTTTGTGCTCATTCAGGTGCTAGGGCTCGGAATCCTCTGGGCCTTCCCGGACATTGTCACCATCGTGCCGAACCTTCTGGCGAAGTAAGGAAACGGCTCAGAAAACAGACAAAGCCCCGCCTTATCGGCGGGGCTTTTCTTATGGGCGAAAGAATCCCTTGCGTTGTGATAAATGTCTTATAAAAAGACTAAGGTATTTAATCACAGCCCCGCTAAGGAGCCCGTCCATGTCTTTCCAATCCGCCCGTTCCATCGACCAATTGACCGAAGACGCCCGCGATGGGGCGCAACCGGTGGGGAAACTGTCGCAACTCAACGAGCAGGGGCGTATGGTCGTCACCCTGTTTCGCGGTTCGAACGCGTTGCGAGAGGGCAGCGACATGGGCCGGATTTTCGATCAGATGATGCTTGTGTTCCAGCGCCACGCCCGGCGGCCTCTGGTGCATCACGGCATGAGCTGCGATTGCCTCGGCGCGGATGAGGCGGTGCTGGCGCAATTCGTTCGCCATGCCGCGCGGGGCCAACGTGAGGACGCCTGTCTCATGGCGATGCTTTTGGTGCGTGCCGATGTCGCGCCTCTGGCGGTGTCGCTGGCCGAGCAACTGGGCCTGTTGATCGACGCCACGCTCCGGACCGACCCGCGGGCGATGATGGGAACGGTGAAGGTGCATTGAGGTTTCCGCCAAACGGCAAATAACAAAGCGCGGCTCTGAGGGCCGCGCTTTTGTTTGGGCGTTACACCTCCGGTTTGGTCGTCCGCGTGCCCTGCATATCCGGCAGGTCGATCTTCGCCACCTGCTGGGCGATCGGCTCGCTCTCCAGAGGATGCGTGTCGGAGGAGAACTCGTCGGGATCTTTCAGGTCGATCCATTGCCCGCCCTGATAGACCTCAAGCGCGGAGAACCGCGCCTTGTAGCCCATTTTCGGCGATCCCGGCACCCAATAGCCGAGGTAGACATAGGGCAGGCCCGCTTCGCGCGCGATCTCGATATGATCGAGGATCACATAGGTGCCGAGGCTGTCCTTGATCAGATCGGGTTTGTAAAACGAATAGACCATCGATAACCCGTCATCCAACAGGTCCGTCAGACAGGTCGCGGCCAGTTCGCGCGGCTGCCCGGCGGCGTTGGGGATGTAATATTCGATGACGCGGGTGCGGATCGGGGTTTCCTCGATCATCGCGGCGAATTCGAACACATCCATATCCGCCATGCCGCCATCGGCGTGGCGCGTCTCCAGATATTCGCGGAACAGCTCATATTGCGCCTCGGTCGCCCAAGGCGAGGTGGCGGCACGTTTGAGGTAATTGTTCTTGTTGATCGCCCGGCGCTGGGATTTCGAGGGTTTGAAATCGGCCACCCGGATGCGGGCCGACATGCAGGCGTTGCAATCCGCGCAGGTGGGACGATAGAGCACGTTTTGCGAGCGGCGGAAGCCCTGTTTCGACAGGCTGTCGTTGAGTTGCTCGGCATGCTCCCCTTGCAGAGACGTAAAGAGTTTCCGCTCCATCCGGCCCTCGAGATAGGGGCAGGGCTGGGGGGCGGTCACGTAGAACTGTGGCGCAAGGGGGAGGGAGTGACGCATGAGGAGGACTTACGAGGAATTTCCAAAGGACGCGTAAACGGTTCGGGAAAAAGGTAGCAATTCCGTTTCATTTCGCAAGCCTTGGGCGCGCTTTTCTTTGAAAACGCGACAAAGGGCGCAAAGCTGCGCCCTTTTTGACCTTTCGGACCGGAAATTCGGGGTCAGTAGTCCGAGGGGCGGTTGATCGCGGCGGAGCCGAGGATCAGATCGGAGAGCCCCTGTTTGCGCGCCGTGGTGAGCATCAGGATGACGGAGACCACTTGCGGCAGGCCCATGGAACACCAGACGGTGAAGAGCGTGGTGTGCAGAAACGCCATGCCAAGGTCGAAGCGCTCGCCCTTCGAGGTCCGGAATTCGATCCCCATCAGCCGCATGCCCCAAGTGGCGGAGCTGTTCGCAATCGTGATCACCCGGTAGGCATAGGAGGTCACGGCCACGAGGAAGGGAAAGAAAAAGATCCCGGTGAAGGCGGTAAAGGGGACGATCAAGGCGGCGATCACCACGCCGACGATCAGGTCCACGACAAAGGCGAGCATGCGTTTCGTCGGCACGCTGTCGTAAAAGCCGGGTTGGCGGTCGGGGTCCGGCAGACCCCAATGTTCGGTTGGATACTCACTCATACTCTGCATTCTCGGGTCTCCGAAGGGGGGAGGCAAGCCCCTTAAGGCTTGCCTTTACGCTTACTCAGAAGATCAGGCATCTTCTTTGTCGGTGTCCGCGTCCTTGTCGGCGGCAGTACGGTCTTCGGCGGCGCGGCGGGCGCGGTCGTCCATGAACTGGTCGAATTCGGCCTTGTCCTTGGCGGCGCGCAGACGTTCGAGGAAGCTTTCGAACTGACCCTGTTCCTCTTCGAGCCGTTTCAGGGTTTCTTCCTTGTAGGCGTCGAAGGCGGAATTGCCCGAGGGGCGCATCGCGGCGTGCATGGAGCGGAAGCGCTCGTGACGGTTTTCGCGGAACGGACGCGGGCCACAGCCACGGCCAAAGGGGGAGTTCGGGCGGGATTTGCAGGAAAACATGCGTTTACTCCAGATCATGTAGAAGAGAAGGGCGAGGCCGACCGGCCAGACGAAGATGAAACCGAGGACCATGGTCGCGATCCAGGCACCTTTGCCTTTGTCGTCGAGCCAGGCCTCTGCCCGGCGAAACCAGCTCGTGGCGGTCTCTGCGGGGGTGTATGTGGAGGCGACTTGGGTCATGTCATCTTTCTTTCGGTGTGTGTCGTGGTTTCAAGGGTGGGTTTCAGTGGATGTGAATGCCTTTCACATTGCAAAGATGGGGAGGTCTGCGACGTCGCGCAAGGGGTGATGTGAATGTTTTTTACATTATTTTAAAATTTTGTTTACTATCAGTTTGTTGTGGCATTTTTGGGGTGTGAATAGGAGCCTGCTCTGGTCATGCCAGCCGCTCTCATGCATGCTGGAGCGAAAGAGGAGAGACGCGATGACGACGTTACAGAAGCTCGGACGATGCCGCTGCGGAGCGGTGACCTTGACTGTCTCCGCTGCGCCGGTGATGACTGCTGCCTGCCATTGCGATGGCTGCAAGAAGATGAGTTCTTCGGCCTTTTCCCTGACCGCGATGATCCCGTCCGAGGCACTTGCGGTGCAGGGCGAGGTGGTGAAAGGCGGCGCGCAGGGGCCGGAGCTCGATCACTATTGCTGTCCGTCCTGCAAGACATGGATGTTCACCCGGATCACCGGGTTCGAGGCGTTGACCAACATTCGTCCGACGCTGTTCGATACGGAAGACCCGGAGATTCAGGCGTGGTGTCGACCCTATATCGAGACCATGGCGGCCAAGCGTCTGCCTTGGGTCACGACGCCCGCCGAACATGTGTTCGAGGCGATGCCGGATATGGCCGGGTTCCCGGACCTGCTCAAAGGTTTTTCTGAGCGGAGTGACGTCAGGCGGTGAACTCCGCCACTGTCGCGCCGGAGATGTGCAGGAGATCGGCAGGCGCGATCTCGAAAATATGGCGCGGTGTGCCAGCCGCGGCCCAGACCGTCGCGAATGTGCTCAGTTTCGGATCGAAATAGACATGCGGTGGGATGAGATGCCCGACCGGCGAGACGCCGCCAATGGCAAAGCCGGTCACCTTGCGCACCTCTTTTCCGTCGGCGCGCTCCAGAGGTTCTCCGGCCACTTTTGCGGCTTTCTCAAGCTCCACCTGATCGCCGCCCGCCGTGATAAAGAGGCAAATCGCGCCGCTTTCCGTCCCTTTGAACACGATCGACTTGGCGATCTGATCGATATGGCATCCAGCCTGATCGGCGGCCTCCTGTGCCGTGCGGGTTGAGCCGTCCATTTCGAGGATATGGATCGTGAGACCGGCGTCGGCCAGCGCCTCTTCGACACGTTTGAGACTTTTCGACATGGCAGACTCCTTTGCGCTTTTGAACCATGTCGTTTGGCCTTGCGCAAGGTGTTGGAAATCTGATGTTTTAGAGCAGATGGAGGAGACATCATGACATTCGAGACCCGGATCACCCGCAGCCCGCGCCCCTATGAGCCGGAGCGCGCCACGGAGGCGCGCGCGGCCTTACCCGATCTCACCGGCGCCACGGCGGAGGTGATCGCGGGCGCGGCGGGGTCTGCGCCCTATCTGCACGGGCTGACCCTCAAGGAAGCGGATTGGCTGCCGGAGGCCCTGTCCGCTCCGGAGGCCGCTTTGGCGGGGGAGATTGCCCGGATCGAGGCGCTGCCTTTTGATCAGATCGACACCGGGCTGCGACAGGCCAAGCGTCGCGTGGCACTTCTGGCCGGTCTCTGCGATCTCGGTGGTGTCTGGACGCTGTCCGAGGTCACTGGCGCGTTGTCGCTTCTGGCCGACCGGGCGACCCATGTGGCGCTGCGGGCGCATGTGGCACGCGAGATCCGCAAGGGCAAACTCCCCGGCCAGACCGAAGACGATATTGAGGCCTGCGGTGGCATGTTCGCGCTGGCCATGGGGAAGCATGGGGCGGGAGAGCTGAATTATTCCTCCGACATCGACCTGATTTGTCTGTTCGACGAGGAGCGTTTCGAGGGTATCGACCGAATGGAGGCGCGCGCGGGCTTCATTCGCGCCACGCGCCGCGCCATGGCGGCGTTGTCCGATCTGACCGCCGAGGGCTACGTGTTCCGCACCGATCTGCGGCTGCGCCCCGATCCGTCGGTGACGCCGGTGTGTTTCGCCATGGAGGCCGCCGAACGCTATTACGAAAGCGTCGGGCGCACATGGGAGCGCGCGGCCTATATCAAGGCACGGGCCTGTGCGGGTGATCTGGACGCGGGGGGACGGTTTCTGAAGGGGATGATGCCGTTCGTCTGGCGCAAACACCTCGATTTCAACGCCATTCGCGAGACCCATGACATGCGGCTGAAAATCCGTGCGCACAAGGGGTTGGGCGGGGCGTTGAAGCTCGAAGGCCACAACATGAAACTCGGCTTTGGCGGCATTCGCGAGATCGAATTCTTTGCCCAGACCCGGCAGTTGATCGCTGGCGGGCGCGACCCGGATCTGCGGCTTCGGGGCACGGTTCCTGCGCTTGCCATGCTGGCGGAGAAGGGCTGGGTCGAGGCGGACGTGGCCGAACAGCTCAGCCGGGATTACGAGGCGCATCGCGAGGTCGAGCACCGGCTACAGATGCTACGCGACCAGCAGACCCACAGCCTGCCGACCGCACCGGAGGAATTCGACCGTCTGGCCGCGCTCATGGGCACCACGGTCGTGGCGATGCGCGCGGAGATTGCCGAGCGCTGTGAGCGGGTCAATGCGTTGACCGAGGATTTCTTTGCCCCGGGTGAGGCCGCGCCGACGCCCGATCTCTCGCCCGAACAGGCGGAGGTCACGGCGCGCTGGTCGACCTATCCCTGTCTGCGCACGGCGCGGGCACAGGAGATTTTCGAGCGGCTGAAACCCGAGCTTTTGACCCGTATCCAGCGCCTCGACAAGCCGGAGGAGGCGCTCAGCCATCTCGACGGCTTCCTACGCGGCCTGCCTGCGGGGGTGCAGCTCTTCGCGTTGTTCGAGGCCAACCCGCAGCTCATCGACCTGATCCTCGACATCGTGTCCACGGCACCGCATCTGGCGCGCTATCTGTCGCGCAACGCCCAAGTGCTCGACGCGGTGATCGGCGGGCGGTTCTTTGCGTCCTGGCCGGGGCGTGAGGGGCTGATTGCGCTTCTCGACACGCATCTCGAGGAGGCTGGGGATTACGAACGCCAGCTCGACGCCTGTCGCCGCTGGGCCAAGGAATGGCATTTCCGGGTCGGGGTGCATCAGCTCCGCGATCTGATCACCGCCGACGAGGCCGGGTCGCAATATTGCGACATTGCGGCGGCCTGTGTCGCGGCGCTCTATCCGCAGGTCGTCGCCGAATTTACCCACAAACACGGCCCGCCGCCGGGGCGGGGCGCGATGGTTCTGGGCATGGGCTCTCTGGGCGCGGGGCGGCTGACGGCGGCCTCCGATCTCGACATGATCGTGATCTACGATGCCGCGGGGGTGGATATGTCCGAGGGGCGCAAGCCCTTGCAATCGCGCAGCTATTACGCTCGTCTGACGCAAGCCCTGATCACCGCCATGACGGCGCAGACCGCCGAGGGGCGGCTCTATGAGGTCGATATGCGGCTCCGTCCCTCCGGCAAACAAGGCCCGGTTGCGACCTCGCTCGAGAGCTTCGTGAGCTATCAGCGCGAAGAGGCCTGGGTCTGGGAACATCTGGCGTTGACGCGGGGGCGGGCCTTGGCGGGCGATCCCGAGCTGATGCACGCGGTCGACGATTTCCGCGCCGATCTCATTGCTGGCCCTCGGGAGGAGGCTCGTATCCGACAGGAGACCTGTGAGATGCGCGCGCGTCTGGCAGAGGCCAAGCCCGGCAGCGACTGGGACCCGAAAAACGGTCCCGGACGGATGATGGACATCGAACTATTGGCCGAAACGGCGGCGCTTCTGTCGGGCAGCGCGGAACAGGACATTTATGCCCAGCTCGGTGCCGGACGGGCGGCAAACTGGCTCACGGGGGACGAATACGCGCTTTTGGTCGAAACCTACCGGCTGATGTGGCGGCTGCAATCGGCGGCGCGGCTTCTGACCGGCGAGGCGCTCGATCCGGAGGCTGTGGGCGCGGGCGGGCGCGGCTTTCTCATGCGCTCCAACGGGGCGGTGAGTATGTCGGCTTTGTCCGAAGAACTGAAATCGCGTGCTGCGGCGTCCGCGACGGCGATCACGGCGGTGCTTGCGCGTCCCTTGCCGGGTGCGTAAGCCTGTCTCAGGAGGTGCCTCATGGCGCAAAGACATCCTTACCCGAACCTGCCGGAGGTGGATCAAGCGCTCGACCCGGGCGGGCTGATCCGCGAATCCTACCGGATCGAGGGGCTGGGTCTGCCGGAGGCACGCTCGATCTTTCTCGACTGGGCGATCAAGATCGACCCGGAGCTGGCGCCGCAGATCGCGATCCGTCGGCTTCTGGCGCTCTATGCGCCTTTGGGGGGGGCGGAGCATCCGATGACCGTGGTGCTGACCGAAGGTCTGGGCAAACTGGGCGGTCCGGGCGGGCGTCGTGGCGGTTCACGGGCGCGCCGCGGCTAAATGCCTCCGAGCTGAACTTTTTCGATTTTTCGGGATTTGTCACCTTCTCTCCGGTCTGTGTTCAGCGCCTGTTTACCCTTTGGTCGGATGCTGTGGGGAAAATGCATTTTCACGCACAGTCCAGAGGTGACCTCCATGAGGATCAAACGATTAAACGGCATGTTCACGGTCGCCACTCAGGTGGATCTGGCCAAAATCAGCAAGATTGCCGAGACCGGGTACAAGACCATCGTCTGCAATCGCCCGGATGGCGAGGGGCCGGATCAGCCCACCTTCGACGAGATGTCGAAAATCGCCCGCGATCTCGGGTTGCGCACCGTTTACATTCCGATTGCCCTGACCGGGGCGACGGAAATGGATCATGCCACCTTCGCCCGTGTGATCGAGGATATGCCGAAACCCATTCTCGCCTATTGCCGCTCCGGCACTCGCTCCGCGACGCTCTGGTCGCATTGGGAACAGGAGGCTTCGGGCTATCACCGGGCCGAACACCGCGGCGGTACGATTGCGCGCGCGCCGCAGCGCCGCGTGTCGGCCTGAGCGATCGCCTGAGGGCAGCTAACGCATGATCAACGCGGCAGGGCGGCGGCTTCGCGGGCCAGCTCCTCGATGGCTTTCCAGTCGCCCTTTTCCACCAAATCCGCGGGCGCAACCCAGCTCCCGCCCACGCAAAGCGTGTTGGACAGGGACAGGTAATCGCGAGCGTTTTTCAGCGAAACGCCACCCGTGGGGCAGAACCTCATCTGCGGCAGGGGCGCGCCGATGGCCTTGAGCGCAGGTGCGCCGCCATTGGCCTCGGCGGGGAAGAATTTCGCGACCGTATAGCCGCGCTCCAGAAGTTTCATGACATCGGAGGCGGTCGAGGTGCCCGCCAAAAGCGGCAGGTCGGCGGCTTCGCAGGCGTCCAGAAGCGTGTCGGTCGCGCCCGGAGAGACGCCGAATTTCGCGCCTGCTTCCACGGCGTTTTTCACGTCCAGAGGCGTCAAAAGCGTCCCTGCACCAACCACACCGCCTTCGACCCTGGCCATTTCGCGGATCACGTCGAGCGCCACGGGTGTGCGCAGCGTCACCTCAAGCGCGGGCAGACCGCCTGCAACCAGCGCTTCGGCCAGAGGGCGGGCATGGGCTACGTCTTTCACCACGAGCACGGGCACGACGGGGGCGAGGCCACAGACCTCCGCACATTTCTGGCTGGCGTCCTGAGGGGTCATGTTCTGTCTCCTGGTGAGGAATGTGGGGAGTCGCTGTGATGCGTTGCGTGATTGTTAGCGCTAAATTTGCCTTTGCGAAAGCCTATGCTGCGGATGCGCTACCTCCCAGAGCCTCTTCGCCTGCGCGATTTTGTCAAGCCACCCCTGCGGGGCTTGTAGCATGTTTGCGCCATCATAGATCAGCGGGATACGCACACAGAGGAGCGCGAAGATGACCGTAGAGATCGACACTTTGTTCCGATCGTTCACTTACAAAGGGCTGAGCCTGAAAAACCGCATCGTCATGGCGCCGATGACGCGGGGCATGGCGCCTGACGGCATTCCGGGCGCGCCGAACGCCGCCTATTACGCCCGCCGCGCCGCGCATGAGGTGGGGTTGATCCTGTCCGAGGGCACGGTGATCGACCGACCGGCCTCGCGCAACCTGCCGGGCATTCCGTTTTTCCATGGCGACGCGGCTCTGGCCGGGTGGAAGGGCGTGATCGAGGCGGTTCATGCCGAGGGCGGCAAGATGGGGCCGCAGATCTGGCACACCGGCTCGACGCGGGGCGGCGATTGGGAGCCGGAGGTGCCGGTCGAAAGCCCCTCGGGTCTTGTGGGGCCGAACGATCCACGCGGCGTTGCGATGTCCAAGGCCGATATCGAGGCGACGATTGCGGCCTTTGCGGCCTCGGCCAAGGCCGCAAAGGATCTGGGCTTTGACGTGGCCGAGCTGCATGGCGCGCATGGCTATCTGATCGACCAGTTCTTCTGGGCGGGGACTAACCTGCGCGACGATCACTGGGGTGGCAAGACAATCGAAGAGCGGTCGCGCTTTGCCGTGGCGGTGATCAAAGCGGTGCGGGCCGCTGTCGGCCCCGATTTCCCGATCATCCTGCGCCTGAGCCAATGGAAACAACAGGATTACGGCGTCAAACTCGCCGCCGATCCGGCGGAGATGGAGCGCTGGCTCACGCCGCTCGTGGAGGCGGGCGTCGACATTCTGCACTGTTCGCAGCGCCGGTTCTGGGAGCCGGAATTCCCGGAGATCGATGGCGAAGAGGGGCTGAACTTCGCGGGCTGGGCCAAGAAAATCACTGGCGTGCCGACGATTTCGGTGGGCTCCGTGGGGCTGTCGGGCGAATTCCTTGCGGCTTTTGGCGGCGAAAGCTCGACGGTCACTCCGCTCGATAATCTGGTGAGACGCATGGCGGCGGAGGAATTCGATCTGATCGCCGTGGGCCGTGCGATCCTGTCGGATTACGCTTGGGCCGAAAAGGTCAAACGCGGTGCGGTCGACGAGTTGAAGGGCTTCGATCCCGCCTCTCTGGGCCAGTTGCTCTGATGCGTGAGACGCCCGCCGATCTGGCGGGCGTTTTCATATGTGCGCTCAGAACAGCGAGCAGGCGCCCTCGGTGGCGGGGCCTGCGTTCTGGCGGAAGGTCTCGAACAGCTCGCGGCCCATGCCGACCTTGTTGGCGGAGAGATCGGCAGTCACCGTTTCTCGCGCCTCGAAGCCCTCTTCCAAGACCTCAAGCGTGCCACTGATCGCATCGACCCGCACCAGATCGCCGTCTTTGAGCTTGGCAATCGGCCCGCCGGTCACGGCCTCCGGAGAGACATGGATGCAGGCGGGCACCTTGCCGGACGCACCGGACATCCGCCCGTCGGTCACCAGCGCGACTTTGAGACCGCGATCCTGCAACACGGCAAGCGTCGGCGTCAGCGAATGCAGCTCCGGCATGCCATTGGCGCGCGGGCCTTGGAACCGGACGACGACCACGGTGTCTTCGGTAAATTCGCCGGCCTGAAACGCCTTTTTGACGTCGTGCTGATCGTGGAAAATCCGTGCTTTCGCCTCGACCACATGGTGTTCGGGCTTCACAGCGGAAACTTTCATCACGCCGCGCCCGAGATTGCCGCGCAACTCCTTCAGCCCACCGCTTTTCTGGAACGGATCGGAGGCGGGGCGCAGGATCATATCGTTGACGCTTTCGCGCTCCGGCTCCTCGAAGGTGAGAACACCGTCCCGGAGTTTCGGCTCTTTCGTGTAAAGCGACAGGCCCTCACCAGCGACGGTTTTGACGTCCTCATGGAGCAAACCGGCATCGAGCAATTCGCCGATCAGATAGGACAGGCCGCCCGCCGCGTGGAAATGGTTCACATCGGCAAGCCCGTTCGGATAGACCTTGGCCAATAGCGGCACCACATCGGAAATCTCGGAGAAATCTTCCAGATCGAGGAGAATCCCGGCGGCGCGCGCCATCGCCGGCAGGTGCAGCACGAGGTTGGTCGACCCGCCCGTGGCCATCAGCCCGACGATGCCGTTCACAAAGGCCTTTTCATCGAGAATGGCGCCCGCAGGCGTATATTCATTGCCAAAGGCGGTGATCTGAAGCGCGCGTTTGGCGGCTTCGCGGGTCAATGCGTCGCGCAGATCGGTGCCGGGATTGACGAAAGACGCGCCCGGAAGATGCAGCCCCATGACCTCCATCAGCATCTGGTTCGAGTTCGCGGTGCCGTAGAAGGTGCAGGTGCCTTGGCCGTGATAGGCCTTCATCTCGCTGTCCATCAACTCGCGGCGGGTGATCTCGCCGGTGGCGAATTTCTGGCGGGCCTTGGATTTTTCGTCATTCGAGATGCCGGTGGTCATCGGACCTGCGGGCACGAAAACGGTTGGCACATGGCCAAACGCGGCGGTGGCCATGATCAGACCCGGCACGATCTTGTCGCAGATGCCCATATAAAGCGCCGCGTCATAGCAATTATGCGACATGGCGATGGAGGCCGAAAGCGCGATCGTGTCGCGCGAAAAAAGCGAGAGTTCCATGCCGGTCTGGCCCTGTGTCACCCCGTCGCACATCGCCGGTACCCCGCCCGCGACCTGTGCCGTGGCGCCGTTTTGATGCGCGACCTCGCGGATGATGTCGGGGTAATGCTCATAGGGCTTATGCGCCGAGAGCATGTCATTATAGGCGGTTACGATGCCGATATTGGGCGCGCGCCCGTCGGCGAGCGTCGCCTGATCGTCCCCCATGGCGGCATAGGCATGGGCTTGATTGCCGCAGGAGAGATGCGCCCGCGCCGGACCTTGCTCTGCCGCATCCGCGATCCGGGCGAGATAGGCCTCGCGGGTCGGGCGGGAGCGTTCGATGATGCGTTGGGTGACGTTTGCGATCTCGGGGACGATCTGGGCGTTCAGGGGCATGACGGGCCTTTTGCTGGTCTGGCCAAATGGGCACATGGGAAGGTCTGAAAATAGTTAGCGCTAACTTAACCCTTGCGGCCGGGAATGTCCATTGTGGCGTGGGGCTGTCGTTGCCTATGCTGCACACGCAAGGGGGTTGCTGCAAGTGCATAACGGCTCTTCGCAATTGGCACTCGTCTGCGTCAGTGGTTTTGACCTATAAATGAGCCATCGGGAGGATCAACACAATCGCGCCATTGTCGGTAGAGACCGGCGGGCCAACACTTGAATAGGTGATCCTGATGACCACACGTACCGTCGTTCAATTTTCCCATCTCGCCGTCGAAGCCGAAGCCCGCAAACTGCGTGCTCAGGCCATGCGCTCGATGATCAGCGCAACCGGCAAATGGCTCCGTGGCCGCTTCCATGGCGGTCGCGCCGCCGAACTGGCCTGAACCGGGCTGATCGGCACATAACAGGCGAAACGCCACTGCCCACGCACGATAACGCTTTGAAAATCCCGGAAATGCTCCGGGATTTTCGCATTTTGGCCTCATTTCCCCGGCATCGTTAACCACGAAATAGGGGAGATCCCCGGAGGCCGTCATGAAACAGACATTCAAAATCGCAGCAGCCCTGATCCTTGCAGCCGCCACCAGCGCCTGCACGATGGAAACCACGTCGCGGGCGGTGCCGTTCGATCTGCCGCTGGGCGCGCAGGCGTCTGACGCCGTCATGATCGCGCCGGATTTCCGGGTCGCACAGATCAACGTGGTGGTGCCGGGGACGCTGACCGTGTCCGAGGACAATGGCATCAAGCCGCGCGCCGATATCGTCTGGCGTGAGGACCCGTTCGGCAACCGCTATGAGCAGGTGAAGTCGGTTATGGAAGCCGGTTTGAACGCGGGCGCCAATGCGCTTGAGGGATCGCGCGCCGTGGTGCTTGACGTGCAACTCGTGCGTTTTCATGCCCAGACGCAGAAAGTGCGCTATTCCTCACTGCCGTCCAAACATGAGATCGAATTCCTGTTGACCGTGCGCGATGCCAACACCGGTGCGGTCATTGTGCCGTCCCATATGGTCAACGCGACGCTCAATGCGCTTGGGGGCAATGCTGCCGTGGCCGCCGACCGTGCCGGGATCACCCAGCGGATGCGGATCGGCGAACATCTTGCGGGCGTGATCTATGGCGAGCTGACCAAGCCGATCGCACTCTGATCCCTCTTCCTTGCAGATCGAAACAGCGCTAAGAGGGCTCTCATGACAGAGCCCTCTTATTCACTTCCGACCATCCGCCTCAAACCCAAATCCAACGCCCGTGCGATCCGCCACGGCGCACCTTGGGTCTATGATAACGAGCTGGTCACCGACCGACGCACCAAAGCGATTGCGCCCGGCACCATCGCCCGTCTCGAAGATGCGGAGCAGAATTTTCTGGCCCTCGTGGCGGTCAATCCGAATTCGCGCATCTTTGCCCGCGTGCTCGACCGCGACGAGGCGGGGGTGATCGACGCGGCGTGGTTCCGCGCCAAGCTCGCGACTGCTCTGGCGCATCGCGAGACCCTGTTCGAAGCGCCTTTCTATCGGCTGGTCCATGCCGAGGCCGATGGTCTTCCGGGCGTGGTGATCGACCGGTTCGGCGATACGTGCGTGGTGCAGCCCAACGCCGCATGGGCCGATGTTTTGATCGAACCTCTGGCTGAGGCGCTGCGCGAGGTGACCGGGGTCACGACGGTGGTGATGAACGGCACGGGGCGGGCGCGCGGTCTCGAAGGGCTTGAAGAGAAAACGGAAATTCTCTCTGGCAAGGTCGACGAACCGATCCCTGTGCCGATGAATGGCGCGACCTATATGGCCGATCTCATGGGCGGGCAGAAAACCGGCCTGTTCTACGATCAGCGTCCGAACCATGCCTTTGCCCAGCGTCTGGTCGCGGGCAAAAAGGTTTTGGATGTGTTCTCCCATGTCGGTGGGTTTGCGCTGGCCTCTCTCGCAGGTGGTGCGGCCTCGGCGCTGTCGGTCGACAGCTCGGCCGCAGCCCTCGATCTCGCTGAAAAAGGCGCAGACGCGATGGGGAAATCGGCCGTGTTTTCAACGCGCAAAGGCGATGCTTTCGATGTCATGGCGGCTTTGGCGGAAGAGGGTGAGACATTCGACGTGGTGATCTGCGATCCGCCCGCGTTTGCGCCCTCGAAACCGGCTTTGGAAAAGGGGCTGCGCGCCTATGAACGTGTCGCCCGCATGGCCGCGCCGCTGGTGCGGGAGGGCGGGTATTTGGGGCTTTGCTCTTGTTCGCATGCGGCGGATTTGGAGAAGTTTCGCACCGCCTGTAACCGTGGGATCGGGCGCGGTGTCGGGCATCTTGGACGCTCGGCGCAACTGATCCATACGGGGTTTGCGGGCGCGGATCATCCGCTCATGCCGCAGCTCGCGGAGAGCGGTTATTTGAAGGCGCTGTTCTACCGGATCCTGCCGTGAAAGTGCTTCTCGACGCCTGCGTGCTCTACCCGACGGTGATGCGGGAGGTGCTTCTGGGCGTCGCGAAACGCGGGCTTTACACGCCTTTGTGGTCGGCGCGCATTCTCGAGGAATGGGCGCGGGCCGCGCGCAAAATCGGCCCCGAGGGCGAGGCGCAGGCGCGCGGCGAAGTGGCGCTTGTGCGAGCGGGGTTTCCGAAGGCGGAAGTCAAAGAACACAAAGGCTTAGAAGCGCGTCTTTATCTGACGGACGAGAACGATATTCACGTTCTGGCCGCCGCGATTGCGGGCGGCGCGGAGGCGATCGTGACCGTGAATGCGCAGGATTTTCCGCGCCATATTCTGGCCGAGGAAGGGCTTGAGCGCTGGGACCCGGACGGGTTTCTCTGGCGGCTCTGGTCGGATCATCCCGAGGCTGTGGCGGCGGCGGTCGAAGAGGTGCGGGCGGAGGCCGAACGGCTTTCGGGCGAGGCCTGGGATGTGCGGCGGCTTTTGAAAAAGGCGCATCTGCCCCGGCTGGGCAAGGCGCTTGGCTGATCCGTTTTTGAGTATTTTTGCCATCGGAAAACAGAAGACCGTTTTGCTCTGAAACGGTTGATTTTGTCTGTCGGATTTGCGTCGGACTTGTGTCGGACATCCGTCGGGCACGGTGCGGGCGCTCAGGCGGTCACGACCATTTCGCCTCATTGGCCTCGATGGCTTTGATCCGCTCTTCGGTCTTCGGGTGGCTCATCAGCCATGCGGGCATCGAGGCGCCATGGGCGCCGGTGAGATGCGGCAGTTTTTCGAAGAGCGATTTTTGTGGGCCGGTGCCGATCCCGGCCTTGATCAAAAGTGCTGTGGCGTAGGCGTCGGCCTCGTATTCGTCGGAGCGCGACAGCTTGGCGGCGAGCATCTGGGTCAGCCAGCCCGCAATATAGACGCCGAGGCCGGGAAGGATGCGCGACAGCAGCATGGCCAGCGCCGTGCGCAGCGCATTCTGACCGGAGAAGTCGATCATCCGGCGTTTCGAATGGCCAAGGGCGACATGGCCCAATTCATGCGCGATGACGGAGGCCATTTCGGTGTCGGTGATCTGGCCCTGACGGAATTTGTCGTAAAAGCCGCGGGTGATGTAGACCTTGCCATCGGGGGCGGCGAGGCCGTTGACCGGCTCGATCTCGTAGAGAAACACCCGCACGCGGGGCAGATCGAGGGCGCGGGCGAGTTGACCGAAGGCGCGGGCCAGCGCCGGGTCCGCGAGTTCGGAGGAGCGCGCCTCCAATTCCCGCAGGGTGCGCCAGACGGACATGCGGTACATGGCAATGCCCCAGATCAGGGCGAGGAGGAGCGGCGTGAATTTCAACATGACCGGAATATGGGGGCGACCGGGGCGGAGGGAAACCCCGCCCGGTCGCATTTTTCCGATCCCTGTGGCGCGCCTCTGTGCGGTGTCGCCTATCGTTCGAGCGACCGGACCGTGTGCCGTGCCAGCAGCCCGGTGAGCGGCCGCACCGGAGCGAAGGTTTCTTCGTACAGAGGGCGGATCGCCTGTCTGTTGCCGCCGGGGCGCCAGGTCAAAAGCGCGCTGACCCCGAAGCTGTCGTCATTGCCCGCCGTGTCGGTGACGAAACTGTAGCTGGCGCTCAGTGTCAGGTCGACGGGGGCCGTGGCAAAGGACCATGTGGCGCCGAGTGCGGCGGTCAGATCGCGGGAGGCCAGATCGCTTTCCTCCATATCGTAACCCGAGAGCGAGGCGGAGAGGGCGAGATGCTCGCCGATACCGGTTTTCACGCCGATGTCGCCGAAGATGAAATCGCGGTTGTCCGGCTGATAGAGGCCGATCCCGGCGCGCATCGACAGGAGGGTCTGGTCCTCAATGGCCCAAAGACCTTCGATGCCGAGCGTGCCGATATAGGCCGCTTCCTGATTGATGTCGGTATAGGCCGCGAAGAGACCGTATTTCGCATCGGCATTGGGCCGCATGTAGAGATGGCCCGCGAGCGTGCCTTGCCAATGATCGGGAAACGAGGTGGTGCTCAGATCCAGTTGCAGCCCGTGATAGCGCGAAATGGCGTAATCGAGCGTGCCATCCGCCGTGGCGATCGATGTGTCGTTCAGGGAGATGTAGCCGATGCTGCTGTTGGCACCGAGAAATCCGAGGCCGCTGTCGGCCGTTGCGGCCAGCGGTGTGAGTGTGGTTGCGAGCGCCGTCGCGCCACACATGGAGAGATATGAGAGCCGTGTCATGTTTTCACCCATTCGCGGCGACGGACCATGGTTCGGTCTTTGTGTCTCCGCCTTTCCCAAGCTGCCCCCAGCCCGATTTCAGACACAATTATGACACGTTCCGGATTGTTAAGATATTCTTAAGTAAACAATTGGTTAACGAGGGAAGTTCAGGTCTTTTTTGGCATTTGCGACAGGAGTTTCATGCCACGGTCCAGCCCTTCGAGCGTCATCGGCACCATGCGGTCCTCGAAGATCTCGCGGATCATGGCGATGGATTGCGTGTAGGGCCAATGGGTCTCCGGCACCGGGTTGAGCCAGAGGTGATCGGGCCATGTGGCCCGCGCGCGGGCAAGCCAAGTCGCGCCCGCTTCCTCGTTCCAATGCTCATTGGCGCCGCCGGGGAGGACGATCTCGTAGGGCGACATCGAGGCGTCGCCGACGAAGATCACTTTGTAATCCTTGCCATAGGTGTTCATCACCTCGCGGGTGGGAATTTTCTCGCCCCAGCGGCGGCGGTTGTCGCGCCAGACACCTTCGTAGAGGCAATTGTGGAAATAGTAATATTCGAGATGTTTGAATTCGCTGCGGGCGGCGGAGAACAGCTCCTCGACCACCTTGATGTGATCGTCCATCGAGCCGCCGACGTCGAAGAACATCAGGACCTTGACGGCATTGTGCCGTTCGGGGCGGGTCTGGACGTCGAGATAGCCATGCTCGGCGGTGGCGCGGATGGTGCCGTCGAGATCGAGCTCCTCATGCGCGCTGGTGCGCGCCCATTTGCGCAGGCGTTTCATCGCGAGCTTGATGTTGCGGGTGCCGATCTCGACCGTGTCGTCGAGATTTTTGAACTCGCGCTTGTCCCAGACTTTGACGGCACGGCGATGGCGGGATTGATCCTGACCGACGCGGACGCCCTCGGGGTTGTAGCCATAGGCACCAAAGGGCGAGGTGCCCCCGGTTCCGATCCATTTGTTGCCGCCCTGATGGCGACCTTTCTGTTCTTCGAGCCGCTGTTTGAGCGTCTCCATCAGCTTGTCGAACCCGCCCAGAGCCTCGATCTCGGCCATTTCCTCGGGGGTGAGATGTTTCTCCATCTCCTTGCGCAGCCAGTCTTCGGGCAGGTCGAGCGCGTTCAGGACGTCGTCTGAGGAGATGCTTTCAAGGCCTTGAAAGGTCTTGGAAAAGGCGCGGTCGAAACGGTCGAGGTGGCGTTCGTCCTTGACCATGGTGGTGCGGGCGAGGAAGTAAAACTCTTCGATGTCGTAGAGCGCGAGGCCGCGGTCCATGGCCTCCAGAAAGGCGAGGAATTCGCGCAAGGAAACCGGGACGCCTTCGGAGCGCAGGATGTCGAAGAAGCGCAGGAACATAGTTCAGACCATGCGGTCGAGGAGGACGCCCAGAAACAGGCCGATCACGGCGAAGATCAGCGCGTAGACCGCCATATATTGCAGCTTGTCGGCGCGGTTGCCGCCGCGTTTGCTGGCCAGTCGCCAGCCCCAAAGCCCGCCCATCACGGTCAGAATGATCCCGATCATCTCTCGCTCCCCTTGGAGGCGTGGGGACGGCGTGCCTCTTGTCGCGGCCTAGCGTGCCAGGGCGGCGATTTCGGCGGCGCGGGCCCGAACCTCGTCATCCGAACCGAATCCATAGCGCGCCCAGCCGAGGCTGTCGAGCCGCACGCTGCGTGCGTCCTGTGTCCGGCCGAGTTTTTCGAGCGCTTCGGATTCGGTCAACATGAGCGAGGCCAGAAGGGCGGCGTTTTCGGCGTCGCGGGCGGCGTCGATGGCGCCTGCGGAGATTTCATAGGCGGCCTGATAGCGGTGCTCGGAGAGGGCAAGAGCGGCACGCTGCATGGCGACATGGGCGGCGTGGAACCGGGTGTCGGGGTGCGCGGCATAGATGCGATAGGCCTCGTCGAGAGCCAAATGGGCCTGAGCGCGGTCGCTGGAGATGGCGAGGCGGCCCATCAGGAACCACGAAAACCCGGCGCGGCTGTCGGACCAGCCCTCGTTGTGGGCGATGGCGACCGCCAGTTCGGCGGCGCGGCGGCGTTGGGCCAGAGGGGCGTTGCCCATGGCGGTGAGCGCGGCTTCGGTCCAGGCGGCGGGCGTCGGTTGCACGGGAACGGTGGCGCGACCTGCGCCCGCCGGGTTGATCCGGGCCAGAATGCCGGGCAGGGCGGCGGCGACCTGATCGCGGGTCATGCCGGAGCGCAGCTCGGGTGCGTAGGTGGCGCGCAGGATGAGCATGTCGAAGGGGGTGAGGACGGAATGGATATTGTCGTCGTTGAACACCGAATCCGGCAGGCGGTAGAGATCGTTGAGCGGGCCGAGGGCCTGAGCCAGTTCCTCGTGCAGACAGTCGCGGATTTCCTGCGGCGGCACGTTTTCGGGGATGAAGACGGCGAGGCGTTCGCGGCGCTCGACCTGAGTCCAGCTCAGATTGGCGCGGCGGGCATGGCGGAAGTCCTGCCAGCTCGACACGTTGGGCACGACGATGCAGGCGGTGTTGGGGGCACGACGCGACAGTTCGGCCTGGGTCAGGGTCTCGATGGTGATCGAGGCGGGCTGACTGGCGGGGACGCGGGTGATTTCGATCCCGGCCTCAGAGCGGAAACGGTCCATCAGGCGCGACAGGTCGTAACCGAGCGAGGCGGGGATGCGCTCGCCGGTGATGCGCAGCGTGATCGGACCTTCGAAGCGGGTGAACCGGTCGAGGGTCGCGCCGGTTTCGAGCGCGAAGCTCAGGTCGAGGAAGTCGCGGGCGATGGAGGCGTTGGAGCGCGTGGTGGTCTGCGTCGGCGCGGGCGAAAAGATTTTCATCGGCGGCAGATCGAGGGCGGCGGGCGCGGCGCGGGCGGTGTCGGGCAGCTGCGGCGCGGTGGTCATGCATCCGGCCAGAAGCACGCTGCCCGCGAGAAGGCGGAGGAGCGGACCGGTTTTGAGGCCGTTTTCGATGCTGTTTTTGATTCCGGTGGCGGTGCGTTTGTGCATGTCGGGGTGCGTCATGACGCGTCTTTCAGTCTGAGCCCAAGGCCTCGGTTTTAACGAGGCAACTGTGGCGATTTTAGGGCAAACCGGGGAGAATGCCAGAGGGGAGGAGAGCGATTTCTTTTGCCAGAGGCTTCAGAAGCGACATAGGATTTCTTTGCGCGGCCATTCGGTGCCGGTCGCAACACATTTTGCGCAATTCTATTTGAAAACAGGGGAGTGGAGATGTCCGGACAGATTGCCTTTCGGTCCCAAAATCTTGAGAATATTCGGGCTGGCGCACTGCGCGCGAATTGGAGTGCGCGGGGAGATCGTATTTTGCGGTATTACATTGATGTGCGGCACAATGTGCTTGATCTGCATAAAGAGTTGAGCGCGCCCGAGGTTTCGATCCTGCAAAACAAAGTCGATACGCTGATGTCTCAGTGGGATGCGCGATATCTGGAGTATCTCAAAAAGCAAAGCGCGGCGGCTGGGAAGGACTTGGCCGAGGAGTTGACGCAGGCAGCGGAGCATCGCCGGGAGCGGCTGCGACGGACGCTGCATCACACGCTTTCGGTGGATGATACGGTGAATTGGGATGTTTTGAAGGATCATTCGAAGTTTGAGAGACGAGCTTTTCCGACGAAAGCGCCAGTTCCTTTTACGACCAAGCCGCCACGGGTGGCTCCTTTGCCATCCTCGCCGCCTGAACTGCGTGTTCGTTTTCTTCAACCATTGTTTGGGCTGAGGAAAAGGTTGGAAGCCGAACATAATGCGGCAATCAAAGATCATTCTTTGAGGGTCGAGAGGGTTAAAAGGAAAAATGCTTTGGAGCGGTCAGAATGGGAGAACTCAAAGGATTCTGCTACGCAAAAGCAGGCCGAATGGGTGCAAAGCCGGGACGCCTGGAATGCGGAGCAGGATCTTGCAGAGGCCGAATTCTTAACGCGGCAATCCGAGGAGAATGCCAAGGTCGATGCGCTGGAGGCGGCCTGGCGTTCGGGGGATAAAGAGGCGATCGAAGAGCATGCGTCGATTGTGCTTGAGGCCTCGACGCATGACGAGTTGGTGCCCAAGCAATGGGAGGTTCAATACGAGCCTGAAACCAAACTGCTTTTCATCGCCTATCAGTTGCCCTCGCCGGACGATTTGCCGGTCGTCAAGACGGTGCGCTTTGTGGCGTCCTCGGGCGAGCTGAAAGAGACACAGATTTCCGCGAAGGAAAAGAAAGAGCTGTTTGACGATCTCTGTTATCAGATTTTCCTTCGCACGATTCATGAACTGTTCGAGGCGGATCGTCCCGGGCATATCGAGAACATTGCCTTCAATGGCTGGACGCGCTCGGTGGACAGGGCGACGGGGCAGGAGGTCGAGGCGACGATCCTGTCCGTGGTTGTCAAGAAAGAGGAGTTTCTTGCGATCAATCTTGAGATGGTCGATCCGAAATCCTGTTTCAAATCCTTGAAAGGCGTGTCGGCGGCGACGTTGATCGGTTTGACGCCCATCGCACCGGTGATGGAATTCGAGAGAGCCGACAAGCGCTTTATCGACGCGCGGTCGGTCGAGGTGTCCGGGGATGGGGGGACCAATCTTGCGGCGATGGATTGGGAGGAGTTTGAACATCTCGTGCGGGAGATTTTCGAAAAGGAATTCGCGGCACGCGGTGGCGAGGTGCATGTGACGCAATCGAGCAGCGACGGGGGTGTCGATGCCGTAGCCTTCGATCCCGATCCGATCGGTGGTGGCAAGATTATCATTCAGGCCAAGCGCTACACTCGAACGGTCGGCGTGGCGGCGGTGCGGGATCTTTATGGGACAACCTTGAACGAGGGTGCGAACAAAGGCATTCTGGTGACCACGGCAGACTACGGTCCCGATGCGCACAAATTTGCCGCCGACAAGCCGCTGACGCTGATGTCCGGCGCGCATTTGCTTCATCTTCTGGAGAAGCACGGCATCAAGGCCACGATAGACCTGAAGGGGGCGAGGGAGCAGATGGGGCTGCGCGGTTAAAACATGCCGCAGCCGCCCCGCCTTACCGCGTGTATTTGATAAACGGCGTCAGCGTGCCGATGCGGTCGTAGAGCTGGCGCGCGGTGGCGTTGTCGGATTGGGTGGTCCAGTAGACCGTCGGCGTGCCGTGGTCGTCGGCGACGCGGTAGACGCCTTCGATCAGGGCGCGACCGGCGCCGGTGCCGCGGGCGGCCTCGGTGACGAAGAGGTCTTGCAGGTAGCAGACATCCTCGACGCGCCAGTTGTGGGCATGGAAAATGTAATGCACGAGGCCGACCAGCGCGCCGTCCAGATCGGCCACAAGCGCACCGCGTTCGGTGTGCGCCGGGTCGGTCAGGCGGGCGAAGGTGGTGTCGTAGATCTCTTGCGAAAGCTCGGTTTCGTAGAAGGTGAGATAGCCGCGCCAGAGCGGCTCCCACTGAGCGCGGTCTTCCGGGGTGAGCGGGCGGATGGTGAGAGGCATGGCAAGCTCTTCTGTACGGGACGGACCCCCTTTGCTTCTCGCAAACGCTGTGAAAATTCAAGCGTTTCCCCGCCCTGTTGCCGCCGCAGATTACAGGTCGGGGACATCGCATTTCCGCACATAGAGATCGGAGACCGGGCGCAGGCAGGTCAGGGTGCGGGCATAGGCGATGGCGGCTGTTTCGCAGGCTTCGGCGGCCTGTTGATAAGCGAGGCGGGGGCGGGCGCAGGATTGGCCGGAGGTTGCGGAAGCGGCGGGGCAGGCCTCTAATGCCTCATCGTCGGGGCTGTTGGCGGAACGGCAGGCGCCCTCTGACCAGTCATAGCGACAGGCGTATTTGAAGATTCTCGGCGTGTTTTGCGATGTGCAGGCATCGAACGCCCCGCAGGACGCGGCGTCGGTTGCGGGGGGCTGGGGGCAGGCGCCGATCATGTTGTTGCAGATCTTGACCATATTGCATGTGTGCTGGGTGGCGCGGCAGGCGGTTTCGGCCTTGGCATAAAGCGCCTCGCAGTCCGGCGTGTCGGCATAGGCGCCGGTCGGGAGGAGGAGGCTGGCGAGAAGGAGAGCGAAGCGGCGCATGGCGGGGCCTTTCGGAGGGGCGAGGTGGCGGTGCCCCTCAGTGACAGCGAGAGATGAAGGTGAGGTTAGCGACGGCCACGCGCCAGAAACGCGAGGCGTTCGAAGAGGGCGACGTCCTGTTCGTTTTTCAACAGCGCGCCGTGGAGTTTTGGCAGGGCATTGGCCCCGTCGCGGGCGAGGTCTTCGGGCGAGAGGTCTTCGGCCAGCAGGAGTTTGAGCCAATCCAGAACCTCGGAGGTGGAGGGTTTCTTCTTGAGGCCCTGGGTGTCGCGGATCTCGTAGAATTGCGTGAGCGCGGTGGCGAGCAGCCGGTCCTTGATGCCCGGGAAATGCACATTCACGATGGCTTTCATCGTCTCCATGTCCGGGAAACGGATGTAATGGAAGAAACAGCGGCGCAGGAAGGCGTCGGGCAGTTCCTTTTCATTGTTCGAGGTGATGATCACCACCGGGCGCTGTTTCGCGGTGACGGTCTCGCCGGTCTCGTAGACATGGAAGGCCATTTTGTCGAGTTCCTGCAACAGATCGTTCGGAAACTCGATGTCGGCCTTGTCGATCTCGTCGATCAAAAGAACGGTCTTGCGGTCGGTCTCGAACGCCTGCCAGAGCTTGCCCTTCTTGATGTAGTGTCGGACGTCCTCGACGCGCGGGTCGCCCAACTGGCTGTCGCGCAGCCGCGAGACGGCGTCATATTCGTAGAGGCCCTGCTGCGCGCGGGTGGTCGATTTGATGTTCCACTCGATCATGTCGAGACCCAGCGAGGCGGCGACCTGACGGGCCAGCTCGGTCTTGCCGGTGCCCGGTTCGCCTTTGACGAGGAGCGGGCGCTCCAGAGCGATGGCCGCGTTGACGGCGACGGTGAGGTCGGCAGGGGCGACGTAACTTTCGGTTGAGGAAAATTTCATAGGGTTTCGGGCCTTAAAGGACAGGGTTTGTGCGAGATCATAACGGCAGGGGGGAAAGGTGCAATAACAGGGAGATTGTGACGTGACATCCCCGGTCAAACGCGCTAAACGGGCCGCAATTGGAGGGCGCCTTATGGCTGATAACATCGAAAACGCGGCCGAAGGCACGACAGAGGTGAGCACTATGAAGGCTGAGGCTTTTTTGCCCGATGACTACCGTCCCGCCGAGGACGAACCTTTCATGAATGAGCGTCAGCTCGAATATTTCCGCCGCAAACTTCTGATCTGGAAGGCCGAGCTTCTCGACGAGAGCCGCCACACGATCGAAGGTTTGCAGGACAGCACCCGCAACATCCCCGACATCACCGACCGTGCCTCCGAGGAAACCGACCGGGCGCTGGAACTGCGCACGCGGGACCGTCAGCGCAAGCTGGTGGCCAAGATCGACGCGGCGCTGCGCCGGATCGACGAGGGCGAATACGGTTATTGCGAAGTGACCGGCGAGCCGATCTCTTTGAAACGCCTCGATGCACGCCCGATCGCGACGATGACGCTGGAGGCGCAGGAGCGCCACGAGCGTCGTGAAAAGGTTCATCGGGACGATTGAGCGCTGACGCGCTCGGGGGGACGACTGATCAATCAGTCCCGCTCGCGGCAATTTAGACCCGTGAGCTTTGTGCAGAAATATGACAAACACCGGGGGAGACCCCGGTGTTTTTCTTTGTGCAGAGCCCCGGAGAGAAGATGTAAAGGAACAGTGCCATGGTGATCGGTCAGGATATTGCGGTTTTGGGTGCGGGGGTGGCCGGGCTTGCCGTTGCGCAGGCGCTGGCGCTCAGGGGCGCCAGGGTGACGGTCTATGAACAGGCCGCCGAGATCGCCGAGGTGGGCGCGGGCTTGCAGATCTCGCCCAATGGCGTGCGGGTTCTGAAGGCGCTGGGGCTCGATCCGGAGGCCCATGCGATGCGCTCGAAAGGCGTGCGGCTTGTGGACGGGTATATGGGGCGCGAGGTGCTCTATCTCGATCTCGCCGCTTACCGGCCCGAGGATGCGTTTCTCCTGATGCACCGCGCCGATCTCATCGCGATGCTTGAGGCGGGGGCGCGGCAGAGCGGGGTTGCGATCCGGCTGGCGCATAAGGTGGCCGATATTCAGGGCGATCATGACGGGGTGAGTCTGACGTTCGAGGGCGGCGAGACGGTGCGCCACGCCGTGGTGCTGGGCGCGGACGGGCTGCATTCGAAACTGCGCCCGATGCTGAACGGCCCGGGAAAACCGTTCTTTACCGGTCAGACGGCATGGCGCGCCACGGTTCCGGCCATGGGCAACGAGCCGCCGGTCGCGATGGTGCATATGGCGGCGGGGCGGCATGTGGTGAGCTATCCTCTGCGCGGCGGCACTTTGATGAACATCGTGGCTGTCGAAGAGCGCGAGGATTGGGTTGAGGAAGGCTGGAACCACGCTGGCGATCCGGCCGAGATGATGCGCAATTTTTCGAATTTCTGTCCGGGGGTCAAAGGCGTATTGTCGCGCGTGACCGAGGTGTCGCGCTGGGGGCTGTTCCGGCATCCGGTGGCGCTGCGCTGGTATTCGGAACGGACGGCCATTCTGGGCGATGCGGCGCATCCGACCTTGCCGTTTCTGGCACAGGGCGCGGTGATGGCGCTTGAGGATGCCTGGGTGCTGGCCGACTGCCTCGCGACCCTGCCGCTCGATCAGGCGCTCCCGGCCTATCAGGCGAAGCGGCGGGCGCGGGTGGTGCGGGTGATCGAGGCGGCGAACGCCAATGCGAAGAATTACCACCTGAGCGGGCCGAAACGGTTTCTTGGCCATGCGGTGTTGCGCTTTGCCGGGGCGATGGCGCCGAAACAGGCGGTGGAGCGGTTTTCGTGGCTCTACGATTATGACGTGACCGCGATGTGAGAGGCGACGCCTCCGGCGGGAGTATTTTCCGCAGCAAAGGAAACGAAAAGCGCCGCGCTCCGGGAGGGGGCGCGGCGTTTTGGTTTGGGGGCTCAGGCGGCTTCGAGGGCCGAGACGATGCCGGAGAAATCGGCGGCCTTGAGAGAGGCGCCGCCGACGAGCGCGCCGTCCACGTTGGAGGTGGCGAAGATCTCGGCGGCGTTGGCGGGTTTCACGGAGCCGCCGTAGAGGAGCGGGATGTCCGATGCGCCCTCGCCATAGCGGGCCGCGAGGGTGGCGCGCATGTCGTCATGGACTTCGGCGATTTGTTCGAGCGTCGGGATTTTGCCGGTGCCGATGGCCCAGACCGGTTCGTAGGCGATGACGAGCTTGCCGAGATCGACCGCATCGGGCAGCGAGCCGGAGAGCTGTTTGCGGATCACGGCGAGTGTCTCGCCCGCTTCGCGCTGATCGAGGGTTTCGCCGACACAGACCACGGGGACGAGGCCCGCCATGGTGGCGGCCATGGTTTTTTCGCAGACGATCGCATCGGTCTCGCCATGGTCGGCGCGGCGTTCGGAATGGCCGAGGATGACGTAATCCGCGCCCGCGTCGGCCAGCATTTCGGCGGAAATGTCACCGGTATGGGCGCCGGAGGTCTTCATGTGGCAATCCTGCCCGCCGGTGTCGATTTTCGTGCCCGAAAGCGCCGCGGCCATGGCGGCGACAAGCGTTGCGGGGGGGCAGAGCAGGATGTCGACCTTGGGGGCGGGGAACATCTCTGCGAGGGCTTTTGCCTCGGTGAGGCTGGCTTTCAGCCCGTTCATCTTCCAGTTGCCTGCGGCCAGTTTGCGCGCCATGAGAAAACCCTCCTAAATCGGTTGCGGGCATCATTGCAGCCTGTGGCGGGCAGTCAAGCGGCTATGGGCGCTAACGTCTCAAATACTTGTGGAAATTCAGAGGGCGCCGAGGGCACGTCGCGCCCAGTCGGAGGCCAGATCGGGATCGTCGAGGGCCGCCTCGGGCAGGGTCCAGTAATTCATGCCGCGGCCCTTCTCCATCTCGAATTTCTCGCAGCCTTCAGCGGCCAGAGTCTCTGCGAAATCGCCGGACGCCTTGAGATAGACGCGGTCGTCGGAGGACAGGATCGCGAAGAACTGGCCTTCTGAGTAGATCGACAAGCCGCCCATCATCTTGCGATGGCTGAGCGCGCCCAGAGGGCCGAAGAGATCGTAGATGAAGGCGATGTCTTCGTCGGTGACGGACATTATTTTGCGGTGAGGTTCTCGTCGAATTTGATCGACTCGCCACAACCGCAGGCTTCGACGACGTTCGGGTTGTTGAATTTGAACCCGGATTCGAGAAGCGAGACCTGATAGTCGATCTCGGTGCCGAAGAGGAACATCTGCGCCATGGGGGCGATCATCACGCGGGCGCCGTCCTGTTCGACCATCTCGTCCATGGGGTTGATCTCGGAGACATACTCCATGGTGTATTCCATGCCTGCACAGCCGCCTTTCTTGACGCCGATGCGCAGCCCCATGGAGCCGTCTTTCTCCATGAGTTTCGCGATCTGTTTCGCCGCAGCGGGGGTGATGCTCACCGCCTGTTTTCCCGGAATGCCGAACATATGCGTGTCTCCTTTGAGCGTAATCTAATGCGCGGCGGGCGAAATTCCAAGCTTTGGCATCTGTGCGGCAATGAACATCACCGCGAGCGTGACCGCGATGGCCCAACCGAAGGAGGCGAGTGTGCCGATGATGACGTATTCCGACATTTTCCGGCTTTTGTCCGGGCCGCCCTCGCGAATGGCCTCGAACCGTAGGATCGACTTCGCCGCGACGAGAAAGCCGATGCTCGCGGACAGGCCGGAGAGCATCAAAAGATATGTCAAACCGCGCTCCAGAATACCGATCAGCGCTCCCGCGCCTTCCAGAGTGGGGGTGTCGTCTTTGCTTTCGTTTTCTTCGGAGTTCTCCGTAAGTTTTTGAGCAAAGGGAGCCATCAGCTTGCCGACTGCAAAGCCGCCCGCGCGGGTGGCGTAGATCGCGCCTGCGGTGAAAAGCATCGCTTTCGGCAGCCACGGGAGGGTGGCGTAGGGGCCTTGGGCGAAGAGGTCGGGGGCGATCAAGGCGATGAGAATGAGGGTCGCGAGATGCAGGGCTTGGTCGGTGATGTGGGGGAGAAACGTGTCGGAGAAAAAGCGGGTCTTGATCGTGTCGATGACGATGTGAATGAGGGCCAAGGCGTAGATCATCGGGGAGGCGACCTGCCCGGTGGTGGCCATGGCGGTCAGAAGCACGATGAGAGCATGGAGGAAGAGGGTCTCGGGGCGCGCCTTCTCCTCGACCATCCATCGGGTTTGGAAGACGTAATCGGCGAGGACGTGCGCGAGGAAGAGGGCGGCGAGGGTTTCAGGCATGGGGCTGTCGAGCCTCCAGAAGCTTTAATGTTGCGATGATATAAGGGTAGGAAGCAGCTTCGAGCGTTTTGCCGATAGACTGTCGAGAGACGCCCATTTGGGCTGCGACGTCCTGCTGTCTTGGCGTGTCATCGGGGGATAGAAATGGCAAAATTGTTCTCGCTTGGGTGCTGGTCCAGTTGCTCACAATCTGATCGAGCAAAATGCAGATGGCATCCATTTCAGGGGTGTTCCCAGAGGCCATTCTGAAAGCGGGCTGCATTTGGTCGAGCGTTCGCCCCGACAACACAAATGCTGCATCCGTGGTTGTTTCGATTTTCTCTGGGAGTTTCCCTGACCCTTGGGCAATGGCAATTCGGGTATCGCAGGCGCGATCAATTGCGCGCAGTTTGGCGCGTATGATCAAAGCGGCGCGCAAGGAAAGCGAGGCGTTCTCGAAGGCGATTTGCCATCCATCTCCCCGATATTCTGAAAAGCGAGCCGGAGTGCCCCAGCCGGAAATTTCGGAAAATGTTTCGGCAATGGCGCGTTGAACCTGTTCCAAAAGGACTGCGTTGAGTTTTGTGCTCTCTATGATGTCGCCGGTTAGAACTGTGATGCTCATGTGTGTCTCGCTGGTTTGAGCAATCTTTAAGAAGTCTCCAAGAAAAAGCAACCTTTTTTGGTTTCTTTTTAGGTTTGCACCCCAAATAGGTTGCGCCTATCCAAAGCGCGCGGGGGCGGTCAGGGTTTCGGCCAGCGCCTCCAGCGCGGCGCGGACGGGGGGATCGTGGCGGGCGTCGTGGTGGCTGACGAGCCATTCGTCATGGGTGAGGACGCCGATCTCGGGGGAGATCTGCACCAGCCCTATGATCTCGCGCCCGGCAAAGCAGGGCAGGATCGCGCGGCCCACGCCTGCCACGGCCATGTCGGCAGCGGAGCGGGCGTCGGAGGCGGTGGCGATGATCTCGTCCGGATGGTTGGTGCGCAGCCAGCGCTCCGAAGGTGTCGTCGCCTGACCGGCGTGGAGCGTGACATAGCCGGTGACGCGCGGGTGGGCGGCGTATTCGGCGTAGGTGATCGGCGCCAGTTTGCGGCCCGCGAGCCAGCTTTGGTCGGGGCGGCGGTTGCGGATGCCGATGTCGGCTTCGCGCCGGGCGATGTCAACGTTGGTGTTGGAGGCCAAAAGCGCCGGGCGCCACGGGCTTTCGGGCGTCCAGATTTCGGAGAGATGGCGGGCGATGTAGCGCGTGGTCCAGCGGCCTGCGGTGATGCGGACCTCGGGGGCGGCGTCCTTGCGTTGGAAGCGCGCGAGACGGCTGGCGGCGTCGCGGAGCGGCTCGGCCTCCTGCAAAAGTGCACGGCCCTCGGCGGTCAGCGTATAGCCCCGGTTGCCGCGCTCGAAGAGGCGTTTGCCGAGGCTGCGTTCCAGTTCGGCCATGCGGCGCGAGAGGGTGGGCAGGGAGGTGCCGGTGGCCTTTTCTGCGCCCGAAAGCCCGCCCGCATCGGCCACGGCGAGGAAGAGGGCGTAATCGTCGAGCTTGGGGCTGTCTTTCATTTTTGAAAACATCCTTGCGCAATCAGGGCGTATTTTAGGGAAGTTTCTGGACCTATTCTGATCCTGTTTTTCAAGAATGCAAGTAAAGGCGGGGCAGATGGATCGTATTCCCGTCCGGTTGGCGCAGGAGGATCAGGATATGGGGCTCTATGAAGAGGAGCAGGCGCAGTACGCGCGGGAGCTGAAAAGACTTAGAGAAAATCAGCAGCCATGGTGGCGCAGGCTGGGGCTGTGGCTCAGGGCCGAAAGATGATCTGGCCTGAGGCATAAAAAAGCGGCCCGGAGGCCGCTTCGATCACATGAAGCCAAGCTCAAGCCGGGCTTCGTCGGACATCATTTCCATGCCCCAGGGCGGGTTCCATGTCAGTTCGACATCCACCTGCTTGACCCCCGGCAGCGGCTCGATCGCATCGGCGACCCAGCCCGGCATGTCGCCAGCCACGGGGCAGCCCGGAGCGGTCAGGGTCATGATCACGCGCACTTCGTTCTCGTCATTGATCTCGACCGTATAAACAAGGCCGAGGTCATAGATATTCACCGGAATCTCCGGGTCATAGACGGTCCGGCAGGCCTCGACCACCGCTTCGTGCAGCGGGTGATCGGTGCTCGACGGTTTGATCAACGGGGCGCCCTCGACCGGGGTGTCCTCCGTCGCGGTGCGGTGTGCCTCTTCGCTCATGCGCGCTAACTCCTATTTCCGAGTAATCATATAGGGAATGGCGCCGACAAGGTCCAGAGATTAGAGCGAGAGATCGCCTTTCCACGACCGAAGCGGGCCGAGGCGGGCGGATTTCTTGGTCATGTGCCGGTCCATGCGGCCGAGAATGCGCGACAGGAAACGGATGGTCTCGACCACGTAAGGACCTTTGTTGAGCATGACGCAATCGGCGCGCTGCGCCATGGCGGCGTCGGTGGTCTCGGCGCGGGTGGCGAGGCCTTGTTTCATCAGACCTTCGAGCACCTGCGTGGCCCAGACGACGGGGGTGTGGGCGGCTTCGCAGAGCCAGAGCACTTCTTCCTGAATTTCCGACATGCGCTCCAGCCCGATCTCAACCGCGAGATCGCCGCGGGCGATCATCACGGCGGTTTCGGTCAAGGCGCCCGACTGAACGATCAGCTTGGGCAGGTTGCGAACCGCCAATCCGGTCTCGATTTTCAGGACCACAGCGGGGCGATGCGCGCCTTCGGGCAGGCGTTTGTCGATCTCGTCGATCAAAAGGCGTATGTCTTCGGGGGTCTGGACGAAGGAATAGCCGATCAGATCGGCATGGCCGACGACGAAATCGAGCGCCACCCGGTCGTCTTCGGTCAGCGCCGGAATGTCGATCTCGACGGCGGGGAGGTTGAAGCCCTTCTCGGGCTTGACCTTGACGCCCTCGGGACCGGCGCGGGTGACGCGGAGCTTGGCACCTTTCGGTGTGATCTCAAGGACCTCCGCGCCGATTTTGCCGTCGTCGATGAAAACGCTCATGCCGGGGGCGAGGCGGTCGATCAGATCGGGGTGGCTCAGCGTGGTGGCGACATGTTTCGACTTGGCGGAGGGGGCTTCGCGGCGGATGTCGAGCCGGTCGCCGACCATCACCCGCTGCTTATCCGGTCCTGCGACCGGTCCGGTGCGCAGTTTCGGCCCGGCGAGATCCATCAGCACCGGCACGTAGCGGCCGATCTCGTCTTGGGTGTCGCGGATGCGGGCGATCATCGCGGCCCAGACCTCGGGCCCGTCATGGGCGCAGTTGATGCGCATGGCGTCGGCACCGGCGCGCAGCATGTCAGGGATGAGATCGGGATCGGTCGCGGCCTCGGTCGGGAGCGTCAGCAGGATGCGCGAGCGCGGCGCGCCGGAGGAGCCGGTGCCAAAGAGCGTGTCGCGCCGGGCGGCGAGGCGGGCGGGGCCTTCGGTGAAGGCGCTCGGATCGGGATACGGGGCTTCGTCACCCGATGCCGCGCCGGAGAGACGGGAGAGCGTGGCCACCACGGCATCGAGCGAGGCGCGGGCATGCGGTTCGGCGCGCCCGAGGGTGGAGAGGCCGAGGGCGGCGAGATCGGGCTGCATCGAGCTCAGATCGGCATGGCGCAGGGCGAGATAGGAGGCGAGGTTCTGGGCCGAGGGGCGGAAGGCGGGACGGATGTCCGCAGCCTCCCAGGCGGTCTGGATCGCGTCGGCTTCACGGGTGATTTTCTCGCGCAGGGCGTGCAGTTCGATCGAGAGGCGGGTGGCGTCGGGCGGGAGGAGGCAGAAGGACATGGAGCACCTGCGGGTTGGGTTGCCTTGTGTCCCTGTCTTTCCACCGGCTTTGTAACAGTGCTATGGCAAAGATCAAATCAGGTGCAAAATGCCACAGTTGCGCCGGAGTGTCGTCGGAATGGAACATTATGAGTTGATTGGCAAAACCCGGCTCGGGCAGGGTCGGTTTGGCGCGTCTTGAGAATGGTATGAGGATATAAATGTTTCGTGATCAACAAGCCATTTTCGAATTTCGCGGGCCTTGGGGCGTGCCTGTCAGGATCGGCAGCAGTATCCTTTTGATGTTTTTGCTGTTCCTCTCGACCACCGGATCGGCGACGGATTTGCTCTATGATCTGGCCTTTATCGCCATGTTGATCGGGTCGGTGTTCCTGCATGAAATGGGCCATGCCTGGGGCGCTCTGGTGCAGAGAATCCCCGTGCGCAGTGTGACGATCCACGGCTTTGGCGGCTATTGCCAACAGGCGCGGGCGGCGACCCCGCGCGAGAGCGAGCTGATCGTGGCCATGGGACCGATCGTGACGCTCACGCTCTGGGCGGTGAGCCGCCTTGTCGCCAATGCGATGTGGGGCGCGGGGCGGGAATACGACCATGTGCTCTGGTTCTTCGAAACCATGGCCTGGCTCAACGGCTATCTGGCGATTTTCAATCTGCTGCCGATTGCGCCTCTGGATGGTGGCAAGCTGTTCGAGCTGATCCTGTTGCGGTTCATGCGCGGGACGACGGCGGCGAAGGTGACGGGCTATGTCGGGATCGCGGGGCTGGCGCTGATGATCCCCTATCTGGTGCTGGGGATGCACATGTATATTTTCGTGCTGTTCTTTGTTCCGGCCATTCTGGAAAACTGGAACCGGATGCGCGGGCAGGTCTACTGACCCGCCCGAGACGGAGGATGCGCGGGCCGATTATGCCTTGCTGCGCCCCTTGCGTGCGGGAGCAGGGCGCATGCGTTTCTCGATCATGTCGAAGAGCGCACCGGCGATGTTCTTCGCGGTGGTGGTTTCGGCACCTTCGAAGCCCGGAGAGGAATTGACCTCGAGCACTTTCGGCCCGTCTTCGGCGCGCAGCAGATCGACGCCCGCCATGCGCAACCCGAAGGCTTTGGCCGAGCGCACCGCCGTGTCCCGTTCCTCTTTCGAGATGCGCACCTTGGTGGCCTGACCGCCCAGATGCAGGTTGGAGCGGAAATCGCCGCCGGAGGACGAGCGCTTGATCGCCGCGACCACCTTGCCGTCGATGACGACACAGCGGATGTCGACGCCTGCGGCTTCCTTGACGAAATGCTGGACGAGGAAGTTGGCTTTGAGGCCCCGGAAGGCGGAGATCACCGATTGCGCGGCTTTCTTGGTCTCGGCCAGAACGACGCCGCGGCCTTGGGTCGATTCCAACAGCTTGACGATCAAGGGCGCGGAGCCCGCCAAAGCGATCAGGTTGTCCGTGTCCTTGGGCGAGGCGGCGAAGGCGGTTGTCGGCATGCCGATGCGGTGACGCGCGAGGACCTGATGCGCCTGCAATTTATCGCGCGATTTGGCGATGCCCTCAGAGCCGTTGACGCAAAACGTGCCGATGGTTTCGAACTGGCGGATCACGGCGGTGCCATAAGAGGTGACGGAGGCGCCGATGCGCGGGATCACGGCGTCGTAGCGCGGCAGGCGTTCGCCGTCATAGTAAATCTCCGGTGCCATGGCGTTGATCACCATGTAGCAGCGGGTGGTGTCGATCAGCTCGACCACATGGCCGCGCTTCTCGCCCTCTTCGACGAGGCGCAGGGAGGAGTAATTGTCCGGCTCGCGCGACAGAACGGCGATGCGGAGCGCGCGCGGGGCCACGGTGTCGCGGATCGCGGTGGTGAAATAGACCGCGTCGTCGAGCCGGGGCTGGCAAAAGCTCTCGGACGGCTGGACGATCATGTCGTCGCGAATGGCCTGACGGCCAAGCAGCATGCGGTAGGCCATATTGGTGCGGTTGGTCAGCGTGATCTCGATCGGCCAGAGCCGGTCGCCCATGGCGATCTCGGAGGAGATGACATAGCGCAGCTCGGTCTCGCCATTGGACGAGGTCACCTCGCGGCGGTCCACCACATCGGCGGAGCAGGAAATCGTGATGTCCTCACGCCCCGGCACCGGATGGATGTTGAACCGCACCTTGGGGGCGTCCGCCTTGCCGAAAGGTTCGATGTCGAAGGCATGCAGCGCCGAGGTCTTGGCGCCGGTGTCGACCTTGATCTTCAGCGCGGGCAGGCCGAGCGCGGGCAGGGAGGCCCACTCTTCCCAGCCTAAAGCGAAAGGAGCTTTGTCCGTCATGTGCGTGTCTCGCAATTTGGGGAGAGGCCGGGGCGCGATGCTGCGGTCCGGCCAGATGCGCCCAATGTCACCTTCCGAGGGTTCTGACAAGAGGCTTTGTCGGTTTTGTGACAAAGCGGCGGGCGCAATGTGTTCGCGGTGTTTTGCCAATCCCAAAGCGGCGCGTTTTTGGACGCAACGGTGCGAAAATCGAGGTTTTTGCCGTTTTCTTGCGCGTGCCGTGCCCCGGAGGCCGCGTTTGGGCGTTTTGCGACAGGTAACGCTTTCGTCATCGCCGGGGGCGGCTCAGGCTTTCGCTCAGGGGATTTAAAACGGAACAAACTGGGGACAAACATATGAGCGAAGAAAAATTCATGCCGCTGGTCTATCAGCTCGACGATGTGCCGCCGCCGCCGCAGGCCGCGCTGGCCGCGGTGCAACATGTGCTGGCCTCCATCGTCGGCATCGCGACGCCGTCGCTGATCATCGGTGGCGCGCTGGGGCTTGGGGCCTATACGCCCTATCTGATCGCCATGGCGTTTTTCGTTTCGGGCGTGGCCACCTTCATCCAGTGCAAGACCATCGGGCCGGTGGGCTCGGGGCTTTTATCGCTTCAGGGGACGTCATTCGCCTTTCTCGGCGCCATTCTGGCGGCGGGGTTTGCGGTCAAGGGGCGCGGCGGCTCGCCGGAGGACATCCTCGCGATGATCTTCGGGCTGTGCCTTGTCGGGTCGCTGGTGGAGATCATCCTGTCGCAGTTTCTCGACAAGCTGAAGCGGATCATCACGCCGACGGTGACGGGGGTGGTGATCACGGTGATCGGTCTGTCGCTGATCAAGGCGGGGTTCACCGATTTCGCGGGGGGCGCGATGGCGGGGGAGAACCTCGGCAAGCCGCTTTACCTTCTGATGGGGACGCTGGTGGTGGCGATCATTCTTGTGATGACCTTCATCGGCAAGCCGACGCTGCGGATTTCCGCGATCATGATCGGGCTGGTGGTCGGCACCATCGTGTCGAGCTTTTTCGGCATGGTGAATTTCGGAGCGCTGGGCTCGGCGAGCCTCTTCGCCCTGCCGATCCCGTTCAAATATGGCATCGATTTCGATTTCGGTCTCTTCATCCCGCTGGCCTTCCTCTATCTGGTGACTGCGATTGAGACCTCGGGCGATCTGACCGCGAACTCGGTGATTTCCGGTCAGCCGGTCTCGGGCGATCTCTATATGAAGCGCATCAAGGGTGGGGTTCTTGGCGATGGCGTCAACTCGGCGCTGGCGGCGATTTTCAACACCTTCCCGAACACCACGTTCTCGCAGAACAACGGGGTGATTCAGATGACCGGCGTCGCTTCGCGCCATGTGGGGATGTATGTGGGTGGCATTCTGGTGATCCTCGGGCTGTTTCCCATTGTCGGGTCGTTCTTCCTGATCATCCCGAAACCGGTATTGGGCGGGGCGACGCTGGTGTTGTTCTCGACCATCGCGGTGGCGGGTATCCGAATTCTGGCGACCGAAGAGATGAACCTGCGCCGGGTCTACATCATGGCGGTGTCCTTCGGCCTTGCGCTGGGCGTCACTCTGGTGCCGGATTCGACCCAGAACCTGCCGACCTTCCTGAAACAGGTGTTTGCCGCACCGATCACGCTGGCGGGTCTTTCGGCGATCATTCTGTCGCTGGTCATCCCCGAGGATGCCAAGGCGACGATCGAGGCTGCGGAGTAAACCACGTCTGCCGCGGGTCTATTGGTAAATCGACACAGGAACCCGCCCATTGGGGCGGGTTTTTGAGTATTTGCGCCATCGGAAAGCCGCGAGACCGCGCGTCGCGGCAGAAGACTGGCCCCGCGCGGCATTTGCGGGTACATCCCGGCCTTATGACCCAGCGATTCTCATTTTCCGTACACGCCACCGACGGCAAGGCCCGCACCGGTGTGATCTCCACCCCGCGCGGCGACATTCGCACGCCCGCCTTCATGCCCGTGGGGACGGCGGCGACCGTCAAGGCGATGATGCCGGAGAGCGTGCGCGCCACCGGGGCGGATATTTTGCTGGGCAATACCTATCACCTGATGCTGCGCCCGACGGCGGAACGCATCGCGGCGCTGGGCGGGCTGCACAAGTTCATGAACTGGGAGCGGCCGATCCTGACGGACAGCGGCGGGTTTCAGGTCATGAGCCTTTCCGATCTGCGCAAGCTGACGGAAGAGGGCGTGACCTTCCGCTCGCATGTCGACGGCTCGAAACATTTCCTCTCGCCCGAGCGCTCGATGGAAATTCAAAAGCTCCTGGGTTCCGACATCGTCATGTGTTTCGACGAATGCCCCGCGCTTCCGGCGGATCGCGACCGGATCGCGCAGAGCATGCGTCTGTCGATGCGCTGGGCGGCGCGCTCGAAAGAGGCCTTTGGCGACCGGCCCGGACACGCGCTGTTTGGCATTCAGCAGGGCGGTTTGGAGCGCGATTTCCGGGAAGAAAGCGCTACGGCTCTGAAAGAGATCGGCTTTGACGGCTATGCGATTGGCGGGCTTGCGGTCGGCGAGGGACAGGAGCTGATGTTCCAGACGCTCGATTTCGCGCCGGAGTTCCTGCCGGAGGACAAGCCGCGTTACCTGATGGGCGTGGGCAAGCCGGACGACATCGTGGGGGCGGTGAAACGCGGCGTCGATATGATGGATTGCGTGCTGCCGTCGCGGTCGGGGCGCACAGGGCAGGCCTGGACCCGTCGCGGGCAGGTCAACATCAAGAACGCGCGCCACGCCGACGATCCGCGTCCGCTGGACGAACATTGTTCGTGTCCTGCTTGCCGCAATTACTCGCGCGCCTATCTGCACCATGTGTTCCGCTCGCAGGAGATTATCTCCTCGATGCTGCTCACCTGGCACAACCTGCATTATTTCCAGGAGATCATGCAGGGCATGCGCGATGCGATTGCGGGCGGCACGTTTGAGGCCTGGGAAAAAGACTTCCACGACACGCGCGCGCTGGGTGACATCGAACCAATTTGAGGCGAAGGCGCCCTTTGGTTTGAAATGTTTCAGTTTTTTGACGGGATGGTCGGAGACGCGGCGACGCTTGCGGGGGCAGAGGATGAAAGTCCGGCGAAATCCGGGCAAATCCGCTCTTGCCCGTACCGGTCATGACGGGCAGACTGACGTTCAAGCCGCAACTTGACTTGGTTGAAATCGCCGGGGTGCCCCCCCAGATATAGAGCCAAGACAGGAAAGACCGGATGGTTGCCGCAGGGGCGGGGCCTTGGTCTTTTGCCAAGATAAGGAATGACTATGCACGAGCAAATCCAATCCTATCCCGTCCTGCCGCTGCGCGACATCGTGGTGTTTCCCCACATGGTCGTGCCGCTGTTCGTGGGCCGGGAAAAATCGGTCAAAGCGCTCGAAGAGGTGATGGCGCAGGACAAACAGATCCTGCTCTCCGCCCAGATGGACCCGTCGGTGGACGATCCGTCGGAGGACGGCATCTTCCGCGTCGGCGTGCTGGCCAATGTGTTGCAGCTTTTGAAATTGCCCGATGGCACCGTCAAGGTGCTGGTCGAAGGCGAGCGTCGGGTGCGGCTTGAACGGTTCCTCGAGAACGACAGCCATTTCGAGGCGGAGATTACCCCCCTAGAGGAAAGCGTCGGCGATGCCGATGCGGTCACGGCCCTTCTGCGCTCCGTGCGCGAGGAGTTCGAGCATTACGCCAAGGTGAAAAAGAACATCCCCGAAGAGGCGCTTGTCGCCGTGTCCGAGACCCGCGAGCCCGCAAAACTCGCCGATCTCGTGGCCGGTCACTTGGGCGTTGAGGTGGACGAGAAGCAGAAGCTTCTGGAAACGCTTGCGGTCGATGCGCGGCTTGAGGCTGTGTTCGGGCTGATGCAGGGCGAGATGTCTGTGCTTCAGGTCGAGAAAAAGATCAAAACCCGTGTCAAATCGCAGATGGAGAAAACCCAGCGCGAATATTACCTGAATGAGCAGATGAAGGCCATTCAGAAGGAACTGGGCGACGGTGAGGACGGGGCTGGCGAGATCGCCGAGCTCGAAGAGAAGATCGCCGCTACCAAACTGTCGAAAGAGGCGCGTGAAAAGGCCGAGGGCGAGCTCAAGAAGCTCAAGAACATGTCGCCGATGTCGGCCGAAGCCACGGTTGTGCGCAATTATCTCGACTGGATGCTGTCGATCCCGTGGGGCACGAAATCCCGCGTCAAAAAGGATCTGAACAAGGCGCAGGAGATCCTCGATCACGACCATTACGGGCTTGAAAAGGTCAAGGAGCGGATCGTCGAATATCTCGCCGTGCAGAGCCGCAGCCAGAAGCTGAAAGGCCCGATCCTCTGCCTCGTCGGCCCGCCGGGCGTGGGCAAAACCTCGCTGGGCAAATCGGTCGCCAAGGCCACGGGGCGCGAGTTCATTCGCATCTCGCTGGGCGGCGTGCGCGACGAGAGCGAGATCCGCGGTCACCGCCGGACCTACATTGGCTCCATGCCGGGCAAGATCATTCAGGCGCTGAAAAAGGCGAAGACGACGAACCCGCTTATCTTGCTCGATGAGATCGACAAGATGGGGCAGGATTTCCGGGGCGATCCGGCGTCGGCCATGCTCGAAGTGCTTGATCCGGAACAGAATTCCACCTTCGTGGATCACTACATGGAGGTCGAATACGATCTCTCCAACGTGATGTTCCTGACCACCTCGAACAGCTACAACATGCCGGGGCCGCTTCTCGACCGGATGGAGATCATCCCGCTGTCGGGCTACACCGAGGACGAGAAATCGGAGATCGCGAAACAGTATCTGATCCCGAAACAGATCAAGAACCACGGCCTCAAGGCCAAGGAATTTTCTGTGACGGATGAGGCTGTGACGGATGTGATCCGCTACTATACCCGCGAGGCGGGGGTGCGGAATCTCGAACGCGAGTTTGCCAAGATGGCACGCAAGGCGGTGACGCAGATCGTGCGCAAACAGGCGGACAGCGTCGAGGTGAACGCGGGCAACATCGAGGACTTCCTCGGCGTGAAGAAATTCCGCTACGGTCTGGCCGAGAAAGAGGATCAGATCGGGGTTGTCACGGGCTTGGCCTATACGTCGGTCGGTGGTGATCTGTTGCAGATCGAGGCGCTGAAACTGCCCGGCAAGGGGCGGATGAAGACCACGGGGAAACTGGGCGATGTGATGAAAGAATCCATCGACGCGGCCAGTTCCTATGTGCGCTCCATCGCGCCGCAGATCGGGGTGAAACCGCCGGTGTTCGACACGATCGACATCCACGTCCACGTCCCCGACGGGGCGACGCCGAAGGATGGGCCCTCGGCCGGTCTGGCGATGGTGACGACGATTGTGTCGGTGCTGACGCAGATCCCGGTGCGCAAGGACATCGCCATGACCGGCGAGGTGTCTCTGCGCGGCAATGCCACCGCCATCGGCGGGCTCAAGGAGAAACTTCTGGCGGCTCTGCGGGGCGGCATCAAAACCGTGCTGATCCCGGAAGAGAACGTCAAGGATCTCGCCGAGATCCCGGACAATGTGAAAGAGGGGCTGGAACTCATCCCCGTCACCCATGTGTCCGAGGTGCTCAAACACGCGCTGGTGCGCCAGCCGGAGCCGATTGAATGGGACGAGGCCGCCGAAGAGGCCGCGCGTCTGGCCAAGCTTTCGGGCGGCGGTGAAAGCCAGGGTGCGACGGCACACTGAACGCCGTTCTGGAAACAATTGTGGGAAAGCCGACCTTCGGGTCGGCTTTCTTGCTTTTGGGGGCGGGGAGATGCACAGGGTTTGGGCAAATAAACCTTTGGTTCATCAAGGCGCTAGAACCATGGTTCCGAGGCCATTTCTCGTTTGCAGCGTACGGGGCGACGAGAGTAAGGTTTCCACAACGGAAACAAACCACCAGAGGGGCTCTCTTATGGCTGCGCGGACCACCGCAACCCGGAAAACCAAGACCACTGCGAAAACATCGACGGCAAAGAAAGCCGCTGCGAAAAAGACCGTGCCGATCAGCACGGAGCCCGCGCCGGTTGAGGCGCCCGAAACCACGGTGGTGACGACCATGAAGAAGAAAGATTTCATCGACCGGGTGGCCGAGGCCTCCGGCGTCAAGCGCGGCGAGGCCAAGAAGGCGGTCGAGGCGACGCTCAAGGAGCTGGGCGATGCGCTTCAGCGCGGTGAGGAGCTGAACCTGCCGCCTTTGGGCAAAATGTCTGTGAAACGGCAACAGGACGGCGCTGGCGCGCATGTCATCGTGGCCAAGCTGCGCCGGTCCAAGACCATGCTGGGCGAAGAGGTTGAAGGCGAAGAAGGCGCTGAGGAGACGGCAGAAACGGCGACCGAGGAAAACTGAATTTCCGGGATATTTTCTGGCAAAAGCCTCTTGCATCCGAATTTGCCAGAGGCTAAACACCGCGCCACGGCGGGTGATTAGCTCAGTGGTAGAGCGCTTCGTTCACATCGAAGATGTCAGGAGTTCAAATCTCTTATCACCCACCATCCAGATTTCTGCCGGTCTGAACCGGCCTTGAGGGCGCCCGTTGGGTGCCCTTTTGTTTTGTCAGTTCCCGGCTCAGAGATGGCTACAGGACTTCAGAGGCGGCGTCTGTGGTGCCGTTGGCGCGGTTCTCGGAGGTGCCGTAGAGCCGATTGGCCTGTTCGGCGGGCATCGCGCGGGCGTAGAGAAAGCCTTGATGCCAGGTCAGCCCAAGTTCGAGAAGCATCCTGCGTTGCGCTTCGGTTTCGACCCCTTCGGCGACGATCTCGAAGTTCAGCGCCTCGGCCAGATGGATGACCGAGCGCAGGGCCTCGCGCGAGCGGCGGTCGGTGACGATGCGCTCGATCAGGGATTTGTCGATCTTCACGATGTCGATCGGCAGATGGGTGAGACGGTTGAGATTGGAGGCTTCCTTGCCGAAATCGTCGAGCGCTATTCGGATGCCCTGAGCACGCAGAATGGCAATCTCGGTCATCGCCTGATCCATGTCGATCCGGTCGGTGATCGCATCCTCGCAGATTTCGAGCACGATGGCGTGGCGCACCTGGGCGAGCGGACCGAAATTGCGGATCAGCAGCGCGGCGGCGCCGGGGAAGGCCAGCGCCTCCAGCCGGATGTTGAAGCTGACGAAGGCGCCGGGGCAGGCGGTGAGGCGGGTGAGCAGGCGGTGACACAATTTACGGGGTGTGTCGGACTGATCCTCGCTCAGCAGTACATTCTGCAACTGCGGCAGGAATTGCCGGGGCGGCAGGATCTCGCCTGAGAGCCGCTCCCAGCGCAACAGCGCCTCGAAGCCAACGACCCGGTGGGTCTCCGCATCGAAAATCGGCTGGACGTATTTGACGATCTCGTCACGCTGCAACGCCCCGAGGACATCGTGATAACTGGTCAGGCGGCCGTCTTGCCGCAAGCGTTCGAAGAAGGCCTCATCGGTCAGGATCACCTTGTTGCGCCCGTGCTCCTTGGCCTCGCGCAGCGCCCAGTCGGCCCATTTCGCGGCGTCGTCGAGCCGGTCGGTGCGGGCCAGCCGGGTGACGCCGATGGAGACGGTGCGCGACACCGGCCCCGACGAGGTGGGCAGGGTAGACGCCGCAATGTCCCGGGCCAGTTCCTCAGCGAATGTGCGGTTCAGGGCGGCGGTTGTGGCGTTGCGAATGACGGCGAATTCCTCCCCGCCGACGCGACAGGCATGACCGAGCGCTCCGGTTTTTTCGGAGATCACGGCGGCGATCCGGCGCAACAGATCGTCACCGACCTTATGGCCGTAGGTGTCGTTCACGCTCTTGAAATGGTCGAGGTCGAGCAGGAAGAGGTCGTAATCGTGGAGACGTTCGCCATCGGCCAGAAGCCGGTTGAAGCCGCGGCGCGAATAGAGCCCGGTGAGCTCATCATGGGCGACGAGATGTTCGAGTTTCCGGCGCGCCAGCGAGACTTCGGTGATGTCGACGATCATGATGATATTGAGCCACCTGTCCTCGTTTTCCTCGATCACGCTGCGCAGCTCGACGATCCGTCTCTCCCCGGTTTTGGTGAGCAAGCTCAGCGTGTTGGAGATCGTTTCCTTGTCCCTGGTGCGGGACAGGAGATGGCGGCGAAAGCTTTTCGAGGCAGCGTGATCCTCGGTCGGAATGAAGTCGATGAGATCGCGCCCGAGGGTCTCGGCGCGGCTGTAGCCGAAATGTTCGCTCCAGGCGTCGGAGACCGACTGGATGCGCCAGTTGCGGTCCTGGGAAATCACCACGGCGGCGTTGCGGTTCAAGAGCGTTTCGGTGAGGCTGCGCTGCGCCTCGAATTCGGTCACATCGGTGAAAAGGATGATGTATTTCGGCTGTTCGCCCGTGGCGTCCGGGTCGATCAGGCGACGTTCGGCGGTCATCTTGCGGATCTTGCCCCCGGCGGTGGTGAATTCGAGCACCTTGTGGGCAGGCGGCGTAAAATCGTCCCCGAGTGCCCGCATCTGATTGACGAAACGGCGGGTGTGGACTGGGGTCAACTCGGCGATGTCGCGGCCGATCAGATCGCTGCGGGAAAACCCGAGGCGGGTGCAGAGCGCGGGCGTGGCGTTGAGGGTGCGGCGTTGGCTGTCCTGGACGAGCAGAAGGGCGGGGCCTTCTTCGAGGGTGAGTTTATAAAGTCGGGTGTTGCGATGCAGCTCGGTCGTGTCGGTGATCTGGACAATGTAATGATGCGACAGGCCGGGGGTGCGGGTCTTGCGGATCGCGGCGAGGGCTTTGCGCAGGGTGCCGTCATGACGGCGGATGTCGATCTCGAGGGTGAGATCGGTGTCCGGGCTTTCACGGATAAAACGTCGCATGGCGGTGAGCGTGTGATCGGGCAGGCGCAGGAAGCCGGACGTGGCGGGTGTTTTGCCGAGGATGACGCTGCGGGGCACGTCGAGATAGGCGCAGAGCCGGTCCGTGATTGTTGTGATCCGGAATTGGGCATCCATGGTGATCATCATGGCGGGGCTGTTGTCGAGCAACTCGGTGCGCAACATGCGATCACGGGTGCGTTGCTGTTTGTAACTGCCGGCGAGGGTGACGAGGCAGGAGCCGATCAGCACGAGGATGGAGAATTCCACATAGGAGAGCGGGGATTTGAGCCCGGCCCCCAGAAGGAGCGCTGAGGCTACGGCGATATTCGCCAGCCCGGTTTCCAGCATATTGCGCAGGGTGACGGTCGAGAGCAGCAGGACCAGACCGAAGGTGACGGGCAGGGCGGAGGACAGGCCGAAACTGTCGAAGGGAAACCGGCCGGTCAGAAAGGCACACCCGGCCAGCATCAGGGTCAGCGGAAGGGCCGAGACGGCGGGTCGGTCGGGGGCTTCGAAGCCGAAATGCAGTTTCCAGATCACCCCGATGAAAATCGGGGTGAGCAGGGCAATGCCGGTCAGGTTGGCCAGCAGAAATTGCGCGACCTCTGTCAGGTGCGGCGGGGTCTGGCCGAAAAGGGCGAGGGCGGCCTGATTGAGAAAGGCAAGCGCGAGGCCGGTGAGCATGATCGACAGCAGAAAGCCGACGAGGCTCTGGAGTTTTGGGTCGACTTCGACGAAGCGGCGATCGACGAGTGTCAGACGGAGCATATGCCGGGCGAGAGAGGCGAGGATCAGCGCCTCAACGCCATTGAACCCGGCGGAAATCAGCGCGGTCGCAGGCGGTTGTGCGAGGGCGAGACGTGCGACAATCATGGCCATCGTCCCCGCGCCCAGAACGCGGGGCCAGCTGTGTCCGGGGTGCAGCAAAAGATAGTAGGAAAGCAATCCGGCGCTCCACCACAGCGGCACGAGAGTCGGAAAGCTGACGCGGAACAGGCTCTCGGTCAGCCATGTCACGGCAAAGATCGCGACGGCGGTCCAGACGAGCCGTTGACGTTCGGTGGCGCGAAAGGTCATCCAATGGTGCGGACGCAGGAAGAGCGGCAGGCGGTTTGCTTCATCCGAGGCGCTGTCGGAGGTCATCCGCGCGCTGCGGGGCGGCGGCGTCGGGCCGGGTGCTGCGGGGCTTTGAAAGAGGTCGCTCTCCGAGGCGAGAGGGGCGTCGATGTCCCGGGCGGCGCGTTCCAGCGGGCGCAGACGTTTTTCCACCACGAGGATGGACAGCAGACTGAGGCCGACGGTTGCAACGAGATCGAGCGGGCCGCCTTCGCCGCCCCAGAGCGAGAGGATCATGTTGAGCTGAAGGGTGGCGAGTACGGCCCAGAGCAGGCGGTCGACCTTTGGTGTGTGCGGGTCCCAAAGCAGGCGGGGGGCCTTGGTCAGGGGCAGGGAGAGTGCGGCGAGTCCGAGAAACAGCAGGGCTTCGGAGAGCGACAGGCCCTGCGCGAAACGGGAGAGCGCGGGGGGAAAGGTCGGGGACGGGTCGATACTCCGGGACAGCCGGAACAGGGCGATCTCGGCGATGGAGATCAGGATGACACAGGCGATCCAAGCGCCGCTTTTCTGTCCGCGTGCGATCAGCGGCAGCAGGGCCAGCAGCAGGAAACACAGAAGCGAGAGGAGGCTGAGATGGAGGGTGTCGGTCTGCGACCCGATCAGGACGAGCAGGCCCTGCACCGGGTGGCCCTCCAGTTCCGCGACGCGCAGGAGGATCAGGGTGAGTGCGACCGGAGAGCCGTAGGAGAGATGCGAGCTGGGGCGGAGGTTGCCGTGGCGGCGGCGATGCCACTGATGCAGGAGATCGGCGAGGAGCAGGCTCGTGGCGACGAGCACCGTCGGATGCAATGGCCCGAGCGTCGGGGGCGGGGCGATGCCGCCGATCAGAGAAACCGCCTGAAGCAGTAGCAGGGTGACCATCAGGGCCACGACGCTGCGGAGCGCCATGGGCAGTCCGGCGCGGGGGCTTGGGCGGAAACGTCTTGTGATGTTCACGGGCAATGGGTCTTTGTTGTGAATCTTGTGCGATCTGGCTTCGGGAACCGCAGGTGCCGGAACGGCAAATGGGCGCGTGATCTCAGGAAATGGTTAATAGGTTTATCAATGGTTAATGCAGCCGGGATCTGGGCGAAAAAATGCGCAAAAAACGCCGGATGTGCCGTGAGATGCACAGGCTTGCCGCGCGGGGCCGCGTGGCCGACTTGGGGTGATCCCGGGGGGCGGGCGCAGGATTCATGAAAATTCGAGCGATTGTCCGAACGAAAATATCCGGACTTAAATGAATCTTCACTCCTTGGCGGCATGGATCGTGAGGTACGGGGCAGCTGTGCCCGAAAGCTGATCGATATATCGCTTGGGCCACCTCTCACCGGAACGTGGAGCGGACCCGCGATACCTGGAGACATGAGATGAAATTTTTTAGCAGGATCAAACTGGCGAAAAAGCTGCCGGCGATCATGATCGGACTGACCATCGTGACCATCGCGATTGCGAATCTCGTATCCTATCGCAATGCGTCGCAATCCTTGCTCGGCGAGGCGGAAGAGGCGATGATGACCGTGGCGGAAGCCCGCGCGCTTGAGCTGGAGGGCTGGCTCGAGGGGGTCGATATCGATCTTCGCAGTCAGGCGGAAAACCCGACGGTGCTTTCGGCGATCCGTGGTTTCGGGGAGGCGTGGGAGACGCTTGACGGTGACCGCACGGCCTATCTCAAGGGCTGGTACATCGAGCGCAACCCCAATGAACAGGGCTTCAAGCAACAGCTCGATTATGCGCAGGACGGTTCGGCCTACAGCCAGGTCCACAAGCTCTATCACGGCTATTTCCGCAAGCTCGTCGAGGAAAAGGGCTATTACGATGTCTTCGTCTTCTCGCTTTCCGGCGATCTGATCTATTCGGTGTTCAAAGAACAGGATTACGCCACCAATTTTCTCGAAGGCGACTATGCCGACACCGGGCTCGGGACGGTTCTGCAACAGGCTCTGGCCGCACAAGGGCCGGGCATTTTCTTCGCCGATTTCGAGAAATACGCCCCCTCGCATGGCGCTCCGGCGGCTTTCCTGGCGTCCCCGGTTCTGGATCGTCGTGGCGAGATGCGCGGCGTGATCGCGTTCCAGATGCCGGTGGATCGTATCGACACCATCACCACGCGTCCGACGGGGCTCGGCACAACCGGCGATTCCTATCTGGTCGGCACCGATCTTCTGTTGCGCTCCAACACGATCCACGGCGCGGGGAATGAGATTCTGAACGTCACCCTGAGCACGGATTCGGCGAAAAAGGTGATTGCCGGGGAAACGGGATTTCTGCGCGAAACCGATCAGGAGATCGGCACCGGCAAACTTCACGAACATCTCGCGGCCTTCTTTCCGGTGGAGTACCACGGGGTGAGCTGGGGGCTGATCGCGGAGCAGACGATCGAGGAAATTCTCGAGCCCGCGACGGCGCTGGCCCGGACCATGGCCTGGCAGGGTGCTCTGATGACCGCCGTGGTGGCGCTGGTCGCCTATCTGATCGCCCGGACAATTTCCCGCCCGCTGACCCGTGTGGAAGGGGCGATGCGCACGGTTTCCGAGGGCAATTATGCGGTCGACGTTCCGGGCGTCGAGCGCGGCGACGAGATCGGGCAGATCGCCAATGCGCTGGACGATTTCCGTCATGCGCTTGGACGAGCAGAGCAGGCCACGCGCGACGGTCTGTTCAAGGGGGCCGCGTTCGAGGGGTCTTCGGCGGCTCTGATGATGATCGATCAGGACTTCACGATCACCTATATGAACTCGGCCGTGCATGAGCTGCTCAAAGAGAACGAGCCGGTCTTCCGCGGGATGTTCGGGGCGTTCGACGCCGACCATATCGTCGGTAAGAACATCGATATTTTTCACAAAGATCCGCACCGGATTCGCATGATCCTCTCCGACACGAGCAAGATGCCCTTCTCGACGGATATGAAGGTGGGGGATGTGCATTTCGCGCTGGATGTGAACGCGGTGGTCGATCTCGACGGCGAGCAGATCGGCTGTGTGATGGAATGGAAGGATGTCACCGACATCCGTACCAACGAGGCCGTCATCACCGCCCTTGACGGCAATCAGGCCAAGGCCGAGTTTGGCGTCGATGGTAAGCTCATGAAGGCCAATGCGAATTTCTCGCGCATGCTGGGCGTCGACCCGACCGAACTGATCGGCATGAAACATGACGAAATCTTTGCCTTCAACGCCAAGATGGCCTCCGAGCGGGGCGATGTTTGGGAGCGCCTGAATCGGGGCGAAAGCATCTACGGCCGGTTCAAGCTGCTCGACAAGGAGGGCAACACCTCCATCCTGGAAGGCACGTTCAGCCCGGTGAAGGATTCCTCGGGGCGTCCGTTCCGTATCATTCTTCTCGGCACGGACATCACCGACAGCCAGGCGGCCCTCGTGGCGGCGGAAGCCGAACGCGAGCGCATGAAGGCGGAACAGGACCGCGTCGTGGAGGGGTTGCGTGTCGGCCTCAAAAAACTGGCGCAGGGCGATCTGACTTCGCGGATCGATGATAAATTCTCGGTCGAATACGAAACGCTGCGCGGCGATTTCAATCAGGCAATCGAGAATCTTCTGTCGGCCATGCGCAACGTGGTCGAGAATGCCGACATGATCCGGGGCGAGGCCGCCGAGATATCGAACGCGGCGGACGACCTGTCGCGCCGGACCGAGAAACAGGCGGCGACGCTGGAGGAGACTGCGACGGCGCTGGACGAGCTGACCTCTTCGGTACGCTCGGCTGCCGATGGCGCGAAACAGGCCTCCGAAATGGTGGAGACCGCCAAGGCCAATGCCGAATCTTCGGGCAAGGTGGTGCAGGAAGCGGTTGAGGCGATGAGCCAGATCGAGACCTCCTCCGATCAAATCTCGAAAATCACTTCGGTGATCGACGACATTGCCTTCCAGACCAACCTTCTGGCGCTCAACGCGGGGGTCGAGGCGGCGCGGGCCGGTGAAGCGGGACGGGGGTTCGCGGTCGTGGCCTCCGAGGTGCGGGCATTGGCGCAGCGGTCTTCCGAGGCGGCGCGAGAGATCAACGATCTGATTTCCAAGTCCGGAACACTGGTGAAACGCGGCGTGAGCCTTGTCGGCGAGACAGGGGAGGCGCTGCGCGGAATCGTGAAATCCGTGTCCGAGATTTCTCACAACGTGTCGGAAATCGCTATTTCCTCGCGCGAGCAGTCCTCGGGGCTTGCGGAGATCAATGCGGCGGTGAACCAGCTCGATCAGGTGACCCAGCAGAATGCCGCCATGTTCGAACAGACCACGGCCGCCAGCCACGCCCTGACCCGCGAGGCGGAGAACCTGAACGTCACCACGTCGCGCTTTGCCATTGGCAGTGTACAGGCACAGACCACAGTGGCCAGTGCGCCGGTTCAGGTGGATTTCAAGCGTCCGGTGAGTAAACCGGAGCCGAGAATGGCGGAGACGCCCGTTGCCGCGGCCAAGGCGCCGAAACCAGCTGTCAAACACGCGGTGAATGCCCCCGTGCCGGTTGCGCCGCCGATTGAGGACGACTGGGAAGATTTTTGAGCAACCTGCGCGTGATATCCGGGCTGTTAAAAGGAGATTGGCTTGAAACCGTTACGTGTTCTGATTGTGGATGACTCGGCGACAATGCGCCGCCTCATCCGGTCGATCCTCGAAGCCGACAGTCGCCTTGTCGTGGTGGCTGAAGCGGGAACGGCGCGGGAGGCACGGGATGCGGTGAATACGCATCGCCCCGATGTGATGACGCTCGATGTCGAAATGCCAAGCATGAGCGGGCTCGAGTTTCTCAAGCGTCTCATGCGGCATCGTCCGATGCCCGTGGTGATGGTCTCGACATTGACCCGCCGGGGCAGCGATGTTGCGGTGGAAGCGATGGCTCTGGGCGCGGTCGATTGCGTGGAAAAACCCAAGTTAGGAGATGGGCTCGAAAATTTCTCGCGGCTCTCGGAGATGGTGGTGCTGGCCGCGCGGGCGCGACTTCCCAGCCCGCGCAGTGCTCAGCGTCCACGGCCACAGCCGGGAAAGGAAAGGAATTTTCACAGGATTTGCCTGATTGGGGGGTCGACAGGGGGGGTGGATGCAATCGAACGCGTCCTGCAGCGCTTTCCAGAGAAGTGTCCGCCGACATTGATCACGCAACATATGCCGGAACCGTTTCTGGTCAGCTTTACCGCCCGTCTCGACCCGCTGGTCGCGCCCAGGGTCATGCTGGCAACGGATGGGAGCGCGCTGGAACCCGGAGTGGTGATGATTGCACCGGGGGGGGCCACGCATCTCAATCTCGGCGGACCTGTCGATTTGCGGGTCAAGTTGCACAAGGGGCCGCCGGTGTCCGGTCACCGGCCGTCTGTGGATTCGATGTTCCTTTCTGCTGTGCCGATGGCGCCACGGGTGACGGCGGGGATCCTGACCGGCATGGGGCGCGATGGGGCGGAAGGCATGGCCGCGCTGCGCAAGGCCGGGGCCCGAACGCTTGGACAGAGCGAGGAAAGCTGCATCGTTTTCGGTATGCCGCGGGTGGCCGGAGAATTGGGGGGCGTCGAACAATGGGCCGATCTGGACGTGTTCGGCGATGAAATCCTGCGTCTGTGTGAAAGCCCGGCACATGTGAGGGCGACATGACCACGATTTCTGAAAAACGCGCATTCGGGAGCCGGACCTATATCGCCCAGGGGGAATATGCGATCGGCGAGAGCGAAGACACGGTGATTTCCACAATTCTCGGATCCTGCGTCGCCACCTGCCTATGGGATCCCGTGGCGCGGGTCGGGGGGATGAACCATTTTCTTTTGCCGGAAGGGCCGCCCTCGCGCAGCGATGTCAGTTCCTTCGGCGCCAATGCCATGGAGCTCTTGATCAACGGTCTGATCCGGCATGGGGCGCGGCGTGAAAGGCTTAGGGCCAAGGTGTTTGGCGGGGCTGAAATGTATAAGGGGCTGACCAATGCCGGGAACCAGAATGGCACTTTCGTGCTGTCCTATCTCGAACGGGAGAATATTCCCTGTGATGGGCAGAGCCTGGGCGGGACGCAGGCGCGGCGTGTCGAGTTCATGCCTGCGCTTGGCAAAGCCCGGCAAAAGCTTGTGGCGGATGCGTCTCAGGTTGTGGAAAAAAGGCCGACCCCGGAACGGACGAGCGATCTGGAACTGTTCTGAGGGGTGGCATGGTGTGTGCGGACCTTTGCGGGCGGTTCTTGTCTGCATCCCGTGAGCATCGGGATGGGAGTGCCAGACGATTGCATGTGCGGCGCGCGCGTCTCATCGGGGCGGTGGGCGGAAAGCCGGGGTTTTGCACAAGGATGTGGCACGGTTCAGGCGGTGTGCTTTGGCGTAGTTTTACGATGGGGCGGCGGCTCTGGAACCGGATGGCCCGCGATTTCGGCCCGCAATTTCGGCAGGTGTTTCGGGGGAAATGTGAGCTGGGTGCGTTTTGCGAGCCCCAAATGACAGTCCGAAAGAGCGGCTCTGTGAAAAATGCCTTGGTCTTGGTTCGGAAGGCGGGCAGGAACGAGGAATGAAGTTGATCGATTCCATCTCCTTGTCGATATGTGTGCTTGCGGCGCTGACGCTTGGTCTCGCGCCTTTCGTGCCGGAGCCGCATATCTGGGAAAAGCTGAACATGCTTGCCTGCGGCACACTTTCTCGACCGATCGATATGTTCGATCTGGCGATGCATGGGCTGCCTTGGGTGTTGCTGATCGCAAAACTGCTCCGCGGGGCGCGTCCGGCGGAAGGCTGAGGCGTTTTGTTGGGGGGGGCGCCGGTGCCATGTTTTGACAGCGGCGCACAGGACGGCGCACAGAAATCTGCATAGAACGTGCTGTGTTCCCGGGCTGTTCCTGAGAGCCGTAGCTGGCTTTGATCTAAGGAGTTGCGGTGTCCGTTCCACGCGGTGGGGAAGGGAAAGCCTCCGGCACAGGATATGCCGGAGGCTTTTGAGTTTGTGGCCACAGGCAAGCGCCACGGTCAGGCTTTCGAGACCGCGTCGAGAATGCGCGCCCAGCTGCGGATGCCTTTGTGGAAATTCTTGAGGCCGTATTTCTCGTTCGGAGAGTGGATTCGGTCGTCGTCATCCGCATAGCCGACCAACATGGAATCGAGGCCGAGAATGGTGGTGAAGAACCCGGCGATCGGGATCGAGCCGCCCATGCCCGCAAACACCGCCTCGCGGTTCCATTCGTCCGAAAGCGCCTGGCGCGCAGCTTCGAACTCCGGACGCGCGGTGTTCATCACGGCGGCGGGGGAGCCTTCGAGATCCTGATCCCAGACCACTTTGGCGTCGACCGGAAGCTGTGCCTCGACATGGGCGCGCAGGTTCTTGCGGATCTTGTCCGGGTCTTGCGTGCCGACGAGACGGCAGGTGATCTTGCAATGCGCCTCGGCCGGGATCACGGTTTTCGAGCCGGGGCCCTGATAGCCGCCCCAAAGCCCGTTGATCTCAAGGGTCGGGCGTGCCCATTGCTGTTCGAGGGCGGAATAGCCCGCCTCGCCATGGGCCACGGTCATGCCTGCGGTGGCGAGATATTCCGCCTCGTCGAAGCCACAGCTTTCCCATTGCGCGAGTTGTTCGGCGGGGACTTCCTCGACGCCGTCATAGAAATCCTTGACGGTGACGCGGCCCTGATCGTCGTGGAAGGTGCTGATGATCCGGGAGATTTCTCGCAGCGGGTTGAGCGCCGGGCCGCCGTAATGGCCGGAGTGCAGATCCATCGAGGGACCGATCAGGGTGAACTCGTCCTTCAGCATGCCGCGCAGTTGCGAGGCGATGGAAGGCACGCCGGGAGAGACCATCGAGGTGTCGCAGATCAGCGCCAGATCGGCGGCGAGCTTGTCTTTGTGGGTTTCCATGAAGGGGATGAGCGAGGGCGAGCCGCTTTCCTCTTCGCCTTCGAAGAAGAAGGTGATGGTGCAAGGCAGGGTGCCATGCTCGGCGATCCAGGCGCGACAGGCCTCGACGAAGGTCATGAGTTGGCCTTTGTCGTCGGAGGCGCCGCGGCCACGGATCACTTTTCCGCTCTCGCGCTCTTCGATGAAGGGGGCAAACGGATCGTGATCCCAAAGCGACAGCGGATCGACCGGCTGCACATCATAGTGGCCGTAGAACAAAAGATGCGGCGCGCCGGACCCGATCTTGCCCCAGACCATCGGATGGCCGGGGGTGTCGCAAAGCTCGGCCTCGGCACCCAGAGACTGGAGATCGGCGACAAGCCACTCGGCGGCGGTCTTGCAATCGGCCTTATGCGCCGGGTCGGTGGAGATCGACGGGATGCGCAGGAAGGTCATCAGCCGCTCGAGGGTCGGGTCGATGTCGGCGTCGATGCGCGCCAGCACCGGATCGAGACGTGTGTTCATTATCGGAAACCTTTGATCGTGCTCGGGTTGTTTTGTCGCAGCTTACGCCTCTCATTCCCGGTGTCCAGTCGAGACCATGGGTTGACATAGATCATTCAGAAGGGGTTTTTAGTCATTCTAAAAGGGCGGGGCAGAATGAGGCTTGTTCAGCCCTTACGGGGTCTGGTGGCGGTATTATCTTGCGAATTGTGAATATGAGTCGCAATTTTCGTTTTGTGCCGCTAAAAGAGGCAGACCCGAGACGCGCGAAAGGATAAAAAGTGGACTACACGGCGAAGCTTGACGAGGCGATCCAACGTTTGCACGACGAGGGGCGCTATCGCACTTTCATCGACATCGAGCGCAAGCGCGGACAATTTCCGCACGCCACCTGGACCCGCCCCGATGGCACCGAGCGGCCCGTCACCGTCTGGTGCGGCAACGATTATCTCGGCATGGGACAGAACCCGGTGGTGATCGAAGCCATGAAAGAGGCGGTGGACGCGACCGGCGCCGGGTCTGGCGGCACGCGCAACATCTCGGGCACGACCGTCTACCACAAACGTCTCGAAGCCGAACTGGCCGATCTGCATGGCAAAGAGGGCGCGCTGGTCTTCTCCTCGGCCTATATTGCCAATGACGCCACGCTCTCGACGCTTCCGACGCTGTTTCCGGGGCTGATCATCTATTCCGACGCGCTCAACCATGCCTCGATGATCGAAGGCATCCGCCGCAACGGCGGCGCCAAGCGCATCTTCCGCCACAACGATCTCGATCACCTACGCGAGTTGCTGGCCGCCGACGATCCCGAAGCGCCGAAACTGATCGCTTTCGAGTCGGTCTATTCGATGGACGGCGATTTCGGGCCGATCAAGGAGCTTTGCGACATCGCCGATGAATTCAACGCACTGACCTATCTCGACGAGGTGCACGCGGTGGGCATGTACGGTCCGCGCGGTGGCGGTGTGGCCGAGCGCGACGGTCTGATGGACCGGATCGACATCATCAACGGCACGCTGGGCAAGGCGTTCGGCGTGTTCGGCGGCTATATTGCGGCCTCGGCGAAAATGTGTGACGCGGTGCGCTCTTACGCGCCGGGCTTCATCTTCACGACCTCGATCCCGCCGGCGGTGGCCGCGGGCGCTGCGGCCTCGATTGCTTGGCTGAAAGGCGAGGGCGGGGTGAAGCTGCGCGAGGAGCATCAGACCCAGGCGAAAATCCTCAAGACCCGTCTCAAGGGGCTGGGCCTGCCGATCACCGACAACGGGTCGCATATCGTGCCGCTGATCGTGGGCGATCCGAAACACACGAAATTGATGTCGGACATGATGCTCGAGCAGTATGGTATCTACGTGCAGCCGGTGAACTACCCGACCGTGCCGCGCGGTACCGAGCGTCTGCGCTTTACGCCCTCGCCGGTGCATGGTCCGAAGGAGATGGATCACCTGATCAAGGCGCTTGACGCTTTGTGGAGCCATTGTGCGCTGAATCGCGCCGAATTGGCTGGCTAAAACGCATATCTGCTGTGCGAGCGGTTTGAGCATGTGGTAACACTGTCCCAAGGGGTTTCGGCGAATCGTCAGGAACCCCATCGGGACAGGATCAACTTGGGGCAGGCTCATGATCGGGCGGTGGAGAAAACCACCTGTCGAGGATACGGAACATCCTCGCGGGTTTGATGACTTCGAGTTGAAACTCGGCGACATCATGCGTGGCGAACGCGCGACCATCGGCAAATCCCTTCTCGACGTGCAGCGCGAGTTGAAGATCAAGGCGACCTATATTGCCGCGATCGAGAATTCCGATCCCTCCGTGTTCGAGACCCAGGGGTTCATTGCTGGTTACGTGCGCTCTTATGCGCGCTATCTCGATCTCGATCCCGACTGGGCTTTTGCGCGGTTTTGTCAGGAAAGCGGTTTCGCCGTCGCTCATGGCATGTCGCCGCAGGCCTCCAGCAAACGCAGCGGTCCCGCCAAGACGGCGCAGAAATCCACGGTCAGCGACCCGTTCGCCAATCCGAACGCCAGTTTCGTGCCGCGCGGGCAGAGCTTTATGTCGCGCATCGAACCGGGTGCGCTTGGCTCCTCTGCGGTGCTTTTCGCGCTTCTGGGCGTGATCGGCTATGGCGGCTGGACCGTGTTGCAGGAAATTCAAAAGGTCAAACTCGCCCCTGTGGATCAGGCCCCCGGCGTGATCTCCGAAGTGGCGCCTTTGGGCGGGGATCAGATGGTCGTCGCGGGCTTGGACGAAAGCGTGAGCCTTGCCACGCCCTCCGCCGAAGCGCTGGACCGGCTGTACCGGCCGCAGGCGCTCGACGTGCCGGTGCTGGTGCCGCGCGACGGGCCGATTGCCTCGCTCGATCCGCGCGAAGTGGGCGCTCTGGCGGGCGAAAGCGCCGCCGCAGATCGCGAATCCATTCTCAACGATATGTCGAACCTGATCGCCGATGCGGCCCTGTCCGATCAAGGCGACTCGTCGGTTCAGGTCACAGCGGACGACGCGCCGCAACTGGCGCTGGTGGCGGTTCTGCCGTCCTGGGTGCGGGTACAGGCCGCCGACGGGTCGGTGATTTTCGAGAAGATCCTCGATGCGGGAGAGCGTTATGTCGTGCCCGCGATGGAGCAACCGCCCGTGCTGCGCACGGGCAATGGCGGTGGCGTTTATTTTGCGGTGAACGGTCAGGCCTATGGCCCGGTCGGTTCCTCGGGCGAGGTGGTCAAGAATGTCGCGCTTTCCGTGGCCAATGTGTCCGACAGTTATCGCTCCGTCGATCTCTCCGCCAATGGCAGCGTGGCGGAGATGTTCCGCGTGGCGCAAAACGCGGAATAAGTCGCAGGGGAGAGACGCGGAAAGGCGGTTGTGACCGCTTGCCCCGCGCGGCGCGGAGGCCTATCTAAGGCCAAACGCGTTTCGCAAAAGAGGCTCCCATGTCGCACAATCCCGTCCGTCCCTGGCGCAATATCGACCGCCGTGTGAGCCGCAAGATCTGGGTCGGGAACGTGCCGGTGGGCGGCGATGCGCCGATTTCCGTGCAGACCATGACCAACACCCTGACCCATGACGTGAAGGCGACGTTGGATCAGGTGATCCGTGCCGCCGAAGCCGGGGCCGACATCGTGCGGGTCTCTGTGCCGGACAAGGAAAGCTCGGCGGCATTGAAAGAGATTTGCCGCGAAAGCCCGGTGCCGATCGTAGCCGACATTCATTTTCACTACATGCGCGGCATCGAGGCGGCGGAAGCGGGCGCGGCCTGCCTGCGGATCAATCCGGGCAATATCGGCGACGAGAAGCGCGTCAAGGACGTGATCAAAGCGGCGCGGGACAACAATTGCTCGATCCGCATCGGCGTCAACGCGGGCTCTCTCGAAAAGCACCTGTTGGAGAAATACGGCGAGCCGTGCCCCGACGCGATGGTCGAGAGCGGCATGGATCACATCAAGATCCTCGAAGACAACGATTTCCACAATTTCAAAATCTCTGTGAAGGCCTCCGACGTGTTCATGGCCTCTGCCGCCTATCAGCAACTGGCCGAGGCCACCGACGCGCCCATTCACCTCGGCATCACCGAGGCGGGCGGGCTGATGTCCGGTACGATCAAATCCGCCATCGGCATGGGGCAACTTCTCTGGATGGGCATCGGCGATACGCTTCGGGTGTCGCTCTCCGCCGATCCGGTCGAAGAGGTCAAGGTCGGCTATGAAATCCTCAAATCTCTCGGTCTGCGCCACCGCGGCGTGAATATCATTTCCTGTCCTTCCTGCGCGCGTCAGGGGTTTGATGTGATCAAAACAGTGGAGGAATTGGAAAAGCGGCTTGAGCATATCAAGACGCCAATGAGTCTCTCGATCATTGGTTGCGTGGTGAACGGACCGGGTGAGGCGCTGATGACCGATGTCGGTTGGACCGGCGGGGGTGCGGGTCACGGGATGGTCTATCTCGGCGGCGCCCAGTCGCATAAAATGTCAAACGACAGCATGATCGAACACATCGTTGAACAGGTGGAGAAAAAAGCCGCCGAACTTGACGCTGCCTCCGTCGACGAGCCCGCTGAATAACCTTGGCGTTTCCTTTGCTGCCTCAAATACTCAAATAAAAACCCCGCCAAACCGGCGGGGTTTCTTGTTTCAGCACAGCATTGATAAACCCGGCGTGCCTCAGCGGTTGGCGCGGACCTCTTTGACGATTTCGACCATGCCGTCATAGGGCACATAGCCGCGCAGCATCTGGTCGCCCATGATGAACGCCGGCGTGCCGGAGATTTGCAGCGCGGTGGCGAGTTGGTGGTTCTGGGCCAGAACCGCGGTGACCCCGTCGCTGTCCATCTCGGCGATCACCTTGTCGGCGTCGATGCCGAGATCCTTGGCGAGGCGGCGCAGCGCGCCCTCGGAAATGTCTCCGCGGGCCTGCATCAACTCGTCATGGAGCTTGAGATAGGCCTCATCGCCTTCCACGAGTTTGGTCGCGACGGCAAAGCGCGCGGCCAGAACGGACGCGTCGCCGAGGATCGGGAATTCCTTGACGATCAGCTTGATATTGCCGTCCTTCTCCAGAAGCGCCTGCACATCCGGGTAGGCTTTCTTGCAATAGCCGCACCGGTAATCGGAAAACTCGACGATCACGAGATCGCCGTCCGGGTTGCCATAGACCGCATCGTTGCTGTCGTCATAGATCGGCCCGGCATAGGCGGCAATCAGATCGGCATCGTTGGCGACCTGTTGATCGGCTTGGCGCTGTTGGTAGACGTCGACGGCCTCCATCAGCACTTCGGGGTTTTCAAGCAGATAGGCGCGGATCTCGGCCCGGAAGGCCTCGCGCTCCGCATCCGACATGTCGGCCATGTCAAAGGCGCTTGCCGCAAGGGCGGTGGAGGCGGTGAAAAGCGCCGCGCCGCCGAGGCGGGTCAAGGCTTTGGCAAAAGGCATATCGTCTGTCTCCGTTTGAGGATCTGTTCCGTCGCATCTACCACATCTTGCGACCGGTTCCACCCTACAGTTGCGTGACCCAAGGCCGCAGCGGAGGGAGATGCAACAGGCGCGGGTGCAGGGATGCAAACCGCCTGCGCATGATCCGCCACATTGCAATTCCCGCCGCTGGCTGGCATGGGTTGGCCGATATGAAATACAGGAGCCCCGTCATGAAAACCTCGCAACGATCCGTGGTCGATCCTTTCATCGTGATGGATGTGATGGAGGCGGCGCGGGCGGCCGAAGAGGCCGGGCGACACATCATCCATATGGAGGTCGGTCAGCCCTCGACCGGCGCGCCCTCGAAAGCGCGGGCGGCGGTGACCCAAGCGATGGAGGCGGACCCTCTGGGTTACACGGTGGCTTTGGGCCTGCCGGAGCTGCGCAAGGGGATCGCGGCGCTGTATCAGGACTGGTACGGGGTCAGCGTTGACTGGAACCGTGTGGTGATCACACCGGGTTCCTCGGGGGCGTTCATTCTGGCCTTCACGGCGCTCTTTGACGCGGGGGCGAAAGTGGGCATGGGCGAGCCGGGCTATCCGTCCTACCGGCAGATTCTCACCGGTCTCGACATCACGCCGGTCGGCATTCCGACGAAGCTGGAAAACCGTCTGCAACCGGTGCCTTCCGAGATCCCCGAAGGGCTCGACGGGCTGATCGTGGCCAGCCCCGGCAACCCGTCGGGCACGATGTTGGGCCATGAGGAAATGGGAGCCTTGATCGAGGCCTGCCATGACAAGGGCATCGCTTTCATCTCCGACGAGATTTACCACGGCATCCAATACGAGGGCCGGGCGGTCACGGCGCTTGAGCTGTCGGACGATGTCTATGTCATCAACTCGTTTTCGAAATTCTTCTCGATGACCGGCTGGCGTATCGGCTGGATGGTGGTGCCCGAGGATCATGTGCGGGTGATCGAACGCATTGCGCAGAACTTCTTCCTCTGCCCGCCGCATGCCTCGCAGGTTGCGGCTTTGGGCGCGTTGGAGGCGCGGCAGGAATGCCAGAAGATGGTCGATGTTTATGCCGAGAACCGGAGGCTGATGCTCGAAGAGCTGCCGAAGATCGGTTTCGACAAGATCGCGCCGCCGGACGGGGCCTTCTACATCTACGCCGATGTCTCCGACTATACCGAGGACAGCAAGGCCTTCTGCGACGAGATTTTGGCCGAGGCGGGCGTGGCCGTCACGCCGGGGATCGATTTCGATCCGGTGCGCGGCGCGCGGATGCTGCGGTTCTCCTATGCGCGCTCGACCGAGGATATTCGCGAAGGTCTCAAACGGCTTGCCGGGTTCATGGCCGGGCGCGGTGTTTGAAACCCGTTCATCCATTGAGCCGTCCTGCACCGGGTCGACCGATTGCGAGCCATATGAAAGCCTCTGGTGAACAACCTCCAGGGCCGGGTGTCGACGGAGCTTCACTCCATGTCGTCGCTGCCGTAGAGGCCTTCGTAGAGCCATTCGGCGAGTCTTCTCGTATCAACACCGTCCCAGCTGGGGTCGATATGGGGCTCGCCGACCTCAGCGCCCCCCAGTTCGGCGAGCCGCGCCCGGAGCGGGTCGAGCGTGGTGGCCTCGACGCCTTCGCGTTCGGCGACGGCGAGCAGGTCGGCCGCCTTGTCCAGATCGCGCGTCAGGATGTCGCCTTCGATCAGCGCACGGGCGTATTCCGAGGCGGCCTCGCCATAGCCACCCTGAATCGCCTGATCGTACAGGGCTTCCGCCTCGTCGGGGTTCTGTTCGATGCCGTAATAGCCATGCAGGTAGCTGCTTGCGAGATTGCTCTGGGCAATGGGATAGGCCTGAAGCGCGGCCATCACCATCAGGCTGTTGGTGAGCAGATCGCCGTCCGGATTGTATTGCACGCAGCTTTCGGACAGCACCATCCAGCGCAGCGCGATCATTGCGGGGGCGTTCGCCTCCTGAATCGCGGCGCTGATAAGCCTGTCGAAATCGCTGTCGTCAGCGTTGCCGACACAGGCGGCATCGGCGATCTCGTTGTAGAAATCGCGGTCGTCCTGCCAGTAGGACGGCAGCGGATCGGCCAGCGCGGGCAGGGCGAGCAGAGTTGCGAGGGCTGCTGGCAAGACGCGGTGCATCATGGGGCGTGAGGGGTTCGTCATGGCGGGGCTCCCTATGAATCCGTGTTCAGCCTGCGGTGCAAAGATCACGGGGTCAACCGTTCCGTCCATATCTGAGGCGGTTCACATGTCCGTGGCTGGTTTTCGGGCACAGACATGGTATCTCTTGCGCAAAATAAGTCATGAGGGCGTGATGCGGGCATTGGTTTTGAAATTCAGTCTGGCTTTGGTACTGATCGGCGGTGTTTTGACAGCACGCGCGGAGGCGCAGCAAACCGGGCTTACGGCGCTCGCGCGCGCCGACAGCAGCGCCTCGGCGCTCGTGGATCAGGGCGACAGTCTTGAGATGATGCTGCGGCTGAGCCAGCCGGTGCCGTTTCGCATCTTTACCCTCGATGACCCACGCCGCATGGTGGTGGATTTTTCCGAAGTGGACTGGACGGGGTTCGATACCGAAGCGTTCGACACGGCCGAAGGGGTGAGCGGGCTGCGGGTCGGAGGGTTCACGCCGGGCTGGTCGCGCATGGTGCTCGATCTGGCGAAACCCTATGCGCTTGTCCATGCGGAGATGAGCCGCGACGACAAGGGCGCGGTTCTGACGCTCAATCTCGATCCGACGGCCTCGGACGAGTTCGCTTTGGGGGCGGGCACGCCGCCCGATGCGCAATTGGTGCGCCCGTCTGTGGAGGACGCACCGAAAGCCGAGCCCGCGCGCATATTGGGCGACGGGGCCTTGCGTGTGGTGCTCGATCCCGGCCATGGCGGCATCGATCCGGGGGCGGAGCGGGACGGCGTGCGGGAGAAAGACCTGACGCTGATGTTTGCGCGCGAATTGCAGGATGTGCTGAACCGGGCGGGGGGCTTCGCGGTGACCATGACCCGCACAGAGGATGTTTTCGTGCCACTCGAGACCCGGCTGACGCTGGCACGGGAGGCGGGGGCGGATGTGTTCCTGTCGCTTCATGCCGATGCGATCGCCGAGGGGCGCGCCGAGGGGGCGACGATCTACACGCTGGCGGAGCGTGCCTCGGATGCGGCCTCGCAGAAGCTCGCCGAACGCCACGATCGGGCGGATTTGCTGGCGGGTGTGGACCTCACCGGTCAGGACGACGTGATCGCCACCGTTCTGATGGACATGGTGCGGACCGAGACCATGCCGCGCACCGACCGGTTGGCGGATACGCTGGTGCAGTATCTCGACGAGAGCGTCGGCATGCACAAACGCCCGCGCCTCGAGGCCGGGTTTTCGGTGTTGAAAGCGCCGGACATGCCGTCGGTGTTGATCGAGCTTGGGTTCCTGTCTTCGGCCAAGGACCGGGCGAAGCTCAAGGATCAGGCCTGGCGGACGAAAGCGGCCTGGGCCATTCGCGATGCTCTATACGCGTGGGAAGAGCAGGAGCTGTCGCTGCGGGACAAATTGAGGAAGTAAACCTTCGGGGGAACGTGTCCGGGAGATCGAAATGTCCCGGAGGCACAGGGAACCTCCGGGACGGGACAGGGCGATCGTACGGTGGAAATCAGAACCGCTCCCTGTCCGGCTGTGTGACGGCGCTCAATGCGCCATCATGTCTTTTGCGACCTGCGCGGCGCTCAGATCGGCCGGGTAATAGGTCGGCCAGTTGGTCAGTTCTTCGAGCACGGCGGTGCGGTCGTTGCCCCAGTAGAGGTGATAGTGATCGGCCTTTGACGGGAAAATCCGGTGGTCGCTGAACTGGATATACTGCGGCGCCTCCGCATCGCCCGCGACCTTCTCGAAGACGAAACGCACGCCGCGGTTGCCCTTGGAGTAGGTCAGGATTTCGTAGCCGTCGCTTTCATATTGCGCGCGGGTGGCGGTAGTGCCGCGATGGAAGGTCACGGTGTCGCCCTCGATCTCGATCTTGTCCACATCGGTGGCATAGCCGGTGGTGTAATAGGCGGTGTAGTCTGCGGCGCTTTTGTCGCCATGCTCGGCCTTATGCGCCATCACGGCGTCGAGTTGGCCATCGATCAGAAGCGGATAAACGGATTGCCAGTCGCCGGCCCAGTCGGACAGCGGGCGGTCCTCGATCTGTGCGTCTTCGAAATAACCGTTGTAAATCTGTTCGTCCTGGCCGTGGTCATGGCTGCCGTGATCATGGGCCCGGGCCTGTGGGGCAAGCGTCAGGGTGACGGACAGGGCGGTTGCGAAGGCCATGGCAATGGGAGAGGCGAGAGGGGACTTGTGCATAGGGTCTTTCCTTGGTTTTGGCGCAAACCATGCGCGAATTGATATGTAATAACATTACGGTTACTGCGTAGAGAAAACGCGCAACAGTGGCAAGAGGAAAGCGGTGCAGGTTTTTATGTCCGACAGAGGAGGGAGGGCAGATCGCCGGGCTCTTCAGCCGGTTTTCCGCGCCAGCCAGACGGAATGCCCGGTGCAGCCCGGATCTTCGGGCATAAAGGCGATGGCCTCAAGCCCATGATCCGCCAACAGGCGGCTGTATTCCTCGGGCGAGAGAGATGCGTGATAGACGGTCTCGTGTTCGACGCTGCCAATCGCCTCGCCCGCCTCCGGGCCGGTGGTGAACAACAGCGTGCCGCGCGGGTTCAAATGTTGGGCGAAGGTCGCAAACATCGCCCGCTGATCTTCGGCGGAGAGATGAAAGAAACTGTCCCAGGCGATCACCGCATCGAAGGTCTCGCCCAGATCGAGGCCGCGCATGTCGGCATGCAGGACGCGGGCGCGCGGCAGGTTCTGCCGGAACAGCGCCACCATCGCGGCTGCCCCGTCGACGCCTGTCACCTCACAGCGCCGCTCCGACAGGTACTGCGCAATCGGCCGCCCCGAGCCGCATCCGAGATCGAGCACATGGCGTTTGCCTCCGGTCTGGGGCGTGTAGCCCATCATCCGGTCGAGCCATGGCCGTTCGAACAGGGTCTTTGCGCGCGCCAGATCGAAAGCGCGGGCCTGACGTTCATAAGTGGGAAGGATGTCTTCGGGTCTCATGGTTTCGGACATAGGCCCGTGCACGCGGGGCGGCAAGGGCGTGAGACGCGGGGGCGATCACGGGCGGCGTCTTTCTGCTCACAATTGCGCGCGATCCGGCCGGGGATGTTTTGACCATCGCGCCGTCGCCGTATAAGGAGGGTCAGGTATGTGCCCGGGACAGCGAGTCAGCGGGGCGCATGGGTGTGGGAACGATCGCAGGAAACCTCAGTGCTCAGATTCATCCTTTCTTTCTTCGGGACGATTTTTTCGTGGATCACCACGGGGTTGTTCCTGTTGGCCATCGTCATCGGTGGCATCTTCTGGATGTACGGGCGCGACCTGCCGAACCACGAGGCGCTGGCGCAGTACCAGCCGCCGACGATCTCGCGCATTTATTCGGGCGAGGGCAAGATCATCGACGAATTCGCCAAGGAACGCCGTCTGTACACCCCGCCGGAGGAAATCCCCGATCTGGTGAAGAACGCTTTCATCTCGGCGGAGGACAAGAATTTCTACAAACACCATGGCTATGACCTGCGCGGCATGGCCTCGGCGGCGCTGACCGCGGCACGTGGCGGCCCGCTTCGGGGCGCGTCGACCATCACCCAGCAGGTGATGAAGAACTTCCTTCTGGACGGCTCGCGCTCCGCCGAGCGCAAGATCAAGGAGCTGATCCTGGCCACCCGTCTCGAACAGACGCTGACCAAGGATCAGATCCTCGGGCTTTATCTCAACGAGATCGACCTCGGCGTGCGATCTTTCGGTGTGACGGCGGCGGCGCAGAGCTATTTCAACAAATCGCTGTCTGATCTGACCCCGGAAGAGGCGGCTTTCCTCGCGATCCACCCGAAAGCGCCTTATTCCTACAACCCGGCGAAGAACTACGACGGCGCGCTGGAGCGGCGCAACTATGTGCTGCGCGAGATGTATGAGAACGGCTATCTGAGCCAAAACGAGTACGAAACCGCGCGGGAGAAACCGATCAAGACGGTGCAGACCGGCGATTACCCGTCCTATCGCGAAAGCCTGCCGCCGCGCGATTATTTCACCGACGAGATCCGCCGCCAGCTCTCGAAAGACTTCGGCGAAGAGGAATTCTTCGAAGGCGGGCTGTCGATCCGCGCCACGATGGACCCGGAGATGCAGACGGTTGCGGCGCATTCCCTGCAACGCCGTCTCGAGGAGCTCGACCGCTCGCGCGGCCGCTGGCAGGGCACAGGCAAGACGATCGATCCCGCGACGCTCGATGACGGCTCATGGGAGGCCGCGCTCGGGGCGCTTCAGGTGGCGCGCGACATCACGCTCGATGGCAAATGGTATGTCGGTGCGGTCGATGAGATTGGCGACGGCACCATGACGGTGATGGTCGAGGATGGCATCGGCGAAGTCACGGTGCCGCGCGAGGACATCAAATGGATCAAGGGCAGCTTCCGGGACAATTTCACTCGCGGCGATGTCGTGCATATCCGGCGCATGACCACGGGCGACAATGGCGAGGGCGATCTGATCCGCTGGAGCCTGCGGCAGGTGCCGGAGGTCGAAGGGGCGTTTGTGGCGATGGACGTCGACACCGGGCGCGTCATCGCGATGCAGGGCGGGTTCTCCTATGAACATTCCGTGTTCAACCGCGCCACCCAGGCGACGCGCCAGCCGGGCTCCTCGTTCAAACCCTTCGTCTATGCAGCAGCGCTCGACAGCGGCTTTACCCCCGCGACGATCATCGTCGACGCGCCCATCGAGGTGAACACGCCGCAGGGCGTCTGGCGGCCCAAGAACGCCTCGAACAAGTTCTACGGTCCGACGCCGCTCAGAACCGGGATCGAGCAATCGCGGAACCTGATGACCATCCGTCTCGCGCAAGAGGTCGGTATGGATACGGTGGCGCGCTACGCCGAACGCTTCGGTGTCTATGACCACATGGGGCAATATCTCGCCTCCGCTCTGGGCGCCGAAGAAACCACCGTGTTCAAGATGGTCTCGGCCTATGCGATGTTCGCCAATGGCGGCGAGCGGGTCGAGCCGACGCTCGTGGACCGGGTGCAGGACCGCTATGGCCGGACGATCTACCGCCACGATGCGCGGATTTGCGAGGATTGCGATACGGCAACCCTCGATCCGGGCGTCGCGCCTCTGATCAAGTCGAACCGCGAACGCATGATCAATGCGATCACCGCCTATCAGCTTACCTCGATGATGCAGGGCGTGGTGCAGCGCGGTACGGCCGCCGGCAAGGTCAACCTGCCGGTGCCGGTGGCGGGCAAGACCGGGACGACGAACGACGGCAAGGACGCGTGGTTCATCGGTTTCACTTCGAACATCGTGGCAGGGTGTTACATCGGCTACGACACGCCGCGCAGCATGGCAGGGGCCTCCGGTGGCGGCTATTGCGGTCCGGTGTTCAACAGTTTCATGCAAGATGCGGTGAAAAAATACGGCGGAGGCAAGTTCAAGGTGCCGCCGGGCGGCCATTTCATCAAGATCGACCGTTACACCGGCGCGCGCCTGAACGACGATGCCTCCGGGCCGAATGTGGTGGCGGAGTATTTCCGCGATGGCGAAGAGCCGATCTTCGGGCTGACGTATGATGGCGGTTTCGCCATGGGGGCCGACCTGCCACTGTTCTCGGCGGGGGAGAGCGAAGGCGAGGACGGCACGCGCGAGGTCCAGACCTCGACCGGGCGGACAATCACCGTGCCGGAGAAGGCGACGATCAACTCGCTGTCGTCGGGCGGGCTGTATTAGAGCGGGTTAGGCCGGGCTGCGATTCTGTGCTATCCTCGGGGCATTGATTGAATGCCTTGAGGCTTGCCATGGAAAACAACGTCTTTTTCCAATACCTGAAACTTTTCAGCGAATATGTGCCGCTCTGGGTGCTCTTGCTCGGCGGGGTTGTGATCTGGCTGATCCGCCATCCTGAAAAACTCGAAGCTCTGACGCGCAACGTCGAAAGCGCCAAGATCGGCGAGTTCGAGATCAAGCTTCGGGAGGTCAAGGAAAAGCTCGAAACCACCCAGGCGCAGATCGAGGAACTGGAAGCGGAAAACACGCGGCTGACCAGCCTGTACAACGATTTCGATGCGACTGCCGGGGCGGATGTGCTGCACGCGGTTCGCCAGCAGGTTCATCACCGGGCACGTGAGCTGGGCGATCTGTCGCCGGTGCGTGAGGGCTTGCGCCCCGGTGCCGAACCGGAAGAGATTTTCGTCGCCGCCGAGATGCTGCGCGAGCGGCGCGACATCGACAGTTTCGAGGCGCTGATCGACTGCATCGCGCGGATCGCGGCGGACCCGATGCTGGAGGGGCTGCGGTTCAAGACGGTCTGGAGCCTAGCCTCGGCAGTGCACAAGACCGTGCTGTCGGATGTCAGTCACAACACGCCGCCGCGTCTGACGGTGGACCAGCTCAAGCGCGCCCGTCATGCGATGGAAAGCCTGATGCAGAACGCCCATGTCCAGGAGGACCGCCCGGATGCGCCGCAGGCGGGGATCCGGGGACCGGCGCAATTCGCGCTGAACTGGATCGAGAAGGGGTTGAAAAAGCACGAGCGTGCGGGAGGAGCCGTTTTTGAGTAATCTGTGATCGCGCCGGGCTTTGTCCGGGTCTTGTGTCTCGACCGTTTGCCGCGTATCTCTCTGCAAACTTTCGAAGACCGACAGGTGAACCCGTGCGCGCTGAAATCCAGAATACCGTGGCCAAGATCCAGAAATCCGTGGCGCTGCTCAAACAGCGGATGGATTGGGAAACCGCGCCGCACCGGCTCGAAGAATTCAACGCCATGATCGAGAACCCGACGCTTTGGGACGACCCGGCGCGGGCGCAGAAGCTCATGCGCGACCGTCAGATGTTGATGGATGCGGTGAAGACCGCGACCTCGATCGAGACGGAGATGACCGACAACATCGAGCTCATCGAACTGGGTGAGATGGAAGAGGACGAGGAAGTCGTCGCGGATGCCGAGAATGCTTTGAAAGCCTTGGCCGAAACCGCCGCCGAGAAGGAGCTTGAGGCGCTCTTGGATGGCGAGGCCGACGGCAATGACACCTTCCTTGAGATCAACGCCGGTGCGGGCGGCACGGAGGCCTGTGACTGGGCCTCGATGCTTCAGCGCATGTATGTGCGTTGGGCGGAGAAGAAAGGCTACACGGTCGAGCTTCAGTTCGAGGAAGCGGGGGCTGAGGCCGGGATCAAATCCTGTGGCTATAAAATCTCCGGGCCCAATGCCTATGGCTGGCTCAAGTCCGAGAGCGGCGTGCACCGTCTGGTGCGCATTTCGCCCTTCGGCAAGGGGACGCGCGAGACCTCGTTTGCCTCGGTCTGGGTCTATCCGGTGGTCGACGACAATATCGAGATCGAGGTGAACCCCGCCGACATCCGCATCGACACCTACCGGTCGTCGGGGGCGGGCGGTCAGCACGTCAACACGACGGACTCGGCGGTGCGGATCACCCACCATCCGACCGGCATCGTGGTGACCTCTTCCGAGAAGTCGCAGCACCAGAACCGCGACATCGCCATGAAGGCGCTGAAATCCCGGCTCTACCAACTGGAGCTGGAGAAACGCTCGGCCGCGATCAACGAGGCGCATGAAAACAAAGGCTCGGCGGGCTGGGGCAACCAGATCCGGTCTTATGTGCTTCAGCCCTACCAGATGGTGAAAGACCTGCGCACCAATTACGAGACCTCGGACACCCAGGGCGTGCTCGACGGCGATCTCGATAAATTCATGGCGGCAACGCTCGCGATGGATGTGGCCGGGAAATCCCGCGCCGACGCGCAGGGCGACTAAGCCCCAAACGATCAGGCGTCAGTCGGTGAGAACGTCCACCGCCGCCTCCCGTTGCGGCGAGGCGGGCGCGCGGCCTTGTTGCAGTTTCAGCATGTGGAAGGTGATCCGCCAGAGGTGATAGCTCACCCGGAGGAGCCAGCGCATCGCGTCGAGCCGGAGCCCCATCTCCTCGGCGGAGAGGCCCCGCCCGGGCGTTTGCTCCATGGTGTGGAGGCGGAAAATTTCCCGCTGATCCTGCATCAGATGGCGCAGGCGTTTGAACCGGCTTTCCGAGGTGCTGAGGCCTTCATCGCTGCCGGTTTGCGCCACGCATAGCGCCAGCACCCGGGCCAGACGGCTGAGGCGGCGATCCCGCGCCAAGGCTGCGATGCGACTGTCCTGGGTGCAGCGGAACTGCAACCGGCTCAGGTGGTCGAGCACATGCAGGATCGTGGCGCGTTGCGCGATGCGGGCTGGATCATCGGTGGCGGCAATCCCTTCGACATAGGCGCGCAGCTCGGTGATCGCCTCGCGCAATTGGCGCAGATGGGCGGCCTCGTCGCGGCTCATCTCCGGATGCAGGATGCGGCGGGACAGACAGGTGAAATGCGCCCGCACCAGCGTGTCGAGGGTCGTGGCGGCGGCGTCATAGGCGAGGTTCGGATCGGCCAGCAATTCCTTGCCCAGAGCGCCGGTCAGAACCGTACCCCGGTCGCGCACGATCCATGTCACCAGCCGCGCGAAAGGTGTGGTGAAGGGCAGGATCAGGATCACACCCAGCACATTGAACCCGGTGTGAAAGGCCACGAGCGCGATCTGCGGATCGACGGGCACGGCGGGCCGGGCGATCAGCGTGCTGTACGGCGTGAGCAGGAAAAACGCCATGGTCGCGGTCAGCAGGTTGTAGATCACATGCGACAACCCGGTGCGCCGCGCCGCCGTGGAACCGCCCAAGGTGGCGAGCGCTGCGGTCACAGTGGTGCCGACATCCATGCCGATCACCAGCGCCAGAGCCTGTGGCAGGTTGATCGCACCTGCGCCCAGCACGGCAAGCGCCGTGGCGACACCCGCACTTGAGGATTGCGTGACGATGGTGATGGCCATGCCGATGCCGATCAGGGCGAGCCGTCCGAAGATCGTGTCGCGGGGAAAATCCTCTGGCGTGATCAGCCCTTCGAAGCCGCTGAGGCTCGATTTCATCACGTCGATACCGAGGAACAGAAGCGCGAACCCCGCGAGCGCCAGACCGGCGAATTTGAGCCTTGGCCCGCCGAACATCCGCGCCAACGCACCGAGGAACACCAAGGGCAGGGTGATCTGCCCCAGATCCATCTTGAAGCCCAGCACGGCGGTGATCCAGCCGGTGACGGTGGTGCCGATGTTGGCCCCGAAGATGATGCCGAGCGCCTGTGGAAAGGTCAGAAGCCCGGCGCTGACGAAGCCGACGGCGGTCACGGTGGTGGCGCTCGAGGACTGGATCAGCGCGGTCGTCACTGCGCCTGTGGCCGCACCGCTCAGGGGCGTGCGGGTGAAATGCGCCAGGGCATGGCGCAACGCCGGGCCGCCCAGCTCGCGAAGCCCCTCGGTGAGCCAGATCATGCCGAACAGGAAAAGTCCGACACCGCCAAGTGCGTTTACGATATCTGCAAACATGATGTTTTAAGAGGTTTTCACCGAGGTTTCATGACGGGTGTTTGATGAACGATAGCATAGGCCCGCGCCGGGCAGGGAACTTTGATCTGGGGCACGGGGCAGGGTTTTGCGCTTCACGACCCTGTGATCGGACGGTGTGTGACAAACTCACCGACAGAGCCGTGAGCGCTCGCATACAAAGGTCGACAAGCGGGAAACCCGCAAGAAAAAAGGATACGCACATATGACGAAGCTCTTTGGGGCCGCAAGGCCCGGACCTGCTCTTCGTTCGGGAGGAGCAAACAGATGACCGAGATCACTGCAACGGAGTTCACCCCCTGGGTCTCGCTGTTCGGGGGCATGCTGATCGGCACGGCGGCGGTGCTCTTGATGGCATTCCAAGGCCGGATTTTCGGTGCGACAGGCATTTTGGCGGGGTTCCTGAGCCCGGCGAACTCGTCGGACTGGGCTTGGCGGGCGGTGCTTTTGGCGGGGATGATGACCGGGCCTTTGGCGTTCATGCTTTTTACCGGGCATATGCCCGAGGTCGAGGTGCCGGTGTCGAAACTGGCGCTGATCGTCGGCGGGTTCATCGTCGGCATCGGTGTGACCTATGGCTCCGGCTGCACCTCCGGGCACGGGGTCTGCGGCATGTCGCGCCTGTCGCCGCGCTCGATCGTGGCGACGCTGTCCTTCATGGCGTCCACGGCGGTGACGGTGTTCATCATCCGCCATGTGCTGGGAGGGGCGTGAGATGAAACTGATCCTGACCTATGTCATCGGCCTGATCTTTGGCCTCGGTATCTCCATGTCGGGCATGGCGAACCCCGCAAAAGTCCTTAATTTCTTTGATTTTTTCGGAGTCTGGGACCCGTCCCTGATGTTCGTGATGGGGGGCGCAGTGACGGTGAGCTTCTTTGGCTACCGTTGGCTGTTCAAACGCTATGAAACCCCTGCGTTCGAGCCGAAATTCATCGTGCCGACTTCGCGGACCATCGACGCGAAACTGGTGGGCGGATCTCTGGTGTTCGGCGTCGGCTGGGGCATCGCGGGGTTCTGTCCGGGCGGCGCGCTTCCGGCGCTCGGTACCACGGACCCGAATGTCTGGGTGTTCTTCGGCGCACTTGTCGCAGGGATTTTCGCCGCGAAATTTGTCATGAAGCAAACCGCAAACCGCAGCCTGAAACGGGCATAAGCCCGGTCGGCAAAGCGTCGGACTTGTGTCGGACTTCCGTCGGGCACAGGTCGAAAAATGAGAGACAGGCATCGGCAAGCCAAGGGGAGCCGTCGATGCAAAACAGATGAAGAGGAGAAACCCATGGGTTCCAACTACCCCGTCGACATGTCGGTCAAACCCGACGTCAAAGCCTTTTTCGATCCGGAGACCTGGACGATTTCCTATGTGGTGAAAGACCCGAAATCGGACGCCTGCGCCGTGGTCGACAGCGTCATGGACATCGACTATGCCGCCGGTCGCATCACCTATAAGAGCGCCGACGAGATCATCGCCTATATCAAAGAACAGGGGCTCAAGCTCGAGTGGCTGATCGAGACCCATGTCCATGCCGACCACCTCTCGGCGGCGCCCTATATTCAGGACGCTCTGGGGGGCAAGATCGGCATCGGCGAGCATATCGTCACGGTGCAGGAAACCTTCGGCAAGGTGTTCAATGAGGGCACCGAGTTCCAGCGTGACGGCTCGCAGTTCGACCGCCTGTTCAAGGATGGCGACACCTACACCGTCGGCACGATGCACTGTTTCGCCATGCACACGCCGGGCCATACGCCCGCCTGTATGGTGCATGTGATGGGCGATGCGACCTTTACCGGCGATACGCTGTTCATGCCCGATGGCGGTTCGGCGCGGGCCGACTTCCCGGGGGGCGATGCCTCCACGCTGTACGACTCGATCCAGAAGGTTCTGGCGCTGCCGGACGACATGCGCCTGTTCATGTGCCACGACTATGGTCCGAACGGTCGCGACATCGCGTGGGAAACCACGGTGGGGGCCGAGAAGGAACACAACATCCACGTCGGTGGCGGCAAATCGAAAGACGATTTCGTCAAGTTCCGCACCGAACGCGATGCGCAGCTTGCCATGCCGCGGCTGATTATTCCCTCTTTGCAGGTGAATATGCGCGCCGGTGAATTGCCGCCGCCGGATCAGGACGGTAAGACTTTCCTCAAAGTTCCGGTGAACGGCCTCTGAGACGTCTTTTGACGTGGGGCCAAACCGGCCCCACGCACAGGAGACGCGCCAATGGATTTCAACAAGATCAACGACCAACTCACGGTCAGCAGCCAGATCACCCCCGAAGAGGTGACGATCCTCAAGGAGAAGGGGTTCAAGACCCTGATCTGCAATCGCCCGGATATGGAAGTGGAGGGCGAGATCTCGTCGGAGGTCATGGAGAAAGCGGCGCTCGAGGCGGGGTTGAACTTTGCCTATCTGCCGATCTTCCCCGGCCAGTTCCCCGAGGAGCTGATCGAGGAAACCGCCCGGATTTTCGCGGAAGAGGCGGGGCCGGTTTACGCCTATTGCCGTTCGGGCACGCGCTCGACGACCGCTTGGGCCCTGTCGCAATCGGGCCGGATGGACCCGGAGGAGATCATCAGCCAAGCGGCGGGTGCGGGCTATGACATGCGGGGGTTGCGCCCCTATCTGGCGGGATAACGCGCGCTGTTCGTGCGTCGTCCCGCCGCCACAACGGTTTTCGGGACGACCGCCTGAGGGGGGCGAACCGTCCCCCAATAAGGAGACGCACGAATGGAACTCAAGAAGATCACGGACGGCCTGTCGGTCTCCGGTCAGATCCAGCCCGAGGACATGGAGAAGCTCAAGCGCCGCGGTTTCCGCGCGGTGGTGTGCAACCGTCCGGATGGCGAAGCGGCGGACCAGCCGACCCATGAGGAGATGGAGCAGGCGGCGAAGGCCGCGGGGCTCGAATTCCTCTACCTGCCGGTGACGCCGGGCATGGTGACCGAAGAAACCGCCACCGCGTTTCGCCACGCCCTGACCGAACTGCCGGGGCCGGTGTTCGGGTTTTGCCGCACGGGCACGCGGACGACGACGCTGTGGTCCTTGGCGATGGCCAAGGAGAAATCCGTGGTCGACATTCTCGCCGCGACCAAGGCTGCGGGCTACGACATGACCGGCGTGGCGCGCCGGATCGCCAATGGTGGCGTGACCCCGACCGACTCTGTCGAAGATGCCAAGCATGACGTGGTGATCGTCGGCGGCGGTGCGGCGGGCGTGGCCGTGGCGGCCTCGCTGAAGTCGCGCAAGCCCGATCTCGACATCGCGATCATCGACCCGGCGGATATTCACTATTACCAACCGGGCTGGACCATGGTCGGCGCGGGCGTGTTCGAACCCGCGACCACGGCGAAGACCATGGGCTCGCTGATCCCGCGCGGGGTGCATTGGCTCAAATCCGCCGTGGCGGCGTTTGAACCGAAGAACAACGCGGTCATTCTCGATGGCTGCCGGGTTGTGAAATACGACCGGCTGATCGTGTGTCCGGGGCTGAAGCTCGATTGGGACAAGATCGAAGGCCTCGTGGAGACCCTAGGCAAAAACGGTGTGACCTCGAACTATCGTTATGACCTTGCGCCCTACACCTGGGAGCTGGTGAAGGGGCTGAAGGGCGGCAAGGCCGTGTTCACCCAGCCGCCGATGCCGATCAAATGCGCCGGTGCGCCGCAAAAGGCCATGTACCTCTCCGCCCATAACTGGGAACAGGCGGGGGTTCTGAAGAACATCGACATCCAGTTCATGAACGCGGGCGGGGTGCTTTTTGGCGTGAAGGATTATGTGCCTGCGCTGGAGAAATACGTCGAGCGCTACGGGGCGAACCTGAATTTCTTCCACAATCTGAAATCCATCGACGGCCCGGCGAAAAAGGCGACCTTTACGGTGGCGAAGCCGGACAGCGAGCCGACGGAAGTGACGGTCGATTTCGACATGATCCATGTGGTGCCGCCGCAGTCTGCGCCGGATTTCATCAAGGTGTCGCCGCTCTCGGATGCCGCCGGGTGGGTCGATGTGGATCAGATCACGCTGCGCCACAAGGAGTATGACAACATCTGGTCGCTGGGCGATGTGATGAACGCGCCGAACGCGAAAACCGCCGCTGCCGCGCGGATGCAGGCGCCGATCGTGGCCGAGAATGTGGCCGCCGACATTGACGGCAAGGGGCCGCAGGCCGGGTATAACGGTTACGGTTCCTGCCCGCTGACCGTCGAGAAGGGCAAGATCGTTCTGGCCGAGTTCGGCTATGGCGGCGTGCTGATGCCGTCCTTCCCGAAATGGGTGCTCGATGGCACCAAGCCGACCCGCAAGGCGTGGTTGCTCAAGGAACAGATCCTGCCGCCGATCTATTGGAAAGCGATGCTGCGCGGCAAGGAATGGATGATCAAACCGGAAAAAGTTTCGGCGAAATAATGTGAACCGGGCCGGGGGCGAAGGTGACTTCGCCCCTTGTCGCCCGCAAGACCAGAAAGGACAGGCACGCCGTGTCGTTCGATCCTCGCGTTTTAAAACGCTACCTCCCCATTCTCGACTGGGGTTCGAAATACAACGCCAACGCTTTCGCCAATGACGGCATCGCCGCGATCATCGTGACGATCATGCTGATCCCGCAATCGCTGGCCTATGCTCTGCTGGCGGGGCTTCCGGCGGAGGCGGGGCTTTATGCCTCCATCGTGCCGATCATGCTCTATACGGTGTTCGGCACCTCGCGGGCGCTGGCGGTCGGGCCGGTGGCCGTGGTGTCGCTGATGACCGCCGCCGCCGTGGGGGCCGTGGCGGAGCAGGGCACGGCGGGCTATGCCACCGCCGCCATCACACTTGCCTTCCTGTCGGGGGCGATGCTGGTGACGCTCGGGCTGTTCCGGCTCGGGTTTCTGGCGAATTTCCTGTCGCACCCGGTGATCGCGGGCTTTATCACCGCGTCTGGCGTGCTGATCGCGGCCTCGCAGCTCAAACATATCCTCGGGGTCAGTGCGGGCGGGCATACGCTCGTTCACTTGCTTGAAAGCCTCTGGACCCATCTCGGCGAGATCAACTGGATCACGCTGGTGATCGGGGTGCTGGCGACCGCCTTCCTGTTCTGGGTGCGCAAGGGGCTCAAACCGCTTCTGCGCAAAGCGGGTCTCGGTCCGCGTCTGGCCGATGTGGTGACCAAGGCGGGGCCGGTGGCCGCCGTGGTGGTGACGACGCTGGTCGTGGGCGTGTTCCGCCTCGATCAACACGGCGTGCGCATCGTCGGCGACGTGCCGCAGAGCCTGCCGCCCTTCACCTGGCCGATCAGCTCTCTGGCGCTGTTGAAGCAATTGTTCATCCCGGCGCTCTTGATCTCGATCATCGGGTTCGTGGAATCCATCTCGGTCGCGCAAACGCTCGCCGCCAAGAAGCGTCAGCGGGTTGACCCGGATCAGGAATTGATCGGTCTGGGCGCGGCCAACCTCGGTGCGGCGTTTACCGGCGGCTTCCCGGTCACGGGCGGGTTTTCGCGCTCGGTCGTGAACTTCGACGCGGGCGCGGAAACCCCGGCAGCGGGAGCGTTCACCGCCGTCGGTCTGGCGATTGCCGCCCTGTTCCTGACGCCGCTGATCTACTTCCTGCCGCAGGCCACGCTGGCCGCGACGATCATCGTGGCCGTGCTGTCTCTGGTGGATTTCAAAATCCTCAAGACCACATGGGGCTATTCGAAAGCCGATTTCACCGCCGTGCTCGCGACCATCGTTCTGACGCTGATCTCCGGCGTCGAGGTGGGCGTGTCGGCGGGGGTGATCCTGTCCATTGCGCTGCACCTCTACAAGACCTCGAAACCGCATATCGCGGAGGTGGGTCTTGTTCCGGGCACCGAGCATTTCCGCAATATCAAGCGGCACGAGGTGCTGACCACGCCGGAACTGGTGACCATCCGTGTCGACGAGAGCCTGTATTTCGCCAATGCGCGTTTCCTTGAGGATTACATCCTCGACCGCATGGCGGAGGACAAGGCGCTCAAACATGTGGTGCTGATGTGTACGGCGATCAACGAGATTGACAGCTCGGCGCTTGAGGCGCTGGAAGAGGTCAACAGCCGCCTTGCCGACAATGGCATCAAGTTCCACCTGTCCGAGGTCAAAGGCCCGGTGATGGATCGCCTGCAACGCTCGCATTTCCTGCACGATCTGACGGGGCAAGTGTTCCTCAGCCAGTTCGCGGCGATGAAGGCGCTGGGGGATGTGACAGGTCCGACCCCCGCAACCGACGCGGCTTAAGTGTGAGAGCGCCCTCCATTGCGGAGGGCGTTTTCTTTTGTGCGGTCAGGAGCGGAGAGGACGGCTTTGGGCATATTGCCCGAGCCAGACCGAGCCGAAGATCAGCACCATGCCGATGATTTGCGGCAGGGACAGGGTTTCGCGCGCCACCAAGAGGCCGAGAAGCACGGCGGTGACGGGGCTGAGGAAGCCGAGCGGCGCGACGCGTTCGGGGCCGATGGTGGCGATGCCGCGAAAGAACAGGAAATAGGCCAGCGCGCCGCCGATCAGCCCGAGGAACAGAAAGCCCGAGACATTGGCGAGGCTCAGCGCGGGAAGCGGCGGGTCGATCAGGAGCGCGAGCGGCAACAGCAGCACGCCACCTGCGATCAACTGCCATGAGGTGAAGACCAGCGGCGGCACGGGCGGGGACCATTTGCGGCTCAGAACCGTGCCGGTGGCCATGGACACCGCGCCGATCAAGGCGGAGAGGATGCCGACGGGATCGAGGGCAGCGTCGGGCGAGAGCACGAGACAGGCGACGCCGATCAGCCCGGCGATCCCCGCGAGGACCGCCAGAGGCCGGATCGCATAGCCCAGCAGCAGGCGCGCGAGGATCAGAACGATCAGAGGCTGGGTTGCCCCCAGTGTGGCCGCGACCCCGCCGGGCAGGCGGTAGGCGGCGATGAACAGGCAGATGAAGAACAGGGTGAAATTGAGCCCGCCCAGGACCAAGAGTTTCGGCACCCAGTCCCATGTCGGCAGCTTGCGCAGGATCAGGAGCAGAAGGAGACCGGCGGGCAGGGCGCGCAAAAGCGCGACGGTGACCGGAATGCCCTGGGGCAAGAGCGTGGTGGTGACGAGATAGGTCGCGCCCCAGATCGTGGGCGCAAGGGCGGTCAGGGCAATGTCGCGGGGATGTGCTGGGTGGGGCATATCGGGTCTTTCGTTTTATCTTGACGTCAAGATAAGTCGTGAAATCTTGACGTCAAGATAAATTTCTGAGACCGTGACCGGATGGAAGATACGACACTCACACTCGACGATATTCGCGCACAATGGGCGCGGGAACGGCCCGATCTCGACACCGGGCCGATGGCGCTTTTGGGGCGCATGGCGCGACTGACGCGGTTGCTTGGCGCGGAGATGGAGGCCACTTTCGCGCGCCATGGGCTCAATCAGGCGAGCTTCGATTTGCTCGCGACGCTGCGCCGGGCGGGGTCGCCCTATGCGCTGAGTGCGGGGCAGTTGATGGCGCGGATGATGATCACATCGGGCTCGGTGACCAATCGGATCAACCGGCTTGAGGTGCAGAACCTTGTCGCGCGCCGGGCGGACGAAGGAGATGCGCGCAAGGCGATTGTGGCGCTGACCGAGGCGGGGTTTGAGGTGATCGAGCGGGCGGTGGCGGACCATGTTGCGACGCAGAAACGGCTGACGGATCTGTTGAGTGCAGAGGAGTTTTCCGCCCTCGACGGGCTTTTGCAGGGCTGGCTGGAGCGGCTTTAGAGCCGAGTCTTGAGGATACGGGCGACGAGCGCGGCGTGCCCGGGTTCGATCTGCCAGCTTGCGGCGACTTCCCATGCCAGGGCGGCGGTTTTCTCGGTGGCTGTGGCGGTCGCGGGCCGGGTGCGCAGCCGGTCATAGGCGCGGTGATCGGCGCGGGCCTCGTCCCAGTCGATCAACGCCGGGCCTTGGGCGGTGTGGATCAGGTTGCCAGCCGTGAGATCGCCATGAATGACACCGGTTTCATTGCTGAGCGCTTGCCACGCGGTGCGGCAAAGCGCCATGAGATCGGCGGGCAGGGCGGTGAGATCGACATCGCCGCCGGTGGTTTCTGTAAGGAGTTCGCATGACGAACAAAATTCGGGACGTTGCGGGAGGTTTGCCGTGGCGGCGTGGAACGCGTCGATGTGCTCGGCGATTTGCGGCAGGTCTTCGGGCTGAAACGGACGGCCCTCGATAAAGGGTTCGCAGGTCCAGCCGTTGGCGTTGAGCCGTCCGGTCCGGTCGGGGATCAGCCGGGGCGTGACAAAGCCCGCAGTCTCGGCGGCGGCGTGAACCGGTGTGAGCCAGCGCAGTTGTGCCTCCGTGCGGCGGGTGGATTTGAAGACCAGATCCTGAGCCAGCTCGGAAGTGCGGAACACGGCATTGCGATGCCCGCAGCCCAAGGGTTCGAGCGGGGCGGAGAGGCCCCAGAGATGAATGGGCGGCAGCATCAGTAGACCAGTCGGACAAGGCCCAGCGTCAGCGCCGGGAAGGCGACGAGGATCGCCACGCGGATCAGGTCGGTGAGGACGAAGGGCAAGGTGCCCTTGAAGGTCTCGGAGATCGGCACCTCGGGGTCCAAAGCGTTGATGATGAAGAGGTTCATGCCGACAGGCGGCGTGATCAGCCCGACCTCGACGACGATCAGGACGATGACGCCGAACCAGAGGCCGAATTCGCCCGGCGGCAGGCCGAAGTCCAGCCCGGACATGATCGGGTAGAGGATCGGGATGGTGAGGAAGATCATCGAGAGACTGTCCATGACGCAACCGAAGGCGAGATACATCAGGAGAACGGCCACGAGGATCAGCCATGGCGAGAGCGTCAGCCCCTCGGCCCATCCGGCGGCGGCCATGGGGAGGCCGGAGAGGGCGAGGAAATTGTTGAACATTTTCGCGCCCAAGAGGATCAGGTAGATCATGCCGGTGGAGGATGCGGTTTCAAGAATGGCTTCGCCGATGCCGCGCCATGTGAGCGCGCCGGAGAACAACGCCACGAGACCGGTGCCAGCCGCGCCCACGGCGGCACCTTCGGTCGGGGTGAAGATGCCCAGATAGATGCCGCCGACGACCGCGCCGAAAATTACGAGGACGGGCCAGACCTTGGCGAGCGCGGTGAGGCGTTCGGACCATGTGGCAGGGGCGCGAGAGGTGCAGCAATCGGGCCGGATGCGGACATAGATCGAGATGCAGATCATGTAACCGATGGCGGCAAGAAGGCCGGGGAGGAAGGCGGCGAGAAAGAGCTTGGCGATGTTTTCCTCGGCCAGCATAGCATAGACCACGAGGATGAGAGAGGGCGGGATCAGGATGCCCAGCGTGCCGCCCGCCGCCAGAGAGGCGGTGGCGAGGCGGCCGGAATAGCCGTAGCGTTTCAACTCTGGCAGGGCGGTCTTGCCCATGGTGGCGGCGGTCGCGAGCGAGGACCCGCAGATCGCGCCAAAGCCCGCGCAAGCCCCCACGGCGGCCATGGCGACCCCGCCCTTGCGATGGCCGAGCCATGTTTCTGCGGCCTTGAACAGCCCCGCCGACATGCCGCCCAGAGTGGCGAAATGGCCCATCAGCAGAAAGAGCGGGATGATCGAGAAGGAATAGGAGGAGAACTCGCCGTAGGTCAGATGCTTGAGCTGGCTCAGCATCATCAGGGAGTTGCCGTTCAAAAGATAGGCCCCGCCAAAGCCCACGACGGCCATGGCGACCCCGATCGGAATGCGCAGGAAGACGAGCAGGAGTAGGACGGGGAAGGACCAGAGGCCGATCTCGATGCGGCTCATGCGCGGGCCTCCCGGATGAGAAGCGTGCGGGCGGAGCGGATCACGCAGAAGGTGGCGACGATGACGGCGACGACCATGGCGGCCATGGCGGCGCGGTAGCCCCAGACCATCGGGATTTGCAGGATGAACGAGGTCTCGCCGTAAGCCGCCTTGTCGAGCGTGCCGAGCCAGAGCCGCCAGGTGAGCCCGGCGGTGAAGCCGAGCATGAGCAGATCGCCTGCGAGATCGAGGAGGCGGTTGGGCAATGGGCCGAGCGCCGGTCGGATCAGATCGACCCGGGCATGGGCGCGGGCATATTGCGCGTAAGGCAGGGCAGTGAAAACGGCGAAGCCGATACCAAGCTCCACGAGTTCGATGTCGCCGGGCAGTGGTCCGAGCCCGATCCCCCCGAGCGCGCGGCCCGCGACCGAGACACAGGTGACTGCGATCACCGCGAACAATCCGAAACCGCCCAGATAGGCCGTCAGCCGCGCCAGCTGGCCGACCCGTTTCGACAGGATGTCATACATGAGAACTGCCCTCATTGCTGAGACGGGTTTACCGGCTGCACTTGGGCGGTCAACCGCAAAACGTGGGATGCGACGGGTTCAAAACGCTTTGAAAGATGTTTGACTGTCGAGTCAAAACTGGGTCTGATAGCGCCAACAGGGACCTTCTGCCGCTTTGTGCGCCCAGACGGGATGCGGCAGAAGGGGCGCGACAGAAAACTTCAGGGAGCCAGGCGCATGTCGCAGATCACGGAACGGAATTTGGCGACGGGGTGGCGGCTGTCGGATGGTCAGGGGCATGAGATCGAGGTCGGCTTGCCCTTCGATGCGGTGTCGTCTCTGGCGGCGGCAGGATTGATCCCGGAGCCCTATGCCGGGCGCAATGCCGAAGACCTGCGCTGGATTGCCGAGCGGGACTGGGTTCTGTCGCGGACGGTGACGCTGAATGAGAGCGCGGTGGAGCTGGTGCTTGAGGCGCTCGACGGGGTGGTCGAGGTGCGGGTGAACGGGCAGCTTGTGCGGAGCGCTGACAATGCGTTTCGGACATGGCGTGCGGACTTGTCGGAGGTCGCGCGGGAGGGGGAGAACAAGATTGAATTGCGCTTTCTCTCCGTGGTGCGGGAAGCGGCGCGGCGGCAGGCGCAGCAGCCGGTCGAGGTGCCCTATCACAAGGGCAATTGCCCGATCCCCGACATCAATATGCTGCGCAAACAGCAATGCGATTTCGGCTGGGACTGGAACCCGGCTCTGGCGCCGTTCGGGGCGGGGGCTGTGAGTATTTGTCCAGCAAAGGAAACCCGGTTTGAGCGCATCGAGGTGATGCAGGCGCATCATGACATCGAGAGCGAAAGCGTGTCGGTGACGGTGCGGGCGCATGTTGTACATGGGGACGGGGCATCCATTGAGATGCGCTTTGCGGATCGGGTGCGCGAGGCGGTTGTTGAGGCGGGGGTGGCGGAGGCGAAGTTTTTCGTCGAGGTGCCGGAGTTCTGGTGGCCTGCGGGGCAAGGGGCACAGACGCTTTACGATCTGGAGGTGAGCTGTGGTTCGGCGCGGGCGACGCGGAGGATCGGTCTCCGGCGGATCGAGCATGTGTGCTTGCGCGACGATCGGGGGCTTGGATTCAAGTTCCGGGTCAACGGGCGGGATGTGTTTGCCAAGGGGGCGAACTGGGTGCCCGCCGAGGCGCTGTCGGGGCGGATTGATCGCGCGAAGGTGCGCGATCTGCTGCAATCGGCGGTGGAGGCGCATATGAACATGATCCGGGTCTGGGGCGGCGGGCGTTATGAGCCGGATTGGTTCTATGACCTCTGCGATGAGCTTGGGCTGATGGTCTGGCAGGACTTTATGTTCGCCTGCAATCTCTACCCGGCGGATGCGGCGTTTCTCGACAATGTGGCGGCGGAGGTGCGCGAGCAGGTGGCGCGCCTGTCGCATCACGCCTGTCTGGCGCTGTGGTGTGGCGACAATGAGATCATCGGCATGCTCGATGAGTTGACCGGCGGCGGGGCGGAACGGGACCGGCATCTGGTGGCCTATGATCGGCTGAACCGGACGATTGAGACAGCGCTGAAAGAGGTCGACCCGGAGGCGAACTGGTGGCCGTCCTCGCCGTCGCGCGGGGCACTGGATTTCGGCGATGGCTGGCATGGCGGCGGCTCGGGCGACATGCATGTCTGGGAGGTCTGGCACGAGAACAAGCCGTTTGCGGCGTATCGGGATGTGCGTCCGCGGTTTGTGTCGGAATTCGGGTTTCAGTCCTTTCCGTCACAGGGGGTGGCGGCGGAGTGGATCGGCGATCTGAACCCGTCCTCGCCCGCGATGGAAAGCCATCAGAAGAATGCGGGCGGCAACGCGCGGATCGTGACCACGATGATGCGGGAGTTTCGCCTGCCGCAGCGCATGGAAGATGTGATCTACCTGAGTCAGGTGCAGCAGGGGCTGGCGCTCAAGACCGCGATCTCCGCGTGGCGGGCGCAGAAGGGATCGTGTTGGGGCACGCTTTATTGGCAACTCAACGACACATGGCCCTGTGCGAGTTGGTCGACGCTCGATTATGGCGGCGGGTGGAAGCTGTCGCATCATATGGCGGCACGGTTTTATGCGCCGATTTCGGTGTTGGTCGTGCCCGAGGGTGAAAAGGATGTTTTCTTCATTGTCAACGACTTCGGAGAAAATGTCGATGTGACGGTGCAGGTGGCCGCCGTCGATCTGGCGGGCCGGGCGCGGCCCTTGGCGGAGGTCGAGGTGTCGGCATGGCCATCGAAGGCGCTGGAGCTGTTCGATCTGCCCGCCGGGACGTTGAGCGCGGATGAGATTTATGTGTTCACATGGCAATATGAGGGCGGTGCCGGAGGGGATTTTCATGCGCCGAAGCCGTGGAAGTCTTATGAATTGCGCAATCCTGAAATTTCCATGAATATCAAAGAGACAGGGGATAATCTTGAGATCGTTTTGGAGGCAAAGGCGCTCGCGCCCTTCGTGGCGCTTGAGGCCGATGGGCCGGGGCTGTTTTCGGCCAATGCGGTGACGCTGTTGCCGGGGTTGCCTGTGAAGATCAGGTTTGTGCCGGAAGTATTTGGGAAACCTGTGAATTTCACCTTGAGAGACTTGTATTCCGCGACCATGGGAGGCACGCAATGAAACGCTCGACCGTCAATGAGATCATCCGCGAGGCGGATGCGTTTATGAAGTCTTTCGGCTTTGTCCTGCCGCCCTTTGCCTATCTGACGCCGGAGGGGTTGAAGGCCCATGTGGCGGGCGGCGGTGCGGTGATCCGGGATCACATGATGGGCTGGGACATCACGGATTACGGTCAGGGGGATTTCGAACATCTCGGGCTGTTTCTGTTCACGCTCAGGAACGGCAATGCGGCCAATGTGGCGCGCGGCATGGGGCCGCTCTATGCGGAGAAATTGCTGATTTCGGAGGAGAACCAGATCAGCCCGATGCATCACCACATCAAGAAGACTGAGGACATCATCAACCGGGGCGGCGGGACGCTGGTCTTGGAGCTTTGGACGCGGTCTGAGGACGGCGGCTTCGATGAAACTGCGCCGGTGGAGGTCCTGACCGACGGTCAGGTGCGCCGGTTGAAGCCCGGCGAACATCTGGCGCTGGCGCCCGGCGAGAGCGTGACGCTGGAGCCGTGGCACTGGCATGCGTTCTGGGGCGAGGGTGGCAAGGTGCTGATCGGGGAGGTGTCGAATGTGAATGACGACCGCACCGACAACATCTTTCGCGACCCCATTGGGCGGTTTTCTCAACTGGACGAAGACGCGGCCCCGCTGCACCTTTTGGTCAGCGATTACGACAGATGGCTGTGAGGGAGGCGGTGATGGGATATGTTCCGGCAGAGACGCGGTATGACAAGATGATCTACAATCGCTGCGGGCGATCCGGTCTGAAACTTCCGGCGATCTCTTTGGGGCTGTGGCACAATTTCGGCCATGACACGCCGCATCAGGTGAAGCGCGAGATCCTGCACACGGCCTTCGATCTGGGCATCACGCATTTCGATCTGGCCAACAATTACGGCCCGCCGCCGGGCAGCGCCGAAGAGGCGTTCGGCGAGATTTTGAAAAGCGATTTCAAGGGCTACCGCGATGAGATGATCATTTCCTCGAAGGCGGGATATGAAATGTGGCCGGGGCCTTATGGTGAATGGGGATCGCGCAAATATCTGATGGCCTCCTGCGATCAATCGCTGAAACGCATGGGGGTCGAGTATGTCGACATCTTCTATTCCCACCGCTTCGATCCCGAGACGCCCTTGGAGGAAACCATGGGGGCGCTCGATGCGATCGTGCGGCAGGGCAAGGCGCTTTATGTGGGGATTTCCTCCTATAATGCCGAGCGGACGCGGCAGGCGGTGGCGATCCTGAACGATCTCGGCACGCCCTGTGTGATCCATCAGCCGTCTTACAATATGCTCAACCGCTGGGTGGAGCGCGACGGGTTGAAGGACACGCTCAAGGAACTGGGCGTCGGCTCCATCGCGTTTACGCCGCTGGCGCAGGGGATGCTGACGGGTAAATATCTTGGGGGCATTCCCGAAGGCTCGCGGGCCACGCAGCACAAATCGCTCGATCCGAAAATGCTGTCGGATCATGCCATTGCAAGCCTCAATGCGCTCAACGAGATCGCCGCCGCGCGTGGGCAGACGCTGGCGCAGATGGCGCTGGCTTGGGTGTTGCGCGAGGGCGGGATCACCTCGGCGCTGATTGGTGCGTCGAAGCCTTCGCAGGTGGTCGATTGCGTCGGTGCGCTCGACACTCTGAGCTTTACGGCGGAGGAACTGGCCCTGATCGACGCCCATGCCGATGAGGAAAAGATCAACCTCTGGGCCACGTCCTCCGAAGGGCGCGGTGAAAAGGCGTAACCGCCTGTGATGCAAGCCATTGTGGGCGCACGCGCCTCGGTGTAGCCTTGGGGAACCATGTATCGGGAGGGTGCCATGTCGGGTTGGGTCTCGCGTCTGATGATCTACGATCTTGAGGAGGGGCAGGCCATGCCTGTTCTGGAGACCGGATTGGAGATCGCCGCGCCGAACTGGGTGCCGGATGGCTCGGCGCTGATCGTCAATGGCGATGGCAGCCTGTTTTGGGTCGAGCTGGACGATCCGGAGCTATTGGAGATCGACACCGGTCTTTGCGTCAACGTCAACAACGATCACGGCCTGTCGCCTGATGGCGATACGCTCTACTTTACCGATCATTCCTATGGCGGCGCGGCGCGGATCTGGCGCATGGCGCTTGGCGTCGATGAGGCCGATCCTGTCGAGGTGACGGCCAAGCAACCGTCGTGGTTCCATGGCATTTCGCCGGACGGGCGGATGATTTGTTATACGGCGGTGCGCGAGGGGTTGTTCGGGATTTATACGGCGAAGGCGGATGGCTCGGGCGAGACCTGTATCATCGAGGGGGCGCATCGCTATGACGGGCCGGATTTCTCGGCCTGTGGCGAATGGATCTGGTTCAACTCGGACCGTCTGGGCGAGAGCGAGCTTTGGCGCGTGCGGGCGGATGGATCGGGGCTTGAGCGGATGACCGAGGACGCGATGGTCAACTGGTTCCCGCATCCGGGGCCGGACGGGCAGGTGGTCTATCTGGCCTATCCCGAGGGCACGATTGGGCATCCGTCGGGGTTTCAGGTCGAGCTCAGGCTTTGGTCCGGCAAGGACCGGCCGGTGGAAAGCCTTGTGCAACTGACCGGCGGTCAGGGGACGATGAACGTGCCGTCCTGGTCGCCCGACGGCAAGGCTTTTGCCTATGTCGAATATGCGGGCTGATCTGACGCTGTGTCTCATGCTGCTCGGCGGGGCCGCCGGGGCGTTTGACCTGCCTGCGCCTGTGACGGATGCCGATTACCTGCCGGTGAGCGAGGCTGAGGCGGAGCTGGGCCAGCTTTTGTTCTACGATCCGATCCTGTCGGGCAACGAGAATATCTCCTGCTCGACCTGTCATCATCCCCGGCTTGGTACCTCCGACGGGTTGTCTTTGGGCATGGGCGAGGGGGGCATTGGATTGGGGCCGGATCGGGTCGCGGGCCCCACGAATGTGCCGGAGGACCGGGTGCCGCGCAATGCGCCTGCGCTCTACAATCTCGGCGCGCGCGAGTTCATCCATATGTTTCACGACGGGCGGGTCGAGCGGGTGGGTGACGCGCTGCGCGTGCCGATTGAGGACGGGTTTTTCGCCGAAGTCTCCGGCATTCTGGCGACGCAGGCGGCGTTTCCGGTGCTCTCGCCCGACGAAATGGGCGGCAATGTCAGCGAGAACCCTCTGTCGAAAGCGATCCGCATGGGGCGGTTTTCCGGCGAGGGCGGCGCGTGGGACATGATCGCCGCCAAGGTTGCGGGCATTCCGGAGTATCAGGCGCGGTTCGAGGCGGTCTATCCGGAGATCGCGGCGGGGCGGGAGATCGGCTTTGCCGATATTTCCAATGCCATCGCCGGGTTCATGGCCTTCGAATTTCGCGCAGATGACAGCGCGTTTGATCGGTTTTTGCGCGGTGAGGCCGCGCTTTCGGATCAGGCCGCAGAGGGCATGGTGCTGTTTTACGGCGAGGCGGGATGCGCCGCCTGTCATGCCGGGCCGTTCCAGACCGATCACGATTTTCACGCCATGGGTCAGCCGCAGCTCGGCCCCGGCAAGACGCTCGATTTCGAACGCGGCAGCCGCGATGAGGGCCGGTTTCGCGTCACCGGCAAGGCCGAAGATCTCTATGCCTTCCGCACGCCCTCCTTGCGCAACGTGACGCTCACAGCGCCCTATGGCCATGCCGGGGCCTATCGCGATCTGCGGCGCTTCATCGTGGCCCATCTCGCGCCTGCCGACAGTCTTTTACACTATGATCGGGCGCAGGCGATCCTGCCGGATTTGCCGGTGGAGGACTGGGAGGTTATGGAGACCGAGGCGGATGTGGCGGCGATCCTGTCGGCCATCGAGGTCGAGGATCGGACGCTGCCGGAGGCCGAGATCGACGCGCTGATGGCGTTTTTGGCGGCGCTTGAGGACGATCCGAACCGCTTGGGCATCCCGGAGCGGGTGCCCTCGGGGCTGTCCTTCGAAAAGTAAAGCGTTTCTCAAAAAACTTGAGGCACTCAATTTTTGAGAAACGCAGCAACATCAATGCAGTGTGGTAACGCTTTTCGCTCAATCTGATTCAGGTTAAACGAAAAACGCTTTAAGCTCAGCGCGCCAGTTGCACCCAGCGATTGAGCCGGTCGATTTCAACCCAGCCGCTTTCAGTGCCATCCGGCCATGTCACCCGAACCCGTGCCGCCTCTGCCGCGCCAAGACCGAAATGCAGCGGCACCGCCTTGCCGGAGGCGTGCGAGCCGCCGACGGTGATCTCCTGTATCTGGGTCGCCGCGTCGGTCGCAATCTCGATCACCGCACCGACGCCGCGCGGGTTGACGCCCGGTTGCGTCAGGCTGATGTCGAGCCAGTTTCCCGAAGGGGTGACGTTTTCATAAAGCTCCATCGGGCTGTCGCGGTTGACCACCACCAGATCGAGCCGCCCGTCGCCGTTGAGATCCACAAGATGCGCGCCGCGCGATTTGGCGAAAGAGGCGACCCCCGCCGCGATCGAGACCTCGCGAAAGGTGCCGTCGGGCTTTTGCTGCAAGAGGTTGTTCGGGTCGCGCGCGGCATTGTTGGGCATCTGCTCGACATTGCCCTTGGCGATGAACAGATCGACGCGCCCGTCATTGTCCACATCGCCCCAATCCGCCGCCCAGCCGGTGGAGGCGCGCCCGTCATCGCCCAGATGCGGCCGGTGCGCATAGGTGCCGATCTCGAAAGGCGCGGTCTCATAGGTGCCGCCCGGATGACCGAATTGCAAAAGCTGATCGCCCATCGAGGTCAACATAACATCCGGCACCTCGTCGCCGTTGATGTCGCGCTCGGCAATGCCCATGCCCCAGAGCGAGACCCGCTCCCAACCGTCGCTCTCATCGAGAAAGCGATTGTTCTGAAGGTCATAGACCTGCTCATAGCCGCCCTTGACGTAGTAATGCCGGTCGTTCGACAGCCGCAGGCTCTGGACGCCGCGCGCGCCTTTGGAGATCAGCGCGGAGAGGGTGCAAAAGCCGGGGCTGAGCGGGGTTTTGGCCCAACCTTGTTCCGCAGGTCGGTGCAATTCGTTCGCGTCGCAGGCCTCGAACGGGCCGTTCGGGTCGTCGCGGTTGACGTAATTGCCGAAGAACAGCGTCGGGCGGTCATTGTTGCCCTCCCAACCGGCGGCGAAAGCGGTGGTCCAGCGGTCTCCGCCGTCAAAGCCCCAAGCGTCGTTTGCCACCTCGAAGCGGCAGTCGTCCATGCCTTTGAGTAAGAGATTTTCGCCCACGCGCAGCACGGCGAGATCGAGCGTGCCGTCGCTGTCGATGTCGAGCGAGTAGGCGCCGGTGACGCCGGTGATCAGCGGCAGGGTGCCACGGTCGAACCGAAGCGCACCGCCCTGACCGGAGCGGTTGAGCATCAGGCTGGCCGGGATCGCGCCGCCCGCTGCGAAGATCTCCGGCAATCCGTCGCCGTTGCAATCGAACACCGCCAGCCCGCCGCCGACGTAATGCTCCCAGCCCCCGGCGTAGATCTGCGCCGGAAGAGCGTCGGAGCGGTCTTGGAATTGCGGGACGGTCTGGGCCTGACCGGCGCGGGGCAGGGCGAGGGAGGCGGCTAGCACAAATGCGCGGATCATCCGACCAATGTCTCCGTGGCAAATTCGAGCGCCAGCGCGCCCGCACCCCGCGCCCAGACCAGATCGCCCCAAGCGTGGATTTCCACGGGCGTGGGCGGTCGACCGGGACGATGGGTGAGCGCGCGGGTCTCGCTCAGCACCTCTTCGGCATAGAGAAAATCGTAGCGCAAACGGTCGCCGGAGAGAAGGATCAGGGCCGGATCGAAAAGCGTCACCACATTCGCCAGACCGACGGCAAGATAGCGCCCGGCGCGCGAAAAGATCGTCCGGGCCAAGGCGTTGCCCTCCTTGGCCTGTCGGTAGAGGGTTTCGAGCATATCGTCGGCGCAGGTGCTTTGATGGCCGAGGTTGAGCGCGGTATGCGCCTCGCGCACCAGCGCATAATCGGCGACATAGGCCTCAAGGCAGCCACGCTGACCGCAGCGACAGAGCGCGCCGTCGAGCTGCACCTTGGTGTGACCGATCTCCATGCCATGACCCATGCCGCCGCGATGCAGGCGGTGGTTGATCACGAGACCCATGCCGACGCCATGCTCGATGGAGACCACGGCGAAGTTGTCGAGCCCGCGCCCCTCGCCGAACCACAGCTCCGCGAGGGCCAGAAGGTTGGCGTCATTGTCGATCCGAACGGGTGCGCCGAGGCGGGCGGTCAACAGATCGCGGAGTGGAATGTCGGAGTCTTCCATGAAGGGGCACCAGAGCACCCGACCGAGATCGAAATCCACCATGCCGGGCAGTCCGAGGGCGATGGCGTCGGGGCGGGCGCCGATGCGTCCGGCGTCTTGCAGGGCGGCCTGTACGAGCCCTTCCGCTTCGGTCAGGATTTCTTCGGTGCTGCGCGCGGTGGGCGGCGCGGGCAGGGTGGCGGAGCCGAGAAGCTGACCGGCGAGATCAAGCACCACGGCGGAGTTCGAACGGTCGGAGATTTTCACCCCGACGACCATCCCGGCGCAGGGCCGGATCTTGAGGCCGACGGGCGGGCGTCCGCGCCCACCATCGCCCTCGCGGCGCGGCAGGTCGGTTTCCTCGATCAGCCCCGTGGCGATCAGGTCGGCGGCGGTCTGAGTCACGGTGGCGGGGGAAAAGCCGGTCTGGCGCGACAGGTCGACCCGCGAGATCGCACCGGCGGCGCGCACCGCCTCGAAAAGCTGTTGGCGGGTGGATTTGACGTTGCTTCCGGGGGTCGGGAACAAAGGGCCGCAGCCGGGGCTTTGGGCGGTTCGGTTTTGGATGGGGCCAGTGTCCGGCACGTCTCGCTTCCCTTTATGATCTGCCACATAGTTTATCCACCTAATTAAATGCCGCTGTGCAGCATGGAATTCAGGAGTTTATGCGGGTCTTAAGATTCATTTACACCTAATTTTTATGCAAAAGCGAGATTATTTTTTTGACAGGTGAATTAAATATGGCATGATTTTAACATCCGGCTGCGAGTCGGGCTGTCGTTTGGTCTCTTGAGGAGGAGGGCGACGACGGTGTGAATCTTTGGGAGGAAATTCATGCGTAAATCCATGTTGATGGCGGCCACGATTGTGGCGGCCGGTTTCACGGCGTCTGCCACGACGTCCGCCATGGCCGAAGGGCTGACGGTGGGCGTGAGCTGGTCCAACTTTCAGGAAGAGCGCTGGAAGACGGATGAGGGCGCGATCAAGGCGGCTCTTGAGGCGGCAGGGGCGACCTATGTCTCGGCGGACGCGCAATCGTCCTCGGCCAAACAGCTTTCCGACATCGAAAGCCTGATTGCGCAGGGCGTCGATGCGTTGATCGTTCTGGCGCAGGACACGCAGGCCGTCATTCCGGCGGTGCAGATGGCCGCCGATGAGGAGATCCCGGTGATCGCCTATGACCGGCTGATCGAGGACCCGCGCGCCTATTACCTGACCTTCGACAATATCGAGGTCGGGCGGTTGCAGGCGAAGGCGGTCTACGAGGCCCAGCCCAAGGGCAATTACGTGATGATCAAAGGCTCGCCGACCGATCCGAACGCGGATTTCCTGCGTGGCGGTCAGCAGGAGGTGTTGCAGGCGGCGATTGACGCGGGCGACATCACCATTGTGGGCGAGGCCTATACCGACGCCTGGCTTCCGGCCAATGCGCAGCGCAACATGGAATCGATCCTGACCGCCAATGACAACAAGGTCGACGCGGTCGTGGCCTCGAACGACGGCACGGCGGGCGGCGCGGTTGCCGCGCTTTTGGCGCAGGGCATGGCGGGGATTCCGGTCTCCGGTCAGGACGGCGATCACGCGGCGCTGAACCGCATCGCGCTTGGCACTCAGACGGTGTCGGTGTGGAAAGACAGTCGCGAACTTGGCAAGAACGCCGCGGAGATCGCGGTGGAACTGGCCGGTGGCATGATGGCCGCGGATGTGCCGGGGACGGTCGATTTCACGACGCCGGGCGGCAAGGATATGAAGGCGATGTTCCTCGCGCCGATCCCGATCACCAAGGACAATCTCGACGTGGTGGTGGATGCCGGTTGGATCACCAAGGACGCGCTCTGTCAGGGCGTCACGGACGGACCGTCACCCTGTAACTGATCCGATCTCAACGGAGAGCATGGACCTGCGCGGGTATGCGCCCCGCGCAGGCGCCGCGAAAGCGCGGCAGCCGCCTTTGGGAGGGGCGAAATTCATGGCAACGACCGATCACGATACCGCAGCGAAGGCCGGGCTTCCGGCGATGCGCAAAAGTCTGTTCGGGCAATTGGAGCTCGACGTGCGGCTTTTGGGCATGGTGGGGGCGTTTGTCGCCATCGCTCTGGCGTTCAATTTCTTCACCGACGGGCGGTTCATCACGCCGCGCAACACCTTCAACCTGACGGTTCAGACCGTGTCCGTGGCGATCATGGCGACCGGCATGGTGTTCGTCATCGTCACCCGCCACATCGACCTGTCGGTCGGTGCGGTTCTGGCGATTGCCTCGGCGATGGGGGCGATGATGCAGGCGCGTTGGCTGCCGCAGGTGATCGGGCTCGACTATGGCAACCCGATGATTGCGCCGCTGGCGATCCTGACCTGTCTGGCCATCGGCACCTTGATCGGGGCGTTCAACGGCTGGCTGATCGGCTATCAGGGCATCCCGGCCTTTATCGTCACCTTGGGCGGGCTGCTGATCTGGCGCTATGTCGGGTGGTATCTCACGGACGGCCAGACGATTGCGCCCCTGGACAAGACCTATCTCGTGCTGGGCGGTGCGGAGGGCACGCTGGGTGTCGCGCTGTCGTGGGGCGTGGGGCTTTTGGCCTCGGCTTTTGCACTCTATGCGATCTGGAATGCCCGTCAGGCGCGCAAGACCCATGGGTTTCCGACGAAACCGCTCTGGGCGGAGCTGACGATTGGGGGCATTTCTGTTGCGGTGATCCTTGGCTATATCGCCACGCTCAACGCCTATGATATTCCGACCGGCAAGCTGCGGCGCATCTTCGAGGCGCGTGGCGAGGTGCTGCCCGATGGCTATACAGAGGCCTATGGGCTGCCGGTGTCGGTCATCGTGCTGATCGTGGTGGCGATTGCCATGACCCTGCTCGCGAAGAAGACGCGGCTCGGCAAATATATCTTCGCAACGGGCGGCAACCCGGATGCGGCGGAGCTTTCGGGGATCAACACCAAACTCCTGACGGTGAAGATTTTCGCGCTGATGGGGTTTCTCTGCGGCTTGTCTGCGGTGATCGCCTCCGCCCGTCTGGCGTCGCACGCCAATGACATCGGCACTCTGGACGAGCTGCGCGTGATTGCGGCGGCGGTGATCGGCGGCACGGCGCTCTCGGGCGGGATCGGCACCATTCACGGGGCCATTCTGGGCGCGCTCATTATGCAGTCGCTGCAATCGGGCATGGCGATGGTGGGCGTCGATGCGCCGCTTCAAAACATCGTCGTCGGCTCCGTCCTCGTGTTCGCGGTCTGGATCGACATCCAGTACCGCAAGAAACTCGGCCTCAAAGTGTAAGGAGAGACGATCATGAGCAGCAATCCGAACACCGGCACGCCTCTGGTCGAGATGAAGGACATTTCCATCGCGTTTGGCGGCGTCAAGGCGGTGGATCACGTCTCGATCGATCTCTATCCGGGCGAGGTCGTGGGCCTTCTGGGCCACAATGGTGCGGGCAAATCGACGCTGATCAAATGCCTCTCCGGTGCCTATCAGAAGGATGCGGGCGAGATTTTGATCAACGGCGCCCATGCCGAGATCCGCAACACCCGCGATGCGCGCAAATACAATGTCGAGACGATCTATCAGACGCTCGCCTTGGCGGACAATCTTGATGCCGCTTCGAACCTGTTTCTCGGGCGCGAGCTGGTGACGCCTCTGGGCTTTGTCGATGAGCCTGCGATGGAGGCGGAAACGCGCAAGATCATGGGGCGGCTCAACCCGAATTTCCAGAAGTTCAAAGTGCCGGTCTCCGCACTTTCGGGCGGTCAAAGGCAATCTGTCGCCATCGCCCGCGCGGTCTATTTCAACGCCAAGATCCTGATCATGGACGAACCGACCGCCGCTTTGGGGCCGCATGAAACGCAGATGGTGGCCGAACTGATCGAGGAGCTGAAGGCGCAGGGGCTGGGGATTTTCCTCATCGAGCACGACATTCACAACGTCATGCGGCTCTGCGACCGGGCGATGGTGATGAAGAACGGCCAGAAGGTCGGCACGGTCAATGTGGGCGAGGTCACGGACGAGGACATTCTCGGCATGATCATCATGGGGAAAAAGCCGCCGCAGGCCTATTGAAACGGATCGCATATGTATATCGGACTTGATCTGGGGACCTCCGGTCTCAAAGCCCTGCTGATCGACGAGGCGCAGAACGTCGTCGCCGAGGCCAGCGCGGCGCTGACCAATGAGCGCCCACAGGACGGTTGGTCGGAACAGGACCCGGCGGCTTGGATTTCGGCCTGCGATGCGGTGATGGCGGCGCTGGCCGGGAAGGCCGATCTGTCGGGCGTTCGGGGCATCGGGCTTTCGGGTCAGATGCATGGCGCGACGCTTTTGGGGCCCGAGGACGAGGTGCTCCGGCCCTGTATCCTGTGGAACGACACACGGTCATATGCGGAGGCCGCCGCGCTCGATGCCGATCCGCAGTTTCGCGCGATCAGCGGCAACATCGTCTTTCCGGGCTTCACCGCGCCGAAACTGGCTTGGGTGAAGGCCCATGAGCCTGAGATCTTCGCGCGGGTCCGCAAGGTGCTTTTGCCGAAAGACTACCTGCGGCTGTACCTGACGGGAGAGTTCGCAGGCGAGATGTCCGACAGCGCGGGGACGGCGTGGTTCGATACGGGCGCGCGGGACTGGTCGGACGATCTTTTGGCGGCGACCGATATGGACCGCTCTTTCATGCCGCGTCTGGTCGAAGGCTCGGAAGTGTCCGGCCAGTTGCGCCCGGAATTGGCGGTGAAATGGGGCGTGCCGGCGGTCTGCGTGATTGCGGGCGGCGGCGGTGACAACGCGGCCTCGGCCATCGGCGCGGGGGTCGTCGAAGCGGGGCAGGCCTTTGTGTCCCTGGGCACCTCTGGCGTGTTGTTTGCGGCGAATGACGGCTATCGGCCGGCGGCTGCGACGGCGGTGCATACGTTTTGCCATGCGCTGCCGGAGACATGGCATCAGATGGGCGTGATCCTGGCCGCGACGGATGCGCTCAACTGGTACGGGCGGTTTGTCGGGCAGGGCGCGGCGGAGCTGACCGCGCCGCTGGCCCATTTGAAAGCGCCGGGGAAGACGCAGTTTTTGCCCTATCTGGGCGGCGAGCGCACGCCCCTGAACGATGCGGCAATCCGGGGAGCGTTCATCGGTCTCGAACATGCGACCGACACGGCGGCAGGCACGCGCGCGGTGCTCGAAGGGGTGACATTCGCGCTCAAGGACTGCGCCGAGGCGCTGGTCGCCACGGGCACAAAGATCGACCGGCTGCTGGCTGTCGGCGGCGGGTCGAAATCGCATTACTGGCTTCAGGCCATCGCCACGGCTCTGGGCGTGCCGGTGGACCTGCCGGTGGCGGGGGATTTCGGCGGCGCGTTCGGGGCGGCGCGTCTGGGGATGATGGCCGCGACCGGCGTGGGGGCGGAGATTGCCCACAGGCCGCGCATTCAGGCGACGATCGAGCCGGTGGCCGATCTGACAGAGGCCTATGGTGACGGGTTCGCCCGGTTCAAGGCCGCACAACATGCACTTAAGGGGCTGACATGACAGAGTTTTTCAAAAATATCCCGCAGATCACATATGAAGGCCCGGACAGCGACAACGAGTTCGCTTTCAAACATTACAATCCCGATGAGGTGGTGATGGGCAAGCGGATGGAGGAGCATCTGCGCTTTGCCGTCGCCTATTGGCACAGCTTTGCCTATGAGGGCGGCGATCCGTTCGGAGGGCGGACCTTTGCGCGCCCGTGGTTTGGCGAGGGCATGGCGAAGGCCAAGCTGAAGGCCGATGTGGCTTTCGAGATGTTCGACATCCTGCAAGCGCCGTTCTTTTGCTTTCACGACGCGGATGTGCGGCCCGAAGGCGCGGATTTCGCCGAAAGCAAACGCAATCTCGAAGAGATCACCGACTATTTCGCCGAGAAGATGGAAGGCTCGAAAACCCGGCTCCTGTGGGGCACGGCAAATCTCTTTACCCACCGCCGTTTCATGGCCGGTTCGGCGACCAACCCGGACCCGGAGGTGTTTGCCTATGCGGCGGCGACGATCAAGAGTTGCATGGATGCGACGATCAGGCTGGGTGGCGAGAATTATGTGCTTTGGGGCGGGCGCGAGGGCTATGAGACGCTCCTGAACACCGATCTGACGCGCGAGGCGGATCAGGCGGCGCGGATGCTCGAAATGGTGGTCGAGTACAAACACAAGCGGGGCTGGAAAGGCGCTATTCTGGTGGAGCCGAAGCCGCAGGAGCCCTCGAAACACCAGTATGATTTCGACGTGGCCACGGTGTACGGATTTCTCAAACGCTATGGGCTTGAGAATGAAGTGAAAATGAACATCGAGCAAGGGCACGCCATCCTCGCGGGGCATTCGTTCGAGCATGAGCTGGCGCTGGCGGCCTCTTTGGGGATTTTCGGCTCGATCGACATGAACCGTAACGATTACCAGTCCGGCTGGGACACCGACCAGTTTCCGAACGCGCCGCATGAGGTGGCGCTGGCCTATTACGAGGTGTTGAAAGCGGGGGGCTTCACCACCGGCGGCACCAATTTCGACGCGCGTATCCGGCGGCAATCTCTGGACCCTGAGGATTTGATTTTGGCCCATGTCGGGGGGATGGATATCTGCGCGCGGGGGCTGAAAGCGGCGGCGGCGCTGTTGGAGGACGGGAGGCTGGAGGCCAACCGGGCGGCGCGCTATGCCGATTGGGGCATGCCGGAGAATGCGGATATGCTCGACCATGGCGATCTCGAAGGGATCGAGGCGCGGGTGCTGGCCGACGCGATCAACCCGGAGCCGCGCTCGGGGCGGCAGGAGCGGTTGGAAAACCTTGTGAGCCGGTTCATCTGACGGGAAAGGCGGGGAAAACCCCGCCTTTTTGAGTATTTAGGCCATCAGAAAACCCTTGGCGCGTCAGTGTGCGGCGGATGGCGTCGGTCCAGCCGCTGTATTTTGCAGCGCGGGTGGCCGCGTCCATTTGGGGGCTGAAAGAGGCCTCCGCGCGCCAGGTTTTGGCGAAGGCTTCAGGCTCCGGGCAGAGGCTGGTTGCGAGACCCGCGAGATAGGCGGCGCCCAGGGCGGAGGTTTCCAAATTGGCGGGCCGGTCGACGGGCGCGCCCAGGATGTCGGCGAGGAATTGTATGGCAAACGGGTTGGGGGAAAGCCCGACATCGACGCGCAGGGTCGTGTTTTGCGGCGCGGTCCAGTCGGCATGCATGGCCTCTATGAGGTCGCGGGTTTGGTCGCCGACGCTTTCGAGCGCGGCGCGGGCGAACTCATTGGGGCCGGTGTTGCGCGTCAGGCCATAGATCGCGCCGCGCGCGTCCGCGTCCCACCACGCGCGCCGAGATCGCGGGCGTCCATGGCATTGAGCACCACGAGCCGCGCGTCATTGACCCAAACGTCGGAATATTCGAACGCGTGTTTGAACATGTCTTTCAACGGTGCGCCCTCGGGACGACCGGCAAGATCATAGCCGGTGGTGCCGGGCAGAATTTTGCGTTTGCCGAGATGGTCATACATCCAAAGCCCGATGCGGATGATCCAGCCGGGGCGTTGGCCTTTGAGCCATGGCATGGTGTATTTCAACAGCTTCGAGATCGGCGTGTCGGCGTCGAACCGCATCTCTTTCGAGATCGGCAGGACAAAGCGCATCGGGAAGGCGATATGCGGCATGGCCTGAAGCAGAACTTCGCGCTCCTCCAAAGCCTCGCGCACCAGACGGATTTCTCCGTATTCGAGATAGCGCAGACCGCCGTGAAAGAGTTTCGAGGAGGCCGAGGAGGTCGCCTGCGCCAGATCGCCCATTTCGGCCAGAGCGACCTTGAGGCCCCGGCCCGCCGCGTCGCGGGCGATGCCACAGCCATTGACGCCGCCGCCGATGATGAAGAGGTCCAAAAAGTCGTCGTTTTGAGCGTCTGACGCGGGGGAGGCCGGGTTGGAGGAGGGCATGTCACGCTTTGCAAAATGAAACTTGTCGGGATTCACGGTGCCCCTAGGTTTGAGATTGTCAAGAAAAGGTTTTTTGACCAGAGCTTTAGGCCCTCGATCACAGGGGATTTGGGCGCGCAGGGGTAAAAATCAGGTTAAGACCGGTGCGCAAAAGAGACAGGCTTGTCATTTCCCGGCCAATGGGGGACCTTGGGTGAAAGTCCATCAAGAGGCCGCGCCCTATGAAATTCTTTCCCATGTTCCTGCGCATGACCGGGCGCGATGTCGTGATCATCGGCGGCGGTGAGACGGCGGCGCAAAAGGCGCGGCTGATGCTCAAGACCGAAGCGCGGATCGTGCTGGCGGCCCCTGAGCTGGAGCCGGAACTGGCGGCTTTGGTGGCCGAGGGGCGGGTGGTTCAGCTTGCGGAGGAGATCACCGCAGAAACGGCAGCGGATGTTTTCGCCAATGCGGCCTTGGTCTTTGTCTGTACCGAGGATGAGGAGTGCGATGTGCGCATGGCGCAGATCGTGCGCGATGCGGGCGCGCTGGTGAACGTCGTGGACCGGCCCGATCTTTGCGAAGCCAATACGCCGTCGCTGGTGGATCGCGATCCTTTGGTGGTGGCAATCGGTACCGAAGGGGCGGCCCCGGTTTTGGCGCGCCAGATCAAGACCCGGCTGGAGGAGATGCTGGAGCCGCGTCTGGGCGAGTTGGTGGCGCTCGGCGGGCGGCTGCGCGACGCGGTGGCCAAGGACGTGCCGCGCGAGAAACGCCGGGCGTTCTGGCGCTGGGTCTATCACGATGCGCCACGCAATCTGTATGCGCGCGGGGCCGAACGCGAGGCGGCGGAACGGATCAAGGCGGCGATTGCGGCGGGCGGTGCGCCCGGCGACGCGGGGCGTGGCGCCGTGGCGCTTTTGCCGGTCGGAAGCCCAGACCCGGATCTGCTGACGCTGCGCGCGGTGCAGCGGTTGCAGGAGGCCGATCTCATTGTCTGTGCCGAGGCGGAATTTGCCCCGATGCTGGAACTGGCGCGGCGCGATGCGGAGCGGGTGATCGTGGGGCAGAGCCATGGCACGGAGGGCTGGCTTTTGTCGGACCAGCGTCAGGTTGTGATGCAAGATTATGAGAAGGGCGCGCGGGTCGTCTGGCTGGTGCCGCGGCGCGATGCGGAACGGGCGGCTTTGGGCCTGCCCGAGGATGTCGAGCGCGTGCCGGCAGTGCGGGTTTAAGGAGGCGGAAATGGCGGATCTGGAACATCGGATTGCAGTGGCGCGGGGCGAGGAACCGGCGGATATTGTGCTCAAGAATGGCTCGATCTTCGATCTGATGACCGGCGAGTTGATTGTCGGTGATGTGGCCATCGTGGGCGACCGGATCGCGGGCGTTTATGAGCGCTACGAGGGCAAGCGCGAGATCGACGTGACCGGCCAGGTGATCGTGCCGGGGTTCATCGATACGCATTTGCACATCGAAAGCTCGCTGGTGACGCCCTTTGAGTTTGACCGCTGCGTCTTGCCGAGGGGCGTGACGACGGCGATTTGCGATCCGCATGAGATCGCCAATGTCATCGGCCTGCCGGGCATCCGCTATTTCCAGGCGGCGTCCGAACATACGCTGATGTCGATCCGGGTGCAGCTGTCGTCCTGTGTGCCGTCCACGCATATGGAAACGGCGGGGGCGGAGCTTTTGGCCGGGGATCTGGCCGAGGTGATGGGGCATCCCTCGGGCATCGGTTTGGCCGAGTTCATGAATTACCCCGGCGTGATTTATCGCGATCCCGAGGCGATGAAGAAAATCCGGCTGTTCGAGGACGCCCATATCGACGGCCATTGTCCGCAGCTTTCGGGCAGGGATTTGAACGCCTATATCGCGGCGGGCATCCGCACCGAACATGAGGCCACGACCGCCGAGGAGGCGCGCGAAAAGCTGCGCAAGGGGATGCGGGTTCTGATCCGCGAAGGCTCGGTGTCTAAGGATATGCACGCGCTGCAACCGCTTCTGACACATCTGAGCGCGCCCTATATGTGCCTCTGTACCGATGACCGGAACCCGCTGGACATCGGCGAATACGGGCATCTGGACTACGTCATCCGCACGCTGATTTCGCTCGGAAGTCCCGCTCTGGCGGTGTACCGCGCGGCGACTTTGTCGGCGGCCGAAGCCTTTGGGTTGAAGGATCGCGGCATGATCGCGCCCGGCAAACGGGCCGATATTGTTGTGCTGGACAGTCTGGAAAACTGCAATGCTCAGAAGGTTTTCGCGGGCGGAGTTGAAGTGACGGACGAGGCCTTTGCGGCACGCGGCCATGTGGCACCTGTGGGGCGTGGATCGGTCAAGGCGCCGAAGGTCCGCCCGGAGCAGTTCCGCGCCACCGGCAACCGCGAGGAGGTGGATGTGATCGGGATCATCGAGGGCAAGATCATCACCGAGCACCTCAAGGAAACCGTGCCGATTGTCGATGGCGACAAGGCCCCGGACCCGGCGCGCGATCTGACGCGGATCACGGTGATCGAACGGCACGGCAAGAACGGCAATATCGCCTCGGGCTTTGTCAAAGGTTTCGGGCTACAGGCCGGGGCGATTGCCTCGACGGTCTGTCATGACCATCACAACATCGCCTGCGTCGGCGTCGATTACGCCGATATGGCGCTGGCCGCGAACCGGCTGTCTGAGATCGAGGGCGGGTTTGTTGTGGTGCGGGACGGCAAGGTTCTGGCCGAGCTGGCGCTGCCGGTGGCGGGGCTTATGAGCCTTGAGCCTTTCGAGGTGGTGCGCGATCATTTGGTCGATTTGCGGGCGGCGGCGGCCTCTCTGGGCGTCACTCTGGAAGAGCCGTTTTTGCAACTGGCGTTTCTGGCGCTGCCGGTCATTCCGGCGCTCAAGATCACCGACCGGGGCATGGTGGACGTCACCAAATTCGAGATCATCGCCTGAAGTCAGTCGAGTACGATGCGCTCGACCGCATCGGGGGCAAGCGTCAGGCGTTTGTAGAAATTTAGCCGCCACGAGCGGGCTTCGACCTCGTAGCAGGTGTTCGCGTCGAGGGTGATCGCCCAGGCCGGATCGCGGCGGGGATCGTCGCTTTTGCGCGCGACCAGAACGAGCGGCGGGGCGCTGTCGTCACAGTGCGAAAGGTTCAGATGATCGAGCCGGTGATCTGCGGTGATCGACAGGTGCGCGGTCGGGCCGCGGCCTGTGCCGTAGCTTTGATGATCGACGACGAAGCCGTAACAGCCCGCGAGCAGAAGGGTCGATGCCATCCAGATGCGTGTCATTTCTTGCCCCTTGTGGTTCGGCGAAGACCGTAAAGCATCGCGGTCAAAGGGGAAGAGGGTTTCGTTGTTGCAAAAAGTGAACCGTTTCGTTCATTTTTGAGGCTTTCTCATATTGACGGTTTTGTCAAAACGGCTTCATAGAGGGAGAAACTTCATGAGGAACCGTGAAATGACAAAACTGATCCTGCCTGTGGCGCTTGCCACGCTGACCCTTGCCGCCTGCGATCAGGTGGAGAAATACCCGGTGTCGCAATGCACCACCGCCGACCATTACCCGGTCGCCTGTCAGAAGATCGAGGAGGGGCAAGGCCCGGCGGATCTCGAACCGGTCGACGTGCCGAATTTCACCGGTGCGTAAGACGGGTCACGTAATCCCCGGCGTTCAATAGCCGCGGGTCGGATCGACGACATCCAGCATCGGTCGGCCCGCGAGCCATGCGTCGAGATTGGCGAGCGTCTTTCGTTCGAACCGGGCGCGCTCCGACAGACCGCCTTTGTAGGATTCATGCGGGGTCAGAAGCACCTTGGGATGGGTCCAGATCGGGTCCTCCGCTGTGGGCGGTTCCGGATGGGTGACGTCGAGCGTCGCCTTGCCCAACTGCCCCGCATCGAGCGCCCGCAAAAGTGCGCCCTGATCCACCAGCGCCCCGCGCGCGACGTTGAGCAGATGCAATCCGGGCTTGGCGTGAGAGAGCAGGGCGGCGTCCACCATGCCGCTCGTTTCGGGCGTTAAAGGCATGGCGATCACCACATGATCGGACCCGGTCATGACCTCTTCGGGCGTAGTGCAGGGCGTGATCCCCTCTGGCACCTCGCGCCACGTGCCGCGCCGACAGGCCAGAATCTTCATGTCGAAGGCCCGCGCGCGCTTTGCCACCGCTTCGCCAATCGCGCCATAGCCGATGAGGCCGAGCGTCTTGCCCTCCAGCGTCCCGAACACCCGCGTGCCCCAATCATCGAGTGAGGTCGTGCGCGCGCCGTAAATATCCTTTTCCACCAAGAGCATGGCCGCCAGAACATATTCCGCGATCTGCGGCGCGGTCAGGCCACGACCGTTGGTCACCACGCGGTCCCGCATCAGCCAGTCGGGGTAGATCTCGATCCCGGTGGAAAAGGTCTGAACCCATTTCAGCGCCGGAAGATCGTGCGTCTCGGGGGCGTTGAGCCACGACCGGAAGGCGCGGGTGACGAGCACGTCTGCGTCTTCGGGCAGGTCCCATGGCCGGTCGCGGTCGAAATGGTCGATGACGCGCGGCAGGGACGGGTGGGCGGAGAGGGTCTGGCCGAACTCCGGGTCGATCTGGTTGACGATGACGGGCTGTGTCATGTGCTTCTTTCGAAAGGATTTTCGCGAATTTTAGCGGCAAAGCGCGGTGGGGTCATCCCCTCTTTGCGCGCCCCTCCCTGTGCGATCTCTGTGCGACGGGTGACGGGCGACGGGCGGCGGGTACCGGAGTGGAGCTGTGTGTCGTGAGGTTTCGTGTGTTGCGTGACGCGATGCAGGGGCAGGTGCTGGCCGATGGCGCGCCTGTTTTTTGAGCATTGTGTGCTTTGTCATCTAATTTTCAGGAAAACCATTTGACAGGTGCCTTGGGTGTCCGTCATCTATTACGGTAATAATAACGTAAAACTGCCGGACGATCCGGCCAAACGCACCGTTCAGCGCATCCCTGTCCTGACAGGATTGTTTACCGACCTGTCACGGGTGAAAACCAGCGTTGCGCGATTGGTTTCGCGTTTGTCCGATCCGTCGCGGCATCCCATTCAACAGGAGACGTGAGATGACTGCACCGATGACATCGACCTTCAAAAAGACCCTCGGCGCGTTGGCCGTGACGGCGACTGTGGCTGGCCCGGCGCTGGCGGGCGGCACCAAGCTCGATATTCAAAGCGCCTGGCCGCTGACCATGCCCGCCTCGGGTGCGAATGCCGCCTATCTGGGCGAGAAGCTGAATGCGGCCTCGGACGGTGCGCTCGACGTGACGGTCTACGGCGCGGGCAAACTGGTGCCGTCGCTGCAAATCTTCGATGCGGTGCAACAGGGGACGTTGGACGCGGGGATCACCTCGCCCTTGTATGTCGCCGGTCGTTTTCCGGCGGTGCAGCTTTTCGGCGGTATCCCGTTCGGACCGGATGTGCTGACCCACACCGGCTGGCTCTATGAGGGCGGCGGCGCGGACATCTGGGCCGAGATCTACGCCAAGCAAGGGGTGAAAACCATTCCCTGCGGCCTCATGGATAGCGAGGCTGGCGGCTGGTACAATTTCGAGATCAATTCCATCGATGATCTGAAGGGCAAGAAAATCCGCTTCGCCGGGCTTGCGGGGGAGGCGATGGCCAAGGTTGGCGCGTCCATCGTGCTTTTGCCTGGCGGCGAGATCTATCCGGGGATGGAAAAGGGCATCATCGACGGCACCGAGCTGTCGATGCCCGCGATCGACATCACGCTGGGGCTTCAGGACGTCGGCAAATATTATTACCTGCCGGGCTGGCACCAACCTGCGGCGATGAACGAGCTGATCGTCAATATGGCGAAATGGGACAGCCTCGACCCGGCGCAGCAGACCCTGATCGAAGAGACCTGCAAGGCGGTCAACCTGACCTCCGTGATTTCGACGCTGACCGCCAATGGCGATGCGATTGCGACGTTTGAGGAGGCCGGTGTGGAGATCAAGAGCTTCCCGCCGGAGGTGCTCGACGGGCTGCATGTGGCTTTCGACGAAGTGATCGCGGAGCAGGTCGCCAAGGACGAGGATTTCAAACGGGTCTGGGACTCGCTTGAGGCCTACCGCGCCAAAACCGCTGCCTGGTCCGAGCGCCGCTAAGAGACGCGCGCCGGGGGAGCGATCCTCCGGCGCCTTGCCATCATGACCGCACTCATCTCACTTACGGAACGGTTCATCGCCGGGATCGGGCGCATCGGCAGTCTCGTGTTGCCGCTTTTGATGCTCACCATTCTGGTCAACGTGTTTTCCCGCTATGCGCTTGGCCTCGGGTTCATTCAGCTTGAGGAACTGCAATGGCATCTCAACGCCATCGCGGTGATGTCCTGCCTCGCATGGGCCTACCAAAAGGACGTTCACGTCCGGGTCGATGCGTTTCATGCAAAAATGTCGCCCACGGCGCGGGCGATTGTCGAGGTGCTGGGCGTGGTGTTTCTGCTCCTGCCGTTCCTCTGGTATGTCACCGGCTCGGCCTGGACGATTTTCAAATATTCCTGGAGCCTCAAAGAAGGCTCGCCGATGCCCTCGGGTCTTCCGGCGCGTTACCTGATCAAGGGCGTGATGGCGGCGGGGCTGTCGCTTTTGTTCCTGCAAGCCGTGGCGATCCTTTTGAAATCGCTTTTGTTTCTCTTCGGCCCGAAAACCTGGAGGGAGTGATCCGAGATGGATGTTCTGTTCGTTTTTCTGCTGTTCTCGACCTTCCTTGTGGTGATGTTTTCGGGCTATCCGATTGCCTTCGTGCTGGGCGGGGTGGCCGTGGGCTTTGCTTCTCTGGGCACGATCCTCGATTATTTCTCGGTCGATGCGGATATGGCGTCTCTGCGGATGATCGGCTTTGTCGCCAACCGGATTTTCGACACGCTGTCGAGTTATTCCCTGATCCCGATGTCGATGTTCGTGTTCATGGGGATGATGCTCGACAAATCCGGCGTGGCGGAGCGTTTGCTGACCCGGATGCATTCCTTGCTGCGGGTTGTCCCCGGCGGCATGGCGGTGTCTGTCGTGCTGATCGGCGTCGTTCTTGCGGCCTCCACCGGCATCATCGGAGCCTCCGTCATGTTGCTTGCAACCATCGCCATGCCGGCGATGCGCGGGGCGGGGTATGACGACCGGCTGGGGCTTGGGATCGTCGGCGCGACCGGCTGTCTCGGCATTCTCATCCCGCCCTCGATCATGCTCATCGTCATGGGCGATCAGTTGCAAATCCCGGTCGGCGATCTGTTCCGCGGTGCGATGATCCCGGGGCTTTTGCTGGCCATGGCCTATGTGGTCTATGCGGTCATTGTCGCCATTCTGCACCCGGAGCGCGCGCCCGCACGGGCGCTGGAAGAGGGGCGCAGCGCGGGCGAGGTGGTCCGCGATCTGCTCGGCTCGCTGGTGGCGCCTTTGCTGCTGGTCATTGCGGTTCTGGGGTCCATCGTCTTTGGCATCGCGACCCCGACAGAAGCCTCGGGCGTCGGTGCGGCGGGCGCGACCTTGATCGCGGTGGCCTCCCGGCGGCTCAGTTGGGCGGATTTCCGGGAGGTCTGCGAAAGCACCGGGCTGACCACCGCCTTTCTCTTCGCGCTGATCTTCGGAGCGTCGTGTTTTTCGGTCGTGTTGCGGGGCTACGGTGGCGACGAGCTGATCGAAGGCGCGCTGCACGCGATCCCGCTGCCGCCCACCGGGACACTGATCCTCATCCTGTTCATCGTGTTCCTGCTTGGCTTTTTCCTCGATTGGATGGAGATCATCCTGATCGTTGCGCCGCTGGTCCTGCCGGTGCTCACGGCCTTGGGGCACGATCCGGCTTGGGTGGCGATTCTGATGGCGATCTGTTTGCAGACGTCGTTCCTCACGCCGCCGGTGGGCATGGCGCTGTTCTATCTGAAAAACGCCGTGCCGGATGTGGAGATCACCCAGGTCTATCGGTCTGTTCTGCCCTTTGTGGCGATGCAGATCGGCATTCTGGTGTTGACACTGGTCTTCCCGAAACTGGCGCTTTGGTGAGCTTTGCGATTGCATGAAAAAGGGCGCTCTAGGCGCCCTTTTTTGTGTGGTGATAAGCGCTTACGGCTTCATCAACACGGATTTGGACGGGTAATCCGAGGCCCAGGTGGCCGGGAGGGGCGCGACGAAGACGTTCTCCGTCCGGTTGCGGGTGTAGCGCCAGACGCCGTCGTCGCATTTCTTGAAGGCGTTGAACAAACGCGACGAGCGCAAGAGCGCCTTGCCGTCGGAAAAGAGCCACGGCTGCATATGCACCCATTGGCCCGTCGCGGTCAGCCCGTCCTCCGCGACGTGGATCTGCTCGGAGGTCACATAATGGCAGTTGAGGATCAGCGCCGGGTCGGTCTTGCCGCCCCAGAAGCCTTCGAAATGGCGGCGCACGGCGGCTTTGCCCTCGGCGCGGCCGAACTGGCCGTCGTAATATTCGCCGACACCTTCCCAGACGGCCTCCTCGGAGAAGAGTTCCATGATCAGATCGATGCGTTCCGCGTCGTCCTTGACGCCGTATTCCGGCAGCGGCGTGTCGCAGAGGAACATGTAGCGCATCTGGACGTTGCGGACTTCGTTGGCGGCCTCGAGGTTTTCGATGCGGCGGGTGAGGGTGGTGATGAGGTGCGTGGTGTCTTGTGACATTGCTGTCCTTTCTTGCGCGACTCGCGCTCGCTGTTTCAGACGGGCCCTGCTTAGTTTTTGATCGTTTCTGGCCGGGCGTGCTGGGATTTAAAGCGGTAAAATTACTGTAAATGATTTTTACGAAAAGAGATTGTTTGGGTAAAGGATTTATTTCAGTTTTCACTTGACTGACTGTTTTATTGCGTGAAAGTTACCGTAAAGAGCCGTGAGAGCGGCCATAAGAACCCAACCGGGAAAACAAGATGAACGCACATGCTCCCAGCGCCGCGACGCTGGTCGGTGAATTGTCCCTTGGCGGGGACGAGCCGACCGTGGTCGTCAAGGATTGTATCGACATTGTCGGCACGGTGACGGGCTGTGGCTCCGAGGCCTTTGCCTCCCGCGCGCCTGCCACGGAGAATGCCGATCTGGTCGACGCGCTGCTCAATGCGGGCTGCAAGATCGTCGGCAAAGCCAATATGCATGAGATCGCCTTCGGCATGACCGGGGTCAATGGGTTTACCGGCACGCCGGTCAACCCGATCTGGCCGGATCGCATTCCGGGTGGGTCGTCTTCGGGCTCAGCCGTGGCTGTGGCGGCGGGGCTTTGCGATTTTGCGGTGGGCACCGACACCGGCGGATCGGTGCGCCAGCCTGCGACCTGTTGTGGCGTGATCGGGATCAAGCCGACCTATGGCCGGGTGAGCCGCAAGGGGCTGACGCCGCTCAAAAGCTCGCTCGATTGTCCCGGCGTTTTTGCTCGCGACATGGAGATGCTGACCAAAGCCATGGCGGCGATCGACCCGACATTCACCCCCGAGACCCTGATCCACGCGCCGAAACTGGGCCGGATCAAATCCGAAGGGGTCGACGCGGAGGTGGGCGATCCTTTGGTCTATGCCTTGATGGATGCTTACCCGGACATGCCCTATGAGATTTTGCCCTCGTTTGCGGCGGCCTTCGATGCGGGCATGGTGGTGATGTCGCACGAGATGGCGCAGGAATTCGGGCCGATGCTGGCCGCGGGTGCGCCCTTTGGGCCGGACATCGCCGCGCGCCTGTCCAATGCCATGAAGATCACGGAGGCGCAGCGCGCCGAGGCAGAAGCGGTCCGCAGCCGCTTCACCGCCGAGGTGGACGCGCTTCTGGAGCGCTATGACGCCTTGGTTACGCCCTCGCTGCCGACCGTGCCGCCGACGCTCGATGAGGCGAAGGACCCGCAGAACGTCCTCTCGCTCACCCGTTTTCAGCGCCCGTTCAACCTGTCGGGTCACCCCGCCATCACCCTGCCTGCGCGCTCCAATGCCGGTCTGCCCATCGGGTTGCAGATCATCGGACGCAAAGGCGAGGACGCCAAGCTCTGCGCCATCGCGAGCTGGATCACGTCCTGCATTCCGCTGTTTCAGTCAAAGGACCGTACCCAATGACCTATCTTTCGAAACTGGCTTTTGAACAGGCCGACAAAGCCGCCTATGTGGGGGTGCTCGAAGAAATTCGCGCCCGCCGGGCGGAGTTTACCAAGCTGCGCCACGTGCCGCTCGACATGGTAAAAAAGCTGCAACAGATCGGCGCGTACCGCGCCTTCGTGCCGGCGCGCTTCGGTGGCGACGAGCTGAGCCCCGCCGATTTCTGCCGGTTGATCGAGGATATTTCCGCCGCCGACGCCTCGACCGGCTGGGTCGCGTCCTTCGGGGTCTCTGCCACCTATCTCGCGGCGCTTCCGCCCGAGACTTACGCGGCGATCTACGGCAAGGACTCGGACACGGTGTTCGCGGGGGCGATGTTCCCGCCGCAAAAGGCCGAGAAGGTCGCGGGCGGATTCAAGGTGTCGGGCCGCTGGCCGTGGTGTTCGGGGATCATGGGGTCCTCCATCGTTGGCATGGGCATCAAGGTCGAGGGCGATGACACGCCGCTGCCGCGCGTGGCCGTCATGCCGCGCGACAAGGTGACGGTGGACGAGACGTGGAACACCATCGGCCTGTCGGCGACCGGATCGCATGACGCCGTGGCCGAGGGCGTGGTGGTGGCCCCCGAATGGACCTTTATCCGGGGCGGTAAGCCGCTTTTGGACGATGCGATCTTCCGCTTTCCGGCGATGGCTTTGGCGGCGCAGGTTCTGGCCGTCGTGGCCTTGGGTGCGGCGCGCGAGGCCTTGGATTTCCTTGTCGAGGATGCCCGTCAGCGCGCCTCGATCACCGGTGCGCCGAACCCCGGCGCGCGGCCCTATGTGCAGGCGGAATTCGCCAAGGCGCAGGGGATTTTGATGGGTGCACGGGCCGCATTTTACGACACGATCGAGGCCGGGTGGGACGAGTTGAACACCACCGGCGAGGTCAGCCCGGACATGAAAATCCGTCTGCGTCTTGTGGCCACGAAAGCGGCCCGCGACGGGGCCGAAGTCGCACGCATGGCCTTTGTCATCGGCGGCTCCGGCGTGATGGCGACGGGCCATACGCTTGGCCGTTGCATGGTGGACGCCGCTTGCGTGGCGCAGCACGCCTTCATGGGCGAGGGGACGTGGACGGCTGCGGGGGCCGGGTTCTTCGATCAGCCGACCATGCCCGGTTACCCCTGACGGGGCGGGGCCCGGTCACCCCTGACGGGGTGGGGCCGGGCTACCCCTAACGCCCGCGCAGTTCCAAGACATATTCCAAAGATTTTCCTTCAGAGAGGACCAGAGACATGAGCGATAAGAAACCGATCCGCACCCTGTTGTGCTTCAACAACCACGCCGCGTTTTTCAGCCTGCCGTTCGATCAGATCGGCCCGGTCTGGAAAGCCACCCAAGAGCTGATGTTCAAGATCGACCAGATGGAAGGCGTCGAGATCGTCGGCACTTTCGACGACGACCAGACCTTTGTCGGCGCCTCCGTGGGCTTCCCTTACACCTGGTACATCATGGCCGATTTCCCGACCCGCGAAGATGTCATGGCGGCCTGCAACCTTCTGCGCACCATCGTGGTGGGCGAGGGCAACGACCGTCTCTGGAAATACATGACCGTCGAGGCGCGCATGGGCCGTGCTCTCGAAATCCCGCAGCTTTAAGTCCGCAACGTAAGGAGGACGACATGTCTCTCGATATGCCGAAATTCAGCGATCTCGATGCGCTCTACGATGAGAAGAACGCGTTGGTCGCCACCGAAATGTACGAAGATCCCGAACTCTTCACGGAAGAGATGGAGAAGATTTTCAAGAACACCTGGGTCTGGGTCGCGCATGAAAGCGAATTCCCTGACAAAGGCTCGTTCAAACTGAGCCAAGTCGGCCTTGAGCCGGTGATTGTGGTGCGCGACCGCAAGGGCAAGATCCACTGCATGGTCAACCGCTGCCGTCACCGCGCCGCCACCGTCTGCGAAGTGAAAAAGGGCAAGACCTCTTCCTTCCAATGCCCCTATCACGGCTGGGGCTATGGCCTCGACGGTTCGCTCCGCGCGCTGCCTTACCCGGAGCAATACGGCGACGATTTCGACAAGACCCAGCACGGTCTCATTAAACTGCGTACCGAAGCCTATAACGGCATGGTGTTTGCGACCTTCAAGGAAGACATCGAACCGCTCGAAGACTTCCTTGGTGAAGGCGTGCGCAAATATATCGACCTGTTTATGAAACAGGGTGGCGGCTTCCCGGTGAAGGTGCTGGGCGAGCATCAGTTCTCCGTGCCGATGAACTGGAAAGTGCAGTTGGAGAACACCACCGACGCCTATCACTTCCCGATCGTGCACAAGAGCTTCATGCAGACGCTCGACGGGCAGACCGAAGAGATGTTCGACTTCCTCGACAAGGGCGTCGGCTATGTCGAAGACTTGGGCAACGGTCACTCTGTGATGACCATGATCCCCGAGCTGGTCGATCTCGACGAGAATCTCGATGCGCCGATCCCGGAACGCTTTGCCGATCTGGCGCAGGAGCTGCGCGATGAGGGCTATCCGGAAGATCAGGTCAAGAAAATCGTCCGCGCGGTGAGCGGGGCGGGGTTCAACCTCAATCTCTTCCCGAACGTGTCCTTCTCGCTCGCGTTCTTCCGCGTGCTGACCCCGATCAACGTGGAGCAGACCGACATTCGTCACATCGCTATCGGCATGGACGGCGGCCCGGACGCGGCGAACCAGGCGCGTATCCGTCTGCACGAGCACTTTCAGGGGCCGATGGGCTTTGGTTCCCCGGACGATGCTGAGGTCTGGGAACGGATTCAGCGCGGCACCAAGGGTGGACCGGATCTCAAGATCCTCGTGAACCGCGGCATGGTCGACGAAGAGCCGGGCGAGTTCGGCCCGCGCGGCCATATCTCCGCCGAAACCGGCATGCGTGCCGCTTACAAAATGTGGAAAAGGATGATGTCGAAATGACCGAGATGAGCAAAATCGACGCCAAATCCATGCTGGCCGATGTCACCGCCTTCATCTGGGCCGAGAGCGCCATGCTCGACCTGAAGGAATATGACGACTGGCTGGATCTCTGGACCGAAGACGGGCTGTACATCATGCCCATCGGCGACACGGTGGATTTCAAAAACTCCGTCAACCTGTGCTACGACAACGCCAAGATGCGGCGTGACCGGGTCGGCCGGTTTCATGCCGGGTTCTCGATCTCGTCCGCGCCGCCCGCACAGACCGTGCGCACCCTGTCGCGGTTTCGGATCGAGGCCGCCGAGGGCGATCTGATCACCGTCTCCTGCGCCGAACATCTGGTCGAGGACAAATTCGGCCGCCAGCGCATCTGGGCGGGCAATGTCGAATATATCCTCAAAGTCACCGAGGGCGGGTTCAAGCTCCAGCAAAAGGTGATCCGACTGCTCAACTCCGATGGGATGCTGAATTCGTTCAGCTATTTGTTCTGATGGTGGCCCCTTTGCCTGAGAAAATCCAAACCGCTGTTGTCACGGGCGGGGCGCGCGGGTTCGGCGCCTCGGTCGTGCGCGCGCTGCACAAGGCGGGCTACCGCGTGGTGATCGCCGACATCAATCCCGGCGAGGAGGCGCAAGCTTTGGCCTCCGAGCTGGACCTTGCGGGCGAGACCGCGATCACGGCAACGCTGGATATTTCGAAACCCGAAGATTTCCAAAGCGTTCTGGATAAATGTATCGAGCGCTACGGCTCCGTCGAGGTTTTGGTCAACAACGCCGCGCGCACCATGGCGCAGCCGTTAATGGAGATCGACCCGGCCACGTTCAACGACATCATGGCGACGAACGCCGGTGGCACCTTTGCCGGCAGCCAGATCTTCGCCCGCCACTTCAAGGACCGCGGCTATGGCCGGATCGTCAACATGGCCTCGCTGGCGGGCCAGAATGGCGGCACCGCGACGGGCGCGCATTACGCCGCCTCGAAAGGCGCGATCCTGACATTGACCAAAGTGTTTGCCCGCGATCTCGCGCCGTTTGGCATCACCTGCAACGCCATTGCGCCGGGTCCGATGGACACGCCGATGGTGCGCGGTGTTCTGGGCGACAAGATCGAGGCGGCCATCGCCAATATTCCGGTGCAGCGTCTCGGCGATCCCGAGTTCGTGGCGCAGATGGTGGTGATGCTTGCCAGTCCCGAGGCGGCCTTCGTCAACGGCGCCTGTTGGGACGTCAACGGCGGGCTTTATGTGAGATAGTGATGACCGATAACGCACAAAACCTCAAAGTCATTGCCCGGATCGACGACAAGGGCGACATTGCCCGCATCCGGTTCGCGCCGGAAGCCGGCGGCGCGATCCTGCCCTATGAGGCGGGCGCGCATCTCGATCTCTACCTGCCGGATCTCGACATGTGGCGGCAATATTCGCTCTGCTCGGACCCGGCGGAGACCGGGTTCTACGAGATCGGCGTGTTGAAAGACCCGCAGAGCCGGGGCGGTTCCGTCAAGGTGCATGAGACCGCCGTCGAAGGCGCGGTCTTCACCGTCGAAGGCCCGCGCAATCACTTTCCGCTGGATGAAAATGCGGAGACCACCGTGCTCTTGGGCGGCGGCATCGGCATCACGCCGATGATCGCGATGGCCAAGCGGCTCCATGCGATCGGCAAGGATTTCACGCTGCATTACTGCACCCGCTCCGAAGGCGTCACCGCCTTCATGGATGAGCTCAAGGGCTGCGGCTTTGCCGACAAGGTGGTGTTCCACTTCGACGATATGGACGCGGCGCAAAAGCTCGATCTCACGCGCGATCTTCCTGCGCCCGATGTCGCCACCCATCTCTATGTCTGCGGTCCGCAGGGCTTCATGGACTGGGTGATCGACACCGCCGAGGGTGCAGGTCATGCGACGGCCAATGTCCACCGCGAATATTTCTCGGCGGATGTGGAACTCACCGGCGACAGCTTCGAGGTCGAATGCGCGCAATCGGGCGTGACCATCACCGTCGGTGCCGACGACACCATCGCGAAAGCTCTGGCGCGCGAAGGGATCAAGATCGAGGTGAAATGCGAAGAGGGCGTCTGCGGCACCTGCCTGACCGATGTGCTGTCGGGCGAGATCGACCATCGCGATCAATTCCTGACCGAGGAAGAGCGCGAGGATGGCGATGTGATCTGTGCCTGCTGTTCGCGGGCCAAGGGGCCGAAACTGGTGTTGGATATCTGAGCCATGACGGAACTGACGGAAACCCAGCGCGATTTTCGCGAAGGCATGAGCCGTTTGGGCGCGGCGGTGAACCTGATCACCACCGACGGACCTGCGGGCAAGCACGGGCTCGTGGCGTCTGCGGTCTGTTCGGTGACGGACCATCCGCCGACGCTTCTGGTCTGCATCAACAAAAGCGCCTATGCGCACGATAAATTCGTGGAAAACGGCGTTTTGGCGGTCAATGTGCTGGCCGCCGAACATCAGGAGCTCTCCGGTCGTTTCGCCCGCTATGTCGAGGGTGTGGACCGGTTTGCCTATGGCGACTGGGTCACGGAGGCGACCGGCGCGCCGCTTTTGTCCGACGCAAACGTCGCCTTCGATTGCCGCATTTCGGGCCGTCAGGAAGAGGGCACGCATTCCGTGTTCTTCTGTCAGGTCGAGGCGGTTCGGCTGGCCTCTGAGGCGCGGCACGGGTTGGTCTGGTTCAGCCGCGACTACCATCACCTCGTGACGGGGTCGCGCTGATGCAGATCGCGACGGGGCGCTGTTCAGATCATCCGGGCGAGATCTTTGGAGATCTTCGCGAGGATTTCGTTGAGTGTCTGAAGCTCGGCCGGAGAGGTGTTGTAAAAGCTTTCGTCGCGGATGCGGTTGACCTCGCCGAGCGCCTTGGCGCGCAGGTCGTCGCCTTTTTCCGTCAGGCAGACTTCGGTCACGCGCCCGTCGGTCGGGCGTACCCGGGTCTGGACCAGACCGGCGGCGACCATGCGCTGAACGATCTTGGTCGTGGTGTTGAGCTTGAGCGTGGAAAACTCGGCGATCTCGGAGACCGACATGTAATCCTGCTCATAAAGCGACATCAGCACCCGCCAGCGCGGCGTGTCGATGCCCAGCGGTTTGAGCCGCTTGTCGAGCGCGCGCATGTAATAGGCATTGGCGCGGTCGATCCAGAAATAGGGCCATGTGTCACGGAAATGTTCCGTGTCTCGCGAGTCATCGGTCAGAGAGGAAGGCATCGGATCGGTCGGCGGGGTCATACATGGCCTCTGTCATACGCTGTACGGCGCACGGGCCGTCCAAACAGCGGGTTTGAACAATAATAAAGTCCGGTAACGGGCGTCTTACCATCATCACTCACCAATAGGGAATGTGAAAATGAACGTGAAACTCAAAAAGATCGCCACGCGGGTCACCTCAGTGGCGGCATCCATCGCACTCTACACCGGGATTGCGCAGGCCGACACGGTCCTGACGATGAACAGCTGGCTGCCGCCGACCCATCCGCAGGTTTCCGAGCTCTTCGTGCCGTGGATGGCCGACATCGAACGCGTCACCGAAGGCCGGGTGAAGATCAACATGCTGCCCGCGCCCTTGGGGCCGCCGCCCGCTGCCTTCGATCTCGCGAAAAACGGTGTGGCCGACATTGCCTATTCCGTCCATGGCTACACGCCCGGTCGGTTCAAGACGCCGATGATCGCGGCAATGCCCTTCATGTCCGACAGTTCGGTCGCAACCTCTGTTGCCTTCTGGCGCGTGCATGAGGCGATGCTCAAGGACGCAGGCGAATATGAGGGCGTGAAGGTTCTGACCCTTTTCACCCATGGTCCGGGGGAGATTTTCTCGACCAAACCGATCGAGACGCCCGAAGACATCTCCGGTCAGAAGATCCGCATCGGTTCGGCTCTGGCGCATTCGATTGCCACCGATCTGGGCGCCGTGCCGGTCGAGGGGCCGTCCTCGAAAGCCTATGAGCTTTTGTCTCAGGGCGTGGCGGACGGGATTTTCTTCCCGTTCGAATCCGTCAACTTCTTCAACCTCAACGACATTCTCGATTACGGCTACACCGTGCCGGGCGGGCTTTATAACACCGCGATGTTCGTGGTGATGAATGAGGCGAAATGGAATTCAATCTCGCCCGAGGATCAGGCCCTGATCGAGCCGCTTCTGGGCGAGGCCTTTGCGCGCCGCGCGGGCGAGATGTGGGACAAGGTCGATGCCGAGGGCCGCGCCTCCATGGAGGGCAAGATCGCGCTGAAGGCCGCCACGCCCGAGGAAATCGAAGTGCTGCGCGACCGTCTGGCACCGATTGTGGCCAGCCAGATCGCCAAGGTGAGCGAAACGGGGATTGACGGGCAGGCGGCCTATGACATGTTGTTCGACGAGATTGCCAAGATCGAGGCCGAAGAATGATCAACCTGTCCGAAAATATTGCCGGACCGCATGAACAAGGGCTGCCTCCCAAGGCAGCCCGACCCATTCACGGCGTGATCGCCGTGGCCTGTGCGGTGCTGCTGATCGCGATGATGGGGCTGACGGTGGTCGATGTTCTGGGGCGTTATCTGCTCAACAGCCCGGTGAAAGGCGCGACCGAGCTGACCGAGCTGATGCTCGCGGCACTGATCTTTCTCGGGCTTCCGGCGGCGACGCTGGACCGGGAACATGTCACCGTCGATCTGATCACCGACCGGCTGCCGCTGGCCATCGACAAGATCCGCCGTCCCATCGTGCTTTTGCTCTCCGTTGGCGTGCAGGTGATGATCGCCTGGCGGCTCTGGGTGACCGCATCGCAGGTCGCGGGCTATGGCGGCACCACGGCAACCCTGGAGCTGCCGATCGCGCCGATCGGCTATTTTTCGGCGATGCTCTGCATCGTCTCCGCGGTGATCATGTTCGCCGAAATCTTCTACCCGATGAGAGGTAAAAACTGAGATGTCCTTGCTTGCTCATTGGGAATTCGGGACGCTCGTCCTGTTCATTCTGCTGTTTCTCGGCGTGCCGATTTCGTTTGCTCTGGCGCTTCTGGGCACGGTCGGCACGGCTGCGATCATCGGCTGGTCGCCGTCATATTCGCTTCTGGGGCAGACCTATTTCGAACACAGCCGCAGCTATTCGCTGTCGATCCTGCCGCTGTTTCTGATGATGGGGAATTTCGTGGTGCAATCGGGCATCGCGCGCGATCTCTATGCCGCCGCTTACGCCTGGCTGCGGCACCGCAAGGGCGGGCTGGCGGTGGCGACCGTGGTGGCCTGCGGTGGCTTCTCGTCGGTCTGCGGCTCGTCGCTTGCGACCGCCTCGACCATGGCCAAGATCGCCCTGCCGAACATGCGCAAATTCGGCTACCCGGACAGCCTTTCGACCGCCTCCATCGCGGCGGGCGGCACGCTTGGCATTCTGATCCCGCCCTCCGTGATTCTCGTGTTCTACGGCATCATGACCCAGCAGGACATCGGCAAGCTGTTCCTTGCGGGCATCCTGCCGGGCATTCTGGGCGTCGTGCTCTATGCCGTCGCGGTGCGGATCTCGATCCGTTTCGGGCATTTCGACCTGCCGGTCGAGGACAAGCTGCCGCTGCGGGAGCGCATCGTCGCGCTCAAGGGCGTGGCCGGGGCTCTCGGTCTCTTCGCCTTTGTCATGGGCGGTATCTATTTCGGGGTGTTCACGCCCACCGAAAGCGCCGGCATGGGGGCAGGGGGCGCCTTCCTTCTGGTGGTGTTGCAGGGCCGTCTCAACCTGTCGCAGACGCTCTCGACCCTGTTTGAGACCGCCAAGACCACGGCGATGATGTTCTTCATCCTGTTCGGCGCGCTGACCTTCGCGAATTACGTCAACCTCTCGGGCATGAGCCGGGACATCCAGACGCTGGTGACTTCGGTCGGGGACAATCCGCTGATGGTGATCCTGATCATCACGCTGGTCTATCTGGTTCTCGGCTGTGTGCTCGAAGGCCTGTCGATGATCACCCTGACCGTGCCGATCTTCTATCCGATCGTCGCGGCTCAGGGCTTCGATCTGATCTGGTTCGGCATCTATGTGGTGATCGTGACCGAGGTGAGCTACATCACGCCCCCCGTCGGATTGAACGCCTTCGTGCTGAAATCCGTGGTCAAGGACGTCCAGCTCGGCACCATCTTTCGCGGCCTCACCTCTTTCCTGCTGGTGGATGTGCTGCGGGTCGTTCTTATTCTGGCCTTCCCGGCGATCGTCCTGCTTGTCCCCAACATGATGTGACGCCGGGTTCAGAGCGGCGGGTCGTCCGGCAAGAGGCCCGCCGCATTAAAATCATCCGCCACTGAGCACGCGCTCTGTGGCGGATTTTTTGTGTTTGGGGCTTGGCGGTTAAGGGGATGTCGTCAGGGCCTCGGTGTTTCGCGTAGAGAGACTGAGAAACTTGTCATTGTGAGTTTCATTATTTCGGAATAGTTATGTTATAACATCTCCACTTTAAGGACATCGCATGACACGCCCAGCTCAGTCTCACAGCAAGGACACACGACTTCCGGTGACGGTTCTCTCAGGGTTTCTCGGGGCCGGGAAGACCACCTTGCTCAACCATGTGCTCAACAACCGCGAAGGCCGCCGGGTCGCGCTGATCGTCAACGATATGTCTGAGGTGAATATCGACGCCGATCTGGTGCGCGAAGGCTCGGAACTCAATCGCGCCGAGGAAAAACTTGTCGAAATGTCAAATGGCTGTATCTGCTGCACGCTGCGCGACGACCTGTTGCAAGGGGTGCGTCAGCTCGCCGAAGAAGGCCGGTTCGACTATCTTCTGATCGAAGGCACGGGGATCGCCGAGCCGCTGCCGGTGGCCGCGACCTTCGATTTTCGCGACGAGCAGGGGCAGAGCCTGTCGGATATTGCGCGGCTCGACACGATGGTGACGGTGGTCGATACGATCAACCTGACCGAGGATTTCAACAGCACCGATTTCATCGCGGATCGTGGCGAATCCCTTGGCGAGGAAGACGAGCGGTCGCTGGTCGATCTTTTGACCGATCAGATCGAGTTCGCCGATGTGATCGTGCTCAACAAGGTGACGGACGCGGGGCCCGAACGCGTCGAGCGCGCGCGGCAGATCGTCAAGGCGCTGAACCCGGACGCCAAGCTTATCGAGACCGATTACAGCGAGGTCGAAAGCCGCGAGATTTTCGACACCGGGCTGTTTGACTTTGACAAGGCGCAGGAACATCCGCTCTGGGCCAAGGAGCTTTACGGTTTTGCCAACCACGTCCCGGAGACTGAGGAATACGGCATTTCGTCTTTTGTCTATCATGAACGCCAGCCCTTCGATCCGGCGAAAATCCGCAAGGTTCTGATGGAGGGATTCCCCGGTGTGATCCGGGCCAAAGGCCATTTCTGGATCGCCACGCAACCGGACTGGGCCGTGGAGTTCAGCCTCGCGGGCGTAAAATCCTCCATCGTGCCTTTGGCGCGTTGGTGGGCCAGCGTGCCGTTCGAACGGATGCCGACCCACCCGGAGGCGCAGGCCGAGATCGCCCGCAACTGGGCCGAACCCTGGGGTGACCGGCGGCAGGAGATCGTGTTCATCGGCACCGATCTCGACCGGGAGGCGATCTGCGCGAAACTGAATTCCGCTTTGGTCGAGGCCTGGGATTACACCCCTGAAACTTGGTCGAAACTGCCCGATCCCTTCCCGAAATGGGGCGCGCGCCAGATGGCATGAGACAGGAGACAGCCATGAAAGATATGACGGAGCCATCGGCGGAGCGTGCGGCGGGCGACACCACCGTCGGCATTCTGCAAGGCAGCCGCTCGACGGTGCTCGCGCAGATCGGCCAAAGGGGCGTCGGCGCGACGATCTGGCAACGCCGCCTGCCACAGGCGCTCTCCGGCTGGCTCGGAGAGCTGTCTGTCGATCGCCTGCCGTCCCTGCGGGAAAAGGTGAGGGTGGGCGAAATCGCGGGCTGCCTGCGCGCGGCCTGTGCAGAGGCGGGCACGCCGGACGATCCGATGCGGGACGTCCTGATCGAAGACATCACACGCCTCGGAGGGCTCTTCTCCGACATGATGGGCGCGCCCAGACTTCGCCTGCGTCTCGACGCGATCCAGGGCGATGCCTGCACGCGCTTTCATGTCGATACGCTGCGGGCAAGGATGCTCTGCACCTATCGCGGGCCGGGCACGCAGTTCGCGCTTGGGGCGCCCGGCTCGGACCCGGAGGTGCCGGTGACGGACGCGGGCACAGGCTCGGTCGTGCTGATGCGCGGCAAGCTCTGGCCGGGCCACGAGATGCCGGGTGTGCTGCACCGCTCGCCGCCGATTTCGGGCACGGGGCAAACTCGGCTGGTTCTGGTCTTTGATCCTGTCGAGGACACGGAACTGGTCTGGCACTGAGCCCGGACAGATGCGCTTCAAGGCGGCTTACGTTGCCTTGAGGCGTGCCACGGTTGCAGGCCAGGGATCGTCAAACGGTTGCCCGTCGAGCCATGCGGCGATTTCCGCCTCGGTGCAGAAACAGTCCTGCAAGGCCGCAACGAACGCGTCCAGCCCGTCCTCATCCCCGATCACCGTCAGGCGACAATGCCGGTCGCCGAACAACGGATGCCTGCCCATGAGCTTGGCCTCCATCCCGGCGCGCTCTTCGGGCGAGAGGTTCAGGCTTTCGTCCTCCAACGTGCGGATTTTCCAGTAATTGATGATCTCAAGCCCGACGCTCCCGGCGCTCTGGTTCCACAGCAACACCAGCTCATCGCGGGTGGGCAGCCAGAAGAACCCTTTGCTGCGGTAAATGCCGACACCGAGGAATGTGTTGTACACATCCCAGAGCCGCTGCGGATGAAACGGGCGTGGATCGTCGATCACCCGGCTGTCGATGCGGTAGCTTTCGGGCTCCGCCATCTCGCCGCCATGGGTCTTGTCCCAATCGGTCAACTCGCGGCCAAGCGTTTCGACCCGCGCGTAGTCGTAGGGCGGCATGGCGAGCACCTGTTCGAGTTTGAGATTGCCCCATTGCATCCCGATGATGTCGGCATAGGGGTTGAGCGGATGGATCGCCTGCGCCACGGCTTGCAGCACATCGGCGGGCACCTTGTCGGTCTTGCTCAGCAGGATGCGGTTGGCGAACATGATCTGCTCGGCCAGAAGGTTCTCAAGGCCTCGTTTGCCTGCGGCGAGATTGCTGGACGCGCCTGCGTGGATGCTTTTGCCACTGTCGAAATCCTGCCAGAGCGCGCGGGTGTCGGCGACGGACAAAAAGCCGTGCAGCGCCACCTCTTTCATGTCTCGCAGCGCGGTCAAAAGCGGCCAGGGATGCGTGCTGCCGGAGGTTTCGACGATCAGATGTGTCACCTCGCCATCGGCGAGGACCTTCTCCACCGCTTCGCGCAGCCGCGCCTGTCCGCCTTTTGCGGCAATGCTGCCGGACGGAAGCGTCGCGAAATGCGGACTTTTGCGGGAGATCACCTCCGTCGTGTCCAGGATCGTGCCGTCGACGTCGAGCGTGCTCATCTCATTGACGATGACGCCCAGATGCACATCTTCGAGCCGCGCCGCCTGCATCAGGAAATTCTGCAACAGGGTGGTTTTCCCGGCACCGAGAAAGCCGTTCAGAATGGTGACGGGGATGGGCATCTGGGGGTCCTTGTTGTCTCGGAGATCGGGCAGGGGCGCGATCTGGCGCGGTTTGCATTGGCCTTATGCGGGCTGATTTATTTGTTATAGTATAACTAATCAATCCCAAGGGTGTCGGAAGATGCATTGCGTTCAAAAATGTAACGTTATAACATAACTTTTACACAAAGGACGTGACATGCTTGGCCATAACGGATCGCCACACCCTCTGAGAGACACGGCAATCTCCTTAGACCTCGCCGCCCGCAGCTGTGCGGAGCGGGGGCTGCGGTTTACGCCGTTGCGTCAATATGTGCTGGAGGCGCTTCTGGTGGCGGGGCGGCCGCTCGGAGCCTATGATCTGCTGCGCCTCCTGGGCGAACGGCTTGGGAGAGACGTGTCGCCGCCCACGGCCTATCGTGCGCTCGCATTTCTTCAGCACCATGGCTTTGTGAAACGGCTGGAGAGCTGTCGCTCCTTTGTGCCGACGATCAGACAGACAGCGCCTGAGACGGTGGATGAGACGGTGGATGAGACGGCCGGGGAGAGTGGCGTTTTTCTGATCTGCAACAGCTGTGGCACAACGGTCGAGATCGACGCGGAGGGGCTTGGCCCGATGTTGCTGAGCCATGCGCGCGCCTACGGCTTCCGTGTGAACCACAGCAGCCATGAATTGCAGGGCACCTGCGAGACCTGCCAGAGCAAAGGGGCCAAGCCATGACGGCTTTGGCTCCCGCGCCGGTCACGCTTCTGACCGGGTTTCTCGGCAGCGGCAAAACCACGGTGATGAACACTTTGCTGCGCCACCCGGGGTTTGCGCACACGGCGGTGATCGTCAATGAATTCGGCGAGATCGGGCTCGATCATGAGCTGGTGGTGTCGAGTACGGAAAGCATGGTTCTGTTGCAATCGGGCTGTCTGTGCTGTGCCATGCTGGGCGATCTGGTGGCGACTTTGCGGGACCTGTCGGAGCGGCGGGATGCAGGCGAGCTGGACTATGGTCGGGTGGTGATCGAAACCTCCGGTCTCGCCGATCCTGTGCCGATCCTGCACAGCCTGTTGACGGATCGCGCCGTGGCGCAGGATTTTATGATGGACGGGATCGTCGCAACCGTCGATGCCGCCACGGGGCTGCAAACGCTGGAGCGTCACGCGGAGGCCCGCCATCAGGTCGCGCTTGCGGAGCGGGTTTTGCTGACGAAAACGGATTTGCCCGAGGCGCAGGAAGGGGCTGTCCGCAGGGCGATCGCGGGGCTCAATCCCAACGCTCCGATCCAGACCGTGACCGACGGCGACGTCGATCCCGAGAGCCTTCTGGGACTTGGCTTTTTCAACCAACAGATGCGCTCCGATCAGATCGCGGACTGGCTCGCCTCACAGGACGGCACAGCGGCGGACGACAGCCATCTCCGGGACATCCGCGCGGTTTCCTATGTGCTCGACACCCCGGTCACCGCCAATCAGTTCGATTTCTGGATGGATTTGCTCATGGCGCGGTGCAGCGACGATATTCTGCGTATGAAGGGGCTTATTCACCTGACGGATATTCCGCATCCTTTCGTCGTGCATGGGGTGCAGCATATTTTTCACCCGCCGGTTCTGCTCCGGGATTGGCAGGGCGCGGATCGGCGCTCGAAATTCGTGATGATCGTGCGGGGCCTTCCGGACGCCGAGCTCGACGAGATGTTCGGAGCGCTCAGAGCCTTTCCGGCGGTCGAACATCGTTTTCCCGTTGGCTATCTGTCGGCGGAGGCCCCGGCATGAGATCGCTTTTGACCCTGCCGTCGCGGGCAGCAAGCGCCGCGATGATCGGCCTCGTGCGCGTCTATCAGATCGGCATATCGCCCTGGCTGGGCCATTCCTGCCGGTTTCAGCCAAGCTGTTCGGTCTATGCCATCGACGCCATCACCCGCTTTGGCCCGCTCAAAGGCGGGCTTTTGGCGACATGGCGCGTTTTGCGCTGCAACCCCTTCGGCGGGTCGGGGTACGACCCTGTCCCGCCATCTTCCAAACATCCTATCACCGAAGAGAGCCTCGATGATCCACATCACCCTGCCTGACGGCGCCGTCAAAGAATTTTCCGATCCTGTGACGGGGACGGAGCTTGCCACCGAAATTGCGCCGTCGCTGCGCAAGAAAGCCGCCGCTTTGGCGGTTGACGGCACGGTTTGCGATCTGGAAAGCCTGCTCGGTCGCGATGCGACGGTCGAAATCCTGCCCCGCACCGACCCGCGTGTCCTGCCGCTGATCCGCCATAGCTGCGCTCATGTTCTGGCCCAAGCGGTGCAGGACCTGTTCCCCGGGACGCAGGCCACCATCGGCCCGGTGATCGAACATGGGTTCTACTATGATTTTGCCGCCGAGCGCCCGTTCACCTCGGAGGACCTGCCAAAGATCGAAGCCAGGATGCGCGAGATCATCGCGCGCGGTGCTCCGATCCTGCGCGAGGAGTGGAGCCGCGAGCAGGCCCATGCGTTTTTCGCCAAACAGGGGGCAAGCTACAAGGAGCAGTTGATCGACGCGATCCCCGCAGATCAGCCGATCGGGATTTACATCCAGGGCGAGTGGCTCGATCTCTGCCGGGGGCCGCACCTGGCCTCCGTTGCGCAGATCGGCACGGCTTTCAAACTGACCCGTGTCGCCGGGGCCTATTGGCGCGGGGCGTCCGACAATGAGATGCTGTCGCGCATCTACGGCGTGGCCTTTGCCAGCGATGCGGATCTCAAGGCGCATCTGATCATGCTGGAGGAGGCCGGGAAACGCGATCACCGCAAGCTCGGACGCGAAATGGACCTCTATCATTTTCAGGAGGAAGCCCCGGGTGCGGTGTTCTGGCATCCCAAGGGCTGGGACATGTTCCAGACCCTGATCGGCTATATGCGCGAGAAACAGAACCGTGCGGGGTATCGGGAGGTCAACACTCCCGACATCATGGATCGCGGGCTGTGGGAGACCTCCGGGCATTGGCAGAATTACCGCGAAAACATGTTCCTGACCAAGACCGAGGATGAGCGCGAATTTGCTCTCAAACCGATGAACTGCCCCGGTCACATGCTGATGTACCGTCACACCAACCGCAGCTATCGCGAGTTGCCTCTGAAACTCGCAGAGTTCGGCAAGGTGCATCGCTATGAACCCTCGGGCGCGCTGCACGGGCTGATGCGGGTGCGGTCGTTTACGCAGGACGACGCACATATTTTCTGTACGCCCGATCAGTTGACCGAGGAATGCCTCAAGGTGAACAATCTGATCCTGTCGATCTATCGCGACTTCGGATTCGAGGACATCCGCATCAAACTCTCGACCCGGCCGGAGAACCGCATCGGTTCCGAAGAGGTCTGGGACAAATCCGAGAACGCGTTGCGTGAGGCGCTGGAGGCCGCCGGGCAGCCCTATACGATTTTCGAAGGCGAGGGGGCGTTTTACGGGCCGAAGCTCGAGTATGTTCTGCGCGACGCCATCGGACGGGATTGGCAATGCGGCACGCTTCAGGTCGATTTCAACCTGCCGGAACGCTTCGGCGCGACCTATGTGGCGGCCAGCGGCGAGAAAGAAGCGCCGGTTCTGCTCCACCGCGCGATGTTTGGGTCGCTCGAACGCTTCACCGGTATTCTCGTCGAACATTTCGCAGGCCATCTGCCGCTCTGGCTGGCGCCGGTGCAGGCGATGGTGGCGACGATCACCTCGGAGGCGGACGGGTGGGCCAATGAGGTCGCTGACAGGCTTCGGGCCGAGGGGCTGAAGGTCGGGACCGACCTGCGCAACGAAACCATTGCCTACAAGGTGCGCGAACATTCCCTGAGCAAACTGCCGATGGTTCTGGTGGTGGGGGCGCGCGAGGCGGAAGAGGGCAGCGTGTCCCTGCGCCGTCTGGGCGCGAAGGGCAGCAAAAGCTATACGCTCGACGAGATCACACAGCTGATTCTGACAGAGGCAGAGCCGCCCGCTCTGAGCGTATCGGAAAAAGCCGTGGCGGAGCGGGAAAGCGCCGAAGCCGTTCCGGTATAATCCGGCAGTCAGAGGGACACATGTTCAGCCATATCATTCTCGGGGCGCGCGACCTCGATCTCCTGACCGGGTTCTATGACCGGGTGCTCGCCCCCATGGGTCTTGTCCGCGAAGAGGCTGAGGAGGATGGCGGCCCCGCAGGTCGGCTCTGGGTTCGCCCCGGGGAAGCATGGCCGCAATTCTGGGTCCAGCTGCCGTGGAACGGCGCGCCTGCCAGCGCGGGGAACGGCGGGCAGGTGAGCTTTGCCGCACCTTCGCAGGCGGCGGTCGATGCGGCATGGCAGGCGGCCATGGCTGCGGGAGGGCAGGACGAGGGCGGCCCCGGTCTGCGTCCGCAGTACGCAGCGGATTATTACGGGGCCTATTGCCGCGATCCCGAAGGCAACAAGCTGTGTTTTGTCCATGTCTCGGCGTTCAGCGCAAAGGCGCCCCGCGACACAGATTCCGAAGGAGGCCCTGCATGACCCGGCAGACGGACCGGAGACCAAAGGGACGCATTCCCGTTTATCTGCTCACCGGGTTTCTCGGCGCAGGCAAGACCACCTTGCTCAACCGGCTACTGGCGCAGCCGGGCATGCAGGACACGGCGCTGATCATCAATGAATTCGGACTTGTCCCCGTCGATCACGATCTCGTTCGCGAAGGACAGGAGCGTCCGGTGGTGACCACGACAGGCTGCATCTGCTGCTCGGTCGGAAGCGATCTGCGCCGCTCCCTCGACAGTCTGCTTGTCGGGCGTCGGCGCGGTGAGCTGCCCCCCTTTTCGCGCGTCATCGTCGAAACCACAGGGCTCGCAGATCCGGCACCGATCATCAACAGCCTGATCCCCGGTGGGATCACCGCGGTGTCGCTGAGCGATCATGCGGTGGCGCGGGCGTTCGAACTGGCCTCTGTGCTCACGGTCGTCGATGTGGAGGGCATCGGGGCGGCGCTTGCGCAGCATCCCGAGAGCCTGCGCCAGATCGCCTTTGCCGATCAGATCGTGCTGAGCCACACCGATCAGACCTCTGCGGGCGACTGGCCGGAGCGGCTCCGGGCGCTGAACCCGTCGCTGCGCTTTGTGGATGCGGCCCGGGACGGGGTCGATCCGAAACTGCTGTTGCGACCGGGGAGCTATTCGGCCTTTGGCAAGGGCGAGGATGTTTCTGCCTGGCTGGCCGCTGAGGCCGGGCGCGAGGCGGGCGGCGGGCATTTTCACGATCTGAACCGCCATGGCGATGTTCTGGCCGTGCCGCTCACCAGCGATCAGCCGCTCGATCGCGATGCCCTGCGCCGTTTTCTGAACCGGCTGGTGACGACGCCGGGCAATGGGGTGCTGCGGATCAAGGGGCTTGTGGCGCTCAAAGAGGCGCCGGAGCGGCCTGCGGTGATCCATGTGGTGCAGCACCGGATTTACCCGATGAGTGAGCTGGAGCGCTGGCCGGAAGGGATGCGCGAGAGCCGCCTTGTGGTGATCGGCACCGGGCTCGATGCAGAGGCGTTGCGCCGTCAGTTTGCAGAGCTCTCGAGGGCGGTGCGCCCGGTGTTTCCCATGATGTGAGGCGGGGCATGCGGCCGTCCGGCTTGCATGCCCCACAAGCTGTCAAAGCCGGGTCGGGTTGGGCGCATCGCCATAGACGGCGAGCGGATCGAAGACCTTTTCGCTTTCCTCGAACCTGAGTGTTGGCGCCCCCGTGCCGCCCAGCGGAACCGAGCGGTAAAAGCACGACCGATAACCAACATGGCAGCTTGCGCCGCCGTTGATCGCGACCCGAAGCCAGATCGCATCCTGATCGTCGTCGATCCGCATTTCGACGATCTTCTGCACCAGCCCGCTGGTCGCGCCCTTGTGCCAGAGGCAGCTGCGCGAGCGGCTCCAGTAATGCGCCTCGCCGGTTTCGATGCTGCGGCTCAGCGCATCCGGCGACATCACCCCCATCATCAGAACCTCTCCGCTCTCATGATCGGTGGTGATCACGGGGATAAAGCCGTCGGCGTTGAATTTCGGTGCCAGATCCGTGCCTTCTTCGACCTGCAAAACAGAGGTGCGTGGGGCGAATTCGGTCGAAGATTTGATCATTGCAGCTTTCCGTTCCTTTTGTTGGTTTTGTTATAATATTACACACCCTCGCCGCATGACGGAAAGAGGAAAATCATCACAGGCCCGGCTCAGTCGCACAGCAAGGACACAGGCCTGCCGGAGACGGATGCGAGGACCCCGAACGCGAGGCGGAGCGCGACCGATCCGCTCGGGCGACGATGTCGGTCGCTGAAACCCGGATGCCGTCTGTGCCGGAGTGCGGGCCGGGGGAGAGAGCGGAAAATCTCTGCCGAGATCGACACAAATGAGCGCGGTCTCTTGACGGCGGATGCGGTGAGGGGAAAAACAGTCCCGAACCTAAAGCGTCACGCCTTTAACCTGAGGCATCAGATAAAGGTGAGCCGCGTGCAATGCGTATATCTTACAGCGCTCCGCCAAAAGCTGTGTCTCAGGTTTTTGGCGGAGCGCTTTAACTCGGAGACATCATGAAGTTCCGTTTTCCCATTGTCATCATCGACGAAGATTTTCGCTCCGAGAACACCTCTGGTCTCGGAATTCGTGCTCTGGCCGATGCGATCGAGGTCGAAGGCTTCGAGGTGCTGGGGGTGACCAGCTACGGTGATCTCAGCCAGTTCGCCCAACAACAAAGCCGCGCCTCGGCCTTTGTCTTGTCGATCGACGACGAGGAATTCAGCCCGGGGCCCGATCTCGATCCGGTCGTGGTGAACCTGCGCAAGTTTATCGAGGAGGTGCGCTGGAAAAACGCCGATGTGCCGATCTATGTCTATGGCGAAACGAAAACCTCGCGGCATTTGCCGAACGACATTCTGCGCGAGCTGCACGGCTTTATCCATATGTTCGAGGACACGCCGGATTTCGTCGCCAAGCACATCATCCGCGAGGCGAAATCCTATCTCGAAAGCATCCAGCCGCCGTTCTTCAAGGCGTTGCTGGATTACGCCGAGGACGGGTCGTATTCGTGGCACTGTCCGGGGCATTCCGGCGGTGTCGCCTTTCTGAAATCGCCCATCGGCCAGATGTATCACCAGTTCTACGGCGAAAACATGCTGCGCGCGGACGTGTGCAATGCGGTCGAGGAACTGGGCCAGCTTCTGGATCATAACGGGGCCATCGGCGCGTCGGAGCGCAATGCGGCGCGGATTTTCAATGCCGATCACTGTTTCTTCGTCACGAATGGCACCTCCACGTCGAACAAGATGGTCTGGCACCACACGGTGGCGCCGGGCGACGTGGTGGTGGTGGACCGCAACTGTCACAAGTCGATCCTGCATTCGATCATCATGTGCGGTGCGATCCCGGTGTTCCTGAAACCGACCCGCAACCATTGGGGCATCATCGGCCCGATCCAGCGCTCGGAATTCGAACCGGAGGCGATCAAGGCGAAGATGGCGGCGAACCCGCTTTTGGAAGGTTATGACATCGACAAGGTCAAGCCGCGCATCCTGACGCTGACCCAGTCGACCTATGACGGGGTTTTGTACAACACCGAGGTGATCAAGAGCCTGCTGGACGGCTGGGTGGAGAACCTGCATTTCGACGAAGCCTGGCTGCCGCATGCGGCTTTCCATTCCTTCTATGGCCAGTATCACGCCATGGGGCGCAAACGCGAGCGGACCAGAACATCCGTGACCTATGCGACGCAATCGGTGCACAAGCTTCTGGCCGGGATTTCGCAGGCGAGCCATGTGTTGGTGCAGGATGCCGTCGAGACCAAACTGGACCGGGCTTTGTTCAACGAAGCCTATCTCATGCACACCTCGACCAGCCCGCAATATTCGATCATCGCCTCCTGCGATGTCGCCGCCGCAATGATGGAGCCGCCGGGCGGCACGGCCTTGGTCGAGGAGAGCATCGTCGAAAGTCTCGAATTCCGCCGCGCCATGATGAAGGTCGACGAGGAATATGGCGAGGACTGGTGGTTCAAGGTCTGGGGGCCGGACGATTTCGACCACAATCAGGACGGCATGGGCCGCACCCGCGACTGGGTTCTGAAAAAGACCGATGCGGAAGGGGTGGAACCCACCGGTTCGGACAGCTGGCACGGGTTCGGCGACATGGCGCCGGGATTCAACATGCTCGACCCGATCAAGGCGACCATCGTCACCCCCGGGCTGAACATCGACGGCCAGTTCGACGCGGCCGGTATCCCGGCCTCCATCGTGTCGAAATATCTCGCCGAACATGGCGTCGTGGTGGAAAAGACCGGGCTCTATTCCTTCTTCATCCTGTTCACCATCGGCATCACCAAGGGGCGCTGGAACACGCTTCTGGCGGCGCTTCAGCAGTTCAAGGACGATTACGACCGCAACCAGCCGCTGTGGCGGGTGATGCCGGAATTTGCCGCCGCACAACCGCGCTACGAGCGCATGGGGCTCAAGGACCTGAGCCAGCATGTGCATGAACTGTATGCCAAATATGATGTGGCGCGGCTCTCGACCGAGATTTACCTGAGCGACCACCACCCGGCGATGACGCCCTCGGACGCTTTCGCCTGCATCGCCCGGCGCAAGACGGAGCGGGTGGCGATCGACGATCTCGAAGGCCGCATCACCACCAGCCTTGTGACACCCTATCCGCCGGGCATCCCGCTGTTGATCCCGGGGGAGGTGTTCAACGCCAAGATCGTCGCCTATCTCCGGTTCAACCGCGAGTTTGCCCGCGAATGTCCGGGGTTCGAGACGGATATCCACGGTCTCGTCGTCGAGAAGGACGAAGATGGGGTGACGTCCTATTTCGCGGATTGCGTGGCCGGGTAACCCCCGGACAATTCCACCGTTCAGTGCAAAAAACTTGCCCGCAGCTTGACATTCAAAGCTGCGGGCAAGGGGTCGGTTACGGGATCAGGCGGGCGATGATGGCGTCTGCCGCTTCTTCCGGCGTCATCAGCGTGGTGTCGATCCGAATTTCCGGGGCTTCCGGATGTTCATAGGGGCTGTCGATCCCGGTGAAGTTCTTCAACTCTCCGGCACGTGCCTTGGCATAAAGCCCTTTCACATCGCGCCCCTCGGCCACTTCCAGCGGCGTGTCGACGAAAATCTCCATGAACTCGCCCGGTTGCATCATCGAACGCACCATGTTGCGTTCCGAGCGGAAGGGCGAAATGAACGCGGTGATCACGATCAGACCGGCATCGGTCATCAGCTTGGCCACCTCGCCGATCCGGCGGATATTTTCGATCCGGTCGGCTTCGGTAAAGCCCAGATCCTTGTTCAGCCCGTGCCGCACGTTGTCGCCGTCCAGAAGGAAGGTGTGGCGGTTCATCCGCGCCAGCTTGAGCTCGACGATGTTTGCAATCGTCGATTTGCCGGAGCCGGAGAGACCGGTGAGCCACAGAACGGCGGGTTTCTGGTGCTTCATCGAGGCGTGGTGTTCGCGACCGATGTCGGTGGCTTGCCAGTGGATGTTCTGGGCGCGGCGCAGGGCGAAATGGATCATGCCCGCCGCCACCGTCTGATTGGTGATCTTGTCGATCAGGATGAAGCCGCCGAGATCGCGGGAGGTGTTGTAAGACGCGAAGGGAATTTCGCGGTCGGTCGTGATATTCGCGACGCCGATGGCGTTGAGATCCAGCGTCTTGGACGCGAGATGCTCCTGCGTGTTGACGTTCACCTCGTATTTCGGCTCATGCACCGTGGCGGACACGGTCTGGGTGCCGATCTTCATCCAATAGGCGCGACCCGGCAGGAGGTTGTGCTCGTCCATCCACACCAGCGTGGTTTCGAACTGGTCGGCCACCTCAAGCGGCGACTGGGCGGCGACGATGACCTGACCGCGCGAACAGTCGATCTCATCGGCGAGCGTGAGCGTGATGGATTCACCCGCCACGGCCAGATCGCGGTCGCCGTCGAAGGTCACGATGCGCGCCACGGTCGAGGTCTTGCCCGAGGGCAGCACCCGAACTTCATCGCCGGGCTTCACAACGCCGGAGGCAATCAGGCCGGAGAAGCCGCGGAAATCGAGGTTCGGACGGTTGACCCACTGAACCGGCATGCGGAACGGGCCGTCCTGTTCGATGCTGTCCTGCAATTCGACGGTTTCCAGAAGCGGCAGAAGGGCGGTGCCTGTGTACCACGGTGTGTTTTCGCTCGGGCCGGTGATGTTGTCGCCCTTGAAGCCGGAAATCGGGATTGCGGTGAAACTGTCGATGCCGATGCTGTCGGCAAAGCTCTTGTAGTCGGAGACGATCTTGTCGAACTCGGCCTGATCGTAGCCCACGAGGTCCATTTTGTTGACCGCAAGGACAACGTGGCGAATGCCCAGAAGCTTGACGATATAGCTGTGACGGCGGGTCTGGGTCAGGATGCCCTTGCGCGCGTCGATCAGGATCACGGCGAGATCGGCGGTCGAGGCGCCGGTCACCATGTTGCGGGTGTATTGTTCGTGGCCGGGCGTGTCGGCGACGATGAATTTACGCTTCTCGGTGGCGAAAAAGCGGTACGCGACGTCGATGGTGATGCCCTGTTCCCGCTCGGCGGCCAGACCGTCCACGAGCAGCGCGAAGTCGATCTCCTCGCCCTGGGTGCCGGAGCGTTTGCTGTCGGCTTCGAGAGCGGCGAGCTGATCTTCGAAGATCATCTTGGAATCGTAGAGCAGGCGGCCGATCAGCGTGGATTTGCCGTCATCGACGGAGCCACAGGTGATGAACCGCAGCATGGTCTTGTGCTGGTGGGTTTCGAGATATTTGTCGATGTCCTCGGCGATCAGCGCGTCGGTTTTGTAGATGGGGTCCGGGGTCGTCATGCGAATATGTACCTAAACTGGGAGGAAAGACGGGCGACTGGCGCGGCGCTTTGGGCGCGCTCAGAAATAGCCTTCCTGTTTTTTCTTCTCCATCGAGGCGGCCTGATCGTGGTCGATCGCACGGCCCTGACGCTCGGAGGTGGTGGTCAGAAGCATCTCCTGAATCACCTCGGGAAGCGTTTTCGCCTCGCTCTCAACGGCCCCGGTCAGCGGGTAGCAGCCGAGCGTGCGGAAACGCACCGAACGCATCACCGGTTCCTCGCCATTCAGAGGGAAACGGTCGTCGTCCACCATGAGGATCAGCCCGTCGCGGACAACGGTCGGGCGCGGGGCGGAGAAATAGAGCGGCACAATCTCGATGCCCTCAAGGTGAATGTATTGCCAGATGTCCAGCTCGGTCCAGTTGGAGATCGGGAAGACCCGCACGCTCTCACCCTTGGCCTTGCGCGCGTTGTAGAGGTTCCAAAGCTCCGGGCGCTGGTTCTTCGGGTCCCAGCGGTGATTGGCAGAGCGGAAGGAGAAGACGCGTTCCTTGGCACGGGCCTTTTCCTCGTCCCGGCGCGCCCCCCCGAAGGCGGCGTCAAAGCCGTATTTGTCGAGCGCCTGTTTCAGACCCTCGGTCTTCCACATGTCGGTGTGCAGCGAGCCGTGATCGAACGGGTTGATGTCGCGTTCCTTGGCCTCCGGGTTCTGATAGACCAGCAATTCCATGCCCGCGTCTTTCGCCGCCTTGTCGCGCAGCTTGTACATGTCCTGGAATTTCCAGGTCGTATCCACATGCAAAAGCGGGAAGGGCGGCGGCGACGGGTAAAACGCCTTTTTCGCCAGATGCAGCATCACGGCGCTGTCCTTGCCGACGCTGTAGAGCATGACGGGATTCTCGGCCTCGGCCACCACTTCACGCATGATGTGGATGCTTTCGGCTTCGAGCTTCTGGAGATGGGTGAGGGTTTTGCTGGCCATAAGGCCCTCTCTGATCTTCTGAATTGAATGTTCTGCCCATTTAATCTTATCTGACGTTAAGGGAACCCCCCATATGGGGGGTCTCATGGGGATGTGCGCTGATGTCGAACGAAACTTACCTTCTGACAACCTTGATGTCGGCGGCAATCGGCCGATCCCCGGAGCCAGATTTGTCCGAGGCGGGGACGAGCTGGGCGGATTTCCTGACGGCTCTCGCCGAGATCACCCATGCCGACACAGCGAAAATGTATCTGATTGAAAACGGCCAGCCTGTCGCCTGCTGGCAGGTGGGGGAAGATTGGGCCGGACCGGACATCTCCGAGAGCGGTCAGATGCGCACGAGCCGGGTTTATTCTCAGTTCGATCTGCCGTCCGGCCTCGGGGCGGAGGCCACCCTCTGTCCTCTGCGCGCCATACGATGGCGGATCGCGCAAAACAGCTGGGGCGTGCTTCTTCTCAGGCGCCGTGACGAGGATTTTCGAGCCATCGACGGGCAGCACCTGTCGAACCTTCTGCCCTATCTCGCCCCGGCGGTTCAGGGCTGGCAGAGGCTCCGTCAGGAGCGCGCGCACGGGGTCCTCGCGCATCGGGTGTCTGCCGGATTGGGCGCAGGATGGATTTTGTTCAGCCGCTCGGGGCAGGTCGCCTCCATGGCCCCGGGGCTGGCCGGACGGCTTGAAGCGCTGGCGGGCATTCGGCTGAGTGCGGAGGGGTGGCTTTTGTTCCCGGCGTCGCATGCAGGCGGCTTGCGGGAGGCCTTGAGCGCCTTGACGGCGGGCGAAACCGGGCCGCAGATCCTCTGGCTTTCAACCGCCCCACCGGTGCAGATGGTGCTGTCGGTCGAGGAGTATGCCGGGTTTCCCGAAGTGGTGGGCCGTGTGCGGCATGAGGTGACTGCCAGCCATCTGCCGCTCACCTGGATCATGTCCGCATTCCATCTGAACCGGAGCGAAGCCCGGCTTGCGGTCGCCCTGTGCGACGGGCTGAGCCTGTCTGAGGCTGCGGGCCAGTTGGGCTGGACCGTTGAGACCGCCCGAAGCAACTCGAAGCGGCTCTTCGCCCGGATGGGGGTCTCGGGGCAGGCCGATGTTGTGCGTGCCCTTCTCAGAAGTGCGGTTTGGCTGGGGCCGGACCCGGGCGTCGCCTGAAGGATGGTCCTCGCCCGGCCTTGTTTTCACTCACATTTTTGGACACCGAGTCTGATGAGTTCGGCGCCGGAGATGTGTGCTGGGCTGTAGGTTTTGTACCTTGCCTTTGTCATGTACCAGTGGCGGATTTCTGGGGGGTAATGAGAGGCGATGAATTTGGACCATTGGTCGAACTCCTCGGGAGTGAGTTTTTGTCCGAACCTGTAGGGGCCGTGGAAGCCGAAGCTGGCTTGCGGTGAGACGCAGACATTGTCGGCGCCGAGGAACATTGTGCAGCTCGACAGGCAGGCGCCGCGGCGGATTTCGACGCGTTGGCTGAGTCTGTTGATTTCTTCGATTTCGTTGTAGCGGGCGCGGACGCTGCCGCCCGGGTCGCCGTTGATGACGATCGTTGCGCCGGGCTGTTGCGATTTTGGCCGGGCGGCCTGTGCGCTGGTGCTCCAGAGGGAGAGGCACAGGGTCAAGGCGAGAAGGGGCGCGACAAGGGCGCACAGGTTTCTGGCGCGCGCCGAGGGCGCACGGACGGTCGGTTCGGAAAACATGAAATCACCCCACGTGACAAGTCGGGGGTGTTCTCACCCCGGAACACCGATCCCCATCGGTTCAGGTGGGATTAGAGCAGAGAAAGCCTAAGGAAGTGTTGATCCGGTGCGCGGCGGACAACGGAAAAGGCACCCGGGGAGGGTGCCTTTTCTATCTTCTCCGAACGCGTCTCGAGCGGCTTAGTTGGTCGAGGTTGTGCTGGTTGTGCTGGTCGAGGAGCTGCCGCCTCCGTTCGCCAGCGCCACCCCCAGAAGACCGATGGTCGGTGCCAGCAGGGGCAGCAAGTTCTGCACATCGCCCGGGGGCGGCAGACGGATCTCATCGCCATTCGGCTCGCCCGTGTCCTGAGCGAAGGCCGCGGGGGCGGAGAGGGCGAGAGCGGACATCAGCAAAACGGCATATTTGGACATGGTGTACTCACTATATTGATGGAAACTGCCCCGGAAACTTCAGGGGCAGTGTTTCAACCTTAACGATAGCATACGCGATTCAGGCTCCGATGGCATCGAAAAACGTGTCGTTCCTGTTTTTTCGCACCGGTTTGCCGGTCTTGCGCAAAAAATAGCGCAGACTGGCTCAGAATTATGCGCGCGCCTTTCCTATTCGAGCGCGGTCAGGCCTCTGTTGATGAGCGCAGGCGTGATCTGGCTGATGGTGCGGTTCCATTTCGTGACGGGTTGTTCGGCGACAAAGATGATGTCGTTGGGACGCAATTCGAACCGTGCGGCCAGGGTGAGAGAGGCGGCGTTCTTCGTGTTCAGCTGCCAGGCGGTGAGGGCATCGAAGGCCATCGGGTCTTCCGAGCCGCGCAGCACGTAGATATGTCTGGGATCTGCGGTTTGAATGGCGAGCCCTCTGCCGCCCTCATAGAGCGCGTCGGCCAGGCTGGCTTGCCGTCCGAGCGGGAGGGTGAAGCGGCCCTGCTGTCTGACTTCGCCGGTCAGATAGACATAGTCCCGTTGGGTGGCATCCAGCGCGACTTGCGCCTGATAATTGGAGCGGGCTTCTTCGAGTTGCCCGCGACGCAGCGAGACTTCGGTCTGCAATTGCGACAGGGCGGAGCTTCGCGCGCCCTGACGATATTCGGCGAGTTGAATCTGTTGCGCGAAATACGCGGAGGCCTGATCCAGCTGATAGGTGTCATCGACAAAGACGCTGTCGCCGGCCAGAAGGGGGATCTTCTGAATGCGGCTGTTGGCGTAGAGCGCTTCGAGCGGCACCTGGTAGATCGTGCCATCGCGGTAAATCCGCACGGAGGTGTAACCGAGGCTTGCGGCGGTTGTGCCGCCGACCTGTGCCAGGGCTTCGTCGAGATAGAGCGGCGTCAGAGTGACGGGGATCACGCCGGGGGCGGAGACCGCGCCGCCGATGGAGACTTTCTTGGAGTTGAACTGGGAGATCTCAAGGCTGAAGGTCGGTTCGATCTGCGCGGCGACGAGACTTTGGAACAGGGTCGCTTCGGCCTCTTCGAGGGTCAGCCCGGCAATGGCCACACGGCCGACATCGGGGATGGCGATGCTGCCGTCATCCTGGACGGTATAGCCCTGGCGGCTGTTCTGGGCGGCCAGCAGGCCGGAGAGTTCCTCGATCGAGGTGCCGGTGGGCGTTGCGAGCAAGACCACGTCTCCGATGCCGATTTTATAGGGTTGCGCGGCGGTTGCGGGGGGCAGGCGTGTTTCCAGCGCGCCGGGTCGGGTTTGCGCGGTATACGCCGGTTCGGGCACGTCTCCGGTGCCGCGCAGCCCGCTGCCGGTCCCGGCGGTGGTTTTGAACGCCGCAGGCAGGTCGTGTGGTGTATAGGCGGAGCGATTGGCGATCATCACGGATTGGGGGGTGACATCGACGACACGGACTTTGGCCTCGTTCGTTGTGCCGGAAACCACCCGCTGACTGTGATAGGCGGCGCCGCAGGACGAGAGCGCGAGGGTCGTGATAAAAGCAACTGCAATACGCAACGGGTCAGTCCTTGTTCAAAGTCACGGCGTGAGAGTGTCATAGCGAAAAACGACGGGTGCAGCCATTCGGTTTTCTTTTTTGCGAAGGATGCGCGCGCGAGGCGTCGCACATCCGGGGCGTGTCATGAGGCTTGTCGCAGGGCGTGTCATGAGGCGTGTCATGGGGGGCACATGTCCTGAGAACTGGTCAGTTTGTGTAATACTTGGCGCCATAAGCCCCGTAGGCCCCATAGGAATCCCCGTAGCCATAGTTTTTCATGCCTTTCGGGTCGATCTGGTTGAGCACCAGCCCGCTGACGCTGACCCCGACGGTCTCGAACATGCGCAGCGCGTTCTGGAGCTGGGTCTTCGTGGTCTTGTCCCAATGGACGGTGAAGAGCAGGGCATCGGCATGTTGCGCGAGAACCCGCGCATCGGGGACCACGAGCACCGGCGGCGTGTCGACGATGATCATGTCATAGGCGTTCCGCGCGGTTTCCAGAAAGGCGGCGAATCGCTCGGAGGACAGGATATCCGCGGCGTTGACCGTGCTGGGTTCGCTGATGAGGATGTCGGCCTTCATCACCGGGTCATGAATGACCGCGTCCTCGAGCGAGATCTCATTGGCGAGCACCGCCATCAGCCCCTTGGCGTTCTTGACGTCGAGGTACTGGCTGAACACCCTGCGCCGGATATCGCCTTCGAGCAGGAGAACCTTTTTGCCGAGCCCGACGAAGTTCTGGGCCAGGGCAAAGGAGATCGTGGTTTTCCCTTCGCCGGGCAGGGAGGAGGTCAGCATGATGACCTGCGGTGTCTTGTCCAAACCGGACAACATCACGGATGTGCGCAGGTTGCGGATCGCCTCCGCCTGGGCGGAGGCCGGTTTCTCGGCGAGATATTCCAGCCCTTCGCGGCGGTTGTCCGATGGCAAAAGCGGGATTTGTCCCATCACGGGCAGGCCGGTTTCCGATTCGAGTTCGGAGGCCTGACGGAACCCGTTCTGCCGCATTTCCCACAGCAGGACAAAGGCACTTCCGGCCATGGCGCCGAGGATCATGGAGATGGCCAGAATAAGCGATTTGCGGGGTTCGGCGGGACCGCCCGGCAGGACGGCATTGGACAGGATGCGGCTGTCCGCCTGTTGAATGCCTTCCTGAGCGGAGGTTTCCTTGAGGCGGCTGAGGAAATATTCGTAAAGCAGGCGGCTGGCCTCGGCTTCGCGGGTGAGTTGCTGAAGCTGGATCAGCTCGTCGCTTTGTCGCGCAATATCGGCCTCCCGCAGGGCAATGCTGGCTTCGAGGGAGCGAACCTGCGCCTCTGTGCGTTGCATCTGGGTGGTGGCTTGCATGAGAATTTGACCGAAGCGGGCGTCGAAGGCGGCGCCTTCGCCGGCTTCATGATAAATCGTCGTCAGGCGCGGGTCGCCCGCCACGTCGACTTTCTGTCCGGCGGGGGCGTTTTCCGCCTCGGTCAGCGCGTCGAGCCGTGCGGTTTCGCTTTGCAGCGCGCTGCGCATGGTCTGAAGCCGCTCGCGCAGCTCCTTGAGCTGACGTTCGAGCGCCTGGACGGTTTCGATGCTGACCACTTCCGAATTGGTCGAGAACTCGGAGACGCGTGCTTCGGCCTGTTCCAGATCCACTTTCAGATCTGCGACCCGGGTGGTGAGCCATTCGGAGGCATCGCGTGTCGCTTCGAATTTCACGTCCATCTGGTACAGGATGTATTGTTCGGCGATCGTATCTGCGAGGCGGGTGGATTTTGGCGCGGCCCCGGTCTCGACCGTGACCTGCAGGACATAGGTCTTGGGCAGGTTGCGTACGGAGATGCGATCCAGCAAGGCGTTGATCGCCAGGGTCATTTGTTGCTCTTCGCTCGCAGATGCGGGCTGTGACCGCGTCAGCGCGGTCTTGATCTTTGTCTTCAGACCGGGCGGGCGCAGGGTCGAATTGAACTCGGGATCTTCGGTCAGGTTCGCGGCGGTGACGACGCGCTCCAGCAAACGGCGGCTTTTGAGGACTTCGACTTCGGTGTTGATGGCTTCCGAATTCGTTCCCAGATTCGGCAGGACCGCGCCGAGATCCACAAGCTGTTCGCCGGAGGCATCCAGCAGGATCACAGAGGTTGCACGGTACTTCGGAGTTGCAAGAGCAAACACATATAAGGCGCCCAGCAGCGCGAAGGCCACGACACTTGCGATGATCCACAGTTTCTTGCGCCACAGGGCGCCGACCATCGCGCCAAGATCGATGACGTCGTCATCGGAGATGTTTGGGGAGGAGGACAACGCTAACTGGTTCCTTTTACATGATACTTTGTAAAATCAATCCGAAAACCGAAGAGAGGGCAACCGTGTTCTCGGCTTTCTGCGCCGGTGTCACGGAATTGTCGCCTGTGGGGCCAGGCGCCTGAGCGCCAATTCGCCGGTCTCCTCGCTGATCCACTGACGCGACTGCACGATGCTCCGGGAGCCCCGTTCCACCCAGAACAGGTTGCGGAACGCCATCTGGCCGTTCCGGCAGGTTTCATAGAACAGGTCTGTGTCAGCTGTGTAACTGTCGCTCAGCTGAACCGGTTCCTGCTTTTGGCGGGTGACCTGACAGCGGAAGGCAAGGGTCTCGGCGGTGCTTCCGGCGGCGAGCAGGGTGACGAAACGTTCGGTGACGGCATTCTGCCCGGAGGTGAGCGCCGACAAGGTTTCGCGCGCATCCGCCGCAAGCTGGTCGTGGCCGAAGCCGCGTGTGGCGATCATCATCCCGTCTTTCATCCCCAGAGACAGACGATCCGGAGAGATCCAGGTTTCCTCGCCCCGGGCGTTGACGGTCTGACGCAGGAAGACCGTGTAGGCGTTGTCGCCGTTCTGAAGCCCGGCCACATAGCCCGGGGCGCCTGAGTTTTGAGCTGCGAGAAAGTCGGCGCCGGGGTCGTAGCCTTTGGAGCGGTTGAGGAATTGCTGGGCGAGCGCGGATTGGTTCGGGTCCGACGAACAGCCGCTCAGAGCCGCGAACAGGCCGAGGACGAGCGCGATGCGGGTCTTCACGGTCATCTCCAGAACCTCCCCCAACGGTCTTCCAGCTCGTTCGTCTGGCTGCCCCTGACCACCTCGTAAAGCCGGTTGCGGACATCGAGCCGCGCGCCGCCGTCGCGCAGGACCGGGCGGATGGTCGTGCCATAGCCGCCCTGCACGGGCGCGCCGCTCAGCCAGTCGATCGGGACGGTAAAGCGGATGCCCTTGTCGAAGGAGCCTTCGCCGAAATCGTCGAAGGAGACATCCGTGAGGGTAAAGAAGGCGCCGACGCGAAAGCCGTTGTCGAACTCGCGGTCGAGAGAAAACGTCGCGCCATAATCCCCGGCGAGATAGCGCCCGACATCGAGCTGACCCAGATAGCCGCGGCCGAGATCGTAATAGACCGAGGCATGGCCGGTCACGATGTCGTAGTCCTGAAAGCCGAAGAGCTGATCATAATCGCGTTTTTTGGCATAGTTCACTTCGGCACCCAGAGCGAGCGGACTGTTGAGCGGTTTCCAGAGCAGTTCCGTCGACAGGCCGCCATACATGGTTTCCAGATAACCCGCGGTCACCCGGCCAAAGAGGTTCCTGCCGGGGCGGAAGAAATATTCCGCCGTGAGATGTTTGATCTCCAGATCGGAGTCTTTGGCATAGTCGACGACATCGGTGCGCACATGGGGCAGGACCGAGCTGGAGGAGCGCGTGCTCTCGTCGAGATTGCCGACGATCGGCTGGCGGATCGCCCCGGAGAAGATCAGCCCGCGCACCGGCGTGAAGGCGGCTTCGGCCTGAAGCCCCAGATCGGCCCGCAGGGGGTTGTCCGGATCGAACAGCGCCGGATCGAAATAGGGGCTCAGGCGCCAGTCGAATTTGGGATAGGTCCCGGCGATCGCCGTCGCCTCGGTGCGGGGCGCGTCCTCGAACCCGGCGCGGACATAGCTGCGCCAGCTGCCGTCGAGATCGTATTCCAGCGCCTCGAGATCGGAGCGGCGCAGCGTGGTGCGCGAGGTGGTCATCCCGTTCGCGGTGCTTTCCACCCGAAAGGTCGTCACCGTCTCGGGCAGATGATTGGCCAGAACCCGGGCCGTGCGGCCCAGAGCCTGAGCCTCCGCCGGATAGCGCCCGTTGGCCATGCGCACCGTGGCGGTCGACCCTTCGACCGTGAGGCCTTCGAGCGCGATGCCCTGATCCCGGAGTGCGGCGGACAGCGGGCTGTTCTTGCTTTCAACGCTGCCGTCGGTCCAGGACAGCGCCGCGGCGGTCTGGCGCGGCACGAGGGCAGGCGGGGCTTCTTCGATGCCGCTGGCATAGGCCGGGTTCTGCGGGTCGATCGGCAGGTTGGCCATGAAACCGATCTCGGAGCCGTGCAGCGCATAGACCGTCAGATCCGCGCCGTTGCCGAAGCCGTAGGACAGCGCGGCATTGAAGGGCGTCCTGTGCTCGAAGCCGGTGCGCGCGACCTCGCGCCCATAGTCGTCGGAGGAATATTCCAGCCGGAAAGACAGCCGGTCGCTGATCTGATAGGCCAGCCCGCCGAACAGCGCCGCATCGCCGCGGAACCATTGGTCCGTTTCCAGACGCCCGACTTCCGTGATGCTCGACGGACCGGCGCCGCGGGTGTCGAAAGTGTCCGAAAGCGCGCCGAGCGGGTTGTCGAAGCTGCCATAGCTGCCCAGACGCCCCCAGCCGATCCCGCCGGTGAGCGACAGGCGCTCGTCCATGAAATGCTTGGTGGCCGCGACATATTCCGAGCTGTAAATACCGGTCCCGCCGAAATCCCGCAGGGCCACGACGACGGAGGGGCGCAGGTCGGTCTCCCCGGCGATCAGATACCCCAGATCGAAACTGCGGTCGTAGCGGGTGCCGATCACCGCATCGTAGTCGTCGATGATCGAATAGCGGAACGATCCGAAGATGCGCGGTGTGATCTGAAAGCTCAGATTGTATCTTTGCGTGCCGTCGCGAAAGGCGGTGTTCAGGTGGAGCGTGCCGTCGGGAAACACCTCTCCGGTCGGCATGTCAATGAGGCCGGGCGTGCCGAAGGTGGAGACCGGAAACCTGAGGTCCACATTTTGCGCCAGTGCGGGGGCGGCGGACAGGGCTGCTGACACCCAAAGCCCATGAAAATATTTGTGAAACGTCACACCGTACCTCAAGCTTTGGCACCCGTATAGCTTGCCTGACCCGACATTGAAACTCTTCTCTATATTGGGCGGCGTCGGCAGTGCCGTCAAACGGGACATCGTGAAACATTTGCCGCGATCGGCGCTTTTTTGCTCTTAATTTGAGCCGTAAAATGCCATCGTCACCCGAAGCCACGGCTTGCCCCCTGCGGTCGAACAGGGCGGCAGCCTGTCCGGAGCGGCCAGACCTCTGACCGGCGCAAGACGATAAGACGATAAGACGATGAGACGGCGCGCGGGATTTGTCCGCTCAAAGCCGAATTGAAAAGGACCAAGCTGTGTTCAGACACGTGTTCCGCCGCAGGCCCCAGAAGACGGACCTGCCTCTCCCGCAGCGCTTCGAAGGGGGGCCGCCAGCCCCCGAAACGGCGCTGGCCATTGTCGGGGATCTGCACGGTGAACTGGTCTGTCTGGACAAGATGATCGACCGGCTCTGCGCGCGTGCGCCGCGTGCGCGCTGGGTCTTCGTCGGCGATTTTATCGACCGGGGAGATCACAGCGCCGGGGTGCTCGACCGTCTCAGGGCGCTCGAAGCGGATCGTCCCGACACCGTGTTCCTCCTCGGCAACCACGAAGAGATGATGCTGGCCTTCCTGCGGGAGCCGGAACAGGCCGGAAATCGCTGGATGCGCCATGGCGGGTTGCAGACCATGGCGAGCTTCGGGGCTTTCCAGCTCGGGGTGCAGAATGCGCCCGAGGCGCTGCGCCGCGCGCGGGACCGGCTGCTGGAGGTCATGCCCGAGGGCCTGCACGACTGGCTCGCCGCGCGCCCGCGGTGGTTCGGGAGCGGCAATGTCGCCGTGGTCCATGCCGGGGCCGATCCCGCGACGCCGATCGTGGCGCAAACCGAACAGGCGCTGACCTGGGGGCACAAGGCCTTCGGCCAACACGCCCGCGACGACGGTCTGTGGGTCGTGCACGGCCATACCATCGTCGATCTGCCGCAGGAAAAAAACGGCGTCATCTCGATCGACACCGGCGCCTATGCCACCGGACGCCTCACCGCGGCGATCATCGAAAACGGGCAGCTGGAGTTCATCCAGGCCAGAACCCGGTAACTCCCACGAGGCGGTCGTGCCTCATCGGCGCATCGCCGCGCCGACCTGAAAACCCTCGCTGAACGCCATGGCGAGCCGTGCGAAGACATCTGGTTGCGTCGGGCCGGAGGGAGGCGCGAGCACTGGCGCGGGAACCTGACGTTTCGCGCCAGACCCGGTCGGCGCCTTGCGCTGCCTCATGTTGTGTCCTCAGGCCATGCGCGCAAAACCTTGTGACGAAATAATTAAATTTTTGCCGCGCTTGAAGTGGAGGGCTTTATGTACCACCCTTACCCTAATTGCATCGCAAGGCGATTCTGCGACGCAGCGACGATTGGCATAGTGTTTATGATCATAGAGATTATGACCCCTGTGATCGAAGGATGATATGACAAGTTTTGAGCTGACGCAGAGGCTTAAATCCGTCGCGTTTCAGTTCGGGGTCAGCGCCGGGGCCCCCGAGAATTCGTCTGAGATCCTGAAACGGCAGGTGGCCGGGATACGGCCTTATTTTCAAAATACCATCATCTAGCGAGGACACGACATGTCAGAAAGCCTCAAAGTCCTGCACACTTGCGAAACCGCAATTGGGGGGATCGGAGTTTATATGAAGGCTCTTGCCACGATAGACTCGCAGGAGGCGAATCAGACCTTCCTTTTGCCGGACGAGCATGCGCAGATCATGGCGGGGGATCCGCGGTTGGCGACATATACGCGAGGCAAACGTGGACTTGCGAGCCTGATCAATCAGTTCCGGGCATTGCGAAAGCTGAGTGCCGATAAAAAACCCGATGTGGTGGTGTTCCACTCGACCTTTTCGCTTTTGGCACTGGCGCTGACCCGGACTCTCCGTCTGGGCAAGGCGAAGCCCCGTTTGATCTATATCGCGCATTGCTGGGCAAGCGAACAATATACCGGGGCGAAAGCGCGTCTCGTCCGGGCCATCGAGGGACGGCTCTGCGGCTTTGCCGATGTTGTCGTCAATATCTCGCACAACGATCTGAAGATCGCGCAGGACAATCGCTTCTGGGGGCATCATGTTCTGGTCGAGAATGCGGTGCCGGATGTGAGCGCCGACGTGCGCGACGATCTCTTCGCGTCGGAACCCGAGGCCCTGCACCTGTTGTTCATCGGGCGGTTCGACCGGCAGAAGGGGCTTGACATCCTGATGGAGGCGCTGCCGCGTGTGCAGGAGCGAAGACCGGATCTGAAGCTGCATGTGATCGGGGGGGCGGTGCGTGCGGGACGTGCACCTGATTTTCCGTCCGGTGTGGATCATGTGAAATGGGTTGCGCATGACGAGGTCGACCAATGGTATCGCTCCGCCGATGCGCTCGTGCTGGCCTCGCGCTGGGAGGGATTGCCGCTCGTTATCCCCGAGGCCTTGCGCAACGGGACACCGGTCGTGGTGTCGCAACGTTCCGGGATGGAGACGCTTTTCGAGGAAGGCACAGAGGGCTTCAGCTATCCGCTCAGCGTCGAGGCGCTGGCCGAGAGACTTGCCACGCTGGATCGGACGCAGTTGCGCGCGATGCGACCGGCGTGCCGGGCGCTTTACGAAAGCCGCTATTCGATGTCGCGTCTGCATGCCGAAATCCTGCGCGCGTATCGTGGTGAGGCGATGGACCTTTCCGTCCCGTCCGGGCAGCGTACGCTCAACTAGGCATGAATTAACCGAGAGCAGTGATCTTGAGCGCACAGCAAAGGAGAACTGACATGCCAGCAATTGATGACTTTCAAGGGCGCGCTCCCGCTCGCGCGGGCGGCCCGGCCAATCTGGCCCTGGTGACGCCAAACGACAGCACCGATCTGAGCCATGTAAGCCAATGGGTCTATGTCGGTGCGGCGGGCGCGCTCAAAGTGACCACCAAAGGGGGGCAAACCCTGACGACGCCGACGCTCATTGCAGGGTGGCACCTGATCGAGCTGACCCGCATCCATGCCACCGGCACCACCGCCAGCGAGATCATGGTGGGCTGGTGATGCAGACCGCACTCCGCTATCTCATCACACGCCCCCATCAGGCAGGATCGCTTTATGCCGTCAACGGCATCGAACCGGTCGAGTTCTGGGACTTCGATGCGGGGCTGATCCCTTCTGGGGTCTCGATCGGCCGCGCCGCTGCGGCTTTCGGCTATGATGCGGCGGGGCGGTTGGTGTCCTATCCCGTCGACACCCTCCGGTTCGACGCCCGTGGCGTGTTGCGCACGGCCCTGTTCGAGACGGCGGCGACAAACCTGCTGAGCCGCGCGATTGCAAACTCTTCGACGGGGTGGGCGCTCAGCGGTGCGAGCGGCAGCGACCTTGCGCTCAATGCGCTGGGTCTGTTTCCGGGGATACGAATTACCTCGAACGGGCTGATCTGGCATCGCCTGAACCATATTGATGAACCCGCCGTGACCAGCGGTATGAGCTATCACCTGCGGGCTTTCTTCAGGTTCGGTACTTCGGGCGCCATTCTGGCGACGCTGCGGAATATGGCAGGCGCCGTGGAAAGCCGGGTGAAGTTCAGCGTGACGGAGATCACCGATATGGGAGCAGGTGCGGGCCCCATCGCCAATGCCTCGCTGACCGCGCTTGGCGTCGATGACGTTTACCGCTTGGATCTCAACATCACTCCGAATTACTCCGGGACGCTGAGTATAGGGCTCGGGCCCGGCAGTGCGACCTCCGGGGCGACCGTGACACTGCTTGGGGCGCAGTTCGAAGCCGGAACCGTCGGCACGAGTTTCATCAACAGTGTCGGATCGGCGCTGACACGGCCTGTCGACAGCGTGACCTGGGCAGCGCCGGAGGGCAGCTATGATCTGAGGATCATTGATTCTTCCGGCACCGCCACAGACAGCCTTTCCGTCAGCGTCGGGGCCGGGTGGGCGCCGCATGCCCTGCCATTTTCCCCGGCGCGTGTGCTGCTCTATCCGACAGGCACGCTTTAAGGCCAAGCATCCTTGGCGACGACAAAATCGACGGCGTGGCGATAAGCAAGTTTCCGCGCCGTCGGACACGTTTAAGGCGAGGAAGGGGTTGCTTTTCGCATTTAATCGGGCAAGTTTAGCTGCTGTGCAGCATTGGGAAAAACACGCCACACCGAAGCAAACGGCTTATCTCTTCCGGCGCGTAATTTTACGCCTCGACTTGGACCTGTGACAGGCTTGCCTGTGTGCCTGATCCTTCGATGAGGTGGCCTTGCTGCCATTGTTTTGTATGATCGTGGCCGTCGTCCCGTGCCACGATCACTTTAAGCGGGAGTGGCGCTGAGATGGGAATCGTTGATCAGGCCAAGGCTCTTCGGGCACGCCTCGTCGAAAACACGATGCCGCAGCGGTTTGTGTTTCATCATGTTCCGAAATGTGGCGGAACCTCGGTGGGACGTGCGTTGCGCAAACGCTATATCCTGTCGCAGGCGACGGTGAAGCCGGACCAAAGTTTCTTTGCCTTCGAAGCCTATAGCGGACGTAGCGACCGGGAAGCCATGCTCGTCGACGTGGCTGAACTGCGCGAGCAGATGATGCTCTATCACATGTTCGACGATGTCCATTGCGTCTCGCTGCATGTGCCGTTTTCGGACATCGCCCATGCCCGGTTTGCAGAGCGCTACAAATTCATCACCGTGCTTCGGGAGCCGGTCGCCCGGTTCGTCTCCCATTACTTCTGGAGCTACCAGAAGCCGAACGATCACGCCCGGATCGAAGAGGATTTCGAGACTTTTCTCGGCACGGAGCGTGCACGTCGGCTCGGCGCCAGTTATGTCGAATATTATTCCGGGGCGCCGATGGCCCCAGATCTTGCCGAACCCGAACTGATCGCGCGCGCCATCGCCAATCTGCGCGAACGTTTCGACGTGGTCGGGCGGCTCGACGATCTGCCTGGGTTCGAGGCGTCGCTGCACCAGGCTTTGGGCGTACGCATCAAAGTCGGTCATGAAAACAAGGCTCGGCAGCCTCAGGCAACGCGCAAAACGATGGTGACGCCCGAATTGATGGCGCGCGCCCGCGAAGTCTGTGCCCCCGATATCGCGGTTTGGGACGCGATGTTTGGCGCAGGCGGGGCAGATGACTGAAGCGCCGCAGGGCGAGGCCCGTGTCAGTCTGCGCCGATTGGTCGGCTGGGGGCTGATCGGGCAGCTTTCCTACGTGATCAGCCAGTTTCTTTTGCTGGTTGCGCTCGCGCGCTACGCCTCGGTGGCCGATGTCGGTCGTTTTGGCTTGGTGAGTGCGATCACTTTGCCGATCTATTGGTTTTTCAACCTTGGAATCCGCGCCAATCAGGCCACCGACACACGGGGCACGTTCAGTTTTCACGAATTCCTCGTCCTGCGGATCGTCGCGAGCCTGGTCGCGTATGGGATCATCGTTTTGCTGGCCTTCACAGTGGTGGATCCGCTGGCGCGCACTGTGATGCTGGTCTTCGGGGCGGCGAAGGGTGTCGAAACCTATTCCGAGCTGTGTTACGGTGCCTTCCAGCGCGCCGACCGGATGTCGGATGTCGCGATTTCCCTGATTTTGCGCGGCTTTGGCGGCACGGCGTTGTTCTGGATCGTGATCGCGCAGACCGGCTCGACCTCGGCGGCCTATGGCGGGCTGCTGCTGGCCTGGGTCGTGGTTGCGGCGGGCTTCGATCTGACCCGTGCGCTGCGCATGGCGCAGGGGGCAGGCGACCACGGAACGGTGCGGACGAAAGTGGTCTGGAAACTCGCGATCACCTCCTTGCCGCTCGCGTTCAACGCGCTGCTGTCGGCTCTGCAAGGCGCCTCGCCGCGTTATGTCATCGGCCATTTCCTCGGCCTTGTGGCTTTGGGGCATTTCACCGTTGTTGGCTATGCCATGCAGGCGGTGACCACGATCGTCAATGCGATCGGGCAATCCATCGTGGCGCGCTTGGCGCATTACGTGTCTTCCGGAAACCGGCATGCGTTTCGCCGGACATTGCGCCGTTTCCTTCAGCTTGTCGCGGTGGCTTCGGCGATCGCGTCTCTGGCGATGCTCGGGTTCGGCAATTGGGTGCTCGTGCTGATCTTCGGCGCCGATTATGCGGGGCAGGGCGCGCTTCTGGCGCTGGTGATGATCGCGGCGGGAACAACCGCGAGTGCCACCATCCTGCAATCGGGTCTTCTGGCGACGCGCCGCTTCGGACTTAATCTGCGAATCCGGATCGTCAGCTTTGTCGCGCTGCTGATCGGCAGTGTGATCGGGGCGCTGACACTCGGACTGCCGGGGGTGGTGATGGGCATGATCGCCAGCGCTGCCTTGCAGAGCGGTCTGCTCTGGGAGACGTTGCGACGGCTGCCTTTCGAGACGGGGGACCCGCGATGAGCAAAGCACGCTTGAGTTTCGTTCTTGAGGATGCCCTTGGATGGCGCACCTACCGCGCCCGGCTCGAAGCGGTGCTGGCGCAGCGTGAGGATATCGAGGCGCAGGTGATCCCGGTCACGCTGACCCGCCGCGACACGCTGTTTTTCAAACGCAACAACATGCGTTCCCGGGACCATCTGTTCCGGCGCATCGACCCGATCGACGCCTTCGCTGGGCGCACCGGACGTGCGATCCGGGCGGGCCTGAGCGAATTTCGCTCCGAGGCCGTGCACTTCGCCGCGCATTGGCCCGCCGCCGCGCTCGCTGGGCAGGCGGGCGCCATGCCCTTTACCGTGACGCTCGACAACACCCGTGCCGGGATCGAACGCGATCTGCCGCGGGGCGCGTGGACGGCGGCCGACATGGCCCGGGAAGCGGCTCTGTTGCAGGCGGCGGCCCATGTCTTTCCAATGAGCCACTGGACGGCGCGCTCGGTGATCTCCGATTGCGGCGTCGCCCCGGAGGCGGTCACCGTCATGCCCCCTTCGATCGATGTCGCGCAGTTTGTGCCCGCGCGGCTGGCCGGGCGCGAAGGGAAGCTTCGGGTGATCTTCATCGGCAACGATATTGCGCGCAAAGGCGCCGTCGATCTGGCCAATTGGATCGCTGGGCCGCTTGCGGAGCTTGCCGAACTGCATATCGTTTCCGGCGATCCGGCGGCGCGCGCGCTTTCAGACAAGGCGACGGTACATGGCAGGGTGCCCAACGCGCGTCTCGTCACAGAGCTGTTGCCGGAGATGGACGTGTTGTGCCTGCCGACACGATCGGACATGTCGCCACAAGTGCTGGCCGAGGCGGCGGCGGCCGGGTTGCCCGCGGTGGCCAGCCGGATCGGTGGCATTCCCGATATGATCCTCGAGGGGGAGACCGGGTTCACCGTGCCCGCAGGCGATGCGGCGGGCTTTGTCGCCGCGCTTGCAGGCCTGGCGCAGAACCGCATCCTTGCGGCAAAAATCGGGACGTCCGCGCGTGCACATGCCGTCGAGGCCTTCGACGCAGCCCGCAATTTCAACCAACTGATTGACCGGCTCGTGGCAATCGCTCGTACGAAACATGGAGAACCGAAGTTATGAAACCGAGAGAAATTGCTTCAGCGTTTGGATACGCCAAGCCTTACTTTTACAACTACTGGAAATTCAATCGTGTTCATACGGCAGATATCACCCCCAGCATGCGCGATTCCGGGTCGATCTTCATTCATATTCCCAAGACTGCGGGCATGAGCATCCATCGTACCATATATGACCGCGATACCGGCCATGGCCATGCGCCGGCTTACGGGTTTCGCAAACGCAATCCGCAAGAATACGATAAGCTGTTTACCTTCACCATCATGCGGGAGCCGACGGATCGCTTCATTTCCGCCTTCTATTATCTGAAGACAGCGCCGATCAACGATCGTGACGAAAAATGGGGCAAGGACCACCTGGCCGGTTATCAAGGCCCCAACGAGTTGCTGACGGCAATCCGCGAAAATCGCTGGGTCAGGGGAGAGATGCTGAGCTGGGTGCATTTCACGCCGCAGGCATGGTTTATCAACGATCAGGCCGGGAACCAGATGGTCGAATATATCGGCAGGCTTGAAGAGTTCGACCGTCACATGAGTGAGATCGCCACGCGTCTCGGTCGCGATTTCACTCCGAAACAGGTCAACAAATCCAAACGACCGCGTGAGACCCCTCTGGACGATGCAAACCTCGCGCTGTTGCACGATTTTTATGCCGAGGATTACGAACTTTACGACAAACTCTTCGGAACGAATTGATATGTCCCTGGACACCGTCGTCATCGCCACCGACAGCGCAAGGCTGAACGGGGGGACGGCCAAAGTCGCCTTCACCGAGGCGGCTGGTCTGGTCGCGGCGGGGTATCGGGTGATTTTCTTTGCCCCAACCGGTCCGGTCGATCCGGGGCTCGCCGCCAGCGGGGCCGAGGTGGTCTGCCTGAACGAACCCGACGTGCTCGACGATCCGAACCGGCTGCGGGCGATGGGGCGGGGGATCTGGAACCGCGGCGCGGCGCGGGCGCTCCGCGAGGTTCTGGCCCCGCTCGACCCCAAACGCACCGCGATCCATGCCCACAGCTTCTCGCGGGCGCTCTCGCCCGCGCTCGGTCCGGTGTTGAGCGGATCGGGCGTTCCGGCGCTGTTCACCATGCACGACTATTTTCTCGCCTGCCCGAATGGCGGGTTCTACGATTACCGGCGCGAGGAAATCTGCACCCGCCGTCCGATGGGCCTGCCGTGCCTGAGCACCAATTGCGATGCGCGCTCGCCCTTGCACAAGGGCTGGCGCGCGGTGCGGCAGGCGGCGCTTTGGGGGCCGGGCGGGCTGCCGCGTACCCTGCGTGACATCGCCTATATCTCCGAAACCCAACTGGCCGCGATGCGCCCCTATCTGCCGGATGGCGCGCGGCTGCACCACATTCTCAATCCGATCGAGATCGATGCCGGGGCGCCGCGGGTGCGCGCCGAAGAGAACGACGTTTTTCTGTTCATCGGCCGTCTGATGCCCGAAAAAGGCGCGCTCGATTTTGCACGCGCGGCAAAAGCTGCCGGGGTGCGCGCGGTGTTTCTCGGTGCGGGACCGCAGGAAGATGCGATCCGGGCCGCCAATCCGGAGGCCGAGCTGATGGGCTGGGTCAGCCCCGCCGAGGTGGCCATGTGGCTGGGCCGGGCGCGGGCGCTGGTGTTCCCCTCGGTCTGGCCTGAACCGTTCGGTCTGGTTGCGGCCGAGGCGCTGTCGCGCGGCGTGCCTGCGATTGCCGGTCGTTGGAATGCCGCATCCGAGATGATCGCCGACGGGACGAACGGTGTGGTATACGAAGAACGCGAAGCTCTGAGCGGGGCGTTGCGGAGCCTGCGCGATGCGGACAGGGTGGCGGCGATGTCGCAGGTGGCCTATGCGCGGCGAAGCGGTTATGCTGCCACGCCCGAAGCGCATTGCGCTCGAGTCAGTGATGTGTTGGAAGGGATCATGCGGAAATGACGGCCGAAGTGGATATGCTGCATCGCAGACAAACGCGCCAGGCGATTTCGCTCGAAGATCTCGTCATGTGGTGCATGCAGCTTTTTCTGGGGTTCCTGTTTGTCGTCCTGATCGAACCGGCGCCGTCGGATTTGTTCTTTGCGCTCGGCTTCGGCATTTTCCTGTTCACCGGAAAATTGGCCGTTGCGCGCAACCTGCATCCCTTCTTTCTGGCCTTCTTGGTGTTCTTCTTCGCCAATATGATTTCGGCCCTGTTCTGGAAAAGCGCCGGGTTCGGGGCACAGTATATGGCGATCACCGTGTACATGCTTCTGATCCCGCTGATGATGGCCCATTTTGCCCTGCGCTACGGAGAAGAGGCCGTCGACCGTTTTTACAAGGCGCTTTTCATCTCTGCGCTGATTTCATCGATCATCGGGGTTCTTGCTGTGCTGCGTCTGACCCCCGGTCCGGTCGATTGGTATTTTCGCAGCGATGATGCGCTGCGGCTCTCTCCTCTGTTCAAAGATCCGAATGTGTTCGGCCCATTCATGACAACAGCGGCAACTCTTCTCATCGGGCAGAGTATGCGCGCGAGCGCGCGCCATAAGGTTCGGGGGTTGCTGCTGGCGCTCTTCATGCTGTTCGTCATGTTTCTGGCTTTTTCGCGCGGAGCCTGGGCGGGGACGGCGCTATCGGCCGCCATCTTCTTTGTGCTGATGGCGCTCTTCGCGCGACAGCGCCGCACCGTCGTCACCTTCTCGCTGTTCAGCACGATTGGCACCACCATTGCGTTGCTCGCGGGCATGGTGCTGCTGATCAAGCTCAATCTTGCCGATTTCTTTACCCGCCGTTTTGCATTGCAATCCTATGACGACAATCGCTTTTCGAACTGGGCAAATGCGCTGGAGGTCATCACCGAACGCCCCTTGGGGGTCGGTCCGGGGCATTATGTCGGTCGCACGCACTTTCCCGAAAGCGAATTCGGTCTCGCCACGCATAACATTTATCTGAAGGTCGCTGTGGAGAACGGCTGGCTTGGCTTTATCGCCTTCTTCGGGGCGATCCTGTTGCTGTTGGTTCAGCTCGCGCACTCCATTATGACAAGCGACGACCGCCAACCGTTGCGCATTGCGATCTTTGCGGCCATCATCGGTCAATTGTTCAACAGTTTCGTGGTCGACTCGTTGCACTGGCGGCATCTTTTCGTGCTGTTCGGCTTTGGCTGCTGCGAACTCGTGCTCTTGCAGATCGGTGCGCGAAAACGGAGCCAGTGAGGCCGTTCGTCTGATCACAATCTTGCCCCTGCACGGCAGCAGGGCTTGCCGGACGCTGTTGCGTCTCAGACGCTTTTGATTTCTCGTTTGAACCAGGCAATCGCCTGTGAACTCAGCGGATGTGGCAAAAGATGCTCGGGGCGCAGAGCCCAGAAACTCTCGGCACTGTGCACCTTGCCTTCGAAAGGCTCGCATAGAATCCCGCTCTCAAGGTCTTTCAGAACATAGATCCGCGGCACCAGCGCCAGACCGAGCGCATGGCGGGCGGCGGTGATCAACGCCGCACTGTTGTCGAAACGCGTTCCCATGATCGCCCCCCTATAGGGCACCGCCGTGCCGCGCAGCCATGTCAGCCAGAGATCCGGGCGCGTGGCGTTTTGCAGGGTCGGCAGATGATCGAAATCCAATATGCCAAGCGGCATGTGCAGCCCGGGCAGGTCTTGCGATGCGATCACGGTCAGGCTCTCGGGCGCAAGCGGCTCCGCGCGCACCCCCGTCCATGCCCCGCCGCCGCGCCGGATGATCAGATCGGCATGGCTCTCATGCGGCGGCACTCTGGTGTCCTGCATGCGAATCTCGATCAACACGCCCGGCAGGGCGGCCCTGAGACGGGCCAGACGCGGGATCAGCCAATGCGTCGCAAAGCCGATCGGAACCTCGATGGAAAAGGCCTCGGTCAGGCTCTGGCCGCGCACCGCGTCGATTGCCGAGGTTTCCAGTTCCGAAAGCAAACGATGCGTGTCCCTGAGATAGGCGTCCCCCACCTCCGTCAACACAAGACGCGACCCGATGCGTTGAAACAGCTTGAGACCGAGGAATTGTTCCAGCGCGGCGATCTGTCGGCTGACCCCGCTTTGGGTGATGCCCAGATCCTGGGCCGCATGGGTGAAACTGCGATGCCGTGCGGCGGCTTCGAAACACTCAAGGGCGGCGAGGGAGGGGATGAAACGACGCATCAGGGGTCACTCCTTATCATGATTAAAACTCATGACGATATGCTGTTCTGCATCCTTTCCTTTTTCGCCCCCTCTGGCAAACTGTTTCAAACAAAGCGATGAAAGTCGCACCCCGCACAAGGTATCGACAGGTCCGGCCTGCTTCATGAGCAATCTTCATTCGAAACATATCGCGGTCATTGGCGCGGGCATTGTCGGCCTCTGCGTGGCGGAACGGCTCATGGCCGAGGGCCATCGGGTCACGCTGATCGAACCGGGGGTGCCCGGTGGGGAACAGGCCGCAAGCTATGGCAATGGCGCATTCATCAGCCCGGCGTCGGTGATCCCGATGTCCGCGCCCGGCCTCTGGCGGCAGGTGCCCAAGATGTTGCTCGATCCGACCGGCGCGCTTTCCGTCCGGCTGCGCGACCTGCCGCGCCTTCTGCCGTGGCTTCTGGCCTTCTTGCGCGCCGGGAACCGTCCCGGGAAAGTCGCCCGTATCGCCCATGACCTGAATGTTTTGCTCAAGGACGCCCCCGCGCGCCACGCGGATCTGGCCGCCCGCAGCGGGCAGACGGCGCTGATCCGTCAGAGCGGTTTGCTCTACGCCTTCCGGGATCGCGCCGCATGGCAGGCCGAACGACGTAGCTGGGATCTGCGCGCCGACTGTGGCGTTGTCATGGAACAATGCGATGCCGCGCGTCTGCGCGATCTGGCTCCCGATCTCGCGCCGGAGTACGGTTTTGGCATCCTGATCTCCGAGGGCGCGCATTGTGCCGATCCCGGTGGCTATGTCGCCGGTCTGGCGCGTCATCTCGTGGCCGCGGGCGCGGCGCTGCGGCAGGACCGGGTTCTGGGGCTCGATCTTGCGGCGGGACGTCTCAGGGGGCTGCGTTGCGAGGGCGGCGATCTGTCCTGCTACCGGGTGGTGATCGCCGCGGGGATCGCCTCTGCGCCCTTTGCCAGAGAGGCCGGGGATCGCCTGCCGCTTGCCGCCGAGCGGGGCTATCATGTCGAGATCGCCGACGCGCCTGTTCGTCTCGATGTGCCGGTGATGCCGCAGGACGGCAAAATGGCCAATGTCACCACGCGCGGAGGACTGCGCGCTGCCGGTCAGGTGGAGATTGCGGCCCCCGATGCGCCGCCGAACTGGGCGCGGGCGGATGTGTTGCTGGCCCATCTCGAGCGCAGCTATCCGGCGCTCAGGGGACGGGCGCATGATCTTCGGCGATGGATGGGCTGTCGTCCGTCGATGCCCGATGGCAGGCCGGTGATCGGTCGCGCCTCCGGCTGCGCCGATGTGATCTATGCCTTCGGGCACGGTCATATCGGCCTCGCTTCGGCTCCGGCCACAGCGGAAATCGTCGCCGATCTGATCGCCGGGCGCATGCCTCGGCGCGAGGCTCTGCCGTTTTCGCCCGCGCGGTTCGGGGCGCCCAGAGGTCCGACATAAGTCCGACACAAGTCCGACGCTTTGCCGACCCTTCGTTTCGACCGGAAAGATCCCGCTATGACCCTGCCGCCGCTGACCGCCTTCGGGCCCGATTTCACCTTTGCCCATGACGACTGGCTCGCCCATCCGGCGGGTTTGGGCGCTGTGCCGAAGGATGTTCTGGGCACAGAGGTTGCGGTGATCGGGGCCGGAGCCTCGGGCGTGATTGCGGCTTATGAACTGATGAAAATCGGTTTGAAACCCGTGATTTACGAGGCGTCGCGTTTCGGCGGACGGCTGCGCTCGGAGGTCTTCGACGGCACGGGATTCGAGGGCTCCCCACCTGTGATCGCCGAGATGGGCGGCATGCGGTTTCCGGCCTCTTCGGCGGGATTTTACCATTATCTCGACCTCATGGGGCTCACGACGAAACCCTTCCCGAACCCTTTGACCAAGGCCGCCGGATCGACCGTGATCGACCTTGAGGGTGAAACGGTTTTTGCTCGTGAGTTGAATGACTTACCATCATTTTATCAGGAGATCGCAAGCGCCTATGCACGGGCGCTCGACGAAGGTGCGGCCTTCACCGAATTGCAAAACGCCATCCGCACCAAGGACGCCGCGCGGGTCAAATCGTTATGGAATCCCATCGTTGCCGCCTGGGACGAGCGCACCTTTTACGATTTCGTCACCAGTTCGGAAGCGTTCCAGTCTCTCAGCTTCCGTCATCGCGAGGTCTTCGGGCAGGTCGGTTTTGGCACCGGCGGTTGGGATTCGGATTTCCCGAACTCGATGCTGGAGATCTTGCGGGTGAATCTGCTCGGGTTTGACGACGATCAGCGCTATGTCGTGGGCGGGGTCGAGAGCGTCTTGCGGCGCCTTTGGCACGCCGCGCCACCCTGCGCGTATTGGCCGGAGGGCAGCTCTCTTGCGACCCTGCACGGGGGGGCAACCCGTTCACGTGTCACGAAAATTTCCAGATCCTCTCCCGCCGGTCCGCTGTGTCTCACCGATCAATGGGGCAATGAAGACCGTTATGACGCGGTGCTCGTAACCTGCCAGAGTCACCTCCTGACCACCGCCATGGAGGTTGACGAAGAGCTGTTCGATCAGCCGCTCTGGATGGCGCTCGACCGGACGCGCTACATGCAGGCGGCGAAGACCTTTGTCATGGTGGATCGCCCGTTCTGGACCGATCTCGACCCGCAAACCGGGCGTCCTGTGATGTCCATGACGCTCACGGACCGGATCACCCGCGGCACTTATTTTTTCGACAACGGCCCGGATCAACCTGCGGTGATTTGCCTGTCCTATTCCTGGATGACGGATGCGCTCAAACTGCTGCCGCTGAGTGATGAGAAACGTGTGGATTTGGCCTTGAAATCATTGGGGAAAATTTATCCTGATGTCGATGTTGCTCGCCATATCCGGGGCATGCCGAAATGCATCAGCTGGGAGGCGGACGAGAATTTTCTCGGTGCGTTCAAGGGCGCGTTGCCGGGGCACTACCGCTACAATCACCGGGTCTACAGCCATTTCATGCAAGGTGACATGCCTGCGGAGCAGCGTGGAATTTTCCTCGCGGGCGACAGTGTGAGCTGGACCCCGGCTTGGGTCGAGGGCGCGGTTCAGACCGGGCTGAACGCGGTTTGGGGGATCGTCGCTCATCTCGGCGGGGCCTGTCATGCGGCCAATCTGGGGCCGGGCGATCTCTATGCGGATTACGGGCCGGTGCACGTACAGGGATGAGAGCCGGAATGAGAATGGATCGATGCCCCCCCCTGAGGACGCATCTTGTTTCGTCTTGATATTTTGGTGAAATAATGCCGCAAAACGCACTGAAATTATAGACAAAAATCTGGATTTATGATCTTTTGTCGCGGCTCGGAACTCTGACAGAAAGGCACATTTTCATGACCTCCTCTCCTCGCAAAATCGGCATTCTCGGCGCTGGTAAAATTGGCGTTGCGATCCATGACGCGCTGGCGGAAATGGAGGGGGTGGAGCTGGTCTATATGCTGGCCGGACGCACGCGCCCGGAGGGGGTGTCGGAAGCGTTGATCTTGACGGATATTGCGGAGGCGCTGGCGCGGGAGGTCGATCTGGTGATCGAGGCGGCGGTGCCCGATGTGATCCATGACCATGGCGCGACGATCCTTGCCAAAAGCGATCTCTGCGGTTTCAGTTGCACCGCGCTGTCGCGGCCGGACACCGAACGCGCTGTTAAGGATGCCTGCGCTGACTCGGGGACACGGTTTTTCGTGCCGCATGGTGCGGTCATGGCGCTCGACGGTCTGGCGGATGGGCGCGATGTGATCGAGCGTGTGACGATCACCACCATCAAGAGCGGGCCGAGCCTCGGACTTGCCGAGGATGCGGTCGGGCCGCTGTTCGAGGGAACGGCGCGCAACGCCTGCCTGCAATTCCCGCGCAACGTCAATGTTCATGCCGCTGTTGCGCTGGCCGGGATCGGCTTTGACCGGACGCAAAGCCGCGTGGTCGCGGAGCCGGGCAAGGCGACGATGGAGCATCTGATCCATGTCGAGGGGCAGGGGCTTGAATGGGATATTCGCGTGTCGTCCCAATCTCTTGGCGGGGTGAGCGGGGCCTATACACCGCGCTCGGCCGTCGGTTCGGTGCGACGGCTTCTGGGGGGATCGGGCGTCAGCATTGCGTGACGCCCGAGGCGCGCTTTCAGCTCCCGAAGGCTTTCATCAACATCCGTGCGGCGGTGATGAACAGAAACACCGCGAAGATGCGTTTGAGCTTTTTCGCCGGGAGCCGATGTGCCAGTGCGACGCCCAAAGGGGCGGAAATAAGTGTCATGGCGATGGTGGCGGCAAAGGCCGGAAGGTTGATCAGACCAAGTGAGAACGGCGGTTTGTCGGTCAGTGTCCAGCCATGCAGCGCGAAGCTGACGGTCGAGGGGGCTGCGATCAACAGGCCGAAACCGGCCGCCGTGCCCACGGCACGATGCATCGAGAGACCGGAAAGCGTGAGGATCGGAACGCCGAAAGAGCCGCCTCCGATCCCCATCAACACAGACAGAAAGCCGATGCCGGAACTGAGCGCGGAGCGCAGCGGTTCACCGGGCAGGCGATGGCCTTCGGGGGTTTCCTTCGGTCCGCCAAAGGCCATCTGGGCAGAGACCAGCATGCCAAGTATGCCGAAAATGGCCAACAGGACATGTGAGGAGAGGCGCGTGGCCACCAGTGTCCCGATCACCGCCCCAAGCACGATGCCAGGCGCCCATGTCCGCAGGATCCCCATGTCGACCGTGCCGCGTTTGCGATGCGATTGCACGGAGCGCAGAGAAGTCACGACGATGGTGGCCAGGGAGGTGGCCACACAGACCTGCATCAGATGGGCGCTTTCATAGCCCATGGCCGAAAACAGGAAATAGAAGGCGGGCACGAGGACGATTCCGCCGCCGAGCCCCAGAAGTCCGGCGATGATCCCGGCGACGAAACCGGTCGCGATCAGCACCGCGCCGAGTTGCAGATAAAGCATCAGATCTGTCATAGTTTAGCCCAGCGTCAGCCCGCCGTCGACATGGACGGTCGCCCCGGTGATCTGACCGGCCTCTTGCGACAGAAGGAACGCCACGGTGGCGGCAATGTCATCGGGTTCGGTCAGGCGGCCCGTGGGCGTGGCGGCCATGGCGGCGGACAGGGTGTCGGTCGTTACGGCCAGATGTCCGCCGCCTTGTTTGCGGGTGAAACCGGGAACCACGGAATTGACGGTCGTGCCGCTTGGGGCGAGCTGAAGCGCGAGGGCTTCGACCAGCGCTTCGATGGCGGCCTTGGCGGCGGAGGTCGTCGGGAAACTGGTGCCTGCCTTGCCATGGACATGGGCGACGAAGGAACTGATCGCGACGACACGCCCCCAGGGCGAGGCGACGAGATCGGGCAGGGCCGCGGTGACGAGCCCTGCGAAGGCGCCCGGCATCATGGCGAAATCGCGCATCAGATCGTCGTGGCTGAACTGGCCGAAGGGCGTTTTGGAGGCTTTTCCGGCATTGCTGACGATCTGGTCGACCTGTCCGAAATTGGCGCGCGCCTGAGTGACGAGCAGGACGGGAATGTCCGGGTTGGCCAGATCGCCGAGGGCTGTGAGCACCTGCGATCCGGCGTCTCGGCAGTCTTGCGCGACGGTTTCGAGAGGCTCGGCATTTTTACCGGTGTGGAGCAGGAGGTTGGTATCCGGTCCCGCGCATTTGCGTGCGATCGCAGCCCCGATGCCGCTTGCGGCGCCGGTGACGATCAGGGTGCGTTTCATAGTTTTGGTCATATAGTCCGTCCGTGCGCACGTCGCGCGGTTGTGCGGGGAGCTTCGGGATGGCCTGAGGCGATCCCATTGGCTGTGCTGCCGCCATGGCCGCGCGACGTGTCATTGAGTGTGAGTTTGGGAATGTCTCAACTCAAATTTTGTATATGGTATACAATATTGCCGTGCAAGCCCTTCTGGTGAGATTTTGATATGTCGCGTGCACCGGTGTGTGAAGATGAGGATATTGCAATAAATATGGGCATAATTGGCGTGTTTTGGCAAAGTCGAGAGCGATTCTCGGTTTCGTGGTCGCGATGTCCCTCGTGGCCGACCTTTGAGTGGTAGGGGGAGTTTGGAATACAAAAATGGGAAATTTTCATATTTTTGCGCGCAAAAAATAGGCGAAATTCGATTAATAATTGTGCGATGACCTATTGTTTCGAGGTGGCGGGCCTCTGCGGGGAGGATAAGTCTTCGAAGCCGTTGACAGGGATTTCGGCCGCTCCCTAGGCTTGGAGCAGGGAATGTCGGCACTCATCAAAAGAACCCGAAAAATCGGGACAGACCTCCTAGCCAACGGGAAAACAAATGAACGCACCTTATCGTACTGCACTTCGTGCCGCGTTTTCACGCGCGCTCGTCTCGGCACTGTTGCTGGGCACCGCTCTGCCGCTCCACGCGGCGGGGGTTACGATCGCGATCGGATCCGAGCCAACAACCCTAGACCCGCAACAGCGTGACGACGGGGCTGAGCGGGCGGTGACCGACAATATTTTCGAAACGCTTCTGGAACGCACCACGGATGGGATGCTGGTTCCGGGACTTGCGGCTGAGATGCCGACGCAGATCGACGCTCTGACATGGGAATTCAAACTGAAACCCGGCGTGAGTTTCACCAATGGCGAGCCTTTCAATGCGGGCTCCGTGGTGACCTCTGTGACGCGGATCATCGATCCGGCGTATAACTCCGAGCAAATGGCCTACCTCGGCACCATCGAAGGGGCCGAAGCCGTGGACGATCTGACGGTTCACATCAAGACGACCGCCCCTGATCCGGTCCTTCCGGCGCGGATGTACTGGATGAAAATGGTGCCCGCGACCTATGCGGCAGATGAGAAGTTCGGGCGCGAACCGGTTGGGACGGGCCCTTACATGCTCTCCGAATGGGCGCCGGGTGAGGGGATCACACTGGTACGCAACGACGGGTACTGGGGCGATGCGCCGGAGATCGACGATGTGACTTATCGTTTCATCGGTGAGGCGGGTACTCGCCTGTCGGGGCTGATGGCGGGTGAGCTCGACCTGATCCGCAACCTCTACCCGGAATTTGCCGCCGCCGTGCCGAAAGCGATCACCACGCAGGGGCTCGAGACCTCGACACTGGTGCTGTCGACGGCGAACCCGGTGATGGAAGACCCGAAGGTGCGCAAGGCCTTGAACCTCGCGATTGACCGCACCGCGCTGGCCGAAAGCCTGTTCGTCGGCAATGCGATCCCGGTCTATGGCCAGCTCGTCAACCCGAAAAGCTTTGGTTTCAATGAGACCCTGCCGCAATACGATTACGATCCCGAAGCTGCCAAGGCGCTGATCGAAGAGGCGGGGGCGACCGGCAAGACCATCACTTTGGTGGGGGAATCCGGGCGCTGGCTCAAGGACCGTGAGCTGATCGAGGCGGTGGGCGCCTATTGGTCGGAAATCGGGCTCGACGTGGACATCCGCATCGAGGAATTCGGTGAATATCTCAACCAGCTCTTCGATAAGGAAAGCCGCCCGGACGCGATCTTCGTGACCAACTCCGACGAGCTTCTGGATGCCGACCGGCCGCTGACCGCAGGGCTTGAGTATAACGCGAGCTACGCTTCCAACGTCGACGAAGAGATGGCCGCGAAAATTCAGGCGGCGCGTTCGGAAACCGATGTCGAGGCCCGCAAGGCGCTTTATGCCGAGATCACGCAGAAAGCCTTCGATCTCGATTATCTCGCTCCGCTGCTCAATCAGGAAGACATCTACGGTCTGAGCGAACGGCTGGAATGGACCCCGCGGATCGACGCGAAACTCCTCGTCAAGGAAATGTCCGTCTCTGAGTGATCTCTGCTGATCTCAGGACGCATGTTTCTCGCAGGCAGAGCGGCTGGGCCGCTCTGTCCCACGTAATTCAGACGATATGGGGCGGACTTATGGGGACGTTCATTTTGAGAAGAGCTTTTCAGGGCCTTCTCGTGGTGCTTGGTGTAACGATTGTGGTGTTTGTGGCCACGAGGCTGATCGGCGATCCGGCCAAGGTCATGTTGCCGTTGTCGGCCAGCGACGCGCAGCGCGCGGCTTTCGAGGCGCAATTTGGGCTGGACAAGCCGCTGGGCCAGCAGTTTTTCACCTTTCTCGGCGATCTCATGCGGTTCGATTTCGGGGAAAGCATCTGGCAACGCAAACCGGCGCTCGACGTGGTGCTGGGCAAGCTGCCCAAAACGCTGGAACTGATCGGCGCGGGAATGTTTCTCGCCATCGTGATCGGCATTCCTTTGGGCGCCGTGGCAGCGATCCGGCCCGACGGGCTGTTCGACCGGCTGATTGTCGGGCTGAGCCTGACCGGGTTGTCGATTCCGCAATTCTGGCTGGGGCTTTTGCTGATCATGATCTTTGCCGTGGGGCTTGGCTGGGTGCCGACCTCGGGGACGGGGACGCTGGCGCATCTGATCTTGCCGGCGGTGACGCTTGCGGTGCCGGCGATGGCGCGGATCATGATGCTGGTGCGGTCGTCCGTGATCAACGAGTTGAACCAGCAATATGTCCGCACCGCCAAGGCGCGCGGGCTGCCGTTCGTGCGGGTGCTGTTCCAACATGCCATGCGCAACGCGCTGGTGCCTGTCCTGACCCTTGCGGGCTGGGAGGTGATCAGCGCCTGGGCAGGCTACACGGTTGTCGTTGAGACTGTCTTCGCCTGGCCGGGACTGGGCTTTACCGCGATGAAAGCCATCGGGCAGAGCGATCTCTTCCTGCTTCAGGCTATCGTGTTCGTCGTGGCGGTGGGCATCGTCCTCGTGAACATTCTGCTCGACGTGCTGTTCAAGCTGATCGACCCGCGGATCAAGGACGCCTGAGCCATGACCATCACTTCAACCTCTTCGCTTCCTGAAACGACCCTGAAACAAGGCTTGCTCATGTCCCTCGCTCCCGTCGGGCGCTTTCTCTCCGAATTGTGGCGTGACAAGGCCGGGTTCGCAGGCTTCGCCTTTCTCGTCCTTCTGGTCCTCGTGGCGCTCTTCGCGCCGCTGATCGCGCCGCACGATCCGGCGGCGCAATCCGTCATGGCGCGGCTCAAACCGCCGGTCTGGATGGAGGGCAGCGTGCCCGGCTATCTTCTGGGCACCGATATGCTGGGCCGGGACATCCTTTCGCGGCTTCTTTACGGTGCGCGTTCTTCGCTTCTGGTGTCCGTCTCCGTCGTGGCGCTTGCGGGCAGTTTCGGCGTCATGGCCGGGCTGATTGCGGGCTACAAGGGCGGTCTGACCGATGCCGTCATCATGCGCATTGTCGATGTGCAGGTGGCTTTTCCGGGTCTTTTGCTGACACTTCTGCTGGTCGCGGTGATCGGGCCGTCCACGACGACGATCATCGTCGTCTTGGCCTTTTCGAACTGGATGATCTACACCCGTGTGGTGCGTGGCATCGTTCTGTCCCTGCGCCAGACGCCTTTCATCGAGGCGGCCGAGGTGGTCGGTTGCAAAACCTCCCGGATCATCGTCAAACACATCCTGCCGAACCTGATCGCACCGCTTCTGACGCTGGGCATTCTGGAGTTCACCAACATCATCCTCGCCGAAGCGGCGCTGTCTTTCCTTGGCCTCGGGGTGCAACCTCCGGCGACGAGCTGGGGTCTCGATGTGGCGGGGGGCAAGAATTACATGATGATCGCCTGGTGGCCGATCACCTTCCCGGGGCTCGCCATCGCGCTCACGGTGCTGTCCATCAATCTTTTCGCAAACTGGCTGCGTGTCACCACCGAGCCCGCCGAACGCGAAAAACGCTACGCCCGGGGCCGCGCCGCCAAGATGCGCCGCACAAAAGCCTGACAGGACGACAAGGAATACAACAATGGCAAACGCACAACCGACACCGATCCTTGAAGTCCGCGATCTTTGCGTGGAGTTCGACACTATGGCGGGGCTCGTTCAGGGGCTTCGCGGGGTCTCTTTTTCCGTCCTGCCCGGCGAGACCATGGCGCTCGTGGGCGAAAGCGGCTCCGGCAAGAGCGTGACCGCACAGGCGATCATGGGGCTCATTGGCCTGCCGGGGCGGATTTCCTCGGGGGATATTCTGTGGAAAGGGCAATCGCTTCTGACCCGTGAGGGGCAGAGGGCTGCGGGTAAGCTCCGGGGCAAATCCGTCTCCATGGTGTTTCAGGACCCGATGACCTCTCTCAACCCGCTGATGACCATCGGTGCGCATCTTGTGGAGGTGCTGCGCCGCCACATGGGTCTTTCAAAGGACAAGGCCTTTCAGCGCGGGGTCGAATTGCTCGACGCCGTGGGCATCACCGAACCCAAACGGCGCATGGGGCAATATCCGCATGAGTTTTCCGGCGGGATGCGCCAGCGCGTGATGATCGCGCTTGCCATCGCCTGCGAGCCGGAGCTTCTGATCGCGGACGAGCCGACCACGGCACTGGACGTGACCATTCAGGCACAGGTGCTCGATCTTCTGGCCGATCTGCAAAAATCCATGGGGCTGTCCATCGTGCTGATCACCCATGATCTCGGCATCGTTGCCGGGCTTTGCGAAAAGGTCGCGGTGATGTACGCAGGCTCGATTGTCGAGGCGGGGACGGCGGAAACCGTCTTCGGCCATGCCGAACATCCCTATACGCAGGGGCTGATCCGTTCGACGCCGCGACTCGATGACCGGCGCGCGCGGCTGGTGTCCATCGACGGTGCGCCGCCCAGCCTGTTGCACCCGCCCAAGGGCTGTGCCTTTCAATCGCGTTGCCCGGTCGCCTCGCGGCAATGCGACGAAAAACCCGCGCGTCAGGCCACGCCTGAAGGCGGCTCGGTCTCTTGCTGGACGCCTTCCGTGGCGGCCTGGGCCGATCCGGTGGAGGTTCTGGCACGATGACCGATCAGTCCAATCGTTTCGAAACGGATCATGCTGTGACCCCCGATATGCCGATCCTCTCCGTGCGCGGTCTTGGCGTCACCTTCGACGGTGAGCGCGAACGGCCCTTCGGTCCGCCGAAGAAAATTCAGGCGCTCGACAACATCACCTTCGATCTGGAGCGCGGCAAGACGCTTGGCCTCGTTGGGGAGTCCGGTTCCGGAAAATCGACCCTCGGTCGTGCGATCCTGCGTCGTCTGCCGATCTCCGAGGGGCGGGTGATTTTCGACGGCAAGGATATTTCCAATGTCAAAGGCGAAGCGCTGCGCCGTCTCACCCGTGACATCCAGCTGATCTTTCAAGACCCTTACACAAGCCTCAACCCGCGCATGAAGGTGCTTGAGCTGATCGCCGAGCCGCTTTTGGTGCATGGGATCGTGTCCTCCATCGAGGAGGCGCGCGATCAGGTCTGCGAGTTGATGCGTCTGGTCAACCTGCCGCTCGATGCGCTCGACCGTTTTCCGCACGGTTTCTCCGGCGGGCAGCGTCAGAGGATCGGCATCGCCCGGGCGCTGGCGCTCAAACCGCGGCTGATCATTGCTGACGAGCCGGTTTCGGCCCTCGATGTGTCGGTGCGCGCGCAAGTCGTCAACCTGATGCAGGACCTGCAACAGGAGCTGGGGCTGACCTATGTGTTCATCGCTCACGATCTTTCCGTCGTGCGCCATATTTCCCATGACATCGCGATCCTGCATCGCGGTCACATGGTGGAGATGGCGGATCGGGATGCGATCTACGAGGCACCGGAGCATCCCTATACCAAGGTGCTGTTGTCCGCCGTGCCGGAACCCGATCCGGCGTTGCGCCGCAATGGCGATTGCGCGCCCGAATCCCATCGCCCGCCGGAGCTGAACCTGTCGGGGCCGGGGTGCCGCTATCGCGATTGCTGCGACAAGTCGGGCGGTCATTGTCAGCGCGAAGCACCGCCTTTCGCCAGGCACGGCGGTGGGCATTGGGCCGCTTGCTGGCATGTGTCGACGGACTGAAATCGTTTGAAAGCTGGACGGGGAAGGGGCGCTCACGGCGCCCCTTTTTTTATCGGCCCAGTTTTGTGCCGTCCTTGCGTGGGTCCGATCCGGCGATCAATCCGCCGTCATCGGTGCGCATCACGCATTGCGCTCCTCCGAAATCGCTACGCCCGCCCAGTTCGCCCGCGCCGGTGGCGTCTTCGAAGCCGGCGGATTTCAACGCCTCCGCGAATGCCGGATCTGTACCGGTTTCCAATGCGATCTGGGTGTCGCTTTCCAGTCGCCAGCGTGGGGCGTTCATGGCCTCCTGCACATCCTGCCCCCAAGCGGCAAGGCGGACCATCATCTGGATATGGCCCTGCGGTTGCATCAGCCCGCCGACCACGCCGAAGACCGCATGAAACCGCCCGTCTTTCATGGCCGCCGCCGGGATCACCGTGTGATAGGGCCGCTTGCCGCCCGCGACCCCATTGATATGCCCCGGCGCGGAAAAGCCGTGGCCTCGGTTTTGCAGGCATATGCCCAGTTCCGGCACGCCGATCCCGGAGCCGAAGCGTTTGAACACGCTGCTCATGAGCGTCACGGCAAAGCCGTCGCGGTCGACAATCGCGGTGCAGACTGTGTTGCCAGACGGGTCCGCCACGGTCTCCCGCGCGTATTTCATGCCTTCACGGGTGGCTTTCACCACCTCGACCATGCTCGTTGGATCGTCCATAGGCAGGTCCATCGCATCGAGCGCCTCCAAAGCCTTGAGCACTCCGATCCCATGCGTGTTGGGCGGGCATTCCAGCACTTCGATGCCTTTGAACATCCGCCGCACCGGGCGGTCGAAAAAGCCCTCATGCGCGGCGAGATCCTCGGCGGTCAGAAGCGCGCCTCGGGCCTTGGCGGCGCGTTCGATCGCCTCTGCCGCCTTGCCTTTGTAAAGGGCGTCGGGGCCATCGGTGGCGAGGGCATCCAAAAGATAGGCCAGCGCGGGGTTGCTGAACCGCATTCCGGCCACAGGGATCGCATCGCCTCTATATATTGCGTTTGATGCGGGGTCATTCTGGATCACACGCGCGAAAATGCGCCATTCGCGGGCACAGATCGGGGCGACCTCGAAGCCGTCGCGGGCGATCCTGGCGGCGGGGGCCAGCAGATCGGCGAAGGGCAGGCGGCCGAAGCGCGCGTGCAGATCGGCCCAGCCGCGCGCCAGCCCCGGCACGGTGACGGAATAGGGATGGCGTTCGGGGATTTTGCGACCGGGCAGGTCGGCCACATGATCCGGGGTCAGGGCGCGGGGGCTTTTGCCCGTGCCATTATAGGTGAGCGGTGCCTCGCCCGGAGGCAGCAGCATGGCGAGGCTGTCGCCGCCGAGCCCTGTGGCCATGGGTTCGACCACCCCGAGGATCGCGTCGGCGGCAATGGCGGCGTCGACGGCTGTGCCGCCGCGTGCGAGAATGTCCATGGCCGTTTCCGCCGCCAGGGGATGGCCGGTTGCGACCGCCTCCTTGGCTGCGCTCAAACTTGTCAAAGGGGCAGGGGTCACGGGTGTGCAGTCCTTGTTTTGGGTGCCGTTTCGTTTTCGACTCTCCGATTTTACCGTTCGGAGTACGAAAAGTTTGTATTTAGTATTTCTAATCTTGATTGAAAATTTTGCAATATTTTTAAAAATACTTAAAAATCAGTTTGATAGTATGATTTACGGTTTTTCTTCTCGGTGAGAATAATATGTAGACCGATAATTTGGTATACAGTATGGTGAATTGAGGCCCGAAGAATCTCGCATTCCCCTAACGCCGACAGGGTCTCGCCAAGACGCATAAAACCTGACGCATAACCAACACGGAGACGGAAATGGGCAAGGTCCTTAATCCCGACGAACTTCGCACAGCTCTTGAAAACGCCATTCGCGGCAATACCGCCAACGCCTCGCCGTTCAGCCTTGCATGGGCCAGCGGCAAGCTGTCGCGCGAACATCTCGCGCGCTGGTGCGAAAACCATTATCACTATGTCGGCCCCTTCGCCGATTACCTCGCCTATGTCTACGCGCGCCTGCCCGCGGAATTCGAAGAGGCGAAAGACTTCATGCTGCAAAACATGTATGAAGAAGAGCTGGCCGCCGACCGTCACACCGATCTTCTGATCCGCTTCGGTGAGGCCTGCGGCACCACCCGCGAGCGCATCAAGGACATCGAGAACGCCAACGCCACCACCCGCGCGCTTCAGGCCTGGTGCTACAACACCGCGATGCGCGAGGACCCGATCGTCGCTATCGCCGGTCTCGTGGTCGGTCTCGAAAGCCAGGTGCCGTCGATCTACCGCAAACAGACCCCGACGCTGCGTGACAAATACGGGTTCACCGACGAAGAGGTCGAATTCTTCGATCTGCACATCGTCTCCGACGAAATCCACGGCGAACGTGGCTACCAGATCGTTCTGGAACATGCCCGCACCTATGAGCTTCAGCAGAAATGTCTGAAAATCTGTGAGGTCGGCGCCCAGATGCGTCTCCTGTACACCACCTCGCTCTACAACGATTACGTCGGTTCCGAGATCCCGCTCGCCGAGCTGGGTCTGGCGGCCTGATCCTGTCACGAGAGGGCGGGGCCTCCCGTCCTCTCCAAACCGGAAGAACCCATGCCGAAAGTCACACTGCACAAGGGCGGTGAGGTGTTTGTCGACGATGTCGATCCGAACACCAACCTCGTCGTCCGCGCCGGGATCAAGAAATTTCCCTATCCCAATCTCGATTACAAATGCGGCATGGGGAAATGTTCGACCTGCACCTGCCGCATCATCAGCGGGGGGGAGCATCTCGAAGCGCCGAACTGGAAGGAAAAACGCCAGTTGGGCGACAAGCTCGACGAGGGCTACCGTCTTGCCTGTCAGCTCTGGGTGTCCGAGGACATCGAGTTGACGCAGGACATCTGACCCCGCCGGACCCGCCGCATCAGGCGGGCCGTTCCTGACCCACAACTTCCCATTTCCTACGAGGGACAGCCATGTTCGTCATCCTGACCACGAAACCCGAAGAATTCCACACCGTCATGGGCGAGGGTGTCACCTGCGTCGAATCCTATGACTATATTTTCTACGGTCGCAAACGCGCCAATTTCACCATTGCCGAGCTTGATGGCGTGGACCGGATCACCATCGTCGAAGATGCGCCGCCGCATATCACCAACAAGGTGCCGAGCAAGCTGTTCGAAAGCTTCGACACGCTCGAAGAGGCGCGCGAAGAGCTCAACACGCTCACCCATTACGGCAGCATGGACATCGAGCTGCGCCTCGTCTGAGGCGTGCCGGGATCGTTAAAAGAAACGCACAAAGCCCTGAAGAGCCTATGGAAAAGATCAGCATCACCTTCATTCCGAACGAGAACAAGACCATCTCCGTCGATGCGGGCAGCAACCTGTTGCGCGCGTCGCTCAGGGACAAGGGCGGTATCCCGTTCAAATGCGGCGGCGGCTTCTGTGGCACCTGCCGTTGCAAGATCGTCGAGGGGCTGGAGCACACCGACGACATCAAGGCCAAGGAGCGCAAGCATCTGAGCGACGAGGATGTGGCGAATGGGTTTCGCATGGCCTGCCAGACCTTCGTCAATGGCGATGTGAAAGTCTCCTGGGGTTAGGACGGGTACAAGCCCGGAAACAAAGAAACGCAAGAAAATCAAAGGACAGCTATGTCTTACCTCAATTTCATCGGCGGGGAATGGGTTCCCGCCCTCTCCGGCGCGACCTTCGAAAACCGCAATCCGGCGGATCTGACCGATCTCATCGGTCTGTTTCCCGATGGTGGCGAAGCGGATGTGGCCGCTGCGGTCGAGACCGTGTCGAACGCCTGGCCGGAATGGGCCGCCAAGGGCCCGGAGGCGCGCGCCGATGTGCTATACAAGGCTGCCGACATCATCTCCTCGCGGATCGACGCCATCGCGGCGGAGCTGACACGCGAGGAAGGGAAGACCCTGACGGAAGCACGCAACGAGACCAGCCGGATCGCCGCGAATTTCCGCTTCTATGCTGGCGAGGCGCTGCGACTCAAGGGCGAGAGCTTTCCGATGCCCGAGGGGCAGATTGCGTTGACCCTGCGCTCTCCTGTCGGGGTCGTTGCGGTGATCACGCCGTGGAATTTCCCGCTCTCCATGGCCGCACGCAAGATTGCACCGGCGCTGGCGGCGGGCAACGGGGTGATCTTTAAACCCTCCGAGATGACGCCGCTCATGGGGCAACGTCTGGTCGAAGTCCTGCTCGATGCGGGCCTGCCGAAAGGGCTTCTGGCGCTCATCCACGGGCGTGGGCCGACGGTCGGCAAGGCGATTACATCGACGCCGGGGATCGATGCGCTGACCTTCACCGGCTCCTATGCCGTGGGGATGCAGATCGCGCAGGCGCTCACCACCGACACGCGCTGTCAGCTCGAAATGGGCGGCAAGAACGCCACCATCGTTCTCGGCGATGCCGATCTCGACCGTGCCGCCGACATCATCCGCCGCGGCGCTTTCGGGCTGACCGGGCAGGCCTGTACCGGCACCAGCCGGGTTCTGGTCGCGCGCAGCCATTACGACGCTTTGGTCGCAAAGCTCACCGGTGCGGCCGAGGGGATCACCATCGGTGCAGGCACGCGCAGCGGCGTCACCATGGGGCCGCTCGCCACCGAGGCGCAGCTCGACAAGGTCAAGGCTTATCTCGGCATTGCCAAACAGGAAGGCGGGCGGATCACCACGGGCGGCCTGCCCGAGGCGTCCGCCGAACTGGCCAACGGGTTCTTCGTGCGCCCCACGGTGATCGCCGATGTGCCGACGGACAGCCGTCTTCTGCGTGACGAGATCTTCGCTCCGGTGGTCGCGGTGCGCGCCATCGAAGACGTGGACGAAGCCATCGAGATCGCGGATGACACGGAATACGGGCTTGCGGTTTCGGTTGTCTCCAATGACATGGCCTCCGTTCTGAAGATCGCGCAAAAGACTCAACATGGCGTCGTCAAGGTCAACAGCCCGACCACGGGCGTGGCGTTGAATGCCCCCTTCGGCGGCTTCAAACATTCCTCCAACCAGAGCGCGAAAGAGCAGGGCGGAGCGAATGTCATGGACTTCTACAGCCGGATCAAATCCGTCTATCTGGGGGGCTGAATGGAGCTTGTGCACGAGCTGATCGGCGGCAATCTTTTGACGCCGCATTTTATGGGCATGGTGGCCATGGTCTTCGTGGCCGCCCTTCTTCAGGGCGTGGGCGGGCTTGGCTTTGCCATGTTCTCCGCGCCGATCTCTGCGCTGTTTTTCCCGGAGATGGCCCCCGGTCCCTTGCTCGTGCTGGGCGGCTGCCTGTCGGTGATGATGGTGCTGCGCGAACGCTCCGCCATCGATTTCAAATCCGCAGGCACGATGATTACGGGCCGCGTCATCGGCAATTTCATCGCCGTCTTTATCATGGCGATGCTCAGTGCCAACAGTTTCTACATCCTCTTCGCGGTGCTGATCCTGATCGGTGTCGCGCTGAGCTATAGCGGCTGGCGCATCGTCGCCAACTGGCGCACGCTGGGCTTTGCCGGGGTGATGTCTGGCATCATGGGGACGATCACCTCTTCGGGCGCACCGCCCTATGCCATCGTCATGCAGAACACCCCGCCCGCGACCCTGCGTTCGACGCTGAATTTCACCTTCTTCTTCGGGGCAACGACGTCGCTCATCCTGTTGGCGTCCATCGGGCATTTCGAGCTGCGCCAGCTTCTGCTGGGCCTCTTGCTCTTTCCGGCTCTGTTGCTGGGCTTCACTGTCTCGACGCCACTGGCGCGGCATGTGCCGAAAGGCGCGATCCGGCATGTCCTTTTGGGATTGTCGGCGCTCAGTGCGGTCGGGCTGTTGGTGCGGGCGCTGCTCTAAGGCGAGCGCCTGCCTCAATCGGCGGCTTTTTCCGGTTCCACCGCATTGTAAACGTGCCGGGAGGCCAGGATTGCGGCGAGTTCTTCGTCGCCCGCGATCACGGCCCGCAGAATATCGGCATGCTCGCGCCAGGTTTCGCGCACCTTCACCGGATCGTCCTGTTTGAACAGCATGGCTGTCTGGTCGCGCAGGGTGCGGATCAGCTCCTGAAGCGTCACGTTGCCGGAGACCTCTCCCAGAGCGATGTGAAACGCATCGTTATGGGCGCGCATCTCGCTGAAATCGCCCTTTTCAATGTCCGCCTCGCCTGCGGCCAGAACGCGTTGCAGTTCCTCGATCCGTTCAGGATCTTTGCGCCGTGCCGCAAGCCGGGCGTTCAGCGCTTCAAGCGTGGCGCGCACCTCGATCAGGTCCATTTTCTGATCCGCCGCGGGCATCGAGACGGTCGCGCCTCGCCGGGGAATGATCTTGACCAGCCCTTCGGCGGCCAGCTCGCGCAGGGCCTCGCGCACGGGCATCCGGGACACGCCCATTTCCTCGGAAATCTTGCCTTCGACAAGCCGGGTTCCCGGTTCGAATTCCGCATTCAGAATCCGTTCCCGGAGCGCATCCTTGACCATTTTCGTCAAGGGCGTGTGGGCGTCGCCAATTGCCAGAGCCATGTTGTGTCCCGTCTGTACTCGATCACGCGTCTTCATGTTATGAACCGAAGGTCTTGACGCTGATTTCGGTATACCAGAGGCAATAAGGTTTTGCCAAGCCTCTCGCATCTTCTTCGTTATGTGTCCTGTTGGGACAGGTCTTCCGGCCTGTGCTGGGGCGGTGCGATTCTTTTGGATGAGGCAAATCGGCGGTGAAACGATGATTGGGAGGTGGATTTTCTAGTTTGGTATACTAAAATTTGAGCACTTCTGAATGGATATCCATTTTATATACGTTTATCGCAATAAATCCGCGCAGCGCTCTTGGAATTCCGAGTATATGGTATACTAAATTGAGGGAAGAAAACGCACAACCTAAGAGACAGACCATTGAAAACAGTTCTCAGACTGCAATCCGAAGAGGCGCGCGTGATGATCGCCGCCGCTGTTGAAAAATCCAAGGAAATTGGAGTGTTGGAGACGATCTGCATCGCCGACGATGGCGGTTTTCCGATCCTGATCGAACGCATGGATGGGGCGCGGGTGACCGGGCCGCAGATTTCGTGGAACAAGGCCTTCACGGCCGCCACGCACAAACGCTCCACCCATCTTTTCAACAAGGCCCCGAACGGCCCCGCGCTGCCGGGCAACGAGGCATTCGGTATCCAATTGTCCTTCGAGGGCAAGTTCGCGGTTTTTGTCGGGGGCTTTCCGATCGTGGTCGATGGCGAGGTGATCGGTGGCGTCGGTCTGTCGGGCGGCAATGGCGAACAGGACACGGCGGCGGGTGTCGCAGCCCTTCAGGCGCTGGCGGATTTGCTTGCACCGCAAGGCCACGAGGTCGTGGTCGCAGCCGACATCAAGAAGTGAGGCGGCCATGACAATCATTCGCGCGCTTCACAAGATCGAAGACGGGGGCGAAGCCGTGGTGGCTCAGGTCACTTTGGCGGAGAGCGGCGACATGTTTTGCGTCGAGCCCCATGAAACCATTCTGGCCGCTGCGCTCAAAGCGGGGGTCGATCTGGCGCATGACTGCAAGACCGGGTTTTGCGGGTCGTGTCGCATTCGTCTGCTCGAGGGTGAGGTTGCCTATGATGAGGCGCCGCTGGGGCTGAGTGAGGAGGAGCGGGGCTGCGGTTTTGCTCTGGCCTGTCAGGCCCGCGCCCGGATGAATCTGCGGGTCGCTGCGGAACTGATGCCGTTGGATCGCCCGGAGCCCACGGAGATCGTGACCGAGGTCCTGTCCGTGACACCGGTTTGCGCGGACATCCTGCGGCTGCGGCTGCGTCCGACTGGCGGGATGCCCGCATTCCTGCCCGGGCAATATGTCAATGTGGTGACGCAGAGCGGCGCGACGCGATCTTTTTCCATTGCCTCCGCGCCGTCGGAGGGTGAGATCGACCTGCACATCCGGGTGATCCCCGGCGGGATGTTCACGGCGGGGGAACTGCCGGAGTTGCGACCCGGTGCGCGCGTCGATTTGCACGGGCCGCACGGGCTCTTTCGTCTGCACCCGGAGGATTTCCGGCCGCTTCTGCTGGTCGCGACCGGCACCGGGATTGCGCCGCTGCGCGCCATGCTGGCGGCTCTGAAGGAGGAACCGGACGGTCCGCCTGTGGCGCTGTACTGGGGCATGCGCGAGGAAGACGAGCTTTATATGGTCGATGAAATCGCGGCGCTCGGAGCGGAATTGGACGATTTTACCTTCGTGCCGGTGCTGTCGCGCGCGTCCGAGGGAGCGCATCGCGCCGGCTATGTTCAGGACGCCGTTCTGGCGGATCTGCCGGATCTGTCGGAGCATGCGATCTATCTCTGTGGCTCGCCAGAAATGATTGCCGATGCACGTGGGCGCTTCCTTGAAGCCGGGGCGAGCGTCAACCACATCTACGCCGACAGCTTTCACTTCGCGCATAATCTCTAATCCCCTCTACGCAGGGCACTACAGGGAGGCCGGGGCCCATGTCCTCGTCCGTATGGAAATATTTTCACTGGAGTTTCGCGGTCACCGGTCTGGGGATTGCGCTCTGTTTCTGGCTCGGCTGGGCCTATACCGGGCATCTGTCCGGCATGCTCACCTTTGCCTTGATCGGGATCATTCTGTCGGTGCTGGAAATCTCGCTGAGTTTCGACAATGCCATCGTCAACGCCAACAAACTCAAGGATATGGAAGAGGTCTGGCGGCGCCGGTTTCTGACCTGGGGCATCCTCATCGCGGTCTTCGGCATGCGGATCGTTTTTCCTCTCGCCGTCGTCTCCATCGCCGCCAGCATCGGTCCCATCGAGGCACTGCGTCTCGCGGCGCGAGAGCCTGCCGACTATGCCCGGCTGATCGGGGAGGCGCATCTGTCGATTTCCGCCTTCGGGGGGACGTTCCTGATGATGGTGGCGCTGAACTATTTCATCGACCCGGAAAAAGAGGTCGACTGGCTGCGCCCGCTTGAGGATCTGTTGCGCAAATGGGCCTCCGTGCGGGGGCTCGCCATTGGATTGGTGCTTTTGATCGTGTTGCTGTTCTCCGGTCTGCTCGATACGGCGGAGCGGGCGACCTTCATGTTCGCGGCGATGGCCGGGCTCGTCACCTTCATCGCGGTTGAAACCCTGGGTCATGTGCTCGACAGCGGCGTGTCGCTTGCCAAAGGCGGGCTTGGGGCTTTCCTCTATCTCGAAGTGCTCGACGCGTCCTTCAGTTTCGACGGGGTGATCGGGGCGTTTGCCCTCACGCAGAACCTGTTCCTGATCGCCATCGGGCTCGGCATCGGGGCGATGTATGTACGCTCCATGACGATCATGCTGGTGGAAAAGCAAACCCTCACCGAGTTCCGCTATCTCGAACACGGGGCTTTCTATTCGATCCTCGTGCTGTCCTGTGTGATGTTTGCGCAGAGTCTGGTGCATATCCCGGAGGTGATCACCGGGCTGATCGGCGCGACGTTCATCGCGCTCTCGCTGCTGTCCTCGGTGCGTTACAACCGCAGACGCAGTGAGGAGACCGTGACCGCATAGACCGGAGACCTCTTCCCGGTCTTTTCTGAGGCGCTTTTCCGGAGATCCCCTTTGTCCGGAGAAGCGCCTCATTTTTTCTGCGCGATGGGAACGGGGCGAAAGTCTTTGCCTTTTCCGGACAAGGTCTCGGGCCGATAGCCGGACAGTTCCGGCAGATCAACGATCATCAGCCGCTCTGTGATCCCGGCTCTGGCGAGGCTCCGTCCGTCGGGCCCGGCGACGGTAGATCCGCCGCCAAATTCCAGCCCGTTGTCCGTGCCGCAGTAATTCGCATAGACGACAAAGCCCCTGAGCTCATGGGCGCGGGCGGGCACCAGCACCTCCTGCACATGTTCGTAACCTTTGGGGTTGGCGGTCGGGACGAAAATCACCTCGACGCCGGACTGCGCAAGCGCCGCCGTGTGGCCCGGGAATTCGATGTCGTAACAGATCAGCAAGCCGCATCTGCGTCCGCACAGATCGAAGGGAGGCGCAAGTACGGTGCCGGGATCAAAGCTCGCATGTTCCATTTCGCCGAAAAGCTGGACCTTGCGGTAATGCGACAAGAGCGCCCCATGCCGGTCAATGCAAGTCGCAGCATTATAGACCTGCGCCCCGTCGCGTTCGGCCCAGCCGAGGACGAGGGCGCAACCGATTTCCGCCACCATAGCGCGCAGGGCCTGCACCCAGTCCCCGTCCAGAGGTTCGGCTGCGCTGCGATGCTTCTGGGGCTGGTTGTAGCCGGGGAGGTAAAGCTCCGGAACAATCAGAACATCCGCCGCATTGGCGCGGGCGGCGAGCAGATGCGTGCGCAGAGTCTCAAGGGAAGCGGAGGGGGTGGACTGAAGAATTGCGAGCCGCATGGCGTCTCCTGAGCTGATTTTGCTGAACGCAGATGGGCGATTACGTGCGGGGCCGGTCGGTATGGCGGGTCAGGCGGATGGCGTGTTCGAAACGCATATGCCGGTTTCCTCGACAAAGGTTTTCGTTCGGGCGGCGTGGCTGGCAGTCGGTTCACGTCCGGTCGGCGAGGGCGCATGCCGCGTGCCGAGATGTTCGAGCAGACGGCGCAGACGGTCTGATTGCCGAGGCGTCGGATGCCGACGATAGGATGAGCGCAGTTGCGGGAAAAGGCGGCGCTCGGGGCAGGCCGCGAGGAACCCAGCGGCTGTTGTCCCGCCGCGGTTGGGGGGCTGGGCCAAGGCGATATTGGCGCGTGTTTCCGTATCTCCGTGCCGGAATTGTGTCGGTTCGATCTGCATGATGATGGGCGTCCGGGCGGTGCGTTTGCTCCTTCATCGTGATGTGTGACGCGGGCCTGTCAAGCGCGATCGTTCGGCTGGGAGGCTTTTCCACTCCCGAACCGCCTGAGCGGCAAACACCGGATCGTCATCAGATCGGATGTCGCGATGCGTATCTCGCAGGACGAACAACTCGCTCAAGGTCTCAAGGACATCGTCCGAGTTCAGTCTACGCCTTTCCTGACGCTGGTAGGTCGGGCGCGCACCGGTAAACTTATCGCGCGGAGGGGGGGCGATTTTAAGCTGCAAAACGGTCTTAACGGTCTTTATGTACGTTTGAGCTGATGTGTTGCTCCCGATCAGCCTCCAAAGAGATCAATGAGACCCTCGGCCAAAGCGCCCCGCCAGATCAGGTAATCATGCCCACCGGCATATTCGCGATAGGTCAGGTCCACACCCGCCATCGTCAGAATGTCGCGCAGGTGACGGCTGGTCTCAAGGATGGAGACCTCACCGGGCAGGCGTGCGGCTTCATAGAGGCCCGCCGACATCCAGAGGCGGACATCCTTTGGCGCGTCCTGCATCCAAAGTTCGGACATATAAGGTGTTCCGGGACGATTATACGTCTCGGGGGACCACCAGAACGAACCGGAGAGAACGATCGCATTGCCGAACACATCGGGGCGCTCATGCGGGAACCAGGCCGCGGCCAGCCCGCCGTAGGACGATCCCGCGACCACGGTGCGCGTGGCGTCCGGGACGAAACCAAGATCCCGCGCGACACGCGGTAGAAGATCATCCGCCACAACCGTTAAAAAATCGCGGTTGAGCGGCAATTCCCGCCCGCGCACCTCACTGTCCAGCGGGTCGATCATCACCGCCACAACCGGTGGCAGGCGGCCCTCTGCGATCAACCGGTCGAGAATCTCCGGCACCGGCGCGCGCGGGGTCTGGTAGGCCGGACCGTCGAACAGCACGAGGACAACCGTTTCGGGATCGGTCAACTCAAATCCCGCAGGCGTATAGACGTCCACGCGGCGGGTATTGCCGAGCACCTCCGAGGTGAAATCAAACCCGGAGATCGTGCCGCGCGCCTCGGGCAAGGGGCCGGTCATTCCCGGTTGCTCCGGCGCATTGGGCAAGGACAGCTCCGAACGCTGAGACCAGATGTCGGGCGCGTCGGGATAGATCGGATGGTGATTGAGCGGATCGGCCTGAAGCGTTGCCAAAAGCGCCACCCGGTTTTCGCGCGCCGAGCCTTTGAACTGCGGCACATCAGGGGCAATGCCATAGGTGAGACGCAGACTGTCGGGCACCTCGAAGGACGCGAACCAGATGTCGCTGCCTGCCAGTCGGGTCATCCATGTATGATCCGACGTCGGCGCGCCCCAGAGCCGGGCGTTTTTTTCCGCCCCGCGCCAGAGAAAGGTCACGATGACATGGCCGGGCCGCTCTGAGGGCTCGATCATCGGCGTGCCGTTTTGGGCGCGTTCGTTCCAAAACTGTTCCGTCTCTCGACCGCTCGCGATCTCGTCCGAGAGGGCACGCAGCGTCGGGCTGAGCAGGGGGGATGGCGCCGGTCCAATGAGCGCCTCTTGCGGCAGGACTTTGTCGAGGGTCAGGGTGCTCTCCACCGTCTCACCATCGAGATTGAGGATCTGCAACGCGAAGGCCCCTTGCGGCATGACGAACTGAAATTGTCCGTTGCCGGTGTTGCGCGCCAAGAGCAGACGTATCTGGGTCCCGTCTTTGGAGAGGAGTGCCAGATCGACCGGGCTTTTGCCGCTGTTCAGATGACCGATCACATAGCTTCCCGGCACAGCCGAAAGGGGAAAGCGCGCGCTTTCCCCTGAATCGATCCGGGTCGTTTGCGGAGATGGGACGGAGAGGGATGAGGTCATGTGTGTCATATCTTCGCCATACAGGGGGGTGGCGAGCGCTGCCAGCAGAAGCACTCCCCAAATTTTACCATTCATAACTGATGCTCGCTTGGAAATTGCGACCCTCGCCGAGCCAGCAATAGCTGCGGACGCAGGAGGCGACATAGCGCTCGTCGGTCAGGTTCTGGATCGACAGATTGGCACTGACGCCTTCGGCCGATTGCCAGATTTCCCCGAGATCGATCCCGAGACCGGCATCAAACAGCGTGTAGGACGGCACGGAGAGCGTATTGGCGCTGTTGGCATAGCTGCTGCCGGTATAGCGCGCGCCCAAAGATACGTCGAAGGCGTCATTGACAGCATATTTCACCCAAAGCGCGGCCTGTTCGGTCGGCACGGCGGTGAAGGTGTTGCCCTTGTCATCGCCGCTTTCATAGGTCGCGTCGGCGTTGAAATAAGAGCCGATGATCGAGAGACGGTCGGTCAGCTCGCCGCGCGCTTCGATCTCGAAGCCTTTGGAACGGATTTCCCCGATCTGGACGGTTTCATCCGTGACCGGATCGCTTTCGGTGATGTTCTTTTTCGTGATGTCGAAATAGGCGGCCGAGACGAGGAAGCGTTTGTCAGCAGACTGCCATTTCGCACCGATTTCCCATTGCTCGCCGGTCGTCGGCTTGAAGGTCGCCTCGCCATTGTCATCCAGAGATGTCACCGGTTCGAACGAGGTCGCATAGCTGACATAGGGCACCAGACCGAAAGCCGTCGTGTAGCTCAGAGCCGCGCGCCCGGTGAAGGCCTCGTCCTCATAGGTTCCGTCGCTCGACCCGTTCCATGTCGCCACGGTTTTGGTCCAGTCATAGCGCCCGCCCACGAGCAGAGCCCAATCGCCGAAGGTGATGCGATCCTGGGCATAAACACCGGTTTGGGTCAGATCTGAGGTGGAGGTATAGCTATATGCGTCCAACGTCATCGCTGCGATGTCCGACGCCGTAGGGTAGTTCATATCGACGACGCTGAAGACATAGAGGTCGGTCGCGGAGCGTGCATAGGAGCTGTCGACTTCGTTTTTCAGGTAGTCCATTCCGAAGGTCAGATCATGGGTCAGCGCGCCGGTTTGCATCTGGCCGGTGATGTTCACATCGCCGGCAAGTGTTTTGGCGCTGTCCTCGCTGAGGAAACGGTAGAGATAGAAATCGCTGTCATCCGTGCCGTAATTGACCGGGTCCCACATGCCGACCTGTGTCTGGCTGATCTCAAGTTCGGTGTAGCGCAGGCTGTGATCGAGTTTCCAGCCGTTGCCCAGCTCATGTTCGATCTCATAGCCCACGGATTTGGTCTCGCGCTCGACACTGTCGTAATCCGGCGCATAGGATTGGAAATCATCGTCCAAAAGGATGCCATCCTCGGTCGGCTCGACGATCCCGTAATAAGGCATGAAGCCCCGGTTCCCGGCATCGGGTTCGTTCTGATACAGCGCTGTGACGGTGACTTTGGTCGCATCCGACACGGCCCATTCCAGAGAGGGCGCGATGAAGAACCTGTTCTGGTCGAAATCGCCTTGCAGGTTCTTCTGCCAGGCCGAGCCGACAAAGCGGTATGTCAGACGCCCTTCGTCGTCGAGCGCGCCCTGAAAATCGCCGCTGAACCGCATGTACTCATCCGAACCGACGGCAACCTCGACGCGGTTGCTTTCGCCATCGGTCGGTTTTTTCGATGTCATGGCAATCAGACCGCCCGGCGTCACCTGACCATAGGCCACGGAGTTCGGACCTTTGACCACGTCGATGCGCTCCAGGTAGAACGGGTCGAGCTGGGCGTGAATGCCGCGCCCGAAGGACAAGCCGTCGAGGAATGTCGGCACAAAAGTCCGGTCGCCAAAGCCGCGTACCTGAGTCTCATCCGACAGGTTCGAACTGCCGCGATATTCGGCGGAGACACCGGCGGTGTACCGCAGCGCCTCGCCCACGGAGGTCGCGCCCTGATCTTCCATCTGCTCCTGACCGATCACATTCACCGTCACCGGGGTCTCAACCAATTCGAGATTGGTTCCCGTCGCAGAGGTGCTTCCCTCGGCGGCATAGCCTTCGACCGGGCCGTTGCCGTTATCCGAATCGAGGCTGATCAGGATTGGCTCCAGGCCAATCGTCTGCTCCGCAAACAAAGGGCTGACAATTGCCGTGGAAGCCATCAGGCCCGCAAGAGTTAGGGTCAGGCCCCGTTTCATTTTCGTCATGATCCACATCTGTCCATTGAAGCCGCTTTTGGCGCAGGCTGGCATTCGAGCGGACCTTGGCTGTACGGATTATCTTGAGTTATTTAGTCAGGATTTATATCTTTCGATCGGACAGAGGTCCACTTGTCAGATCTCGGTCAGGGCGACTTTCACCTTTGCGCCAGCGACATCACAGACGGAACAGAACACCATGAGCGTAGACCGCTTCCCCGGAGAATTTCGCATCGGAGTCCTGGATCAGGACAAAGCCCGGGTCGAAAACGGCACGGAACAGGAATTGGAACCCAAATTCCAGCTCCTGATCCTGCTCGGCGGGCGGCATGTCTTTACCATCGGAACACAAGGTTTCGACCTTGATGCGCAAAATAAGCCGGATGCATTGATGATGAACATCAAGCAAGCCACAACCCTGCGCCATATCGAAAGCTATGGGCATCCCTATCGTAAACTCGCGATCGCGACACCGTTAGGTTGGGTGGATGAAATGGGTGGGGTGCCGTCAGGCATGAAAAGCGGTGGCAATACGTTTCGCCAATGGCATCCCGGTCGCGAAACCATCCGTCTTGCCACTCAGATCGTTGCGCCACCGCCTCAGGCCTCGGGGGCCCAGACCGGGCTCTACCGCATGTCGCGCGGTCTGGAGCTTTTGCGACGTCTCCTGGTTCAGGATGCAAACCTCGAAGCGGCCGCCTCATCGACGGCAGAACGGACCCGACTTTATCTGCTCGACCGACTGTCGCAGCCCCTCGATATGGATCATCTGGAACACCGGATCGGGTTGAACCGCCGCTCGTTACAACGCCAGTTCAAAACGGCTTATGGTCTCACGATCCGCGATTTCCTGCGCCAGGAACGCTTGGCTCATGCCTACCGGGCCCTGAGCGAAGATGGTGTGAGCATTGCGCAAGCTGCGCATCTCGCCGGATATGCGACACCGGAGAATTTCACCACAGCCTTCCGGCGTGAGTATAACATTCTGCCTCACACTCTGCGCAACAATGTCATCTGAACCCGTTTCCATGACGCCAGATCCCTTTTTTGCGCTCATGTGTGTCGATATGCCGTTACTCGCGTGACACGAGATTGCGCGAGGATGGGAAGAGGCTCTCAAAGCGCTCTTGTCGGGGCGTCCGAGGGGCCGATGGTGCCGTTGATCTGGGGCGATCCGGGGTGCATGAGCCTTCATATGCGACATTTATGGCCAAGGGGGCTCTGGCGCGACACAAGGGCGGTTGAGCTGTTTCAAGCTTTTGGGGGAGATGGCTTTCACATTTCGTCATGACGCCGATCCACTTGTGCGGGCAGGGTGGCCGTCGACATTCGTCCACACATATACTCCATATATTGGAAACGCTCGGGTGGAGAAGGGCGCTTTCGAAAAGCAAGCTGTTGCTCGCAGTTCGGGCTTGGTATAGTGCAACCGGTCTGGTCCGCCTGCCCGAAATGAGATCGACGGGCACGGGGTGAAAGAGAGCAAGTGTTTGAAACCTATGCGGTAAATTCAGGCGCTCATCATGCTGGAAGATGTCAAGTGATTGAAAAAAATGCAAAACTTTCCGTCGCGCCGATGATGGATTGGACCGATCGTCATTGCCGGTATTTTCACCGCCTGATGTCGCGGGAGGCGTTGCTTTATACGGAGATGGTGACCGCACCGGCTCTGGTGCGGGGCGGCGCTTTGCATTTGCTCGGGTATAATCCCGAGGAGCATCCCGTGGCGGTGCAGCTTGGTGGCTCGGAGCCCGTGGAATTGGCCGAGGCGACGAAGCTATGTGTGGCGGAGGGCTATGACGAGGTGAATCTCAATGTCGGATGTCCGTCGGATCGGGTGCAGTCCGGCTGTTTTGGCGCGGTTTTGATGAAGTCGCCGGATTTGGTGGCGGAGTGCGTGACGGCGATTCAGGCCGCCGCTGGGGATGTCCCCGTGACGGTCAAATGCCGCATCGGGGTGGATGATCAGGAGCCGTCTGAGGTGCTGCCCGCGTTTCTGGCGAAGATGCGCGATGCGGGCGTGACGCGGATCACGGTGCATGCGCGCAAGGCCTGGCTCGAAGGCCTGTCGCCCAAGGAAAACCGCGATATTCCGCCGCTGGATTACGCTCTGGTGCATGAGATGAAACAGGCGTTTCCCGAGTTGCATCTGTCGATCAACGGAGGCGTGCAAAGCCTGGATGCGGTCGAGGAGGAATTGATGCATATGGACGGGGTCATGGTCGGGCGAGCGGCCTATCATCAGCCCTACGACATTCTGGGCGCTGCCGATCAGCGGGTTTTCGGTCGGGACGCCGATCCGCTCAGTCGTCATGACGTGGTGCTGGCGATGGAAGACTACATCGGACGACACATCGCGGCGGGGGGCAAACTGGCGCAGGTGACGCGCCACATGCTGGGCCTCTTTGCAGGTCAGCCGGGCGCGCGGCGCTGGAAACGCGTGCTGTCCGAGGGGGCGCATAAAGAGGGCGCGGGCTTCGATTTGGTGCGTGAGGCTTTGCCAAGGTGATCCTCTTCGGCAAAGCCTTGCGCTGGCGGTATGTTGAGCATCAGCCCAGAAACAGGTGATCCAGAAGAATGGATGTGCCGATCCCGATCAAGATTACCCCGCCGATGATTTCGATCACTTTGCCGAAGCGTGCCCCCAGAGCATGACCCGCCAGTGTGCCGGTCGCGGTCATCGCCATGGTGGTCGCACCGATGACCAATGCGATGGTCAGGATATTGACGTCGAGAAAGGCCAGAGAGATGCCGACGGCCATGGCGTCGATCGAGGTGCCGATGGCGGTCACCAGAAGCGCGATAAACGTGGCACGTGTCGCGCGCGGGGGCGTGCTGTCTCCGTCGCCGCTGTAGGCATGGAAGATAATGTGAAGCCCGACGGCGGTCAGCAGGAAGAAGGCGATCCAGTGATCGAAAATCCGGATATAGGTGCTGGCGGCCATGCCGAGGGACCAGCCGATGAGCGGGGTGATCATTTCGACCACGCCAAAGACCGCGCCGGTCTTGAGTGCGGTGCGCATGTCTCTGCGCTCGTTGGAGGCGCCGCGACCGATGGCGGCGACGAAAGCGTCGATGGACATGGTAAAGGCCAGAAGTCCGATGGCGATCGGCGTCATGATGATATATCCTCAAGGGCAGAAACCGGGCGAGGTGACGGACTCCGCCCGCAGAGGTCCTCTCGCCACGGTCTTGCAAGGCCTTGGGGAAGACTTCCCCGGGCTGAACGCGCCACGCAGGCCGCGTCTGGCGCGATCTGCGAGGATGTTGACGCGCTCCCATCCGATCGCTCGAATGTTTGCTACTCCCCGATGTATTTCCGTATATTGTATACCAATTTTTACTGCAAGTCCGAAAAAGCAATTTTGTCGGATATTTTTCGCCGGGAAGTTTCCGCCAGATTCTGAGCTCCGGCGGAGAGAGGTGAGACGTAGGGAGAGACACGTCCCGATTTGTGTCTAAGCAATGCCCCGCTCTGATCTCACCCCGGTTTTCCGCGTCCGGTCTCCGGATGTTCCGGCTCAATTTCCACCACGCTTTCGGGCGTTGCCGTGGGCTGCTCCACCGGGCGTTGCCTCTGAACGGTTTGCGAGGCGCGCTCGGCGTCAAATGTGCCGGGTCCGGCCCAGCTCTCCGTTCCTGTCGTCCAGACGAACTCCGGGTTCTTCGCGCGCTTGGCTTCTCGGCGCAGGCGATAATCCTCGGCGGCCGCACTTTGGATGCCTATGCGGGTCATCAGGCGCATCGCCGCGTGGTGCACGAAGACCCAGAACCACACGCGCGCGGCCAGCATCGCGGGGGTAAAGACCAAGGTCAGGACCGTGGCGATGCCGAGGCCGAAAACGACGGCGGTGGCGAGGTTGGTCCAGAACTGTGCGGTGGGCGAGTTGATCGTATAACCACCGCCGATGAAGTCGAGCGAGACCGCAAACATCATCGGCGTCAGCCCCGCCATCGTGGTGATCGTGGTCAGAAGCACCGGGCGGATGCGATCCTCTGCGGTGCGGATGATGGCCTCGATCTTGGGCATGTAGCGGGCATATTCCTGATAGGTATCAATGAGAACGATGTTGTTGTTCACCACGATCCCGGCCAGCGCCACAACGCCCGTGCCGGTCATGATCATGCCAAAGGTCATGTCCATGACCATCAGGCCGATGAGCACGCCTGCCGTCGACATGACAACGGCCAGAAGCACCAGAACCGAGTTGTAGAAGCTGTTGAACTGCGCCAAGAGGATGATGAACATCAGCGCCAGTGCGGCGCCGAAGGCTTTGCCGAGGAAGGCGCCGGTTTCCTTTTGCTCTTCATCGTCGCCGGTCCATTCCCACGTCACACCTTGGGGCAGGGGATTGTCCGCCTCAAGCCATGCGGTCAGCGTTTCGATCCGCTCGGTCGGTGTGATCGTGACGCCATCGTCGCGGGTCAGGCCGCTGTCAACGGCGGCTTTCACATCGTAATAGCGCTGCTGATCGACGCGGGAAATGGAGGCGAGTTTCGCGACCGGTTCGCGGGTGATAAAATTCGACAAAGGCACCAGACCGTCCGTGGTGCGCACTTTCAAACTGTCCAGCGTCGAGAGCACGCGGAACTCTTCGGGCAGGCGCACGCGAATCTCGATTTCCTCGTCCGAACTGTCGACCCGCATGGTGTCGAGCAGGATGCCGCGGGTCACGAGCTGGATCATCCCGCCGACCGTGGCCACATCCGCACCGAACCGCCCGGCTTTCTCGACGTCGACGTCGATCTGCCAGTCGATGCCGGGCAGGGGCCGCGTGTCTTCGATGTCGGCAAGCGCAGGGGTCTCGTCGAACTTGGCGCGCACGATCTCGGTCGCGGCTTCCAGCGTGTCGAAATCGTCGGCCTTGAGCCGAAGGTGAACGGGTTTCGCGGAGGCCGGTCCCATGGAGAGGTTCAGCGTTTCGGTATAGATGCCGGGAAGCTTGGCGAGTTTCTCTTCGAGCTGCGCCAGCACATAATCGCCGTCATATTCCGCGCTGACATGGGTGTTTTTGAAAAACAGAAACCCGTCTTCCGTGGTCGTGGGCCGGTCATCCCAAGGGATCAGCTCGACCTGAATTTGCCCGATGGTGTCGCGCGGCGCGGAGGTGCCGCCGGTGTTGGAATTGAGCCCGCCGTCGCCTGCAAAGACGAAGGCATTGTCGACACCAGGCTGGGCGAGCACGATGTCTTCGGCTTCGCGCACCAAAGCATCTTTCTCGGCGACGGACAGGTTGCCGCGCGCCTTGACGTAGATGATCGCCTGTTCCGGCTCGGTCGCGGCGAAGAATTCTACGCCTTTGTTGTGCGAACCGTAATAGGAGAACACCGAGAAGACCGCGAGGATCACCGCAAGGATGGTGACGGGCGGCATGATCGGGTTCGCCGTGATGAATTGGATCACATGGCCGAAGGGGGTGCGCTTGTAGCCGGCTTCGACCTTTTTCGGCGCTTTCTCGATGCGCAGCGCGCCAAGCGTGATGGAACTCAGTGAGCCGCCAAGGAAGATCAGCACCAGTGCGAGCAGGAAGCTTTCGCGCAGGAACAGGAAGAGGCCCGCGCCGAGGATGGCCAGAGACAGGGCGGCGAGGACAAGGCGGAGCGCGCGAGCCGTATGATCATGCAGCAGATCGGAGATCTGGCTGTAAAACCGCGCGATCCGGCCCGTGACCCCGCCCATGACCGGCAGGTAGATCAGCGCCACGATCAGCGAGGCGGAGAGCACGAAAATGATCGTGACCGGCAGCATCCCCATGAATTCGCCCGCCACACCGGGCCAGAACAGCATCGGCAGGAAAGCGCAGAGCGTGGTGGCGGTCGAGGAGACGATGGGCCAGAACATCCGCTTGGCGGCCTCGACAAAGGCGGTCATCGGGCCCTCGCCCTCGTCCATTTTGCGGTCGGCATATTCGACCACGACAATCGCCCCGTCGACCAGCATGCCGACGGCGAGGATCAGGCCGAACATGACGATGTTGGAGATCGTAATGTCCATCAGGCCCAGAAGAATGAAACACAGAAGGAAAGACGTCGGGATCGCGAAGCCCACCAGTAGGGAAGAGCGGATGCCAAGCGCCGCAAGTACCACGATCATCACAAGCGCAATCGCGGTCAGAACCGAGCCTTCGAGCTGGCTCACCATCGACGAGACCTGCGTCGACTGGTCGTTCGAGGTGCCGACCGTGATCGCCTGTTGCAGCGGTTCGGGCCAGCTTTCGTATTCGGCCTGTACCGCCTCCTTGACCAGCGCAACCGTGTCGATCACCGGGTAGCCTTTGCGCTTGACCACCTGAAGCGCGACGGTGCTCTCGCCGTTGAACCGCGCCGTGCCCGCCCGGTCCTCGAAGGTCAGGCGAATGTCCGCCAGATCGCCCAGCGTCACCACCCGGTCGCCATTGACCTTGACGGGAAGCGCCATGACATCGCGCTGATCGTTGAAGCTCGACGGGATTTTGATCGAGAACGTGCCCTGATCGGTCTCGATCTCGCCCGCCGCCACGAGCTGGTTGTTGTTGGTGACAACGCTGATCAGTTCGCCCGCTGTGACGTTGTAGCTTTCGAGCCTAAGCGGGTCGATCACCACTTCGAGCATCTCGTCGCGATGGCCGGTGAGTTGAGCCTCCAACACCGGCTCAAGCCCCTCAAGCCGGTCCTGCATCGACTTGGCATATTGCACCAGCGTGCGCTCCGGCACCGGGCCGGTGAGATTGACGATCAGGATCGGGAATTCGGAGAAATTCACCTCCGAAATGGTGTAATTGTCCGCCCCATCCGGGAAATCCGCCTGCACCCGGCCCATGCGGTCGCGCACATCGGCGATGATCTTGGTCTTGTCCCAGCCAAATTCGAACTCGAGCCAGATGCCCGCATAATTCTCCGCCGCCGTGGCCGACATGGTGTCGAGACCGTCGAGGTCCGACAGCTCCGTCTCCATCGGCTTGATCAGCAGCTTTTCGGCATCCTCGGCGGAAATGCCGGGGAATTGAACCGAGACGTAGAGGCCGGGGATCTCGATGTCCGGCTCGCCCTCTTTCGGCAGGCTGACATAGGCATAGGCCCCTGCGATCAGGGTCAGCGCCACGAAGGCGAGGATCATCCGGGCATGGCGCCCGGCCCAGTCGACGAGACCGGTCATTGTTCGGTCTCCGTCTTGGAGGTGGCCTCGGTCTCATTTTCATAATGCGGGTCGATCAAAACACCCTCGCGCACGAATTCCTGACCTACGGTGATGATGTCCGCCTCTTCCGGCAGGCCCGCGACCCAGATGCCTTCGCGCGTGTCGCGCAGCACCTTGACCGGGGCGAAAACCACAAGATTGTCCGGCCCCACAAGGCGCAGCCCGATCAGCCCGTCGTCATTCAGCGTCAGCGAGGATTGCGCCACCAGATGCGCCATTTCGCCCTCGGCCCGGATCGCAAGCTCGACGGTCTGGCCGTCGCGGATGGCAAACTCCGGGTTCGGCACTTCGACCTCGACGCGGAAGGTGCGGGTGGCGGCATCGGCGGAGCGGGCGAGGTAAGTGACCTGCCCCGTGACAGTGTCGCCGGAAATCAGCCGCGCGCCCGCGAGCGCCCCGATTTTGATCTCATCGACCTCGGTCTCGGGCGCATAGCCCACAAGTTTCATCGGATCGAGCTGAATGACCGTGGCACAGGACGCACCCGCCGAGAGATAGGTGCCAAGCTCGGCCGTATCGCTTTCGAGCAATCCCGCGAAGGGGGCCTTGATTTCGAGGTTCTCGATGTCGCGTTTGGCCTGCGCCAGAGCGGCGCGCGCGCTTTCGACACCGGCCTCGGCGGAGAGAATCTGGGTTTCCGAGGCATAGCCCCCGGCGGCGAGTTTGCGGGCATTGCCAAGTGCCACTTCGGCCTCGGCGAGCGCGGCCTGAGCCTGCGCCAGCGTGGCGTCGCGGGTGCCGCGGTCGATCTGGCACAGGAGCTGCCCTGTCTCGACAAGTGTGCCTTTGCGCAGCGGCTCGTTGACCACGCGCCCGGCGGTTTCGGCCGTGACCGTTACCTCGCGCGCTGCCTCGGTTTCGCCGCGCAGCACCACGGCGCTGTCGAGCGGTTCAGCCAAGGAATGCCGGGCCACGACAGAGACCGCATGTGCCTCCGTGCGGGTCTTCTCCGCAGGGGGGGCGACATCGGCTTGGGGGGCGGCGGCGTCGGACGCGCCAGTCGCGGGTGTTTCGTTCAGTCGGTCGCGCTCGAAGATGAACAGATAGAGCGCGATGGTGACGAGAAGGGCGATGAGTATGGAAACGATGCGCATGTGTCTGTTGCTGTCCTTGTGGGGCTGCGGCGGGCTGTGCTGATATCCGGTTGTTCGTCAGGGTGGGGGTGCCGCCCTGAGAGTTAATTGGATTAACATTGCAGCCAAGATGGGCAAGACTTCACCTTATCACAAGAGGAAGATGCGGGAAGAGGACGCGTAAAAACGTCTCAGAAGGAGAAAATTTGCGGCTACCGTGCCGAACTGCACGTCAGTCGCGGGCGTCTTGAGCGTTGGTGCACAGGGAGCCCCTCGGTCCTCTCGAAGCTGTGACCCTGTAGGCGCTTGTGTCGGGCATGGCGTGTCGCGCAGGTCTTGGCATTCCGCTGCAGATCGGGGTAAGAGGGGGCAGACGTTCGAAACACCATCCCGCACAGCGCGGTCAGGGGGCAAGAGTGAGCCATACCGATAGTTTTATCGACGAGGTGACCGAAGAGGTCCGCCGCGACAAGTTCTACGCCTTTCTGAAGAAATACGGCTGGATCGGGATCGTCGCCGTGCTGGCGTTGGTGGGTGGTGCGGCCTGGACGGAATATTCCAAGGCGAAAGCACGGACGGCCGCCGAGGCCACGGGCGATGCGATCGCCGCCGCTCTGGGCGCCGAGACGCCTGAGGCGCGTGCGGCCGAGCTTGCCAATGTGACAGGCGGCGAGGCGCGTGTGGTCGTAGCGATGTTGCGTGCGGGCGAGCTTCATGCGGCGGGCGATGTGAAGGGGGCTTTGGCGCTTCTGGCACCACTCGCCGCCGATGACATGCTGGCCCCGGTCTACCGCGATCTCGCCGTGCTCAAGACGGCGATGATCGGCGCGGGGGAAATCTCTCCCGAAGACCGCATCAGCCAGTTGGCAGGCATCGCCAGCCCCGGCGCGCCCTATCGGTTGCTTGCCGAGGAACAGATCGCTGCGGCACAGGCGGAAATGGGCGACACACAGGCGGCGATCGACGGTTATCGCGCGATCTCGCAGGATGTGGATGCAAGTAATGCCTTGCGTCGGCGCGCGGCTCAGATGATGGTGGCCCTTGGGGCGGATCCCGCCGAGTAAGGGCTGTCACAGGCAAGGGCCGGGTGCGGGATGCGTAGGGTTAAAGCAGGGAGTGCAGGGATGATCGGTCAGACATGCAAGGCCGGGACCGGCAAAGCTTCGGTTGGCAAGGCTCCGGTTGGTAAGGTCGGGCTTTTCATGGCGATGCTGGCCTTGACGGCCTGTGGTGCCGGGAAGGAACAGGTCCTTCAGGGGGTTCGGCTCGATCCGCGGGACGGTTCGGTTCTGTCGCAGGCCGACTCTGGACCTGTCGTGAACCGCACGGCACCGATTTCGCTCGGCGCGCAGGTTTCCCGCGACGCCTGGACGATGACCGGGGCAGGGCGTCTGCACGCCTCTGGCCATAACGCCTTTACGTCCGGCACGCCGAACCTGATGTGGACGGCGGACATCGGTCAGGGCAAGACTCGCAAAGCGCGGCTGACCGTCGATCCGGTCGCGGCATCCGGTGTGATCGTGGCGATGGATTCGACGGCGCGTGTGACGGCGGTGTCCGCCAGCAGCGGTGCAGCGGTCTGGTCCGTCGATCTGACGCCTGCGGGCGAGAAGAGCGGCAAGGTCTTTGGCGGCGCTCTGGCGATCTCCGGCGGCACGCTTTACGCCACCACAGGGTATGGCGATCTTGTCGCGCTCGATCTTGCGACCGGCGGCGAGCGCTGGCGTCAGCGGCTTGAGGCCGTGGGCGCTGCGGGCCTGTCGGTCCATGACGGTCTGGCCTATGTGGTCGCGGGCGACGGTCAGGTCTGGGCGGTGCAAACCAGCGACGGTCGGGTCAAATGGACCCTCAGCGGCCCCGAATCCATCACCTCGCGCGCGGGCGCGACCTCTCCGGCCATCGGCGACAAATTCGCCGTGTTGCCGTTCTCCTCGGGCGACATCTACGGCGTGTTCCGTCAGGGCGGCATGCGCTACTGGTCGGCCTCTCTGGCCGGTCAGCGCAAGGGGGTCGTCTATGCCAACGTCTCCGATATTACCTCGGACCCTGTGATCGTCGGTGACCGGTTCTATGTCGGCAACCAGGCCGGACGCTATGCCGCTTTCTCCATGGAGATGGGCGAGCGCATCTGGACTGCGGATGAGGGTGCCTACAGCCCGGCCTCCGTGGTCGGCGGTTCCGTGTTCATCGTCACCGACCGCAACGAGCTTGTGCGCCTGTCTGCCTCGAATGGTGAGCGGATCTGGGGCGTTCAACTGCCCTATTACACCACCGACAAGGTGCGCAAACGCAAGTCGGTCTTCGCCCATTACGGCCCGGTGGCCGCGGGTGGCAAGATGTGGGTGGCCTCGGACGATGCGGTGCTGCGTGGTTTCGATCCGGCCTCTGGTGCGCTGGTTGCGACCGTGGCGCTGCCGAAGGGCGCGGCGTCCGATCCGATTGTGGTGAATGGCACAATGTATCTCCTGCTCGAAGACGGCTCGCTCGCGGCGCTGCGCTGAGGCGTTACGGGGCCATGAGTGCAGGTGATGTAACGGTATGAAACAGCTCGATCTTCCACCGGACCGCTCGATCAGGGATCGGGTCGTCGTGCTGGAAAATGCGCTGTTTCTGCCGAACCGGCGGCGTAAGGCGACCTGGCGATACTGGGGCGGTATTCAGTCTGCCGATGGCACCGAACACCCCTATGCCACTGGCTGGCATTATCCGCGGGACCGGGCGAATGTTATCCCCGAGGACTATCCTCTGCCCGAAGAGGTCCCGACGCTTGAGGGCGATTTCCTCTATCTTGGCCATTACCCCTCGGGGTTCGGGCACTTCCTGCTCGAGAGCACGGCGCGGCTCTGGCACCTGCGTGAGAATGGCACAGCCTATACTGCGGCGCTGATGCTCAAACCGCGCAAGCTGGCACCGGACACGGTGGAACGTCAGCTTCGCAGCTTCGCGGAGCTTTGTGGGCTGAAGCTGCCGCCGATGATCTGGCCTGACAAGCCCGTGCGCCTGCTGCGCCTGACGGTGCCGCAACAGGGCTGCGGTGCGCTGGAACTGATGTTGGGCGCACCGGAATATCGCGACATGATCGTCGGGCATTTTGCCGTCGATGTGCCCGCCAAAGGGGCGAAGAAGATCTACATCTCCCGCAGCGCCCTCGACTCGACCCATGGCTCGCTGATCGAGGAGGACAAGCTCGAAGCGCTGCTGAAAGACGAGGGGTTTGAGATCTATCACCCGCAGGACCACAGCTTTCGGGATCAGATCGCGCAATACAAGGCTGCGGAGGTGATCGTCGGTCTCGACGGGTCGGCCTTTCACGCGCTCGCTCTCGTGGGTTGGTCGTCGGACAAGACCGTCGCGATCATCCAGCGTCGCCCGGCAGCGGAGGCAACCTTGCAGGCCCGCCAGCTCGAAGCCTTCGGCGTGACCCGGGTCGGGGTCGTGGCAGGGCATGAGACGGCTTGGTCCCCGGCGGGTACGCGACGGGCGGCGCTGTCGATGTTCGGCACGTTGTCCTTTGCCGAGACGGGCCGTGCGCTTCATGAGCTGGGCGCAATCTCGCGACCTGAGGCCTGGCGGGACACGCCCAGAGCGGACCTCGAGGAGAGGGTGCGCACCATCGGCCACTGGCTGGAGCGCGACATGTATGAGGTGCGCAGCTCCGCAACCTCGCTGGAAGATATGCCGCTGCGCTTGCATTCTGATCGTATTTCCCTGATCCCGGAGACTGAACGCGCGGTGGGTTGATCCGGTAGTGGGGCATGCCGCAGAGTTTCCTCTGGACAGCGGGGTGCAAAAAGGTATACCCCGCAGGGTCAACTCCGGAGCGTTTCATGTCTTTTTCACTTGCCATCGTCGGCCGCCCGAACGTGGGAAAATCGACCCTGTTCAACCGTCTGGTTGGCCGGAGGCTGGCGCTTGTGGACGACCAGCCCGGCGTCACGCGCGATCTGCGCGAGGGCGAAGCCAAGCTGGGCGATCTACGCTTTACCGTGATCGACACGGCGGGTCTTGAAGAGGCCACCGACGAGAGCCTTCAGGGCCGGATGCGCAAGCTGACCGAGCGCGCCGTCGATATGGCCGACATCTGTCTGTTCATGATCGACGCCCGCGCGGGCGTTTTGCCCGCCGATGAGGTCTTTGCCGACATCCTGCGCAAACGTGCGAAACATGTGATTTTGGCGGCCAACAAGGCCGAGGGGCAGGCGGGCGAATCCGGTTTGCTGGAGGCTTTCTCTCTGGGTCTCGGCGAGCCGCTGCGGCTGTCTGCCGAACATGGCGAGGGCATGCCCGATCTTTACGCCGTGTTGCAGCCGCTGGCCGAAGGGTTCGACGAACGCGCGGCCGCGGAAGCGCCTGAGGTCGATGTTGAGCTGACCGAGGAAGAGCAGGAGCTGGGCGAGGGCGAGGACATTGGCGGCGAGTCCCGCGAATTCACCTTCGACAAGCCGTTGCAGATCGCCGTTGTGGGCCGCCCGAATGCGGGCAAATCCACGTTGATCAACAAGCTTTTGGGCGAAGATCGCCTGCTCACCGGTCCCGAGGCCGGGATCACGCGGGACTCGATCTCCGTGACCATGGACTGGAACGGTGTGCCGGTGCGCGTGTTCGACACGGCGGGGATGCGCAAAAAGGCCAAGGTGCAGGAAAAGCTCGAAAAGCTCTCCGTCGCCGATGGTCTGCGCGCGGTGAAATTCGCCGAGGTCGTCGTTGTGCTGCTCGATGTGTCGATCCCGTTCGAGCAACAGGATTTGCGGATTGCCGATCTGGCCGAACGCGAAGGTCGCGCCGTGGTCGTGGCGGTCAACAAATGGGATACGGAAACCGATAAGTCGAACAAAGCCAAAGAGTTGCGCGAAGAGTTCGCGCGGCTTCTGCCGCAGCTCCGGGGTGCACAGCTTGTGACCGTTTCGGCGGTGACCGGCAAGAATTTGGACAAGTTGCAGGAAGCGATCCTGCATGCCCACGCGATCTGGAACCGCCGCGTGTCGACCTCGCGTCTGAACAACTGGCTGGGCGCGATGACCGAGGCGCACCCGCCGCCCGCCCCGGGCGGTCGCCGGATCAAGCTGCGCTACATGACGCAGGTGAAGGCCCGCCCGCCGCAATTCGTGGTGATGTGTTCGCACCCCGACGAGTTGAACGACAGCTACAAACGCTATCTGGTCAACGGCTTGCGCGAAGATTTCGACATGCCGGGGACGCCGATCCGGCTGTTCTTCCGCTCTCAGGCGGATAAGAACCCGTATAAAAACAAAACGAAATCGACGCCCTCGCGGTTGCGTAAACACCTGGGCAAAGACCGGGCGGATGCGCCGAAGGTCAAGAAACAGCGGCCGCCGAAGAAGTAAGAAAAGCGCTGGCGCGCTTGCCTTCGGCGAGGATATTTAGAAACAAAAGAAGGGGGGCGTTGTGCCTCCCTTCTTGCGTTTCAGAGGTCGAGATCGACCCAAATCGGGACGTGGTCCGAGGGTTTGTCCTTGGCGCGGGTGAAGGCGTCGATCTGGCAGTCGGTCAAAAGGTCTGCGGCCTGCGGCGACAAGAGGAAATGGTCGATCCGGATGCCGTCGTTCTTTTGAAACGCGCCCGCTTGGTAATCCCAGAACGTATAGGTCTCCGGCGCGGCGTTGCGGACGCGCAGCGCGTCGGTGAGGCCAAGCGCGGTGAGGCGGCGGAATTTGGCGCGGCTTTCGAGGCGAAACAGCGCGTCGTCTTTCCAAATCTCGGGGCGTTTCGCGTCCTCGGGCTGGGGGATCAGGTTGTAGTCGCCCGCCATCAGGAAGGGCTGTTCTTCGGTCAAAAGCGCTTCAGCGCGGGCGGTCAGCCGGTCGAACCATTTGAGCTTGTAGTCGTATTTCGAACCGGGCACGGGAGTGCCATCGGCATCGAGATCGACCGGGTTGCCATTCGGCAGATAGAGCCCGCAGATGCGGAGCGCCTGTGTCTCGCCCACAACTGTCGCTTCGATATAGCGCGCTTCCTCGTCGTCGCCGCCATCGCGCCCCGCGCCCTCTGCGCCCGGCAGGCCGCGCGTGACGTCTTCAAGCGGCAGTTTGGAGAGCAAAGCCACGCCGTTGAACGACTTTTGTCCATGGGTTTCAACATTATACCCTAGGTCTTCGAAGATCTCGCGCGGGAAGTTTTCATCGACGGATTTGATCTCCTGCAAGATCGCCACATCCGGTTCGGCCTCTTTCAGCCAATTCGTGAGCGCCTCTGCGCGCGCCTTGATGCCGTTGATGTTGAAGCTGGCGATTTTCATGGCTTCTCCCTCTTTTGCCCCTTTGTAGGGGGCTTAGCCTTGGTCGGCAATGGCCCGTCCGGCGGCTGCCGCCGAGGCCCAGGCCCATTGGAAATTATAGCCGCCGAGCCAGCCGGTCACATCCACCACCTCGCCGATGAAATAGAGGCCGGGGACGGTTTTGGCTTCCATGGTTTTCGACGAGAGCGCATCGGTGTCGACGCCGCCCAGTGTGACTTCGGCGGTGCGGTAGCCCTCCGATCCGGTGGGTTTGAGGGGCAGCCCATGGATTTGGTCCGCGACGGCTTGCAGGGCCTTGTCGGATTGGTCGGCGAGGTTGCCGCTGAGCGCGAATTTCTCCGTAAGCGCCTGCGCGAGTTTGGCGGGAAACAGCGTCGCAAGGGCGGTTTGCATCTGGCGGCGACCGTTGTCGGCGCGGGCGGCTTTCAGAGCCTCAAACGCGTTGTGCCCCGGCAAAAGATCGACGGTGATCGCATCGCCCTCGCGCCAATAATTCGAAATTTGCAGGATCGAGGGGCCGGACAGCCCGCGATGGGTGAACAAAAGCGCCTCATCGAAGGAGGCCCCCTGCGCCGAGACTCGCGCCTCAACCGCCGTGCCCGCGAGCGGGGCGATCCAGTCGAGTTCATGCGGCGCGAAGGTCAGGGGCACGAGGCCGGGGCGGGTGTCTGTGACCGGAAGGCCGAATTGGGTGGCGATCTGATAGCCAAGCCCGGTCGCGCCCATTTTCGGGATCGACTTTCCGCCGGTGGCCACGACGAGATGGCGACAGGTGACAGGACGCCCCGAGAGGATCAGACGAAAGGCTGTGCCGTTATGGGCGATCTCTTCGACCGTCGTCTCCAGACGGATCACGGCGGCGCGGGCCTCTGAGAGCAGCATGTCGACGATGGCCGCCGATTTGCCATCGCAAAACAGCTGACCAAGGCCTTTTTCGGGATTTTTCTCATGCCATGTGATGCCGTGGCGGGCCAGAAGGTCGATGAAATCCCATTGCGTATAGCGCGCCAGAGCGGACTTGGCGAAATGCGGGTTGCCGGAGAGATAGGCCCCAGCCTCGGCATAGAGATTGGTGAAATTGCAGCGCCCGCCGCCGGAGATGCGAACCTTTTCCGCCGGGCGTTTGGCATGATCGACCACCAGAACAGAGCCGCCTTTCGCGGCAGCGAACCCTGCGCAAAACAGCCCGGCAGCACCCGCGCCCAGAATGATCGTATCGATATGCTCCATGGCCCGGTTTGATCAGGACGGACGCGTGATTGCAAGCAGCGAAAAGGCCCCGTACGGGGGCCTTTTGAAAGATCGTGTGGCTGAAGGATTAATTGTTTTCTTGTACTCGCGCACTGGCCGCCGGGTTGGTGGTGTCGCCGACATAAAGTACGGTCAAGACATCGCTCATGGCAGGCGTGTCGAAGTTCACGCGTACATGAGTGTTGGTGCCGGCCTTGACAGGGGCGGAGCCGAGCACTTTGCCGTCGGTACCGGTTTTGATGTCATAGGCATAGATCATGCCGTTGGCCTCGGCGCGCACAAGTTCAAGCGTCACCCCGGAGTTGGTGTTCTGTGCCTCGCCCACTTTGATGTAATTCGAGTCGGCAAAAGCTGCGGAACCGGCAACGGCCAGAAGCGTGGCGGCGGCAATGGTTTTCATGGAATGAATGGTCATAGTTTTGGTCCTTTTTTGTGAGACAGCCCGCGTGAAGCGCGTGGCCTGTCCGTCGTCCCGTCTCATATGGGGTCTTGGCGGGAGAGAGTAAGGGGTTGAAAGATCACAAGATTGCGCGTGAAAAGTGACGGTTTCGTGTGTGATCTGTTGCGCAGTGTCCTGTGCATACGCGCGCAGCGGAAATTTAAATAATGTGCGTAAAACGACAGGTTTGCTGTGTGGCCAGAGACGCGAAAAGCCCCTTTCGGGGCTTTTCTGACGGTCATGCCGGTTATTTATCTGTCGTGAGATGCGATCCTACATCTTGTCGAGATTGTGCAGCGTGGAGGTCGCGACCGGCGCGCCCTGTTCGCTCAGGACCACGAGCGCTTTTTGAGCCACGTTCGGGGCAAGCTCCACTTTCACGTTGGCGTTGGCGCCGGCATGAACTTCGGCCGTCCCGAGAAGCGCGCCTTGTGTGCCGTTCGAATAGTCGTAGATCGACACGGTGCCTGCTTCGGAGGCGCGGACCAGGTCGAGGTTGATAACGGAAGTCAGGCTCTGGATCTCACCAGGGACGATGTAGTTGTAATCCATGTTGGCCGCGAAGGCTGTGCCAGAGGTGGCGACAGCGAGAAGAGCGGCGGCGGTCAGGGTTTTTACGGAATTGAAGGTCATTGTCTTATCCTTTCCAGAAAGGCGTTAGAGGCGGAACGGGAAGAACTTCGGGTCCGTCTGTGTGATAGGCAGATGTACTCTACGTGGACGGATTGTAAGGGTTTGATATGTCACAAGAACGCGCCTCTCCCGTGACTTTGCGTGTGCGGTTTCGTGATTGCTTAGGGGGAGAGAATGGCGAAACGCCAAAGAAAAAGGGAGATCCGAAGATCTCCCCGATCACGACATTCGAAATCCCGGTCGCGTTACATCGAAAACGACACGCCGCAGCCGCAGGACGCGGTGGCATTGGGGTTGTCGATCACGAACCGCGCGCCGATCAGCTCCTCGGTAAAGTCGATGGTGGCGTTTTCCAGAAAGGGCAGGGACACCGGGTCGATCACCACGACGCCGCCTTCTCCCTTGAGCACCACGTCGTCGGAGGCGGGCTCATCGAGTGTGATGTCATATTGAAAGCCGGAACAGCCGCCCCCCTCGATGGCCACGCGCAGAGCCTTGCTCTCGCCGGTCATTTCGTTGATCTCGGCCAGCCGCGCATAGGCGCGATCGGTCACTTTCGGCGGCAAGGTGAGGGTCATGCTGTCATTCCCGGGTGTTCAGGCTGAAAAAACAGCCGGTTATTGCGATTTTCCCGCGTCATCTGTTTGTCGCGGAGTGCTGGGCACAATATAGTCCTCACAAGGAACAGCGACAAGACAGCCATGAGGACGGAAGCGATGGCTTCCGGGAAGAGCAGATGTTAAAACCCTATGCGACCCAGCCTTTTGAAACGCGTGGACGGCTTTACCCCGAAGAGCTTTCGACCTTCCGCTCGCCGTTTCAACGCGACCGCGACCGGATCATCCATTCCTCGGCCTTCCGGCGGCTCAAACACAAGACGCAGGTCTTCGTCGAACATGAGGGCGACTATTACCGCACGCGCCTGACCCATTCGATCGAGGTGGCGCAGGTGGCGCGCACGCTTGCGGGGGCTTTGGGGCTGAACGAGGGGCTAGCCGAAGCCGTGGCGCTGGCGCATGATCTGGGGCATTCGCCCTTTGGCCATACTGGGGAGGATGCGCTTGAACTTCTGATGGCGCCTTACGGGGGCTTCGATCACAACGCTCAGGCGCTTCGGATCGTGACCAAGCTGGAACGCCATTATGCGACCTTCGACGGGCTGAACCTGACCTGGGAAAGCCTTGAGGGCATCGCCAAGCACAACGGGCCGATCATCGGCCCCAATGCCGACAAGAAAAAACACCCGGACGACGCGCCCTTGCCCTATGCGCTCAAGGAGGTGAACGACCAGTTCGATCTGGAGCTGCACACCTTTGCCAGTGCCGAGGCGCAGGTGGCGGCGATTGCCGATGATGTGGCCTACAATCACCACGACCTGCACGACGGCTTGCGCGCGGGGCTTTTTACCGCCGAAGACCTGATGGAATTGCCGCTCACGGGCCCGGCCTATGAGGAGGTCGACCGGCTCTACCCGGGGCTGGAGCGCAACCGGCGCGATCACGAGGCATTGCGGCGGATTTTCGGCTATATGGTCGAGGATGTGATCGCGATTGCGACCAACCGGCTGGAAAGCGCCAAGCCGGAATGTGCGCAGGACATCCGCGATATGGATCGGACGATCATCCGGTTTTCGAAGCCGTTCTTTCAGAACCTCAAGGTGATTAAATCCTTTTTGTTCAAACGGATGTACCGCGCACCTTCGGTGGTGAAAGAACGCAAGAGGGTGACGGAAATGGTCAACACGCTGTTCCCGCTCTTCATGGAACACCCGGAGCTTTTGCCCGCGGAATGGCGTCATGAGGTTGACGATGTGCAAAGCGACACGGAACTTGCGCGCCTCGTTCTGGATTATGTTGCCGGGATGACGGACCGGTTTGCCATTCAGGAATATGAGCGGCTCTGCACCTGATCTGAGTATTTACGGCACAAAGGAAACAGCGGCATGGCGACGGGAACAGGAACGGGACTGGGCGCGGTGGAGGCTTTTGCGCTTGTGGGCGTTTTGGGGGTGGGCGCGCAGTGGCTTGCGTGGCGGCTGAAGCTGCCCGCGATCGTTCTCATGCTGGCTGCGGGGCTGGTCGTTGGGCCGGTGCTGGGCGTGTTCGATCCGGCGCGCGATCTGGGCACGCTGGTGCAGCCTTTGATCTCTCTTGCCGTGGCAGTGATCCTGTTCGAAGGCGGGTTGACGCTCGATCTGCATAAGCTGGGCGATGCGCGAAAAGGCGTGATGCGGCTGGTGGTGATCGGCGCGCCGTTGGGATGGTTCCTGTCTTCGGCGGCGCTGCATTGGGGCGCGGGGCTTGGCTGGGAGGCCTCGGCGGTGTTCGGCGGCATCATGGTGGTGACCGGGCCAACGGTGATCGCGCCTTTGCTGCGGCAGGCGAAATTGCAGAAGCGCCCGGCGAACCTGTTGCAATGGGAGGCCATCGTCAACGATCCGGTGGGGGCTTTGGCGGCGGTTCTGGCGTTTGAATTCGTGCTGGTGGGGCGCGAGGCGGAGAGCCTGCCTGCGGCTTTGACCCAGCTGGGCGTGGGGATTGCGATTGCCATGGCGGTGGGCATCGCGGCGGGAGCGGCGATTTCTTACGCGTTTCGGCGGGCGTTCGTGCCGGAATATATGAAGGTGCCGGTGCTGTTTGCCACGCTTCTGGCGACTTTCGCCTTTCCCAACATGATGCTGCATGAAAGCGGTCTTTTGGCCGTGACGGTGATGGGGCTGATCATCGCCAATGCCGATCTGCCCTCCTTCGAAGAGCTGCGCCGGTTCAAGGAACATGCCACGATCCTTTTGGTCTCGGGTGTGTTCATCCTTTTGGCCTCCTCGATGGATTTCGCCTCTCTCGGCCAGCTCACATGGCGCGCGGGGCTGTTCGTGGCGCTGGTGATCCTTGTGGCGCGGCCTTTGACGGTTTTGATTTCGCTCATTGGCACCGGGCTGCCGCGCAACGAAAAGCTGTTGATCGCGCTCACCGGTCCGCGCGGGGTGGTTTTGGTGGCTGTGGCGGGGCTTTTTGGCGAACGTCTGGCGCAGGCGGGGGTAAGCGACGGGTCTGTGATCGGGCCGCTGGCCTTTGTTCTGGTGCTGGCAACCGTGGTGCTGCATGGGTTCACGCTGGGGCCGGTGGCGCGCGCTTTGGGACTTGCGTCCAAAGGCCGTCCGGGCGTTTTGATCCTTGGCGGGTCGCGGTTCACCACCGCGTTGGGCGAGCTTTTGAAGCGCGAGGAGGTGCCGGTTTTGGTCGCCGATCCGAACCACGCACGGCTGTTGCGACCGCGCACGGCGGGGTTGCCGGTGTTCTACGGCGATATTCTGGGCGAGGCGGCGGAGGACAGTCTGGAGATCCTGTCGTTTGAGACGCTGATCGCCGCCACCGAAAATGACGCCTATAACACGCTGGTGGCCACCGATTTCGGGTCCGAATTCGGTCGCGATCAGGTCTGGCAGATCGCCCGCGAAAAAGGCGAACGGGCGCGTCATTCGCTGCCCTCGCAACTGGGCGGGCGGCCTTTTGGCGCGGGCAAGACCTTTGGCGAGCTTGAGGAGCTGATGAAACAGGGCTGGCGGATCACGGGCACGCAGCTGACCGAGGATTACGGTTTCGATCAATGGAAAGAGGATCGTCCGCACGCGCTTTTACTGGGGCGGATGATCTCGGGCGGGGTGTTCAAGCGGTTCTTGCAGGAAGATGCCGAGCTGCTGTTCCCGCGCCGGGCGGAGGCGGCGATCGAGGCTCTGCCGGAAGACCAACGCGAGACGGCGCGGGAGGCCTTGAAGCGGCGGCGCACCGATCTGCGGGTCAATGCGGCGCGCGGGCGGATGAGCGCCGGGGTCAAGCTTGTGGCGCTTGTTCCGCCGGAGCAGGCCCCAGAGAAGACCCCTGAGAAGAGTGTCGACGGTCAAGCCCGTTGACCTTGGCCACATGCGTGGTAAACCCGCGCCAAGCTATACGATAGAGAGACGTCATGAACCTGTTCGCCGATATCCGTGTCCTTGTGATCGACAGCCTTGCGGCGCTGACCGCCGAGGGCGCGCTGCCCGAGGGGCTCGATTTTGTCAACGTGGCGGTGGAGCCGCCGCGCGATCCGCTGCATGGCGATATGGCGACCAATGCCGCGATGGTTTTGGCGAAACCCGCCAAGGCCAACCCGCGCGAGATCGCGGGCAAGCTGGCCGAGAAACTCGCCGCCGATCCGCGGGTCGAGACGGTCGATGTGGCGGGGCCGGGGTTCATCAACCTGCGACTGGCAGAAGGCGTCTGGAGCGGGCTCGTCGAGGGCGTTCTTGGGGCTGAGGGCTATGGCCGCTCGACCATGGGCGCGGGCAAGAAGATCAACGTCGAATATGTCTCCGCCAACCCGACGGGGCCGATGCATGTGGGCCATACCCGTGGCGCGGTGTTTGGCGATGCTCTGGCGTCTCTCCTGGATTTCGCGGGCTTTGCCGTGACGCGCGAATATTACATCAACGATGGCGGCGCGCAGGTCGATGTGCTGGCGCGCTCCGCCTTTGAACGCTACCGCGAGGCCAACGGGCTGAACCCGGAGATCGCAGAGGGCATGTATCCGGGCGATTACCTCAAGCAGGTCGGCGAAGCGATGAAGGCGAAATACGGCGAGCGCCTGCTCAACACGCCCGAGGAGCAATGGATCGACGAGGTGCGCGAGTTTGCCACCGGCGAGATGATGGACATGATCCGGGGCGATCTCGCGCTTCTGGGCGTTAAGATGGACAATTTCTTCTCCGAGAAATCGCTTTACGGCACCGGGCTGATCGAAGCGGCTCTGAAAGAGCTCGACGACAAGGGGCTGATCTACGAAGGCGTTCTTGAGCCGCCGAAAGGCAAAACGCCCGAGGATTGGGAACCGCGCGAGCAGACGCTGTTCAAATCCACCGAACATGGCGACGACGTCGACCGTCCGGTGAAGAAATCCGACGGTTCCTGGACCTATTTTGCCCCCGACATCGCCTATCACTACGACAAGGTGAAACGCGGCTATGACGGCATCATCGACGTGTTCGGCGCCGACCATGGCGGCTATGTAAAACGGATGAAAGCCGCTGTCTCTGCGCTGTCTGATGGCAAGGTCGACTGCGATATCAAGCTCATCCAACTTGTGAAGCTCTTCAAGAACGGCGAACCGTTCAAGATGTCGAAACGTGCGGGCACTTTTGTCACTCTGCGCGATGTGGTCGAGCAGGCGGGCAAGGATGTCACGCGCTTCATCATGCTGACCCGCAAGAACGACGCGCCCTTGGATTTCGATTTCGACAAGGTGCTGGAGCAGTCGAAAGACAACCCGGTGTTCTATGTGCAATATGCCAACGCGCGGGTGCATTCCGTGCTGCGCAAGGCTGCGGAGCAGGGCGTGACGCTGAGCAATACGCCGAAGTTCGACGACCCGGCCGAGATCGCGGTGGCGCGCAAGATCGCCGACTTCCCGCGTCAGGTCGAGATCGCCGCCAAAGGACACGAACCGCACCGGATTGCCTTCTATCTCTATGAGCTGGCGTCGGATTTCCATGCGCTCTGGAACAAGGGCAACGAAAACGAGGCGCTGCGCTTCCTGCATGACGACGCCGACCTGTCGGCGGCAAAAATCGCCCTGCCGCGTGCCGTGGCCGTTGTGATTTCCGCAGGTCTTGGTATCCTTGGGGTCGAACCCATGACCGAGATGCGCTGAACCTGTCCGGCACAGGCGGAAAGTGGGCAAATGACCCCGTGAGGGGCCGTAGGAAACGAGGGCAAAAGATCCTCATGCGGCCTCTCAAGAGCAGTTGATAACCCGCAGAAAACAAGGCGGGAAAAGAGTGAGGCGAAGAGAATGCAGGACGTGTCGAACGGCCCCCGTATGGGCTATGCGTCGCCCCAGGCGGACGGTTATTCTTCCTATGACAATCACTGGCAGCGACCCGAGCCGCAGGTGACGCGCGGGACGCATAATCCAGGTTACGGCCATCCCGAGCTGCGTCAGAGGCCCGATGCGGACCGGCTTTTTGCCGATGGACATGTGCATTTTGAGCAACAGTCGCCGCGCACGACCGCAACCGGATTTCAGGACCCGCGCGCTTCTTACGAGGCCGGTCCGGCCTATGTCTATGACACCACGGATATGCTGCCCGAAGAGGTGTCCGAGCGCCCGCATCTGGGGCCTGCACAATGGGGCGGCGCAATCATCTCTCTCGCGCTGATCCTCGGTCTCGGTGTCTGGGGCTACAAGCTGATGGTGCGCGATGTGACCGGCGTTCCGGTGATCCGCGCGATCGAAGGGGCTGCACGCGTCCTGCCTGACGAACCGGGCGGGCAACTGGCGATGCACCAAGGGCTTGCGGTCAATTCCGTGACTGCCGATGGCTCCGCCGCGCCGCCCGCCGACAGCTATGTGCTTGCACCCGCCGCGGCAAACCTGTCTGAGGAAGATCAGCCGATGGCGCATATCCAGCCGGTGCTAAGCTCTTATGAGCCGTCCGGTTCTGCCTATGAGGTGCAACCGCCCGCTCCCCCGCTTGAGCAGGTGGCCGTAGACGAAGAGCCGCTGGAGCTTGCGGAGGTCGAAACGGTGGCCGCGGAAGAACCCGAATTGCTTGCGGACACGCCCGCGACCAATGCGATCCCCGTTCCCATGCCGAAACCGCGCCCGGTGCGGCTTGCCTCTTTGGCCGCTGAGCATGGCGGTGCGAGCCTCGACGGGGTGGCCGGTGATATTCTCGCCGCGCTTGGTGCCGCCGAGAGTGTGGAAATGGCACGGGAAATGGCTCCGGAGGATGTGCCCGAGGGCAGCCGTCTGGTGCAATTCGGCGCCTATCAGTCGGCAGAAGTGGCGCGGTCCGAATGGGAGCGCCTGACCGGGCGGTTCACCGATCTCATGGACGGGAAGACGCGTGTGATCGAGAAGGCGGAAAGCGGAGGCAAGACCTTCTATCGCCTGCGCGCCTACGGGTTTGCCGATGCCTCGGACGCGAACCGCTTCTGTGCTGCGATGACCTCGATGAACGCGGCCTGCACGCCGACGGTTCAGCGCTGAGCGCCGGAGAACCCATGGGGCAGGGCGCATTTATCCTTGGCTGTGAGGGACTTGTCCTCACATCTTCGGAAATTGAATTCTTTAGGTCCTCTAACCCTTGGGGATTTATTCTTTTTGCCAGAAATGTGGCTGACCCGGAGCAGCTTCGGACCTTGACCGGCACCCTGCGCGACGCGGTGGGCCGAGATGCGCCGATCCTGATCGATCAAGAAGGTGGCCGGGTGCAACGCATGCGCGCGCCGTATTGGCGCGAATTCCTGCCGCCCTTCGAACAAGTGGAAAAGGCGCATGATGCCGAACGCGCGCTTTGGCTGCGCGGGCGGCTTTTGGCGGAGGATCTGCACAGCGTCGGGATCGACGTGAACTGCGTCCCCGGTCTCGATGTGGCGCGGCCCGACACCCATCCTTTCCTGCACAACCGCTGTTTCTCCGAGGACTCTATGATGGTGGCCCGCATGGGCCGCGCTCTGGTCGAAGGTATGGCGGCGGGCGGGGTTGCGCCGGTGATGAAACACCTGCCGGGCCATGGCCGCGGCACGGTGGACAGCCATAAGGGGCTGCCGCGCGTGACGGCCTCGCGCGCCGCTTTGGATGCGGATTTCGCCCCCTTCATGGCCCTGAACGATTTGAGCATGGGCATGTCGGCGCATATTATCATGGATGCGATCGACCCCGACCGTCCGGCGACGCAAAGCCCCGAAGCAATCCGCGTGATCCGCGAGGAGATCGGCTTTCAGGGCCTGTTGATGACGGACGATATTTCTATGGGCGCGCTTCAGGGTACGGTGCGGGAACGTGGTGATGTTGCACTCAAAGCAGGCTGCGATCTCGTGCTGCATTGCAACGGCAATCTGGCGGAGATGGAAGAGGTCGCGGCGCTCGGCCTGATGACGGATGCAGCACAGGCCCGTGCGGACTGGGCGGCAGACAGCCGTCCCGCCTATGTGCCCATTGACACGGACGCTCTGGCGGACGAGTTTTTAGCCTCCTGACTTAACGCCGCACTCCTGAAGAGGGCCCGATGGCCGATCCAGATCAGTTTGACATCAGCGATATCCTGTCGGTCGAGGAACGCCTCGCCGCCGAGGCCTTGATCGTGGATGTCGACGGGTTCGAGGGGCCGCTCGATCTTTTGCTGCAACTGTCGCGCACGCAGAAGGTCGATTTGATGAAAATCTCGATCCTGCATCTGGCGCAGCAATATCTGCTCTTCGTCGAGAAGGCCAAGGAGCTTCGGATCGAACTGGCCGCCGATTACCTGGTGATGGCGGCGTGGTTGGCCTTCCTGAAATCGCGACTCCTGTTGCCGCCCGATCCCACCGACGAGGGACCTTCGGGCGAAGAACTGGCCGCGCATCTTGCCTTTCAGTTGCAACGTCTGGAGGCGATGCGCGAGGCCGCCGCCAAACTCATGGCGCGCGATCAGAAGGGCCGGGATTTCTTTGCCCGTGGCATTCCCGAAGCGGTGCAGCGGTTGCGCAATGTGACCTATACGGCCAGTCTTCTCGACCTGATGCAGGCCTATGCGCGGGTTCGGACCAAGGACGAGTTCCGGCCCTTCGTTCTGGACCGCGAGGCGATCCTGTCGATGGAGCAGGCGCTCGAAAAGCTGCGTTACCTGATCCCCTATGCGGTCGAATGGGCGGATCTCTCGAGCTATCTGCCCGAGGGCTGGGCGCTCGACCCCAAGAAACGCCGCTCGGCGACGGCGGCGACTTTTGCGGCCTCTTTGGAGCTTGCAAAACAGGGGCAGATCGAAATTCGTCAAGGCGGCACCTTCGAGCCGATCCAGATCAAGGCCCGACAGATCAGAACATCACGGAGTGACAATGGCTGAGGAGCATTTTGAGGAGAGCCTGTTTGCGGCGCCGCCTTTGGCCGAACAGGAGCGGATGGTCGAGGCCGTGCTTTTTGCCGCTGCTGATCCGGTGACGATTGCCGATCTGGCGGGACGGATGCCGCATGGTTGCGATCCGAAAGCGGCGGTTGAGCTTTTGCAGAAACGCTACGAGGGGCGCGGCGTGCGCGTGGTACGCGTGGGCGAGGCCTGGGCGATCCGCACCGCGCCGGATCTCGGCTTTCTGATGCAAAAGGAAACCACCGAGACCCGCAAGCTCAGCCGGGCTGCGATTGAAACGCTGGCGATCATCGCCTACCATCAGCCTTGCACCCGCGCCGAGATCGAAGAAATTCGCGGCGTTTCGGTGTCGCGCGGTACGTTGGATCAGCTCATAGAGCTGGAATGGATTCGCTTCGGGCGGCGGCGGATGTCGCCGGGGCGTCCGGTCACCTATGTGGTGACGCCCGCCTTTCTCGATCACTTCGGTCTCGAGACAGCGCGCGATCTGCCAGGGGTTAAAGAATTGCGGGCGGCCGGGCTTCTGGAAAGCCGTCCGATGCCGGGGCTCGACGAGGAGCGTGATGCGGACGAGGATCAGGACGACCTGTTTGAGGACGAGGCCTGAGGGCACAGAGTTTTCGTGTGCGTGCCGCGGAATGACCTTATTCCGGCGCTAACCAAGTTTGTGAAACATAAGGGAAGCTCAGTATGAATTTGGACAGATTGATCTCGATGATCGTGAACCGCTTCGTGCGCACCCTTGTGAACAAGGGGGTCAACGCCGGGATCGATGCGGGAACAAAGAGCCTTGCAAAACGCCGTGGTGCCAAGACCGTGCCGGGGGATGAAATGACCCCGGAGCAGAAGGCGGATCAGGCGCGCTTGGCGAAACAGAGCAAGGACACCGTACAGCGGGCGAAAAAAATTGCCCGGATGAGTCGGCGAATCGGAAAATTCTAGGGTGGTTCTGACGAGTCTTCTGTCCTGCGCGGGCGGTGTGGCCGATCTTTCTGTCGGCGGTTCTTTCCGTTGGAGAGGGGGGCCCCGTGTTGAGGAGCGGAGCGTCCCGGCGCGCGACTGAGGGTCTGTCTTATGATCCCGCTGTCGCCGCTCTGCGCCTGCAATCCTTGCTCGCACGGCTGGCCGGGCTGATGAACCTGCGCGCGGTGTGCGATTACATTGGCGGGTTTTAGGATAAGGCCGACCTGCATCAGGCCATGAGCATGGCACAGGTGCTGCGCAGGGCGGTGGCGGCACATGTTGGATGGGGACAACAAGGGCGAGCGGGAGCCGATAACCCTGTCCCTTGGCGTGAGGGTCTATGATCGGCAGATGAACGGATACGCTGGAGCAAGAGATCCACAAGGCCGATACGGCGCTTTACACTGCCAAATCGAACGGCCGCAATCAGGTGAATGCAGCGCCCCCCCGTGTCCGAGAGAGGAGAAACCGTGGAAGATGTGATCCCCTCAGGTTTTGCGCTGCACTGAACGATGGCGGTCGCCTCAGCCCCGGAATCAGCCCTGGAAATGTTTCGAAAGCTTGAGGCCCTGACCCTGATAGTTCGAGGCGAGATCGGCGCCGTAAAGCCGATCCGGGCGGCTTTCCATGCGCTCGTAGACCAGACGGCCAACGATCTGCCCATGTTCCAGCACAAAGGGCGCCTCGTGGCAGCGCACTTCGAGCACGCCGCGCGCGCCTTCGCCGCCCGCCGCCGCATTGCCGAAACCGGGATCGAAAAAGCCCGCGTAATGCACCCGGAATTCGCCCACCATGGCCAGATAAGGCGCCATTTCGGCGGCGTAATCGGGCGGGATATGCACGGCCTCACGGCTGACGAGAATATAGAACGCCCCCGGATCGAGGATGATCTGGCCGGTCTTGGAATAGATCGGCTCCCAATAGTCCGCCGGGTCGTAAAAGCCGATGTTGTCGAGGTCGATCACCCCGGTGTGCGGCTTGGCGCGATAGCCGACGAGAGCGCCCTCGGCGGGTTCGAGATCGACGGAAAAGCCCAGCCCCTGATCGATCACCGCCGTGCCATTGACGAGCGGGCTCTCGGCATGGAGTGCCTCCAACTCGGCATCGGACAAAACCGATTGCCCGGCGCGGAACCGCACCTGATTGAGCCGCATGCCGGGGCGCACCAGAACGGAGAAGGAGCGGGGGCAAATCTCGGCGTAAAGCGGCCCGTCATAGCCCGGTGCGATGCGGTCGAACTCGACACCTTCATCGGTGATCAGACGGGTCAGAAGATCGAGCCGCCCGGTGGAGCTTTTGGCATTGGCGACGGCCTGAATGCCGTCGGGCAGGGCGAGGCGTTCCATCAGAGGCACGACATAGACGCAGCCCTTTTCCAGAACCGCACCCTCGGTCAGGTCGATCTGATGCATTTCGAATTCGGAGAGGCGTTCGGCGACCGTGCGCCCTTCGCCTGCCAGAAACGACGCGCGAACCCGCCAGGCGCGGGTGCCAAGCCGCAGATCGAGGGAGGCGGGTTGCACCTGCGCGTCGATCACCGCCGGGCTGGCCGTAATCTCGCCGCGCGTCAGCATCTCCCGAATGGCATGATCGGCCAAAACACCCATGTCGTCCTCCCAGAGCCCTCAAGGTCTTGTTTCATATCCGAAAGCTCTAACGCAAAACCGCCCGCAAGCCCAGAGGCCGCGAGCGGTTTTGAGGTGTTTTGGTCGGGCTAGCAGGACTTGAACCTGCGACCTTCCGTCCCCCAGACGGACGCGCTACCAGGCTGCGCTATAGCCCGACGTGGACCCTTTACATAGTGATTTCCGTGGCGGGGGCAAGCGCTAAATTATCAAAATCGGCGCAAATTCCGAGGACAGATCAGCCAGCCATCCGCGCGCGCAGGGCCGCGGCGCGGGTCATCAGAGCGGCAAGCTCTGCCTGTGGCAGATGGCGCAACTGGCGATGGTTCAACTGGCCAAGAATGCCGGGGGTGACGGGCCCCAGATCCGCCTCGTCCAAGGGATCTCCCGGAATCTCAAGATCTCCGCCGAGCGGCATTGGCGCAGCAAAAACAGATGGTTCTGGCGCGACATAGGTCTCTTCGATCTCATCCTCCGCCTCGATCAGATCGGGCTCCTCGAACAGATCGACCGTGGGGCTGAGATCGAAGTCGAAAGAGGCCTGACCGGGAAGGGGCGCTTTCGGGGGGGAGGGTATCTCGGCAGTTTGTTGGCCGAAGACAGTCTCGGCACCCGCGGTGTCTATGGCCTCTTCGGCAAGGACATTTGCGGTGAGGTCTTCGAGGTCCGTGTTTTCGTGCGCTGTGACCTCTTCGGCTTCCACCTTCGTCTCATGAACGGCCGTGATCGGCAGGGTCGGAACAGATGTCGGCTCCGGGCGGGCAAAGGGAATCACACGCTCTTCCGGCTCGGGGCTGTCAAAATCGTCCTGCGGTACCATTTCGGCCATGGGCGCGAAGGGCGCAGGGGGAATCGGACTGTGCTCCGGCGCGGGGGCGCTGATCGGCTCAATGCCCTCGATCTCCGGCGAGAGCGAGGCGACATATTTCACCCCATGTTCACGCAAGAGTTTCTGCACTCCGCGAATGGTCATGCCATCGTCGTGCAACAGCTTTTTGATCCCACCCAAAAGCGCCATATCGGCCGGGCGGTAGTACCGCCGCCCGCCTGCGCGTTTCACAGGTTTGACCTGGGTGAACCGGCTTTCCCAAAACCGCAAGACATGTGCGGGCGTGTCCAGCCAATCGGCAACCTCGCTGATCGTGCGGAAGGCGTCCGGTGATTTATCCATTGTAGATCAAACCTTTAAGCGGATTTACGACTTGTTGCCCGCCGCCACGCGGTCCTTCATCAGATGCGAAGGACGGAAAGTCAGGACGCGGCGTGCCGGGATCGGGGCTTCGTCGCCGGTCTTCGGGTTGCGGCCGACGCGCTCGGATTTCGCGCGCACCGAGAAGGTGCCGAAAGACGAGATCTTGACGGTTTCGCCCTCCACCAGCGCGTCGGAAATATGCGCCAGCACGCTTTCGACGAGGGCGGCGGATTCATTGCGGCTCAGGCCAACCTCGCGAAACACGGATTCGCTGAGATCCATACGGGTCAGTGTCTTGTTCATTTTTTCCCCCTGCGGAATGATTGCCCCGGAGAGTGGCAGTTTGCCAAGCTTGCGTCAATATCAATGACTTGGCTGGGGCAGTTGAGGCGCCGGAACCTGCCGAAAAGGTCAGGCAAGCCTGACCCGGCGTGACCCGCGGATCACCACCGGATGACCACCGCGCCCCAGGCCAGCCCACCACCGATCGCCTCGGCGACACAGACATCGCCCTCCTTGATCTGGCCGCGCGCCTTGCCGACCGACATGGCGAGCGGAATGGAGGCGGCGGAGGTATTGCCATGATCCTGAACGGTCACAACGACCTGATCCATCGAATGGCCAAGCTTCTTCGCCGTGCCTTCGATGATGCGGATATTGGCCTGATGCGGCACGATCCAGTCGATGTCTTCCGGCGTCAGCCCAGCTTTGCCAATGGCGGTCTCGGCGGTTTCGGCAAGTTTCTGGACCGCCTGACGGAACAGGGCATTGCCCTGCATGCGGAGTTTGCCCGCCGTGCCTGTGGTGGATACGCCGCCATCGACGTAGAGCATATCCTTGTAGCTGCCGTCGGAGTTCAGATCGACCGAGAGAATACCGCGATCCTGAGGCGTGCCGGCCCCTTCGCGGGCCTCAAGCACAAGTGCACCCGCACCGTCGCCAAAGAGTACGCAGGTCGAACGGTCTTCCCAATCCATGATGCGCGAGAAGGTCTCGGCACCGATGACGAGCACGCGTTTGGCCTGACCGGAGACGATCTGGGCGTTGGCGTTCGACAGGGCATAGATGAAGCCTGCGCAGACCGCCTGCACATCGAAGGCAAACCCACAGGACATGCCGAGCGCGTTCTGAATCATCGTGGCGACGGAGGGAAAGGTCAAATCCGGCGTCGAGGTGGCGACGATTACCGCGTCGATGTCCGAGGGCTCAAGCCCCGCATCCTTGAGCGCGGCCTTCGCGGCCTCGGCCCCCAGCATGGAGGTGGTTTCCCCTTCGGCGGCGAAATGGCGCCGCTCGATCCCGGAACGGGTGCGGATCCATTCATCGGATGTATCGAGGTTTTTTTCGAACTCTGCGTTCTCGACCACGCGGGAGGGGAGATAGTGCCCCACACCTGCGACGACTGCCCGGACTGTCATGGACAAGGCCTTATGTTATTTATGACGTTCCGTCATTTTGCGATGTGGCGACGGCGGATGCAACCCGTGCCGCCAAACGATCGGTAAAGCCCGAAGCAGACAGCTCATAGGCCAGTTTGATCGCAGCGGAGACACCTGTCGCGTCGGCCGAGCCGTGGGATTTGACCACGGTGCCGCGGAGCCCGAGGAAGACCCCGCCGTTCACCCGACGCGGATCGATTCGTTTTTGCAGGCGTTTCAGAGAGGTCAGGGCCAGGAGCGCCGCGATACGCGACAGCGGTGTGGCCTTGAACGCTTCCTTGAGAAGATCGCCCACGAGTTTCGCGGTGCCTTCGCCGGTCTTGAGTGCGATGTTGCCGGTGAAGCCGTCGGTGACGATCACGTCCACCCGGTCGCCGGGAATATCGCCGCCTTCGACGAAGCCCTTGAAGCTATAGCCGCCGATGCCGGAGGCGTTCTCGATCAGCTCGTTGGCTTCTTTCAGCTCGGCGCGGCCCTTGTGCTCTTCGGTGCCGACATTGAGAAGACCGACTCGCGGGGTCTCAAGTCCAAGCCCGTTGCGCGCATAGGAGGCACCCATCATTGCATATTGCAGCAAATCGCCCGCATCGGCCCGAATGTCGGCGCCGACGTCGAGCATGACGTTGAACCCTTGTGCGTTGCGGGAAGGCCAGAGACAGGCAATGGCAGGGCGGTTGACGCCGTCGAGCTTGCGCAGGCGGATCATCGAAGTCGCCATCAATGCGCCGGTGTTGCCGCAGGAGACGCAGGCCTGAGCCTCGCCGTCTTTGACCGCGTCGATGGCGGAGCGCATCGAAGTATCGGTGCGGCGCATCGCGGTCGAGGGCTTGTCATGCATGGTCACGACGCCCGGCACGTCGCGAATCTCGACGCGATCACGCAGCACCTTGCGTTTGCGGACAAGCTTTTCAAGCTCGGCCCCGTTGCCGTGGACGATAAATTTGAGGGCCGGATTCTTGGATGCAGAACGCGCAATACCGGCGACAATTGCCGCCGGTCCACGATCGCCACCCATGGCGTCGATCGAAAGCGTGATTTGAACCCCATCGCGCACGTCAGGCCGTCCCTTGTTGTCCGTTTCCTTATGCCCGGACCCCTGTCCCGTGACCGGGGCAGAGGTGCCGGAAGAAGTCTCGGACGGGCTCATGCTCATCAGAACGCCAGTCGGGGATCGGACTTACGCCGCGTCTTCGTCGAGGTCGATCTCGTCGGCCTGCGCGATGACTTCACGGTCATCGTAATGGCCGCAAGCGCCACACACGTGGTGCGGGCGTTTCAGCTCGCCGCAGTTCGGGCACTCGGCGGGGTTGCCGGCGACCAGAGCATCGTGGGCGCGGCGCATGTTCCGCTTGGAGCGGGTAACTCTATTCTGAGGGACAGCCATGTCTCAACCTCGGTAGCAACGGGCAGGGGGCCTTGCGATCCCGTGCCTCTGGTGGGCGGGGCGGATGCCCCTGATACAAGTCCGGGCCTCATGCCCGGTGAAAACTTTGGCGCTTCATAGGCCTTCGCGGGCAGAGTGTAAACCATGGTTTGCACCATAATTTTTATCTGCGCTCTTGTCTGATCCGCGTCTCGGATCTGTCAAAGACGTGCATGGAAGCGAGGCCGGGAACATACTCGCTTTGCGATTCCATGCAAGTGTTTTGTTCGAGGGGCATAAAAGCGGCTTTCGGGCCGCCATTTCCGCCGCTTATTCGCCGTCTTTGCCGATCTTGTCGCGGAGCGCTTTGAGGGCGGCGAAGGGTTTGGTGTCCTCGTCGCTCATCGCCGCTTTGCCGGGTTCGGTGAACTGGGTGACGCCCAGCTCCGCCCCTTCGGCGCGCGGGTAATCGGGGGCGGCGAGGGCCAGCGCCTCTTCGGCGACGGTGGACAGCAGGAGCGTGGCGGGCAGGGGCTCGACCGTGTCGTCCTCCGGCATCTCAAGCTCCTGCTCGGGGTGAAATTCCTCGTGCAGATCGGCGATATAGGTGCGGTTGACCGGGACATCGAGCCGGGTCGTGACCGGGACGAGAGTGGCCACACAGGGCTGCACAACGGTGGCACCCAATTCGCCCTCAAGCCGCCAGTCGCGCTTGCCGACAGGGATCAGCTTGCCCTCGAACTTGAGCTTGCGGACCGAGCTGAGGCCCAGGGTGGTCGCCATTTCCTCCAGATCTTCGCTGGAAGGTACGAGGCGGAAGGCGTGAGCATGCGCATCGGAAAGATCACGCAGGTGCAGCGGGCTGCCCCAGCTGTTCAAGCCGTCGTGTCCCATGGTGGAAGTCTCCTTGATCGTCGGGCGCTGTTTCTATAAGCCGGATACGGATACGAAGCGCAAGTGCACAAGGCAAGAGGGGGCTTATGTCCGACCGTATTTTCCCGCATGGGGCTGTAAAGGGGGCCGCAATCGTGGCGAAAGCCGTTCTGGGGCTGATCCTGATCCTGTCACTGAGCGCCTGTGTCGCGCAGTTCCGCAACCATGGCTATGTGCCCACTTCCGGCCAACTGGCGGAGGTGCGGGTCGGGGCCGACACCAAGGACACCGTGGCCGAAAAGATCGGCGCGCCGGGGGTCGAGGGGATTCGCGACAATTCCGGCTGGTATTACGTTCGCTCGCAATTCCGCCACTATGGTGCGTTCGAGCCGAAAGAGGTGGATCGTCAAGTGGTTGCGATCTCCTTCGACGGGCGCGGCGTGGTCAGCAATGTCGAGCGCTTCGGGCTTGAACAGGGCCGGGTCGTGGTGCTGGAACGCCGTGTGACCGACGACAATATCAAGGGGATCACCTTCCTCGATCAGCTCTTCGGCAACCTCGGCAACATCTCGGCCGAGCAGCTTTTGCAGTAAGCCGGGGCTGGGATAAGAGACGAAAAAGCCGCCTTCGGGGCGGCTTTTCTTTTGAGTATTTCGGCCATCGGAAAGCCAAACTACGGCGAAAACCGGCTGTCGGATTTGCGTCGGACTTTTGTCGGACTTCCGTCGGGCAGGAAATCGGGCGTCGGGCAGAAACGCGGGGGGTTACGCCACCGCGCCGTCATCCGGCAGAAACCGGATCGACACGCCGTTGATGCAATAGCGCAGGCCGGTCGTCTCGCGCGGGCCGTCCGGAAAGACATGGCCGAGATGCGCGCCGCATTCGTCGCAATGCACCTCGGTGCGGATCATGCCGAAGGAGGTGTCGCGGGTCTCGGCGACGGGGGCGTCCGCCTTGGTGCGGTCAAAGGACGGCCATCCGCAATGAGATTCGAATTTGTTCTCCTGCCGAAACAACTCCGCGCCGCAACAGGCACAGGTGAAGGTGCCGGGGGCTTTCGGGAAGCCGGGGTGGGAAAAGGCGCGCTCGGTGCCGTGCTGACGGGTGACGCGGTAGGTCTCCGGATCAAGCTCCTCGCGCCACTCGGCATCTGATTTTTCGATTTTTGGCATGATGGGCTCCCGTGGTCGTTTGGGAGAAAGATAGGGGGTACGGGGCTGGTGGCAAGGGGGGGAGCGACCCAGAGCGGCCATTGCCTAGCACTTTTGGGTACTGCGATTGCTGCGCGGAAAGCTGACTTTCGGGCTGATAGGATTACCAGCGGAAGTTCAATCGAGGTTTTACTGTCAATAGTCAATTAGCTCGTTAATACTAGGCAGTCAGGTAAGGCGGACAGGTGACTGATGAAACTTAAGTCTTTGGAGTTTTTCGACTATAAATCGTTTCCCCGATTTAAGATTTCCGCGCGTGACAAAAATGTTTTGGTTGGTCCGAACAACGCAGGTAAGTCTACGTCGTTGGATGCATTGCGGATAGCTTTTGACGTACTTCGTTCAGCGCGCCGGAGGTCGTCTCAACTTAGATCGCAAGATGGGCATGGAGTATGCGCGACCTATTTTGTCCCTCAGTCTGTTGTGCAACTAGACCTGCGATACTGCGTACATAACTTCAAAGAAGTGACAGCCAAGATTGAGTTGACCGCCACGAATGGCAACAAATTTGTGATCAAGTTGAATCCGGATGCTGATCTCGAATGCTATCTAGTTTCAGACACACCTGCGCAAAAGGGTAGCCAGTATTTAAAAAGCCAGTTCCCACTAGATATCGTTGTCGTGCCAACACTGAGCCCGCTTGAACAGAACGAAGAGGTTGTTCGCTTTGAGACAGTCGAACGCAATCGGTTCGGTCGTCTAGCGAGCAGAAACTTCCGCAACTTTTGGCTGCACAAAACGGACAAGGAATTCGAAGCGTTCTCTGACCTTGTCGAGCACGGATGGCCCGGGATTCGATTGATGCCGCCAGAGATACAGCGTGACGGGAAAAGAAGCTTCGTACAGATGTATTTCCGCGACGGTAGCAACGTCCGCGAGGTTCAGTGGGCGGGATTTGGATTTCAAGTTTGGATGCAGACCATGATGCACTTGACGCAGTCAGATCATCGATCAATTTTAGTTTTGGATGAACCCGACATCTACCTCCACCCTGACCTACAGCATCGCCTTCTACAATTAGTGGGTCAAAGAGTAGGTCAGTTTTTCATCGCTACACACTCCACGGAAATAATCAACGCTTCTGATGCCGCAGATGTTCTGATCGTTAGACCGTCAGCTCAGTCTGCCAAAAGGTTAAGAAACGAAAACGGCTACTCTGAAGTGTATTCGGCCATTGGAAGCTCAGAAAACGCCCAATTTGCACGTTTAGCGAGAACGCAAAAAGTTCTTTATTTCGAAGGTGCAGACAACAGGCTGCTTTCCAAGGTGTCGAAAGCTCTTGGCGGAATAGACTACCTGTCAGGTTCCTCAGTGACACTTATGAAAACCGATGGTTTTTCTAACTGGGGAAAAGTATCCACCACAGCTTGGGTTTTTAGGGAGTTTTTTGATATGGAAGTGCAAGTCGCTGCACTTTTTGACAGCGACTATAGATCTTTGGAAGAAGTCGACGAATTCGAAAAAAAGATGGCAGAAGCAGGCGCATGCTGTTTTGTTCTACCTTTTAAGGAGATTGAGAATGTTCTTTTGGTTCCGCGAGCGATGAACGCGGTTATTCAGAAGTATTCAGATGGAATTGACCAGTCAGAGTCCTCTACAGCAGTCGAGGCAGAGTTTGAACGATTGATTGGAGAAGCTCGAGACAAAGTTTTTGGGCTGCGTATGGGGCACTACATTCAATACCAGCTTTCGAAGAACCCCAAACTTGACACGCCGACGTTATCGTCCACTTTTCAAGCGCAATTCACAGAAGACTGGTCCAATACCGATTTCAGGACAGCAGTAGTGCCAGGAAAAGTTATTTTCTCTGCCATGGGGAAATTTGTTCAGGAAAACTTCGGAGTGACGCTTACAACCTCAAGAGTGGCTGATGAACTCACGGCTGCAGAGATACATCCAAAGCTGATCAAGGTTCTGGCGGATTTTAGAAGCTATTTTTCTTAATTGAGCAGCAGGATAATTTCTGAACTTAAGCATGGTAAAACCATAACAATATGAACTGTTTATGTCCAATATTGCTTTGGTGCATAACGGTTGTCGTATCTTCGCAACGAAAGACAGCTTCTCTTCGCAACGAAAGACAGCTTCGCGTCCAGCGCGCCAATGTCTCGCACCTGCAGCGAACTTCCGCTCCCCGCCCATTTCACCAAAAATGCGCCGCATTTCGTCTGCCGCGATCACACACCCAAAGCCAACGTCAAAAAACCGTCATCTCTTGCAGGCATGAAGGAGCGACCCCATAGTCTTATGGTAAGATATTGGTGAAAGCGGAAGGAAGCCTTCGCGATGTTCAACCTGCTCAAGGGCCGTTACACGGTGCGTTTTGCCGAAACTCGCGCGGATATCGAGGCGGCGCAGCGGTTGCGCTATCTGGCCTTCGTGGCCGGAACGGGCGCGGCGGAGCGTCTGGACGGGCTTGAAACGGACAATTTCGACGGGCTGTGTCGCCATGTTCTGATCGAGGAGCGCAAGAGCGGGCGGCTGGTCTGCACCTATCGGTTTCTGGACCTGAACGGCGGGGCGGAGATCACGCGGAGCTATTCGGCGCAGTTTTACGGGCTTGAGGGGCTGGCGGAGTATGAGGGCCGGATGTTGGAGATGGGGCGGTTCTGCATTCATCCCGAGTGTCTCGACCCGGATATTCTGCGCATCGCCTGGGGCGCGATGACGCGCTATGTCGACGAGCAGAATGTCGAGCTGTTGTTCGGCTGTTCGTCGTTTCATGGGGCGGACTGGGCGCTGCATGCCGATGCTTTGGCGATGCTGAAACACCGCCATCTCGGGCCGAAACGGTTTTTGCCCAAGGTGAAAGCGCCGAATGTGTTCAAATATGCCGCGCGTCTGCGGCGCAAGCCGGATGCGAAACGCGCGGCCAAGGCGATGCCGCCTTTGCTCAAGACCTATCTGATGATGGGCGGCTGGGTGTCGGATCACGCGGTGGTGGATCGCGATCTGAACACGATCCATGTTTTTACGGGCGTGGAGATCAAGGCTATTCCTCCGGCGCGCAAGAAGTTGCTGCGGTCGGTGGCGGGCTGATCAGCGTTTTTCCAGAGCGAGGCGGAGGCCGAGGGCGATGAAGATCGCACCCAAGGAGCGTTCCATCCATTTGCCAAGCGTTTGTGAGCGGCGCAGCGCTGTGCCGAGGCGGTCGCCCATCAGGATCAGCGGCGGCTCGATGAAGGCGGCGATGACGATGATCAGGATGCCGTGGAGGAACAGTTGCGCGGGGAGCGGTCCTGCGCCTTCGACCACGAATTGCGGCAGGAAGGCGAGGAAGAACAGCGCGACTTTCGGGTTCAGGATGTTTGTCAGCATGCCTTGGCGAAAAATCGTCGCAGAACGGCTCTGGGGGCTTGTTGCCGGGTGCTCGGGCAGGAAGCTCGTGCCATTTGAGCGCAGCGCGGAGAGACCGAGCCAGAGCAGATAGGCCGCGCCGATCCATTTGACGATGGAGAAGGCGGTGGCGGAGGTCATGAGGATGGCCGACAGGCCGAGTGCGGCCATCAGGACATGGACCATCGCCCCGGTCCAGATGCCGAACATGGCGACAAAGCCCGCGCGTTTGCCGCCGCGGAGCGTTTGGCCGAGGATGAAGGCGAAATCCGGCCCCGGCGCGAGATTGAGCAGCAGGGCGGCGGAGAAGAATGTGGTCCAGTGCAGGAGCGTGTAATCGAACATGGGGGCAGGGTATAAAGCCATGGCACAGGCGTCCAACGCGGCTTTGTGACAGGGGCCATCACATGACATGATCATTGACCTTTGTGCGGCGCCCGAGTAGCGGTGCGACATGGCACGCGCACCCGTTTTACAACTCTCCGATATTTCGCTCACCTTTGGTGGAAACCCTGTCTTTGACGGGCTGTCTCTCGTTGTTCAGGAGGGCGACCGGGTCGCTCTTGTGGGCCGGAACGGCTCGGGCAAGTCGACGCTCATGAAGGTCATGGCGGGGCTTGTCGAGGCGGACAAGGGCAGCCGGGTTTTGGGGCCGGGGATCACGGTCGGCTATATGGAGCAGGAGCCGGATCTCTCGGGCTTCGAGACGCTGGGCGATTTTGCGGCCTCGCAGCTCGATGCGGCGGAGAGCTATAAGGTCGATATGGTGGCCGAGGGGCTCAAGTTCGATCCGGCGACGCCGGTCGCGACCGCCTCGGGCGGCGAGCGGCGGCGGGCGGCTTTGGCGAAACTTCTGGCCGAAGCGCCGGGGTTGATGTTGCTCGACGAGCCGACGAACCACCTCGACATCGAAGCCATCGCATGGCTCGAAGAGGAGTTGCGGCTGACGAAGACGGCCTTTGTGCTGATCTCGCACGACCGGGCGTTTCTCAATCATCTGACCCGCGCGACGCTCTGGATCGACCGGGGCGAAGTGCGCCGCCAGGAACAGGGCTTTGAGGCCTTTGAGGAATGGCGCGACAAGATCTGGGACGAAGAGGACCAGCAGCGGCACAAGCTCAATCGCAAGATCAAGGCGGAGGCGCGGTGGGCCGTCGAAGGTATTTCGGCGCGACGCAAACGCAACATGGGCCGGGTGCGGGCGCTTCAGGACCTGCGCTCGGAACGTGCAAGCCAGATCAAACGCCAGGGCACGGCGGCGATGGAGCTTGAGGTCGCCGAGAAATCCGGCAAGCGGGTGGTCGAGGCCGATCACATTTCCAAGAGCTTTGGGGAGCGCGTGATCGTGCGTGATTTCTCCATCAAGGTGGGCCGGGGAGATCGGATCGCCTTTGTCGGGCCGAACGGGGCGGGTAAAACCACGCTTTTGAAAATGCTCACCGGCGAGATGGAACCGGATTCGGGCACGATCAAACTCGGGACAAAGCTCGAAATGGCGGTGTTCGATCAGACCCGGTCGAACATTCGCGAAGACCTGACGCTTTGGGAGGCGATGACCTCGGACAAGGACATTTCCGTCTCCGGCAAGGCCGATCAGGTCATGGTGCGCGGCACGCCGAAACATGTGGTCGGCTATCTGAAAGATTTCCTGTTCTCCGAAGCACAGGCGCGGGCACCGGTCGCGTCGCTGTCGGGCGGCGAGAAAGCGCGGCTTTTGCTGTCGAAAATCATGGCGAAACCCTCGAACGTTTTGGTGCTCGACGAGCCGACCAACGATCTCGATATTGAAACCCTCGATCTGTTGCAGGAATTGCTGACGGATTTCGAGGGCACGGTTCTCTTGGTGTCGCACGACCGGGATTTCATCGACCGGGTGGCGACTCAGACCGTGGCGGTTCCTGGGGACGGGACGGCGACGCTCTATGCGGGCGGCTGGACGGATTATCTGGCACAGCGCGGCGACAATGGATTCGCCAATGAGAAGCCGCATGTGAAAGCGGCGGCCAAGGCGGAGAAACCCGCTGAAAAGGTCGCAGAGAAAGCGGCAGCGAAACCTGCGCCTGCGAAATCCAAACTGTCCTTCACGGAAAAGCACCGGCTTGAGGCGCTTCCCTCGGAAATCGAACGGCTGGAGGCCGAGATTGCCAAAATCGGCGAGCTTCTGGCCGATCCGGAACTGTTCACCCGCGAGCCGGTGAAATTCAAGAAGGCGACCGAGATGCTGACGCAGCGGCAAGAGGCGCTGATGGCCGCCGAGGAAGAATGGCTTACGCTCGAAGAGAAGAATTCCGACGCCTGAGGGCGCGGATTTCTTGTGGATAGTTTTTCCTCGGCCAGTTCTTGCCAGTCTGAAAGTTCGGCTCGGCAGCTTTTCACCGATTTAGGGTACTTCACGGTTTCCTCACGCGGGCGTGACCGTTACCCCTCTGTTTTCCCGGAACGTTTTCTCTATGTCTCTCGTTGAGATGTCGATCAAGGCATCACCTCTGAACGAGGCAGTAAAGGAGAAAAACCATGAAACGTATCGCAACCCCGGCACTCGCTCTGGCCGCTTTTGCTCTCACCGCTCCGGCTTTTGCCGGCGGCTATTCCGAACCGGTCGTCGAACAGCCGGTGATCACCCCCGCACCCGTCATGCCGGTCGCTGGCACCGACTGGACCGGCGGTTACGTCGGTGCGACCATCGGCTACGGCTGGGGTCAGGACGCGCTCGACGATGCGGACGACATGACCTACGGCGTCTACGGCGGTTATGACTATGACTTCGGCAACTTCGTGCTCGGTGGCGAACTCGAATACAACGCCACGGAGATGGAAGAAGGCAACAACAGCCTCGACAACCTGACCCGTCTGAAACTGCGTGCCGGTTACGACATGGGCCCGGCTCTGGTCTACGGTGTGGTCGGTGCCGCCTATGGTGAAGCCGATATCAACGGCGCGTCCTACAACGACACCGGCTATGTCTACGGTCTCGGTGTGGACTATGCCGTCTCCGACAACATGACCGTGGGTGCCGAACTGCTGCAAAACGAATTCGACGAATTCGACAACAGCGGTGAAGACCTCTCCGCCACCACTCTCGGCGCGCGCGTGAGCTTCCGCTTCTGATCCTCTGATCGGAAGGCGTAACGATTTCCCCCCCCGATGGTCTGTTCCGGCCATCTCTGGCCCCCCGTCTTCACAGGCGGGGGGCTTTGACGTTTCTATGACCCGCGGGTCAACATCCGATGGACACGGTCCCCGGGGACGCTAAAGTGAGGGCGAGACTGAACGGGAGGGGCGGTATGGCGCTCGAAGACGCGAAAACCCAGATTGATCTGGCCTTTACCGGTTCCGGCCGGGGGCTGGCCTATGAGAATGCCTTTGGCGGTGCGCTGTCGGCCTTTCGTCGACGCTATACCAAGGATCTTGCGGGTGTCGATCTGGCGATCACCGGCGTGCCCTTCGATCAGGCGGTGACCAACAGGCCGGGCACGCGGTTGGGGCCGCGGGCGATCCGCGAGGCCTCCGCGCTTCAGCCCTTCGATGCACCCTATGGCTGGGGGTATTCGCCCTTGGACGAGCTCAATGTGGTGGATTACGGCGATCTGGCCTTCGATTACGCCATGGTGTCGGAGTTTCCGGAGCGCTTGACGGATCACATCCGGGGGATTCTGGCGGCGGGCGCGGGGAGCCTCGTGCTGGGCGGCGATCACTATATCAGCTACCCGATTCTCAAGGCCCATGCGGAAAAGTTCGGGCCCCTGAGCCTCATCCATTTCGATGCGCATTCCGACACATGGCAGGACGATGACCTGACGCGGATCGACCATGGCACGATGTTCTACAAGGCGGTGAAAACCGGTGTGATCGATCCGAAAACCTCGGTCCAGATCGGGATTCGCACCGACAACCCGGACACTTTGGGCGTCAATATCATCGACGCGCGGACGGTGCATGAACGCGGTGCCGCGTGGGTGGCAAGTGAGGTGAAAAAGATCGTCGGCGATCGGAACTGTTATCTGACCTTCGACATCGACTGTTTGGACCCGGCCTTTGCGCCCGGCACCGGCACGCCCGTCTGGGGCGGCTTGGCCAGTTGGCAGGCGGCGGCGATCCTGCGCGATCTGGCGGGGGTGAACCTCACCGGCGGCGACGTGGTCGAGGTTTCGCCGCCCTATGACACGACGGGGGCGACGGCGGTGGCGGGCGCGCATGTGGCGATGGAGATCATCGCGCTCTATGGCTGGACGCGACGGACGGGATGAAGATGCTGTTCTGGGGGGCGATCATCGGATTTGTGGTGCTTCAGGCGGTCATTCGCCTTGCCCCGACCGATTCCGCCCGCTGGCATGTCGATCCCTTTGCCGCCGCCGACCCTGCGCCGGGCGGCGTGAAACGACTGGTGTCCGTGCCTTTGACGCCGGAGGAGGCGCTCACCCGTCTGGCGGCGATTGCCGAAACCGAGATGCGCACGCGCCGCGTCGCCGGGTCGGTCGAGGAGGGGCGGCTGACCTATCGGACCCGCACGGCGTTCTGGGGCTTCCCGGATTTCACCACGATTTCCGCACGCAGTTCCGAGGGCGGCTCCGAGGCGGTGGTTCTGGCGCGGCTGCGCTTCGGCAAGTCCGATTTCGGCGTCAACGGGCGGCGGGCGGAGGCGTGGATCAAGGCGGCCGGGTTTTAGCGCGGCTTGACCCGGACCGTGTTTCATCGCAACAGATCGCCTCATGATACCTCAAGACCGCCTCCAGCAGATTCTGCAACGTTTCGAATTCCTTGAAGCCTCGATGGCGCAGGGCACGGGCGATATTGTCGCCTTGGGCCGCGAATATGCCGGGCTGCGCCCTGTGGTCGAACAGATCCGCGCTTATCAACGCCTTGCGGACGATATTGACGAGGCCGAGGCGATGTTGTCGGACCCGGAGATGCGCGCGCTCGCGGAAGAGGAATTGCCGGGGCTGAAGGCGCGGCTGCCGGAGGCGGAAGAGGCGCTCCAGATCGCGCTTTTGCCCAAGGATGCGGCGGATACCGGCTCGGCCATTCTCGAAATCCGGCCCGGCACGGGGGGCGACGAGGCGTCGTTGTTCGCGGGCGACCTGCTTAGAATGTATCAGCGCTATGCCGAGGCGAAGGGCTGGCGGTTCGACATCATCGAGCTGGCGGAGACCGAGCTTGGCGGCATCAAGGAGGTGATCGCCAATGTCGAGGGCGAGGGCGTTTTCGCGCGGATGAAGTTCGAGAGCGGCGTGCACCGGGTGCAGCGCGTGCCGGAAACGGAATCGGGCGGACGGATTCATACCTCTGCGGCCACCGTGGCGGTGCTGCCGGAGGCGCAGGAGGTGGATATCGAGATCAACCCGAATGACATCCGCATCGACACGATGCGCTCGTCGGGTGCGGGCGGGCAGCACGTCAATACCACGGATTCGGCGGTTCGGATCACCCATATTCCGAGCGGAATCGTCGTAACCTCGTCGGAGAAATCCCAGCACCGCAACCGCGAGATCGCGATGACCGTGCTGCGCGCGCGGCTTTATGACGCGGAGCGCCAAAAACTCCATGCCGAACGCTCGGCGGATCGCAAATCGCAGGTCGGGTCCGGGGATCGCTCGGAACGCATCCGCACCTATAATTTTCCGCAGGGCCGGATGACGGATCACCGCATCAACCTGACGCTTTACAAGCTCGATCAGGTGATGGGCGGCGATCTCGATGAGGTGATCGATGCGCTGATTGCGGATCATCAGGCGGCCCTTCTGGCGGAGATGGCGGGATGACGGTTCAGTCCACGGTGCAGACGGCGCTGATCAAAGGCACCAAACGTCTGGCCGAGGCCGGGATCGAGGGCGGGGCGCGCGATGCCCGGCTTTTGATGGCGCATGTGCTGGGGCTCGTGCCCTCGCGGCTCACACTCGTGATGCCGGATGCGATTTCAGAGGCGCACGAGGCGGCGTTTGCGGTGGCGATTGACCGGCGGGTGAACCGCGAACCCGTGTCGCATATTCTGGGGCATCGGGAATTCTACGGGCGGTCTTTCAAGGTCAGCGCCGATGTGCTCGACCCGCGGCCCGAGACCGAGATCCTGATCGCCGAGGCCCTCGCGCGGCCGTTCAATTCGGTGCTCGATCTTGGCACAGGGTCGGGTGCTATCCTTTTGACATTGCTCGCGGAACAGATTTTGGCCAAGGGGCTTGGAAGCGATCTGTCCGAGGCTGCTCTAAGCGTCGCGCGGGAGAATGCCGAAGGCTTGGGCCTCACGGGGCGGGCGCGGTTTCAGCAGGCCGACTGGTGGGACGGGATCGACGGTGAGTTCGAGCTGATCGTGTCGAACCCGCCCTATATTGCGCTCTCGGAAATGCCGTCGCTCGCGCCCGAACTGGCGCATGAGCCGCGCATGGCGCTGACCGATGAGGCGGACGGGCTCACGGCTTATCGGGCGATTGCCAAGGGCGCGCGGGCGCATCTGGCGCCGCGCGGGCGGCTGATCGTCGAGATCGGTCCGACCCAGGGCGCGGCCGTGTCGGAGCTGTTTCTGGCCCAAGGGCTCAAGGGCGTGCGGGTGATTGCCGATCTCGACGGGCGCGACCGGGTGGTGCGGGCGCAGGCGCCGAACCCGCATCCGCGCAATGCGGGCAAATAAGGCAAAGCACGTTTTTTCCACCCTGTCAGCGAATTGGTAACGGTTTTGTACCAGTCTCGGGGCAAGTCCTGTGGTTTCCCGGCGTTTTTCCGACGAAATGCCGTATAAAGGTACCAGAATCATGTAAAAATCGCTTGTCATACCCGACAGGACAGGGTTACAGAGGGGATGCGCCGGACGGGAGTTTGCTCCCCGACGCTCTTACCCTGCACAGCTTTGATGTTGAGGGCTCTCGAGAGAACGAGAGCGCATTGGGACAGACAAGCCAGCTTCAAAAGCCGGTCCGAGAATCCGGCACACAGGCTCGATTAACGAGATATAGGCTCGAAAGAACACCGTATGAGATCCTCGAAAAACCGTTCGCGGTCCAAGAACAACCGCAACCGTTCCGTTGGCAATATCGTCAACCGTGTCTTCGACAGCTCCGGCCCCGAGGGCAAGGTGCGCGGCACGCCGCAACAGATCATCGAGAAATACAACCAGCTTGCCCGCGACGCGCAGCTTGCCAACGACCGGGTGGCGGCCGAGAACTTCCAGCAGCACGCGGAACATTACCTGCGGATGCTGGGCGAGGCGCAGAAAGAGCTGGACGCGCAACGCGAACAGCAGGAGCGCGAGCAACAGGAACGCCGCGACCGTCAGGAAGCCGAGCGTGCCGAACGTCAGCGCCGTCGCGACGAGCAACAGACCGAACAACAGGCTCAGCCGGTGGCGGGCGAGGGCGATCAGCCCGATCTGGTCTTTGTCGAGGGCGATGGGAGCGAGGCGGGCGGTGAGAGCTCTGAGACCGGTCTCGTAGAGACGCCCGAGGATCAGCCGAAGCCGAAACGCCCGCGTGCGCCGCGCAAACCGCGCAAGACCAAGGCGGAGAAGGAGGCGGAAGCCGCCGCCGCAGAGGCCCCCGCGCAGGAGGCACAGCCGGACCGGGACAGTGCGCCGCAAAGCGCGCCGGACACCACAGAGGCCGCGGAATAAGCCCGCCCAAAGTATTGGAATGCTAAAAACTCCGCCATTGAGCGGGGTTTTTTCATGTCTGGACGGGCTGGCTCAGGGCGCTGAGGGTTGTGGCGTCTCGGTCTGCGGGTGCGGGTCGATCAGGGAGTCGATCAGGGCGGACATCATCTCGGCGCGGTTGCGGGTGCCGGATTTGCGGTAGATCGCGTTGAGATGCGCTTTGATCGTGCCTTCCTTGTTGCCACGCAATTCGGCGATTTCGGTGATGGAAAAGCCTTTGACGAGAAAGCTCGCGACATCGCGCTCGGACGGCGACAGGCCCCAGAGATCGAAATGGCTTTCGATCACGTCGAAGACGGCGCGGGAGGCGTCCTTGAGGCTGCGTTCGAGCCGGGCCTTGCGCTGCATCAGATCGCGGATCAGGCGCAGTTCGAACAGGATGGCGATCACCAGCGTGCCGGTGGCGATGGCTTCGATCATGAGGTGCAGGGTCGGTTGGCCGCCGACCTCTCGGAGATCGGCGAGCACATCGGCGAGGAAGAACACGGCGCAGACGCTCTGGACCACGATCAGGACGATGATCAGGGCGGGAGAGGCGCTAAGGATGTGACGTCGTGTCGGGGTCTTTGTCATGCCCCTTTATAGCCCGCCGTCCTGAGGGGGGGAAGGGAGCGGACAAAGCGGCGGGGCTGAAACGCGGGATGAATTGGAGAAAGCGCCGGGGCTCGGGAGGCCCCGGCGCCAGGGGGGCATCGGACGTCCTGGGTGTGACGATATTGAAATCGCCCGTGCCTGAGAGCGTTGCGATGCCGCCTTTCCGGGAAGATCGGTTTGGCGGGACGTCGGGGCGCTGAGACTTATACCAAGATCAGAAGCGCGCAGGACCGTGCCATCGCCCCAGAAAAGACGATGCGGGGAGGTTTGGCGATTGAACTGGAGTTGGAGTGGCGGCGCTACAACTCGGGTTTAGGGGGCTGTCAGGCCTCGATCCCGAAACTTTCGGTCAGCTCGGCGCGATGCACGAGGTGGATCTTGTTGCCGAACGGGTCGCGCAGATAGGCACCGTAGTAATCGGGGGCATAGTGGGGACGCAGGCCGGGCGCGCCCTCGTCTGTGCCGCCATGGGCGAGGCCCGCGGCATAGGCGCGGTCGACGGCGGCGCGCGTTGGAGCAACAAAGGCCAGCATGGTGCCGTTCCCGGCGCTGGCGGGGGCTTTGTTGTAGGTCTGGGAGACGTAAAAGCGCGGATAGGGCGCCTCGGGCCGCACCCAACAGCGCGCGTCCGGGCCGCCATCCGGTTCGAACGGGCGTTGCGAGAGGCCGATTTCCCCCAGAACCGCGTCGTAAAACGTGGCGGCCAGATCGAGATCGTCGGCGCCGAGGGTGACATGGGAGAACACCGCCTAGGCCTTGGCCATTTCGCGGGCGAGCGCGCACCAGCCTTCGATCGGCACCTGTTCGGCGCGGTCTGTGGGCTTGATCCCGGCGGCGGTCAGGCGGTCTTCGATGTCGGGCGTGAGGCCCTTCAGCGAGGCGCGGAGCATCTTGCGGCGCTGGTTGAAACCCGCGGCGACGATGCGCTCAAGGAGTTTCGGATCGGCCTCGAACCGCGGCGCGGGCAGGGCTTCGAAATGCACCACGGCGGAATGGATTTTCGGCGGCGGGCTAAAGGCTTCCGGCGGCAGTTCCATGACGATGCGGGGTCGGGTGCGCCATTGCGACAGGATCGCGAGACGACCGTATTTCTTCGATCCCGGCTCGGCGACGATGCGCTCGGCCACTTCGCGCTGAAACATCAGCGTCAGCGAGGCCCAATAGGGCGGCCAGGACGGGGGCGTCAACCAGCGCACCAACAATTCCGTGCCGACGTTATACGGCAGGTTGGCGACGATGCGCACCGGGGCGGTCAGGCGTTCGAGCGGGTCGATTTCAAGCGCATCGGCGTTGATCACCTCGAGCCGACCGGGATAGGCGGCGGAAATTTCGGCGAGCGGTGCCATGGCGCGGCTGTCTTTTTCGACGGCGAGAACCTTGCGCGCACCCTCGGCCAGAAGGCCACGGGTCAGACCGCCGGGGCCGGGGCCGACCTCCAAGACGTCGCATTGCGTCAGATCGCCCGCCTGACGGGCGATTTTCGAGGTCAGGTTCAGGTCCAGCAGAAAGTTCTGGCCCAGCGATTTCTTCGCCACAAGCTCGTGGGTCGCGATGACCTCGCGGAGCGGCGGCAGCCCGTCGACAGTGGCCATCAGCGTGCTTTCCGGGCGGTGATCGCCATATCCTGCGCCATCTTGAGCGCGGCGATGAGGCTCGACGGATCGGCCACGCCCTTGCCCGCGATGTCGAAGGCGGTGCCGTGATCGGGCGAGGTGCGAATGAAGGGCAGGCCGAGGGTGACGTTGACGCCGCCGGAAAAGTCGATGGTCTTGATCGGGATCAGCGCCTGATCGTGATAGGCACAGAGCGCCACGTCATAGCCCGCGCGCGCCCGGCCATGGAACATGGTGTCGGGCGGCATCGGGCCCTTGAGATCGAAACCCTGCGTCTTGAGCCGGTCGATGAGCGGGATCATCCAGTCGATCTCTTCGCTGCCCATCGCGCCGCCTTCGCCCGCATGTGGATTGAGCCCCGCGATGGCGATCCGCGGCGTGGTATAGCCCCAAAAGCGCTCCATATCGGCGGCGGTGATGCGGATAGTGTCTTCGAGAAGCTCGGGCGTGAACTGCTCGGCCACGTCTTTGAGCGCGATGTGGATGGTGACGGGGACGACGCGCAGCTCGGTGCAGGCGAGCATCATCACCACGCGCTCGACGCCGCCGAGATGGGCGAGGAATTCGGTGTGGCCGGGAAAGGCATAGCCCGCGCCGTCCTTCAGGACTTTCTTGTGGATCGGTGCGGTGCAAAGTGCGGAGGCCTCGCCCGATTGCACGAGCGCTGTGGCGCGGCGGATCACCTCGATCACGCCGTGGGCGTTCGAGAGATCGGGGTGGCCGGGGCGGACCTCGGCGGGGAAGTCGTGGTGCAGCACGGGCAAAGCGCCGGGGGCGATGTCGAGCGCCTGCGCGGGGCTGTCGATCTCTTCGAACAGCGCATCCTTGGGCAGGTGGCGCGGATCGCCGATCCAGAAGAACGGCACGGCCCCGCCCAGAAGCTTGGCGGCCTTGACCGCAAGCTCGGGGCCGACCCCGGCGGGTTCGCCACAGCTCAGGGCGATGGGGGCGAGATCGGAGGGGCGCAGATCGCTCTGGCTCATGGGATCACGATCGTGGCGTCGGCGCGCATTTCGGCGAGGAAACTGTCGGCCAGCGCGCCGATGCGTTGCGATTGCAGCTGGGCGCGCACGGCGTCGCGGTCGGCATTGGCCAGAGCCTCATAATTGCGACCGCACATCATCAGGAAAACAAGCGTCTGGCCATCGGCACGGGTCAGCGCGGTGGAGACCTCGCCGGGATCGAGTTTGGCAAGCTCGAAGGCCACATCGTTGGGGATCTGGCTCACCGGCAGCGTGTCGATCTGGAGCACGCTTTCCGGTTCGCCCTTGGCGATGCCATAGAGGTCGTCGCAGGTGTCGACATTGGCCTTCACCTCGGCGGCGCGTTTCAGCGCGGCTTCCGAGCGTCCGCCCGCGATGTAATAGGCGGCATATTTGATGGCGTTGGCATTGGGCGTCGGGGTGTCGATCTCGGCGACGGACCGCAGCTGGAACAGACCGATGGCGTTGCCGGTGGACAGGGGCGCGCTGATCCCGCCGGGTTTGAGGCCCATGACGGCGGCACGCAGGGCAGGCGGCAGATCGCCGACCGAGGCCCATTCCATCCGCCCGGCTTTCTCGCGCGAGGGGGCGACGGAGTATTTCTCGGCGGCGGCGGCAAAGGCCGGGATCGTGGGGTTGGCCGCGATCTGTTTGGCGAGCGCATCCGATTGCGCGGCCTCTTCAGGGGTGCGCGCGGGCAGGAAAAGCTCGGACAGAGCCACACGCAGCCCGCCGGAGGGGCCGTTCGATTGCAGCGCCTTGTCGATCTCCGCTTCTGAGATCTGGGCTTTCGAGGAGAACCGGGCGCGGGCGTATTCACGCCAGATGATGCCCGAGGACACGAAATCGCGCACGGTCTGGGCCGAAACGCCGTTTTGCGCCATCAGCGACAGGAACTGTTCGGGTTGCAACTTGCCGCGGGCGGCGAATTCGGCGATTGCGGAGGCGACCTGTTCGTCGGTGAGTTTGAAATTCACGCGATCGGCGACCTGTTGTTTGAGGCGCTCTTCGATCAGGGCGTCGAGCACGTCCTTGCGGCTTTGCGCGCCGCCGAGAACGGAGAGCATCTGCATGCGCTGCTCAAGTTCGTAGCCGGTCACCACCTTGTCGTTGACATAGGCGGCGGGGGCGAAAAGATTCTGGGCCGTGGCCAGTCCGGGGGTCAGCCCGGGCACAGCCAGCGCCAGAGCGAAAAGCCCGCCGCGGATTGTGCCGGTCGGCAAGGGTTTGCGCAGAGAGGTTTTCACCGCCTCCAGAAGATCAGCCCCGAATTTGCGTGTCATGCTCACTCCCATGCCCACTTGTTGCCCCGGTTTCGGAGCTTTCGTCCAGATGTCGGTTTCTTTTAAGAGGTTTCGCGGTCTGGGCCAAGCGGATTGCTCGTCTGGGCGCCGTGCGGGACGGGGAATATCCCGATTGTGAACGCAGCGAGGCGGCGCGACGGGCGATGACGGGCTTGGGGCGCGTCTCAGAAGGCGCAGGAACCGGTCTTTTGCGTGGCCGATCCGAAGGCGCCGAAGCCGACGGAAAACGCCACGCGGGTGGTCGGATCGAGGGAATCGGTATTCCAGTAGCGGCGCGACAATTCGAGCTTGAGCCGGGTGCATTCGTTTTGAAATTGCAGGCCAAGCCCGGCGCGGGTGGCTTCGTCCTCGTTGAAATCGTAGAGATATTGCGCCGTGGCGCTCCAGTTCTGCGCCAGTTTCACCGAGCCGTCGAAGCCGAATTCGTTGAGATCGGTGTCACGGTCCTCCGCAGCATCGGCGATGACATAGGCATAGGAGGAGCCGATGGCATAGCGCGGGCGGCTGAGATCGAGACGGGTTTCCCACTTGGTGATTTCCGCGTCTTCGGTGAAGAGCGCGCGGGTATTGGCGGCAAAGCCGTTCTGGAAGCGCAGCCCGGCACCGATGAGCCAGTCGGAGCTTTGCCCGGAGAGGCCGGAGGCGACGGAATAGGCGTCGTGATCTTCGAGGCTGAGGACCCGACCGAGCGTGAGGCCATAGTCGGAGGTCTCGCCGTAATGCGAAAACCGCAGCCCGGCGGCGGCGGTCAGGCCGGTGTCGCGCCGGTCGGCGCCGGGAAAGCGCGCGAGGGTCAGCAGATTGCCCTCGTCAAACTCGACGAAACGCGAATCCGTGTTGGGCACATCGCCGCCGGTGCTGTCGGACCAGCCAAGCTGCAACAGCGGTTCCAGAAGCTCGGACGCGCCGGAGGCGGTGGTACGGGTGAGCGGCCAGCTCAGGCGGGTTTCGGCACTGCCGGTGAGGCGGGTGACGTGGTTTTCGTAGGTGGAATATTGCTGTTGCAGGTAGCCGTCGACATAGAGGGCGGCGGCGTTTTCGAGTTTCAGGCCGGGGCCGAAGACGGTCGAGCCGCTCCAGCGCCCTTCGGCCCCAAGACGCAGCACGTCATAGCCGTCGATGTCGTCTTCGGAATCGCGGTACGAGGTCGAGGCGGTGATCCCGAAGCTCAGTTGACCCGGCAGACGGGCCGGATCGTAGAGATGTTCGTAGCTGAACTCGCCCAGAAGGAAGGGCAGCGTGTCCTCGATCGCCACATCGGAATCGCGCAGGCTGCGGGAATAGACGAATTGCCCGTCGATGGCCTCGTCTTCGCGGTAGCGGCTCAGCGTGACTTTCGAGGGCAGGTAATCTTCGTCGTAATAGCCGTAATCGAGCAGATAGGCGATGTCGGAGGTGGCGCGCAGATCGAAGCCGAGCTTCATGCCATTGTCGAGCCGCCAGTTGCCCTCGGCGAAGAGATAGGCCCGCAGCCCGTCGCGGGTGTCGTCGGAGCTGACCGCGCCGTTCAGTTCGAGATCGCCATGCACGAAGGCCTGACGATAGCGCAGGTTGAGCGTCGTGGTGTGGCTTGCCAGATAGGGCGCGACGGTGAGGTCGCGGTGATCGCCCAAGGTGATGAAATAGGGGATCTCGATGCCGGTGCCGAGGGTGGAATCGGTGCGGATCTCCGGGATGAGAAAGCCGTTGGCGCGTTTCACGGTCGGGTCGGGCACCCGCAGATGCGGCAGCCAGAACACCGGAATGTCGACGATGCGGAAATGCGCGTCGGTGAAATAGAGCTGATGGGTTTCGTTGTCGTGGATCACTTCGCTGGCGCGAATTTCCCAGAGCGGCACCGGACGCACGGCGCAGACCTCACAGGTCGAGGCGACGGTTTTCTCGAGCCTCGTATAGCGGCCTTCGACCACGTCGAGCCGGGCGGCGGCCAGTTGCATCTGGCGGTCGATCACCATGCGCGCCGACAGCAGAAGGCCGTTTTTCAACTCGGTGTCGATCTCGGCTGCGGAGGCGAGAATCTCGGTCGCGCCATCGGCTTCGGTGAGACGGATCGGACCTTCGATCGAGAGCGCACCGGTCTTCTGATCGAAGGTGATGCGCGTGGCGGTGAGCCGCGTGTCGCCGCGCAACACTTCGACCGCGCCGGAGGCGATCAACAGCGTGCCGTCGAAGCTGACGCTGTCGGCCATCAGCGCGGTGGAGGGCTCGGATGCTGTCTGGGTCATCGCGGGCAGCGCGGCCATGGACAGGGCAGCGCTCAGGGCGAGGGCCGTGAGCGGGGCGCGCAGGGGCTGCGCACGACGGGAAAGGGGGGCCTTCGGTGCGGCGGTCATGTCCTTATCCATCCTCCAAATGCAGCAGAAGGGCAAGAGAGGCGAGGATGACCGCGAGCGGCGGCGCCCAGGCGGCCAAAGAGATCGGCAGCAATCCGTTCTGTCCCATGACGATGGCGAAGGAGCGCAGGAAATAGAAGCCGAAGGCCAGAAGCACGGCGGTGATCACCCGCGAGGAGGTGTTGCCGAGACGGGTATGGCGCATGGTGAAGCCCGCAGCGATCAGCACCATGGCGATAAAGGAGAACGGCAGGGCCAGCTCGCTTTGCAGCCACATGCGGTAAGAACGGGCGGAGAAACCGGCCACTTCGAGCTTGTCGATGTAGCTGGTGAGTTCCCAGAATGGCACGGCCTCGGGCGCACCGAAGCGGTCGCGGATTTCATCGGGGGTGAGCGAGGTGGTCAGGGTGAGCGTGTCGTGCACGGTGGCGGCGGCCTCGGGGTTGGCGGCGCCGGTCAGCGGCCAACGCTTGGCCCCGGTGAGATGCCACTGGCCGTCCTCGATCTGGGCGCTCTGCGCTTCGATCCGGTAGAGCGGTGTGCCGTCGGGGGCGAAGCCGATGAAGCTCACCTCCTGCAATTGCGAGCCGTCGAGATTGGAGCGCCCGGCGCGGATCACCATCTGGCCGCTGGGCGTGCCTTCGCGCAGCCACAGCCCCTCGTCGGAGACCGAAAACACCTGGGCTTCGCCCTGGCTGAACAGGGTTTTCTGGCGCTCGTAGCTGCGTTCGGTGGTGGCGGCAATCGGGTTGAAGACGGCGACGCTGAGCGCACCGAACAGGAAGGCGACGGCAACCGGCGGCACCAGAGAGCGCAGGGCGGAGCGCCCGGCGGCGCGGGCGACGACCAGTTCGGAGGAGCGCGCAAGACCGAGAAACAGCACCAGCGTGGCGATCATCACGATGATCGGCAGGATGTCGTAGAGCGTGCGCGGTACGCGCAGGAGCGCCATGTGCAGAACGGCGGCGCTGCCGACCCCGAGATCGGCGAGATCGCGGAGCTGGTCGAGGCTTTCGACCATGAGGATGAGCCCGGCGAACATCGCGAGGACAATCAAGAGGGCGCGCAGGAAACGGCGGGCGAAATAGAGATCGAGCCTCATGACGTGTCTCCCTCGCGGTCCGGGGTGTCGTCCTTGCGGCGGCGCAGACGCGGATGGGCGGCTTTCCACATCAGCCCGAGCGCCATGGCGACGGCCAGAACGGAGGCGAGATAGCGCAGCGGCCAGAGGCTTGGGGTGTCGTCGATCATGCCGCCAAAGCTGTTGTCGAGGGTTTTCACCACGACCAGAAGCAGGATCGCGAGAAGGATCTGGCGCCAGAGGCCGAAGCGCGAAAATCCGCCGATCAGCAGCGCGCCGAAGCCGACGAGACAGATGACGAGGCCCTGGACGGCCTTGTTGGTGCGCTGGGTCACCTCGGCGAACATCTCTTGCGGCGTGCGGCCGATCTCTTCCTGAAGCGCCGGGCTGGCCTGCAAGAGCGTGAGGCTGTCGGTGGAGCGCAGGGTGCGCGGCCGGGTCCGGGTTTCGCCGAGCAGACCCGAGAGGCTGTAGGAGAAACTGTCGAAACGGGTGACGGAGAGGCGCTGTGCGGCAAGTTCATAGGTCTGGCTCATGCCGTCGAACATCAGGAGCATCGGGCCGCTGTCGTCTTTGACGATCAGGGCGCGCGAGGCCATGAAGCTCTGGCGCTGGCTCTTTTCGCGGCTGTTCGAGAGGTAGACGTCCTCAAGCTCGCCCGCGGCCGAGATGTTGCGCACGTAGAAGGTGATGCCGCGCACCGGATGGACGAAGGAGCCTTCGGTCAGGAGCCGGGCGGTCACGTCGCTGGCGATTTCGGCGCGGCGCAGGTCCAGTTCGCGCTGCGACAGGGGCACAAGCACATGGGCGAGGATGGCGACCATCAGCCCGACGATGAGGCCGAAGAACAGCACCGGGCGGGCAAGGCGATAGGGCGAATACCCGGCCGCCTGCACCACCACCAGTTCGGATTCCGAGGACAGGCGGTTGGTGACATAGACCACGGCGGCAAAGGCCGCGATCGGCAGGAGGTTCACGAGGATCGTCGGCAGGGACAGAAGCGTGAGTTGCAAAAACGTCGAGGCCGATTGCCCGTCGCCCATCAGCCAGTCCAAGAGGCTCACCGCCTTGTTCACCCAGAACACCAGCGCCAGCAAAAGCGAGAAGAATCCGAACAGCATCAGCAGTTGCTGAAGCATGTATTTGTCGAATCTTCCCAACCCACTGGTCCCGATACTGGTGTTTGCGTTCGGGCGGACTTTATCCGCAGCCTGCGCGGGGAGAAAGTAGAAACCCGTGCGCAAACCGATGCAATCGGCGCAAACTCGCACTGGTCAGTCGGGGGTATGGCCGCTACCTATGGGAAAACCCGAATTCAGCAAAGGAATTGCCATGACCGCGCTTGCCCAGATCACCGTGACCGAATTGGACCTCGACGCCATCGCCGCAGCCCCCGGACGGGTCTCTGTGATGGTGACGCCCGACGGCAAGATGAGCCCGGCGGCACGACGGATCAACCGGCTGACGAAGGGCGCTCTGGCGCGGTTGGTCGAAAGCCCGGCCTTCGAGAAGATGAAAGAGGGCGAGGCGAAGGATCTGGCCTATCCGGTCGGCATGGCCGCCTCTGCGGTTCAGGTTGTGAAACTTGCGCATCAGGCCTCGGTCGAACTTTGCCGCAAGGCGGGCGCGGCGATTGGGGCGGCGCTCGACAAAGAGGGCGCGCTGGTCCTGCCGGGCAGCCTCAAGCGCGTCGAAGAGCTTGCGCTCGGGATGATGCTCCGGAATTACAGCTTCACCGCGCATAAAACCCTGGACGAAGCGCCCGTTGCGCCCGCCGTGACGCTCGCGGTGGCGAAACCGGAGGCGGTCGATCTTTCGACGGTCACGGCGCTGGCCGAAGGCGTGTTCTTCACCCGCGATCTGGTGTCCGAGCCGTCGAACGTGCTGACCACGGTCGAATTCGCCTCCCGTCTGACCGAACTTGAAAGCCTTGGCATCAAGGTCGAGGTCTTCGAGGAGGATCGTCTGGCCGAGCTGGGCATGAACCTTTTGCTTTCCGTGGGCCAGGGCTCTGTGACGCCCACGAAAATGGTGGTGATGACATGGCAGGCGGGCGGCGACGAGGCTCCGTTGGCGCTTGTCGGCAAGGGGGTTGTCTTCGACACCGGCGGGATTTCTCTGAAACCGGCGGCGGGCATGGAAGACATGACCATGGACATGGGCGGCGCGGGCACGGTGTCGGGCGTGATGAAATCCCTGGCGCTGCGCAAGGCGCCCGCGAATGTCGTGGGGCTTGTGGGCCTTGTCGAGAATATGCCCGACGGGCAGGCGACGCGGCCGGGCGATGTGGTCAAATCCATGAAGGGCGACACGGTGGAGATCATCAACACCGATGCCGAAGGCCGCCTCGTTCTGGCCGATGTGCTCTGGTACGCACAACAGACCTTTGCGCCGAAAGCCATGGTCAACCTCGCGACGCTCACGGGCGCTTGTGTCGTGGCACTGGGGCATGAAAACGCCGGGGTGTTCTCCAACGATGATGCGTTCTGCGCCAGCTTCCTCAAAGCCGCCGAGGCGGAGGGCGAGGGCGCGTGGCGCCTGCCGATGGGACAGGGCTATGACGATCTCTTGAAATCCAACGTCGCCGATATGAAAAACGTCGGCACGCGTTGGGGCGGGGCGATTACGGCGGCGCAATTCCTCAAGCGGTTTGTCAAGGATGAGACGCCGTGGATTCACCTCGACATCGCGGGTGTGGCCTCGGTGGCCTCCGGGACGGCTTTGGCGCCGAAAGGCGCGACCGGCTGGGGCGTTCTGGCGCTCAACCGGATGATCGACGAGATGAACAAAGAGGGCTAACACCTTATGGGTGCTGTCTATTTCTATCACCTGACACAGGGGCCGCTGATCGACACGCTGGCCACGCTTGCGGAGAAATCTCTCTCTGCGGGCTGGCGGGTCGAGGTGCGCGGGCGCTCCGAGGAGATGCTGCGCGCGCTCGATCAGGCGCTCTGGCTGCGGGAGGGATTTCTGCCCCATGGCATGGCCGGGGGGCCGCATGACGCGGACCAACCGGTGCTGTTCACCACGGGCGCGGGGGACAACAAAGCGGCCTGCGTGATGAGCGTGGGCGGGGCGGATCTGAGTGCTGAGGAAATTGCAGTACTCGACCGCGCCTGTATCCTGTTCGACGGCTATGACGAGGCGGCGGTGCAACACGCGCGGGTGCAGTGGAAAACCCTGACGGGGGCCGGGGCCGAGGCGCAATATTGGTCCGAGGAAAGCGGCCGCTGGGAAAAGAAGGCGGAGAGCAAGAAGGGCTGACTGCGGCTTCTTTTGTCTAAAAATATCCTGGGGGTGAGAGGCGGCTTGGAAACGATCCGGGGGAGCGTTTCAGCCTCGAACGGGCGGAGCCCGGGTGAGGGGCAAAGCCCCTAACTTCACCGCGTCAAAATCAGCTTGTTCTGTTTGATCTCGATGCTTTCATAGCGTTGCAGGTAATCCATGCCAAGAAGCGAGCCGAACAGCTCGCCATCGGTGACATAGGCCCGCACGCGGCTGTCGGTGATGCCTTCGATCTCCAGCGTGTCGATCTTGACCGCCGCCGTGCGCACCGAGCCGTTGGCGGTCTGGGCGTGGCCGGTGAAGGCGAGGTTGTCGATGTCGATGCCCGCGCGCTCGGCATCCTCTTTCGAGAGCACGACGTTGGACGCGCCGGTGTCGACAAGGAATTCCACGGGCGCGCCGTTCACCTCGGCCATGACGGAGAAATGCCCGGAATGGTCGCGATCCACGGTGACGATGCCGTCGCCCATGCTCATCTGCGCGGGGGCAAGGCGGGGGCGGACGTCCTGCCACAATCCGACGGCGGCCAGCGCGCCGATGAAGATCAGCGCCCAGAGCACGGCATGGCGCACCATCTGGCCCATGCGTTTGCGGTTGGCGATGACGTAATAGAACCCGACCGCTCCGAGGAGCAGCGAGAGATAGAGAATGCGGGCGGTGTCCATCTGATCCATAGGACATAGATAGGGGCGCGGGCGGGGTTTGTCAGTGGGACATTCTGTTCCTGACGAAAACGTCAAAGGGACGATCAGCCGATGAAGAAGATCGCCTTGATCCCGTCCACGACGAATTGCACCGACAAAGCCGCGAGCAGCATGCCCATGAGCCGGGTCACCACATTGATGCCGGTGGCGCCGAGGACGCGTTCCATGACGCCACTCAGAGCGAAGAACAGCAGGCAAACGGCCAATACCGCGATGAGCACGCCGAGCATGAACAGGACACCGGTGACGCCATCGGCCTGATCAATGAGAAGGATCATCGAGGTGATCGCGCCGGGACCGGCCAGCAGAGGCGTGGCGAGCGGGAAGACGGAGGGGTCTTCGACCGGCTGGTGCTCCGGGTGTTGGGCATGTTCCTCGCGGCGTTTCGTGCGTTTCTCGAACAGCATTTCAAGGGCGGTGAGGAACAGCAGAAGCCCGCCCGCAATGCGGAAGGCGGGCATGGAGATGCCGATGAAGGCAAGCACGTGATCGCCGAACAGGCCGAAAAGCGTCAGGATCGCAAAGGCGATCAGCACCGCGCGCAGGCCGACGGCGCGGCGATGCTGTGCCGTCGCTCCTTGGGTGAGCGCCACGAACAAGGGGGCAAGCCCGATCGGGTCGATGATGACGAAAAGCGTCATGAAGGCCGTGATCAGAACTTGCGGGTCCATGGCTCAGCTCTTGCCCCCGGCGGCTTCGAGTTTTTCGAGCGCGGCCATCCAAAGCGCCTCGGCGCGGTCCATGGCCTCCGAGACTTCGGCATATTTTTTCTGCCAGACGACGGCGGCCTGTTTGTCCTCGTAGAGATCGGGGTTGGCGAGCTTGACCTGAAGTTTCTCGCTCATATCGTTGAGCTTTTCGACCCGGTCCTCGCATTTGCGCACTTCGGAGCGCAGCGCCATCAGCTCTTCGCGGGTGGCTTTTTTGACCTTCGGCGCGGGTTTGGCCTTGGGTTCTTTCGGTTTCTCGTCGCCCTGAACGAGGAAGCGGCGGTAGGCCTCAAGGTCTTCCTCATAGGGGGTCACGCGGCCGTCTTTCACCAGCCAGAGCCGGTCGGCCACGAGCGAGAGAAGGTGCATGTCGTGCGACACGAGCACCACCGCACCGGTGTATTCGGTCAGCGCCTCGACCAGCGCCTCGCGGCTTTCGATGTCGAGGTGGTTGGTCGGTTCGTCGAGGATCAGAAGATGCGGCGCATCGAGTGTGGCCAAGAGCAAAGACAGGCGGGCTTTCTGACCGCCGGACAGTCGCCCGACCTCGGTCTCCGCCTGATCGGCACCAAGGCCGAAGCCCGCAAGGCGCGCGCGCAGTTTCGTGGGCTCAAGGTTCGGCAAAGCGCGGCGCAGGTGTTGAAGCGGGGTCTCGTCGAGATGCAGTTCGTCCACCTGATGTTGGGCGAAAAAGCCGACGCGGAGTTTCTTGTGCCGGGTGATGTCGCCGCCCATGGCAGGCAGGCGGTCGGACAAAAGTTTCGAGAGCGTCGATTTGCCCTCGCCATTGCGACCGAGCAAAGCGATGCGGTCGTCCTGGTCGATCCGAAGATCGAGCCGTTGCAGGATCGCCTTGCCGTCATAGCCCACGGACCCGCCCTCGATCCGCAGGATCGGCGGCGACAGCTCTTCGGGAGTCGGGAAGGAAAACACCATGCGCGCGGCGTCTTCCGGCGCTGTGATCGTCTCCATCTTCTCAAGCATCTTGACGCGGGACTGTGCCTGTTTCGCTTTCGAGGCTTTCGCCTTGAACCGGTCGACAAAGCTTTGCAGGTGGGCGCGATGCGCCTCTTGTTTCTTGGCGGCGGCGGCCTGTACCGCGCGTTGGGCGCTCCGGGTGCGGGCGAAATCGTCGTAACCGCCGGTGTAGAGCGTCAGTTTCTTGCCTTCGAGATGGAGGATCGCCCCCACGGCACGGTTCAACAGCGCGCGGTCGTGGGAGATCAGCAACACCGTGTGCGGGTATTTGGCGAGATAGGTCTCAAGCCAAAGCGCGCCTTCGAGGTCGAGATAGTTGGTCGGTTCGTCGAGCAAAAGAAAATCGGGCTGCGAAAACAGCACGCCTGCCAGAGCCACACGCATCCGCCAGCCGCCGGAAAACGCCGAACAGGGCATCGCGATTTCTTCGTCGTTGAACCCGAGCCCCTTGAGGATCGAGGAGGCGCGGCCCTCGGCGGACCATGCGTCGATGTCGGCGAGACGGGTCTGAATCTCCGCGATCCGGTGCGGGTCGGTGGCGGTCTCGGATTCGGCCATCAGGCTGGCGCGTTCCTTGTCCTCGGCCAGAACCGTGTCGAGAAGCGACACCTCATTTCCGGGCACCTCCTGCGCCACGCCGCCGATGCGGGCGCGGGACGGAATCTCGATGGACCCGCCCTCAAGGACGAGATCGCCCTTGATCAACCGGAACAACGTGGTTTTGCCCGCGCCGTTGCGGCCCACGATGCCGACCTTATGGCCGGTGGGAATGGTGACGGACGCCTCCTCGATGAGGGTGCGGCCTTCGACGGAATAGGTGATATCGCGGATCTTCAACATGAGCGCGGCTTAGCAGTGGGCTATTGACGCGTCCAGAGCCTGCGCGCTGTCTGCCATCAAAAGTAGGGTTTTATTTGCGAGAGCGACGTATTGACTATGAATTCCATGACAATCACCCCGTCGTCGCGTTCATGAGTGATGGTCTGTGTGAAAAGATACTGCTTATCTGCCCAGAAAACGTCGATTTTTTCCCGAAAACCTTCGCCTGACTCGCGCTCGATCAGGACGGCGTGGTTTTTGATTTTGCGCGGAAAAAGAGCCGAGAGTTGCTGTTGAACGATTGCCCGGTTCTGAGCGGTTACGCTTTGATCGCCTGACACCGTGACCAGGAGCTGATCAATTTTTAGAGTGCTTGTCAGATCCACGATGATTTTGTCGACTTCAGCGGTGCTCTCAAAGATCGGGTAATCTGCATTAAACTTTGACTGGGCGCTGCCCGTGAGAGGAAAGAGACTGAATACGGAAAAGAGTGCAGAAACAATCAGGAGGTGTAGTTTGCTCATTTCAAATGCCTTTTGACGAAATTCTCAATCCCTGCAACTGTGTCGCGTCGCCCAAAGAGTGTCAATCGCCGCTTTTCAAACCGCTTTGCCCGTGGTATCCGGCGCGCAATCTTCGGGCGCGGAGCTTTCTGCACCTGTTTTCACTGCAAATCGAGATCCAAGAGGCTTTCCCAATGGCGATCCAGCGTACCTTCTCCATCATCAAACCCGACGCCACCAAGCGCAACCTGACCGGCAAGATCGTTGCCAAGTTCGAAGAGGCAGGCCTGCGCGTCGTGGCTTCCAAGCGCATTCAGCTGACGCTGGCTCAGGCACAGGCTTTCTACGGTGTGCACAAAGACCGTCCGTTCTTCGGTGAGCTGTGCGAATACATGATCTCCGAGCCGGTTGTGGTTCAGGTTCTCGAAGGCGAGAACGCCATCGCGAAAAACCGCGAAGTCATGGGCGCCACCAACCCGGCGGACGCGGCCGAAGGCACCATCCGCAAAGAGTTCGCGCTCTCCGTTGGCGAAAACTCCGTGCACGGCTCCGACGCCCCGGAAACCGCTGCTGAAGAAATCGCCTTCTTCTTCTCCGGCATCGAGCTGGTTGGCTGAACCGAACCCGGTTCCGACATTTGAAAAGGCCGCTCTTCGGGGCGGCCTTTTTCATGTGGTATGAGCGCGTAAGCTCAGATCCGGCCCTCCTCGGGCGTGCGGGCGATGATCCAGACGGCGTGGACGATGCCGGGGATATAGCCCAGAAGCGTCAGAAGGATGTTGATCCAGAACTGTTTGCCGATGCCCACCTGCATGAAAACGCCCAGAGGCGGCAGGATGATGGCGGCGAGGATGCGGATGAGGTCCATGTGTCTCTCCTTATCTGTGCAGCTTGTGCTTTGGAGAGAAACGTCCGCCTTCTTTGGAAAGTTCCGAACGGAACGAAAGGCGCTTAGCGTCGCAGCCCTGTGCCGATGTCGTTCAAAATCGCCTCGATGCCCAGAGGCACGGCGGTCTTGTCTTCCTGCACGGAGGCGACGATGGCATCGAACCGGGCGCGCAACTCGTCCTTTTCCTTGCCTTTGCAATCGTTCCAAGGTCGGCCCTGAAGCCCCATGACGATGCAGTAATAGCCGATAAAATGGGGGCGGGTGCCATGCGCCAGCAAGTGCCTGTACGCGGCATCCGCCCCCATTTCACGGAGCTCCTCGGCGGAGGTGATCCCGGCCCGCGCGAAACTAGCGTCCGATGCGGGGCCGAGGTTGCGGATGGAAGAGACGGGTGTCGGCATGGGCGTCCAGGGAACTGCGAGACAGGCGGATGTCGCAACTGTCCCGCAGCTTCGGGGGCGCGTCAAGCAAAGCCCGACCCGGTTGGTTCAGATCATCGCCCAATCGATGAAGGTCGGATGCGGCATGTGACGGGCGGCGACGGTCGGGATCTCACTCATGGTGATGGGCGCGCGCTGTTGCGGCAGGGGCCGTTGATAGGCGAGCGGCGGAACGGGGGGCGGATGTTGGAGCTGCTCAGTGTCTTTCGGGTGCATGGCGTCTCTCCTCGAAATTCGTGTGCCACGGAGTGTGCCGTGACACAGGTTACATTCTGCTGAGAGTGCGTGGCGAAATGTGGGGCAGAAATGCGAAAAACCCGGGCGATTTGTCCGGGTTTTTAGATAAATTTTAGGGAAATCGAGTCGGTGGTCTTCAGGCCGGTTTCACGACCGTGTCGAGCGCATGCAGCGTTGCCAGAAGCGGGCCGAGGTCTTCGATGCGGAGCATATTCGGCCCGTCGGAGGGCGCATTGTCCGGGTCTTCATGGGTCTCGATGAACAGCCCCGCGACGCCCACGGCGACGGCGGCGCGCGCCAGAACGGGGACCATGGTGCGGTCGCCGCCTGTGGAGGTGCCGTTGCCGCCCGGTTGCTGGACCGAATGGGTGGCGTCCATGATCACCGGATAGCCGGTTTCGGCCATGCGCGGCAGGCCACGGAAATCGCTCACCAGCGTGTTGTAGCCGAAAGAGGTGCCGCGTTCGCAGAGCATGATTTTGTCATTGCCGGTGGAGGCGAGCTTGGCGGCGACGTTGTCCATGTCCCAGGGCGCAAGGAACTGGCCTTTCTTGACGTTGATCGCCTTTCCGGTTTCGCCGGCGGCGAGCAAAAGATCGGTCTGGCGGCACAGAAAGGCGGGGATTTGCAGGATGTCGACCGCTTCGGCGGCCATGGCGCAATGGGCGGGTTCGTGTACGTCGGTGATCACCGGGCAGCCGAATTCCTCGCGGATTTTCGACAGGATGGTGAGGCCCTTTTCGGCGCCCAGACCCCGCTTGCCCGACAGCGAGCTGCGGTTCGCCTTGTCATAGGAGCCTTTGAACACAAAGCCGGTGCCGGTCGGTGCGCAGGCTTCGGCGATCTTCTCGGCCAGCATGCGGGCGTGATCGAGGCTTTCCAACTGGCACGGACCGGCAATGAGGCCGAAGGGTTTGGCGTTGGAAAAGGTGACATTTCCGATGGCGACATCTTTGGCGGTCATGTCGGGCTCCTTTGTGGCAGGTCTGGCGTCCCTATCCCATGAAGCGGGGGGCTGGCGCAAGTCCGAGCGACAGCGGGCAGGGCGCTTGCGCGGAAAGCGGCGCTGGGGCAGAACAGTCCTATGAGTGAAGAACTTGATGACGAGACGCGGCTCCGGTTGCGGATTTATTTCGGCGCGCGGCTGATGCTCGGGCCGGGCAAGGCGGATTTGCTCGAAGGCATTCGCGACACTGGCTCGATTGCGGCGGCGGGGCGGGCGATGGCGATGAGCTACAAACGCGCCTGGTCGCTGGTCGAGGAGATGAACGCCGCGTTCAAAGAGCCGCTGGTGGCCTCCGCGCGAGGCGGAAGCAAGGGAGGTGGCGCGCATCTGACGGAGACAGGCGAGGCGGTTTTGACGCAATATCGGGCCATTCTGGCGGAGGTCGAGGCGGCATCGGAGGCGCGGATTGCCGTAATCCGGGGGATGCTGGCGGAACGTGACGATATGCGTCTCGATATGTCCGAAGGGAAATAACGCTTGCCCCTTCCTGCATGTGTTGCGATATGTTTGTGCAAACATATCCATGCTCAGGGAGTTCCCATGTCCGTTTCTTTCCCCCGTCGCGCTTTGGCGCTTGCAGCCGTTTCGGCCTTTGCCCCTCTGACGGCCCATGCCGAAGAGATCACCGTCTTCGCCGCCGCCAGCATGACCAATGCGCTGGCCGAGATCGAAGAGAAATTCGAGGCCGAGACGGGCCACAGCCTTGCGATTTCACTGGCGGGGTCTTCGGCACTGGCGCGCCAGATCCAACAGGGGGCTCCGGCGGATATTTTCATCTCTGCCAATCCGGGCTGGATGGACACGCTTGAGGAAGAGGGGCTTGTGGAACCGGGCACGCGGTTCGATTTGCTGAACAATTCCATCGTGCTGATCGCGGCAGGCGATGCCGATGCGGTGGAGATCACCCCCGATCTCGATCTGGCGGGGCTTCTGGACGGCGGGCGTCTGGCGATGGCGCTGGTCGATGCGGTGCCTGCCGGGATTTACGGCAAGGCCTCGCTCGAAACGCTCGGGCTTTGGGACGATGTCGAGGCGCAGGTGGCGCAGGCCGACAATGTGCGGGCGGCTCTGGCGCTCGTGGCCACCGGCGAAGCGCCTTATGGCATCGTCTACGCCACCGATGCGGCGGCGGAAGCGGGCGTGACCGTGGTCGGCACGTTCCCGGCAGACAGCCACCCGGCGATTGTCTATCCTGCTGCCGATCTGGCGAACCGCGATGTGCCGGCCGAGGCGGAGTTCCTTGAGTATCTCAAGGGGGCCGAGGCGCGTGCGGCGTTCGAGCGTCAGGGCTTTGTGGTCGTCGCGGACTAAAGGGGACGTCTTTGCTGGACTGGTTGGGACCGGAAGAATGGGCGGCGGTGCGCCTGTCGTTGCGCGTCGCCTTTTGGGCGGTGGCGGCGAGCCTGCCTTTGGGCATTTTCACCGCCTATGCTCTGGCGCGCTGGTCCTTTCCGGGTAAGCAATTGCTCAATGGAATCGTGCATCTGCCGCTGATCCTGCCGCCGGTCGTCACGGGCTATATGCTGCTTTTGACCTTCGGGGTGAAAGGGCCTGTGGGCAGCGTTCTCCATCAAATCGGCATCACCTTTGCCTTTCGTTGGGAAGGCGCGGCGCTGGCCGCCGGCGTCATGGCCTTTCCGCTCATGGTGCGGGCGATCCGGCTGTCGATCGAGGCGGTGGATGTGAAACTGGAACAGGCGGGGGCCACTCTGGGCGCCTCGCCATTCTGGGTGTTTCTGACCGTGACTCTGCCGATGACCTTGCCGGGGATCGTGGCGGGGGCCATTCTGGCCTTTGCCAAGGCGATGGGAGAGTTCGGCGCGACGATCACCTTTGTCTCCAACATTCCCGGCCAGACCCGCACCATCCCCTCGGCGATCTATGCTTTCCTGCAAGTGCCGGGCGGCGAAGGTTCGGCGATGAAACTGGTGCTTGTGTCGGTGGCGGTCGCGATGGCGGCGCTGTTGATGTCTGAAATCCTCGCCCGACGTGTGGCGGATCGGGTGGGGGGCAAGTGATGTTATCGGTTGATCTGCACCATGCGTTTGCGGGCTTTACGCTGGAGGCGCGGTTCGAGGCCCCGCCGGGGCTGACCGTGCTGTTTGGCGCTTCGGGGTCGGGCAAGACCACGGTGATCAACGCGGTGGCGGGGCTGTTGCGCCCGGATCGCGGGCGGATTGCGGTTGGGGAGTGGACCCTGCTCGACACCGCCGCCGGGCTGCGGCTCAAACCGCATCAGCGCCGTCTGGGCTATATCTTTCAGGACGCGCGGCTGTTCCCGCATCTGACGGTCCGGCAAAATCTGAACTACGGTGCATGGTTCGCGCCGAAACACGCGCCGCGCGAGGACATGGGGCGGGTGGTCGAGCTTTTGGGGATCGGGCCGCTTCTGGACCGCCGCCCCGGCGCGCTCTCGGGCGGTGAAAAGCAGCGGGTCGCCATAGGACGGGCGCTTTTGTCTGCGCCGAAACTGATCCTCGCGGACGAGCCTTTGTCGGCCCTGGATGAGACCCGAAAGGCGGAGATTCTGCCCTATTTCGAGCGATTGCGCGACGAGGTGGCGGTGCCGATCCTCTATGTCAGCCATTCCGCCAGCGAGGTGGCGCGGCTTGCGACCACGGTTGTCGTCATGGAGGGCGGCAAGGTGGTGCGGCAAGGGGCGGCGGCGGAGGTTTTGGGCGATCCGGACGTTTTGCCGATGGGCGCGCGGGAGGCGGGGGCGGTGCTGACCGTGACGGTGAAGACGCATCACGCCGACGGGCTGACCGAATTGGACGCGGGCGGAGAGCCGCTCTTTCTGCCGCAGATTGCCCAAGCGCCGGGGCAAAAGGTTCGGGTGCGCATCGCGGCCCATGATGTGATCCTGTCGCGGCAAAGGCCGGAGGGGCTTTCGGCGCTCAACATCCTGTCGGGGGTGGTGCATCAGATGCAGCCGCATGAGGGGGCGGTGATCGTGGCCATCGACACGCAAGCGGGCCGGGTTCTGGCGCGGATCACCGGGCGCTCGGCACAGGCGCTCGATCTCGCGCCGGGCGTGGCGATCCATGCCATCGTCAAGACGGTGGCGGTGGCCTCCTCCGACATCGGCGCGGTGGCGGCGCAGACTTAGGTCTTCACCACGCCGCGTTTTTCCAGCTCCTTGCGCAGCCCCTCGGGCGCGGCATAGCCCCAGCCGGGGTAACGGTCGCAGATCACCTCCATCATCTGGCGGATCGGGCGCGAACTGTCGTCGCGGCGAAAGCTCATGAAGATCGGCGAGGTGGCATGTTCGACGAGGGGGCGAAAGCACAGCCCTTCCATGCGCGCGCGCTGCACCGCCTCGGGCACCATGGCGATGCCTTCCTCGGCGGCCACAAGCCCGATGGCGATGTGCAATTCGCGCGCCTCATGGGCGATGTTGGGCGAGATGCCGTGATCGTGGAACACGGCGAGCACCTGATCGGCAAAGCTCGGGCGCGGCTGGCTTGGATAAAGGATTTGCGGCTCCTGCGCGATGCGCGCGAGCGGCAGCGGGCCGTCTTCCTGCGCCAGCGGATGGGTTTCGGGCATGGCGACGAGCATGTCCTCCTCGCGCAGGAGCACGCGGGTGATCGCAGGATCTTCGAACCGCTGCGTGCCGAAACCGGCGTCGATCCGGCCTTCCTTGAGGGCGGGGATTTGCTCCAGACTGCTCATCTCGATCAGGTTGATGTCGACGTCCTGCGCCACTTTGCGAAAGCCGCGGATGAGCGCCGGAAACCGCCCGTACATGGTCGAGGCGACGAAGCCGAAGACAACGCTTTGCCGACCGGAATGGGCGGAACGCTCGATCATCTTCTTGGCGGCCTCGGCATGGGCGAGAATTTGCTCCGCCTGTTTGAAAAAAAGCCGCCCCGGTGCGGTGAGTTTCAGGGGGCGAACCGTGCGGTCGATCAGCTCGGTGCCCATTTCGGCCTCCAACATCTGGATCTGGCGACTGAGCGGCGGTTGGGCCATGTGCAGTTTTTCGGCGGCGCGGGAAAAATTCCGCTCGCTGGCGACCGCTACGAAATAGCGAAGCTGGCGCATCTCCATACTATACCCTCCCCGTATAGAAACAGATGAACTTGGTCTTGGATTTTTTACCCCATGACCCGCACAGTGGTCCAATCTTGTTTGGATGTGGCGGCTGGAGGAGCGGCCGTCAGGGAGGTATCATCAGATACCAAAAAGGTCTCAAGAGGCGTGACTGGGCCTCTTCTCCCCCGTTTCGGGGGCCGGGTTTTTGCATGCTGTCGTCAGGCGGCTTGCCGGATCCGGGGCTCTTTCCGCCGATCCGAACGGGACAGCAAACGTGCCATCGCGCACGCGCCAAAACGGAGGAGAACGCATGACCACCACGCTCAGAGACCGCATCGCGGGGGCCGTCGAGGAAGACGAAAACGGCATCCATCGCTGCCGCCGGGATATTTTCACCGACGCAGAGATTTACGATCTGGAGATGAAGCATATTTTCGAAAACGGTTGGGTGTATCTGGCCCATGAGAGCCAGATCCCGGAGCCGAACGACTATTTCACCACCTGGATCGGCCGGGTTCCGATTGTCATCACCCGCGACAAAGAGGGCGAGCTCCACGCGGTGATCAACGCCTGTGCGCATCGCGGTGCGACGCTCTGCCGCCGCAAGCATGGCAACAAATCGAGCTTCACCTGCCAGTTCCACGGCTGGACATTTTCCAACACCGGCAAGCTCTTGAAGGTCAAAGACGGCAAGACCGGCGGCTACCCGGAAGGCTTCAACAAGGACGGCGCGCACAACCTCAAAGCGGTCGCCAAATTCGAGAGCTACAAGGGCTTTCTGTTTGGCAGCCTGAATGCCGATGTGCCCTCGCTCGATGCGCATCTGGGCGAGACCAAGGTGATCATCGACCAGATCGTCGATCAGGCGCCCAACGGGCTTGAGGTGCTGCGCGGCAATTCGAGCTATACGTTCGATGGCAACTGGAAGCTCCAGATGGAGAACGGCGCGGACGGCTATCACGTCAGCTCGGTGCACTGGAACTACGCGGCCACCATGGGCCACCGCAAGGACGAGGGCACGCAGGCGGTGGACGCCAACGGCTGGTCGAAAAGCGTCGGCGGGGTGTACGGGTTCGAGCGCGGGCATATCCTTCTGTGGACCCGGACGCTGAACCCCGAAGTGCGCCCGGTCTGGAACCACCGCGAGGAGCTTGAGGCGCGTCTCGGCAAGGAGAAGACCGAGTTCATCACCACCCAGACCCGCAACCTTGCGCTCTATCCGAACGTCTATCTGATGGATCAGTTCTCGACGCAAATCCGCGTGGTGCGCCCGATCAGCGTCGATAAGACGGAGATCACCATCTACTGTTTCGCCCCGGTGGGCGAGGCCCCGGAAGAGCGCGCGACGCGTCTGCGCCAGTATGAGGATTTCTTCAACGTCTCCGGCATGGGCACGCCCGACGATCTTGAGGAATTCCGCGCCTGTCAGACGGCCTATGCCGCCGCCGACGGGGTGTGGAACGACCTGAGCCGGGGCGCGACGCGCTGGATCGACGGGCCGGATGACAACGCCAAGGCGATGGGGATGACCCCGATCCTGAGCGGCATCCGCTCCGAGGACGAGGGGCTGTTCGTGCGCCAGCATGAATATTGGTCCGGGCTGTTGATCGAGGCGCTCGACAAGGAGGCGGCCGCGCCGGTCTCCGCTGGTGAGGAGGTGATGGCATGAACGCGTTTGTGAAATCCGATCTCGAACAGATCGCCGCCTTTCTCTACCTGGAAGCCCGGCTTCTCGATGACCGCGACTGGGACGCTTGGCTTGAATGCTACGCGCCGGAGGCCACCTTCTGGATGCCGTCCTGGGACGATGACGACCAGCTTGTCGAAGACCCGCAATCGCAGGTCTCGCTGATCTATTACCCGAACCGTCAGGGGCTTGAGGATCGGGTGTTCCGGATCAAGACCGAACGCTCGGGCGCGACCATGCCGGAGCCGCGCACCAATCACATGATCACCAATATCGAGATCGTCGAGCGGCGCGAGCAGGACCTCGATCTGCGGTTCAACTGGCACACGCTGAGCCATCGCTACCAGACCACGATGAGCTTTTTCGGCACCTCTTATTATACGCTCGACCTGTCGGGCGAGGCGCCGAAAATCACCGCCAAAACCGTGGTGCTGAAGGATGATTACATCCATCAGGTCATCGACGTGTACCACGTCTGAGGAGGGCGACATGAGCTATCGCATTGCCCTCAATTTCGAGGACGGGGTGACCCGTGTGATCGACTGCAACCCGATGGAAACCGTGATGGACGCGGCTTACCGGCAAAAGGTGAACCTGCCGGTGGATTGCTCCGACGGGGTCTGTGGCACCTGCAAATGCCGCTGCGAGGAAGGCGCCTTTGACATGGGCGACGACTATCTCGAAGAGGCGCTTTCGGACGAGGAAGCAGCCGAAGGGCTGGTCCTCTCGTGCCAGATGGTGCCGGAAAGCGACTGCGTGGTCTCCGTGCCGGTGCCGTCGTCAAGCTGCAAGCTCGGGCCGTCGGTCTTCTCGGGCGAGATCACCACGCTCGAACAGGTCTCTCCCAGCACGATCGTGTTGGGGGTGACGCTGCCGAACCCGGAGGCGCTCGATTTCCTGCCCGGTCAATACGTCAATATTGCCGTGCCGGGGCTGGGCGTGACGCGCTCCTATTCCTTCAGCTCGGCGCCGGGGGCGGATGAGGCGATGTTCCTCATTCGCAACGTGCCGGGCGGGGCGATGAGCCGCTATCTGACCGAGGTCGCGAAACCTTGCGATACGCTGGAGTTCACCGGCCCGTTCGGCAGTTTCTTCCTGCGCGAACGCAAGCGCCCGGTGGTGATGCTGGCGGGCGGCACGGGGCTTGCGCCTCTGCTGTCGATGCTGGAGGTCATGGCGACCAGGGGCGAGACGGAGACGCCGGTGCATCTGATCTATGGCGTGACCTCGGACAGCGATCTGGTCGAAACGGCCCGGATCGAGGCGCTGGCGGCGCGTTTGCCCAATCTCACATGGGCCGCGACCGTGGCGGATGCGGCCAGTAGCCATCCGCTCAAGGGCTATGTCACGCACCATCTGAGCGACGCGCAGCTCAACCACGGCGAGATCGACCTCTACCTCTGCGGCCCGCCGCCGATGGTCGAGGCGGTGCGCGGATTTCTCAAGGACAAGGGCGTCACGCCCGCCAGTTTCCATTACGAGAAATTCACCCCGAATGCGGCGGAGGAGGCGGCATGATCTGCCCCGGCAGGTTTGCGGGCAAGGTCATGGTCATCACCGGCGCGGCTCAAGGCATCGGTCGGGGCGTCGCCGCCCGGGCCTGTGCCGAGGGGGCGGATGTGGTCCTGGCCGACCGGGCGGAGTTCGTGGCCGAGGTGGCCGATGAGATCGCCGCTTCGGGGCCGGGGCGCGCCATATCCGTGGTGGCCGATCTGGAGAGCTATGCGGGTGCTAAGGCCGTCATGGCGGCGGCGATCAAGGCCTTTGGCGGGATCGATATCCTGATCACCGGCGTCGGTGGCGCGATCCGCATGCGGCCCTTCGGGGCGTTCGAGCCGGAGCAGATCTCGGCGGAGATTCAGCGATCCTTGATGCCGACGCTCTGGGCCTGCCATGCGGTTTTGCCGCCACTCCGGGCGCGGGGCGGCGGTGTGATCGTCAATGTCTCCTCCAACGCGACGCGCGGCATCCACCGCGTGCCTTACTCGGCGGCGAAGGGCGGGGTTAACGCCCTGACGGCATCGCTCGCGATGGAGCTGGCGGAGGAGAACATCCGCGTGGTGGCCAGCGCGCCGGGCGGCACAGAAGCGCCGCCGCGCCGGGTGCCGCGCAATGCGGCGGGAGACAGTGCGGCGGAACAGGCGTGGATGGCCGAGGCCGTCGAACAGGTCACCGGCTCCACCATGATGAAGCGCTACGGCACGCTCGATGAGCAGATCGCGCCGATCCTGTTTCTGGCCTCCGAGGACGCGGGCTATATCACCGCTTCGACGCTTATGGTCGCGGGGGGCGATACCGGTTGAGCCAGAGCCTCCATGATTGAGACAACCGGCCTCGCACCCGCGGGGCCGGTCGCCAGACATGTTCAGAGGGAAGGGAGGCCCGGATGAACTTCAAGCAACTCACCTATTTCATCGCCGTCGCCGAGGAATTGCATTTCGGACGCGCGGCGGAACGGCTCGACATGGCGCAACCGCCCTTGAGCCGTCAGATCAAACTTCTGGAGGAAAGCCTCGGCGCGGTGCTGATCAACCGCTCGCGCAACGCGACCTGCCTGACCCAGGCGGGCGAGCGGCTTTTGGAACGTGCCCAATCGATCATGGAGCAGCTCAACGACACGCGGCTTGAGGTCAAGCGGCTCGGGCAGGGGGCGGAGGGGCGGCTGCGCGTGGGGTTTGTCGGCTCGGCGACCTTTGGCATCCTGCCCAATATCCTGAAATCCTACCGCGCGGCCTATCCGGATGTGAATCTGAGCCTCATTCCGATGAACAATGCGAAACTGCACCGGGCGCTGGTGACGCGCGAGATCGACGTGGCGCTGACCCGTCCGGCGCTTCAGGACAGCGATATTCTGACGCGCAATCTCACGGAGGAGGATCTGATCGCGGCGGTGCCGGATACGCTCGACACCGGCGGGCGCAGCGTCGATCTGGCGCAGCTCGGCCGACCGAATTACATCCTCTACCCGGAATATCCACGCCCGAGCTATGCCGATCTTGTGCTCGATTATTGCGAGGCGCAGGGGCTCGACACCTCGCGCCGGGTTTGGACGATGGACATCCAGACAGCCCTCAGCCTCGTGGCGATCGGCGAGGGGATTTGCATCGTGCCCGCCTCGGTCGGCACCGCCGAGCGCAATGGCGTTCGGTTCAAAACCATCCGCAAACCGCTGGGGGTGACGACTCTGGCGCTCAATGCGCGGATCGACGAGCAGGGGGTGCATGTCTGCAATTTCAAACGCATCGCCCAGATGGTGGCGCGCAAGACGAGCTGAACCGCCCGTCCTGCGCTTCTCTGTCACACGCCCAGCCATCTGTGCTGGGCGTCTTCGTCTTTGCGGATCTCGCTTGCGCTGCCGGTCCAGACCACCTGTCCCTTGCTGACCACGACCACGTCGTCGGCAAGCGAAGTGGCAAAGCCGAAATTCTGTTCGACGAGGATCATCGAGAGGCCTTCGTGTTTCAGCTCCATGAGCTTGTCGTGAATGAGCTTGACGATGATCGGCGCGAGGCCTTCGGTCGGCTCATCGAGGATCAAGAGCCGCGGGTTCATCAAAAGCGCACGGGCGATGGCGAGCATCTGCTGTTCGCCGCCCGAGAGCTGCGTGCCGCCGTTCTCCATCCGCTCGCCGAGGCGCGGGAAGAGATCGAGCACGCGGGCCATGGTCCATGGGCTGTCGCTGTCGCCAAAGCGTTTGGCGGTGATCTCAAGGTTCTCGCGCACGGAGAGCGACGGGAAGATGTCGCGGGTTTCCGGCACATAGGCGATGCCCATGCGGGCGATGTCATAGGGCGTCTTGCCCATCGGCTGGCCGTCGAGGGTGATCGTGCCCGCGCGGGTCGGTAAAAGCCCCATGATGGTCTTGAGCGTGGTCGATTTGCCCGCGCCGTTGCGCCCCAGAACGGCCAGAACCCGGCCCTGTTCGGCGCGCAAGGACAGCCCATGCAACACCTGCGTTTCGCCGTAACCGGAGGCGACGGATGTGAGATCAAGCATCTTCCCAGCTCCCCAGATAAATCTCTTTCAAAAGTTTCGACCCGCGCGCTTCTTCCGGCAGCCCGTCGAACACCACCTCGCCGTAGTTCAGAACGGTGATCGTATCGGCCACGTCAAAGGCCAGATCCATGTCATGTTCGATGATCAAAAGCGTCAGATCGCGCGGCAGGTCATTGAGCAGATCGTGAAACCCCTTGGCCATTTCCGGGCCGACGCCGCTTGTGGGTTCGTCCATCAGCAAGACGAGGGGCCGGGTGGCGAGCGCAACCCCCACCTCCAATTGCCGCCTGACGCCATAGCTGACTTCCGAGACCTTCGCATGCAGATAGGGCATAAGGCGCACCTGTTCGGCCACTTCGGCAACGATCTCGCGCACCTCAGGCGTGGCGAGGCTGTCGCCCCAAAGCCGCGTCCCCGCGCCGGTGTGGATCGCGGCGGCGAGGCCGAGGTTTTCCTCGACCGTCAGCCCGTCGAACAGCGTGTTCTTCTGATAGCTCCGCGACAGGCCCCGGCGGGCGCGTTTCGCGACAGGAAGCGCGGTGACGTCCTCGCCCGCCAGCAGAACCGACCCGCTGCTGGGGGTCAGTTCGCCGACCAGAAGGTTGAACAGCGTGGTTTTGCCCGCGCCATTGGGGCCAAGGATGACACGGCGCTCGCCGCGTTCGAGTTTCAGCGAGACGTTCCGGGTGACGTGAACGGCGCCGAAGCTTTTGTCGAGATTGCGGGTCTCAAGCATCGGTGGTGATCTCCTCTGCATCGGATTTGCGGGTCATATCGGAGAGGCGGCGCTCCAGCCGCGCGCCCCAGCGGGCTTCGATCCAGCCGAAGAGGCCATTGGCACGGCTCATCACCACGGCGATCAGCAGGACACCGACGACGAGATGCCAGTGGCTGGTGACATTGCTGACCTCGTGTTTCAGGATGACGAAGGCGGCAGCCCCGATCATCGGGCCGACAAGCGTGCCGAGGCCCCCGAGGATGACGACGACCAGCGCTTCGCCGGAGACGGTCCAGGCCAAGAGGCCGGGCGAGATATACATGACATGCTGGGCCGCGAGCGCGCCAGCGAGGCCTGCGATCATGCCGGAGAGGCCGAAGACATCGGCCTTGACGCGCCAGACGGTCAGCCCGAGCGCACGCATCCGCTGTTCGTTGTGCATGACGCCAGTCAGAGACCGTCCCAGCCCCGAGCGCAGGATCAACACCGCCGCGCCATAGGCCGCGCCCAGAAGCGCGAGGCAGAAGAGCGCAAAGCTGCGGCTGTCGTTCAGATCGAGACCGATGAGCGACAGGTCGATCCGGGGAATGCCGCCCATGCCGTCGTCGCCGCCAAAGAACGGTGCTTCGAACAGGTAGGAATAGGCCATTTGCCCGAAGGCCAGCGTCGCCATGATGAAATAAATGCCATGGGCGCGCGCGCCGATCGCGCCGATCACCCAAGCGGCGGCTCCGGTGACGGCGATCGCGCCGCCCAAGGCCACGGGTGGCGCGAGGCCCGCCTTGGTGGTGAGAATGGCGTAGGCATAAGCGCCGACGCCCATCAGCGCGCCGTGGCACAGTGACACCATGCCACCAAAGCCCGCGACCATGTCGAGCGCGAGGACCAGCATGGCGAGGAGCAGGATTTCGGTCAGGACTTCGAGGCCGAAATAGCCGGCGGTGACGGCTTGGGCGAAGGCGCCCACGGCCAGAAGGATGAGAGCGGTGTAGCGCAGGGCGCTGTGTTGGAACATCGGATCAGCCTTTCGCCGGGAAGAGGCCCATGGGACGGATCACGAGGACCGCCGCCAGAAGCGCGTAGATGAGAACGGAGGCGAGCTGGGGGGCCAGAACGGCGCCGAAGGTCTGGACGAAGCCGAAAATGAGCGAACCCGCGATGGCACCTTGCAGAGAACCGAGCCCGCCGATGACGATGACGATGAGCGTCGGGATCAGGATCTGAAGCCCCATGTCGGGGGTGACGCTCAGAAGCGGCGCGGCCACAGCGCCCGCCAGCCCCGCCAGCGCGCAACCGACGCAGAAAACGATGAAAAACAGGCGCTCGACATTGATGCCGAGGCAGGCGGCCATGGCGTCATTGTCGACGCCCGCGCGGATCATTGCACCGATCTGGGTGCGTTTGAGGACCATGGCGAGGGCGGCGAAGATCGCAAGCCCCAGCGCGATGATGAACAGGCGATAGACCGGGTAGTCGATGCCGAAGAGCGAGACGCGACCCGAGAGCAGCGGCGGCACTTCGATGGCCAGCGCGATGTCGCCCCAGACGATCCGCGTCAGATCGAGCAGCGCGAAGATCAGCCCGAAGGTCACCAGAACCTGCGCCATCGGCCCGCTTTTGCGCATCCGTTTGATCAGCCCGCCATAGAGCAGAATGCCCATGCCCGCGACCGCGACGGGGGCCAGAAAGAACCCGGTCCAGTACCCGCCCACGGTGGCGGCGGCTGCGGCGACATAGGCGCCCAGCGCATAGAGCGAGCCATGGGCGAGGTTGACGAAATGCATCAGGCCGAAAATCACCGTGAGGCCGATGGAGAGAAGGAACAGGAGCATGGAAAGCTGCAACGCATTGAGCGTCTGCAACGCCCAGAAACCGGGGTCGAGAGACATGGTGGGGTCCTTTGCCTAATGCCCGGCCGGGGAGTGTGCCCCGGCCGGGCTGGGAGGTCAGTTCGAGACGGGCTTAGTTCGAGACGGGTGCCATGGCGCAGCCGTTGACCGGATCGGGCGTCGCGGGCAGGGTGGCCAGAACTTTCTGGGTCAGGCCCGCATCGCCTGCGACGGTCTCATAGACATAGATCGGCTGAACGATGTTGTTGGTGGCCGGGTCAATCGACAACGTGCCGCGCGGGCCGTCGAAATGCACCTGACGCAGGGCATTGGCGAGGCTGTCGCGATCCATGGCGCCGGTCTTGGTGGCCTCGATGAGGGCACGGGCGGCGTCGAAGCCCTGCACGGCGTATTCCGACGGCGTGCGACCGGTTTTCGCCTCAAACGCGGTGACGAAGGCGGCGTTTTCGGGGTTGTCGATGGTCGGCACGTAATGCAGCGCCGTGATCACACCTTCGGCGGCGGGGCCTTCGGCGTTGACGTAGAGCGGCGAGGTCAGGAAGCCCGAGCCATAGAGCGGCAGGTCGGCTTTGAGGCCGAAGCTGTCATATTGCTTGACGAAGGAAATCGCCTCGCCGCCCGCGTAGAACACATAGACCGCCTGCGCGCCGCTGGCCTTGGCCTTGGCGAGGAAGGGTCCGAAATCCTGCGTCTTCTGGAAGGGGGTGAATTCCTGCCCGACGATCTCGCCCCCGGCGGCGGTGAAGGTCTCGGCGAAGCTGTCGATCATCTGACGGCCTGCGGCGTAATCGGGGGCCAGGGTGAAGACCTTGGTCAGGCCTTGCTCGACCATCCACGGCCCCATCGGGCGGTTCACCTGACCGTTGGAGAAGGACATGCGGGTGATGAAGGGCGAGCACTGCGCGCCGGTGGCCTCGTCATTGCCGGCATTGGCGACAATGAGCGGCACGCCCGCACCGTCGATCAGATCGCGCACCGCGCCCAAGACGCCGGAGCTGACGATGCCCGCCATCACGTCGACCTTGTCCTGAAGGATGAGTTTCTTGGCCTTGGCGAGCGCGACGGGCGGTTTGACCTCTGTGTCCTCGCGCAGGAGCGCAAATGTGGCGTCGGTCTCGGAGCCGTATTCCTCGATCGCCAGTTCGAACCCGGCCTCGATGTCATTGCTGAGCGCGGCATAGACGCCGGAATAGGGTAGCAAAAGCCCGACTTTAATCTCTTCTGCGTTTGCGGGGGCGCTTGCAGGCATGCTCAATGCGGTGGCGAACCCGAGGGCCGCCAGAACGGTGGTTTTCATGATATTCCTCCCTGTATCCCCGAACCCCTCCCCGGGTTCGGGCGGCGGCCACAGCGGCCCGCCTTGGTGCGTGCGATCCCGGCGGGACGTATCCGGTCCGAGACAGCTTCCGATCAGACTGTGCGCAGCGGGCCTTCAAGTCGAGAAAGGTTTGGGTATCGAACAATATCGTTTTTGTTGCGACGGGTGGGTTGCGACAGCCTCATTTTTAGGCGGCGGATGTGAACGGCCCACGGCCCGGCGCCGGAAGGGCGGGCGAGCGTTGACAGCTTCGGCAAAAAATAAATCAATTGGTCCAAGTTTCGCATCGCGGGAGCGCGATGCGGGCCAAGAGTTCGCCCAGACGAACGCCATAAAAGTTCGTGCATGCGAACAAGCAACAGGGGATCAAGATATGACCAAAGACATGACGCGCCTGAGCCAGTCCCGGCGCAGCTTTCTGAAGGCGAGTGCGGCGGGTGCGCTTTTGACCACGCCGTTTGCCAAGGCCGCGTTGGCGGCGGGGGACGGGCCTCTGAAAGTGGCGGGGATCTATACCGTGCCGGTCGAACAGCAATGGGTGAGCCGCATCCATGTCGCCGCCGTCGCGGCGCAGGCGCGCGGCGATATCGAATACACCTATTCGGAAAACACCGCCAACACCGACTATCCGCGCGTCATGCGCGAATATGCCGAACAGGGCTACGATCTGATCGTCGGCGAGATTTTCGGCGTTGAGCAGGAGGCCCGCGAAGTGGCCGCCGATTATCCGGACACCGCCTTCCTGATGGGCTCGTCTTTCAAGGAAGACGCGGGCGTGCCGAACCTGTCGGTGTTCGACAACTACATTCAGGACGCGTCCTACCTCTCGGGCATCATCGCGGGGGCGATGTCCAAATCCGGCAATATCGGCATGGTCGGCGGCTTCCCGATCCCGGAGGTCAACCGTCTGATGAACGCCTTTATGGCGGGTGCCAAGGAGATGAACCCGGAGATGAAATTCCAGGTGTCCTTCATCGGCAGCTGGTTCGATCCGCCCAAGGCGAAAGAAACCGCCTATGCGATGATCGACAACGGGTCGGACATGCTCTACGCCGAGCGCTTCGGTGTCTCGGATGCGGCGAAGGAAAAGGGCGTTCTGGCGATCGGCAATGTGATCGACACCCAGGCCGACTACCCCGAGACCGTGGTCGCCTCAGCGCTCTGGCATTTCGAGCCGACGTTGGATGCGGCCATTGCCAAGGTCAAAACCGGTGAATTCACCGCCGCGGATTACGGGCTCTACTCCTTCATGAAAGAGGGCGGTTGTTCGCTGGCCCCCTATGGCACGTTCGAGGGCAAAATCCCGCAGGAGGCGCTCGATCTCGTGGCTGCGCGCATGGCGGAGATCAAATCCGGCGCATTCACCGTTGAGATCAACGACGAAGAGCCGAAGTCTGCGTAAATGCAAGCCCATGAGACGAACGCAGGGCAGGGCGAACCTGTCCTGCGGATGACCGGGATCACCAAGCGCTTCGGTGCTGTGTCCGCCAATGAAGATGTGAGCTTTGCCCTTTCGCCGGGCGAGGTGATTGCGCTTTTGGGGGAGAACGGCGCGGGCAAAACCACGCTGATGAACATCCTTTTCGGGCAATACGCGCCCGACGAGGGCAGCGTCGAGGTGTTTGGCGAGACCCTGCCGCGCGGCAACCCGCGCGCGGCCTTGTCGGCGGGCGTCGGCATGGTGCATCAGCATTTCACGCTGGCGGGGAACCTGACGGTTTGGGAAAATATCGCGCTCGGCACGCAACCTCTGGGCAAGCTCAGCCTGTCGCCTGCGGCGGTGCGTGCCAGGATCACCGCTCTGGCGCAGAAATTCCATCTCAAGGTCGACCCGAATGCCAAGGTCGGCAAGCTGACCGTGGGGGAGCGGCAGCGTGTTGAGATCCTCAAGGCGCTCTATCGCGATTCCCGCATTCTCATCCTCGACGAACCCACCGCCGTTCTGACGCCGCAGGAGACCGACGATCTTTTTGCGACGCTGCGCGAGGCGGTGGCGCTCGGGCTGTCGATCATTTTCATCTCGCATAAGCTGCATGAGGTCATGGCGATCTCGCATCGGGTGCTGGTCTTGCGCCATGGCCGTCTGGTTGCGGAACGGGCCGTCACGGACACCAGTCGCGAAGAGCTTGCCGCGCTCATGGTCGGCAGCGAAGTGACCGCCCCCGATATTCCGGCGATGCCTGCGGGACCGGCGCTTTTGTCGCTGCGCGATGTCCATGCCGAGGGGCTCAATGGCGTGACGCTCGATCTGCCCGCCGGTCAGATCACCGGGCTTGCGGGCGTGTCCGGCAACGGGCAGGCGGCGCTGTTCGATCTGATCTCCGGGCTGAACCCAGTGCGCTCCGGGGCCTTCACCGTTCTGGGCCAGACGCCCGCGCACTGGACGCCGCGCGCCGCACTTGAGATGGGCGTCGGGCGCATCCCCGAGGACCGCCACACGACCGGGTCGATTGCCGATTTCGACCTGACGGAGAATGCGATCCTTGAGACCTATGCGACGAAATTTTCCCGCAAGGGCTGGATGAACTGGGGCAGGGCGCGCGCTGCGGCCGAGCATCTGATCGCGACCTATGACGTGCGCTGTCCGGGGCCTCAGACGCGCATCCGCCTCCTGTCCGGCGGCAATATGCAAAAGCTCATTCTCGGGCGGGTTCTGGAAGAAGCGCCGAAGATCATCCTCGCCAACCAACCGGTGCGCGGGCTCGATATCGGGGCGGTGAACTATGTCCATGGCCGTCTGGCGGCGGCGCGCGAATCCGGGGCGGCGGTGTTGTTGATCTCCGAGGACCTCGAAGAGATCATGACGCTGTCGGACCGCATTCACGTCATCTCCGAAGGCCGTCTCAGCCCCGCCTTTGCGCGTGGCAGTGTGACGGTCGCGGAGCTTGGCAAGTGGATGGCGGGAGATGGGGAGGGCAGCCATGCGGCTTGAACCCATGTCCAACGCAGGCCCGGCGCGCAAGCTTCTGCCGCCCGTTCTGGCGATCCTTGCGTCCTTCGTTGTGGCGGCGGTTTTGGCGCTGGTCGCAGGCGGCGATCCGTTTGCCGTCTTCGGTCTGATCTTCAAAGGCGCGTTCGGGTCGAAATTCGCGCTTCTCGAAACGCTCAACCGCGCCACGCCGCTGATTTTCACCGGGCTTGCCGTGGCCGTCGCGTTTCGCGCCAAGCTGTGGAACATCGGGGCGGAGGCGCAGTTTTATGCCGGGGCCGTCGTGACGGCGGCGCTTGGCGCGGGCGCGATCGGGCTGAGTTCGGTCTTTCTTTTGCCCATCCTCGCCATCACCTCGGCGCTCGCGGGGGCCTTCATCCTCCTGATCCCGGCGCTTCTGAAAACCCGGTTCAAGGTCGATGAGGTGGTGACGACGCTGCTGTTCAACTTCATCTTTCTGCTCTTCGTCTCCTACCTGCTCGAAGGCCCGCTGAAGGACCCGATGGGCATGGGCTGGCCGAAATCCGCCCGCCTCATTCCCGAAGCCCGCCTGCCGCGCATCGTCGAGGGGCTGCGGCTGCATTGGGGCTTTGCGCTGGCGCTGATCTGTGCCGTGGCGCTCTATGTGATCGACCGCAAAACCACGCTCGGATTCGAGATGCGCGCGGTCGGCCAGAATGTCGAAGCGGCGCGGTTTGCGGGCATTCCGGTGACGAAAGTGATCCTCAAAACCGCGCTTCTCTCGGGCGGATTGGCGGCCCTCGGCGGGTTTTCGGAAGTGGCGGGGCTCAAAGGCTCCCTGACGCTCGATCTCAGCCCGGGCTTTGGCTACACCGGCATCGTCGTCGCGATGCTGGCGCTTCTGAACCCTTTGGGCGTGGTGGCGGCGGCGCTTTTTGTGGCGGCGATTTTCGTTGGCGCCGACAGTATGAGCCGGGCCATCGGGGTGCCGACCTATCTGGCGGATATCATGCTGGCCTCGGCGCTTTTGATGATGGTGCTGGCGATCCTGTTTACCAAATTCCGGATCAGGAGGGACTGATGGAGATCATCGACATTCTGCTGTCCGTGTCGTTCTGGGCCGCTGCGATCCGCATTGCCTCGCCGCTGATTTTCGCCACCATGGGCGAGCTGATCTGTGAGCGCGCCGGCGTTCTGAACCTCGGGATCGAGGGCATCATGGTCGCGGGCGCCTTTGCGGGTTGGTTTGCCGTGCTCTCCGGCCTGCCGCTTTGGGCAGGAGTGGGCGTGGCGCTTCTGGTGGGCATGGTCTTTGGCCTATTGCACGCGGTGCTCTCCGTGCCTTTCGGACTGTCGCAGCATGTGGTCGGCGTCGGTGTCACGCTGTTTGCCACCTCGACCACGTTTTTCACCTATCGCGTCGCCCTGCCGGAGGTCTCTTCGCCGCCGAAAATCACCGCGTTTCAGCCGGTCGAAATCCCGCTCCTGTCCGATATTCCGCTTTTGGGGCAGGCGCTTTTTAATCAGACGCCCCTGACCTATGCGGCCTTCCTGACCGTCGCGCTGACCGCCTTTGTCCTCTACCGCACGCCCTTGGGTCTGGCGGTGCGCGCCGCCGGGGAAAGCCCCTCGGCCGTGGCGGCGCAAGGCCTCTCGGTGACGCTGATCCGCATGGGGGCGGTGGTCGTTGGCAGCGGCTTGATGGCGGTCGGCGGCGCGTTTCTGACCATGTCCGCCTTTGACAGTTTCTTTTTCGAAATGGTTGGCGGGCGCGGCTGGATCTGCATCGCTTTGGTGGTCTTCGGCGCATGGAAACCCGGCAAGGCGATGCTGGGCGCGATCCTGTTTGCGGCGTTCGACGCGCTGCAAATCCGGTTGCAACAGACGGGCGTGGGCGCGATCGTACCCTATCAGGTCTTCCTGATGATGCCCTATGTGCTGTCGATCCTGGCGCTCGTCCTGATGTCGCGCCGGGCCGAAGTTCCGGCGGCCCTGATGGTGCCGTTCAACAAAGGAGAGAGATGATGTTCGACCTGCTCGTCAAAGGCGGCACCTTGCCGGATGGAACCGTCGCGGACATCGCCATTCTGGGCGACAAGATCGCCGAGATCGCGCCCCGGATCGACGCCGAGGCGCGCGAGGTGATCGACGCCACGGGCGATCTGGTCGCGCCGCCTTTTGTCGATCCGCATTTTCACCTCGACGCGACCCTGTCCTACGGTCTGCCGCGCCTCAACGCCTCCGGCACGCTCCTGGAGGGGATTTCGCTTTGGGGCGAGCTGCGGGAGATCGCGACGGTCGAGGAGATGGTTGAGCGCGCGCTGCAATATTGCGACTGGGCCGCCTCCATGGGCCTTCTGGCGATCCGCAGCCATGTCGACACGACGCCCGATCATCTCAACACCGTCACCGCGATGCTGGAGGTGAAGGAGAAGGTCAAAGGCTACATCGACCTGCAACTCGTGGCCTTTCCGCAGGATGGGCTGTATCGGGCTCCGAACGGCCGGGAAAACCTGATCCGCGCGCTCGATATGGGCGTCGATGTGGTCGGTGGCATCCCGCATTTCGAACGCACCATGCAGGCGGGGGCCGAGAGCGTGCGCGATCTCTGCGAGATCGCCGCCGAGAGAGGCCTGCCGGTCGATCTGCATTGCGACGAAACCGACGACTCGATGAGCCGCCATGTCGAGACGCTGGCGCATGAGACGACGCGTCTGGGGTTGCAGGGCCGGGTGGTCGGCTCGCATCTGACCTCGATGCATTCGATGGACAATTATTACGTCTCGAAACTGATCCCGTTGATGGCGGAGGCACAGATCGCCGCGATCCCCAACCCGCTGATCAACATCGTGCTTCAGGGGCGTCACGACACTTTCCCGAAACGCCGCGGGCTAACCCGTGTGCGGGAGATGCAGGCGGCGGGGATTGCCGTCGGCTGGGGGCAGGATTGCGTGCTCGATCCGTGGTATTCGCTGGGCACGGCGGACATGCTCGACGTGGCTTTCATGGGGATGCATGTGGCGCAGATGACCCACCCGGACGAAATGGCGCGCTGTTTCACCATGGTGACGGAGACCAATGCCGCGATCATCGGGGTCGAGGGGTACGGGCTCAGCAAGGGGGCGATGGCGTCGCTGGTGGTGCTGGATGCGGATAACCCGGTGGATGCGCTGCGGCTGCGGCCTGCGCGTCTGGCGGTGGTGTCCAAGGGCAAGGTGATTGCCAAGACCCCGCGTCAGGATGCGGCGCTTTCGATCCCGTCGCGTCCGGAAACTGTGCGGCGGCGGGCACCGAAACGCTAGGGGAACGGGCCGACGCGGCGGTTCTGTCTGGATGTGCTGAAAAGAACGAAATTCGCGGGGGCTCTGGCGCAGGACGACAGTTTTCCCGGGGGAGCCACAGGTCGGGACGATGCGGAGGGGCATAGGCGCTCAGGGCAATGCCTGTCCTTGTGCTGCAAGGCCTCTGTGCGGGAAGGGGGCCTTGAACCTTTCGGGCGGATGCTGTCTACGGGGCCGCACGACTTCGTAACATCGGCCGAACCATGACAGACAGAAAAAGCCAGGCGGCATCGATCGTATTCGATACGGTCGGCAAGGCCTTCAAGAAACCCGGCGGCGGCACTGTGTCCGCGCTCGAAGATGTCTCTCTGCGCGTTGAGCCGGGGGCGATCACCGGGATCATCGGGCGGTCCGGTGCGGGCAAATCGACATTGTTGCGCATGGTGAACGGCCTGGAACGTCCGACCTCCGGTCGTGTGTTGATCGGCGATCAGGATGTCGGTGCGGCCAAGGGGGCCGCCCTGCGGACGATCCGGCGCGATGTCGGGATGATTTTTCAGCATTTCAACCTGTTGTCGTCGCGCACCGTGGCCGGGAATATCGCCCTGCCGCTGGAAATCGCCGGTGTGGCGTCTGACAAAATCAAACCGCGTGTGGCGGATCTGATCGAGCGCGTCGGGCTGACGGCGCAGGCGGATCGTTATCCGGCGGAGCTTTCGGGCGGGCAGAAACAACGTGTCGGGATCGCGCGGGCCTTGGCGACGGAGCCGAAGGTTCTGTTGTCGGACGAGGCCACCTCGGCGCTCGATCCGGAAACCACCCAGACGGTTCTGGAGCTTTTGCGCGACATCAACCGCGATCTCGGTTTGACCGTTTTGCTGATCACCCACGAAATGGCCGTGGTGCGTGACATCGCGAGCCATGTCGCCGTGATCGACGGCGGGCGCATTGTCGAGGCGGGGCCGACCTATGACGTTTTCACCGCGCCGCAACATGCCACGACGCGGTCGTTCCTGTCCGGTGTGACGGGGGTGACGCTTCCGGCCTTCATCAAGCATGAGATGCAGGCGACACGGCCCGAGACGGGCGGCCAAGAGGTGATCCGCGTCACCTTTGCGGGCAAGCACGCCACCGATCCGATGCTGGCGCTTCTGACCCGCGATCTCGGGGTCGAGGTCAATATCCTCGCCGGTGCGGTCGAGGAAATCGGCGTGCATCCGTTCGGCAATCTTCTGGTCTCTCTGCCCGCCGAACGCGGGGCGGAGGCGCGGGCCTATCTCGAACGTCATGAGCTTTTGACGGAGGTGCTCGGCTATGTCGGCTAATCTCATCGCCCTTCTGATCGAGGCCACCGGGCAAACGCTTTACATGGTGGCGATCTCGGCCCTTCTCGGCACCGTGTTCGGGCTGCCTTTGGGCACCTACCTTGCAGTGTCGCAAAAGGGCGAATTGCTCTCTGCGCCGCTGGTGAACAAGGTGCTGGGTCTCGTCGTGAACGCCACGCGTTCGGTGCCTTTCATCATTCTCGTCGTCGCGATCATTCCCTTCACCCGCATGGTGGCGGGGACCTCGATCGGGACCACGGCGGCCATCGTGCCGCTGAGCATCGCGGCCATCCCTTTCATCGCGCGTCTGGTGGAAAACGCCATTCGCGAGGTCGATGCGGGGCTGATCGAGGCGGCGCGCGCCATGGGGGCGACTCCGTTCCAGATCATCCGCAAGGTGCTGATCCCCGAGGCGCTGCCCTCCATCACCTTAGGCCTGACGCTCGCGGTCGTGAGCCTCATCGGCTATTCGGCGATGGTCGGCGCGGTCGGTGGCGAAGGTCTCGGCGATCTCGGTATTCGCTATGGCTATCAGCGCTTCATGCCCGATGTCATGGCCGTGGTGGTGATTATTCTCATCGTCCTCGTCCAGCTTGTGCAATCCCTCGGAGAGTGGATCGCCGCCAGAGTGGACAAACGCGCGCCCAAGGGGCGTGGTCAATAACCGCAACATAAGGAGATTACACATGCTGCGCGTTGCAACCCTCACATCCGTTCTCGCTCTGATGGCTTCTGTCGCCATGGCCGAAGAGATCAAAGTCGGGGTGTCCCCCGGCGAACATGCCGAGATCATGGAAGAAGTCGCGAAAGTGGCCGCGCCGATGGGGCTCGACATCGACGTGGTCGAGTTTTCCGATTACGTCGTGCCGAACCAGGCACTGGCCGATGGCGACATCGAAGCCAACTCGTTTCAGCACGTGCCCTATCTCGACAACCAGATGGCGGATCGCGGTTTCGATCTGACCGTCGTGGGCACCACCATCACCACGCCGATGGGCGTTTATTCCGACAAGATCACCGATCTTGCGGATCTCGAAGAAGGTGCGACCTTCGGCATTCCGAACGACCCGACCAACGGTGGCCGTGCGCTTCTCGTTCTGCAACAGCTTGGCCTGATCACGCTGGACGAGGCCGCTGGCCTGAAACCGACCGTGCTCGACATCACCGGCAACCCGAAAAAGCTCAAGTTCAAGGAACTGGACGCCGCACAACTGCCGCGGTCGCTGGCCGATCTCGATGCCGCGCTGATCAACACCAACTACGCGATTGCCTCGGGTCTCAGCCCGAAAGAGGATTCGATTGCGATGGAGAGCGCCGAAAACCCCTATGTGAACGTGATCGTGGTCCGTACCGGCGACGAGAATGCGCCCTGGGTCAAGACGCTGGTCGAAGCCTATCATTCCGACGCGGTGAAGGCATTCATCGAAGAGAGCTACCACGGCACGGTTCTGACCTCCTGGTAAGCACAAGGCCACGCGCCGCGCTTGAGACGACGAAGGGGAGGGCAGCAGCTCTCCCCTTTTTCATGGTGCGCAGATGCGAGTTTTTCCGATCCGGGTCTCCCCAGTTGAATGGTCCTCCATGTCCCGAACATAGGAGTGGCCATGCAGATGGGGAGGCTCACAGTCACGCATTGCCGCTGTTCGCGCAGCGCGGTGAATGCGCCCGTCAATTCTGTACAATCATCTTCGCAACGAGTTCCGCCGCGTTTTGCACCCCCAGCTTTTTCATCACGGAGCTGCGATGAACCTCTACGGTTCGGGGGGAAATTCCCATTGCCAGTCCCGTTTCCTTGCTGGTGAAGCCATTCACGATATGTCGGGCGACCTCGCGCTCTCTGGGCGTCAATGTGGCGGAATTCGGCGGTCGGTTTTCCAGATGCTCGAACGTCCAGACCATCAGCCGAAAGGGATCGGTCGGGGTCAAGGTCCGGCCTGACGCTCGGGTCCAGATGATCTCACCGCTGCGACATTGCATGAAGCGCTCGTCCGTGTAGCGCGGACGACCGTCCAGCCAGCGCCGCCAACGTGTGCCTGTCTTTTCGTAATCGACGCTGGAGGGGTAAAGGATGCGGATAGATTGCCCTTCAAGCTCGTCGCGGGTCCAACCGAATATGCGCTCTATCTCCGTATTCACACGCTGAATCTTGCGATTTGACAGGACCATGAGGCCGATCGGAGCATCCATGAAACCCGTAAAGTTGAGGTCGGCCTCCGATATTCGGTCGAAATCCATCGGGTTTTCCTTTCTCTGCATCTGCATCTACGTAGGGAGTACGTATATTTATACGTAGTTCCACGGATAGCTGCCATGTGTTTTTTGCAGCACGCTTGATGTGGGAGGACGTAACATGACCCATGAAATTTATATCACCGGCTCCGGCCACACCCGGTTCGGTCGCCTCGAGGCCACGCTCGAAACGCTGATCGTTGAGGCGGCGCGCGAAGCTCTTGAGGAAGCGCAGATCCCACCTTCTGAGATCGACGCCATTTTCCTCGGTCATTTCAATTCCGGGCTTGTCCCGGACGGGTTTGCCTCCTCGCTCGTTTTGCAGGCGCATCCCGACCTCCGCTATACCCCTGCCGCGCGGTGCGAAAACGCCTGCGCCTCTGGGGCGGCCGCGATTCATGCCGGACTGAACGCCATCCGGGCAGGTCGGGCGCGAAACGTCCTTGTCGTCGGGGCAGAAAAGATGACACATCGGTCGACGGCAGATGTCACCACGGCTCTGGCCGGGGCGGGGTATCAAAATGATGCGAACGAGGCCGCTCTGAGTTTTCCGCAAGTCTTTGCCATTGCGGCAGACCAATATGCGGCGCGCTACGGCGATCCGCTGGACACGATGGCGCGCATTGCGGCGAAGAACCATGAGAATGCGATGAAAAACCCGTTGGCGCATATGCACAAGCCGCTGACCTATGAGTTCTGCCGCGAGGTGAGCGAGAGAAATCCGCTGATCGCACCGCCTCTGCGATTGAGCGATTGCTCTCTGGTCACGGACGGTGCCGCCGCGATTGTTTTGAGCGCTGCCGATGCCCATGCCGAGGACGCAGCTGCCCGCGTGCGGATTGCCGCCGCCGAACATGTGTCCGACTTCCTGCCGATGAGCCGCCGCGATTTCGTGGCCTTCGAAGGGCCGGAGCGCGCCATTCGCGCGGCCTATGACGCAGCCGGGATCACGGTCGCAGATCTGGATTTCGCAGAGGTTCATGACTGTTTCACCCCGGCGGAACTCCTGATCTACGAAGCGATGGGACTCGCGCCGAAGGGGCAGGGGATAAGGGCTCTTGATGAGGGCACGGTATATGCGGACGGGCGTACCCCGGTGAACCTGTCTGGCGGGCTGAAGGCCAAAGGCCATCCGGTCGGCGCCACCGGCGTGTCGATGCATGCTCTGGGCTTCCGGCAACTGACCGGACGTGCGGGAGAGATTCAGCGCGCGGGTGCGGAATGGGGCCTCGCTTTCAACATGGGTGGCGCAGCCGTCGCCAACTACGCGACGATTATGCAAGCCGATCGCGCCTGAAGATGATCCGGGAATTGTGAAGACAATGAATATCGCAAATTGGCTGTATCAAACGGCCTTGTCATGGCCCGACCGTCCGGCGCTCTATCACGGCGACAGCCTGCGCCAGACCTATCACGGACTTTTGCAATCCGTCTGCAATCGTGCAGCTTGGTTGCATGCGGAGCATGGGATCGTAAAGGGCGACCGGGTTGCCATTTTCGCAAAGAACGCCCCCGAGTACATCGAGGTGCTACATGCCTGCTGGTGGCTCGGAGCTGTCGTCGTGCCGGTGAATTGCAAACTGCATGCCCGCGAAGCCGAGTGGATCATCCGCGATTCAGGGGCGGCGCTGACCTTGACGGAGAGCGGCACTGTTTTTGCGACGCAGGAGGATGTCGCCGAGGCGCGGCTCGCAGCGCCGGTGCCTGAGCTGGACACACTCACGCCGCCCAAGTCGGTTGGAGCACAGGAACTTGCTTGGCTGTTCTACACCTCCGGCACAACAGGGACGCCAAAGGGCGTCATGCTCAGCCATGACAACCTGCGGCACATGACCCTGTGCTATGCGCTCGACGTGGATGCGGCCCGGGCGGAGGATCACATGCTCTACGCCGCGCCGATGTCGCATGGCGCGGGGCTCTATATGTTCGCACAGATTCGGGCAGGGGGCGCGCATCTCGTCCCCGCCTCCCACGGGTTCGACAGCGACGAGATCATCGCGCTCGCCAAGACCCGTGGCAATCTCGTGTTCTTTGCCGCCCCCACGATGGTCAAGCGCCTGATCGCGACAGCAAAGCAACAGGGCTACGACGGCACGGGCATTCGCACGATCATCTATGGCGGCGGTCCGATGTATGCCCATGATATCGACGAAGCTCTCGCCTGTTTCGGTCCGCGTTTCGTGCAGATTTACGGTCAGGGCGAAACGCCGATGACGATCTCGGTGCTGGCGCGCGATCTGGTCGCCGATCAGAGCCATCCCCGCTGGCAGGCGCGGCGCGCCTCCGTGGGCATTGCCCAAGGTGCGGTGACGTTGGCGGTGCTTGGAACCGACGGAGAGCCTCTGCCTGCGGGTCACACCGGGGAGATCTGTGTGCAGGGGCCAACCGTCATGACTGGCTATTGGCGGAACGAGGCGGCCAGTCTTGCCGCGCTTGAGGGCGGCTGGCTTCATACGGGCGATCTCGGCCATCTCGATGAGGACGGCTTTCTCTACCTCACCGACCGGTCCAAGGACGTGATCATTTCCGGCGGCACCAATATTTACCCGCGTGAGGTCGAAGAGGCGATCCTGGCCCACCCGGCCGTGTTCGAGATCGCCGTGGTCGGCGAGCCGGAACCGGATTGGGGAGAGCAGGTCGTTGCCTATGTCGTGTTCGAACCCGGCAAGAGCGCCAGCGAGCCCGAACTCGACAGCTGGTGCCGCCAGCAGATTGCCGCTTTCAAACGTCCGAAACGCTACGAGTTCGTCCACGAGCTGCCGAAGAACAGCTACGGCAAGGTTCTGAAAACCGCGCTGAGAACGCGCACGGGACATGAACCGACACCGGCATAATTGAAAAACATGTCCGGGCAGGAGGAGCCCGGCACCAACGGAGGAGATACCCATGAAAAGACGTGACTTTCTGAAATCCACAGGAGCATTCGCAGGCGCGGGGCTGATCTCGGGTCTGCCCGGTCTTGCCCATGCGGCAACCTCGCTGAAATTCGACAGCTATGTGAGCGAAACCGCGGGACCGTCCTGGGTCGACCGCTGGTTCCTCGAAGAACTGGCAAATCGCAGCAATGGCGAGATCGGCGTCAAATACTACTGGGCCGGAAGCCTCAACAAGGTCGGCGAACATCTCGGCGCGGTGCGCGACGGCACCAGCGAAATGACCCTGATCGCGCCGGGCTATTATCAGGCCGAACTGCCGGTCACACGCGGCCTTGAATGGTATTTCCGCATGGAGCGTGCCGATGAGCTGCAACTTGTGTGCCGCGACGTCTACGAGAATTTCGCGCCGTTGCGGCAGGAATGGGAAGACCGTCATCGCAGCAAGGTGCTCTACTGGACCAACTGGAATTATGCGCCTCTGGTGATGCGCGATCCGATCACCTCGATCGACGACATCAAGGGCAAGAAGATCCGCGGCTATGGCGTCGCCACCGATGTGATCGAAAGCCTCGGCGGCATTGCCGTGCCGATGGCGGCGGGCGAGGTTTATCAGGCGCTCGAACGCGGGGTTCTCGATGGGGTCTACGGCTTCGATTTCGTCACCGCCGTCGCCTACAAGCTGCATGAGATCGCGCCGAATTTCTACGACATCGGCGACGGTCCGCACGCCCCCGCCGTCACGATCATGAATCGCCGCGTGTGGGAAGGCCTGCCCGCCGAACAGCAACAGATCTGCACCGATCTGGCCGATGAGCTCTATGGCGGAAAATTCGCCGAGATCTACAACAAGGTGCTGGCCGATTACGTTCAGAAGGCGCAGGCCGAAGGCGTGGTGCTCTCCTCGCTCTCGGACGCGGAAAAGGCCCGGACCAAGGCGCTTGTTCAACCCGCACAGGTCAACAAGTGGATCGAGACCGTGGCCAAGCCCAACGGCATCGACGGGGCGGCCATGCAAGCGGTGGTCGAAGAGGCGATCGCGCGCCACGCAGGCACCGGGACGATGAAACGCCCGGTCGAAATCGCGGCGGGCCTGTAAGCCGATGCTGGCGTGGCTGAACCGCCTGCTCGACGGGATCGCCCGGATCACATCATGGCTGGCGCTGGGGTTCCTCGCCTTCATGATGGTGGCCATCACAGTGGATGTGGTGGCCCGCGCCGCCTTCGGGCGCGCCGTGCCCGGGCTGTTCGAGATGACGGAAATGTCCATGGTGATGGTGGTTTTCATGGGGCTGGGCGCGACCCTGCTCGATGACGGCCACATCCGGATCACCATGATGACCGATGCGCTGCCCGGGCCGTTTTCCCGTGGGTGCACGGCACTGGCCTGGCTGTTTGCTGCGCTGACGTTCCTGATGCTGGCCTGGCCCGCAACACAGGAGGCGGCCTATTCCTTCTCGATCCGGGAATTCCGCTGGGGCTATTTCCAGGTGCCGATCTGGTGGGCCAAGATCGCGGTGGCCGCAGGGCTCTGGTTTGCCGCGCTGCAAGCCGCCCTGCACAGCCTGCGCATTGCGCTCAAGCAGATCGAGCTGCCGCATATCGACACCGAGCCCTCCGCTGCGGGGGACACGGCCCAGCACTGAGCCGGGCGTGCCCAGAAAAGGTCCCGGCGCATGTCACCGGGACCGCGACATTGCATTTCACAGGACATCGACAATGGATGTGACACTCATCACCCTGCTCGCCGTCGGGCTGATCTTTTTCCTCATGGCCCTGGGCACCCCGGTCTTTGCCGCACTGGCCCTCTCCGGCGCCTTCGGCATCGTCATGGTGGAAAACCTGGGCTTCCTGCTGGCACGGCTGAAATCCTTTTCCTTCAGCCATACGGCAAGTTACGCGCTTACGGTCATCCCGCTTTTCATTCTCATGGGGGCTTTCGCGCATCATGCGCAGGTTGGCAAACGGCTGTTCCATGTCGCCAACAAATGGGTGGGTCACCTGCCGGGCGGGCTGGCGATGGCGAGCATTCTGACCTCGGCGGGCTTTGCCGCGACCTCGGGATCCTCGGTGGCGACGGCGGCCACGGTGGGGGCAGTCGCTATCCCGGAGATGAAGGAGAAGGGCTACGATCCGCGCCTCGCGGCCGGGGCCGTGGCCGCAGGCGGCGTGCTGGGCGTGTTGATCCCGCCCTCCGTCCTGTTGATCTTCTATGCAGCCCTGACCGAAGTTTCCGCCGGAAAAATGCTGATCGCGGGCTTTGTTCCCGGCCTGATCACCACGGTCGCCTTCATGATCGGCGTTGCCCTGATCGGCCACCGGGTCCAGCACCACTCCACCCGCGCGCCCAAGGCCTCCTGGGGCGAGCGGCTGTCCTCGACGACGCAGGCCTGGCAGGTGCTCGTCCTGTTCGTGATCGTGCTGGGCGGGATTTACCTCGGTCTCGTCACCCCGACCGAAGCCGGTGCCATCGGTGCGCTCGCCGCCTTGCTCATGCTGGTCTTCGCGAGATCGGCGCGCGGGCGTCTGAGCCATGCGCTTTCCGAAAGCTTCCGCTCGACCGCCACCACCACGGTGATGATCCTTTTCACGATGATTGGCGCGGGCATTTTCAGCTTTTTCCTGACCCTCGTACAGGTGCCGCAGATGATCGCAGGCGCCATCACCGAAAGCGGCATTCCGCCCCATCTGATCGTCGCGGTCCTGCTGTTGCTCTATATCCCGCTCGGCATGTTTCTCGATGCCTTCTCGATGATGGTGATCACCCTGCCCATCGTGTTTCCTACTGTGTCGGGACTTGGCTTCGATCCGATCTGGTTCGGCATCCTTTGCGTGAAAATGTGTGAGATCGGGCTGATTACCCCGCCCGTGGGCCTCAATTGTTTCGTCATCGCGGGCATCGACCGAGAGACACCTCTGCCTGATGTGTTTCGGGGCGCGCTCTGGTTCGTGGCGATCGAGATGGTGACCATTGTCCTGCTCTTCGCCTTCCCGTCCATCATCACCTGGCTGCCCGACACCATGATGGCCCGATAACTCAGGAGATTTCCCATGACACAACGAACGGATTACGGCATCGCCTTCATCACCGGCGGCGGCTCAGGTATCGGGCGGGCAAGCGCTCTGCGGCTGGCAGCGTTGGGGGCTCGTGTGGCCGTCACCGATCTGCGCTTTGAGGCCGCCGAAGCTGTCGCCCGCGAGATCGCCGCACAGGGCGGCACGGCCTTTGCTCTCGCCCTCGATGTCGCGGATGCCGCCGCGCTTCCCGATGCGGTTGCCAAAGTCGAAGACGAACTTGGTCCCATCGACATTCTCGTGAACAGCGCCGGGCTCATTCTCGTGGAGCCGTTGCTGGACTTCGCCCCCGAGACCTGGAGCAAGGTCATGGAGGTCAATGTCACCGGCACTTTCCGGGTCAGTCAGCACATCGCCCGCGGCATGGCGGCGCGCGGCTATGGGCGGATCATCAATATCGCCTCGATCTCCGGTCTGCGGGCGGGTGTCGGGCGTACCGCCTATGGCACTTCGAAAGCCGCCATTCTGGGTCTTACCCGGCAGTTTGCGCTGGAGCTCGGCGCGCGTGGTATCACGGCCAATGCCATTGCGCCGGGGGTGATCGAGACGCCGATGACACGCGCGGCTTATAGCGAGGAAACATGGTCTCGTGTGCTGGACATGACGCCGACCCGCCGCCTCGGGCAGCCAGAAGATATTGCAGAAGCCGTAGCCTATCTCGCAAGCCCCGCCGCGTCCTTTGTCAATGGCGAGGTTCTGACTGTGGATGGGGGCTATATGGCGTCCGGGATGACACAGACCGGCAATCTGCAAACTTGAGTAGGGCTGGTAAGTCGAGGTTGGTCCAGTAGAGAGGAGCGATATCCATGGAACATGGCCTTATCGCTCCGACCGGACGGGCATCTCGCACGTCGCTTATTGTGCGGACCGAGGACCCTGATGTTGATCTGCGACCTCTCGTCATAGAGCTGGTTCGTGTCCATCTGGACCCGTTTCAAGGAGTGAAGAGGGCGTGGTTTTGGGAACGCTGTCTGCGGGACGGGGGACGCGATGATCCCGAAACGGTGCGACGACAGACGGCAGCAGTCATTTGAGCCGTGAGCGCCATGGCCATCACGGCTTTCGGATCTCCACTGGAGGGTTTCCGACGCGGCGGGGACTTTGCAGCCTGGCTCGGCTGGCTCGTATATTGGTGTGCAAACGGCTCCGCCGGCTGATGCGCCGCGGGTTCCTCGATCTGGTCGCCATGATGGATTGGCACACCCGCAAGGTCACTTATCTGCGGAAATCGACAGTCGGTGCTTTCACAGACGAAGGCGCTGCGTTGTCGTTGTGATGCTCGGCGATCCCCAGAAAATGCGCGACGAGGTTCAGCACCATGGGGTCGTTTGAAACTGCAAAGATTTTCATTGTCATTCCGAGTTTGTGTTGCCTGTATAACCGACTTGTTTTTCGCCCCAGATTGGGGCCGATTTGGGGCTGATTTGGGAAATCTTTGGCCCGAATTCCACACCGGCGCGTTATGGGCCATGTTTTCGGCCAGATACCGCCAAGAGTGCAGGGGGCCGTATCGCTCTTAAGGGGGGGCTCTCAGACCGTTTCTGGCAGAGCGGTGAGGTTCTGGTCGGACCCCTCTTCGTCTCTCAACGGATCGAAATCCAGGTAGAACGTTGTGCCGACACCCAATTCGCTCACGTAGTCCAGGCGCGCGTTGTGGCTCTCGACGATCTGCTTCGAGATGTAGAGCCCGAGCCCCGTGCCGCCCACTTTGCGGATATCGGACGAATCCACTTGGGTGAACTTGCCGAAAACCCGGTCTTTGACGCCTTCTGGAATCCCGGGGCCGTCATCTTGGATCGAGATGCGGATGTGGTGGCCGACATGTTCCACACGTGCCGTCACACTTCCGCCTTCGATCGAGAATTTAAGGGCGTTCGAGAGAATATTGCTTAACACCTGGATAAGCCGGGCGCGGTCTCCCGATATGAGGCACGCCTCTGAACAGAGCTGGGAGGTGACGTGGACGCCCAGTTTGCTGGCATAGCCAGAGATGGAGTCGACAGCCTCGGAGAGCAAGTCGTTGGCATCTGTCGGCCTGAAATGAAACACCATCTCACCAGCCTCGACTTTTTGCATATCCAAAAGATCTTCGATCAGGGCGGCGAGGCGGTACCCATTCCGGGATGCAATCTCCATCACCGGCCCGACCGTATCGGGCAGGGAACCGATTTTTCCGCTTTTGATGAGATCGACCGCCCCGATGATCGAGGTCAGAGGGGTGCGAAGCTCATGGCTAACGGTCGCAAGAAAACGCGATTTCGCCTCCAGGGCGGCTTTCGAGCGCTCGTTTTCTTCTTTGATCAGGTCCATCTGCCTGAGCCGCTCCTGGTAGTTGAGATAAAACTTCGCGGCGATGTCTCCGATGAAGTAGAGCACGAAGATGATCGTGAAGAATTCCAGCCAGATGTGGGACCCAAGGGGCGGGCGGAAACGGAGCACATCGAGAAACGCGATGAACAAAAATGCGAAGCCGTAGATGGAAAGGCGCAAAATCAGGACGCCCATCATCTGGCTGTTGTACATTGCTGCAAAGATGGATGCAGAGAACAGGAAGAAAAGCGGCGTGAAATGCCCCTGTGGCGTTTGTTGAATTGCGATGTTCATGATGAAAACGCTGATCGCGAGCGCACTGATGACGGTGTTGATGACGATGCGCTTGAGAATCCGTTCACCAAAGGCGGAGTCCGTGCCATCCCAATCCTGAGCTTCGCGCGCGAGTTTCAGGTCGAGCACTTCGGTCAGCGCAACCACAAGATAGAGCGCAAAGATTGAGAGTGCATCGAAATACATCGCCGCGAGAATGGCGGCCGCCGCCATACTCGCCTGCCGTTTCCGGACAAGTTGGTTGGAGAGTGCGATGTAATCCTTGATATTCTGCTCTTGGCCAGCGGAATTGAACCAGTCCCCCCGGCTCGCCCACAGTGCTTTTAGGTTCATCATCCTGTCCATGACACTATTCGGTACTACGACCTTAAAACCCAATTAAGCCAAAAGTATCCCATTTCAGAGGGAATTGTGGCTTTTTAGAGGTTTTAATGAGGTGAAAGTTTGGCAAGTGGTCGTGGATGTGTCCGACAACAGTCCCGGTGCCGTCTTCGTCGAGGAGGGGCTGTGTGCCGCTGCGTGGACATGGGACATGTGAAGGCAAGGTCTGGAGCGAGGCACGTTTCCCAAAAGGCGAGGGTCGCGGTTTTTGAGAAACGTGTTCGCTCCAAACGGGGCCGGTCAGGCGGCGGCAGATGCAGCATCGGGCGACGCTTGGTAAATTCCCGACATGTCAGGGAAGGCAATGTTGGATTGCGGGATGTCATCAATCGGACCAAACACGGGTGTGTGTCTGAGAACTGTGTCCCGCTGCTCCCTGATTTGCGCGGTGAGCAGTTGAACCGGCTTTTTCAGCAGCGGAAAGCTGCGCGGTTCTGTCACCAGATCATAGCCGAGGTAGCGACGATAGAATGGGCTATGCTCGGGGCGCACGGCGGCAAGGGCCACATCGATGTCGTAGAACATGGTCGCGAGGAACGGGATACGCAGCGCGAGGAAATGCAGGGGGACACGTTGTTGGCGAACGGCAGGATCGGTCACAAAGCGCGTTGAATCGAGCGCCGTCTGACCGCGTTTCAGCGTATCGAGAACCTCTGGAAAGACCTCCAGTGTCGGAGAGACCTGCGAGAGTTTCGACAACAGGTGCAGCCGGACCGAGGCCGCGAGCTGCCCGTCCACTTCGACCCCGACGTGAAGACAGTTCTCGGCATCGTCAAATGGGTCATGCATGATGCCGCGTTCGTTCTGAGCGATTGATTGTTCGGCACGGTAGCAGTTGTAGCGCAGGCGATAGACGCTTTCGAGTTCCTCAGGAGTGCTGAGCACCTTGTACCGGGAGCGCTTCAGCACTTCGGTGACTTGCTTGTTCATTTTCTGCCTTTCGATGTGTGACTACGGCTTTGCACGGCACACAAGAAGATCGCTGTAACCACGATAGACGGACTCTTGCCGGAGAATTTCGAAACCGGCTTCTGTCACCGCCGCCGTGATCTCTTCCTCTGTGTGCGTCCAATAGGCGCCCGTCTTTTGTGCAGCGAAGATGGCCTTGTTTTGTTTCGCAACTTCTCTGCCATGCCAAAAGATTTGGAGCGCGGAGGGGAGACCATTTTTACTTTTTATGTTCATAAACAGGTATTTGCGCCAATCTGCCACATTCAGAGGCCGCCCGAGGTCGACAAGGTAGAGCAGGCCACCGGGACGCAGGAGACGGCGAAGATCCGCGAGCCGCTGTTTCTGGTCGGGCATGGCGTAGAGGGCGTGAACGCAGACGATCAGGTCTGCGGTGTCCTTTGCATCAAAGCTTTCGAGCGCGACGGTGTCATATTTGATCCTGTCGTAGGCTGCCAATTTCGACTGAGCGGCACCCCGCATGCCAGCGTCGGGCTCGACGAAATGAATTTCGGCGTCCGGAAAGGCGCGGGCCGCAATTTCTGTGTAATTGCCGGTGCCTCCACCAATGTCATAGATCCGTTTCGGCGGCTCGATCGTCGCCAGGAAAGCCGCGAAGTCCTCCAACAGCGCCTGATATGCAGGGTTGTTGTCCGACATCAGATCATAGGCCTTCGCATAGGCGCTCCAATCCGCGCATGCTGAGCGATCAACGGTTTCTGGCCTGACATTTTTTGCGGCCGGGAACCTCTTGGCATGTGCGTATGACGACATAGGGCAAGCCTCCACGGTTGGATTCAGAATTGCGTGTGTTGTGCGTTGGTTCGCTCACAAGCTTTGCTGTGTTCCACTCTAAGTTGCAAGAAGATATGGAAACAATAATCACAATTAATAATTATTGTTTCCATTTAATTGACGGTTTGCACACCCATTGGTCATCTGTAATGTGGGAGTCGTCGCGGGTTTCGTTGGGGCTCAACTTGCTTCGGTTGCTGTGACCGGTGCACAGCAGGGAGTGCATGTCGACGAAACGACTCGCTTGCCGGTCGTTTGGCTTGAGAGAGGGGTGCGATTGCGAACTGTGCGCCGGAAGGGAAACGGGGCGGAAATCAGGGCAGTCCAAGCATGAGAAGCAGCGAAATCGACGCAGCAGCGTCAAAGTTTGACCACATCCTTATGAAACGGTGTGGTATTGTCTTCCTGAGTTGATAGGAAAACTTCATGAATTGCTTCGAAGGCACACTGACCGACCCCGTATTTGCAGGCGTAGCGGGTTTCGTTTTTCTTGCGGCCATCAATTTGATTTGGGTTTTAAGAACCCAAAAATTTAATGGAGTGCACTTTTACGCTCTGACATTTGTCGGTGGGATGTGGGCTTTGCTCACAGTCGGTTTTGAAGCCGCTTCTTCCTCTGCGGTTTGCAAATTGCAATGGGCGACACTGGCCTGGTTTGGGTATGGGCTGTTGTCGGTTGCGTGGACTTTATTTGTTATGTCATTTGTTGGCAGCAAGATGATGATCGATAAGTTGTGGCCGCGCGTCGCGCTTGTTTTGGTTCCTCTGGCCGCGGTTGTTTTTGTCGCGACGAACCATCTGCATCACCTTGTCTATTCGGATGTGTTGCCGGTCACGGGCACTATAGATCAGAACACCTATATCCACGGGCCGGGGTTCTATCTCCTTCTTGCCGTTCTCTATGCATTTGTCGCATGCGGTCTGGTCTGTCTGGTGAAGGCGTTCTTGCGTGCAAAGCGTAGCGCATATCCATTGTTGATCATGTTGACGATCACGACTTTGATGCCAGTGTTGGCGAATGCGGCCTATGTCGGGCTGGGGTTCACGGTCCTCGGGCAGGACCCTACCAGCTTTATGTTCATACTCGGCATTGTCGCGTTTTCGTGGCTGCTCGCCACAAACAAGACAATCGATATGACCTCGGTCGGGAAATCCGTGCTGTTCGATACGATGAGTGAGCCGATTGTGCTGGTCGACCGGCGACGGCAGGTCGTTCTGACCAATACTGCGGCGCGGACGAGGGGGCTGGACAAAGGGCAAAGCGCCACACTGAACGCGTTCCTGCAAAAACTGGGCCGATCTGAGCCTTGTGAATGCGGTGACTATATTAAAATCGGCGAGCGGGATTATGAACCGCGGGTCCAGGGCATCACCAACCCACTTTGTCCGGATGGAGACGCTCTGGGGTGGAGTGTGACATTCGTCGATGTCACCGAGCGCATTGCCATGAACGAATCTTTGCAGGCCGCTCTTAAAAAGGCGGACGATGCCATGCGCACAAAGGATGATTTCGTGTCGGTGGTGAGCCATGAGATGCGGACACCGTTGACCTCGCTCAAGGGCGCGCTTTCACTGGCGCTCAGTGGCCATTTGGGCGAGCTGGATGGGCGCATGCATTCCGTGATCGACCTCGCGCACCGGAACGGAATCCGTCTGTCACGCCTGATTGATCAAATCCTTCTGGCGCAAAAAATGGACCTCGATGCGTTGAAGCTTGAACATGTCACGGTCGAGTTGGGACAGCTTCTGGAAGACAGCCTCGTCGAAAACAGATCATTCGCATCGGAACAATCCGTCACTCTCGTCAGCACGCCGACTGAACCTGCCTATATAGAAGGCGATGCGTTTGCGATCCGCCAGATCATCGACAACCTTGTGTCGAATGCCATCAAGTTTTCCGGCAAGGACAGTGTCGTCGAGGGGAAAATCGAGGTCTGGCAAGGGCGCGTGCGCTTGTCCATTCAGGATATGGGGCAAGGTATCCCCGAGGGTATGGAAGATAAAGTTTTCGGACGTTTCGAGCAGATTCCCAATAGCAGCCAACACGCCACGCAAGGATCGGGGCTTGGGATGCATATTTCGCGCAATCTGGCGCGGAAGATGCAGGGCGATATTTTCTATGAGAGCCAGGTCGGTGTCGGTACGACATTCTATGTCGAGTTCCCGCTATCGTTGCAGGTTGAACAGCGGCTGGCCGAATCCGGTGAACGCTTGGCGTCAGCAAGGGGATGACACGACGGCCTGAACACAGACCGCATTGTTTTCCCTCAGCTATACGCAGCTTGAAATCGACGCCATCGGTCCTGACATAGATACTGCGCAGGGCGGGTTCTCCGATGTTGAGCGGCTGTCGATCTTCTGGCTTCGCTACGACACCGCCGCCCGCCACAACGCGAATGAGCATGTCTTCTCGAACGGTCCAAGGCCGCCATTCATGCAACGCGCAGAGAAGGTGCGATGTAAATCCCAAACATACCCTGTGTCGCATGACTCTATGGCCGAAATATCAGACGCTCGCTCAGGAACTTGGACGGTAAGCACTGGCAGCGATCAGGTGATGCCGCCAGTGCTTCGTTAGGAAAGGGGCTTAGAGTTCGGCGACGTATTTTACGCGCATATACTCCTCGAGCCCTTCGAGGCCGCTCTCCGATCCGTCACCGGATTCATTGACGCCGCCAAATGGCGTTTCCGGGGTCGAAATGCCCATGAAGTTGACGCCGACCATGCCGGCTTCGAGCTCTTCTTCGGTTTTGCGGGCGAGGGCGCCGTCCTGAGTGAAGACAAAGGACGCAAGACCGTAGGGAAGGGAGTTCGCGCGCTCCATCAGGGAGTCGAAATCCGAGAACGAGGTGAAGGGCGCGATCGGGCCAAAGGGTTCTTCCGACATGATCCGTGCGGTGTCTGGAACGTCACGCAGGACGGTCGGCGCGTAGAAATAGCCTTTGTTCGCGATCCGTGCGCCACCCGTCAGAAGAGTTGCACCCTTTTCGACGGCGTCGGCAACCAGCCCGTCCATCACATCGAGACGGCGCTCTGCGATCATCGGCCCCATTTGCGTACCTTCATCGACGCCCGCGCCGATCTTGATCTTCTTCACACGCTCCACAAACCCATTTAGCGCATGCTCATAAATCTTTTCATGGACGTAGAAGCGGGTCGGGGACGTACAGACCTGACCGGCGTTGCGGAATTTAAACGCCGCGAGAAGGTCGAGAGTCTTTTCGAGGTCTGCGTCTTCATGAATGATGACCGGCGCGTGGCCGCCAAGCTCCATGAGGCAGCGTTTGAGCGTGTCGGCGGACTGTTTTTGCAGCAGTTTTCCGACGGCCGTGGAGCCGGTCAGGGTGACGGCCTTGGGGATCGGGGAGGCGATCAGGTGGCTCGAGACAAAGGCAGGATCGCCGAAGACGATGTTCAGAACACCATCCGGCAGGCCCGCTTCCTGAAAACAACGGCCGAAGGCGACGGCCGTGCCGGGGGTCTCTTCGGCGGGTTTGATGATGATCGAACATCCAGCCGCAAGAGCGCCACCGAGTTTGCGGATCACGTTCGATGCGGGGAAATTCCACGCCGTGAAGGCGGCGACGGGGCCGATTGGCTCTTTGAACACCATCTGGCGAACGCCCGGCGTGCGCGACGGGATAATCCGGCCGTAGGCGCGTTTGCCCTCTTCGGCATAGAAACGGAGGGCTTCGGCAGAGAAGGCGATCTCGCCTGCGGCCTCGCCGAGGGGCTTGCCGTTTTCTAAGGTCAGGATCTTTGCGATCTCGTCTTTGCGCGCGTCGATCAGTTCCGCCGCTTTCGCAAGAATATTGTAGCGTTCGATCGCGGTCTTCTTTTTCCAGACCTTGAAACCTTTCGCTGCGGCAGCGAGCGCTTCGTCCAGATCGGCAGCCGAGGCATGGGGCACCGCTGCGAGCACCTCTTCGGTTGCTGGATCGAGAAGCGATTCGGATTTTCCTTCGCTCCCCTGACGCCATTTCCCGTCGATCAAGAGTTCGATCTTTTCGTTATACATAACGGTCTCCTGTTGAGTGCTGTGCATTGTATGCATTGGTCATTTATGACCTATGGTGGTTTCGGATGCTGTCGTGACCGCCGTTGAAAACTGCGGAAAACGACGGAAATCCATTCAAGACTATTGCATTGTATACAGAGCACAGTATGGTGTCCACATGAACAACAGAAAAATACATAACCTCTCTGCGGGAATCTCCGACAACCTCGCTTCGGTGTTGGAAGAGGAAATCGTGACCCTCGGTTTGGCGCCAGAAGCGCGGCTGACCGAGGAAGAAATCGCGGAGAAATATGGTGTCAGCCGCTCCCCGGTGCGCGACGCACTGCGGACTTTGGAGCGTGAAGGGCTGGTCGTAAGACAGGCACGCAAGGGGATTTGGGTCGCCCCGATGTCTCTGCGCGATTTCGATGAAGTCTATACCTGCCGCATTGCGCTTGAGGCACTTGCCTCTGAAGCGGCTGCGCGGTCCGGGAACTCTGAGTTGAAAAAAGAGCTTGGCGAAGCGCTTGAGGCGATGCGGCATGCCAGTGAAATTGGCGATGCGCATTCCTTCTTCACCGCTGACGTGCGCGGCTCCGAGCTGATTTACGACCTCGCGGACAATCAGACGCTCCGTCGCTTGTTGCAGGGTCTCGAAAAACAGGCCCTTCGATACCGCTTTTATCTCTACAAGGTCGCGCCGGACCTCGTGCGTCTTTCCTTCGACGAAACCGGTGAAATCTTTGCGGCCATCAGCGAGTCCCGTGCGGAAGACGCCAAGGAAATGTCTTCTGCCCTGATCGAGAAAATCTGGCAGGCAGCCCGGGACATCGTCAAACAGGAATTCGGGAAAGGTGTATAATGACAACGTTTGAGGGTGCCTATTCCTATATCGACAGCCACACGGCAGGGCACCCGACTCGCGTCATCCTGAGTGGTGTCCCCGCCTTGAATGGGGATACCGTGAAGGAAATGCGGATGGATTTCGAACGCCGTTTCGATCATCTGCGCACCGCGCTCCTGCACGAACCGCGTGGCCACGCCGCAATGGTTGGCCTGATCCCAGTCCCCTCGAAAGTGGCCGATTTCGGAGCGATTTTCATCTCCTCCTATGTCTATCTCGGCATGTGCGGGCACGGCACAATCGGCTATGCAAAGACTCTCGCTCATACCGGGGCGATCAGCCGGGAGACGGGGAATCACTTCACGCTTGAAACGCCCGCTGGCGTGGTCACTGTTCATTTGAACTGGCGCGATGACGGAAAGCTCGAAAATGTCTCCCTTCGAAACGTGCCCGCCGTCATGGGGTATCAGGGCCTCACAGTGAATGTGCCCGGCGTCGGCGAGGTTACCACAGACATTCTCTATAGCGGAATGTGGTATGCGATGGTCGATGCGCGCCAGGCGGGGCTTACGCTCGATCCCGATCATGCCTCAAAGGCGCTCGACATCGGTTGGCGGATCAAGACGGCGATTGCCGCGGCGACCAAAGACGACCCGCTCATGGCGGGCGATCCGGCACCTTCGGTCTTGTTCTACGAGGAGCACGCCCGTGACCGCGCCCGGCATTTTCTCGTCCTTGCGCCGAACAAATACGATCGCTCTCCGTGTGGAACGGGAACCTGCGCACGGATGGCGCAACTGCTCATCCGCGGACAGCTGACATCAGACGAAACCTATCACGCCGAGAACATTTTTGGCGTCGAATTTATGGCCAATCTCCATGCCAAGACCACCGAAGAGGGTCGAGATGGCTATGAAGTTGTGATCCTGGGAAGTGCATACATCACCTCCCAGGGCACACTTTTCCTCGAGAAGGATGATCCCCTCACTCGAGGTTTCCTCAGCCAGTGACCGATCGGTCCTCTGGCAAACAGAAGCAAAGTAAGCACAGGGAAAGTAACACTTATGTCTATGATTGGAAACATCCTGCGAGCTGCCGCACTCGGTGTCGGTTTGATGGGCGCCACGCAAGGCGCCGTCGCACAAGAAGACCCCTCCGCCGTTCTCAATGAAATCCGCTCCTCGGGCGAGCTGAAAATCCCCGTCATGGTCGGTGAAGAACCGGGCTACATCAAAGATCCTGCGACCGGAAAATGGAGCGGTTTCTATGTCGACTTCCTTCAGGATGTCGCCGATGCGCTCGGTGTCGAACTGACCACCGTCGAAACCACCTGGGGCAACCTTGCCGCTGACTTTCAGTCCAACAAGATCGACGTCGCCATCGGTGTGAACCCGAACCCGAGCCGTGGTCTCGTTGTGGACTACCTCTGGGAGCCGCTCTTCACCGACGCATGGGCCATGCTGACCCCTGAAGGCGCACCGATCGCAACTTGGGCAGAACTGAACACGCCGGAAAAAACCGTCGTCGTCCAGAAAGGGTCCACCATGCAGATCGTTGCCGAAGCCCTCCTGCCGAAAGCAACCATCACCGTCGTCGAAGACCGCAACCTTGCGATCATGGAGCTTCAGGCGAAACGCGCTGACGGTATCCTGCTCTCTGTCTTCGACGCTCTGCAGATTTCCGAAATGGCTGTTGGCGACGTGTCCGTTCCGGAGCCGATGCTCCGCAACCCGGCAACCCTCGCTGTTGCACGCAAATCCGGCAACGCCGGGTTCATCAACTTCCTGACCAACTGGGTGCAACAACAACGCTCCCTCGGTCTGGCACAAGGCCGTCTTCAGAAGTCCTGGGAAGACCGTGGGATCGACCTCTCCATCCTGCCGTCCAACTTCAGCTTCTGATTTGAACGCCTGACGCCGCTTTCCGGTCGGCCTTTCTCCCCTTGTGGTCGACCGGTTTTTACTTCGCAACCAAGAATTGCCGCCAAACGGCATTCCGGAGACGCACATGTTCGACTACTCGGTCATCATACAGAACTGGCCACTGTTCTGGAAAGGATTGCTGGTCACGCTCTTCTACTCTGCAATCTCGATTTCCGCGGGCCTCTTCATCGGACTGATCGTCGGTCTGATGCAATTGACCGGCTCCCGCCTTCTCAAAACCATCGGCCGTATCTACGTCGAGATTTTCCGCAATATTCCGCTCTTGGTGATCCTGCTTTGGATCTACTACGCCTTCCCGATCTTCGCCGGACTTTCGATCACCAAGTTCTGGGCGGGTTTCGCGGGCCTGAGCCTCTACGCTGCCGCCTTCTACGCCGAAATCCTCCGCGCTGGCGTACAGTCGATCGACCCCGGCCAGACCGATGCCACGACAGCCCTCGGCATGACCTATTCCCAGCGCATGCGTCGCGTGATCCTGCCGCAGGCCTTCCGCCGCATGATCCCACCGCTTGCCGGTCAGTCGATCATCCAGATCAAAAACACGACGCTCATGTCGATGATCACGGTGCCGGATATTCTCTATCAGGCGAGCTATGTGAGTTCCTTCACCTATCGGCCCATGGAGGTCTACACCTTTGTCGGCATCATGTTCCTCGTCCTCCTCGTGCCGCTCACCCTGTTGTCACGCAAACTCGAAAAAATCTCGGAGACCGTGAAATGAGCGCTGATATCAAAAAGAAAGAGCCCCTCCTGCAAATCGAAGCCTTGCATCTTCATTACGGGATCAAACCTGTGCTGCGCGGCATCGATCTCGATGTGATGCAAGGGGAGGTTGTCGTCCTCATCGGTGCCTCCGGGTCCGGCAAGACAAGCTTGCTTCGCTGCATCAATCTGCTGAACGCCCCGACAGGGGGACGGATCACGATTGCAGGTGAAGACATCTATAACTCCGGCGATGACGCAGGGGTCGCGCCGAGCATGGACACAGGGGCAAACACTGTCCCCATGCGTGAGGTAAACCGCATCCGGTCCCAGACGGGTATGGTGTTCCAGCAATTCAACCTCTTCCCGCATATGACGGCGCTCGAAAACGTCATGGAAGGTCCGGTCACCGTGAAACGTGCCGACCCGGAGAAGACCAAGGAAGAGGCGATGGCGCTTCTCGCCCAGATGGGCCTAGAGGGTCACGAACACAAATACCCGCGCCAACTCTCGGGCGGCCAGCAACAGCGTGTCGCCATCGCACGGGCATCGGCCATGCACCCGAAAGTCATGCTCTTCGATGAGCCGACATCGGCGCTTGATCCCGAATTGGTCGGCGAGGTGATGAAGGCCATGACGCAGCTTGCGAAGTCCGGCATGACCATGGTGATCGTGACCCACGAGCTTGGTTTTGCCTTCGAAATCGCGGATCGCGTCATATTTCTCGATCAGGGCTGCATCGCCCAAGACGGCCCGCCCAATGACGTTCTCCTGCATCCGACACATGAACGCCTGAAGAGCTTCGTCGGCCGCTTCCATGAAACCGCCAATCTGCTGAGACCTTTCCTCGAAAGCACCGGCTGACACGCGGTTCCAGATCACACGGAATGGCCAAGCTCACCTGGCCACTCCTCCCCACCGCGCTCGTATCCACGAGATCAAACGAACTCCCGCTAAAGGTGCGCCTTTTAGCGAAACCATTCTTACGACCTGACGACAGGCCAAGACGACGAGGTAAATCATGACGTATTCATTCAACCCAGACACGGTCACCGTCCCCTCCGGTCACCATATCGGGGGCAAATTTGTCGAGCTTCCGGGCGAAGAGATTGTCGTTCTGCGCCCGTCTGACGAAAAGCCGATGGGCGTGATCACCGACGGTGGGATCGCCTCTGTCGAAATGTCCGTCGCTGCCGCAAAGAAAGCGCTCGCGGAAACGGGTTGGGCGAGGATGGCTCCGCGCGAGCGCGCCAAAATCCTGTTCCGTTTTGCCGAGAAGATCGAAGAAAAGGCCGAATACCTCGGACGCCTGGAGGCCATGGGCTCCGCGCGTCTCGTCTCCGGCACGATCATCGGGGATGCGGTCCGCACCGCGGGCGTCGTGCGCTACTTTGCCGAGTTCTGCGACAAGATCGAAGGGACGGTGACGGCGACCCGTGAGAACACACTGAGCTACACCAGACGCGAACCTTACGGCATCGCAGGTGCCATCGTGCCGTGGAACTTCCCGATGATCACCGCGGCTTGGAAATTCGCCCCCGCGCTCGCCGCTGGCAACGCAGTCGTGATGAAAACCTCGGAGATCACGCCGCACAGCCTTTTGGCCCTCGCGGAATGCGCGGCAGAAGCCGGTCTTCCCGGCGGGTTGTTCAACGTGGTGAACGGCTACGGCCATACGACAGGCGCGGAGATCGTCCGCCACCCTGACATCGGCATCATTTCCTTCACCGGCTCGACCCAAACCGGAGAAGCGATCATGAAGCTCGCCGCAGAGTCGGGCATCAAACCGGTGATCCTCGAACTCGGCGGCAAGAGCCCGCAGATCGTCACAAAAAATTGCGGGGATCTGGATGCCGTCGCGACGCGTGTCGCCAACAATTTCATGGTGAATGGCGGTCAGGTCTGCACCCTTGCTTCGCGTCTGCTGATCGAGGACAGCATTGCGGATGAGTTGACTGAGAAAGTTCTCAAACGCACCGAAGACATCAAGGCAGGCCCGACCTGGGATGAAACGACGACCTTCGCTCCGATCATCTCTGCCAAGCAATTCGACCGCATCGACAGCATGGTGCAGGAAACCATCGCGCAAGGCGCAGAGGTTCTGACGGGGGCAGGGCGTCTCGACACGGTGAACGAAGGCAACTTCTACGCTCCGACGGTGCTCACGAATGTCTCCCGCGACAACATCGGCTTTCTGGGGGAGTTCTTTGGCCCGATCGTGAACCTGTCGCGCTTCGCCGATCTCGATGAGGCCATCGCAGAGGCCCAGCACCCTGTTTATGGCCTCGCCGCCTCCGTTCACACGCTCAACATGCAGGAGGCCATGCGCGTCGCAGACAAGGTCGAAGCCGGGATGGTTTTCGTCAACCAGCACGGGCGCGATCCGGAATTCACCTACACGGCTGGCGGCTTCAAAGCCTCCGGCTTCGGCAAAGACATGGGTCGCGCCGGGTTCGAAGCCTTCACCCGCGAAAAAGCGGTGTGGATCAATTACGCCTGAGGATAATGCGATGGAATATGATTATGTCATCGTAGGTGGTGGATCGGCGGGGGCCACATTGGCCGCGCGCCTGTCCGCAGACCGGCGCAAGACTGTGGCGCTTCTTGAGGCGGGTCCGGACACGCCGCCGGACGCCGTTCCCGAGATCATTGCCGACAGCTACCCGGGCCTGTCCTATTTCGACCCGAAGTATCATTGGTCTTCGTTGCGCGTTTTCGCACGCAATCCGCGCTCAAATAGCACCCCTGTACCGCCGACACGCCTCGAACAGGCGAAAGTCATGGGGGGTGGTTCCTCCATCAACGGTCAGTTCGCGGTGAGGGGACTCCCTGCCGACTATGACGAATGGGCCGAAAAGGGTGCGACCGGATGGGACTGGGAAGGGATGCTTCCCTATCTCAAAAAACTCGAACGCGATCAGGACTTTGATGGGCCGCTCCATAATACGGACGGTCCGATGCCGATCCGCCGCGTGTTTCCGAAGGATTGGGCGGGCTTCTCCAAGAGCGTTCTCGATGTCGTTTCAGAGGACATCCCCTACCGCGAAGATTACAACGCGTCCTTCGAGGACGGCGCCTTTCCGCTCCCGCTGGCCAACGAAAACGACCGCCGCGTGTCGACCGCTGTCGGCTATCTGACGAAGGAAGTCCGTGCGCGGGACAATTTCTCGATCTTCGCGAACACTCAGGTCGAGGCGCTGATCACAGAAGGCACCCGTATCACAGGCGTCCGCGCGCATTCCGAAGGTGCTGACCCTGTGATCTACAAGGCGAAGGAAGTGATCGTCTGCTCCGGGGCGCTGCACACACCTGCGATCCTCATGCGGGCTGGCATCGGTCCGGCTGCGGAGCTTAAACGCCACGGGATCAAGGTCATCGCGGATTTGCCCGGTGTCGGTGCGAACCTGATGGACCACCCGCATCTCGCCATCGGGGCGCATTTCAAAAAATCCGCGCGACTGAAGCCCCGCCAACGGCGCCACATCTTTCTCGGTGTGCGCTATTCCTCCGGATACGAGGGTTGTTCCCCCTCCGACATGTTGATGATGCCGGTGAACCGCGCGGGGTGGCATCCGCTCGGCAAAGCCATGGGGGCGCTCAATGTCTGTGTGAACAAGAGCTATTCGCGCGGCAGCGTCACGCTGAATTCAGCCGATTGGCGGGATGAGCCCTGCGTGAACCTGAATCTCGCAGGCGATGAGCGCGACCTGATGCGTCTCGTCGACGGGTTCGAGCGCATGTACCGGATCATGGAAGACCCGCGCGTCCGCAGCCACGTCAACACGTGGTTCCTCGCCGGATACACCGAAGAAGCGCGGTCTCTCTCGGTTCGCAAGCCATCGAACTACCTCAAAACCGGATCTGCCGCCTGGATGTTCGATTACCTTCCGATCTTCCGTGACACCTTGCTCAAGCACAAATTTGGCACTCAGGACCGGATGCATGCCATGATGAAAAACCGCGATCTCATCGTCGACTGGGCGCGCGAGGCCGTCTGGTCCGGCTGGCACGTCTCCTGTTCCTGCAAAATGGGCGGTGATGACGATCCGATGGCCGTGCTCGATCCGCAATGCCGTGTGCGCGGAGTTCAGGGCCTGCGCGTGGTCGATGCCTCCATCATGCCCTCTGTCATCGCAGCCAACACCAACATCACAACGATCGCAGCCGCAGAGAAAGCGGCCGATCTGATCCTTGCATCCTAATCCTCCATTCAAAGGAAACCAAACCATGCGCGAAAGCAAAACCAAAACCCTCTGGGCCAACGGTGAAGAAGTTCTCACCGGCTGGCTCGCGACCAACTCTTCGCTGATGGCCGAAATGATGGCGCAGCAGGATTTCGATGCCGTGACAATCGACATGCAGCACGGTGTGGCCGATTACTCCGACGCGCTCGCGATGCTTCAGGCGATTTCCACCACGGACAAAACGCCGATTGTGCGCGTGCCGTGGAATGATCCGGCGATCATCGGTCGTATGCTCGATGCCGGCGCTTACGGGATCATCTGCCCGATGGTGAACTCCGCCGAAGAGTGCAAAGCCTTTGTCGAAGCCTGCCGCTACTACCCGCAGGGCGGCCGTTCCGTCGGTCCGATCCGTGCCGGTCTCTATGGCGGTTCCGATTATTTCGCCAATGCCAATGACACGATCATCACCTTCGCCATGATCGAACATAAAGACGGCGTCGCCAATCTGGATGAAATCCTCGCCACTCCGGGTCTCGATGCCGTGTTCGTCGGGCCGTCCGATCTTGCTGTGTCGATGGGCCATACACCTGGGTTCGACCCGAAATGGCCGGATGTCGTCGAGGCGATCGAATATATCGCGGAGCGCTGCAAGGCACATGGCGTTGTGCCCGGGATTCACGTCGGTTCGGTCGAATACGGTCAGAAAATGCGGGAGATGGGCTATAAATTCCAAGCCTACCTGTCGGATTTCCGCATGACGCAAATGGCCTTTGGCAAAGCCATGCCCGCCTTCCGCGCAGGCAAACCGGACGCCACCGCTCCGTAATCCCGAACATCGGCATTCCACAGGCAAATCAGGGTCGAAAAATGACGTCTATCGCGACAGGCAAACACGCCATCGTTATTGGTGCGGGCATCATTGGTGTCTGCACCGCCAATGCCCTTTTGGACAAGGGGTTTACGGTTGATGTTTTCGACCCTGCCGAGCCGGGCTCTCCCGACCAGTGTTCCTACGGGAATGCGGGCGGGATTTGCCCCGGCTCCTGCCTGCCGAATGCCATGCCGGGCCTGATGAAAAACGTGCCTCAGTGGCTCCTCGATCCAGAGGGGCCGCTCTATATACGGCTGTCTTATCTTCCGCATGCTTTGCCTTGGCTCATGCGGTTTGTGCTGGCGGGGCGGAAGTCTCGGGTCGAAAAAATCTCTCAGGCGATGATCAACCTGCATCGGCTGAGTTTCGAAGCCTATGAACCCATGATGGCAGAGGCCGGATGTCCCGATCTTTTGCAAAAGCGCGGCCAGCTCTTTGTCTTCGAGCGCGAGAACGGCCCCGACGGCAGTGCCTATGGCATGGGCCTGCGCCGTTCGCATGGGGTCAAGGTCGAAACGCTCAATGCGGGCGAAATTCAGGATTTGGAACCGGCTCTGACCGACCGTTTCAAGAGTGCGATCTATCTGCCGGATCAGGGGCAAAGCCCGAACCCGGGCCGCCTTGTGGCCGAACTGGCGAAGCTCGCAACACGAAAAGGCGCGCGCTTTCATCGTGACCCCGTCAAAGGGTTTACCTACACCCTTGGCGATGCAACCGGCATCACCACGGCGTCGGGCGACTACACGGCGGATCGTATCGTGCTTGCGGCCGGTGCGTGGTCTGCGGATCTCGCGCGCCAACTGGGCGACCGTATCCCCTTTGAGACCGAACGCGGCTACCATGTGATGCTCCCACAGGCCGAGACGGGCCTGAAGGTTCAAACCATCTCGGCAGACCGCAAGTTTGTCGCCTCCCCAATGGAAGGCGGGCTTCGTCTCGCCGGAACCGTGGAATTCGCGGGCCTGAATGCGCCGCCGAATTACAAACGGGCAGACATCCTCGTCAAACAGGCGCAGGGCATGTTCAAACGCTTTGAAAAGAGCGAGGTTCATCGCTGGATGGGCCATCGCCCCGGGACGCCGGATTCCATCCCCGTCATCGACACTTCAAAACGCCACAAGCGTGTGATCTACGCCTTTGGGCACGGACATCAGGGTCTGATCGGCGGGGCCGTGACAGGCCGGATTGTTGCGGATATGGCCTCGGGCCTGCCTGCGCCAATTGATATGAGCCCCTTCCGCCTTGACCGTTTCGGTCTCAGAAACCTCTAAATACCCGACTGCACCTTTAGGATCGTTATGACTGATATGACCCGACCAACTCGCGTTCTCATTGCCGACCTGATCGGACTTGCCTTCGATGCGGACGGCCAGCCGGACCCATCCGAGGCGCGCGCCTATATCGAAGGGATCGAGGGCTGTTCGTTCCATTTTGGCCCCGCGCCGGAGACGCGCGAGGGGCGCGCCGATCCCGCTCGGGTCGAGTTCTATTATTGTCCGAACGTGTCGACGCGCGAGGAGCTTCTCTCGCTTTGTGCCGGCAACGCATATGACGCGCTGATCGCGGCGGCGACGTTCATTCCGACGGAATGCCAGTTCGATCTCGGCGGTGTGCGCATCGGGGCCGGGACCGGCAATATGGGGTCCGAAAGCTGGGGCGGCGGAAACGGGCTTGGTGGTGTGGCCCCTTTGATGAATACGCCCGGGATCAACAGTCGCGCGACGGCCCAGATGGTGTGGAAGGCGCTCATGACCGCGATCCCCGACCTGCCATTCGACACCCTCCACGACCGCGTCGCAAAGGGGACGTTCGACACCGGCCGCCACCTGCGCGATTTCCCGACCTCGAAACTCGAAGGCCAGAAACTCGCCGTCATCGGCTATGGCAATATCGGCCGCGAAGTCGCGAAGCTCGGCAAAGCGTTCAACATGGACGTTTCCATCTATGCCCGCCCGCGCCATAAGGCGTGGATCGAGACGGAGGGCTTTACCTATGCCGCGACGATTGAAGAGGCGGCGGCATCCGCGAATGCGCTCTCCGTCCACCTTGGCCTCGGTCCGATGGATACCGATCGTGGCGTGCCCGCCAATACCGGTTTGATCAATGCAAACGTCCTGTCCGTCATGGCCCCCGGCGCTGTACTGATCAACTTTGACCGTGGGGAACTTGTCGACGCAACGGCGCTCGGCGCGGCGCTCGCCTCCGGTCAAATCGGGCAGGCAATCATTGATGCCGATGTTTTCGTCTCCGAAGAGACCGGTGCCGTGACCGGCCCGATGGCTCCGTATCTCCCGCTGTTGGAAAAACACGAAGACAAACTCTGCCTTCTGCCGCACGCGGCCGCCGATACGGACCACCCGACCCGCGTCGCTGGTGCGAAACAGGCTGTCGATCAAATCCTGTCGGTTATACGGGAGCGTGTGGCTGTGAATGCTGTCGGAGATCTGCCGGATGGGTTCACTGGGCGATCCATAGTGCCTGCGGGTGTCGGAGCCATCCCTCTGGAGCGATTTGTTTCGATATTAGAGACATCAGGCGGTGAGGCGCTGAAAAGCCTTGTGTCTGATTTGCATACAAATCTTGAACGGTTTTCCGCGCTGGATGCAGAGACGGCAAGCGGCCTGATGGGCGACCTGAACAGACTGCGGTCTCTCATGAACGCGCTTGGCCTCGAGGGGCCGATGAAAACCTGAGGCGGTTCCTCCATGGATGGCAGCGGGGGGAGGGGTGCAGGGCGCATTTGAGGTGTCTTCATTCGTGGACAGGAAAAGCCGCGTCAAACGTCAGTGTCGGCATTTGTGTTCGGAGCCGCGGGAGACTATTCCCCTTTCAGTGCTTCCCGCGCCACCTCCGCCTTGAACTCGGGCGCATGTTACTGTCGTTTGACCTTGCCGATCTTCTTCTCGTCGAAGATCAGCAGACAACACATCGCAGCTTACGTCAGCGACCGAGTTTCGGGGGCTCGCGAAATGGCGTGCCCGATGGTTAGACGGCACCGAAGCGGACGATGGGTTTAATGGTTTTTCCCGATTTGCCGTCAGCCATGGCCTGGTCCAGATCGTCCATGTCGTAGAATTTGCAGAGCGTGTCGAAGGGGAATTTCCCGTCCAGATAGAGGTCGACCAGCTTCGAGATAAAGGCCTGCGCATCGTGACTCTCGCCCTCGATGATGCCTTTGACGCTCCGCCCCGTGAGCAGGAAAGTGGGGTTGATCGGCACTTCCAGTTTCGGGTCGACGCCCGCGAGCCAGCCGCAGGTGCCGCGCGGGGCGGTGGAGGCCAGGGCCTGTTGCATGACTGCGGGGACGCCGCTGGTGTCGAGCGCGCGCAGGACGCCGCCATCGGTGATGCCGTGGATGAACTCCAGCGCATCGCCGTTTTTCGGGTTGAAGGTATGGGTCGCCCCCAGCTCCTTGGCTAAGGCCAGACGTTCGTCGGAAATATCCACGGCGATGATGATCGGGGCTTTGGCCACATGGGCGGCCATGATGGCGCTCAGACCCACGGCCCCCGCGCCGAAGACGGCGAAGTCGGTTTTGTCTGTCACATCGAGGGCGTTGAAAACGGCTCCTGCGCCCGTCTGGATGCCGCAGGCCAGCGGGCCGAGCAGTTCAAGCGGCGCGTCTTTGCGGACTTTGACCACGTTACGGTCGTAGCAGAGCGCGTAGGTGGCGAGCGACGACTGGCCGAAAAAGCTGCCATGGACGGTTTTGTGGTCGGCATCCGTCAGAGTGGTGCTGCCATCGGGGCGGTCGCCGAGGAAGCAGCGTTCGACCGAGTGGTGGCAATAGGTATAGTCGTGGTCGTGGCAGGCGCGGCAGTCGTCGCAATAGTCGTAGGTCATGACCACATGATCGCCCACCTGCACTTTGGTGACATCCGCCCCCACGGCTTCGACGATGCCTGCGCCCTCGTGTCCCGGAACCATGGGGAGGCGCGCGGGGAGCACTTGGTTGATGGCGGAGAGGTCGGTGTGGCAGATGCCCGTGGCGACCACGCGGACGAGGATTTCATTGGCACGCGGGGCGTCGAGATCGAGGGTCTCGTAGGCGAGTTGTCCTGTTTGGCGTGCAACGGCGGCTTGAATTTTCACGACAGGTCTCCTGTTTTCGGATCATGGGTCAAGGGGATGAGATCCCGCCCGAGTTTCTTGCGCGCGACGCCCCAGATGCCTTTCGGGGCAAAGAGGACGATGAGGATGGTGATCGTCCCCAGCGTGATGAGGTAGAGGGTGCCGTAGTCTTGCAGCAATTCGCGCAGGATGAAGAAGACCAGCGTGCCGATGATCGGGCCTTCAAGGCTGCCGAGGCCTCCAATGACGACGATGAAGAGGATGTAGATCGTCCAATCGAGCATGGAGAAGGAGGCGATATGCGAGATACGACCTTTTTGCAGGGTGATCAGCCCGCCGATCAGTCCGATCATGGGCGCGGCGAGGATGAAACTTGCGGCGCGCACGAGGCGGGTGTTGACGCCAGCAACCGCTGCGCCTTCTTCGCTGTCACGCAGGGCGGCCAGACCGAGACCGATGCGCGAGCGCATGAGCGCCCAGATCAGCCCAAAGGTCAGGACGGCGACGATCAGAACGAAGGCATAGATCGTGGTGAGCCGTTCAGGCGCGCGCTGGCCGAGGCTGCGCAACAGGCTGGCGGGCAGGCTCGCCCCCGAGCCGCTGCCGAAGGCGGGCAGGCGCGAGGCGATAAGCATCAGGGTTTCGGCCACGACCCAGCTCCCGACCGCGAGATAGGCGGTGCGCAGACGGTAGAGCAGGGCATAGACCAGAATGCCGAAGACCAGTGTGACCCCCATGGCGGCGGGCAGGGCGATGGCCATATGCCAGCCTGCGAGCATGGCAAAACCGTAGAAAGCATAGGCCCCTATGCCAACGAAAGCGTGTTGGCCGATGACGACGACATTGCCGTAGCCTGCCACGAGGTTCCAAAGCATGGCGAGTGAGAGCATGGTCAGGGCTTGGGTCAGCAACACCAGCGTTGACGAGGAAAACAGGTAGGGCGCTGCGCAGAGGCAGGCCAGCCCCGCGACAAGGATGAGGCGACCGGAAAGGACGAGGGCAGGTTTCATGATGTTTCCTCAGGTTTTGGGGAACAGGCCCTGGGGGCGTGCGAGGAAGAGAATAAGGAAAACGATATGACCGCCGAGCACCTGATAGGCGCTGTCGATCATGCCGCCGAAGGTCTGGGCCAGCGCGATGATGACACCGCCGAGCAGAACGCCCCAGAAGCTGCCAAGCCCTGCGAGGACCACCACTTCGAAAGCGATCAACAGGCGGCTGCCGCCAGAGGAGGGGTCGAAATTGGTCCAGATCGACATCAACCCGCCGGAGACGGCTTCGGTGATGCCAACGAGGGCCATGGCGACAGTCATCAGCCCTGCGACCTTGAGACCGACAAGCTTGGCCGCTTCGGGCGCATCCGAAATGGCGCGGATCTTGGTGCCGAGGCTGGTGCGATAGAGCAGTTGCTCCAGTCCCGCGATCAAAAGGCAGGCGGTGATGAAGATGATCAGGGGCAGGACGCCGATGTTGATATTGCCGAAAAGGTGGATCGACGACAGTTCGATGCCGCCTGCGGTCACCTTGCGGGTATCGGCACCGTAAACGCCGAGCAGGCTGTTCTGGATGATCACCGAGAGGCCGAAGGTGATCAGGATGATCTGCAATTCGTTTTGTCCCGAGGCGCGCTGGAACAGGCCGAATTGCAACAGCCAGCCGATGCCCGCGCCGATGGGGATCAGCAGGGCAAAGGCCACGGGTGCGGGCAGGCCGAGCGTTTCGGTGAGGGTGAGCATCAGGAAGGACATGACGACGATCAGATCGCCATGGGCCACGTTGATGAATTTGAGCACGCCGACGGAAATGGCGAGGCCCAGGGCAAAAATGGCATAGAGGCCACCAAGCAGACAGGCCTGGATGATCTGGTCTAGGAGTCCCGACATGTTATTCTCCGAAATAGCTTGCTGCGATCTGGGCGCGGCTGAAATCCTGCGGGCGTCCCGCGAGCGACACGCGGCCTTCGAGCATGCAGATGAAGTGGTCGGCCATGGACAGGGAGCGGCTGATGTCCTGTTCGACCAGCACCATAGACAGCCCGTGGTCGCGGATGCGCGGGAGCACCGCGTAGATGTCGCCGATGATCTTGGGCGAGAGGCCGAGACTGATCTCGTCGAACAGCACCAGACGCGGGTTCATCATCAGGGCGCGCCCGATGGCGACCATCTGTTGTTGTCCGCCCGAAAGCTGGCGGGCGAGTTGCTTGCGCCGTTCCTTCAGGGCGGGGAAGATGTCGTAGACTTCCATGAGGCCGATGGGGCCTTTGCGTCCCGTGTAGGCGCCGATCTTGAGGTTTTCCTCGATCGTCAGATTGGGGAAGAGGCGGCGACCTTCGGGGACCAGTGCCACGCCCGAGGCGATGCGGTCCGGGGTGGGGATGTCAGAGATGTCCTGCCCGGCAAAGCGCATGGTGCCGGTGGCACGGGGAACCTGTCCGATGATGGCGCGGAGCGTGGAGCTTTTGCCCGCCCCGTTGGCGCCGATCAGCGAGAGGATTTCACCCTCCTGACAGGTCATGTCGATGCCGTGGACGGAATGGAAATGGCCGTAAAAGACGTTGAGGTCACGGATTTCGAGCAATGTGGTCATGCCTCTTCTTCAACCCCCAAATACAGGCTGCGCACCTCAGGGTTGGCCATGACCTCTTCGGGGGTGCCGTTGGCGATCAAGCCGCCATCGGCCAGCACCACCAGACGGGTCGCCACGCGGATCAGCGCGTGGACGATATGTTCGATCCAGACGATGGTGACGCCTTGCGCCTTGATGGTCTCCAGAATGTCGAGCAACTCGTGACATTCGCCATCGGTCAGCCCTCCGGCGATTTCATCGAGCAGCAGCAGCTCGGGTTTGCCCGCGAGCGCCTTGGCCAGTTCCAGACGTTTGAGGTCCAGAAGCGGCAGGTCACCCGCCAGCATCCGCGCCCTGTCGGAAAGGTGGCACAGCTCCAGGATCTCATTGACCCGTGGCCTTGCCGCGTGAATGCTCATGCCTCCCGCCTGCGTGGCACCGACCAGCACATTTTCGAACACCGAGAGGTGTCCGAAAGGGTGCGGCACCTGAAACGTGCGGCCGATGCCTCCGCGGACGCGGTTCCACGGGGAGGTTTTCGAGATGTCCTTGCCGTTCAGGTGGATGGAGCCTGCGGTCGGCTTCAGGTTTCCCGAAATCAGATTGAACAGGGTGCTTTTCCCGGCCCCGTTGGGGCCGAGAATGCCAAGAACCTCACCGCGGGCCACCGAGAAATCGACACCGTCAATCACTTTGATGGCACCGAAGTGCTTCTTAAGGTTTGTAACTGCGAGCATGGAAACCAGTCCTTGACGTTCAGCTATAGGGGATCGGGAAAGGCTCCCGAGCGACCGGAACGCTTGGGTGGTAAGTGTTTTCAACCACGGTCATGTCGTAGGGGAATTGGTAATCGTCGGGGGCTTTGATCCATTGCACCGCGACCAGACCGAGCTCGGCACTGTTCGGGACCGGACCGGTCGTGAAGTCGATCAGACCGCAGATGGTTTCCAGCTTGGTCGCGGCGAGCGCATCGCGGACGCTGTCTGGATCGTCGAGATCGGTGGCGCGACGCAGGGTGTCGACCAGCACTTCGAGCATGGCGTGACGCGACCCGACGCCCGCCATCCATTGCCGCCCCGTTTCCGCCTCGTAGCCCCGTGCGATCTCCATGGCGGTGGAGCCGTCGAGAGACGAGACATAGGGGAAGTCGGGGGTCCACCAGATCGGCACCGAAACGCCCACGGCCTTTTCGCCCAAGGGAGCAACCGAAGTGGGGTATTCCGCCGATTTGCCCGCGATCACGGCGGTCGGCTGGAAGCCTTGCTGGGCGCATTGCGTCCAGAACAGGGTGAAATCGGGCGGCGGCATGATGCCTTGGATGATATTCACGCCGCTGTCGCGGAATTTTGCGATCTGGGTGGAATAGCTTGAAGTGGGCAGGTCGAACCGGCCCGGATCGACGATGGTATAGCCGACGTCACCGAAGCTCTTGGTGAAAATCTCGGACATGACGACACCGTCTGCGTCATTGGGCCAGAGCCCGCCAACCGTGCCTTGCGGCGCGATCTTGTCCATGAAGGCGATCATGGATTTGGCATAGGTGTCGGCGCTGAAGAAGGCGCAATAGGTATAGTCGAAGCCCGTTTCCGGGTCGCCGTTGCGACCGAAGAACCAGGGCTGGATCGGCAGGTCGGAGGCGAGGCAGGGAACGCCGTTCAATTCGCATTGGTCCGAAGCTGGGTTGGCGTTTTCCGGGCCCGCGTAGCACAGGATCACGTCGACGCCCTCGGAGAGGATAAGATCCTGTGTCACTTCGGCGGCGCGGTTGGGGTTCGACTGGGTGTCGCGTTCGATGATTTCGAGCGGGTAGGTGACACCACCGTTTTCAATGACGCCGCCGGTCGCCGCCATGATGCGTGAGATCACATATTCGGTGGGTTCGGCAAAGGCCGCCATCGCGCCGGTTTGCGGCGAGACGACGCCGATTTTCAAAGTTCGGCCGGCTGCGAAAGCGGCGCGTGTGGTCAGTGTGCTGGTCGCAAGGCCAGCGATGGCGGACACGCCACCGAGCAGCGCAGCGCGCCGCGTGATCTTGATTGTCATAATATCCTCCCGAAGCGACCCATGTCTGGTTTGTGCGTGATAGAGTCGCAGTGAGGATTTTGGTAAAAATCCGCTTATGGGTCAATTGAAAATTAAAAAATTATCAAAATTCGATAAAATTAATAATATTCGAGGGGCGTGAGACCGTGTTCAATCCGTGGTGATAGACGTTTCTGCACCTGCTGCGAGAAGAACGGATTTGGACATGTCATCCATGAAGCCTTCGATGAGCCGGGCAGTGGCGGTCAGCGCGGCATAAATATCGGCGCGATATTTCTCGTAGGTTTCGTGTTGTTCTATGATGGCTGAAAGGGAGGCATTGATCCCTAATTCGCTGCTGCGAACGGGTGCGGCAATACCGATCAATCCCTTGTCGACATGGCCACGGGTTTCACAGATCCCGACCTTGCGGATTTGGACGAGCTCGGCATAGAGCGCTTTGGGGTCGATCTCAGTCCCGCTGTCATCCTTGGCGACCATCGACATGATCTGGCGCTTCGGCATGGTGGAAAGCACAGCTTTCGAAGTGGCGCCGCGCAACAGTGGCATCGGTCGCCCGAGTTCGTAACTGGTGGTGAAATAGGCGTCAGAGGCGCGTTCCTCGGCGACGCACATCACAGTTTTGCCGTAGAGGCGCGCAAGGATCGTGGTGGCGGGGCAGGGAATTTGTTGCAAAAGCGGGCGCAGGAATTTCTCGCCCGAAAGCACCAGAGGATCGGTCAGCCGGACCCGGCGGTAATAGTCGACGAACAGCGGCCCGAGCCGATAGCGGCTTTCAACGGTGCTTTCCAGAAGCTCTTCGGCGACCAATTCACGGATCAGTCGGTAGAGTGTGCTGGCCGATGTGTCGAGGGCTTCGGAAATCTCGGCAACAGTCCAGGCGGGTTTTGCCTGATCGAAGAGTGCGAGAATTCGGGTGTAGCGCGTGATTCCCATCATCGGTGATTTGGTCTCCCTGATTTTCTTGTTGGCGCGAGGTCCGCGGTTTCTATGTACCGCGAATACTGGCGGGCAAGTAACCCGAGATTCCCGCAAAACGGTATTTTTTTGATTTTTGGGTCTGTCGTGCGGCGCGACCTTCTGCGAGCAGAGGCCTTGTTTTCTTGGCGATTGCGTTGTCTTTCCCGACTTTGGGAAGATGTTTACCTATTTATTAAATTATCGAAAAATGATAAAAATAAAAAAAGTACTTGAAAAAAATACTACAAACAGAAAATAAAAAGGCAGCACAAACGGGAGGACATTATGTCGCACAATGCTGTTCAGGCGGGTGCCTATTTGCACCACGTCGCTTTTGAGAGCGCCGATCCGGAAGGTCTGGCCAACTTCTACGCTGCCAATATGGACATGGATGTCGAGAAAATTTCCGACACCGAATACCGTTGCACGGGGCCGCTGCGCCGTTTTGTGGCTGTGAAGGGCGAAGACAAAAAGCTGGCCTATGCGGGGCTGGCCTATCGCAACGCGGAAATCCTTGCCGCGCAACGCGCCACCGCGGAATCCAATGGCGTCGAGATCCTTGAAAACGTTTCGCCCTATTTCGAAGACGGCGCGTTTGCCGTGCGCGACAATGACGGCCACCTGATCTGTATGGGGGTCGCGAAAACGCGAACCACGGCCTATCTGCCCGAGCGGGACGGCATCCATGCACCGACCCAGCACCTGACCTTTGCCTCGCAGAACGTGGATGGTTTCAAGGAATTCTATGTCGACAAGCTCGGCTTTTTCCTGTCGGATCGCGTGTTGCATGAGAACGGTGATCTGGCCACGGTCTTTACGACGACCAACCACGAGCACCACACGATTGCCTGTTTCAAATCGGATCGCACGGGGGTGGATCACCATTCCTACGAAGCGGGCACTTTCGAGAACATCAAGAAATTCTGCGACCGCTTCGCCGCCAATGATGTGCTGCTGACTTGGGGGCCTGGTCGTCATGGTCCGGGCAACAACCTGTTCGTGTTCTACACCGATCCCGACGGCAACTGGATCGAAATTTCGGGCGAGCTGGAGAATATTTACGACCGCGAGGTGATCGATTGGCCGCAAGATCCGCGTACCTTGAACAAATGGGGCCGCGCAATTCTGCGTTCGTGATCGGGAGAAAATCATGAAACTCGTAAGCTTTACCCGTCTGGGCTCCTTTGGTGTGGGTGTTTTGGTCGATGGTGGGATCGTTGATCTCACGGGCAAACTCGGCGCGGCGTCTTCTGGGCTGAAAAGTCTGATCGCTGCCGATCTTTTGAGTGCCAGCGCCGATTATGTGCAGGGCCGTGCGCCCGATTTTGCTCTTTCGGATGTGGCGCTTTTGCCGGTCATTCCGGATGCGGAGAAAATCCTGTGTGTGGGGCTCAACTACGAAACCCACCGCGCCGAGACCAAGCGTCCTGACAATCAGCATCCCACCATGTTCACGCGCTATGCGGACAGCCAGATTGCCCACGGGCAGCCGATGCTGATCCCGCATGTTTCCGACCGTCTCGATTACGAGGGGGAAATGGCCGTGATTATTGGGCGCGGAGGGCGCTATATTCCCGAGGAAACCGCGCTTTCGCATGTCGCGGGCTATGCCTGCTATAACGACGGCACAGTGCGGGACTGGCAGCGCCATACGCATCAGTTCGGCCCTGGCAAGACCTTTCCTGCCACGGGTGGTTTCGGCCCCTATATGGTGACGGCTGACGAGGTGGGCGATTACACCAAACTGCCGATCCAGACGCGTCTGAACGGAGAGGTGATGCAGGATGCAACGCTTGCCGATCTGATTTTCCCGGTCGAGCGCTTGATCGCCTATATTTCCTCTTACACACCGCTGTCCGCAGGGGATGTGATCCTGACCGGAACGCCGGGCGGGGTGGGAGATCGTCGCGATCCGCCGCTTTATATGAAGGCGGGCGATGTGGTCGAAGTGGAAATCGGCATGCTGGGGACGTTGGTCAATCCGATTGCGGCTGAAAGCGCCATCTGATCATGACCCAATCCGAGTATGATGCAGATATCCTCGTCGTCGGCGCGGGGCCGACGGGGCTTTTGCTGTCGAACCTGTTGGGCTCCATGGGGGTGAAAACCCTCCTTCTGGAGCGCAACACCTCGACGGTGCAGGAGCCGCGTGCGGTTTCCATCGATGACGAGTCCATGCGGGCGTTGCTGGCGGCGGGGCTTGCCCCCGACGTCGCAGCCATCACCGCCAAGGGCTACGGGTCGCTCTACATGGGGCCGGACGGGGCGCAATTCGCCGAGGTGAAACCCTTCGTGAAGGAATACGGCTTCGACAAGCGTAATGCTTTCGAGCAGCCTGAATTCGAGGCCACCTTGCGTGAGGCCCTTTTGCGCCACGCGTCCGTCAAGGCGAAATTCGGCGTCACGCTTCTGTCTTTTGTGCAATCCGAGGATCGCGTGGTGGCGAAGGTGGAGGAGGCCGGTCAGGAACGCGACGTGACGGCGCGCTACATGGTGGCGGCCGATGGCGGGCGTTCGCAAACCCGTAAGGCGTTGGGTTTCCCAATGGAGGGCTCGACCTTCGAGGAGCCTTGGCTCATCGTCGATCTGGTGACGACGAAAAACCGCTGTTTTCATACCGAGGTGTTCTGCGACCCGAAACGCTCGGCCATCACTCTGCCCGGACCGGGCGGGATCAGGCGCTACGAGTTCAAGCTCAACAAGGGCGAGACGGCGGAAGAGGCCGAAGAAGAGTCCTTTGCGCGTAAGCTTCTGGCGGACACGGGCCCCGACCGCGACGAGCCGATCCGTCGCCAGAAGGTCTATACCTTCCACGCACGGATTGCACAGAAGTGGCGGCATGGGCGGGTTTTCCTTGCTGGCGATGCGGCGCATCTGACGCCGCCTTTCGCGGGGCAGGGGATGAACAGCGGGTTGCGCGATGCGCATAACCTTGCGTGGAAACTGGCCGAGGCGCTTCATATGGAAAACCCAGATGATCTGCTCGACAGTTACCAGATCGAGCGCAAGCCGCATGCGTGGTCGATGATTGATCTGGCATTGAAAATGGGCAAGGTCATGATGCCGGAGTCTGCCCTGCGGGGGATGATGATCCGCACGGGTTTCCGTCTTTTGGGGCTTTATGGCCCTGCGCGAGATTATGTCGCGCAGATGAAATACAAACCCAAACCGAAATTCTCGGAAGGGTTGATCCGTCCGGTGCAAACGCGTTGCGGCGCGGAAGTGATCGGTCGGATGATCCCTCAGCCTGTGGTGATTTCGGCTGCGCGCGACGAAGGGCTTCTGGACAGTTTTCTACCCGACCGCCCCGTGGTGCTGGTGTTCGACGAGGCCCCTGACAGGGTCGTAAGCGATGAGGCTTTGCAGGCCTTGCAAAAGGCGGGGGCACAGGTCGTCGGTTTGACGCCTGAATACATCAATCCGGTGGAAACAGGCTTTCCGACATTCCGCGATCAGAGCCGCTTTTTCTCACAGACGCCGTTCCGCGACTGTTTGGGGCAGGCGATGCTTTTGCGGCGTGACCGCTATATCGCCGCGCTTGAACCCGTGGCAAGTCTCACGGGGCTTGTGCCGATGATTGAAAGGCTGACCGCACAGAAGATTACCGGCTAGACCGGCCGGAAAGACCAAAGACCGCCACCACGCGAGAGGGAGTAACGGGTGGGGCGGTCGCGATAGTTTCAAAGGGAGGAAACCAAATGAAACGCACACCAACATGGCTGGCGGCACTGGCCGTCTCGCTTGGGGTCGCTACGGCGGGGAGCGTCGAGGCGCGTGAACTCAAGATGTCGACGCCCACGCCAGAACCCCACATCATGACCAAATCCGCCCACCACATGGCCGAGGCTTTTGCTGCCGACGGTTCGGGCGATACAATCGGGGTCTTCCCCGCCAACAAACTTGGTGATGTGCCGACCGTGCTGTCGCTTCTGCAAAGCGGTGCGATTGAGCTGGCCATCGTGCCCGTGGGCGATCTGGCCAACCGCGATCCCTCCTTTCTGGCGTGGTTCCTGCCTTACCAGTTTGAAACTTTGAGCGAGGCCGGGCAAGCAGCGCGCAGCGCCCCCGCACAGGAGATGCTCGCGCGTCTGGAGAAACAGGGGATCAAGGGGATCGGCTATGTCTTCCCCGGCCAGCGTCATCTTCTGTCGAAAAAGCCTGTGACTTCGGTCGCGGACATGGCGGGTCTGAAGGTCCGTGCCTTCCCCAACGACATTTTCAATGCGTGGTGGCGCGGTCTCGGTGCCGCGCCGACGGCTTTGCCGCTGCCTGAAATCATGCCCTCTCTGGTCACGGGGGTGATCGACGCGGTGGATGTGGATATCGACATCGTGATGGCGATGCAGATGCAAAATCAGGCGCCCAATCTGATCTTGAGCAACCACATGGCCTTTCCCGCCGCCATTCTGGTCTCGCAGCGCTGGTGGAACGGCCTGAAGCCCGAAGAGCAGGCGCGGATTTCCGAGATTGCCTCCGAGACGCAGGATTGGGCAATCGAAACCCAGACTTCGGGTGAGGCTGCCCTGCTTGAAAAGCTCGGTGAAAACGGCGCGGTGATCACCACGCTCGTTGATCTCGAGCTCGCGACAGTGGGCGAGACGGTACGCGACGCGTTTCTGGACCGTGATCCGCTGATCCGGGCCTTCTTCGAGGCCAACCAGCACTGACATCAGAAACTCCGAGCGTGTCCATCGCTCGGAGTTCCCTATTAAAGGAGATCGCCATGAGATTTTTGGTGTCCGTGGATAAGGTATTGGTGCGGCTCGAGTTGGTCCTTGCCGTGGTGGCGATGACGGGCGTGGCGGCTATTCTTATCGCTCAAGTGTTGTTCAGATATGTGTTGCAGTCGCCGCTGTTTTTCGCCGAGGAACTGGCGTTGATCCTGATGATTGTTGCCACGTTCGCGGGGTTCAGCCTGATGGTGGCCGACGGGCGCTTGGTGACCATTGATATATTCGGCGGCAAGGTCGCGCCGATCACCCATGCGCGGATCGCTTGGGCGATGCGCGTGGTGGTGCTTGTGTTGGGCGTGTTGCTGGCGTGGTTTTCCATCCGCTATCTGATGGTGCCTTGGGTCTGGATCGAACGCTCGGCCACGCTGGGTGTGCCACGGGCCGCGCTTTACGCAATCGTCACCGCCGAGCTGTGTTTTCTGGTGCTCCATCAGTGCGTGCAACTCTGCACCACCTTTTCGGCGTGCCGCGCCACTGACGGGGAGGCTGTCTGATGCTGACCCTTGCAACCTTTTTCATTTTCCTCAGCTTCGGCCTGCCGATCGTCTTTCTGCTCTTGTTGGCGGCGATCGTTTTTGTCTGGTCGAATGACGCTTCTGTTCTGTTCGACAGCTTTCTTGTGCAATCGGTGAAGGGGATCGAGTCCAACGGGTTTCTCGCCATTCCGCTCTACATGCTGGTGGGCGAGATCATGAACCGTGGCGGGATCACCGAGCGTCTGATCCGCACCTCCATGCGCGTGGTCGGGCGGATGCGGGGTGGGCTGGCTTTCGTCAACGTGCTGACCAACGCTTTTGCGGCCGCCATCCTTGGCTCGGCCACGGCGCAGATCGCGATCATGTCGCGCTCCATCGTGCCCGAAATGGAACGACAGGGTTACAAGAAACCCTTCGCCACGGGGCTTACGGTCGCCACGGGGCTGTTGGGACCGATCATTCCACCCTCTATGCTGATGATCATTTACGGCGTTCTGGCCTATCAGTCCGTTGCGGCGCTTTTTGTGGCCGGTCTCATTCCCGGTGTGTTGTTGATGTCGGCGTTTTTCGTCACAGTCTGGATGTCGAAATCCCATCTGCCCGAGGTGGATCACGAGCGCCTGCCATCGAACGCTTGGCGGGAAGTGATTATGGATGCGCTTCCGGGATTGATCCCTGTCACCATTATCTCCGGCGTGGTCTCGGGGGCGATGACCCCGACCGAGGCGGGCGCGCTTGCCGCCGTCGTTGCTCTGGTTCTGGCGGTATTCGTCTACGGCGAGATCGGTTGGCGCGACTATGTCCCGGTGATGCGCAATGTGGTGCTGTCCTCGGCCTCGATCATCATGCTGATCGGCTTCGCGACCCTTCTGGGATGGGCTTTGGCGTATGAGGAAGTCCCCGACAAGTTGGCGCAAGCGATTGCCTCTGTGGCGGTGGGGCCGATCTCATTTATGCTGCTGGTTTGCTTTGTGGTCTTTGTCTTGGGGATGTTCCTTGACGGGATCGGGGTGTTGATCGTTATCGTACCGGTGCTTTTGCCGCTTGCCAGCCAGTTCGGGGTCGATCCCGTCCACTTCGGTGTGGTGCTTGCCGTGGCCACCCTGACGGGGCTTGTTTCGCCTCCTGTCGGGCCTGGCCTTTATCTGGCGATGGATGCCACGGGACTGAAGATGATGGAGGTTTTCCGCGGTGCGCTGCCGTTCCTTGCCGCCTTCCTGGTGGTGTTGGGAATTATCATCCTTCTGCCGGTCCTGTCGGTCTGGTTGCCCGCTGTTGTAGGGCTTTGAACGAAGAGTTTTCATCCGGCCTGCCTTTCACGGGGGGCGGGCCGGTTCACATGGAGAAAAGACATGACAACGCATAACGTACTTCCCCCCTACGAGGGGTTTGACGGACAGTTCATCAACGGCACATGGCAGGCGGGGAGCGCCGGTCGGGTGCTCAAGGACACCAACCCTTATGACGGCACCCTTCTGACCGAGATTGCCATGGCCGATCAGGGCGATCTGGACCGCGCCTATGAGGCGGCGCGGCGGGCGCAGCGTGACTGGGCGCTGACCATGCCAAAAGAACGCGCCGCGATCTTTCACCGCGCGCTGGCCAACCTTGCAGGGCGCAAGGAAGAGATCGTCTCGTGGATCATCCGCGAGTCCGGCTCGACCCGCATGAAAGCCACCGCCGAATACGAGGCGATTGTCGCGGGTATGGCCGAGGCGGTGAGCCTGCCTTACATGGCGCATGGGTCCATCGTGCCTGTGGACCGTGCGGGCAAGGAGGCCCGCGTCTACCGCAAGCCCGTAGGCGTCATCGGCGTGATCAGCCCATGGAACTTTCCGTTGCATCTGTCCAACCGTTCGGTGGCGCCCGCCATTGCCTTGGGCAATGCGGTGGTGCTCAAGCCTGCAAGCGATACGCCTGTGACGGGTGGCTTGCTTTTGGCGAAAATCTACGAGGAGGCGGGGCTGCCTGCGGGGGTGCTCAATGTGGTGATCGGTGCGGGCTCCGAAATCGGGGATGCCTTCTGCGCCCATCCGGTGCCGCGTATCATCAGCTTTACCGGCTCGACCGAAGTGGGGCAGCGGATTGCGCGCACAGCGGCGGGATCGGCGACACTGAAAAAGCTCGGGCTGGAACTGGGTGGCAATGCGCCGCTGATCATTCTCGACGATGCGAATATGGGCAAGGCGGTGGAGGCCGCGCTGGTCGGGCGCTTCCTGCATTGTGGCCAGATCTGCATGAGCACGAACCGGATCATCGTGGAGGACGGAATTTACGATGCGTTTCTTGAGGCCTATTGCGCGGCGGTGGAGACGATCAAAGTGGGGGACCCGAACGCGCCCGACACCATGGTTGGTCCGCTTTGCAATGCTTCTCAGGTGCAGTCGGTCACGGGGTTGATTTCTTCGGGTGTGCAACAGGGTTTCGAATTGCGGGTTTCGGGTGAGGTCGATGGTCATATCGTGCCGCCACATGTTTTCGTCGGGGTGACGAATGGCTCGCGTCTGGCGCAATCGGAAATCTTCGGCCCCGTCGCGCCGGTGATCCGTGCCAAAGACGAGGCAGAAGCGCTGCGTTTTGCCAATGACACCGAATACGGGCTGTCGAGCGCGATCATCTCGGAGGACGAGGGGCGTGCGATGCGCGTGGCACAGGGGATCGAGGCGGGGATGACGCATATCAACGACATCACCATCCACGATTACCCGCATCTGATGTTCGGGGGCGAGAAGAATTCGGGTCTCGGGCGGTTCAATGGCCATTGGATCGTGGAAGAATTCACCACCGATCATCTGGTCACGATCCAGCGCTAGGGCGGGCGGTCCTGTGCTGCATTAAGCTGACGAGGTATTTGTCCCAGCATCAGAGTGGCCTACCGTTCTGTGACCATCAGACGGTTGTCCTATGGGGCAAATACTTCACGGAAGCGCCAAGACAACGCACACCTGAGTTGCTGCCGGTTTCAGGGACGGCAACTCAAGCTTTCATAGCTCGGTCCTCGAAGGTCTAGGGCTTAAAGAACCGATGGTCGTGTGTCGACGCGTTGGAGTGTAGAGCCGCTCAATGTAATCGAACACATCGGCGCCTGCGCCATGCTGACGCCTCGTTTCGTTCTCAACTTCACCGCTGCGAACTCGCGACTGAACATCCTGCTCGTCATGTAGTTTCCCCGGTTTCATAAAGACCTTATCTCGGTGTCCCTGAAACCGGCAGCAGCTCAAGGTGTGGGAGGGTGGAGATTGACCAACTACCCGCTACCATCGCACCTAGAGAAAAAAGTAGTTAACTCGTAGTTGAGAAAAACAAAAGCCCTAGCGATTTTTCGCTAGGGCTTTTGTTTTTATTGGCTCCGGCGGTAGGGATCGAACCTACGACCAATTGATTAACAGTCAACTGCTCTACCGCTGAGCTACGCCGGAACATGTGGGGGTGTATAGCTATGGGATTTCGGGGGTGCAAGAGGGTTTTGTGACAAAAAATCACTTTTTCCGAATTTTTCTATCAAGTTACTGAAAAAATGGCATTTATGCCGATTTTGGACTGCGCTTTCAGGCGGTTTTGGAGGCTCAGGTCGATGAGATGCGCCAACGTGTTGCGGGTGGCTGCGGGCAGGTGGGTTTCGGGCAGATCGGTGTAGACCGCGCGGGTCAGCGTGAGCAGGTCCATGGGGCCTTGGGCCAAAGCGGAAAGGATTTGTGCCTCCCGTTCGGCACGGTGCCTCAGCAGGAATTCGATCCGCGCACGGGGCGTTTCGACCGGGGCGCCATGGCCGGGGTGAAGCCGCGTCGGCGCATGTTCGAGCAACAGGGCACAGCTCTGGCGAAAGGCGGCGGCGTCGCCATCGGGCGGCGAGATCAGCGATGAGGACCAGCCCATGATCAGATCGCCGGAGAACAGCTCGCCGCCCCAGGCGAAACAAAGGTGGTTGCCCATATGTCCGGGCGTGTGCAGCGCCTCGATCGGGCCTGCGGGCGTGTCGAGCACGGTGCCATGGGACAGTATCGCATCCGGGGAGAACCCCGCATCCACACCCTCGCCGCCGCCCAATGTCTCCGAAAGGGCCACCATATGCGGGCTGCGCCCGGCCAAGGCATCGCCAAAGGCCAGAACCGGCGCGCCGGTGGCCTGTGACAAGGCTCGCGCGCCGCCGGAATGATCGAGATGGGCGTGGGTCACGAGAATGTGGCTGATCCTGGTGCCGGAGGGCAAGGCCGCGAGCAGCGCTTCGCGATGCCGGGCAAGATCGGGGCCGGGGTCGATCAGCACGCGCTCCGTTCCTTCGCCCAAGAGATAGCTGTTCGTCCCCCAATATGTCATCGGCGAGGGGTTCGGCGCCAAGATGCGCAGAAGGCCGGGGGCCAGTTCGGTGATCGTCTCGGGACGGGTCTGCACGCGATTTCTCTTTCCATAGGGGGGCTTGCAAGGCTACCAATAGCCCATGTTCTTCGACTGGCTCAAAACATATCTGCCACGCGGGCTCTATGGCCGGGCGGCGCTCATCCTTCTGGTGCCGGTCGTGGTGATCCAGCTTGTTGTCATGGTCGGCTTTTCCCAGCGCTATTTTCAGGACGTGACCCGCCAGCTCACACAAGGCGTGGTGGCGGAAATCGGTCTCTATGTCGCCGCCGTTGAGGGGCTTCCCCAAGCGCAGCTTCCGATGGCGCTGAGCGAACTGGACACGCGGTTGCGGTTCACCTCTCGCCTCGGCGATCCCGCCCCGGTGACGGATCAAAGGGCGTGGGACGACATCACAGGGCGGATCATCTCGGCAGAGCTGAAAGACGGTCTCGAAGGGGTAGAGGGCATCGATTTCGCCAGCGATACGAGGCGGGTGCAGCTTTCGGTCATGACCGGGGCGGGGCGTCTGACGATCGATCTGCCGCGGCGGCGCGCCTCGGCTTCGAACCCGCACCAGCTTCTGGTCCTGACGGCGCTGACCGGCGGGCTGATGACGCTGATCGCCTTCATTTTTCTGCGCAATCAGCTGCGCCCGATCCGTCATCTGGCGCGGGTGGCGGAGGCGTTCGGACGCGGTGAGAACAAGCCTTACCGGCTCGCGGGTGCGCTGGAGGTGCGTTCCGCCGGGGCGGCCTTTCTCAACATGCGCGCCCGCATCGAGCGCCAGATCGAACAGCGCACGCTGATGCTGTCGGGCGTCTCGCACGACCTGCGCACGCCGCTGACCCGCATCAGGCTCGGCCTGTCGATGCTCGATGTGCCAAAGAGCGACGAGGCCGAGATCAAGGCGATGCAAGGCGATCTCGACGAGATGGAAAAACTGATCGATACCTTCCTCGATTTTGCCCGCTCCGATGCGACGGAGGAGCCCAGACGGCTCGATCTCAAGGCGCTGGTACGCGAGGCGGTGAGCCGGGCCGAACGGGCCGGGTCGGTGATCGCGGCGGTGACACTGCCCGAAGGCGCGGTCGAGCTGACGGGGCGGCCTGCCGCGCTGTCGCGGGCGCTCGACAACCTGCTGTCCAATGCGCGGCGCTATGGTACGCAGACCCGGATCAGCTTGACCCTGTTCGAGCGTGCTGCGGTGATCTCGGTCGAGGATGACGGTCCGGGCATCGCGCCCGAGGCGCGGGATCGCGCGCTGCAACCCTTCGTTCGGCTCGATGCGGCGCGCAACCAGAACCGCGGCTCCGGCGTGGGGCTTGGGCTCGCCATCGCTCATGACGTCGCGCGGCGCCATGGCGGCACGCTGCGTCTTGGCGAAAGCGAGACATTGGGTGGGCTGAAGGCGGATCTGGTGCTGGCGCGCTGAGATTCTGCGGCGCTCGATGCGATGGTCCTGCCGGGCTTGAACGCGGACGCGCGGGGCTTGGCATTCGTGGCCTGTCGCCGGTGTCGCATGAGGGCCAGCATGTCGGGACGGTGGAAATCGGGCTGGACCTTGGCGCCTCTTTCTTCGACGCACTGGTGGCAGGGACCGGCACTCAAGTGGAGTTTTACACATTGCCCGATATGGCGATCGAAGGATTTTCAGCCGAAGAGGTACTGGCCCGGGGAACAAGCGGAACAGTCGCAGGCGACTCGCTGCGGGCCATTGCCGAAAAAGTGGCGGAGATGTCCGCCCATGTGAGCGAGATTTCCTCCGCAGCCGGGGAGCAGGCCAGGGGCATCGAGGAAATCCACGCAGTGATTTTGGACATCGAACAGACGATTCAGCATCATGCTGCCATGTCCGAGGAAACCACGGCGGGCAACACGACGTTGATCGAGAGGCCGATCATCTCCACAAGCTGGTGGATCGATTCCCTCTCGCGGCAGAGGAGGGGGATTGGAGCGTGCAGAGCCGGGTGGCCTGATCTCCCGCCGCATCATGGCCCGGTTTGTTTGCCTTAACACATCTTGGGATAACAACCGGATCAGGCAGGAAAAACTTGGTAGGCCCGGCAGGACTTGAACCCGCAACCAAAGCGTTATGAGCGCTCTGCTCTAACCAATTGAGCTACAGGCCCGCCTGATGCCCTGATTATTGTGGCGAGAAGACCGGGTCAAGTGGCGCAGGCAGGCCTTTTCAACGCGGCACAAACCGCGTAAACGGGCCGAAACGTCAGTTTCGCGGGGAGCCATTGCCATGACGCAGGGAAAGAACGGTCTCACTTACGCCGATGCGGGTGTCGATATCGACGCGGGCAATGCGCTTGTCGAACGGATCAAACCGGCGGCGAAAAAGACCGCACGTCCGGGGGTGATGGCCGGTCTCGGCGGCTTTGGCGCGCTGTTCGATCTCAAGGCGGCGGGCTATGAGGACCCGATCCTTGTCGCCGCGACCGATGGGGTCGGCACCAAGCTGCGCATCGCGATCGACACGGACAATGTCAAGACCGTGGGCATCGATCTCGTGGCCATGTGCGTCAACGATCTGGTATGTCAGGGCGCGGAGCCTCTGTTCTTCCTCGACTATTTCGCCACCGGCAAGCTCAAGCTCGACAATGCCGCCGCCGTGATCGAGGGGATCGCCGAAGGCTGCGCCCAATCCGGTTGTGCGCTGATCGGCGGCGAAACCGCCGAGATGCCGGGCATGTATGAAGACGGCGATTTCGATCTTGCGGGCTTTGCCGTGGGTGCCATGGAACGCGGGGCGGATCTTCCGGCCGGGGTGACCGAGGGCGACGTGCTTTTGGGGCTCGCGTCCAACGGGGTGCATTCGAACGGTTATTCTCTGGTGCGCAAGACGGTCGAGATTTCCAGCTTCAAATGGTCTGACATCGCACCGTTTTCCGACAACACGCTGGGCGAGGAACTCCTGACCCCGACGCGGCTTTATGTCAAACCGGTGCTCAAGGCGATCCGCGCGGGCGGTGTGCATGCGCTGGCGCATATCACCGGCGGCGGACTGACGGAAAACCTGCCGCGCGTTCTTCCGACGGGTATGGGCGCCGATATCGACCTGAAAACATGGTCGCTCACGCCGGTGTTCCGCTGGCTGGTGGACACGGCGGGGCTGAGCCAGCACGAGCTTTTGAAAACCTACAACGCCGGGATTGGCATGGTTGTGGTCTGCGCGGCCGATCAGGCCGAGGCGTTGACTGCGCTTCTGACCGGAGAAGGCGAAACGGTTTACCGCATCGGTCAGGTCACGACGGGCAATGGCGTGACCTATGAGGGTGAGCTCAAGTGAGCCACAAGAAGGTTGCGATCCTGATTTCCGGCGGTGGCTCCAACATGGTGTCGCTGGCGAAATCCATGGCGGGAGACCATCCGGGACGGGCCTGTCTTGTGCTGTCGAATGTGCCCACGGCGGGCGGTCTGCAAAAGGCCGCCGACATGGGCATTCCGACGGAGGTGGTGGATCACCGCAGCTTTAAAGGCGACCGGGAAGCCTTTGAGGAAGAGCTGATTTCCACGATTGATGCCTATGCGCCGGATGTCCTTGCCCTGGCTGGGTTCATGCGCATCCTGACGCCGAAATTCATCACCCATTATGCCGGGAAGACGCTCAATATCCACCCGTCCTTGTTGCCGAAATACAAAGGTCTGCACACCCATCAGCGCGCCATCGAGGCGGGCGATGCGGAAGGTGGCTGTTCCGTGCATGAGGTGACGGCCGAGCTCGACGGCGGGCCGATTCTGGGACAGGCGCGTGTGCCGATCCTGCCCGGTGACAGCGCCGACGACCTCGCCGCCCGTGTGTTGGTACAGGAGCACCGGCTTTATCCGGCGGTGCTCAGACGGTTTATCGAGGGCGAGACCGGGATTCTGACGCTCTGAAGGCGGTCACGCAGTCTTGCGCGAAGGTGAACGCATCCCGCGCTGAAATTCTGGCTGTGAAAGATATATTCGCGATGTAGAATATAAGTGAGTCCCGCCTGGGGACCCGCGTTTCGCGAAAGGATATCTCATGAAAACCGCTGATTTCGTTGCCACCATTTTCGATGGCCATTCCAACCCTGGCAAAGTGACCGTGGCTTTCACCATGGCGCTCAATGCGCAAAAGATGGGCCACAGCTCCATCGTACTTCTGATGGTCGAAGGGGTGGAATTGGGCAAACCCGGGTCTACAGAGGGCATGGACATCGGCAAGCCTTTTGAGCCGGTGGCCGATCTCGTGAAGGAATTTCGCGCCGCAGGTGGGCGCATCGGCATTTGCGGCGCCTGCATGATCCACAACGGGTTCACCGCCGAAGAGATGGACCCGGAGTATGAAATCATCACCGCGCCCGACGTCGTCGAGCTGATGATGGCGGCCAAAGGCACATTGCCAATCACCTGAGCCCATCACCTGAGCCAGAACCGAGCATCGCAAAGGGGGCGGGCGATCTGCGCCCCCTTTGTTCTTTTCTTTCGGCAAAAACCTGCGTATCAAGACCCAATCGACGGGATGACCCCGCGCCGCAGGTAAGAAAATCATATGATCACCATCACCACGACCGAAGGTCTTCAGGCCTTCTGCGACCGCGCCAAAGACCGCCCTTACGTCACGGTCGACACCGAATTCCTCCGCGAACGGACCTATTATTCGAAACTCTGTCTCGTGCAGCTCGCCATTCCGGGCGATGCCGAAGAGGACGCGGTTCTGCTCGATCCGCTGGTGAAAGGGCTCGACCTCGCGCCGCTTTACGAGCTGTTTCGGAATGCGAATGTGGTCAAAGTCTTCCACGCCGCGCGGCAGGATCTCGAGATTTTCTACATTCAGGGTGGGATGATCCCCGCGCCGCTGTTTGACACGCAGGTGGCTGCCATGGTCTGCGGCTTTGGCGAACAGGTGGGCTACGAGACTTTGGTGCGCAAGATCGCCAAGCAGAGCCTCGACAAAACCTCCCGGTTCACCGACTGGTCGCGGCGTCCGCTGACGCCGGCGCAGGAAAGCTACGCGCTGGCCGATGTGACGCATCTGCGGGTGATCTACGAATATCTCGCGCGCGAGATCGCCCGTCAGGGGCGCGAAAAATGGGTCGACGAGGAGCTTGAGGTTCTGACCACGCCCGCGACCTATGTGATCGAGCCGGACGAGGCCTGGCAACGGGTGAAGACCCGCACGAGCTCCGGCAAATTTCTCGCCGCGGTCAAAGAACTTGCGGCGTTCCGCGAATTCTACGCCCAGAGCCGCGACATCCCGCGCAACCGCGTTTACAAGGACGACGCGCTTCTGGAACTCGCGTCCACCAAGCCCAAAACACCGCAGGACCTGTCGCGCTCGCGGCTTTTGCTGCGCGAGGCCCGCAAGGGCGAGATCGCCGACGGGATTTTGCAGGCCGTTGAAAAGGCGTCGAATTATACCGCCGCAGAGATGCCGAAACTGGATCAGTCGCGCGATAAGTTGCAGGTTAACCCGGCACTGGCCGATATGCTTCGGGTGTTGTTGAAAGCAAAATCCGATCGTTTCGACGTGGCCGCGAAGATGATCGCTTCTGCCGCCGATCTCGATCTGATTGCCGCAGGCGAGCGCGATCTGCCGGTGTTCAAAGGCTGGCGCGCCGAGGTCTTTGGCGACGACGCGCTCCGGCTTTGCAAGGGCGAGATCGGCTTGGCGGTGAAGGGCCAGAGGGTCGATGTGATCTCCCTCTGACGGGAGTTCAGGCCAATTCCATCGCGAAACGCGTCCCGCTGAACGGGTGGGGCGCGAAACCGCAGGCGCGGTAAGCTGCCTGCGCGACCGTGTTGTGATCTTGGGTCGACACGGTCAGGCGCGCGCAGCCGAGGTTTTGCGCCACATCCCGACTGGATTCGATCAGATGCCGCCCAATGCCTTCACCCCGCGCGTGATCCCGAATGTAGAGGTGATGCAGGTCCATCACCTTCTTGCCATGCTGCAACTGAACGCCCGCGACCAGCGCGGCATAGCCCAGGAGCGCACCGTCGCGTTCGGCCACGAGAATGCGAATCCACGGCAGATCGGCATTCAGCAAATCGATGAGCGCCGGGAGATCCAGCTCCGGCTCATCGCCATGATGATGCGCCAGCGCGTGGATCATCTCCAAAAGCGCATCCTTGTCACCCCAGCGCGCCGGACGGATCACGGCCGGGCGGGTCCTGGTATCAATGCGTTGCATGAGGGTCATATTCATCTCCTGTTTCTCGCCACAGGGGATGTTCGACATTAAAAAAACCGCCCTGCGGCGGCCTTTCATCGTGTCATGACTATGGGCCGCGCTCTATGTCAGCTCGGTCCAATAAAAAACGGTCATGAGGGTTGCGTATGTCATGGCGTGACCATGCGGTAGGGGCATCGGCCTGTCAACAGCGAACTGCGTGGCCTGCGTTCAGACCGGCATCACATAACGCGGCGCACGCAGGCTCGGGCGTTCAAATCCAAAGGCGCGATAGGCGGCTTTGGCGATGGCGCTGGTGCGGGCGATGGCGACGGTGAGCGTTTCGCAGCCCAAGGTGCGGGCGGTGGTCATGGCCGCGTCCGAAAGCGCCCGGCCAACACCCTGACCGCGCTGCGCAGGCGCGACATAGATATGATGCATCTCCATGGCGCGATCCTGTGCGCTGAGTTGCAGTCCGCCAACGAGTGCCGCATAGCCAACCAGCACGCCATCCTGTTCCGCCACAAGCAGCCGCACCCAAGGTTTCGGCGCGTGGATGATGTCGATCACGCTGGCTTCATCGAGGTTCAGCTTGTCGTCCATCTGCGGTTTCAGATCATGGATCATCTCCATGAGATGCGGCAGGTCGGCGCCCTCCGCAGGGCGGATGGTGAGGGCATGCTGGATGCCGGTCAAGGATATGGGCGTCTGGACGGACATGATAAACGGTCTGGTTCGATCTGTGCGGGTTTGCGGTACGAGTCTTTGATGTCTCGGGGAGAAGAAAACCGAAAAAGGTTAAAGCTCGCTTATCGCCGGGACATTATTTTTATGACCATTTCAGTCATGATCTTGCGGCTCATATGGGGGGCAAAACGAAAACTGTCAATCTGCCCGATTTGAATATTTGGTAAAAGATATATGTCAGGGGAAAGATGGGCGGATCGCCGCTGAGCGCGATTTCGGAAAGCTATTTTAAATCAACGTCTTGCGTTCAATCACTCAGGATTTCGCCCGGTTGCGGGAAAACTGCAAGCCGGGGTTTCCTGAGCAATCAGGCGAAGAACGCACCTATGTGTCGAGGCTCTGCCCGTAAATTCCCCAAACGCCCCGCGGGAGCGTTCGCCCGGCCATTTGACCGGTGGTGGGAATTCACCCATCGTAATCCACTTCTTCGGTGAGACGCAGCGCGCCCGCGCGTTGGTTGGCAATCTCGATCAGGCTGAGGTTGTCGGGCGTAAACGTTCCCCAGCTTGCCACCAGTTCCGAGGCTTCGGTGCCGGGCGCGACCGGGTATTCCGAATTCGATTCCGCATAGATTTCCTGTGCCTCATGAGAGGAGAGGAACTCAATGAATTGAATGGCTTCGTCCTTGTTCTTCGCAGCTTTCGTCAAGGCCACGCCGGAAATATTGACATGCGTCCCGCCGCCATCGACATCGAAAACGGGGAAATCGAGTCGCACGGAATCGGCCCAGACGCGTTGTTCCTCATCGGCCAGCATTTCACCCATGTAATAGGTGTTGCCCAGAGAGATGTCGCATTCCCCGGCCCAGATCGCTTTGACCTGCGCGCGGTCGTCGCCCTGCGGACGGCGGGCGAGATTGTCCTTGAGGCCCTGAAGCCAGACCTTGGCCTCCGCCTCGCCATGATGCGCGATATAGGCCGAGGTCAGCGCGATCATATAGGTGTGCATGCCGGAGCGGGTGCAAATCCGGCCTTTCCATTTCGGATCGGCAAGGTCTTCGTAGGTCGTCACATCGCCGGGCGCGACGCGGTCTTTCGAGGCGTAGACGATGCGGGCACGGGTGGTCATGCCCCACCATTGCCCCTCGGGATCGTGGAATTCCGCCGGAATGTTCTGTTCGAGCGTCTCGGTGATCAGCGGCTGGGTCACGCCCGCATCCACGGCCTCGGTCAGCCGCGCGATGTCGACGGTCAGGATCACGTCGGCGGGAGAACGATCGCCCTCGGCCTTGAGCCGCTCGACCAGACCGCTTTCGAGAAAGGCCACGTTGACCTGAATGCCGGTCTCTGCGGTGAAAGCCTCGACCAGCGGCTGGATCAGCTCCGGCTGGCGATAGGAATAGACGTTCACATCGGCCAGCGCCGGGGCGGCGGCGAGCATGAGGGGCAGGGCAAGGCTGAGGCGCTTTTGCATGAGGGACTCCGTCTGTTTGGACCCGTTTAAATCCGAGCAAAACGCTCAGGTCAACCGGAGTTTCGGGGGCTCAGGTCTTTGTGAAGCTCAGGACGCATCTGAGGTCTTCGCGGCTTTCTCTTCGGCTTTCATGGCATCCCAAAGCGCGTCCATCTCCGCCAGATCGCTCACGGCGGGCGTCTTGCCGAGGGTCGCGAGCCGGTCTTCTATGCCATTGAACCGGCGGGTGAATTTCGCGTTGCAGGCGCGCAGGGCCTCTTCCGCATCAACGCCCAGATGGCGCCCGAGATTGACCACCACAAACAGAAGATCGCCGAATTCCTCGAACACCTCGTCTTGCGTGAGCGTATCGCGGGCCTCCTCAAGTTCGGCGGCCTCCTCGCGGATTTTGTCCAGAACATGCGAGGTGTCAGGCCAGTCGAAGCCGACACGCGCGGCGCGTTTTTGCAGCTTCTGCGCCCGCATCAGGGCCGGAAGGCCCATAGCCACGCCATCGAGAACACGATGCTCGCCACGGCGCGCGCGTTCCTTGGCTTTCTCGACCTCCCAATCCTTGGTCTGCTGCTCCGGAGACTTTTGATTGCTCTCATCGCCAAACACATGCGGATGACGGGAAATCATTTTTGAGGCAATGGCTTGCGCGACGTCGTGAAAGTTGAAAAGCCCCTTGTCAGAGGCAATCTGCGCCTGAAACACCGATTGGAACAACAGGTCGCCAAGCTCGGATTTCAAATCCTCCATATCGCCGCGCGCGATGGCGTCGTCGACCTCATAGGCCTCCTCGATCGTGTAGGGCGAGATGGTCGCGAAATCCTGCTCGATGTCCCAGGGACAGCCGCCCTCCGGGTCGCGCAGACGCCGCATAATCTCGAGAAGCTGCTCAATGCCTTCGGGCACGCTATGGATGGGATCCTGTGTCATGGCGTCACCCTGACCCTCACAAGAGGGCTTTGCAAGCGCGAAAACCGGACCTATAAGGATCGCATGACCAACCGTGCCACCATCATTATTGGCTGCTGCATTATCCGCTGACATCGTCGCGCGGGTCCGGTCTCTTTTCACCAGAAATGAAAGCTGCTACGCCCGCGGGGACCGCCCTGAGGGACTAGCTATGACCATGATCAAGACTGTGATCAAGCTCACCAATTCGAAGACTCGCAAGAAAGAGGTCTTCGAGCCGATCGACCCGAACAATGTGCGGATGTATGTCTGTGGCCCGACGGTCTATGACCGCGCCCATATCGGCAACGCGCGGCCTGTGATCGTGTTCGATGTTTTGTACCGGCTGCTGCGCCATGTGTACGGGACGGAGCATGTCACCTACGTTCGCAACTTCACGGATGTGGATGATAAGATTAACAAAAAGGCGCAAGATACCGGGCGGACGATCAAGGAAATCACCGACGAGACCACTCAGTGGTATCTTGACGATATGCGGTCCGTGGGCGCGCTCGATCCCGACCAGATGCCGCGCGCGACCGAGTTCATCGGTGCAATGATTTCGATGATCGAAGGGCTGATCGCGAGTGGCCACGCCTATGAGGCGGAGGGGCATGTGCTGTTTGCGGTCGAGAGCTACAAGGATTACGGCAAGCTGTCTGGCCGCTCCATCGACGATATGATCGCGGGTGCGCGGGTCGAGGTGGCGCCCTACAAACGCAATCCGATGGATTTCGTGCTGTGGAAGCCGTCGTCGGACGATCTTCCGGGCTGGGACAGCCCTTGGGGACGCGGGCGTCCGGGCTGGCATATCGAATGCTCGGCCATGTCCTATGAACTCTTGGGCGAAACCTTCGACATCCACGGCGGCGGCAACGACCTGATGTTCCCGCATCATGAAAACGAGATCGCGCAAAGCTGCTGCGCCCATCCGCAGGGCGGGTTTGCGCGCTATTGGCTGCACAACGAGATGTTGCAGGTTGAGGGCAAGAAAATGTCCAAGTCTCTGGGCAATTTCTTCACCGTTCGGGATTTGTTGGATGGGCATGACGGAATGCCGGGTGTGCCGGGCGAGGTGATCCGCTTTGTGTTCCTGTCGACCCACTACCGCAAGCCGATGGACTGGACTGCGGAGAAGGCGGAGCAGGCGGCGGCAACGTTGAAGAAATGGCGGAAGATGACGGAAGGTGTGGAGCCGGGCGAACCCGCGCCTGAGGTTGTGGCGGCTGTATCGGATGATCTGAACACGGCAGGGGCGATTTCCGTTCTACACGGGATCGATGGCCCGGCGGTTTTGCTCGCCTCTGCCAACCTCCTCGGCCTCCTGACGCCGGAACTAGGAGGCTGGGAAGATGCGGGCGTTGACCTCACCGCCTACGCCGATCACCTCTTCGCCCTCCGCCAATCCGCCATGGAAACCAAAGACTTCTCTGCCGTCGACGCGATGAAAACCGCGCTCTTGGAGGCGGGTGTCGAGGTGCGCATGTCGAAAACCGGGGTCGAGTTGGAGCCGGGCCCCAACTTCGACGCGGCGAAACTGGAGGCCCTCGAATGACCACAGCCAACACAAAAGACCGCCTCTATCTCTACGACACCACGCTCCGCGACGGCCAGCAAACCCAGGGCGTACAATTCTCCACCGAGGAAAAGCACCTGATCGCCGATGCGCTCGACCATCTCGGCGTCGATTATATCGAGGGCGGCTGGCCGGGCGCCAATCCGACCGACAGCGAATTTTTCGCCGAACCGCCTGAGACCAAAGCGAGGTTCACCGCCTTCGGTATGACCAAACGGTCCGGGCGCTCGGCGGAGAATGACGAGGTGCTCGCGGGCGTGCTCAATGCCGGGACGGACTCCGTCTGTCTTGTCGGCAAGACCCATGATTTCCATGTCACCACCGCGCTTGGCATCACGCTTGAGGAAAACATCGAGAACATCGAAAAATCCATTGCCCACACGGTCGCCATCGGTCGCGAGGCGCTGTTCGATGCCGAGCATTTCTTTGACGGCTACAAGGCCAATCCGGACTACGCCATTGCCTGTTGTCAGGCCGCGTACAAGGCCGGGGCGCGCTGGATCGTGCTTTGCGACACCAACGGCGGCGCTTTGCCCGGCGAGGTCTATGAGATCACCGGCAAGGTCATCGCTGCGGGCATTCCCGGCAGCCATCTCGGCATCCACACCCATGACGACACCGGCAACGCCGTGGCCAACAGCCTTGCCGCCGTCAACGCCGGCGCGCGGCAGGTGCAGGGGACGCTGAATGGCCTCGGCGAGCGCTGCGGCAATGCCAATCTGACGACGCTGATCCCGACATTCCTGTTGAAAGAGCCCTATAAATCCACGCTCGACACCGGCGTCACCGAAGAGGCGCTGCACAGCCTCGTCAAAACCTCGCGCATGCTCGACGACATCCTCAATCGCGTGCCCCTGCGCTCTGCGCCTTACGTCGGTGCTTCGGCTTTCGCACACAAGGCCGGGCTGCATGCTTCGGCCATTCTCAAAGATCCGACGACCTACGAACACATCCCGCCCGAGACCGTCGGCAATGCCCGGATCGTGCCGATGTCCAATCAGGCCGGGCAATCGAACCTGCGCTCGCGTTTGGCGGATATGGGATTGGAGGTCTCGGAAAAGGCCGATCTCGGGCGCATCCTCGACCGCATCAAACTACGCGAGGCGGAGGGCTATTCCTATGACACGGCGCAGGCCTCGTTCGAGTTGGAGGCGCGTCGCGAGTTGGGTCTGATGCCCGCGTTTTTCGAGGTCGAGCGCTACCGTGCCACGGTCGAACGCCGCCGCGACGCGAAAGGCCGCGAAATCCATCTCTCCGAGGTCACGGTCGTGGTCAATATCGCGGGCGAACGCCACCTGTCGGTGTCCGAAGGCATCATGGCCGATGGCAATGACGGGGGGCCGGTGAACGCACTCTCCAAGGCGCTGGTCAAGGATCTCGGGCCGTATTCCGACATGATCTCCGACATGGAACTCGTTGATTTTAAAGTACGTATCACCAATGGCGGCACCGAGGCGCGCACCCGCGTCATCATCGACCATGAGGACAGCCTCGGGCGGCGTTGGTCCACGGTGGGGGTGTCCTCGAACATCATCGACGCCTCGTTTGAGGCGCTTCTGGATGCGGTTCTCTGGAAACTTCTCCGGGATGGCGCGACAGCGTTGGGGGCGGAATGAGCGTTCAGGCCTGCGCAGAAATCGTCCAGAAGGGCGATGTCGACCGGTTTCGTTCCACTATGGCGGCACCCGTGGCGGCGCGTGAGGTGTTGTTCCCGATCCATGCCTTTTGCCTTGAGGTCGCGAAAGCGCCCTGGGTCACGAAAGAGGCGATGATCGCGGAGATGCGGCTTCAGTTCTGGCGCGATGTTTTGCAGGAGAAAATCGACGGCAAAGCGCCGCGCGCCCATGAGGTCGCCGGTTCTCTGGCGGCGGTTCTGGATGACGCCGCAGCCGAGGCGCTGGACGCCGCCGTGACCGCGCGGCAATGGGACATCTACCGCGATCCGCACGCAGACGAGGCGGCGCTTCACAGCTATCTGCATCGCTCCTATGCGATCCCGCTTCATGTCGCTGCCCGCCGTCTCGGCGCGCCGGAAGAGGCATCGAAAGCGCTCAACCGGCTGGGCTTTGCGGGCGCTCTCGCGCGGTATCTCATGGCCATTCCGGGGCTTGAGGCGCAGGGCCGGGTGCCTTTGGTCGATGGCCGCCCGGAGGCTGTCGCGGCGCTGGCGAAAGACGCCTATGATCAAGGGCGTTGGGGGGCGCAGCAGCTTTCCAAACTGCCGAAAACCGCCCGCGCGCCGATGATCGACGCGGTCATGCTCCTGCCGGTTCTCAAACAGGCTGCACAAGATCCGCAAGCGGTGATCGAAGGCCGTCTTGAGCAGGGGGCGCTGCGCAAATCCCTGCGCCTCGCGCTTGCCTCTCAATCCCCGAGCTGGGCTTTTTTCTGAGTGTACTCCAAGACATAGACCCGAATGGCCGAGGCCAACCCGCTCTCGACGCCACGGGTCTCGTCAATCTCGGCGGCGAGTACGTTGATCGGCACATCGCGCTCTTTCGCGATGGCGCGAAACGCTCGCCAGAACGGCTCTTCCAGCGACACCGAGGTGCGGTGTCCGTGCAATGTCAGGGAGCGTTTGACCGGGCGCCCCGTCATTCCTTGTCTCGCTTATGGGCGTCAAGTTCCGCCTTGACCTTGGCGCGTTCAGCCTCCTCAAGCGCCTTTTGAGCCTTGGTGCGACCGAATTTCACAGCATTCTCATCACCCTGAACGCGTTTTTCGGCGCGGGCTTTCTGTTTGCGGAACTGATTGAGATTGGTGACGCTCATGGGGTGGGATATTACCCTTTTTCCTTTGCTGGGCAAATACTCAAAACGCCCCGGGTTTATCCCGGGGCGCTCTGGATCTCAGTTCTGCTGCGGCGGTTGCGGACGATGCGCCTGCATCACGGTCTGCACACTCTCCGCCGTCAGTTTCGGATTGGCCTTCTGCAAGCAGCTCAGCATTTCCGGCGGCATCCCCGGCTCCCCTTTGGGCTGGCCTTCAGGCGGGCGCTGACCGGATTGGGCATCGGCGGGCGGCGCTTTGCGCTCTCCCGGTTCGGGCCGGTTGGCCTCGAAGCAACTGTTGAGCTGGGCCTCAGTCACGCCGAGATCCGTGGCGATCTCCGCCGTGGGCATCTTCGGGGCCCCTTGGGCAAAGGCCATGCCAGCGGTCAGGGCGATCAGGGGCAGGGCGGTGAGCAGGTGTTTCATATGTCTGTCCTCAAGAACTCGATGAGGATCAAACGCAGCACGCCACGCTTTCTGTCGCGTAAAAAGAAAAGGCGACCCGGAGGCCGCCTTCACATTGTCGTTATGCCGGAGAGGCTCAGTCTTTCGGACCGATCATTTGTTCCGGACGGACCACGGCGTCGAAGGTGGCTTCATCGACGAAGCCCAGCTTGATCGCCTCTTCCTTGAGGGTCGTGCCGTTCTTGTGCGCGGTTTTCGCAACTTTCGTGGCGTTGTCGTAGCCGATGGTCGGGGCCAGAGCGGTCACCAGCATCAGCGACTCGTGCAGGAGTTTCTCGATGCGCGGTTCGTTGGCCTGAATGCCCACCACCATGTTGTCGGTGAAGGCGGAGGCGCTGTCGCCCAGAAGCTGCATGGATTGCAGCACGTTGTAGGACATCATCGGGTTGTAGACGTTCAGCTCGAAGTGACCTTGCGAGCCTGCAAAACCGACAGCGGCGTCGTTGCCCATGACGTGGGCACAGACCATGGTCAGCGCTTCGGCCTGGGTCGGGTTCACCTTGCCCGGCATGATCGAGGAGCCCGGCTCGTTTTCCGGCAGGATCAGTTCGCCAAGGCCGCAGCGCGGGCCGGAGCCCAGAAGACGCAGGTCGTTGGCGACTTTGAACAGCGAGGCTGCGATGGTTTTCAGCGCGCCGGAGAACATCACCATGGCGTCATGGGCGGCGAGCGCTTCGAATTTGTTGGGCGCGGTCACGAAGGGCAGGCCGGTGATCTCGGCCATGTTCTTCGCCACGGCTTCCGCCCAGCCTTTTTTCGTGTTGAGACCGGTGCCGACGGCGGTGCCGCCTTGCGCCAGCTCATAGATCGCCGGAAGGCACATTTCGACGCGTTTGATGCCCATACGGACCTGATGCGCGTAGCCGGAGAATTCCTGACCCAGCGTCAGCGGCGTTGCGTCCTGGGTATGGGTGCGGCCGATCTTGATGATGTCTTTGAAGGCCTCGGATTTGGCTTCGAGCGCTTCGGCCAGTTTCTTGAGACCCGGCAGCAGCACATCGCGCGCCTGCATGCCGATGGCAACATGCATCGCGGTCGGGAAGGTGTCGTTCGAGGACTGCCCCATGTTGCAGTGATCGTTCGGGTGAACGGGGCTTTTCGAGCCCATCACGCCGCCCAGCATTTCGATCGCGCGGTTCGAGATCACCTCGTTGGCGTTCATGTTGGACTGGGTGCCCGAGCCGGTCTGCCAGACGACGAGCGGGAAGTTGTCGTCGAACTTGCCTTCGATCACTTCGGTGGCGGCAGCCACAATGGCATCGCCCAGCTCTTTCGCCAGCTTGCCCTGCGCCATGTTTTCAATCGCACAGGCTTTCTTCACCACGCCGAGGGCGCGGATGATCGGAACCGGTTGCTTTTCCCAGCCAATCGGGAAGTTCATGATGGAGCGCTGCGTCTGCGCGCCCCAGTATTTGTCGGAGGGAACTTCCAGCGGGCCGAAGCTGTCGGTTTCGGTACGGGTGGTGGTCATCGGGGGATCTCCCTAGCTCTGCCAATCAGTTGCCATGGCTATAGAGCCTCGCTGTGAGGCTTGCAATGTATACCGAAGCATACACGCTCCTGTTTGCGCTAAAATCCGATCCGGTGCCGCTCAACCCGGCTGGCGGCGATATTCGAACACCCGTGCGGGCGGCAAATTGGCCCAGACCGTGCCGCGTTTGACGGCCGAGAGACCCAGCTCGGCCTGCATCGCGGGCGTCACCGGCGAACTGTTGGCATAGGTGATCTGGGTGAAAAATGCCTCCGGTGCCATGACCTCAAACGCGCGGCCTACGACGGCACGTTGCAGATCGGGGCGGGCCAGAACCGGCACGCCAGAAATCACCGCGCCGACACCTGTGAGCCCGATGTCACGGATGTCCTCGGCGGAGCGGTTCAAAACGGTCACGCCGGGGAATTTCTCGCGCAGATCCTCGCAGAACCGCGGGTTCAGCTCCAGCAGCGTCAGCCGTTCGGGCGCGATGCCGCGGGCCAGAATGGCCTTGGTGAACACGCCCGTGCCCGGGCCGATCTCGACCACCGGGCCGGTGACCTCCTCGACGCCTGCGGTCATGAGACGCGCCACGGCGGCGGAAGAGGGCGCGATAGCGCGCACCTCGTCGGGATTGCGGATCATTTCTCCGAGAAATACGGCAAAATCGCGCGGCATGAGGGGCTCCTGTGCATCACCTCCTATCAGAGGTGCGCGGAGCATGGGCGCAAAACAAGAGGCCACACGAAGCTGTTACGCAAAATTCATCCGCCTGTTTCCCGGCCTTCACAAATCGCGAACCGGCATGTCGCGGGTCCGTGATCTTGGTGGATGAAAGCGCAATTCCTGTTCAAAAATGCGCAGGCGGTATGACTTACGGCAAGGTGTTGAACAATTGCTTTCCCTTGCGTCATGCCGCTACTGACTGCGTCAATCCGGCGCGCGATGAATGGTCGCGCCAGATGTACAAAGTTTTGTTTTCTATGGAGTTTATGATGCAGGAAATGACATCCGGCCCGCAGGAGCGGCTCATTCTTCCGTTCCTCGCGCCGTTTTACCACGGTTTCGCCCAGCCGGTCGGCTGGCTCATCTTTCGGGTGATCATCGGTGGCATGCTGATGGTCGAGGGCTGGCCGAAAATCACTGCGCCGATGGCGCAGGTCGGCTTTGTCGAAAACGTTCTGGGCCTGCCTGCTGGCTGGTTCTTCTCACCGCTTCTTGCGGTTCTGCAATTCTTTGGCGGCGCGCTGATCCTTCTGGGTCTTTTGACCCGCCCGATTGCGCTCGCGAATGCGGTCATGCTGCTTGTGACGCTCTGGTTCCACATCTCGCATCCCTATGGCGATGCGTTCCTGACCGCCGAGGGGATCGCCTTTCTCAAAGACAATCTCGACTATCTGACCGCACAGGGGCAGGCGCGGCTGTTGGCGGATGGCGGAACCGCCTTCCTGCATCAGGTTCAAGACAAGGCCGAGTTCAATTCGACCTTCTGGTTCGCTGGCGCGGCCATCATTGCGGCCTTTGGCGGCGGGAAATATTCTCTCGATCGCAAGATCGGCAAGGAATTTTGATCCCGCGAGGCGATGTCGGAACTGGCAAAACAAAAGCCGCTCTTTCGGGAGCGGCTTTTTCAGATGCAAAACGGCAGCGGGCGGCTTATTTGCGGAACTTGTCCAGCGAAACGATCTCTGCCTCTTTCGGGCCGACGCCCTTGCCGTTCTCTTCTTTCGGCTCGAAAGAGGTCACTTCCGCGTCATGCGGGATTTCGTCCTCGTCCATCTCCTCGACATCGTACTCCTGCGTCTCGAAGCGCAGACCGAACTCGACGGAGGGGTCCACAAAGGTGCGGATCGCGTCATAAGGGATATAGAGCGGCTCCGGGCTGTCACCGAAATTCAGCGTGATCGCAAACCCGTCCTCGGACACTTCGAGATTGTCGAACCAATGCTGGATGACGATGGTCATTTCCTCCGGGTAGCGGTCCGAAAGCCAGTCGGCCAGTTCCACATCCGGGTGCATCGTGTCGAAGGTGATGAAGAAATGATGTTCCCCCGGCAGGCCGTCGCGGGCCACGCTTTCAAGCACCTTGCGGATCAGACCGCGCATGGCGTCATGCATCAGGTTGCCGTAATCGATGGTTTTGGCCATCCTTGGGTCCTCTCTCTCATCTCCCTTGCAGCATAAGGGATTCTGCGGCCAAGGAAAGGGGTCACCGCATGTCGGCAGGCAGTCCGGCCCCCAGGGCCAGCCCGGCCAAGGCCACAAGGGCGATGGTGAGCATGAGAGAGCGTTTCAGGCCGAAGAGCAAAAGGGCAGAGAGCACCGCGAGTGCGGCCGCGCGCGGCGCGAATGTGGCCGGATCGGGCAGGGTGAGTCGCAATGGGCCGAGGCGGGTCTCGTTGACCTCAGCGAAGAATACATGCAGCGCAAACCACCAGGACAGCGAGGCAATGACCCCCACGACCGCCGCAGTCACAGCTTTCAATGCCGCGTCGATCCGGGGGCGTGAGGCGATCCAACCGATGTAAGGCGCGCCCGCGAATATCCAGAGAAAACAGGGGATAAAGGTGACCCAGAGCGTCACCAGAGCCCCCGCAAGCCCGCCCCAGGCCCCAAGCGTTGTGGCGGCCATATAGCCGACGAACTCGGTCACGAGGATCAGGGGGCCCGGCGTGGTCTCGGCTAGCCCCAGCCCGTCGAGCATGGCCTCCGGCGCAAGCCAGGCTTTGGCCGTGACCACCTCTTGCGACATATAGGCCAAAACCGCATAGGCCCCGCCGAAGGTCACCACCGCGAGTTTCGAAAAGAACAGGCCGATGGCGAGCAGGCGCTCCTGACCTGTGGCCCAGAGGAGCGCGAGCGGCGCAGCCCAGAGCGCCCCCCATGTGGCCAGTGTCCGGGGCAGGTGGGTTGCTTTTGGGGCCGGAATGGGGCCGGGGGCCGGAATGGGGGGAGGCGTGGTACGGCTGGTGACAGCGCCAATGAGGGCGGCGCCCAGCACGATGAGCGGGAAAGGCACTGCAAATCCGGCGATCAGGACGAAGGCAGCGAGCGCCAAAGCCTTGCGGGAGGGCGTGCCGAGCGCCTTGCGTGACAGGCGCAAAAGCGCTTGCAGGACAATGATCGCCACCGTGGCCTTGACCCCGACGAACAGCGCCTCCGAGGCGGGCAAATGGCCGTAGGCGGCATAAAGCGCTGCGAGCGCCAGCATCACAAGCGCCCCGGGCAGGACGAAAAACAGCCCCGCAACGATGCCGCCCGGCACGCCTTTGAGCCGCCAGCCGCAATAGGTGGCGAGCTGCATCGCCTCGGGGCCGGGGAGCATCATGCAGAAGGAAAGCGCGGAGAGGAACCCGTCCTCCTCCATCCAGCGCCGCTCCTCCACAATTTCGCGGTGCATCACGGCGATCTGCGCGGCTGGCCCGCCGAAGGACAGGAGGCCGATGCGGGCAAAGCTTTTGAGGAAATCGGAGAGGGGCGGCTGGGGCGTCATGGATGGGCGCTCGTGGCTGGGTGTCCGTCCCCCCCTTGGTAGCCGCCCCGGCCGGTCAAGTCACTCAGTTTGCGGGTGCCAGACGAACAAAACCGCCGGTCTGGCCCTCAAGCACGCCGTGCTCGTCCGAAGTCGGTTTCAGCATGGCCTCCAGAAGCACGGGCGCCGGTGTCCAATAGGGGATGTACCATTCCTGATCGACCTCGAGGATCAGCACCTCGTCCTTAGTGGCATCATAGGCCCCGATCACGGAGACATGCGGCCCGTCCCAATCGCCGGTCACGACGCCCTGATTGAAATAGACCAGCATCGCATCCTCGGCGCTTTCCTCGTTGAGCGTCAGCCAGTCGCGCATCGTGGCAAGGCTTTCGGCGCTGTCATCGACGGGTTTGAACGTGCTGACCGCGTAGCTGTCCAGACCGGCGACGGGCAGGGCCTCGGTCGCATAGGTCACCAGCTCGTCGAACATCACGCCATCGCCGCCCTCCGCGGAAATTTCGCTCCAATGGGCGTCGCCCACGGCCTCCAGAAGATCCGGCTGGGTCATCACCGTGTCTTCGGCATTGGCCGGAAGGCCCGCAAGCCCGTTCACGGCGGCAGTGACGGAGGCAACGCCACAGGCCGAGGTGGTGAATTGCGGTTTCACGAATTCGGCAAAGGCCCAGTAATCCGGCGCAGGCGCGGCTCTGAGATACTCGGTCGCTTCGGTGACGGGAATGGCATTGGGGCCGAGTTTCGGCAGAGGCGAATCCTCGGCGAGGGAGGCTTGGGCAAGGGCAATGAGCAGAACCGCGGAGGTCAGCATCAGGTCAGTGGGTTTCATGAGACACCTGTCAGAGAAAATGGGCGGAGCTATGGCCGAGTCGCGCCACAGGCCCGTCCCTTTCACAGTCTGGCAAAGCGATATGAAAGCAAGGAAAACCGTGTTTCGGGGCTGGATCAGGCGAGAGTTTCCCCAGCCAGCATCAAGGCCACCGAATCTTTCGGCAGATTGCCCATCTGTTCGAAATAGCTGACGAAATCGTAGCTGTTGTGCGCCTCTATGATTTTGCCCTCCCTGAGCCGCACCATGACCTGACCGGAGATGTGGATCGGCAGCATGTCCACGGCCTTCCGGGCGTGCAGCGTCATACGGGCCCAGACCTTGTCGCCCATCTCCATGGAATCCTCGATCGAGATGGTGATGTCGCGCAGCGCATGGCGCACGGCGGGTACAAGGGTCTGGAAATCCTCGAGCTGGGCCGCAAAATCGCTCATCAGCCCGGAGGCGAGCGCTTCCGCGTCGAAAAACTCGGCCACGGCGCTCAGATCGCCCTTTACCCATACCTTGTCATACCAGGCCTCCAGCAGGTCCATGCCGGTCATGAGACGATCTCCTTCGGTCTTCACGTCTGGGGAGAGTGTGCGCCGAAAGTCTGAACGAAACGTTTCTGTTTTAGGGCAAAACACAGGAAAAAGAGGACTATATGTGTTGATGTAGCGTCAACTTTTGCGGAGTGCAAAATCACTCTGCGTCAGCCCAAGAGCCGCGCCTGACATGAGGTTCACCAGTTAAATCTTTGGAAAAGGTGCAGGATTCTGTTGCCAGGCTCCTGCGGGCCCCGCCTTAAGCTGCTAAGCCTAAGGACTTAGATTTCGATATTTCGCACAGCTTACGCTGCGAGAGCCATCGGAGCTTTGTTGTCGTTTGCAACTAGCTTAGGTGTACCGATAACGGTGGTAACTCACCGAGACAAAGCAAAACCCCTTTAGACGTCCGTCGATCCTATTTCGTCCCCATGATCCAATCTCTTGCCAGTCTCAAACGAAGACTGAAGAGGGGTATTTGGTGGAGACGCCGGGTACCGCCCCCGGGTCCGATCCGCTTATTACGAGCGCGTTTATGTCCATAGTCCCCGAAGAGACACCCCATATCTAAGCGATCGGTCACACTGTTTCAAGAGGTGCCGGATAAGAGAAATGCCGCCCCCGGAGCGAGGGCGGCGATCATGTTTTGTACAAGTTTCAGAGAGTCTTAGAAGCCCGCTTTAATCTTCTCGAACTCTTCGGACTGCTTTTCACGCAGCTCGACCGACATCGGCAATTGCGCGAGGATCGGGGCGTCGATCGGGGCCAGACCACCGGCTTCGAGCGCCTCTTGACCCAGCGTGGCAAGGCCTTCGGTGTTCGAGATGCCGTAACCCGCATCCATCAGCACCGCAGCGTTGGAAGCGTCGAGGAAACCGTTGATGAAGTCATAGGCCTTGTCTTCGGAGCCGGGGCCGTCTTTCAGATTGACGTAGCCGCAGAGCCAGAGCGAGGAGCCTTCTTTCGCTTCGCGTTGGAAGCCCACCGGGAAACCTTCGTCGGCAAGCGTCGGATAGGTTTCGTTCCAGGCCCAGGAGATCAGAACTTCACCGGTCGCCATCAGCTGTGCAAGCTCGGCCGGGTCGGTCCAGTATGTGCGCAGGTAGGGGTGAACTTCGCGCAGCCAGGCGGAGGCGGCTTCGAATTGCTCGTCCGTGGCGGAAGTCCAGTCGGTGGTGCCGGTGGCGAGATAGGCCAGCGCATAGGCGTCGTCGACGTTGTCCGGGAGGGTCAGACGACCTTCGTATTTCGGGTTCTTGAACACCTCGAGAGAGGCGACATCCTCGGCCGGGACTTCTTCGGTGTTATAGGCGATGGCGGTGGAGCCGAAATCGGTCGGGATGAAATAGGCGCTGGCGGCCGCCACGTCCTTGCCGACGAGATTGCTGTCGAGCTTGGCGTAATCGGTGATTTTCGACGTGTCCCACGGCTCCAGAATGCCGCTTTCCTCCCATTTCATCACGGAACCTGCGCAGACGTGGCTGACATCGGCCTTGAAACCGGACACGAGTTTCTGAAGCGCCTCGTCTTCCTCGCCGAAGAAGGCGAAAGACGGTACATCGCCGTTTTTCTCGACATATTTGGTGTGGAAGGCCGGATCTTCGAAACCGGAGTAGTCAAACACCAGAAGATCGGAGTCTTCGGCGAACGCGGCGCTCGCGACGGCGGCGAAGGCGACGCTGCCCAGAAGAGTTTTAAGAGTGTTCATGAAGGTCATCTCCCTGAAAATGGACCATTTCTGGGAGATGACGCTAGCATGGGTTTTGCCTCGCGCAAGGGGCGCTTGGGGCGTGGTGGCTTTTTTTCGGGAGTTTGCCCTAAATTTGATCAAATTAATGAGATCAATTACTCCGATGCGGTTTCTCCTGACGCGTCGCCTCGCGGCTGTCTTGTGCCGCATGGGCGGTGCGCAGGGTCTGGTCGCGCAGGTAGTCGATCAGGATCTCAAGTTTCGAACCGACCCGCGCCTCCAGCGCATCGACAATGGCCTCATGCAGGCTGATCACCGCATCGCGGTCTCGCTGGCGATAGGTGATCATGTTCATCAGCGGCTCAATCCCTTCGACCGCCGCCGCCAGTTGCCATGACAAAACCGGATTGCCCGCCGCATCCACCAGGGCTCGGTGAAACGCCACATCGGAGGCGCAGAACACTTCGTCGCTCAGAGCGGGGTCTTTCTGCCGGGCGATCTCGTGCCGCATGATGTCGAGATGTTCGGGGGTACGATTCTTGGCGGCCAGCCGCATGCAGCCGCGTTCAAGTGCGAACCGGGCTTCGCAGGCGGTGGCGATGTCGATTTCGTTCAACCCGATCAGAAACGTGGCCTTGGAGGCCATGTCGGCATAGGCGTCTTCGAAACTTTGCCGGTGGACAAAGGCCCCGCCCGTGGCCCCGCGTCTTGTGCGGATCAGGCTTTGCGCTGCAAGCCGTTTCAGCGCCTCGCGCACGGTTGCCCGCGACACGCCATGGGCCTCGGCCAGTTCCGATTCCGAGGGCAGGCGTTGATCCGCAGCCAACTTTCCAGAGGCGATGTCGGCCCGGATTGCATCCGCGATCACTGTCGACAAGTCTCTGGAAATATTTTGTTTTTCTTTATTGTCTGACATTTAAACCATGACCTGACCTATTTGTCAGACATTTTCTTGCATTGTGATTTCATTTGTCAGACATTTAAGCAAATCTCATGCAGCATGGCAAGGAGGACCGCATGAAGGCGCTGATCATGGAACAGGACGCCGAAGGGCTGGCGCAGCCCCAGATCAAGCACATCCCGGAGGACAGCTTGCCGGAAGGCGATGTTACGGTGAAGGTCGAATATTCGACATTGAATTACAAGGACGGTTTGTGCCTCTCGCCCAAGGGCGGGGGACTGGTGCGCCACTATCCGCATGTGCCTGGGATCGACTTTGCCGGGACGGTCGAGCGTTCTGACAGCCCCGAATTCCAACCCGGCGACAAGGTGGTGTTGACCGGCTGGTGCGTCGGCGAGGTGCATTGGGGCGGCTATGCCGAAAAGGCGCGGGTGAAATCCGGCTGGCTGGTGCCGCTGCCCGAAGGGCTCTCGACACGGCAAGCCATGGCGGTCGGCACGGCCGGGTTCACCGCGATGCTGGCGGTGATGGCACTGGAGGATCACGGGCTGACGCCCGACAACGGCCCGGTTCTGGTCACCGGGGCCTCGGGCGGGGTGGGTTCGGTTGCCACGGCCATTCTCGCCCATCTTGGCTATGAGGTCGCCGCCGTCACCGGGCGTCCGGAGGGGGCGGGCTATCTCAAATCGCTCGGCGCGAGCCGGATCGTGCCACGCGAAGAAATTGCGGAGACGGTCAAACGCCCGCTCGAAACCGAAACCTGGGCGGCCTGCGTCGATGCGGTCGGCGGCGCGATGCTCGCCCGTATTCTGGGCCAGATGAAACATGGCGGGTCTGTTGCGGCGGTCGGGCTTGCGGGCGGTGCGGACCTTCCGGCCTCGGTCATCCCGTTTCTGTTGCGCGGCGTGAACCTCCTGGGCATCGATTCAGTGATGCAGCCGAAGGACAACCGTATCCGCTGTTGGAACCGCATCGCATCTGACCTGCCGATGGAGAAACTCGAAGCAATGGTCCAGCCCGCCACGCTCGAAGACCTGCCTGCGCTTGGGGCAGCAATTCTCAAGGGCGGGGTCAAGGGCAGGGTGTTGGTCGAACTCTGAGCAGAAACGCACGCTGCAACATTAAAAAACGCGCTCTTTTCAGGGGCGCGTTTTGCCGTTAACGCTTTGCGCCATGGATATCGCAACGCTTCTCCCTTTCGCCGCCCTGATCGCCGCTATCGGCGCCTTCGCGGGCATTCTCGCAGGCCTTCTTGGTGTCGGGGGCGGCATCGTCCTTGTTCCCGCCTTTTACTATGCCTTCTCGGGGCTGGGCTACGACAGCCCACAGCTCATGCAGATCTGTCTCGCCACCTCTTTGGCGACGATCATCGTGACCTCGATCCGCTCGGTGATGTCGCATCACAAGAAAGGTGCGGTGGAGTGGTCGATCCTCAAGAGCTTTGCACCGGGGATCGTTGTCGGCGCGATCATTGGTGTGCTGGTGGCCTCATCGCTGCGCTCAACCACGCTTCAGATGATCTTCGGCTGCGTCGCAATTTTCATCGGGCTTTACATGGCCTTCGGCAATTCCGCGTGGCGGCTCGGCTCGGAGATGCCCAAGGGGATCATGCGTGTGATCATCTCGCCGCTGATCGGTTTTCTCTCGGTGCTGATGGGCATCGGCGGCGGCTCCTTCGGGGTGCCGACCATGACGCTTTACGGCGTGCCGATCCACCGCGCCGTCGCCACTGCCGCAGGCTTTGGGGCAATCATTGCGATCCCTTCCGTCATCGGTTTTCTCTTTGTCGATCTGCCCGCAGAGGCGACACCGCCCTTCACCATCGGCGCGGTCAATATCGCGGCCTTCCTTCTGGTGATCTGCATGACTCTGATCACAGCGCCTCTGGGAGCAAGGATCGCCCATGCGATGGACCCGAAACCGCTGAAACGCGTGTTCGGCGGCTTCCTGATCCTCGTTGCACTCAACATGCTGCGCAAGGCGCTGATGGGGTAAGACGATTTGAGTATTTGACAGCAAAGGAAACCCGTCACCTTGGCTGTTCAAATACTCACTCCAAACGTTTCAACCGGGCGGCGCGCCCACCACGGCGTTTGGTTGGGGCTGCCTGGCGGTTCGGCAACTCCGCCATGATGGCACGACGTTCTTCCGCCGCCATCGAGGACCAGCGACCGATTTCGTCGATCGAACGCGCGCACCCCAGACAAAGCCGCGTCTCCGGGTGAATTTGACAGATCTTCGTGCAGGGGCTTTCGATCTCGTCGCGTTTCCAGATGTCGTCCGTCATAAGTTTCTGAGCCTGTCCAGAGCCCCCTGAAGGATTACACCTGCGGCCACCTGATCGATTTTTTCGGCGCGTTTGGCGCGGGACATATCGGCCTCCAACATGGCGCGGTCGGCGGCGACCGATGACAGGCGTTCGTCCCAGAATGTGATCGGCAGATCAGTGAGCTGGCCGAGATTGCGCGCGAAGGCGCGGGTTTTCTGACAGCGCGGCCCCTCGGAACCGTCCATGTTGCGTGGCAAGCCCAAGACGATACCGCCCACCTCGCGTGATGTCAGGAGTTTGAGCAAAGCCTCGGCGTCTTGCGTGAATTTCTTGCGCCGGATGGTGTCGGTGGGGGTTGCCACGGACAGGAGGCGGTCGGAGATCGCCACGCCGATGGTTTTGTCGCCGAAATCCAGCCCGGCCAGCGGGCGCATCGGGGGCAGGGTGGCTTTGAAGGTGGCGATGTCATCGGTGATCAGCGTGCTCATGCGACCGGCCTCACTCAACCAAGCCCGCGCGTTCCGCGCCTTGGCGAACCACGGCGAGGGCTTCGGGGGTTGCGCCGAAGATCACCTGCGCCTCGCCCCAGATCGCCTTGGCGCGTTCGGTGTCGCCCAACATGCCGAGCGAGGAGATCAGGCGCGACCATTCTTCGGGGCTGCCGCCTTCGTTGGCGAGACGGGCCGAGAGGCCTTCGACCATACCGCGGATCATCTCCTGACGCTCTTCGGGGGTCATGTCGGCGGCGGCGGCCATGTCTTCGGCGGAGGGGCCTGAGAGGCCATCGGCCATCGGGGCGGGCGGTAGCGTGTAGCGAATGCCCGCAGCCTGTGCGACACTCTCGATCTGCTGCCGGATCGGCATCACCCAAGGGTCTTCGGCGGCGGAGGAGGACAGGAGCGGTTGCCAGAGCCGGAAGGTCATGTCGGGGCGCCCGGTCTGGGCGAACATCAGGCCGGAGTAATAGATCGCCGTGCCGTTTTGCGGATCGCGTTGCAGCGCCTTGGTGAGCGCGTCCTCGGCCTCGGGCGAGACAAAACCACCTGCCGCAAGGATCATCATATCGGCGAGATCGGCGTAATCCTCGGCGGTCGCAGCCGGCCCCTTGATACGGATCACCTCTGTCTGGGCCTCATAGGCGGCGCGGTAATTGCCAGCCACGGCCTCGTTGCGGGCCAGAAGGATATGGCCCTGAAGATCGTCGGGGCGGGAGGTCAGCGCATCGCGCAGCTGGACAAGCAAGGTCGTGAGGCGCTCGTCCGGTTCCATGATGGGCGGCGAGGGCGGGCGCATCTGTTCGATCGCGTCCTGCGTCGGGCGGTTGGCGCGGGCCTCTTCGGCCAGTTCGATGCGATGGGTGAGCGGCAGGTCTTCGTAGCCCGGCGCACCGATGTCGTTGTAGAGCCACAGCGCGCCGCCGGTCACGACGGCAAAGAGCACAGCAGCGGCCCAGAGCGGGGCGCCGCGCACGCCGTGTTTTTCGCTGGCACGGGCCTTGTCGGCATCGAGAAGACGGCGCGAGACCTCGATCCGGGCGCGTTTGGCGTCCTCGGCGGAGAGCACGCCACGCGCCTCGTCCCGATCCACTTCCTTGAGCTGATCGCGGTAGACCTTCATCTCCACCTCGGCGGTGGAGCTGTCGACATCGCCGATGCCATGGGCGCGGCGCAGCGCAAGGGCCAGCGGGATCGCGGAGAGGAGGGCGATGGCGAAAGCGATGATCCAGAAGGTCATGTCAGGGTCCGTCAAAGAGAATTCCGTTGGCAAGGTGTATCCGGCAGGCGGGTTTTGCGAAACCCCCAATGACACAGGTGTGACCGAATGGCTCTGTAACGGAATGGCTCGGGGGGCGACCGGATATGAGGACGCTGACATGACCTGAGCAGAGGGGAACTTATCTGTGTCCCAAGACGTTTCTCTTCCGAACGGTCCGTGATGGACCTTGAGATTAGGAGAAAGACATGAGTGGCAATAACAGTGGCGGCAATACGGGGCTTGGCATTTTGGTGGGGGCGATGCTCGTGCTGGTGGCGGGGATTTCCTATTATCTTTTCACGGGTGGCGATGTGCCGGGCGCGGATGAGCCGGAAATTCAGATCGACCTGCCGGATGGCAACTGATCCGATCTGCCTGCTTCGGTCGCCGACTTCGGTTGAGAGATGAACAGCTAGGTGTTCGTGTTTTTTGGAACGATTCCAGAGTTTCACCCTTGACCCGAAGCGGTCATCGGATCAGGTATATGCCCGACAGAAACGCACAACTTCTGAATTGATGGAGGCCCCAATGGCTTTTGAACTTCCCGATCTTCCCTACGCCTACGACGCACTCGCCGATCTCGGCATGTCGCAGGAGACGCTGGAGTACCACCACGACCTGCACCACAACGCTTATGTGACCACCGGCAACACGCTGGCTGCGGGCACCGAGTGGGAAGGCAAATCGGTCGAAGAGATCATCAAGGGCACCTATGCGGCTGGCGCCGTGGCGCAATCTGGCCTGTTCAACAACGCGTCCCAGCACTGGAACCACACCCAATTCTGGGAAATGATGGGTCCGGGCGAGAAGAAAATGCCGGGCGAGCTTGAAAAAGCTCTGGTCGAAGCCTTCGGCACCGTCGACGAGTTCAAGAAACAGTTCGCCGCCGCAGGCGCCTCTCAGTTCGGTTCCGGCTGGGCCTGGCTGGTGAAAGACACCGACGGTTCGCTGAAAGTGACCAAGACCGAAAACGGCGTGAACCCGCTCTGCTTCGGTCAAACCGCGCTTCTCGGCTGCGATGTGTGGGAACACTCCTACTACATCGACTTCCGCAACAAACGCCCGGTCTACCTGTCGAATTTCCTCGACAAGCTGGTGAACTGGGAAAACGTCGCGTCGCGTATGTGATCAGGCTTTCAGGAGAGCCGCTGCTTTCTGAGCGGTTTCTTCGCTGATGTTCTGGGCGTTGACTATGATGGTCAGCGCCCTTTTCTTTGCTTCAGCCTGATGTATGCGTTTGGCTGCATTCACACGCGTACGAGAACCTGACAGGGTCCATTTGTTTCGAAGGGAAAGTTTCTCTGCGATCTGAGCCGTTCCACTCGAAAGTTCAAGCAGATCTATATTCTCCACATATGCCTTGAATCCGATGGTGCGAAGAAGTCGTAACAGTTGGTCATCTGACATTTGATGCTCCATGTTTCGTTGGTCGTTCGAGTATGGAACAAGCCAGTGCTGTCTTGCGACTATCATTTCCCATGATTTGAGCGCGGTACTTCCCGTCGCAGGTCGGCGGGACTTCTCATTGCGCAAGTCTCATGAAAAGGTGGCAGGCACTGGACAAAAAGAGATACCGCAAAATGCCCTCACTTCCCAATGCCTGGACGCTCGACCCCGAAACGCTGACCGAGGCCGTGGTGCTGCGCCATGAGCTGCATCGCTTTCCCGAAGTTTCGGGGGCGGAGCATGACACCGCCCGCCGCATCGCGTCGCGAATGCGCGGGCTTGGCGCAGAGGTGATCGAAGGTCTGGGCGGTCATGGGGTGGCTGCCGTGTTCGGGCAGGGCGCGAAAACCCTGATGATCCGTGCCGAACTCGACGCTTTGCCAATCCTTGAGGCAGCGGGGCCGGAGTATCGCTCCGAGCATGACGGCGTGGGGCATCTTTGCGGCCATGATGGCCATATGGCGACGCTGTTCGCCGTGGCGACGGCGCTGTCGCGGCGCGCGCCGGAGTGCCGTGTGGTTCTGTTGTTCCAGCCCGCTGAAGAAACCGGGGCAGGGGCGCGGCTTGTCTTGGCCGATCCGAAATTCGAGGTGATCAAACCCGATCTCGCGATCTCGCTCCATAATCTGCCGAAACTGCCCTTGGGCGCGGTGGCGCTCAAAGTTGGCCCTGTCGCTTGTGCCTCACGCGGGTTGCACATCCGGCTCACCGGCCAGACCTCCCATGCCGCCCGGCCCGAAAACGGCCGCTCGCCGGGGCTTGCGCTCTCCGAACTGATCCCCGCGCTCGGCGCCCTGTCGCGCGACCTGCCGACCGAAGATCCCGGCTTTCGCCTCTGTACCGTGACCCATGCGCGCCTCGGCGTGCCGTCTTTCGGTATTAGCCCCGGTGAGGCGGAGCTTCAGATCACATTGCGAACTTTGTTCAATTCTGAGATGGCTGCACTCGAGGCCGAGGCCCGTGCTCTGATCGAGACCACGGCCGCCGCCTTTGCCCCCGAGATCACGCTTCATGACGTGTTCAGCCATTCGGTCAATGCGCCCGAGGCCACAGCACTTCTGGAGGCCGCCACGCAAGGCTTGCCGCGCGTCGAAGGGGCAATCCCGATGCGCCCGTCCGAGGATTTCGGCCTGTTCGGCACGGAACTCCCGGCAGCTATGCTGTTCTTGGGCTCGGGCGAGGATCAGCCGGAGCTGCACAATCCGGACTTCGACTATCCCGATGCGCTCATTCCAATCGGGGCGGAGATTTTCCTGCGCGCGATCCATGCCTTTACCGCCGGGGTTTCGCAGGAAGACTAATCCCCTGTGCATTTTTCGCGTCTTGCCAAACGGGCGGAAAAAAGCGCTCTGTCGCAGCCATGACCGAAACGCAAAAAGGCTATATTGCCCTCCTGATCGCCCAAACCACATGGGGTCTCTCGCCGCTTTATTACAAGGCGGTGGCCGATGTGCCTGCCTTCGAGGTGCTGGCGCATCGCACGCTCTGGACCTGTGTGCTCTTCGGCCTCTGGATCGGTATTCAGGGCCGGTTCGGTGAATTGCGTCGCCTGATGACCGGGCCGCAGGCGACCAAGGTGCTGGCGGCTGCAATTTTGGTGTCGGTCAACTGGGGCTTGTTCATCTATTCGATCCAGTCGGGGCAGGCGCTTGAGGCCTCGTTCGGCTATTACATCTTCCCGCTGGTCGCGACCGTGATCGGCATGGCGATGTTTCGCGAACGGCTGTCAAACCTGCAATATGCGGCGCTGGGGCTTGCCGCGCTGGCGGTCGTGGTGCTGGGCGTCGGGCTCGGCGCGCTGCCCTGGATTGCGCTGACACTTGCCGTGACTTTTTCGATCTACGGTGCGATCAAGAAGACGCTCGACGCAGGCCCGATCCTGTCGGTGACCGCCGAGGTGGTGCTTTTGTTGCCGATCGCGCTGGTCTGGCTTGCGGGGGCGCATCTGGCCGGGTGGGGCAGCACCGCGACCCAGCCCGCAGGCGCCTTCGGCCAGTCGCTCAAGGATACGGTGATGCTGATTTTCTCAGGCGTGATCACCGGCGTGCCGCTGATCTTCTTTACCGCCGCCGCGCGTCGTCTGCCGCTTACGGTGGTCGGCATGGGGCAATATTGGAACTCGACGCTGCAATTCCTTGTCGCCGTGCTGATCTTTGCCGAACCCTTCACCCATTGGCACGCCATCGCCATGCCGCTGATCTGGGTCGCGCTTGCGCTTTATACCGTCGAAGCCTTTCGCCGCGAGGCGCAGAACCGCAAAGCGCGCAAGGCTTCGACCACGGCCTAGAGAACCGTCACGCCCAGCCCGCGCAGCAATTCGGTCGCCTGCGCCTTCGAGATGATCGCCCCTTTGAAACATGTGGCACTGGCAAAGCTGAGCGCCCCCAAATCTGCCTCTCTCAAATCTGCACCATCAAAGCGGGCGGTCGCGAGATGCGCCCCCTGCAAGCGGCATCGCTCTAATATGCTGTCCCGGAAATCGCAGCCCGCGAGATCGGCTTCGCTCAGGTCGATCTGCTCGAGGTGGCATTTGCGGAAATTCATCTGCCGCAGATAGGCCCCCGCAAGCACCGAGCCGTTGAAATCAATCCCAAGCGCACGGGCGTCCCGGAAGTCCGCGCCGGTCAGTTTGCAGTCCCGGAAGGTCGCATCGGAAACGTCGCTGCCGACCCAGCGCGACAGCGAGAGGTTGCAGCCCTCGAACCGGGCCTCCGAGAGACGGGCGTAGCTGAAATCGGCCTGAATCGCCTTGCATTTGACAAAGCGGGTCTGTTCCAACGTCGTGCCGGTGAAACTGCAGGCCTGAAATTCGCACTGTTCGAAGCTGTGGGCCGACAGGTCCATGCCGTCGAAGTTTAGCGCGTCAAAGCGGCAGGATGCGAATACCGTCTCACTCAGCGCCGCTATGTCGTCAATGACCCGCATCGGTCCGTGCGGCGCGCAATGCCTCGGTCAACTCGCCGACCGTCTGCACCGTCTCGTAATATTGCGCGGTAGACAAAGGCGCGAAGCCTTCGTCGATCACATGTTCGATCAGCGCCTCAAGCGGTTTCCAGTAGCCGTCGGTCGACAAGAGGTAGATCGGCTTGTCATGCAATCCGATCTGTTTCCAGGTCAGCACTTCGAAGAATTCGTCGAGCGAACCCGCTCCGCCCGGCAGAACCACGATGGCGTCGCAATTCATGAACATCACCTTTTTGCGCTCATGCATATTCTCGGTGATGATGAAGGTGGTGAGATCGCGTTTGCCGACTTCTTTCGGCAGAAGATGGGTCGGGATCACGCCAAAGGTCGCAGCCCCCTTGGCCTGTGCCGCCCGCGCCACGGCGCCCATCAACCCGACATCGCCCGCACCGTAAACCAGCCGCCAGCCTTCCGCCGCGATCATCTCGCCCACCTCGGTTGCCGCTGCCTCGTATTCGGGCTTGGCCCCGGGGCGTGAGCCACAGAAGACACAGATCGAAAACAAGGAGGAAACGGGCTGGGATGACATGGCGGTCCCTTTGCGACGGGTTTGAAAAAAGGAAGTCTTTGACCCTTGTTAGCCCCCTTGCTAGGTTGTCTCAAGCCTTGATCTCGCAGCCCTGATCCGTGTCTCAATCTCGGGGGGTGACGGTCGTGCGACAGGGCCGGACCATCAGGGGGATGTGCCGAACATGGCGAAACAGAATGCATGGATGATGCCGGCGGCCGGTGTCGGGGCTGCGGTGCTGGTTGCGGCAATCGGGGCCGTGCTCTATCTCGGGCGCCCGATGGAGGAGGAGGCTTTGCCTCAGCCGGTGGCGGCGGTTCCAGAGCCTGCGACCGGAGACAACGGGAAGATTGAGAGCGCCGAAGCCGTGCCGACCCCGGCGCAGATCCTGCCGAGCTTCGATCTCGTGCGCATCCCGCCCGACGGGCTTGCGACCGTGGCCGGACAGGCCGAACCGGGCACGGAGGTGCATATCCTCGTCGACGGGGCCGAGGTCGCCAAGGCGGAAACCAATGACCGGGGCGAATTCGTGGCCTTGTTTGCGCTTGAGGCCTCCGGGGCCGCGCGTGAAATGCAATTGGTGAGCGGCACGGGAGCCAGCGCTCTGGCGAGTGCGGAAAGCGTGATCGTCGCGCCCGCAAACCTAGCCAAACCGGCGGGAACTGAGACCTCGGAAGTGGTTTTGGCCGAGGGCGAGATCGCGCCCCCGGAGGCCGAGGAAGCCACCGGCGCCACGGATGGGCCTGCACTGTCCGGCGGCGCGCCGCTGGCCGCTTCGGGCACCGGAAGCGCCATTGCGCAGCAGGTTCTGGAAGGGGCGGCCACAGGGGGAGATTCTGTGGAATCCTCTGCCTCGCCCACTGTGTTGATGGCCGATGACGACGGCGTCAGGGTTCTGCAACAGGATGGCACGGCGCCGGGTACGCTCCATATCGACGCAGTGAGCTACGATCCCGAAGGCCGGGTTTTTGTCTCGGGCCGGGCGGCACCGGGCGCGGCGCTGCGGTTCTACATTGATCAGGGCTTCGTCACGCGCACCGAAGCGGGGGCGGACGGTCAATGGCGCACGGAACTCCAGGACGTGGCCGCCGGGCGCTATTCTCTGCGGGCCGATCAGGTCGATGAATGGGGCAAAGTGGTGAGCCGGGCGGAGATTCCATTCCATCGCGAGGAGGTCGCACTTCTGGCGCAGATCGCGGAAGAGCCGACCGAGGCCGAACCGTCAGGCTCCGCGACAGGAACGTCGGAGAACGCGGCCGAGACAGGGATCGCGACGCCCGCCTCCCGCATCGCCTCGGTCACGGTGCAGCCGGGCAACACGCTTTGGGGGATCGCCTCGAAACGCTATGGCGACGGGTTCCTTTATGTGCGGGTGTTCGATGCCAACCGCGACCAGATCCGCAATCCCGATCTGATCTATCCGGGGCAGATTTTCCAACTGCCCGAGGAGTGATCAGTCCCGGTTCTGAGATTGCGCAGAAAGCGCCAGAGGGGTATGCGGGCAAGGCATCTTGCCTTCCCGCGCCTTTTCCGCGATTTTGGCGTCCCTTCACTCCGATCTAGCCCGAAAGGTTGCCATGAGAGGTATGCCTCCTTCCGTCACCACCGACCGCACGCCCGAGAACGGCTGGCTCGTTCTGCGCAAGGTCGCGCCCTATCTCTGGCCCAAAGGCGACACGCCTGTGCGCGTGAAGGTGGTGATCTCCGTCGTCCTGCTGGTGATTGCAAAACTCACGGCCGTGGCCACGCCGTGGTTCTACAAGGCCGCCGTCGACAGCCTCTCGGGCGAGACGGCGCAGGACGCGGCGTGGTTCGTTGCCGTGGGGGCGATCGGGCTGACCGTGGCTTATGGCGTGGCGCGGATGATGGAAGTGGGTTTTCAGCAACTCCGCGCGGCGGTGTTTTCGCCGGTCGAGCAGGGCGCTTTGCGGGTCATTGCGCTCCAGACCTTCCAGCATATCCACAAGCTGTCGCTGCGCTATCATCTGACGCGGCGCACCGGCGGCCTGTCGCGCATCATCGAGCGCGGCGTCAAAGGCGTGGCCTTCCTGATGAACGTGCTGATCTTCGGCATCGCGCCGCTGATTTTCCAACTCGGGCTGGTGCTGATCATTCTCTGGGGGGCGTTCGGCTGGGATTACATGGGGGTCGTGGCGGTCACGGTGGTGGCCTATGTGGTCTTCACGCTCAAGGTCACCGAATGGCGGGTGAAAATCCGCTACGAGATGAACAAACAGGACACGGAAGCCAACCAGAAGGCCGTCGACAGCCTGTTGAACTTCGAAACCGTCAAATATTTCAACGCCGAAGGCGGCGAGGCGCGGCGCTACGATCAGGCCATGGCGGGCTATGAGACGGCGGCGATCAAGACCGAGCGCTCGCTCGCCTTTCTCAACTTCGGCCAGACCTTCCTGATCACCTCCGGGTTGATCGCGGTCATGGTTCTGGCGGCCTTGGGCGTCCAGAACGGCACGCTGACCGTCGGCGATTTCGTCATGGTCAACGCCTATATGATCCAGATCACCATGCCTTTGAACTTCCTGGGCTCGATGTATCGCAACATCCGCCAGTCCATCGTCGATATGGAGGATATGTTCTACCTGCTCGAACAACCGGCCGAGATCGTCGACGCGCCGAACGCCCGGCCGCTCAAGGTGACGGGCGGGACTGTGACGCTCGATCATGTGGAATTCGCCTATGATCCCGCGCGGTCGATCCTGCATGGCGTCGATCTTGAGGTGCCGGCGGGGCGGACGCTCGCGATTGTCGGCCATTCCGGATCGGGCAAATCCACCATCGGGCGGCTGTTGTTCCGCTTCTATGACGTGACCGGCGGGCGGCTTCTGATTGACGGGCAGGACCTTCGCGATGTGACGCAGGACAGTCTGCATGCCGCGATTGGCGTGGTGCCGCAGGACACGGTGCTGTTCAACGACACGATCCGCTACAACATCGGCTACGGGCGCGATGGGGCGACTTATGACGAGATCGTGGAGGCGGCGAAAAAGGCCAAGATTCACGACTTCATCATGGGTCTGCCGGAGGGCTATGAGACGCAGGTCGGCGAACGGGGCCTCAAGCTGTCGGGCGGTGAGAAACAACGCGTCGGCATTGCCCGCACGCTGCTCAAGGACCCGCCGATCCTGCTGCTCGATGAGGCCACATCGGCGCTCGACACCCAGACCGAACGCGGCATTCTGGGCGCGCTGAAACTCGCGGGCGAAGGGCGCACGGTGATCACCATCGCGCACCGGCTCTCCACGATTGCCGACAGCGATGAGATCGTCGTTCTGGAGGCGGGCCATGTGGTCGAGCGCGGCACCCATGAGGCGCTGTTGCAGGCGGGTGGCAAATATGCGGCGATGTGGGCGGCGCAGGCCGAGGATCGCGAAGCGGCTGCGGCGTGATCCGCCTCTGTCACGGCACTGAAAATGCCCTATATCATCGGCAGATGTTGATATGGGACAGGTCATGACGGCGATTTGGTGGATCCGGCGCGATTTTCGGTTTGAGGACAACCCGGCGCTTGTGGCGGCAGCGGCGCGTGGCGCGGTGTTGCCGGTGTTCATCCGGGACGAGACGGTGGACGGGCTGGGGGCTGCGCCGAAATGGCGGCTTGGGCTTGGTCTTGCGCATCTCTTAGAGCGCATTGAAGCTCAGGGCGGGCAGGTCGTACTGCGCTCCGGGGCTGCGAAAGACGTTTTAAAACAGATCGTTGCCGAGACAGGTGCAGAGGCGGTTTTCTGGAACCGGCTTTACGACAAGGCCTCGATCGCGCGGGATACCGAGGTCAAATCGGCATTGAAAGACACCGGTATCGAGGCACAATCCTCAAATGCGCATCTTTTGTTCGAACCCTGGACGGTCGCGACGAAAACCGGCGGCTATTACAAGGTCTACACGCCCTATTGGAAGGCCGTGCGCGAGATCGGGGCGGGGCAGCCGGTGAAAACACCGCAGGTCACATGGGCCGATGCGCCCGAAAGCGAGGCTCTGGAAGACTGGATTCTCGGGGCCGAAATGCGCCGGGGGGCGGCGGTGGTTTTGCCCTATTGCCATGTCGGCGAAACGTCGGCAAAGCGTCGGCTTTCCGTCTTCCTCGACACTCATGTGGGCGACTACAAGGCCCGGCGCGATTTTCCCGCCGATCCGGTCTGCTCGGGCCTGTCGGAAAACCTGAGTTATGGTGAAATCTCGCCCCGGACCATCTGGCACGCGGGGCTTCATGCCATGGAAGAGGGGGCGGCGGGCGCGGAGCATTTCCTCAAGGAACTCGTGTGGCGCGAGTTTGCCTATCATCTGTTGTACCACGAACCCGATCTGCCGGAGCGCAATCACCGCGACGGCTGGGACGCGTTTCCCTGGCGGGGCGACAACGAGGACGCAGAGAATTGGCGGCGCGGGCGCACCGGCGTGGGCTTTGTCGATGCCGCCATGCGCGAGATGTTCGTGACCGGCACAATGCACAACCGCGCGCGGATGATTGCGGCCTCTTACCTGACGAAACATCTGCTGACGGACTGGCGGGTGGGGCTCAAATGGTTCGAGGATTGCCTGATCGACTGGGACCCGGCGGCGAATGCTATGGGCTGGCAATGGGTGGCGGGCTGTGGCCCGGACGCCGCGCCCTATTTCCGGATTTTCAACCCGGACGGGCAGGCGGAGAAATTCGACCCGGACGGCATTTACCTGCGGCGCTGGATCGCCGAAGGCGCGGGTCAGCCGACGCAAACCGCGCTGTCTTATTTCAACGCCGTGCCGAAATCATGGGCGCTTTCGCACAAGGATGCACCAGCAACCCCGGCAATTTCGCTCAAGTCGGGGCGGGAACGCGCGCTTCTGGCCTATGAGACGCTAAAGGGGTGACGGATCGGAGATTTGCGTTACTCTGGGGCTGATATGGCAGTCAGGAGGCGTAGATGCCCGGGACAGCACCCGTTTTGAGCAGCACCGAAGGGCAGGGCGATCTGCCCCGGTATTTTCCGCAGGTTTTCGCCATGGCGCAAAGCATGGCGGCCGGACAGCTCGATTTCATCCTGCCCGACGGGCGGGTGTTTCGCGCGGCAGGTCCTGCGCCGGGGCCGGTGGCGGCGCTCAACATCCATTCGGACGATGTCTTTGCCCGGCTGATCCGCGAGGGCGATCTGGGGTTCTGCGATGCCTACATCGAGGGTGGCTGGTCGAGCCCGGATCTTCAGGACTTTCTCGATCTGCTGCACGCGGGCAATGATGTGCTGTACGACGGGTTTCCGGGCATGGGATTGCTGCGCGCTTTCGAGCGACTGCGGCACTGGATGAATGCCAACACGCGCAAACAGGCCAAGAAGAATATTTCCTATCACTACGATCTCGGCAATGAGTTCTACAGCCTCTGGCTCGATGACACGATGACCTATTCCTCGGCCCTGTTCGAGACCGGACAGGAGAGTCTGGAGCAGGCACAGCGCGCGAAATATGCGTCCCTGATTGACGAAATGGGCGTCAAGGACGGCGATCATGTGTTGGAGATCGGCTGCGGTTGGGGCGGGTTCGCGGAGTATGCGGCAGGCGAGCGCGGCTTGCGCGTCACCGGGCTGACGATCTCCGAAGAGCAGTTCAAATTCGCCGCCGAGCGGATCAAAAAGGCGGGTCTGTCGGACCGGGTTCAGTTGAAATTGCAGGATTACCGCGACGAGCGGGGGGCCTATGACGGCATTGCCTCCATCGAGATGTTCGAAGCAGTGGGGGAGAAATACTGGCCGACCTATTTCGGCAAGCTCAGCGAGTGCCTGAAACCCGGTGCGAACGCCACGCTCCAGATCATCACCCTCACGGATGCACGGTTCGAGAGCTACCGAAAATCCGTCGATTTCATCCAGAAATACATCTTTCCGGGCGGCATGTTGCCCAGCCCCTCGGCGCTTCGGGAGCAGATCGATGCGGCGGGGTTGCATTTCCGGGGCTCGAAGGAATTCGGCGAGAGCTACAGCCAGACGCTCCGGCGCTGGCACGAGACCTTCAATGCCGAATGGGAGCGGGTCGCCGCACTCGGCTTCGACGACCGGTTCCGCCGGATGTGGAATTTTTACCTGACCTCTTGCGCGGCGGCGTTTCACGGGGGAAACTGCGACGTAACACAGGTTACAATGACACGACCGGGGGGCTGAACCCCGAGAATTCAGAGCAGGTCACAGATGCCCACAGCCGCCAAACTCGTCGCAGCCCTCTGGTTTGCCCTTTTGGCATGGTTCGCCGCCGAATTGGTGATCCCCTACCTGCCGGAAGGCACACAAGTCGGGTTGTTTTCCTATATCACCGGGGTCATCGGACTGTTGACCGGCTGGGTCTTTCTCGGGCGGCGCGCGGGCGACACGATGGCGGCGGCACTGAGCTATGGGTTTTCGGCCTCGGTGATCCTGACTTTCTGGGCCATCTTCTATTTCTCCTTCGAAATGATGATCCACCGCTCGCTCGACAAGCATTATCGCGGCCCGACGCAGGCGCTGATGTCGATGGTGGACATGATGCGCGACAACGGTTTGTTGATGCTGAAATGGGACATTGTCATCGTATTGGTCGCGGGCGGGTTCTTTGGCGGCTGGATCACTGAGAAGGCGGCGCGCAAATGGTCGTAAGCGATGTTTTTGCGCCGCTGAAAGCCCGGTTCAACTCGGATCAGGTGGCATTTTTGCGGGCGGTTCTCGACGGTGATGAGCCGTTTCTGTCGCCCGCGCTGATCGCGGCCGCCGCCGAAGAGGTGGTGCTTTACGAGGGCGAACGCGAAGTGGAGGAGTTGCGGGTGCTGCGCTCCGCGATCTTCATCCGGGCCTGGGCAAGGCTGACCGCAGCGGCGGGCGAACGTCCAAGGGCGGAAGGCCGGACCGATCTGTCGCGGGCCGATGTGACGCTGATGAGCCGGGCCATTCCCTATTCGCATTTCTTTGCGCTCGACGACAGCGTGCTGACGCATCGGTTGTTCGACGGTGGCAGTTCCGAGGTGATGACCCGCGCGGGATTTCTCATGGCGGATGCGGCGACGGTTTTGCCCTATGATCCGGTGCGCGACCATGTGCTGGTGATCGAGCAGTTCCGCTTTGGCCCCTATGCGCGCGGCGATGTGCGCCCTTGGATGCTGGAGCCGATTGCCGGGCGGATCGACACCGGCGAAGGCCCGGAGGCGACGGCGCGGCGTGAGGCGGAGGAAGAGGCGGGTGTCACGATCGGGGCGCTTCACAAGGTGGCGGAATATTACCCCTCTTCGGGGGCGATCACCGAATATGTGACCTCTTATGTGGGCATAGCCGATCTGCCCGAGAGCCTCGCCAAACGGGGTGGCGGGCTGGATCACGAGCATGAGGACATTGCGTCCTATGTGATCCCGTTTGCGCGGCTGATGGAGATGTGCGACGCGGGCCAACTAGACGTGGGGCCGCTTTACATGTCGGCGCTGTGGCTTTCGCGTCATCGCGACCGGATCAGGGCAGAGGCGGGGGTGTAAAGGCCCCCGCCCACCGCGTTACCCTTTGTTTTTCGGCTGCATCCAGAGCCAGATCAGCGCCGCACCGGCGAGCGTCAGGAGCGGGATCATCGTCAGGTTGACCGCGATCCAGCCGTCTTGTGCCGAGCCGCCGGAGCAATTGAGAAGACCGCCGGAGGCCAGCGAGGCCAGCGTCACGCCGCCGAAGACGATCAGGTCGTTCATGCCCTGAACGCGGCCCCGCTCGGAGGGCTCATGGGCAGAGGAGAGCATGGCCGTGGCACCGATGAAGCCGAAGTTCCAGCCGACGCCCAGAAGGATCAGCGCGCCGAAGAAATTCTCCAGCTCCACACCCATCATCGCCACCACACCGGCGGCGCCCAAGATGACGAGGCCCATGGACATGATCCGCTCGACGCCGAATTTGGCGATCAGATAGCCGGTGAAGAAGGACGGCAGGAACATCGCAAAGACGTGGGCCGAGACGATATTGACGGCGGTGTTCTCTTCGAACCCGCAGCCCACGACCGCGAGCGGCGTCGAGGTCATCACGAGGTTCATCAGCGCATAGGAGGTGGTGGCGATGATGATCGCCACCGCGATGCGCGGGGTTTTCAGAAGCTCCATCCGCGAGCGCCCGATCAGGTGATGATGGGTCGAAACGGGAGGTTTCGGGATGTCGAGGAAGAGAAACAACATCGAGCCCAGGATGTTGATCGCGATCACCGCGAGATAGGTGCCGAGGAAGGGCACGACCATGGCCTGCGACGTGACTTTAACGAGCTGCGGCCCGATCAGCGCGGACAGAAGCCCGCCGGCCATGACCCATGAGATCGCTTTCGGGCGAAAGGCCTCGTCGGCGGTGTCGGTGGCGGCGAAACGCAGGAAGCCTTGCGAGGATTGATAGATGCCGGTGAAGAAGCCACCGAGAACGAAGAGCCAGAAACTTTGATGCAACAGCGCATAGGCCCCAATGCCCGCGCCGACGGTGCCTGCGCTCGTGCCGATCCAAAAGCCCACACGCCGCCCCCAGCGCTGCATCGCACCCGAAAGCGGCGTTGCGGCCAGCATGGAGCCGATTACGGTGGCGGAGATCGGCAGGGTGGAGAAACAGAGGTTGGTCGCGAGCGACTGCCCGGCAAGCCCGCCGATGGAAAAGATCATCGACATTTGCGCGCCGAGAAAGGCCTGCGCCAGAACGAGGATCAGCACATTGCGCTTTGCGCGCTGCTGGTCGGGCTGTTGGTCTGGCTGGGGATCGTGGAGGGCCGTGTCGGTCATGAGGCGTCCGTGTGCGTGTCTTTGAATGTGTTTTCCGTTTAACGGCTGCGGCGCGCGCTGAGAACCCGCGTTCTTCAAGGGGCGCTGTGCAGAAACGGGGATTACGACGTGATGGCGTCGATCAGATGCAGGAACGACCCCGCGACCGAGCCGGAGATCAGCCCTTGCGGTCCAAGATCGGTGCCTTCGGCATCCGAAGCGGCAAAAAGCGGTGCGCCCTCGGCCTTGAGCGTCGTGGCATAGTGAAACTCATGCGCTGCCCATCGACCGGGGAACGGGCCGTTCACGGCCTGCGCATGGCGGTAGCCCAGATGCAGCTTACGCGCGGCAAAGGAGGTTTCGAGCCGCAACAGACCCGCCATTTTGTGCCGCACCCCGTCCTTGTCGATCAGCCCGTCTCCCAACACCATATAGCCGCCGCATTCGCCGTAAACCCGACGCCGCGCGGCGGCTTCTCGGAGCCCCTGAAGGAACTGGTGATTGGCGGCGAGACGCCGGGCGTGCAATTCGGGGTAGCCGCCGGGCAGGTAGACCAGATCGGCGGGCGGCGGCGTTTCATTGGCCAGAGGCGAGAAAAACCGGATTTCCGCGCCCTGCGCCCGCCAGTCCGCCAGAAGATGCGGATAGGTGAAGGCGAAGGCCGCGTCTTGCGCCACGGCAAGGCTCTGGGCGGGCGGCGGCACGCGCGCGGGGGGAGCTGCGACAGGCAGCGGGGTGGCGAGGTTTTGGATCAGGTCGAGATCGAGCGCCGCCTCGACCGCATCGGCGGCGGCGTCGAGAAAGGCGTCGAGATCGGGGCGCTCACCGGCCTGCACGAGGCCGAGATGGCGGTCCGGATGGCTGAGCGCGGCGCTGCGGGGCAGGGCGCCGATCAGCGGGATGTTGAGGGGCGCAAGGGCGCGGGCGAGCATCTCCGCATGGCGCGGCGAGCCGGTTTTGTTGAGGATCACGCCTGCGATTTTCACACGCGAATCGTGATGGGCAAAGCCTGCCACCAGCGGCGCAACGGACCCGGCCATGCGCGCGGCATCGACGACCAGAACCACGGGTATGTCGAAGAGGCGCGCGAGATCGGCCGAGGCGCCCTTGCCCTCTGGCGGTGCGCCATCGAACAGGCCCATCGCGCCCTCGACGATCAAAAGCCCGTCGCCGGAGGCGAGCGTTGTCAGGCGTTCGGGCGTCATTGCCCAGGCGTCGAGATTGACACAGCTGCGGCCGGTGGCTGCCTCGTGAAAGCGCGGGTCGATGTAATCCGGGCCGGATTTCGCGCCGCGCACCGGCACGCCGCGCCGGGTCAGCGCGCGCAATAGGCCAAGCGTGACGGTGGTTTTGCCGGAGCCGGAGGCAGGCGCGGCGATCAGGAGGCCCGTGGTCATCCGCCTTGTTCTGCCGGTTTGCCACGACCCAGCGGATCGGTGTCGCGCGGGGCCTCGCCGCGCATCAGGGCCTGCCAGTCGAGCACCTGCCGCATCAAAACCGCGCGCCCGACACAGATGATCGCGGGCGGCTCAAGCCCGGCATTGGCGATGTCTTCGACCATCGCGCCGAGCGTGGTTTCCAGCACCCGTTGTTCGGGCAATGTGGCCTGCGACACGACGGCAACGGGTTCGTCTGCGGGGCGTCCGGCCTTAAGAAGGCCGTCGCGTATGGTCGGGGCGTGTTTCATCCCCATGTAGATCACCAGAACGCCGGAGGCGCGCGACAGGGCCTCCCAATCGAGGCTGCCGGTCGGGCCGCCGGTCTGATCGTGGCCGGTGACGAAGCTCACGGATTGGTTGACGTCGCGATGCGTCACCGGGATGCCCGCATAGGCAAGCCCGCCGATCCCCGCCGAAATTCCCGGCACGATGCGCACCGGCACGCCGTGTTGAATGAGCGTCTGGGCCTCTTCGCCGCCGCGGCCAAAGACGAAAGGATCACCGCCCTTGAGGCGCAACACGCGCTTGCCCGCGCGGGCGAGATCGACCAGTTGCAACGAAATATCGGCCTGTTTCGCGGAGGGCTTGCCGCCACGTTTGCCGGCATAGACCAGCTCGGTGCCCTCGGGCGCCCAGCTCAGAATTTCCTGCCCGACGAGGGCATCGTAGACGATCACATCGGCCTGGCGCAGCGCGTTGATCGCATGCAGCGTCAAGAGGCCGGGATCGCCCGGACCCGCGCCACAAAGCCAAACCCAGCCGGGTTCCAGAGTGGGCCAGTCGCCCGAGGGGAGGGAGAGCGTCGATTCTGTCATGTCTGATTTATGACGAAGGCCGGGGCGTGGGGGAAGCCTCATTGCGCGCGTGAGTGCTCGTGCGAAAGCGGCTGGCGGCGCGCGGTTGGCTGGCTTATCGTGGCGGCGATGACCGAGACTTCACCTTCTTTGCGCCGTGGCTGGACCACGGGGGCCTGTGCGACGGCGGCGACCCGCGCGGCGCTGATGGCGCTTTGGGGCGAGGGGTTTCCCGAGCGTGTGCGGATCACATTGCCGAAGGGCGAGCGACCGGAGTTTGCGATCTCGCACCGCGCAGAGGGGCCGGGCTGGGCCGAGGCGGGGGTGATCAAGGATGCGGGCGACGATCCGGATGTGACCCATGGTGCGGAAATCCGGGCGCGGGTCTGTGCCTCCGGGGGTGGCATTGTGTTCCGGGCGGGCGTGGGCGTCGGCACCGTGACGAAACCCGGCCTGCCGATCCCGCCGGGAGAGCCCGCGATCAACCCGGTGCCGCGCGAGATGATGGCCGGGCAGGTGGCGGAGATGGCGAAACGGCTGGGGCAGGCGGGAGATGTGGAGATCACGGTCTCCATTCCCGGTGGCGCAGAGATCGCGCAGAAAACATGGAACCCGCGGCTTGGCATCAAGGGCGGGCTGTCGGTTCTGGGCACGACGGGCGTGGTGCGACCGTTCTCCTGCGCGGCATGGATTGCCTCGATCCAGCGCGGCGTCGATGTGGCGCGTGCCGAGGGGCTTTGCCATGTGGCGGGTTGCACGGGTGCGACCTCGGAGCGCGCGGTGCGGGGGCTTTACGATCTGCCCGAGGGGGCGATGCTCGACATGGGCGATTTCGCGGGCGGGCTGCTGAAATACCTGATGAAACACCCGGTGCCGCGGGTCACCATCGGCGGCGGCATCGGCAAGATCGCCAAGCTGGCGCAGGGCGAAATGGACCTGCATTCGAAACGGTCTCAGGTCGATCTGGCCCATTGGGCCGCCGAGATGGCCGACCCGGATCTTGTGCATTGCAACACGGCGCTGGAGATTTACGACCGTCTGGGGGCTGACTTTGCCGCGCGGGTGGCGCAAAAGGCGCTGGAACAGGTCGAAACACGGTTTGGCGGGCGCGGATGTGCCTTTGACATCGTGGTGATCGACCGCAAGGGCACCATTATAGGTCAGGCATCATAGGACGGGCATAGATGATCCTTCTTCTCGCAGGCAGCACCGAGGCGCGCAATCTGGCCGGGCATCTGGCCTCTTCGGGTATCAAGGCGGTGGCCTCTCTGGCGGGCGTCACCGACGATCCGCTGACCTATCCGATCGAGACGCGCGTGGGGGGCTTTGGCGGCGAGGAGGGGTTTCGCGCCTATCTCAAAGAGGCCGGGATCACCGCCGTGATCGACGCGACGAACCCGTTTGCCGAGGCGATCACGACGCGCACGGCACGGGTCTGTCGTGAGCTGGGCCTGCCGTATCTTTTGTACGAACGCAAAATCTGGCGCTCGCAGCCGGGCGACGCTTGGCATCACCTCTACGATCTCGCGGAGCTGCCCGCGATGATCCCCGAAGGCGCGCGCGTGTTCCTTGCGACCGGGCGGCAGAGCCTTGGGCGCATCGGGCCGCTTTTGCCGGGGCGGCATCTGATTTGCCGGGTGATTGATGCGCCGGAGGGGCCGTTTCCCTATGAGGGCGAATGGATCACCGGGCGGCCGCCGTTTTCCGAAGCCGATGAGATTGCCCTGTTCGAGCGCCTCAAACCCGATGTCCTCGTGGTGAAAAACGCAGGCGGGGCGGCGCGCGGCAAGCTGGACGCGGCGCGCAAGCTCGGCATTCCCATCGCCATGATCGCCCGCCCGCCGGTGCCCGAGGGCGTTGAGCGGCGGGAGCAATTGCTCGATGCGCTGGAATGGGCTGAAACCCATGGTGAGACCTTCTGATGCGGATCATCGCCTGTGACGCGGATGTCGCCGAAGGGGCGGCGCATCTGGCCACATGCGAGCCGCGTTTTGCCCATGCGCTGAGCCTGACCGGGCCTTTGCCGCTCCGGCGGCGCAAGGACGGGTTCGAAGAGCTTCTGGGCGCGATTGTCAGCCAGCAAATCTCGGTTGCCGCCGCCAATGGCATCTGGCGGCGCTTGCAGGCGGCCAGGCTCACAGGCCCGCGCAAGGTGCTTTGGGCCAGCGAAGACGATCTGCGCTCCTGCGGCTTGTCGCGGCAAAAGGTGCGCTATGCCAAGGCCTTGGCCGAGGCGCGGATCGACTACGGCGCGCTGCGGGAGGCCCCGACCGACGAGGTGGTCGCAACCCTGACCGAAGTGCCGGGGATCGGCGTCTGGACGGCGGAAATTTATGCGATGTTCTCGCTGGGCCATGCCGATGTGTTCGCGCCGGGCGATTTGGCCTTGCAGGAAGCGGCGCGCCTGTTGTTCGATCTGCCGGACCGCCCGAAAGAGCGCGCGCTGCGGCAGATGGCCGAGGCGTGGTCGCCATGGCGGTCGGTCGCGGCGCGGGTGCTCTGGGCCTATTACCATGTGGCGAAACAACGCGAGGGTGTGAGATGACGAAAACCGCTGCGGGTCTTGTGGCTCCACTGGCGCTTTTGGTTGGGTCTGTTTTGGCGGGGTCTGTTTTGACGGGGCCTGTGTCGGCCGAGGATGTGCCTTTGGCGCATATCTATGCGCAAGGCGATTGGGATAAGATTGGCGACGACTGGGACTGCATCGAGATTGCCTCGACCATGGGTTGGCAACGCTACATGGTGCCACACGAGGGGATTCTTGGACGGAATTTTACCTATATGATCATCCATACCGATCAGGTGGGGTGGACCGTCGACAAGGCGCAATATGCGCCCGTCCTGAATGGCGGCCATACCGGGGCGGATGCCGAAGCGCTCGCGCCCTATGACAAATATAAATTCGATCAATCCGCGCCCTTCGGCGCGCTTATGGTCCGTTTCGCGGATGGCGACTCTCGGGCGCTCCTCAATGAAGGCGAAGAGCCCTGGACGATCGGGCAGGAACCGCAGCTCGATTTTCGGATCAACGACACCGGGTTTGGCGACAACGCCGGCGTGTTGCAACTCTGTTTCTGGTGAGCCGGGGGGCTGCGCCATATTGCGCGGTCGCTGCCGGCCCGGTTGCGAAGCCCCTGCTTTGTGCTTAGAGCTTGGCCATGACCCAGTTTGAGAGGACCCCATGAGCGATCTGACCAACCACAAACGCGACAGCCTGTCGGGGCGCACGAGCTCTGCGGTGATTTTCCTCCATGGCTATGGCGCCGATGGCAACGATCTCCTGAGCCTCGCCGATCCTTTGGGCGAACACCTGCCCGACACGATGTTCTTTGCCCCGGATGCGCCCGAGGTCTGCACCGGCAACCCGATGGGGTTTCAGTGGTTCCCGATCCCGTGGATCGACGGCTCCTCGGAAGAAGAAGCGCGCAATGGCATGCTGCGCGCGGTCGATGAGCTCAATGACTATCTCGACAATCTCATGGTCGATTACGGGTTCGAGGCGGAGCAGATCGCGCTCGTGGGCTTTTCGCAGGGCACGATGATGTCGCTCCATGTGGCGCCGCGCCGCGAAGAGGCATTCGCCTGTGTCGTGGGCTTTTCCGGGCGTCTGATTGCGCCCGAAATGCTGGAAGACGAGATGAAGGTGAAACTGCCGATCCTGCTGTTGCATGGCGATCAGGACGAGGTGGTGCCGCCACAGTCGATGCCGGAGGCCGGTCAGGTGTTGCAAGAGGCGGGGTTCGAGACCTACGCCCATATCATGCGCGGCATGGGCCACGGGATTTCGCCCGATGGCTTGGGGGTTGCTCTGGCGTTTTTGCGTGAAAAACTGGGCTACGAGGCCGGGTAACGTAACGGTCTTGCGCGTCATGGAGGGAAAAAGGACAAAAGTTAGTCTTGTGTTCACTTTTTTCACGGCATGATCGGCAAGACCCCTTGACCCTGCACCTTCGGGTGTTACCTATTTTATACAAAGCTAGGAGGGCTGACCTATGGACATTCTCATGACGACCGCATTCGCCTTGATTGCAACCGGTGTCGTGGTGGCCTATGCCTTCCTTTCCCAGCGTCCGACTGAGGAACGTCTCCCTGTCCGCATCCGTGTTGAGGACCGCAAACGCAAGCTCTGAGCTTGCGGGACCTCGCGCAGGATTTGATCTGACCCTCGGGCCCGGCGTGACCGGGCTTGTCGGGCGAAACGGATCGGGGAAATCCTCTCTTCTCAAATTTATCGCAGCCTCCGCTCGGGGGGAAATTTCGCCAGTGCCGGTCACGGGCGAGATCTCGCTTTCCGGCCCCGTGCGCCTGCTCGATCAGTCGCCCGATCCGCACGCTCGGATTTGTGACCTGTTCGGCTGTGCCGAGGCCTGGGCGGATCTCAAACGCGCACTTGCGGGGGAGGCCACGAGCGGGGCCTTCGAAGAGGTCGATTGGAGCTTGGAGGAGCGTCTCTCGGCGCAGCTCGATCGCTTTGGCCTCTCGGACATCTCCCCCGAACGTCGTCTTGGAACGCTGTCGGGCGGGCAACAATTGCGCGCCGCGCTCGCGGCGCTGTTTTTTGACGCGCCCGACATCCTGTTGCTGGACGAGCCGACCAATGCGCTCGACACGGAGGCGCGGGAGGTCCTTCAGTTGGCGTTGAAAGCCCATCGCGGGCTGGCCCTGATCGCAAGCCATGACCGCGCGCTTCTCGAAACGGTCGACCGCATCGTCTCGCTGGAACCGGACGGCTCGGTGACCCTGTTCGGCGGCGGCTGGTCGGCGTTTCAGGCGGCCAAAACGGCGGAGCGCGCACGGCTTGGGGCGGAGGCCGACAAGGCCGGGCGGGCCTTGCGCGCGCATCGGGCGCAGAGCGAAGAGGCCGCCGCACGGCAGGCACGGCGGGCGCGCCAAGGCAAGGCGCTGCGCGACGGATCGCAATCGAAAATGCTGTTGGACAAAGCCAAGGAAGGGGCCGAAGGCGCGGCCGGTGGGCGGCTCCGGGCCACGGCACGGCGGGGCGAGGCACTGGACGCGGCACAGGCGGCGGTACGCGAACGGATCGAAATCGTGACGCCGGTGGCGATGGTCTTTCCCGCAATCGTCCTCCCCGCGACGAAACAGGTGCTGACCCTGAAGGAAGCGGTGTTTGCAGCGGGCGATCACCGGGTCGGCCCGGTTTCTCTGAGCCTGACGGGACCGGAAAGGCTGGCCATCCTCGGCCCGAACGGCGCCGGAAAATCGACGCTTCTGCGCGGCATTGCGGGCGAGATCGCGCCGCTTTCGGGCGAGATGAGCCGCCCGGTCAAATGCGCCCGGTTGGACCAGACCGGTGGGCTAACGGGGACGGGATCTCTGATCGAGGCCGCACGCGCCGAGCATCCGCATCTCAACCCCGCCGAAATCCGCACCGCACTGGCACAGGCCGGGTTTCGCGGTGATGCCGCGCTGAAACCGGTGGCGGTGCTGTCGGGCGGCGAGCGGCTCAGGGCTGCGATTGCGCTTCTGGGCGCGGGCGGCGATCCGGCACCGCTTCTCCTGCTCGACGAGCCGACGAACCACCTCGATCTCGATGCGCTGGAGGCGCTGGAAGAGGGGCTTTCTCAGTGGCGTGGCGCGCTGATCGTGGTCAGCCACGATGCGCATTTTCTGCGGAAACTGGAGATTTCGGCGAGGTTCTGCCTGAATTCGCGTCACATGGGCGTCACGAAAGCCCTGTAAAGACCGAGACAAGCGTTTCGCATATTCTGAGGCTTGTCAGGTCAAAGCCGCGATATATAGTGAAACAAGAGTTGTGGGACGGGTCGTCCCGTCCCGCCAGCCACGAGTTGAGCAGGACGAGGAACGGTGCACCCATGGATGGAGACTTCAGGACACATTTTGTCAGGGAACCCAACGCGGCCAAGGCGCATCCCGCGCTGGTGCTGAACGCGGATTACCGACCGCTCTCTTATTACCCGCTGTCGCTCTGGCCCTGGCAGGAGGCGATCAAGGCGGTCTTCCTCGACAGGGTCGACATCGTGGCGGAATATGACGACTTTGTTCATTCCCCGAGTTGCAAAATCCGCATCCCCTCGGTCGTCGTCCTCAAAGATTATGTCAAACCTCAAAAGCGCGTGGCCTTCACGCGCTTTAATTTGTTTTTAAGGGATGAGTTCCGCTGCCAATATTGTGGCTCGAAAGGCGATCTGACCTTCGATCACGTCATTCCGCGGGCGCGCGGCGGCATCACCAGCTGGGAAAATATCGTCGCGGCCTGCGTGCCCTGCAACCTGAAGAAGGGTTCGAAATCGCTGCGTCAGGCCGGGATGAACCTGCGCAAACCGCCGCGCGCGCCGGGGGCCGAGGAGCTTAAGAACATGGGGCGCAAATTCCCGCCGCATCACCTGCACGACAGCTGGATCGACTTTCTCTATTGGGATGCCGAACTGGACATGTGACCATTTCGGGCTTTCTGATGGCCCAAATACTCAAAATCCCGTGCAATGAAGCGCGATCAGGCGGAACAGGATGCGCCGCCCAGCACACAGAATTTCGCACAATGCGGATGGTTCAGCGCCACAGCCCCCATCGCCCCCGCAAGTGTCGGGCCAAGATCGAACTCCGGCGCATAAGGCAAAAGCGTACAGGCGACGACGGAGGGCGCGGCCCCCTTGCGCTTCACCACCATGCGTTGCGAGGCGCACATGATGTCGGAGGGCGATTTGCCTAAGATTCCCCAACAGGCGGTGGTGATTTCCGGCACTTCGACGGTCATATCCATCTCCGGGAAAATCACGGTTTTGGCCGGGTGGGCGGCATCGATGTCATAGCCACGCGCGGCATAGAGCGCCGCAAAGCCCACGCGGGTGTCGGCCTCTGTCTCATGCCAGAGCGACCGGGCCGCGACGGTCATGGTAAACCCCTGATCGCGAAGCCAATCCATGCCCGCGAGCGTCACCGCGAAACTGCCCTGACCGCGCATCGCGTCGTGATGTTCCGCCGTGAAATGATCGAGGGAAATACGCAGGGTCAATCGACCGGGAAACGCCGCGTTCAGTTCGGCAAGCGCGGCGAGGATGGCAGGGCGCTGCATCGGACGCATGGCATTGGTGAGAACGAGCACCTCAAAGCCGCGGGAGAGGGCCGCACGCGTCATCCCGGGCATCTCGGGGTTCATGAAGGGTTCGCCGCCGGTAAAACCGATCTCGTGCGGGCGCAAGTCGAGCGCGTCCAGTTCATCGAGATAGGTTTCGACCTCCTGCGCCGTGAGATAGACGAGCGCGTCGTTGGTCGGTGAGCTGTCGATATAACAGTTCACACAGGTGATGTTGCACAGCGTGCCGGTGTTGAACCACAGGGTCTCGAGCCGTTCGAGCGCCACACGGGCCCGGGTCTCGCCCTTGGCCGTCACCGCAGGATCGATGAATTTTCCAACGTTGGCAAGAGATTGGCCATGATCTTTCATCGCGATATGTCTCCGGGGCGCAGGGCTTCTTTCAGGGTAGACGCTGTGCTGCGTGGTGAAAAGGCCTCACTTTTCGCTGCACGGCAGCGTGAATATGAAATTGTCCGGAAGGACACTTGAGAGGTGGCGCGGGGATGCTAGACTTCTCTGTGACAAAGCGCTAGGAGAAGGCTCGTTAGCGCTAACGCTCAAAGCGCTGTGAAACGGGGCGGAGACGTCCCCGGATCCGGCGGCTCAAACGCGAAAAGGAACACAGCCATGGCGTCACGCGTCATTCCGGTCGATGATTTCGATCTGGTGATCTTCGGGGGCACGGGGGATCTGGCGCGCCGGAAAATCCTGCCGGGGCTTTACCGCCGGTTCTGCGCCGGTCAAATGCCGCCCACGGCGCGGATCATCGGGGCGGCGCGCTCCGAACACGACACGGAAGAGTTCCGCCGCATCGTGCGTGCGGCGATCCTCGAATTCTCTTCGAAACACAGCTGCGACGAGGCGCTGATCGGCGATTTTCTCAAGCGGCTCGATTACGTGCAAGTCGATGCCCGTGGCGAGGACGGTTGGGACGCGCTCAAGGGGATGATGCGCGACGATGTGATCAAGGCCTATTATTTCTCGGTGGCACCGTCGCTCTTTGGCGACATTGCCGAGCGGCTGATGAGCCATGGCATCGCCGACGACAAGGCGCGGATCGTGGTCGAGAAGCCCTTTGGCCGCGATCTCAAAACCGCAAAAGCGCTCAATCGCGATCTGGCGAAACATTTCGACGAGACGCAGATTTACCGGATCGACCACTATCTCGGCAAGGAGACGGTGCAGAACCTGATGGCGGTGCGCTTTGGCAATATCCTCTTCGAGCCGCTGTGGAATTCGCAATATGTCGATCACATCCAGATCACCGTGGCCGAAACGGTCGGTGTTGGCGGGCGGGGCGACTATTACGACCGCTCGGGCGCGATGCGCGACATGGTGCAGAACCACCTGATGCAGCTTTTGTGCCTGATCGCGATGGAGCCGCCCTCGCGGTTCGAACCGGATTCGGTGCGCGACGAAAAGCTCAAGGTGATCCGCGCCTTGGAGCCGATCGACCATCACCACATCGTGCGCGGCCAATATGACGCCACCGACGATGAACCGTCGTACCGCGAAGATGCGGGCGATCCGCGCTCGCGCACCGAAAGCTTCATTGCGCTGCGCTGCATGATTTCCAACTGGCGGTGGGCGGGAACGCCGTTTTTCCTGCGCACCGGCAAGAAACTCAAGGCGCGCAATTCGGAGATCGCCGTGGTGTTCAAAGACGCGCCGCATTCGATCTTTGGCGAAGAGGCAGGACGCCATGCCAACCTGCTTTCGATCCGTTTGCAGCCCAATGAGGGCATGACGCTCAAGGTGACGATCAAGGAACCGGGGCCGGGGGGGATGCGCCTCATCGACGTGCCGCTCGATATGACCTTTGCCGAGGCGCTTGGCGAAGAGGCTGAGGAGATTACGGATGCCTATGAGCGCCTGATCATGGATGTGATCCGTGGCAACCAGACGCTGTTCATGCGGGGCGACGAGGTGGAAGCGGCCTGGGCCTGGACCGATCCTCTGATCGAAAGCTGGGAGGCGCGCGGCGACGTGCCGAAACCCTATGAGGCCTATTCCTCGGGCCCCGAGGAGGCGGCGATCATGCTGCATCGCGAGGGGCGGCGCTGGCGGGAGATCAAGGGATGAATTTCGTCGAATTTCCCGACCGCGAAGTGATGCTGCTCGATCTCGCCAACAAGATCGCTGGGGAGTTGCGTGCGGCGCTCGAGGTCGAGGAGCGCGTGAGTTTCTGTGTGCCGGGCGGTACGACGCCGGGGCCGGTGTTCGACATCCTCTCGGGCGTGTCGCTCGACTGGGGCCGGGTCGATGTGCTTTTGAACGACGAGCGCTGGGTGCCGGAAAGCTCGGAACGCTCGAACACGGCGCTTCTGAAACGCCGTCTTCTGGTGGGCCAGGCGGTGGCCGCGCGGCTCATCCCGCTCCATCGCGACGTACCGACGCCGGAGGAAGGCCTGCCGGGGCTGATGCCTGCGGTGGAGGCGGCGCTGCCGCTCAATGTGCTTTTGCTCGGCATGGGGACGGATATGCACACGGCCAGCCTGTTTCCCGGCGCGGATCAGCTTGAGCTGGGGCTCTCTGAGGACGCGCCGACGCTTTTGGCGATGCGCGCGCCCGGCGCGGGTGAGCCGAGGATCACGCTTTCGGCCAAGGCGCTCAAAACCGCGATCTCGACTCACATCCTGATCACTGGAGCGGAGAAACGCGTGGCCCTCGAGCGGGCGGAAACCCTGTCGGAGATCGAGGCGCCGGTGCGCGCTTTTCTGGCCGATGCGACGGTGCATTGGGCACCCTGAGCTCTGCGCGAACCGTTTCGTGTTGAAATTTCCTCTTTTGCGAGGAAGGTTTAGCGTCCCTGAAACAATTCGACTATAAGCAGAATGAAAGAACCGGGCTGACAGGCGCGTCGGCCCGAGCCGCCGAAAGGACTTGCAATGACCGTTGATTTTGCCGCTCTCAAATCGCTGCGCAGTGCAAGCGCAGACCGTCATATCCTCGATCTCTTCGCAGAGGATTCAGACCGGGCCTCGCGTTTTTCGGCGCTGGCGGACGGGCTTTTGTTCGATTACTCGAAAACCAACATCGACGAAGCGACGCGGGCGGCTCTGTTCGACCTTCTGGATGTGGCGGGGGTGCCGGAAAAACGCGAGGCGATGTTCTCCGGCGAGAAGATCAACGACACCGAGGGGCGCGCGGTACTGCATACGGCGCTGCGCAACCTCGATGGTGGGCCGGTCATGGTCGACGGCAAGGATGTGATCCCCGGTGTGCGCCATACGCTGGCGCGGATGGACGATTTCGCCGACCGGGTGCGGCGCGGCACGATCACATCCTATTCGGGCGTGCCGTTTGAAAATGTGGTGAACATCGGCATCGGCGGCTCCGACCTTGGCCCCGTGATGGCCTATGAGGCGCTCAAGCCCTATGCCGACGGGCCGCATTGCCATTTCGTCTCCAATGTCGACGGCGCGCATGTGCATGATGTGCTGGCCGGGCTGAACCCGCAGACCACGCTGGTGATTGTCGCTTCCAAGACCTTTACCACCATCGAGACCATGACCAACGCGCAGACCGCGCGCGACTGGTTGGTGAAATCGGTGGGCGAAGAGGGGATTTCGAAACATTTCGCGGCGCTGTCGACCGCGAAGGACAAGACCGCCGCTTTCGGCATCGACCCCGATCTGGTGTTCGGTTTCGAGGATTGGGTCGGCGGGCGCTATTCCGTCTGGGGGCCGATCGGGCTGTCCTTGATGCTCGCCATCGGGCCGCAGCGCTTTGCCGAATTCCTGCGCGGCGGGCAGGCGATGGACACGCATTTCCGCACCGCCGAATGGCAGGACAACCTGCCGGTGCTTTTGGCGCTGGTGGGCGTCTGGCACAATCAGGTCTGCGGCTATGCCACCCGCGCGGTGCTGCCCTATGAGCAACGTCTGCTGCGGCTTCCGGCCTATCTGCAACAGCTCGAAATGGAATCGAACGGCAAACGCGTGGCGATGGACGGCAGCGATCTGCCGTTCGACAGCGGGCCGGTGGTCTGGGGTGAGCCGGGCACCAATGGCCAGCACGCGTTTTATCAGCTGATCCACCAAGGCACGCGGGTGATCCCCTGTGAATTCATGGTCGGGCGCTTCGGTCATGAGCCGGGGCTGGCGCATCAGCATGAGCTTCTTGTGTCCAACTGCCTGGCGCAGTCCGAAGCACTTCTGCGCGGCAGGTCTTTGGCGGAAGCCACGGAGATCATGAAGAAAAAGGGATTCGAGGGCGCGGAGCTCGACCGTCAGGCGCGGCACCGGGTTTTCCCGGGCAACCGGCCCACGACGACGCTCGCCTATGAGAAACTGACGCCCTTCGTGCTGGGCCAGATCGTGGCACTCTATGAGCACCGGGTGTTTGTCGAGGGTGTGATCCTTGGCATCAATTCCTACGACCAATGGGGTGTGGAGCTGGGCAAGGAACTGGCTCTGGCGCTGCAACCGGTGTTGGCCGGCGAGGCCGATGGCGCGGGCAAGGACGGTTCGACGTTGCAGCTCGTCGATTACCTGAAGATGAACGGGTAATGCTTTGGAATAAGGTGAAAATGGCCCGTTGATGGGCCATTTTTTATCCGAAGAGATTGCCGAATTTCAGCGCGGTCTTGGCATCGCCCGCAATCTTGAGCTTGCCGAACATGGCGGCTTTGATCGGGTTCAACTGACCCGCGAGGATTTTCTCGAAAGTCGGCTGATCGGCGATGATGGCGCAGTCGGCACGGTCGTCGGAAATCTCCGCCGTATCGCCCCTGATGATCAGATTGCCGATCTCCTTGATCCGGAGCGAAACTGATTTTTCGAAATTCTCGCCCTTGAGCCGTTCGGCCAGCGCCGCTTTCGCGATGTCCAGAAAGTCTTTGGTCATGTGATGTCCTCCCGGTGAAATCCGTAGCGGGTCGAAGGGGGAAGCCAAAGCGAAACCTCACGTCACAAGGTCACGTCCCCACAACAAGAGTGGGGTGTTCCGAAGGGTTCTGATTTTGTGAGAAAACTGGAGCGGGTAGCGGGAATCGAACCCGCGCGTTCAGCTTGGGAAGCTGACAGGCTACCATTACATCATACCCGCCTGAGGTGAGGCACTTGGTAGTCAAAGCCGCGGGGGCGGTCAAGCGGATAAGATTGGGTAAATGCTGTTTTTTCATTAGAAGATCAGCAGTGCGACCACGATCAAAATGGCAATAACAATAAGGACCAGCCAAGGATTGAGGGGGGCAGCGTTGATCCGCCAATACTGACCGATAGTGAGGTTTTGAAGGATGCGAGGCTTTCCACCAATGGAGGACAGCACGAACTGATCCTTGGATTTGAGTTCGGCATCCGAATAGGTATCGCTTGAGAATTGCAGATATTTTTCAGTGCCGTTCTGCGTATACCTCACATCATATTCACGAGTATTCGATTTCCTGTGCCCGCGAGACCTTTTCGAACGCGCAGTTCCCACAAGGCTCGTAAATTCAACATTACAGTTTTTGCATGTTAGAGAGAATTCGCCTTGCCCGGAGACGGAAAACGCAGTTTGCGTCGCGCATTTGGGACAGACAATATTCAATTGCATTGCGTTATAAATTTCATCGTTAACTGTGACTGATAAAGACGTAGCATATACGTATCTGCCTGTGAAGATTTGGCGGTTGTTCCCTCCGTCGGCGCTGCGATGAGCATAGAGGCGCAGTATTACGATGAAAAAGGCCACGCCCGGGGAGGCGTGGCCAAGATATCCATACAGGACATCTGAGGCAGTTGCGGCCTTATTAAGACACGGGCATCAGCACACCGTCGACGAAGTACATCACGCCGTTGGACTGCTCGATGTCTTTCGCCAGCGTGGTCACGAGATTGCTCTGGGCGTCACGCAGGATGAGCTCTTCGCCGGTGCCTTTCTCGACACGGATCGGATCGCCGGACACAGTGGTCAGGGTCACGGTGTTGTTGTCGAAATCGACCGCCACATTTTCCGGCAGGGCAACATCGTCCGGTGCCTCATTGCTCTTGAGCAGGTCGTCGATCATCTGCGGCGTGAATTCGCCCTTCACCAGATGGGCGTTGATCACGTCCTGAAGCATCTCGCGGTTCTCGGGCTTCATCAGGTCGGCCACAGCCTCAGCCGGAAGTTTGTCAAAGGCGGCGTTGGTCGGCGCGAAGAGCGTGTAAGGGCCTTCGCCCATCAGCTCGTCGGCGAGACCGGCAGCCTTCACCGCTTCGATCAGGGTGGTCAGGTTCTGCACCTTCATCGCATTTTCGGCGATGGTGGCGTTCCGGTCTAGCGCCTGTTCGTTGATGATTTCGGCACCGTTCACCGGGGTCTCGGCAAAGGATGCGAGCGGGGCGGCAGCCATCAGGGCAGCGGTGGACAGGGCAAGGAATTTACCACGGGTTTTCATGAGAAACCTCCGTTTTCGTGTTCGTCAATTTGGCGTGGGCGACGTCTTCGCCGGCCTTCTGGGGACACAACCCGGCAAAACGGGCAAAGGTTTCCCTCCGCCCGTTCACATCATTTTCAACCTGTATCTGGGAACCTTTTGGCTCTTAACCGCGCCGCCGTCTGCGCCGCCCGCCACCGTCGCCATCGCCCGCGTTGAAATTCAGATCGGGCAGGGGCACGAGAGCACGCAGGCCAGTGAAAGGATCGGTTGCGTGCGGGATGGCGTTGGCGTTGACGAAATGCTCCTGAAACTTCGGCTCAATGGCGGTTTCCACCTTGGTGATGTGATGCACCAGCTCCTCGATCTCGCGCCGGGCCGCGCGATTGAGCAGCGCGATCTGCGCGCCCGTCCCCGCGGCATTCCCGGCGGAGGTCACATGATCCAGCGGGCAATCCGGGATCATGCCCAGCACCATGGCGTGTTTCGGCGAGATATGCGCCCCGAAGGCGCCCGCGAGCACCACGCGCTCGACCCTATCCGTGCCGAATTCGTCCATCAAAAGCCGCGCCCCCGCGTAGAGCGCGGATTTCGCAAGCTGGATGGCGCGAATGTCGCCTTGGGTGACGGTGATGACCGGCCCGCCTTTGGCGGAGCCGTCATGGATCAGATATTCATGGGTGCGGCCCGTGGGACGACACCGCGGCGTGCCGGTGGCCTCGGCGGACCCGATCAGCCCCTGCGCGTCCAACACGCCCGCCATGCGCATTTCCGCCACAGCCTCGATGATACCGGAGCCGCAAATGCCGGTGACCTCGGTGTCGAACGCCGGATCGTCGGACCAGAGATCGGAGCCGATCACCCGGAAACGCGGGTCCTTGGTGGCGGGGTCGATCTCGATCCGCTCGATGGCGCCCGCAGCGGCGCGTTGGCCGGAGGAAATCTGTGCCCCTTCAAAGGCCGGGCCGGTGGGCGAGGAACAGGCCAGAACACGGGTTTTGTTGCCGAGGATGATCTCGGCATTGGTGCCCACATCGACGATCAGCGTCAGCGCGTCCTGCTTTTGCGGCGCCTCGGACAGCGCCACAGCGGCGGCATCCGCACCTACATGGCCAGCGATCAGCGGCAGGATATAAAGCTGTGCCTCGGGAGCAAGAGTCAGCCCCAGATCGCGCGCGGGCAGGTCGAGCGCGGAGTTGGTGGCAAGCGCAAAAGGCGCTTGCCCCAGAGGGATCGGATCGAGCCCCAAAAGCAGGTGGTGCATCACCGGGTTCATCACCACGACCATCTCGAAAATCTGGTCGCGGGCGATCCCGGCTTCCTCGGCCAAGGTCCCAGCCAGATCATCGAGCGCGCTGCGCACGGAGGTGGTCATCTCAGCGGCACCGCCGGGGTTCATCATCGCGTAAGAGACGCGCGACATCAGGTCCTCGCCAAAGCGGATCTGCGGGTTCATCACGCCACCGGAGGCCAGAACCGCCCCGGTTTTCAGATCGGTCAAATGCGCCGCGATGGTCGTAGACCCGAGGTCGACGGCAAGCCCATAAAGCGCGGGCTCGACATAGCCGGGCCAGACGCCGACCACACTCACCGCACCTTCGCGCGCTTCGTTGAGCGCCAGCGTGACCTTGTATTTGCCTGTGATCAGAGCGGCTTGCAGCGCGGTCAGCATGTTGAGGGGCAGGGTGCCTGCCTCGATGTCCCATTGCGCCTTGAGGGCGGCCTTGGTGCGTTCCCAATCTCCGGTGGGCGCGTGCATATCGGCCTCGTCCACCTCGACGTAAACCGCGCGCGTCGCCGGGTCCATCTCGATCACCCGCGTGGTCGCGGCCTTGCGCACAACCTGTTTGTGGACCTGACTTTCCGGCGGCACATCCAAGACGATGTCGCCCTGAATACAGGCCTGACAGCCCAGCCTGCGGCCCGGTTTCAACCCGCGCACACGGTCATAGCGCTCTTCAACCGCGTTGACCTCCGAAAGCGCGTCCTCACCGGCATGAATGCCATGTTTCGCATGTTCGCCGAAGGAGGGCTGCACCTGACATTTCGAACAAATCCCGCGCCCGCCACACACGGAATCCAGATCGACGCCCAATTGTCGCGCCGCCTGCAACACGGTGGTGCCGGGCGCGACATGGCCGCGTTTGCCCGAGGGGGTGAAAATCACCAGAGGGTCTTTATCCATTCTTCATTGCCTTATTCGGGGCTTTTTGCGGATCATCGTCACGCCATGCGCCATTCTCTAAACCGTCCAGACTCCATGGTCCGATGGAGAGCCGAATAAGCCGCAGCGTTGGAAAGCCCACGGCGGCACTCATGCGGCGCACCTGACGGTTGCGGCCTTCGGAAATCGTCAGCTCAAGCCAGCTTTCCGGCACGGATTTTCGATAGCGCACAGGCGGATTGCGCGGCCAGAGCCAGTCCGGTTCCCCGACGCGCCGGGCCTTCGCGGGCCGGGTCATCCCGTCCTTAAGCTCCACGCCCTTGCGCAGCTGCGAAAGCGCCTCCTCCGTCAGATCGCCCTCGACCTGCGCCAGATAGGTCTTGGCCATCTTGTGCTTCGGGTCCGAAATCGCCGCCTGCAACTTCCCGTCATCGGTCAGGAGCAAAAGCCCCTCGCTGTCGCGATCGAGCCGCCCCGCCGGATAGACCCGCGGCACGTCGATGAACTCCGACAGGGTCTTGCGCGTCGTTCCTTCCGTACCCTTGTCAGTGAACTGGGAAAGCACGTCAAAGGGCTTGTTGAAGGCGATCAATCGTGCCATGACCTGCGTTTCCTTTGCTGTTCAAATACTCAGACACCGTCCCTTCGGACGTGCTTACCCTCTGCGGCTACACCTTTGTTTTGCGCGCCGCGTTACCCGCGGCGGCGACGCCCACCACCGCGACGCCCGCCAGCCCCGGCACTGGCCGCCGCCGCAGCAGCCTCGGCAAAGCTCGCGCCCTGTGCCACGGCTTCGGCCACGCGAGAAAACCCGATCCATTTCGACCCATCCGCATCGTGGTTCATCAACAGGTTGGCGGCGCGGATCGCCTCCATCTCCTGCACCCGCACCGGGTTCATGATCGCAGACGTCATGCCCGCGCCAATCGCCATCGGCAGAAACGCCGCGTTGATCCCGTGGCGTTGCGGCAGGCCAAAGGAAATGTTCGACGCGCCGCAGGTGGTGTTGACGCCCAGCTCCTCGCGCAGACGACGCACCAAGGTAAACACCTGATGCCCGGCGGTCGCCATCGCCCCGATCGGCATCACCAGCGGATCGACCACGATGTCATGCGCCGGAATGCCGTAATCGGCCGCGCGTTCCACGATGCGTTTCGCGACGGCAAAGCGCACGTCCGGGTCTTCGGAAATACCACTGTCGTCGTTGGAGATCGCCACAACAGGCACGTTATATTTCTTCACCAGCGGCAGGACGCGCTCCATCCGCTCTTCTTCGCCGGTCACGGAGTTCAAAAGCGGACGGCCCTCCGCCATTTCCAGACCTTTTTCCAAAGCGTCCGGCACCGAGCTGTCGATACACAGCGGCACGTCGACCACGGCCTGCACGCGCGCAACCAGTTCGGCCATCAGCGGCGGCTCGACGAAATTGTTGTCCGCGTAGCGCGGGTCTTCGGCCATTTTGTTGGAGAACACCGCGCCGGAGTTGATGTCCAGAATATTGGCGCCACAGGCCACCTGTTCCAAAGCATCGCGCTCGACGGTGGAGAAATCGCCCATCTCCAGCTCGGCCGCGAGCTTCTTGCGGCCCGTCGGGTTGATGCGCTCGCCGATCACGCAGAAGGGTTCGTCAAAGCCGATGACGACGGTCTTGGTCTTGCTCTCGATCACAGTACGGGTCATGGGTCTCGTCCTTTATTCGGCCTCACGGCCCTCGTTGTTCACCAGCGCGATCAGGCGCTCTTTGTCATAGGCCGCATCCAGTTCGGCGGCGCGGGTGTCGGCTGCGTCCTGACCGTCGAGGGCGGTTTCTTCCACCACATCGCGCCATTCGGCCATATAGGCGTCGCCATCCGTGGCCCCGATCTTCATCGCGACCCGGTCGATGGCCTGTTCGAACCGCTCCGGCAGGATCGCACGCGCAGCGCGACGGCCCCGGCCCACACGGACCTGCGCCGGGATGTCTCGCCAGTAGATTACGGTCAGATCAGCCATTTTGCCCAGCCTCGCGCTAAATTTCCTTGCCGGAACGCATAAAAGAAAGCCGGGCCGCGGGGAAGGCCACAAGATCGGAAAAATACTCAAGAAGATCATGAGCAGGGCCGACCTGCTGCGTGTGACCTCCGGGCATTGTGATGGTCATCCCTTTTCACGGCTCTTGCCCGACGCGCGGATTTTCGCTTATGATGGGGATAACTTGATATGGAGGGCGTGAACCATGGCGCCCAAGCGTCCCAAAGGTGCGGGCGCGTTCCCGAAAGCGGTCGAGCCTCCCGCACCCAAACCCGCCGACCCGGCCGAGCTTTATGCCGCGCTGGATCTCGGTACCAATTCGTGCCGCATGCTGATCGCCCAGCCAAAGGGCAGCCAGTTTCATGTGGTCGACAGTTTCTCGAAATCGGTTCAGCTCGGCAACGGGTTAGAGGCCTCTGGTCGGTTGTGCCGGTCGTCGATCTCGCGAACCATTCAGGCGCTGCGCGTCTGTCGCAAGAAGCTCGAGAAACACGAGGTCAAACACATGCGACTGGTGGCGACTGAGGCCTGTCGCCGTGCCCGCAACTCGCGCGATTTCCTGCGCCGGGTGCAGCGGGAGACCGGGCTCAAGCTCGAAATCATCAAGCCGGAAGAAGAGGCGCGGCTCGCCGTCATTTCCTGCGCCCCTCTGGTGTCGACCAAGACCGAACAGCTTCTGGTGGTGGATATCGGCGGCGGTTCGACCGAACTCGTGTGGATCGACCTGACCAATGTGCCGCGCGCCGAACGTCCGCGCTCGATCATGCGGCTGCATACCGGTTTCACCAATGCCGACAGCCCGTTTCCGCATGCCAAGGTGGTGGACTGGATTTCCGTGCCGCTGGGCGTCGCGACCCTGATGGAGCAATTCTCCGACGTCGAGGACGACGCCGCGCGCTTTGCGCTGATGTCCTGGTATTTCGAGGAAAAACTCGCCGATTTCACCCCCTATGCCAATGAGGCCTGTCGCGAAGGCTTTCAGATCATCGGCACCTCGGGGACGGTGACCACGGTCGCCGCCTCGCATCTCGGGCTCAAACGCTACGACCGCAACAAGGTCGACGGGCTGCGCATGACCTCCGAGCAGATCAACCGGGTGATCCGCGATTATCTCGACCTCGGCCCGGAAGGGCGCAAACGCGACCCGCGCATCGGGCGTGACCGGCAGGAGTTGATTATGTCGGGCGCGGCGATCCTTCAGGCGCTTCTGCGCATCTGGCCGACGGATCGGCTCTCTGTTGCGGATCGTGGTCTGCGCGAAGGTCTGCTCTATGCCCAGATGTCGGCAGACGGCGTTTTGGAAGAGGCCGTACCATAGGCTTTCTGATAGTCTAAATACTCAAACAAAAAGCGGGGCTTGCCCCGCTTTTTCATGCATCACATTAAGTTTCGGCGCGCCGTGAACTCAGGGGATGATCCGGGTGTATTTCGTACCCTCGACAGTTGCGCCCGCAATGAGACCGGCCTGACCGAAGACCACCGCGATCACAGGCGAAAGCGAGGTCATGGTCTCTGCCGAAAGGTTCTCGCCCTTGTTGGACAGCGCATATTCGAGATCCGCCCCCGCAGACCAACCCGGCGAGTTCCGGAAGCCCGCCAGCGCTTCGTTGGTCATGAAGAACAGGACGTGCGCATATTGCTGCGCGCCGATCTGAAGGCCGATGGTGGCCTGAGCGGAAGAGTAATAATCCACAGTGACGCCCCCGACACGCAGCGCGCCGCGCCCGTAAGAACCACCAACGCCGAATCCCGCCTTGGTGATCAGCGGCATGACCAGCATGCCGACGGATTTGTCGCGCAGTGCCGTGGTGCCGGGATATTCGGAATAGAGATAGTTCAGCGTGCTGTCGACCCGTGCGTCGATCGTCGCGGCGCCGTTCGAACGCATGGAATTGTCACAGGCGGCCAAAAGCCCGGCGCTGCCCAGACCGATCATGAACGTCCGGCGATTGGAAATCGTCATAGGGGTATCCCTTTGCTGCTATGCCTCGTGAAGAGCTCTATTGGCCCGCTTGTCGGTACTATAACCGCAAGTTTTTGCCCATGTCATCGGCAAAACACCACCTATGGTGGGTTTGAGTGGGGTTTTGCCGATCTGTAGCCGTTATTTCGCGAGCAATTTCGCTGCTTCAGGGGCAAAATAGGTCAAAATGCCATTGCAGCCTGCGCGCTTGAAGCACATGAGGCTCTCGAGCACGATCTTGTCGCGGTCGAGCCAGCCATTCTGGAAGGCCGCGACCAGCATCGCATATTCGCCGGAGACCTGATAGGCGAAGGTCGGGACATGAAACCGCTCCTGCACCCGGGTGCAAACATCGAGATAGGGCATGCCGGGCTTGACCATCACCATATCCGCCCCTTCCAAAAGGTCACGTTCGACGAGGCGCAGCGCCTCGTCGGTGTTGGCCGGGTCCATCTGATAGGTCTTCTTGTCGCCTTTCAAAGCGCCCGACGCGCCGACCGCATCGCGGAACGGACCATAGAACCCGGAAGCGTATTTCGCGGCATAGGACATGATCGAGACCTTGTCGAAGCCCTCGGCCTCAAGCGCCTGACGGATCATGCCGATACGCCCGTCCATCATGTCCGACGGCCCGATGATGTCAGCACCCGCCTCGGCCTGAGCCACGGACATTTTCACCAGAGCCTCGACGGTCATATCGTTGACGATCTCGCCATTCACCACATAGCCGTCATGGCCGTTGATGTTATAGGGATCGAGCGCCACGTCGGTCATGATCGCAAGCTCCGGCACCTCCGCCTTGATCGCGCGAATGGCCCGGTTGACGAGGTTGTCCGGGTGCCAGGCCCCGGCGCAATCCTCGGTTTTCAAATCCTGTTCGATATAGGGAAAGAGGCAGATCGCAGGAATGCCCGCCTCGTAAGCGCTCACGGCCGCCTTGACCAGCCGGTCGATGGTCAATCGCTCGACGCCGGGCATGGAGGCAATGGGCGTCGCCTCATTCACGCCTTCGCGCACGAAGACCGGCCAGATCAGATCGGCGACGGAGAGGTAATTTTCCCGCACGAGACCGCGCAGCGCCTCCGTCTTTCGGGTCCGGCGCAGACGGGTGAGCGGGAAGGGAGCGGTGGTGCGTGTCATGGCGGCGACCTCGATTTGCGATATTTCCATTGAGGTGGCATGGATTTTCCAGCGCTTCAAGGGTAGGAATCGGCATCCGGGGGGCCTAATCTGTGCACAGGTCGGGCAAGCCCCTCACAGAATTTGCCGTAGAAACCGGCCCCAAGAGTAAAGAGCAGACGCCCGTGGACATCTATTCAACCATTTTCGAAGTGATCGACATGCGGTCTTTTTCGAATCTGTGGTACTGGATCGCGCTGACCGTGCTCTGGTCCACAGCCTCGCATTTCGTCCTGGGTGTGCCCTTCGATCTGGCGCTCAAGGCCAAGCGTCAGGGCGGCACCCGCATGGCCGATCTCGAGGATCTGGTGCGGATCAACTGCGGTCGGCTGCTCAGCATCGCCGAGGTCTCGGGGCTCATGCTGACGGCCCTTGCGGCGGCGGCGATCACCATTCTGGGATTCACCGGCTTCGTCTATGACATGGAATTCTCCCAGGCGCTGTTCCTGATGGCCTTCCCGATGATCTTCGTCGGATTGCTGAACATTCGCCTCGCCCGCCGGATCTCGATTGAGGAGCCAAAGGGCGAGCAACTCGTGGCCTTGCTGCGTCGCCAGAGATTCTATGTGCAACTCATTGGAATGATGTCGATTTTCTCAACTGCCATGTGGGGCATGTATCAGAACATCGTTATCGGCCCTCTGGGAGGGTGAGCAGATGAGCAAGACCAACCATCTCACCGTCGGCGGTGCGCCGGAGGGGTTCGACGCGTTTTCCCTCGCCCGAGAAGTGACCCGGGCCGGGACGCCTTTGATCCATGTCGCCCGTGACGACAAACGTCTGGCGGCGCTGCGCGACGGCTTGCGGTTTTTCGCACCCGACTTGCCGGTGCTGGAATTCCCGGCTTGGGATTGCCTGCCGTTCGACCGCAGTTCGCCCAATGCCGATCTGGCGGCACAGCGCATGGCGACACTGGCGGCTCTCGCGCATGGTGCGGTGCCGAAACGCTTTGTCCTGCTGACCACGCTCTCGTCTGCGACCCAGCGTGTTCCGGCGCGGGACACTTTGGCGGAGGCAGCGTTTACGCTGCGCAAAGGTCAGCGGGTCAATGAGGCGGAGCTTCGGGCGTTTTTCGTCCGCATGGGCTTTACCCAAGCACCGACCGTGGTCGAGCATGGCGATTACGCCATTCGAGGTGGCATCATCGACGTCTTCCCGCCGGGGCAGGTCCTGCCGGTGCGGCTCGATTTCTTCGGCGACGAATTGGACGGCATCCGGCGCTTCGATCCGGCGTCGCAAAAGACCGTCGACAGCCTCGATGAGGTGAGTTTCACACCGGTCTCCGAGGTGATCCTCGATGAGGCGGCGATCACGCGGTTTCGGCAGAATTACCGCATCGAATTCGGCGCGGCAGGCACCGACGATCCGCTCTATGAGGCGGTGACGGCGGGGCGCAAACATGCGGGCATGGAGCATTGGCTCCCGTATTTCCACGAGCGGCTGAATACGCTTTTCGATTACCTGCCGGGCGTGACGATTTCCCTTGACGATCAATCCACTGCGGCACGTCTTTCGCGTTGGGAGGGCATTGAGGATCAGTATCAGACCCGGCGCGAGGCGCTGACAGCCAAGGGGCGGCTGGACTCGGTTTACAAACCCTGTCCGCCGGGGCTGTTGTATCTGGACGATGCGGGGTGGGAGGCGGCGACCGAAGGGCGTCGGGTGATCCATTTCCACCCGCTGCCGCAGGCCTCCGGCCCCGGTGTGATTGACGCGGGCGGTCGCGTCGGGCGCAATTTCTCGCCTGAGCGCCAGATGGAAGGTGTCAATCTTTTCGAGGAGTTGGCGGGTCATATTCGCAAACGGCGCGAAGTCGGACAGGTGGTCGTTGCCTCATGGTCCGAAGGCGCACGGGAGCGGCTCAAGTCGCTTTTGGAAGACGAGGACCTGAATGGGCTGACGGAGATTCACGACTGGCGCGATGTGCCGGACGGGATCGGCGGCATCTATCTCGCGGTCTGGACGCTCGATCAGGGGTTCGAGGCGCCGGTGGGCGATGGCCATTCCGTGACGGTGATTTCCGAGCAGGATGTTTTGGGGGATCGCCTCATTCGCCGTCCGGGGCGGCGGAAGCGGGCGGAAAATTTCCTGACGGAACACAGCGCGCTGAGCCCCGGCGATCTGATTGTCCATGTCGAACATGGCGTGGGGATTTTCCGCGGGCTTGAGGTTGTGACCGCTCTCGGGGCTGCGCACGAATGCCTGTTGCTGGAATATGCGGGCGGGGATCGGCTTTATCTTCCCGTTGAAAATATTGAGCTTCTGAGCCGCTACGGCCATGACGAAGGGCTTCTCGACAAGCTCGGCGGCGGCGCTTGGCAGGCCAAGAAAGCGCGGATGAAAGAACGCATCCGCGAGGTGGCGGAAAAGCTGATCCGCATCGCCGCCGAGCGCCACATTCGCAAAGCGCCGATCATGGAGCCTCCGGAAGATATGTGGGAGGCCTTCTGCGCGCGCTTCCCCTATACGGAGACCGAGGATCAGATGAAGGCGATCGAGGATTGCCTCGACGATCTGGATCGCGGCATTCCGATGGATCGTCTGGTCTGTGGCGATGTGGGCTTTGGCAAGACCGAGGTGGCGATGCGCGCGGCTTTTGTTGCGGCGCTCTCGGGCGCGCAGGTCGCGGTAATCGCGCCGACGACGCTTCTGGCCCGGCAACACTTCCGCAGTTTTGCCGAGCGGTTCCGGGGATTTCCGATCAATATCAGACCAATGTCGCGCTTTGTTTCCGCAAAAGACATGGCGAAAACCCGCGAGGAACTGGCCGAAGGGACGGTCGACATCGTCGTCGGAACCCACGCTTTGCTGGCGAAATCCGTCAAATTCGCCAATCTCGGCCTGCTTATTGTGGACGAGGAACAGCGCTTTGGTGTTACGCACAAAGAGCGCCTTAAGTCTTTGAAATCCAACATCCACGTACTGACGCTTTCGGCCACGCCGATCCCGCGGACGCTGCAAATGTCTCTTACGGGGGTGCGCGATCTGTCGATCATCGGCACGCCGCCCGTCGACCGGCTGTCGATCCGCACCTATGTGTCGGAATTCGACACGGTGACGATCCGCGAGGCGCTGTTGCGCGAACATTACCGGGGCGGGCAATCGTTTTTCGTGGTGCCGCGGGTGAGCGACATCCCGGAGATCGAGGATTTCCTCAAGGCGCAGGTGCCGGAACTTACCCATGTGGTGGCGCATGGCCAGATGGCGGCGGGGGAACTCGATGACCGGATGAACGCGTTTTACGACGGGAAATATGACGTGCTCTTGGCGACGACCATCGTGGAAAGCGGCATCGACATTCCGACCGCCAACACGATGGTGGTGCACCGCGCCGATATGTTCGGCCTTGCGCAGCTTTACCAGATCCGGGGCCGGGTCGGTCGCGCCAAGACGCGCGCCTATGCCTATCTGACCACGAAACCCCGCGCGCCTTTGACACCGCAGGCGGAGAAACGGCTGCGGGTATTGGGGTCTCTCGATACGCTCGGGGCCGGATTTACCCTTGCGTCTCAAGATCTTGACATTCGAGGTGCAGGCAACTTGGTGGGCGAGGAGCAGTCGGGTCACGTCAAAGAGGTCGGCTTTGAGCTTTATCAGTCGATGCTCGAAGAGGCGATTGCGCGGATCAAATCGGGCGAGGAGGCGGTCAGTCTGGACGACGACGGCCAATGGGCGCCGCAGATCAACCTTGGCGTGCCGGTGCTGATCCCCGAAACCTATGTGCCCGATCTCGACGTGCGGCTGGGGCTCTATCGGCGTTTGTCGGGGCTGAAAACCAAGGTGGAACTCGAAGGCTTCGCCGCCGAGTTGATCGACCGTTTCGGGAAATTGCCGAAAGAGGTCAATACTTTGCTCTTGGTTGTTCGGATCAAGGAGAAATGCCGGGAAGCCGGAATTGCGCGGCTCGATGGCGGACCGAAGGGCGCGACGATCCAGTTCCACAACGACAAATATGCCAACCCGGCGGGGCTTGTGGAATTCATCCACGGGCAAAAGGGTCAGGCCAAGGTCAAGGACAACAAGATCATCATCCGGCGCGACTGGAAGAAAGACAGCGACAAGATCAAGGGTGCGTATTCGATTGCGCAGGACCTTGCGAAATTCGCCAAAGTCGCTGCGCAACCGATGAAGAAATAACGCTTATTCCCCGTGGTGCGAAGGAGCGCCATGGGGCGCTGTGGCGCTGTCTTCAAAGCGGAACAGGATCAGCGCCAGACCGGAGCAGATGATGCCCGCCGCCATCACCGGGATCGGTGTGCCGTTGAAGGCGAGGCCCACAGGGGCTGCGATCAGCACGGAGCCCATGGTGAACACCGCACCGATCAACGAGTTGGCAAGCCCTGCGAGACGCCCCAGCGGCACCAGAGCCAATGCGTTGAGGTTGCCGAAGGTGAATGCGTTGATCGAGAACATCGCGACGGTCCAGAGGAAGAACACCACGAAACCGGGGGTGCCGGTGCCGATGCCCATGAGGTTGAAACCAAGTGCAACCACAGAGGCGGTGAGCGAGATCGTGTAGCCGAGACGGATCAGGAAATGCATGCCTTTCTCGCCCACGAGCTTGCCGTTCAGGATCGCGCCGCCGGCGGAGAGGATCGCGGTTGCGCCGAAGAGATAGGGGAAGAGGTTTTCGAGATTGTAGGTCTCGCTGTAAATCTGCTGCACCGAGGAAAGGATGGCAAACATCTGACCGAAGCCGAGCATCAGGATTACGGTGTAAATCCGGACGTTGTAATTGCCGAAGACCTCTTTGACGCCGGAGGACAGGTCGGTCCAGTTCAGGCGGCGGTGATTTTCCGGCGCAAGGGTTTCGCCCTGACGCAGGCCGAGCCAGGTGGCACCCACGACGGCGACGAAGACGAAGGCGGCGAAAATGCCGTGCCAGCCGAAATCCGAAATGATCAGCGCGCCGATCGAGGGGGCGGCGGCGGGGACGATCATGAAGATGGTCATGACGAAAGAGGTGATCTTGGCCATCTCACGGCCCTCGTAGAGGTCACGCACCATGGCGACCCCGACGGTGCGCGGGAAGGCCCCGCCGACGCCCTGAATGGCGCGACCGACCAGCATCATCTCCATCGTGTTCGACAGACCCGCGATCACCGCACCGACGATATAGAGGCCGAGACCGGCGAGGATCACAGGCTTGCGACCGAAATGATCGGAGATCGGGCCGGAGACCAGCGTGCCGAAGCCCATGCCAAAGACGAAAGACGTCAGAACGAGTTGAGCGCGGTTGACGTCGTCGGGCGAAAGCTCGGCGGCGATCTGCGGCAGGCCCGGCAACATCGCGTCGATGGAAAAGGCGACGGTCGCAAAGAGCAGGGCCAGAAGGACCGTGAATTCGAGTTGCGGCAAACGGCGCGGCATGTGGTGTCTCTCTTATAGGGTGCGGTGCACTTTGGTGGAACGCTCACCGGAACACACCGCCAGATTGCGGATTTTCCAAGACACAAGTCGCGACCGCCGAGGCAGGGGTCGCGACTGTTGGTTTAGGAAACTTTCCGGGACCGTAATCCGGCTGCGACGTTTTGAACAGTCCGCGTGAAGCAGAGGCCTCTCTGCGCGAATGCACAGCTCTCAGAGAGGATCGTCCTGCGCCGCCAACTCGTCGATCACATCGAGCCAGAGATCGGTCGGCTGCGCGCCGGAAACCGCGTGCTGGTTGCCGACGATGAACAGCGGCACGGCATTGACGCCGCGATCTCGGGCGTGCCGATCACGGGTCTGGATTTCATCGATGTCGGCGTCGGTCGCGAGGAGGCGCAGAGTGGCCCCCGCATCCATTCCGACCTGACCGGCGAGATCGGCCAAAACCTCCGGCGCGCCTATGTCGCGGCCTTCCTGAAAATAGGCGCGATAAAGGGCGGACACCATCGGCGTCTGACGCCCCTCGATCCCGGCCCAGTGAATGAGCCGGTGTGCATCCATCGTGTTGGGCGTGGTGCGAATGCCGAGAAGGTCGGTCTTGGGCAGTTCCTTGATCAGAATCTCGACCACCGGAGCATAGGCTTTGCGCGCCCCCTCGGAGCCGCCGAATTTCGCATTGAGATAGTCGCGTCGCTCCATGCCGCCCTTCGGCATCGTCGGGTTCAATTGGAACGGATGCCACTGAATCGCAAAGCGGTGGTTCGGGCGGGCTTCGAGCGCGCGCTCGAGCCGAGCCTTGCCGATGTAGCACCAGGGGCAGATCGGATCGTGGAAAATGTCGAGCGGGATCATCGGGACCTCGTTTGGATGTTGAGGGCTTGTAGCGCGCTCGGAGCGGGGAGGGGAGTGAAAAAGGAAAATATTCCTGCCCTTCACGATTTCCAGAAAATCGGATGTTCTCCTTGCCCTATATCTTGTGTTTGGGGTGGGTTTGCAGATTTGCAAGCTCTGCATATTCTCGATTTGTACTGCTTATGTTCACATAAAATTATCCTTAAGCGGGGCGCAGATTGTGTCAGGGTGTAGCTCGTGACGACACGGGGGAATCGTGGTTAACTACCTGCAATCAAACGTTTTCAAGTTCATCAGGGTCACCATCATGGCGATGCAGAGCACTCCGCACTTCTCCACATTTCAGGGCCGCGCTCCGCGATCCGAACATGAGATCGACAGCTTTCGCCACCGCATGCGTATGCCCGCCGCCACGCTGGCCCTTGGCCTGATCGCGGCGATTGCCATCGCAGGCGGCGCGCTGGATCGGGTGATCTCCCATCAGGTCACCGGCGATCTCACGGACATCGAATTCCTCACCGGGACCCTTCCGGTCACCTCTTCCGAGATCGACTAAGACGACCGGCAACAAGACTCAGGGCAGGCAAAACCTCACGAGCAGTCCCCCCAACTGACCCTGCCCCAAGAGCCCCCGAAGATGCGAGAACAGCATCCGGGGGTTTTCTTTTGTCCTTTTCTTTGCGCAAGCGGACGCGCTACAAAGCGCCATGGAACCGGATGACGATCACACCCCAAGCCTGATCAAACTGGCCCGCGAAGGGGTCGAGGGCGCGCCAGACGAGGCGCGGCCTTTGGACTTGGGGCAACGCGTGCGCGATCTGCGCAAGGCGCGCGGCTGGACTTTGGAGCAGGCGGCGACGCAGGCGGGGCTGGCGCGCTCCACGCTGTCGAAAATCGAAAACGGTCAAATGTCGCCCACCTACGATGCGTTGAAAAAGCTCGCCGTGGGGTTGGAAATTTCCGTACCGCAGCTTTTCACCCCGCCGCAAAAGGCGCAGATTTCGGGCCGCATGGCGGTGACGAAATCGGGCGAGGGCACGGCGCATCCGACGGCGACTTATGAGCATGAGATGCTCGCGGGCGCGCTGACCAAGAAATCCATGCTGCCCTACCGCGCGACGATCCGGGCGCGCAGTTTCGAAGAGTTCGACGGCTGGGTGCGGCACGATGGCGAGGAATTTCTTTATGTGCTCACCGGCGTCATCAAGCTGATCACCGAGTTCTACGAACCTGTCGAAATGCGCCGCGGCGACAGCGCCTATTACGACGCCTCGATGGGTCATAACGTGATCTCGGTCAGCCCGGAGGATGCGACGATCCTCTGGGTGACGTCTTTAGACTGACTTCCGGTTGGATCAGAACCAGCTCTGAACCGTGCGGGACGCGCCGGTGATGTCTTCGCCGACACCTGCGACGGTGCCGCAGGAGGCCAAGGTGAGGGTGAAGAGGAGGGCGACTGCTGCTTTTTTCATGTTCATTCTTCCCATGCCTAAAGGGTTATATTTTCCGCGCCTGGCGGGTCATTCTTCCCAATACCAGGTCATTTCCCGCCACATGATCCAATCGCCATACAAAGGCAAGGGCTCAGGATAATGCAGCTCTTTCACATGTGCGTCGAAGCTCTCGTTCCAGGCGTAAAGCGGAATGACGTAGCGGCCTGCGGTCAACAGCCGATCGAGCGCACGGGTGGCGGCGAGGCTGTCTTCGCGGTCATTCGCGTCGAGCATTTTGGCGATCATCGCATCCACGACCGGGTCCTTGATCCCCGCGACATTGCGGGAACCGGGTTGATCGGCGGCGGCCTGTCCGAAATAGGCATATTGCTCGTTGCCGGGGCTGAGCGAGGTGCCGTAGCGCACCGGGGTCATGCCGAAATCGAAGGTTTCCATGCGCTGGATATATTGCGGTTTGTCGACGACGGAGATTTTCGGCTGGATGCCCAGTTGATTGAGCATTTGCGTGTAGGTGTCGATGATGGATTGGTTTTCATCGTCGCCGACCATGAGCAGGATCTCGAAGGTGAAAAGATCGCCATCGGCGTTTTTCATCTGGCCGTTCTGGATGGTCCATCCCGCCTCTTCCATCAGCCCGAGCGCCCGGCGCACCGACCCTCGGTCGAGTTCGCGGCCTGAGGTTTCGGGCAGGGTGTACCCCTCCAAAACGCCGGGGAGCAGGTCGTCTTTGTAAGGCTCCAACAGCTCTTTCACACGGCCTTCGGCGGGGCCTTCGCGCATGCCAAGGGGCGAGTTGGAGAAGTACGAGGTAATCCGGCTCTGCTGGCTCTCGGTCTGGGCCTCGTTGATATAGTTGAAATTGAACACCTCGATCATCGCCTGACGCACCTGCCAGTCGGCAAATTGCGGCAGCCGCGTGTTCATCGCAAAACCGGTCATGCCGGTCGGACGCTGATGCGGGATCTCGGATTTGATCACATCGCCACGGGTCACAGCGGGGAAGTCGTATTGATCCTGCCAGGTCTGCACGTTGAATTCGCGATGCGCGTTCAGCTCTCCGGCTTTGAAGGCCTCGATCACCAGAGAGGGATCGGCGAAGAATTCGAAACGGATCGTGTCGAAATTGGCCTGACCCTTCATCACGGGCAGGTCTTTCGCCCAATAGTCCGGGTTGCGGGTCAGCTCGATGAACATGCCGGGATTGGCGGCGGTGACGGTGTAAGGTCCGGAAGTGACGGGGATCTGATCCATGCCGGATTTGGTGAAATCCTTGCCATCCCAATAGGCTTTCTTGAGAATCGGGCGTGTCGCGACCAAAAGCGGCAGTTCGCGGTTGTCCACGTTGAAAGTGAATTTCACCTTGGTCTCGCCGGTCTGCTCGATGTTGCCGATCTGGCCCCAGAGCGACGCGTATCGACCGTGGCCTTCGGTGCCCAAAGTCTCGAAGGACCATATCACATCCTCGACCGTCACCGGCGTGCCGTCGGAGAACTTCGCTTCGGGCCGTAGGGTAAACTCGACCCAAGTTCGATCCGCGTCGGTCTCGACGGTTTCGCACAACAGGCAATAGAGCGTGAACGGTTCCGAATATGCCTGCATCATCAGGCTCTCAGCCATCATATACCGCAGCTGCCAGGGTACGTTGCCTTTGTCGATATAGGGATTGAGACTGTCGAAGGTGCCGCCTTCCCCCGTGACGATCTTGCCCCCCTTGGGGGCATCGGCGCGCACATAGGGCAGGGATGAGAAATCGGCCGGAAGCTCCGGGTCGCCATACATCGCCAGACCATAGGTCGGCTCGGCCACCGCCCATGAGGGGAAAAGGGCCAAAAGCGCCAGTGCTGCGGCGCTATTTTTGACGCCATTTTTGCCGCATGCGAAATAGTTTTGTGCCATGATGTAAACGCTGCCTCCGCCGGGGTCTTTTTGCGACCGATCTGCCGTTGTTCTTGCCGCAAACTTACGCGCTGCGAAAAGCGTTTTCAAACTTTTAGCTTGGAGAGCGGCGCAGAACCGCGTATAAAGAACTCACTGCTCGATAGGTTTCTTGCCTGTATGAAACCTGCCTCAATAACTCAGCGCCCGCCTCGTGCGGGCGTTTTTTTTGGTTCTCAAATCGCCTTTTTTCCAAGCAGGCTTGACGAAAACCGCTGTCCTGAAAGGCAAGGAAAACCGCACCCTTGGCTCACATTCGGAACACGTCCGGGCGATTCTCTGAGAGCGGGAGCGATTCTCCCCTTTGAATTGCAGACGCGCACTCTAATGTCGGTGCCAACACATGCACTTCAGGAGGACATCATGACACTCAAAGGCAAAACCGCCGTGATCACCGGATCGAATTCGGGGATCGGGCTTGGGGTGGCGCGCGAACTGGCGAAGGCGGGGGCCGATGTGGTGCTCAATTCCTTCACCGACCGCGATGAGGATCACGCATTGGCCGAAGAGATCGGCCGCGAGTTCGGTGTCAAAGCCCGCTATATCAAGGCCGATATGTCGAAAGGGGCGGAGTGCCGGGCGCTGATCGAGCAGGCCGGTGTCTGCGATATCCTCGTGAACAACGCAGGCATTCAGTTTGTTTCGCCGATCGACGAATTCCCCATCGACAAATGGGATGCGATCATCGCGATCAACATGAATTCGGCCTTTCACACCACCGCCGCCGCTTTGCCGCTGATGCGCAAAGCGGGCTGGGGACGGGTGGTCAACATCGCCTCTGCCCACGGGCTGACCGCCTCGCCGTTCAAATCCGCCTATGTCAGCGCCAAACACGGTGTCGTCGGCATGACCAAGGTCGTGGCGCTGGAGACGGCGAAAGAGGCGATTACCGCCAATGCGATCTGTCCCGGTTACGTGCACACGCCTCTGGTCGACGCACAAATCCCCGATACGGCGAAGAAATACGGCATGACGGAACAGGAGGCGATCGAGAAGGTGATCCTTGAGCGTCAGCCCTCGAAACAATTCGCGACGGTCGAGCAGATCGGCGGCACGGCGGTGTTCCTCTGCTCGGACGCGGCGGCCCAGATCACCGGCACGACGATCTCCGTCGACGGGGGCTGGACCGCACTCTGATGGCGAAACGGAAGACGAAGAACTCGATCAAACGGATCAACCTCGCGCTTCAGGGCGGCGGCGCGCATGGCGCCTTCACCTGGGGCGTGCTGGACCGGCTTTTGGAACATGAGGAGATCGAGATCGCCGCGATCTCCGGCACCTCGGCGGGCGCGCTCAATGGCGCGGCGCTGAAATCCGGGCTTGTGCGCGATGGGCGCGAGGGGGCGAAACAGGCGCTCGACGGTCTCTGGGAACAGATGGGCGCGCTCTCCGACATGCGGCTCAACGCCTGGATGTCGCAATTCGGGCCAACGACCGAGATGGTCACCCGCATGATGCAAGTGAGCGTGCCCTTTGCCTTTCTCGATTCCATTGCAACCTTCACAAGCCCCTATGTTTACGGCGCTTTCTATGAAAACCCGTTGAGCGATGTGGTCGAGGATCTGGTCTGCCCCCATACCGGCTCGGAGGAAGGTCCGGCGTTGTTCATTTCGACGACCAATGTGCGGACCGGGAAAATCCGCGTGTTTTCTGGGGCGGAAGTGACCACCGATGTCATTCTGGCCTCAGCCTGCCTGCCGGAACTGTTTCAGGCGGTGGAGATCAAGGACCCGGTGACGGGCGTGACCGATCCCTATTGGGACGGCGGCTATACCGGCAACCCGGCGCTGTTCCCGCTGTTCGAGCCGGAATTTCCGCAAGACGTGGTGATCGTCAACATCAACCCGATGGAACGACCAGGCACGCCGAAGACGCCGGAGGAGATCCAGAACCGGATCAACGAGATTTCGTTCAATTCCTCGATGCTGCGCGAGTTGCGGTCAGTGCAATTCGTGCGCGAACTGATCGCGGACAAACGTCTGCCTGCGGGGGCGATGAAGGATGTGCTGATCCATATGATCGCCGATGACGATCTGATGCAGGACCTCTCGGCACGCACCAAACTCGTGCCTTCGCCCTTGCTGCTCTCGCGGATGAAAGAGGCGGGCAGGGCGGCCTGCGACCGGTTTCTCGCTGCGCATTTCGACGATCTGGGCACGCGGGCGAGCGTCGATCTGAAGGCAATGTTTTCATAAGACAAAGCCGCCCAATTGGGCGGCTTTGTCTGTCGTCTTACTCCGGTTGTGCGGCTGGCAACGTGTCGGGTTTCGGAGGCTGCGTCGGGTCCTTCGGGTTCGGGTAAACCAGCCCCGCCGAGATCACCAGTTTCGCCGCATCCTCCACCGTCATCTCGAGCTTGACCACATCATGCTCCGGGAAGAACAGCAGAAATCCCGACGTCGGGTTGGGCGTCGTCGGCACGAAGACGGAGAGGTATTTCTCATCCTGCGGCGTGCGCCGGGCCACTTCGCCCTTGGCATTGGTCGAGACAAAGCCGATCGCCCAGATGCCGCGCCGCGGGTATTCGACGAGGCACGCCTGATCGAAGGAGGTTTCGGATTGCGAAAAGATCGTCTCGGCGATCTGTTTCACCCCATTGTAGATCGACCGCACGATGGGTGTGCGGTCGACGAGGCTTTCGGCCCAGCGGATGAGCGAGCGCCCGACGAGCCCCTTGGCGATCCAGCCGACGACCACGGTGAAGATCAGGAAAATGATCACGCCCGCGCCGCGCAGGTTGATATGGATCTGATCCGCCGGGTCGGTATAGCCGAGGAACCGGTTGATCAGAGCATCCGGGTGATAGCCGGAGGGAACGAAGGTCAGCACCCAGCCGTCGACCCAGCCGATCACGGTCCAGATCACATAGGCGGTCAGCCCGATGGGGGCGACCACCACGAGCCCGGTCAGGAAGGCCGCACGCAAATGTGCAAAAAGCCCCGGACGGCGCGGCTTTGGCGGGTGGGTTTCTTCTTCGAACGGGTTGGTCATTGGGGTGCGAAGCCTGTGCTTGCGGGCGACATGCCCTGTTTGCGCTGAACTTATGCGTGCACGGGTTAAGAGACAAGTAAGCGGCCCAAAGGTTTCGGGCCGCTCACAGGTTTATTTTTCAGATCGTCGGTTCCGTTGCCGTTCTGGCGTTTATTTGCACAGCGCTCTTATGCGCAGAGCGCTTTGGCGATCTCGGCCGCGAGCCGGGCGTTGTTGCGCACCAGCGCAATATTGGCGGCGAGAGACGCCCCCTCGGTCAGTTCGAAAATCCGCTGCAACAGGAAGGGCGTGACCTCCTTGGCGTGGATGCCTTTCTCTTCGGCCTCTTTCAACGCGGTTTCGACGAAAGGCATGATCACCACACGCGGAATCTCATCCGCCTCAGGGATCGGATTGGCGACAAGCTGTCCGCCTTTCACGCCCATGGCTGCGCGCATGTCCATGGCGCGGGCGATCTCGGTAGCCGTATCCATACGCAGTGGGGCCTGAAGCCCGGAGGCGCGCGACCAGAAAGCAGGAATTTCGTCCTGACCATAGGCGATGACCGGAACGCCATGGGTCTCCAACACTTCGAGCGTCTTCGGGATGTCGAGAATGGCCTTCGGACCCGCCGCCACCACGGTCACGGCGGTTTCGCCCAGTTCCAGAAGATCGGCGGAGATGTCGAATGTCTCTTCCGCGCCGCGATGCACACCGCCGATGCCGCCTGTGGCGAACACCTTGATCCCGGCGAGCTCAGCCCCGATCATCGTCGCGGCGACGGTGGTCGCGCCCGTCGCACCGCGCGCGATGCAGACCGGAAGGTCGGCGCGCGAGACTTTCATCACGCCGGTGGCCTGCCCAAGCGCGGTCAATTGCGTGTCGGTCAGGCCGATGTGCAGCACGCCATCGAGCACGGCAATGGTCGCAGGCGTAGCGCCCGCCGCCCGGATGTCCTCTTCGACCATGCGTGCGGTCTCGACATTCTGCGGGTAGGGCATGCCATGGGTGATGATCGTGGATTCGAGCGCCACCACGGGGCGGCCCGCCTCCAGAGCCTCGGCGACTTCGGGGGCGTACATCATGGGAAGGGTCATAGGGGGGTATCTCCGGAAACGTAAAGGGCAGCGGCCTCAAGCGCGGCGGTCAGCGCACCGGTCGCATCGACCCCGCGCATTTCCGCCGCGATATGCGCCGCCATGAAAGTGTCGCCCGCACCGGTCACGCGCGCGACCAGAACTTCGGGCGGGGTTTGGGTCAGGACATCGCCATCATGGGCAATCGAAGCGCCCTTGCCGCCATTGGTCACCAGGACCCGATGCGCACCACGGGCGAGCAATGCCTGGGCGGCCTCGGCGGAGCTCTCAAACACGGTCTGGGCCAAAAGCCCGGCCTCTTCGAGATTGACATAAAGCGTTGCGCGCGGGTGATCCAGAAGCGGCAAGAGCCGCTCCGCCTTGCCCGGCGAGGCGGGAGCGACCCGCAGATCCGCTTTGGCGAACAACGGCGAGGCGGCAATCTCGCGCAGAAGCTGCGTGGTCAGATTTCCGTCCAGCGCCACAGGCCCGGTGTAGGGCGCGTTCACCGTGCCAAGCCGCCCGTCGGCCAGAGGCCGCAGGATCTTGTCGCCCGCGCGTTCCAGCGAATGCGCATCCGCGATGGCCGCAATCAGCCCGTTGGCCCCCTCGACCGCCATGTAACTGTCGGTCGGCAGATCCTCGGAAAGATAGACGTGCTCCGTGCCGATGCCGCGCACCTTCGCGGCCTCCACCAACTCCGTCCCCGCCGGGTCGCGCCCGATGGCGGTCAACAGATCGGGCTTCATTCCGAACCGCGCCAAAGCCATGGCGATATTCATCGCCACACCGCCCGGCACACGCACAATGCGCCCCGGCACGTCCGATCCGACGCGCATCGAACGATCCGTTCGCCCGATCACGTCCCAGAGCACCGAGCCGATACAAAGAATGTCATGTGTTTTGTCCATGCTCCCACTTGCGCCGGATTTTGACCGAATGGCAAGAGACGGCATGTCGTCCGGGCGCCACCCCCTGTCTCCTTTGCTGACAAAATACTCAAAACCGGGGCAGGGGTTGCCAATGCCCGAATTCCCCTCTATATGCGCGAGCACTTCACAGGCGGAGGCGGGCCCTCGGGGGAGACATCCCTGAACGGTCCACCGGTTGGAGCAGATGCTTCGAAACCTCCGCCAAGGCGTTAAACCGGAAAGGAACGAACATGGCGCTTCCCGATTTCTCCATGCGTCAGCTCTTGGAAGCTGGCGTCCACTATGGTCACCAAACTCAGCGTTGGAACCCGCGTATGGCGGAGTTCATCTACGGTGAGCGTAACGGCATTCACATCTTCGACCTGACCCAGACCGTCCCGATGCTGGACCAGGCTCTGCAGGCCGTGCGTGACACCGCCGCCAAAGGTGGCCGCATTCTCTTCGTCGGCACCAAACGCCAGGCCGCTGGCCCGGTTGCCGAAGCCGCAGAGAAATGTGCGCAATACTACATGAACCACCGCTGGCTGGGCGGCACGCTCACCAACTGGAAAACCGTGTCCCAATCGATCCAGCGTCTGGCTGCCATCGACGAGACCCTGTCCTCCGGCGCCGAAGGCCTCACCAAGAAAGAGCGCCTGAACATGGAACGTGACCAGGCCAAACTGCAAGCGTCCCTCGGCGGCATCCGTGAAATGGGCGGTCTGCCTGACCTGCTCTTCATCATCGACGTGAAAAAAGAAGATCTCGCGATCCTCGAAGCCAAGAAACTGGGCATCCCGGTTGTGGCCGTTGTCGACTCCAACTGCTCGCCGGCCGGTGTGGATTACATCATCCCGGGCAACGACGACGCCGCTCGCGCCATCGCGCTCTACACCGACCTCGTGGCTCGCGCCGCGCTTGACGGCATGACCGCTCAGATGGACGCCGCCGGTGTCGACATGGGCGCTTTCGAAGAGCTGCCGGTTGAAGAAGCCGTGGCCGAGGCCGTCGAAGAGTAATCTTCGCCTCCGGGCCGGTTTGTCGGTCCGGTCGTTACAAAATTGATACGGGGGCAGGGTAATCCCGCCCCCGCAAGCATATCCCAGAATTCGAGGAGAGCCGACATGGCAATCACTGCTGCTCAGGTCAAAGAACTGCGCGAATCCACCGGCGCAGGCATGATGGACGCGAAAAAAGCGCTGGTCGAAACCGATGGCGACATGGAAGCCGCCGTTGACTGGCTGCGCACCAAAGGTCTGGCGAAAGCCGCGAAGAAATCCGGTCGTACCGCAGCCGAGGGCCTCGTGGCCGTCGCCGTGAACGGCGGTGTGGGCGTCGCCGTCGAGGTGAACTCCGAGACCGACTTCGTTGCGAAAAACGCTGAATTCCAAACCATGGTGAAAGACATCGCCACCGCCGCTCTGGGCGTTGCGAATGTCGAAGAGCTGGTCTCCGCCGACGTGAACGGCAAGCCGGTCTCCGAGCTGATCACCGACAAGATCGCCAAAATCGGCGAGAACATGGGTCTGCGCCGCATGGCCAAGCTCGAAGCCGAAACCGTTGTGACCTATGTGCACAACGCGGCGGCTGACGGCATGGGCAAAATCGGTGTGCTCGTCGGTCTCAAAGGCGGCAACGAAGCCTTTGGCAAACAGGTTGCGATGCACATTGCCGCCGCCAACCCGCAGGGCCTCGGCGAAGCCGATCTCGACCCGGCTGTGGTGGAAAAAGAGCGTCAGATCCAGATCGAGATCGCTCGTGAGTCCGGCAAACCGGAAGCCATCATCGAGAACATGATCAAGGGCCGTATGGCGAAATTCATCGCCGAGTCGACCCTCCTTGGTCAGGCCTTCGTGGTGAACCCGGACCTCACCGTCGAGAAAGCCGCGAAAGAGGCTGGTGCCGAGATCACCGGTTTCGTGCGTCTCGAAGTCGGCGAAGGCATCGAGAAAGCCGAAGAAGATTTTGCCGCTGAAGTCGCGAAAGTCATGCAGGGCTAATCCTGTCATCTTCGGAAGACTGTGTTTCGGGTCGTCTCCTTCGGGAGGCGGCCTTTTTCATGTCGGTTTGGCGGGACGGTTATGCCGAAAAGAAAAGGGTGGCTCGAAGAGCCACCCTTTGCGGGACAAAACCTTGGATGAGGGACCCCGCAAAACTCATACACAAAAAAGGACCGCACGGTTGAGTATAAACCCGCGGCCCTTCAAAGAAGCATCGGTAAGCCGAATGACCCTGGCGATCCCGTACCCCCCGTCCCAAAGGCCAAGCCTCGAAAGCCGGAACAATCTCATTTTGTTCCGCACGCAACCAGAACGAAAGTACGCAATTCCATACCTTTTGGTTGATTTTATGCGTACACATTTCGAGGGCAGGGTTCAGAAAGTGAAAATTTGGTTGTGTAATGAAGCCTTTAGCACTGCCTGAGCCGTGGTTTCCACGCCCAGAGCCTCACGCGCGAGGCGCAGGTGTTTCTCTACCGTGGCTTTGTTCAGGCCCAGAATTTGCGCGGTATCTGCCACGGTTTTCCCATCGCTGATCCACTCGAGCACTTCGCGCTGGCGCTTGGTCAACATGCGTTTCGGCAGCGGCATGCTGATCAGCTTCAGATGCGCAATGCCGCACAGGATCTCGATATCCTCGCCATGTGCGGCCCAGATCGCATCGGCTTGGGACTGCATGCCGTTGAACGGTTCGAGCGACATGCCGATCGCGCCCTTGGCCCGTTTGAGCGAATGCGGGAAGGCGACCGTGTAACCTGCGGTGACGCCGGAAGCCTGGTTGAAGGCGACAACCTCACGCTCCTTCTCGGTGAAACTGGCAAGATTTTCGCCGATCCACCCCCATGAGCAGCACCCCGAATTTTCCACCGCCCAACGTACCATCGGGCCATGGCGATAACGGCCTTCGAGGAAATAGCCCTTCATATACTCCGGGCCGAAATTGGTCAGGAAGAGGTGATCGTTGTCATCGCCGAACCCGGAATCGGTGTGAAACCGCGTGAAACCATAGAGCACATGATGAAAGCCGATTGTTTTCAACCGACTCAACAAGGTCTCCCAGACCTCCTGGACCGTTGTCGCGTAGAGGATCTTCTGGACCTGATTGTGAATTCTCGTGTCCCCCATGAGGCGAAATTAGGTAGAAATCTCAAACCGTGCAAGACATCCCCCGAGGTCAACTCTATGCGCTGTTTCCGCACATTGAAGCACCATTCCTGTGCGTCACCCCACGACATGGGCCAGAAAAAGGCAGCTTTCCGAATTCACCACACCGGGAATTTCACGGATTTCACGCAGAATTCGGTCGAAATTCACCAGACTGTCGGTCCGAATATCGACGACAAGATCCCAAGCGCCATTGGTGGCGAAGACCGTGGAGACACCGGGAATGCGGGTCAGGGTACGGATCACCTGACGTGACATCTTGCCCTGAAGCGCAACAAGGGTAATTGCCCGCACCTCGCCCTCGACATCCACATCGGTCTCGATGGTGAACCGTCGGATGTGGCCGTTCGCCACCAGAGCATCGAGCCGCGTGCGCGCGGTGCTGCGTGACAGGCCCGTGTCCTGCGCCAGTTCGGTGATCGACAGTCTGGCATTGCGCCGCAGAGCGCTCAGGATCGCACGGTCGCTGTCTGTCAGGGCAGGGCTGTTCATTTTGATTTCTCGATTGATCATTTTGATAAAAACTAAATCCAAAATGGCCAGATTATAAGTCACAATTTTCGCCGAACCGGCGCATACTACGGAAAACGCACATCCTCACAAAGGTCTTCCGCAGATGATGAAATCCACCGTCCTCTTCGGCGTCCCGGTTGAAACCGGCGCCTCGCAACGCGGCTGCCTGATGGGTCCCGCCAGCCTGCGAACCGCCGGGCTTCCCGAGACGCTCAAGGCACTTGGCTGGTCGGTCGAAGATCGCGGCGACATCCAGATCGCAGCGCAGGAGATCGCGCCCCATGCCAACCCTGCGGTGCACAACCTCTCTGAGACGCGCGCCTGGATCGAGGCGCTCGAGCCCGCCGCCTATGCCGCCGCGCGCGACAGCGATCTGCCGATCTTCATGGGCGGCGATCATTCCATGTCCGCCGGAACCGTGCCGGGCGTGGCGCGCCGCGCGGCTGAGGAGGGCCGCCCGCTGTTTGTGCTCTGGCTCGATGCCCACCCGGATTTGCACACGCTCGATACGACTGAGAGCGGCAATTTGCACGGCACACCGGTGGCTTATTTCACCGGACAAGAGGGCTTTGAGACCTATCCCACGCTGACCCATGCGGTGGCGCCCGAGCATATGTGTTTCATCGGCATTCGCTCCGTCGATCCGGCGGAACATGAGCGCATTCAAAGGTTTGAGATGGATGTGCAGGACATGCGCGCGATTGACGAGACCGGGGTTCTGGTGCCGCTTCGCGCGTTTCTCGACCGTGTCCGGGCCGCGAATGGCCGTCTGCATGTGAGCTTTGACGTCGATTTTCTCGACCCGGGGATCGCACCTGCCGTGGGCACCACTGTGCCGGGCGGCGCGACCTTTCGCGAGGCGCATCTGATCATGGAAACGCTGTGCGACAGCGGCCTCGTGGGCTCGCTCGATCTGGTGGAGTTGAACCCCTTTCTCGATGAGCGCGGGCGCACGGCGAAACTGCTCTGCGATTTGACGGCCAGCCTGTTCGGCCGCCGCGTTCTCGACCGTATGACCCGGAGTTTTGGATGAATATGCTCGCCCCCTCTGAACTCGCCTATGTGCCCTTCGTCTCCGTCGCAAACATGATGCGCCTCGTGCATCACATTGGAATTGAAAGGTTTCTCACCGATCTCGCGACCTATATCGAAGAGGATTTCAAACGCTGGCCCGAGTTCGACAAAACCCCGCGCGTGGCGTCCCATGTGCCGGGCGGTGTGATCGAACTGATGCCGACGGCGGATGATCGGCTTTACGGCTTCAAATATGTCAACGGCCATCCGAAAAACACCAAAACCGGCCATCAGACCGTGACGGCCTTCGGCGTTTTGTCTGAGGTTTCAACCGGCTATCCGGTGTTGCTCACGGAAATGACAGTTTTGACGGCGCTGCGCACGGCGGCCACATCGGCGCTTGTCGGCAGATATCTCGCGCCAAAGGGGGCCGAGGTCATGGCGATGATCGGCAACGGTGCGCAATGCGAGTTTCAGGCCATGGCCTTCCGCGCCATATGTAGCATCAACCGGCTGCGCCTCTACGACATCGACCCGGCGGCCACGGCCAAGGCAAAACGCAACCTCGAATCGCAAGGCTTTGAAATTACATGCTGTTCCAGCGCACAGGAGGCAGTGATCGGCGCAGAGGTGATCACCACCTGCACCGCCGACAAACAATATGCCACGATCCTGACCGACAACATGGTCGGGCGCGGCCAGCATATCAACGCCATCGGCGGCGACTGTCCGGGGAAGACGGAGCTGCACCCGGATATTCTCCGGCGCGCCGAGATTTTCGTGGAATACCCGGAGCAAACCCGGATCGAGGGGGAGATCCAGCAGCTTGGCCCCGATCACCCGGTGACCGAGCTCTGGCAGGTGATGCGCGGCGAATTGACAGGGCGGCGCGACGCGGCGCAGCTCACGCTGTTCGACAGCGTGGGCTTTGCGACGGAGGATTTCTCGGCGTTGCGTTACGTGAGACACCTCGTGCAAGGCACGGATTTTGCGGAAAATCTCGACATGCTCGCCGACCCGGACGACCCCCGCGACCTGTTCGGTATGCTCGCGCGATCGGCGGGCTGAATTTCAGCCGCCGATCCCCAAGGCCTTGTAGATATCGGCCAAACGGCGCACGGCGATGATATAGGCGGCGGTGCGCAGGTCGGGAATGTCGTCGGAGCTGTTCCAGAGCCGGGACATTTCGCCATAGGCGGACCGCATCTTGTCATCGAGGCCTGAACGTACCAGATCGATCTCGCGGGCGCCGTCGAGGAAGGTCTCGGCTCCCTCCGGGAATTGGTGGCCGGTCATGCTCTCGATCTGACGTGCGAGCATGCGGTTGCCCTGTTCGTCGCGGCGCCGCTCCATCAGGCCAAAGGGAATATGGGTCAGGTTTTTGACCCATTCGAAATAGCTCACGGTCACACCGCCCGCGTTGGCGTAGAGATCGGGGACGATCACCACGCCGCGCTCGCGCAGGAGCGTATTGGCGGCATAGGTGATCGGACCGTTGGCCGCCTCGACGATCATCTTCGCTTTGATTTCATGGGCATTTCCGTCGTGGATCGCGCTTTCAAGCGCCGCCGGAATGAGAATGTCGCAGGCATCGCTCAAGGCCGATCCACTGTCGTATTCACCACCCGCAAAACCGCTCACGCCACCGGTTTCCACCATATGCGCATGCAGCGCCTCGATGTCGATGCCGTCTGGATTGCGCACTGAGCCGTCGCGCTCGACCACCGCGATGATCTTGCAGCCATCTTCCTCGCTCAGGAATTTCGCCGCGTGATAGCCGACATTGCCGAGGCCCTGAATGACCACCGTGCGGCCTTCGAGCCGGTCGGGCAGGCCGGTTTTCGCGATGTCCTCGGGGGTCTGGAAAAACACCTGGATGGCGTATTGCACGCCACGCCCGGTGGCCTCGATGCGGCCCTCGATGCCGCCCATGGCAATCGGTTTGCCGGTGACACAGGCATTGGCGTTGATGTCACTGGATTTCATCTGCCGATATTCGTCGGCAATCCAGATCATGGTCTTTTCATTGGTGCCGACATCCGGGGCCGGGACGTTTTGCGAGGGGCTGAGGAAATCGTGCCGCGCCAGTTCCCGAGCAAATCGGCGAGTGATGCGCTCGAGCTCATGCGGGGCCCATTCGGAAGGGTCGATCTTCAACGCGCCCTTGGAGCCGCCGAAGGGGAGGTCCATCAGCGCGCATTTGTAGGACATGAGGGCTGCGAGCGCCTCGACCTCTTCGAGATTGGCATAGGGCGCATAGCGAATGCCCCCCTTGGCCGGGCTGGGGTGATTGGAATGAACGGAGCGCCAGCCCTCGAACGTGTGCATCTTGCCCCGCAGCCGCACGCCAAAGCGGGTCGTCAGAGTGGTGTTGCAGACAGAGATTTTCTCCGCCAGCCCTTCTTCGAGCGACATGATTTTGGCCGCATCGTTGAACATATTGGTGACGTCGGCGAGAAAGCCGTGGCTCGCGGTCATGATATCCTCCCTCAAAATGTGTTGGGGCGGCAAGAGGCCGCCCCGACCGGATCAGTTCAACCCGCCGAAGCAGAGGTTTTTGATCTCGAGATAATCGTCCATGCCGTATTTCGAGCCTTCGCGGCCCATGCCGGACTGTTTGACGCCGCCGAACGGGGCCATTTCCGTGGAAATCGCGCCGGTGTTGATGCCGACCATGCCGCTTTCCAGCGCCTCGCCCACACGCCAGGCGCGGTTCAGGTCAGAGGTGTAGAAATAGGAGGCCAGCCCGAATTCCGTGGCATTGGCATAGGCCAGCGCCTCATCTTCGGTCTCGAATTTCACCAGCGGTGCCAAGGGACCAAAGGTTTCCTCGCGGGCAACCTGCATCTCCTGCGTCACGCCTTTGAGGAGCGTCGGCTCGAAGAAGGTCTGGCCGAGGTTCGAGCGATTGCCGCCAGTGACCACTTCCGCGCCTTTCTCGACCGCATCCGCGATATGGCTTTCGACCTTCGCAACTGCCGCCGCGTTGATCAGCGGGCCGGTGTTGACCCCCTCGGCAAAGCCGTCACCAAGCGTCAGGCTTTCCAAGGCTTTCGCCAGTTTCGCGGCGAAGGTGTCATAGATTCCGGACTGAACATAGATGCGGTTGGCACAGACGCAGGTCTGGCCGTTGTTGCGGAATTTCGCAATCATGCAGCCCTCGACCGCCGCATCCACATCGGCATCGTCGAACACCACAAAAGGCGCATTGCCGCCCAGTTCCATGGACATTTTCTTGACCGTGCCAGCGCCTTGAGCGAGCAGGATTTTCCCCACGCGCGTCGAGCCAGTGAAGGTGATTTTCGCCACTTTCTCGTTAGCGCACATCTCCTGGCCCATGCCTGCGGCGTCGAGCCCCGTCAGCACGTTGAACACACCCGCGGGCACGCCTGCGCGCTCTGCCAGAACGGCGAGGGACAGCGCGGAGAGCGGCGTGAACTCGGAGGGCCGCGCCACCATGGTGCAGCCTGCGGCCAGTGCCGGCGCCATCTTGCGCGCCAGCATGGCGTTCGGGAAGTTCCACGGCGTAATGGAGCCGACCACGCCCACCGGTTGCTTGACGATCACCATACGTTTGTCGTTTTGCGGACCGGGGATCATGTCGCCGTAAATGCGCTTGGTCTCTTCGGCGAACCATTCGACATAGGAGGCGCCGTAAAGGATCTCGCCGCGGGCTTCGGCCCAGGGCTTGCCCATCTCGGCGGTGAGGATCGTCGCCAGATCGTCGGCATTCTCGACCATGAGATCGAACAGTCTGCGCAGGATCGCGGAGCGTTCCTTGACGCTCGTTGCGGCCCAAGCCTTTTTCGCCGCATAGGCGGCATCGATCGCCATGGCGACATCTTCCGCCGACAGGTCGGTGACATGGGCGATCACCTCGCCGGTGGAGGGGTTCTCCACCGGAAAGGTTTTTTTGCCTTCGACCCAGACGCCATTCACATAGGCGCGGGTTTCCAGCAGGGTTTTGTCGTTCAGCTCACGCATCTCAGAGTCCTTTTGCCGCTTTGGCAGCGTTTTCGAGGATATCGAGCGCTTCTGCAAACACATCGTCCTGAATGGTGATCGGCGCGAGGAAGCGGATCACGTTGCCATAGACGCCGCAGGTCAGCAGAAGCAGGCCACGGTTGAGCGCCTCGACCCGGATCGCATTGGCAAGCTCAGGGGCAGGGGTGCCGTCGGCGTGGCAGAACTCGGCCGCGACCATGAAACCGGGCCCACGCACTTCGACGATCTCCGGCACATCGGCTTTCAGCGCTTCAAGACGGGCCTTGAGCGTGTCGCCAAGCATATTGGCGCGGTCGCAGAGCTTTTCTTCTTCGATCACGTCGAGCACCGCATTCGCCGCCGCAATCGCCAGCGGGTTGCCGCCATAGGTGCCGCCAAGGCCGCCCGGACCGGCTGCGTCCATGATCTCGGCCTTGCCGACGACCGCAGAGATCGGGAAACCGCCGCCGAGGCTTTTCGCCATGGTGATCAGATCGGGCGCAACGCTGTAGGCGTCCATCGCAAAGACGGTGCCGGTGCGGGCAAAACCGGTCTGCACCTCGTCGGCGACCATCACGATGCCGTATTCGTCGCAGAGCGCGCGCAGGCGTTCGACAAACTCGGCGGGTGCCGGGTTGAACCCGCCTTCGCCTTGCACCGGTTCGAACACGATGGCGGCAACGCGGTTCGGGTCGACATCGGCTTTGAACAGGTGCTTGATCGCGTCGAACGTGTCGTCGACGGAGATGCCATGCAGCGCGTTGGGGTAGGGCGCGTGGAACACGTCGGCGGCCATCGGGCCGAAACCGACCTTGTACGGCACCACCTTGCCGGTCATCGACATGGTCATGAAAGTCCGGCCATGGAAGCCACCATTGAAGGTGATGACCGCCGAACGACCGGTTGCGGCACGGGCAATTTTGACCGCGTTTTCAAGGGCCTCTGCGCCGGTCGTGACAAAGAGGGATTTCTTGTCGAAATCGCCCGGAGCCAGCGCGTTCAGACGCTCGGCAAGGCGGACGTAGTTCTCATAGGGCACGACTTGGTGGCAGGTGTGCGTAAAGGACGCGAGCTGTTTTTCGACGGCGGCGATGACCTTCGGGTGGCGGTGGCCGGTGTTGAGCACGGCGATGCCGGAGGCGAAGTCGATCAGGCGATTGCCGTCTTCGTCCCAGATTTCGGCATTCTCAGCCTTTACCGCATAATGGTCGGTGAGCACACCCACGCCGCGGGCCAGAGCCGCCTTGCGACGGGCTTCGATTTCGGTATTTGCAGTCGATTTCAACATGATCTGTCCTTTCAGAGCGCTCATTCGGCGCGATGTTCTGTGTCTTGGCCCTGAGATTAGGGGTTTTATTATTTTCAAAAAGTCTGTTTCTTTATTTTCGTAACTCATTGTATTATGGTCATAACTCACTACTGTTTGGCTTATAATGAACACCCACAACACTTCCGACGATCTGGCCCTCGGTCACCGGCTGCGTGTCGTGCGCGAACGCGCCGGTCTGTCGCAGCGCAGTTTGGCCACGAAAGTCGGCGTGCCGAATTCGACCATTTCCCTGATTGAAAGCGGCAAGATGAACCCATCCGTCGGCGCGCTACACAAGATCCTCGCCGGTGTGCCCATCGGCCTGTCGGAGTTTTTCGCCATCGAGCCGGTGGCCGAGCAACAGATCTTTTACGCCGCCGAGGAGCTCACCGAGATCGGCAAAGGCAAGGTCTCGCTCAAACAGGTCGGACAATCACTGTTCGGACGTGCGATGATGATGCTCAAGGAGCGCTACGAGATCGGCGCGGACACCGGGCGCGTGATGTACGGCCACGAAGGCGAAGAAGCCGGGATCGTAATCTCAGGCCGCGTCGAGGTGACAGTTGGCGAGCAGCGCAAAATCCTTGGACCGGGCGATGCGTATTATTTCGAAAGCCGCACGCCGCATCGGTTTCGACAGGTGGGACCTGAGCCTTGCGAAGTTGTGAGCGCGGCAACGCCTCCGAGTTTTTGAGGGAATTACAGAGGGTTAGATTTCGCATTTCAATCTCATACTCAATAGATAATATACATAATACTAATTATAAGACTAATTTCATATTCTCATTCCGGCTGCCCCTGAAGCCGCCAATAGCCGCCTTTCAAAGCCATCAACGCGTCATGCGTCCCGGTCTCGCGCACACTCCCGGCCTCCATATAGACGATCAACCCTGCGTCGCGGATGGTCGACAGCCGATGCGCGATGACAAAGCTGGTGCGGCCCGCGCGCAACTCCGCCATGGCCTGTTGGATGAGCATTTCCGTGCGCGTGTCGACCGAGCTCGTCGCCTCGTCGAGGATCAGGATCGGCGCATCGAGCAGAAAGGCCCGCGCGATGGTGATCAGCTGGCGTTGCCCCTGCGACAGAGACGCGCCACCATTGTCGAGCACCGTGTCATAGCCCTCCGGCAAGGTCCGGACGAAATCATCGACGTGACAGCGCTTTGCGGCGGCAATCACCTCCTCGCGCGTCGCCTCCGGGCGGCCATAGGCGATGTTGTCATGGATCGTGCCGGTGTAGAGCCATGTGTCCTGCAACACCATCGCCATCGCCCGGCGCAGCTCGGTGCGCGGCATTTCGCGGATGTCCCGGCCATCGAGCCGGATCGCGCCGCTATCGATCTCGTAGAAGCGCATCAACAGGTTCACGAGCGTGGTTTTGCCCGCGCCCGTTGGCCCGACGATGGCCAGCATCTGGCCCGGCTCTGCCGTAAGGCTCACGTCTTCGAACAAAGGTTGATCCGGCAGGTAGCGGAAACCGACATGATCAAACTCCACACGTCCCTTGGCCGCCCCGGCGCCGGTTTCGACGGCGTCTGCGCCCATCTCAGGTGCGTCGAGCAATTCGAACACCCGCTCGGCCGAGGCCAGCGCCGATTGGATCTGCGCCGCCATGCTGCCAAGCTGCGACACCGGCTGGCCGATCTGGCGGATGTATTGAATGAAGGCCTGCAATTCCCCGAGGCTCAAGCCCCCCGCCAGCACCCGGAACGCCCCGAAAAGCACGACGGCGATATAGGCAAGGTTGGTGACGAACATGCTCAGCGGCTGGATCAGACTCGCAAGGATTTGCGCCCGCATCGCCGCGCGTGTCAGCGCCGCGTTCTGCGCCTCGAATTGCGCATCGACCCGTCTGCGCGCGCCGAACACGCGGATCAGCGTCTGACCGGTGAAACTTTCCTCGACCGTCGCATTGAGATGCCCGGTTTGGCGCCATTGCGCGGCGAATTGCGGCTTGGCGGCGCGGGCGATCAGCCGCGTCATGGTGAGCGATATGAGGATCGCGATCAGCGCGACACCTGCCAGCGGCGGCGACAGGAACAGCATCATCGCCAGCACGCCGACGATGGTCATGCTCATCAGAACCACCTGGCTTGAGACGTGCTGAAGGTTTTGGATCATATTGTCTATGTCATTGGTAAAGCGCGACAAAACCTCTCCGCGCGGCTGCGCATCATACCATTTGAGCGGCACGCGGGAGAGCTTGGCCTGCGCCGCAGCACGCAACCTCTGCCCCATGCTCTGCACCAGATCGTTGATCAGCCAGGCCTGCAACAGATTGAGCCCCGCCGCCGCCAGATAGATCGCCGCCACAAGCGCAAGCTGGCGCATGAGAGCTGCATGGCTGTAGCCGTCGCCCACCAGAATATCAGTGGCAAGCCCAAGCTGCCATGGCCCGACCGTGCTGCCCAAAACGCTGCCGAGGCTCAACAGCATGGTGGCGATCAACAAGGGGCGCCGCCGCCCGAAAGCCTGCCAGACCCGGACCAGCGCGTGGCGCGCATCCTTGGGTTTCGCCCCGCCGAGACCGGCGCCGGGACCGCGACGCGGGCCCTGATTTTCCGGGCGCTCGACCTGTTCGAGATTTTGCTCACGCACGCTCATGCTGCCGCCTCCGCACCCATTTGCGAGCGCACGATCTCGGCATAGACCGGGCAGTCACGCAGCAGAATATCATGAGGCGCAAAGCCCACCACCCGGCCGCGCTCGATCACCAGAATGCGGTCGGCCTCGCGGATCGACAAGACGCGCTGGCTGACGATGACGGTCGCGGCATGGGAGACGGCTCCGCGCAGCGCCGCCCGCAGCCGCGCATCCGTGGCCTGATCGAGGGCGGAGAAACTGTCGTCGAACAGATAGAGATCGGCGTCGCAGACCAGCGCGCGGGCGATGGCGAGGCGTTGCCGCTGGCCGCCTGAAAAATTCGTCCCGCCCTGCGCCACGGGGGCGTCGAGCCCGTCGGGCAGCGCCCGGACGAACTCCGCCGCCTGCGCCACATCGAGCGCCCGCCAGAGCGCCGCGTCATCGGCCTCGGGCGCGCCCAAACGCAGGGTGTCGCGCACCGTGCCGGAAAACAGATAGGCCTTTTGCGGCACATAGCCGAGGCGGCGCGCAAGATCCTCGCTCGCAATGTCGCGCAGATCGACACCGCCCAAGGTAACGCGCCCTTCGCTCGGGTCGTTCAACCGGGCGATCAGATTGACGATGGTGGATTTGCCGGAGCCGGTCGGCCCGATGATGCCCAGAACCTCGCCGGGGCCGAGATCGAAGGTGATATCCTGCAACACCCGGCTTTGCGCACCCGGATAGCCGAAACTCACCTCCTCGAACCGCAGATGCAACCCCTGCCCCTTGTCCGGCAAGGCGACGGGCGCGCTTGGCGGGCCGACTTCGAGCGGGCTCAGCAACAGATCGTCGATCCGCCGGGCGCTGACCAAAGCGCGCGGCAGCATCACGACGAGCATCCCCATCATCATGACCGCAATCAGGATCAGCGAGACATAAGAGAGAAAGGCGATCAGCGCGCCGACCTCCAGATCGCCGGAGATCACCCGGTCCGCGCCGAGCCAGATCAGCGCCACGGAGGCCATCTGCATCACCGCCGAGACCGAGGGCATGGTCATCGACATCAGCCGACCGGCGTGAATCGCGGTGCGGGTCAGGTCGGCATTGGCCTCGGCAAACCGTGCCGCTTCGCGGTCCTTTTGCAGGAAAGCGCGGATCACCCGAATGCCCTCGATCTGTTCGCGCAGCACTGAGTTCACCCGGTCGAGTTGCCCCTGCATGATCTGAAACAAAGGCGTCGCGCGGAGCGTCAAATTGCCGATGATCAGCGCCAGAACCGGCACGGCCACGAGCAAAAGTCCCGAGAGTTGAACATCTTGGCGCACCGCCATGATCGCGCCGCCCACCCCCATAATCGGCGCAATGACGATCATCGTCAGCGCCATGATCACCATGGTCTGAACCTGCAACACATCGTTGGTGCAGCGCGTGATCAGCGATCCGACGCTGAACCCCTGCACCTGCGACAGCGCCAGCCCATGGACTTTGTCGAACACATCCGCACGCAGATCCCGGCCGATCTGAAACGCGATCCTTGCGCCGAGCATGACGGCGACAATGCTCAGGACAAGCTGCACGATGGAGGCCAGCCCCATCAGCCCACTGAATTGCCAGATGACCCCGGGTGCCTTGGCGAGAATGCCGCGGTCGATCACATCGGCGCTGAACCCCGGCAACAAAAGCGAGGCGGAGACCTGCCCGAGCTGGCACAGGAGCAACAGCGCGATCGTCCGGCGATGTGCCCAAATCCGGCTGCGCAACCGCGGGGCTTCGTCTGTCTGTGCCTGCTGCATGATCTCTGCCCGTCTCTGGTGTTCTCCGAATTTCAGGTAATCCGGGTTCTCCTAAATGTCAAAGACGGGGTTCCGTCCCCCCTTCTTCCCAGCTGCTCAATCCTTCGGCACAAGGGCTCTCACACAGCCCCCTGAGAGCCCGCGCACAGCGGCTCGTGCTTGACCGTTCAAAAATTTGATCATATTTTTCCAGTGACGGATCAAAACGATCCCCGGCCCGTTTCGACTCTCTGCCTCCCGTGTCCGCCCCTGTGAACGATGCGCGCGGACGGGTCGGCGACAAAGGACAAAGACCATGCAAGACAACCACCTGCCCACCGCCGAGCTACAAGCGCTCGATGCCGCGCATCATATGCACCCGTTTACCTTTGGGGCTGAACTGGCCGAGAAAGGCGCGCGCATCATCACCAAGGCCAAGGGCGTTTTCCTGACCGACAGCGAGGGCGAGGAAATTCTCGACGCCATGGCGGGCCTGTGGTGTGTCAATGTCGGCTATGGGCGCGAGGAACTGGCCGATGTGGCCGCGCGGCAGATGAAGCAACTGCCGTTCTACAACACCTTCTTTCAGACCTCGCACGTCCCCGCAATCATGCTGGCGAAGAAACTCGCCGAGATTGCACCGGGCGATCTGAACCATGTGTTTTTCAATGGCTCCGGCTCGGATTCCAACGACACCAACCTGCGCATGGTGCGCCATTACTGGGAGCTCAAAGGCCAGCCCGAGCGCTTCAATGTGATCTCGCGCTGGAACGGCTACCACGGGTCCACCATGGGCGGCGGGTCCTTGGGCGGGATGAAGGGCATTCACGCGCAAGGCGGCCTGCCGATCCCCGGCATTCACCACATCGACCAGCCCGATTGGTGGTCCGAAGGCGGCGATATGACGCCCGAAGAATTCGGTCTGCAACGCGCACAGGAGCTTGAAGCGAAAATCCTTGAACTCGGACCCGAAACCGTCGCCGCCTTTATCGCCGAACCCGTTCAGGGCGCCGGTGGTGTGATCGTTCCGCCCGCGACCTATTGGCCGGAGATTCAGCGCATCGTGAAGAAATACGACATCTTGCTGATCGTCGACGAGGTCATCACCGGCTTTGGCCGCACCGGCAACTGGTTCGGCTCGCAAACCATGGGCATCACGCCCGACATCATGACCTGCGCAAAGGGCATCACCTCCGGCTATATCCCCTTGGGCGCCTCCATCGTGTCCGACAAGATCGCCAAGGTGATCGACGAGGGCGACGAGTTCGCCCATGGCTACACCTATTCCGGTCATCCGGTGGCCTGTGCCGTGGCGCTCGAAAACATCCGCCTTCTCGAAGAAGAAGGCATCGTCGAGCGCGCGGGCAAAGAAATCGCGCCCTATCTCAAGGAAAAATGGGAAGCGCTGGTCGATCACCCGCTGGTGGGCGAAGCCAAGATCGTCGGCATGATGGGCTCCATCGCCCTCACTCCTAACAAGGCCACGCGGGCGAAATTCAAGGCCCCCGGCGGCACGGTCGGCTATATCTGCCGCGAGCGCTGTTTCGCGAACAATCTGGTGATGCGCCATGTCGGCGACCGGATGATCATCTCGCCGCCGTTGACGATCACCAAGGCCGAGGTCGATATCCTCATCGAACGCGCCCGCAAGTCGCTCGACGAGACGCTGGAGCGGATCAATGCGGAGGGGCTGAACGCCTGAGGTTCTGATGGACATCCTGACCTATAACGACCGCTTGGGCGAGCATCCGCAATCGTGGTACGCCGCGACGGCTGAGGCCAGCCACAGCATGCCCGGCCCCTACCCGGCCGCGACCGGCACGGTGAAGGCCGATGTCTGCGTCGTGGGCGGCGGCTATGCCGGGCTGTCGGCGGCGCTCCATATGGCGCAGCGCGGGTTGGATGTGGTGCTGTTGGAGGCCTCCCGCGTCGGATCGGGCGCCTCCGGGCGCAATGGCGGTCAGGTGTCGATGGGGCAACGACTTGAGCAAGACGAGCTGGAAACCCACGTCAGCATGGATGACGCGCGGATGCTTTGGGATCTGGGCGCCGAGGCCGTCGATCTGGTCAAAACGATCCTCGCGGAAAGCGGTGACGACTGCGACTGGCGCGATGGCGTCATTCACGCCAATCACAGGGCGCGGTTTTCGCATCATGCGCAAAAGCATGTGGACCATATGCACAAGGTCTACGGCTACGACAAAATCCGCTATCTCAACCGCGATGAAGTTCGGCACGAGACCGGCTCGGAGGATTACCATTCGGGCACGCTCGACATGGGCTCCGGCCATCTCCACCCGCTGCGCTACGCTTTCGCCATCGCGCGTCTGGCCGAGGCCGCAGGCGCGCGCATCCATGAGCTGTCGCGGGTGACCAAGGTTGAGACCAAAGGCAAGCCGCGCGTCCATACCGATCAGGCCGTCATCGAGGCCGATCACCTGATCCTCGCGCTCAACGGTTATCACAACAATCTCGATCATGACGTCGCGCATCACGTCATGCCGATCAACAATTTCATCGCGGTCACCGAACCCCTGCCCGACGATCTTGCCGCGCGTCTGATCCCGAACCGCCATGCCGTCGCGGACTCGCGTTTCGTGATCAATTATTACCGCATGTCGCCGGACAACCGGATGATTTTCGGCGGCGGCGAGAGCTACGGTTACAAATTCCCCGCCGACATTCGCGCCAAGGTCCGCGCGCCAATGCTGGGCGTGTTCCCGGAGCTGAAAGACGCCAAACTCGATTACGCCTGGGGCGGCACTTTGGGCATCACCATGTCCCGCCTGCCGCATTTCGCCCGCCTCGGCCCAAACGCCATGTCCATCGCCGGCTTCTCCGGTCAGGGCGTCGCTTTGGCCACGCTCGCGGGCCAGATCGCGGCGGAGGCGGTCGAAGGCCACGCGGCGCGGTTCGATCTGATGCAATCGCTGCCCAGCCCGCGCTTTCCCGGCGGGCCGAGCCTTCGGACGCCGCTTCTGGCGCTTGCGATGACGTGGTATGCTTTGCGCGACAAGATATAAAAGACAGAGATGAGGCGAAGATGACAGAGTTGAAAACCGACCGGTTCTATATCAACGGGGCTTGGGTCAAGCCTCTGGGCGGCACACTGATGGATGTGATCAACCCGGCGACCGAAGAGGTCTTTGCCGAGGTTGCCATGGGCACCAAAGCCGATGTCGACGCCGCCGTCGCCGCCGCCAAAGCCGCCTTCCCGTCCTTCTCGCGCACCACCAAAGCCGAGAGGCTTGAGCTTTTGGCCGCGATCCGCGAGGCCTATCAGGCGCGCTACGATGAAATGTCCGCCGCCATCACCGAGGAAATGGGCGCGCCGATCTCGCTGTCGGACCGGGCGCAGGCCGCCGTGGGCATCGGCCATCTCGACGGCGTGGTGAAAGCGCTCGAAGAGTTCGAGTTCGAACACCGCAACGGCCCCGGCGATCTCATCGTGCATGAGCCGATTGGGGTGTGCGGCTTTATCACGCCGTGGAACTGGCCGATCAATCAGATCGCGCTCAAGGTGATCCCTGCCCTCGCCGCCGGCTGCACCATGGTGTTGAAACCCTCCGAGCTGACGCCGATGAGCGCGCTGCTCTATGCCGAAATTCTCGAAGAGGCGGGCCTGCCGAAAGGCGTGTTCAACCTCGTCAATGGCGATGGCCCGACCGTGGGCGCGGCGATCTCGTCGCATCCGGATGTGGCCATGGTGTCCTTCACCGGCTCGACCCGCGCGGGCGTCGAAATCTCCAAAGCCGCCGCCTCCACGGTGAAACGTGTGACGCTGGAGCTTGGGGGCAAATCGCCAAACATCCTGTTGGACGATTGCGATTTCGAGGAGGCGGTGAAACGCGGCGTGCGCCATTGCTTTCAAAACACCGGCCAGTCCTGCAACGCGCCGACACGCATGCTGATCCCGCAGAGCCATTACGAGACCGCGATGGAGATCGCCAAAGAGGTCGCCGAAAGCACGAAAATCGGCTTGCCCGCCCAGCCCGGCAGTCACATCGGCCCGCTGGTGTCGCAGATGCAATACGACCGGGTGCAGAGCCTCATTCAGGCCGGGATCGAAGACGGCGCGCGGCTTGTTGCGGGCGGTCTGGACCGGCCCGAAGGCTTCAATCGCGGCTATTTCTGCCGCCCGACCGTGTTTGGCGATGTGACCAACGACATGCGCATCGCGCAGGAAGAGGTGTTCGGTCCGGTTCTCGTCATGATCGCCTACGACGGCGACGACGAGGCCGTCGAAATTGCCAATGATACGCCCTACGGGCTTGCCGCCTATATCCAGACCGGCCCCTCCGAGGAAAGCCAGTCCCGCGGCCTCGCCATGGCACGAGAGATTCGCGCCGGGATGGTGCATCTGAACGGCTCGGATATTTCCTACGGCTCGCCCTTCGGGGGCTACAAGCTGTCGGGGAACGGTCGTGAGGGCGGCGTTTATGGCATAGAAGATTTCTGTGAAATCAAGGCGATTTCCGTATAATCTCAAGCTTTACGTGAACTCTGAGGTTTCAGCGACAATGGCGCGAATATTCTCCATGCCCTGAAGAATATCGCGCCGCACCGCCTCCGCCACGCCTTGACTGTCGTGACGCCGAAGCGCTTCGATCGCCACGCGGTGCATGTCGGGCAGGTTTTGATTGCCGAACCGGGTGCACATCACCCGAAGCGCGGGACCGCAGCGCAGCCAGAGCGTGTCGATGATCGGGCTGATCACTTCGCTGCGTCCGGGTGCATAGAGCTGCATGTGAAAGCGGTGGTTGTAGATCATATAGCCGCGCATGTCGCCTTGCCCCATGGCGACGTCGATCTCGCGGTCCACCTCGACGAGGCTTGTGAGCCCCGCCTCCGTCATCCGCTCGGCCCCCCGGCGCGCAAGTTCGGGCTCCAAAGCCAGACGAGCGAAAATCAGATCGTCCACCTCGGAGAGCGTCAGCGCCGGGACCGTCACCCGACGGTTGCCATGAAAAATCAGCGCGCCTTCTGAGGTCAGCCGCCGGATCGCTTCGCGCACCGGCGTCATGCCCGCGCCGAGCCGGTCGGTCAGGCCTTGGATCGTCACAGGTTCGCCGGGCACGAGATCGCCGGACAAGATCAACTCGCGAATGCCGCGATAGGTCCGCAGATGTGCGGGTTCCTTGAAATAGAGATCCGTCATGCTCCGCCCTGATCCGCCGCCTGTCGAAATTTGCTCAAATCATCTGAGCACAGGTTGGCAGGGCTCGGCAAGAGAGGCGGATTTTTCTTCGCATTTTCAGTGCGAAAAAGCACCGCCCCTCGGCGGGACCGGTGCTTCTCTGCTCATTTATTGCACGCGTTGTCCTGTTGCGGCTTCAGCCAAGCGCGTAACCCGCGCCACGGACCGTGCGCACCGGGTCCTCGCCGCCATATTGACACAGGGCCTTCCGGAGCCGTCCGATATGGACGTCCACCGTGCGGGTATCGACGTAAATGTCGCGACCCCAGACCCGGTCGAGGAGTTGCTCACGTGACCAGACGCGGCCCGGTTTCTCCATGAAAGTGGACAAAAGCCGGAATTCGGTCGGGCCGAGTTTGAGCTGTTCGGCGCCGCGCGTGACGCGGTGAGTCTCGCTGTCGAGGCGGATGTCATCGTATTCGAGCACCTGCCCGGTGGCCGCCGGACGAACGCGGCGCAACTGCGTGCGCACACGGGCCATCAACTCGATCACCGAATAGGGTTTTACCACGTAATCGTCCGCCCCGGTCTCAAGCCCGCGCACCCGGTCCACCTCTTCGGATCGGGCCGAGAGCATGATGATCGGGATTTCGCGGGTGTCGGGCCGAGTCTTGAGACGACGACAGATCTCGATGCCGGAGACCCCGGGCAACATCCAGTCGAGGACGATGATATCGGGATTGTCCTCGTCCACGTAGAGAAGCGCATCGTCGCCATTCTCCGCCTTGGAGACTGCGAAGCCTTCGGCCTCGAGATTGTAGGCGAGAACCTCCCGCTGGGCGGGTTCATCCTCGACGACAAGAACACGGGGCTGGTCTGCGGACATCAGAGATCCTCCGCGTCCACGGCCTGCGAGGTGAAATCACCTTTCGGACGGGCGTCTTCCGGCATTTCGCCAGTGGTCAGATAGATCACCTGCTCGGCAATCGAGGTGGCATGGTCGCCCATGCGTTCGATGTTCTTGGCGATGAAATGCAGGTGCATGCAGGCGGTGATGTTGCGCGGGTCTTCCATCATATAGGTGAGGAATTCGCGGAACAGGGCGTTGTACATCTGGTCGACGTCGAGGTCGCGGTGACGCACTTCGTTGGCCATGGAGACGTCGCGCTGAATATAGGCGTCGAGCGCCAGTTTCAGCATCTCCTCCACCTCGCGCGCCATGCGGCGGATCGAGGGGGCCGCGCCTTCGATCGGACGCATGTTGACGAGAACGCCGGTGCGCTTCGCGAGGTTCTTGGCATAGTCGCCGCAGCGTTCGAGGTTGGTCGAGATCTTCATCACGGTCAGAACCGTGCGCAGATCGGAGGCGGTCGGCCCGCGCAGCGCGATGAGCCGCGCCGCCTCTTCGTTGACGTCTTCTTCGAGTTTGTCGATGGCCTTGTCGGAGGCGCGCACCTTCTCGGCGAGTTCCACATCGCGCTCGTCGAGGGCCTGCGCCGCGTCCTTGATCGCCACTTCGACAAGACCGCCCATCTTCATGATCATGGCCTGAATCGCTTCGAGATCGCGGTCGAACGCTGTGGCGATATGTTTGTTGTCGTTATGCATGTCGTCTCTCTCCCTTAGCCGATCCGGCCGGTGATGTAGCTTTCAGTCCGCTCATCTTTCGGGTTGGTGAAGATTTGTTCGGTGTCACCGTATTCCACAAGGTTGCCCAGGTGGAAGAAGGCGGTTTTCTGGCTCACACGGGCGGCCTGTTGCATCGAGTGGGTGACGATGACGACGGAGAAATTCTCGCGCAGTTCGTCAATCAGCTCCTCGACCTGAAGCGTCGCAATCGGGTCGAGCGCGGAACACGGCTCGTCCATCAGCAGCACTTCCGGCTCGGTCGCCACGGCACGCGCGATGCACAGACGCTGTTGCTGACCCCCCGAAAGCCCGGTGCCCGGCGCATCGAGACGGTCTTTGACCTCATCCCAGATCGCGCCACGGCGCAGCGCCTTTTCGACGATCTCGTCGAGATCGGCCTTGTTCTTGGCCAGACCGTGGATGCGCGGGCCATAGGCGATGTTGTCGTAGATCGACTTCGGGAAGGGGTTCGGACGCTGGAACACCATGCCGACTTTCGCCCGCAGCTGCACCGGATCGACGCGCTTGTCGTAGATGTTTTCGCCGTCGAGCAAGATATTGCCCTCGACGCGGCAGATGTCGATCGTGTCGTTCATCCGGTTCAGACAGCGCAGGAAGGTCGACTTGCCGCAGCCGGACGGACCGATAAAGGCGGTCACGGTCTTGTCGAGGATTTCCACGTTCACGTCCTTGATCGCGTGGGTGTCGCCGTAGAAAACCTGTACGCCTTTGGCCGAGATTTTGGTGTCGTTCATGTCCACGTCTTTTCTCACAATTCGCATATCGTTCATGGGATTAACCTCAGCTCACTTACCAACGGCGCTCGAAGCGTCGGCGCAGAATGACGGCGATGATGTTCATCGTCATCAGGAATACAAGAAGGATGATGATCCCGCCCCATGCCCGCTCATAATAAGCCGGGTCGGCGCGTTTGGCCCATTCGTAAATCTGGGCCGGCATGGCGGAGTTCGGCGACAGGAAACCGGCGGCGATGCCGTCGGGCATGTTGGAGGCGATAAAGCCCACCATCCCGATCAGCAGAAGCGGTGCGGTTTCGCCCAGAGCTTGCGCCAGACCGATGATGGTCCCGGTCAGGATGCCCGGCATGGCCAAGGGCAGCACATGGTGGAACACCGACTGCATCTTGGAGGCGCCCACGCCCAGAGCCGCATCGCGGATCGAGGGCGGCACGGCCTTCAGCGAGGCGCGGGTCGAGATGATGATCGTCGGAAGCGTCATCAGCGTCAGCACCAGCCCGCCCACCAGAGGCGCGGACATCGGCAGATGGCCAAACTGGATGAACACGGCGAGGCCCAGAATACCGAAGACGATGGAGGGGACGGCGGCGAGGTTCGAGATATTCACCTCGATCAGGTCGGTCCATTTGTTCTGCGGGGCGAATTCCTCGAGATAGATCGAGGCCGCGACGCCGATCGGCAGGGACAGCACCAGCACCACCAGCATCATGAAGAAGGAACCCACCATCGAGACCCCGATCCCGGCCTGTTCCGGGCGGCTTTCCGAGGCGTCGGAGCCGAAGATGAAGGCCGGGTTGAACGAAGTCTGCATCAGCCCCGCCTTGACCATGGCATCGGCCACGTCGAGGTGTTCGGCGTCGAGGTTCTTGTCACGTGCCAGGCTGTCGCGGGTCACGCGCCCCTTGAAATAGCCATCGACACGGGACGAGGCCAGAAGCCGGAACTCGACCGTCTGCCCGATCAGATCGGGGTTGGCGAGCACGGTGTCGCGCACCTGGGCAGCAACCGAGGAGGACAGAATATCCGCCACATCCTTTTCCTTGGCAAAGGGGATTTCTATCCCCTTGTCCTTGAGCGCGGTGATCAGCGACGTCGTCACAAGCGGGCTGTAGCCAAAGGTCGTGACCTTGGCGAGGTCCGCCGGATCGCGGTTGCCGTTCTTGTCGAGCTTGGCCTCGGTCAGCTCCACCGGGATGGTGACGAAGGTCTGTTTGAAGGCCGGGATGCCGTTCGAGATGATCGATACAAGCAGCGCGACGAGGAAGAACAGCCCGAGCGCGATGGCGCCGATGCCATAGGCCTTGAAGCGGGCTTCCGAGGCGTTGCGGCGCTTGGTGCGGGCGCTGAGCGTCAGGAGCGAGCTTTTGCCCTCTGTCTTTCCTGTTGCTTTGGCGGGGCCGTTATCAGCGGTAAAGTCGGACATCAGTCATACTGCTCCCGGTATTTGCGCACGATCACGAGTGCGACGATGTTGAGCGCGAGGGTGATGACGAAAAGCGTCATCCCAAGGGCAAAGGCAACCAGCGCCTCCGGCGAGGAGAAATCTGCATCGCCGGTGAGCTGGGAGACGATCCGCGTCGTCACGGTGGTCATCGCCTCGAACGGGTTCATGTTGAGCTTGGCTGCAGCCCCTGCCCCCAGCACCACGATCATGGTCTCACCGATGGCGCGCGAGGCGGCCAGAAGGATGGCGCCGACAATGCCCGGAAGGGCTGCGGGCAGCACCACCTGTTTCACGGTTTCGGATTTCGTCGCGCCAAGACCCAGAGAGCCGTCGCGCATCGCCTGAGGCACCGCGTTGATGATGTCGTCCGACAGCGAGGAGACGAAGGGGATGAGCATCACGCCCATCACGATCCCGGCGGTCATGACGGAGCGTCCGCCCTGCATCCAGCCAAGCCCACCGTCGCCGAAGATCGACATCAGGAGCGGCCCGACGGTCAGAAGTGCGAAGAGACCGTAAACGATGGTCGGGATACCGGCGAGCACTTCCAAAAGCGGTTTGGCGATGGCGCGCACCTTGGGCCCTGCATATTCGGACAGGTAGACGGCGGCGAACAGCCCGATCGGCACCGCAACGACGAGCGCGATGATCGAGACGTAGAACGTGCCCCAGAACAGCGGCAGGATGCCCAGCTCGGAGCCGCCCCCGAAGGAGGGTGCCCATGTGGTGCCGAAGAAGAAATCTGCGGCCGGGTAGAGTTTGAAAAATTCGATGGTGTTGAAAATCAGCGACATCACGATGCCGACCGTGGTCAGGATCGCGATGGAGGCCGCCGAGAGAAGCAGCATCAGGATCACGCGCTCCACGGAATTGCGCGCGCGCATGTCCTTGCCGGTGCGCAGGAAGGACACGGCAAAGCCCGCGATGGCGGCCGCCAGAACGGCCCCGGTCATCAGCCAGTGGCCGGTCGCGTTCATCGTCCGGTATTTCTGCGCCGCCTGAAGCACATAGGGCTGCACGTTGGAGCCGAGCGCCACGCCGACCTCGCCGAGACGACCGCGAATGTCGGTGAACTCGGTGCGAATGTCGCGGGCCTGTTCGGCGCTCAGCGCGCCTTTCTCGACCGCAATGTCGAGCCCCTCGGCGACACGGCGCACATCGGACATGGCAAGGTTGAGCGAACCGTAGTCCGTCATGCCGCGCTCCGGGATCAGACCGGCCACCTGACCGTGGATCACCATCGGCTGAACGATCAGCCAGAGCACCAGAACTGCGAAACCGGGGATCAACGTGGCCAGAAGCACGTTCGATCCGTAATAGCTTGGAAGGGAGTGAAGCAGGCGAATATCGCCCTGCGCATCTTTGAGCGCGCGGGCGCGCCCGAGAACAAATCCGATAAGGCCAAGGGCCAGAACGAGGATGAAAAGCCACAAAACGGGCATGGAGCTGCTCCTATGCGGGGCCGTGGAAATCCGGTCAATCGGCCCGGTGCAGGGATTTCGGAAAAGCGATCTGCCGGTGTCGGCGGGGCTTTCCGGCGGGAAGCGGCGCGAGATCCCCCGCGCCGCCTCTGTCTTCGTGCAAACCTTAGGGGTACCCCTGAGGCTTACTGCATGGTGTCTTCAGCAGCGACAGCGGCTTGGGTCGCAGCCAGTTCCGGGTCGGACACGAGGCCGTACTCGGAAAGCGGGCCGTCCGGGCCAGCCATATCGTCGGAGACGAAGAACTCAGCATATTCTTTCAGACCCGGGATCACGCCGATGTGGGCTTTCTTCACGTAGAAGTACAGCGGGCGGGAGACCGGGTAATCGCCGGAGGCGATGGACTCGGTGGTGGCTTCAACGCCGGACATGGTCGCGGTTTTCAGCTTGTCGGTGTTGTTCTCGTAGAAGGCGAGACCGAACACGCCGATGCCGTTCGGGTTGGCGTCGATGGAGGCCAGCGTCTCGGTGTAGTCACCGTCGATGTCCACGGATTTGCCATCGGTGCGGACAGCCATACAAGCGCCTTCGGCATCGTCTTCGGACATGCCGGAAGCGACCATGGCTTCCATCGCGCCGGTGGCTTCACAGCCAGCCAGAAGCACTTTTTCTTCGAAGACTTCACGGGTGCCGTGTTTGGTGCCCGGGATGAAGGCCATGATGTCGGCAGCCGGCAGGTCGGCGTTGAATTCGGCCCACTGGGTGTAGGGGTTCGCGACGATCTCACCGTCTTTCAGGACTTTCTCGGCCAGAGCGTTGAAGATGTCAGCCGGTTCGAAAGCGGTGAAGGCCGGGCCGTTCAGCTGGGACGCGAACACGATGCCATCGTAGCCGATGCGGACTTCGATGATGTCGGTCACACCGGCTTCGGCACAGGCGGCGATCTCTTTGTCTTTGATTTTGCGCGATGCGTTGGCCACGTCGATGGTGTTTTCGCCGACGCCTTCGCAGAAGCGTTTCAGACCAGCGGAGGAGCCACCGGATTCCACGACCGGGGTCGGGAAGTCGAAGTTTTCACCGAAAGCTTCCGCGACAATGGAAGCGTAGGGCAGAACGGTGGAGGAACCGGCAACCTGCACCTGATCACGGGCGCTCGCGGCGGTGGCGGAGACGGCTGCGATCGCGATCGCGGAGGCGGTCAGTTTCACAAAGGACATCGTATGCTCCTGATTTGCTCTATGTCCGAGAGCGGTATTGCTCTCTCGCTGGGCGGTTTAGGGGGGGCGTGCAATGCTTTTGTGAAACTACTGTAACAGTTTCATGACAAAGAGTGTGAATTTCCTCGACATCTTCCGGATTAGTCCAGAAAACACAGAAGTTTTCTGGTGTTTTGCATCCTTGCTGTGACATTCCGTCAAGGATTGTGACAGGAAATTAACCTTTGCCGACCGGAAAACAGACGGTAAATCCCGCCCTTAAACGCGATTTGTGACAGTTTATGTGACGCTTATTCGTAAGGCAGGATGACGGAGAAGCAACTGCCCTGCCCGGCATGGCTTTCGATCCTGAGCCGACCGCGATGCCGGTTCAGAATATGCTTCACGATGGCCAAACCCAGCCCCGTGCCGCCCATTTCGCGCGAGCGGTGCGAATCGACTCGGTAGAATCGCTCTGTCAGGCGCGGAATATGCTGTGCTGCAATGCCCTCGCCCTGATCGGAGACATCCACCCGCACCGCCTGCGAACGCATCGTCGGCTCGTTTGTATGGGAGGTCAGACAGATCCGCACCTCCTTGCCACGCCCACCGTATTTGATCGCATTCTCGATCAGGTTGGTGAACACCTGAATGAGTTGATCGTGATCGCCGGGCACTTCTTCGCGCCCCTCGACCCCTTCGAGGAGCAGCGTTACATCCTGCGCCTTGGCCACCGGCTGAAGATTGAGCGCGACGGAGCGCAGAATCGCCGAGACGTCGACGTGATCCGTCGGGCGCACCCGCCGCTCCGCTTCGACGCGCGACAGGGACAGAAGATCGCCGACGATGCGGTTCATCCGCTTGGCCTCGCGGTCCATAATCCCGAGAAACCGCTCCCGCGCGCCGGTATCGTCCGCCGCCGGCCCCAGAAGCGTTTCGATGAAGCCCAGCACGGCGGTCAGCGGCGTGCGCAGTTCGTGGCTGACATTGGCGACGAAATCGCGCCGCATCTGCCCCGCCTCGTACACCTCGGTCTTGTCCTCGAAGGCGACCGTGACACAGGCGAAATCGCCAACGATCACCGGCCGCAGCACCACGTCATAGACCAGCTCGCGCTGGCTTTCCGTGATGCGATAGACCGCCTCGGCCGGTTGCGACAGGCGCAACACGTTCTCGATCGCATCGAGCAACATCGGCTGGCGCAGCACGGTGATGTAATGCCGACCGACCATCTGCTCGTTAAACAGGGTTCGCGCCGGGGCATTCGCCGCCATGATGCGCTCGTCCCGCCCGATCACCACGACAGGCAAGGGCATGGCATCCGCCAAGGCGCTGACCATCTCATTGTCACGGGAAGAAGATTTGAAGCTGTAGTGCATTGGAAATCCTGCCTGCGCGCCTGCCTAAAGCGGCGATGTAACTGTTTCATGACGACGCGCGCAGGCCAAGTGCGATCCACATCCCCCTGCCTGAAACTGCGCCATCATATTTTCAATTTGCGAAATTTTCCGAATTCGGCAAAAATATTGTTGCATTTTCGATACTTTGCCCGTTTCCTCAAAGGCGATGAGGCAGAAACAGATGGGGACCCAGCCCATGGGAACCGTAAGACAAACGGCTTTCGGAGAGTTCCTTGCGGGAGAGCGCGGAACGCAATTCGACACGGGCGGCATGATCCTGATGGTCGGAGAGCCTCAGCGCATGCAGACCCTGAAAAAGCATTTTCCCGAGCGCAGCGGCGTGTTTTTCATTGAATTCGCCGATCTCACCCCGGAGATTTTGCAGGGCATCTGTCCCGACATCGTGATGTCTCCGGCGATTTCCGATCAGTTCGATTGCCTCGATCTCGCGGATTTCCTGAGTACCGCGCGCTACAAGGGAGCCTATCGCGTTCTTGCCCGCGACCTGCCCCGCCCGGAGATCATCCGCAACGAATTGCGCAACCATTATCCGGGCCTTGATTTCGATGTGCTGCGCCCGGAACCCGTGCGGGTGCTGGCCTCCCTACACTGACAGCGCTCTGAAAACGCAGAGTACGAAAAAGGGGCCGCGCGGCCCCTTTCCTTATCCGATCTTCTGCAATCCGTCGCGATAGCGTCGAGCGTTCTGCTGATAATGTAGCGCTGAGCCTCTGAGCCGGGAAATCTCCGCCTCCGACAGCGCACGCACCACCTTTCCCGGGCTGCCCATCACGAGCGACCCGTCGGGAATTTCCTTGCCCTCGGTAATGAGGGCACAGGCGCCGATCAGACAGTTCTTGCCGATCTTCGCGCCATTGAGCACGGTCGCCCCCATGCCGATCAGGCTGTTTTCGCCGATGGTACAGCCATGCAGCATGGCCTTATGCCCGATGGTACAGCCCGCGCCGATGGTCAGCGGATAGCCCATATCGGTATGGCAGACGCTGTTTTCCTGAATGTTGCTGCCTGCGCCCACGAAAATCATCTCGTTGTCGCCCCGCAGCGTCGCCCCGAACCAGATGTTCGCCCCTTCTTCCAACACCACCTTGCCGATGACATTGGCATCGGGGGCCACCCAATAGTCGCCATTCTCCGGCAGAACCGGCGCGTGATCGTCCAGCGTGTAAAGCGTCATCCCTCGACCTCCTCGAATTCCGCCTGCAACTTGCGCACGAAGCCCATCAGCCCCGGTTGCTGCGCGCGTTTCAGGCGCTCCGCCGACACGATGGTCTTGAGCCGTTCGAATGTCACGTCCAGATCGTCGTTCACCAGCACATAGTGATAGCCGTCCCAATGGCTGATCTCGTCCCAGCTTTGCTCCATCCGCTTAGCAATCACCTCAGGCGCATCGACACCGCGGCCTTCGAGACGGCGGCGCAGCTCGGTGATCGAGGGCGGCAGGATGAAGACCGACAAGACGTGATCGCGCAACACCGAGTTGGAGATCTGCTGCGCCCCCTGCCAGTCCACATCGAAAAGCACATCGCGACCCGCTTCGATCGCCGCACGCACGGGAGCGGCGGGCGATCCGTAGAAATTTCCGAAGACATTGGCATGCTCCAACATCTCGCCCTCATCCACCATATGTTTGAAGGCGGGCACATCGACGAAATGGTAATGCACCCCGTGCTCCTCGCCCTCGCGCGGCGCGCGGGTGGTGGCGGAGACGGAAAAGCTCAGGCTTTCGTCCCATTGCATCAGCTTGCGCGCCAGCGTCGATTTCCCGGCGCCCGACGGCGACGACAGGATGATGAGAAGGCCGCGACGATCCGCTGTTCGGTCCGCAGTCATATGCAAAATCTCCCCTGAGACGGTCTTGGCCCTGTCCTTAGCAGTCTGGTTCTGGCTTGGAAAGCACACAGCGCCACGCAGGCCTGGCTGAGAGGGCAGAACAAGAGTGGGGCAAAATGTGACCGGAATATGGTGAGGTTTTCGAAAAAGGACTCACTTGTGCTGCGGTTTTCGTCCCGACCCAGCGCGCCCTAGGATCATCCGGGAGGGTATTTAAAATTTTAACCTTATCCGCAGAGCGCGTTTCAGACCGGGAAAATCCGTTAACCTCAGATCAGGATGTTTTCTCAAAGCTTTGTTTTCATGCGGTTTAAATGATTAATGCGAGCACAATTCCGAACGAAACCTTAATGAATTCACTACCATTCCATGGAATATTTCGCCCCATGTTAACCACTGGTTAGGTTTTTCCACCAAATCGGGCAAGTTCGTGGCATATTCAGGTCAACACAGCGGTCAGGCCTTGCAGATCATTGCAGCCAGGACCGCAAGACCAGAGAACAAAACCGCGGGATCGCTTGGGCCATGGCCCGAGCCAGCGCAGAGAATGGCCACCCGCCTCCGAACGCACAGCCAGAGCGGAAGACCGCCCCCCGGCCCGTCGGCACAACACGTCGACAAAAGAACAGGTGACGAGATGAAAATTGAATATGTCAGTGGCTCGAATGTCGTATCCCTCATGCCCCGCAAGGGCGCGGCGCTATATCCGGCACTGAAAACCGTGGAGGCCTATTGGGAAGGCCTGCGCAATGGCCGCCCGGTGCCCGCGCGCTCCGAGATCGACCCGCGCGGTATGCAATCGGCCCTCGAATTCGCCTTCATCCTCGAACGCATCGCCCCCGGCGTGGCGCGGTTCCGTCTTGCGGGCATGCATCTCACCGATCTCATGGGCATGGAAGTCCGCGGCATGCCACTGACCGCCATGTTCGTGCCGGAAAGCCGGGCGAAACTCTCCGAAGCGCTCGAAGCGGTGTTCGAAACCCCGCAGATCACCACGATCACGCTCAAGGCCGAACGCGGCATCGGCCGCGGCGCGATGGATGCCCAGCTTTTGCTCTGCCCGCTGAAATCCGATCTCGGCGACGTCAACCGCATCCTCGGCTGTCTCCAGTCGAAAGGCGAGATCGGTCGTCAGCCGCGCCGTTTCGAAGTGGCCGATGTCCAGTCGCGCCCGCTTCTGGGCAATCCGATGGAGCAGAGCTTTGACACCACGGGCAAAGGCACGCCGATCCCCGCCGGGTTCGCCGAGGCCAAACGCGCCTATGACGACGCCAATGCGGACGCGCCCCGCACCGAGGCGACCCCGCGGCAAGAACCGACGCGTCAAGACACGATGCGTCCCCGTGCCAAGCCGGTTCTGCGTCTGGTGAAAACCGACGACTGAGACACTCACCGCCTAATAAACAAAAAACAACTGTAGGCAGGCGGTCATAAAGGCGTGGTATCCGGGGGGGCCACGCCTTTTTGCTTTTCAACGCCGCGCCTGCATGCTCCTCTCTGTCCAGAACAGGAGGCCCTCCCATGATCACCTACGCCGTCGAACCAGACCTTGCCGCCCATGAGTTCCTCGCCCTGCTCACCGCTTCGACCTTGGCCGAACGCCGCCCGGTCGATCAGCCGCAGCGGATTGCCAAGATGCTCGCCGGCTCCGATCTGATCGTCACCGCGCGCGATGCGGCCGGGCATCTGGTGGGGGTGGCGCGCTCGGTGACCGATTTCGCCTATTGCCTCTATTGTTCCGATCTCGCCGTCGATCAAAAGCTTCAGGGCCGTGGCATTGGCAAGGCGCTGTTGCGAGAAACCGTCAAGGCAGCGCCGGAGGTCAAGACCCACCTGTTGCTCTCCGCCCCCGGTGCGATGACTTTTTACGAGGCGGCGGGCTATGAGGCGGTCGGGAATTGCTTCATCTTCCATCGCGGAGACTAAAAAAGCCGGGCGCGAGGCCCGGCTTTCAACTTCTTGATTTCGTGATGATTTACGCGGAGGCGGCGATGCTCTCCGGCGTCTGCCCCTTTTGCAGCTCTTCGGCCACGAGGAACGCAAGCTCAAGCGACTGAGACGCGTTGAGGCGCGGGTCGCAGGCGGTGTGGTAGCGGTCGGCGAGGTTTTCGTCCGACACGGCGCGCAGGCCGCCGGTGCATTCGGTCACGTCCTGACCGGTCATCTCAAAATGCACACCGCCGGGGATCGTGCCCTGATCGCGATGGACGGCAAAGAATTCCTGCACCTCGGAGAGCACCTGCTCGAAGGGCCGAGTTTTATAGCCGCTGTCGGATTTGATCGTGTTGCCATGCATGGCGTCACAGGACCAAACGACATTGGCGCCCTCGGCTTTCACCGTCTCGATCAGGCGCGGCAGATGATCGGCCACTTTGCCCGCACCGAAGCGCGCAATGAGGGTCAGACGACCGGCCTCGTTTTCCGGGTTCAGCTTTTCCATCAGAACCTTGAGGTCTTCGGCGGTGGTCGAGGGGCCGCATTTCAGGCCGATCGGGTTTTGCACCCCACGGCAGAATTCGACATGCGCGCCGTCGGGCTGACGGGTGCGGTCGCCGATCCAGATCATATGGCCGGAGCCTGCAATCGTCGCGCCGGTGGTGCTGTCGACGCGGGTCAGTGCCTCTTCGTATTCCAGCAAAAGCGCCTCATGCGAGGTGTAGAAATCAACCGTGTGCAGATCGTGGTTGTTCTCGGAGGTGATGCCCGCCGCTTTCATGAAATCGAGCGCATCCTGGATGCGGTTCGCCATGTCGCGGTATTTCTCGGCCTCATCCGATTCCGTGAACCCAAGGGTCCAGGCGTGGACACGGTGAATGTCCGCGAAACCACCTTTGGAGAAGGCGCGCAGCAGGTTCAGGGACGCCGCCGCCTGGGTATAGGCCTGCAACATGCGCTGCGGATCGGGGATGCGCGCATCGGCGGTGAAATCGAACCCGTTGATGATGTCGCCGCGGTAGGACGGCAGTTCGACGCCGCCCATGGTCTCGGTCGGGGCCGAGCGCGGTTTGGCGAACTGACCGGCCATCCGGCCCACTTTGATCACCGGCACTTTCGCACCGAACGTCAGGACCATCGCCATTTGCAGCATGACCTTGAACGTGTCGCGGATCTGATCCGCGCCAAACTCGGCAAAGCTCTCGGCGCAATCGCCGCCTTGCAGCAGGAAGGCCTCGCCACGGGACGCTTTCGCCAGATCGCGTTTGAGTGTGCGCGCCTCGCCCGCAAAGACGAGCGGCGGATATTTGGCAAGCTGTGCCTCAACGGCATTCAGCGCGGCCTCGTCCGTATAGTCGGGCATCTGCACACGCGGTTTGTTGCGCCATGCGGTTTTCACCCAATCCGTCATCGTCTTTACTCCAAAACGGTTGATATTCTCCTCCCTCCCGCGCAGCCGTTAGCGATAGCAAACACGGTTGGTCTGCGGAGTTATAGAGAGTGTCAGGCCCTGAGAAAACCCAAAACAGACGCGAAAAGCCGCGCAATTGCGTCGCAACGGCCTATTTCTTATGCGTTCAGCGGGCTGGCGCAATCCGATAGGCCGCCCCGTCGATCACCGAAAGGAACCAGATCGCCCCATCGGGCGCTTCGGTCACGTCCCGCACACGCCCGGTTTCCGGCCATTGCCACTGCGTCTCACGGCTGAGATCGGGGGATAAGACTGCGATATAATCGAACTTCAGCGAACCGATCAGATGTGCGCCTTTGAGCTCCGGGAACAGGCGCCCGGAATGGATCGCATAGCCCGAGGGGGCAATCGAGGGCGTCCATTGATGTGCGGGCGGCTCGGTGCCCGCCAGCGTCGTGGGCGCAAACCGCCCACCGCCGTAATTCTCGCCGTAAGTGGTGCGCGGCCAGCCGTAATTCGCGCCTTTTTTCACAAGGTTGATCTCGTCGCCGCCCTGCGGACCGTGTTCGTTGACCCAAAGCCGCCCCTCAGCGTCAAGGGCGGCCCCTTGCGGGTTGCGATGGCCATAGGACCAGATCGCGGGCAAGGCATCCGCTTGATCGACGAAAGGATTGTCGGCGGGGATCGTGCCGTCGCGGTTGAGCCGGAGCACCGATCCGTTCGCACGCGACAGGTCCTGCGCCAAGGCACCCTCGCCACGCTCGCCCACGGTGAGAAACAGCGTGCCGTCCGGAGCCTCGACAATGCGCGACCCGAAATGTTGGCCTTTGCGGCTGCCGTTCTCCATCACGAAGAGATCGCGAAAGCCCTCAAGTCGCCCGTCGATCAGCCGCCCAACCCCAAGCGCCGTCCCGGCCCCGCCGCGCATCGGCTTGGAATAGCTGAGGAAAATCTCCCGGCTCTCCGTAAAATCACGCGGCACCATGACATCGAGCAAGCCACCCTGCCCTGTGTCCCAGACCTTCGGCACGCCGGACACCTCGCGCAGCGCCCCATCGTTCAGCCATAAAAGTCGCCCGTCCACTTCCGTGATCAAGACACCGTCACCGGGCAGAAACCCGATGGCCCAAGGCGCATCGAGACCGGTGACCATCGGCGTCACCTCGACCGCCCGCGTACCAGCCATGCGCTCAGAGGCGACAGACGGAAGCGGCAGGGCAAAACTCAGCAGGCACAGGATGAGACGCAGCATCGGAACACTCACAGGTAAATCACTTGGAGAGAAGCTAGCGCAAGGAGGGCTACGATCCATCTCAAGCGCTGAGTCGGGGCGTATTTTCGCCAAAACACACACGCTTTGCGCGAGAGCCCCGCCACCAAATCCCGCATGGGGTCACAGATTTTGAGCAAACGCCCCAAATCCGGGCAGCAAACGCAGCGGCATATCTTTCCATCTGGTCAAGGCCCGTCTAGTCTCCCGCTCAGGACAAGATCCAAACAGGGAGAATTCTTTTATGAAAAAGCTGCTTCTGGCGACCACCGCCGCAACGCTTCTGACCGGCACGGCCTATGCCGAAGAGGTCAAGGTCGGCGTCATCCTCGGCTTCACCGGTCCGATTGAATCGTTGACTCCGGACATGGCCGCAAGCGCGGAACTGGCGTTCAAGGAAGTGTCCGACACCGGCGCTTTCCTCGGTGGCTCGACCATCACGCCGATGCGTGCGGACAGCACCTGTATCGACGCCGCCGCGGCCTCTGCCGCTGCCGAGCGTCTGATCACCGCCGATGGCGTTGTGGCGATCATGGGCGCGGACTGTTCCGGCGTGACCGGCGCGATCCTGTCGAACGTCGCCGTGCCGAACGGCGTTGTGATGATTTCGCCCTCCGCCACCTCGCCGGGTCTCTCGACCGTCGAAGACAACGGTCTGTTCTTCCGCACCTCGCCGTCGGATGCGCGCCAAGGTGAAATCCTCGCCGAAGTGCTTGAGGAAAAAGGCATCACCTCCGCCGCCGTGACCTACACCAACTCCGACTACGGCAAGGGCCTGTCGGACGCGTTTGCCGCCGCTTATGACGGTGAGATCACGATCAACGCCTCGCATGAAGACGGCAAAGCCGACTACTCCGCAGAGATCGCCGCACTGGCCTCTGCCGGTGGTGACGTGCTCGTCGTGCTCGGTTATGTCGACCAGGGCGGCAAAGGCATCATTCAGGCCTCCGCAGACACCGGTGCCTTCGACACCTATCTGATGGGTGACGGCATGTATGGCGACAGCCTGATCTCGGATCTGGGCGACGTGGTCGAAGGCTCCATGGGTATCGTGCCCTGGGCCGAGGGCGAAGGCACCGACGCGTTCAACGCGCTTGGCGAAGCCGCCGGCATCAACGTGCAATCCGCCTACACCCGCGAAAGCTACGACGCGGCGGCTCTGATCGCGCTGGCCATGGCCAAGGGCGGCGAAGCCACGAAAGAAGCCGTGGCCGCCAATGTTCTCGACATCGCCAATGCGCCGGGTGAGCCGATCCTGCCGGGTGAGCTTGGCAAAGCGCTTGAGATCCTCGCTGCCGGGGGCGACATCGACTATGTCGGCGCAACCAATGTCGAGCTGATCGGACCGGGCGAAGCCGCAGGCACCTATCGCTACTACACCGTCACCGACGGTGCGTTCGAGACGGTGGACATCCGCTAAGGCGGGGCATAAGCCACGATATCCGGCCCGGGGCGCGCGCACGCACGTGTCCCGGGCTGACTTTCTATCCGGTCCGCAAAGAATGAGGCCGGAACACACAAGGGGGACACGAAACACATGATCGAAGTGCGTGATCTGCACATGCATTTCGGCGGTTTTCGCGCGGTGGACGGCGCTTCGCTCACGCTTGAGCAAGGGTCCATCACGGGGCTGATCGGCCCCAACGGCGCGGGGAAAACGTCGCTTTTCAACTGCATTGCCGGGGTTCTGACCCCGACCTCCGGACAGGTGCTCTTCAATGGCGAGGACATCACCGGCCTCAAGCCGCATGAGCTGTTTCACAAGGGCATCCTGCGCACCTTCCAGATCGCGCATGAGTTCGGCTCGATGACCTGTCGCGAGAACCTGATGATGGTGCCTTCGGGCCAACATGGCGAGACGCTTTGGAACACATGGTTCGGGCGCAAACGCATCGCCGACGAGGAGCGCGCGCTCCGGGCCAAGGCCGACGAGGTGCTTGAATTCCTGACGATTTCCCATATCGCCGATTTGAAGGCGGGCGAGATTTCCGGCGGCCAGAAAAAGCTTTTGGAGCTTGGGCGCACGATGATGGTCGATGCCAAGATCGTCTTCCTCGACGAGGTCGGCGCGGGCGTCAACCGCACGCTTTTGTACACGATCGGCGATGCGATCAAGCGGCTCAATGTCGAGCGCGGCTATACGTTTTGCATGATCGAGCACGACATGGATTTCATCAAACAGCTCTGCAATCCCGTGATCGTCATGGCGCAGGGACAGGTCATGGCGACCGGCTCCGCCGACGAGATCATGCAGAACGAAGCGGTGATCGAGGCCTACCTCGGCACCGGTGTGAAGAACAAAAAAACGGAGGACGCGGAATGACCTTCCTCCATGCCAATGAAATGCGCGGTGGCTATGGCAACGGCGCGGACATTCTCAACGGCTGCACCCTGACCGTGCAAAAGGGCGAGATCGCGGTGATTGTCGGCCCCAACGGCGCGGGCAAATCGACCGCGATGAAGGCGGTCTTCGGGATGCTGAACCTGCGCGAGGGCCACGTGCATCTCGACGGCGAAGACATCACCGGGTTGTCGCCTCAGGAACGTGTGCGCAAGGGCATGGGCTTTGTGCCCCAGACCCACAATATTTTCCCGACCATGTCGGTGCGCGAGAACCTCGAAATGGGCGCCTTCATCCGTGAGGACGATTACGAGCAAACCATCGAACAGGTCTACGAGCTGTTTCCGGCGGTCTATGAAAAGCGCCACCAGAACGCGGGCGAACTGTCCGGTGGGCAGCGTCAACAGGTGGCCGTGGGCCGCGCACTGATGACCAAGCCGAAACTTCTGATGCTCGACGAGCCCACGGCGGGCGTCTCGCCCATCGTAATGGACGAGTTGTTCGACCGGATCATCGAGGTCGCCAAGACCGGAATCTCGATCCTCATGGTGGAACAGAACGCCCGGCAAGCGCTTGAAATCGCGGACAAAGGCTATGTTCTGGTGCAGGGCGCCAATGCCTATACCGACACGGGCGCGAACCTTCTGGCCGATCCTGAGGTGCGACGCACCTTCCTGGGGGGCTGACATGCGTATTTTTGCAAAGAAGAAAACACTCGCAGTCGTTTTGCTCGCCTCTCTGCCCACAGCACTGATGGCCAGCGCACAATGTTCGGTCATCGTACAAGGCGGCGGTGCGCCGTGGCGGTTTTCCCTTGAGGAAGGCGACGGGGTGAGCTGCGCGCGCTATCTGCGCGAAGAAGGCGCGCAGACCGCCACCTGTCTCTTCGAGACCACGGCCGAGGCCCCCGACACCCACCGCTATCAACACAGCGACAGCAAGGGGTTCTGGGACCTGCGCGAGGACGGTCTGATGACCGGCTATGTCGATGTGATCACCCAAGACCCGACGCCGGGGATCGATATGCTTCCCTTCGGCGGCATCTGTCAGGAGGTTGTCTGATGGATCTTCTCAACGCACTGGTTGCGTTTACCAATTTCGTCGTGGTGCCCGCCACCGCCTATGGCGCGCAGCTCGCACTTGGGGCGCTTGGCGTCACTTTGATCTATGGCGTGTTGCGCTTTTCCAACTTTGCCCATGGTGAAACCATGTCCTTCGGGGCGATGACGGTGGTCTTGATCACCGGGCTGTTTCAAAGCTGGGGTCTCAGCCTCGGCCCCTTGCCGACGGCCCTGCTCGCCCTGCCCTTCGGCATCGTGATTACGGCGCTTTTGCTTTTGGCGACCGACAAGACGATCTACAAATTCTACCGCAAAGTGAAAGCCGCACCGGTGATGCTGGTCATCGTCTCCACCGGCGTGATGTTCGTGATGAACGGGCTGGTGCGCATGGTGGTCGGCACAGATGACCGCCGCTTCGCCGATGGCGCGCGCTTCGTGGTGAATGCGCGGGATTTCAAGGCGTGGTCCGGTCTCGAAGAAGGCCTCGCGATCAAGACGACGCAGGTGATCACCGTGGTCGTGGCGCTGATCACCGTGGCGGCGCTCTTTTGGTTCCTGAACAAGACCCGCACCGGCAAGTCCATGCGCGCCTATTCCGACAACGAGGATTTGGCGCTCTTGTCCGGCATCAACCCGGAGCGCGTGGTGACCATCACTTGGATCTTGGTCGGCGCACTGGCCACCATCGCGGGGGCTCTCTACGGCCTTGATAAGTCGTTCAAACCCTTCATCTTCCAACAGCTTCTCCTGCCGGTCTTCGCCGCCGCCATCGTCGGCGGCATCGGCAATCCGCTGGGCGCGATTGCGGGTGGGTTTGTCATTGCCTTCTCCGAAGTGACGCTGACCTACGCGTTCAAAAAGGTCGTCACCTATCTCGGCCCCGACAGTTGGGCGCCCGACGGGTTGGTGCAGCTTCTCTCCACCGACTACAAATACGCCGTGTCCTTCGCGATCCTGATCATCGTGCTGATCTTCAAGCCGACCGGCCTGTTCAAAGGGCAAAACATATGACCCGGAACCGCGCACCTCTCTATTTCGCCGCCATGGCCGTGCTCATTCTGGCCGTGGGCTTTCTGCAATCTTGGAACTCGGCGCTCTCCATTCTCAACATGGGGCTGATCTCCGCCATCATGGCCTTGGGCGTGAACCTGCAATGGGGCTATGCCGGCCTCTTCAACACCGGAGTCATGGGCTTTGTGGCCCTGGGCGGTCTGGCCGTGGTGCTGACCTCCATGGCCCCCGTTCCCGCCGCATGGTCCGCAGGCGGAGGCCGGGTGATTTTGGCGCTCGCGGTCGGGGTGATCGCCATCGTGGCCGCCGCTCTGGCGTTCAAACGCCTGCCGAAAGGGCGTGTGCGCGGGATCGCCATTGCTGCGATCCTGATCGTCGGTCTCTGGGCCTTCCGCAGCCTGTTCGACCCGGCCGTCGCCGCCATCGAAGCGGTGAACCCCGCCGTCACCGGCTATCTCGGCGGGCTCGGCCTTCCGGTCATGCTGGCCTGGCCGGTGGGCGCGCTGCTCGCTGCCGGGGCGGCTTGGCTCGTCGCGAAAACCGCACTCGGGCTGCGCTCCGACTATCTCGCCATTGCGACCCTCGGCATTGCCGAGATCATCGTCGCCATGATGAAAAACGAGGACTGGCTGTCCCGTGGTGTGAAAAACGTCAACGGTCTGCCGCGTCCGGTGCCCTATGAGATCGACTTGCAACAGGCGGAGTGGTTCCTGAACCTGATGCACAAGATCGGCATGGACCCGGTCACCGGCTCGTCGATTTTCGTCAAACTGCTCTATGCCGGGTTCTTCCTCGCCGTCATCGTGATCATCGTCACCGCTATGGAACTGGCGCTCAAGTCGCCTTGGGGCCGGATGATGCGCGCAATCCGCGACAATGAGGTGGCCGCCGAAGCCATGGGCAAGAATGTCACCGGGCGGCACCTTCAGATTTTCGTGCTGGGCGCGGCGATCATCGGCTTTGCCGGGGCGATGATGACCACTTTGGACGGCCAGTTGACGCCGACGACCTACCAGCCGCTGCGCTACACCTTTCTTGTCTGGGTGATGGTGATCGTCGGAGGATCGGGCAACAACTGGGGCGCTGTTCTGGGCGGTATGCTGATCTGGTTCCTGTGGGTCGAGGTCGAACCGATCGGCGCATGGATCGTCGGGCTTTTGACCTCCGGCATGGAGGACGGGGCGCTGAAATCCGGGCTGATCGAGCGGGTCGCGTACATGCGCTACCTGACGATGGGCATCATCTTGCTGGTCGTGCTGCGATTTTCGCCCCGAGGGCTTCTGCCCGAAAAGTAAACCTGCGGGCTTTTGCCCGAAAAATAAACCGGTGGGGATTTGTCCACCACCTGAAAACCCGCGACGGGGCTTTGCTGGAATTTCCTTTCCGCACAGCCCCGTCGCCGCCTATCATCTCTCGCGTATCTCCAGTGTCACGGGCGTGTTTGCCCCAACATGAGGTCTCCAACATGAGAGCAGTATTTTGAAACTTCTCGCAGGCATCTGCGCCGCCGGACAATCGCGCCGCATGGGCTTCGACAAACTTTCGACCCCGCCGTCGCTGCATTCTCCCGATACGCTGTTGCGCCGCGCGGTGTCCGCCGCCCATGGCCTGCCCTTCGTCGTCGCCCTGCCCGCCGAGAGCCATCCCTATCACCGCGCCCGGCGCGATCTATTGCGGCCGCATGATCCCTGTCTCATGGTCGAAAACGCCGAGGCCGGGCTGTCAGCCACGCTCAAGGCGCTGGCCCGCTACGCGCTCGACCGCGATGTCGACGGGCTTGCGATCCTGATGGCGGATATGCCGTTTATCACCGCGAGCCATGTTGAAACGCTTGTAACCCTGTTCGAAACCTTCGGGGGGACACGCATCGTGCGCGCGCAATGCCAGAGCGGGCGTCTGGGTTATCCGGTGATCTTCCCTGCCGCCCTGTTGCCAGAATTCGAAACCCTCTCCGGGGACGAAGGTGTGCAGGGTCTGCTGGAACGCCATGGGGTGAAACGGATGGAGATGCCCTCGGAATCCCCCTGCCTGCATGTGAACACACCGGAGGACTGGCGTCAGATGTGACAAAGGCGGCCCTGAAAGCCGCCTTTTGCACTCCGGGAGCCGCGCTTACTGCGCCAGCAAAAGTTGCGCTTCGTGTTTCTTGAGCGTCTTGCGCGCGGCGTTGTAGCCGGTCAGCCCGTCCTCGGTTTCCAGCTCCGGGAAAAGCGTGAAAATCTCCGCGCGCTGACGTGCCTCCAGCGCTCCAAGCGAGGAGGCCCCCGGCTGGAAACTTTCCGTCCAGGCCCCGTTCGACAGCACCACCTCATGGTTGTCGCACATGAAATGGATGTAGCTCACCGGCTCTGCCCGCGCCCGGATGATCCCGGGCTGGCCGACGAGATGTTTCGCCGCCGTGAGCACTTCCCGCTCTTCGAAATAGACCGCTGCACGGTCGGACGTCAGCAGCACCCGGTGTTGCGGAGAGACCATCAGGTCACGCTCCGGCAGGCCGTTGCCAAGCGCGCCCTTGGCGATCAGCACCGGAAGCAGGTCGCTTTGCCGCTGCAAATCGGCACCGGTCAGCTCCTTGCGCCCGGTCCAGACGATGCTCTGGGCGCCGTTGTCCCGGGTGAACACCGTGTCGCCCTCGCGCAGAGCTTCCGCGGCCACTTCGCCGCGTGGCGTTGCGATCAGCGCCCCCGGCGTAAAACAGATGCAATGATCATCTTTCGGCGGACGCGGATGGTGATGGCGGTCTTGAGAAGTATCCCCGGAAGTGGTCATGGCAGTCCCCGTAGCGTTTCTATGGCCGCGATCACGCCACGGCTGAGGTTTGTGCGTTTGTCTCGAATACGATCCATTCAGGACTGCCCACCCTTGGATCTTATGCTGCGCATTGCAGTAGTTGACCCAAAGTAAACCAGGATGCTGCGGTTGCATAGACAGATTTCCGCCTTGCGGATGCCATAGTTTTGCCACGATGCAAGGCGCCCCACGAAGCGGACCACCTATACATGCGTCAGAAAGACAAAAACCACTTATGGTTGTTTTGCGTTTCTTTATAAGAAACAATCTCTCGAGTTTGCCAAGAATTTTGACATACAAGCCCCAAGAATTGCGGTGCCATGCCGTCACAAAGGTCGCAAAATATTGCGCCTAAATTTTAGTCAAAATCAGAGTGGGCGGGATTCTGTCGAAACAAACTCGCACGCCTGCCCCCATTGGGCATATTCAGGAAACACTCGATTTTGAACCGTCCGCCGTCTCCTTTGAGACCGAAACCGCCTCCCCCGGGATTACCCCGAGGGGGACGGTCACGAACCGACGCCGACGCCCCCGACGGCCTCGGTCAGAGCGAACAGCAAAGGCTCAGGAAACCAGAAGTTCTGCCTCATGTTTGCGCAGGATGCGGCGCGCGGCGGTGAACCCACCACGGGTCGACACTTCGGCCAGTTCCGGGAAGAGCGTGAAAAGCTCCTCGCGGGCCTCCTCGCCGATGCCGGAGAGCGTGTAATCGCCCGGCTGGAAGCTTTCCGACCATGTGCCGTCCGACAGAACCACCTCGTGGCGGTCGAACATCACATGAATATAGGTCAGACCGGAGGCCTCCACCACATCCACGCCGTCCATCCGGGTCAGGTGTTTCGCGGCGACCAGAACCTCGTGCTCGTCAAAGAGCAGCGCAGCTTTCTCGTTCGACACCAGAATGCGGTGGTTCGGCGAGACCATCATATCGCGTTCCGGCAGACCGGCCCCGAGCGCGCCCTTGCGGATCAGCACCGGGTTCAGGTCGGAGCGCGCCGCAAGATCCGCCCCGGACAGGGCCTTGTGCCCGATCCAGCGGATCTGCTGAATGCCGTTGTCGCGGGTGATGACCCGGTCGCCGACCTTCAGTTCTTCCACTTTCACCTCGCCCTTCGGCGTCGCGATCAGCGTGCCCGGGGTGAAGCAGGGGATGATTTCCTCGATATTGGTGTAGTTGATGTTGGCGTATTCGTTGGTATCCGCCTTATAGAGCTGGATCTGGCCGTCATAGCCATTGCCGTCGCTGTCCGGGTTCTGAACATGGTTGGTGATCACCCAGCCATCGGCCAGAAGCTCGGTCAGATTGAGCGTATCCCAGTCGACACCGCCATCGCCACCATGCACGGTGGTGTTGTAGACGCCGGAGGTCACGTCGGTGAAGGTCACGTAGATCGTGTCCTCGTCGTCACCACCGTCGAGAACGTCGTTATCGCCACCGCCATAGATCGTGTCATTGTCTTCGCCGCCATAGACCGTGTCGGTGCCAGCGCCCGCGTAGATCGTATCGTCGTCGATGCCGCCGTCGATATAATCGTCGCCGGAGCCGCCATAGATGATGTCGTCATCGTCCTGGCCGTAGATCGTATCGTTGCCGGCGCCGCCGTCGATGATGTCCTTGCCGTTCTCGACTTCGTAATCGTTTTCGTCGTCCGGGACGTTCAGGCTGTCCGGGTAGGCCGGATCGAGACCGCCATAGATCGTGTCGTCGCCATCGCCGCCATAGATCGTATCGGAGCCTTCGCCACCGATGATCGTATCGTTGCCGGACCCGCCGAGGATGGTGTCGTCGTCGAAACCGCCGTCGAGGTAATCGTCGTCATCGCCACCGTCGATATAGTCGGCATCGTCGCCACCATAGATGGTGTCGTTGCCCGCGCCGCCGTAGAGCGTATCCTTGTCATTGTCCGGGTCGGCGTCGTCGGCGAGATAGGGGCCATAGCCACGATCCGGCGTGCCGTCGGAGCCGCCGATGATGATATCGTCGCCGTCACCGCCTTCAATGACATCCTGACCGTCACCGCCGTCGAGGTAGTCGTCGCCACCGCCGCCAGAGATGGTGTCATCGCCGCCCATCCCCCAGAATTCGTTGGTATAAGTGTCGGCCGGATCGGTACCTTCCTGGTCGAAGCCGATCAGCGTGTCGTCATATTCGGAGCCGATCACCCCGTCGATGCCACCTTCGATCGTATCGTTATCGGCGTCGCCGCCCGACAGATCGCCGGTGGCCAGATTGACATAGACCGCCTCGTCGGAGCCGGAATAGTCGATGTTGTCCTGACCTGCGCCACCGTTAAACGTGTCCGCGCCATCGCCACCGATGAACGTGTCATCGCCCGACCCACCGGACAGATAGTTGGTGCCTTCGTCGCCTTGCAGCGTGTCGTTGCCGCCCTGACCATAGATCACATCGTCGCCCGCGCCGCCGATCAGCGTATCGTCGCCCTCACCTTCGCCGGTTTCCGTGCTCTCCACATCGTAGGTCACATCGGAGATGTAGACGACCGAGGTGCCGGTGCCGGTATTGGCATGGATGATCTCGATCGACGCAACCGGGCCTTCGATGGTCACGGTCACGGTGTTGCTGTCGGCGGTCGGCGAAACGTTGTCCGTGCCGGTGCCGGAGACGGTGCCACCGCTCTCGGTCAGGTCGGAGCCGAGATCGTAGGTCACTTCAACCGCGTTGCCCTCGGCGTCATAGGCCAGAACGGTCACCGTGCCGTAATTGGCGTCGATGTCGGAGATGTTGAAGGTGACGTTCTCGACCTCTTCGGAGAAGCCGATCTGATAGGTCCCGCTCTCGCCTGCGTCGGCGGTGGATTTCAGCGAAGAGGTCGCGGACGCGTCCTCGACGCCATCGATGTTGATCGTCGTGGTGGAGAAATCGGAATCGACCGTGTTGTAGGAGGTGGAGCATCCTCCGCCCTCGACCGGTGTGGTGATCGTGACGGTCACATCCCCGGTGTCCTGTGTCAGGGTCTTGCCATCGAGGTCTTCGCCATTGTCGACGGTGCCGTAACCGCCATCGGTGTCGGAGAGTTTGGCCCAGGTGAAGGTCTCGGAGCTGCTCGACGAGACCTCGCCCGTGTCGCCGTAAATCGTGTCGTTGCCCTCGCCGCCGAGCACCGTGTCGTCGCCATCGCCCGCATAAACGATGTCATTGAGCCCGTCGGCGCTGTCGATCATGTCGCCTTCCGGGTCGCCGGTATAGGCGATGTCGATATAATCGTCACCCGAGGTGCCCTCAACAATCCCATCTGTCGTGGGAGTCGTCGGGGTCGGATCGGTCGGGTCGCAGCGATCATCATATTTCGTCGTCATCGTCTCTCTCCTTTGCAACCGCTCACGCGGGCATCCTCGTCACACAAGCACATGGCACCGGATGCTCCGATCCATTCGCAATCAGGGCCCGCGCACGCAAACTGCCCGCGAGGGCATTCGTAATGGGAAAGACACGACCAGACAGCCCCGACCCCATGGCGCAGCACCATGAATGTCGGCGTTTCATCACCTTAAGCAGCAGCAGGCCGGAAACCCGACCTTTTCTCCACACTCGGTCACGCCAGTCGACCTCCCAATACGGACGTCTTTTTGCGTGGCCGCCCCCGTGGCCTTCGGTGCCCCCCAGTTGGGCACCTTCTGGATATGTCAAAACCGTGGTCAAGGAACAGGGAAAATGGCGGGAATGTGCTCAAATATGGCGCTCGCGTGGCAGCTCCGCCCACGAATGACCAGAATTTAAGCGCCACCACAGCCACCAAACCCCACCCGTGTCATGATGAATTATCATTATTCATGAGTTATTTACGCAAACAAAACCCAGTGAGCGCGCACCGGTCCCAAGGCCATTTACCTTGAGGGATATTTTCCGATCCAGCCCCTGAACTGGCGGGATCAAAATGTGTCAAAAACATGGCGCTCATGGGTGCATCGAACCAATCTCGGCCAAAAATCCGAATTTGAGCGAAACTGCGAACAATATGCGTTTCCTCCACGAATCAGATTCCTGCAATCATCGTCCGATGGACGAGAAAGGTCCCTTAAAATCCTCGCACAGATCGGCCCCAAGATCGCGAAATCATGAACAGAAACCGGCTCCCGCCTCTCCCTGACACCAGCAAAAACAAGCCCCGCCGGGGGCCAACTCCCGGCGGGGTAATTCTCATGGAGATCCGTCTGGAGTGTCGGATCAGGAAGCGCTCTTGATCAGGTCTGCGGCTTTCTCCGCGATCATGATGGTCGGCGCGTTGGTGTTGCCGGTGGTGACAAAGGGCATGATGGACGCATCGACCACGCGCAGCCCCTCGATCCCGTGCACCTTGAGGCTCGGGTCCACCACGGCCATCTCGTCCACACCCATTTTACAAGTGCCGCATTGGTGGTGATAGCTCATCACCGCCGAGCGGGCATACTCCGCCAGTTCTTCGTCGGATTGTGCCTCCGGCCCCGGATAGATCTCCCGGGCGATCCAATCGGCAAGTGCCGGTTGGGCGGCCATCTCGCGGATCATCTTCACACAAGTGACCAGCGTGTCGACATCGTATTGCGTCGCCAGAACATTCGGATCGAGCACGATCTGATCTTCCGGGTCCGCCGAGGTCAGCCGCACTTCGCCACGCGAGGTCGGTTTGACGCCGCCAGCGTTGAGCGTAAAGGCATTGCCGACACTCGCGTCCTGCCCCGGCGCATAGTAAGGCACGAAGAGACCGAGCGGCTGCATGTCCGGCTCCGGGCGCTCCGGCGTGGTCTTGGCGAACATCTGCATATGGAGCGGCGTCATGCCGGTGTGCGGCGGCGGCGGCACCTGGCGCGAGGCTTCCCATGTCACCGGCAAAAGCGTGTGGTCATGCAGGTTCTGCCCGACGCCCGGCAACTCGTGTTTGACCTCGATCCCGACCTCTTCGAGATGAGCGCGCGGCCCGATCCCCGACAGCATCAGGATGCGCGGGCTCTCGATCGCGCCGCCGCAAACGATGACCTCGCGGGCGGCGGAAACCGTGTGCATCTCGCCCTCCTGCATATAGGTCACGCCGCTGGCGCGCGTGCCGTCAAGCTCGACCCGATGCACCCGCGCATTGGTGATCAGCGTCAGGTTCGGACGCTCCAGCGCAGGCTGAAGGAACGCCACGGCGGTGGAGTGTCGCTTGCCGTTCTTGGTGTTCAGATCGCAGAACCCCGCACCCATCTGATCGCCGGAGTTGCAATCGGGATTGTAGGCATGCCCGGCCTGCACGGCGGCCTCGACCATCGCCTTGTTGATCACATGCGGCTCGACCTCGGCGGTCACATGCAGCAGACCACCCTTGGCATGCATCGCGGAGGCGTCGCCGGAGTAATCCTCGGACTTGAGGAAATACGGCAGCACATTCTCCCATTCCCAGCCCGCGTTGCCCAGAGCCGCCCAGCCGTCGTAATCGGTCGAGGAACCGCGCACATAGATCATGCCATTGAGCGAGGACGACCCACCCAGCGTCTTGCCGCGCGGCCAGAACAGCTCGCGGTCCTGCGCATGCGTCTGCGGCGCGGTCCAGTAGGCCCAGTCATAGGGCGATTGCCACAGCTCGATCACGCGCATCGGCGTCCAGATCATATCCGTGTCATCCGGCCCGCCCGCCTCGAGCAGAAGGACGGAAGCGCCCTCTTCGGTCAGGCGGTTGGCCATGACGCAGCCCGCAGAACCGGCGCCGACGATGATGTAATCGAACAGCCCATCCTTGGCCTCCGCCGGGTTGAGCGAGGCGCCGAGCGTACCGGCGGCCGTGGTGATCACGCCGGTTGCCACGGCGACATGGCCGATGAAACTGCGGCGGGTGAGGTGCGTATCTTTGTTGGTCATAAGAGACTCCTTGGTGTCCGGACAGCGCCCGAAGGCGCGTCCGTTCTCGTTAGAAAGATGTGGGATCAGACAATCACAGCCTGAATATCGGTATAGGCGTTGAGCCCGTCCTGCCCGAATTCGACGCCCACACCGGACATCTTGCGACCCCCGAACGGCGTGTCGGGGCGGGTCATGCCGTGCTGGTTGATCCAGACCGTGCCGCAGTCAAGCCGGTCGCCGATGGCCTTCGCCGCATCTATATCCGCAGACCAGACCGAACCGCCCAAAGCCGCATCGCCCGCGTTGGCTTTCTCGATGGCCTCGTCGACGGTCTTGAACTTGATGATCGGAAGCGCCGGGCCGAATTGTTCCTCGTCCACAAGCGGCACGCCATTGTCGAGCCCGGAGATCAGCGTCAGCGGGAAGAACAGCCCCTCGCCCGGCGCGCCGCCGGTCAGAACCGTGCCTTTCGTCGCCGCATCGGCCACCAGTGCGGCAACCTTGTCGAATTGCATCTGGTTGGCGACCGGCCCCATGATCGAGCTGTCCTCAAGCCCCGGACCCATAGGAATATTGCGCACATAATCGGCCAGCGCCTCACAGACCGCATCATGCACATCCTCATGCACATAAAGCCGTTTCAGCGCCGCGCAGGTCTGGCCCATGTTGATGAAGGCCGACCAGAACAGCCCCTCGGCAATCGCCTTCGGATCGACATCCGGCATCACAATCCCTGCGTCATTGCCACCAAGCTCCAGCGTCATGCGTTTCATCGTCGGCGCGGCGGCGGCGGCGACTTTCATGCCGGTCGGGATCGAGCCGGTGAACACGATCTTGTTCACGCCTTTCGCCGCCGACAATTCCGCGCCGAGATTATCCTCGGTCTCGTCGGAACAGATGACGTTCACGACACCGGCGGGCAGCACTTCGTTCATCAGTTCGACATAGCGCAGCGTCGACAGCGGCGTATAGGGCGAGGGTTTCGACACCACCGTGTTGCCGGTGCGGATCGCGGGCAGGATGTGCCATGTGGCGATCAGCATCGGCCAGTTCCACGGCGTCACCGAGGCAACAACCCCCAGAGGCTTGCGGTGCAGTTCCACCCGGCCCTTCTCGTCATCGGCGATCACTTCGATGGCGAGCTTCTGTTCAGCGGTGAAATGACACCACGCGCTCGACCCGCCCACTTCGAACCGCGAGCCGACCCCGCCCAGAGGCTTGCCCTGTTCCATCGTGATCAACCGCGCCAGCTCGTCGGCATGGGCGTCGAGCTTTTCAGCAATGGCGTGGCACAGGGCCGCGCGCTCTTCGTCGGGGGTGGCGGCCCAGGCCGGAAAAGCGGCGCGGGCGGCGGCGATGGCGGCCTCGGCATCGGCCTTGGTGCCCTGCGGCGCGAGGCCTACGACCTCACCCGTGGCAGGGTTGGTGACCTCGAAGGTTTTCGCGGGCAGGACGGGCTTGCCGCCGATGATCATCGCGTAGGATTTCGGGGATGGGTGATCGAGTGACATATGCGTGCTCCCTGTGTGTTTGACAGAGAGCTTATGCGCCACGCCGCGCCGCGGTCTTGGGCGGAAACGACGCCCGAAATGGGCCTATGCGTCACCGTCCTCGGGTGCACTGCCGCCGGTCGAGCCGGGCGCATGGCCGAAGCGGCTGCGAAAGCTGTGATAGAAATGGGACAGATCGCCAAAGCCCTGATCAAAGGCGACATCGGACACCGTCCGCGCGCCGCGCCGTTCAAGCGCGCGATGCGCCTGATCGAGCCGGGTCGCAAGGATGCGTTCGCGCGGGGTCTCGCCCAGCGGCCCGAAGGCGCGTTGCAACCGGCGCGAGGAGACATCGAGCAGATCGGCCAGCGCTCCGGGGCCGAAATCGGGATCGCGGTAATTCAGATTGATAAGGCTCAGCGCCCGCCCCAAAAGCCCCTCGCCCGTCCCGTCACGCGCCACCGCGCGCGGGGCTTCGCCGCGCCCGATGTCACGGAGCCATGTCCCCACCAACGACAGGAATACCTCGGCCAGCTCCGGCGGCGTATCCTCCTGTGCGCGCTGTAAAAGCGCGGTCATGGCAATCGCCAGACTGTCCTCGCGCCGGATCGACAAGCCGCCGCGGGCCTGCGCTCCGAAACGGCTCACCACCTCGTCGCGGGGCAGATGAATGGACAGCTGATCGGCATAGCCACGGGTCAGATCGAAGACCGAGGGCTGTGTCGCATCCGAGAGGAACATGTCGCCTGTGCGCAGCGTCACCGACCGCTCGCCCTGCTGCATCACCGCCTCGCCCCGCTGTTGCATCACGAGGACGAAATGGTCCGCATCGTCGCGCCGGATCGCGCGCGCATCGCGCCGGACTTGCTGCGCGGTCAGGCTGACGGTCGCCACCTCGAGCCCACCCCGGCGCGCCAGCCCCGCACTGGCGGCAAAGCGCCCGGATTGCGCCTCGACCTGATAGGCGCCACAGACCGAACGAATGCCCGCATTGAAGGCTTCGACATGGGTGAAAGTCTGAACCGTGATCTCTTCGCGCATCGCGTTTCTCCGAGGGAACGGAGCCAGCCTAGCCCTGCCGGGTTCGGGAGGGAACGTGCGGCGCACACAGATTCACATGAATTTTCACATAATGCCACAAACTGCCTCTTGTTTGATCGCGCTGCACAAGGTTGAAACAGATTTGTTAAGATTTCTGTCAAACGCCCGCCGCCAAAAAGAAATGGGACGCACATTATGAGGCAAGATGACCCTGTCAGGGCCACAAGAGGTCTGGTGGATAACCTCTTGAACGAACTGGTACCCGTGGCCGGACTCGAACCGGCAAGGCCGCAAAGCCGGGGGATTTTGAATCCCCTGTGTCTACCAATTCCACCACACGGGCAGATCGCCCCGAAGGGCGCAGTAAAAGGCGTTTAGCCGAGGCTTGGGGCGAGGTCCAGAGGGATCATCGCACCAGCGTGAGAAAAATTTCCGACCCGACGCAATCAGAGCCGATCCGCCGAGAACGTGTCGCAGGCGTTCAGTTCGCCGGTCTTGTACCCCATCGCGAACCAGCGCTGACGCTGCTCGGAGGTGCCATGGGTGAAGGTGTGCGGCTGCGGAATGCGGCCCGCGTTCTTTTGCAGCGTATCGTCGCCGATCTGCTTCGCCGCATTGAGCGCCTCGCGAATGTCGCCATGCTCGACGGAGCCGAATTTCTCATCCGCCAGTTTCGCCCAGATGCCGGAGAAACAATCGGCCTGAAGCTCGATCATCACAGAGACCGCGTTGCTCTCCGTCTCGGAGGCCTTGGCGCGATAGGCATTGGCCTGCCCGAGGATGCCCAGCTCGTTTTGCACATGGTGCGCCACCTCATGAGCGACCACATAGGCCTCGGCAAAATCGCCGCCCGCGCCCAGTTGCCGCTCCATCGTGGTGAAGAAATCCGTGTCGAGATAGACCTTCTGGTCCGACGGGCAATAGAACGGCCCGGTCGCGCCCGAAGCCGAGCCGCAGGGGCTTTGCGTCACACCTTTATAAAGGACAAGGATCGGCGGAACATATTCGCCGCCCAGTTGATCGGCGAACACCTCGGTCCAGATCTCTTCCGTATCGGCCAGCGTGACCGAGACAAACTGTGCCGCGCGCTCGTCGGCGGCGGTGATTTCCGTGGTTTGGCCGGTGGAGATGCTCTGCGTGCCCTCCAAGAGCGGCGTCACGTCTATGCCGAGGAAATAGCCAATCGCGATGATCGCCAGAAGACCGATCCCCCCGACGCCGCCCACGGCCGCACCCGATCCGCTCCGGCGCCGATCCTCGATGTTGCGCGAGCCGCGCCGCCCCTGCCATTTCATCGTTCACCCTTTCGAACGCATCACTTTGATCTCACAATACTGTCAGCCCCGCGCCGGACAAGCCCCGATCAGGCGTACTGATGCTTGACCCGGTGCGGCGAATGGGGCCTAAAGAGGCCGAACCAACGCAACGGACAACCACCGCAGATGCTCAGACGGCTTTATTCTTGGACCATGTCGCTTGCGGAAAGCCCGCATGCGCTTTGGGCACTGGCCTTTGTCGCCTTCATCGAAAGTTCGGTGTTCCCGATCCCGCCGGACATCCTGATGATCCCGCTGATCGTCGCCCGCCCGCGCGAGGCGTTCAAAATCGCGGGCATCGCCACGGTGGCCTCCGTTCTGGGCGGCATGCTCGGCTATTGGATCGGTTTCGGCGCGTTTGAGACCATCGGCAAGCCGGTGCTCGAATTCTATGGTAAAGACGCCTATTTCGACGAATTCGCCGCGAAATATAACGATTACGGCGCATGGGCCGTGCTGATCGCGGGGGTGACGCCCTTCCCCTACAAGGTGATCACCATCCTGTCGGGGGTCACGCAGCTGTCCCTGCCGGTGTTTATCGTCGCCTCGATCACCGCCCGCGCCATCCGGTTCTTCGTAGTGGCCGCCCTTCTGTGGAAATTCGGCGATCCGATCCGCGACTTTATCGAACGCCGCCTCGGCCTCGTCTTCACGATCCTCATCCTGCTCTTTCTGGGCGGCTTCTACGCCGTGAAATACCTATGACCAAGCCCGACTCCAATTTCGCCCCGCTGCAACCCGCACTGGCGGCCACCCTCGGTTCTCTTGCCATCCTCGGCGGCGCCTTCGTCTTTCAATCCCTTGGCTATGCCCCCTGTGAAATGTGCCTCTGGCAGCGCTGGCCGCATGCCATCGCCATTGCCATCGGGGTGATTTTCGTGATGACGAAATCCCGCCTGCTGAGCTTCCTGGGCGGGCTGACCATGCTCATTTCCGCAGGTCTCGGCCTCTACCACGCAGGGGTCGAACAGAAATGGTGGCCGGGTCCGACCTCCTGCACCGGCGCGTCAGACGCGCTTTCGGGCCTGTCGGGCATGGATTTGCTGCCCACTGCGGGGGCTGCGAAACTGGTGCTCTGCGATGAGATCGTCTGGGACACCTGGGGCCTCGGCATCACCATGGCGGGCTGGAACTTCGTGTTCTCGCTGATTTTTGCGGGGCTCTGGTTCGTCGCCTGGCGGAAAGCCAAATGACCTCTTGAGATCGGCGGCGAAAGACCCCATCTTTGCTCCATGAGCAAGGTACAACCACCGAAAAAGGTCATTCCCTTCCCCACCGCCCGTCGCGGGCGCAAGCGGGTTGGCGGCGCTCTGGCCGATGCGCGGGCCGAGGCTCTGAAGGCGCGGTTTCACGAAGTGTCCAAAGCCGCTCAAACCGGCGATGCGACAACGCCGCTCAAACGGCTTTTGAAGCGCTTCTGATCCCCTCTCCGCCCTCAATGCACGCGGAATTCGCCCACGCAATTGCGCCATTCCCCCGGTGAGATCAGTTTGCGATGGGTAAAGCGCACATGGTGCAGCGGGCCGTCGATATTTTCCTGCCAGAACTCGATGAATTTGAAGAGCTTCGGGTAATCCGGCGCAAGATCGAAGAGCTGCCATGAAAACGTGTTCAGCACGCTTTGGTAATCCGGCATCCGGTAAGTAAATTCCGCAAGTGTCAGCCCGTAGCCCGACAGCATCATTTCCGTGTCGCTCATCTCGTGTGCCCGCATCTGCGGCATGTGCATTTCTCCTGTTGGTCTGGCCATTTTGACCTTGTTGTGAACCTCCCTATAAAAATCCTGCCGGAAAACGGTTAACTGTCAATGAAAACATCGTAAAAACAGTATGTTGTCACTCATCTCCCGCGGCTGCTACCGATCCATGAACCGCGAGGCGCATCCGCCATTGCACCCCATATCCGGTATGGGGTAGAGTGTCATACAACGAGATACGGGACCTGATCCCGCAACACAAAATGACAGGCGGACAACGTGAGCGACACACCCGAAACCCCTGAAAACACGCCAGAAAATGGTGAGGAAAAGCGCCGCGAGCCGATGGCTTGGGGTGGACCGAAGATTTCCATCACTCAGGAGATGAAGACTTCGTACCTCGATTACGCGATGAGCGTGATCGTGTCCCGTGCGATCCCCGATCTGCGCGACGGGTTGAAACCGGTGCACCGCCGTATCCTCTTCGCGATGAACGAGGCGGGCAACACCCATGACAAACCCTACCGCAAATCGGCGCGCGCCGTGGGCGACACGATGGGGAAATATCACCCGCATGGCGACTCGGCGATCTATGACGCCCTCGTCCGCATGGCGCAGGATTTTTCCATGTCGCTGCCGCTTCTCGACGGTCAGGGCAACTTCGGCTCGATGGACGGCGATGCCGCCGCGGCCATGCGCTATACCGAAGTGCGGATGGACAAGCCCGCCGCCTATCTGCTCGCCGATATCGACAAGGACACGGTCGATTTCGAGCTGAACTACGACGGCAAGGACAAAGAGCCCACCGTACTCCCGGCGCGCTTCCCGAACATGCTGGTGAACGGCGCGGGCGGGATCGCGGTTGGGATGGCGACGAACATTCCGCCGCACAACCTTGGCGAAGTGGTCGACGCGACGCTGGCACTGATCGAGAACCCGGACATTTCCTCCGAGCGGCTGATGGAGATCGTCCCTGCCCCGGATTTCCCGACGGGCGGCATGATCCTCGGTCGTTCCGGGGCGCGCAAAGCCTATCTCGAAGGCCGCGGCTCCGTTGTGATCCGGTCGAAAACCCGTGTCGAAGAGATCCGCAAGGACCGCTACGCCATTGTCGTCGACGAGATCCCCTATCAGGTCAACAAGGCCTCGATGATCGAGAAAATCGCCGAATGCGTGCGTGACAAGCGGATCGAAGGCATCGCCCACGTTCAGGACGAATCCGACCGCAACGGCGTGCGCGTGGTGGTCGAGCTGAAGCGCGATGCGACCGCTGAGGTCGTGCTCAACCAGCTCTTCCGCTTCACGCCGATGCAAACCTCTTTCGGCTGCAACATGTTGGCGCTCAATGGCGGACGGCCGGAGCAACTGACGCTCCGCGCCTTCCTTGAGAATTTCATCATCTTCCGCGAAGAAGTGGTCGCGCGCCGCACCGCGTTTGAGCTGCGCAAGGCCCGCGACCGCGCCCATATCCTCTGTGGTCTGGCGGTGGCTGTGTCCAACGTCGACGAGGTGGTGGCGACCATTCGCTCCTCCGCCGATGCGGCCGAAGCGCGCGAAAAACTCATGACGCGCCGCTGGCCCGCCCATGAGATCGCCGATTACATCCGCCTGATCGACGATCCGCTGCATAAAATGAACGACGACGGCACCTATAACCTCTCCGAGGTTCAGGCCCGCGCCATTCTCGACCTGCGCCTGCAACGCCTCACCCAGATCGGCGTCAAAGAAGTCACCGACGAGTTGGTCGAGCTGGCTGCCAAGATCAAGGATTACCTCGCCATCCTCGCCTCCCGCGAGCGGATCATGGAGATCATCTCGAACGAACTCATTGAGGTCAAAGAGCTTTTCGCCGTGCCCCGCCGCACCGAGATTGCCGATTGGTCCGGCGACATGGACGACGAGGATCTGATCGAGAAAGAGGACATGGTTGTCACCGTGACCCAATCCGGTTGGGCGAAACGCACGCCTTTGGCCGATTACCGCGCGCAGAAACGCGGCGGCAAGGGCCTCTCGGGCATGGCGACCAAGGATGAGGACGTGATCACGACGCTGTTCGTGGCGAACACCCACACCCAGCTTCTGGTCTTCACCGACGATGGCATGGCCTACAAGATGAAGACATGGCGTCTGCCGCAAGGCGGCCGGACCGCTAAGGGCAAGCCGCTCTTGCAAATCCTGCCGATCCCGCAGGGCGTCTCGATTGCCGCCATCCTGCCGATCGACCGCGACGAAAAGGATTGGGACGATCTCCAGATCGTTTTCGCCACCTCGAAAGGCTCGGTGCGCCGCAACCGTCTGTCGGATTTCACCAATGTGAAATCGAACGGCAAGATCGCGATGAAATTCGAAGGCGAAGAGGAAGGCACCCGCCTGATCAACGCCCGGATTTGCGACGAGAACGACGACGTCATGCTGGTCACCTCCGGCGGTCGCGCGATCCGCTTCCCGGTCCCCGATGTGCGTGTGTTCAACTCGCGCAGCTCGACAGGTGTGCGCGGCATCCGGCTTGTCAACGAGGGCGACGAGGTCGTCTCCATGTCGGTGATCAAGCATTTCGAGGCCGATCCGTCCGAGCGCGCCGCCTATCTCAAAATGCGCCGCCAGATGGCCGGGGCCGATGAGACCGACGCGGGCGACGACGAGGAAGAGGCCGTCGAAGGCGCGATCACGCAGGAGCGTTTCGAGCAAATGCAGGCCGCCGAAGAGCTTTTGGTGACGATCACCAAAGCGGGCCTCGGCAAGCTGACCTCCTCGCACGATTACCCGGTGCGTGGCCGTGGCGGCCAGGGCGTGGGCGCGTTCAAGCTCTCGGCGAAAACCGGCGATCTTCTGGCCTCCTTCCCGGTCGGTCTCGATGATCAGATCATGCTCGCCACCTCGAAAGGCCAGTCGATCCGTTGCCCGGTCAACGGCATCTCCTTCCGCTCGCGCGGCGCCGGTGGCGTCAAGGTGTTCGACACCGGCAAGGGCGAAGAGGTTGTCTCCGTCGCCTGGATCGCGGAAAACGACGAGGACGACGAAAGCTCGGCATCCTGAAACTGAACCGGAAAGGCCCGCCAAGCGCGGGCCTTTTTCAGTGTGAATTCATTGTTAAATCCATTTCCCGACAGATGACCTGAAAGGCCATGACATGCATTACGAAACCCTTCTGATCCTGCTGTTTGCCCTTTTGATCCTGATGTTTGCCGTGATGATGTTTCGTGGCCGCCGCGCACCGCGCGTCAATGCACAGATCGCCGAAAATCAGGCCAAATCCATTGTCCTACAGGAGCGCGGCGTGGTCGCGGCGGAGCGTCAGGCTGCAGCTCTGGAATCCATCGCAGCGCAGATGACTGCGTCCAAGGCTGATAAAGCGCGTTGATTTTCCATAGTGATTTAAAAATACACAGAATAATCCGCTATTGTCACAAACTCGTGCATATTACCAAAATGTCACAAGGCGAATATCTTCGCCGTTCCACCTCCCGCTCGGAGCCAACTCGGCATATAGTCCCCAGCAACGCAGTCATACTGTATATGAGGACCTCCGTTATGATGAAAACTTCCCTGATCGCGATCGTCGGCGCCACCGTTGCGCTGACCGGCGCAGCCCAAGCTGGCGAGATGACCTATGGCTCCGCCGAGCTTTCCTATTACAATAACGACGACACCGATGTGGTTCGCCTGCAAGGCGATATCGACTATATCGTCAACAAGTTTGCCTTCACCGGGACCGCCAAGGCGATTGATTACGATGGCGACGACGCCTACACGCTGAACGGCACCGCAGGCTACGAATTCACCCCCGGCTTTACCGGCTATGTGAAACTCGCCGCCTACGACTTCAACTCGGGCGACACCGAATATACCTATGGCCTTGGCGTCGACTATATCGGCAATGCCTTCGGCGTGGCGCTCGAATACACAACCGTCGACGGTGAAGATTTCGAAACCTACAACCTGAACGGTTACTACGACTTCGGCGCTTCCACCGTGTTCGGCTCCTATGTCTCCCTCGACAGCGATTTCAGCCTCTACTCGCTCGGTTATGACTTCGACGTCGACGCGTTCGGCCTGACCGCCGCCACGACCTTCTCCGAAGACGGGATCGACCACGGCGTTTCCAGCTTTGCCGGCACCTATCAGTTCGGCAATTTCGGTGTGAAAGCCAATGTGCTGACCGGCAACCACAATCTGTTCGACACCGGCTACTACGGCATCGCCGGGACCTATGCGGTTAACGATCGCATCACGGTTGAGGCTGGCTATGATACCACCTATGGCGACGTCAGCGATATGGACCTGTTCTCGCTGAAACTGTCCTTCGAAATGGGTGGCGATCGTGCCCGCGTAACCGATCGCGTCAGCGACCTGTTCGACAAAGCCCGCAGCCCGGTTCTGAACTCCGTAGGTCTCGACCTCTACGATCCGATTTACGGCCCGAGTCTGGCTCTGGGCTTCTGATCCAAACCGATCTTCATAGCTCACAAAAGGTCCGCTCCCCTCGGGGGCGGGCCTTTTCTCTTGTCACTCTCCCGACAGACCCGGCGCCCCGACGCGCCCGGCATCGCGCTACATAAAACGGAACGCGCAGGGATCAGAGCAGATTGCCCCAGCCCCCGCGCCAGAGCGAAAACCGTCCACCGCCCCAGACGATCAACGGCATGGCCATTATGACAGTGAACAGCGTCAACAGGGCTGTCTGATCCAGACGCAACGGCTCATGGGCGACGGCAAAGTGAAACGCCAGCACCAGGGCCGCCCCCAGCGCTGCCATGACACGGGTACGGATACCGAAGGTCAGCCAGATCGCGATCAGGAAAAACAGGCTGCCGACCACCATGTTGCGAATATCGCTGAGTTGCAGAAACACCGCAGGCATTTCCCGAACCCCACCGGCCAAGCCGCCCGCATGCGCGCGCAGCCCATTCGCCCAGCCCAAACTCTCTGACACCGGATGCATCAAAAGTGCCGCGCCAAGAGACAGGCGGCAGCCCAAACGTATCCCGTCGCAAGTGAACCCTGTCTGTGAGGAGGTCGTGATCATGAGTGCCTCGTGCGTCTCTTGTCTTTTTCTTGATCTACGCACAAAAAAACACCGGGCGGCCATCTTAGATTTGCACATTGCGCAATTGCAACAATCTATGCGTGTGCATCTCGTCACGACCGCCCGCCTTCAACAGAGGCCGGTCAGCCCCTCACCCGCTCGGGTATAGATGGACTGCGCGACGCTCTGCGCAATGAACCGGGTGACCTGCGTAATCGCCGGATCGCCGCGACGGCTCTCGTGATAGCTCATGTAGAGATCGCAGGCCTCGGCGGTCTCCGCCACCGCCACAAAGCCCGGCAGATCCAGGCCGGAAGCCCTGGGAAGCAGCCCCGCAAGCCCCGTCGCACGCATCACCAGCAGCACGTGATCGAACGTATCGACATGAATACGCGGCGGCTGACCGAAATACCGCTCCGCGCGGATCATCGGCTCGAACTCCCGAACATCCGCCCCAAGCCCGACCCAGTCGCGGATCTCAGGATCACGATCCGGCGCGAAAACCTGAACCGTGATCGTCCCGATCTTGCGCGAAATCAGCCGCCCTGCGCGCGGGCGCACCACGGAGATGATCACGTCATTGCCGGACAGGGTCTCGATCATCGCCCGGTTGTGAAAGCTGAGCTGGATGTTCTCCATCTCGGCGGCGCATTCCGCCAGCGCCGGAATCAGGATATGCCCGGAGATCAGAGGCGAACAGGCCACCCGGATTTCCGCACTCTGCAACCCGTGCTTGAAACGCAAACGGTTCTTTTCCCGCTCGACCTCTTCGTGAAACCGGTCGGAGGCCTCGATCAACCCCTGCACCTCCGGGTTCGTTCCCCAGCCCGCAGGCGTCTTGATCACCGGATTCATGCCCAGCTCGTCCGCCATGCGCTCCATCCGCCGCGACACCGTCGCCGGATTGGTGCCAAGCGCGCGCGCCGCAGCCGCCATGGTGCCATGCCGTTCGATCGCCAACAGGAATTTCAGGTCGTCCCAACGATCCATTCCGCTCTTCCTCTTCCTTATTTTGTTGCATGCTGCCCTCCCTCAAACGGCGGGAACTCATGTACAGATCACAGCAAAGAGCGCTTTCGGCGCATTTCACTCAAAAACCGGAAATAGAAAAAATAAGACAATATCCAGAAGATATAGAGCGATCTGTACGTACGATAAACGCGCTTTCCGGGGTGACCCTACGCAACCCGGTGTATTTTTCGCTCCATGGTCACACCACATGCCCAAACCTCGAAACTCTGTTCCAAGGCACGCGACATGCGCGCGAAACACATATGCTCCGCCCCCGAGCCAGACCACGCAAGGGCCCTGCGGCAATGGTGCGTCAATCCTGCGAATATGCCGCCGAGCGTTTGAATTCCGCGGGACTTTTCATGAGGAATGCCTACAACTGAGGCGAAGCCGAAGCAGAAAGACGACCCCGATGAGCGCCTATGACCAAATGCTGAATGTGACCCAGACACACCTGACAGAGGCGCGGATCGTCCCGCCCCTGCGCGAGGGGGCCTTTCGGCACATGGCCGGTGTTTTCGACAAGACCGGGGCGTTTTGCGCGGCCGCGAACATCAAGCGCGGCGAGGACTATCTGCTCGGCACCAAAAATCTGCGGGAAACCCCGGACAAACGCCTGCCGGGCAGACATCTCTACGGCGGCCAGATGAACCATCATTTCGGGCATTTTCTTTGTGAAACGCTTTCCCGCCTCTGGGCGCTGGACCATCTGGACGCGGCGGTGGACTCGATCCTGTTCCTGTCGCGACGCCCCAACGCACCGCAAGAGCTGCAAGCCTTTCAAACCGCCATGTTCGACGCCCTGAACCTGTCGGTTCCGATCCGGATCGTCTCCGAACCGCTCATTGTCGACGAATTGATCGTCCCGACCCAGGGCTTCGGCATCGACGAGCTTGGCGAAGGCGCACCGGAATTTCGCGACTACATCCACCGGAATTTCCTGCCGGAGGTCGCGCCGGAAGGGCCGGAAAACCTTTACATCTCGCGCCAAGGCCTGTCCCTGCGTGCGGGCGCGGCACTCGGTGAAGATGCCCTGTCCGAAAACCTGCGCAACGCGGGCTATGAGGAGTTCTTTCCGGAGAAACACGACATCGCCACACAGGTCGCCCGCTACAAGGCCGCCAAGAACATCGTCAGCATCGAAGGATCGGCCCTGCATCTCTACGGCTTCGTCGGCCACAAGGCCCAGTCCGCGGCGGTGATCGTCCGGCGCTCCGACATGTTGGCGGCGAACATGATTGCGGCACAACTCAGGAGCTTCTGCGAGATCACCCCGCAGGTGCTGAACGCCGTGACCCGGGAATGGGACATTACCGAGGGACCGGTGCGCAGTTCGAAATCCATCAGCCTGCTGGACATCCCGCAACTCGGTCGTGCGCTTGCCCAAGCCGGTATGGTGGAGGACAGGCCCTGGCCCGCCGCCAAAGGCAATTTCGACCGGCGGATCGAGAGGATCACCGGCAAAACCAACCGGGATTATCGCGAAGTTCCGCTTCAAACCGCCCCCGCACACGGCTGATCGCAGGACACGGCCTTGCCATGCCGGGCCATCACGACTAAGCCCCATCCTAAAATGGTGCAGGACGTCATGACAGAACACACACTTCACATCGTCGGCGGCGGCATGGCCGGGTCCGAGGCCGCATGGCAGGCCGCCAATCTCGGCATCAAGGTCGTGCTGCATGAAATGCGGCCCGAGGTCGAAACCTTTGCGCATCAAAGCGGCAAATTCGGCGAGATGGTCTGTTCCAACTCCTTCCGCTCGGACGATGACGAACAGAATGCCGTGGGCTTGCTGCATTGGGAAATGCGCGCCGCCAACGGCTTGATCATGGCCACGGCGGACAAGCACAAACTGCCCGCAGGCGGCGCTTTGGCGGTTGACCGTGACGCCTTCGCCGATCACGTCACCGAAACGCTGATGGCGCATCCGAATATCTCCGTTCAATATGGCGAGATCACCGAGCTGCCCTCCGATGGCATGTGGATTTTCGCGACCGGCCCGCTGACTTCGCCAGCGCTCGGCGAAGCCATCGCGGCTGAGACCGGCGCCGACCGTCTGGCGTTTTTCGATGCCATCGCCCCCATCGTCTATGCCGAGAGCGTCGATATGGATGTGGCTTGGCTTCAGTCGCGGTACGACAAGGGCGAGACCGAGGAAGAGCAGAAAGCCTATCTCAACTGCCCGATGACCAAGGATCAATACGAGGCCTTCATCGACGCGCTTTTGGCGGCGGAGAAGACCGAGTTCCACGAAGGTGAGACCGCGAAATATTTCGACGGCTGCCTGCCGATCGAAGTCATGGCCGAACGCGGCCGCGAGACGCTCCGCCACGGTCCGATGAAACCCATCGGCCTGACCAATGCGCATAAGCCCGAGGACAAGGCCTATGCCGTGGTGCAACTGCGCCGCGACAATGCCTTAGGAACACTCTATAACATTGTAGGATTTCAGACAAAAATGAAATACGGCGCGCAGACTGAGGTGTTCAAAATGATCCCCGGTCTGGAGAATGCCTCCTTCGCCCGCTTGGGCGGCATCCACCGCAACACCTTCCTCAATTCGCCGACGCTTCTGGACGATCAGATGCGGTTGAAATCGCGTCCCAACATCCGTTTTGCCGGTCAGGTGACGGGCGTTGAGGGTTATGTCGAAAGCGCCGCCATGGGGCTTCTGGCCGGTCGCATGGCCGCCGCCGAGCTTTTGGGCCGCGATCTTCCGCCGCCGCCGTTCACCACCGCCATGGGCGCGCTCGTGAACCACATCACCGGCGGCGCAGAGGCCAAGACCTTCCAGCCGATGAACGTCAACTTCGGCCTCTTCCCGCCTTTGGATGGCCTGCGCGGCGGACGCAAGGGCCGTAAAGAGCGTTACAAAGGCTATACGGATCGCGCAAAAGAAGAGTTTAGCCAATGGCTTGAGGGGCAATCCTGATGCCCTACGTGACCCGATTTGCCCCAAGCCCCACAGGGCCTCTGCATCTGGGTCACGCCTTCTCCGCGCTCACCGCTTACACCCGTGCACGGGAGCAAAACGGTCGTTTTCTCCTGCGCATCGAGGATGGCGACACAAGCCGCTGCCGCCCGGAATGGGAGGCGCTGATCTACGCCGATCTCAGATGGCTCGGGATCGCTTGGCCGGAGCCGGTCCTGCACATCACGGCACGCGAAGACATTTACGCAAGTGCGTTGAAAAGGCTCGATGAAATCGGCCTGATCTATCCCTGCTCCTGTACCCGCCGTGATGTGATGAACGCGCTGTCGGCCCCGCAGGAAGGTGCCCCAATGGGTCCCGATGGGGTGATTTACCCCGGCACCTGTCGCAGCCGCACCATGGCCTCTTTCCAGCCCGGCGACGCGATCCGCCTCGATATGGAAAAATCCATTGAATATCTGAGAGATGTAAATCGTTTCTCATGGCAGGAAACCGGCCCCTATGAGACCGGCACGCATCGCCTCGACGCCGCTCACCTCATCCACGGCGTCGGCGACATCGTTCTGGCCCGCAAAGACCTCGGCACCGCCGCCTATCACCTCTCCGTGGTGATTGACGACGCGGCCCAAGGCATCACCGAAGCCGTGCGTGGCGCCGACCTCATGGAAGCAACGCAAATTCACCGGCTGCTACAGGCGCTTCTGGATCTGCCGGAGATTGCCTATCACCACCACCCTCTGATCCGCGACGAAGACGGCAAGCGGCTTGCCAAACGCTCGGACGCCAAGGCGATTTCGAAATTCCGTGAAGAAGGCCTTGCCCCCGAGGATGTGAAGGCTTTGATCGGGCTATGAGTATTTGGACCATCAGAAAACCAGTATGGGCTTTCTGATGGCAAAAATACTCACATCATCGGCTTCATCAGCTCGACCGCCTCACCGTTCTGCACCGAACGGTAGAAACACGAGCGCCGGTTGGTATGGCAGGCAGGCCCCGCCTGATCGACCAGAACGAGAATGCAATCCATGTCGCAGTCAAAGCGGAAATCCACCAGCGTTTGCAGGTGGCCGGAGGTCTCCCCCTTGACCCAGAACGCCTGACGCGAGCGCGACCAATAGGTCACCTTGCCGGTCTCCAGTGTCTTGCGCACCGAGGCCTCGTTCATCCACGCCATCATCAAGATCTCGCCCGTCGCATGGTCCTGTGCGATGGCCGGGATCAGCCCCTTGTCGTCGTATGTCAACTGAGCGGCATCGAATGCGCCAAATCTCTCGTCGCTGCACGTAGCGCTGCACATGGGCCTGTCCTTTCCAAGCGGGAACGTTTGCCCTATCTATGAAACCCGATCCCGAAAGGCAAACCATGTCCGCACAATCCTCGACCGAACTCGCGCAACTCTATTCCGGCACGCTTCTGGCGCTTGCGGCGGCGATCCCGCTGACCGGGCGGCTGGAGGCGCCGATGGTGTCGGTCAAGGAGCGCGCGCCCTTGTGTGGCTCCACCGTGACCGTGGATATGGATGTCGAAGACGGGCGCGTCACCCGGTTTGCGCAGGACGTGAAAGCCTGTGCCTTGGGTCAGGCGGCAGCCTCCGTGCTCGGGCGGCACGTCATCGGCCGTACAGAGGCCGAACTGATCCGGGCGCGCGACGAGCTTTCGGCCTTTCTCAAGGAAAACGGTCCCGTGCCTTCCGCCCCCTTCGAAGGCTTCGAGGCCCTCCTTCCCGCCCGCGACTTCAAAAACCGCCACGGTTCCATCCTTCTGGCGCTCACCGCCACCTGTCGCGGCTTCGAAACGCTGGAAAACCTCTCCAAAAATCCAGACTGACTTAACCGAAGCGTAAGACCCATGCGCCATGATCCGGAGCAATCCGGAGGTGTTCATGATTCCAAATCCCGAGTTTGACGGGGCCCAACCCGCAGATCAGCGCATGACGAAGCTCGCCGATTACGCGGGCCGTCTCGGTTTCGAAGTGGTCGATATCGCGGGCTTCCTCGATACGGTCGACCGCCAATCGCAAGACCAGATCCGCACTCTGAGTGAGGCGCAGGCCGCCGCATCCGACGTGATGACAGCCAATGGTGCGGTGCGCAGCGCTTTGGCCTCCGTCACAGGGATCACCGATCAGACTCTTGAAAAGGTCGAGGGGTCCGTGGCCTTCGTGCGTGAAAGCGGCCAGAAATCGCAAAGCGTCGCCGCATGGGTACAGGAACTGGCCGAACGCATGGAACGCGTCGCGAAATCGCTCGAAGCGGTCGAGGCCAACAATGCCCATATCGCCGACATTGCACGTCAGGTGAACATCCTCGCCATCAACGCCAAGATTGAGGCCGCGCGCGCCGGAGACAGCGGTCGCGGTTTCGGCGTCGTGGCGGAGGCGATCAACGAATTGTCGCAGAAGACCGCGCGGGCCGCGGGCGCGATCGAGGAAAACATCTCCACCCTGTCGACCTGGGTCGGGAAACTGCGCGACGAGGCGGGGACCGTGTCCACGGATGCCTCTCATGTCATTGCCAATGCGACCGAGGCGGATCACGCCCTGACCGGTATCGCCGATGGGGTCCGCCAGACCCATTCCGCCACCCGAACCATGGCCTATCAGGCCGAGAAAGTACAGGACGCGGTGGAGAAATTCCAACCCGCCTTCGATACGATCGGCACCATCGCACACGATACGGCGGAGGGTATCCATATCGCCAACACGCGTGTCGAAAAGCTGGTCGACACTTCGGAAACCATCTTCCAGACCGCCGTGGCCCTCGGCGGCGCCAGTGAAGACCGGTTCTTCATCGACAAGACCCGTCAGGCGGCGGCAGATATCTCCGCCCTCTTCACCGACGCCCTCGCCTCCGGTCGGATTTCGCACGCCGATCTGTTCGACCGCAGCTATACGCCACTCGCCGGCACCAATCCGGCACAGCATATGGCGCGTTTCACACAATTCGCCGATGACGTTCTGCCGGAGGTTCAGGAGGCGATGCTGTCGATCGATCCAAAGGTCGTGTTCTGCGCCGCGATCGACCCGAACGGCTATCTGCCGACCCATAACAAGAAATTCTCGCAACCACAGGGCAAGGACGCGGCATGGAACGCCGCCAATTCGCGCAACCGTCGTATCTTTAACGACCGCGTCGGTCTCAAGGCCGGGCGCAACACCGAACCCTTCCTGTTGCAGGTCTATCGCCGCGACATGGGCGGCGGAAAATTCGTCATGATGAAAGACGTCTCCGCCCCGATCTTCGCCGACGGGCAACATTGGGGCGGGCTGCGCCTCGCCTACACGTTCTGAACAAAAGAAACCGCCGCACTTCGGAACGAAGGCGGCGGCAGTCGGATCTGAGCTCCGCAAAACGGTCGGTGGGATGAGGTGCACCGCTGACGGGAACAGGTGAGTGTCAGCAGAAAGCCGGAGTGCGGGTCGGGGTCAGATCTCAGGCAGAATAGAAATGGCGCGAGGCGTCTCGATCGGCAGCGATCAAAGCAACGCTGGCAAGGACAAGCCCCCCATGAGGATGACAAGCAAGGCCACCGCACCGAGCATATCTTCGAACAGCGTGGCTTGCGAACGGGCGACTACGGATTTCAGGTCGTTGATCATGGCATCCTCGGCATCATGGTTAATGACTTGTTGCCAATTTGTTCTCATATTGCCCGAAGTCTGTAAAGAACTTTTTGAGAACATTCGCGAACAAAATGGAATTACACGATGTGAATTCCGACTAACCCACTGAAATCAAACGGATCGCCTCATCCTTGCCCATGAGCCACAAAAGAACACGCACTGCCGCACCGCGGTCGGTCGCAAGTTTCGGATCGTCATGCAAAAGCTTGCGCGCATCCGATTGCGCCAATGCCATGAGCGCCGATTGCCGCTCCAGATCGGCCACGCGAAACCGCGGCAGGCCGGATTGCGCCGTACCGAGGACATCACCCGCGCCCCGCATCGCGAGGTCTTCCTCGGCAATGCGAAACCCATCTTCCGTCTCGCGCAAAAGCTCCAGTCGTCGTCGGCCGCTTTCGCCAAGCGGCGGTTTGTACATCAGCAAACAGGTCGAAGCGACATCGCCGCGCCCGACCCGTCCGCGCAACTGGTGCAGCTGCGCCAATCCGAAATGCTCGGCCCGTTCGATCACCATGATCGAGGCATTGGGCACGTTGACCCCCACCTCGATCACCGTCGTCGCCACCAAAACCGCCAGACGCCCGGCGGCGAACTCCGCCATGGTCCGGTCCTTGTCTTCTGAGGCCATCTGACCATGCACGATCCCGACATGGCCCTCGCCAAACGCCGCGCGCAGGGCTTTGAACCGCTCCTCGGCGGCCATCATATCGACCACTTCGCTTTCCTCGACCAGCGGACAAACCCAATAGGCCTGCCGCCCCTGCGCAATCGCGCCCCGGAGATGGGCGATCACCTCGTCCATCCGCTCGACGGAACTCAGCGCGGTTTTGATCGGTGTCCGTCCGGGCGGTTTTTCGTCCAGAACCGAAACATCCATATCGCCATATTGCGCCAGCGACAGTGAGCGCGGGATCGGCGTTGCGGTCATCACCAGCACATCCACCGCCGTACCCTTTTGCGACAGCGCCAGCCGTTGCGCCACGCCGAACCGGTGCTGTTCATCGATGATCGACAGCCGCAGATCGTGAAATTCCACATCCTCCTGAAACACCGCGTGGGTGCCGACCAGAATGTGAATATCGCCACGCCGGAGTGCGGCAAGTTTCTCTTCACGCGCGCGCCCCTTGTCCCGCCCGGTCAACAGCTCAAGCACCACGCCCGCCGCCTCCGCCATCGGGCGCAACCCCTCAAGGTGCTGACGCGCAAGGATTTCCGTCGGCGCCATCATGACACCCTGCCCGCCCGCCTCCACCGCGACCAGCAGGGCCATCAACGCCACAAGCGTCTTGCCCGATCCGACATCGCCCATCAACAGCCGGTTCATCCGCTGCGGCCCCGCCATATCGGCGGCGATTTCCTCCATCGCGCGCGCCTGCGCGCCGGTCGGACGATACGGCAGCGCAGACAAAACCTTGCCACGAAGCGCCCCGTTGCCCTCATTCGCCCGCCCCTTGCCGCGCCGCACCTGCGCCCGGGCCAGAGCCAGCGTCACCTGATGCGCGAACAATTCGTCATAGGCCAGGCGTTGCCGCGCCGCACTGGTTGGCGCGATCTCGCTTTGCGACAGGGGCCGGTGCGCCTGATCCAGCGCCACGTCGAAATCCGGCCAGCCTTCGCGCGCTTTCAGCGCCGGGTCGATCCATTCCGCCAGTTCCGGCACCCGCTCCAAGGCCGCCGCACTGGCTTTGGCCATGGTTTTCTGCGTCACGCCCGCCGTCAGCGGGTAGACAGGTTCGAACCCCGGCAACTCTCCCGCCTCCTCGGGCGGCAGAATGTGATCGGGATGCGGCATCTGAAACTGGCCATCGTACATCTCGACCTTGCCGGAGATCAGCCGCCGCTCGCCCACCGGCAATTGCGCCTCGATCCATTTCGGCGCACCGCGAAATAACACCACCTGAAACGCCAGTTCGCGGTCCTCGACGATCACCCGGTACGGCAGCCCCTTGCGGCTCGGCGGCTGGTGGCGCAACACCGTGACCTCGACCGTCGCAATGTCGCCGGGGACAACCTCGCGCAGACTGTCGCGCCGCCTCCGGTCCACCACCGCATTCGGCAGGGTGAACAGCAGATCACGAGGCCGCTCGATCCCGAGCGCGGGCAAGAGCTTCGCGGTTTTAGGTCCGACACCCGCGAGGGTTTCGAGACCCGCGAACAGCGGAAACAGGATATCCGGCCGCCCCGAACTCATGCGTCCCCGATCAGCGCAAGCCAGCCGTCTTCATCCAAGAGTTCAATGCCCAACTCGCGGGCTTTCTTCTCTTTCGATCCGGCCCCCGGACCGGCCACCACCAGATCGGTTTTTGCCGAGACCGAGCCCGAGACTTTCGCGCCAAGTGCCTCGGCGCGGGCCTTGGCCTCCGCGCGGGTCATTTTTTCGAGCGTGCCGGTGAAAACCACGGTTTTGCCGCTGACCGGGCTGTCATTTTGCGGTTTTTCCGCCTCGATGGGCCGCAGATGCGCGACCAGACGGTCGATGGAGGCGCGTTCGGCCTCTTGGTGGAAGGTGGTGATCACCGAGGTCGCCATGACCTCGCCCACACCGTCGATCGACAGCAGATCGTCCCATTCCGCACCGGTCCCGACGGTGGCAGATTTCATCGCGGCCTCAAAATTTTCCCAATTTCCATAATGGGTTGCAAGCAGGTTTGCAGAACTTTCTCCAACGTGCCGGATGCCCAGACCGAAGATCAGCCTGGCGAGCGGAATGTCGCGGCGGGCGTCGATGGCGTCGAAGAGGTTGAGGGAGGATTTCTCGCCCCAGCCTTCGCGGTTCTTCAGTTGCAACAGGTTTCCGGGGCCGAATTTTGCTTTGAGTTCAAAAATATCGGCGGGTTCTTTCACCCAACCGTCCTTGTAGAACTGTTCCACCTGCTTGGCACCGAGACCTTCGATGTCGAACGCGCCGCGCGAGACGAGATGTTTCAGTTTTTCAACGGCTTGCGCGGGACAGATCAACCCGCCGGTACAGCGCCGCACCGCGTCGCCCTCTTCGCGGATCGCATCCGACCCACACTCGGGACAGGTTGTCGGAAAAGCGTATGGCAACGCGTCGGACTTGCGTCGGGCAAGATCGACGTCGGCGACCTTCGGGATCACGTCACCGGCGCGGTAGACCTGCACCCAATCGCCGACGCGAATGTCCTTGCCACCGCGGATTTCTTCGCCCTTGCTATCGAGACCCTTGATGTAATCCTCATTGTGCAGAGTCGCATTCGAGACGACGACACCGCCGACGGTCACGGGCGTCAGGCGAGCGACCGGGGACAGCGCCCCGGTGCGACCGACCTGAATGTCGATGGCCTCCAACCGAGTCCAGGCGAGTTCCGCCGGGAATTTATGCGCAATCGCCCAACGCGGCGTGGTCGAGCGAAAGCCCAGACGGCGTTGCAGTTCGAGGTTGTCGACCTTGTAGACCACGCCGTCGATGTCATAGCCCAAGGTGGCGCGACTTTCCAAAATGAAGTAGTAGTGCTTTAGAATTTCTTCTGGTTCCCAACACAATTTGGTTAGTGAGATGGTCTTAAAGCCAATCCGCGAAATAAATTGAATGAGTTCAAATTGAGTGGACGCGATTTCTTCGCTCGCGTCTTCGATAGCATAACCGAAAAATGACAGTTTTCTTTTGGCAGTTATTCGGGCGTCCAGTTGTCTAAGAGAGCCTGCTGCTGCATTTCTAGGGTTGGCAAAAATCTTCTCTCCTAGCTCTTTTTGCCTTTCATTTAGCTGAATGAAATCTTTCCATGCCATAAAGACTTCACCACGAATTTCTAAGTGGCTAAGGTTTGTACTTATTCTTGTAGGGATATCAGGCATTGTCCTGACATTTTGAGTAATATCTTCGCCGACAAATCGGTCACCTCGTGTGGCAGCATATTTGAGCGTGCCATTTTCATATCTGAGCGTTACTGACAAGCCATCAATCTTCGGATCAACTACAAATGCCAATTGCTCGTCTGAAGGTAAATTCAGATATTTTTTGATACTATCGACCCATTTATACAGATCTTGGTCATTAAAAAGGTTTCCAAGTGACATAAGTGGACGAGAATGGGTGATTTTCCCAAACCCGTCAGCGGGTTTTGCTCCCACTTGTTCGCTTGGGCTGTCGCTGCGTTTCAGCTCGGGAAACCGCGCCTCGATGGCCATGTTGCGGCGCTTGAGAGCGTCATAGTCGGCATCCGACATCACCGGGGCATCTTCGGTGTGATAGGCGGTGTTGGCGCCGTCCAAAAGCTCCGCCAGCCGGGCAAGCTCCGCACGCGCCTGCGCCTCTGTCAGCGCGGCGACGTCGAGTGTGGCGTGGTTTGCGTTGTCCAGATCGTCAGCCATGAAAATACCTCCCCGCAGATGCCTCTCTCTGATTTAGGAGAGGGGCGCGGGGAGGTCCAGTCTGATATCCAAGAAGGGGAGAAAACGTCTCGACGAGTTACAAACCGGCGACGCAGAAATCGCCGGGCACGCAGTCTTCAAAGAGGCTCAGGCCCCGATCGCCATCTGTTCGTCGCCATGGCCGCTGCCGGGTTCCGGATCGCGCAGCACATAGCCACGGCCCCAGACGGTCTCGATGTAATTCGCGCCGTCGGTGGCGTTGGCAAGCTTCTTGCGCAGCTTGCAGATGAACACGTCGATGATCTTGAGCTCGGGTTCGTCCATGCCGCCATAGAGATGGTTGAGGAACATTTCCTTGGTCAGCGTCGTGCCTTTGCGCAGCGACAGGAGTTCGAGCATTTGATATTCCTTGCCGGTCAGATGCACCGGCTTGCCGCCGACGGAGACGGTTTTCGCATCGAGATTGACCTCGATCTTGCCGGTGCGGATCACCGATTGCGAATGGCCTTTCGAGCGGCGGATGATGGCGTGAATGCGGGCGACCAGTTCCTCGCGGTGAAACGGTTTGGTCAGGTAATCGTCGGCACCGAAGCCGAAGCCCTTGATCTTGTTTTCGGTATCGTCGGCCCCCGACAGGATCAGGATCGGCGTGTCGACGCGCGCGAGGCGCAATTGCCGCAGCACCTCATGGCCGTTCATATCGGGCAGGCCGAGATCGAGAAGGATCAAATCGTAATCATAAAGTTTCGCGAGATCGATCCCCTCTTCGCCAAGGTCCGTCGTGTAGACGTTGAGGTTGGCGTGCGACAGCATCAATTCGATGCTTTTCGAGGTGGTGGGATCGTCTTCGACCAGCAAAATACGCATAACCTTGGCTCTCCGTTTTTCTTCCAATGACGTTCTTGTTGCGTTCGCTTGTTAGGAAGATGGCTAAAAATGGTTAACTACACGTTACCAGATTTAACCTTTTTCGGATTTCAACTCAAGGTTGTCTATATTTCTGCACAGAGGTGGCTTTCAACGCCGCTTCGCCATGTTCCGTGATCGCATTTTTCCACGAATTGAACTCCTCTTCGGACAATCCGTACATTTTCAACGCCTCGGTGACGGGAATCAGTCCGAAGACGACGCCCTTCACCACGGCGGCCTTGCGCGAGGCGACCCAGCGGCGGGTGTCCTTCGGCGGCAGGTCGGCACGGGTCATGATCGACCCATCGGGAAGGGTCACCGCACGGGGGCCATCGACTTTCTTGAGATACATAACGCTCACCCTCATCTTGAATTGCACAGCCTTTGTGCCGCAATCCTCTTAATGGGGGGTGAAGCCGGGACTTGAGAATAGCTCGAATTTTCTTATATAGCGGGGCAGTTCCCGAAAGGATTTGTTCATGTTTGACGACGGCGCACACCCGCTGAACTCTTTGGGCTTTGCCAAGCCCCCCAAGGACACCCGCGTGGTCGTGGCCATGTCGGGCGGCGTCGACTCGTCCGTCGTGGCGGCGCAACTGGCCGAAGAAGGCTATGACGTGGTGGGGGTGACATTGCAGCTCTATGACCACGGCGCGGCCCTGGCCAAGAAGGGCGCGTGTTGTGCGGGGCGTGACATTCACGATGCGCGGCGCGTGGCCGAAGAGATGGGCTTCCCGCATTATGTGCTCGATTACGAGAACATCTTTCAGGATGCCGTGATCGACGAATTCGCCGACAGCTATCTGGCGGGGGCCACCCCCGTGCCCTGCATCCGCTGCAACGAGCGGGTGAAGTTCAAGGATCTGTTGAACACCGCGAAGGATCTCGATGCCGATTGCATGGCGACCGGGCATTATATCCAACGCGTGATGGGCGAGAACGGGCCGGAGTTGCATTCGGCGGCGGACCCGAACCGCGATCAGAGCTATTTCCTGTTCTCGACCACGCCGGAGCAGCTGTCGTATCTGCGTTTCCCGCTTGGGCATCTGCCGTCGAAAGACGCGACGCGGGCGCTGGCGGCGAAATACGGGCTGTCGGTCGCGGACAAGCCCGACAGTCAGGACATCTGTTTCGTGCCGAATGGCAATTACGCGCAGGTGATCGAGAAACTGCGCCCCGGTGCGGCCGAGCCGGGCGAGATCGTCGATCACAATGGCAATGTTTTGGGCACCCATAAGGGCGTCATTCACTATACGATCGGCCAGCGCCGCGGGCTTGGCATCGGCGGGCTGGCCGATCCGCTCTATGTGGTGAAGCTCGATGTCGACAACCGGCAGGTGGTTGTCGGGCCGAAAGACATGCTCGCCACCCGGACCATTCCGGTGCGCGAGATCAACTGGCTGGGCGATGAACCGTTTATGTCGCGCAAGGAATGGGTTCTGGACGTCAAGGTGCGCTCAACCCGCCCGCCGCGCGAGGCCATCGTGCGCCCGATCTCGGAGACCGAAGCGGAGGTCGAACTGGCCGTCGCCGAAGAAGGCGTCTCGCCAGGGCAGGCCTGTGTGTTCTACGATCCGGAAAGCCCGCGCATCTATGGCGGCGGCTGGATCTGGAAAGGCCGCTGAAAGGACACTGAGATGAAACGCCTCGCTTTGATCGCCCTCCTGCCGGTGGCGGCTTTCGCCGATCCGTCGACGGAATGCTCTATCGGCCTCGGGTCGCAGGTCGAGATCGCCGATTGTGTGGCCGAGACCGAGGAAAAAGCGAACGCGGCGATGGAGATCATGCTGGGCTTTGCCCGCAGCTCCGCGCAGGAGCTCGATGAGATCACCGGGCGCGACGTTGCCCTGCCCGCTCTGGAAGCGTCGCAAACCGCGTGGCTAACCTACCGCGATGCGCAATGCGACTCTGTCGGCGCGGGGTTTGGCGGCGGCTCCGGCACGGGGATCGCAATCCGGTCGTGCCGGGTCGAACTGACCCGCGCACGCACCAAAGAGATCGAATCTCAGATCAACTGATCACTCGCGCTGAGTGGGAGACAGGCTCACCAGATAGGCGGCCAGATCGGCATTGTCCTGATCGGTGCGATCCTGATCGAAGCGCGTCTTGTGGCTGGCCAGAAAGGCTGCGACTCGCGGCGCATCCTCGGGCGCGAGGACCATTTCAATCGCCACGCCATGACATCGCGCACATTTCTCGGCGTAAATCTCCGCCCCACGGGCGGTCTCCGCGACCAAATCCCCGACCGTCAGGTCATCGGCCTGTACCGACAGGGCACAAAACATCAAAGCAACATAGAAAACGGCTCGACCCATCGCGCACCTCCGGCGATCACACTACGCCTCGAATTGACCGAGCGCAAAGAATCGCCGCGATGAGTCGCCTTAGCCTTCTCCTCATGGTTGCAATGGAGGGCTGCGCCATGACATCCCCGATGAAATTCTGCCAAAGCTGCGGCATGCCTTTGTCCCAAGACCCCTTGGGCGGCGGGCGCAACATCGACGGCACAAGATCCGACCATTTCTGCTCGTTCTGCTACCTCGATGGTCAATTCGTCGATCCCGAGATGACCGTCCATGACATGCAGGAATTCTGTGCCGAGAAACTGCGCGGACACGGCACCATCCCACTGATGGTCTGGCTCAAAACCCGCCACATCCCGCATCTCGAACGCTGGCGCAGCGCCGCCTGACGCGCGCGCGTTCCGCGTTTCCTTTGCTGTGAAAATACTCACTCTGCGGCTTTGGCCTCGGCAATGCCTTCGAGCACCGCCCGCGCCGCCCGCAGCCCCGGCGCGTCCTGCCCGCGCCCGAGCCGCTTCATCGTGAGCTTCATGGCCGCGCGCTGATCGTGGCCCAGCGTGTTGACCACATGCGACAGGCTCGCGGCGATTTTTTGCGGCACACAGTTCGGACCAAGGAATTCCGGCACCACACGGGTCTCGGACACGAGATTCACCAAAGTCACCGTGTCGACCAAAAGCTTGCGCTTGACGATCTGTTCGGTCAGCCAGTTCATCCGGTACGCAATCACCATTGCCGTGTCATTGGCCGCCAGTTCCAGCGACACCGTCCCAGAGGCCGCCAGCGCCACATCCACGCCCCGGAAGGCGACAGTCTTGCTCAGCGGGTCGGTGAACAATTCGACCTCGACGGGCCAATCCTTGATCGCCTCGCGCACATGATCCTCAAGCCCCGGCGCGACGGCCAGCCAATAGCCCGCATCGGGGTGGGTCCTGGCAAAAATCCCCAGAGCTTCGCCAAAGATCGGCGCGAGGCGGCTGACCTCGCCTTTGCGCGATCCGGGCAGGATCAGGACGATGGGTTTGTTGATCAGGTCGTAAGTGTCCCGAAAGGTCATCACCGCATCGAAGCTCGCCAGCTCCTCGGTCACCACCGGGTGACCGACGAAATCGCATCTGAGGCCGACTTTCTCGAAATAAGGCGGCTCAAACGGAAACAGCGCCAGCACCTGATCCACCCGTTTCGCCATCTTCGCGGCGCGCTCGGGCCGCCAGGCCCAAACGGTGGGCGCCACATAGTGACAAATCCGAATGTCGCTTTCGGCCTTCACCAGATCGGCGACGCGCAGGCAGAAATCCGGGCTGTCGATGGTCAGCACCACATCGGGCTGCCACTCGAGAATGGCGCGGGCCACCTCACGGATGCGGCGTTTCAGGTGGAAATATTTCGGCAGGATTTCCGCGATGCCCATGAGCGACAGCTCGGACATCGGGAACTGGCTCGAAAGCCCCTCCTCCGCCATGCGCACGCCGCCGACGCCGCGAAACTCGACATCGACCAGCGATTTGAGCCCGGCCATCGCCGCCGCCCCCAGCTTGTCGCCCGAGGCCTCGCCCGCAACGACGAAAACCTTGACCTTTTGGCCCGCGAACCTGTCGGCGACATTGTCCCGGTTTTTCGCGCCGTCTTCTTTCTGGCTTCGTTTCATTGCGCTTTCAGGAACAGCCCCGCCTCCTTGATGCGCGCCTTGACGCGCTCTTGTTCAAGGACGATCACCCGCCCGGCCGGCACCACGATGCCCCCGATCCCGGCGGAAATCACTTTCTCCACCGTCTCGATGCCGATCGTCGGCATGTCGATGCGCAGGTCCTGCCCGCGTTTCGGTGCTTTGACGAAGACGCCCTTGGCACGGCGCAACCGCTCGGGCGTTGCGCCCACGAAAGACAGCATCGCATCCGTGCCCTGCACCGTCTCGATCCCCAACATCTGACCGCCTGCACAGACCGCGCCCTGGCCCACGTCGAGAGGCGACAGGGCGTCGAGCACCGCCTGCGCGCGCGCCGCGTCGTCGAGGTCTTCGCGCGACGGTTTGCGGCCCCAAAGCGTGTCGGGCGCAAGCAAAAGATCGGGGCAAATCTCCGTCGCAGCCCGGATCAGAAAGCCCTGATCCTCGAACAGCGCCAGAACCTCGCGTAGGAGCGCGTCGTCGCCCTTGCCGAGTTTGCGGGCGAGGCGAAAAGCGTGGTGATCCAGTTTCATCGGATTGACCTTGGGCCGCGCCATCGCGCCCGCAAAGACCACGGCCCCCACGTCCTGCGCCTTCAGATCCTTGAACAACCGCCCGAGTTTCTCGATCCGGGCGGTGACATGGTCGATCCCCGCGGGCACCGCGGTCTCGTCGAGCGTGACATAGACCGGATGATTGAGCGCCTCGGCCAAAAGCCGGGGCAACACGCCCGATCCGGCGATGATCGCGGTTCGGGTCATGGTACTATTTCGGGGTCAGGAAACCACGGTCGCTCTCGCCCATGACGAAGGCCACCATGCGCGCGACGTAATCGCTGTCGAAATCTTCCGTCAGACGCTGGGCGCGGTCCTTGAACGAACCTTCGCCCTGTTTCAGCATCTGAAACGCCGCGCGAAGCTGGTTGATGTCGTCGCGGTCGACGCCTTTGCGTTTGAGACCCACGAGGTTCAACCCATCCAACTCGGCGCGCGGCCCCTGCACCAGCGCATGCGGCAGCACGTCTGCCGTGACCATGGAGAGCGCGCCGACGATGGCGCCCTGCCCGATCCGCACCCATTGGTGGATGCCCGAGAGCCCGCCGATGATCACATCGTCCTCGATATGGCAATGACCCGCGACCGCAACCGAGTTCACGAGGATCACCCGATCGCCGATCTGCGCGTCATGGGCGACGTGGCAGGACGACATGAACAGCCCGTCATCGCCGACGCGCGTCACGCCGCCACCGCCCTCGGTGCCGGTGTTCATCGTGACGTATTCGCGGATGCGGTTGCGCTTGCCGATGATCAGTTTCGTCTCTTCGCCCTTGAACTTGAGATCCTGCGGGATCTCGCCGATGGAGGCGAATTGAAAAACCGTGGTGTCCTCGCCGATCTCGGTGTCGCCGGTGACGACGACATGGGATTTGAGCGTGACCCGGTCGTGCAGGCGCACCTTCGGCCCGACAAGGCAGAACGGGCCGATCTCGCAGCCCGCGCCGATGACGGCGCCCTCTTCGATCACCGAAGACGGGTGAATTTTGGCGCTCGGGTCGATCATGCTCATCGTCTTGCCCTCAGGATTTCGGCGTCAGGTCCATCATCGCGGTGAACTCGGCCTGACAGGCCAGTTCGCCATCGACCTCGGCGCGGCCGTCGAATTTCCAGACCTTGCCACCGCCGCGTTTCACCGTGACATGCATCTTGAGCTGATCGCCGGGAACCACTTTGCGGCGGAATTTCACGCCGTCGATGTTCATGAAATAGACGTTGAACACCTTGTCGGCCAAATCCATATGGACGCCGACCATCACCGCTGCGGTTTGTGCCATGGCCTCGACGATGGTCACGCCGGGCATCACCGGTTCGCCGGGGAAATGGCCCTGAAAATGCGGCTCGTTATAGGTCACGTTCTTGATGCCGGTGCAGCTTTCCGGGCAGACGATGTCCACCACGCGGTCCACCAACAGAAACGGGTAACGATGCGGCAGGATGCGCTGGATCAGGTCGATGTCGGCTGTGGTCGGTTTGGTGGTCTCGGTCATGTCTTGTCCCCGGCTTGGCTCTGGGCCGTCTTTGTCTCAGGGCCGTCCTCACACCGCGGACCCGTCCCCGGTCCGGCCCGCACGCGGCCCTTGAGCGGGCGGGATGGCATTTTCCCACAATCCTGTAACAATCGCGGCAAGGGCTGACAAGCGCCCTCAGTCCGGCTCCGTTGCCGCAGGCGCTTCGCTCGAAGGTTCTGCCGCCTCCGCGTCGAGCCGTTCGATCAGAAGCCCCGAGACGTCAATCGCCCCACTCATCAGGTAGACCTGCCCGCGCTCGAACACCAGAACCGCGCCGAAATCGCGTGCGAGGCGGGTCAGCGCCGTGTTCATGTCTTCTTCAAGCACCGACAGTCCGTCGTCATATTGCGTCTGGATCGCCTGCGCCTTGTGGTCCTGCTCGACCCGGATCGCCACGACCTTTTCATCGAAGGCCTGCGCCCGACTGCGAAACTCCGTCGGGTTCAAACTGTTGCGAATGTCGGCAAGCGCCTGCTCCTCGGCCTCAAGCTCATCGGCGATGCGCTTGTTCTCCTCGAGAAGCTCGGTGCGCGCGGCCTCGACCTTGGCCTCAAGCGCCGCGCCAGAGACGCTCTGGGCCACGACCCGAGAGCGATCGAACACCAGCACCGGAAAGACCAGCTTGGTCCTGACCTTCTCCGCCTCCGGCGACACCGCTGTCGCGCCGTCCTGCGCCTGCGCCTGTGCCGTCACCGGAGCGAGGCACAGGGCACTGATCAGAACCGCCGCAAGCCGCATCCCAAGCCCCCGTCAGAAGCTCGAGGAAATGGTCAGATCGAAGCTCTGTTCCTGATCGTACTCTTCCTTGTCGAGCGCCTTGGTGAAGTTGAAGCGCAACGGCCCCATCGGCGTGGTCCAGAAGATCGAGGCCCCCACCACGGAGCGCCAGTTCAGATCGTCGGAGCCCGCGATGATATCCGTCGTGTCATCCAGCCCCCAGACAGAGCCATAGTCAAAGAACAGCCCCCCGGAGAGACCGTATTCCTCGGGCAGACCGAGCGGGAAATTCGCCTCCAGACGCGCCACAGCATAATAATTGCCGCCGAGCGCCAGATCGTTGTTGGACGACCGCGGCCCGATGCCACCCGGTTCGAAACCGCGGATGACCGAGGAGGAGTTGAAATAGCGGTCGGTGATCCGGCTGTCGCCATCGGCGTCGATCACCCCGCCCTCGAAGGTCGCCCGCAGCGTCACCTCTTCGTGCCAGACCTTCATCTCGCCGGTGATCTCGGCCGAGGTCTTGATGTAATCCGTATCGCCCCCGATCAGACCGGCAAAGTCCTGACCGAACTTGAACAGCATCCCGGCATTCGGGTTCAACCCGCTGCGACGGGTGTCGTAGCTGTAGGAATAGCCCAAGGAATGGGTCGTGAGACGCCCGGCGTCGATGTCGTTCTGGATCTGCACTGGATAGGTATAGCCCTCATCCGTATAATCCTCATCCTCGACGATCTCGGCAATCTCACCACGATAGTTGACCGTCAGCGCCCCGTTTTCCGACACCGGGAAGGTCAGGCGCGGCGACACATAGGCGCGGCGGGTGATATATTCGGCATAAGAGGGTTGCGAGGTCCCAAGCCCGGCAGAAATACCGAACGCCACATCCCGGCCAAGAAAGGCGGGTTCAACGAAGTTGAAGGTGAGGCTGCCATCTTCGATATCGGTGGTCAGGTTGAAGGACAGTTTCTGCCCGCGCCCGAGGAAGTTCGCCTCGCTGAAAGACGCGATCAGGTTGGCGCCTTCCGAAACGGAATAGTTGCCCCCGAAGGAGAACGACCCCGTCGGTTTCTCCGTCACGTTCACATCGACGATCATCTGATCCTCGGCAGAGCCCTGACGGGTGTTCACGTCGGCATTGGAGAAATACCCCAGCGCCCGGATACGGTCCGCCGCCTCGCGAATTTCACGCGGGTTGAACGGGTCGCCCTCCACGGTCTTGAATTTCTGCCGCACCACCCGGTCGAGCGTGGTGGCGTTGCCCTCGATGTCGATGCGCTCGACGAAAACCCGCGGCCCGCGCTCCAGCACGAATTCGATGTCCAACGTCTGGGTCCGCTCGTTGCGCGTCACCCGCGGCGAGACACGCAGGAAATCGATCCCCTTGTCCGTCGCCAGAGTTTCCATCCGTTCGATGGTGTTGTCCACGGCGAGCGGCGAATAGGTCTGGCCTTCACGGATCTTGTTGACCTTGAGGAATTCGGCACCATCGGCCTCGGCGATCTCGGAGGCGACGGAAATCTTGCCGAACTCGTATTTCTGGCCCTCACGCAGGTTGAAGGTCATGAAATAGGCGTTGCGCTCGCGGGAAAACTCGGCGGCGACGTTCAGCACCTGGAAATCGATATAGCCACGCGAGGTGTAGAAATCGGTCAACACCCGCTTGTCGAACTCGACGCGGTCCTCGGCATAGGTGTCGCGCCCGACGATGAAGCGGAAAAATCCCGCCTGCTTGGTCTCGAGCACCCGGCGCAACCGGTTGTCGGAATAGCTGCGGTTGCCGACAAAGCTCAGACGCTCGATCTCGACGCCCTTGCCCTCGGTCACCTCGAACACCACATCGACGCGGTTTTCCGGGCGGCGAATGATCTTCGGCGTCACCGTGGCGACGAGCTGGCCCTTGACCTCATAGGCCTCGGTGAGCGCGGCGGCGTCGGCCTCGACGGTGGCGGGCGAATAGACCCGGCGCACTTTCGTTTGCAAGGCCGACATCAGCGCGTCGTCGGACACTTTCTTGTTGCCCTCGATGGAGATCGCGGAGACCACGGGGAATTCCACCACCTTGATCACAAGCGTATTGCCGCTCGGGATGAATTCGACGGTCTCGAACAGGCCGGAGGCCAGCACCTTCTGATAGGCGTCGTTCAGCTCGGCTCCCGAGACGCCCTGACCGCGGGCGATTCCCGCATAGGACAGGATCGTGTCCGGCGACACCCGCTGCGCGCCCTCGACGGAGACATTGGTGAATCGGTAGGCCTGAGCCGCGGCCGGGATCGGAAACGCCGTGTAAGACACGGACGTAACAGCGAAAGCCGCGAAAGACAGAGCAAAAGCGCGGGCCGCGAAACGCGTTGCCCCACGGGTCGGACGATCATTGAATGCGAACATGGCAGCTTTCTCGAAATTCCCCACAAGTCCCTAGCTGAGTACCGGGATTGCCGCCCCTTGTCAAAACGGAACGCGCCGGTTTGACCACAGCATAAAGGCCTTCGCCGAAAGCGAAAGCCCTTCATCTTGTTTTCAGGGAAAAATCAGCGCGGTTCCGCCGCCCGACCGCACTGTGACGCGACACCTGTGACGCGACAGCGGTTCAGAGGAACAGATGACCGAAGAACGATCCCGCCGCCAGCGCCACGACGATGGTCGCGGCATAGAGCAGACGGTCCCAGTTGAGATCGGCGAGTTGGCTGAGGCTGCGGTAGCTTGCGCGGATTGCGGTCATGTCTGGCTTCCACTGAATCGCGAAACGGCGCGGATCATCCCGACACCGAAGAGGGGCGCAGAGAAGCGTCCCGCCTGCGCCTGCTTTACGCGCCGAATGTGGCAGGATTTGGACCGTTTTGCCGTTTCGCAGTTTTTCGCAGAAAAAACTTACGCCCGGATCAAGTCCGATCCGGGCGCAATAACAGGAGGCAGAGACAGGGCTGCGTTCAGATCACTTGCAGAACAGATCCGAACTGAGCCCCAGCACCATGAAGCCCATGATCACCACCATGCCGACGGTCATCATCACGCCGACGGCCCGGTCCGGCAGGGGTTTGCCGCGCACCGCCTCATAGGCGTAGAACACCAGATGCCCGCCATCGAGCACCGGAATCGGGAAGAGGTTCATCAGACCGATCGCGGTCGACAACATGGCAACGGTCCACAGGAAACTGCTCGCCCCGTCGGAGGCAGAGGTCGATACCACCTCGGCGATGCCCACCGGCCCCGAGATGTTGCAGGCAGAAATCGCCCCGGTGATCATATGCCCCAGCCCCGACAGCGACATGGTGATGATCTGCCAGACCGCACCGATCCCCGCAGCCATGGCCTCGCCAATCCCCACCGGTTCGGAGCCCACGGTGAACAGCATGCCGCCGGTGATGCCGATCAGCCAGCGGGTCTCGAACCCGCCATCCGCACCCGGAACATCGCGGCGACGCGGCTCCAGCGTGGTCTCGAATGTCTCGCCCTCGGCCTCGGTCGGACGCCAGATCGTGAGCGTCATCGCCGCGCCGTCATGGCTGCCGACATAGTCCTGAAGGTCCCAGAAGGTCTCGACCGGCTGACCGTCGAGCGCCGTGATCACGTCGCCCGCCTTCAGCCCGGCATCGCGCGCCGCCGATTTCGGAGAAATGCCCGCAACGATCACCGGATAGGGGTAAGGCCCTTCGACCGTGACCTCCTGCCCGTCGCGCAGCACAGTGTAGGACACCCGCGCCGCGCGCGGCAACTCTTCGAGAAAGCCCGACATTTCCTCCGGCGCAGGCACTTTGACGCCTTCGATGGCCAAGACCTCGTCACCGGATTGCAACCCGACCTCAGTGGGCATCGGCTGGACCTTTTCGATCACAAGCGTGTCGGACGCCTTGCCGATGCTCACCACGAAGGCGGTGAAAACGAGGAAAGAGAAGATGAAGTTGAACACCGGCCCCGCCGCCACGGTGAGCGTGCGCGCCCACAACGGTGCGCCGGGCATGGTGTGGCGGGCCTCGTCGGCGCTCAGCCCCTCGACAGCATGGGCATCGGGGGCGGAAGCGGCATTGGCGTCGCCCGCGAATTTCACATAACCGCCAAAGGGCAACGAGGCGATTTGCCAGACCGTGCCGCGCTTGTCGGTGCGTTGCCAGAGCGGTTTGCCGAATCCCAGCGAGAACACATCCGCCCTGATGCCGCACCAGCGCCCGACGATGTAATGGCCGTATTCATGCACCGTGACGATGATCGACAGGGCGACGATGAAGAACACCAGCGTGAAAGCGCCCCCGCCCAGACTGTTCAACAGGCTGCTCAAATCCATAGTCTCCAATCCCCCTCAGGCTGCTTTCAGGTCGAAAACCCGTGCCCGTGCCTCTTTATCGGCTTCTAAAATCGTCTCCAAGCTCAGAGCGTTAACCCGAAGGCTCACACCGGCTGACATTTCCGTCAACACCCGCTCCACAAGCCGCGCCATGTCGGGAAACCCGATCTTTCGGGCGATGAAAAGGTCCAGAGCCGCCTCTTTCGCGGCATTGAACACCGCGCCCGCCAATCCGCCCGTCGCCATCACCTCGCGCGCCAGTCTGAGCGCCGGGAAGCGGATTTCATCGGGGGCCTCGAACCGCAACTGGCCCACTTTCGCCAGATCGAGCCGTTCCACCGGCAGGTCGCGCCGCTCCGGCCAATGGAGCGCATAACCGATGGCATGGCGCATATCCGGCGCGCCGAGATGCGCCATCAGCGCCCCATCGCGGAACCCGACCAGCGCATGGACATAGGAACCGGGATGCACCAAAACCTCGATCTGATCCGGGGCGAAACCGAAATATTCTTTGGTTTCAATGATTTCGAGCGCCTTGTTGAACATGGACGCGCTGTCGATCGTGATCCGCTGCCCCATGTCCCAGGACGGGTGCTTGCAGGCTTGCTCCAGAGTCGCGCCCTTGAGCTGCTCCAGAGACCAGTCGCGGAACGGCCCGCCGGAGGCGGTGATGATCACGCGCTCGACTTCGGCCGGGTTCTCGCCCACGAGGCCCTGAAACACCGCCGAATGTTCGCTGTCGACCGGCAGGATGCGCGCGCCATGCGCTTTCGCTGTGTCCATAAGCAACGGCCCGGCGGTCACAAGGCTTTCCTTGTTGGCCAGCGCCAGCGTTTTGCCGTGACGCAGCGCGTGCAAACCGGGGGCCAGCCCCGCCGCGCCCACAATGGCCGACATGAACCAGTCGACCTCACGGTCCGCCGCCTCGATCAGCGCCACGTCCCCCGCCGCCGCCTCGATCCCCGTCCCCGAGAGCGCCGCGCGCAATTCCGGCAGCCGGTCCTCATAGGCGGTGACGGCCACCTTGGCCCCGAGATCTATGGCATCCTGCGCCAGACGCGCGATATTGCCGCCACCGGTCAGCGCCACCACGTCATAGGCCTCACGGTCGCGCCGGATCAGATCAATCGTCGATTGCCCGATGGAGCCCGTCGCCCCGAAAATCGAAATGCGTCGCATGCCTCTGCCTCAGCCGAAAATCGTCGCGAGAATGACGTAAAGCGCGCCCACGGCCAAAAGCGCGTCGAACCTGTCGAGCACGCCGCCATGGCCGGGAATGATATTGGAACTGTCCTTGACGCCCATCCGGCGTTTCAGCGCGCTCTCAAGCATATCGCCCAGTTGCGAGGCGAAGGACAGCACCATGGCCGAGGTGACGAAGAACCACAGCCGCACGAAACCTTCCGGCATATAGGCGTGCGTGTAATAGGCAAAGATCATCGCCCCGACCCAGCCGCCAAGAATGCCCGACCAGGTCTTGTTCGGACTGATCCGCGGCCAGAATTTCGGACCGCCCAGCGTCTTGCCGACAAGATAGCCAAGGCTGTCGGTCACCACCACAAGCCCGATGGCATAGAGCAAAAGCGCCCGCCCGCCCTCCGCGGAAAGCGAGATCAGCCCGAGACAGCCCAGAAGCAACACGACCAGATAGAGCGCCAGCATGGGCTGATCGCCGGGACCAAAGCCCCCCGCCGCCTGTTTGATCCGCGCCATGCGCCAGAGCTCCCAAAGCCCGATCAAACCGACCGCGATCACCAGAACGGTGAAGGCCAGATGCCCCGACAACACCGCGCCCAGCCCCACGGCGACCATCACCACCGCGGACAGAAGCCGCGGCGCCAGATCGCGCCATTTGCCGGATTTTGGGGCCATGCTCATGACTTCACCCCCCCGAAGCGGCGATCCCGGCCCGCATAGCGCGAAACGCATTGGGCAAAGACATCGGCGGTGAAATCCGGCCAGAGCGTGTCGATGAACTCATATTCCGAATAGGCCGATTGCCACAGAAGGAAGTTCGAGATCCGCGCCTCGCCCGAGGTGCGGATGACAAGATCCGGGTCCGGCAACACGCGGGTGTCGAGATAGCGGGTCAGCGTCGTCTCATCCACGGTCTCCGGGTCCAGCTCGCCCCGCGACACCTCACAGGCCAGCGCCCGGACCGCACGCGCCACTTCGTCGCGGCCGCCGTAATTGATCGCAATGGTGAGATGCACCTTGGTGTTGTCTTTCGTGACCGCTTCGAGATCGTCCATCAGGGCCTGAAGTTTCTTGTCGAGCCTGAGCCGGTCGCCGATGAACCGCACCCGCACCCCCTCGGCCACAAGGCCCTTCATCTCGTTCTGGATATAGCGGCGAAACAGATTCATCAGCCCCGAAACCTCGGTCTGGGTGCGTTTCCAGTTCTCGGTGGAGAAGGCGAAGATCGTCAGGTACTCGACGCCGAGATCGGGACAGGCACGGACAATCTCCTTGACCCGTTTGGCCCCGGCATGGTGGCCGAAGAGACGCGGTTTGCCCCGCGACTGCGCCCAGCGACCGTTGCCGTCCATGATGACGGCGACATGTTTCGGCCCGCCCATGTTCTTCGGCGTCTGGTCGCTCATCGCGTATCTCACTTTACTCTACAGCGGAAGCGCCCGGGCGGGGCGCTTCGCAATCGCATCGGTCGTCCCGCAGGGCCACGGCCCCGACGCGGATCACACCTGCATGATCTCTTCCTGCTTCGAGGCAAGATGTTCGTCGATCAGCTTGATATGCTTGTCGGTCAGCTCCTGCACCTCGGATTCCCAGAATTTCTGGTCGTCGTCGGACATGCCGTCCTTGTTCTTCTTGATTTGCTGCATGCCGTCCTGACGCACGTTGCGCACGGCGACGCGGGCGTGTTCGGCATATTGACCGGCGACCTTGGTCAGTTCGCGGCGGCGCTCTTCGTTCAGCTCCGGGATCGGCAGCATGATGATCGTGCCATTGAGCTGCGGGTTGATCCCGAGCCCGCTCTCGCGGATCGCTTTTTCGACCTTGTTGACCATCGACTTGTCCCAGACGTTGATCGTCACCATGCGCGGCTCCGGCACGTTCACCGTGCCGACCTGGTTGATCGGGGTCATCTGACCGTAGGATTCGACCATGATCGGTTCCAGCATCGAGCCAGAGGCGCGACCCGTGCGCAGCGAGGCGAATTCCGTGCGCAGATTGGAAATTGCGCCATCCATCCGTTTTGCCAGATCGGCGGTGTCGAGTTCGAACTCTTCAGACATGGGTGTTCCCCTTCTTATCTCTCGAATGCCTCCCCGAAGAGAGGCGCATCGCCGGTGCTTATAGCCGGATCAGTTCACCAATGTATAGGTGCCTTCGCCCGCCAGGATCGAGCAGAAGCCCCCCGGCGCATCGAGCGGGAAGACGATCAGCGGCAGTTTGTTGTCGCGCGCCAGCGCAATCGCCGAAGCATCCATCACCTTGAGATTCTTGCGCAGCACCTCGTCATAGGTGACGTGATCGTAGCGCTTCGCATCCGGGTTGGTTTTCGGGTCCTTGTCATAGACCCCATCCACCCCGTTCTTGCCCATGAAGATCGCCTCGCAGGCCATCTCATTGGCGCGCAGCGTCGCCGCCGTATCGGTGGTGAAATACGGGTTGCCGGTGCCCGCCGCGAAAATGCAGATCCGCTTTTTCTCAAGGTGACGCACGGCGCGGCGGCGAATGTAAGGCTCCGCCACCTCGTTCATCGTGATCGCCGAAATCACCCGCGTGTGAATGCCGAGCGCTTCCAAAGCCGCCTGCATCCCCAGCGCGTTCATCACCGTGGCCAGCATCCCCATGTAATCCGCCGTCGTGCGCTCCATCCCCTGCGCCGAGCCCTGAAGCCCGCGGAAGATGTTGCCGCCGCCGATCACCATGCAGATCTCGACCCCGAGATCGTGCACCGATTTCACCTCGCGCGCGATGCGTTCGACGGTCGGCGGATGCAGCCCGAAGCCCTGATCGCCCATGAGCGCCTCGCCCGAGATTTTCAGAAGCACACGTTTATATTTCGTGGCAGGGTGGCCCTTGCCCGGCTCAAGCGCAGCGTCGCTCATCAGATGTCCCCGGTTTTCGATGTCGTTGATGGCGTCAAAATGGTCGAAAATCCCGGCAGGATCAATGCGCCCTTCGCAATAATTTTCCCCTTTTGCCTCTGGACAAATGCGCCGTGCAATGCCACCCGCGAAGACATGACCCTGCCGTTCGACATATCGCCCGACCAGCCGGTGCTGATCGCCGGTCCGACCGCCTCGGGAAAATCCGCGCTGGCGCTCGCGATCGCCTGTGCGCAGGGCGGTGTCATCGTCAATGCCGATGCGCTGCAAGTGTTTGAAAACTGGCGCGTTCTGACCGCCCGCCCGTCTCTTGAGGACGAGGCCCGCGCGCCCCATGTGCTTTACGGTCACGTGGCCGGGGATGCGCAATATTCCGTCGGGCACTGGCTGCGCGACATCGCGCCCTACCTGTCCGGTCCGCAACGTCCGATCATCGTCGGCGGAACCGGGCTTTATTTTGCGGCACTCACCGAAGGGCTGGTCGAGATCCCGGAAACCCCGGCAGAGATCCGCGCAGGCGCCGACGCCCGGCGGTTCGACGAGGGCGGTCATGCCGGGCTGCTGGCGGAATTGGACGCCGAAGACCCCGAAACCGCGCAAAAGATCGACCGGCTCAACCCGATGCGGGTGCAACGCGCCTGGGAGGTCTTGCGCGCCACCGGCCGCGGTCTGGCCGCCTGGCAGGCCAACACGCCGCCGCCCGCCCTGCCCCTGTCCGCCTGCTTTCCCATCGTGATGGAGGCCGACCGCGACTGGCTCAACGCCCGCATTGCGCAGCGATTCGAAATCATGCTGCGCGACGGCGCATTGGATGAGGCCCGCGCCAATCTCGCCTCCTGGGACCCCGCTTTGCCCTCCGCCAAGGCCATCGGCGCGCCGGAACTCATCGCGCATCTCTTGGGCGAGATGACGCTTTCGGAGGCAAAAGAGGCCGCAACCATCGCCACCCGGCAATATGCCAAGCGTCAGCGCACATGGTTTAGAGCGCGCATGAAGGCCTACCACAAGATATCGCTGCCCTGAGCAGCGCTAGCGGGCACCCCAAGAAAAAAACATATCACATTGAAAACACAAGATTTTCTTTGACAGCCCCTTCTGCGACGCTAGGGTCGGCCAAGTTGTACAAACCGAACACGATCCTGCGCCATGCCCGAGAGCTTTTCGAGAAAAATTTTCCAAACCCCACCTCTGGGGCAGATGTCCAAAGTCACAGAACACGTCACGGCGGATGCATCCCCGCTCCCCGAGACCCCCAAAAAGCGCAAGCTGCGCACGCCGGACATTCCCGACATCCCCGCCCAGCCCGCCTATCGCGTGCTGCCGCTGGGGCGCGGTTCGAACACGCTTTCGACGGCGGAGAAATGGCGCATGCAGGCGATGCGCAGCCACCGCAGCCCGACGCTTCTGTGGTTCACCCGCGGTCAGGGCCGGATCACCGTCTCCGGCGTCACCCGCGGTTTCGGCCCGCACAACCTTCTGTTCCTGCCGACCCGCACCATGTACGGCTTCGAGCCCGTCGGTCAGGTCATGGGCTACCGCGTCCACCTGCCCGACGATGTCACCCTCGGCCTGCCCGAAGAGCCGCTGCACATGCGCTTTCGCGAAGTGCATCAGCAAAACGAGATCACCGGCATGATCGAGGCCCTGCAACGCGAGATCGAAGGCCATCAGCCGGGCCGCGACCGCGCCATGGCGCTTCAGGCCGGGATGATCGCCGTCTGGCTCGAACGCCAGATGTCGGTGATGCCCGATTACGACATGGCCCCCGACGCCTCCCGCCGCCTCGCCGCCGCTTTCACAGCCCTTGTGGAAAGCGAGCTGCGCGAGGGCCATTCGGTCGGCCATTACGCCGCAGCCCTCGGCGTGACCCCCACGCACCTGACCCGCGCCTGCAACATCGCCTGCGGCCGCTCGGCTTCGACAATCCTCGCCGACCGGCTGCATTTCGAAGCCCGCCGGATGCTGCGCGAAACCGACCTGCCGGTGAAATCCATCGCCGAGAAACTCGGCTTTCACTCGGCGGCCTATTTCAGCCGCGCGTTCCACAAACATACCGGCCTGTCGCCAAGGGACTTCCGCCAGACGCGGTGATTTTTTCTGCGGAGGGGCGGCCTCTGAGGAGTCAGTTAGGACGATCTGCGTGGCGAACGGAGCTATCGCTTCGATTTAGCCGCTTAGAGAGGCCCCTCGACCTCCGAGAATATAGGCAAGTTATCCCAAAATTTGTCATAGTATTCTGTTCTGTGAGAAACCTGCTGATCAAATTCAGAGCACAACCTTTCTTTTAGGTATATAAAGCGGCTCCCCAATTCTATTGTCTGCCTTGCAAAGGCAAGGAGTGAGTTGACGGTTAGGTCATCCATATCAAAATCGGGATTCTCGTGGAGCGCGCGCTTTCGATCCCTACTATTTTCCGCCAAATGGGCATAATGCTCGGTCCGGAGAACCCGAATTTGGCTCCGCGCTCGAGATGTTCCCACTTTGCCTACATCGGAAGATAATACTCTAAAGTACCCATCAAAATCTTGGGCATCTCGCTCGATTTCATTAGCCTCAAAGAACGCGCGATGCCTACTAACAATTTCGCCCAGAGCTTTTTCGGCATGAGTTCTCGCGGCAGGGATGGAATGAAACTCGTCCTGTGGCTCCCAGTGTCGGCTACAGAAAAGGACAAGACCGCTTTGAACACTGCGAATGCATAGATCCAGAGCATGGCCAGCATAACTATTAAGGTACTTCGCATTGCGATCCGAATTGTCTGCGATGCCTGCGAGAAATGCATAACAAGACAGACCGAATGATTGCTGTTTTTTGATCCGGTCAACAGTTTCGTCAAATTTCAGAAGATGGTCACTCGGCACTCTACCCTCCCCAACTATCAATAGAGCCAACAGCGTGACTGGGTGCTCCATCAGACACTGCATACGACTCCTTGAAAAAACAACGCCTTTAAAGGCCTCATTCTAGCTATTCTCTGCGCTCCTCCCTTGCCACTCCGCTCATACCTGTAAGCCAAACTCACCTCCCCGCCCCCCATAAAAAAGGCGGGGCCAAAACCCCGCCTTTGTCCTTCCAACAGACTGTCTTACGACTTGTCGTCCGCCTGATCCGGCACCAGCCATTCGGTCTGAAGCTCGGAGACATCCGTCACCACCTGATCGGCGAAGGCCATCACCAGCGCGTCGTAGAACGCGGCGCGGTCCGGCGGCACGATGGCGACATTCACCGGCTTGAAGCCCTCAAGCTCCTCGGCCTTGAGCATGATGTGGAATTTCTTCAGGGCTTCATCCGAGCCCGGGCCGTCGACATAGACCCAGCCTTCGAGCTGGTTGAATTCGCCGTCATCGCTCAGATAGGTCGCGCCCAGATTGGAAATCTCGGTCACATCGACCCGGACGTCATAATCGCCGCCCTCTTCCATCCGGTCGTTCAGACCGGCGGTGATCGCCAGCGTCAGGTCCTCGGCAATCGCCGGCCAGCGGTCGAGCGCGTTCGCATCGACGGCTTCGAGATTGGCCTCGACCTCGACGGAGGAAATGTCGAGCGGTTCGGCCAGAAGCGGCCCCGCGGTCACGGAAGCGGAGGTCAGAAGAGCAAACAGAACGGTACGTTTCATGTGTCTTATCCTTTCAAACGGCGATGCAGGCGCACCGCGTTGCGTTGAAAGGACAACCCCTGAGGCGGGTGAATGGTTCCCGGCCCCGGTCGACGGGCTTACGACCCGTAGATGATCCGCACGTAATTCATGGTTTCCTGATAGGGCGGCACACCGTCATATTTGTCCACCGCCTCGGGCCCCGCGTTATAGGCCGCAAGCGCCAGACGCCAGTTGCCGAAGCGGTTGTACATCATCCGCAGATAGCGCGCCCCGCCTTCGAGGTTCTGATGCGGATCGTTGATGTTCACGCCCAAAAGCCGCGCCGTATCGGGCATGAGCTGCGCCAGTCCCGTCGCACCTTTGGGCGATTGGATCGTCGGGTTCCAGCCGCTTTCCTGTTGCACGAGGCGCAGGAACAGATCGGTCGGCACGCCATGCTTGCGCGCCATCTGTTCGGCCACAGGCAAATATTGCCCCTTGTAGGCCCCGGTGTAGCGCTGGGTCAGACCGTCGGCGCCAAAGCGTTCCGGCTGATAGGTCACGGAGTTGGAATATTGGTCAGCGGCACGCCCGTCGAGCACGTCGAGCTGGGAGGCAAAAATCGCCATGCGGTTGCTGGTCGACAGCGTATCACCCGCGAAAACCGCCCCCGGCAGAGCACAGATCGCCACACCCAGCGCCAGAGCATATCCACGCCCCGACACACAAACCGACACACACCGCGCCCGCGTCGCCACCATCTTGTGAAATCCGTCCACCGTTTCCCTAACGCGCGGACTATAGCCGTAAATCCGCGCATTTCAAACGCTGTGTCCCTTGCAGGCGGATTTTAGCCCTTGCCCCTCGGCCCCCGGCAATGGTGTAACGGGGACCAACTCTAGAATCTCAGGGAGAAGTTCAATGGCCGGGTCCGTGAACAAAGTCATCCTCGTGGGCAATCTCGGGCGGGACCCGGAAGTGCGCACCTTCCAGAACGGCGGCAAGGTCTGCAACCTGCGGATCGCCACCTCGGAAAACTGGAAAGACCGCAACACCGGCGAGCGCCGGGAACGCACCGAATGGCATTCGGTGGCGGTGTTCTCTGAAGGCCTCGTGCGGGTCTGCGAGCAATATCTCCGCAAGGGTTCCAAGGTCTATCTCGAAGGCAAGCTTCAGACCCGCAAATGGCAGGATCAGCAGGGTCAGGATCGCTACAGCACGGAAATCGTGCTTCAGGGCTTTGACGCCACGCTGGTGATGCTCGACGGTCGCGGCGAAGGCGGCGGCGGTCAGGGTGGCGGCGGCATGGGCGGTGGCGGCGGCTACGGCGGCGGTTACGATCAGAGCCCCTCGGGCGGCTATGACGATCCGGGCTACGGCGGCTCCTCCGGCGGTGGCTACGGCGGCGGCTCGCAAGGCGGCTCCGGCGGCGGCTCCCGCCCCTCGCTCGACGACGACGAAATCCCGTTCTGAGACCGCTCAGAACCGGACCGGACCGAACACCCCGCCCGCGCGGGGTGTTTTCGTTTCGACCTCGCGCAACAGGCTGGAAGAAACCCCGCGACGAAACAGGCCGCGACATCTCGTCCCCCTCCTCTCAAAAATCGCCGGAATCGCCCCATATATAGAAAGAAGCCCGCAGAGGAAGCGGGTTCCCGCATCACATCAGGAGGAGATCATGATGAACCGTATTCTCGTTGCAAGCGACCTGTCGTCCCGCTCGGACCGGGCTGTGGAACGCGCCGTCCAGCTCGCAAAGGAACAGGGGGGCAAGATCGTCCTGATGCATGTGATCGACGAGGATCTGCCCGCCACGGTCATCACCCGCATGCGCCAGACCGCCGAGGAGGTGCTCGGCGCGGTCGCGCAATCCGAACATGCGCCCGAGGACACCGAAATCGTGGTCGAGACCGGCGATCCGGTCCTCACCATCGCGGAGATGGCCGAGGCGCTCGACGTCGATCTGGTGGTGCTGGGCGTGCACAAACCGCGCCCGTTCTGGGACATGTTCTCCGGCACCACGATGGAACGGCTGGTGCGTGCGCTGCATCGCCCGGTGCTTCTCGTGCACGACCCGGTGACCGGACCTTATGCCTCGGTGCTCTGCGGCGTCGACCTGTCGCCCTCCTGCCTCGCCGCCGGGCGCACCGCGCGGAGCCTCGCGCCCAAGGCGAAAATCACCACCTTCCACGCCGTGCACGTGCCCTATCAGGGCATGATCGCCCGTAACGCCAGCGAGAAACAACTCGCCCCCTTCGTCAAGGACGCCCAGACCCGGCTCGACGCCTGGTGGGACGAGGCCGCAATCCCCGAGGGACTGCCGAAACCCGAAGTGACCCCCGCCAGCGTGCATGATGCCTATACCGACGCCATGGCGCAGAGCGGCGCCGATCTCTTCGCGCTGGGCGCCCATGGCCGCATGCCGCTGTCGCCCAGCCTGCTCGGCGGCTTCACCGAAGAGCAGATCCGCGATCCGCAGAGCGATCTTCTGGTGGTGCGCGGCTGAAGCCGCTCAGTCGCCGATGGAGCCCGGGTGCATCACCGTGTTGCGCCCGGCCTGTTTCGCCCGGTAGAGATTGGCGTCGGCGCGGGTCAGCGTCTGTTCGATCTCGTCCGGGCTGGAATAGCTTTCCACACCGACAGAAATGGTCAGCCGAATGTCCTTCGGCAGGACCTTCTCCGCGAGATGTCGGCGCAACCGCTCGCCCACCCGCACGGCCAGTTCGACTGGCACATTGGGCAGAAGCACGGCGAATTCCTCGCCTCCCATGCGATAGAGATATTCCTGCCGCCGCAGCACTTCGCTCATGCCCTCGACCATCATCCGCAGCACCTGATCTCCGACGACATGGCCAAAACTGTCGTTGACCTCTTTGAAATGGTCGATGTCGATGAACAGCAGACTGCCCGACGCCCCCCCGAACCGCCCCTCCTCGAGACGGCGCATGAAGGCGCGGCGGTTGTGACAGCCGGTCAGCGGGTCGCGTTCCACCGCATCGCCAAGATCGTCTTCAAGCCGTTTCATCGTCCTCAACATGAACCGCATGAACACGACCACCGTGGCCAGCGCCAGAACGAAACGGAAGGCAAACAAGACATCCCCGGTCACATGGTAAATCAGCCCCCCGCCCAGAAGACTGACCAGAAAGCCGATGCCCTGCGCCACCGAGAGCGAGGAATAGAAGAATCCCGCCACCGTGAGCGGAAACAACCAGACAGAGGCCGAAGCCCCATGATGGGCGATCAGTTCGAACACCCCCACCTGCACCGCAATCAGGAGCAAGCTCGGATTGATCGGCACCCTTTGCCATTTCAGATAGGCCCTGAGATCGACGGCGATCAGCACCACGAGCAAGATGTAATAGGCCGACAGCAGATATTCACCGAGCACGATATAGCGGACGATGGCGACCGGCAGGATCAGGATCGCCATCGAGGCGATGAATTTCGCAATCAAGGGACTCCCCAGCGCCGTGGGCACCTGGAATCTCTTTCGAAGGGTCTTCATACCGGCCATGGCTTCCCCCATCGCTCTCCGACCATACACTCGCAATCCACAGAAATGCTTTTTAAAATGATTTTGTAAAAAAACTATGCAGGCACAGTTGAACACACCCCAAGGGGCCAACGCAAATCCCAAAGTTTTTTGTCGTTTTCAGAGGCCGTCCTGCAACACCGCAAGCACCGCCTCACGCGGCACATCCGCCGTCACAAAGGCCGATCCGATGCCCCGCGCGAGGATAAAGCGGAGCTGACCGTCGAGCACCTTCTTGTCCTGCGCCATCAGATCGACGAGCGCCTCCGCCGAGGGCAGATCGCCGGGGATGTCCTTGAGATCGCATTTCATACCCATGGCCTTGAGGTGCTCGCGCACCCGGCTCGGGGCCTCTTGCGAACACAGGCCCAGACGCGCGGACAGCTCGAACGCCAGCGCGCATCCGATGGCCACGCCCTCGCCATGCAAAAGCCGGTCGGAATAGCCGGTCGCCGCTTCCAGCGCATGGCAGAAGGTATGCCCGAGGTTCAAAAGCGCGCGGTCGCCCTGTTCGGTTTCGTCGCGCACGACAATATCGGCCTTCATCTGCACCGAATGCCGCACCGCCTCGGCCCGAAGTGCCATATCGCCCGCCGCCAGTTTCGGTCCGTTGGCCTCCAGCCATTCGAAAAAGCCCTCGTCGCCCAAAAGCCCGTATTTCTGCACCTCGCCGTAGCCCGCGAGGAAATCACGTTCGGTCAGCGTGCCGAGGATGGAAATATCCGCCAGCACCAGAGAGGGCTGGTGAAACGCGCCGATCAGGTTCTTGCCCTGCGGCGCGTTGATGCCGGTCTTGCCACCGACCGAGCTGTCGACCTGCGCCAGAAGCGTCGTCGGGATCTGCACAAAGCGCACGCCCCGGCGCAAAACAGACGCGGCAAACCCCGCCAGATCGCCGATCACACCGCCGCCAAAGGCCACAACGATGTCGCGGCGTTCGCATTTCTCGGCCAAAAGCCATTCGACCGCGCGGGTGAATTGCGGCCAGGCCTTGGTGCTTTCGCCCGCCGGAAGCGCCAGCGCGACCATCTCGATCCCCGCGCCCGCAAGCCCTGCCCGCAACGTCTCAAGATGCAGCCCCGCGACGGTCTCGTCGGTCAGCACGAAAACCTTTTTCTTCTTGCCCAACAAAGGCGCGATATGCGCCCCCGCCTCGGCCACCAGCCCCTCACCGATCCGCACATCATAGGCGCGATCCCCCAAAGGCACGTGAACGGTTTGGTAGCTCATTGATCTTCCTCCAGAATTCCACCATGGGCCTTGAGCGCCTCGACCACCTTGTCGGCCATATCCTCGATCGACAGCCCCGGCTCGGATTCGACCACGATCCCCGCCATCTCGTAAGACGGCGTGCGCGCCGCCACCAGTTCGCGCAGGGTCTCATAGGGGTTGTCGGTGCGCAGCAGCGGCCGCGTGTTCTTGTGTTTCACCCGGCTCCACAACAGATCGAGATCGGCCTTGAGCCAGACCGCGACGCCCTTCTCGGCGATCGTCGCACGGTTGATCTCGGAGAGAAACGCACCGCCGCCGGTCGACAGGATACCGCGCTCGGTGTCCAGCAGCCGACCGATCACCTCGGTCTCGCGCGCCCGAAAGAACGCCTCGCCATCGCGGGTGAAAATCTCCGCAATGCTGCGGTCGGCGGCTTTTTCGATCTCCTGATCCGAATCGAGAAAGGGCACGTCGAGACGCGCCGCGAGCGCCTTGCCCACCGCCGTCTTGCCTGCCCCCATCATGCCCACAAGGGCCACGGTCTTTCTCAACCCGCTCACGAAAACACCCCTCATCTGCCTTTCACCGGCGGCAATTTCCCGCCGATGAAAATTTCGCCCCCTCAATGGCGTGATCTTACGAAAAATGCCATATATAAAACCGAGAAAACCCGGGACCGGCGGAAAATCACGGACGACAACAGTCCGACCGGCGGGTCCCGGCGCAACGGAGGCAGTGAACTTTGCGCAAATTCCTTTTCCGGCTTCTGGCCGTCCTCATCCTTCTCGGCCTCATCGGCTTCATCGGATTCGCCTATGTCGGCGATCTCTCGCCCGAGCGCAGCGAACAGCGCGCCCCCGTCACACTCGAGCTGAAATAGGCCCCTCGCCCATGCGCGCCCCCTCGCCGTTCTCTCGCCGACACGTCGGCGTCCCAACCGGCCTGACCCTGTCCCTGCTGCTCGCGGCCCTGCCCCTCGAGGCTCAGACCGCTGCGGGCGACAAACCGCTCTCGGCCATCGACTGGCTGTCCGACACGCTCGAAACCCCGCGCCCGCTCACCGCCCCCGAGGCCAGCGACATTTCCGAGAACGCCCTGCCCGAAGAGGTCACGGTGATCCCGCTCGATGCGCCCGACCCGGATGCCGCCGGGCTCCTGCCCGCCTCCACCACCGGCCTGCCGCGCACCCTCTGGGGCGCCTCCACCGCCAGCGACATCGCCCGGCGTATCACCACGATTTCCGCCCGCTCCGATCTTTTGCCCGCCTCGCGACGGCTCCTGAACACGCTGGTGCTCGCGGAACTCGACCCGCCGGTGCAATCGGATCGCGACGGGCGGCTGTTTCTGGCCCGGATCGACGCGCTTCTGGCGCAGGGGCTGCTGGACGAGGCCGATGCGCTGATGGAGCTTGCGGGCCTCACCACGCCGGAAATCTTTCGCCGCGCCTTCGACACCAAACTGCTTCTGGGCACCGAGGACGCCGCCTGCGCCCGGCTCAATCACACGCCCGGCCTCTCGCCCGCGCTTCAGGCCCGGATCTTCTGCCTCGCGCGCGGCGGCGACTGGAGTGCGGCGGCACTGACACTGGAAACCGGCGAGGCGCTGGGCCTCATTCGCGAGGATCAGGGCACATTGCTCGCGCGCTTTCTCGACCCCGAGCTGTTCGAGGGCGAACCGCCCCTGCCGGTCCCCGATCATCCGACGCCGCTCACCTTCCGCCTGATGGAAGCCATCGGCGAGCCGCTGCCCACCTCGTCCCTGCCGCTGGCCTTCGCGCAATCCGACCTGCGCGCCACCTCCGGCTGGAAAGCCCGCGCCACCGCCGCCGAGCGTCTGGCGCGCGTCGGCGCGCTCTCGCCCAACCGCTGGCTCGGCATCTGGTCCGAACACCTCCCGGCGGCCTCGGGCGGCATCTGGGACCGGATCGACGCGCTCCAGAGTTTCGAGACCGCGCTGGCACGAAACGACCTCGAAATCGTCTCCCTGCGCCTGCCCAAGGTCTGGGACGCAATGCGCGCCTCCGGGCTGCAACCGGTCTTCGCCGAGCTGTTCGCGCAACGTCTCGCCGCGCTGCCGCTGACCGGCGAGGCCTCGGAGATCGCTTTCGAGGTGGCGCTTTTGTCCCCTGATTACGAAAAGATCGCGTTGAAATGGGCGACGCCGCTGACCCGCGATCAGGTGTTTTTGCACGGTATCGCCACCGGCAACCTGCCGACCCAGCGCCCGGTGGATGCGCAATCGCGCGCCATCGCGTCCGGCTTCCGCACCTCGGGCGTTCCCGTCCGGCTCGAAACCCTCGTGAACGAACAACGCTTGGGCGAAGCGATCCTGCGTGGCATCGAACTGCTCGAAGGCGGGGCGGCGGGCGATCTCGATGAGCTCTCCGATGCGATCCAGTTCTTCCGCGCCATCGGGCTTGAGGCCTCGGCGCGGCGCGCCTCTTTGGAACTTCTTTTGCTGGAACGACGCGGATGAGCCTCGCGGCCTCAGACGCCCGCTGGATTTCGGCCTTTGCCGAGGCGCAGATGGCGGAGCTGGGCGCAGCGGAAAACACGCGACTGTCCTACGGGCGCGATCTTGTGGGCTTCTCCGAATGGCTGACCCGCAAAGGCGCCACGTTCGAGAGTGCCAGCCGCGATCAGATCGAGAGCTATCTCGTCGCCTGCGAGGCCGAGGGGCTGGCGCAGTCGACCCGGGCCCGACGGCTTTCCTCGATCAAGCAGCTTTACCGCTTCGCCTTCGAGGAAGGTTGGCGTGCCGACAATCCGGCGATCCAGATCAAGGGTCCGGGGCGCACCAAACGTCTGCCGAAAACCCTGTCCGAAGACGAGGTGTCGCGCCTTTTGGATGCGGCGCGTGAGCTGGGCCGGACGGAGGCCGAACGGCTGCGCAACGCCTGCCTGATGGAAATCCTCTACGCCACCGGCATGCGCGTCTCCGAGCTTGTGTCCCTGCCTGTCTCGGCCACACGCGGCGATCCCCGGCTGTTGCTGATCATGGGCAAAGGCGGCAAGGAGCGCATGGTGCCGCTCTCGGAACCTGCCCGCGCCGCGCTCAGGGACTGGCTTTCGGCGCGCGACGCCGCCGAGGATCTGGCGAAACGTGAGACCGGGGCAAAGACTTCGGCCTTTCTCTTTCCCTCGCGTGGCAAGCTGGGTCACATCACCCGCGACGGGTTTTACAAGCTGATCAAGGACATCTCGGTTCAGGCCGGAGTATCGCCCGCCAAGGTCACGCCGCACACGCTGCGCCACGCTTTCGCGACGCATCTTCTGGCCCATGGTGCCGACCTGCGGGCGATCCAGACGCTTCTGGGTCATGCCGATCTTTCGACGACAGAGATTTACACCCATGTGCTCGACGAACGGCTCAGGGAACTGGTGTTGACCAAGCATCCGCTGGCGGAAGGCTGAGGTGATCCGAGTATTTTCGCCATCGGAAAGCCGTAAGCCCAGAGGGACCTGTTGCCATACAGGTGCCCGACAAAAGTCCGACGCAAAGCCGACGCAAATCCGACCGGCATTTTCGACGACAAGGCGGCTTTTTTCATGACAGGCGCTTATGGCCTTGAGAGCCTCTTGCGAAGACGCCTCCGCATGCCCATAACCATGCCATGACAGAGACTTCCTCGCTTTTAGACGCCGCCTTCTGGATCACCGCCGCCGCGATTGCGGGGCTTTTGGTGTTGTCCGCGTTTTTCTCCGGTTCCGAGACCGCCCTGACCGCCGCCTCGCGCGGCAAGCTGCGCACCCAGGCCGACAAGGGCGACAAGGGCGCAGAGCGCGCACTCAGCGTGACCGAGGACAGCGAACGGCTGATCGGCTCGGTGCTTCTGGGCAACAACCTTGTGAACATTCTGGCGACCTCGCTGACGACGGCGCTGTTCACCAAGCTGTTCGGCCAGAACGGCGTGGCCTTTGCGACGATGATCATGACCGTTCTGGTTCTGATCTTTTCCGAAGTCTTGCCAAAGACTTATGCGATTACCAACCCGGAACTGGCGGCCGCCCGTGTCGCCGGGCCGATTGCCGTGGTGGTCAAGATCTTCGCCCCCGTGGTGGCCTTTGTCCGGGTTTTGGTGCGGGGCATCTTGCGCCTTTTCGGCGTGAAGACCGACCCGAATGCGGGCGTTCTCGCCGTCAAGGAAGAGATCGTCGGCGCCATCACCCTTGGCATGTCCGAGGGGACGGTGGAGAAGGAAGACCGCGACCGTCTGCTGGGCGCGCTCGATCTGGCGGATCGCACGGTCGAGGAGATCATGCTGCACCGCTCGCAGATCGAAATGCTGGATGTCGACCTGCCGGCGCGCGAAATCCTCGAACGCTCGCTGAAAAGCCCGCACACCCGCCTGCCGCTCTATCGCGACGACCCGGAAAACATCGTCGGCGTCCTGCACTCGAAAGACCTCTTGCGCGGCATGCATGCCGACCGCGTGGCGCATGAGAGCGAGCACCCGACGATGCTGGTGGATTTCTCCGATTTCGACGTGATGACCGTCGCGATGAAGCCCTATTTCGTGCCGGAAACCACCACGCTCGACGACCAGATGCGGCAATTTCTCAAGCGCCACACGCATTTCGCCCTCGTGGTCGATGAATACGGGGCGCTTCAGGGGCTGATCACGCTCGAAGACATTCTGGAAGAGATCGTCGGCGAGATTACCGATGAATTCGACCGCTCCGAAGATGCGCCGAAGCAATCCGGCGAGACCGGCGACTGGGAGGTTGACGGCGGCATGACGATCCGCGACTTCAACCGCTGGACGGATTGCGCCCTGCCAGACGAGGAGGCCAACACCATGGCCGGTCTGGTGATCCACGAGGCCCAGACCATCCCCGTCCCCGGTCAGGTGTTCTCTTTCCACGGCTACCGGTTCGAGGTGATGGAGCGCAAAGACAACCGCATCACCAAGCTGAAAATCCGACCGCTGGAAGTGATCTGATGCTGTCCTATCAACACGGGTTTCACGCCGGCAATCTGGCGGATGTGCAAAAGCACGGTCTGTTGGCCACCGCCCTCGATTACATGACGCAGAAGGACAAGCCGGTGAGCTATATCGAGACCCACGCCGGGCGCGGGCTCTATGACCTTGCGGGCAATCAGGCGCAGAAGACCGGCGAAGCCGCCGAGGGCATTCTCAAGGTTGCGGATTGGTTCGGAGCGGAGCACCCCTATACCCGTGCGCGAGAAACCGTCGCGGGACGTCATGGTCCAACGATCTATCCCGGTTCTCCGGCGATTGCGGCGGCTTTGCTGCGCGAGATCGACACAATCCATCTGGCCGAGCTGCATCCCGGCGAGTTCGACCATCTCAAGACGGCGATGCGCGGCACCGGGGCGCATCTGGTGAAGGAAGACGGGTTTGCTCTGGCACAAAGCCTCTGCCCACCGACGCCCCGACGCGGGATGATCCTGATCGACCCGCCCTACGAAATCAAAACCGATTACGCGACGATCCCCGGATTTATCGCCAAGCTCCATCGCAAATGGAACGTCGGCGTCATCGCGCTTTGGTATCCGATCCTGACCACGGGCGCCCATGTCGCAATGACCCGTGCGCTTGAGGCCTCCGCCCTGCCCGGCTTTCTCAAACACGAGGTCCGCTTTCCCCCCGCCCGCGAAGGCCATGGCATGATCGGCTCCGGCATGATCTTCGTCAACGCGCCTTGGGGACTGGCGGAAGAAGGCGCGCGGCTGAGCGGATTGTTCGCACAGCTGACACAATAACAAGACTTTTACAGCTCTGTCGCGCCGTCATGCCGAGTGCAATATTTTTGCCTTTTTCCCATGGACTCCCGCGTCTAATGGACATTTATTAATAAATAGTTAACGAAAATACATTTGCTGTGGGGTAAATATGCTGTCTGTTTTTGCGCTTCTGGCCGGGTCTGCCGTGGCCTATGCCGCGACCGGTCTTTTCGACACCGAGGAAGATCAAACCGAAACGGACCCCGCCGCCGCGGATGAGCTGTCCGGAGATGATCTTTCCGACACCGAAACCACGACGGTCTGGAATTTCGGCTCCGCTTCGGATGATACGCTCTACGGCGGCGACGTCATCAATGAGATGCGCGGTGGCGCGGGCGACGATCTTTTGCGTGGCGGACGTGGCGATGACACGCTCTTCGGCGGACTGGGCGACGATGTTCTGAACGGCCAGCAGGACGACGACCGGCTGGTGGGCGGTGCGGGCGAGGACACGCTTTACGCCGGCTGGGGCGACGATACGCTTTCCGGCGGCTCCGGTGACGATCTGGTCTATGGCGATTACGGAAACGATACGCTCGAAGGCGACGGCGGCAACGATTATCTCGACGGCAATTACGGTGACGATGTCCTTTCGGGTGGCAGCGGACACGATGTGCTCTATGGCGGCACCGGCAATGACGTGTTGTCGGGCGGCGGCGGGGCCGACAAGCTCTATGGCGGCGACGGCACGGATGTGATCGACGCGGGCTGGGGCAACGACCGGGTCGACGGCGGCGACGGTGACGATGCGATCGACGGCAACGAGGGCGACGACAGGCTCTATGGCGGTGCGGGCGATGACGTGATGTTTGGCGGGCTGGGCGAAGACTTTCTCTCCGGTCAGACCGGCGACGATACGCTCCACGGTGGCGCAGACGATGATGAGCTGCACGGCAATGCCGGGAATGACACGCTTTATGGCGACGATGGCGACGACACCATTTGGGCGGGCACAGGCGACGATGTGGCCGATGGCGGCGCAGGCGATGACCGGATCGTCGGCAGCTATGGGTCGGACACGCTCTCCGGCGGCGACGGCAATGACACGCTGATCGGCGGGCGGGCCGGAGGCAATCTGGCCGACGACGCGATGGACATTCTGGATGGCGGTGCGGGCGACGATGTCCTTGCCATGCAACAACAGGCGATTGCCACCGGCGGCGACGGGGCCGACACCTTCACCACCGGCACCTATTTCAGTGAAGCCGACGACCTGAGCGCCTGGGACACCACGGTGACGGATTTCGAACCGGGGCTCGACACGCTGAACGTGTCGCTGAGCGGTTGGGACGAGAGCTGGACCTATTCCGTCAGCCTGCATTCGGATGCGGGCGGGCCTTATTACTTGCTCGATCTCGACATGGATGGCGAGGTGATTTCGCCGGTGACGATCTATCTCGCCGAGGGAGAAGACCTTGTGAGCGAGGAGGAGATGCTGAGCATGATCACCCTCACCGGCAACGGCTTGCCGATCGTGCTTGCGGGCGATGACGGTGACAATCTTCTCACCACGCTCGATGAAGACGACACCATCACCGGCGGTGCGGGCGACGACACGATCTTTGGCGGCGCGGGCGATGACATCCTCGATGGCGAGGGCGGCTCCGACACGATCTATGGCGGCGCGGGCGATGACACGATTGTCTCGGGCGACACCAGCCTCTCCACCGCCGACAAAGATGTCCTCTACGGCGGCGATGGAAATGACACGATCACCGGCCTGTTCTACGACACGATCGAAGGCGGCGCGGGCGACGACACCATCGTGGGGGGCGCCTATTCCACCATCGACGGCGGCGACGGCGCGGACACGATCAGCGCAAGCTCCGACAGCTATGTGGTCCATGGCGATGCGGGCGACGATACCATCACCCTCTTCGAAGACGGGTATTACGACCAAGTCCGGATTTACGGCGACGCGGGCGACGATGTGATCGACACAAGCCTTGTCGAGGGCGGCGTCTTCGTGTCCGGCGGCGACGGCGATGACACGCTGATCGTCACCAGCAACGACACGGTTTACGGCGACCTGAAGGACGGCGGATCGGGCGATGACACGATTATCGTCACGCAGCAAAGCACGCTCGTGACCGGAGGCGAGATCGTCACCGGCGGTGGCGCGGACAGCGTGACGCTTGTGGCCGAGGCGGGGATGGACCCCGATCAGGACGGCGCCATCACGATCTCGGATTTCACGCCGGGCGAGGATATGATTGCGCTCGATCTTTCCGAAACGCCGGGTGCCTCGGTGCAGATCGACTTCGATGCGGCGGTGAACCGCTTTGAGATCACCCTGACGGAGGGCGGCAGTTCGCGGCTTTTGGCCACGATCTTTGCCGCCGAGGGGATCACCTTTGTCGAAAGCGATCTGAGCCTGAGCGATCTCAGCATCACCGTTTAAGGCGGCGCTCAGGCCGCGGGATGCGCCGCCTGAGCGATCAGCGCAAAATGTAATCGTGCGGTTCGGCCGCTGGCGGCAGATCTTTCTCCCCCATCGCCGCCAGCATCGCGCGTTCGATGACGACGGAATAGGCTATCAGCGGCAGATCGTTCGGCATCTGGCCAAACGGCTGTTCCAACTCATCGGCCAAGGCATCGAGCCCGAAGAACGTATAGGCCACCAGCATCACAGCCAGAGGCGTGAACCAGCCTATGCTATCGGCCAGCCCAAAGGGCAGCATCAGGCAAAAGATATAGGCCGTCCGGTGCAGCAAAAGCGTATAGGCGAAGGGCAAAGGCGTGTTGGCCAGCCGTTCGCAGGCCACGAAGGCATGCGACAAACGGGTCAGGCTTTCGTTCAGAAGATGCGCCTCGACCGGCGCCAGACGCCCCGCGTGCAAGTGCTGGCTGACCTGTTTGGCGAGCCCTGTCAGGATCGCATCGGGCGCGCTGATCTGCCCCTGCGGTGTGACCGGGGCTGAGTAGGGAAGCTCTTCCTGATGGAGCTGCGCGACGCAGGCCTTGGCATAGGCGATGAGCGGCTCCAAAAGCGCACGGCGCGCGGGGCTGGCCACGGGCGCATCCCCGTCCAAAATGGCGCTTTGGCGGGCGATATCGCGCGAAGATTGGATGATCAGCCCCCATTGCTGGCGCGCTTCCCACCAACGCTCATAGCTGGCGCTGTTGCGAAAGCTCAGAAAGATCGAGATTGAAATCCCGATGAGGGCAAAGGCCGCCGGGTTGACCCCCGGTACGAAGAGCGGTTCCAGCCGGTGCGCCGTCACGATGATGCCGGAGAGAATCCCAACCCCAAGAAGCTGGGGCCAGATTCTATGAACCACAGCCCCCTTCAGAATAAAGAACAGCACAAAGGCATTGGGGCGCTCACGGACGATCATCTTTTGCTCTCGATCCAGGGTTCAGAGAGCGCACCGATAGCCGAAGCCCGCGCGGATTCGCCAGTCGAATTTCGGCCCCCTCAGCGGGCTTTGAACAACCCGCCGAGGATGCCACGCACGATGCGTTTGCCGGTGGTGCCGGTGAGTTCCTTCATCACCATCTTGGTCATTTCCTCGCCAAAGGATTTGTCCGTGGATTTGCGCGAGGAGGTGCTGCGTGTGGTGGTCTTGGTCGCAGAGGATGGACTGGAGCCGCGCTCATAGCTCTTGCCATCGTAGCGCCGCGCCTTTGAGAACTCGCGCTCAAGCGCGTCGCGGCCTTTGACCGCCTCTTTCGCCGCCGCTTCTTTCTCTTCTGCCGCTTCGGCCTCTTTCGCCGCCGCCTCGGCGCGGGCTTTCAGCATCTCAAAGGCGCTTTCGCGGTCCACCACCGCCTCGTATTTCCCGGCAATCGGCGAGGTTTTTACGATCTCCTCGCGCTCCGCCGCCGTGATCGGGCCAAGCTGCGACGAGGGCGGGCGGATGAGTGTGCGCTCGGCCATGCCCGGCACACCTTTAGCCTCCAGAAACGAGGTCACAGCCTCGCCGGTGCCGACCTCTTTGATCGCCGTTTCGATGTCGAAACGCGGGTTCATGCGGTAGGTTTCGGCGGCGAGTTTCAGCGCCTTCTGATCGCGCGCCGTGAAGGCCCGGAGCGCATGTTGCACGCGGTTGCCGAGCTGGCCGAGGATGTCCTCGGGCACGTCGTCGGGGTTTTGCGTCACGAAATAGATGCCCACGCCTTTCGAGCGGATCAGACGCGCCACCTGTTCGACCTTGTCGACCAGCGCCTTGGGTGCGTCGTCAAACAAAAGATGCGCCTCGTCGAAGAAGAACACGAGCTTGGGCTTGTCCGGGTTACCGACCTCGGGCAGCTCCTCGAACAGCTCGGACAGGAGCCACAGCAGGAAGGTGGCGTAGAGTTTGGGCGAGGCCATGAGTTTGTCGGAGGCGAGGATCGAGATGCGCCCGCGCCCGTCGACATCGGTGCGCATCATGTCGGAAAGCTCCAGCGCCGGTTCGCCGAACAGCTTGTCGCCGCCTTGGTTTTCCAACACCAGAAGCGCGCGCTGAATGGCACCCACCGAGGCCGTCGAGACATTGCCGTAGCGCAGCGACAGGCTGTCGGAATTCTCGCCGACCCAGACCAGAAGCGATTGCAGATCCTTGAGATCCAGAAGCGGCAGGCCCTGTTCGTCGGAGACCCGGAACGCGATGTTCAAAACGCCTTCCTGCGCCTCGGTGAGCTGCAAAAGCTGGCTCAAAAGCAGTGGCCCCATCTCGGAGACTGTGGTGCGGATCGGGTGGCCCTGTTCGCCGTAGAGGTCCCAGAAGGTGACCGGGAAAGTGTCATAGCCGAAATCGGTAAAGCCGATGGTCTCGGCGCGCGATGCGAAGGCCTCGTGCAGCTTGCCCAGAGGATCGCCGGATTTCGCGAGGCCGGAGAGATCGCCTTTGACATCCGAAAGAAACACCGGCACGCCCGCTTTCGAAAAGCTCTCCGCGAGGATTTGCAGCGTGACGGTTTTGCCGGTGCCGGTGGCGCCCGCGATCAGCCCGTGGCGGTTGCCGTATTTCAACAACAGGTTTTGTGCCGCGCCATAGCCCTCACCACCGCCGCCCACGAAAATCCGGTCCATGCCCGTCTCACTCATCCGCTTACCTCTGTGTTTCCGGCGTCTGCCCGCCAAAGCCATGCGATTCCCGGAAATCACCAAGGAATTCAGCTCCGTATGTTCTCACAATACAATCTTAACCAATTTCTGCCAGAGTAAGTGTTATCCGGACCACTCCTCTTCGGTTCGGAATGACTTCCTCCCTGTCAGACTGGCCGCACCTCCTTCGGTGCGGCCTTTTTTCGATCGCGCGTCGCAGGGTCTGGCCGCCGATATCCGGTCGCTGCGATCCCCGAGAAAAACGGCACGCAAGCCTCACATTTTGTGGAATTTTACCGTAATATCTCGCATGCAATTTTTCGTTGACGCCATCACAATCCTGTCATACCGTCCCAGCCAATAAGTCGGCCAAGTCCGATGGGGAGAAGTTAAACCATGGTCATCGCGCTTCATGCGTGGGTGATAAATGGATCGGTAAAGGCCTCGGGAAACCGGGGCTTTTGCTTTTTCGACACATCGGCCACGGCAGGGGAAATCACGACATAAGCGGTGTCTGGTCTGAGCGCCCAACAGCCCGCCCCGGCCTCACGAAAATATTCCGCCCGCCCCCCCTGACAGCCAGCCATGCGCATGATAGAGCAGGAGCAACCGAAGATAACCAGCAATGGACAGATGATGATTTCCGTCTCTCGTACACTTTCCGTTTTCGCAACCGTCACCGCCTGTGCGCTCACCCTCGCACAGCCTCTGGCCGCTCAGGACAACACCTTGTCTGCGGGCACGCCCGTGAACGCCGATGGCACCGCCGTGCCCGCCGACAATGTCGGTCGCCCCTACACGCTGGAGACCAATGGCGACTGGGAAATCCGCTGCCTCAAGGCGCCCGAGGGTCAACCCGACCCCTGCTCGCTCTATCAGCTCCTGAAAGACGATGAGGGCACCGAAGTCGCAGAGGTCGCGATCTTCCATGTCGGCCAGGAAAATGTCGAGGCCGCCGCGACCTTCACCACACCGCTCGAGACCATGCTGACCGCGCAGCTGGCATTTTTCGTCGATGGGGAAAACGGTCGCAAATACCCGTTCCAGTTCTGCAACAAGGTCGGCTGCTTCGTCCGCGCCGGCCTCACTGCAGAGGATATCGAAATGATGAAAAAGGGCAACGAGGGCATGGTCGCGATCATGCCGCTGGGCCGTGGCGACAACCCGGTCAAACTCAAACTGTCCCTGTCCGGTTTCACCGCGGGCTACACCAAGGTGACCGAGCTGAACGAAGCCGCCAAGACTGGCGAAGGCCCCACCGCCCCGGATGCGGCCCCTGCGGAATAATCCCGCTGACAGACATGACAAACGCCGCGCGGAGCAATCCGGGCGGCGTTTTTCTTTGTCCTATGTGCCGCGCGCCTTACGGCGCCTTGCGCAGGGCCAGAACCGCGTTCAGCCCGCCAAAGGCAAACGCATTCGAGATCACCACATCGACCTTCGCGTCCCGCGCCTCGTTGGGCACCACATCGAGGGCGCATTCCGGGTCGGGTTCCTCGTAATTGATCGTCGGCGCGATGATGCCGTCGCGCAAGGCCATGATACAGGCCAGAAGCTCGACCGCGCCGGTGCCGCCGATCAGGTGGCCGTGCATGGATTTCGTCGAGGAGATCATGATGTTGTCGGCATGCGCCCCCAAGGCGTCGGCCACCGCCGCGCATTCGGTCTTGTCATTTGCCGCCGTGCCGGTGCCGTGGGCGTTGATGTAACCGATGTCGGAAGCGTTGATGCGCGCGTCCGCCATCGCGCCGGAGATCGCGCGTGCCGCCCCCTGTTTCGAGGGCATGACGATGTCGGAGGCGTCCGAGGTCATGGCAAAACCGATGACTTCCGCGAGGATTTCGGCCCCGCGCGCCTTGGCGTGCTCGTATTCCTCGAAGACAAAAACCGCAGCACCCTCGCCCTGCACCATACCGTTGCGCGTGAGCGAGAACGGACGGCAGGCATCTTTCGACATGACCCGCAGCCCTTCCCAGGCTTTCACGCCGCCAAAGCACAGCATCGACTCGGAGCCGCCCGTCACCATGGCCGTCGCCACCCCGTGGCGCACCATGTTGAACGCCTGCCCCATGGCGTGGTTCGACGAGGCACAGGCGGTCGCCACCGTGAAACACGGGCCCTTGAGATTGTATTCCATCGACACGTGGCTGGTGGCCGCGTTGTTCATCAGCTTGGGCACGACAAAGGGGTGAACCCGGTTCTTCCCCTCCTCGTAGACCATGCGGTAATTGTCGTCCTGCGTCGTCAGACCGCCGCCCGACGTGCCCAAGACCACGCCGGAGCGCAAAGCGAGATCGCCGACGAACTCAAGGCCCGACTGGGAAATCGCCTGTTGCGCGGCAACGAGCGTAAACTGGGTGAACCGGTCATAGAGCGCCATCTGTTGGCGGTTGAACCGGCCTTCGGCGTCCCAGTCGTGGATCTGCCCGCCGATCTTGATCGACAGACGGTCCACATCGCGGAATTCCAGTTCGGAAATGCCGTTCTTGCCCTCGGCCATGGCCTTGAGCGTTGCAGGCACATCGAGGCCAAGCGCGTTGACCGTGCCCGCGCCGGTGATAACGACGCGCCTCATGCTTTCTGATCGGCGATCAGGGCTTCGACTGCGCTCACGATGGCTGCGACCGAAGAAATGTCGAACTCCGACTGCTCCGGTTCGTTGGCATTGAACGGCACGGAAATGTCGAAGGTTTCCTCGATTGCGAAAATGCTCTCGACCAGCCCAAGGCTGTCGATCCCGAGGTCTTCGAGAGACTGATCGAGCGAGACATCCGCCGGGTCCAGAACCGCCTGTTCCGCGATGATCTCGATGATCTTCTCTTTCACATCCTGCGACATATGCGCCCCTCCGATCCGAAACTTGAGCCTGATTTAAAATGAAATGACGCCGGTTGAAACAGCTTTTTGCCCTGAGACCCCATCAAATGATGCAGCGGCCCCGCGCTCAGCCCTTCTCGCGCAGCTTCGACAGCACCCGTGGCAGACGCCGGAGTGCCTTGTACATCTCGACATGGGTCTGCATCGCCACCGCCGGGTAGCCCATCATCGCCTTACCCTTCGGCACGTTCGACAAAACGCCCGTCCCCGCACCGATGATCGCGCCCTGCCCGATGGTGAGGTTGTCGGCGGCCCCGGCCTGCCCACCCATCACGCAATAATCGCCGATCACGGTCGAGCCGGCGATGCCGACCTGACCGCACAAGAGGCAATGATTGCCGACCACGACGTTATGGCCAATATGGACCTGATTGTCGAGTTTCGTGCCGTTGCCGATGCGGGTCGCGCGGATCGTGCCCTGATCAATCGTGACATTGGCGCCCAGTTCCACATCGTCGCCGATCACCACCGAGCCGATGGAGGCGATCCGCATCCAGGCCTGCCCTGCCGCCTCGACGGTTTCGCCGAGGCTTTCGCGGGCCTCTTCGACGGCGGATTTCTCCTGCGTCACGAAGGAAAACCCATCCGCGCCGATCACGCCGCCGGGCTGGGCGATCAAACGGTCGCCAATGGTGGCATGCGCCCCGATTTTAACGCCGGGATGGATCAGCGCATCGTCGCCAATCGTCACCCCCGCGCCGATGGACACATGCTGGGCGATCCGGGCGTTGCGGCCAATTTTGGCGCCTTTGCCGATCACCACGAGCGGGCCGATGGCCGCCCCCTCACCGATCTCTGCCGTGTCATGAATGACCGCCGTCGGATGAATCCCCGGCTCAAGCCCGAGCCCATGATCGAAAGCCGCCGTGACCCCCGCCATGGCGAGCCGCGCGCGTTTGACCAGAATGGCGGCCTTGAGCCCCAGCTCCTGCCAATCCGCGCCCTCCCAAAGCACGGCGGCCTGCGCCTTGCCCTTGGCGATATTCCCGGCAAAGCGCGGGTCCATCGCCAGCGCCAGATCGCCCGCCCCCGCATCCTGCGGTTCACGCGCGGCGTCAACGATCAGGCTCCCGTCACCCTCGAAGGGGGCATTCAGGGACGCGGCAAGATCGGCAATCGAAATGGACATGGTCAGCTCTCCGTCAGTCTCGCCGAAGACATAAGCGCTCAGATCGGCTTTGAAAAGCAAAGGGGGCCGCAAAGCCCCCCTTCTGTTTCAATCTGTTACGGTCGCGTGAGCGCCTTCGGAGTTTAGCCGCCGACGGAACGGAGCTGTACGCCCTTGGCCTGAAGGGCGGCCCAGATTTTGGCGTCGCGCCCGTAGATGTCGCGACGGTACTCAACGCCGCCCTTCGGCAGGGTGATCGCCGTGCGGTAAATCAGGTGCACCGGCACATGTTCCTTCAGCTCGATGACGCTCTCCTGCCCGGTTTTCAGATGCGCCTGAAACTCGCCGACCGGATCGCTGCTCTGCTTGGCCAAAAGCGCATATGCGAAATCGAAGGGCTGTTGCAGGCGGATACAGCCATGGGAGAAGGCCCGCACTTCGCGACCGAAGAGGCTCTTCGAGGGCGTGTCATGCAGGTAGATGTTGTATTTGTTCGGGAACATGAACTTGACGAGGCCAAGCGCGTTGCCATCCGAGGGCGGTTGTTTCAGCGCGAAGGGAAAGGTCTTCGTGGTATATTGCGAGAAGTCCACATTGGCGCGGTTCACCGTCCGGCCCCGGCTGTCGACAAGGCGCAGATGGCCCGCGGCGTTCGGATTGCGCTGCATCATCGGCAGGTATTCTTTCACGGCGATGGAGCGCGGCACGTTCCACGTCGGGTTGATCACCATATGCTCCATCTCATCGGAGAATTCGGGGCTGCGGCGGTCGCTCTGGTTCTGGCCGACAACCGAACGCGTCTCAAAGGTCACGCGCCCGTCGTCGACGATCTTGGCGGAGAAATCCGTCAGGTTGACCCAGATGTGGCGTTTGCCCAGAGGCATGTTGATCCAGCGCTCGCGCTCCAGCGCCACGAGGATTGCGGCGAGACGCTCTTCGGGGCTGACGTTGATCTCGGCCAGAGTGCCCTGCCCGACAACCCCATCCGGGGTCAGCCCGTGCTGCATCTGAAAGATCTGGACGGCCTTAGTCATCGCCCCGTCATAGGAGGTCGCCGCCGAGCGCGGCAGATAGCCCATCGCCATCAGGCGGTTGCGCAGCGCGATCACGCCATTGCCGGTCTCGCCCGGTTCGTATTTCGAGCCCGGAACCGTCGACCCCCAGCCGCCCGCCCCCAAAACGCGCTCCATAGTCGCCTTCTCCTTCAGGAGACGGGCATATTCCGGCGAACTCGGTTCGAGTTTGCGCAGGTAGGCCTGCGGATTGGATTTGACGAAATTCGTGAGCGTCTGAACACCGTCGCGGTAAGGCACCTGACGCACCAGCCCCGGATCGATACGCGACGGGATCAACTGACCGGTCTGGATGTCGCGGGCGTAATCGAGAAAGAGCTGCGCCATGGCGACTTCGGCGCGGCCCAGATCGCGGTCGGACTTGATCGCGCGCAGATTGGCTTCGAGCAGCGTGGTGTCATAGGGGGCGAGGCCCTTTTCCGGCGCCGCCTGCACCGCACGCAAAAGCGCCTGACGACGCGCCTTGGCGCGGGCGCTGTTGTCGGTGAAGATCGGTTTGTAACCGGTGGCGCGATAGAATTCGGACAGGTCCTTCGAGGAGGACGCCGCCTCAGCGATGGATTGCATCAGCGCGCTGACCTGTTGTGCCGGAATCTGTTCGGCCTGTGCGGGCATCGGCGCCAGCGGCAGCGCGGCCATGGAGATACTCGCCCCCACAAACACGGCGCTCAGGGTCTGACGGGTGACGGCCGGAAGCCGGAACAACGGGGCAAACAGCATGGCGATCCTCGAACGAAATTCTGTAGTCATTCCGGCGAGCCTACAGGAGATCGAGACATTTCGTCAGGGGGAAGAATGCACCGGGGGACACATGTGCCAAAAGCACAACACATCTTGAATAAGGGAAGAAATCGCCATCTTTCCCCTTAAATCGCGCACAGACCGCCCCTCGCGCCCCTCCCTCTCAGAGAGCATTTTCAGGGCGGAGACCGAGCCAACGCACATCCTGCGTTTGCTCTGCGCCTAAATAATGAGACATTTTTCACCCTTTCGCGGGGCACATGCGCGTGTTTTTACGGCAACAGACAAGCGGATAGCTGCTATTTGCGCAAAAAACTGCCGATCGCCCTCATTCCCGGCAAATCCGGGCAAACCGATGCTTGGCCGAAGAATCGCAATGTGCCATAAAGCTGCCAGAACGGTGAACAGATCGTTACTTTACGGTGTTTCCGACGGATTTATGGGCAAAATGCCTTTGATGATCCGACAAAAGGGCCTGAAAAACATGCTGGATTTGACATCCGTCATGGCGCTAAGGAAAACATGGTAAAGAATGTCGTAAACAAACGACAAAAAGTGTCGAAACAATCGGCACGCAACAGCAAGGCCGCATGAGGCGGGAACAGGTAAGCGACGGGACGCTTTTGAGAATGACCAAAACCACATCGGGTGTGATTTCACGCCGCGGGCTTCTTCGCGGATTTGCAGCAACAGCCATCAGCGCAGCTCCGGTCTATGCCAATGCCGCTGGCTTCCTGCGTGGCTCCGGCGACATCCGCCGCATCAACATGTACTCGGGCCGCACCGGTGAGAGCATCGACACGATTTACTGGGTCGAAGGCGAATACATCCCCGAAGCGCTCAAGGAAATCACCTATTTCATGCGCGACTGGCGCAACTCCAAGCTCAAGGCGATCGACGCGCGTACCGTGGACATCATGACCGCCGCGCACCGCCTGATGGAAACCGACGAGCCCTATATGCTCCTGTCCGGTTACCGCTCCCCCGAAACCAACGCCATGCTGCGCGCCCGCTCCGGTGGCGTCGCCAAGAACTCGCTGCACATGAAGGGTCAGGCCGCCGATCTTCGCCTGAAATCGCGCTCCATCACCCAGATGGCCTCCGCCGCGAAATCCTGCTCCGCCGGTGGCGTGGGCACTTACCGTGGCTCCAACTTCGTGCACATGGATTGCGGCGTGGTCCGCACCTGGAACGGCTAAGACACCACAGGACACAGGGCTGATCCCGAACAGCCGAACCTGTCGAGCCGCCCGATCCGGGCGGCTTTTTCATTGGCCGGATCTGTCCTGCACTGTGTTCCGCAACGCAAAACGGCGCCAGAACGGCGCCGTTGTCTCAGTTCTGATGGCGTGCCCTATTCCGCAGGCGCCACCGGTTTCAACCGTCCCGGTTCGTTGGTCTCGAGATAGGCTTCCTGCTCCGGCGTCAACTCGATACAATCGTAGCCGGTCACCATCGGTTTGACATGTTCGCGGAAGCCATGGCCCGTGGTCAGCAGGTAAACGTGCACAATCACGAAGGCGAAGATCACATAGGCCGCCAGCAGGTGAATGTTGCGCACGATCTGAAGCACGAAGGTGCTGTCCGAGCCGCTGTCCCAGAAATTATAGGTCAGGTAGATGATCCCAGAGACCCAGATCGCCGGGAAGACGGCCCATTTCAGCCCGAAATAGGTCGCGGCCTGAAGCGGGTTGTGTTTGCGCAGCATCTGTTTTTGGTAAGGTGGTTCCTCGCCCTTAAAGATGCCGTAGGCATAGTAGCGCGCGGTGGCGAGCATGCCTTCGACCTTCGGCAGAAACTGCCGCCAGGTGCCGGTGGTGAACAGCCAGAAGGTGGCGAAGATCCAGACCACCAGCAATGTCAGAGCCGAGAGCGTGTGCAGCATCACCGCAGGCCCGAAGGGAATAGCCTGATGCACGCCGCTGACGCGCAGCCCGGTGAACATAAGAACCGCGATAAGCAGCGCCTGCGTCCAGTGCCAGAGCCGCTCGAACCGGGGATAAACCTTGACGAAACGTTTGGACATCAGTGGGTTCCTCCTTTACCGTGCGACAGGAGCCGCAACAGACCATGGCCGAGGACGCCAAGCGCCGAGAGCAGCACCAGAAGCTGACCCAGCCGCCCGACGATGGAATTCGGGTTGGTGCCGGGCATCACAACGCCCGCGAGGCCCACGAGACGCCCGTCTTCCGCATGGCATTCGACGCAATCCATGGCCTCGGCGGCGGGCGCGACCATATGGGTGATCGGCCAATACATATAGGTGTCGATGAACCCGTAATCGCCGGAATAGGGCGAGCCTGCGGCTTTCATCCCCGCCTCGATCGCCTTACCCCAATCGTAATTGGTCCAAAAGGCGGTGTCCGTGGTCGGCCCCCAGACGTGGCTATAGGCCAGCTTGTTGTACCCCGCGTCATAGGACTGCCGCCCGATCATGCGTTTGAACGGCCAGATCCGGCTGTCTTCGCCATCGGGTGTGCCCAGGAGTTTGTTGATCTCGACGACCTGCGTCGGGTCGATCTCTTCCTCCGGCATGGTGTATTCCACCGCGCCGTTGAACCAGGCGTAATAGGGGGTGACATTCTCGCCCCACTCGAAATCGCCCTTGATCGACAGGTAGGTATGAAGCTCCTGCCCGTCGCTTTGGGTGAAATTATGCTCGGCAATCGGCTGGCCGGCCTCATTCAGGCGCCCAGCCGTCGACCAGTCCCATTTGGTTTTCGTAGCAACTCCACCGCGGGCGAATTCCGGGATGTGACAGGTCTGACAAGCCACCTTGTCGGTGTGGTCGTTGAGCTTGATGCCTTTGAGATTGATCGGGTGCGGCTCGGTGCCGTGGCAGCTTTCGCAGGAGGCGGAGAAGCGATGTTCGCCCGGCTCACCCGTGCCGATCGTGTCCTTCGCATCCATCAGATAGCGCGACCCGGCCCAGTTGTGGCTCTCTTCCGTATGGCAATCGGAACAGACCATATTGGCGCCGTCCTTCGACATATGCACGTCGGTGTGGATGTCCGGATCGTAAAGCGCGGAACTCAGATCGCCGTGCTTTACGTTGTCGCCGCCGCCGCCGTAGAAATGGCACTGGCCGCAATTCTCGCGCGTCGGCATCCCCACGCTTTGCGCCGATTTCATCAGATCGACCGCCCAGGCATCGGCCCCGGTGATCGTCTGCCCCTTGACCGGCTCGCCCGGAATATCGCCCAGCGGCGGATGCCCGGCCCCGGTCGACAGCTTGGCATATTGCCCGGACTGGTCGTGACAGACGAGACAATCGACCGCGGTCGATTGCTGCGGCGGCGCGCTGTGCATGTCGTCCCAGCCGTAGCCTGCGTGGCACGAGGTACAGCGCGGCTCATTGCCGACGACGTTGCCGCAGAAGGCGTTGATCACCTTGGACTTGCCAAGCGTCTGGCCCGTCACCGGGTTGTCGAATTCCCACTGGAAGTGGATCGAATGCATGACCTGATCGTCCGCCTCGGTGTGGCAGGACAGACAGGCCGCCGTGACTTCTGGGCCGGATTTGAACTCCTGTTGCAGGATCTCGAATTTCGAGTGATCCGCCGTCGAGCCCTCTCCGGGCACGGGCGGGATCACCTCCTGCGCGAAAGCGACACTGGCGCTCAGGCCCAATGTCAGGCCGAACGCGAGGCCGTAAGCGCGGCGGGCGAACGCGGATGTTTTGCGGCTGGCGTGCATGTGCTCCTCCCATTCACGCAAGTCACCTCGCGCGTGGTATAAATTCACCCCAATGAATACGAGTGCATGCTCCGCCTCTTTGATCTATCGCAAATGCATCTTTGAAAATCGCTTGATCGCCGGGTTTTCCGATCAAAACCGTGAAACAATTTGCCCGGCCAGCCCTCTCGCCCCCCTCAGACCAGGGATTTCTTATAGGCCTCCGGGTCCATATCGCGGACATCCGCGCTGATCGCCTCAATCGTCGGACAGACCTGCCGCATCTTCGCGACCATGGCCTGCGACAGTCCAAGTTTCGCCTCCGGCGTTCGCCCCGTCAGCATCGAAATCGTCATATGGATGAAGGACCGCCGCCCGTCACCGAACAGGATCGCCTCGGACGGCAAGAGCCGGACCTTGATATCCGCGCGCTGCATCACGCCACTCCCCGCCGCCGTCTCCAGCGCGGCGAGCAAGACGGCCTCCCGGTCGATGCCCGCCTCTGAGAAATACTCAATCACCACATGCGGCATCAGAAAATCCCGAAATATTCGTGCTGTTCCCATTCGGTGACGATGCTGAGATAGCGTTTCCATTCGGCGCGTTTCAGCGTCGACATGTATTCCGTGAACTCCGCCCCCAGAGCGTCGCGGAACAGGCTGCCCCGCTCGAAGGCCTCGATGGCGGCGATCAGGCTCGGCGGCAGAGCCCGGGCGTCATTGTCATAGGGGTTCTCGACCGGTTCCGGCGCGGTCAGCCCCTGCTCCAACCCCGACACACCCGACAGGATTTGCGACGCGAAATAGAAATACGGGTTGGCGGTCGGCTCGGCCACGCGGTTCTCGATCCGGCTCGCCCCATCCCCCGGCACCATCAGCGCCCGCACCATGGCGCCCCGGTTGTCATAGCCCCATTCGATCCGATCCGGCGCGAGCTGGAAGGGCTGATAGCGTTTGTAGCCATTGACCGTCGGCGTGGTCAGCAGACAGCTTTCCGAAGCGTGCGCCAGAAGGCCAGCGATCCATGCCGAGACCTCCGGCGTCAAAGCGCCCGCCTCCGCCGGGATAAACACGTTCTCGCCCTTGCCGTTCACCAGCGACTGGTGCAGATGCCAGCCGCTCGACGCGCTGTTGGGCAGTTTCGGACGGCACATGAAGGTGGCGTGCAGGCCTTCGCGGGCGCAGACCTCTTTGACCATGGTGCGGAACATGATCATGTTGTCGGCATGGGTCATCGGATCGGCGGGCTCGAAGGTAAATTCGAACTGGCTCGGCCCCATTTCCACCTCGGTCGAGCGCACCGGCAGGCCCAAAGCCTGCGCGTTGCGGCGCAGAAGGTCCATCACCGGTTCGAGCCGGTCGTAATTCGTCTCCGCAAGGTATTGGTAGCCCTGATCGAGAAGCTTGGTCCTGACCGGCTGACCCGGCATCCCGGCCTCGTGGTGGCCAAGACTGTCGCCGTCCCGCTCGAACACATGGAATTCGACCTCAAGCCCGACGACAAGGCTATACCCCAGCCCCGAAAGCTTCTCGACCGCCTTGCGCAACACCGGGCGCGGCGCAAAGGGGATCGGAGTGCCGTCACGCGTGTAGGGATCGCAGAACAGCCACGCCGAATGCGGCGACCACGGCAGGATGCGAAACGTCGCCGGATCGGGCACCAGCAACATATCCCCCGCCCCCGACATGGTCGCCATGACGCCCTCGCTTTTGCCGTCCCAGATCGGGAACACCGTGCGGTTCGACGTGTCCTTGAGCAACAGCGTGCCGGGCAGGTTCAGCCCCGAACGGAACACCGAGGCCAAAGCGCCCACCGTCACCGTCTTGCCGCGCAACAGCCCGTGCTGGTCGGCAAAGACCACGCGCACCGTCTCCACCTTGCCGCCATCGAGCTGGGCCAGCAGATCGGCGGCCTTTTGCACCTGGGCGGCGGACAAAAGCCCCTCGTGCGCGAGGCGGCCAGAGCTGAGTTTTTCGAGATAGGCGGAGGTCATGCGTGTGGTCCCCATTGACTTTGACGGGTTGGCTTTTGCGACGGGCCCCGAAAGGCCCGTCGAAATGGCGTTTTTCAACCGGAGCGGCGCTCAGATGATGGCATCCCAAGAGCAGCCGCCGCGACGGATACCGTCCTCGGTCTTGTAGGCTGCATCGACATCGCCGTCCTCGGCAATCGCGTCGACGGAGATTGGCCCGAAGACGGTCGAAGCGTCCACCTTTTGCATCGGCAGGGCATCTTCACCGCCCTCCTTGAGCGCCGCAATCGCGGCCCGGAGCATGCGGCGATATTTGATGATCGCCACGTCGGATTTGCCCAAATGTTCATCGGTGCGATCCTGAATCGCCCCCATGCTTTCGACCGCCCATTGGTCGTGCACGTTGATATCCAGCCCCATGCCGGTGTAGGTCTCGCGCTCCTGCTCGTCCGGGTTGTAGCCGTAATTGTTGCGCTTGTTCTTCAAGGGCGCGTAATCCGGCAGGCGGTGTTCCTTGAGACGTTGTTCGCGCATCAGCTCCTTGTTCACCGGCTCTTTGAAGCTGGTGAAAATCGAGTACCAGTAGCAGTTCTCATCGTCGATCGGCACGTGCCATTGGGTGATGATCATCTCCCGGCTCATCGGGATGGAGATCGCTTCCGGGAAGATCTGATTGGTGATGCGCACATGCACACGACCGTCGTCGAGATGACGCAGTGCGGTGATCTTGATGCCGAACTCGGTCTCGTCGACGGAGATCGCCGGGCGCGGGTATTCGCGCAGCAGTTTCGTCATCGGGATCTCGGTGTTCGCCGCCTTGTCGCGGAACTGTTTGCCGTAGCTGTCCGCCGGGTCCTCGTCCTGAAGGAAACGGTGCAGGAAAGACGCATGCGCCGGGTCGATGCCCACTTCCATGGCCTGCAACCAGTTGCATTCCCACAGGCCCTTGAAGGCGAAGACATGGCTGTCGGGCGCGCGGAAACAGTCGAAATTCGGGAATTCCGGCGGCTCGCCCGGCCCCATATAGGCCCAGACGATGCCCGCACGTTCCTCGACCACATAAGAACGTGCCTTGATGTTTTCATGCATGCGCGAGCCTTCGGGCTCGGCGGGTTGCTCGACACATTGGCCGTCGCGGTTGAAATGCCAACCGTGGAACGGACAGCGCAGCCCGTTGTCCTCAAGACGCCCGAAACACATGTCGGCACCGCGGTGCGGACAGTGGCGCTGAATGAGGCCGAGCTTGCCCTCGCTGTCGCGGAACAGCACGAGGTCCTCGCCCATCAGCCGTACCGGCACCACCGGGCGTTTCGTGTTGAGTTCTTCGGACAGGGCGGCGGGTTGCCAATAGCGGCGCAACACCTCACCCGCATCGGTTCCCGGACCCACGCGGGTCAGGCTGTCGTTCTGGCTTTGGCTCATCATGGTGGGGATCTCCTTCCTATGAATGGACAGGTCCGGCTCAGGCCGGGACCTCGAAAACGGTGCCCGCAAGCTCGGGCGTGACTTTGATCTGACAGGACAGCCGACTGGTCTCGCGGCGCGGGCTTTCCGCGAAATCGAGCATGTCGGCCTCATAGTCGCCCGGGGCTTCGAACCCCTCGGGCGCATAGACGTGACAGGTGGCGCAGGACAGGCTGCCGCCGCATTCGCCTTCGATGCCGGGGATGCCCGCCATCACGGCGGCTTCCATCACGGTACGACCGGGCTGGACCTCGACCGGCGTCTCGGAGCCGTCGCTTTGGCGAAAGATCAGGGGGACGGATGTCATCTTGGTCTCCTCAGATATGGGCAGATATTGGTGCATTATCGCCCATTTGGTGTATTTTGATTTCAAACATGCGAAGACCGGAAGACCGGTTTTCGCGGGATGTGTTAAAGCCGTCCGGTGAGCAAGAGAGAGATCGCCGGGAAAGCCAGAAGGATGCCGAGGCGGATCACATCGGTGATCACGAAAGGGATCACGCCGACCATGATTTTCGACAGCGACGTGCCGCGCGAGGCGCTTTTGACCATGAAGAGGTTCATGCCCACGGGCGGCGTGATCAGGCCAAGCTCCACCGTCACCACCGCGATCACCCCGAACCAGATCGGGTCGAACCCGTTGGCGAGGATCACCGGGAAGAAAATCGGCACGGTCAGGAGGATCATCGCGAGGCTTTCCATGAAGCAACCGAGGATCACGTAGAACAGCAGGATGGAGAGCAGCACCTGCCAGGGGCCGAAGCCGCTGGTGTTCAGGAAATCAACGAGCGCGTTTGAGAGCTGGGAGGTGGAGAGCACGAAACCAAACACCTCCGCCCCGATCAGGATCAGGAAGATCGAACCGCTGGTGGCGATGATCTCGGTGAACGCGGCGATCAACTCTGTGCGCGGCACCTTGCGCCAGAGCGCGAAGATCAGTGCGAGCGCAGCCCCGACGCCCCCCGCCTCTGTCGGCGTGAAGAAATTGCCGTAAAGCCCGCCCATGACGAGGCCGAAGAGCACAAGGGAGGGCGCAAACAGACGCAGGATCTCGAAATGACCTTTGGGCGCGATCTCCGCGTCGGTGATCTGCGACGCGCCCTCTTCCGGCGGCCAGATCCGCGCCATGATCAGGATCGTGACGAGATAGAGCAGGAAGGCGAGGATACCCGGCAGGATGCCCGCAAGGAACATCGTGCCCACCGATTGCTCCGTGATCAGCGCATAGAGCATGAGCGCGATGGAGGGTGGGATCAGGATGCCCAGAGTGCCGCCGGCGGCAAGCGATCCGGTGGCGAGACGGGTGTCATAGCCGTGGGATTTCATCTCCGGATAGGCGACACGGGTCATGGTGGAGGCGGTCGCGAGCGACGATCCCGAGACGGTGGAGAACACCGCACTGGCCGTCACCCCCGCCGCCGCCAGCCCGCCGGACCAGCCACGGGTCAGCAAAAGCGCGCCCCGGAACAAATCGGCGGCCACGCCCGAGCGCGAGATCAGATTGCCCATCAGCAGGAACAGCGGAATGAGCGTGAAAGAATAGCTCGTCACCGTCTCGAACGTGGCGGTTTTCAGGATGCTGAGCGCGGGCGAGATGCCGATGATGGCGGAAAACCCGGCAAAGCCCACAGCGATCATGGCCAGCCCGATCGGCGCACCCAAAATGACGATGACGAACATCACAGCGATGGAAATATATCCGATGATCAAGGGCGTCATCACGAGAGCTCCGCATGGTGGCCATCGGCGGTGAGCGCTTCTCTGAGCGCGATCACGGCCAAGGCGAGACATTCGAGCGTATAAAGCCCGTAGATCAGGAACATCGGAATGCGCAGGTCCTGGGTTTCCTCGGAGCGGGCGAATGTGGCCTGCGTTTCATGCCAGAACAGCCAGACCAGCACGAGGGCGAAGGCCAGAATACCGACGAACCACAACCGCGCGACCAGCGCCTTGAGCAAGGGCGGGAACCGCCCGACCAACAGGTCGACCGCAATCATGCCGCCGCTCAGCGAAGCTGCGAGCGCCGCAAGCGCAACAATGCCCAACAGGTAAGACACCTGTTCGATCGCACCGGGGATCATGAAATTCACCGCCGTGTCGGTGGCGTCGAAAACGATCCGCGCGAGCACGTTAAAGCCCACGACAAAGACCATATAGAGCAGACAGAGCGCCGCAATGCCGAGACAGGCGGCCTCCATCCATCCGGCGATGCGCCGGATTGCGGAGATAAGCATGTGCGTTCCTGTGACTTGTGTCAGCTTTGGAATTGGACAGGTTTGGTTATGACGGGCCGCAAAGGGATCGAACGGCCCGCCGGGATCATGAGGGAGCTCAGTTCAGCTCGGTCTCACAGTCCGTAACATAACCTTTCACAGCCTCATAGGTCGCCGTCCCCGGCAGGCCTTCACCGTTGAGGAAGGAGATATAGCTGTCGGTCGCAGCCTGCGCCGCGGCGTCCCATTTCACCCGCTCCTCGTCGGAAAGCTCGATCACGGTCGACTCGGTTTTCAGACGCTCCAGCACTTTCGCGCCTTCGCTGTCATAGCCGCCGCCTGCGGTCACCGCCCATTTCATGCCGGAGTTGGCATCGACAGCGGCTTTCGCTTCGGGCGAGAGCGATTCATACTTGGCCTTGTTCATCGTCGAGATGAAGGCGAGCGCATAGAACCCGAACACGGTGTGATATTCGGTCAGCTCGTCAAGACGGAAGCTGTCGACGCTTTCCCACGGCAGCATGTAGCCGTCGATGGCCCCGCGTTGCAGCGACTCGTAGGTGTTGGGGGCAGGCATGCCCACCGGCTCGGCACCGAGATTGGTCAGAAGCTCGCCCACCACCTGCGTCGGACGGCGCAGTTTCAGGCCCTTCATGTCCTCGAGCGTATAGACCGGTTTCTTGGAGGTGTGCAGATGCCCCGGATCGTGAGTGTGCACGAAGATGATATGCGTGTCGGCATATTCCTCATCCAAAGCGCCGGAATCGTAGAGCTTCTGGAAAGCGCAGGAGCCGACCGCACCGGTTTTGAACAGGCCTGGAAGCTCCATGATCTGGCTCAGAGGGAAGCGCCCGGCGGTATAGCCCGGCACGGTCCATGCGATGTCGGCGATGCCTGTAACGGCGTTGTCATACCCTGCCGCCGCCTTGCCCAGCGTCTGCGCCGGGAAGACCTGAACATCGACTGCACCGCCGGAGGCTTCTTCGACCGCCGTGGCCCAGTCTTCGAAGATCGTCTGGTTCTGCCAGCTGGCGGCGGACATGAAATGCGCATAGCGCAGCGTTTCGGTGGCATGGCTGGGGGCTGCGACACCAAGCGCCAGAGCGCCGGTGAGAGCGATTTTTTTCAGCATGGCTATCCATTTCTCCCTGTTGGATTTGCTGTATGTAGACCCTGTGTCCCTTTTGGGTTTCATCAGGTTTGTGCGATAATATACCAAGTGGTCCCAATACGCACAGACCTGTCAAGCCTCAAAGAGCCTGTCGACGGGCCTTGCCGTGGGTCATACAATAAAGGCACAATATTTGGGCCGCTTTTTTTAAGAACCGAAGATCAAGGGCAAGAAACGTGCAGAGCGAAATCCCGACCAAAGACATTTCCCTGACTTTCATGAAGGGAATGACGGTGCTGCGCGCCTTCGATGAGACTCACAGCCGGCTCACGCTGGCGGAAATCTCACGCCTCACAGGGATCGAACGCGCCGTGGTGCGGCGTCTCGTTCTGACGCTGGTCTATCTCGGCTATGTCCGCAAGGAAGAGAATCGCTATTCGCTGACGCCGCATGTGCTTGTGCTGGGCAGCGGCTTTTTACGCGGCAACGAATTCGGTCGGGTGATCCAGCCCCTCATTGAAATGTGCGCCCGCGAGTTGGGCTATAGCGTCGGCCTCGCCATGCGCGACAGTTCGGACGCGGTCTATGTCGCGCAATCTTCGCAACAGAACGCCCGCTACACCTTCGGTTTCACGGTCGGCAGCCGCCTGCCGCTTCTGAGCACCTCGATCGGGCGCATGTTGCTCGCCTGGGGCGATACGGATTGGGCCGAAGACATGATCGAGACGCTGGAGATCGAGCGGTTCACCGCCGAGACGCTGATGGAGCGCGACCAGATCGCCGAGGCGGTGCGCAGGACGCGTGAGCGTGGCGTTTCCATCGTCGAGGGCGAATTCGAGGCGGGTGCGGTAGGGATTTCCGTCCCCGTGGGGCCTCTGGGCCGTTCCGAAACCGCACTCGGTCTGTCGGAACCGCAAACCGCGATCCGGCCCGAGGATTACGACCGGCTTACGGAAATCCTGCACCGCTACGCGGCGCAGATCGCGACCGCTTTGAAATAAGTTCGGCTTGCGACCTCAGCGCCCGTAGACCTCAACCCCGCGACGTTTGAGAAACGGATCGTTGATAAAGGTGCCGAGCGGCACGAGGGAGGCCACGAACGCCCTGCCCTTGTCGCGCCCCTGCCAGCCGATGCCGCGCATCACGATCAGCATGAGCGCGATATAGGCGAGAAAGGCATAGCCGTGGACCGGCCCCATCACCTTGACCCAGCTCGGGTTCTCAAGCCCGTATTTGATCGGCATGGCGACGAAGAACAGCAGGATCGTGGTCACGCCCTCGATCAGGGCGATCACGCGGAACAGAGAGAACAAACGTTTGTTTTGGGGCGCGGGGGTCTGGGTCATGGCGGCACTCCGGTGCGATCTTGTTTTGGGACGTCTGGCGAAGCTGAGTGCAGCGGCTGGACAGCGGTTTGCGTGATCCTAGCAAACCGGGCCGCCGGGATGAACCCGCGCGCATTGCCGCAGGGCTGACCCGTCGATTGGACAAAGCCGCCTGGACTTCCTAGGCTGGGGCCAAAGAACACTGCCCGCAGGATCGCCCATGCCCTCCCCGATCCCCGAAACGCCGCACGCCAAACCGGTCGAGGAACTGACCGCGCGCATGTCCGTGTCCCCGAAACAGGGCCTGAGCGCCGAAGAGGTCGCCCGGCGGCAAACGGTGTACGGCCCGAACCATCTGCGACAGCGAAAACCCCGAAACCTCTTGTCCATCCTTCTGGCGCAATTTCAAAGCGTCGTGGTCTATCTTCTGGCTGCGGCCGCCGCTCTGGCGCTCGCCATGGGCGATCTTCCCGAAGCGCTCGCCATCCTCGTCGTCCTGCTGATCAACGGGCTGATCGGATTTCTCACCGAAGCGCAGGCCACGCGGTCGATGGAGGCACTGCGGCATCTCGCCGAAACCCGCTGCCGGGTGCGTCGCGACGGGCAGGATCAAATGATCGCCGCACAAGACCTCGTGCCCGGCGACATCGTCGTGCTGGAGGCGGGTAATGTCGTCAGCGCCGATCTGCGGTTGATCCGGTGCGCCGGAATGCAGGCCGACGAGTCGATCCTCACCGGCGAAGCCGTGCCGGTCGACAAGGACAGCGCCCCCGTGCCCGCCGACACCGATCTGGCCGAGCGTCGCTCCATGGCGTGGAAAGGCACCGCCATCACCCGCGGCACCGGCGAGGGGCTTGTGATCGGCACCGGCATGGAGACAGAAATCGGCCGGATCAGCCGTCTGGTTCACGAGGCCCAGCCGGAGGCGACCCCGCTTGAGGCGCGGCTCGACCGGTTGGGGCAAAAGCTGGTCTGGTTGATGCTGGCGCTGGCCGGGGTGACCATTCTCGCGGGGCTGCTGCGCGGGCATCCGCTGGGCGAGATCGTCCAGACCGGTGTCGCGCTTGCCATCGCCGCCGTGCCGGAGGGGCTGCCGGTGGTCGCCACGCTCTGTCTGGCGCGCGGCATGTGGCGCATGGCCCGGCGCAACGCGGTGATCAACCGGCTGTCCTCGGTCGAAACGCTGGGCGCGACGACGCTGATCCTGACCGACAAGACCGGCACGCTGACCGAGAACCGGATGACCGTGGTGCGCTATCTGACCGAAGACGGCGCGCATACGATTCCGCCCGGAACTGTCGCGCCCCCGCCTCCCGGTTCGGCTCTGGAACTGGCGATGCGCATCGGGGCGCTATGCAACTCTGCCGACGTGGGACCGGAGCTCGGAGCCCCGCCCACCGGCGACCCGATGGAGGTCGCGCTCCTGAGCATGGCGCAGCGCGCAGGTCTTGCGCAGGGGCCGGACAGCCCCGTCACCGAGCACGCTTTCGACCCGGAGCGCATGATAATGGCTCAAGTCCATGCCGAAGGCGCGAGCTTTCTCTATGCGGTCAAGGGCGCGCCCGAAGCGGTGATCGCAGCCGCCGAACAAGAGCTGACCCCGGAGGGCCCCCGCCCGCTCTCCCCAGAGACCCGCGCCGACTGGCGCAGCCGCGCTCAGGCCATGGCGTCCGAGGGGCTGCGCTGTCTGGCACTGGCGATGAAACACGATCCCCTGCCCGACGCCGCGCCCTACGCAGGTCTGACCCTCGTGGCGCTGGTGGCGCTCGCCGACCCGCTGCGCGCCGACATCCCGGACGCCATCGCCGCCTGCCACCGCGCGGGCATTCGGGTGATCATGCTGACCGGCGATCACGCCGCCACCGCCACGCGCATCGCCTCGGACGCCGGGATCGGCGATGGCACGGTGGAGGCTTTGATCGGCAAAGATCTCGCGGGTTTCGATCCCGAGCATCTGGACGGTCCGGAAGCCGCGTGCGTCGCCCAAAGCGACGTTTTCGCCCGCGTCACCCCGGAGACCAAGCTGGCGCTGGTGCGGTTCTTCCAGAACGCGGGCCATGTCGTCGCGATGACAGGCGACGGGGTGAACGATGCCCCGGCGCTCGGCAAAGCCGACATCGGCATCGCCATGGGCCAGCGCGGCACGGAGGTCGCCCGCGAAGCCGCCGATGTGGTGCTGCGCGACGATTCCTTTGCGACAATCGTCGCAGCGGTGCGCGAAGGCCGGATCATTTTCGACAATATCCGCAAATTCGTCGTCTACCTGATGTCCTGCAACATCAGCGAGGTTCTGGTGGTCGGGCTGGCGGTCGGCGCAGGGCTTCCGGCGCCGCTTCTGCCGCTGCAAATCCTGTTCCTCAATCTCGTCACCGATATTTTCCCCGCCTTCGCCCTCGGCCTCAGCCGCGGTGACGCAAGCGTGCTGGAGCGCGCGCCCCGCGATCCCGCCGAGCCGATCATGCGCCGGGCCGACTGGCGGCGGGTGATGGTACTGGGCGGTGCAATCACGCTTGCCACCATCGCGGCTTTCCTCCTCGCGCTGCGCCATCTGGCCCTGCCGCCGCATCAGGCCGTGACCGTCGCCTTTCTGACGCTCGCTCTGGCGCAGCTCTGGAACGTGTTCAACGCCCGCGCGCCGGGCCGCCGGGCGTCGCGCGACGGTGACATCGGCAATCCCTATGTCTGGGGCGCGATCGCGCTTTGCCTGCTGCTGATCGCCGGGGCCGTGCTGATCCCCGGTCTGGCGACGCTGTTGCAACTGCCCTACCCCGGCCATACGGGCGTTCTTCTCGCACTCGGCATGAGCCTTGCGCCTCTGATCTTTGGCACCGCCTATCTCGTGCGCGCCCACGATTGAGGCGGGATCAACCAAACGGTCGGCTGGCCGCCGCCATACGCCGATCCAGAAGCCGCCCGCGCAACCGCGACAGCTCACCGGCACAGGCGGCATCCCCGGCGCGGTTCAATCGCTCGCCTTCGGGACTATCGAGATCGAACAACATCGGCGGCACGCCGCCCGCGAAATGCACGTATTTCCACCGCGCCTCGCGCAGGATCGCCGCACGACAGTGTTCGGGCGGCAGGCCAAATGCGCGCTCAAACCGTGTCGGTTGACCCGGCTCGCCGAATTCGACCTCCATCATCACCGCATCGCGCCAGTCTTGCGGGGCTTCCCCTCTGAGCCAGGGCATCAACGAACGCCCGTCCATCTGTGCGGGTGCCACACCGCCCAGCCACTCAAGGATGGTCGGCGCAATATCGACGCTTTCCGTGAGCGCCGTCACGCGCCCCGGCACGCCGCCCGGCATGCGGATCATCAGCGGCACGTGATACGCCGCCTCGAACACGCTGTCCTTGCCCCAATGCCCGTGATCGCCAAGCATCTCGCCATGATCGGCACAGAGCACCACCATGGTGTTTTCCCTCTGCCCGGTGTCGTCGAGAAACTGCATCAGCCGCCCGACATGATGATCCACTTCGGCCAAAAGCCCGAGATAGGTCGCGCGCACCTTGGCCGCAGTCTCCTCCGAAATCGAAGCGCAATCGCCATCGAAGCCCCAGAACATGCCGAACTGGCTCCGCTCCGACTGCCATGCCGCCACGAAAGGATGATCACAAGCGCCTTTGATCGGTGCAGGCATCTTCGATGGGGCAACCAAATCGTTATAGGGCGCGGGGGCGACGAAAGGGGGATGCGGGCGGATATAGGTCACATGGGCGAACCACGGTTTTGATCGGCGCACCGCCATGGCGCTGAGCGTCCGATCGGTCAGATAGGCCGTGTCGCTGTCCTCCGCGCGATAAAGCGCGGGACCGCCCAACACATCGCCTTCGGGCCGGTAGAGCCGCCAGATGTCCGAGCTCTCCACCTGAAACGTGTCATAGCCTTTGGAATTAAGATAAGCGGGCCATTCCGCCCCCTGCTCCAGCCGCATCTCCACGATTTCGCGAAACCCCGGCAGGACGCTTTCGTAAATGCGATTGTCCGGATCATTCGGATGCAGGCCGGTGGGATCGGGCTGCACATCCGTGTAGCCGAACAGCAAGGGTTCATAGCCCAACTTGCGCGCTTCGAGCGCGATGTTGCCCGTCCCCGGTGCCAGAGGCGCACCGTTGCGGATCGCACGATGGGTCATGGCATATTGCCCGGTGAGCAAGCTCGCCCGCGACGGGCCGCAGGGCGCAGTCACGGTGAAATGGCGCTCAAAGCTCACGGCACCGGCGCGAAACGCATCGAGGTTCGGCGTCGGCACCGCCTCGGCAAGCGCACCGAACACGGCATCGGCGCGCAGCTGGTCGATAACGATGAACAGCACATTCTTTTGGGGCTTCCCGGCGGTCATACTCAAACCTCATCTCAGTGTCGCGCCCGACTGTTGACCGGTTGCGCAGATTTGGCAAGCAAGCACGCCAACCGCTTTGAGAAGCGGCCGACAATCTATGAGAAAGGTGAAATGGCGCACACGGGAGGAATTTCAATGCTGTAAGAAAAGTGTTGGAACGATGGGGGTCTATCCTTCCAACATGAGGATACGACCATTGAGAGCGCCATTGGTTCGAGCGACAGTGGCGACGCCAAGTTTGGCCGCATGAATGTCCCAGACGCAAGGAAACTGCGCGTTCTTGAGGATGAGAACGCCCGGCTGAAGCGGCTGCACGACCCGCAGCCATAGTGCGGGGACGCACATCTTCACGATAGGCATTGATCCCCGCCACACCCGAAAAAGGCGCACTGAGGCTGTCAGCCGTCTCAACGGCAAACTGGTAACCGCGCGGCGAACCTACAGCCTGCACCAGCATCGGCGGCACCTGCGGCGAAGGCACGGTCGAACCGCTCCGAAGGTAGGCTCAACAAGATGATGAATTGGTTATATGCAGGGCGGCTGCGATCTCTCTGGCGGCCTCTTTCAACGTGTTGCCATAGTCGTTCAACGCCTGCTCTTTGCTCATGGCGCTGCGTATCCAGATCAGGGACACACAGCCGGGCACCGTCTCTCCGACCCGAACAGGCACGGCCAGCGCGGCGGTTTCCGGGCGGAACGGGCCGCTGTCCCGGATGGCGATGCCCCGGTGCCGGGTCTCGTCCAAAAGCGGTGTCAGCACGGTCTCCGAAAGCAGGGGCAGATCGTCTTCCGCCCCCAGCGCCCGCAGATGATCGAGGATGCGCACCCGCTCCTCCGGCGGGCAAAACGCCAGGTAGGCGCGCCCCGCAGAGGTATGCAGCATCGGCAGGCGCACCCCGCTCATACCCCGGTCGATGGACAGCGGCGAACGGCCATGGGTGGTTTCCTGTACCACCATGGCAGCGTTGTGATAGACCGTCAGATCGAGCGGCCAGATCACTCGTTTCGCATAATCGGCCAAAATCGGCCCGGCGATCTGCACCACCTCCGAACTCAACGAAAACCCGTCGCCCAGAGCGGAGGCGAGACGGGTAACGCGCACCGTGCTGGAACTGGCGGAAAAGGCGACATAGCCCAGCTCTTCGAGCGTTTCGAGCAGGCGATAGACGGTGGGACGGGGCAGATCGAGCGCTTGGGCGATCTCCCCCGGACGTGTGGCCCCGGTTTTGTTGACGAAATGCAGGATCGCCAGACCGCGGGCGAGCGAACGCACGGGCGGAGCGCCGGAATTCAGTCGGGACGGGTCGCGGGGCATGGATAAGCCGATCTCGTGGGCGTGGCGGGCATCCTCTCACAGCTCGGGGCCAGAGGCCAGAGCAGAGACAAACGTTGGACTCCGAAACTTATTTCCCCAGCTTCGCCAATTCGCCGTAAAGCCACGGGCACTCCGCCACCTGCGGTCCACGAACCCCGCGTTCGGCGGCATCGAGCCGCATATCGCGCAGCCGTTTGCGCCCGCCCTCTTCGGTCAGATAAAGCCGCTCATGGCCCCAGAAGCTCGGCCCGTCATGGGTCTCGTGCGCCTCCCATGTCGCCTCGTCGATGATCATGCCGCCCCAGCCGTTTTCAACGAAAAACCCGGAAGGGGAATGGGCGTAATAGGAGGTCATCAGATCGTTGATATGACGGCCAAGCGTATAGGCGACACGGCCCTCTTCGAGATTGGCAAGATCGTAGCCTTGACCCACATCGTCGAGGTTCTGGAATTCGACCATGAAATGGTGAAACCCTTCCTGACCGGAGCCGACCATGGCAAAGCTGTGATGCCGTCCGTTGACATGGAAGAAATAAAGCCCGTAGGGCGTGAGCCCGTAATCGGTCACCTTGAAATCCAACAGATCGCGGTAGAAGGGCAACATCACGTCGATGTCTTTGACATGCAGAACCGCGTGGCCCATGCCGTAGGGCCCAGTCCTGAACCCGTCGATCGGGCGCCCGGGCACGAAAGGATCGGAGGCGATCATCGGGTTGTAAAATAGCTCCACCCGGTTGCCCATCGGATCTTCGAACCAGATCAGCCCCTCGACGAAACGACGATCACACAGCTCCTTCGAACCGAGGTTTACCCGCACGCCCGCCTTGTCGAGCCGGGCCGCATAGGCCTGAAGATCGTCCTTATGCGCCACCTCCCAGCCCATGAAGGCCAATGTGTCGCCCGGTTCGTCGGACACCAGAAGCCGCTGCATCTTGTCGTCCATGCGAAAGGCCAGCGCCTTGCCGCCACGGTCGATTTTCTGCATGCCCAGAAGCCCGCCGGCAAAATCCGACCAGTCGTCGAGCTTGTCGGAGCGGACCCCGAGATACCCCAGTGCCGTGATTGCCATGTCTCTCTCCCATATCGAATTCAGAGCGCTGCCAGAAGGCTGTTCGGGCCAATCTGTCTGTCGTTCGGAGCGCTTTCTCAAAAGCATAAGCCAGATCCCTGGTGCGCGGATATGCCGAGATTCAAAATGTCCGCCTTATGGACACGTATGATTATAAATAATTTTTTATCTTATTTGAGCGCAAATCACGCTCAGCTCCGGGCCTCCGACCTGTATGGCGGTCCCGGATCTGTTGACCGGAAAAGATTTTCATTTATAGAATCGATTCCTGAGGAGACAATCGTTTCAACCCGATCACCAGCCCCCTGACACAGCCGTTCTGCCGTGTCGGAGGTTCCTTCGACGCGTCGGGACGAGGCCTCACTTTTGTTCACGGGAGGAAATAAACATGAAATCTCTGCTGACGGCTGCCACCCTGTCCACCACCCTGTTTGCGATCCCGCTCACGGGGGTGTCCGCCGAAGGGCTGGCCGACATGAAGCCGATGACGCTGCGTGTGGCGTCTCTCTACGGGCCGGACAACTGGTTCACCGCACCGATGGAGGCCTATACCTCCCGTCTCGAAGAGCGCAGCGGCGGCAAGCTGACATTCGAATATTACTACGCAGGCAGCCTCGTGCCCGCCAAGGAGCTGACCTCCGCGCTCGGAGACGGTATTTTCGATTTCGGCTTTGTTCTGCCCGCTTATGAACCGGCGAAATTCTCCGTCGACGAATGGCAGGGCAGCCTTGCCATCCCCTCGGAACAAAACCCCATTCTGGAAGTCGCGACCACCGCTTTGGCGGGCTATGAATGGAATACCGGGCTGAGTTCTCACACCAAACAGCTTCTGGATGCCGGGATTTTCCCGGTCATGCCGTCCTTCTCGATCACCGGCCCCTACGGCATTCTCTGCAAGGATGAAAATGCCACCATGGCCGATCTCGAAGGCAAACGCAGCCGGGTGGCAGGCGAGACATGGACCAAGGAGGCCCAGAACCTCGGGCTGACCCCGGTCGCTCTGCCGATCACCGAAGTCTATCAATCCTTCCAGTCCGGCGTGATCGATTGCTGGATGGGCGGTCTGGCCGACGCGGGCGCGAACGGGTTTTTCGACCATGGCAAATATTTCAACCTCGGCGTGGGCCTGACCGCCTATGCGCAGTCGGTCTACGGGTTCAACCTCGACACATGGAATGCCTTCCCCGAGGAGCTCAAGGCGATCGTCTGGGATGAAACCGCACAATACGCCTCCGAATTGCTCGAAGCGGCTCTGAAACAGCAATTGAACGCCGCAACTTCCAGCCTTGAGAATGGGGTGGTCTACACCACGCCGGATGCGGAGATGCGCGCCAAAGTCGATACCTATCACGATGAGGTTCGTGAAAACGCCGCCGCCAACAGCCCGGCAGAGGTCGAAGACCCGGCGGCAGAAGTGGCCCGTCTCGCGGAGATTCGCGACAAATGGCATGGGATTCTGGGCGATGAACTTGGGTTCGGCGGCGATTATACCTCCTGGGGCGATTTTGTCGCCAAGGGCGGGGAGCTACCGGATTTCGCACCGCTCAAGGCGCATATCCTGAGCGAGATCGTCACCCCTTTTGCGACCGCGCAGGAGTGAGGACACGCGCGGGGAGAGAGCTCTCTCCCCGCCTGCCCTCTCTATGCCCACTGACACGCCCCCGGACAGATGAGATGTCTCATGCCCCAGAACACCCCTAAACAGTTCCCGTCGATCTGGCGGATCGGAAAAACCGCCCTCATCGGGCTGGGCACTTTCTGCCTTTATGCGCTGGTCCTTCTGACCTTTGCCGATGTGCTGTCGCGCAACCTGTTCAACAGGCCGATCCCCGGTGTGTTGGAGGTGACCGAATATTGGTTGATGGTCCCGATGGTGTTTATCGGCATCTGGTGGGCCGGACTCGGGCATGAGCATGTGCGCGTCACCATGCTGACCGAAGCCTTGGGCCGCAATTCTCTGAAACTGGCGGAAAGCGTGGTGGCCCTGATCTCGATCCTGATCCTTCTGCGCATGGCATGGCTCGGGTTCCATGTCGCCTATGAAAGCATGAGCGATGGCGAATATGCCGGGGCCTACAAGATCGTGATCTGGCCCGTGCGCTTCGTGACTGCCCTCGGCTTTCTGAGCTTCGCGCTGGTGATTGCCAAGCATATCTACCTTGTCCTGTTCCGCGCCGAGACCGATGCCGAGGAACATATGGAAAGCCCGGAGGCCCTTTGATGACACAGGAACCGACCACGATGTCCGATCAGACCTCACATCTTTCCACCGCATCCGAATCTCCGGCCGGACTTCCGGCTGAAACTCAGGCAGATCCGCATCCGTGGAAAGGTGTCACATGGGTCATCCTGCTGACCGTTCTGTCCGCCGCTTTCGGCCTGTTGTTCTTTGTCGATATGGCGCGCGAATTGCGGGCCGTGGTGGCGCTCGGGCTGATGTTCTCGCTCATGGGGCTCGGCATGAGCGTCGGGCTGGCCATGGGGATTGCCGGGGCGGTCGGGCTTTATGCCGTTCTGGGGTCCCGGGCGCTCGATTCCAGCCTGTCGCAAGTGCCGTTCACCACCGCCTCAAGCTCCACCTTCATCGTCTTGCCGATGTTCGTCTTCATGGGGCTGATGCTTTGGTATTCCGGCATCACGACCAAACTTTACGCCGCCGCGCGCATCCTGTTTTTCTGGCTGCCGGGCAATCTTGCCGCCACCACGAATATCGCGGGTGCGGGGCTTGGGGCGATCAGCGGCTCGACCGTCGGCAGCACCTATGCGCTCGGCCGCATCGCCATCGCCGAAATGCTGCGCTACGGCTATGACAAACGCCTCGCCGTGGGCTCGGTGCTCAGCGCGGGCACCATCGGTCAGCTGATCCCGCCCAGCATCATGATGGTGATCTTTGCGGGCTTTGCCGAAGTGCCCGTCGGGCCGCAGCTTTTGGCCGGCACAGTCCCGGGCATTCTCTTGACACTGGCCTATGTGATGACCGTGGTCCTCATCGCCCTGATGAAACCCGATTGGGTCGGCAAGGGACGCAAACAGGCGCAACAGGCCGCCATCGAAGAGACACGCGAACCCGCAGGCCGGGAAAAGCTTCGGATCGTGATCGAAGCCTGGCCGGTTCCGGTGCTGATCCTTGTGATCTTCGGCGGTCTGGGCGGCGGGTTTCTGACCGTCACCGAATGCGCCGCTGTCGGGGCGGTGGGGTCCGCACTTTATTGCCTTGCGGTGCAGGACGGGCGCAGTTTTCTGAAGTCCCTGCTGGGGGCGGCCCGTGGCACCTTGTCGGCGGTGGGCTCGGTTCTGATCCTGATCATCGGGGCAGCCATTCTCAGTCGTCTTCTGGCGGTCACCGGCGCGGCCCAATGGCTGTCGGCCAATATGAAGCAGATGTCGGAAAATATCGTCCTGTTCTTCGGGCTGCTGATCCTGCTTTATCTCGTGCTCGGCATGTTCATGGATGCGATTGCGATGATGCTTCTGACCGTGCCGCTGATCATGCCCATCGTGGTGGCCGCCGGCTACGATCCGATGTGGTTCGGCGTGTTTCTCGTGCTGATGGCCGAGATCAGCATTCTGACGCCGCCTGTCGGGCTCTTGGTCTTCATCGGCCATCGCATGGCGCAGGACCCGGAGATCAACATCGGCCATAGCGTGTCCCTGAAAGACGTGTTCGCCGGGGTGCTTTTGTTCGTGCCGCTGGCTCTGGCCGTGGTCATTCTGATCACGATCTTCCCCGATCTCGTCACATGGCTGCCGCAACAGGCGGTGCGCTGATCCGCTTTCACCCCATGTCTTTTCCCCAACGCACGCGTTTCAAACCACAAAGGCCCACCCCATGTCCAAAAGAGGCGACGCGAAATCACTGGCACTGGATGTCTACCAACGCATCCGGCAAGGCATTTTCGACGGTCACATCACCCCCGGCACCCGGCTACAACCCAGCGTGCTGGGCAAGGAATACAGTGCCAGCACCACCGTGGTGCGCGAGGCCCTGATCCTGCTCAGCGGCGACCGGCTTGCGGTGTCGCAGATCGGGATTGGCTTTTCCGTGCCGGAGCTGGATCGCAAGGAGCTGCGCGATTTGACGCTTTTGCGCTGTCACAACGAAACGCTGGCCCTGCGTCTTGCGATCGAACGTGGCGGGGTGGATTGGGAGACCGAGGTGCTTTCGGCCCATCATCGCCTGTCGCGGACCCGGCGCCGGACACCGGAGGACGAGCTGCATGGCAACCCGGATTGGTTCCATGCGCATCGCGCCTTTCACGCCAAGCTGATCGAGGGCTGCGATATCCCGGCGCTCACCGACATTTGCGACAAGCTGGCCGCCGCCACAGAAATTTACCGCGTTTCCTCGGGGCCGGTCACCACGAGCAGCGCCCGGGATGTGGAGAAAGAGCATGCCGATCTTCTGGAGGCCGTGCTGGACCGGGATGCGCCCCGGGCCGAGGCGCTTCTGAGGCAGCATTATCAGGCGACCGTAGACAATCTCCTGGCGCATTGGCCCAGCGACACGGAGGCGTCTCTCACGCCTTCGACCGAGACCACCGATCTTTGACTCCGCCCCCCCCAAAGGGGCCGCACGTAACATACCAGACCCAAAAGGAGAGACGAATGCGTCTTGTGTCTTTTATTTCCTCCTCCGGCCAGCCGAGCTACGGCACGGTCGAAGGTTCCGATATTCTCGATGCCGGGGCTGTCCTGCGGGACCGCTACCCCGATCTGCGGGCGGTTCTGACCGCGGATGCTCTGGCCGAACTGGCGGGCGTGGGCGAGAAAACGCCGCTGAGCGATGTCACCCTGCTGTCGCCGATCCCCAGCCCGGAAAAGATCATCTGCGTCGGGCTGAATTACATGTCCCATATCGAGGAAACCGGACGTCCGAAACCGCAACACCCGTCGCTTTTCACTCGTTATCCCTCGTCTCTCGTCGGTCATGGCACCCCGCTCGTGCGGCCGAAAGCCAGCCATGATTTCGATTACGAGGGCGAACTGGCCCTGATCATCGGCAAACCCGGACGGCATATCGCAGCCGAGGACGCGTTCGATCACATCGCGGGCTATACCTGTGTCAACGAGGGCTCGATCCGCGATTATCAGATCCACACCACGCAATTCTGGCCGGGCAAGAGCTTTGAGGCCTCGGGCTCCATCGGCCCGTGGATGTCGACCCCGGATGAGCTGGGCGAGATCACCCAACAGGTCCTGACCACGCGCATCGATGGCGAGATCGTGCAACAGGCGCGTTTCGACGATCTGGCGATCTCCATCCCGGAGATCATCGCCTATGCTTCGACCGTTCTGACGCTTCAGCCCGGCGATGTGATCGCCACCGGCACCCCGGGCGGGGTCGGCAAATTCCGCAAGCCCCAGCTTTACCTCAAACCGGGCATGGTGGCCGAGGTCGAGATCACCGGCATCGGCACCCTGAGCAACGGCGTCGTGGACGAATGAGGCTGCGGCCTCGAAAAGACGTTTCACAGAAGGAAACACAAAGATGAACAACAGGTTCGAGGGCAAAACCGCCTTTGTCACCGGGGGCACCGGGGCGCTGGGCACGGCAATCGGCAAACGCATTGCGCAAGAGGGCGGCACGGTCTTTCTCGCCGATCTGGCACCCGAGAAAACCGACAGCGTCATGGCCGCGTTCGAAGGGCTGACACCGCCCGTGATCCTGCCGCTCGATGTCACTTCGGACGAGAGCTGGCGTGCGGCCCTGGACGAGGTGGTGGCGATGGCAGGCAAGCTCGACGTTCTGGTCAATGCCGCGGGGGTTGTCGGCAACGGCGCCTTCCTGATCGATGCGCTGCCAACCGCCGAATGGCACCGGATCATGTCCGTCAATGTCGACGGTACGTTTTTGGGCACGCGCGAAGCGATCCGGGTGATGAAGGACACAGGCGGCGGAGCGGTGGTCAACATCGGGTCCACCACCGCCTTTGTCGGCAGTCTCGATGCGATCCCCTATAATGTCAGCAAGGCCAGTGTGCGCGCGCTGACCCGCAACGCGGCCTTCAGCGCGGGTAAAAGCGGCTATAAGGTGCGGGTCAATGCCGTGCATCCGACTTGGGTCTGGACGCCTCTGGTCGAAGCCATGCTGATCAAGAAATTCGGTTCCAAGGAGGCGGCGCTTGAGGTCATTCTGGCTCAGCATTGTGTCGACCGTTTGCCGGAGCCTGCCGATATCGCCAATGCGGTGGCGTTTCTGGCCTCCGACGAGGCGGCGATCGTGACCGGAGCCGATCTTGTGGTCGATGGCGGGCGAACGCTCGGTTAGTTCCTGTCGTATACGGTTGGTGACGCACTTAAGCACGGCTCTGAAAATCATGTCTGACGTCAGCACCAACGGGACAGTTTAGGGTGATTTGATAAGAGAGGATTTCTGGCTCATCGTAACCGCCAAGGCGTGAAGATGAGCCAGACCCTCTCTGAGATCAGGAGCCCAACTGGCCCAAAAACTCTGACGGCGGACACGATTTCATCGTCAGAATTTCCTCATTCATTTTTCGAGAAAATTCTACTTTCAAACGCCCCTAAGTTTCGGGGGATTAACAACTGATCTGTCAAATTCCGGCGCTTCGCCATTTTCGTATCCCTTCAAAGCTTCGGTATACACCCTGGCTCACGGTTCGATTTCCCAGACCCGCTTCACTCAAAGCCCCTCGCAGCGCGGCTGTAATGAGAACAAAACGGCCTATTGCGCATGTACTTTTCCAAGGGCACAGATCTCAGCGTTCATGATGAAAATACGCTCGTTTCTGTCGACCACACACAACAATCGGCCTCGAAACACACTCGAATGGAAACCGCCAGCAGAGGTGTTGGAACAGGTTCCGTCACAAGACATCAGTCAATCGTTGCGACGATCAATTGAAGCCGTCTAAATCTGACGATCATATAGATGGCACGGCTGACCGAGGCCCGAAATCGCCCCTCGGTCGGTCGTGTCGGCATGATGCGGACAGAGACCTGCCCTCTCACTTCCACCAGATCAGTTTCGCATCGAGCGTCGCCAGAATGCCGTAGAGGATCAAACTGCCCGTAGACGCGACGATGACAGCCCCCCAAACTGTGACGTAATCAACGATTGCCGTGGCCTGGTAAATGGTTTGTCCAATCCCGGAATAGGCTCCCAACATTTCTGTCACGATCACCGTGATGGTCGCACGCGAAAGACCGATGCGCATTCCGGTCATGATCGAAGGCAGGGCTGCGGGAAATTGTAATTTCCGCAAAACGCCGAGACGGCTGGCGCCAAAACTGCGCAACAGATTGATCTGATCCTTCGGTGAGGATTGCAATCCGCTGACGCCGTTCAAAAGCACAACAAAGCTGACGGCGAGAGCGGCCATGGCAATCTTGGAGTCGTCTCCCAAACCGAACCACATCAGGGCAAGAGGAACGAATGCCGCCGTTGGCACAGAGGAAATTGCCACGGCCACAGGCATGATCAGATCATGGGCCCATTCCGACAGCACCATGATCATCGCGAGCGCGATCCCGATCACTGTGCCGATCAGAAAGCCGATCAACGTGTTTTTGAGCGTGACCGTGATGTTACTTCCGAGCTTGTCCCAGTCGTCGAAAATTCCGCCGAATATCTCGATGGGCGTCGGAAGAATGTAGTTCGGGAGTTTGAACGCCATCACCGTAAACTGCCAGAAGACGAAGAGCAGAAAGATGGAAATGAAGGGCAAAATCGCCCTGTTGACGCGGGTCAAGTCGATGCTGGTCATGTTATTTCCACCAAATATATCGTTTTTCGATCTTGCTGAGCAAAACGAACAAGGCCTGTCCAATCACCCCGAGCACAAGGATCAGGAGCCAGACGCGTTCGTTGTCCTCGAAATACAGGCTTTGCAACAACAGCGTCCCCAGCCCTCTCGTGTCGCCGAACCATTCTCCGACAAGGGCACCGACGAGACTGAGTTGGATGCCGACCTTGAGGCCGGTCATAATCGAAGACAAAGCGGTCGGAAGCGACACCGTCCTGAAAATCCGCATCTCGCTCGCCCCAAAGCTCCGCAAAAGCTTGATCAGATCCGGGTCGGTGCGCTCAAGCCCACGGGCTGTATTCACAGCAACAGGGAAAAAGGTCAGATAGAGCGCGATGACAACTTTCGACGCCATGCCATTGCCGAACCAGATGACCACGATTGCCCCGAATGCAATGATCGGCACGGTCTGAAGCGCCACGAAGATTGGCAGGAGCATTTGCTCTGCTTTCTTGGATCGCCAAAAGAGGATGCCGCTCAAAATCCCGATGAGTGAGCCAGCGACAAATCCCATGAAGGTTTCTGTCAGCGTGTAGATGATGCTGTCGATCAAATCCTTCCAAATGCTCGCCCCGTTCGACAGAACATCTGTCAAAGCAGGCAGCGTATGAGCAGAAATGCCAAACAACGGTACGGCGAAGAGCCAGAGCATAAGCACCATGGCGCCAACGGCGGGAGAACTTCGTAAGATACGGCTGATTTTCGAACCGGGAGAGTGCGTCATCTGTGGTCTTTCATGCTTCGGAAAGGCTTTTGGAACCACATTGCAGTGCCGGAAGAGCTTGCACACTCAAAACGCAAAATCTGCGTAACTTCTTCGATCACCCACGGTTTTTTGCACAAATTCCCGCCACGCCAAACACACATGCCCACTAAGTATCCATAAAATTAAAATTTGCATGCAATTATTACAAAAGAGTGCAAAAGAACCACATGAACACATCGAATCTCTGGTCCTACGACCTTGTCTCCTTAAGTGACGCCCTCTCAACCGGACGTATCACCTCCCGACATCTGACGGAGGCGCTTCTGAACCGGATCGCGCAGGACGAGCCGCGCCTTCATGCCTTTGCCACACGGCCCAGCGACGCGGTCCTCGAACAGGCCGAGATCGCCGATGCGGAACGGCGCGCGGGGCGGATCAAAGGCCCCCTGCACGGTATTCCCATCGCCGTGAAGGATGCCATCGACGATTCCGCGCTCCCCGCCGCATTTGGAAATCCAGACCTTCATCGCAATCGCAAAGGAGCTCCCTCAACGGTCATGACCCGTCTGCGGGAGGCGGGTGCCATCGCATTCGGCAAGCTCACCCTGACCGAAGGAGTCTGGGTCGAACATCACAGAAGCGTCGCCCCTCCGATCAACCCATATGGCAAAGACCATTGGACCGGAACCTCCTCAAGCGGATCTGGCGTCGCATTGGCGGCAGGCTTTGTGCCGGGAAGTTTCGGCACGGACACGGGAGGATCAATCCGTTTGCCATCCGGGTGTTGCGGCGTCACGGGGCTCAAGCCGACTTGGGGCAGGATCGGCGTTTCTGGCGTCCATCCTCTGGCCCCGTCCTTCGATACGGTCGGACCGATGGCGCGCACCGCCCGCGATGTTGCGATCTTGATGGACGCCGTCGCCGGCCCTGATCCATCGGACCCCACCTGTCTGAGCGATCCGCTCCTGTCGCATCGAGTCGGCCCGGACGCAGATATTCGCGGCCTCCGACTTGGCGTTTCCCGAAGAGAAATCGTTGCAGCAGACACGGCCGTTCAGACCGCGCTCAACGCCGCAATCGAAACCTTTCTCGCACTCGGAGTTGAGGTCGTTGACCTTGACCTGCCGGACCCTGAACCGGTCATTTCCGCCTGGAGCATTCTCATCTCGGCAGAAGCCGCGCGCGTTCATCACGAGAGTTTTGCGCAGCATCCCGAGGCCTATGGCACCGCAATGACACAGCTGATTACCCGCGGCAGATCGCGCTCCAATCCAGAGATCATAGATGCAATGGCAATGCGTCGTCGACACAGGGGCACTCTGTCTGCGACCTTTTCAACGGTCGACGCGGTGCTTTTGCCAGCCCTGCCAATCGGCGGCCCCTCGAATGCCAAGATGAACAGTTTTGCCGATGATGACGAGGCAACTCAGGTGATCGGGCGCTATACCGTTCCCTTCAATATGAGCGGTTTTCCAACCCTGACCCTGCCCTGCGGACGGACGGATCTGGGCATTCCGATCGGGCTTCAGCTGTGCGGCCTTCCTCTGACGGAACCGCGGCTTTGTCGTATGGGGGCCGCTTTTCAGGACGTCACCACATGGCATGGGGTGGCGCCTTAAAGAAAAAAGCCCCGTCACAGCGGGGCTTTAAACCTTTTATGATCAATCCATTAAGCCGAAATATCGAGTGGCCGCATGTTGCGGGACAACAGAGCGGCATTCAAATTCTCAAGCCCTGCACCGGGTTTCGCCTCGACCACATGATCATGTGCGATATAGTCCTGAACCTGATCCGCGACATAGTCGATGGCGCGCGCGAACTCTTTCGACGAAAGACCGGCGGGCGGAAGTTGCAGAATGCCCCACCCCTCCTGTGCAAGTTGGTCGCACAGCTCGCTGTCATTCATACCGCCATCCGGAAGCACCATCACTCGTCGACTGCGCGCCACACGGCTTGTCGTCGTCGGGGCTTCTTTGCGCGGCGGCGGCGGTGTCGGTATGGCCTCATGCTCTTGAGAATCCAGAAAATCCCTCACCCGATCGAGCTCCCGTTCCGCATCATAGCCCACCAGTTCTGTCCCCACGCCCAAAAGCCGCGGTTCCGGCAGATTGCGAACCTGAAAAGCCTCCAACAACACCTCCATCCAGACGCCACGCCCATAGACGTGCTTGGAGGGATGCTGCATCGGGCGACCGCCCCAGTCCGGCGCAAAAGAGGTCACGCCAACGCCGCTCGACGGAGACCCGTCGATGCCAAACAGCACGACATCCTCGGCCCCTACCGCACCCGCTCCGATCAACAGGTCCGCAACGGTTTCCGCCAAGTTGCGACAATGTCGACGATAGCCCGGAGTGTCGTATTGTGAGCGGGATTGCCACCACCGACCGCAGCCCATGAACGTCATTTCAGGACAGGGCATCTGAACGATGTGATAGCCCTTTTCCCGCAAAAGCCCGACCAGAGGAAACAACGCCCCCGGACAAACCTCGAATTCGGCGACCTTTGCGTTCTGGTTGCCCAGACAATTCGACAAAACCGCAATGCGTTTGTGCATTAAACCTTCTCCGAAAGATGGAACGGGGGGCCCAAAAGGGCACCCCGTATTGAGCGTCTAAGGCACAGCCTCACTCAGACATCTTTTTGTATTCGGACGGAACTTTTTCCCAGAACGACGCATCAAACGCGGTTTCAATGTCGACCGGGGCGTCGATGGCGCCATATGCCACGAGGTTCGCTTCAACTTTCGCAATCGCATCCATGTTCAGATAGCCAAGCCCTTCGCTCGCCCCTGTAGACCCGGTCATCAGCTCTTCGACTTTTTCAAGCATCTTCTCCTGATGCTCGCGCTCAAGCCCCGTACCGGCCTCCATCACGATATCGATGGCCTCATCGGGATGCTCAAAAGCGTATTTCCAACCCCGCAGCGTCGCATTCAGAAAGCTCTGCACCACCTCCGGGTTTTCTTCGATCATTTTGTCGGATGTGATGATGGCATCCTGCTGCGAGACCATGCCGCTGTCTTCCGGTGAGATGACCGTCAGGTCGGTCAGGCCCTTTGCCAGCAGCACATTATATTCATTATACAAAGTTGCCGTCGCCACATCGAATTCACCATCGATGAAGGGCTGCAAGGTCACGGATTGAGACACGATGTTCACATCGGACTGCTCCATGCCATTGGCCGCCAGAACAGAGAAAAGCACATACTGCGGGCCGGTGTACCATGTGGCAACGGTTTTGCCTTTGAAATCGGCCGCAGTTTTGATGCCGGAGTCTGCTTTCGTCACGTAGACGTAAGGGGTGATCTGATGATCGATACCGATGGCTTTGATCGGCAGCCCTTTTGCGCGCGAGGCCAGAACACCTTCGGTGCCCGACGCGATGCCAAAGGTGTTGGCGCCTGAGGCGACGAGCGTTTCGACATTGATATTCGGGCCACCGGGCTGAACGGTCATGTCCAGACCGGCTTCGTCATAGAAGCCTTTTGCCTCGGCGACATAAACCCCGGCAAATTGCGCCTGAGGCAGCCATTTCAGGCGGACGGAAACACTTTCATTCGCGTGTGCGGTGGTTGCGCAGAACAAGGCGGCTGCGGCGACAAGGGAAGCGGGCAGTTTCTTCATCATGAGCTCCAGGTGTGCAGTCTAAATATGCAATTTTTCCATTTTAGGATACCTGATCTTAGCCATGGGAAAACAATTGGGGGAAAAATTACTGATTTCACCCGTGCAATGTGAGGAAATGTGACGAAATGCATAGTTTTTGGCCTTATCGGCAATCAAAAGTGCGTAAATTCTGCAAATAAAACACCATACAAATTAATTATGAATTCAAACTTAACAAAAATGCATACATAAAATGAAAAATTAATCCGGTTAAGCCAGATCCATGCGAGAGAACGTCCCACCGCGCCATCGGACGATGCGATTCCTTATTTAACCAAACCTGTTGAGACTTAGGGCGCAGTATATCGCGGAAAAAAGCCGCTTTACCCGAGATGGTGCGGCGGAATGGTCGCGATAAAATCGGACAGATGATCCCCCAAAAGGCGCACATGCTCGCTGGCCGCCACCATTGCACGTTCTGGATCACCCGCCTCAATCGCATCAAGAATTTCCTGATGTTCCGACAAGGTCGCGCGCATTTTTCCCGGCTGGAAAGTGACCTGAAGACGGTACGGCGACAAGCGCAGCCTTAGTGCTATCGTCTGCCCAGCAAGGAAATGCGTATGCGCCGCCATATAAAGAAGATCGTGAAATTCTTCGTTTATTTTGTAAAAATCTTCTGGATCGTTCTCTTCGAAAGCAGCGACCAAACGGGCTTGAACACCGATCATCCGGTCTTTTTCCTCTCTGGTGGCACGGCGGGCGGCCAAGCGCGCGCACAGCCCTTCCAGCGCGGCCATCAAATCGAACATTTCGATCAGCATCGGAATGGAAAGCGTGGTGACCATGGTCCCCTGCCGTCCGCGCACCTCGGCCAGCCCTGTCGCGACCAAAGCCTTGATGGCTTCACGGACCGGCGTGCGAGACACATTGAAGCGCGTCGCAATTTCCGTTTCGTCCAGCCTGTCCCCCGGCTTGAGCTGACCGTCCACAATCAGTGCTTGCAGATCCCGGCGCAGTTCTTCTGCTCGGGTCGTTTGGCGGCGGCCCGTAATCGGTTCGGCTAAGAGGGCTTTAGACATGACAAGGGTTCCAGGCTCAGGTGTCAGGATCGCGATATTCTAGGACACATCGATCACACAGGAATATGTACCAATATGAGCCCTAACATATACATAAATGGGATCGAAGTGTCCATTCTCAACCTTCTTGCAAGAGAAGCAGCGCCTCCAGAAGGCTGGTTGAGAGGGCATCAGGGGTTTCGATCTGAGGAAAATGCCCATGCCCGTAAGTACTTTGGGGGACGATGGCGAGGCAGGGCATGGGGGCGCGTTCATGAGCCGCATAGACTTCATCCGAGTTCAGAAGGTGCACCGGACACCTCAGCAATGGCAAACGATCCGCAATGCTCCATGCGAACATGGCATCGCGCAGCGCCAGAAGATCATCCGCTTTGGCGGATAAAATACTGTCGGCAATCTGTCGGCAAAGCGTCGGACTTGTGTCGGGCATCGTGATGGCCGAGACCATGCGGCGCGTCTCGCCCTCCAGATCGGCGGCAAAGACCGCGCGACGCCGGGCGATCTCGTTTGCATCCGAGCCCCCGTAGTAAATCCGATCCGCCAAGGTATCGAGACCAAGCAATCCCATGATTCCGTCCGAAAAGGCCAAGGCCGTTTCAATCATCACCGGGCCGCCCATCGAATGCCCGACAAGAATCGCATCTGTCACCCCCGCCTTCCGCAAACACGCGGCCACGCCCTCCCCCAGTGACGTCATGCTGACGGGACCGGTCAAAGGGGCGGCGGGTCCGCCGGGCAGATCGACAAGAAACACCGCATGCGCGGCCATCAAATGCGGCACGAGCGCCGTCCACTGCGCTGCCGTTCCGCCCCAGCCATGGATCAGAACGCAGGGACGTCCGGCCCCGCCCGCCACTGTCAGGCGGAAAGGGCCACAGTCGGTTTCCACCGAATATTGCACAGATGTGCCTGTCACGCAGGCAGGCCCAACTTGTCGCGCAGGGTGCCTTCGGCATAGCCGGTCTTGTAGAGCCCGCGCGCCTGAAGGATCGGTACCACGAGATCGATGAAATCGGTGAACCCATCCATGAACCAGCCCGGCATGACATTGAACCCATCCGCTGCGCCGGTTTCGAACCAGTCCTGCAAGGTGTCCGCAACCTGCTCGGCAGAACCGCAGAGCACCCAATGCCCACGCGCCGCCGCGACAAGGGAATAGAGATCGCGCAGCGTCATGTTTTCCCGTTTGGCTTTCGACAGCATGGCTTTGGCGAAGGCATGGTAGGCGTCGTTCTCACCGAGATCGGGGATCGGCCCGTCGAGATCGTATCCCGACATATCCGTGTTGAAACGCTCCGACAGCATGCCCAGAGCCGTCTCGTCATCGACGAAACTCATGAGTTTGCTGAGCTTGGCGCGCGCCTCCTCCTCGGTGCGTCCGACCACGGGCATGACACCCGGAAGGATCACCAACTGCTCTGCCGTGCGAGCATTCTTGGGCAGGCGCGCTTTCAGACCTGCGTAGAAGGCCACGGCCTCTTCTCGGTCCTGCGTCACGGTAAAGACGACATCCGCCTGTTTCGCCGCAAGCTCCTGCCCGGCTTCGGACCCACCGGCCTGAAGGATCAGCGGGCGGCCCTGCGGCGGGCGGGAAATGTTGACCGGACCTTTGACCTTGAAGAACTCGCCGTCATGGTCGATGGCATGGATTTTCGAGGCGTCGAAATACTGGCCCGTGTCCGTATCCTTGACCACGGCACCGTCTTCCCATGCGGTCCAGAGCGCATTCACCACCTCGATAAACTCGGCGGACATGTCATAGCGACGGGCATGATCGGGATGGGTCGTGCCGAAATTCGCAGCCGCCTGCGGCGCGGAGGTTGTCACAGAGTTCCAGGCCGCACGTCCGCCCGAGAGATGATCGAGAGACGCGAATGCGCGCGCCAGAGACCATGGGTCGCCATAGGTCGTCGACGAGGTCGCCCCAAGGCCGATGTGCGTGGTGTTCATCGCCACCGCAGAGAGCATGGTCAGAGGTTCCAGACGGGAACAATAGGACGGGTGGGCCTTCGGATCGGCGTTGAGATTGTCGCCCATGAAGATCAGATCGAAGAGACCGCGTTCGGCTTCCTGACAAATCTGGGTGATCTCTTTGATGTTTTCGAAACTGTCCACGGCCCCCGGCATTCGCCAGCCGGAGATGTGACTGCCCGTCCCCAGAAGGAAAAGGCCCAAACGCATTTCACGGCTCATGCCCGATACCCCGCATCGCTTCTGTCCAGTTCCCGCATGAGCGCCGGCCATTCCCGCTCGCCGGGGATCAGAATGTCGCCCTGAAGTTCCCAGAACTGCCGCGCAGCCTTTTCACAGACATCATGTTCCGGGAGCACAAGTTCGATACCAGAGGCACAAGCGGCCTGCATCTGGAGCTGAATCTTGGCGGCGCGTTCGAAATAATAGAGCAGCATGAAGGCCTCGCCCGGCGTGCGGCCAACGGTCAAAATGCCATGATTGCGCATCAGCATGACCGGGTAATCGGCCAGATGCGCGTTCAGACGTTGCTGTTCGGCCTCGTCAATCGCAACGCCTTCGTATTCATGGAACCCCTGACGGTTGTAGAACCGCATGGCGAATTGCGTCAGCGGCAAAAGCCCCTTCGGCTGGCCGGAGACGGCAGTCGAGGCATCCGAATGGGTGTGCAGCACACAATGCGCGTCCTCGCGCCCTTTGTGCACGGCGGCATGGATCACGAAGGCAGCCTTGTTCACGGTGTACTCCGTCTCTTCGATCACATCGCCAACGGTGTTGATCTTGACGAGGGAAGAGGCCGTGATTTCGCTAAACAGCAGGCCGTAAGGGTTGATCAGGAACTGATCCGATTGGCCCGGCACCCGCATCGAAATATGGTTGTAGATCAGATCGTCGAGGCCCAGTTTCGCCACCATCCGGTAAGCTGCGGCAAGGGAGACACGGGCCTCCCATTCCTCATCGGAATAGCGTTCGGGTTTGGGGTAGTCGGTCATTGGCGGACTCCTTGTTGATATGTTCAGATCAATGCTCAGCCTGTGGTGCCGCTCATTGTCATCCCTTGTGTGAAGAATTGCTGAAAAAGCAGGATCGGGGCGCGATCGCGACATCGCGCTTGCAGCGGTCAGATCCGGCGATCATTCGATGCGCGGTCGATTTTCCAAATCCAAAATGTCCCGCCAGAACCTGTGCGGCCAGAACGAGAAACGCGCCATCTTCGACGGCCCGGTTGAGAGCGGACACCGACTTCATGCGGGCCCCTCACAGGTCTTGCCGATGCCGTCCGATATGACCTGCGCCATAAAATCCCTTTCCATGTCCGGCAGTGTCGCTGCTCTTGCTCAACATAAATGCCATTAAATGAATCCTAAAATAACATATTTGTATGCAGAAAATTATATTTTGAACACTTTTATCAAAATGAGGAAAACTTGGGCGCCTTTCCGCGACGAAAGCCCCTTTGGCACGCACAACAAAAACTATTCATTGAAATAAAAGATAAAAAAATATGAAATTTCTGGATTTCCGAGGTGCTTTCAAAACAACCTATAGACAAAAGAAAGCTATTATGTATGCAAAAAGTAACTATTTGCATTCATCAACGGAGAATTCGATGGAATTGAACCTGACCGGAAAAACAGCCCTGATCACAGGGGCCTCCAAGGGGATTGGCTATGCTGTTGCAGAGACACTCGCCGCTGAAGGGTGCAATCTTCATCTTGCCGCGCGCAATGGCGAGGCCATGGCTGCGCTGAAAGCGGAACTCGAAGGCAAATACGACGTCTCGGTCACGATCCACCCGGCCGATCTGGGCTCTGCGGAGGCGATGATCGCGCTGGACAAAGCGGCCGGGGATTACGACATCCTGATCAACAACGCGGGCGATATTCCTGCGGGGCCGCTGGAAGAGGTGGCGGACGAGGAGCTGCGCCGCGGGTTCGAACTTAAGGTGTTTGGCTACATCACCCTGTCGCGCCTTTTCTGGCAGAAGCGCAAGGGCAAGAGCGACAGCGTGATCATCAACGTCATCGGCAACTCCGGAGAAAACTGGGACGCCTCCTATTTCGCCGGCTCGACGGGCAACGCCTCTCTGATGTCTTTCACCAAGGCCATTGGCGGGCGTTCGATGGACGAAGGCATCCGCGTCGTCGGCGTGAACCCCGGCCCGGTCGATACGGATCGCATGTTCAAAATCATGAAACGCAAGGCGATCGACATGCTGGGCGACGAAAGCCGCTGGGAAGAGCTCTACGCCAAATATCCGGGCGGACGTCCGGCAACGGCACAGGAAGTGGCCGATCTTTGCGCCTTCCTCGCCTCTCCGAAAGCCGGTTACATCTCCGGGACGGTGGTCACCATCGACGGGGGGATTGCCGCAAGGGGCTCTGTGATCTGATGGCCGATCTTTCCGTACTCTCGGTTCGCAACCGATATTTCGACGATCTGTTCAACACGCCGGATCTCGCGTGGATGGGCCAAAACACCAACCACATTCCGGCACACCCGGCCGTCACGGCGGCCATGGTCGGCTCGATTGAAAAGGGCGAATTCAACGCCTATGCCCCGCCTCTGGGGTTCGAGGACCTGCGCGCCGCCATCGTCGAGGATTTCGGCATTCCGGGCCTCGAAGCTTTGGTGACGGAAGGTGGCGTCAACGCGCTGGCCTTGATCTGCCGCGCACGGGCGAAACCGGGCACCACGTTTGTGACCACCGACCCGACATGGAAATGGCCCTGCCTCTTCGCCGAACAGCAAGGCGCAGAGGTGGTGCAATTGCCGATCTACGGGCCGGAAACCGACTACAAGCTGACGCCGGATCTGTTGCGCGCGCATATCGACGAGCGCTGTGCCATTCTTTACGTGGTCGATCCCAACAACCCGCTTGGGGTGACCTACACGCGCGAAGAAATTACGGCATTCGCGGCCATTGCCGCCGAACACGGTGCGCTTTTGGTCCATGACTGCACCTATCGCGACTTTGCCGAAGATCATACGCCTGCCGTCGCCGTTGACACGGAAAACTGCATCTGTTCGCTGAGCTTTTCCAAATGGCTGGGCCTTGCAGGCATGCGGATCGGCGGGCTCATTGGCACCCCCGGGCTGATTGCGGAACTGGCCGCTGTCTCCACCTCCGTGCTGGGCGGCAATGTCGTCGCGCAACGTGGCGCCATGGCGGGGCTCAAGGTGAAATCCGAATGGATGGCAGAAGTGCGGCGCATCGACCGCGCCAACAAGGAAAAGATCAAAGCCTCTGCCGAGGCGATTGGCCTGACGGTGCCGGTCTGGCCCTCCCATGGCAATTTCCTTGTGCTTGAGACTTCGGCCACGGGCGTCTCTCCCGAAGCGATTGTCGAAGCCGCACGTCTCGATGGCGTGATGATCCGTCAGGGCGCATATCACACCGCCGCCTTCGGAGACCGGTTCATCAAGGTTTCGACCACTGTGCCGGAAGACTGGGCCGACAAACTTGCAACCAAACTTGCGGACTATGTCGAAACGGCCAGAGGCCTGAGCGACGTGCCCGCCCTGTTTTAGAGGATAGATCATGTTTGCGACCGCAAAAGACGGCACGAAGCTCTATTATGAAACCGCAGGCGAAACCGGAACGCCGATCCTGTTCATCCATGAGTTCGGCGGGAATTATGATGCCTGGGAGCCTCAGATGAGCTATTTTGCCCGTCGGCACCGGTGCATCACCTATGCTGCGCGCGGCTATGCGCCCTCGGACATTCCGACCGATATGGACAAGTATTCACAGGCCATCGCGGTCGACGATGCGATTGCCGTGATGGATGCCGCTGGCGTCGACAAGGCCCATATCGTGGGACTGTCGATGGGCGGATTTGCCGTGGTGCATTTCGGCCTGACCTATCCCGAACGCGCGCTGTCGCTGACCATCGCAGGCGCGGGATACGGGTGCGAGAAAGAGACCGAGGCGTATTTCCGCGGCGTCTCTCTGACCGTCGCCGACAAGTTCGAGGAAGACCCTGTCGGGTTCGCCGAGATTTACGGGCGCGGCGCGAGCCGGGTGCAGTTCGAAAACAAGGACCCGCGCGAGCATCTCAAATTCGTGGCCCGTCTGGCACGGCACGACAAGGTCGGCGCGGCGAACACCATGCGCGGCGTGCAGGCGCGTCGCCCCTCGTTTTGGGATCTCGAAGACGGGCTCAAGGCTTGCGTGCTGCCGACCCTGATCATGGTCGGGGATGAGGACGATCACTGCCTGCAACCGGGGATTTATCTGAAAAAGATGATGCCCGCTTCCGGCCTTCTGATCCTGCCCAAAACCGGCCATACGCTGAACCTTGAAGAACCGTGCCTGTTCAACCTGCATCTCACCGAGTTCATCGCCAGTGCCGAAGCCGGGGCCTGGGGACTGCGCGACAAACGCGCCGATCCCGGTCAGGTGATGAGGACGGACTGACCCGGATCGGAGCGCCTCATGACACCTGCCCCCTCCCCCCTTTTCTCTCCCGAGATCAACGGCGACCGTCTTTGGTCCCGGCTGATGTCGATGGCCGAGATCGGCGCGCGCAGCGATGGCGGAGTGGATCGTCAGGCGCTCTCGCAAGAGGATCGCGACGCCATGGCGCGTCTGATCGGCTGGGGCGAGGCCATTGGCCTTGTCCCGGTCTTTGATACGGCGGGCAATCTTTTTCTCACCATGGCCGGGGCCGAAGATGGCGCTCCGGTGCTGATCGGCTCGCATATGGACAGCCAGCCGACCGGCGGGCGTTTCGATGGGATTTACGGCGTTCTGGCGGCGTTTGAAGTGCTTGAAACCCTGCATGAGACCGGGCTTGTGCCGCAGCGCCCTGTGACGCTTGTCGCTTGGATGAATGAGGAAGGCGGGCGCTTTGCGCCGGGCATGATGGGCTCCGAAGTGTTCGCCGGAGCACGCCGCTTGCAGGACATTCGTGCGACGTGTGATGCCAATGGGATCAGCGTGGGCGAAGAGCTTGAGACGCTGGCGCAGAGCTTTCCCGATGTCCCCCGGATCGAACCGGGATTTCCGCTTCATGCCTATATCGAGCCGCATATCGAACAGGCCGACCGGCTAGAGACGACGGGGACCGTGATCGGCGCGGTTACGGGCATTCAGGGCAAGAAAACCTATGAGGTGACGCTCAGCGGACGCGAGGCCCATGCCGGAACCGAACCGATGGAGCGGCGTCTCGATGCGGTGCAGGCCTTTGCCCGTGTGGCGCAGGCGATGCAGGAGATCGCGCTCGCAGCCGGGCCGGAGATCCGCTTTACCATCGGGCGGGTCGAGGTGGTGCCGAACGCGCCCTCCGTTGTGCCGGCGCGTGTCACATTCCGCATTGATCTGCGCCACCCCGACAATGCCGTTTTGAACGACACCGGGCGCGCGATCAAAACCGCAGCCGAACGGCAAGCCGCCCCCTGCGACGTCTCAATCCAGCCGATGGTCGATGCCCCGGCCAACGGGTTTTCACCGTTCTTGCGTCGGGCCATTCTGGCAGCCGCTGAGACGCGGCATGTGCCCGCAATGGCGCTTTTGTCCGCTGCCGGACACGATGCCCGCCATATTGCGCCGCTCTGTCCCTCTGCGATGATCTTTATTCCCTGTCGGGGTGGGATCAGCCACCACCCCGATGAATGGGCAGAGCCCGCTCATGCCGCCACAGGCGCACAGATCCTGATGGATGTCGTCCTGCAAGCCATCGCTGCAACTTCCGACAAAGGAGATCTCGAATGACCCAGAACGACATGGCGGAAATGCCGGTACAACTGCCCCGCGCCCCGAAAAACGATGCCGAGGCGCGTGGCCGTTATTTCAACTCCGGGAATGCGTTCAACATCAAATTGCCGCCCGTGCCGCCGCGGATTTTGCGCGATGAACCGGCCCAGGCACTGGCCAAGACCAGCACCGGCTGGGTTCTCTGCGATCTGTCCGACGAACTGGAATGCCCCTTCCCCGCGACCACCCCTCTGATGCTGGCGCGTTACGCGACGGTTCTGGCCTCGGAGACGCTGGATGTGACGCTGAATTGCACCGCGTCGATCTGGTACATGATTGAAGGCAAGGCGACGCTTTACGTCGGCGACGAGACCGCAGAACTGGGCAAGGGCGACGTGTTTCTTGTGCCCGGTGGAGTTGCCTCCCGCATTGAAGCCAGCACGACATCGGTGTTCTGGGCCGTGGGCAACGATCCGCAGCTGGCCTTTGAAAAGGCCGCCCCCCTCACCGGAGACGAGGCCGCAACCGGGTTTGTCCACTACCCGGCCGATGAGATCAAATATCAGCTCGATGTGGTTTATGAGCGTGACGCCAATGACACGACCTCCGGCCATGCGCTGATCTTCTCTGCGGATCAGACCGAAGCCAGCCGCAACATTGCCCCGACCCTAACGCTTTCGCTCAACACTTTGAAACCGCATAGTTTCCAGCCCCCGCACAAACACAATTCGGCGGCGATCACACTGGCGGTTGCGGGCAATCCGGCCTATTCGATGGTGGATGAGCTGAAATGCGACTGGAGCGCCTGGGCGACGTTGCTGACCCCTGCGGCCGCCAAACACAGCCACCACAACGAGGGCGATACCCGCGCCGAATTCCTGATCGTGCAGGACGGTGGTTTGTATTATCACGCGCGCACCATGGGGTTCGAGTTTTACTGATGCGCCCGATGATCGACACAGATACCGCCGGGGAGGATTGCATTTTTCTGCTGCCGCCAATGCCGCAGTCTTTGCCCTGATCGTACGCGCCATCTCATAAACATCGCAACATTCAAAACGCCATCCCGGAGACCCAAATGACCGAAGTAGAAAAGCCGATCCTCAATCTGCGCAACCTGTCCAAAACATTTGGCGACTTTACGGCGCTGGCCAATATTGGCCTGACCGTCCAGCCCGGCGAATTTGTCACCGTGGTCGGCCCGTCCGGCTGCGGGAAATCGACCCTGTTCAACATTCTGGCGGGTCTCGAAGAGGCCGATGGCGGCTCGACCATCCGCTTTGAAGACCGTTCCGTGATGTCGAAAGACCTGCTTGGAAAAGTGTCCTTCATGCCGCAGCGCGATCTCCTTTTGCTGTGGCGCAACGTGATCGACAACGCGATCCTGCCGCTGGAAATGGAAGGCGCGAACCGTGCCGACGCCCGGAAAGAGGCGGAGCGTATGTTGCCCGAATTCGGTCTCGCAGGGTTTGCGGATAAATTCCCGCACGAGCTGTCCGGCGGAATGCGCCAACGCGTTGCCCTGATGCGCACGTTCATGTTCAAGCGTGACCTGATGTTGCTCGATGAACCCTTCGGAGCGCTCGATGCGCTGACCCGGACCATGATGCAGCGCTGGTTGCTTGACGTCTGGCAAAAACACAAGCGCACGGTCCTGTTCATCACCCATGACGTGGATGAGGCCATTTTCCTCGGTGACCGTGTGCTTGTAATGTCCTCCCGGCCCGGTTCGATCAAAATCGAGCGCAAGGTCGATCTGCCGCGTCCGCGCGGTGCGGAGCTTTTAACCTCCCCGGAATTCGTCGCTCTGAAGCGCGATCTTCTGACGGCCATCGAGGAGGAAAGCATGAAGACATTCGGCCCCGCCAACGGACAAAAATGAGCCGCGTCTGGGGAAAAAGGCTGTCTGGGGCATGATCGGCACATCATGACCTCAGCCCATGATCCAAGCCTCAACGGGCCTTGGGATACAGGCAGGAATGAGAGACGGATTTGGGGCGAAGAGAGGCATGACGACCAATATGTCACCTGAACTTGAAGAGACACAAGGCAACGATCATCCGCTCGTATCGCGTGAGGCGTTTCGTGACGGCATGGCACATCTCCCCGGTGCGGTGAACATCATCACAACCGACGGCGTGGCGGGACAGGCCGGATTTACGGCAACGGCGGTTTGCGCCGTGTCCGACACGCCGCCCACACTTCTGGTCTGCCTCAATCGGAACAGTTCCGCTGCGCCAAGCTTTACCGCAAACACGGCATTGTGCGTCAATACTGTCGGACCGGAACACCGGGAGCTCGCCATGGTGTTCGGAGGGAAAACGCCAATGTCAGATCGCTTCGCTACGGGGCACTGGCAGCAAGGCGTGAGCAGCGCCCCCTGTCTGCAAGATGCCCCCCTCTCTTTTGATTGTCGGATCATCGCAAGAAATTCCGTGGGGACACATGATGTCCTGTTTTGCGAAGTTCTGGACATCAAACGTCGTCAATCTCCTGAAGTTTCTGTTTATTTCGCCCGGAGATTTCATGACTTGGCGTGAGCCTGTGCCACTATGCCGACAAGACATTGCGGCGACCGGCAAGCACTGGACGTGTCACGGTTTCATGCCGCTCCCTTGGCCTCATATAGTGCAGGACAGGAGACCCACTATGGAACGGAACCTGCTCCCGCAAAAGTTCTCGATTTAAGGCGAGCCTGTTCTCCAAACAATAAGACAGACGGTTAAGGGGAGCCGGGATCAGCGATGGGACGTTTGACAAGCGGGGATCGAAGTCTGGCGACATGGGGGTGTCAGACACTCGTCGGCTGAAGGCGCTCACGGCGAAGCGCAAGACACTGCCCTGCCCCGCCAAACCAAATTTCTTCGGACAGCCCCGCTGTCAGCCAACCGAGCAGAATGCTGAGGCGTTGCGGTTTTGAGAACGCAATAGTGTGAAAACGGGTGTTGTGCGCGACAGGAGGGCTTTCTAGCATTTCTTCAAGCGATGGTGAAAACGCCACAAAAAACGCTGCACAGAAACGCCAATAAAAACCGATACCGTCCAACCCGGAGCACAGCACGTGAAACATTCCTCTTCCCTCTACGCACTTACTCTTGCTGCCGCCAGCTTTGGCGGTCTTTCCGCCGCCTCTGCGGAGGATCTCGACAAGCTCACCGTCGTTCTCGGCTATATCGCCGATGTCGAAAGCTATGGCGCCATCTATGCCAAGGAAATGGGCTATTTCGAGGAAGAAGGCCTCGATGTGACCGTCATTCCCGCAGGCGTCGGCATCGATCAGGTGCAAATGGTCGCCTCCGGTATGGCCACCATCGGCATCGTCGGCCCCGAGTTGATCCTTGCTGGCATCGACAAGGGCGAAGATTTCAAAATCATCGCGGGCCAGTTCCAGCGCACGCCGGTGGCGATGACCTGCCGTCAGGATTCCGGCGTCGAAAAACCCGCCGATCTGGTCGGCAAACGTCTCGGCGTGAAACAGATCGCTGCGGCTTACGGCGATCTTTTCCTCGGCAAAAACGGCATCTCCAAAGAAGATGTCGATATCACCTCCATCGGGCCGAACGATATTTCCCTGATCGTCGCCGACAAAATCGACTGCATGATCACCACCTTCGCCTTCAGCGAACCGCGCCTGATCGAGGATCTGGGTGTGCCGACCACGGTGATCAGCATCGGCGACTATGGCATGAACAGCCAGATGAACTCCTATTTCGTGGATGCCGATTACTACGAAGCGGAAGGGTCCAAGGACATTCTCGCCCGCTACATGCGCGCCGAAATGAAGGCTTGGGAAAGCTATTTCGCCGATCCGAAAGCGGCGGCCGAATATATCGTCAACGGCGGTTTCTCTGACGGTCTCGATGTCGATCAGCAGATTTACCACTCCGAACAGCAGGTCGATTACATGATCAGCGATCTGACCAAGGAAAACGGTCTGATGTGGCTTGATCCGGCGATCTGGGTGGAAACCGCAGAGAATGCCAAAGAAGCCGGGCTGACCTCCACTGTGCTCGACACCGCGCCGATCATCACCAACGAGATTCTGGAGATGGCAGACGCGCCGAAATACTGATCCACTCCCCTTGTGGACTGAGACAGGCGGCTTTTGTCCGCCTGTCTTTTTTCGTTTCCTTGCACAGAACTCAGCGCAGAACTTACCCGGAGCCCCTTCATGAGCCTCACCTGTCTGGTCGAAAACGCGGCCCTCATCACGCTTGATCCGAACCATCCCGCCTGTTTCACCGGCTGGCTTGCCGTCGATGAGGCGGGGAAAATCTCCGACATGGGCGAAGGCAAGGCGCCCTCAGCCCTCAGCGCAACCGCGGCTGAGGTGATCGACGCAGGCGGGGCCTTTGTCGCGCCCGGCTTCGTGTCGGGCCATTCGCATCTTTCGACCTCCGGTTCGCGGGGCTTGGGCAGCAATTGCATGCTCTATGAGTGGGCCGATCACATGACCCGCTACACCCGCCATTGCGATGCCGAGGACATCTATTGGGTCACCCTGCACGGCTCGCTCGATTTCCTGTCGAACGGCACCACCACGGCCTATGATTTCGCCGACAGCCGTCTGCCTTTCTATATGGAAGAGGCGCGCGAGATGGTCTACGGGCCGTTCAAGCCGGTGGAATATCAGTTCGAACAAATCCGCGCGAAATCCGATGCCGGGTTGCGTTACATCCATTCGACGATGATCAACGATCAGGTCGGCACCGATGCGGAAATCGAGGATCGGTTCGGCGAAAGTCTCGATTACGCCAACTCTCTGGGCCACCCGGAGTTTCACCTTGGTCATGCCATTTCCGGCTCCGTGCAATGGTCGAGCGATCCGCAGACCGCGCATCGCGAAGTGGCGATCATGAAGCGGTTCGGCGTGATCAACCAGCCGCATTTTCTGGAGACGCCGGAGAATATCGAATTCCAGCGCTCGAAATTCAAATGGTACGAAGACGCGGGCGCGCTCGGTCCCGATCTGATCTTCGGGCATTTCATTCACCCGACCGAGGAGATGAAATGCAAATGCGCCGCCTGCAACGTGGCGATGATCTGGCAACCGGCGGCGAACGGGCGTCTGGGGTCGGGCTTTGCCGATATTCCGGGGCTTCTGGACAAGGGGATGCGCGTGGGGGTCGGTCTCGACGATCAGGCGGCGTCCGATCTGTCCGATCCCTGGCAGAACATGCGCCTCGGACTTTATATGCAGCGCGCCGCCAATCAGGACCCGACGATCCTGACCGTCGAACAGATGCTGTATCTGCACACGATGGGCTCGGCCTCTGCGCTTGGCATTTCGGACCGGGTGGGCTCGCTTGAGATCGGCAAATATGCCGATTTCCTGATCGTCGATCCGCGCGATCCCGATCTTGGGCCGGTCTGGAACCCGATTGCGACCTATGTTCTGGCGGTCAGCCTGCGCAATCTCAAATCGGTCTGGGTGGGGGGCAAATGTGTGCAGAAGGACGGCAAATCCCTGCATCCGCTTGCCAAACAATCCTCTGACGAATTGCATGGCCGTCTGGGCCGCATCGCGAAAGAGATCGTTGGGAAAGAGGCGGGGTTTTAAACCCCGCCTCCCCTTGCCCCGGCTTCAGGCAAACCGCGCGTAATGCGCGCGGATCTTGGGCATGGCCTGCGTGACCATGTTCAAAGCCTCTTCCTGAGCCGCCGTGTAGGGCTGGCTCAGAATGTCGCGGATTTCGGCCATCACGGCCTCGCGGTCGACACGGGTAACCTTGCCGTGTTCGACCACCACCTGACCGTCGACAAAGACCATTTCCACCGCCTCTTTGCGGGCTCGATGCAGGATCAGCTCGGACACCGGCGTGCGCGGATCCACAAAGGGACGTTCGATCTTGGCCCGGTCCATCAGCACGACATCCGCCTGTTGCCCGCATTCCAGCCGCCCGGTCAGCCCGCCATAGCCCAGGGTCTTTGCCCCGGTCTCGGTCGCCATGCGAATTGTCTGCGCGGCATCGAAACGATTGTTGAACATCTCCGTTCCCCGATGCAGCGCCCAGGCGAGTTTCATCTCAAGCAACATGTCCCGGTCATCGGCAATGTTCGATTGGTCGATGCCCAAGGCGACCGGAATGCCCCGCGCCACAAGATCGGCCACCGCCGCCTTGCCGCTGCCAAGCCGTTGCCCCGAGGAGGCATTGTGACAGACGGAACACTGACACCCGGCCAGCACCTCTGCATCGCCCTCTTCGAGCCAGTTGCAATGGCCGAAGGTGACGTGATCGCCGAGGAAGCCCAAACTGTCGAGATGTTTCACCGCCGAGGTGCCAAACCGTTCGCGGGCATATTGCGCCTGCCGCCGGGTCTCGATCAGATGCATGTGGACCTGTGCCCCCGCCTCTCTGGCCGCGCCGCCGATGGTCTCCAGCAGAGCGTCGGAGCACCAATGCAGGTTGGCGGGCGCGTAATTGACCCGAAGATGCGGGTTGGCGGCATGGCGTTTGGCCAGATCGCTGTGGAACTCGACATAGGCCTGCGGTGTGCCGCCTTTCGGATGGAGCCTTGGCGCGAACCAGTCGCGCACATGGGACGGAAAACTGTCGAGCAGCGCCGTGTCGCTGTCATAGGACAGGATGTTCTGATCGCGCAGCATGACACTATAGCCCATGCGCATGCCGATCTCGCCATAAGCGTCGATCACCTGATCCGCCGCGCCGTGCCAATCGTCCGGCCCGCCGATCAGTGCGCTGGCGATGTGTTGCACGCTGGTGGTGCCGCTCTCCAGCATCTCGATCGCGCTGTAAAGCGTGTCGAGCCGATGCCCGACCGAGCGCATGGCGCGGAACTGCGGCAGCCAGAATTCCAGCGGTTCGAACGGGACGCCTGCCATCAGCGGGGTGATGCCGAAATGGTGGTGGCTGTTCACCAGCCCCGGCATGGCGATATAATCTTTGCCGCCATAGCGCGGCAGGTGTTCGTTGCCACCCAACATGCCGCGTTCCGGTCCGATCTGGGCGATCACCCCGTTATGGACCCGGATCGCCACGTCGTGTCGCAGCTGCATCTCACCGGCGGGGTTCACCCCCATCAGGGCCGTGCCTGCCAAGATGATGCAATCGTTCATTTGCGCGCTCATACGGTCATCTCCCCGATCAGCCCGAGCCGCCGTGCCGCCGCACGACGATACAGCGGATCGCCGTAAACCTGTTCCTCCTGCGAGCAGGAAAAGGTGACGGACAGGTCATGCTCGTCAAAGCTCTGGCAGGCGGCAGCGAAAATCTCCGGCCAGTCGGGACAGGGCAGCGCCCGCCAGCGCTCCACCGCCTCGGGCGGCGGCAGCTCCGGGAAGCCCATTTCATTCATCAGCCCCACAGCCCCGGCCCAAAAGGCACGGACCATCTCATTCGTCGCCGCGTGATAGGGCTGTAACACCCGGATCCAATGCATGCCGGTGAGCGCATGGAGCGCGCAGAAATCCTGTGTCGCCGCGAACAACACGACAGAGGCCGCAGCACAGCGTTCCAACACCGTATCGTCCACCTCAAGCCAGTCCCCGGCGGTTTCGAACCCCGGAAGCGCCATGGCTTGCCGCATATTTTGCCAGATCAGCGGATAAATCTCCTGATCGCGCACACCGGGCAGCCCGCCAGCATAGATCAGCACCTCCGCCGGATTGGCACTGAGCGGCGCGGTGCCGGTCTGCGCGGGCATCTGAAGCCATGTCGCACACCAATAGGCCAGCGCATGCGACGCCTCGACGGCGTCTTCGTCATTCATCAAAGCATAGGCCATCCGCATCAGCGCATGAAAGGCCGAGGCCCCCACCCCCGGCGCCATCCGTGGCAACCAGAGCCGGAGCATATCATGCAACCCGAGCCGATGAAGTTCGGCATCGAAGAACCGGCGATAGGCGGCCTCGTGTTCGCGCGCGCCCAGATGCGCCTGCCACGTCTCTGCGGTGATGGTCAAATCGCTGTCCGCAAAGGGCAAAAGCCCCTTATAGGCATTATATTCCGCGAAAAACCGCTGCATCTGCGCCGGGCTGCCGCCCATGAAGGCCTGCGCGATCAGAACCATCGGGGCGTGATTGGCAAATGTGCCGGTGAATTCGCTGCCGTAGTTCGGCATCTCCCCGATCAGCGCATCGAGCGCGGCGCGGCTGTCGGGGGCAATCTCTGGGAGGTGGGGGAACATGCTGCGTCTCCTTTGACCCGAGTGAGGCGCAGCACGGCCCGTAATGCAAGCGGGGTGGCCCGGGCGCTTTTGCAGGGACATGCCATGCCCCACTGAAAACAAAGAGAATGCGGCTCCCGTTGCCGGAGCGGCAACAGCGCGCCGCATATTTTCCGACACACTGAAAAGCAGAACGCATAAGATTTATGCGTTGCCGTTTCGGCAACACGCAGGTTCCGAAATGCTGTTTGCACCCCGAGGGAAGCCGCCGCAAGCTTTCCCAAAAGAACGCAATACGACCAACGCACAGGATTATGGCATGAGCCCCCTCGTTTCCTCCTCGCAGCCCGCCGCTGCCGGGAGTTCCTCTGTCGACACAGCCCCCGCGCAGGTGCCCGGAGGGCTGTACGCGGACAATATCAACGTCATTTTCGAACGTGGCGCACAAAAGGTGCAGGCGCTCGAAGACGTCTCTCTCGATCTGCCACGGGGCTGCTGGGCCACGCTGATCGGCGCGTCGGGCTGTGGCAAATCCACCTTGCTGCGGGTCTTTGCCGATATCGTGCAGCCGACCTCCGGGCAGGCGCTTTTATATGGTGCCACCCCGGCCGAGGCGCGGGCCAACCGGGTTTATGCGCTGGTGCAACAGGGCTCGACCATGCTGCCCTGGCGCTCGGTTCTCGACAATGTGGCGCTTGGGCTCGAAATTTCGGGCACCAACAAGGGCGAACGCGAGGCGCGCGCCGCAAACGCGATCGAACTTGTCGGGCTCAAAGGCTTTGAGAAAAGCCTGCCCAGCGAACTGTCCGGCGGCATGCGGCAACGCGCGGCGATTGCCCGCGCCCTGACCCTGCGCCCGCGTTTTCTTTTGATGGACGAACCTTTCGGGGCCTTGGACGAGATCACCCGCGACCGGCTTCAGTTCGAGCTTTTGCGCATCCTCGAAGAGACCGGCGCGACGCTTTTGCTGGTCACCCATTCGATTTCCGAAGCGGTGATCCTGTCCGACAAGGTGGTGGTGATGACCCCGCGCCCGGGCAAGATCAAAGAGGTGATCGACATCGATTTCGGACGGGGCCGCACCCCGCAGATGCGTCTCGATCCCCGCTTTGCCGCCTATGAACAGCATCTGCGCACCGCGCTCGATCACGACAGCTGAGGGCGGATCATGTCATCTCTTTTGCGCACCCGCCTGTCTTTTCGTAGTCGCCTGTCCCTGATCCTGCCGCCGATCCTGTTGAGCGTGGTCATCGTGCTGATCTGGAGCTGGACCGCCCGCACCGGAATTTTGCCGAAATGGTTCCTGCCCTCGCCGGAATCGATCTTCGATCAGTTCATCAGCAATCGCGCCATGCTCTGGAAACACGCCAAGGTGACGGCGGTGGAGGCGATCGGCGGCTGTGTTTTGGGTGCCGTTTCGGGGCTGATCGGGGCGCTGGTCCTGTCGGTCATCCCGGCGCTGCGCGATATGTTTTACCCCTATGCGTTGGCCAGCCGCGCGCTGCCCCTTGTGGTCTTCACCCCGATCATCGTCGTGATGATGGGGCGCGGCACGGCGCCGATCATCGTGGTGGTGGCGATCTCCACCTATTTTCCGGTCTTTCTCGGCATGATGCGCGGGCTGGCTCGGAGCAATCAGGACCGGCTTGAGCTTTTGCATTCCTTTTCCGCAACGCCCGCACAATTCCTCTGGAAGGTGCAATTCCCCTCCGCCCTGCCGTTTCTGTTTTCGGCGCTCAAGGTCTCGGCCAGCACCGCCTTTATCAACACCATCGTCACCGAATGGATCGCTTCCAATTCCGGGCTTGGCTATCTTGTGATGGTCTCCGGGCAGTATTTCAAATTGGCCACCATGTGGGCCGCGATCTTTTCCGCCTCCTTCATGACGCTGGCGCTTCTCGGTCTGATCATCCTGATCGAACGCCTTGCGTGGCGCTACAGCACGCTGGCGACGGAGGTGTGACATGACCATGATCGCCTCCAATACCGACCAAAGAACCGGCCTCGGCAAACGTCAGATCCTGTTGCCGCTGCTTTTCGGCATCGCATTTCTGATCGGCTGGGAGGCGCTCTATCAAAGCGGCACCGTGTCGAAACTTATCCTTGCCGGTCCCAGCGCCGTGATCGTCGCCGCCATTCAGAACTGGCGCGAAATGGTGGTGAATGCGGGTGTGACCATGGTCGAGGCGCTGGCAGGCTTTGCCTTGGGCAATCTCGCGGGGCTTTTGGTGGCGCTGGCGTTCGTGCGCTGGCAACCGTTCAAACGCGCGGTGTTTCCGCTGGCGATCCTTTGCGAAGCCATTCCCGTTGTCGCCATCCTGCCGGTGCTGATCCTCTGGCTCGGCAATGGCATGGGGCCAAAGATTTTCATCGCGGGATTCCTGAGCTTTTTCCCGATGTTGGTGAATGCCTATCGCGGGCTGATCAACACCGATGCGGATATGATGGAACTGCTGCACAGCTATTCCGCCAGCCCGCGCCAGATCATGTGGACCGTGCGCCTGCCGTCGGCGCTGCCCTTTATGTTCACCGCGATCAAACTGTCGGCTTGTGGTTCCATGGTGGCCGCACTTGTCGCCGAATGGCTCGCCTCCGAGGCCGGTCTCGGGCATCTCATCGTCTATTACGGGCTGGGCTACCGCATCCCCAATGTCTGGGCCGCGGCCATCCTTGCCTGTCTGATCTCACTGGCGTTTTACGCGCTGGCCGCCTTGGCCGAAAAATGGGTTTTGCGTCGCAGGCTTCGCTGATCCTGCCACGCCATCGCAAAAACGGACACCTCCGTGCAAGAGATTGCGCGGGGGCAAAGCCGTCTCAAAGGCCAAAGGCCGTCACGCACAAAAGAGGTCCCCCATGGCCAACAGTTTCGTTCACGTTCACATCATGGCCCTGCGCTATTTCGCCGAAACCGTCCGCGCCGGTTCCATGCGGCAGGCGGCGGATTTCATGTCCACGGCGCCCTCTGCGGTGAACCGGCAGATCCTCAAGCTCGAAGATCAGTTGCAGGTCAAACTCTTCGACCGGGTGGCCGACGGGGTGCGTCTGACGGCAGCGGGAGAGGTGCTTTATGGCTATATCCGCAATCTCGAACGCGATCTGGACCGGGCCATCGACCAGATCGACAATATGCGCGCGCTCCGGCGCGGCCATGTGCGGATCGCCGTCGAGGACGGTATCGCTCGTGATTTTCTCACCGATGAGATCACCGCCTTTGCCGCCAAACACCCGGGCGTGACCTTTTCCGTGGAAATTCAGGGCGCGTCGACCGTGATGGAGCGGGTGGCCCATGGCGAGGCCGAGCTGGGCCTGTCGATGAACCCGCCCTCGCGCACCGATGTGCGCAAGGTGATCTCCATCCCGATCCCTTCAGGGGTTGTGATGCGGCCCGATCACCCGCTGGCAGGTGCGGCGCAACTGACGCTGGGAGAGATCGCCAGCGAACGCATGATCCTCGGGGCCCACGGCTATGGCGGCGGCGAGCATGTGAACCGCGAGATCACCGAAGGCTCCCGCCACCGGCCATTTATCGAGACCAATTCTTCGGACGCCACGCAGGGCTTTGTGCTGGCCGGGCTGGGCCTGACGATCCGCAGCCCGGTGGGCATTCTCGGCCCGCTGCAACGGGGCGAGTTGTGCCTTGTGCCTCTGGTCGGGCGCGGGGCGCCAAACGTCTCTTTGTGCCTTTGGACCCATCCGAACCGCAGCCCCTCGATCGCCAGTTCCGTTCTGACGCAGCAATTGGCACAGTCCCTTGAGCGGTTTTCCGAACGGCTTGCCCCCTGGTGCGTGCCCGTTGCCGATCCGGCAACATGACGCCCGTTATTCGGCGCTGTATCGCGACGCTGACGCTCACTAGCCTGTCCCTGAAAAGCCGCGCCTGAGACGCGGCAGATAAGGAGACGCAATGGTCCAACGCCACACGCACGCCGCGGAGCGCCTGAGCGCGCTGACCGCGCAGGTTCATCGTGAGATGGAGATACTGGAATTCGCCACCAAGCCCTGGGTCATGCCCGTGGAAGAGGACGGCCAGCCGCTTCATAACATCGTCATCATCGGCGCCGGGCAAAGCGGGCTTTCCGCCGGGCTCGAACTCAAACGCCGTGGGGTGCGCGGGGTTGTGATGCTCGACGCCAGCCCGAAAGGCTATGAGGGCGTTTGGGAAACCTATGCCCGCAACCATGAAATCCGCTCTCCGAAAGAGATCACCGGCATGGAGGGCGGCATTCCCTCGCTCACCATCGAAAGCTTTACCATCGCCGCCTACGGGCAGGAGATGTGGGAGGCCAACAAACGTGTGCCGCGCGTGGTCTGGATGGACTATCTGCGCTGGTTCCGCGCCTGTGCCGATCTCGACATTCGCAACGACACCCGTGTGACCGACATCGACTTCGATGCGAGCGGCGTCACGCTGACGCTGGCCGACGGACAGGTGATGCGCGCGCGTCAGGTCGTGTTGGCCACCGGCATGGACGGCGGCGGGCAATGGCAAACGCCGGCCTTCATTCGCGACACCCTGCCGCGCCATGTCTGGAACCATTCGGCGGATATTTTCGACGAAAGCACACTCAACGGCAAACGCGTCGGCATTCTGGGCGCGGGGGCTGCGGCCTTCGACATGGCGGTGACCGCGCTCGATGCGGGGGCCGAAAGTGTCGACATGTTCCTGCGGCGCAGGGAATTGCCGATGCGCGATGTGATCCGCGAGCTGGAAAACGGTGGCTATCTGGTGCATGCCGACCGCATTCCCGATGCCTATAAATGGGAGATCGCCAAATATATGAGCGGTCTGAGCCAGGCCCCGGCGGAGCACCATTTCCACAAGGCCTGCGCCTGTGAGAATTTCAACATCCATCTCGGGTCGCCCTGGGATGAGGTGCGCTGGACCGGCGACGAGATCGCCATTCGCACCCCGCGCGCGGACTGGCGGTTCGATCACGTCTTTGCCGCCACCGGCGTCACCATCGACATGACGAAACGGCCCGAGCTTGCGAAACTGCATGCAAAAGCCGCGCTCTGGGCGGATCGTTTTACCCCGCCCTCGGGCGATGAGAACAGCCCCCGGCTCAACGCGCCCTATCTCGACGGCAAATTCCGGTTCATGGAACGCGTGCCGGGAACCGCGCCCGGGATCGAGCGTGTGTTTGCCTATAATGCGCTGGCGGGCATGAGCATGGGCGGGCTTGCCACGGTCTCCATCGGGGCCTTTCGTTTCGGCACACCGAAACTTGTGGACGCGCTCACCGAACGCTTGTTTGACGAACAGGTGGACCGGATCGTACCTTTCCTCGAAACCTTCGATCAGCCGGGGGTCGATATCCCCGAAAACATGCAGCGCAAACTGGCTCTGGAGGCCGAAGCGCTTGCGGAACTGGAAAGGCGCTCGGCATGACTGCCTCTTTTGTCCTTGATGATGTCTCCCTGCCGGATGGCACTTCAGGCCAGTCTATTCTCATCGAAAATACCGTGATCGCGGCCATCGGCATGGCGTCGGACATGCCCGCCGATGTCCCGCGTCACCACGCGCAAGGCGCGCTTTTGTCGCCCGGATTCACCGACGCGCATATCCATCTCGACAAGGCGATGATCCTCGGCTCCTGCCCGATCTGCGAGGGCACGCTTGCCGAAGCCGTGCGCCTCACCGCCGCCGCCAAACGTGCCTTCACCGAGGACGACGTTTATGCCCGCGGCGCCGCGGTGCTTGAGATGGCGGTGCGCGCCGGCACCCAGAGAATGCGCAGTTTCGTCGAAGTCGACCCCCGCGCGGGTCTGCGCAGTTTCAAGGCGCTGAAGCGGCTGAAAACGGACTGGGCCGACCTGGTCGAGCTGCAACTTTGCGTGTTCATCCAAGAGGGGCTGACGCAGGACATGGACACCCTGCCTCTGGTCGAGGAGGCGCTGGCCTCCGGTGGCGATCTGATCGGCGGCTGTCCCTATACCGATGCCGATCCGGTGGCCCATGTCGGACTGGTTTTCGATCTGGCCGAGACATACGGCGTCGATGTGGATTTTCACGCCGATTTCGATCTCGACCCCGAAGGGTCTATCCTGCCGGAGATCATCGCCCAAACCGTCAAACGCGGCTGGCAGGGGCGTGTCGTCATCGGACATGCCACGAAATTCGCGGGTTTCACGCCGGAGCGTCGCGCCGATCTCGCGCAACAGATGGCCGAGGCCGGGATCGGTCTTGTTGTCCTGCCCGCGACCGACAGTTTTCTCAATGGCGACAAGGGTCATCCGCTGCGCCCGCGCGGCCTTGCCCCCGCTTTGGACATCGCGGGCCACGGGACATCGGTCGCTCTGGCCACCAACAATGTCCAGAACCCGTTCACACCCTTTGGCGACGCGTCCCTGCTGCGCATGGGGAATTATTATGCCAATATCGACCAACTGGCCTCGGACGCCGATATGCAGACCGTATTCGGCATGATCACCGACAGTCCCGCCCGGATGATCCGCCTCGATGCCCCGGCTCCGGCGGTCGGCGCGCCCGCTGATTTCGTGCTGATCGATGCACCCTCTTATGCGGGAGCCATCCGCTCCGCCGCCCGGGTCACGGGCGTGGTGAGGGGCGGAGTTCTGCGATTGTGGGAGCCGCGCGCCCCCCTGATCCGGGGCCAGTAAATGACCCGAACCTGCGCCGTCAGTCCGCATCCTGAGGCCACGGCCCTCGGCAATCGTCTTTTGGAAGAGGGGCGCAGTGCCGCCGAAGCCGCCGTCGCCATGGGCGCTTATCTCTCTGTCGTCATGCCGCATTTCTGCGGGATCGGGGGCGATGCCGTCTGGATGGTCTCGGATGCCTCCGGGCAGGTACGCGCTCTGACAGGGATCGGACAAGCCTTTGATTTCACCTCAGAAGTGAGCGACATATCTCCCCGAGGCCCCTTGTCGATCCTCACGGGCGCCGGGGCCGTCTCCACATGGGCCGAAGCGCTGCGCCTCTTCGATGTGGCCCCCGATCTCGCCGATTTGCTTGGCCCGGCACATCAGGCCGCGCGAGACGGGTTTGTCGTCACAACATCTCAGGAGTTCTGGCGCAACATGCGCGCCGGGGACATGGACAACTGGCCCGGCTTTGGCCCCTATGCCGCTGCGCACGCAGGCGAGATTTTGAAGCAACCGGAACTGGCGGAGACGTTTGCGCTTTTGATCCGGGACGGGTTGGCATCGTTCTACGACGGTCCACTGGCCTCCCGTCTGGCCCAAGATCTGAACGCTCTTGGCACGCCGGTCACCCAAAGCGACCTCTCCCGCACACGGGCGCGGAACGAGGCCCCTTTGCGCCTGCTTTACAAAGGCGCGACGCTTTTTGCCCCCCCACCCCCGACGCAAGGGATCACCACGCTTCAGATCATGGGCATTCTGGCCCGGCTCGACGCGGCAGAGCCACAGGCGACACGCAGCACGGCGCAGGATTATCACCTGATGGTCGAAGCGGTGAAACAGGCGTTTCTCGACCGCAAAGAGCTTGGGGACCGCAAAGATGCAGCGGACTGGGTCACAGGACTATTGTCCTCCGGCCATCTCAATGCCTGCGCGGCACGGGTGAACCCTGAGGCCGCCCTGCCCTGGCCCGAGCCCTATCATCAGGCCGACACCGTCTATTTCGCGGCGCGTGATGCCCAAGGCGGTTGCGTCTCCGCCCTGCAAAGCACCTATTTCGACTGGGGCAGCGGCTGTGTCCTGTCTGACACCGGTGTGATCTGGCACAATCGCGGAGCTGGCTTTTCGCTGGACGATGGCCCGAACCGTCTTGCCCCCGGACAGCGTCCATTTCACACGCTCAACCCGGGCATCGCCACCCGTAATGGCTCTCCCTGGTTGCTGTATGGCACGCAAGGCGCCGATGGCCAGCCACAGACCCTCACGGTCTTGCTGCGCGGCCTGATCGACCGGGATCTGTCCCCGACAGAGGCACTTGCCCAGCCGCGCTTTCTGCTTGGCCGCACGTTTTCCAGCAATCGCGACACTCTGAAAATCGAGCCGATCGGAGCGGAAGAAGAGCTCGCCGACCGTGGTCACACTCTTGAAATCCTGCAAAGTCTAAGCCCTCTGGCCGGTCAGGCAGGATGTCTACGGATCGAGGGGCATGACATTAAAGGCGCGCACGATCCGCGGCGTTGACCTGCATGGCAGCGGCTTCAAGCGCTCTGTCAGCTGTGGCGTCAGACCAATTCCAACTCATCCCAGTTTGGCCAGTCGTACTGTCCGCAGCGGGTCCGGCTTACCAACTGTCTACGGCTCTCAACCGTCTCAGGAAGGCACATCCACGCGCCGGATCAGTTTACCTGTCGTGAAGCGTCTCAAGGCCTAGGCGGAGAGCTAGGATGGTGACTCTGTCTTTCCTGCTTTAGAGGATCACAGCCCGTTCGACAACTCTGCCCGATCGTGGATTCGGCGAAAGCAACCTCAGCAAACGTTCTGCTCACCGTCATGCCGCAACTCCTCGCGAACCCGCATAGATGGGAGCAATCTGGATGCCGGAAGAGACGGTCGAAGACGTTTCACAATTTGCAGCACAATTTTGTGCACACAAATCGCTCAAGTCATTGATTTTTATTACGTTGTAAAATGTGAAATGGCGCACCCAAGAGGATTCGAACCTCTGGCCTCTGCCTTCGGAGGGCAGCGCTCTATCCAGCTGAGCTATGGGTGCGCGGGCTGACCGCGTCAGTGCGCCTGTCTATAGGCGATGCGTGCCGGGCGTGCAATCGGTTTTCACGCCCGGCAAAACGCTTTAGCCGAAGAATTCCCGGCAAAGCTCAAGCGCGTCGACCAGACGGTCGATCTCCTCCGTCGTGTTGTACATCGCAAGGGAGGCGCGGCAGGTGGCGGTGACACCCATGTGCTGCATCAATGGCATGGCGCAATGGCTTCCGGCCCGAACCGCGACGCCCTTTTTGTCCAGGACGGTCGAGATGTCATGCGGGTGCGCGCCCTCCATGGTGAAGGAGAAAATCGCCCCCTTGCCCGGCGCCGTGCCCTGCACATTGAGCCAGTTGAGGTTTTGCAGCTTCGCGGTCGCATAAGCGGCCAGTTCGGCCTCATAGGCGGCGATGTTCTCCATGCCGATCTGCATCAGGTAATCGAGCGCCACGCCCATGCCGATGGTCTGAACGATGCCCGGCGTCCCGGCCTCGAATTTCAACGGTGGTTTGGCGTAGCTCACGCTCTCTTTCGTCACCGTGTCGATCATATCGCCGCCGCCGAGGAAGGGGCGCATTTCGGCCTGACGTTCGGCGCGGATGTAGATCGCGCCGGAGCCGGAAGGCCCGTAAAGCTTATGCCCGGTGATCGGATAGAAATCGCAGCCCATGTCCTGCACATCGACCGGGCCATGCACCGCGCCTTGCGAGCCGTCGACCAGCGTCGCCACGCCTTTCTCACGCGCGGCATGGCAGATCGTTTTGACATCGACCCGCGTGCCGGTGACGTTGGACATTTGCGTGATGGCCACGAGTTTCGTCTTCGGCCCGATGGCGTCGATCACCGCCTGCGGATCGAGCGATCCGTCCGCCGCGCAATCGACCCATTTCAGGACAACGCCCTGACGGTCGCGCAGGAAGTGCCATGGCACGATATTGGCGTGGTGTTCGAGCACGGAAAGCACGATCTCATCGCCCGGGCCCAGATGCTCCGCTCCCCAGCCATAGGACACGAGGTTGATCCCCTCGGTCGTCCCCGAGGTGAAGATGATCTCATCCTCATGGCCCGCGTTCAGGAACTTGGCCACCACCTGCCGCACGTTCTCGTACTTGTCCGTCGCCAGATTGGACAGAAAGTGCAAGCCACGGTGAACATTGGCATATTCCGACGTATAGGCTTGGGTGATCGCGTCGATCACAACCTGCGGCTTTTGCGCGGAGGCACCATTGTCGAGATAGGTCAGCGGCTGGCCGTTGACCTCACGCGCGAGGATCGGGAAATCGGCCCGGATTTTTGCGACATCGAACATGTCAGCTCTCTTTCTTCACGACTTCCGCAAGCATCGCGCCCCAGAAGTAAATCAAGGCGGCAAGGGCGAGAACGCCCACGCCATTGGTCGTGGCCCCCGGCCCGACGAACCCCGCCGTCAGCCCCCAAAGGAGCCACAGAGGGGCCGCGCAGAGAAGCCCCCAGAACATCGCCAGACGCACCTCGAACCCCGAGGCCGCGGCCCCCGTGAGACGCAGGGCAAAACCCACGATCCCGGAGAGGACGTAGAACACCAAGGGCATGATGAAGAGCCAGCTCAGGAGCGTCGCGCCCATGAGCATCTGCACCTCTTGGCCGGTCTCGAAGGCCACGCGCGACAGCCGCGGCCATTGCGCCACGAAAATCAGCCCGCAGGCGAGCATCAGGGTCACGAGCGCGCCGCCCTCGGTTTCGCCCGCGAGCCGGTGCCGGAGCACGGCCCGCGGCGCGCGGTAGCTTTTCGCGATGTCGGTGACGACGCCCATGGCTGTCCCTTACTTGCGGCGGCGTTTCAGCCAGCCTTCGAGACGATGCAGGATGTCCTCGGCGATCACCGCATCCTCGATCTCCGCGATGGCTTCGGCCAAAAACGCAAGCGTCAAAAGGTCGGTCGCGTCCGACGCCGGAACCCCGCGCGAGCGCAGGTAGAACAGCGCCTCATCGTCGATCGCACCCACGGTCGAGCCGTGCGAACAGGCGACGTCATCGGCATAGATCTCAAGTTCCGGCTTGGCGAGGAACTGACTGTTGTCGTCCAACAAAAGGCCTTGGGAAATCTGATAGCCGTCGGTCTTCTGCGCCTCGGGTTTCACGAGGATCTTGCCCTGGAACACGGCTTTCGCGCCGTTCCGCAACACTTTCTTGAACACCTGACGGCTTTCGCAGCGCTCGGCGTCATGGGTGATGAACACGGTGTCGTCATGCAGGAAATCGCCATCCCCCATCGCGGCCCCCGCGACATGCGCCACCGAGTCGTCGCCAACGATGTCGATGAACACCTCGTTGCGGGTCAGAACGCCGTTGGCGGTCATGGTGAAGGACTTGAACAAAGCCTCCTGCCCGACGGTCGCAAACACATGGGTTACAGCCCGGCGCTCATGATCGCGGCCTTGGGCGCGAACGTGGTGGAAAGCGGCCTTGTCGGAGACCTCGATCTCCATCACCTTGTTGAACCGCGCCGCCGCCGGACCGTTTTCCAGCACGGTCAGCTCGGCACCCTCATCCACGCGGATCACATGGTGCAGGATGGCGTCGGAACTCTCTTGCTTGTGCAGGTAGACGAGCGACACAGGTTTCGCGACCTTGCCGGTGGCGCGGATGACCATGCCGTCCGTGGCGAAAGCCGTGTTGAGCGTCGCAAACGGGCGCTCGACCGGGTCCTGCGCCTTTTTCTCCTGAACGCCATAAGCGTCCTTCACCCAATGGATGTCCGAGGAAAGCGCATCGGAAAGCCGCATGATCTCAAGGTTCTCGCCCTCAAGCGCGTCAGAGGCCTCGGCATCGAACACGCCATCGACAAAGACGATCTTGATCCGCTCAAGCCCGGAGAACACCGGAGCCTCGCCCGCCACGAACACGGCGGCTTTCGGCGCCTCGACGGCGTTCAGGCTGTCCGGACGGGTCCAGCGCCAATATTCGTCGCGCCCCTGCGGCAGGCCCATGCTGAGCAACCGGTTGAGCGCATCCTGACGCAGGGCCTCGGCCCAGGGCGCGCCTGCGGGAAGGGTCATACCCTCGACCCGCGCCGCCGTCGCGTCCAGTTTCTTCTGTTTCAGTTCCGCACGTGTCATCAGGCCTTCTCCACCTCGGCCAGCAGATCGGCGTAGCCGTTATGCTCCACCTCAAGCGCCAACTCGGGCCCGCCGGTTTTCACGATGCGACCGTCATACATGATGTGCACCACGTCCGGTTTGATGTGATCCAAGAGACGCTGGTAGTGGGTGATCACCACGAAAGACCGCTTGCCGTCGCGCAGCGCGTTGACGCCCTCGGAGACCAGTTTCATCGCATCGACGTCAAGCCCGGAGTCGGTCTCGTCGAGGATGCAGAGTTTGGGCTCCAGCATCGCCATTTGCAGGATCTCGTTGCGTTTCTTTTCGCCGCCGGAGAAGCCCATATTGACCGGGCGTTTCAGCATGTCGGCGTCGATCTGAAGGCTTTTCGCCTTGGCGCGCACGGTTTTGAGGAAGTCGGTCGCCGACAGCTCCTCTTCGCCACGCGCTTTGCGTTGCGCGTTCACTGCGGTGCGCAGGAAGGTCATGTTGGACACGCCGGGGATTTCGACCGGGTATTGGAAAGCAAGGAACAGACCGGCAGCGGCACGCTCTTCGGGTTCCAGCTCAAGGATGTTCTCACCGTCGAGGATCACTTCGCCCTCGGTCACCACATAACCGTCGCGGCCCGACAGAACATAGGAGGTGGTGGATTTGCCGGAGCCGTTCGGCCCCATGATCGCATGCACTTCACCTTCGCCGACGGTGAGGTTCACACCCTTGAGGATTTGCTTATCCTCTTCTTCAAGTTTGACGTGGAGATTTTTGATTTCCAACATTTTATTGTCCTTTCACGGAAGAGAGCCCGCGCGGGGTCGAGACCCCGGCAGGCGCATGTGCGTTTGTTATATTCGATTGGGGCGCCGCTCTCAGGTCGACGCCGGTGAGATCATCGCAGGACGGAGCGCAGCCGCTCAGACCCCCGCGAAATGCAGAAACAGAAGAATGCCGGAGCCCAGTGCCACCAGCTTGAGCATCCCGGATTTCAACCCGAGACTCAAAAGCTCTCTGGCCGTCGGACGTCCCCCGACACGTGGCGCTATATGCTGCACGCCAGAGACCTTTTTGCCCACGGGCGTGTCGACATCCTGCAAACCGGTATAGACCGTCGCAAAGGTGTTCGGCCCCCCGGCCTGAATGCGCCGGATGCGGTCGGCGAATTGCGCCTGTTGTGCTGGCTGCATGCTCTTGCCCCTCTTCCCGTCTCTTGTTCTGGACCTCACCAGATTGATCGGGAAATTGGGAAAGAACGTGGCACGAGACAGAAATTGTTGCGACATTGAGACCTGACGTTGCGTCAGCACCTGCGCGATTCAGAGATGATAGCTGTGGCCGCGGAAGGACAGCGTCCCCGGCTCCGTCGTGTCGGTCACATGAGCGACCCATTGCGGCGAGAACAGGCGCGAAAACACGTCCGGCATCTCGTGCACCACATTGTGCATGGTCACCATGGCCAGCAGGATGCCCGCGACTTGCGCGCCCATGCGTTTCACCGCCGAAAGCGACACCGCCTCGCGCAGGATGAAGGCGATCACGATGGCGAAGAGCACATCGAGCGCCAGATCGAGATCCGCCGAAACTTGCGTCACGCCGTCCGAGAGTTGAAACCGCAGCCAGCGCGCGATCACCGCCGCCAGCCCGCCCATGGCGAAGGCCAAGACATAGGACAGTGCCTGCGTGAACTTCAGACGCGGCTCGATCACGGGCGCACCATGCACGCCCTGCGCCTTGTGCCGCTCCAGCATCTCCTTGAGGTGCTGATTGCGGCCATGGTTGCGCGTCTGGCTCGGCCCCATCATGTGCACCCCATTCTGCGGCGCGCGCGACACGCGTCCGAGACGGCTGTAGAAATCCTCTCGCTGATCCATCTGACCACCCTTTACCACGCTGTCCACCACCCAGTGTAACTTGGGTGTTTACCATGTGAACGTGGCAAAAATCGGGCATATCGTCCGGGTATGTCGGAGCAGGACGCATCATCGTCACGCCTTCCCCTGAAACAGCTTGAGGGTCATGTACAACGCCGCAGACGGCAGGCTCTCGACCGGTTCCAGATCGAATTGCGCCATGCGACCGTGAAACCCGGTCGGCTCTGCGAATTGCGTGATGCCCGCGTATTTGTCCTCGCGCCCGACATAATCGTCGATCAGCACCCGCGTGGGTCGGGTGATCGACACTAGTGTGGCGAGGAAACACCCCGCCCGGAACCGTCCGTCGATCAGCACCAGATCCGGCGCCATAAGGTCCGCGCGTTGCCATACCCCGAAACAATAGTCCGGGTAGCGCGCCCAGCCGTTATTGTTCGTCGGGTAGGACCAGGCCTTGGTCGGGCCGATGTCGGCATGGATGAGATGCAGCTCGGCCTTGGGCGGATGCGCCTCGAAATGCGCCACCATGGCGGCGTGCCAGTCTTTCGAGCCTTCGACGGACCAGATCACCTTGCCGGGTTGCGCCGCCGCATAGGCCGTCGAGCCGCCGGAGCCATATTCGACGATCCGCTCCGCCCGGTCGTATTGCGCACAGACATACGCGCCCACCTCCTCCGGGAAGGTCGGCGCGGGTCCTGCGGGGCCGAACGGGGCGATATGGGCGCTCTGCGGGGTCATGTCAGCCTGAGAAAGTCATCGCTTTGATCAGCGCGGAGATCACCAGCGCCGCCACGGAGGCGAGAAATGCCGTCGCCGCCACGGAATTCATGAACAAGCCCTCGCGTTTGCCGTTCTTCGCCCGGATCAAGAGACCGATAAAGACGCCAAGGAAAACGCCAAGCCCGATGCCGGCAGAATTCGCGAGGAAATAAGGAAAAAGATCGAAACGCATGGCGGTATCCTTACTCCACGGTCACAGCGGTGCCGGAAGCGGACACCATGAGCATCTGGCCGATCACCTCGTAATCGAGATCGACCCCCACAACGGCATTCGCGCCAAGCGCCCGCGCCTTGTCCTCCATCTCGCTCAGAGCGGTTTCCCGGCCCTCGGCGAGTTTCGATTCATAGGCGTTCGAGCGCCCGCCGATGATGTCGGTCACCTGCGCGAAGAGATCGCGCACGATATTCGCGCCCATGATCGCCTCGCCGGTGACGATGCCGCGATAGGCGGTGATCTTTTTCCCCTCGACGGAGGGGGTCGTGGTTACGATCATAGCTTGCCCTCTTGCAAAATATCGCCGCCGATCAGACCCTTGCCGGCGAGAGTTCCACCGTTGAGATAGACGTTGTTCTGCACCATCCCGGTCAGGTCCGCCTCGACGCCAGAGGCGAGGATCAGATCGCGATTGATCATGGCGGAGATCACGGCCTTGGTCCCCGGTTTCACCCGGAGCGTGCCGCCGATCATGCCGGAGATTTCCGGCGCGTCGGTTTCATGGTCTGTGTGGATCATCATCTGCGTAACACCCTCCGATGCAGGGCCTCACCGCGGGCGCGGATCGGCGTCCTGCCGCACATCCTTGAGGCGGCTGACAAGGCGCAGCATCAGAAGGCTCCATACCACGAACAGAACGGCACAGAAGATGACCTCCCACGTTTCCGCCCGGTAGGCCGCGAGCCAGCCGTCTTCGACCAGTTCGGCCACGATCTCATCATGCACCATGGTGAGCCCGAAGACGCCCACCATCAGCAGGATCAGCACGGACACTTCCCGCACCTCACCCGCCGCGCGCGCGCCATGCCCCGGATAAATCCGACGCGCCTTGGCCACGCTTTTGGAAACGGATTCGATCATCAGCTCACTCCCTATCCTTTGGAGAGGCACTCAAGCGTGCCGCCCCCAAAACAAACCCGCCGGTCAGCCCCAAGCTGCCCGCAATAAACACAGCCAGACGCCAGCCGAACGCCACAGATCCCGACATCCAGACCAGTGACACACATGCCAGAAGCACCAGAGCAAGGACAAAGATCGCCACAGCGATCCAGCCCTTTGCACTGGCGGGGACAAAGCCCTGACCTGCGGTCATCGGTGTGAACCACGGGCTGCGCATCAGCCCACAGACCCCTCAAGCGAGATCGCCACCAGTTGCTGCGCTTCCATGGCGAATTCCATCGGCAGCGCTTGCAGCACCTCCTTGGCGAAACCGTTGACGATCAGCGCCACGGCCTCTTCTTCGTCCATGCCGCGCTGGCGGCAGTAGAACATTTGCTCGTCATCCACCTTCGAGGTGGTGGCCTCATGTTCGACCCGCGACGAGTTGTTGCGCACTTCGATGTAAGGCACGGTATGCGCGCCACACTCAGACCCGATCAGCAAGCTGTCGCATTGGGTATAGTTGCGCGAGTTTTTCGCCTTCGGGTGCATCGAGACCTGACCGCGATAGGTGTTCTGCGCCTTGCCCGCCGAGATGCCTTTGGAGACGATCCGCGAGCGGGTGTTCTTGCCCAGATGCACCATCTTCGTGCCGGTGTCGGCCTGCTGGTAGTTGTTGGTGATGGCGATGGAGTAAAACTCGCCCTGGCTGTCGTCGCCGCGCAGCACGCAGGACGGGTATTTCCACGTCACGGCGGAGCCGGTCTCAACCTGCGTCCACATCACCTTCGCGCGGTCGCCCCGGCAATCGGCGCGTTTGGTCACGAAGTTGTAGATGCCGCCCTTGCCATTCTCGTCGCCAGGGAACCAGTTTTGCACCGTGGAATATTTCACCTCGGCGTCTTCCTCGATGATGATCTCAACGACCGCCGCGTGAAGCTGGGCGGTGTCGCGCTGGGGCGCCGTGCAACCTTCGAGATAGGAGACGTAGGCGCCTTTGTCGGCGATGATCAGCGTGCGCTCGAACTGGCCGGTGTTTTCCGCGTTGATGCGGAAATAGGTCGACAGCTCCATCGGGCAGCGCGTGTTCGGCGGGATGTAGACAAAGGACCCGTCGGAGAACACGGCAGAGTTCAGCGTCGCATAGTAGTTGTCGGAGATCGGCACCACGGAGGCGAGGTATTTCTTCACCAGTTCCGGGTGGTTCTTGATCGCTTCCGAGATGGAGCAAAAGATCACGCCGACTTTTTCAAGCTCGGCCTTAAACGTCGTGCCCACGGAGACGGAATCGAACACCGCATCGACCGCCACCTTGCGCTCGGAATTGTCACCGTCCGCAGCAATCTCTTCGGCGCCTTCGACACCGGCGAGGATCATCTGTTCTTTCAACGGAATGCCGAGTTTCTTGTAGGTTTCCAAAAGCTTGGGATCGACCTCATCGAGGGACTTCGGCTTTTCCGTCATCGATTTCGGGCGCGCGTAATAATACTGCTCCTGAAAGTCGATCTCAGGATAATCGAGCATCGCCCAGTCCGGCTCTTCCAGAGTGATCCAGCGGCGATAGGCCTCGAGACGCCATTCGGTCATCCATTCCGGCTCTTCGTTCTTGGCCGAAATCAGGCGCACGATGTCTTCGGTCAGCCCTTTGGGGGCATATTCCATCTCGATATCGGTGTCCCAACCGTATTTGTATTTCCCGGCGAGGGATTTCACGGCCGCAACCGTTTCCTCCTCGACACCTTCCTTGACCTGAATGTCATCCATCATCGGATCACTCCTTCATGTGCGTCTTCTGTCGGCCTTATGGCCGTTTTTTGTTTCATGCGGCGCGTGTGCGCCAACGTCCAAAGGCGGAAAGCCATGCCGTGGCGAACCGCTCCAATTCTTCTTTTGTGACCTCCGGCCCGATGGACACCCGAAGCGCGCAGGCCGCGTCTTCGTCGCTGTATCCCATCGCGGTCAGCACCTTGGAGGCGCGCACCTTGCCCGAGGAACAGGCCGAGCCCGCCGAAACCGCGAACCCCGCCAGATCCATCTGCATCACCTGCGTCTCGCCCTTCCAGCCGGGCGTGATCAGGCTCATCGTGTTGGGCAGGCGCGTCTCGCCCTTGCCCACAAAGATGGGGTCTTGCACCCCGTTCGCCAACAGCGCCTCGAGATGATCGCGCTTTTCCGCAACCTCCTCCCAAACGCCATCGGCCAGTTGTTTGGCCGCACGCTCGGCGGCCGCGCCAAAGCCCGCAATGCCGATCAGGTTTTCGGTGCCGCTTCTGCGCCCCATCTCCTGACCGCCCCCCTTGATGGTCGCCTCGACATCGAGGCCCTGTTTCAGGACCAAAGCGCCGATGCCCTTCGGCCCGCCAAGTTTGTGCGCCGAAAGCAGCGCCATATCGCAGCCCATCCAGTTGAAGGCCAGCGGAATCTTCCCGAACCCCTGCGTCGCATCGCAGACCGCAAGGCCCTCTGGCAGGGTCTGAACGATCCCGGTCTCGGAATTGGCAATCTGCACCGCGCTCTGCGCCGGGTCCGAAACGCTCACATGCCCCGCGCGATCCACCGCAAGATCGGCCGCGCACCACGAAGACACCGCCTCATGCTCCACCGCCGCGCAATGCATACCCTTGCCGGACAACGCCAAAGCCGCCGCTTCCGTCGCGCCCGAGGTAAAGACGATATCCGCCCCCTGCGCTCCGAAGGCCTCGGCCACCTGCGCGCGGGCGCGTTCCATGAGGCCTTTTGCCGCGCGCCCCTCGCCATGCACAGACGACGGGTTGCCGACCAGATCCATGGCCGCAATCATCGCCTCCCGCGCCGCCTCGCAAAGCGGCGCGGTCGCGTTCCAGTCGAGATATGTACGAGTCCTGATCACAGCGCGTCTTTCTGGCTCAAATACTCAAAAACCGTCAGTGCTCATCGACCACGGAGAAGATCGTCGGCACCGCCGGGCACGGGCGCAGCTCGTTGCGGACCACATCCGACAGGCGGGTCTGATGCAGGAAGACATAGACATGCGCCGACAGCCCTTCCCAGAGCCGGTTGGTCATCGACTGCGCGCGCGAGCCGGACACCCCGCCCGAGGCCCCCGCGCCGGTGTGCATCGCCGACACGGTTTCGTCCACCGCGCCCAGAATGTCCGACACACGGATTTCGGACGCCGGTTTCGCCAGTTTATAGCCGCCCCCCGGGCCGCGCACCGAGGTCACAAGATCGGCGCGGCGCAGTTTCACGAAGAGCTGCTCGAGATAGGGCAAAGAAATGTCCTGACGCTTCGAGATCTCCGCAAGCGACAAAAGCCCGCCCTCCGGCTGCAAGGCCAGATCCGCGAGCGCCACCATGGCATACCGCCCTTTCGTCGACAGCTTCATCGTCTTTTCCCCTTTTCAACACAGTCCAGACCGTCGCAATCGCCCCGGTTTTCACGCTCTGATCGTCCCTCCCCGTGATTCCTTGCCACGAGGCGACGAAAACAGTCGCAAAAACATTGACGTGCCCGCGTGGGGGCCTTACCTCCATACCACCCGCGCGCGCATTGCTTTCGGTCAATTTAGAATGCTTCTAAATAGCCTGAGCAATTTCGTCAACTATAAACCGCGCCGGAGTGACCAGATGCGCAAAGCAGCCCCAAAGGGGCCCGCCCTGCGCCCGACAGACTGCCGCGACAGGCGCCGGGGATCATCGACCCGACAGGCGCCACATGAGGAGACAGGGACAAGATGCCCGAAGTGATTTTTCCCGGCCCCGAGGGCCGGCTCGAAGGCCGCTACCACCCGCAACCGCAAAAAGACGCCCCCATCGCCATCATTCTTCATCCGCACCCGCAATTCGGCGGCACGATGAACAATCGCGTGGTCTACAACCTGCATTACGCTTTCCACAACATGGGCTTCACCGTGCTGCGGTTCAATTTCCGCGGCGTCGGCCGGTCGCAGGGCGAATACGATCAGGGCGTCGGCGAGCTGTCGGATGCGGCCTCCGCGCTCGATTACCTGCAATCGATGAACCCGAATGCGAAACATTGCTGGGTCGCGGGCTTTTCCTTCGGTGCCTGGATCGGCATGCAGCTTCTGATGCGTCGCCCGGAAATCACCGGATTCGTCTCCGTCGCGCCGCCCGCCAATATGTACGATTTTTCGTTCCTCGCCCCCTGCCCCTCTTCGGGCCTGATCATCAACGGCACCGCCGACCGCGTCGCGCCGCCGAAAGACACGCATTCGCTGGTGAACAAGCTTCACGAGCAAAAGGGCATCACCATCACGCACACGGAAATCGAGGGTGCCGGGCATTTCTTCGAAGACCCGCATATGGAAGAAATGATCGGCAATGTGGACCAATATGTCCGCCGTCGCCTGACCGAGACCACGCGGTAATCGACCATGGGGATCATGGAGGAACTCGCCGACGCTTTGGCGAAAGACACGATCGATGCGCTCGATCTGATTCAGGATGACCAGCTCATCCAGGATGTCTCCCGCGTCATCGGCGCCTCCTCGATCACCACGCAGGAGGCCTTCATGACCGCCGCCCGTGTGCGCCTTGCCGAAAAGCGCGCACGGGATTACCTGCAAAAACGCATTGCCGAGGCCAAGGCTGGCCTCGCAGCCTCCGCCCCCCCTCCGGGCGCAGAGGACGATATAGAATACTAGGAAAACCATGCCCAAAGACAGCGCCTCCCCCCGCCTCGACGCCCAATACGCCTTTCTCATGGAGGCCGACCGGCTCAAGACGGTGGAGCGCGCCAACCAGCTGATGGATCGTTCGCGCTTCGAGAACTCCGCCGAACACAGCTGGCACGCCTGTCTCCTCGCCTTTTTGATGGCCCCCATGGCCGGTCCCGGCGTCGATCTCGACCGGGCGATCGAGATGCTCATCCTGCACGATATTGTCGAGGTAGACGCGGGCGATCACCCGATCCATATCCTCTACGACACCGACCAGATCGTGGCACAGGAAAAGGCCGCCGCGGATCGCATCTATGGCCTGTTGCCCGAGGATCTCGCCACGCGGTATCGCGCCACATGGGAAGAGTTCGAGGCGATGGAAACCCCGACCGCGCGCTTTGCCAAGGCGGTCGATTATCTCGCCCCTGCGCTGCAAAGCATCGGTGCGCCGGAACAGCTTGAGGAAGAGCGCGACATCGTTGGCGGCAACCTGCGGCGTGGCCGGGCGGTCAAGGCGAAAGACATCCTGCCGGAGTTGTTCGAGTTCACCCGCGCGGCGTTTGAGGGCGAGGCCACCGATCCGGTGCTCGCCCAACGCTTCGCCTTCTGGTGCGAGGCGGACCGGCTCAAATCCGTCTACCGTGCTACGCCGATTGCCGATGGCTCGCGCAAGGAGAACACCGGCGAGCATAGCTGGCACATCATGCTCTACGCCCTGACGCTCGCGGATCACGCACAGGACAAGGTGGACATCGCGCTGGCGCTCAAGATGCTCCTGCTGCACGACATTGTCGAAGTGGACGCTGGCGATACACCGATCCACGGCGCAGTCACACCCGAAGCTCTGAAAGCACAGGAAGACGCCGAACAGCGCGCCGCCGACCGGTTGTTCGGCCTTTTGCCCGAGGATCAGGGCCCCATGTTCCGCGCCATCTGGGAAGAGTTCGAAGCCGCCGAGACACCCACCGCGATCTATGCGAAATCCATCGACCGCACCCAGCCGGTGCTGCACAATCTCTCCGACGATGGCGGCTCCTGGCGCACCTATGACGTCAAGCTGCATCAGCTCGACAGCCGCGTCGGCGTCAAGATCGCGCGTGGCTGCCCAAAGCTCTGGCCCTATATCCGCAGCCAGTGCGAACCGTGGTTTGTCGCACGGAACGCGCTCTGACAAGAGCGCTGCGGAACACGCTGCAAGGGCTCACGCAGTTTCCAGTCGCGCCTTCACCAGATCGAGGATGACCATATGGAAATCCTCGATAAAAAAGTGATGCCAGAACCGCGCATAGGCACCCATCCCGGAACTGTCCCGCGTGCGTGTCGTCAGAACGAGACGCGTCCGTCCCTCCCCCAAGGGCTCCAACAGATAACCGCCGCTCAGCACATCGACATATTTTCCGCCAATTTTCACATGCGGGTCCTCGATCCCCTCGGCGGCCCAGCCCTCCGGGAATTCAAAGCGCCATTCGATCCGTCGATCCTGCTCGATGCGCGTGATCCGCTCCAGGAAATGTACCTTCGGCCCCCAGTACGAATGCCGCGTCACCCCGTCTTCTTCGACCAGCCAAAGCGCCTCCGTCGGCTTCGGCACGCCCAAAAGATGCGAGGCGCGCGTGTCGATCTCCTCGGGGCGGATGTCTCGGATCTCCTTGATAAAATCGAACACGTCTCCCACCGGTGCCGCGATCTCGATCGTGTTCGAAATCGTGTAGAACTGCGGCTCGGTCGGGATCTGATCTAACCCCCAAACCGCAAGAAGCGGCAGGAGATAGACACCTGTGGTGGTCTTGCGATCGGCCTTGACCCGCTGAATGGTCACCGCGATCACGCCTCCCAAAAGACCTGCGCCCAGAATCGGCACACAGGCCATGGCGATGCAAATGAACCCTTCCAGACCGGAAATCCGCGAGAGGGCCAGGCTCGCAATCATCACGATCACGACCCATGCCATCGCCCCTATGAAGCTTTTGAACGCGCCTTTCGGGCGAAAGGCGACCATCACCCCACCGGCCACGAAGGGAAAGCCCAGAAGAAAGCTCAGGCTGACCAGCTCCTTGTCGGTGGAGAGGGTCACAAGATAGACCGCCATCATCCCGGCAACGAGGACGATCAGCGGCAGGACACTTTTTACAAACCGCACAATCCGTTTCCTCTCAGGCGTTCAAGACACTTCTGCAAAGCTCACATTGCGTGCGCTTTGGGCGGCATGGCAAAGGTCATCTGCGCCTGCGCCAGAACCCGGTCCGAGCCGGGATTGCGGATCGTGACGCTGCCCGTGGACAGGGTGCGCCCGAGCTTGAGCACCCGCGCCTCGCCCAGAAGCGGCTGATCGGCGGCGGGTTTGCGCAGGAAGTCGATATGGGCATTGGTCGTCGCCGCCATGGCCACATCGCCCGCTTGCGAGAGGATCGCGAAGAAAAACGCCACATCCGCCAGAAGGAACATAGTCGGCCCGGACACCGTGCCGCCGGAGCGGATATGCCCGGCCTCGGGCGTCAGGCGCAGGGTGAGCGCCTCCTCACTCACGGCATCGAACGCGAAAAGCCGCGCCAGATCGCCGAAATCCCGCGCCAGAACCGTTTCCAGCGCGGTTTTGTCCATCGCAAGCGCCATCAGAAGCCGTAAATCCCGGCGAATTTCTCTTCGAGATAGTCCAAAAGCGGCACTTCCGAGGGTTCGAACCCACAGGCATGGACAATGGTGTCACGCGGCTCGCGCAGACCGCCGAACTGTTGCAGGTTCTCTTTCAGCCAACCCGTCGCGCCGGAGGTGTCCCCCTTCACAAGCTGTGCATCGAGATCGGGCAGATCTGCCCGCAGCGCCTTGTGCAGGCAACCGGCATAGACATTGCCCAAGGAGTAGGTCGGGAAATAGCCGAACAACCCCGTGGGCCAGTGGACATCCTGCAAACAGCCGTTGGAGATTTTATCCACCTTGACGCCGAAATCGGCCTCGAAGCGCGTATCCCAAGCCTCCGGAAGATCCTCGATGTCGAGCGATCCGTTGATGATCTCGCGCTCCAGATCGAAGCGCAGGAGGACGTGGAGGTTATATTGCACCTCGTCGGCCTCGGTGCGGATATAGCCGGGTGTCACGCGGTTGATCGCGGCGTAGAAGCCTTCCGCCGAGTCGATGCCGATCTCGCCGAACATGTCGCGCATCTGGCCGAAGAGATATTCGGTGAAGGCGCGCGAGCGGCCCAGTTGGTTTTCGTAAATCCGCGACTGGCTTTCATGCACGCCCATGGAGACACCCGCCCCCAGCGGGGTCAAAAGATAGTCGCGGGAAATATTCTGTTCGTAGCACGCATGCCCGGTCTCGTGGATCGTCGAATAGATCGAATTGAGCGGATCTTCCGGGTTGGTGCGCGTGGTGATGCGGGTGTCAAGCCCCGAGCCGGAGGAGAACGGATGCACCGCCTTGTCGATCCGGCCATGGTCGAAATCGTAACCGAAGGCCCCGGCGAGAATGCCGGTCAGCGCCATCTGCTTGTCTTCGTCATAGGTGCCGGTCAGCCCCTTGGGCTGATCCGCCCCCATGATCTTGTCACGCAACGCCACAAGGCGCGGACGCAGCGCACCGAACATCGCCTCAAGCTCCGCGCCCGACGAGCCCGGTTCGTAATCCTGATGCAGCGCGTCCCAGAGATCGACGTGATCGGTGCCTTCTTTCAGCGCCGCCGCCTCTTCCCGGCGCAGCTTGACCACCTCTTCGAAGGTTGGCGCGAAATGAGCGAAATCGTCGCGCGCGCGGGCCTCGGCCCAGATGCCTTGCGCCACGGACGTCACGCGGGCCAGTTCGGCGGCGAGATCGGCGGGCACTTTGGTGTTGCGCGCATAGGACCGCCGCGTGTGGCGCATCAGCGCCTGCGCGAACGGATCGAGCGCCGCGTCGTCGATCTCGGAGAGCCAAGCGCCCAGTTGCGGGTCCACCCGACGCGCATGAAGCACGCTCTCGATGGCGGCGAATTCCTCGCCCCGCTGCTCGGCGGCACCGCGCGGCATGACGGTTTCCTGATCCCACGACAGCCGCCCGGCAATCTGGCCCAAGGCTTCGGTGGTGCGCACATAGGCGAGAAGGTCGTCGAAAGCACTCATAGCGGGCCTCACTGATTGGAACGAACGGATTGCGGTTGCGGATATTGCGACAGGAAACGGGCGCGGGAAATCGCCACGAACAGCGCCACCGCGCCGACCTGATGCGCCAGACCAAGCGCCAGCGGCGCGCCATGCACAAGCGTCGTGATGCCGAGGATCACCTGAAGGAACAGCATGGCGGCCATCAGGGTGAAGGCGCTCGCGGTTGCCCGGTTGGCGGATTTGCGGCCCTTGAGCCAGGTCACGATGCCGTAGATAAACAGGAGATAGCCCGCCATCCGGTGCAGGAATTGCACGGTCGCCGGGTTTTCGAAGAAATTGCGCCACAGAGGCTCGAGATAGAACGGATCGGGGGGCAGAACCTGCCCGCCCATCAGCGGCCAGTCGGTATAGCCGCGCCCTGCATCAATGCCCGCGACCAGCGCGCCCAAAAGGATTTGCAGAAAGGCGAAATGCAACATGCCGGTGGACATGCCGAACAGCTTGGCATCCTTCGCGCGCCGCGCCTGCATCAGTTCCGGCTCCGTGCGGCCCAGAAGGAACACGTACCAGGCGATGAAACCGAGAATAATGAAGGCCAGCCCCAGATGGGTCGCCAGCCGGTAGGACGCCACATCGAGCCGGTCGCCGGTCAGCCCGGAGGACACCATCCACCAGCCGATCGCCCCCTGAAGCCCGCCCAAAGCGCCGATGAAAATCAGGCGTTTGTGCCAGCCGGTCGGGACCTTTTTCGCAACCGCAAAACGCACATAGCCCAGGAACCAGACAAGCCCGATCACCCGGCCAAGGTTGCAATGGCCCCATTCCCACAAGAAGAGCGGTTTGAATTCCGAAAGGGTCATACCTTCGTTTTGCAGCCTATATTCAGGAGTTTGTTGATATTTCTCAAAAGCCACCTGCCAGTCAGCCGCAGTCATTGGCGGCAAAGCCCCCATCACCGGTTTCCATTCGGTGATCGACAATCCGCTGTCGGTCAGACGGGTCAGCCCGCCCACCGCGATCATCATCATCACCAGCGCGAAAATCACCATCAGCCAAAGCCGGATGCCCCGGCGCGCGCCACCGCCGCGCTTTTCGATCAGCCCGCCTTTTGGCGTCTCCTTCGGCTTCTCATTCGTGCCGACGTCCTCGAAAATGCTGCGTTTTGTGGCCATATTGCGCCTCTTGTCGTTGCCTGCGCCGACCCTAGGCAGAGCGAGGCCGGAGGGCAAGCGCGATAGCGCCGATTGGCGGGCGAAACCCCGCCGTCTCACGCAAATGCGAGAGCCGCGAAGGGAACCTCTCCCCACACTCGCCGCGTTATCCATGTGATCTGACGAAAAGGAGATGTCTCATGACAACCCGACGCACCATTTTTGCCACCGCCCTCAGAGCCGCGATGGGGGCCGCCCTTCTCGGCACCCCGATCATGGCTGCGGCCCAAACCCACACCGCCCCGTCTCAGACGGCGGTGATGCAGGCCGATTACGTCGTCAAACCCGGCGTGACCCTCAACGCCCGCAGCGGCCCCGGCACCGGCTATCATGCGGTGACCACATTCGCCCCCGGCACGCCGCTGACCGCACTGGAGAGCTCCCGTGGCTGGGTAAAGGTCTCGGCCCATGGCACCGCCCCGCTCTGGGTATCCGCCGCCTATCTCGACCCAGCGCCCCAACCGCAGGGCCTCAAGGTCATCCCGCAGGCGAAACCGGACCCGAGCAAACCCGCGTTCGAAGGCAGTTATCCTCTGGTGATCCGCCAATAAGCCCGCAGAGCCGGTTTTAAACCTTCGAAAAAGCAGGGGTGCCCTGCTTTTTCTTTACACGGGCGACGGAAGCCCTGCCCTCATCCGTTTGAGATCAGGAACCGCAACCGTCTGGCGGTCAGAGCAGAAAAGGACACACCCCATGAAATTCACCCCGAAAACCTTCGCCGCACTGGCATTGAGCGCCCTGATGGTGGCGGCCCCCGTCGCAAGCTTTGCCCAGAGCCAGCCGCAACAGCAACAACAGGCGCAAGGTCAGTATTACGTCAAACCCGGCGTCACCCTGAACGGTCGTTCCGGCCCCGGCACCGGCTATGGCAAGGTATCTGCGCTGAAAGCCGGCACCCAGCTTCAGATCGTCAAGAAACAGGGCGAATGGGCTCAGGTCAAAACCGATGGCGGCACGCTGTTGTGGGTCTTCCTGAGCTACCTGACGCAGACCGCGCCGCAGGCCCAGAAAGCCGCACCGCAAGCCAGCAAACCGGCGCAGCAAAAAACGCAACAGCCGTCGCAGCAACAGCCGCGCCCGTAATCGACGAACTCAGAGAGCGCGGGATTACCCGCGCTCTTTCCAACGCTTCATCTGCCGCATCATGCCGTGAAACACCTGCACGTCGGATTTCGTCAGCGGCATGCGCGACCAGAGATTGCGCAGCACCATCTTCATCCCATCGGCCTTTTCCGGCGGAAAGAAGAAGCCGGCCTCGTCGAGCACCGTCTCATAATGATCGCCGAGCTTTTCCACCTCGATATGGCCCGCCCAGTCCGTCTTGGCCATTTCCATGACTTCGGGCACCGCATCCGTTGTCTGACGGCCCCATTCATAGGACATCAGCAACACCGCCTGCGCCAGATTGAGCGAGGCGAACGCCGGGTTCACCGGCACGGTCACAATGGCATTGGCCTCGACCACATCCTCATTCTCGAGCCCTGCGCGCTCCGGCCCGAACATCACGCCGACCTTCTTGCCCTCCGCGACCAGCGCACGGGCATGTTCCATGGCCCGCTCGGGCGTCATCACCGGTTTGGTGATCCCGCGCATCCGCGCCGTGGTGGCGAACACGTAATCGCAATCGGCCACCGCCTCGCGCACCGTCTCGAAATGCCCGGCCTCATCGAGCAAACGCCCCGCGCCCGAGGCCATGGCCACCGCTTTCGGATTGGGCCAGCCATCTCTGGGCGCCACAACCCGCATCCGGTCGAGACCGAAATTCCACATCGCCCGCGCGGCCCCGCCGATGTTCTCGCCCATCTGCGGACGCACGAGGATCATCGCGGGGGTGATGAGTGCGGGGTTCGGGTCTTTGGGCGCGGACATGCGATATTCCTTTGCAGTTTCGCGCGGGATAACGACATTTGCCCCAGCTCGCAAGGCTTCCCCCCGCCCGCGCCTTAGGCTATAGCGGGCGAAACTCCACCCGAGGTGCCAAGATGTCCGAGCCGCAAAAAGAACTGCCGCAGATCTACCTGCTGACGCCGACCGCTTTCGAGCCGGACGAGTTCGCGCCGAAACTCGCGGCCGTGTTGGACGCCCATGAGGTTGCCTGTGTGCGCCTCGCTTTGGCCGCCAAGGACGAATACGTTCTGGGCAAGGCGGCGGATGCCTGCCGCGAGGTCTGCCATGCCCGCGATGTCGCCATCGTGATTGAAAGCCATGTGGCTCTGGCCGAGCGCCACGGGCTCGATGGGGTTCACCTGACCGATGGCGCGCGTTCGATCCGCAAGGTGCGCAAAGTGCTGGGCGATGACGCCATTGTCGGCTGTTTCTGCGGCGCCTCGCGCCACGACGGGCTGACCGCGGGCGAGATCGGCGCGGATTACATCGCCTTCGGCCCGGTGGGCGAGACCGATCTGGGAGACGGCACGCAAGCGCCGCGCGATCTCTTTGACTGGTGGTCGCAGATGATCGAAGTGCCGGTCGTGGCCGAAGGCGCGCTGACGGTCGAGATCGTCAAGGATTTCGCCCCGGTGACGGATTTCTTTGCCGTGGGCGATGAAATTTGGTCGACGGAGGACCCGGTGAAGGCATTGGGCGATCTGATTGCCGCGATGGGGTGACAAACTGACCGCACCAGTGCTCATGTCCTTTGCCGGTTTGCCCGGCACCGGCAAAACCACGATCGCCCGGCACCTGTCACAGACAACCGGCGCGGTCTATCTTCGGGTGGACGAGATTGACGCGGCAATCTGGGCCATCGACCCGGACCGCGACATTGGCCCGGAAAGCTACCACATCGCAGCAGCCCTTGCGGCCTCCAATCTCGCACTGGGACACCGGGTGATCATCGATTGCGTGAACCCTTGGCCCATCACCCGCAAGATTTTCACAGAAGCCGCAACACGCGCCCGGGTGCGTCTCCTCGGCATTGAGACCCGTTGCTCCGATCCTTTGGTGCACCGTGCGCGCGTCGAGGAGCGCATCATCGACGTTCCGGGGCTTGAGAAGCCGGATTGGCAAAAGGTCATGTCCCGCGACTACACGCCATGGGACGAGGCCGATCTGCGGCTCGACACCGCACAGCTTTCCGTGATGCAGGCGGTGGCGGAGATCGAAGCCCGTCTCAGCTAAAATCTGTCTGGACCTTATACATCCACATACGCCGCCGGAATCTCCGGCAACCCGGAGCGCACCGCCGCCTCGCAGCGCGCAGCCATCTCCTTACGGTCCTTGACGTCCTTCACCGCAATCGGCTCGTGGAAAATCACCTCCACAGCCCCCTGCGGCGCGGCCTTCAGCACCTGCAAAAGCGACGGCCCAAACTCCATCTCGCCCCACCAGCCGTAAAACCGCGCATCCTCGCCCTCGGGCGCGATATAGCGCGCGGTGACCGGCTGAATCCAAACCTCGTCGCGCAACTCAGGCGTAAAGAACGCCGCGAACAGCGTTGGTTTGAAAGGCAAAACCCGAAGGCTGTCGCTCGACGTGCCTTCCGGGAAAAACAACAGCTTATGCCCCATATGCAGCCGCTCTTCGAACAGGCGTTTCTGTTCGGCGGCCTCTTTGCGCTCGCGGTTGATGAACACCGTGCCCGTCGCCTTGGCCATGGTGCCGATCCCCGGCCAGTTCGCCACCTCGGCTTTCGAGACAAAGAAAATCCGCTGCACCGCATTCAGAACGAAAATATCGAGCCATGTCGAATGGTTCGCCACAACCGCGCCGTGATGGTGCATCGGCGTGCCTTTGACCGTCAGCTTCATGCCGAGAAACCGCAATGCGTTGCGCGATACAAAGCGCGGGAAGACCGACGACCACGGGCGACGCTTGCCAACCACAAGCACCTCAACCGCGCGGGTCGCCAGCATCAGCACCATGCAGATCAGGATCATCAGCACGATGGGCACACCCCGCCGGAGCGCCCGCCATGTGCCCCATGTCACCGGCTTTGGGTCAGACGGAGGGATGCGGCTTTCCCAAAGCGGGCCGTTCTGCGGGCTCATGCACCAAGACCTTTGGTGTACATCGCGCGTTGCCGCGGCGAGATCATCTCTGTGTCGAGGATCAAAAGCACATCGACCGTGTTGAACGCCTGGTCGACAAAGGCCCCCTCGCCCACCGTGCCGCCAAGCCGCAGATAGGCCTTGATCAGCGGCGGAATCGCCAGCATCGCGCGTTTGCGGTCGATCTCCTCCAAGGGCATCAGATCCATGCTCTGGAAATGCTCCGGCAGGGCACGGGCGCGCAGCATCTCCGGCGCGAGGTGATTGTGATGCAGCCAGGACAGCGCCTCGGCATGCAGATTCACATCCACGCCAAAGAACGAGGCCGTGCCGAACAACACGTCATAGCCCTCCTCGATCACGTATTTCGCCAACCCCGCCCACATCTCGAACAGGGCCATGCCACCGCGATAGTCTTTCGCCACGCAGGACCGCCCCAGTTCCAACAAGCGCTTGCCGGAGGTTTTCAACGCCGTGAGATCGTATTCCCCCTCGGAATAGAACCGCCCCAACTCTGCCGCCTTCTCCCCGGTCAATAGCCGGTAGACCGCCACGCATTGCTCCAGCGGGTCTTCGGAGCGGCTCGGGTCGATCAGCATCAGATGCGCATAATCCGGGTCGAACCGGTCGGCCTCGAGCTGGGCCGCGTGATCGACCATCTCACCATCCGACCCCAACTCCTCGACGAACACCCGATAGCGCAGCCGCTGCGCCGCCCGCAAGTCGTCCGCGTCGCGGGCAAATCTCAGCTGAAACGGCGTTTTGTGATCTTGCGACGGTTTTTGCGACGGGGCAGCGCTCATGCGGGTCTCTCTGCGGCGGCTCATGGCCTTTAGGTGGGCGGGTTTTAAGATTTTGTTGATCTCAATGCAACAGAATGCCGGTAACCCGCACGGGGATATTCGCGCAAAGGTTGTGAGATACGACCGGTTGCGCGACCATGAGGAGAACGCGGGTCTGCGGACCCTTCGTCAAAAAACAGGGAGGAGCGCGACGCGTCGGCTGTCGATCACAATCTTGCCGGCATGCTGGAACATTACCGTAATCTTGCCATTGATATTGGACTGCACCTGACCAAGCCCCCAATCCGGCTGAGACGGATGGCGCACCATCTGCCCCGGTTCCAGCATCGCGTTGAGATCGTCCATGACAGCGCCTTTCACAAAATTCCAAATCCGGAGACCCTATGACCCAAGACCTGACCCGAGACATCGCCGCCATGATCGGCTCCCGCATCTGCCACGATCTGATCAGCCCGGTGGGCGCGATTGCGAACGGGGTGGAATTGCTGGCGATGTCCGGCGCCGGTACCGGACCTGAGCTTAGCCTTATCTCCGAAAGCGTGGAGAATGCAAACGCCCGCGTGAAATTCTTTCGCATCGCTTTCGGCATGGCCTCCCCGGGCCAGATGACGTCGCGCACGGAAATCGCGGGCATCCTCAAAGCGGTCTCGACGGCGCGCCTGACCTATGACTGGACGCCCACGGAAGACCTGCCGCGCGAGGAGGTCAAACTCGCCTGTCTCATGCTGATGTGTCTGGAAACCGCCCTGCCCCGTGGCGGCGTCATCAAGATCGGGTACACCAACGGCCAATGGCAGCTCCGCGCCTCGGCACAACGTCTCGAACCCGCACCCGATCTCTGGGCCCGGCTCGGGTCCGTCACGGCGCCGCAGGGGCTCAAACCCTCCGATGTGCAATTCCTTCTGGCGCCGATGCAGGCCGCCGCACTGGGCCGCCGCATCACCCATAGTTCGGGCGACGGGGTGATCTCGCTTCTGGCCTGAACGGGTCAGGACAAAGGCGCGCCGATCTCCCCGCGCGCCCGCTTTTCATGTCAGCTCAAAACCTCGCCTCAGGCCCGCACGGCCCCATCCGAGGTCACGAGATATTTGAAGCTGGTCAGTTGCTCCGCGCCCACCGGGCCGCGCGCGTGCATTTTGCCCGTCGCGATGCCGATCTCCGCTCCCATGCCGAACTCGCCACCATCGGCGAATTGCGTCGAGCTGTTGTGCATCAAAATCGCGCTGTCGAGGCGGGAGAAGAATTTCTCAACGCTCTCAGGCGTTTCCGTCAGGATGCAATCGGTGTGCGACGAGGAATAGCGCTGGATATGCGCGATGGCCGCATCGACATCCGCCACGACTTTCGCCGCGATGATGCTGTCGAGGTACTCACGGCCCCAGTCCTCTTCGGTGGCGGGCGTCACCGCCTCGACCATGGCCTGAACGGCGGCATCGCCCCGGACCTCAACGCCTTTGTCGACCAGCGCCGCGACCAGATCACGCCCCAGCGTGTCGGCAATATCCCGATGGATCAGCAGACATTCCGCCGCGCCGCAAATCCCGGTGCGCCGGGTTTTCGCGTTGAGCACAACCTTCATCGCCTTCTCCGGATCGGCGGAGGCGTCGACGAAAATATGCACGATGCCTTCGAGATGCGCGAACACCGGCACGCGGGCCTCGCGCTGCACGAGCCCCACAAGCCCCTTGCCACCGCGCGGCACGATGACGTCGATATAATCGGTCATATGCAGCATTTCCGTCACCGCCGCCCGGTCACGGGTCGGCACGCGTTGGATCGCATCTTCGGGCAGACCCGCCGCGCGCAGCCCCGCTTTCAGGCAGGCATGGATCGCGCCGGAGCTGTGAAAGCTCTCCGAGCCGCCGCGCAAGATCACCGCATTCCCGGCCTTCAGGCACAACGCCCCCGCATCCGCCGTCACATTCGGGCGGCTCTCATAGATCACGCCGATCACGCCCAGAGGTGTGCGCACGCGCTTGATATGCAGCCCGTTCGGACGCTCCCATTCGGCGATCACATCGCCGACCGGGTCTTTCTGCGCCGCGATGGCTTTCAAGCCGTCGATCATGCCCTGAATCCGGGCTTCATCCAGCTTGAGCCGGTCCATCATCGCATCTGTCAGGCCCTTTTCGCGGCCAAAGGCGAGGTCTTTCTCATTCGCTTCGATGATCTCGGCACGGGCCTCCCAAAGGGCCTCCGCGGCGGCCAAAAGCGCCTGCTCCTTGGCCGAGCTCGAAGCCGTGGCAAGCTCCCGCGCCGCCTCTTTCGCGCGTTGGCCCAGCTCATTCATCATCTGTTTTACGTCAATCTCGGTCATGTCACCAAATCGTCTCTATGGATCAAAGCGGCCCGGCCAGCATAGCCGAGGATCGCCTGTATGTCGTCGGAATGCGCGCCCTTGATGGCTTCTGCTTCCTCGGAAGTGTAGCGCGACAGCCCGAGCCCGATGCGCGCCCCGTCAGGCCCGAGCACCACGACTGGTTCGCCGCGGCCAAAATGGCCCACAACCTCCTCGACGCCGACGGGCAACAGGGATTTTCCTTTCGCAAGCGCCATGACCGCGCCCGCGTCGATATAGATCTCGCCCTTGGCTTTCATCGCGCCGATCCAGCGCTTGCGGGCATGTTCCGGGTCTTCGGCGGCCAAGAACCACGTCGCGCGCGCGCCATGCTCCAGCGCTTTCAAAGGCCGTTCTTTCGAGCCTTCGGTGATCGCCATGGTGCAGCCGCCCAAAGTGGCGGTTTTTGCCGCCATCACCTTGGTCTTCATGCCGCCTTTCGACACGCCCGACACCGGATCGCCCGCCATCGCCTCGATCTCCGGCGTGATCTCTTTGACCACGGGCAGATGCACCGCATTGGGATCGAGCGAAGGGTTGGCGGTATAAAGCCCGTCGACATCCGACAGCAACACCAGCCGGTCCGCGCCGATGGTCACGGCGATGCTGGCGGCCAGCCGGTCGTTGTCGCCATAGCGGATTTCGTCCGTCGCGACCGTGTCGTTTTCATTGACGATGGGCACGGCTCCCAAGGACAAAAGCGCATCGAGCGTCGCGCGCGAGTTGAGATAGCGGCGGCGATCCGCGCTGTCTTCGAGCGTCAAAAGGATTTGCGCCGTGGTGATGCCGTGCGGCTCAAGCACCTCCTGATAGGCGCGCGCGAGGCGGATTTGGCCCACAGAGGCCGCCGCCTGCGACTGTTCCAACGGCAATTCGCCCGCCGGCAGATGCAAAATCCCCCGCCCCAAAGCGATGGAGCCCGAGGACACAAGGATCACATCCGCGCCTTGGGATTTGAGCATGGCGACGTCCTGCGCCAGCCCTTCGAGCCAATGCGACCGCAGCTCGCCGCGCTCCACCAGAAGCGCCGAGCCGATCTTGATCACGATGCGTTTCGCCCCTTGGAGCGAGGCGGTCAGGGGTGCCAAGTTTCACCTTCCTCACCGTCATCCTCTTCGGCCTGTTTGATCCGAAGACGATCCATGGAAATCTCCGCCTTGAGCGCGCGCAGAACCGTATCGACCCCCTCGCGGGACACGCCGGACATGGTATAAACCCGCCCGCCCGCCGCCTTTTGCAGCGCCGCAAGTTTCTCTTCGACCTCCTCTTCGAGAAGGCTGTCGATCTTGTTCAAAACCGTCACACGCGGCTTATCGCCCAAGATGTGGGAGTAGTTGTTGATCTCGGTAATAATGGTCTCGTAATCCGCCACCACATCTTCCGACGTGCCGTCGATCAGGTGCAACAGCACGGCGCAACGCTCGACGTGGCCGAGGAACAGATCGCCCAGACCACGGCCCTCGGACGCGCCTTCGATCAGGCCGGGAATATCGGCCACAACGAATTCCGCGCCGTCGATGCCGACGACGCCGAGGTTCGGGTGCAGCGTGGTGAACGGGTAATCCGCGATTTTCGGCCGCGCATTCGAGGTCACCGACAGGAAGGTCGATTTGCCCGCGTTCGGCAGGCCCAAAAGCCCCGCGTCGGCGATCAGTTTCAGCCGAAGCCAGATGGTGCGGTCGATGCCGGGCTGGCCGGGGTTGGCCTTGGCGGGCGCCTGGTTCGTCGAGGTCTTGAACCGCGCGTTGCCCCAGCCGCCGTTGCCGCCCTTGGCGAGCACGAATTTGTCGCCCACCTCGGTCAGGTCGGCGATCACCGTTTCCTCATCCTCATCAAGCACTTCCGTGCCAGAGGGGACGCGCAGGACGATGTCGTCGCCATCCTTGCCGGTGCGGTTGTTGCCCATGCCGGACTGGCCGTTCTGGGCGAAGAAATGCTGTTGGTAGCGGAAGTCGATCAGCGTGTTCAGCCCGTCGACCACCTCGATGATCACCGAGCCGCCCTTGCCGCCGTCGCCACCGTTCGGCCCGCCGAATTCGATGAATTTCTCACGCCGGAAGGACACACAGCCGTTGCCGCCGGAGCCGGAGCGGATGTAGACCTTGGCAAGATCGAGGAATTTCATAAGTCTTGTCCTTTGCTGCCCCGCCCGATGTGTTCAGGCCCGAGGCTTTCGGGCAGATGTATCTTGCCCGGTCGTTAAACTCAATTCTTGTTTCGCGCCTCAAACGCGTCGCGGGTCAGGATCATGTCGATCCGGTCGACCTCATACCCGCGCGCAAGGCTGAAGTTGCGCGATGCGCCGGTCTCGACAAAGCCCATGCGCCGCAAGACCTTGGAAGAGCGGGCATTCTCCGAAAAATAGCCCGCCTCGATCCGGTCCTTGCCGGTCGTGGCGAACCACGCGCTCAGCACCGCTTCCGCCGCCTCCGGCATGATCCCCTGCCCCCAATGCGCGCGCCCGAGCCAATAGCCGAACTCGCCCTCGCAGCCGATGGTGCCGACGATCCGGCCCTGAAATTCGATGCCGAAGACAAAGGCCTTCGCGGCCACCCTTCGGGTGAACCAGTTCGCATCGTGAACAGAATACGGATAGGGAACACGGGTCAGCCATTTGCTGACCTCGATGTCATTGAGCACCCGCACGACATCGGGCGCATCCGAGGCGCGGAAGGGGCGCAGGGTGAGGCGGTCTGTTGTGAGGATCATGGCCATCGGGGTCTTCCTTGGTGGCGACCCCGAATTTCGAGGCCCTTAGAGTTTGCGCAGATAGGTCCAGGTTGGGACATGCGCGCCGCGCGCAACGGAATAGGTTTCCGCATCGCCGAGATATTCGAAACCGCAGGCGGTCACCACGCGGGCAGAGGCCTGGTTGTCCTGAAAAATCTCCGCGAACATGGTTTTGGACTTCATTGGATTGGCGTCGACCATTGCGGCAAGCGCGGTGCGGGCCAGACCCGTGCCCCAGAACGCGGGCGCAACCCAGAAGGCCACTTCGCATTGGTCGCGGTCGAGCGGCTTCAGGGAAATCACCCCCAGCACCTCGGAGAGCTCATGGGCGGAACCGTCGAGAATCCAGACCTTTTCCTCGGTCTCCGGTTTCAGCGACCGGGCAACGAAAGCCTCCGTCGCGCCCGGCGGCATCGGATGCGGCAGAGAGCGCGAATTGCGCGCCACGCGCACGTCGCTGACATACATATTGAGCAGACCGGCGTCCGAACGGCGCGGCGGGCGCAGCACAAAGCGCTCCGTCTCGATCACGGCCTGCGTGCCGCGGTCCAACCTGTCGTCAACCAAATCCATTCTCATCTCTCTTCCTCCAAATCTGCTGCCGCGCGCCTCTCTCCCAGAAGGCGGCTTCCGGTCGACACCGAAAGCGGGCCTGCCGTGGCATCCTCTGCGCGAGGGGCGCAGCATGCGTTTTACGACAGTCGTGTTAACCACAGCTGAAAACTGCGGCGTGACGAAGGCACATTTGGCCAAACTTTAAGGTTTCGATCAAGCCTTTCCTGACGGAGGCCCCGATCGCGCACATAGCAAAGGGGACCGGCTTGCGCCGATCCCCCCAATGATTTTTACCGTCTTGAGGTCGGCTTATTCGGCGGCTTCCGCAGCCGGAAGCACGGACACGAAAGTGCGTTTTTTCAGACCTTTGTGGAAGGTCACTTTGCCGTCGGTCGTTGCGAAGATCGTGTGATCTTTGCCCAGACCCACGCCTTCGCCCGGCCAGAATTTGGTGCCGCGCTGACGCACGATGATGTTACCGGCAATGGCCTCTTGGCCGCCGTAGAGTTTGACGCCGAGACGGCGACCTGCGGAGTCGCGACCGTTACGGGACGAACCGCCTGCTTTTTTGTGTGCCATGGTGTTCTCTCCTTAACGTGTCTTACTTGGCCAGTTCTTTGGCCTGTTCAACCCATTCGGGTTTCACTTTGACGGCGTCGAACGCGTCGGCGTCGACAGCGGCGAGCTGAGCGAAGGTGGTGATCCCAGCTTCAACCAGTTTTTTCGCAGCAGCCGGACCCACACCGTTGATCGCGGTCAGATCGTCAGCACCCGCAGCGGCGGCCGGAGCTTCGGCTTTCGCGGCTTTCTTCGGAGCAGCGGCAGCAGCCGGAGCGGCAGACACGGAGCCTGCGCCGATGGCGGCTTTCACACCGGTCGCATCCGCACCCGCTTCGAGGATGTCGGTGATGCGGAGCAGCGTGAGCTGCTGACGGTGGCCTTTGGTGCGCTGCGAAGAGTGCTTACGGCGACGTTTGACGTAGTGGATGAGTTTCTCACCCTTGATTTGGTCGATGACTTCGGCTTGCACGCCGGCGCCGGCCACGAAGGGCGCGCCGATGGTGGAGCCAACCATCAGAATCTCGTTGAACTGGACTTTTTCGCCAGCATCGGCCGCAAGTTTCTCAACGCGCAGAACGTCACCCGCCTGCACTTTGTATTGCTTACCGCCAGTTTTCAAAACCGCAAACATGCAGTCTTCCTTTCGATATACCCGCGTCCTGTGGCCCCGGTTTGCTTTGAAAATCATCTGAAAATCAAAGCGTTCCGATGTTTGTTGCCGCGAACAGCGCGCCCCTCCGAGGGGACGAGATTGTCATGAAAGATGCCTGCCTGCGAAAACCGTTCCGACAAAAAGACATCACCCGGTCGAGCCCAAGGGTCCGCCGGGTGCGCGGTATATCGGGAATCATCGCCGAAAAGTCAAGTCCGCTGTGCCCCGGACACCCCGCTCAGAGCTGTTCGCCCTGATATTTCTGCATCAGCATCGCCGTGCCCGCCCCCAGCCCCCGCGACAGGTGTTCGTACACCGCATCGAAAGAGGCGAAAAGCGCAGTGTTGAGCTGTTGTCCCGCGTCCGTGCGGGCGAAGTCGATATAGGCCTCGAACTCGTCGTCGCTCAGCGGTTCATAGGCAAGCGTCGAAAACCCGTAGACCCATTCGGAGACATCGGCACGCACCTCCGGCTCGCTGGCCCAGATCTCGTTCAGGAGATCACCGTCGGTCAACCCCTCCTCCGCCTCGAAGCCTTCGCTCCACAGCCCGCGGTAATAGGCGATGTCACTGTTCATCGCGCCGACCACGTTCATCTCCACCAGATCGTTGACCTCAACGTAATCCTCGATCAGCCGCGCACGCACTGTGTCCGGATCGAGTTCCGCCCAGGCCTGCCCTGCCGCCGCCTGCGCCGCCTCGTCGGACATGGCCTTGCGGGTCTCAAGTTCGAGCCGGGCGATGCGCCCGCCCAGATCGGTAGAGAAAAACGCCACCATCTCCGGCAAATCGCAACCTTCGAGCGCCTCGGCCATCTCGTCGAGGAACGCTTTCGACATCGCCGCCGGATCGTAGAGACGGCCCAACATGTCCTTCCACGCCGGTTTCGGCACGCCAAACCCGCCCTCGGAGAAATCTTCGGCCATGTCCTGGCCTTCCTGCGCCAGCACAGAGACCACCTCATCGAAGAGCATGACCTCCATCAGCGCACCGAGCTGCGCCTCGTCGACCTCCGCCGCGGCGGCAAGCGGCAGCGCAGAGACCAGCGCGACACAGGCCAGCCCGCGCAACACGGCCCACCCCCGGTCCCGGGGCGTCGGCTCGAATCCCATGTCGAATTTCATGGATTTGGCGCGTGTCAGAGCGGTCATCATGGTCCTTTCCAAGGTCCTTAGCGGCGGCAGTGTGCTGACAACAGCTAAACAAAGAGTTGAGACAGGAACAAGTCACGACATCGAAATGTTCCGCTCCGACGAAATCCCCGGCGAAATTTCGCGACACCTGTCGGAACGATTGCTCAAAAGAATGTCACGAAAGGGGTTGCACACGGCGCGCAGCACGGATAAATCACCCGCCACCAGACCCCCGCGGAGAGGTGCCGGAGTGGTCGAACGGGGCGGTCTCGAAAACCGTTGTCCCTTTACGGGGACCCAGGGTTCGAATCCCTGTCTCTCCGCCATAATCCCATCGTATTTGCGTTCCCCCACGTCATCGGACGATCCCGAATGGATCGTTTGCGTATGGTGTAACAACCGGGAAATACCGCCTCAGAAACAGAAACCATCTTGTGCGCAGAGGCGGGCCTTGGTTTAGAAAGACCGACACATTGGCCGGAGCCCCCACTTGTCTTTGATCAGCCTGTCCCATCTGGACCAAGATTTGCAAAAGAAATATGTGCTGAGCTGTCTCGCCGAGATCTGGCAGGACATGGGCCTGACCGTGCATGTCGGCCCCGGCTATGCAGAAAATGCCGATCTCTGTGTTCTGCATCACGACGTCACCCGTCTGTCCCCGAACCGGGTGCCACAGGCGCCGGAAGGGATGCGGGTGCTCAACGGCAAGGTGCTGGACATTTCCAAGCGTCGCTATTCCTCGCTTCGGGTGCAACCGGGTGCGGATTGGGACGGGCCGGTCATCGTCAAATCGAACCTCAACCATTTCGGCGGGCCCGAAGCGCGCAACCTGCCACGGCTGACGCAACTGCGGCTCAAGGCGCAAAGACGTCTCGCCCGGTTGAACTGGGATCTGGCCCGCTGCCTGCCAAAGAAAACCTACCCCGTGCTCGACCGCCTCGATAAGGTGCCCGGCTGGGTCTGGGAGCGCGACGATCTTCTGGTCGAACGCTTCATGCCGGAACGTGAAGGCGATCATTACTGCCTGCGCGGCTGGCTGTTCTTCGGCTCCGCCAGCTACGGCTACAAGCTGGTGGCGACCGATCCGCTGGTGAAGGTCCGCACCATGGTGCGCTATGAGTATCTCGAGGAGGTGCCGCCGGAGCTGCAACGTCACCGCGAGGAGATGGGCTTCGACTTCGGCAAGTTCGATTATGTCATGCAGGACGGGCGGGCGATTCTTCTGGACGCCAACAAGACCCCGAGTTTCGCGGGCGACCGCCGCTCCGAACGCATCCTGCGGCTGGCCCGCGCCGTCGAGGAGTTCCTGCCATGAGACGCACTCTCTCCCAGCTGCCCCCGCTCACCCTCAGCGGGCAAGAGACCGCGCTCTGCCCCGAAAACGCCGCCTATATGGCCCGCACCGATCTCGAACAGACACGGATGCTGGGCTATACGCCGCTCAATCTCGATGCGGTGACCACGCTCCTGCTCGGCCTGCTGGGAGCGCGGGCGACCGTGCGCCACATCTGCGGCACCACAGACGAGATTCTCGGCTGCCTCACCGAGGCGGGCCTGTCGATCACCGAGGAGATCCATCGCTACGAAACCGGGGCAGAGGCCGAGGTCCTCGCCGAGCGGCTGATCGCGGAAGGTCGGAAGCTGTTCTGGCCCTACCCGCTGCGTGCCGGACGGTTTGCCGATGAGGCCCATCTGGTGCCGCCCGCGCTCTGGGCCCGGCTCAACAGCAAAACCGCCCTGCCCGATCTCGTCCCGCCCGAGGCGCTTGCGCCCCGGCAAAGCCATGTGACCGGGGCGCTGCCGGACGACATCCCCCTGCCCGCCTTTCTCAAGGCCGGGGGCGAGCACGCCACCGGTTGGGGCTATGCCGTGCACCATTGCGCCACCCCCGCACAGGTCGCACAGGCGCGCACCGCTTTCCTCGCCCAGAGCATCGACACCGTGATCGTCGAGGCGGCCATACCCCTGCACCGCTGCTGGTGCGTCAATCTCTCGGTCTCGCCCGACACCGTGCAACTGCTCGGCGCCGCCGAACAGACCTTTTCCGCCCCGGCGCGCCAAGCGGGCAGCGTCATCGACCCGGACACGCCCTATCCCGAGGCGGGCCATGCGCTGGCTCTGAGTGTCGCTGACGCGGCCCGCAGGCAGGGCTTTCTCGGGATCTGCGGGCTGGACATCGGCCAGACCGACGACGGGCGGCTGATCGTCTTCGACCCGAATTTCCGCGTCAACTCCTCCACTCCGCAAATCCTGCTGCACAGGGCGGCGGCGGCGCGCAGCGGGTTGCCGGTCAGCCTGTCTTTCTCCGGTCGCACGCAAGGCGCGATGTCCCGCCTGATCGCGCGGATCAAAGGCCCCATCGCGGACGGCTGGTTCGTCCCGACACGGCTGCTCGACGCGGCGCTTTTGCCCGCAGCCGACGGGATAAACCTGTGCACCGGTTTCGTGATGGCCGAAACGCGCGCGGCGGCAGAGACCCGCAGCCGCGACCTTCAGACCCTGATCGACACTTGAGGATGTCCCCTCAGCCGCCCGCAAGACCCGACATGTGTTCTGCACAACACAGTTTCGGGCCTCCGAACGGCGGCACGCGCGCCCCTCTCACCATCGCCATTCATTTATGTTAATATTTGGCAACCACACGTGGCGTGGAATTTGATTACAAGGGGAAATCCACATGAAAAATATTCTTAAGATTGCCGCGGTATTTTCGTTGAGCGCCGGAACCGCTTTGGCCGGAGGCTATAGCGAGCCCGTCGCAGAGCCCGTGATCCCGGTCGCACCCATGGTCGATGCCGACTGGGGCGGTTTTTATGCCGGTCTCGGCTATGCCGGTTTCTTCGGTGAGGCCGATTATGGCTCCGACTACGAATTCAAGGACACCGCGAACCCGATGCTCTTCGCGGGCTACCGTCTCGACAAGGGCAAACTCGTCTACGGCCTCGAACTGGCCGCCTCTTTCGGCGACGTCTGGGAAGACGGCTACACGGACAGCTACGGCGTGACCGCGCTCTACGACCTGAAGGCCTCCTTGGGCTATGACATGGGCAAGTTCCTGCCTTACATCAGCCTCGGCTATTCCTTCGGCGATTACATGTTCAGCGGCAACGACGGCTACGACATGGACGGCTATCTCGTCGGTCTCGGCTTCGACTATGCGATCAACGACAAGTTCACCGCCGGTCTGTCCTACGACTACCGCGACATGGATGTGGACGGCGTCGATGTGAATCTTCAGTCGGTGGCCCTGAAACTGGCCTATACGTTCTGATCTTTCTCAGATCCGACCGCTTTTCAAAGGCCCCCAACGGGGGCCTTTTCTATGGCGAGACACACCCTCAGTCGTCCGCCTCGCAGAGCTGTCGCTGTTCGCCCAGCCCCTCGATGCCAAGCCGCACCTCATCCCCCGCGCGCAGGAAGCGTGGCGGGGTCATGCCCATGCCGACACCCGCAGGCGTGCCGGTCGAGATGATATCGCCGGGGCGCAGCGTAAAGAACTGCGACAGATACGAGATCAGGAACGCCGGTTTGAAGACCATCGTCGCCGTGGACCCCTCTTGCATCCGCTCACCGTTGACATCGAGCCACATCCTGAGCGCGTCCGCATCCTCGATCTCATCCGGGGTCACGAGCCACGGCCCCACCGGCCCGAAATTGTCCGAGGACTTGCCCTTGGACCATTGCCCCGCGCGCTCCAACTGATAGCTGCGCTCCGACACATCGTTGATCAGGCAATAGCCCGCCAGATGATCGAGCGCGTCCTCTTCCGCGACATATTTCGCGGGCTTGCCGATCACCAGACCAAGCTCGACCTCCCAATCGACCTTTTTTGCGCCGCGAGGGATCAGGATCGGATCGTTCGGGCCGCAGATCGCCGAGGTGTATTTCGCAAAGATCACCGGCTCCTCCGGCAGCGCCATACCGCTTTCGGCGGCGTGATCGGCGTAATTGAGCCCGATGCAGATGAACTTGCCGACACCGCCGACACAGGGGCCATAGCGCACCTCCTCGCTCACCAGCGGCAACGCATCGAGATCCAGCCGGGTAATTTCGCCCAGCCGCGCAAGCTGATCTCCCGCGATGTCGTGAATGTGATCCGACAGGTCCCGGAGCCGCCCCTTGCCATCGATCACTCCGGGTTTCTCCGCCCCCGCCCCGCCAAAACGCACCAGTTTCATAATTTCTCTCCCTTTGCTTTCCTCTTTCATGCCCGGTCCCGGCCCACATGTTAAGCCGCAATCCTCGCCCCCTCCGTCTTGTGCTCGCTTTCCCGCTCCGCCGCTCTTGTCACGCCCCGGCAAATCGCGAATGTAAGGACGCAATCAGCCCGGAGCGCCCATGTCCACCGCCAGAGCCCGCCACGCCATTCTCGCCCTGTCCATCGGCACCCTGTTCTTCCTGTTCGAATTCGTCGCCCGCATCTCGCCCTCCACGGCAACGGCGGCGATCACCCGCGATCTCGGGCTGTCAAGCGCCGCGCTCGGGGTGTTTTCCTCGCTGTTCTTCTGGGTCTATGCGCCGATGCAGATCGTCGTCGGGCTGTTGCTCGACCGCTGGGGCGCGCGGCGGTTCGTCGTTCCTGCGATTGCCCTTTGTGCCGGTGGCATCGCGCTTGTCGGCGCTGCCCCCAATGTCGAGATCGCCGGGATCGGGCGGCTGATGACCGGGTTCGGGGCCTCTTTCGCCTTCGTCGGTGCGCTCTACGCGGTCAACCACTGGTTCGCCCCGGCGCGCTTTGCGCTCTTGTCCGGCCTCGTCAACGCGGTCGGCATGCTCGGCACCGCGATCGGCGTGGTCTGGCTAACGGCACTGACCGAAACCGCCGGATGGCGACCGAGTTTTCTCGGCATCGGCGCAGTCGGCGCCGGGCTTTTCCTCCTCGCCCTGCTGTTCTACCGCGATGCGCCTTCTGCGGGCGACACGGAAACCCATGCCAACCCTCTGGGCCCGCTGCGCCAGATTGTCAGAAGCCCGCAGGTCTGGTTGATCTCCCTCGTCGGCGCTCTGATCTACATGCCGATCAACGTCTATGGCGGACTTTGGGGCAACGCGGAACTGACCACCGATCACGCGCTGTCTTCCGTGTCTGCGGAAACCGCCGTCTCCATGGTGTTCTGGGGCATGGCGGCTGGCTCGGTGCTCTGGGGCGCCGTCTCCGACGCCCTGGGCCATCGCAAATGGATCGTCTTCGGCGGTGCCGTGGCCGCCACGCTCGCCTGGTCCGCCGTCATTTTCACCACCACCGACAGCGTCTGGCTCCTGTCCGCAGCCCTGTTTCTGGGCGGACTGTTCTGCGGCGCGCAAATGCTCACCTTCGCCATGGCCAAGGAAGGTCAGGACCAGAGCACGGTCGGCACAGTCACCGCTTTCGTCAACATGATCGGCATCGGCGCGGCTCTGGTGTTCCAACCCCTCGTCGGATGGCTGCTCGACCGCACAGGCGGCGATCACGCGCTGGCGCTCGCCTCCGTGCCGGTCTGTCTTGCCGTGGCCGCCCTTCTGGTCCTCACCCTGCGCGAACCCGACCAGCCGCACCTGCACCGCAGGCGGCACTAGCGGCCTGCTGGCCTCAGTTCATCCGGCGCAACTCCATGCAGCCGCCCTCGGGCATCATCATGTCCGGCTGCGGCAGGGACAAAAGCGCATCGAGCCCCGCGTTGTCCACCACCAGATCCTGCAATGTCATCTCGTCGAGCACGCCGTAAAACGCTTCAAGCGCCGCATTGAGCGCAACCCGCAACCGACAAACCGCATGCAGCGGACAGGTGTTGCCCCCTTCCGTAAAACATTCGGCGAAGGGCACCCCCGCCTCGAAATGCCGCATCACCTCGCCCAGCGAAATCCGGTCCGGCGTGCGCGCCAGAACGATCCCGCCCGCGCGCCCGCGCGCCCGCGCGTGGTCTCGATATAGCCCCCCGCCGCCAACAGATGCACCACCTGCGCCAGATGGTTCTCCGAGGCGTTCGCCGCCTTGGCAATGCCCGCACGGCGGATCATATGGCCCTCGTTCACGGCGCAGGCCATCAACACACGCATGGCCAGATTGGTTCGGATCGTCAGACGCATCTGCGGTTCTTGCTCCACTTAGAATGACACAAATTCAAATCACGTTAGAGCGCGCTCTGCCCCCGCGACGTTGATCTGTGTCAGAAAGGTATATCTCAAACTGAGAAATAAGTCCCGTCGAATGGCACTTCAAGCGATCCTCCGCCAAGCCCCTCGACCGTCAGCCGGTCCACGCCGACGTGCACCCTCGCCACGCCACGCCAGCCCGACGGCTGTTTCAGCACCGCGATGGCATGGCGCAGGGTGATCCGCCCCTCCGCTCGAAGCGCAAAGGCAGTCACCACCCCTTCACGCGCCACCGCATTACCGCCAAGCGCCGCACGATGCCCCTCGGCCCCCGCCGCACAGCCATCCTCGATGCCCAGAACCCCGTCATGCCGCCCGTCCCAGGGCGCATAGTCCCGCCCGCCATTCGAGATCCAGAGCATGGTGACCGGCATCACCCGACTGTCCTTCAACACCACGACAATGTCACCCGCCGCGGCGCGCGACACGGCGGTCCAACCAATGCCTCCGGTGTCCGCCTCAATCAGCGTGACGAAATCCTCATGCCCGGTTTTGCCCGACCCGGTTTCGCCCGGCCCGCTCCCCCGCGGATAGCGCGTCAGATCGACCGTGCCGCCATCTGCACCGGGAAACCGCGTCAGATCCTCGCTACGGGTGTTTGCCGCCAAAATATGCGCAGTCTCCAGCGGCGCGTTGCTCACCGCCGCGCGTTTCGGCGAATAGGCGATGCGATCGCCGGGCGAGACCCGGAACATCGGATGATGCGCAAAGGTCAGCCCGCCCTCGCCGCCTGCGATCACATGGCGCTGATAGAGCACCGGGTGGCCGTCGCAAAACCGCAGTTCCTTGGTGATCTTCGCTCCCATCACCTCGCGTTCGAGCGCCAGCTTCATCACCGCGCAGGCCCCATCCTCGGCCCGCACCACCGGATGCCAGCGTGAATTCGCGCTCCAGCCATGCGGCGGATCGCTCACCAGATCGGATGTGCCGAAGGGGGCCGCGAGAAAATCCCCCGCCAGATGCGCGTCGATCACAGAGCCCGCCGCCTCAGCCGCAGGCGTGCCGACCCAATGCGCGGTATGAAAAATCTCGCGCCCGTCGAGCGTAAAACGCCGAATATTGCCGACCTCCGGGTCGAACGCCAGATCGAGCGGCCCCGCCCGAAGACGCAGCCAACGCTCCATCAGCCCCTAAACCCCGTGGCGACCACGAATTTCTCGGAACTGTCAGACCGCGAGGCCGGCGGCTTCATGTTCACCACCTTCTCGAATTTCTGCTTCAGAATACCCTGCAACTCGCCCTCAGCGCCCCCCGCCAGCACTTTCGCCACAAAGGTCCCGCCCGGCGTCAAGACGTCAAACGCCAGATAAGCCGCGGCCTCGCACAGCGCGATGATCCGAAGGTGATCTGTCTGCTTGTGGCCCGACGAGGCCGCCGCCATGTCGGACATCACCACATCGGCCTCGCCGCCGAGCCACTCTTTCACCTGCTCGTCCGCATCGTCGGACATGAAATCGAGCTGATAGGTCTGAGCCCCCGCAATCGGCTCGACCTCCTGCAAATCGACGCCCAACACGGTGCCGATCTTCTTGCCGCTCTTCTCGCCAAGCGCATTCACCCGCTTGACGGCCACCTGACACCAGCCCCCCGGCGCACAGCCGAGATCGACCACCCGCGCGCCCGGCACGAGAAAGCGGAACTTGTCGTCCAATTCGAGAATCTTGAACGCCGCGCGCCCGCGATAGCCCTCGAGCTTGGCGCGCTTCACGTAAGGATCGTTGAGCTGACGCTCCAGCCAACGGGTCGACGACAGCTTGCGCCCGCGCGCAGACTTCACCTTCACCCGCAAATCGCGCGCGCCGCGCCCGGATGAGTTGCCAGAAGATTTCTTGTCGGCCATCGCTCAGAGTCCTTTTGATCGAAAGGCCTTATAACAGCAACGCCGCCCCTTGGGAAAGGCCTTCCGATTTGAGTATTTTCACAGCAAAGGAAACCCGATTGCGTCTCCTTTGCTGCCCCAAATACTCACTTGAACGCTTTGAGCCGCGCCATCAGCGAGGAGGTGTCCCAACGCCCGCCGCCCATGCTCTGGACGTCCTTGTAGAACTGATCGACAAGGGCCGTGACCGGCATCGGCGTGCCGGTTTCCTCGCCCGCCTCCAGACAGATCGCCAGATCCTTGCGCATCCAGTCGACGGCAAAGCCGTGTTCGTACTCGCCCGCGAGCATGGTCTTGTGGCGGTTCACCATCTGCCACGATCCGGCCGCGCCGCCCGCGATCACCTCGACCAGCGCTTCGCCATCGAGACCGGAGTTTTCCGCCAGCAAAAGCGCTTCGGAGAGGCCTTGCACCAGCCCGGCGATGCAGATCTGGTTACACATTTTGGCGGTCTGGCCCATGCCGACCTCGCCCAACCGTTTCACGGTACGCCCGTAAGCCGCCATGACCGGTTCGGCCTTGGCGTAATCCTCTTCCGCACCGCCGCACATCACCGAGAGCACGCCGTTTTCCGCCCCGGCCTGACCGCCCGAGACCGGCGCATCGACATAGCCGATGCCCTTCTCGGTGGCGACGGCGGCCAGTTCACGGGTCACTTTCGCCGAAACCGTCGTATGATCGACGAACACCGATCCGGCGCTCATCCCCGCGAAAGCCCCGTCCGGGCCGAGGCACACAGACCGCAGATCGTCATCGTTGCCGACACAGGCCATCACAAAGTCAGCCCCCTCTACCGCCTCGCGCGGTGTGGCGGCGAATCCGCCTTTGTGCGCCGCTGCCCAAGCTTCGGCCTTGGCCGTGGTCCGGTTGTAGACCGTGACGTCATGGCCTTTGGCTTTGAGATGCCCCGCCATCGGGTAGCCCATGACTCCCAATCCCAAGAATGTGACCTTCGCCCCAGATTGAAGCATGCTTTTCCCTCTCCGCCGGATGTGATTTAACGGCGCAAACGGTAGCCGCTCGCGGCCCGGCGTCAACATCCATTCGCGCACATCCGATAGGTCTGCCCCGCCCATGGCCCGCACTTTCTCTCTTCTGCTGAAACTCGTCTCAGCCCTCGTCCTTCTGACCGTCCTCGGCATCTGGCTGACCTATTGGCTCGCCGCGCGCTCGCTTCCGGATTACAATGCCGATTACGAGGTGCCGGGGATTTCAGCTCCGGTCGAGATCGCCCGCGACAACGCCAATGTGCCGCATATTTTCGGCACGACCGATGCGGATGTCTATTACGGGCTGGGCTTTGCCCATGCCCAGGACCGGCTGTTCCAGATGATGCTCCTGCGCCGAACAGCCCAAGGCAAGCTGTCGGAAATGTTCGGAGAACGCACCTTCAAGACCGACGAGCTGATGCGGCGGCTGGGGATTTACGAGGCGGCACAGGCCTCCGCCCGGGTCCAAAGCCCCGAGGCCATGGCCGCGCTCGAAGCCTATGCCCGCGGCGTCAACGCCTGGATCGCCGAGGTCAACGAGGGCGCGCGCGGTCGCGGTGCGCCGGAGTTCTTTCTCTTCCCGAGCGAGATCGCCTATTGGCAGCCCGCCGATTCCATCGCGATCCTCAAACTCGTGGCTTTCCAGCTTTCCGATCAGATCCCGAACGAGGTGCTGCGGGCGCAGGCTTCGCTCTTGCTGCCGCAGGAACGTCTGCGCGACCTGATGCCGGATGCACCGGGCACGGGCACCGCCCTTCTGCCCTCCTACGCCGCGCTCTTCCCAGAGGCCACACCCGGCAAACAGCCCTCCGGCATCGAATACGCCATGTCGCCCTTCCCGAAACCGGGTCTTGCGGGCGCCTCCAACGTCTGGGCCGCCGCCCCCGGGCGCTCGACCACCGGCTCGACGCTTCTGGCCAACGATCCCCATCTCGGGTTCTCCGCCCCCGGCGCCTGGTATCTGGCGCGGCTCGAACTTTCGAGCGGCGGCGTGATCGGCGCCTCCGTGCCGGGCATTCCCGCCATCGTCTCCGGGCGGCGCGAGGATTTCGGCTGGGGTATCACGGCGGCCTATGTCGATGACGCCGATCTCTATATCGAGAAACTCAACCCCGAGAATGCCAGCGAAGTTCTCACGCCCGACGGTTTCAAACCGATGCGCACGCGGCCTTCCATTGTCCAGATCAAGGATGCCGCACCGGTCACACTCACGCTGCAATGGACCGAAAACGGCCCGGTCCTGCCCGCAACTGCCTTTGACGTCGACACCATCACACCGCCGGGCCATGTGGTCTCCGCCGCCTGGACCGCGCTGGTTTCCGACGACCGCTCCATGTCCGCCGTGGTGGCGCTCAATCACGCCCACACCCTGACCGAGGCGATGCAGGCGGCGCGCGATTTCGCGGCCCCGGCGCTCAACCTCGTCATCGCCGACCCCGACCGGGTGCAGATGAAGGTGATCGGACGTGCGCCTCTGCGCGACGCAGCGCATCAGTCGCAGGGTCGCATCCCCTCGCCGGGCTGGATCGAGACCAACCGCTGGCAGGGCTGGCGCGATTTCGACGATCTGCCGCTGTTCACCGGCGGCGAGACCGGCATTGTCGGCAACACCAACAACAAGACCGTGGAAGCCCCCTTCCCCGAACATCTGTCCTATCACTGGGGCGACACCCAGCGGGTGCAGCGCTGGACCCGGCTGATGCAATCGCGCGAGGTCCACACCCGCGACAGTTTCATCGAGGTGCAGAACGACATCGTCTCCCCCGCCGCGCGCACCTTGTTGCCGCTTGTTGGCGCGGACCTGTGGTTCACCGGCGAGGCCGCGCCCGAGGGCACCCCCGAACGTCAGCGTCAGCGTGCTCTGGAGCTTCTGGCCGAATGGAATGGCGAGATGAGCGAGCACCTGCCGGAACCGCTGATTTACTACGCCTGGATGCGGGCGCTTCAGGACCGTCTGATCCGTGACGACATCGGGCCGCTGGCGCGCAGCTTCACCCATGTCGATCCCTTGTTCATCGAACGCGTCTATCGCGACATCGACGGGGCCTCTGCGTGGTGCGACGTGATCCAGTCCGCGCCGGTCGAGACCTGCACCGACATCGCGCGGCAATCGCTCGACGATGCGCTTTTGTGGATCGGGGAGCATTATTCGACCAACCTTGAGAGCCTGCGCTGGGGCGACGCGCATATGGCGCATCACGATCACCCTGTGCTGGGCAATGTGCCCTTCCTGAAATGGGTGGTGAACATCCGGCAATCGACCTCGGGCGGCGACAACACACTGATGCGCGGCGTCACCTCCGGCGATCCTGCCGATCCTTTCGCCAACGTCCATGGTGCAGCCTATCGCGGCGTCTACGATTTCGCCGATCCCGACAGTTCGGTCTTCATCACCGCCACCGGCCAGTCCGGCCATCCCTTGAGCCGTCACTATGACGATCTGGGCGAGCTGTGGCGGCGCGGCGAATATGTACCGATGAGCCTCGACCCGGAACTCGCGCGGGCCGCCGGCGTCGGCATCACCCATCTGGTGCCGGAGGAATGACCTCTGAGCTGGACAAAATGCGCGCGGGCGCGTGGTATCACAGCCTAGATCCCGAGATCGACGCGATCCGCACAAAGGTCTTCGACGCGGTGCACTGGCACAACATGGCCCTGCCGTCCGAGCGCGGCAACATTCACCCGGCCCTGCGCACGGTAATCGCCGCCGCGCCGGAAAGCGCCCGGATCGAGGGTCAGTTTCACCTCCTGTATGGCGAGAACCTGTTTCTCGGCGAAGAAGCGTTTCTCAACGTCGGCTGCGTCGTGCTCGACAGCGGTCGGGTCGAGATCGGTGCGCGCACGATGATCGGACCGCAGGTGCAGATCTACTGCGCCGATCACCACCGCGATCCGGTGCTGCGCGGCCAGTTGATCGAACGCGCTCTGCCCGTCACCATCGGCCGTGACGTCTGGATCGGCGGCGGGGCGATTGTCCTGCCGGGGGTCACCATCGGAGATCGTGCGATCATCGGCGCGGGAGCCGTGGTGACAAAGGATGTCCCTGCCGACAGCCGTGTCGTCGGCAATCCGGCGCGCATCAGTTCCCCACACAGCTGACATAAAAGAAACCCCGCGCGAAAAACGCGCGGGGCCTTTGTCATCAGATCCGAAGCGGATCAGATCAATCGTGGTACGGCGCCCAGGAGGTCGCGAGGAAGGCCGTTTCCGGCGTCCCCAGCATGCCGGAACGCACGGTTTCCGACAGACCTTTGCCGCCGAAGTAGTAGCGCAGACCCAGCGAGAACTCGGTGCTCTCGATGTCGTTGTTGTCGCCCTTCGCTTCGGTCGTCATGTAAGCGATTTCATAGGTGACCGCGAGCGGTTTGGAGCTGAACGCGGTTTCACCACCGATGGCGTAACGGTTGAACGTACCGTCCTCGTCGCTGTCTTCATAGCCTTCGGATTCGGCGTATTGCAGGTCGAGGTAGAGGCTGGTGCTGGCGTTCAGGTCATAGACACCGCCGAGACGCGCAACATAACCGTTGTTCATGCCGCCCCAGTAGGAGTCGTTGTAACCCGGGTTCTCGGTCGCGACGAGCTGACCGTACAGCGCGACTTTCGGCGACAGATCGAACACGCCTTCGAGACCGTACATGGTGTAATCCATGCTCTCGGTGTCGTAGCCATCTTCTTTCTGATCGATCATGCCATAGGCGAAAAGACCACCGACGGTGAATTTCGGCGACAGGTCATAGAGGTAGTGCAGCGCGATCTCGCCGCCTTTTTCCGGGCCGTAGTAGCTCCCAAAAGCGTCGTCGACGTCGAAGCCGGTGTAGAACCCGTCAATCACGACATGGCTTTTCGCACCGAAGGACAGGCGCGTGCCGGCGTCGATGGTCACACGACCGCCATCGTAATCGTAGGAATCACCCGGATCACGGGCATCGACGCCCGTGTAGCTCAGACCGACATAGGACATATCCGGCTGAAATGCATAAGCGGATGTTGCGCAAAGAAGTGCTGCACCAAACGTGAGCAGCGTCGTTTGAGACCGTTTCATGGGACCCCCCTCGTTATAAAACCATCTGATCGACCATACATGACGTAGCGTCACAAAGCTGCGACAAAATGCCGATCGAAAGACAATCGTTAAAAACTGTGTGCGAAAAATCACGCTACCGCGAAACGGTACTCTGGCCGGTCCGAAATCGCAGCTGAAAAGGAACGTCGACCGATCATGTCACCAAGGCTGCGAGGCGTCAGGCCTCGCCCTTAAGCTCTTCCTTGTAAACGACAAAGGCCGCGCCCTTTTGCGCCGCGGTCTGCGCAGCACGGTCGAGCGCCTTGTCCTTGAACCGCTGTTTCTGGCCCGTGATGTCCCCAGCCTTTTTCAACGTGATCCCGGACCAGCCCGTCACCTCAAGCCCTTTGATCCCCTTGGCTCTGGCGTGTTTCGGATCGGAGGCGACCATGAACACCATGATCGCGTGGCACGCGCCCATCCGCAGACCGGTTTTCGCACCGGCCGTGGCTTCGAACAGCATCATGAAAAGGTGCGGCTTCTTCGCCGCCGTCGCCGGGGCGGTTTTCGGCGCGGCCGCTTTCGCTTTGGTTTTCGCCTTAGAGGCTTTCGTGCTGGTTGTTTCGGCGCTCATCTCACATCTCCCGGAATTGCTTTTCCTGCCGCGGCGTCCACAGCACCTTGAGCTGATACCCCTCTTCGACCATCTCCTCGGAAAGAACAACCCCTTCCTCGAAAAGCCACGCCCGCTTGCGCCCTTGGGCGTAGGGCAGGATCATGTCGCGCTCGATCTTTTCCTCTTCGAAAAACGCGGAGATCGCCGACAAAAGCTCCGGCACGCCCTCGCCCGTCACCGCCGAGATCGCAAAGATATTCTCCTCATGCGCCGCGCGCTCCATCCGCGCCGCACGCGCCTCGTCGTCCAGCAGGTCGATCTTGTTCCAGACCTCGAACATCGGCGCGTCGTCCTTGATCCCGAGATCGCGCAGGATTTTCAAAACGTCGTCGCGCTGATTGTCCGTCTCCTCGGAGGCGATGTCGCGCACATGCAGGATCAGATCGGCGTCCAGCACCTCTTCAAGCGTCGCCCGGAAGGCCGCCACAAGCTGGGTCGGCAGTTTCGAGATGAACCCCACCGTGTCCGACAGGATGATCTCCCGGTCTCCGCCATGGGCGTTCTCGATCACAAGCTGGCGCATCGTCGGGTCGAGCGTCGCGAAAAGCATGTCTTTCGCGAACACATCCGCGCCCGTGACCGTGTTGAAAAACGTCGATTTTCCGGCGTTGGTATAGCCCACAAGCGCCACGATCGGGAACGGGATTTTGGCGCGGGACGCGCGGTGCAGCTCGCGGGTTTTGACGACCTTCTCCAACTGACGGCGCAAGCGCGTCAGCTGTTCGTCGATGGCGCGGCGGTCGGCCTCGATCTGGGTCTCGCCGGGGCCGCCGACAAAGCCCAAACCGCCGCGTTGCCGCTCAAGGTGGGTCCAGGCGCGCACCAGCCGCGTGCGCTGATAGGTCAGCGCCGCCATCTCGACCTGCAACACCCCTTCTCGGGTCCGGGCCCGGTCGGAGAAAATCTCCAAAATCAACCCGGTGCGGTCCAGAAGCTTGACCTTCCATTCCTTCTCAAGGTTGCGCTGCTGCACCGGGGTCACCGGCCCGTCGACCAGCACCAACTCGACCTCGGCAAGCTTCATCCGCTGTTTCAGCTCCTCGATCTTGCCGGTGCCAAAGAGATGGCCGGGCTGGATCTTCGGCAGGCGCACGATCTCGGAGCCGACCACCTCCAACTCTGGCAAGGCATCGGCCAGAGCCACGGCTTCTTCCAGCCCCGCGACAGGATCGCGGCGGGTGCGGTCGGATGTAATATCGGGATGAAGCACCCAGGCGCGGGTCTTCTTCACCTCATGGTCATGCAGTTCGGCCAAATGCCGCTCCTTCAAACGTGCAGGGTGATCCTGCAACTCAACGCGCGAACGCACCCGCCGATCCATCCGGCAGGTGCGCGTCACCTAAGTGTTGTCAGACGGATTGCAAGCCCTGTCGCGCGGTCGCGATCAGGCTTCTTCGCCGTCGTAGAGGTTGATCGGCTGGGCCGGCATGATCGTCGAGATCGCGTGTTTGTACACGAGCTGCGACTGGCCGTCGCGGCGCAAGAGGACGCAGAAGTTGTCGAACCATGTGATCACACCCTGAAGTTTCACCCCGTTGATCAGAAAGATCGTCACGGGAACTTTGGTCTTGCGAACATGGTTGAGGAAAGCGTCCTGGAGGTTCTGTTTGTCGGCGGCCATGATCTTTGCCTTTTTCTTGCGCTTTTGATGCGAACTGTCCCTCGGGCGACAGCACTTGAGGCTGAGTTCGCCGGAGATTCCACCGAATGTCAAGATAAGGCGCTGATTTTCAGGAGCTTGTTTTCAACGCGACGCAAATTTGCGTCACATCCGCAGGGTGATGGCGCTAACGATTTTCGTGAAATCCTCAGCGCCGCCAGAATTCCGGATTGAGAAGCGCGATGATCGCCAGCATCTCCAACCGCCCGAGCACCATGGTCGCCGCCAGAATGAGCTTCTCCGCGTCGCCCAATGTGGCATAGCTCAGCGGCACATCGCCCGCCACCTGCACCAGCGGCCCGGTGGTGGTGAGCGCCGAAATGGTGAAAATCGTCGCGGCCTCGAAATCGAGCCCATAGAGCGACAGGAGCATCATCACGGCGGCGATGGTGAAGGCAAACACCATGAAATAGACCCATGCCACATAGGCCCCTTCGCGCCGGATGCGCCGGGCATTGGCCCCCGCGCCGCCGACCGAGTTCGGCGAAATCAGCTTCTCGATCTCACGCTCGCCATGACGCACCAGCGCATAGAGCCGGATCAGCTTCACGCCCCCCGCCGTGGTCGCAACCCCGCCGCCGAAAATCGCCAGCCCCATGAGCAGCACACCGGGCGCCTGAAGCCCCGACCAGAGCCGCGCCTCTTCCCAACCCAGAGATTCGAAACCGGCGGTCGAGAGGAAGGACAGCACCATGAACACGCCCCCCCAGAGCGAGGACAGAGCCCGCCCCAACGTCCAGTCGCCCGACACTTCGAGAACCGCCACCCAATGGCGCAGGAACAGAAACAGAGGCACGGTGACGATCAGCGCCAGCGCGATCTTCATCTCCGGATCGCGCCACAGAGGCGGCGCGTCGAGCCGCGGCTGATCGGCGGTGAAGGTCTTGCGCGACAGCGCCAGGAACAGGAAGGCAAAGACCAGAAGCTCGCCCATGAACCCGCCCCCCGCATGGGTCAACCCGCCCACCGGCGAAATGCCCGAGGTCGCCATCACCGACATCGCATGGCAAAGCGCCACATAGGAGTTGGACCCGATCATGGCCAAAGCGAACCACAGCGCCAACGTCAGCCCGAGATAGATCGGAAACAGCTTCGAGGTGAATTTCGCCATCCGCTCGGGGGCGGCGGCAATGCGGGTGATCTGGCTCGCCCGCGTCTCCGCCTGCCCCGGCTGGCGCGAGGAAATGACCTCGAAGCCGCCAAGGTTCAGCGGCGCCAGAACCGCCACCGCCGTCACCCAGGCAAAGAGCCCGCCGAGCCACCCCACCAGCGCCGTCCAGAGATGCACCGGCTTGGTCAACCGTGCCGGATCGTCGAACAGCGTCGCCCCCGTGGTGGTGAGCGCCGAGACCATCTCGAAGTAGGAGTTGAAATAGGTGGTGTCCTTGGTCGCCTCGGAAAACGGCACGGCAAGGATCAGCGGCAAAAGCGTATAGGCCCCCAAAAGGGTCAAAAGCTGGTTGCGCCCCTCCCGGTCGCGCCCGACGCCCGCATCCGCCCCCTCGGGGCGATACCGCGCGATGGCGATGAACAGCGCCAGAGAGGAAAACAAGACGCTGGCGTAGACGAAGGCCCGCGCATCGTCCCATTCCCGCAGCACAAGCGCATAGATCGCCGGCACCATCATGGCGGCGCCGGAGACCAGCATGAGCTGGACGAAAAAGGGCATGCGCGAAAAGCGGTTCATCGGGCGCCGTTCATCAGAAATAGTCGATCGAGACCTGCAAGAGGCGTTCGACCTCGGGGACGTCGGCGGCAAGCGAGAAAATGGTGATCACATCCCCCTCGTCGATCCGGGTCTCGCCCATCGGCTTGACGTATTTGTCGCCTTTGGTCAGCGCGCCGACAAGCACCCCTTCCGGGAAATCAATGTCGCGAATACGCTTGCCGGAGATCGGCGAGGTCGAGAGCACCTGCGCCTCGATCACCTCCGCCTCGCTGTCGCCCACCGAATAGACGTTGCGCACCCGTCCATGGCGGATGTGGCGCAGGATCGAGGACACGGTCGTCGCCCGCGGGTTGATATAGGCGTCGATGTCGAGCGCATTGAGGATCGGCACCAGCGTCGGATCGTTGATCAGAACGATGGTCATTTTCGCCCCGGCGGTCTTCGCCCGCACGGCGGCCAGCATGTTGACCTTGTCGTCATCAGTCACGCAAAGCACCGCATCGGCGCGGTTCACCCCGGCTTCGGACAAAAGCTCCGGGTCAAGCCCGTCACCGTTCAAAACGATGGTCCGCTCCAGCGCATCCGCCGCCTTCTCGGCGATCTTGCGGTTCTTCTCGATGATCTTGGCGCGCACCCGCTCGGTCCGCGCCTCCAGCGCCTGCGCCACGCCGAGCCCCACGTTGCCACCGCCCAGGATCACCACACGCTCCTGCTTGGCGTTGGTCTTGCCGAAAATCTCCAGCGTCCGGGTGATGTCGTCGGAATGCGCGAACACGTAAATCTCGTCGCGGGCGAAAAGCTGATCCTTCGGCTCCGGGGCAAACAACCGCCCGTCGCGGCGCACCCCCACCACGGTGGCCCGCAAGGTCGAGAACAGCTCGGTCAGCTCGCGCAAAGAAGTGTTGAGCACCGGGCACTCCTCTTCGAGCAGGATGCCCATAAGCTGCACCCGCCCCGCCAGAAACGCCTGCGTGTCAAAGGCCGCAGGGGCCGCCAGACGCCGAAGCGCGGCCTCGGCCACCTCCTTCTCCGGCGAAATCACCACGTCGATCGGCAGGTGATCGCGGCGGTAGAGATCGGAATAGATCGCCGTCAGATAGGACTGAGACCGAAGACGCGCGATCTTGCGCGGCACGTTGAACACGGAATGCGCCACCTGACAGGTGACCATGTTCACCTCGTCGGAATAGGTCGCGGCAATCACCATGTCGGCGTCACGCGCGCCCGCCTTTTCCAACACATCCGGGTAGGAGGCAAAGCCTTCGATCCCCTGCACGTCGAGCGTGTCGGTGGCGCGGCGCACCAGCGCCGGGTTGTTGTCCACGACCGTCACGTCGTTCTTCTCGACGGAGAGCTGCTTGGCGATCTGCCAGCCGACCTGACCCGCGCCGCAAATGATGACCTTCATCGCATCATCCCTGTTTCAGGGCCGTCCGTGAAACTCACGTCGCGCCCTTGCCATGTCATGCCCTGCGCCGGACCCGGTCCGGTGCGCGCAGGGCTTTCGCTTCGCCACAGGCTTGGCACGGAATATCAGGGGCGTCAACGCACCCGCATGCCGCCCGGGCCTCCGGATGCCGTTGCGTCACCCGATACCGCCCGGCCCCGCTCAGTCAGTTTCCTCGACATAGGCCATCCGACCGCCCTGTTTGTTGCCGGTCACCACGCCCAGCGACTTGAGCTTGCGGTGCAGTGCCGAACGCTCCATGCCCACGAATGTCGCGGTGCGGGAGATATTGCCGCCAAACCGGTTGATCTGGGTCAGAAGGTATTCGCGTTCGAACACCTCGCGTGCCTCCCGAAGCGGCAGGGTCGCAATCGCCGGCGACAGCATCGCCCGCCCGTCGTCCTCGCGCACCCCATCCTCGCTCGGCAACTCCTCCGCCTCGATCAGCCCGGTGCTGTCGCCAAGGATCAACACCCGTTCGATGACGTTCTTGAGCTGGCGCACGTTGCCCGGCCAGGTCATCGTTTGCAGCATCGCCGCCGCATCTTCCGACAGATCGCGCAGCGGCAAACCCTGTTCGCGGTTCAGCTTCTCGATGAAATACCGCGCCAGCTCCGGGATGTCTTCCCGGCGTTTTTCGAGCGCAGGCACCTCGATCGGCACCACGTTCAGCCGGTGATACAGTTCTTCGCGGAACCGCCCCGCCTCGATCTCCGCCAGAAGATCGCGCGAGGTCGAGGACACGACCCGCAGATCGACCGAGACCTTGGCGCTGCCGCCCACGCGGGTAAACCGCTGATCGACCAGAACCCGCAGGATCTTCGACTGGGTGCCCAGCGGCATGTCGGCGACCTCGTCGAAATAGATCATGCCGCCATTGGCCTCCTCGAGAAGCCCCTTCTCGACGCCCCGCTCCGGGGTTTCGCGACCGAACAGCACCTCTTCCATCCGGTCCGGCTCGATGGTCGCGGAGGACACGGTGACAAACGGCGCCTCGCGCCGCTCGGAGCCCGCGTGGATGAACCGCGCCGCCACTTCCTTGCCAACGCCTGCACCGCCCGTCAGCATCACCCGGCCGTTGGATTTCGTCACCTTCTCGAGGTTGCTCTTGAGCTGCTTGAACGCCGCCGAGACGCCGATCATCTCCAGATCGCCCGAGCCCGAGCGTTTCAGCGTGGCATTCTCCCGGCGCAGGCGCGAGGTCTCCATGGCGCGCGTGATCACCACCATGAGCTGGTCGATGTTGAACGGTTTCTCGATGAAATCGTAAGCACCCTGTTTGATCGCCGCGACGGCGATTTCGATATTCCCGTGGCCGGAAATGATGATGATCGGCACTTCCGGGTGCTCGCGCTTGACATGTTTCAGGATGTCGATCCCGTCCATGTCGCTGTCCTTCAGCCAAATGTCGAGGATCATCAGCGCCGGCACGCCCGCATCGATTTCCTTCAGACATTCGTCCGAATTCGCGGCCAGCCGCGTCTCAAAGCCCTCATCCTGCAAAATATCCCCGATCAGCTCACGAATATCGCGCTCATCGTCGACGATCAGAATATCAGACATCATTCACTCCAGACTTCATCTTTACACCGCAAGCTCTTGTTTTTCTTCAACACGATCATCGCCTGCAACAGCGATGCGAATGGTCGCACAGGCCCCGATCCGGCCCGTGTCATCCAGAGGCGCCCCGTCGGTCAGCGTCAGCGTCCCGCCGTGTTCCTCGATGATCTTCTTGACGATCGGCAGGCCCAGCCCGGTGCCTTTTTCCCGCGTCGTCACATAGGGTTCGAAAAGCCGCGAGCGATCCTCCGGCAGGCCGATGCCATTGTCCGTCACCGTGATCACCGCCTCCTGATCGTCGCATTGCATGGCCACGAGAATGCGCGGCTCGTATCCTTGAGGAATACCGCATTCCTCAAGACTTTCAATTGCTTCTCCGGCATTCTTAATCAAATTTGTGAGCGCCTGTCCGATCATCGTCGCATCCACCTCAGCCAAGGCCGTGGCCGGTTCGATCCGCGCCGTAATCCGGACATTCGGCTGGGCATTCTGCTGCAACAGCACCGCGCCCTTCACCAGTTCGACGAGGTCATGCTCCCGCCGCTCCGGGCTTGGCATCCGGGCGAATTTCGAGAACTCATCGACGATCCGGCGCAGATCGCCGGTCTGGCGCACGATGACCTGAGTGTATTGTTCGAGATCCGCCCGCGCCTCCTCGTCGAGCCCGCGACCGAATTTGCGCAAGATGCGTTCGGCGGACAATTGAATGGGCGTCAACGGGTTCTTGATCTCATGCGCGATGCGCCGCGCCACATCGCCCCATGCGGCCAGACGCTGCGCGCTCACAAGGTCGGTCACATCGTCGAAGGCCACCACATAGCCCTCAAGCGCGCCCTCGACATCGCGCCGGGTGGCGATCCGCACGAGCAAACTTTCCTGCGCACCGGAGCGGATCAGCCGCAACTCCTCCTGCGCCACTTCGCGTTTCTGGCTGCGCAACAGGTCGAAGAGCGGACCGAATTCCGGCACGACAACGGCCAGCGCCTCCCCGGTCACATCCCGCTCACCGAGGTTCAAAAGCGCCTGCGCCGAGCGGTTCAAAAGCGTCACGCGGCCCTCCGCATCCAGCCCCACGACCCCCGCCGTCACCGAGGAGAGCACGGAATCGAACAACCGGCGGCGATGCTCGATCTGGGCGTTGCGCTCCAGCAATTCGTCGCGCTGCACCTTCACCTGCCCGGTCATCTGGTTGAACACCCGACCGAGCGTCGCGATCTCGTCCTGCCCTTCTTCCTCGGGCACGCGCACCGAAAGATCGCCCTCGCCCACCTTCTGCGCCGCGCCCGCGAGCCGCCCGATCGGCCGCGCCAGCCGTTCGGCGAACCACAGGCCAAGCCATGTGGCCGCGAGGATCAGGATGATCGCAAAGCCGATGTACAAAAGCCCGAATTCGAACAGCAACCGCCCGCGCTCGCTTTCCAACTGGTTGTAAAGCGCAATGCTGTCCTGTGTCTCATCCAGAAGGTTGAGGATTTTTCCGTCCACATCGCGGGTCACGTAAAGATAGCGGTCGGAGAAGGCCGCAAGGCGCTGAAGCGCGCGGCTCTCGTTGCTGTCCCAGTCGTCGATCAGCACAAGCTCGCCGCTTTCCGCCCGCGCCCGCTCCGCCTCCGTCGGTTTCTCGTAATTGAACAGATAGGAGCGCTCGCCCCGCGCCTTGATCTCGCCCGCACGGTCGATGACATAGGCCTCACGCAGCCCGCGCTGGATAAGCCCCTGCCCCTGATTGAGCACCTGCCGCAAATCGCCGTCCGAGAGGATCGTCACATTGCGGCGCCGGTCGATGATGAAATTCGCCAGCGCCCGCGTGTCCTCGGCCAGACCGTCGCGATGTTCCGTCTCATAGGCCTTCGCCGCTTCCAGAGACGAGCCCACCACATTGCGCACCCGGTCGGAGAACCAGCCCTCAAGGCCGAAATTCACCGTCACCACGGCAAACACCGCCACCATGACGGTCGGAATGAGCGCCAAAAGCACGAAAGCGCCGGAGAGTCGCAGGTGCAGCCGCGAGCCTTCGGAATGCGCCCGGCGCGCCGCGATCACACTGGCGATGCGCTGCGCCACCAGCCCCGCGACGACGATGATATAGACCACATCGGCCAGAAGCACGCCACGCAACACCGACGAGGCCGGACCATGATCCAGCGGCCCCAGAACGAGGAAGGTGAGCACCGCCAGAAGCGGCCCCATGACAAACACGGCGATGGTCGCAATGTTCTGCAACCGGCGTTGCCGCCGAAGCCGCATCAGCCTGTGCCAACTTTGCCGACCGATTCTTTGTGCCACGGGCTTTTGCGCCATGGACCGCACCCTCGTACTGCTCAAAACCACCCCTGCGCGGCCCATTATTCATGGGACTTGACGCAGGCCACCGTGGCAGAGAGAGCGCAGCAGAGTTGTATTCCCGCAACTGCGCCCTATTCGGCACGGATGTGGCCTTTTTACATCAGCTTACGACGGCGTGTCACCTGAATATCGAGGTCATTGATCTTTTTCCGCAAGGTATTGCGGTTGATGCCAAGCAAATCGGCACATTTGGCCTGATTGCCGCCCACGGCATCGAGCGCGATTTCGATCAGCGGGCCTTCGACCTCTTTCAGAATGCGCTGATACAGCCCCGGCGGCGGCAAAACGCCCCCGTGCAGGTCGAAATAGCGGCGCAGATGCTTGGCCACCGAGGTCGAAAGCTTTTCACCCTCGCCGCCGCCCTGCAAGGGCTCCATCGCGGGCTGGTTGCCCAGCACGGTTTCGACCTCCATCCGGGTGATTTCTTCCTCGGGCGAGGTCACGATCAACCGGCGGATGGTGTTCTCCAACTGACGCACGTTGCCCGGCCAGCTATAGGCCCGCACAAGGTCCATCGCCTCATTGGTAAAGCGGCGCGCCGAAAGCCCGTCACGTTCGGCCTTCGACAGGAAAAACTCCGCCAGAAGCGGAATGTCATCGACGCGTTCGCGCAGCGAGGGCACGGAAATCGTCACGCCGCCCAAGCGATAGAACAGATCCTGACGAAACGCCCCGCTTTCCATCTTGGCCGAGAGATTGGCCTGCGAGGTCGCCATGATGCGCGGCGCGTTGTCGGTGAAACTGTCGAGCATGCGCACGATGCGGGCCTGCGCTTCCTCATCGAGATCGCCGACCTCATCGAACAGAATCGAGCCGTTCTTGGCCTTGGAAATCACCGCCGCCGGGCCTTCCATCGTCGCCAGATCGGAGGCGGAGACCACCACGAACGGCAGATTGCGCCGGTCGGAGAAATCGTGGATCGCGCGGGCAATCAGCGATTTGCCCGTCCCGCTTTCGCCGGTGATCAGAACCGGCAGATCGGTGTTCATCACGCGGGCGACAAGGCGATAGAGCGTCTGCATCGCGGGCGTACGGCCCACGAGCGGCAGGTCTTCCTGCGGCGCGCCCAGTTCGGACGGGGCCTTGGCATTCGACGGTGCCGGATTGGCCCGGCGTTTGACCTCAAGCGCCTTGGCGGCGCGTTTCATCAGGTCCGGCAGATCGAAAGGCTTCGGCAGGTAATCGAACGCCTCGGCCTCGGCGGCCTGAATCGCGGTCATGATAGTGTTCTGCGCGGAGATCACGATCACCGGAAGACCGGGCCGCAGTTCGGCGATGCGCGGCAGGCTCTCGAGCCCGTTGCCATCGGGCATCATCACATCGGAGATCACCAGATCGCCCTTGCCCTCTTCCACCCAGCGCATCAGCGTGACCAGAGACGAGGTCGCATGCACCTTGCACCCCGCGCGGGTCAGCGCCTGGGTCAGAACCGTGCGGATCGTGCGGTCGTCATCGGCGACGAGGATCGTGCCATCCATAGTATTCTCTCCTTGTCAGTCTCGCATCGGGCCGATCGGCCCGCGCGCTGTCCCCTTCTGTGCGGGGTTTTTCTCAACTTTATGACCTGTCACGCGCATGTCACTCTTTATTTCGGCTCACTGTTTTTCGGTTCGCGCGGTGCGACCGGCAGCGAGATGCGGAACACGGTCTTGCCGGGCACGGAGTCCACGGAAATCCAGCCCTCGTGATCGGAAATGATCTTGGACACCAGCGCGAGGCCCAGCCCCGTGCCGTTCTCGCGCCCCGAGACGAAGGGTTCGAACACATCCGCGGCAATCTCCGGCGGAAGACCGGGGCCGTCGTCGATGATCTCCACCTGCAAGGGCAGCGCCGCCCCCGTCCCGTCCTTGCGACGCAGGCGCAGCGACAGGTCGTAGAAGGTCCGAAGCCGGATCGTCCCGCCCTCCTTGCCCGCCGCCTCCGAGGCGTTCTTGATCAGGTTCAGAAACACCTGCAAGATCTGATCGCCATCGACGAACGTGGGCGGCAGCGAGGGGTCGAACTCCTCGATGAATTTCATATTCGCGCCGTAGGACAGCTCGGCGGATTTGCGCGCCCGGTCCAGAAGGTCGTGAATGTTGATCGGACGTTTCGCGGGCGGGCGCAGGTTGCCGAATTGCTCGACCTGCTCCAGAAGCGCCACGATCCGACGGCTTTCGGCCACGATCAGATCGGTCAGTTCAAGATCCTCCGGCGTGAGGCTCATCGACAAAAGCTGCGCAGCCCCCGTGATCCCCGCCAGCGGGTTCTTGATCTCATGCGCCAGCATTTCCGCCATGCCAATGGCCGAGCGCGCCGAGGTTTTGACCTGATGCGCGCGGCCCAGCCGGTCGGCGATCTGGCGCGGTTCCATCAACAGCACGAGCCAGTTCTCCATGCCCTGAAGGGGCGCGATCTGGATGTTGCACTGCACCGGCGCCGCATTGCCGCCCGAGACGTCCACATTGTTGATGAACAAAGGCGAGTCGTCGCGCCGCACACGTCCGAAGGCCTCTTCCAGAGGCGCGTCGATGGCGAGCTTGTCGAACACCGGCACCCCGGTCAGCGCTTTGGCGGAGGCATTGAGAAACAGCTCGGCGGCGGAGTTCACCTCGACGATCTCATCGCCCGCATCGATCATGATCGCGGGCACCGGCAACGAGGGCCAGAGCATGTCGAAACGATGTGTCATGCGGCGCAGACCTCCCCACTCAGTGCTTCGGGCAGCAGCGCGAACACATCGCGCGGCGATTTTTGCGTCAAAACGCGCTTGCGCAGCGCATCCGCCGTGCCCGCCGTGTCCATGTACCAGCCCAGATGTTTGCGCATCACCCGACCGCCCAGGGCTTCGCCATAAAACGTGAGCCCCGCCTCGTAATGACCCGCGACCATATCGGCGAAATCCTTGCCCTCGGGGCGCAGAGGCACCGGCGCGCCCGTCAGGTTCGCGGCGACCTGCGCCAAAATCCACGGACGCCCCTGCGCGCCCCGACCGATCATCACCCCGTCGGCTCCCGATTGCGCCAGCGCCATCCGCGCGGCCTCGGGGCTTGTGATGTCGCCATTGGCGATCACCGGGATCGCCACGGTCTCTTTCACCGCCCGGATTGCCGCCCAATCGGCACGGCCCTTATAGAACTGACAGCGGGTGCGGCCGTGGATCGTGATCATCTGAATGCCCGCATCCTCGGCGCGCTTCGCGAGTTCCGGCGCATTCAAAAGCGCATCGTCCCAGCCAAGCCGCGTTTTCAGCGTCACCGGCACCGAAACCGCGCCGACCACCGCCTCGATGAGGCTCAACGCATGGTCCAGATCGCGCATCAGCGCCGAGCCGGAATAGCCCGACACCACCTTTTTCGCCGGGCAGCCCATGTTGATGTCGATGATCTGCGCGCCATTGTCCTCGGCCATCTTGGCCGCCAGCGCCATCGGCTCCGCCTCGCGCCCCGCAAGCTGCACGGCGGTGTTCTCGACCCCGAACCCAAGCTCCGCCTTCTCGCGCGCCCCCGGACGCGCGTTCAGCATGTCATGCGAGGCGACCATCTCCGACACCACCAATCCCGCACCGAAAGACGCGACCAGATCGCGAAACGGCAGGTCCGTGATTCCGGCCATAGGAGCCAGAAACACGGGCGGGTCCAGTGCAAGTTGCGCCAATTCAACGGGCAAGCGATTAATCCTTGAGCATTTCGGACAGAGGTAGCGATCACAGCGGCGAGTCGCAAAGGATCGCGGCGAAAAATGTGGCGAAAAATGCTCTATGCACAAAATTTGATCACCATGTCGGTCAAAAACAGCGCATTGCAAGCCTGCGCGCCACCGATTATGCCAAAACCCATGACAAAAATCGCAGTTCTGATCGTCGCCGCCGGACGCGGCACCCGCGCGGGCGGGGAGATGCCGAAGCAATGGCAAAGGCTGGGGACCGCCCCCACAGCCCTGCGCGTCATCGACCATGCCATCGCCGCCTTCCGCCCCTATGCGGATGCGATTGTCGTGGTGCATCACGCGGACGATCTCGACCTGGCGCAAAGCCTTGAAAACGTAATGCTTGTTGCCGGTGGCGCGACCCGTTCTGTTTCCGTGAAGGCGGGGCTTGAGGCGCTTTCCGGTCAGGGTTTCGATACGGTTCTGATCCATGACGCGGCCCGCGCCCTGATCCCCGCCGGGGTGATCGAAGGCGTGCTCACCGCGCTCGAAACCCACAAAGGCGCGGCGCCTGCGCTCATGGTCACGGATGCGCTTTGGCACGGAGCATCCTCACAAAACGCCGCCGAAACAGGCAATTTTGTCGACGGCACGCGCGACCGCAGCGGGCTCTATCGCGCCCAGACGCCGCAGGGTTTTGCCTTCGACGCCATTCTGACCGCCCACCGCGCCTTTCAAGGCGAGGCCGCCGACGATGTCGAAGTGGCCCGCGCCCATGGCCTCGCGGTTGCGATCACCGAAGGCTCGGAAGAGAATTTCAAGATCACCCACCCCGGCGATTTCGCTCGGGCCGAGGGGCTGTTGCGTCAAAGAGCGCAAGACAAACCACAGGAGTACACGGCAATGGAAATCCGCCCCGATATACGCTTGGGCAATGGCTATGACGTGCACCGTTTCGGCGAGGGCGACCATGTCTGGCTCTGCGGCGTGAAAGTCCCGCATGAGCGCAGCCTTCAGGGCCATTCCGACGCCGATGTCGGCATGCATGCGCTGACCGATGCGATTTATGGCGCGCTGGCGCGCGGCGACATCGGTCAGCATTTTCCGCCCTCGGACCCGCAATGGAAGGGTGCCGAAAGCCATATCTTCCTGCGCCATGCCATCGGGCTTGCGCGCGAGATGGGTTATGAGATGATGAATTGCGACGTCACTCTGGTCTGCGAACGTCCCAAGGTGGGACCCCATGCCGCCTCGATGCGCGCCGCTTTGGCGGATATCATGGGCGTCGATGTGGAGAAAGTCTCGGTCAAGGCGACCACCTCCGAGCGGCTCGGCTTCACCGGGCGCGAAGAGGGCATCGCGTCGCTCGCGACCGCCGCCCTGATCAAGAGCTGAGCGACAAAGACCGCGGCAAAGACCCCGGCCAAAGACTTGAAGGAGACCCGGATGAACCCCTATGCGGAACTGATCGCGACCCTCGCCAAGATCGGCTACATGAAACCCGCCTCCGGCACATGGGGCTCCGCCGCCGCCGTGCCGCTGTTCTGGGCGCTGCACGAAACCCTCGGTGTCCCCGGCGTGCTGATCGGCACGGTGATCGCCTTTGTCGCAGGCCTCTGGGCCACCCAGAAAATGACCGCAAACAGCGAGAACGAAGACCCCTCCGAGATTGTCATCGACGAGCTGGTCGGCATGTGGATCGCGCTCATCCCGGTCTCCATCGGCTCCGCCATGGCCGGCATGCCCTCCACCACGCTCTGGCCCGCATGGCCCACCGCCTTTCTGGCCTTCCGTCTGTTCGACATCTGGAAACCCGGCCCCATCGGCTGGGCCGACCGGCGCGGCGATGCGCTTGGCGTGATGCTCGACGATGTGATCGCGGGCGTGTTCGCCGCGGTGGTCGTTCTGGTCTTTGCTGGCCTCTATCATGGGGTGATCCAATGAGTGCGCATGCCACTCCCCTGCCCCTAGCGCTGGCCGAAGAGGTGCTTGCGCTGGCCCGCACCGCAGGCCTGATGATCTCCACCGCCGAAAGCTGCACCGGCGGCATGATCGTCGGCAGTCTCACCGAAATCCCCGGCTCCTCAGACGTGGTGGATCGCGGCTATGTCACCTATTCCAACACCGCCAAGCGCGAAATGATCGGCGTCTCGCCCGTCACCCTCGCCGAATATGGCGCGGTCTCCGAACAGGTGGCGCTGGAGATGGCCGAAGGCGCTCTGGCGAAATCCATGGCCGGGATCGCCGTCGCGGTCACCGGCATCGCAGGCCCCGGCGGCTCCGAGAACAAACCCGAAGGCCGGGTCTGTTTCGGGCTCGCCCGCAAAGGCGCGACCACCGTGGTGGAAACCGTGGATTTCGGCCCCCTGGGCCGTGCGAGCGTGCGCGGAGCCACCGTGGAACACGCGCTCGAGATGCTGCGCTCGGCGCTCAGAACCTAAAACACGGAGCGGGCACACGCCGGATCGGGAGGGGACATGATCGACATTCTTCTGGTGCTCGTCGCCGGGCTCTTGGGCGGCATGCTCAATGCCGTTGCGGGCGGAGGCACTTTCCTGACCCTGCCCGCGCTGATCTTCGCGGGCGTGCCTGCCGTATCCGCCAATGCCACCGCCACGCTCTGCGCCCTGCCCGGCTATGTCAGCAGCGTCTGGGCCTATCGCCGCGACCTGCACACCACCGCCAATATGCCCGCCCTGCGCATGATCGCCGTCTCGGCCCTCGGCGGCCTTCTTGGTGCGGGTCTGTTGTTGATCACGCCCAATGACACGTTCCTCATCGCCGTGCCCGGTCTCATGGCGCTGGCCACCCTGCTTTTTGCCGGGGGACCGCAACTGATCCGCCGCCTTCTGGCCCACGACATGCTTGCGCCTCTGGGCGCGGCCATCGCACTGTTGCTGGTGTCGATCTATGGCGGCTATTTCAACGGCGGGCTGGGGATCATGCTCCTCGCCGTGCTGGGCCTCATCGGCTACACCGACCTGCACGCGATGAACGGGCTGAAAAACGCGCTGTCGGTGCTCTTGTCGCTGGTCTCCGCCGTGACCTATGCGCTCGCGGGCGTCATCGCCTGGGACTATGCCGCGCTTCTGGCCGGAGCGATGATCGCGGGCGGATTTTTAGGCGCGCATTTCGCCCGCCGCATCCGCAACACCGCCCGGCTCAAACAGTTCATCGTCTTGGTCGGCGTGGTGATGACCGTGATCTTTACGGTGCGGCTGTTCTGAGCGCTCAGCCATACAACTCCTGCGCCCGGCGCTCGAACGCCCGGACGATGCGCTGCATCGCCTCGTTGAACACCACGCCGATCACGCCTTGCAGGATCGCGTTCTTGAATTCGAAATCGACAAAGAACTCGATATCGCAGCCGCCATCGGCGGCGGGCGTAAAGACCCACCAGCTTTTCATATAGCGAAACGGCCCGTCGAGATATTCCGTGTCGATCTTGCGCTCTGCCGGGAAAAGTTTCACCCGCGAGCCGAATTTCTCCCGGAACACTTTGAACGAGATCACCAGATCGGCCAGCATCAGCTCGTGGTCGCCCATATCCGTGCGCGAGCGAATGCGCGCGGCGGCGTTCCACGGCAGGAATTTCGGGTAATTCTCCACATCCGCCACAAGCGCGTACATCTGATCGGCGCTATATGGGAGGTGTTTTGTTTCCTGATGCGTCGGCATGGTCTCTGGTCTGTCTTTATCCGGCCTGATACATCTAACCTCAGGACAGGAAATGCAAGAGTCCAAAGAGGGGACAGCATGACGCAGCGGCCATATCACATCGACACCATGATCTCGGCCAAGGCCATCGCGGCGCGGATCGAGGATCTCGCAAAAGAAATCCGGCGCGCCTACAAGGACACCGACAAGCTCGTGGTCGTGGGCCTGTTGCGTGGCTCTTTCGTCTTCATCGCCGATCTGGTGCGCGAGCTGGAGATGAATGTCGAGGTCGATTTCCTCGAAGCCTCCTCCTACGGCGACGGTACGGTCTCTTCGCGCGAAGTGCGCATCCTCAAGGACCTGCGCAACCCGATCGAGGGCCGTGACGTCTTGGTGGTCGAAGACATCGTCGACACGGGCCACACCCTCTCCGCCGTCATCAAGCTTTTGAAATCGCGCAAACCGCGCAAGCTCGAGACCATCGCCCTTCTGGACAAACCCGCCCGCCGCGAGGTCGATCTCAAGGCCACATGGATCGGTTTTGAAATCCCCGACGCTTTCGTCGTGGGCTATGGCATCGACTTTGCCCAGGCCAACCGCAACCTGCCCTTCATCGGCTCCGTGGTCTTCGATGACGAACCGGGGACGCCCGCATGACCCCCATGCACTGGCTGATGCGCGCCAAACGCTGGTCGCAAAATCCGCCCTCGGCGAAACGTGTCGTCTTCATCTTCGCCATCGTCGCCACCTGTCTGGCGCTCGTCCTTGTGGAAAAACTCTTCGGCCTGCCCGCCTGGATGCAAATCAACGGCGGGCCCCGTTAAGGACCCGCCATGGCTGCTGGCTCCGCTGATGACCGGCCTATTGCCCCGGCACCAGAACCTTGCCCATCAGATGCGCTTCCTCCGCCTCTAGCGCCGCCGCGATCCGGGCCCGCGCCTGACGCAGACGCGGCGCATCGGCCAGATCGGCATGCGAGGCCACGAAGACCGGCAAAGGTGCCAGATCGACCACCGGCTCCACGGGCACGAGCTTCGGCGCGGCATTGCCAAGCACCACCGGCAACATCACCCGGCCGATACCGGTTTCCGCCAGCGCCTTGAGCGTCAGGAAACTGTCGGCGGCGGCCACGAAGGTGACTTTGCGCCGCTCCAGCTCCTCGCGCAGCTTCTGCGCCGCATGCGAGCGTCCGATTGCGCCCGTCAGCCCGATCCAGCGGTTCGCCGGCACCTCGGTCGAACGGGCATAGAACCCGAACCGCATCTGCGCCGCCATCTCGCCGTGCAGTTCTTCCGGCAGTTTGAACGTCGGGCGGACCGTCACATCGGCATGCAGCCGCGACAAATCCAGATGCGCGTTGTTCGAGATCAGCTCGAAAGACAGTTCCTTCTCATGCGTCGACAGCCGCGCCAAAAGCGGTGGCAGCACCACCTGACAGAAGGTGTCCGTCGACGTCACGCGGATGACCCCGGCAAGCGGCGCTTCGCCCGCACGCGCCAGACGTTCGACCGCACTCACCGCAGCCTCCACCTCGCGCGCAGCCTCGATCAGCCGCAATTTCTCCGGTGCGATCTCATAACCGCGCACGGATTTCTCGAACAGTTCGACACCGAGCCGCTTTTCAATCCCCGCCACGCGCCGCAAGACGGTGGCATGGTTGACCCCCAGCTCACGCGCCGCACCCGACACCGAGCCAGTGCGCGCCACGGCGAGCACGTACCGGTAATCGTCCCAATTTGGCCTGTGCATCATTTCTAAGTCTCCCCTCCTATACGGCCAGATTCTAGCATAGGACTGTGGGGAAATGCCTTGAGAGAGATCACTTTCTGACGAAATTTGCACGGCTCGCCCCGAAAATCCGCCAGCCCCCTCGGAATTAGAGCGCGGCGGTCTTGTAGAGCCGGACCTTCAACCCGCCATGAGCAATCGGAGCGGAAACCGGTTCCCAAGGCAGGCCGGTGGCCTGCGCCAATTGCCCGTCGGAGGTGATCATGCCGACACGCCAGCCCTTGAACCGCTCGCGCATCACCTGCCCGAAGGCCCCATAAAGCGCGTAGAGGTCTTTCTTCTTGCCGATCCTCGCGCCATATGGCGGGTTGACGATCACCAGACCGGTCTGGCCCTCGGGGCGCTCGATCTCCGACACAGATACGGGTTTGAACGTGCAAAGATCGGCCACGCCCGCACGTTCGACATTGTCGTTCGCCATGCGAACAACGTTCACATTGCGATCAGACCCGTAAAACTGCAAAACCGTCTCACGTTCCCGCCAGTTCGCTTTGATTTTTTGCACGACCTGCGCGTCGAACGGCGCGAGATGCTCGAAGGCAAAGCCACGCGCACGACCGGGCATCCGCCCCCGCGCCCATTCCGCGGCCTCGATCACAAAGGTCCCCGAACCGCACATCGGATCGAGCACCGGTTCACGCCCGTCATAACCGCAGGCCCGCAGAAACAGTGCCGCCATGGTTTCGCGCATCGGCGCCTTGCCGACACCGGCCTTATAGCCGCGCTTGTGCAGCGCCTCGCCGGAGGTGTCGACCGACAGGATCACATTGTCATCCTCGATCCGCACCTTGAGCACCACCTCGGCCTCCGCCGACAGGGGCGCGCCAAGCTCCTCGGTGATCGCGCGCTCGATGCGTTCCTGCGCGGCACCGGCGTGGTAAATCTTGTTGCGCTTGCCGGTGACCACCTCGACCCGGAACGGCACATCGGGCTTGAGCACCTCGCCCCAGGGAAACTTGCGCGCCCGCTTGTCGAGCTGCGCCAGATGGAAGGCCCGAAACTCGCCGATCCGCGCCAACACCCGCGCCGCCCCGCGGAGCGTCATATTGGCCCGCACCACGTCGTCCCACGTGCCCTCAAAGGTCACACCGCCGCCCACGGCGACAGGCGCAGGGAACCCCGCCTCCACCGCCTCGGCCAAAAGATACGGCTCAAGCCCCGGCTGCGTGCCGAGGAAAATTTCAAACGTGTTCGACACTTACGCTTGACCGAGTTTCTTCAGACGGTTTTCCCGAAGCCGGGCGAAATCGTCCCCCGCATGGTAGGACGAGCGCGTCAGCGGCGTCGCCGAAACCATCAGAAAGCCCTTGTTGATCGCGGCCTTCTCATAGCTCTTGAATTCCTCGGGCGTCACAAACTCCGCCACCGCATGGTGTTTCGGCGTCGGCTGCAAATATTGCCCGATGGTCATGAAATCGATGTTGGCGGCGCGCATGTCGTCCATCACCTGCAACACTTCCGGGCGTTTCTCGCCCAGACCCACCATGATCCCGGATTTGGTGAACATGGTCGGGTCGAGCTCCTTCACCCGCTGCAACAACCGCAGGGAGTGGAAATAGCGCGCACCGGGGCGCACCTCGTGGTAGAGCGCCGGCACGGTTTCAAGGTTGTGGTTGAACACATCCGGTTTCGCGGCGACCACGGTTTCGAGCGCCGAAGGCGCGCATTTCAGAAAATCCGGCGTGAGAATTTCAATCGTGGTCTCCGGCGAGCGTTTGCGCACTGCCCGGATCGTCATCGCGAAATGCTCCGCGCCCCCGTCCTCAAGATCGTCGCGGTCCACCGAGGTGATCACCACATGCTTGAGCCCGAGTTTCTGAACCGCATCGGCGACACGCCCCGGCTCGAACACGTCGAGACTGTCGGGCCGCCCGGTGGCGACGTTACAGAAGGTACAGCCACGGGTACAAATCTCCCCCATGATCATCATGGTGGCATGGCCCTGCGACCAGCATTCGCCCGCATTCGGACAGCCCGCCTCTTCGCAAACCGTCACCAGTTTATGCTCACGCATGATCTTGTGCGTGTCCATATAGCCCTTCGAGGTCGGCGCCTTCACGCGGATCCAGCTCGGCTTCTTCGGCTGGGCATTATCGGGGCGATGCGCCTTTTCCGGGTGGCGCTGGTCGGGGATCTTGAGATCACGCATGGCGGGATGCTTTTCCGTTTGGGCTTTTCCGTTTGGATCACGATATAGGCAACCTGCCCGCAAATGTCTCGCGAAATCCGCGCCTTTCGCATCTGCGGCGATTTCTGCCGCAGGCGCATTGATCGAAGGTTTAGAATCGCTCTAAAAGATGCGGCATAATGAAGCGCTCCCTACATGGAAAAGCGCAAGCTCAAGGAGTTTTCCCATGAAAGCCGGTTACAAACTGCCCGAAGTGACCTTCCACACCCGCGTTCGCGACGACAGCATCGGCGGTCCGAACCCGTTCAAATGGGAGGACAAAACCACCTCCGATTATTTCGCCGGCAAGCGCGTTGTGCTGTTCTCGCTCCCCGGCGCCTTCACGCCGACCTGCTCCACCTACCAGCTGCCGGGCTTTGAAAAAGGCTTCCCGGAGTTCAAGGATCTGGGCATCGACGCGATCTATTGCATGTCCGTCAACGACAGCTTCGTCATGAACAAATGGGCGCAATCTCAAGAGCTTGAGAACGTCGGCGTGATCCCGGACGGCTCCGGGGAATTCACCCGTCGCGTCGGCATGCTGGTGCGCAAGGACAACCTCGGCTTCGGTCTGCGCTCCTGGCGTTACGCCGCCGTCGTCAATGACGGTGTCGTCGAAGCCTGGTTCGAAGAGCCGGGTCTGTGCGACAACCACGGCGAAGACCCCTACGGCGTCTCCTCCCCGGAGAACGTGCTCAAATGGCTCAAAGGCGAAGAAGCCGTCGCCGTCGCCTAAGTCGCACGCAGGTCTGAGATGACGAAAGGCCCGCAGGACATCCCTGCGGGCCTTTTCGCATCCGCAGCATCGCGCGACCTCGGAATACCGTCGCATACCGGGAATACCCGGGACGCATGGCTGACGTGCCTCACGCCCGGCTTTGCGCCTCACACATCAACTCTTCTCCCGCATCCTTCAAAAGTGCGGCCAACTCGGTGAACCACAGCTTCGCCTCCGTCGATTGCCGCCGCACCAGCGCCACCACGCGCTGCGGCTCCGGCTCGGGAAAGCGCAGCACCGCCATCTCCGGGCTCGCCGCCATCTCGGAACAGAGCGCAATCTCCGGCAAAAGCGTCAGGCCAAAGCCCTGCGCCACGAGGCCGCAGAGCGTCGCCAAAGAGGAGGCCCCGAGATCGACCGACTGCCGGTTGCGTTTCAACCCGCAGACCTCAAGTGCCTGATCTGCAAGGCAATGCCCCTCGTCCAGAAGCAACAATGTATCCGGCGACAGCTCCGTCGGGCGCGGCACCGTCGCCTCCGTCAGCGCCGCGATCCGCGCCTGCGATCCGGCCAGCAGGAAACGATCTGTAAAAAGCGGCTCGGCCAGCAGGCCTTCGATGTCATAAGGCAGCGCGATCACCGCCGCATCGAGCTGGCCCGAGGCCACCAGTGCGATCAGATCCGCCGTCTGCGCCTCCCGCACCCGCATGTCGAGATCGAGCGCTGCCGCCTTGATCCGGGTCAGCGCCCGCGGCAACAGATAGGGCGCAATGGTCGGAATGACCCCAAGCGTCAGCCGCCCGGTCAGCCCCTTCGAGAGCCGGATTTCCGCCTCCAGATCGCGGGTCATCGCCAGGATCTGCTGCGCCCGGTCCAAAACCACCTGCCCCGCCCGCGTCAACCTGATGTCGCGCGGCAGCCGTTCGACCAGCTGCGTGCCGAGGCTCGCCTCCATCTCCTTGATCTGCTGCGACAGCGCGGGTTGGGTCACATGTACGGTCTCGGCCGCCTGCGAAAAGCTGCGGGTCTCGGCCAGTGCCACGAAATAGGTCATTTGTCTGAGCGTCAGCATGGCCCCTCCAGTCATTAGAAGAGCTAATACCAAATCACTGAAATTACAATTTCAATTGATCCCATAGCGGCGCTATTCCCGCTTCACCCCGCTGGCTAGGGGGCGCCCAAAAGGTCCTGACCGACCCGATGGGCACGGATCGCAAGATCCGACTTGAGCAGGACCGCCCCCGAGCGGTCCCACCTGAACACCCGGAGGTTTTGAGGCCTTCGGGTGCTTTTTTTCAGAAGGCGGCAGAGCGTTTGCCGGGGCCATGCCCCGAACCGGCCTGGGCTCCGCCCGTAAAATCCTCAAACGCTCCACTGGAGCGTTTGCCGGGGCCATGCCCCGGACCGGCCGGGGCTCCGCCCGTAAAATCCTCAAACGCTCCACCGGAGCGTTTGCCGGGGCCATGCCCCGAACCGGCCGGGGCTCCGCCCGTAAAATCCTCAAACGCTCCACCGGAGCGTTTGCCGGGGCCATGCCCCGGACCGGATTTTACCCAATCAAATTCGAATACCCCGCCTCGTCGTAATGCTTCTTCAACCGCTGCAACGCGATCCGCAACACGATCTTGCCCGAGCGCGCCGACCAACCCATGCGCTTCTCCGCCTGCTCCATACCTTCCAGAAAACAACAGCAGCGCAGCGCCACATCGCCAAGCCCCGGCCCGAGATCGCCAAGCGCCGCCGCCACCCGCGCCTTCGCCGCCTCCGAGCCAAAGCCGTTGACATCGCCCGTCACCCGCCCGGCCTCGATCGGAAAGCGCTCCCAGTTCACGCCGCCCGCGCCCATCTGCGCCAGTTCGAAATCCTCGCGCAGACGCTCCGCCGCCGCCACAAGTTCCGGCGGCAGGAACATCGTGCCATCCTTGTCGCGCCGCCGCGACAAAACCATCACCGGGCTTTCCGCCGCATTGTACCGGATGCGCTTCGGGCGATCCTCCGTATCCGCATCGGCGCGCAAGGCAAACCCACCCGCCCCGGCATCGAACCGCGCCGGCGCCTCGGCAAAGCCTGCCCGCGCGCTTTCGTCTTCTGCCAGAAACCCGCGCAGCGCCGCGCGCCCCGCCGCCGTGATCGTGTAGCGCGTGATCTTGCCCTTGGCATTCGCCACGATCCAGTCCTTGAGCGCCATCGCCTGCGCAATGGGACGGTCGAGCACCGCCGTGCGCGCCGTGCGCCCGTCCGGCAGATCGCGCACCACCACGGCCTTTTCCATGTCTTTCGCCACCGCCAGACAGGCCCCCGGCTCCGACAGGCGGCGCAAAATGCGGCGGGCTTCGCGCGCAATGGTCGCATCATCCGGCGGGGTCGCGCCGGTCGGCTCGGAAAACGGGCTTTGGTCGGTCATGAAGTCCTTGTCCTTGATGTCCTTGGAGGTCTGGGCCTGAGCATTCTGGGAAAGCGGAAGAGCCGCCGCGTCCCGAGCCTGCGGCGTAAGGCGGCTGAGCGAGGACAGCGCCTCGTCGATCAGCGGATCGTCCCGCTTCTGTTCGAGCTTGCGCACCTGACGCATCACGGTCGAGGGCGCACAGCCGCCGCGCCGCGCCAGTTCGCGTATCGTGTCGCCGCTTTCCGTATGCGCCAGATAGCGCTTGGCCTCCTGCGGCACCCATTTCGGAAGTTGCCCGTACGACCCGGCCGTTCCTTTCCCAGTTTCCAGCATATTTCCCCCGGCATTCAGATTAATTGTTTCCATATTTGATACAGTTAAGATTTGAGCCCCTCACAGATCGACAGATATCAACCGGATCTTCACAGATTATCCCCCGATTTATCCCGAATCCTGCCTCAACCATGAGTTGCATTGGTTACGCAAAGGTTAACTGTTTCTCGTTTCGCCATTGTCGCCCCATAATCCTAAACAATGCCCCGCCGCACCGTTCTCAATACGGAAACAATACGCAACACACGCTTAGGTTGTGCAAAGCTCCCCTCATATCGTTTCATCCACGACCCGTCGCCCATACCGGACAAGCGAAACCGGACGGGCGCAACACCAACAGGAGATCTGCCCATGACCGACGTCACGACCCTGCTTGCCGCCCTGCGCCGTCCCCGCCTTTTGATCCGCGCCGCACGCTTCGGACTGGAACATTACAACCGCAATCGTGACCTCAAACGGGTCATGCGCAGCGCCACCGCCCCCTCGCCCGCCCGCGCCCTCACCGCGTTGATCGAGGAAGAGGCCCGCATGGAAGACATCCGCCGCTCGGGCGATGCCACCTATAATGTCACCCGCCATGTCGAGGTTCTGATCGCACTGATGGGCGAGGCCCGTTTGTTGCCGCAGAAGCAACAGACCGCCTGACCGGCCCCCGTTCAAAGGCTACCCGACAGCCCATCCCCCTGTACCGCCCCCGTTTCCGCCTCCTCCCGGCCGAAACGGGGGCTTTTTCATGGGCGCTTTTTCGGTGTGAAACGCCGGAATGCGGGAATCCATCTTGCCTGAATCCGTCCGCGCGCATAAAGGCAGGGCATGACCCAGATTTCCCATGACCGCCTCCTCATCATCGACTTCGGTTCCCAGGTGACGCAGCTCATCGCGCGCCGTCTGCGCGAACTGAATGTCTATTGCGAAATCCACCCCTATCAGAAGGTCACCGAAGAGAGCCTCAAGGAATTTGATCCGCGTGCGATCATCTTCTCCGGCGGCCCGGATTCGGTGATGCGCGAGGGCTCGCCCCGCCCGCCGAAAGCGGCCTATGAGCTGGGCGTGCCGATCCTCGGCATCTGCTACGGCCAGCAGGTGATGATGCACGATCTGGGCGGTCGTGTCGAAGCGGGCGAACATGCCACCGCCGAGTTCGGCCGCGCCTATGTGACCCCGACCAAGGCTCACACCGATCTCCTGAACGGCTGGTTCATGGATGCGACCGGCAAGGAACAGGTCTGGATGTCCCACGGCGACCACGTCGCCGAGATCGCGCCGGGCTTTGAGGTTTACGGCACAAGCCCAGGCGCGCCTTTCGCCATCACCGCCGACACCGAGCGCCGCTTTTACGCCGTGCAATTCCACCCGGAAGTGCACCACACGCCCAATGGCGCGACGCTTTACGAGAATTTCATCAAACTTGCGGGCTTCTCCGGCGACTGGACCATGGGCGCGTATCGCGAAGAGATGATCGCGAAAATCCGCGAACAGGTCGGCGACAAGAAAGTCATCTGTGCCCTGTCCGGCGGTGTCGACAGTTCCGTCACCGGCATCCTGCTGCACGAGGCGATCGGCGATCAGCTCACCTGCGTCTTCGTCGACCATGGCCTTCTGCGTCTCGGCGAGGCCGAGCAGGTCGTCAACATGTTCCGCGAGAACTACAACCTCAATCTGATCCATGCCGACGAAAGCGATCTTTTCCTCGGCGCACTCGAAGGCGTGTCCGACCCGGAAGTGAAGCGCAAAACCATTGGCAAGCTGTTCATCGACGTGTTCCAGAAATACGCCGATCAGATCGAAGGCGCCGAATTCCTCGCGCAAGGCACGCTCTATCCCGACGTGATCGAATCCGTGTCCTTCTCCGGTGGCCCCTCGGTGACGATCAAATCGCACCACAACGTCGGTGGTCTGCCGGAAAAAATGGGCCTCAAGCTCGTTGAACCGCTCCGCGAGCTGTTCAAGGACGAGGTCCGCGCGCTGGGTCACGAGTTGGGCCTGCCCGCCTCCTTCATCGGTCGTCACCCCTTCCCCGGACCGGGTCTCGCGATCCGTTGCCCCGGCGAAATCACCCGCGAGAAACTCGACATCCTGCGCAAGGCCGATGCGGTCTACATCGACCAAATCCGCAAACACGGTCTCTACGACGAGATCTGGCAGGCCTTCGCCGCCATTCTGCCGATGCGCACCGTCGGCGTGATGGGCGACGGGCGCACCTATGACTATGCGCTGGCGCTGCGGGCTGTGACCTCGGTCGACGGCATGACGGCGGATTACTACCCGTTCACCCACGAATTCCTCGGCGAGACCTCCACCCGGATCATCAACGAGGTCAAAGGCGTGAACCGCGTGTTCTACGACTGCACCTCGAAGCCGCCGGGAACCATCGAGCTGGAGTGATCCGGCCCGTTCTCCCCTTGCCAGAGCGACACGGGTCAGTTTTCATCGGGCAACCGCCCGCGCAGAACTGACCCACTCCCGCCTCTCCCATAAGACCCGCCCATGCCCATCGCCCGCGACAAGAACCTGATCTTCGTTCACATTCCCAAGAATGCCGGCGAGTCGATCGAGAAAGCCCTGGGCATGTATGGCGGCAAACCCGACGAGACGCTCTGGGGCGCGATCAACAAACGCACCGTGCTGCAACATCTCACCGCGCCCGAGCTTAAAAACCGCCTCGCCGACGATGCGCTCTGGACCCGCTGCACCAAATTCGCCGTGGTGCGGAACCCCTGGTCGAAAGCCGTTTCCGAATACAACTGGTATCTGCGCTATGGCGAGGCCTGCTCCTTTCGCGACTGGGCCTTCACCCTGCCGGAACGGATCGCGGCCAACAAGACGCTGCGCACCCTCGAAATCGGCCATAACATCCCGCAACACCGGTTCATCTGCGATGCGGACGGCAAGCTGCTGATCGACCGGCTGCTCCGTTTCGAAACCATCACCGAGGATTTCAACGCCTTCATGCGGGAGTTGAACCTGCCCGTGGCGCTCGAACACGATACCGCGACCGCCAGCCATACCAAACGGGCTTTCCAAAGCTATTACGACCCTGAGACCATCGAGCTGATCGGCGACATCTACGACGTCGACGTCACCTATTTCGGCTACGACCGCGCCGAAACCTTTCCCGACCTGTAAATAAAACGCCATAGCTTCGCCGCCCCCCCACAAAATTGCAAAGGCGTTCTCCTCCCGCGAGAGCGCCTTTTCTTTTGCCAAGCGCCCCGCCCCCTCGCTAAGAGGGGCAAACCGATGGAGGAGAAACATCCGGTGAGCAAGATCCTGTTGACAGGCACCATGACCTGCGCCGCCCATGAGGTCGACCATGTTCTGGCCCTCATGCCAGACCACATCCGCCTCTCGCGCGCCGAACCCGGCTGCCTCCAGTTCGATCTCTGGCAGGACGAAGTCCGCCCCACCGAGTTTCACGTCACCGAAGTCTTCCGCGACGCCCGCGCCTTCGAGGCCCATCAGGAGCGCACCCAAAGCTCCGACTGGGGACGTGTCACCCATCACATGCAGCGCGATTTCCGAAAGTCCCCCGCATGAGCGAAAGTCACCCACTCAAGGCCGCGCTCTGGATGAGCGGCGCTCTCGCGGGATTCTCCGCCATGGCCGTCGCCGGGCGCAAGCTCGCGGGCCATCTCGATACGTTCGAAATCCTCGGCTACCGCTCGCTCGTGGGCCTCATCATCGTGCTCGCCATCGCCATTCCGCAACGCCGTCTCCGCGAATTCCGCCCCAAAGCCATGCCGCTCCATATCGGGCGCAACCTCGGCCATTTCGCCGGTCAGAACCTCTGGCTCTTCGCCCTGACCCTCATTCCCATGGCCCAGCTTTTCGCGCTGGAATTCTCCTACCCGATCCTCGTGGGGCTGGGCGCCACGATCTTTCTCGGCGAGAAAATGACGCCGACACGGGCGCTGACCTCCGCCATGGGCTTCATCGGCATTCTGATCGTCGCCCGCCCCTTCGGCGGCGCGCTGTCCATCGGCCTCGTCGCCGCCATGCTTTGCGCCTTCGGCTTTGCCGCCTCCGCACTGTTCACCAAACGCCTGACGCTCACCGCCCATGTCACCATCCTGTCGATCATGTTCTGGATGGTCACGCTACAACTCGTTTTCGGTCTGGTCTGCGCCCTCGCAGACGCCGACATTGCCCTGCCGCGTCTTCAGGATGTGCCTTGGGTGATGGTCGTCGCCGTCTCCGGGCTCGGCGCGCATTTCTGCCTCACCACCGCCCTGTCGCTGGCCCCCGCCTCCATCGTCACCCCCATCGACTTTCTGCGCCTGCCGATCATCGCCGTGATCGGGATGGCCTTCTACAATGAGAACATCGACATCTGGGTTTTCCTCGGCGCAGCGATTATTTTTTCCGCCAATTACATCAATATCTTGTCCGAAAACCGCCGAGTGTCCCGCCTCAGCTCTCCCGCCTGATGCAGAAAAGCCATGCTCGGTCACTTGCAACCATGACGCGGCGTCAGAATTGCTTGAAATCTTGTCGCAGCTTAGGCTGAGTGGACAATAAGAGCGGAAAGTCGCTCACCACGACACTTTAAAAAGATCTAAGGAACGGGCCTCAGTGCCCGTCAGGGATGGAGATCAATGAAAAACACGACACTTCTGGCGGCCTCCGTGGCCGTCGCGGCCATCGGCGCCGCATCCGGGGCACATGCAGGCGGCATGGATCGGTCCCGTCAATCCATCGCACCGCTGTTCGAAACCGGCACCTATGTCGAACTGAGCTTCGGTTCGGTCAGCCCGGATGTTTCCGGGGCCTATCCTGTCATGCCCGGTTATGAGCTCGACGCGGGCGATGTGACCCCGTCCTTCAACATGGTCTCCGGCGCCTACAAACGGGATTTCAACGACAAGCTGTCCTTCGCGCTGATCATCGACCAGCCCTTCGGCGCAGATGTCGATTACGGCGCCAGCACCAGCTACCCGATCGCCGGGTCCAACGCGACGGTGAAAACCACCGCTGTGACCGCCGTCCTGCGCTACAAATTCGACGATCGTTTCTCGGTCTACGGCGGTCTGCGTCACCTCACCTCGGAAGGCGAGGTCTCGCTCTACCTTTCGGGTACCAACTTCTACCAGATGGAAACCTCAACCGAAAACGACTGGGGCTACCTCGTCGGTGCCGCCTATGAGATCCCGGACATCGCGCTGCGCGCCAGCCTGACCTACAATTCCGAAATCGACATCGACTTCACCGCAGATGAGCTTTCCGCCCTTGGTGCCAATTCCTCGGATCTGGCCGTGACCATGCCGAAATCGGTGAACTTCGATTTCCAGACCGGCATCGCCGCCGACACGCTTCTGATGTTCTCGGCACGCTGGGCGGAATGGACCACCACCACGATTGCCCCGGACGATTACGTCACGATCATCGGCGACAATCTCGTCGATCACTCCGACGACACGATCTCCTACAGCCTCGGCCTTGGCCGTCGTTTCAACGACAAGCTCTCCGGTTCGTTCTCCATCGGCTATGAAAAATCCTATGGCGGCATCTCCGGCAACCTGTCTCCCACCGACGGTTACAAATCCGTCGCGGCCGGTCTGAAATATCAGATCACCGATCAGACCGCGATTTCCGGCGGCGTCAGCTATGCCTGGATCGGCGACACCACCACCTCGGTGGGCGGCGAGTTCGAAGACAACTCCGCCATCGGCTTCGGCCTCAAGCTGTCGCATCATTTCTGATCCGACCTCATCAATCCATCGAAAGGCCCTGCGATCCCGCGGGGCCTTTTTCGTGACGCTCCTTGTCCGACAAAAGTCCGACACAAGTCCGACGCTTTGCCGACAGCGGTTTTGAGCCCGTTTGCCGTCCCCTCCGAGCGAAAACCGTGATCGGCGTTTGCACAAATTCCGGTTTGCCTCCGGCCCCCGTGCAAGCGATTTTGCGGCAAACGCACGAGGAAAAATCATGGCCCCACAAAAGATCATCACCCCCGCAGCCTGGGTCGGGCTGTTCACCATGGGCTTTCTCTGGGGCTGTTCCTTTCTCGCCGTCGCGATCCTGATCCGCGAGCTGCCGATCTACTGGGTCGTCGCGGGCCGGGTCTCCATCGCCGCCGTCGTGCTCTGGGGCTACATCCTGATCAAGGGCCTGCCCGTACCAAAAATTTCTCAGTATTTATGGCGGTTTATCCTTGTCGGCGCCTTGACCTCCGCGATCCCCTTCCTGCTGATCACATGGGCGCAGCGGCACATTCCCTCGGGCCTCGCAGGCATTCTCAACGCCTCCACCGCGATCTTCGGCGTGCTCTTTGCGGCGCTGATTTTTGCCGATGAAAAGCTCGGCTGGCGCAAGGGCACGGGCGTTTTGCTCGGCGTGTTGGGGATCACCACGATCATCGGCCCGGAGGCGCTCAAGTCCTTCGATCTGACCTCCCTCGGGCAGCTCGCCATGATCGCCGCCACCATGTCCTACGGGTTCTCGAACTCCATCGGCCGCATCCTCCTCTCCGACCTCCGCCCCGAAATCGCCGCCGCCGGCATGCTCACCGGCGCGGCCCTCATCGCCCTTCCGGTCGCCTTTCTCGTTGCGGGCGCCCCGCCCGTGACGCTCAGGCCCGAAACCTGGGGCGCGCTTCTGTATCTGTCGGTGATGTCCACCAGCCTCACTTATATCATATATTACAAAGTGATCGCCGTGGCCGGTGCGGGCAATACCTCGCTCACCACGCTGATCGTCGCGCCGGTCTCCATCGCCCTCGGGGCACTGGTGCTGGGCGAGAGCCTGCCACCACAGGCCTATGTCGGTTTCGGGCTGATCGCGCTTGGTCTTCTGGTGATCGACGGGCGGATTTTGACCCGGTTGCGGGGGCATGAGCGCGCTTAACACTTGCGAGCGAGCGCGCGCCGTGGCACCACCGAACCCGACCAACAGGGCCCGACAGGAACAGACGGATGACATACGAAACAGGTGCGGATTGGCAAGAGTGCACGCGCAAGCGGCTCATCCTCTTTGGCATGTCGGGGCTCGGCAAGACCGTAATTTCCAACATGCTGCGCGGCACGGGAGAGTGGTATCACTACTCGATCGACTACCGTATCGGCACGCGTTACCTGGGCGAAGCCATTGATGACAATCTGAAAAAAGTCGCGATGCGCGAACCGTTCCTGCGCGAACAATTCCTCTCGGACAGCATCTATATCAAGGCCAACCTGACCTTCGACAACCTCGCGCCCGTGTCCTATTTCCTCGGCAAACCCGGCTCGGAAGCCTTGGGCGGCATCCCCATGGCCGAGTTCCGCCGCCGCCAGACCCTGTTCCGCGCCGCCGAAGAAGCCGCCCTTCTCGACACCGGCCATTTCATCGACCGGGCGCAGACACTGTACGGCTATCCGCATTTCGTCTGCGACACCGGCGGTTCGATCTGTGAATGGGTCGACCCCGAGAACCCTGACGATCCGATCCTCAAAGCGCTCTCGGGCGAGGCACTTCTGGTCTGGATCAAAGGCTCCGAGGCCCATACCGAAGAGTTGATCCGCCGTTTCGACAAGGCGCCGAAACCGATGGCCTATCAGCCGGAGTTTCTGGCCGCCATCTGGGAGGAATATCTCGCCACCAAGGGCGTCCAGGAAGACGAGGTCAACCCGGACGATTTCATCCGCTACACCTATGCCCGCGCACTGGCCCACCGCCAGCCGCGCTATGCCGCGATGGCCGACAATTGGGGCATCACGCTCGATTATGAGGACGTCAAACAGATCAAAGGCCCCGAGGACTTCTCGGCCCTGATCGCCGCCGCGCTTGATAAACGCGCACAACAGGCTTAAATCTCCTTCACTTCAAAGGAACCCGATCATGCCCATTACGCTGCCCGAAAACCTTCCCGCCTATGATGTCCTCTCTGCCGAGGGCGTCATGGTCATGGGCGAAGGCCGGGCCGCGACGCAGGAAATCCGGCCGCTCAAGATCGCGCTTCTGAACCTGATGCCGAAGAAAATTCAGACGGAAAACCAGTTTGCCCGTCTGATCGGCGCCACGCCCTTGCAGATCGATTTCCACCTGATCCGCATGAGCGAGCATCAGACGAAAAACACCGCCGCCGAGCATATGGAGCAATTCTACCGCCCCTTCTCCGAGGTCAAAGCCTCCGGCGAGAAGTTCGACGGGCTGATCATCACCGGCGCGCCGATCGAGCATCTGCCCTTTGAGGAGGTCACCTATTGGGACGAACTCAAAGAGGTGTTCGACTGGACCCAGAGCCATGTGTTCTCCACCTTCGGCGTCTGCTGGGGCGGTATGGCGATGATCAACTATTTCCACGGCGTGCAAAAACACATTCTGGACCACAAGGCTTTCGGTCTGTTTCAACAGGAAAACCTTGCCCCGAACTCGCCCTATCTGCGCGGCTTCTCCGACCTGTGCTACATCCCGGTCAGCCGCTGGACCGAGATGCGCCAATCCGAGATCGACGCCGTGCCGGGGCTTGTACCGCTTTTGGGATCGGACGAAACGGGGCCTTGCCTTGTGCAGGATCCGGAGCATCGCGCGCTCTATATCTTCAACCATTTCGAATATGACACGGGCACATTGTACGAGGAATATCAAAGGGATGTGGATGCGGGCAAAGAGATCATCCTGCCGCAGCACTATTTCCCGAACGACAATCCCTCGCTGCGCCCGATGAACCGCTGGCGCTCGCACGCGCATCTTCTCTACGGCAACTGGATCAACGCGATCTATCAGGACACGCCCTACAAACTGGAAGAGATCGGGCGCTGACATGCGCAGCCGCGCGCCCGCTCCGCTCGAAATGCCGCTGCGGCGCGGGCCGATGCGGGCGCTCAAAACCCGGCGCAAGGGCGATCTGATCGCAACGCCGTCGGGGCACGAAATCCATGTCGAAAGCTTCGGCGCACCGTATGCGCCGCCCGTGGTGCTGATCCATGGCGCCTCCGGGTCGACCTATGACATGAGCTTCGCCCTCGCCCCGGCACTGGCGCAAGACTTCCGTGTCTACGCCCTCGACCGCCCCGGCTATGGCCACAGCCCCCGGATGCAGGACGAAAGCCTCACCGCACAGGCCCGCGTGATCCGCGAAGCCATGGCCATCGTCGACCCGCGTGCGCCCATCGTTTTGGGCCAGTCCTATGGCGGCGCGGTGGCGCTGCGGTGGGCGCTCGATGCGCCCGAAACACTTGCGGCGCTGGTGCTGGTCTCCTCGCCCTCGCATGATTGGGAAACCGGCCATCCTCTGTTGCACCGCATTTTGGCCGCCCCCGTCCTTGGTTGGTGGGCGGCGGAGCTGATTGCGTTCACCGTGCCGGAATTCATCGTCGAAAACCGTCTGGCAGAGGTCTTCGCCCCCGATGCCGTCCCCGAGGGCTATGCCGATCATTTCCAGCCGCGCAAGTCGATCCACCCGCCCCGCCACCGGATGAACGCCCGCCAACGCATCGCGCTGCGCGACGAGATCAAGACCATGGTGCCGTGCTACGATGCGCTCACCCTGCCGATCGAGAGCCTGCATGGCACGGCGGATGTGATCGTCCCCGACAGCATCCATGCCTTGGCGTTAGAGGCGCGCCTGCCCTCGAACCGCCTCACCCGGCTCGACGGCATCGGCCATATGCCGCATCACGTTGCGACAGAGGCGGTCGTCGAAGCCGTCAAGCGCGCTGCCCGGCGTTGCAACCCGGACGGAAAAACCTCATAGTGTTAAGGTGATTAACACATAGGGCCTGCACATGACCGATCTTCCTTTCGACGGCGCGATCTCCCGCTATTTCGAAAAAGACGCCCCGAAATCCATTCGCAAGGCGGTTGAGGACGGTGGCAAAAAGGAAATCCTGTCGCCCTCCTTTCCCTATGAGACATGGATGAAAAAGGCCGAGTACGAGGCGGAGATCGAGGCGCTTCAGCTCGAACTGGTCAAAATGCTCGCCGATGTGCGCGAGACCGGCAAGCGCATCGTCGTGGTGTTCGAGGGCCGCGATGCGGCGGGCAAAGGCGGCACGATCAAGCGCTTTCGCGAAAACCTGAACCCGCGTTCGGCACGGATCGTGGCCCTGTCGAAACCGACCGAGCGCGAGGCCGGGCAATGGTATTTCCAGCGCTATATCGACCACCTGCCGACGGCGGGCGAGATCGTGTTGTTCGACCGCTCGTGGTACAACCGCGCCGTGGTCGAAAAGGTTTTCGGCTTTTGCACCGACGCGCAGCGGGAGAAGTTTTTCCACCAACTGCCGGAATTCGAGGAGATGCTGGTCTCCGAGGGCATCCAGTTGTTCAAAATCTGGCTCAATGTCGGGCGCGCCGAACAGCTCCGGCGCTTTCTCGCCCGCGAAAGCGATCCGTTGAAGCAATGGAAACTATCCTCGATAGACGTCGAGGGGCTGAAACGCTGGGATGAGTACACAAAAGCGATTTCCGAGACCATGGAGCGCAGCCACACAGAGGCCGCGCCCTGGACGGTGATCCGCTCGGACGACAAATATCGCGCCCGGTTGAATGCGATCCGCGCCGTGCTCACCAAGATCGACTACAAGGGCAAAAGCGCGAAAAACCTCGGCGAGATCGACCCGAAGATCGTCGATGGGCCGAAAATCCTGATCACCGGCGATGAGGACGAATGAACGCCCTATGAGCAAACGCGGCTATCATCACGGCAACCTGAAACAGGCCCTCATCGAGGCGGCGTTGCAGCTGATCGAGGAGAAGGGCCCGACCGGGTTTACCCTCTCGGAGGCGGCGAAAACCGCGGGCGTGACGCCGGCGGCGGTCTATCGTCATTTCGAGGGCCGTGAGGATCTGATTGCCGAGATCGCGCTTCAGGGCTTCGAAGTTTTCGCCGATCTGCTCAACTACGCCTACGACACCGGCCAGCCCTCCGCGCTTGCGTCCTTTGAGGCGGTGGGCCGCGCCTATCTGGCCTTTGCCCGCCGGTACCCCGGCCATTATATTGCGATGTTCGAGAGCGGCATTTCCATGCAGCGCACGCCCGAACTTTACGCCGTCGCGACGCGCGCGCTTGGCGTGTTGGAGCGCGCCGCCGATCAGCTTGCGCAGCAAATCCCCGAGGGCAAACGCCCGCCGCCACAGATGTTTGCGGCGCATGTCTGGGCCATGGCGCATGGGGTGGTGGAGCTTTTCGCGCGCGGCACGCCCGGCGCGCGCGTGCCGTTTCCGCCCGAAGACCTTTTGGAAACCGGAATCGGGATATACTTGCGCGGATTGGGCCTCATTCCACAGGACAAATAGGCCCCAGGAGGCATATGTCTGGTATCACACGCAGAACCGTGATCGCGGGGGCGGCGGCACTTGCCTGCCCTTCCCTGCTTTGGGCCGGGGACGAGGCAGAAACCCGCAGTTACGGCACGGATGCGCTCGACATTTATCGCGCCCCCGCGCCGCGCGGAGCGGTGATTTACGTCCATGGCGGGGCGTGGCGGGCCGGATCGCGCAAGGCGGTGGACGCCAAACCGGCATGGTTCAATGCGATGAACCTCGACTTCGTCTCCATCGACTATCCGATGCTGCCGAAAACCCCGGTGACCGGTCAGATCAGGGCAGTGCGGCAGGCGATCGACTGGTCATTCGCCCATATCGCACCGGCCGAGCGCACGATTGTCATGGGCCATTCGGCCGGCGCGCATCTTGCCGCTATGGCCACACTCACCGGATGGGAGCCGCGCCCGGCGGGGGTGATCGTCAACGACAGCGGCGCGGTCGATCTGATCACACTGGCGCGGGTCAATGAAGGCCATCTGCCCTTCGGCACTGCGAGCGCGTTCAAGGACCGCGCGCAATGGGGGGCGCTTTCCCCCGCCTACAACCTCGCCAAGACCCTGCCGCCTCTTCTGGCGATCTGGTCGGGGGCGCGGGGTCACGGTCTGTCGATGTCGAATTTCGTCACCGTGGCGCGGTCCAGAGGCGCGGATGTCAGCCTGTTCGACGGATCCGCCTATCGCCACGCCGAAGTAAACCGCACACTCGGAACCGGCAAGATCCCCGATCTGGAACGCGCGGTGACAGGGTTTGTGACCAAGGTTCTGCGGGCCTGAGGCTTATTGATCCGCGCCGAACACCACCAAAGCGCCCGGAGACCAGCTGACCCGCGCAGAGGTGCCGACGTCCAGAACATCGCGGCCGAAAATGTTGCGCATGGAGATACGCACCGGCTTTTCGACACCCTCGAAGCCCACGTCGTAATAGGTCATATCGCCGTAATAGACGACCTCTTCGACCTTCGCCGGGGCTTCGCGGTGGGTGGCAGACTGGCCTTCGTAGAGGATGGTCAGGGTTTCCGGGCGGAAACCGACCGTGGCCTCCCCCAGAGGCACGCCTGCGGGGCATTGATCCGCGGTGATCTCCGCCTCGCCGAGGCCCGCGACGGAGGCGATGTATTTGCCATCCTCTTCGCGCACCGTGGCCGGAAGGAAGTTCATCACCCCAATGAAATCCGCCACGCGCTTCGATTTCGGACGGCGATAGAGCACCTCCGGATCGTCGCATTGCGCAATCTCGCCCTCGAACATCACGGCGATGCGGTCGGACATCACGAGTGCCTCTTCCTGATCGTGGGTCACGAGGATGAAGGTGATGCCCACCTCGCGTTGAAGTTTGATCAGCTCGACCTGCATCTGTTCGCGCATCTTGCGGTCGAGCGCGGAAAGCGGCTCATCGAGCAAAAGCACCTTGGGTTTCAGCACCAGCGCACGGGCCAGAGCGACCCGTTGCCGTTGACCACCCGACAAAGCATGGGCGGCACGATGGCCGTAGCCCTTGAGGCCGACCATCTCCAAAGCATCCTCGGCGGCTTTGGTTTTCTCCGCCTTCGACATCGCGGATTTGCGCAGACCGAAGGCGACGTTCTGCAACACGGTCAGGTGCGGGAAGATCGCGTAGCTTTGGAACACCATATTCGTGGGCCGTTTGTTGGCCGGAACCCCGCGCATATCCTTGCCGGAGATCATCACATAGCCGCTGTCGTAATCCTCAAAGCCCGCGATGGTGCGCAGAAGCGTGGTCTTGCCACAGCCCGAGGGGCCGAGGAGCGAAAAGAACTCACCCGTGCCGATCTCAAGGTTGATGCCCCGGAGCGCATGGTAGTCGCCGTAGTGCTTTTCCACGTTCTGAAGCGTGATCAGCGCGGGGCCTGTCGGTTTTTTCTTGATGGTCATTAGAGGAAGCCCCCGGTGTCTTTGAGCCCCGCGCGTTTGGCGCCACGGCGGCGGAAGAATTCAGCAATCATGATGAGCAGCACGGAGAGCACGACGAGGATCGTGCCAAGCGCCATGACCGCCGGAAGAAGTTTCGGGAATCGCATCATAGAGAACAGGTAGACCGGCAGCGTCGGCTCGGAGCCTGTGAGGAAGAAGGCGATGATGAACTCGTCCATCGAGATGGTAAAGGAAATCAGAAGCGCGGAAATGATCCCCGGCATGACGAGCGGCAGGGTCACCAGACGGAAGGTGGACGCGGGCGTCTCGCCCAGATCGTAGGCCGCCTCTTCGAGCGAGGGATCGAGCGAGGCGAAGGCCGATTGCAGGATGGCGATGGCAAAGGGCGTACAGATCAGCGTATGGCCTGCGATCACCGACCAGGCCCCGGTGTTGAACCCCATGCGCAGGATCACGATCAGAAGCGACACCGCCACGATGATCTCCGGCAGCACCAGCGGCAGCATGATAAAGCCCATGATGCCCTTTTGCCCCGGAAACGTATAGCGCGTCGCCGCCATGGCCGCGAAAATCCCGAGGATCGTGGCGAGCACGGCAGAGGTCAGCGCGATCTTGAGCGAGTTCAATAGCGCGCCGTGCATTTCGGTCAGCGTCAGGAGCGTGGTGAACCATTCGGTCGTAAAGCTCGTGAGCGGGAATGCGATGACCGTCGAGCTGTTGAAAGCGAAGAGCGGCAGCAGAAAGATCGGCGCGTAGAGGAAGATCAGATAGAGGATGGCGTAGGTTTTGAGCGATTTCATTTGCGGCGCCCTCCTTTATTGCCACCCGCGGCCTTGTTGCCCAAAAGCATGAAGGCGATGGCGATCACCGCGACGATGAGCATGGCGAGCACCGCCAAGGTGGCGCCCAGAGGCGCGTTGTTGAGGCGCAGGAACTGGGTCTGGATCATGTTAGCGATCATCAGACCGCCCGGACCGCCGACAAGGCGCGGGGTCACATAGTCACCGATGGTCGGGATAAAGACGATGAGCACGGCGGCGACCACACCGGGCGCGGCCAGAGGCAGGGTGACGCGCAGAAAGGTCATCGTCCGGCTCTCACCGAGATCGCGGGAGGCCTCCAGAAGCGAGCGGTCGATTTTTTCGAGCGCCACGAAGATCGGCAGGATCGCGAAAGGCGCATAGGCATGGGCCAGTGTGATCACCACAGCATTGACGTTGTAGAGGATGAAACTCATCGGCTCCTCGATCACGCCCACGGCCAGAAGCCCGGAGTTCAGCACGCCGTTGTAACCAAGGATCACTTTCCACAGGAACACACGGATCAGATAGGAGGTCCAAAACGGGATGGTGATCAGAAAAATCCACAGGGATTTATGCTCGGGTTTGACCCCGAAAGAGACGAAATAGGCAATCGGGAAGGCCAGAACCACGGTGATCGTCGTCACCAGCCCCGACACCATCAGCGAGCGCAGCATGAGCTGGCGATAGAGCGGATCGGTCAGGGCCTCTTTGTAATTGGCGAGCGTGAACGTGGTGTCGAAATCGCGTACGCCCGTCTGGGTCCAAAACGAAATCACGACAATCGCCACCAGCGGCACGGCCAAAAGCAAAAGCGCATACAAGGCGGTCGGTGACACCAGCATCACGCCAACCCCTTGGTCCGAGCGGAAGAACCGCCGCATCTTGTCACCCAATGTCATGCCCTCTTCCCCTGGACCCACGTTTGAGAACCACTTTTCCCGATCCTGTGAGACTTTTGATCAAATGTGCAAGAGCCAACCCGCAAGCCTCACGCCGCAATGGGTAAATTCATCGCAACTGCCACCTTATCGACCATCAAACGGGCAAACTCTGCATTGGCATGCAGCACATCGTCCTCGTCATGCGCCAATCCCTTGCGCTTGGCCAATCGCGTCGAACCGCGCAGAAAGGACTCGGTCGTGAACAGCCCCTCCTCCACCGTTTCCGCCGGTTGCGCGATGAAGTGCAGCCCCTCTGCCGCACAAAGCGCCTCCGTCTCCCGGTCGAACCAGTCGGACACGAAGTCGCCGTCGCCACGGGCCGCCAATTGGGTGAACCCGAGATAGGTGCCACCACGCTCCCGCACCCGTCCGGAGGGCCGCGGCTGGCTGGCGATGAAAACCGGTGCGTCACAGGCCGCCCGCAGCATCAGGGCAAGCTTCATCCCCGCCGTGCGCATCAGACGCTCCGTCCCATAGGCCCTGAGCATCGCGGTCGAGGCCAAAGGCCGACCGTCCTCCAAGGCGCTTAACGCTCCCTTCACCGACGGCATGTCGACCGAAGACAGCTCACGAAACATCCGCACAAAGGTGAAGACCGAGACATGCAATCCGGTGACGACAAAGCCGTCATACTCGGTGAGCGCAAAGGCGTCGCGCCCGACCAGATGGGAGAGCCGCGCCCGCGCCTCCGCATCGTCGCTCTGAAACCGCCCGTCCCGCACCTCGAACCGCGACAGCGCATCGCCATGCGCCCCGAACATATCAAGCACCATCCCCGGCCAGCGCGTGGCACCGTTCTCCACCGCAGTCGCGAAGGCCGCCATGTGAGAATTTCCAAGCACACAGAGCCGTTTGGTCACTGTCCACCCCTCATTTGCGAAGCGCCTCCAGAAGCGCCTCTTCACAGACCACGTCCTCCTCCACCTCCTCGGCGTCGGACATGCTCTCGTCCTCCGCCGCTTCCACGGGCTCCAGAAGCCCCTGTGCGGTGAGGAAGACCGCCATGACTCGTTCCACCGTCTCCGGCCGGACCGAGCGCAGGTTTGCGGCAAAGGCGGGCGTGGTGTTGGCCCATGCGGTCACCAACTCGTAAGACGGAAAATAATCCACCCCCTCCTGAGCGGTCGCAAAATCACCTGCGGCGGCGCGCAACACGGATTTCGAATAGGTCGTCGCCGCCAGAACGTGCTGACCCGAAGCGGTGGCCGTGAGCGGCACCGGCGAGACGGTCAACAAGAGCCGGATGTTCTTGTTCAGCATCCTGAGCAGACGCAGGATTTCGGCCAGATCGGCGATGATCTCGTCATAGGTGAAATTGTGAAAGGCATGGCGCTTGCGGTAGCTGCCCGCGATCACGCCCGGAGCCATCGCCATAGTGCGGTTGACCCCGGTGTGAATCCAGCCCTCGGTCAGCCCCAGCGTGAAGACGAAAACATCGGCCATCTGCGCCAGGGATACCACCTTCATCAAATGCTCCCGTCTGAGCTCGATCGCCTCTTCCCGGCTCTCGCATCCCTCGGGCTCCACGCCAGGACGCAACGCATCGAACCAACGGTCGTCGCGGGTCAGGAACAGTCGGGTATAGACCTGCCCGGCGATGGCATCTTCGAGCAACTCGCGCATCTGCCGGGCGGTGTAAACATTGCCATAGCGCGCCGAATAGAGGCCAAAGCCGTATTGGCGCGCCAACTCGGCGCTCATCCCCTTGGGCCGGGGTTCTGCGTCCAGCACATTGACGCCGGAAAGGTTGAGATAATTGCCGATATGCTGCGCAAAACAGCTCCCCGCCGTGGCCACTGCCGTATCGCGCGTGATGCGGACTTTCGGCACATAAATCTCCGGCCAGATCTGGCGATCAGTCTCTACCACACCGCTGCGCCAGAAACTTTGGGAGGGGATATCTTCGTAGGGATGGGTCAAATTGCCAGCGGCTCGCATCGAACGGATTTGCTCCACTATGAACCGCAGGGCACGGGTTGCCAAGGGGATCGCAGATTCGTCTTCCGACATGAAAAAGGCCGCCCGAAGGCGACCCTTTGAATTTCTGGACCAGTCCGGCGATTAACGCTTGGAGAACTGGAAGGAGCGGCGGGCTTTGCGCTTACCGAATTTCTTACGTTCCACAACGCGGGAGTCGCGGGTCAGGAAGCCAGCGGCTTTCAGAGCGCCGCGCAGTTCCGGGTTGTAGAGTTGCAGCGCTTTGGAGATGCCGTGTTTCACAGCACCGGCCTGACCGGAAAGACCGCCGCCTTTGACGGTGGCGACCACGTCGAATTCACCTTCGACGCCGGCGATCTGGGCCGGTTGTTTCACGATCAGCTGGAGCACCGGACGGGCGAAGTACACGGACATGTCCTTGCCGTTGACGGTGACCTTGCCGGAACCCGGCTTGATCCAGACGCGGGCGACAGCGTCTTTACGCTTGCCGGTGGCGTAGGAACGGCCCAGTTCGTCACGAACGGGTTCACGGGGGGCGGCGTCGACGACGAGGGTCTCACCACCGGCGACTGCGCTCAGCGCGTCGAGGGATTTGATTTCTTCAGCCATCGGTCTCAGCTCCGGGTGTTTTTCTTGTTCATGGACTTGACGTCCAGCACTTCCGGCTGCTGAGCTTCATGCGGATGCTCGGAACCGGCGTAAACGCGCAGGTTGGTCATTTGCTGGCGGGACAGTTTGCCGCCCGGCAGCATGCGCTGCACGGCTTTGGTCACGACGCGCTCGGGGTGATCGCCTTCGAGGATCTGGCCGATGGTGCGGGATTTGATGCCGCCCGGGTGACCGGTGTGCCAGTAGAAGCGCTCGTCGGTGCGTTTCTTGCCGGACAGTTGGATTTTGTCGGCGTTGATCACGATGACGTTGTCACCCATGTCCATGGACGGGGTGAAGGTCGCTTTGTGTTTGCCACGCAGGCGCATGGCGACGATGGAAGCGAGACGGCCCAGAACAACGCCTTCAGCGTCGATCAGGATCCATTTCTTGTCCACGTCCGCGGGAGTAGCGGAAAAGGTTTTCATGTTTCTTGCCCTTATGGGATAGGAATTCGATTGAGCGTGTTCTAAGCATTTCGCGCCCTGCGTCAAGCGTCCACCTTTATGATTTTACATTTAAAAACAATGCATTAAAAAATAGGTATTATTTTACCCCAAATACTTTCCGCCTTTTTCCGCAAAAACCGGCCAAGATCGGGTTTGAGCGATGTCATGGAGCGCTTTATAGCTCTCTCCGACCATCGCAGCCAGCCGGATGCGATACACGCAAGAAGGACCCCAGCATGTTCGCCAGGCCAAACCTCACCGATCACCTGAAACAGATCGTCTATGGCGGCAATGACGGCATCGTCACCACCTTCGCCATTGTCGCAGGTTACGCGGGCGCCAATGCCGAGGGCGGCGGGGAGCTCGCCACGCTGGCGGTTCTGGTCTTCGGCCTCGCCAACCTGTTCGCCGATGCGACTTCGATGGGGCTGGGCGAATTTCTCTCGGCCCGCGCCGCGCGCGACATGATCCGGCGGCGACAAGCCCGGCTGTCGCGCGATCCTTCGGCACAGATCGGCGCGCTCACCCGGCATCTCAAGGGCCACGGGCTGTCGACGCTCGACGCCACCACCATGGCAACTCTGGCCGCCAAATCTCCCGGCCTGATGGCGGAGATCACCCTGTCGCAGGTCGAGGGGCTGGAAGACCCCGGTCAGGGGGCGCTCTGGCCACGGGCGCTGATCACCTTCCTGTCCTTCGTGAGCTTCGGCGTGATCCCGATCCTGCCCTATATCCTCGGCCTCCCCGGCCCCGACCAGTTTACCGCCGCCGTGGCCGCCACCGTGCTCGCGCTGACGCTTCTGGGGCTGTTGCGTCATGTGGCAACGCGGGCCGGGCTCTGGCGCGCGATCGGGGAAACGGTCTTCCTCGGCGGCATCTGCGCCGTGGTCGCCTATGCGGTCGGGGTGATCGTGGCGGGATGACGCCAAAAGGCCTGCCCCCGAAGGAGCAGGCCCGCCTGATATTCCATCCGCGAAGGGCTCAGAACCGGTAGGTCATCCCCACCTGAATCGTCCGCCCGCGTCCACCGAAGTCGTTTTCGTAATCCACCGAACCGGTCGAGGCGTCGATGTAATAGGTGTCGGCGACGTTCTCGATATTGGCGTAAAGCTCCAACGAGTCCGTGACGTCCCAGGAGGCGTAAAGGTCGACCACCGTGTAATCGTCCACCGGCTGCACGGCCCCTTCGCCGGTCACGAAAGACATGATCGCAATCGAGCTTTCCCCGACATAGCGCACCCGCGTCCCGATCCGGGCCTCGCCCTCCAAAAGTTTCATCCCGAGATCGAGGGTCAGGTACTGATCCGGCAGTTCGCCGTATTGGTCCTGACCATAGCCCGCATAGGTGGCAATCGGCTGATCCGTGTCCGAGAGCGTGAAAGCGAGGCTGCCAAAGAACCGATCGTTTTCGAAACCGCCCGACAGTTCCAATCCGCGCATGTGCGTTGTGCCATCAATGTTCACATATCGCACATTGCTGTCCGTATCCTGCTGATAGCCGATGTAGTCGTCGATATCCGACTGGAACAGCACCGCCTCGGCCCAGAGCCCCTCACGCGCAAAGTTTACGCCGATCTCAAAGGTCTCGGCCTTTTCCGCCTCAAGGTCCGGGTTGGTCAAAATCGAGTTGGCCGCCGTCGCATGCGAACCGCCGCCGTAGAACATTTCCGTCACCGTCGGCGCCCGCATGGTCTGGGCGTAAGAGCCGTAGACCGACCAGGCGTTGTTCAAATGATAGCGCGCCGACAGGTTCGGGTTCCATTTGCCATCGCTGCGGGTCACCTCATCGCTGTCGATCAGCCCGGTAAGCCGGTAGTGATCATAGCGCAGGCCTGCGCCCAAATCCCACTTGCCAAGGGCATAGGCGGCTGACAGGAAAGCTCCGGATTTCTCCAGCTTCCCGTCCGAATTCGACCCACCGTATTCGTTGATGTCGAAATCGTTCTGCGTATAGGCGATGCCGTAATTCAGCAGCAGCTCGCCATTGGCCAGCGTCAGACGGCTGGTGTTGGAAAGATCGCCGCCCAAGGTCGCATCCGTACCCGCACGTCCGAGATAGGAGCCCGAGGTTTTGCCTTCGCCGGTCGGGAAGGTGAAATCAAGTTCCTGCCAGTAGAGTTTCGCCGCCACATCAATCAGGGGATTGCCAGGATGATAGGACATGTCGGCCACCACGCTCTGACGCTTCACATCCCAGATGTAGCCCGAGGAACTGGTCGGGTAGAACGTGTTGTCGTAATCCTGCGCGGTCAGGTTGAATTCGAGATCGGCCGACGGGCGATAGCGCATCTTGGCCAGAAGCGTACGCGGCTCGTCCTTGTAATACTCACTGGTCTCCGTGCCATCGCCGTCCTGATAGGGTCCGTCGTTATAACCGCTCACTGCCGCCATGCCACCGAACACGCCGTCGGCGCTTTGCATCGCGCCCGCAAACGTCGCTGCCGCATCCTTGCCGTTGTCGCCGAAGCTCAGCCGCACCATACCGCCGGAGGTCTCCCCCTCCTCCAGCAGATCGTCGATGCCGATGGTGCGGAAATTCGCAGCCCCTGCCAGTGCGCCCATACCCGCCGCCCCGGCAACCGCGCCTTTCGCAATATCCGCCTCGGCCAGCAAACCTGGATCGAGATAGACCTGATCGTCATAGGAGCCGCCATGGCCCGACATGTTCCGGAAGGTCTGCGGAATGCCGTCGATCATGGTGTTGACCCGGCCAAAGCCCTGCATGCCGCGAACGTTCACCGAGACCGCCGGGCTGTCCGATGGCGAACGGGTGAAGGCGCCGGGCGTGTTGCGCACCGCGGTCGCAACATCACCGCCATAGGTTTCGACCAGCGCCGTGCCGTCGATCGTGCTGACGGAGCCGCCGGAGAGGGTCTCTGTCCCCCCTACGTCGGTTTCGGTCTGGACGACGATGGGGTCGAGTTGTGTTGTGTCCTGCGCCGCCAACGGCAGGCCAGGCAGAACCAGCGCGGCACTGAGCAGCAGCCGGGCGCGGGCCCGTTCGGGCCATAGAAATACGGTCATGAGAATCCCCTCTGATGACTCCGGATCGGTTGAAGCTTGGGCTTTCGTGATCTCGGGGGCCGGGTTCGGAGACCTTGGGCTGCCTGGCACCGACAGCAGAGTGTCGGGAAAGCGTATGAGAACGCCATGTATAAATTCTTAGTTTTTCTGTCAACTTTAAAATTATGTCACGTAACAGCATAAAATGCCGCGAAATCAGGCACAGCCGAAGGCCGGAAAGCGTACAAATAACGCAGATGCTCTCAGCTTTGTGAATATTTGGTATACAACGGTATGCACACCTTCCGCTCCCCTCGGATATGGTCTAAAAGAAAGCGACTCTCCCAGACCCCTCATGGAGCTCCCCCAGATGACCAAGATCAAGGTAGACAACCCCATCGTTGAGATGGATGGCGATGAGATGACCCGCATCATGTGGGATTTCATCAAGAAGAAACTCATCCTGCCCTACCTCGACATCGACCTGCTCTATTACGATCTCGGCATCGAAGAGCGCGACGCCACCGAGGACCAGATCACCATCGACGCCGCGATGAAGACCAAAGAGGTCGGTGTCGCCGTCAAATGCGCGACCATCACCCCGGACGAGCAACGCGTCGAGGAATTCGGCCTCAAGAAGATGTGGAAATCGCCCAACGGCACGATCCGCAACATCCTCGGCGGCGTGGTGTTCCGCCAGCCGATCATCTGCAAGAACGTGCCGCGCCTCGTGCCCGGCTGGACCAACCCGATCGTGGTCGGCCGTCACGCCTTTGGTGACCAGTATAAGGCCACCGATTTCCGCTTCCCCGGCAAGGGGCAGTTGACGATGAAATTCGTCGGCGAGGACGGCACCGAGATCGAACATGTGGTCTATGACGCCCCGTCCGAAGGCGTGTTCATGGGCATGTACAACCTCGACGCCTCGATCCGCGACTTCGCCCGCGCCTCGCTGAACTACGGTCTCAACGTCGGCTGGCCGGTCTACCTCTCGACGAAAAACACCATCCTCAAGGCCTATGACGGTCGCTTCAAAGACATCTTCCAGGAAGTCTACGAAGAGGAATTCGCCGACAAATTCAAAAAGGCCGGCATCTGGTACGAACACCGGCTGATCGACGACATGGTCGCCTGTGCGATGAAATGGTCCGGCAAATTCGTCTGGGCCTGCAAGAACTACGACGGTGACGTGCAGTCCGACACCGTGGCGCAGGGTTTTGGCTCGCTGGGCCTGATGACCTCGCAACTGATGACGCCGGACGGCAAGATCGTCGAGGCCGAGGCCGCCCACGGCACCGTGACCCGGCACTATCGCCAGCATCAGGCGGGCGAGGCCACCTCCACCAACTCGATCGCCTCGATCTATGCCTGGACCGGCGGGTTGAAGCACCGCGCCAAACTCGATGGCAACGAACAGCTCATGCGCTTTGCCACAACGCTGGAAAAGGTCATCGTCGACACCGTCGAAAGCGGTTTCATGACCAAGGACCTCGCGCTGCTCGTCGGCCCGGATCAGGGCTGGCTCACCACCATGGGCTTCCTCGAGAAGATCGACGAGAACCTGAACAAGGCTCTGGCGGGCTGAGATCCCCAGTCCACCCGTCGGAAAGGCCGGAGCCCGCACGCTCCGGCCTTTTCCTATGATTTACCCCGTTTTGATCAGCGGAACTTTTGCCACTCCGCCTTTCCCGGAGGCGCTTCGGGTGGCAGACCGATGTCACGGCGCAGATGGGCGTTGAGATCGCCCGGATTTCTGACGCGCCGCGCCTCGCGTTTGAGCGCGCCACGCGCGGCAAAGGCGGCGCGGAGCACCTGCCAGAAGCCGTGATTTTCGACCAGAGGTTGCAGAACCTGCCGCAGAGCAAGCGGCGCGGAGGGATTGGGTACCAACATGAGATATTCCCGGCAAACACCGGGCCCGATTAAGAGATTTCAGAAGAGATGGGCCGTACCAGCCCCCTGACCCGAGACGAAATGTCGGAAATCAGAAGACGCCTGAACCGGCCCGTTGCGAAGAACAGACACGGCAGCGATGACGGCATTTCAGGAAAAGGATCGTTTTAAGATCGCAGAGCTTTGCCAGCTCCCTTGCCACACAGGGTCATCGCCGCAGGGGCGTGTCCACGGAGGGTATGTCGAATGCTGATGGTCATGTCGCCCTCCTTCGTGGCTGTTGCAATGGCCGCACCATGGCCGACGCCTGAATTTGAGGCAAAGGTTTTTTTCTTCCGCGAGGAAACCGTGTCCTTTATGCCGCAACGCCGAGCCCGCCTCTTGCCGGGCCCCGCCCACTCCGTCAAAGTGAAGAGAGAGGCGTGACCCAAACCGGGACGCCCGTTGACTTCAATAAGGGACAGTCATGAACAAATATCTCCTGACAGGGCTTTTCGCCCTTCTCGCCAGCCCCGCGCTGGCTCACCTGCCGCCCGAACAGCACGGCTCTTTCCTCGCCGGTGTGTCTCACCCGCTCTTTGGCCTTGACCACATCATCGCCATGGTCGCCGTGGGCATCTGGGCGGTACAGATCGGTGGCAAAGCCGTCTGGGCCGTGCCCGCAGGCTTTGTCGGCGCGATGGCGCTTGGATATTTCGGCGGGATCATGGGGCTGCCCCTGCCCTTCGTCGAACCGATGATCCTGGCCTCCGCCATCATCGTCGGCCTTCTGGCCACATTCGCCGTGAAACCCGGCCTTGCCACAGGCGTCGGAATTGCCGCCCTGTTCGGTCTGTTCCACGGCCATGCCCACGGCTCTGAACTGGGCGCGGCTCAGGCTCTGACCTTCGGTCTCGGGTTCATCGCGGCCACCGCAGCGCTCCATGCCATCGGCGTGATCGCCGCCCAGCTCATGGCCCGCGTCCTGCCCTATGGTCCGCGTCTTCTGGGCGCAGCCTCGGCCCTTCTGGGCCTGTCTCTGATCTTCGGTTGAACACAGAGAATTAACCATAACCCACGGATTGCGCGGGAAAATTTCCGCGCAATTTTATCTGTTATCTCGAATTTAAGGCACGGACCCCTATCTTTCCTGTAACAGGAGAACAGAAGGTTTCCGATGCAGATTTCCTCTGCCTTTCAATTTTTGGCCGCGCAGGGCTTGTCACAGAGCCAGACATCAAGCCAGAGCCAACCTCAAACCGCCGTCCCCGATGCGGAGACACGCGGCGCATCTGTGTCCGGTGGCAACGCCTCTGACGCCGGCACGCAGGGCACGACGAAATCCACAAATAATTCCGACCAGAGCAGCGCCATTCAGGGCGCACGGAACATCTTTGCCCGCTACGACCTGACCGCGATTTCCGCCACTGAGATCGACCAGTTAACCGCCGATCTCAAAGCCGCGCGGTTCGACGATCTGGGCTTTATCATGGGGCTGGAGCGGCAGGGCGCGGCTTACCGCAGCGACATGGAAAACTCCGGCAGCGTCTATGGCATCGGCGGGGCAGAATTCGACCCCGACACCCCCATCGACCTGATCGCTCAAACGCGTTCGGAACTGGCGTTGGCCAGCCGCTACGGGCAGGACACAGAACGGCTTGCCACCCAGCTGTTCAAGCTCGAAGAAGCGCAGATGGCCAGACCAGTGGCGACGGCCGTATCCTCTACGCCGCGACTTGCGGAGACGCTCGTCCTGTTTCAGGCCCAGCGGCTTTGGATCGAATAGCCCCTCCTCGCATCTGAGTGCCGCAATTTTCGACAGCCGTCTGGCTCAGATCGCTTTTGTCCGACGGGCGTTGCATTTTCCGCTAGACAGGTCAGCAACACTGTCCTACCCATGAGATATGCCAGCACCCTTACCCCTTCCAGAGAATCCCCCGAAACACAGCCTCCTCGAGGATGTGCAGGGCTTCACCATCGCCATCATCACCACCTCGATCGGGCTGGTGATCATCAATCAGCTCGGTTTCATCACCGGTCAGACGGCGGGGCTTGCACTGGTGATCTCCTATCTCACCGGCTGGTCGTTTTCCTGGGTGTTCTGGCTGATCAACGTGCCGTTCTACGCACTGGCGTGGTTTCGCATGGGCACGGAATTCACCGTGAAATCCGCGATTTGCGTGACCGTCGCCTCTATTCTGATCGCCCAGATCCCGAACTGGATGTCGTTTTCCTACATCAATCCGCTGTTCGGTACGGTCGCCTTCGGCATTCTCGCAGGCTACGGGCTTTTGGGCATTTTCCGCCATAAGGGCTCGCTCGGCGCGCTGGGTGTCATCGCGCTTGTCGCGCAGGACCGGTTCGGCGTGCGGGCCGGCATTGTGCAACTTTGCTTCGATGCCGTGCTGTTCGCCGTGGCATTCTTCCTTTTCGAACCGTCCCGGGTGTTGTATTCGCTCCTCGGCGCGGTGGTGCTCAATGGCGTGATCGCCTTCAACCACCGCCGAGACCGTTACATCGCCAACTGACACCCGGAGATCCCCATGACCGCAGCAGACATCGCGAAACCCCGCGAGGACGATCAGCACACGCTGTTCGAGGATGCGCAGGGGCTTCTGTTCGGCACGATCATGTGCGCCTTCGCGCTGATCCCGCTCCGTACGCTCGGGCTGATCACCGGTCAGATCGCGGGCTTTGCCGTCCTTGTCTCCTATGTCACCGGCTGGCCCTTTGGCTGGGTCTTCTTTGCCGCCAACCTGCCGTTCTATTGGTTCGGCTACAAACGCCTCGGCAAGAAATTCATGCTCAAGACCTTCGCCTCGGTGGCCATGGTCTCGGTCTTTGCCGAATGGTTCCCGACACTTGCAAGTTTTGAAAGGCTCAACCCGGTGCTCGGTGCGGTAATCTTCGGCTTTGCCACAGGTGCCGGGCTTCTGGCGATTTTCCGACATGGCGCCTCTCTCGGCGGGATCGGCATCATCGGGCTCTATATTCAGGACGCAACCGGCTTCAAGGCGGGCTATGTCCAGCTCATTTTCGACGCCTGCCTGTTTGCCGCGGCCTTTTTCCTGCTGCCCCTGCCCCTCGTGCTCTATTCGCTGCTGGGCGCGCTGGTCGTGAACCTCGTGATCGCGATCAACCACCGCCGCGACCGCTATATCGCGATGTAAGCGGGGCCGGGATCATGCCGAAACACTATCTGTTTCTCATCGCTGCCATTGTCTCCGAAGTGATCGGAACCTCTGCGCTCAACGCCTCGAAACAGTTCACCAAACCGCTGCCCACCGCCATGGTGGTCATCGGCTATGGCCTCGCCTTCTATTTCCTGACCCATGTGCTCAAGGTCATGCCCGTCGGCGTCGTCTACGCCATCTGGTCCGGTCTCGGCATCGTTTTGATCACGCTTGTGGGCCTTGTCGCCTTCGGTCAGAAAATCGACCTCGCGGCGGCGCTCGGCATGGGGCTGATCATCGCGGGCGTGCTCGTCATCCACCTTTTCTCGCGCACCGCATCACATTGAGCGCCTTTTCTCAGGTTCAGACGCTTTAAAGCTGGTCTTTTGCCCTCTCACCCGTTAGGCGCGGGGCCAAGACATATTCACGACGGAAACCCCACCCTATGGATCTTCGCAATATCGCCATCATCGCCCACGTGGACCACGGCAAGACGACGCTTGTCGATGAGCTTCTGAAACAATCGGGCACTTACCGCGAAAACCAAGCCACCACCGAGCGCGCCATGGACTCCAACGATCTGGAGCGTGAGCGCGGCATCACCATTCTGGCGAAAGCCACCTCGGTCGAGTGGAAAGGTCATCGCATCAACATCGTCGACACTCCGGGCCACGCCGATTTCGGCGGCGAGGTGGAGCGCATCCTCTCCATGGTCGATGGCGTTGTCCTTCTGGTGGACGCCGCCGAAGGCCCGATGCCGCAGACCAAATTCGTGACCTCGAAAGCGCTGGCTCTCGGCCTGCGCCCGATCGTGGTTCTGAACAAGGTCGACAAACCGGACGCCGAGCCGGACCGTGCGCTGGACGAGTGTTTCGATCTCTTCGCCTCGCTCGACGCCGACGAAGATCAGCTCGACTTCCCGCATCTCTATGCCTCCGGCCGCTCCGGCTGGTGTGACGCAGAGCTCGACGGGCCGCGCAAAAACCTCGACGCCCTGTTCAACCTGATCCTGAACCACGTCCCCGCGCCGAAGCAGCTCAAGAAACAGAACGACCCGTTCACCATGCTCGCGACCACGCTGGGCTCCGACCCGTTCCTCGGTCGTCTGCTCACAGGCCGTGTCGAGAGCGGCAAGATCAAAGCCGGTGCGACCATTCAGGCTCTGACCCGCAACGGTCAGAAAATCGAACAGTTTCAGGTCAAGAAAATTCAGGCTTTCCGCGGTCTCGCCATGGCAGAGATCGAAGAGGCTGTCGCGGGCGATATCGTGTCGCTCTCCGGCATGACCAAAGCGACCGTGTCGGACACGCTTTGCGCGCTCGAAGTTGATGAGCCGCTCGAAGCCCAGCCGATCGACCCGCCGACCATCACCGTGACCTTCGGCATCAACGACAGCCCCTTGGCCGGTCGTGAAGGCAAGAAGGTTCAGTCCCGTGTGATCCGCGACCGTCTCATGAAAGAGGCCGAGTCGAACGTTGCGATCAAGATCAAGGACACCCCCGGCGGCGAGGCATTCGAGGTTTCGGGCCGTGGCGAACTTCAGATGGGCGTTCTGATCGAGAACATGCGCCGCGAGGGCTTCGAGCTGTCGATCTCCCGCCCGCAGGTGATCATGCGCGAAGAGAACGGCCAGCGTATGGAGCCGGTCGAGGAAGTCACCGTCGATGTGGACGATGAATACTCGGGCGCGGTGATCGAGAAGCTCACCGGTGCGCGCAAGGGCGACCTGACCGAGATGAAACAGCAGAACGGCAAGACGCGGATCATCGCTCATGTGCCGTCGCGCGGTCTCATTGGCTATCACGGCGAGTTTCTCACCGACACCCGCGGCACCGGCGTGCTGAACCGCGTGTTCCACAGCTGGGCCCCTTACAAAGGCGCGATCCCGGGCCGTCGTCAGGGCGTTCTGATCTCCATGGAAGACGGCGAGGCCGTGGCCTATGCGCTTTGGAACCTCGAAGAACGCGGCAAGCTGTTCCTCGGCGCTCAGGCGAAGGTCTATCAGGGCATGATCATCGGCGAGCATTCGCGTGACAACGACCTTGAGGTCAACCCGCTCAAAGGCAAGAAACTCACCAACGTGCGCGCCTCCGGCACGGACGATGCGGTGCGTCTCACCACGCCCAAGACCCTGTCGCTGGAAGAGGCCATCGCCTATATCAACGACGACGAGCTGGTCGAAGTGACGCCGGAAAGCATCCGCCTGCGCAAACGCTACCTCGACCCGCACGAGCGCAAGCGCAACGCCAAAGCGGCACAGTAAGTCTGAGTATTTCAGACAACGAAGGACACCAGAAGACCCGCTTCGGCGGGTCTTTTTCGTTGGATTTCTCTCTGGCGCGCAGTCTCTGTGCGCGAGCGGGGCTTAGGGACATGGGCATTTTCGCCTATGTTGGGGCAAAGGAGATCCGCCATGACCATGCGTAAGATTCAGACCCAAGGGGTTCATCACATCACCATCACCGGCGCGGACCGGCAGTCTTCCATCGACTTTTGGGAGGGCGTTTTGGGCATGCCTTTCGTCTTCGATCAGCCCAATCTGGACCGCCCCGAAGAAGGGCATTTGTATTTCGATCCGGGCGACGGGCGGTTGATCACTGTATTCACCAATGAGGAACGCAAGCCGGGGCGTCACCGCATCGATCAGGGACCGGGGTCGCTGCATCATCTTGCGTTCAATGTGTCGAAAGTCACCTTCGATCAGGTGATCGAGCGGCTGGATGCGCGCGGCGTGAAACACTCCGGCGTCAAGGATCGCGGGTTCATGGACAGCATCTATTTTCGGGAGCCGAACGGGGTGTTGATTGAACTGGCGAGTTATCGCTTCGAGCCGCCGCAGGGCTATACGCACACGGATGTGTTGCACCGCGCGCACCTTATCCGTGTGGCGGCGGGCGACGACCATATCGACACGGTGCATCTCGCCGACGCGATTGAGGAGCTGGTGCATCAGAGCACCAACACGCTGTCCTTTGACCGGACTGCGAAAAACCCTTTCTAATCAGAAAGGTGCGCGAAAAATCACCACCGCGCCCGCAAAAATCAGACCGAAACCGATCAGGTGATTGATGGTGAAGGATTCTTTCAGATAGAGGACCGAAAACCCCGCGAAAATCGTGAGGGAAATCACCTCCTGAAAGGCTTTCAACTCGGCGGCGGAATAGACACGGTGCCCGATCCGGTTGGCGGGCACCGCGAGAAAATATTCGACCAGCGCAATGCCCCATGAGATGAAAATCACCGTGATCAGCGGCTTGCCCGGATATTTCAGATGCCCGTACCACGCCAGTGTCATGAACACATTCGACGCGGTCAGCAACAGAACGGGTGCAATATAGGGAAACACAGGTGACACCGCGGGCATCAGGGCCGGAGACAGCTCAGAAATCTTCTGTCTCGACCACGACGATATCGCGCTCGGACGCCCCTTTGGCGTATTTCACCGCCTCCTGATATTCTTTGGAGTGGTAACACGTCATCGCCGCCTCGACACTCTCGAAGAGCACGATCACCTGACGTGGATGTTCCCGGCCCTCGAGTTGGACATAGGGCGCACCACGGGCGATGATCTTGCCCCCATGCAGTTCCACCGCCGGTCCGGACAACCGGCGGTAATTGTCGTAAGCGTCATTGTCTGTGACGGTCACATGGGCAATCCAAAGCGCAGGCATATCCGATCCTCTTTTCAGTCCGTGTCACCGTCATCGGGCCATGCCCTGACGATATGCTTATTCCTCGGTCTCGATCACCACGATGTCACGTTCTGAGGCACCGTTGGCGTGGCTCAGCGCCTCCTGGTATTCCGGGCTGTTGTAGCAGGCCACGGCGGCCTCGACGCTGTCGAAACGGGTCACCACGTTGCGCGGACGGTCGTTGCCTTCGAGCTGGACGTAGCGGCCGCCACGGGCGAGGAAGGTCCCGCCATGCTTGGCAATCGCGGGCCCTGCCAGTTTGGCATAACGGCCATAGGCCTCTTCGTCCGTGACCTTGATGTTGGCAATCCAGAGAGCGGGCATGTCTTATCCTTTCAAAAGCGTTTCAGCGGCGGCAATGGCGGCGTCGGCACCGGAGAAGTCTTTGCCCCCGCCCTGCGCCATATCCGGACGACCGCCGCCGCCCTGACCGCCCACCGCGGGCACAGCGGCCTTGAGCACGTCGACGGCGGAGATTTTGCCGGTCAGATCGTCGGTCACACCACAGGCCACCGCGACCTTGCCGTCTTCTTCGGCGATCAGAAGGATGACGCCGGAGCCGAGATTGTTTTTATGCGCGTCGATCAAGCCGCGCAGATCCTTGCCGGAGACGCCCGAGAGCGCCTGCGCCAGGAATTTCACGCCGCCGATCTCTTTGGCTTCGACCCCGCCTTTGGCACCGCCGCCAAGCGCGATCTGTTGCTTGAGGTTGGCGACCTCCTGTTCGAGTTTCTTGCGCTCATCGGCCAGCGCCTTCACGCGCTCGACCACTTCGGCCACCGGGGTTTTCAGCACATTGGCGACCTCGGCCGCGCGATGCGCCTCGGTTTCCAGATGGGCAATCGCCGCCTGTCCGGTCAGCGCCTCGATCCGGCGCACACCTGCGGAAGACGCGCTGTCGCCCAGCACCACGCAAACCCCGATGTCACCCGTGCGTTTGACATGGGTGCCGCCGCAGAGTTCGAGCGAATAGGTCTGACCATCGGCGCCCTTGCCCGTGTCGGCACGCCCCATGGACACGACGCGCACTTCGTCGCCGTATTTCTCACCGAACAGTGCCTGAGCGCCGATGGCGCGGGCGTCGTCCGGGGTCATGATCCGGGTTTCCACCGCCGTGTTCTGGCGGATGAAAGCGTTCACATCGTGCTCGACCTTGGCGATTTCCTCGGCGCTCAACGCCTTGGCATGCGAAAAGTCGAAACGCAGACGATCCGGCGCATTGAGCGACCCGCGCTGCGCGACGTGATCGCCCAAAGTCTCGCGCAGCGCCTCGTGCAGGAGGTGCGTCGCCGAGTGATTGGCGCGGATCGCCGAACGACGCGCGTGATCGACTTCGAGCGCCGCAGGCGCACCGACCTTGATCTCGCCGGTCTCGATGGTGGCGAAATGGATGAAGACGCCCGCGACCTTTTTCGTGTCGCTGACCTTGGCGATGGATTTCTCCACGCGGATCACACCGGTATCGCCGACCTGACCGCCGCTTTCGCCATAGAACGGCGTCTGGTTGACGACGATCTGAACCGTGTCACCGGCTTTCACGCTCTCGACGCGCGCGCCGTCTTTGACGAGTGCGACGATCTCGCCCTCGGCCTTCTCGGTGTCATAGCCGAGGAATTCCGTGGTGCCCTTGTCTTCCGCGATGTCGTACCAGACGGTCGCGTCCGCGGTCTCGCCGGAGCCTGCCCAAGCGGCGCGCGCCTTGGCTTTTTGCTCGGCCATGGCGGCGTCGAACCCGTCGGTGTCGACCTCCACGCCCTTCTCGCGCAGTGCATCCTGCGTCAGATCGAGCGGGAACCCGTAAGTGTCGTACAACTTGAACGCCGCCTCGCCCGGAAGTTTCTCCCCCTCGGGCAGATCCACAAGCTCGTCTTCCAGCAGTTTCAGACCGCGATCCAGCGTCTGAATGAAACGGGTTTCTTCCAGTTTCAGCGTCTCTTCGATCATCGCCTGACCGGTCCGAAGTTCCGGATAGGCATCGCCCATCTGGCGCACCAGTTCCGGCACAAGCTTATGCATGACCGGGTCTTTCGCCCCCAGAAGGTGCGCGTGGCGCATGGCGCGGCGCATGATCCGGCGCAGCACATAGCCCCGACCCTCGTTCGATGGCATCACGCCATCGGCAATCAGGAAGGAGGTCGAGCGCAGGTGATCCGCGATCACCCGGTGATGCACGTTCTTGTCGCCGAAGGCATCCACCGAAGTCGCATGCGCCGACGCCTCGATCAGGGCACGCATCAGGTCGGTGTCATAGTTGTCGTGGCTGCCTTGCAGCAGCGCTGCAATGCGCTCAAGCCCCATGCCGGTATCGATCGACTGCATGTCGAGATCGACCATGGAGCCGTCGGCAAAGCGCTCGTTCTGCATGAACACGATGTTCCAGATCTCGATGAACCGGTCACCGTCCTCTTCCGGGGACCCCGGAGGACCGCCCCAGATGTGATCGCCGTGATCGTAGAAAATCTCCGTGCACGGACCGCAAGGACCGGTGTCGCCCATCTGCCAGAAGTTGTCGGAGGTCGCGATGCGGATGATCCGGTCTTCCGGAACGCCGACTTTCTTCCAGATCTCGAAGGCTTCGTCATCGGTGTGATAGACGGTCGTATAAAGCCGGTCCTTCGGAATGTCGAAATCCTTGGTGATCAGCTCCCAGGCAAAGGGGATCGCCTCCGGTTTGAAGTAATCGCCGAAGGAGAAGTTGCCGAGCATCTCGAAGAACGTATGGTGGCGCGCCGTGTAGCCAACGTTATCGAGATCGTTGTGTTTGCCGCCCGCGCGCACACATTTCTGCGCCGTGGTGGCGCGCACGTAATCGCGTTTCTCCACCCCGGTGAAGCAGTTCTTGAACTGCACCATACCGGAGTTGGTGAACATGAGCGTCGGGTCATTGCGCGGCACGAGCGGCGAGCTCGGCACGACGGTGTGACCGTTGCGTTCGAAATAGTTGAGGAAGGTGGAGCGGATATCGTTCACGCTGGGCATGGTGGGCGCGTCCTTACGGAAAATCTTGGCGTTCGGCATGGTTTACCCGCGCACGCCCGTGCTGTCCATAAGTGGCAAACGGAAAAGGGCCGAAACCCTTACGGCTTCGGCCCTTATATCCCCGCGATGACAGCGACGTTATTCGTCGTCGTCGATCATGTCGTCATGCTCGAACCCGTCCCCCATGTCGAAATCGAGCCCGTGCGCGGCGCGGATTTTATCCTCGATCTCAAGCGCGGTCTGCGGGTTCTCCTTGAGATAGCGTTTCGCATTCTCACGACCCTGCCCGATCCGCTCGTCACCGTAAGAGAACCACGCGCCGGATTTGTCGACCACGCCCGCCTTGACGCCAAGGTCCAGAAGCTCGCCGGTTTTCGAGATGCCTTCGCCATACATGATGTCGAATTCGACCTGTTTGAACGGCGGGGCGACCTTGTTTTTCACGATTTTCACGCGGGTCTCGTTGCCGACAACCTCATCACGGTCCTTGATCGCGCCGATGCGGCGGATGTCCATGCGAACGGAGGAGTAGAATTTCAAAGCGTTGCCGCCGGTGGTGGTTTCGGGCGAGCCGAACATCACGCCGATTTTCATGCGGATTTGGTTGATGAAGATCACGGTGCATTTCGAGCGGCTGATCGAGCCGGTCAGCTTGCGCATCGCCTGCGACATCAGGCGGGCCTGAACGCCGACGGAACTGTCGCCCATGTCGCCTTCCAGTTCGGATTTCGGCGTCAGAGCGGCCACCGAGTCGACCACGACGAGCGACACCGCGCCGGAGCGCACCAGCGTATCGACGATTTCGAGTGCTTGCTCGCCGGTGTCGGGCTGGGAGATCAGCAACTCATCGAGATCGACACCGAGTTTTTTCGCGTAGATCGGATCGAGCGCGTGCTCGGCATCGACAAAGGCGCAGACGCCGCCCTTTTTCTGTTCTTCGGCGACGCAATGCAACGTCAGCGTGGTTTTCCCCGACGATTCCGGGCCGTAAATCTCGACGATCCGGCCTTTCGGAATGCCGCCAATGCCAAGCGCGATGTCGAGGCCCAGAGACCCCGTAGAGGTCGCTTCGATCTCCTGCACCGGGTTGTCGGCGCCTAGCCGCATGATCGAGCCTTTGCCGAACTGGCGCTCGATCTGGGCCAGCGCGCTTTCGAGCGCCTTCTGTTTGTCCCCGTTCTGGTTGTCGTTCTTTGCCATCTCTTTTGCCGCCGTTGCCATCTGTTCAAACCCTTATCTCACACCCGTCAAAAAGCGTCCATCGCGGAAAGGTCGCGAAAAGGGGACTGCTCGGACCGGGGCTGTTGTTCGCCTCTTGTTCTCATTTATCTTATGAGCACAAAAAGAGAACATTTCAACTTAAATTTACGAAAATCACTCTGAGGCAGAATTGGTTAAGGACAGGTTAGCAAAACTGGCCTGCATTAAAAAATTCAGGCACCACCCGAGGATGAAGCCTGAAACTATATGAAAAGGCATGATTTTCAGTGAAACTGTGCCTGTACCGTCGCGGTCAGTTCGGACAGCGAGAACGGTTTCGGCAGGAAGACGGAATTCGGAATCCGCGATTGCTGTTCGGAGAAATGATCCTCCGCATAGCCTGAGACGAACACCACTTTCACGCCCGGGCGGTGTTTCAGCGCCTCGGAGACCCAGCTCGGCCCGTCCATCCCCGGCATGATCACGTCGGAGACAAAAACGTCGATATGCAGGCTCTCGTCCTCCAGCGTTTCGAGCGCCTCCTCGGCATTCTCAGCCTCGATCACCGTATAACCGCGCAGACGCAACGCACGAGACGCAAAGGCCCGCACCGGCGCCTCGTCCTCCACCAGAAGGATCACGCCGGAGCCCCGTTCGGAACTCGGATGCGCCTCCGCGACTGGTTTGCTGGCCGCCTCGACAACCGCCTCTGCCTGCGCCGTATGGGCCGGAAGGAAGATGGTAAAGGCCGTGCCTGTGCCCACCACACTGTCGACGAAAATAAACCCGCCAGTCTGCTTGATGATGCCGTAAGCGGTCGACAGCCCAAGCCCCGTCCCCTCGCCCGTGCGCTTCGTCGTGTAGAAAGGTTCGAACACTTTCTGCAAACGATCCGGCGGAATGCCGACGCCCTGATCCGAGACGGTCACCACGACATATTCGCCGACCGGAACCGTCGCCCGGTCCCGAGTGAAAGCGTCGCGCAAAACTTCATTACGCGTCTCGATCTTGATCTCGCCGCCCGTCGGCATGGCATCGCGGGCGTTGACCACGAGGTTCATGATCACCTGTTCGAGCTGGCGCTTGTCGACCCGGATCGGCAGGAGCCCGGCGTCGTGATCAAGCGACAGGCTGACCTTTTCCCCAACCAGACGGTTCAGCAAATGAGTCAGATCGGACAGCGTATCGCGCAGGTCGATGACCTCGGGCTTGAGCGTCTGTTTGCGCGAAAACGCCAGAAGCTGACCGACAAGAGAGGCGGCGCGGTTGGCATTTTGATGAATCTGGACGAGATCGCCATAGTCCGGGTCGGCCTTGTCGTGACGCAGCAACAAAAGGTCGCAATGCCCTGAAATTGCAGTCAAAAGATTGTTGAAATCATGCGCCACCCCACCCGCGAGCTGACCGATGGCCTGCATTTTTTGCGACTGGACGAATTGTGCCTCAAGCGATTTCAGCTCGGTCGCGTCCGACAGCACAGCGATCAGTTCGATCTGGTCCTTCTTGCCTTCTCCCTTGCGTTCGACGCGGTTGAGAGAGATTTGCAGGAAAGTGTCGCTTTGCGGACGCGAGGCACGAACGAATTCCGGTTTACGCGCCCGCCCCATGGCCACATCCGTGACCCAGTCCTGTACCGGTCGACCAAGCCCTTCGACCAGATCGCTGAGGCTCAGCCGGTCATGCGAGGGGATCGCCAGAAGCTCCCGCGCGGGCCGGTTGGATTGCAGAATGCGCCCATCCACCGCCACTTTCAAAAGTGCGACCGGCAGTGCATCGAAGGCCTCCCACGCCCCCACGTTTGGTGTCGTTTCAGGAAGGAAATACAATTCCTTACGACCCGATCCTGAACTTTCGAATTGCGCAACCCGGGCATAGATCCGCCCCTCGACACCCGCCAGGACATGAACGTCGCCAGGCCGGATCGGCAGGTCCGTCACCACCCGGTCGAGCGTCTTTTCGCGATGTCCGATCAGACGCCGCATCGGTTCGTTCAGAAACAGCACCGTGTTGTTTTTCGACAGGGCAATCATCGGCAGAGAGATCGCATCGCCATCGAGCACGCCGCCGCGTTCGGCCATATCCTCAAGCCGCCACAGGAAACCGCTTTCCCCGATCAGATGCACAGAGAGCCGCATATGACCATGACGCATCACAACATCTTCGCGCGCGGCCCCCTTGGCGAGCGCCCGCGATTGCAACCGGCTGAGCGTTGCCCCGGGGGCGGCGAAAACGTCTTCGAGGGAGGAGAGCAATGTGCGCCCGCCGCGCGCGCCAAACCGTTCGATCGCGGCCCGGTTTTCATAGCCGATCACCCCGTTGAGATCGGTGGTGAAAGAGGGGGCGGCATCATTGGCGACGAATTCGGCCAGCGCCATATTGAGACGGTTGCGGACCACATGCTGGCGATGGCTCAGAACCCGCACAAGAACTGCGGCCCAAAGCAGTGCCGCACCGCCGCAAAAGAGGATGAGACCGAACTGCGGCCTCGGCAGAAGCAAGGCTCCGCCACAAAGCGCCAGCCCGCTCAGGGCAAGTCCCATGCTATAAGGTGCGATCCGTTCGGCCTGTTTCGACAACGGCCCTGCGGTCATGCTGGTGCTGAACACCTGTTCCCCTTTGCGTTTCTTTCCCCGACGGACCTGCCGAACCGGTTACGCAATGCGCAAGCCGGAGCACTGGTCCCCGGGCGTCCCCGATGTCTTGCCAATTTGGCCTATCCCGACCAAACCCGACAGATCACGGGCGAGTTTGGCGGTGATTTGGTTAACGGCCCTTTAATCGGCAGCACAAAACGAGGATAAAACGCGAATAACTGTCGGTAAAGTTGTATCCGCACATAATTTTACACGTTTGAACGAAAATCGCGTTTTACGTCAGATCAGACGTCGCAGCGTCGCAAAATAGAAACCGTCTCCCCCTTCCAGCGGGCTGATCTGCCTTTGCCGGATGAGTTCGAATTCGGAATGCCGCGCCAGAAAGCTTTCGACCTGCACAGCGTTTTCCGGCTTGAACAGCGAGCATGTGGCATAGGCCAGCACGCCGCCCGGACGCACGCGCGGGGCGACTTCCTCGAGAATCTCGGCCTGAAGTGCAGCCAGACGGTCAAGTCGGGCCTGGGTCAGCGCCCATTTGCCCTGTGGACTGCGGGAAAACGCGCCGGAACCGGAACAGGGCACATCACAGAGCACCAAATCGTAATCCGGCGCTAGATCCGCTTTGCGCGCGGTCGCAATGGTGATCCCGGCCCGGGAGGCGCGAGGTGCGATGTCCTGCATACGGGCGGGATCAACATCATGGGCGGTCAGACGCAGCGCCGCGCGCGCGCCCATGGCGAGGCTCTTGCCACCGCCTCCGGCGCAGTAATCCAGAACCTCCATGCCATCCTGCAAAGGCAAACCGTCGATGATCGCCTGCGAGCCTGCATCCTGTAATTCGACGATTCCCGTGAGATAGGCCTGAGAGCGCGCAACGGCGCGCGCGCCACGGGTGACTTTCAAAGCCGTTTCCGAAAGCGAATGCGGCACAGCCTCGATGCCGTCCTCAGACAGCAACTCAAGTGCATAGCTCAGGGTGGATTTGCCGATATTGACGCGCAGGAAGACATCGGAGCGCTGTCCCAAAAGCTCAAGCGCCGCGTCGCTGTCCTCCCCAAGGGTCGCGTCATAAAGCGGCAAAAGCCAGTCAGGACAATCGAGCCGGACGCCACGCGGGGCCGTTTCGAGCGCCGGAGGGGCCGCGCGTTCCTCGACGGTGAGCGGGCGCGGCGCGAAACGGTCTTCGCAGAACAGCGTGTCAGGGTCGACGCCCTGCACCCTGAGCGCACCGATCATCAACTGACGCCCGGAAGGGCGCGCCTCGCCTGCCCCGCCAAGCCAGCCATAGGAACGTTTGCAGCGCAGCGCATCGAACACATGATCTCGGATCGCAGCGCGATCTTTCGAGCCGGCAAACCGATGCCCGCGCGCCCAGTTGGTCAGGACGCGCTCGGCATTTTCGCCGGAGAGCACATCATCGAGACATTCAATCGCGGCGGACAGGCGGGCGGCTGGGGTCATGCGGGGCTCCGGTGGCGGATCGTCAGCGATCCCTTTCCCCAGACCTACACCGCCCGTCTGAGACAATCAACGCGCCAGAAGCTTGCCGATCAGCTCGGCATCCAGCACCCGATCGCCGCAATTGTCTTCGCCCGGCAAAGCTTTGCACAGGCTGTAGAGCCCCTTGAGCGTACGCGGTCCGGCAAAGCCATCCTGTGCGCCGCTGTAGAGCCCTTCGGCCTTGAGATCGCCCTGAAGCATATAGATCGCGAGGTTCGGATTGGCCTTGTAAAGCTCCTTGCCAAACCATGCGGTCATCAGGCCGGGGTTGGCTGTCGCGCCCTCTTCGATCAGCGCAGCCATTTTTGGCAGATCCTGCGTCATGCGGTGGGTCGCGGCCTCGATCGTCAGCCCGTATTGCGCCCGCTGATCCGCATTCAGAAGATCGCCATGGGCCTCAAGAGACGCCAGAGCCGCTGCCGGATCCTTGCGAATGTTGTATCGGTTGCCGTCGCGTTGCAGCGAAATCAGGTTGAGAAGTGCGGTGACATTGCCGTCTTCCGCGGCGGTTTCCAATTCGGCCAAGGCTTTCGGGCCGCTGGCTTCCATCGAAATCCCCCAAGTCGCGCGCTGCGATTCGAGCACGGCGATGCGTTCCTCGCCCGCCGCCCGCGCCTTGTCCGCGAAGCCATCGAATTTGGCGCGCGAATTCGGCCCGAGATAGCCATACATCGCCCCCTCCGCGAGCGAGACCCAAGCCCCGCTTTTGCCCATCTCACCGGCACGGATCAAATTGGTTTCGGCGGTTTGCCAATCCTTTTCGCTCCACATCATCATCGCGCCATAGGCCGCAAGGCCGGAGCCGTCCCCCGCGGCGGCAGCCTCTTCGAACAGCACCTCGGCGCGTGTCCAGTCTTTCGCCAGAGGCTTGCCATAGAGATAGAATTCCCCGAGCGCGACCTTGGCCTGAACATCGCCCTGAGCCGCCGCCTCTTCCAAGAGCGGCAGGCCACGATCGATGTCCTGCGGGATCACCCAGCCGCCGATCAATTGCTGACCCAAAACGCGCATCGCACCCGTGTCGCCCTGCGCCGCCGCCGCACTCAAAAGCCGGTCGGCCTCTGCGAGATCCTTGGCCACGGGCGTGCCCCAAAGATAGGCCTGCCCGAGCGCGGTCTGCGCCTTGGCATCCCCCGCCCCGGCGGCTTTCGCGAGCAAAAGCGTGGCCGCCTCAACGTCCTGATCGACCCCACCATAGCCCCAAAGCAGCGCGTTTCCAAGCTGAACCGCGGCGGCCATATCGCCCGCATCTGCGGCGGCTTGCAGCGCCGTGGCGTCCAGATCTTCCGCCCCGGCTGCGCCCGGCAGCGCAAGACAAGCAAGACTCACCGTCCCCCAGAGCGTGCTCCAGCGCGCAAAATTCCAAAGTCTTGAGTGCAGCATTTTCCCCTCCTCTTCCCAAGCCATGGGCGGAAAAGGTCATTTTTGACTCTCGCAGAGCCATCACGCGGGGTTCGGTATGAGGCGTCAATTGACCGCGTGAGCAGCACGTGAGTCCGGCACCATGGCCATGGGAGGATTAGACCACAAAAATCGGAAAATATCAATTTGCCATAGCGTCGCGACGCTGCGGTGCAGAAAATGAAAAAACGCCACGGTTTGACCCGTGGCGCTTTGTAGTCCAGTCGTCTCGACGCCTCAGCCGATGCGGTAGTTCGGGCTTTCGCGGGTGATCTGAACATCGTGGACGTGGCTTTCCTTGAGACCCGAGCCGGTGATCTTCACGAACTCGCAGTTTTTGCGCATCTCGGCGACGGTGGCGCAGCCGGTATAGCCCATGGAGGCGCGGAGCCCCCCGACCATCTGGTGCAACACGGTTGCGACCGGACCTTTATAGGGCACCTGCCCCTCGATGCCCTCGGGCACGAGCTTGTCGGAGGCCGCGTCTTTCTGGAAATACCGATCCGCCGAGCCGCGCGCCATGGCACCCAGGGACCCCATGCCACGGTAGGATTTGAAGGAGCGGCCTTGGTAGAGGATCACCTCGCCCGGGCTTTCGTCCGTGCCTGCGATCATCGATCCGACCATGGCGACAGAAGCGCCTGCCGCGATGGCTTTCGAGAAATCGCCGGAGAATTTGATGCCGCCATCGGCGATGATCGGGACGTCACCCGCCGCCTTGGCGCAATCCATGATGGCAGTAAGCTGCGGCACGCCGACGCCCGCGACCATGCGGGTGGTACAGATCGACCCCGGCCCGATGCCGACCTTGACCGCATCCGCACCCGCGTCGATCAGTGCCTTGGTGGCAGCGCCGGTCGCGACGTTGCCCGCGATGATCTGCACCTTGTCGCCAAACTCTTTCTTGGCGCGCGCCACCGCTTCGACGACGCCCGCCGAATGGCCATGCGCCGTGTCGATCACGATGATGTCGACGCCCGCGTCCACAAGGGCGGAGGAGCGCTCAAACCCCGCCTCGCCCACGCCCGTCGCCGCCGCAACCCGCAGACGCCCGAGCGCGTCCTTGCTGGCCGAGGGGTTCAGCACGCTTTGCTCGGTGTCCTTGAGGGTCAGAAGGCCGGTCAGACGGTTGTCCTTGTCGACGACCAGAAGCTTTTCGATGCGGCGCGCTTTCATCAGCGAGATCGCCTCGTCGCGGTCGGCGGGCTCTTGCAGGATCGCGAGATTGTCCGAAGTCATCACCTGAGAGACCGGCGTGTTGTCGGAAGTGGCAAAGCGCATGTCGCGGTTGGTAACAATGCCGACGATGCGACGGTCCGCGTCGATCACCGGGAAGCCGGTGAAATTATACTGGGCGCAGAGGGCCTTGGCATCGGCGATGGTTTGGTTCGCGGTCAGCGTCACCGGATTGTAGACGATGCCGCTCTCGAACCGTTTGACCCGGCGCACTTCGATGGACTGTTGTTCGATGTTGAGGTTCTTGTGGATCACCCCGATGCCCCCGGCCTGCGCCATGGCGATGGCCATGCGGGCTTCGGTCACGGTGTCCATCGCCGACGACAAAAGCGGGATGTTCAGCTGAATGGATTTGGTGACATAGGTCTTTGTATCGGCTGTGGACGGCAGCACGGTAGATGCAGCCGGAACAAGCAATACGTCATCGAAGGTAAGCGCCTCGCGAATCTCCATCGGGTCTCTCCATGGGGGATACGGTTTGGCACGTCCCTATTGCACGGATACCCCACAATGGAAAGGGCGTTTTGTGCGTTTTACGGCGATGCCCCGCAAGATTTAGGGCCGCGCTCCCCTCGGAGGCGGCCCTTTTTCGAGGTTTTGGCAGCAAAGGAAACCTTAGACCGTTGCGGCGTTGGTGGCTTTGGAGAGTTTGCCGCGCATCCAGATTTGCATGATTTTCGAGGCGATATAGACGATGATCAGCGTGGCGCCGACGAGTTCGAGCCCGCCGATGAGGCGAAACGCGCCCGGCGAGACGGAAGCCACGGCAAACATCAGGTTGGCAAAGGCCGCGAGCGGAAAGGTGAAGGCGCCCCAAAGCGCAGAGAACCCTGCCTTGATCAGATAGGGCGTGCCGAGAATGCCGATCACCAGAAGCGTGATGGCGATCAGTCCAAAGCCCGCCGCGGCGGAATTATAGCCCAGCAGGACCGAGACGATGCCGAAGAGCGAGAGCGGCGCGATATGGATCGCCAGAAGCGGACGCAGCGGCGCGGGCACATCTGCCTTGAGCGCCTGAAGCACGGAGATCAGCCAGATCGCCAGAGCGATCGGCAGAGTGGTCATGTAGATGAACTGCGACAGGCCAATCCAGCCCAGCGGTACGGCGGAAAGCGGCGCGAGGATGTAGCCGACGAAGGCCAGATGCCATGCAGGCGTCACACGGCGCTGCTCGGCGGGACCGATGGCAAAGGATCGGAGGGTCAGAATGGCCACGACGGTCAGTGCAATGAGCGAGAGCACCAGAACGGTTTTCGCCAGCCCCGCCGAGTAGGGCACGAGGGCGGCGGCGAAGAGAAAGCCGGTGTCAGCGCCCGCGGCAAGCCCCGCGCGGCCCGGCAGAATGCGCAGGTCCTCGGCGATCACCGAGGGTCGACGGGCCATCTTGGCGAAATAGGTCAGGAGCGCGAAGAGATAGAGCAGAGAGAAAGCGCCGAGGAGCATTTCCCCGATCCAGGCGGGCGCACCGGGGATCACCTTGGCGGCGTTGCGCCAGGCCAGCCCGAGGCCCATCAGCCCCATGATCGGCGGAAAGATCGCCGGCGGCGTGGCGCGCCAAAGCCCCTTGGGCGCGGCGTTGAAGGGTTTCGGCATGATGCGCGGCGGGGTCTGGGACATGGGATAAGCCTTCAAACATATATTTCGAAGGTTGAATATCACCCTGCCCTGCCCGTTGAAAGGATTTCATCGGGGCGTATCATGGGGCGCGACGTCGCGGGCGCAACAGGCCATAGTTACGCCCGATTTCCAAACTAAGGCTAACCCTGTTTGAACCAATATCGTTAACCAGATTCCATTGAGATAGCCGAATGAGCACAAGCACTTCACTGCCACGTCTTGCCGTCCTGATCGACGCGGACAATATGCCCGCCCGATATGCGACGGCCATTTTCGAGGAAGTTTCTTCCTTGGGCGAGGCCAGTATTCGCCGAATTTACGGGGATTTCAGCGGGGGCTGCCCACAGGGGTGGAAACAGGACGTGCTGGCCTCTCTCGCCATTGTCGCTCACCAACATTTCGCCAACACCACCGGAAAGAACGCCTCGGACATCGCCTTGGTAATCGACGCCATGGACATTTTACATTCCGGTCTTGTGAGCGGTTTCGTCCTTGTGTCTTCGGACAGCGACTTTACCCGCCTGGCAAGCCGCATCCGGGAACAGGGGCTGGATGTCTTCGGCATTGGTGAGGAAAAGACACCCGCCGCATTCGTCAACGCCTGCAAACGGTTTATCCGCGCCGAAAACCTCTCCTCACCCGACAGCGCATCCAGTGCAGAGAAGTCTGCTCAAACCAACATGGAGACCACCAAACGGGCGGCTCCGGTCAAACAGGAAAGTATCAAGCGCCTCATAGAGCGGGCGATGGACAAGATCGAGCAGGAAAGCGATTGGTATGCGCTCAGCCAGATCAGCAATGCCATACGAGCGACACGCCCCGATTTCGATCCCCGCAACTATGGTCATGCGAAATTCATGACACTGGTCGAGCATCTCAACGGGTTCGAGATCAAACGTCAGGGCGGCACCCAAGTGTCGGTTCGCAAAACATCTGCAAAACAGAAATAAGGCCGCCCAAAGGCGGCCCATTCAGCTCACAAGATTCACCCTTTCGGCCGCATCGACAGCCCGTCGGCGAAAAGATGCACCTTTTCCGGCGGCGCGGAGAGTTTCACGGTCTGGCCCTTGAGGCCCGCGTGAATGCCCGGCAGCTTGGCGATGATCGGATCGTTGCCGCGCTCGGCCACGAAATAGAGCAGCGTCACCTCGCCCAGAGCCTCCACGACATCGACCACACCGTCGAGGATCGCTTCGCCTTCGGCGAGGTGCATGTCTTCGGGACGCACACCGATATTGACGCGGCGGCCCATGTCGGAGGGCTCCGTCGGAATCGCGGAGGTGGCGATGCCCTCGCCGTCGAGCTTCACCCGGGTCATCGCGCCGGTCTCGATGATCTCGCCTGCCAGAAGGTTCATCGCAGGCGAGCCGATGAATTGCGCCACGAATTCGTTGTCCGGACGCTCGTAGAGATCGAGCGGCGAGCCGACCTGTGCGATGCCTTTGTTGGCAAGCACCACGATGCGGTCGGCCAGCGTCATGGCCTCGACCTGATCGTGGGTCACATAGATCATCGTGCTTTCGGGCATGCTTTCCTTGAGCTGGGCGATCTCCAGTCGGGTGGCGACGCGGAGTGCGGCGTCGAGGTTGGAGAGCGGTTCGTCGAACAGGTACACTTTCGGGTCGCGCACAATGGCCCGACCGATGGCGACGCGCTGACGCTGACCGCCCGAAAGCGCCTTGGGCAGGCGGTCGAGATAGTCTTCGAGTTGCAGGATATGGGCGGCGCGCAGCACCGCCTCCTTGATCTCATCCTTGGATTTCTTGGCAAGCTTCAGGGAGAAGGCCATGTTGTCATAGACGGTCATATGCGGGTAGAGCGCGTAGGACTGGAACACCATGGCGATGCCCCGCTGTGCGGGGGGCACATCGTTGACGCGCACCCCGTCGATCTCAAGCGTGCCGCCGGAGATTTTCTCCAGCCCGGCGATCATCCGCAAAAGCGTGGATTTGCCACAGCCCGAAGGCCCGACGAACACAATGAGTTCGCCGGTTGCGATGTCGAGATTGATGTCCTTGAGGACTTCGACCTTGCCGCCATAGACCTTTGCGACATTCTCAAGTTTCAGCTCCGCCATGACGCTCTCTCCTCGCGTTCTTATTGATCTTCGGGCTGTTCGCGCAGCATAAGCGCCGGTTGCCAAGGCCCGAGATGCAGTTTGCCGTCCTCCATCGGAGAGGCGGAGTTCAGCTCGCTGCCGACATGATGCCAGTTCCCCACCGGTGCGTCGAGCGTTGCGGGTTGATCGGACAGGTTGAAGACGCAATAGAGCTCTTCGTCGTCGTTCTTCCGCGTGAAGCTCAGGCAAGCACCCTCGACCTTCATATCCACCATCTCGCCCGTCATCAGCGCCTTGTGCGCATGGCGGAAGGCGATGGCACGGCGGTAGTGATGCAGGATTGCGCCGGGGTCGTATTCGGATTGCGCCACGGACAGCGACAGGTGATCCGGGCTGACCGGCAACCATGTGCGCGGCGCCTCGGAGAAGCCGCCGTGATGCTGGGTCTGATCCCAGACCATCGGCGTGCGACACCCGTCGCGGCCTTTGAACTCCGGCCAGAAGCGGATGCCGTAAGGGTCTTGCAGGTCCTCAAACGCCAGTTCCGCCTCGGTGAGGCCAAGCTCCTCGCCCTCGTAGATACAGGCCGAACCGCGCAGGCACATCATCAGCGTGGTAAACGCCCGCGCGCCCATCGGATCGAGATGCCAGCGCGACATATGCCGCACCACATCGTGGTTGGAATAGGCCCAGCAGGCCCAGCCATCGCCCGCCACCTCGGCGACCTTGTCCATCACTTCCTTGACATAGTCGGGCGTCGGCGTGTCGCCGGACAAAAGCTCGAAGGCATAACACATATGCATGAGATCGTCGCCGCGGGTGTATTCGCCAAGGATTTCGAGCCCGCGCTGTTCGTCGCCCACTTCGCCGACGGCGGCGGCATTGTAAGGCTCCATCACCGCGCGCAGTTTGCGCAGGAAATTGAGGTTCTCCGGGCGGGATTTGTCATAGACATGCTCCTGCCAGTTGTAGGGGTTCACCGCCGGGGCGGTTTTCGAGGTGCGCAGCTCCGGTGCCAGAGGTGGGTTGTCGCGCAGCTCGGCGTCATGGGTGTAGAAGTTGATCGTATCCAGCCGGAATCCATCGACGCCACGTTGCAGCCAGAAGCGCGCCACATCGAGAAGGGCGTCTTGCACTTCGGGTTCGTGGAAGTTGAGATCGGGTTGTTCGACGAGGAAGTTGTGCAGGTAATACTGCATCCGCCCCGCATCCCATTCCCAGCCCGAGCCACCGAAGATCGACAGCCAGTTGTTCGGCGGCGTCCCGTCCGGTTTGGCATCGGCCCAGACATACCAATTGGATTTGGCGTTGTCCTTGGAGGCGCGGCTCTCCGCAAACCACGGGTGTTGATCCGAGGTGTGCGACAGCACGAGGTCGATCATCACCTTGACGCCGAGGCTGTGCGCCGTGTCGATCACCGCGTCGAAATCGGCCAAAGTGCCAAACATCGGATCGACGTCGCAATAATCCGACACGTCATAGCCGAAATCCTTCATCGGCGAGGTGAAGAAGGGCGAAATCCAGATCGCGTCCACGCCCAGAGAGGCGATGTACGGCAGGCGGTTCACGATGCCCAGAAGATCGCCGATCCCGTCGCCGTTGCTGTCCTGAAACGAGCGCGGGTAGATCTGATAGATGACAGCGCCGCGCCACCAGTCTTTGTCACGGGTGAAGCCTGCGGAGGAAGAAGAAGCTGCGTTCATGATTGTGCTCTTTGGTTATTTCACGGACCCGGCCAGAAGGCCGCGCACGAGATATTTCTGCATGAAGAAGAAGACGGTCAGCGGTACGGCGATCGACACAAAAGCCGCGGTCGCGAGGATTTCCCAATTGCCGCCGCGCGTACCCAGAAGCTCGACGATCTGGCGCGTCATCACGGTTGTGTCGCCGGAGCTGTCGATCAGGAAGACGAGCGCCACGAGAAGATCGTTCCAGGTCCAGAGAAACTGAAAGATCGCAAAAGAGGCGAGCGCCGGGAAGGAGAGCGGCAGGATGATTTTCGTGAAAATCTGGAAATCCGTCGCCCCGTCGACGCGGGCGTTCTCGATGATGTCTTTCGGCAGGCCGACCATATAGTTGCGCAGCAGATAGATCGCGAGCGGCAGACCGAAGCCTGTGTGCGCCGCCCAAACCCCAAGATAGCCTTTGGAATTGCTCGTATCGCCCGGCTCAAAGCCCAAAAGCCGCCCGATGCTCCCCACCTCGGCAAAGCGCCGGGCGTTGTCGGCCATCGGTGTGCCGACGAGATCGACGAACCATTCGACCACCGCGCCATGGAAGGACAAAAGCGGAATGAGCGCCAGTTGCAGCGGCACCACGAGAAGCCCGACGATCACCGCAATCAGAAACGCGCGGCCCCGGAAATCCATCCACGCCAAAGCATAGGCTGCAAAAGCCGCAATCAGGATCGGGATGACGGTCGCCGGGATCGTCACGGTGAAGGTGTTGATGAAGGCCTTGCCCATCTTGTCTGTGGCTTTGCCCGAGAACAGCACCGTGCGGTAGTTTTCCAGAGTAAAGCTCGGCGGCGTTTTCGCGGTCAGGAACACGCGTTCGCCGCGCGAGCCGGTATATTCCGTGTCCCCCACCAGCCGGTAATCGCCGTTCTCCTCGACCGTCAACAAACCGTCTTCACCCAAATCGGCGGTGTCTCCGGCCTTATAGGCGTCGATGGACCGTGAAGTCGTTCCCCAGACGGAGATCTCGCCCGCCTTGGCACCTTCTTCAGCGAAAAGATTGCCCTCGATCACATATTTTCCATCGATCTGCTGCTGCGTCTCGGGCGGCGCGGTGCGGATCATCGTGTTCTGCACCTGCGGGAACAGCGCCTTCCACCAGCCGGAACTGGATATCTGATCGGCGGTGCGGAAAGACGAAACGAACAGCCCGACCGTCGGGAAGAGCCAAAGAAAGACCAAAAGCGCGACCGAAAGATGCGTGGCCCAGATCAATGCGGGTTTCTTGCCAGCGATATTGTCCATGATCCCGCTCCCTTACCGCATCTCTTTGCGTGCGTTGTAAACGTTCCAAACCAAGATCGGCGTCACCAGCAACATGATCACCATGGCCGCCGCCGAACCGACGCCCCAGTCGCGAGCGCGGAACAGTTGGTCGTACATGTAATTCGCGAGAACCTGTGTCTCCCATTGGCCGTTGGTCATAGCGAAGACGATATCGAAGACTTTCAACACGGTGATCGTGATCGTGGTCCAGACCACGACGATGGTTCCCATGATCTGCGGCACTTTGATGCGGAAAAAGATCTGGAACGGGTTGGCCCCGTCGACAATAGCCGCCTCGATGGTTTCCTCCGGCACGCCTCTGAGCGCCGCCGAGAGGATCACCATGGCGAACCCGGTCTGAATCCAGATCAGCACCACCATGAGAAAGAAGTTGTTCCAGAACGGCAGGGTCAGCCAGTTGATCGGCTCCGCCCCCCCGAGGCCAAGGTAGATCGCGTTCAGAATGCCGATCTGTTCCGTGCCCAGAGGCCGGGCATCATACACGAGTTTCCAGATCACCGCCGCGCCGACAAAGGAAATCGCCATCGGCATGAAGATCAGAGATTTGGCGATGGAACCCCAGCGGATGCGGTCGGTGAGCTGCGCCACCAAAAGCCCGAAACCGGTGGACATCGCCGGAACGACCAGAAGCCAGAAGGCGTTGTTGCGCATCGCCTCCCAGAATTTCGGGTCGTTCGACATCTTGCGGTAATTCTCGAGCCCGACATAAGCCCCGCCGAGATCGCGATCGGTGAGAGACAATCTGAGTGTCTCGATCACCGGATAGGCAAGGTACAGCCCAAGCGCCAACAGCCCCGGCAGCAGGAAGAGCCAGGGCCGGACAAGATTCGCCCGGTTGATGTTGCGCCCGGCATGCGTGCCACGAGCCGGGAAGATCACCTTGTCGAGAATGATATTGGAAAAATAGAAATAGCCGATACAGGCGCCGACGCCGATGGCGATGGTCAGAAGACCCTGAAAAGCCGGATGCATTGTCTCTCTCCCCTTCGATCTGTCGCGCCGCGGTCTCCTGACCGGACCTGCCCTCCCCGCCTGATCGTTTCTCCCCGAACCGGGGGCCATCTTGAGCGGGGCGGACGTGAAAGTCCCCGGCCCCGAAGGGCCGGAGAGCCTTTTGGGCTTAGACGCAGATTATTTCAGCGCATCCCAGGAGGCCTGGATCGACTTGGCGACATCCTCGGCGGATTTGCCGCCGGCGTAATCGACCATGCCGGTCCAGAAGGAGCCCGCACCCACGCCGCCCGGCATCAGGTCGGAGCCGTCGAAGCGGAAGGTGGTCGCGCCGAGCAGGATCTCGTTCATCGCAGCCGTCGCCGGATCGCCGAATTTCGACGCATCGACGCCTTTATGCGGGGTCAGGAAGCCTTTTTGCGACATCCAGACTTCATGCGCCTCAGGCGTTTCGAGGAATTCGATGAACTGATGCGCCGCCGGGCTGTCATTGGTGATCGCCCAAAGCGTCCCTGCGCCCAAAACCGGGTTGCCGAGATCTTTTTCAGCATAGGACGGGAAGTAGAAGAAATCGACGTCCTCACCCTCGACGGTGCCTTCCGGGAAATAGGCCGGAATGAAGGAGGCCATGCGGTGCATGTAGCACTGCGGCGGCGAGGTGAAGAGACCTTTCGGGCTGTCGCGGAAGTCAGTGGAGGCTACGGCGGAGGCCCCGCCGGAGACGAAAGCGTCATTGCGAGCGAACCAGCCGAATTCCTCGATCGCGGCGACCACACGCGGATCGTCGAATTTCACCTCGTTGGAAACCCAACCGTCATAGACTTCGGGCGGCTGCGTGCGCAGCATCATGTCCTCGACCCAATCGGTGGCAGGCCAGCCGGTCGCCGCGCCGGAGCCCAGACCGATACACCAGGGCGTCTCGCCATCGGCAACGATCTGTTCGGTGAGCGCTTTCAGTTCTTCCATCGAGGTCGGCACGTCATAGCCCGCATCCTCGAAGTTTTCCGGCACGTACCAGACCAGAGATTTCAGATCGACCTTATAGAAAAAGCCGTAAAGCGCCGGGTTTCCGTCGGGCCCCACAGACGTGCCGAGATCGACCCAGGATTCACCGGCGGCGTAATTGTCGCGCACCCAGTTTTCCACATCATCGCCAAGCGGCGTCAGAAAGCCACGCTTCGCCATATCTGCCGCGAGACCCGGCTGCGGAAAGACGGCGATGTTGGGCGCGGAGCCCGCTTCGGCGTCGATCACGATCTGCTGTTCAAAACTGTCGGAGCCGACATAGGCGACATCGAGACCGCTCTGTTCTTCAAAAAGCTCAAGGACCTTCTCGACCATTTCCTGATCGGCGCCGATCCACGGACCGGCAATGGTCAGATCCTGTGCCTGCGCGCCTCCAGCCATAAGGGCGAGCGTCGCAGCACCGGTCATAAGTGTCTTTTTCATGTAAAACCTCCCAGTTTTCATACCCGGACCCGGGCAAAAGAATCTTAGCGCTATCAGCCCGAAAATCAATCACTTCCATGGCCGTCAAAGCGCTTTGACCGCCCCAACCTGTCGGAAGCACACCCCAAAGTCAATGACACGGATCAAGAGGACTTCACGGCACAGAATATAACTTGTAACACTTCCGCAACGTCAGCTTGCGATGACATCACCGAGCATGACGGCTCGGCAGAAACTCCCATCTTTACCTTCGCCCCGACCTCGGTCTAGCGTGGTGGGATATCACGGACCACACCACAGCGCCCTGTGGCTCACGCGACGCAATACCATCAACGGGGATCACATGAACCTCAAAGAGCTTTCCACCCTGCTCGGCCTGTCCCAGACGACAGTCTCCCGCGCCCTCAACGGATACCCGGAGGTCTCCGAAGTCACGCGGCAAAAGGTCATGAAAGCCGCCCGCAAACACAATTACGCTCCGAACCCGCGCGCCCGAGGGCTCGCCACCGGACGCAATCACGCCGTCGGCCATATCATCCCGCTCTCCAAAGGCCATGAGATGGTCAACCCGGTTTTCGCCGATTTCATCGCGGGTGCCTCCGAGATTTACTCGCGCGAAAACATCGACATGCTGTTGACCGTGGTGCCCGACAGCGGCGAGGCCGACGCCTATCGCAAGATCGCGGCCAAAGGCTCGGTCGATGGGGTGATCGTCCATGGCCCCAAGGCAGATGACCCCAGAATCAAGTTGTTACGCGATATCGGCATGCCTTTCGTCGTACATGGCCGCTCCGGAAGCGCCGATGAAAACGACTATGCCTGGGTTGACATGAACAACCTGCGCGCCTTCGAGCGGGCGACACACTTCCTCATCGACCTCGGGCACCGGCGGATCGGCTTGCTGAACGGGCTGGAGGCGATGGACTTCGCAGCCAAGCGCCGCGAAGGCTATCGCGCTGCCCTCGAAGCCGCCGGGATCGCGGAAGATCCGGCCCTGTGCCACAGCGCCGAGATGACCGAGGAATTCGGCTATGTCGCAACGATGAAGGTTCTGAGCCTGCCCGAACCGCCGACTGCGCTACTGGCCTCGTCAATTATCATCGGTTACGGCGTGCGCCGCGCGCTCGACACGCTGGACTTGCGGATCGGCAAGGATGTGTCGCTGATCGTGCATGACGACGAGCTGTCCTATATGCGCAACGGCAGTTCAGAACCGATCTACACCGCCACCCGCTCCTCGGTAAAGCTTGCCGGGCGGATCTGTGCGGAGATGCTGCTCGACCAGATCGCCCACCCCGAGCGCCCGCCGCGCCACGAATTGCTCGATGCGGATCTGCTCATCGGCCATACAACCGGCCCCGCCCCCAAATAACCAAAACAGCCCCTTGCGCCAGATCATTGCACGACCGGCCCCGATGCGGTTAGCGCAAAATTCAAAGCGCTTTGATCTTGTTTGCCCCTGCGCCTTCCCACTATAAGCGCAGTTAGCCCTTCACAGATGGAGCATCCGATGACCCCGTCCCCCTCGCTCACCCGCAAAGATTTCCCCGACGGTTTCCTGTTCGGTGCCGCCACCGCCGCCTATCAAGTCGAAGGCCATAAATTCGGCGGTGCGGGGCCCTGCCACTGGGACAGCTTTGCCGCCACGCCCGGCAACGTGCTTCGGGCCGAGGACGGCGCGCGGGCCTGCGACCAGTATCATCGCTACGACGAGGACATGGACATTCTGAAGGCCGGGAATTTCGACGCCTACCGGTTTTCCACGAGCTGGGCGCGGGTGATTCCCGAAGGTCGCGGCGCGGTCAATCGCGAGGGGCTCGATTATTACGACCGCCTGACCGACGCGATCCTCGAACGCGGACTGGAGCCGCATGTCACGCTCTATCACTGGGAACTGCCCGCAGCACTTTCTGATCTCGGCGGCTGGACCAACCCGTCCATCGCGCGCTGGTTCGGCGATTTCGTCGAAGTGATCGACGACCGGATCGGCGACCGGGTCGCCACCTACGCCACGATCAACGAACCGTGGTGCGTCTCTTACCTGTCGCATCTGCTGGGCCATCATGCGCCGGGCCTGCGCAACATCCGCGCCGCTGCACGCTCCATGCATTACGTGCTCAAGGCCCATGCCGAAGCCGTCGCCCGCCTGCGTGCCCATGGCCGCAACAACCTCGGCATCGTGCTCAATTTCGAGCACACCCAGCCCGCTACGGATGACCCGAAAGACATTCGGGCCGCCGTCACACAAGACGCCACCCACAATCGTTGGTTCATCGAGGCCATCGCCAAGGGGCGCTATCCGAAAGAGGCACTCGAAGGGCTTGAGCCACATCTGCCGCATGGCTGGCAGGAAGATCTCAAAGCGATCTCGCGCCCGATCGACTGGCTCGGCGTCAATTATTACACCCGCAATCTTGTGGCCCATGATCCGGAGAGCCCATGGCCTTCGACCACCCCGGCGCAGGGTCATCTCGCCACCACCCAGATGGGCTGGGAGATCTGCCCGGAGGGGCTCGAGGCGCTGCTGTTGCGGCTCAAGGAGAGCTATGTCGGCGATCTGCCGATGATGGTGACGGAAAACGGCATGGCCTGGGACGATCACCTGCGCAATGGCGTCGTGGACGACCCGGAGCGCTGTGGTTTTATCCGTGACCATATGGCGGCGATGCAGCGTGCCATTGCGACCGGTGTCAACCTCAAGGGCTTCTTCTACTGGTCGCTTCTGGACAATTACGAATGGGCCTTCGGCTATGAGCGGCGCTTCGGGATCGTGCATGTGGATTTTGACACGTTGAAACGCACCCCCAAAGCCTCGTATCACATGTTGAAAGACCTTCTGGAACGGACCTGAGCCATGCCGCAACATCCCGCCGACACTCTCACCCTCGTGGCCGACATTGGCGGGACCAATACCCGTGTGGCGCTGGCCGACGGCGTAAGCCTGTTGCCAGAGACGATCCGGCGCTATTCGAACCGCAAGTTTCCGGGGCTCGAAAGCGTCTTGCGGCAATATGTCGAGGATGAGGGCGGCGTGGATTGCAAGGGCGCCTGCGTGGCGCTCGCCGGCCCGGTGCGCGACGGGGTCGGCACGATGACCAATCTCGACTGGACCATCGACCGCGACACGCTCAAACGGGCCACGCAAGCCGAACATGTTTCCATTCTCAACGATTTGCAGGCGCAGGGCCACGCTTTGGGCCTGATCGCACCAGAGAACATCCGCCCGGTGATCGAGGCCCCTGCCGCCCCCTCGCAAGCCGTGCGTCTGGTGATCGGCATCGGCACCGGCTTCAACGCCTCTCCGGTGTTCGAAACCGAAACCGGCCGGTTCGTCGCCCCCTCCGAGAGCGGTCACGCCAATCTGCCGATCCGCACCGCGCATGAGCTCAAGCTCTGCGCATTCGTCGAGACCGCGCACGGGTTTCCCGCCATCGAAGACGTGCTTTCGGGCCGTGGCCTCGAACGCACCTACCTGTTCCTCGGCACCGAGGCCGGAACCCCGCGCGAGAAATCCGCCGCCGACATCATGGCCGGTGTCGAGAGCGGCGAGGATGCCATCGCCACCGAGGCCGCCCGGCTCTTCGTCCATATGCTCGGCACCGTGGCCGGAAACCTTGCACTCATCCAACTGCCCTTCGGCGGCATTTACCTTGTCGGCGGCGTAGCCCGTCACATCGCGCCTTACCTCGATCGTTTCGGCTTTGACGAGGCGTTTCGCGACAAGGGACGCTTTGCCGGTTTCATGAAGAATTTTTCCGTCTCCGTGATCGAAGACGACTATGCGGCGCTTACGGGATGTGCCTCGCACATGCACAACATCTACCCATAACCCTTTATTATAAAGTGTATTTCAAAAATATCCGCACGATTTGTCGTAGATTTTCGCGGCGTCCATAAAAATCGAGGCACGTAACCTCGTTTTAACTCCCTTGCCCTTACACAAGGTCTCGTGACCGCAGTTGTAAGGGAAATTCGAGATGTCTCACCCCTGCCGTAAAAAAGGCGTGCGCACATGACCACACATGTGCAACTCCACGACCGGCTCGATTATCAATCCGTGGCTCCCCTGTTGGCGGAGCTCACCGCCATCACCGACGATACACTGGTGATCGATGCCGGTAATGTCCGTCATCTCGGCACCCTGCCGCTTCAGGTGATCCTCTCCGCCATCAAGACGCGCGCGGCGCAAGGCAAGACCACGAGATTGGCCCATGCCTCCGACAACTGCATCGATATGCTTGGCCTCTTTGGCTTTACCCCCGAAACCCTGACCCAACCGGAGGCCTGGACATGAGTCTGGAAGTTCTCGCTGTCGACGACAGCCGCACCATGCGCGACATGCTCAATCTCGCCCTGTCATCGGCGGGCTTTACCGCCCATCTCGCCGAAGACGGCATTCACGGGCTCGAAGTGCTCGAAGACATCGAGCCCGACGTGATCATCACCGACATCAACATGCCACGTATGGACGGGTTCGGTTTCATCGACGCCGTGCGCTCCGAAGACAAATGGAGCCGCATCCCGATCCTTGTGCTCACGACAGAGAGCGCCGACGAACTCAAGGCCAAGGCCCGCGCCGCCGGTGCCACCGGCTGGATCGTCAAGCCGTTCGACCCCGCCAAACTCGTCAAAGCTCTCCAAATGGTGGCTGGTTAAGAGGTTCCCATGTCCGACCCGATGGCAGAAATCCGCGCCTCCTTCTTCATCGAATGCGAAGAACTTCTGGAAAGCCTCCAGGATGGCCTGCAACTGATGGATGACGGCGACACCGACCCGGAAACGATCAACATCGTGTTCCGTGCCGTGCATTCGATCAAAGGCGGCGCCGGGGCTTTCGGACTCGACGATCTCGTCCATTTCGCCCATCGGTTCGAGACCGCGATGGATGAGGTGCGCGCCGGGCGTTTTCATCCGGATGGTGAGGCGATCCGGCTCTTTTTCACCTGCGCCGATGTGCTGGGAGATCTCGTGCGTGCCGCCCGGGACGATGACGTCGTCGCCTCCGACGTGACCGATCCGGTGCTGGAAAAACTCGAAAAACTCGTCGGCGTCGAAGACGAATCCGAAGAGGATCTCGATTTCACCCCGGCCACCCTGTCACTGGATTTGTCTCTGGATTTCGGGGGCGATGCAGGCCTGCCTGGACTTCCCAATCTGCCAGATTTTCCCAATCTCTCCCCCCTGCCCATGGCCGGACCGGACGAGGACACTCTTCCGTTGACCGAACCACTTCCTACCAGTGAATCGATCGCTGGCAGCAAAGGTTTCATCGTCTTCTTCAAACCCGAGCCCGCACTCTATGTCTCGGGCAATGAACCGCTGTATCTCTTCCGCGCCCTGCGCGACCTTGGCGATCTGGCCGTGACCTGTCACGCAACCTCCCTGCCCGCTCTCGACCAGATCGATGCCGACATCGGACACCTGTCCTGGACCCTGACCGTTCATACCGAAGAAAGCGAACAGGCCGTGCGCGAGGTGTTCGAATTCGTCGACGGGCTGTGCCAGCTCGACATCACGCCGCTTTCGGCCAGCACCGCACCGGCGACAGCCGCTCCGGCCGCAGTGGCCCAAGTTCTGCCCCCCTTGCCGCCTCTGGAACCGTCTTCTCCTGTCGCAGCAACCCCTCCTGCGCCTCTGCCCCCGGCGAAACCCGTGACAGCGATGGTTGCCCCCGAAACGCTCGATGACGAAGAACCCGCCAAACATGTCGAGAACACGCCCGCCGAGGGTGCGGCCCCGGCAAAAACCACCGGCACCCCGACACAACCGCGCGCTACGGTGCGGGTGGATCTCGAACGCATCGACCGGCTGGTAAACCTCGTCGGCGAACTCGTCATCAATCAGGCCATGCTCAGCCAATCGGTGACTGAGGCTGGCCTTCCGCCGAACTCACCGGTCTCAACGGGTCTTGAAGAATTCCTGCAACTCACGCGCGACATTCAGGAATCTGTGATGATGATCCGCGCCCAGCCGATCAAATCCCTGTTCCAGCGCATGGGCCGGATCGTCCGCGAATCCTCCGCCTCCGTTGGCAAGGAAGTGCGCCTGCATACAGATGGCGAAAACACCGAGGTCGACAAGACCGTGATCGAACGCCTCGCCGACCCGCTCACCCATATGATCCGCAACGCGGTCGATCACGGGCTCGAGAACCCCGAAAAACGTCTTGCCGCAGGCAAATCCCGCGAGGGTCACGTGATGCTCACGGCGCAACACCGCTCCGGTCGCATCGTGATCGAAGTCAGCGATGATGGCGCTGGTATCAACCGCGAGCGCGTGAAGGCGAAAGCCATCGAAAAGGGCCTCATCCCCGCCGATGCGCAATTGACCGATGGCGATATCGACAACCTTTTGTTCCTGCCCGGTTTCTCCACGGCGCAAGAGATTTCGAATCTCTCCGGTCGTGGAGTCGGTATGGATGTGGTCAAAAGCTCCATTCAGGCGCTCGGCGGCCGGATCACGATCACATCTCAAGAAGGTAAAGGCACAACCTTCTCGATTTCCCTGCCCCTCACTCTCGCTGTGCTCGATGGCATGGTGGTGCGGGTGGCCGACGAGACCCTCGTCGTCCCGCTCAACGCCATTCTCGAAACACTCACGCTCACCGATGACGACGTCAAGGCGCTTGGCCCGGAAACCCACGTCGTTCAGATCCGCGGCGGCTTTGTCCCCCTGCTCGATCTCGGCGCGGAGCTTGGCTATCGCACGCCGCAGGAGAGCTATGTCGGTGGCATCGTTCTCTTGATCGGACAGGAGGACGGCAACCGCGCGGCTCTGGCCGTGGATGCGATCGAAGATCAACGTCAGGTCGTCATCAAGGGGCTCGAGGGCAGTTACGGCCGTGTCCCCGGCATCGCCGCCGCCACCATCCTCGGCGACGGGCAGATCGCACTCATTCTCGATCCGACCGATCTGGTCAGCCAGGCCTCCGGTCGCACCCGTCCCCGCACCCCCCAACATGCTCATGTAGGATAAGACAATGACCGACAACGACAAACTGACTTCCTCATCGTCTATCGAACTCTTGTCATTCCGCGTTGGCGGTCAGGACTACTCGGTGGACATCATGTCCGTGCGCGAAATTCGCGGCTCCGCCAAGGCGACGTCCCTGCCGCATGCCCCCTTCTTCGTCAAAGGGGTCATCAACCTGCGCGGCACCGTATTGCCGATCATCGATCTGTCGGCGCGCCTCGGATTGCAGACCGGTGAGGATTCCGAACGCAACGTCATCATCGTGGTCGATCTCGGAGAACGCACCGTTGGTCTTATGGTCGATGCCGTGTCCGATATTCTCGCCATTCCCTCCGAGGAGATGCAGCCGCCGCCTGATCTCGCCGCAGATGACGCCCGCACCTTCGTATCTGCCCTGACCATCGTGGACGGACGGATGATCCGTATTCTCGATCTGGAAGCCGTCATGCCTCCGCAGGGCGAGGAGGTCGCTTGAGCGAATTGTCCCCCATAAGCGGCCGTCCCAAAATGGCAAGCTCCATCTCGGATCGTGCCTTTGCGCGGATCGTCGCCATTGCGGCCAGAGAGGCAGGCATCGTGCTTGCGCAATCCAAGGTCTCGATGGTGAAATCTCGCCTGAGCCGCCGTCTGCGCGCCCTGAACATTCCGAGCTTCGACGCCTACCTGGATTTCCTCGAGACCTCCAAGGACAAGCAGGAGATGGAGAATTTCATCTCCGCACTCACCACGAACGTGTCGCATTTCTTTCGGGAAAACCATCACTTTGACTATCTGAGTACCACCATCATTCCGCATCTCCGCAAGAAGCTTGCGACCGGGGGCAAAGCGCGGATCTGGTCGGCGGGCTGCTCAAACGGGCAGGAACCATATTCCATTGCGATGACGATCCTCAAGGAAGCCCCGGACCTCGCCAAGAAGGATCTCAAGATTCTGGCGACAGATATCGACCCCGAGGTCCTCGTGCGGGCGAAAAGCGCGCAGTATATCGGGTCTCTGACCACGGGGTTGAGCGATGAGATGATCAAGGCTTTCTGCACATCCTCCGAACAGGAGGGCGAAACCGCACTGACGCTCAAATCGGACGTCAGGAACATGGTCGCGTTCCGTCAGCTCAATCTGCATGCCGAATGGCCCATGAAGGGCAAATTCGATCTGATTTTCTGCCGCAACGTCGTGATCTATTTCGACGAACAGACGCAGGCCCGGCTATTCCGGCGCTTTGCCGACATTCTCGAACCCGGAGGTTGGTTAATGCTCGGTCACTCGGAGCGCCTGAGCGAGAGTGCAGCACCGCTTTTTGAAAATGCGGGCGTCACCACCTACAAAACGAAGCAAAATGCTCTGCTCCTCCCTTCGCTTGAGGCGCAGGCCCCAAAAGGAACGGTCTGATGGCACTGCGGGATCAACTTCGCGTCATGGTCGTCGATGATATGTCCACAAGCCGCGGGCTTATCACCAACGCTCTGGATTCTTTCGGCATTCGCAACGTCGCCAGCGCGGCGGATGGCCCCTCCGCCCTGCAAAAACTCGCGACCACCCCGGTGCATCTCGTGATCTCCGATTACAACATGCCCGGTATGGATGGTCTGCAACTTTTGCATGCCTTGCGCTCGAACGGCTCCACGCGCGGCATCGGCTTCCTGCTGATCACCGGGCGTGCCGATCGTGAAATCATCGACATGGGCAAACGTCTCGGCATGAACAATTTTCTCAAGAAGCCCTTTGATCCGAACGGTCTGCGATCTGCAATCGAAGCCATCGTGGGAAAACTCTGATGTCGCCGATCCCAGCACATTCCGTGCCGCAAGACAGTTCGAATGAATCTGCGTCCATTCCCCTGAAAACGTTGAACAAGCGTATTCAGGATGAAATGGTCACGCTCGTCATCCTGGCCGCGGAGGTCCAGATTGCGCTGGGGCCGACACTTGCGGAAGCCAAAAGCCTCTCCCCGGCGGTGCAACGCAGCCTTCAGGCGATCGACCGCCTGCATCAGACGCTTGACGATCTGCAACGGGTGATGGGGCATCTGTCCGGTCAGGCCGAACAGGAGCTGGTGGAAATCAACCCTTTGAGCGAGGTCATCCGGCTGCGCCATCTCGCTCACAAATTATTCGACAATATCGACGCGCCTTTCGCCCTTTCGGAAGACGACTCCGGGGAAATCGCCTGGTTCTGAACCTTTCTCCTCAAGCAATCACTTCACCTCGAACCTTCACAGTCTCAGCATCCAGATCTGACTGAAGAAACGTCCCGATCGTGCAGCGCACTGTTAAGAAGACCTCTGAACCAAGCCAGAAAAACAGGCCATACGGAACCGACCCGATACCGTTTAAAAGAGAGAGTGATATAGAATTAAAGAGCACCTGTCTCCACAGACACTCTGTTTTGCGCCCTTGAGATTGCCCGCCTATTCGACAGGAAGGTCTCCGGTTTTCGCCCGGAGTTCGCGTAGACTATGCGCACGACAAAGACAACGGAACGCAAGCGCCACCTGCGCCGTGCCGAACTGTCGTGCTCAGCGACGATAACAGCGGGAATGATTGCCGAAGCCCGCGGGTGAACAGATCCAGGAGCCGGAGCCTTGTGGCATCGGGGATGTCGTGGTCATGTCGGCATCCGCGACCTCCTTGCCAGCCGCGAGCCAGTCAAACCGGGTGTTGCCGCTGCCGCCGACCGTAGTCTTTTGCGCGCCCGTTTCGGTCTGCGAGGCCAATACCGGATTGCCCGCGGCCATCACGGCCACTGCGAAGGCGGCGGTCAGAACCGCTCTGGATAAAACGCCTTTGCGACACACATGGGGAATAGATTTCGTAAACACGAACATTGCTCTGCCTCCTTTGCGCGGCCTCGTCCAGCACAAGGGCAGAGACAGGTCCGTCGTTCTCTCGTTACCCCGTGATTGGTAAAAACGAGGTTACAGGTCAAGAAGGTCATGAGTTCGTCACAAGCATGGCAGCATTGTGTCAGACGCGAATGACGGATGTGATCCGGATAAAATCAAATAGCTTCAAAAGATTGCACAGAACAAAAGAAATGGGCGGTTTTTCGCCGCCCATTCGCTTATGTCGCAATTTAGAGCAAAACGCCCATGATCAGGTCATTTAAGAACCTGATTTTTGATCCGCCAGTCCGGCTGACCAAAGCCTTCCGGCCACGGGTAGACTTCCGGGTAGTTGAAGTAGACGACACCGACCAAAGCCGGATAATCGGCGTTTTCGACCCGCACGGTGTTCTTCCAGTTCTCGACGTACCCCGCCTGCCCGACATAGCCCAACTCGGCCACCACGACCGGCTTACCAAAGGCCTGCGCGCGTTCGTAACGCGGTGCGAAAATCTCGTCATAGGTCCGGTCATGACCGTATTTCGCCTGATCCCAAGCCTGAAGCCCAAAGACCGACAGCCCGACCAGATCGGCATATTCATCGCCCGGATAGTATTGCGCCATTTTCTCATCGCCCAAAGGCGACCACATCAGGTTGATGTTCGGCGCGTCTTCCTTGCAGAGATCCGTCATCCGACGGTAGGCGGCAATGTAATCGTCCGGATCCCAGCCCGCCCAGATGAACTGACCGCTCTCGTCGTCCATCTCATGCATGAACCGCAGCGTCACCGGGCTTTTCAGCGTGCCCAGAACCTGACAGACCGCATGCATATTGCCGTCGTAAGTGCCGTTGAAAATCCCCTCACGCAGATAGCGCGCGGTGTTGCGTTCGCTCCGGGACCAAGTCCAAGGCTCCAGCGTCACCAAAAGCGCGCGCTGACGTTCCAGCGCGTAAGCATCGGCATCGTTCAGCGACGGAAGGTACACGTCCTCCCATGGCAGGAACAAATGCTCGACGGTCACAGCCCCGTCGCGGGAGAAATCCCCGTCCGGGTCATAGGCCCCGAACGGCACCTGCCCCGGCGGCGATTGCGCAAAGCCCATACTCAGAAGCCCCGACAGGACCCCTATCCCAAGACCGGCGCCCAGCGCCTTCATCATCCGTTTTGTCGACATGTTCATCATCGCTCCCTCCCTTTCAGGGCGCTATGTCCCCAAACCATTCCGGTGCGAATTCCAGATGCACATCCCCCGGTTGGCCCTGACCCGCACCGGCGACCACGTACTCGACTTTCATGACTTGCAGAGGCTCGAGTCCGTAAGACAGGGCAAGGAGACCCATCTGTCCCCTCAGCATAACAGAATTGGCGAAAAACGCCATGATCACTATCAAAACAGCACTTTGCAGCGCCAGTTTCGGGGTAAAATTCCGCAATTTGATACGGTTTTCCCGAATGTGGTGAAGGATCGCCACAGAGAGCAGGATCACATAGATCACCGCGTTCAACAGCGTCAAAAGATAGAACCCCGGCGCCACCACGAGATGCGCGCGCAGCATGACCGGAAGGATCGCGCCCAGCGCCAGAACCGCGTACACCATGATGATCCGCATGGGCATGGTGGCCTGCGCTGCTGCCCCCTTGGGCGTGATGCGGAAATCCACGAAATGCCCGGAGATCCGATCTCGCACCGCCATGGCAACGCCCCAAAGCACCCATGGCCATTGCAGGGCGACGAAGAGGATTTTCTCCCAGGCGAGAATCTTCGCATTCATCGGTCGCAACAACCCGTCGCGTTTCAGCCCCCGCACGATCACAAGCGGGATCAGCGCCATCGGGAAACTATGGGCGATAAAGGACGGATACGTGACATCGGCATAAGTGAAATCGAACAGCACCGCCAGAACCGGCGCGACATAGGCCATGGCCATGGCCAACGCGAAGAACACGTACCAGAGCTGGCAAAGCAGGAAGAGCGCCTTGAGCCGGAGCGGCAGGTGCGGCAGGTAATCGGGCGTATAGCGCAGCAGGAGCGACACGAGCGAACGCGACCACTGGAATTCCTGCGTCACCAGATCCGGCAGCGTCGTCGGCCCGTCGCCCAGCGCGATCGCGTCGATGGCATGAACCCCACGCCATCCGGCCGCCGAGATCAACATGGTGGTGGAATGATCCTCCGCCAGTTCCGGCCCAAGCCCCCCCGCCTCTTTCAACGCTCTCGTCCGGACCGCGTAATGCGATCCGATGCACATCGGGGTCAGAAGACGCGTGTAACCCGCCTGAAAGATGCCATGGAATGCCGCCTCGACATAAAGCCTGGTGCGCGCCGCCCAGTGCCCCTTGGCATTGGCACCACAGATCGAGGGAGCCGAGACATAGCCCACCTCCGGATCGGCGAAGGGTCGTACCATCTCGCGCAAGTATCCGGGTCCCGGCACATGATCCGAGTCGAGCTGGGAGACGATGTCGTAAAGCCGATAGCCCCATGTGTCGTAGAAATAGGCCAGATTGCCTTCTTTGCAGCGGGTCCGGCGCGGCCATTCCTTTTGGTGATAAACCGCAAGTCCGTGGCGCGACGAGATATGCACCCCATGGGCAGCACACCAGTCGGTGACCTCGCGTGTCGGCTGTTCGTCGGCGAGCCATGTGTCATGGGGGTAATCCTGCCCCAACATCGCTTCGAGCGTGGGCCGGATCACCTCGAAGGGTTCCGAGGGCGTCTTCGTCACGATCATCGCCACCCGGTAAGTCCCCGGCACGGGATCAGGCGCGGCGGAGCGATGTGCGGCGAGGAAGATCACCATGAAATAGGCCTGCATGCTCCAGACCCAGACCAACCCGAGGGTGATCAACCCGAAGCGGACGACGCCCCCCACATGCGCGGGTTCGAGCCACCAGATCCAGAACCACAGAGAGGCCAAGAACCAGAGCACCGCCAGAAAGCCGTACCAACGCCTGCGCCCTCGCGAGAACAGTGGGGCGAGCATCGGTCGAGGCGCGAGGGCCGGGTGCCGGGGCACGGGGCGCTCCGCAGATTGGGCAGAGGGTTTGGACATCACAGGCTTGACCATCACTCATGCGACCTTCGGCGCCTCCGCGGGTTTCTCAGCAAACCAAGGTGCGGCATGACCGACAATCTCGTCGATCTGTCTCCACCGAGCCTCAAAACCAAGCGCCTCATGCGCCCGGGACGGATTGGCCACCAGTTCCGGCGGATCGCCCGCACGTCTCGGACTGTCGATATGCGGCACGGCATGCCCCGTCACCCGTTCAACCGCATCGAGGATCTCCTGCACGGACGTCCCCTTGCCGGTGCCGAGGTTGAGCTTGAGCGGCCCCGCCCCTCCACGCAGCGCATCGAGGGCGAGCACATGGGCCCGCGCGAGATCGCTGACATGAATGTAATCGCGCACACAAGTGCCATCCGGCGTCGGGTAATCCGTACCAAAAACCTGAAGCGGCGCGCCGGTGCCTTGGGCGGCCATCAGCGCCAGCGGAATAAGATGGGTTTCCGGGTCATGGCGTTCGGACAGCTCGAACTCCGGGTCCGACCCTGCCGCGTTGAAATAGCGCAGGGCAACGAAGTTCAGCCCCCAAGCCGTGGCGGCATCTTCCATCATCCATTCGCAGATCAGCTTCGAGCGCCCATAGGGGTTGATCGGCACCTGCGTCATGGTCTCGTCGATCGGGACACACTCCGGCACGCCGTAAGTGGCACAGGAGGAGGAGAACACCAGTGTCTTCACCCCGACCTGCTGCATCGCCCCCAGAAGCCCGATCATGCCCCCGACATTGTTGTCGTAATACATCTGCGGCTCCTGCACACTTTCGCCGACATAGGCGAAAGCCGCAAAATGGATCACCGCGTCGATGCGTTCGTCTTTCAGCACCTGCGCAAGATGCGCCTCGTCACGCATATCCCCTTTGACAAGCGGCCCCCAACGCACTGCATCGGCATGCCCGCGCGACAGGTTGTCATAGACCACAGGCACCACCCCTGCCCGGCTCAGCGCCTTGCAGCAATGCGACCCGATATACCCCGCGCCGCCGGTGACGAGCACGCGCGTGGGTGTGGACGAAATCTGTGTCATGCCGCACCTCCCCCCGCGAGCAGATTGATCACATTCCCGGAGCCAGCCTGTTCCTGAGACAATTCCAGCTCTTTGCTGAAATACGTCACCGTCGGCACGAGCCCTGCGCGCAACGACACTTGCGGCGCCCAGTTCAGCAGGGTTCTCGCTCGCGTGATGTCGGGACGCCGTTGTCGCGGGTCGTCTTTCGGCAGATCGCAATAAACCGCGCCGCCGTGCCCCGGGATCATCTTTTGCACCAGACGCGACAACTCGTTCATTGTGAACTCGCCCGGATTGCCGAGATTGACCGGCACAGCGCCGCAGGTTTCGCATTCCATCAGCGCCATCAGCCCTTCGAGCATGTCGTCGATATAGCAGAAGGAGCGCGTCTGTTCGCCCGTGCCGTAAATCGTCATCGGCTCGCCCTTGAGCGCCTGCACGATGAAGTTGGAGATCACCCGCCCGTCCTCCGGGTCCATCCGCGGTCCGTAGGTGTTGAAAATCCGCGCCACGCGCACATCGACGCCGCGCGTCACATGCATATCGTGGAACAGGGTTTCGGCGGCGCGTTTGCCCTCGTCATAGCAGGACCGCGGCCCCATCGTGTTCACCAGCCCGCGATACTCCTCGTTTTGTGGCGAGACATCCGGATCGCCATAGACCTCGGAGGTCGAGGATTGCAGCACGCGCGCACCTTTTTTCGATGCCAGTTCAAGAAGATTGAGCGCCCCCATGACCGAGGTCTGGAACGTGTGGATCGGGTCTTTCTGGTATTTCGGCGGCGAGGCCGGGCAAGCCAGATTGTAAATCCGGTCCAACTGCCCCTTGATACTGAACGGCTCGACGATGTCATGCAGGAAAAATCGGAAGTCCGGCTCCGACATCAGCGCGCCAATATTCGACAAGCGTCCGGTTTCCAGATTGTCGACGCAGATCACCCTATTTCCCTGCGACAACAACCGTCGACACAGGTTGGACCCGATAAAACCGGCACCGCCCGCGACAAGGACAACCCTTTGTGCAAAATGCTGTTCACTGGATACAAGACTGAATTGCGGATCAAACCGCTTCACGTTGGAGCCCATCTCCCCCTCCTGTCACCCTGATCCCTATAAAGCCCCCGCAGCAGAGACATCAGAGCCGTTTGTGCTAAACGTCTATATTTTACATCATAGCCCAAAAATCGGCGTTGATGTGTCTCAATATAACCATAATTTGAAATACACCTTTATGGTTAACATGCTGCAAAGCCGTACAAATCAGCGCTGCACCGCGTCGAATTCCTGCATGAAACCCTTGTCTTAATCCCCCACCTGTACCGGGCCAGAAAGCACCCCAGCACCTCCCAAAGCGCCCATCAAAGACTGAGCCAGCTCTGCTCCACCACGGCCTCCATGGCAACGTAGCTCGTGGTCGAACTGATATACGGCAGGGCGGAAATTTTCTCGGCCATGATCTCGCGATAATGTGCCATATCGCGGGAGCGCAACTTGATCTGGTAGTCGAACCCCCCGGCGATCATATAGCACTCTTCGACCTCCGGAATACTGCGCACCGCCGCGTTGAACTCTTCCAAAGCCTTTTGGCGCGTGTCCGAAACCCGCACCTCGATATAGGTCACATTGGTGAGCCCGAGCTTGAGCGGCGAGAGGATCGCCCGATAGCCGGTGATCAGCCCGACATCCTCCATCTGTTTGATCCGATAGGTCACAGGCGTCTTCGACAGACCTACCTTTTTAGACAGTTCCGTGATCGGGATTCTGGCATTGGCGACCAGCGCTTCGAGAATTTTCTGGTTGGTCGCATCCAATTCGAAATTCATACTAAATCTCCCCTGATTTTAGGTCATATCGTCTAGTATTACGCCAAAAATAGAGCCTTCGTCTAGAAATTATCCGGTACATGTGGCGAAACTCCAGCTCCAGAGGTCAATATGGCTACTCCCTCCTTCCCTGCCCTTGGCTTTGCCGCGAAATACGCTCCTGAGAATCAGTTGCTCGACCGGCTGATCACCGAGGCCGCGATTTCGCCCGAAACCCGTGCCGCCATTTCCGCCCGCGCCGTGACCCTCGTGAAACGCATCCGTACCGAGGCCAAGCCGACGCTCATGGAGCATTTCCTTGCCGAATACGGGCTCTCGACCCGCGAAGGCGTGGCGCTCATGTGTCTTGCCGAAGCCATGCTGCGCGTGCCGGACAGCTTTACCATCGACGCGCTGATCGAAGACAAGATCGCGCCGTCGGAGTGGAACAAACACATCGGCACCGCCGCCTCCTCGCTGGTGAACGCCTCCACTTGGGCTTTGATGCTCACCGGCAAGGTGCTCGACGACAATCAACCCGGTGTGGCGGGCACGCTGCGCGGCGCGGTCAAACGTCTGGGCGAGCCGGTCATTCGCGCCGCCGTCGGGCGCGCGATGAAGGAGATGGGCCGTCAGTTCGTCTTGGGCGAGACCATCGAAGGCGCGTTGAAACGCGGCGAGGCCCGCGAGAAACAGGGCTTTACCTATTCCTTCGACATGCTCGGCGAAGCCGCCCGGACCAAGGCCGATGCGGATCGTTACGCCAAGGATTACGCCGACGCCATCGCCGCCATCGGCAAACATGCCGCCCATGATACGATCGTCGACAACCCCGGCATTTCGGTGAAATTCTCCGCCCTGCACCCGCGTTACGAAGTGGCGCAGGAAGCACGCGTGATGTCCGAGCTTGTGCCGGTTCTGACCCGCCTCGCCCGTCAGGCGAAAGACGCGGGCATCGGGTTCCATGTCGATGCCGAAGAACAGGACCGTCTGGTGATCTCCTTCAAAGTGATCGAAGCCGTGCTCTCCGACGATTATCTCGCCGGGTGGGAAGGGTTCGGCGTCGTGGTGCAGGCTTACGGCAAACGCGCCGCCCCGGCGATTGATGCGCTCTACGACATGGCGAAACGCTATGATCGCAAGATCAACATCCGCCTCGTCAAAGGCGCCTATTGGGACACGGAGATGAAACTCGCGCAGGTCACCGGCCAGCCGGGTTTCCCGCTCTATACCTCCAAAACCGCGACCGATGTGTCCTATGCCTGCCTCGCCCGGAAACTCTTCGGCATGGGCGATCACATCTTCCCGCAATTCGCCACGCACAACGCCCATACGGTTGCGACCATCATGGAGCTTGCCGAGGGGCGTCCCTTTGAGTTCCAGCGCCTTCACGGCATGGGCGAGCGTCTGCATGACATCACGCTGAAGGAAACCGGCGGCCATTGCCGCATCTACGCCCCCTGCGGCGCGCACCGCGATCTTCTGGCCTATCTCGTCCGTCGCCTGCTGGAAAACGGCGCGAACTCCTCCTTCGTGCACCAGATCGTCGATGAAAGCGTGCGCCCGGAAGACATCGCGAAAGACCCGTTCGAAGCCTTGGCCAGCGCCAAAGCCCCCTCGGGCCTCGTGCATCCGGCGCAGATCTTCAGCGGCGACCGCGTCAATTCCAAAGGCTGGGACCTCACCGACGATGGCGTTCTGGCGGAGATTTTCGCCGCCCGTGATGTGGCCCTGCCGAATGCGCACCCGCTCACCGTCGCAGCCCCGACCGGCACGGCCCAACCGGTGACCAATCCGGCCACGGGCGAGACCATCGGCGAAGTGATCGAGGCCGACAAAGCCACCGTCGACGTCGCGCTCGACAATGCCCGCACCTGGACCGCCCCCGCCGCCGAACGCGCCGCGGTGCTGCGCCGTGTGGCCGATCTCTATGAGGCCAATTACGGCGTGCTCTTCGCCATTCTCGCCAAAGAAGCCGGGAAATCCCTGCTCGACGCCGTGGGCGAAGTGCGCGAGGCGGTCGATTTCCTGCGTTACTACGCACAGGAGGGCGAAAACGACCCGCGCGCGCCCCGTGGCATTGTGACCGCGATCAGCCCGTGGAACTTCCCGCTCGCCATTTTCACCGGCCAGATCTCTGCCGCGCTGATGGCCGGGAATGCCGTTCTCGCGAAACCTGCCGAACAGACGCCGATCATCGCCACCAAAGCCATCGCCCTGATGCATGAGGCCGGTGTGCCGCGCGAGGTGCTGCAACTCCTGACCGGGCGCGGCGCGACCGTCGGCGCGGCGCTGACCTCGGACAAGCGCGTCAAAGGCGTGGTCTTCACCGGCTCCACCGACACGGCCCAGCGGATCAACCGCACCATGGCCGAGCATCTCGAACCGGGCACGCCGCTGATCGCCGAAACCGGCGGGCTCAATGCGATGATCGTCGACTCGACCGCTCTGTCGGAGCAGGCCGTGCGCGATGTCGTGGCCTCGTCCTTCCAATCCGCCGGTCAGCGCTGTTCCGCGCTGCGCTGCCTCTATCTGCAGGAAGACAGCGCGCCGCATGTGATCGAGATGATCAAAGGCGCGATGGATCAGCTCACCGTCGGAAACCCGTGGGATCTGACCACCGATGTCGGTCCGGTGATCGACCGCGAAGCACGCGACGAGATCGCGGGCTATGTGGCGCAGAAATCCAACAGCATCATGCACCAGATTGCCGCCCCTTCCGAGGGCACGTTTGTGGCGCCGACGATGCTCAAGGTCTCCGGCATCAACGATCTGGAGCGCGAAATTTTCGGCCCGGTTCTGCACATCGCGACCTTCAAGGCCCGCGATCTCGACAAGATCGTCGCCGAGGTCAACGCCCGTGGCTTTGGCCTGACCTTCGGTCTGCACACGCGGATCGACGAGCGGGTGCAAAACATCTCCGAGGCGATCCACGCCGGCAATATCTACGTCAACCGCAACCAGATCGGCGCGGTCGTCGGCTCGCAGCCCTTTGGCGGTGAAGGTCTCTCCGGCACCGGTCCGAAAGCCGGCGGCCCGCTCTATCTTGGCCGTTTCTTCGCCCCCGAACCGGGGCTTGCGGAGGCGGGCAAGTTCGAGCGCGGGGCCGATCTCAAGGCGTTGCGCGAAGCGCTGGCCAAACCGGTCGAGACCAAGCTCGAAGAGCGCCTGATGCCCGGGCCGACCGGTGAGATGAACCGTCTCGCCTTCTACACCCGCCCGGCTGTGCTCTGCCTCGGACCGGGGGCGGATGCTGCCAAGGCGCAGGCCGCGGCCGTCGAGGCTCTGGGCGGGATCTCCATCGCCTTTGGCGGCACGCTCTCCGCGAAAGACCTTGCCGCGCTCGATGGCTTCTCCGCCGCCCTCTGGTGGGGCGATGCCGAGACGGCGCGGGGCTTCGCCAAGGCGCTGGCCTCGCGCGATGGGGCGATCCTGCCCCTGATCACGACACGGCCCGACAAGGCCCATGTCGCCCATGAGCGCCACCTCTGCGTCGACACCACGGCGGCGGGCGGCAACGCGGCACTTCTGGCGGGCTGAACGGCGCCACCTCGAGATCATCAATAAAAGGGCGCGGGAAACCGCGCTCTTTTTATGTTTATGCTGGGGGCCGGACTTTTATGGTCTTTCATCCTGACTTTGCAGGAACCGAATGAGACCGCTCGGTATTGTTGAAGAGGGCTCAGCAGGCAACATCCGTTGCAACCTTCCTTATGGCCTTCACCGCAGCCGAAACATCAAACGCACGTCCGGTATGATCTGAACCGCGTACAGCTCCGCACGACGGTCATTTTCCGGGACTTTCGGTGAAATTTTCACCAGAGACGCTTTCGAAATCACCCTTGCGACATCGCGCAAACCATGGTTGTCTCAAGTTTGAGACGACCTCTTTGTCAGCTTTCCGATCTGGCAAAGCACATCAAAGCAGATTTCCAGCGAGTCCAGAGTGGAAGAGACCCAGATCAATTTCCAAGACATCGGCGCACGGCTCAAGGCACATCGCCTCGGCCGCAACCTCTCCCCGGAGGAGCTTGCGACCCGGCTGAACATTTCCCGCGCCGCCCTTTACCGGGCCGAAAAGGGTGAAATCGCCAAAATCGACATGCTCGCAGCCATCGCCCATGAGTTGCACGTTTCGCTGCCCAGCCTTCTCGGCGTCGGCATCGAATATGTCGACAATGCCGTCAGCTTTTTCGAACGCATGCGCCAGATCGAGGAGGATTGCGAGCAGATCATCGGCCTGTTCAGCCCGATTTCCTATCTGGTCACGACCGACCGCTACGACAGCGTCCTCAAGGATGTACTGAGTGAATCGGTGCCCGGCTCAGAGCAGCAAGACATTGCGAAAATCCTCGACATTCTGGCAAAGAGAAAGGCGCGCTTTGCCCAGAGACGCCCGCTTCTGGCCTCGATCATCTCGGATGCGGACATTCGGAAATTCCTGCGCGAGGGTCTTGAGGGCAGCCCGGAATTGCCCCCCGAGATTCGCGACCACCGTCGCCGCATGGCGCTGGCCGAGGTGGAACATATCGTCGAAATGCTGCGCGCACCCGACATCGGTATCCAGATCGGCGTCGCTCGCGAACCCATCCCCTCCACCTCTTTCCAGATCATGCGCCAGGCCGGACGCTCGATCCTGACGATCAGCCCCTTCCGCCTTGGCCACAACCCGAACATCCGCATCGGCGTTGGCCTGATTACCTCCGCCCCCGAAGCCCTTGAGTTGCATGAAGGCATTGCGGAACGGCTCTGGAACAGCTCCCTCAAAGGTCGGGAAGCGGCGGAGCATGTTGAAAATCTGATCGCCAGAGAAGGCCTCACGCCCTGAATATTCGCCCAAAAATTCACCATTAAATTAAATCATCTGGTCAAAATCAAATTTCGTCTCATTTTTTAGACTTTTTTATTGACCTACCCTCCGCTTTCGGGAGTCTATGATTTCCAGAACCAAACCAACCGGGAGCGCCCCATGTCTCAACCCAAACCCCTTCTGTCCGCCGTGCTGCTGGCCGGTCTGGCGCTGGCCAGCCCTGCGCTTGCGCAGGACTACGTGGCCCGCATCGGCCATCTCGAAAGCACGCAGCAAAGCCGCCACATCTATCTCGAAAAGGTGGCTGAACTCGTTTCCGAGCGCACGGACGGCGATGTGGAATTCCAACTCTTTCCGCAGGGGCAGCTCGGCAACCAGCGCCAAATGAACGAAGGCGTGCAGCTTGGTACGCTTGAGGCGACCGTCGCCCCCGCCGCCTTCCTCGGCGGCTTCAATCCGCTGGTGTCGATCCTCGACATCCCCTACCTGATCCCCGAAGACGCCGACAAAGCCGCAGCCCTGCGTGACGGCCCCTTCGGTCAGGCACTGCTCGACAGCTTCTCCGACAAGGGCATGGTTGCAATCGACCTCTGGCCCAATGGCAAGAAACAGTTCACCTCCAACGAACCGCTCGACACACTTGCCGATTTCGCAGGTCAGAAATTCCGCGTCATGGACAGCTCGATCCTGATTGAACAATTCAACGCACTTGGCGCCTCCGCCATCGCGCTGCCGTTCGGTGAGCTTTACACCTCGCTGCAAACCGGCGTTGTGGACGGCGAGGAAAACCCGCTCGACACCATCAAGGCGATGAAATTCTACGAGGTACAAAAGAACCTCGTGGTGTCCGATCACGGCGCGATGGAGGATGTGATCCTCTTCAACCCGATGTTCTGGGACAGCCTGCCGGAAAACTACCAGACCATCATCAAAGACGCGTTCGCCGAGGTGATCCCCGAGCTGACCGCGCACAAAGCCGCCGCCGTCGAGGCTGCTCTTGAGACCATCAAGGAAGCCGGCACCAATGTGCGCGTCGCCGACGAGGCCGAGCGCGCCGAGTTCCGCGACGTGATGTTCGGTCCGGCCTCTGCCGCCTATGTCGCCAAAACCGGCGATGCGGGCCAGACGCTGCTGGACATCTACACCGAAGCCTACGGCAAGCTCTGAAACTGACGGCCCCGGTTCCCCTTCCGGGTCTCTCCGCTCCGCATCCGTTTTGAAATGGATGCGGAGTACGTTTTTCCACGGTGATCGAAAGCCCCTCTCATGAAAGCTCTCAATCTGCTTCGAACGGTCGAAAGATCCGTTCTCATCGCCCTTTTCCTGATCATGGTGTTTCTCTACACCGGCTCGGTCGTGACCCGCGAAATCGGCGGCACGTTTGCCAGTCGTTTCGCCTGGATCGAAGAAGCGGTGCGGATCATGAACCTGTTTCTGGTGTTTCTGGCCCTTGGGCTGGCGCTTGAGCGGGGCAAACATGTGGGCATCACCAATATGCGCGATCGCCTGCCCGCCCCACTTCTCAAAGCACTCCTGAAACTGATTGATGTCGTTGGGCTTTGCGTGAGCCTTTATGTGGCGTGGCTGGCGCTCGATCTGGTGCAATTCGTGCTCAAATCCGGCCAGAAATCCCCCACGCTCGGCGTCCCCATGGGCGTGATCTATCTCGCCCCCGTTGCAGGCTTCCTGCTTTTGGGGTTGCGCTACGGTCTCAGCCTTATGGGTCTCATCGACCGCTATCAGGAGGCCACCGAATGATCTTCGCCCTCATCATCATCCTCGCCATTCTCCTTTTGGTGGCTGGCTTTGAAATGCTCCTCGTGCTGAGCATCCCGGCCCTCGCCTACAAAGAAGCCTTCTACGCCCGCCTGCCCGACGCGGCGGTGGTGCAGAAGATCGTCGGCGGCATCGATCATTCGACGCTTCTGGCGATCCCGTTCTTTATCTTTGCGGCCAATCTCATGGGCTCCGGCCAGATCGCGAGACAACTGATCTCCGTCGTGAAGGCGCTTGTCGGCCACACCAAAGGCGGCATGGGTCATGTCGTCGTCGGCGGCTCCATGGCGTTTGGCGCGGTCTCCGGCTCCGCCCCCGCCACGGTCGCCGCCATGGGCCGCATGGTTTACCCGGAACTGCGCCGCGCAGGCTATTCCGATAAATTCAGCCTCGGGCTTTTGGTCTCCTCCGCCGAAACCGCGCTTTTGATCCCGCCCTCGATCACGCTCATTGTCTATGGCTGGATCACCGGAACCTCGATCTCGAAACTCTTCGCGGGCGGTCTTGCCGTCGGCGTTCTGCTGGGCTTCGCCTTCTCCGTCTATGTCCGCATCCAAGCGGCGCGCGACGGCGTCACGCACGATGCGCGCCTGCCCTGGCCCGAGCGGTTCAAAGCGATCTGGGAGGCGAAATGGGCGCTCGGCATGCCGGTGATCATCCTGGGCGGCATCTATTCCGGCTTTATCACCCCCACAGAGGCCGCCGCCGTCAGCGTGGTCTATGCGATCCTCGTCGAGATGTTCGTGTTCCGCGCGCTCGATCTCAAAGGCCTCGCCAAAATCACCGAAGACAGCGCCGTCAACACCTCGATCATCTTCGTGCTTCTGGCCATGGGCGGGCTGATTTCCTTCTTCGTCACACTAGCGCAGGTGCCGAATGAGATTATCGCATTTCTCGAGGCCTCTGGCGCGGGCAAGATCACCTTCCTGATCGCCGTCAACGTGCTGTTCTTCGTGGCGGGCATGTTCATCGATCCGAACTCGACGCTTTTGGTGCTGGTGCCGCCGCTCTACCCGGTCGCCATGAGTTTCGGCATCGACCCGGTGCATTTCGGCATGCTGGTGACGCTGAACGTGAGCCTCGGGATGATCACGCCGCCCTTCGGTCTCGACATCTTCGTCGCCTCCTCGACGCTGAACAAACCCGTGGCCGACATCATCCGCGGCGTCTGGCCCTTCGTGCTGGTGAACCTGATCGTGCTCTTGCTGATCACCTATATTCCGCAAATCTCCCTCTTCATTCCCAAGCTGATCTACGGCTAACCCGAGGCAGACAAATGACCCACATTCCGACCACCGTGTCCGTCCCTGTTCCGCAGGGGCTCCGGCCCCGCTGTGCCGAAGCCACCTGTGTCGTGCGCTCTAATACCCCTGTGAATGGCGAATATCGCCTGCTCACTCTGGATGCGCCCGAGGCCATTCTCGAGTGCCAACCGGGGCAGTTTTTCCAACTCTTGTGCCCGGCACCCGAGGGGGAATCCCCCTTCCTGCGCCGCCCGATGAGCATCTACGGCTATGACAAAGCCGCTGGCCGTCTGGAATTCCTCTACAAGATCGCGGGCGCGGGCACGCGCGGCCTTGCCACGCTGCGTCCCGGTGATGCCTTCAATGTGCTCGGGCCCTTGGGCCATGGGTTCTCCATGCCCGAAAACTGGCAAAATCTGATGCTGGTCGCGCGTGGTGTGGGCCTTGCCACCCTCGCGCCTCTGGCCCGCATGGCGCAGGAAAAGGGCCGCAAACTGACCGCGATCTGTTCGGCGCGACGTCCGGACTTGGCCATGTCGGTCGATCTGTTCGAAAGCTACGGCGCCGAGGTGATCGTGGTGCATGACGAGGACGGCAGCTCCATGCCCGAGGCACTCCGCCCGCTGATCGAGGCGCGTATCACCCGTGGAGAAGTGGACGCCTTCTACACCTGTGGCTCCTCGCGCCTGTTGCGCCTGTTGCAAGACCTCGGCGACACATACGGCATCCCCGGCGAGATCGCCATGGAACAGCAAATGGCCTGCGGTCTCGGCATGTGTCAGGCCTGCGTGCGCAGTTTCCGGGTCGGCGACCGCATCATTCAGCGCCGCGTCTGTCGCGAAGGCCCGGTGTTCCCGATTTCGGAGGCAATCTAATGAAAGACCTGCACACTCCTGATCTCAGCGCCCGGATCGGCGCGCTGACGCTCAAGAACCCGATCATGCCCGCCTCCGGCACGTTTTCCGAAGACCTCGCCGATGTCTTCGATCTCGATGTTCTGGGCGCGCATGTCCTCAAGACCATCATGCACGGCACCCGTGCGGGCAATCCGACGCCGCGGGTCTGTGACATGCAATCGGGCATGATCAACGCCATCGGCATCCCCTCCAAGGGCATCGACTATTTCCGCGATGAGATGCTGCCCTATTGGGCCGGGTTCAAAGCCCCGCTCGTGGTGTCGATCTCGGCGCATTCGATGGATGAGTTCGCAAGATTGTGTTCCGAGGTCAGCCTGCCGGGCGTCACCGCGATCGAGGCGAATATCTCCTGCCCGAATATCGAGGCCGACGGCAACGCCTTTGCCATGCGCCCCGACACGACGCATGAGGTCGTGACCCGCCTGCGGGCGGAAACCGACCTGCCACTCTGGGCGAAACTCACGCCCAACACCGGCGAGCCGGTCGAGGTGGCCCGCGCCGCCGAGAACGCAGGCGCCAACGCGCTTGTCACCGCCAACACCATGCTGGGCATGTCCATCGACATCGGCACACGTCGCCCGCGGCTTGGCAATGTCATGGGCGGCATGTCGGGTCCGGCGATCAAACCCATCGCGCTCAGGATGACCTATCAATGCGCGCGTGCCTGCGAGATTCCGGTGATCGGTTGCGGCGGGATTTCCACATTGAACGATGTTTTGGAATTCCTCATTGCAGGGGCGCGCGCGGTTCAGATCGGCACCGCGACGTTCCAATCTCCGACCGTCATGGCCCGCCTCATCACGGAGCTTGAGGACTGGATGACGGCGCGCGGTATCGCCTCGCTCGACGAGATCATTGGCTCCATCGAAGCGCCCGAAGCCGGGGTGTTCGAATGAAACACCACCGCACAGAAGAACTGGCCGATCTGGCGACCGGGATGTTCGAAGACATTCGCGCGCTCAGCCGCGATGCCGCCGGTGTCAGCCGTCCGGCCTTTTCCTCTATCGAGACGGAAACGCTTGATTATCTCGCGACCCGCGCGCGCGCCGAAGGTTTGTGTGTTACTGAAGATACGGGGCGTAATCTTCTGTTTTCACTACCAGAACACAAAAACTCCGACAGCTTCACCATCATTGGCAGCCATGTGGACAGCGTTCCCATGGGCGGGAATTACGACGGGCTCGCGGGCGTGATTGCCGGGCTGATCGTCCTCATCGCCGCGCGCCGGGGGCGGCGCCACCTGTCCCGTCCGGTCAAGGTTCTCGCGATGCGCGGCGAGGAAAGCGCGTGGTTCGGGGCCTGTTACATCGGTTCGAAACTTTTGACCGGCACCCTGCCCGAGGGGGAATTCAACGCCGCACATAAGGGCGACGGTCGGCCACTCAGGGCGCATCTCGAAGACCTCGGCATCGACATCGTGCCGGTCAAGGCGCATCGGCCGCTCTGCGATCTGAGCCGGATCGAAGCCTATCTCGAACTGCATATCGAACAGGGTCCGCTTCTGGTCGAACGCAACATCCCCGCCGCCGTCGTCACCGGCATTCGCGGCAATTTCCGCTATCGCGACAGTCGCTGCATCGGTCAGGCCGGGCATTCCGGCGCCGTGCCGCGCGCCTATCGCCATGACCCGGTGCTGGCCTTTGCCGAGTTGATGCACCGGCTCGACGGCACCTGGCAGCACCTGCTCAACACCGGTCAGGACCTCGTGCTGACCTCGGGCGTCGTCGGTACAGATCCGACCCGGCATGCCATTGCCCGCATCCCCGACGAGATCGGATTTTCCCTCGACATCCGCTCGCAGGATACCGAAACGCTCGACCGGATGCGCGCCTATCTCAAAGGCGAAATGGCCGACATCGCGCGCTCCCGCGGCGTGCGCTTCGAGCTTGGCCCGGAGGTGGCGGTTGCCCCGGCACTCATGGACCCGAAACTGGTCGCAAAATTGGAAACAGCCATGGAGAAAGTCACCGGCGAGGCATTTTCCATGGCCTCGGGCGGCGGCCATGACGCCGCGATCTTCGCGCAGGCGGGCGTGCCCTCCGGCATGGTTTTCGTACGCAACAGAAACGGTTCGCACAACCCCGACGAGGCAATGGAGATCGCCGATTTCATGGTGGGCGTGGACATTCTCTCAACCTTTCTGGAGGCCTCACGATGACAACACCCACGATGCCTTTGAGCCCCGAGACCCGTGCCGATTTCGCCCGGCGCACGGCACTTGCCCTTCTCGACATTCGCGCCGTCGAAGTCGCGGGGGAGCGGCCTTTTATCCTGTCATCGGGCATCGCAAGCCCGGTCTATATCAACGTGCGCAAAGTCATCTCCGTCCCTGCCGTGCGCGAAAAGCTTATGGGATTTGCCACCGAGGTGATCGACGCGGAGATCGGGCGCGACCGGATCGACGCCATCGCAGGTGCCGAAACCGCCGGCATTCCCTTTGCCGCCTGGATCGCCGCCGAGACCGGTCTTCCGATGCAATACGTTCGCAAACGCGCACAGGGGTTTGGCCCCGAGGCGCAGATCGAAGGGCTCTGGGAGACCGGTCAGCGCGTGCTTCTCGTGGAAGATCTGACCACCGACGGCGCCTCGAAACTGCGGTTCTGCCAAGCCCTGCGGGCGGCGGGGCTGGTCGTCGAGGACGTGTTCATGCTGTTCCAGTACGACATCTTCCCCGAAACCCGTACGGCCATGGCGCAGGCGGGCATCCGGCTCCATGCGCTCGCCACCTGGAAAGACATTCTCGACGTGGCCCGCGCGCATGACCGTTTCACCCCGGAACAACGCGATATGATCGCCGCATTCCTCGACAACCCGCTCGACTGGTCGGCCGCTCATGGCGGTGCGCGCAGCCTGACATTCTAAACCCGATGTTCTAAGGAGACACCGATGTTCACTTTCCTCCTCGATCTGATCACCGAAAAAGGCCGGGGCATCCACGCCTATGCCGCCGCCTCGAAAGCCGCCTTCGCGCACGCGCTCGAGGAACCGGATCACGCCGCCGCTTTCTATTTTCTTGCCACCAGCGCCGAGCATTTCGTCGACCTGCACGAGCGTCAGCCGCTGTCGGGCGAAGAGCTCGACCGGAATTTCACCGCCTTTCAGGACGACATTCATGCACTGGACGCGGTGGCGCAAGCCGATAAGGCCAAGCAACTCGAAACCCTCAACGCCGTCGTGACGGCCCGCATCGCCCGCAACCTCTGAGGGCGTCAGAGGCGCTCAGGCCTCGGCAATTGCGGCGAAGGCCCCGGCAAGATCGGGGCCCGACAGCCCCTTGCCCACAAGCGCCGAGAGCAACAAACGGGCCTTCACTGCGGAAAGATCCCCCGCCAGAAGCGCGCCTTGGGCCAGCAGCGTGACGCCGCCGCTGTCCTTGCCGTAAATCGCCTGCGTGCGGCCTTCGTGACAGCGGGACGCCACCACGACCGGGCATCCCGAGGCGACGAGACGCGCCGTGGCATCGGCGAAGCCTTTGGGGGCATTGCCCCGTCCGAAGGCGGAGAGCACGATCCCCGTCGCCCCCGCCTGCCCCGCCAGTTCCATCAGCCGGGGCGAAGTCCCGAGGCCCAGCGCGATCAGCTCCACATCCGGGTCGAGCGCAGAGGTCTCCAGCGCGACACGCGCCTTGGCCGGACGGGTGTAGAGATGCACCTGCCCGTGATCCACCTCTCCGAATTTGCCAAGCCCCACGGAGCGGAAGGTGTCGACGCGGGAGGTATGGGCCTTGGTGACATAGCGCGCGCCATGGATGTCGCCCTCGAACAGGATCACCGCCCCCACGCCCGTGAGATCGGCACTTGCGGCGGCACAGATCGCATCAAAGATGTTGCGCGGACCGTCCGTGTCGGGCTGTCCGGCATGGCGCTGCGCGCCGGTGAAGACCACGGGCTTGTCGCTTTTGACCAGAAGCCAGGCGAGAAAGGCGCTTTCCTCCATCGTGTCGGTGCCATGGGTGACGACAACGCCGTCCACATCGTCCCCGGCGAGCACCTCGTCGATCCGGCCACAAAGCCGGTTAATGGTCGCCAGATCGAGCGCATAGCTGCCCGCCGCCTCGAAATTCTCAACCGTGACGGAGATGCCTTCGAGCGGTTGGTGCAGGCTTGCCAGCAAGGTTTCGCCGCTCAACCCGGCATTGACGGCACCTGCGGTTTTATCGGCGGCGGAGGCGATGGTTCCGCCCGTGGCGATCAAGACGACATGTTTCATCGGTGTCTTTCCATAGGAGTTAAGCGATTGTTATGGGGGGTGTGCTGTGCAGCCACGGATCACAGGCCGCATCAACTGGCGCGGCGCTGGACACGGGCCTTGCCCGCCGCGAGATCGACAAGTTCGTTCCAGCGGCGCACGACGTAATTGTGTTCATCCATGGTCGAGTTCCAGATCGCGATATGATGCGCCCGGTCCTGACGCGAGCCGCCGGAGCGGGTTTCGCCCGCCCGGATTGCGGGGCGCCCGGCCACATCGTTCAGCTCATGGGCCGCAGGGAGCCCCTCATACCAATAATCCCATTCCGCCTGAGGCATATGCGCCTTCACACGTTCGGAGACGGACATGTAATAGCCCTGCCGGGCCACCACGGAACCGGCATAGCCGTCGAGATACCAGTTCAGCCAGTCATAGGCCCTGTCGAGTTTTGCGTCCTTCAGGAGGCGCGACAGGCACATCCCGCCATGCCAGGCACGATAGCCTTCGATCGGGCGGGCCTGACGCACATGCACACCGCGCCGCTTCATCTCGACAATCGTCGGCGACCAGATCGAAGCCAGTTTAAGCTCGCCGTCCAGAAACCGCTCCACCGGATCGTTTGCCCGAAGCCAGAACGGGCTCAGATGGCCGGAGTGAATGAGGCTCTTGCCATGCGCAACCAAGACGTCGATCTCCGCCACGGACATATTGCCCATGTTCTCGAATTCCATCTGCCCGGAGGCAGACAGAGCCAGCGCCAGATCGAACAGGCCAATCGCCGGTTCATCGACCAGAGACACCCGCCCTGCCCATTGCGGATCGAGAAGCGCGGCCCAGCTTCGAACATCGCGGTCGACATCGAGCCCCGACGTCTCAACCCCGAAACTGTCGAAATTGTAAAAGGTCGGCAGCATGGAAATCCGCCCGCTCGGGCTCTCGGACAGAGTCATGTCGTGCTGCACGAAGAGGCGCGAAGCGGGCACATCGCCCAGCGCCTGACGCCCGCTCGTGCCCATGATCCGCGACAACTCGTCGAGATCGTTCCAATGGCTGATCCGGCGGGTGTCGATGGCCTGCACCGCACGCCAGTACCAGACGATGTCGAGATTGTGGAAACACTGGTCGTATATGTCATAGCTCGACGGATCGAGCGCGGCGGTGCGTTGCGCGCTGTTGAAATCCATCTCGATGAATTCCAGCGGAAAGCCGAGATCCGCCTCCGCGCGATCCTTGAGAAAGCGCCACGGCTGGATTTCGGTCGTCAGGATGCGAAGCGGTTCCGTCATCAGGCGGCGGCCCGGACCCCGGAGAGTCCCATGAACGCGGCAAAGCTGCGGCGGATCTGTTCGGGCGACAGCCCTTCGAGAATGAACACCAGACGCGACTGTCGCGGCCCCTCCGGCCAATGCGTCATATGTGTCGGCGCATGCACGAGATGCTGCACGCCATGGACCGCAATCGGCCTGTCTTCGCCTTCGAGCGCCAAAATGCCCTTCACCCTGAAAATCCTATCGCCATGCTTATGCAGCAACAGTGTAAGCCAGGTTCCGAACATAGTCCAATTGATCTCATCCTCGATGACGAGAGAAAAGCTTGTCACGCCAAGGACATCGTCATGATGATGCGCGGCGTGAGACGCATGGTGGCGATGGCCGTGATCGTGGCTCTCATGACCACAGTCCGGCCCGCAGATGTGACCATGTGCGTTTCTGCCGAGCAGCCCCTCGGCAAAGGCCGCCGGACCAAAGCCGCCAAGGATCGCCGCCACCGGCGCCTCGCTGGTCACGATCCGCGCCGCCGGGTTGATCCGGGCCAGACGGTCGCGCAGCGCCTGATCCTGCCCCGGTTCCGCCAGGTCGGTCTTGGTCAGGACGATGCGATCCGCTGCGGCGATCTGGCGCACGGCTTCGGCGCGGTGGTCGACCTGAAGCGTCGCATTGACCGCATCGACCGTGGTCAGCACGCCGCCATTGGTGAAATGCGAGCGCAGCACCGGATGGGCGGTCAGGGTTTGCAGCACCGGATAAGGATCGGCCAGCCCGGTGGTCTCGATCACCACGCGGTCAAAGGCGATCTCGCCCCGCGCCCGCAGGCTGTCGAGATTGCCGAGCGCTTCGGCCACCTCACCGCGCACGGTGCAACAGATACAGCCGGATTTCAGCAGGATCACATTGTCGTCGATCCGATCCAGAAGATGGTGATCCAGCCCCACCTCACCGAATTCGTTGATCAGCACCGCCGCCCCTTCCATCGAACGGTCTTGCAGCAGGCGTTGCAACAGTGTGGTCTTGCCAGAGCCCAGAAAACCGGTCAGCAAAATGACAGGGGTCATCGGCGCGCCCCCTCTTCCATCCAGGCAATCAAACCCTCGTCGAGCGGATCGAAATCACGCCCAGCGAGCGCCTCGGCCTCGGGCCAGAGGTGAGACAGGGCTTCGAAGACACTGGACGCGCCCGTTGGGGAGCTCACGACATAGGAACGCCCCTGCCAGACGTCGAGTTTGAGACGGCGATAGGACAGAACCGCATTGGCCGCCTTCAGACGTCGCCCGCTCTCGGCCCGGCGGGACTGCGTATCATGGTTGCGGGTGTAAACCCCCGGACGTGCAATGGCACTGGTCCAATGATCGTCACAGCCGAGAATGCCGCACAGAGAACACATGATCCGTCCTTTCGAAATCGTCGAAAAAGACGGACGGCACAGGGGAAGGCCGTCCGCCCAGTGAACCCACGAGGAGTCAGCCGCGCGGGAATTTCGCGTCGTAATCGTCCGCCATCTCGTTCATGGTGACGAATTTCACACCCTCATGCGAGGCCATGTGCCTGAACAGGCGTTCGAGCATCAAAAGCACCTGCGGGCGACCGGAAACGTCGGGGTGGATGGTGATCGGGAAGACCGCGTAATCCATGTTCTCGTAGACCCAGTCGAACTGGTCCTGCCACATCTGCTCGATGTCGCGCGGGTTCACGAAACCATGCGAGTTCGGCGATTTCTTGATGAACATCATCGGCGGCAGGTCGTCGAGATACCAGTTCGCCGGGATCTCGATCAGATCGGTTTCCTCGCCACGCTCCAAGGGCTTCATCCAGTCCTCGGGCTTGCCCGCGTAGTCGATCTTGGTCCAGGTATCGCCCACACGAACGCGGTAGGGTTCGAAATCCTTATGCATCAGAGAGTGATCGTATTTGATGCCTTTTTTCAAAAGCAACTCGTTGGTGACATTTGAGAATTCCCACCACGGTGCGACATAGCCAGTCGGACGTTTGCCGGACAGCTCGGTGATCAGGCCGATGCATTTGTCGAGAACCGCCTCTTCCTGCTCCGGGGTCATGGCGATCGGGTTTTCGTGGCTGTAGCCGTGGATGCCGATCTCGTGGCCGCGTTTGGCGACCTCTTTCATCTGCTCCGGGAAGGTTTCGACGGAATGGCCGGGGATGAACCAGGTGGTTTTGACACCGAGCTTGTCGAACAGGTCGAGCAGACGGATCGAGCCGACCTCGCCTGCGAACATGCCGCGGGAAATGTCGTCCGGGCTGTCTTCGCCGCCGTAGGAGCCGAGCCAGCCGGCCACGGCGTCCACATCAATCCCGAAACCGACGAGAATTTCTTTTGCCATTGGATAAGTCTCCTGTTGGATGATTAAGCGTGAATGAGGGTGATGGAGGCCGGGTCGATCCCGAGAGTGACCGGCGCACCGGGGGTCAGGGCGCGCACTTCGGGGCGGTCGGCGCTGACCTCGACGGCAACGTCGCGTTCGCCCGGCAGGCGGACCTTGAGATGCCCGACCGCGCCGACCAGATGGCGTTCAGCCAGAACCCCTTCGAGGCGGATTTCGTCAGGCGTGTTTTGCGGCGCGATGCGGAAGGCTTCGGCGGGAACGACCGCAAGGGTCTCATCGCCCTGCCCCACACCTTTCATCACACCATAAGGCGTTTCGATCAGACCGAAGCCCATGTCGGAGGCGCCTTTCGGCGTGCCTTCGAACACCGTGTTCGAGCCGATGAAGTCGGCGACAAAGGGCGTTTGCGGACGGCGATACAGCTCGCGCGGGGCTGAGATCTGTTCCACCACACCGTTCGACATGACCACAACCCGGTCCGACAGGCCCAAAGCCTCGGATTGCGCGTGGGTCACGAAGATGAAGGTGATGCCCAGTTCGCGTTGCAGAAGTTTCAATTCGTTCTGGATGATCCGGCGCAGGTTGGCGTCGAGCGCTCCAAGCGGTTCGTCGAGCAGAAGGATTTCCGGTTCGACCACCAGCCCCCGCGCCAGAGCGATACGTTGACGCTGCCCGCCCGAAAGCTTGTCCGCCTTGCGATCCGCGAATTGTTCCAGATCGAACATGTCGAGGATGCGGTCCACCTTGCGGTTGCGCTCGGCCTTGGGCGTGCCTTTGACGTCGAGACCGAAGGCCACGTTCTCGCGCACCGTCATATGCGGGAAGAGCGCGTAGTTTTGGAAAATCATCGAGGTCGGACGTTTTTCCGGCGGGATGTGGGTCACGTTCTGCCCCATCATCATGACCTCGCCATTAGTGATGTCCTCGAACCCGGCGATCATCCGCAGCGTCGTGGATTTGCCGCAGCCCGACGGGCCGAGAAAGGCCACAAACTCGCCCTTCTCCACTTTCAGATCGAAATCGGAGACGGCGACGGTGCCATCGGAATAGGTCTTGCCGACGGAAATCAGCTCGAGATCGTAGAGCATGGCGATCAGCTTTCGTGTTATATGTTCAGGAAATGGGCGGGCAGCCCGGAAGAGGTGAATGGACCGCCCGCCAACTCGGATCAGGCGTTCAGGAATTCGTCCCAGCGCATGATCAGATGGTCATACTCATCCGGCCACTGGTGCCAGTAGGCGACGTTGGACGCGCGCTCTTCGAGCGAGCCGCCATCGCGAAGATCGCCCGGGTTGATGCCGCGCTCGGCTTCGCCTTTCCACGGCGCCCCTTCGTACCAGAAGGCATAGGCGTCGGGGTCCATCGCCTCTTTGATGTTGGTCGAGGGCGAGTAGTAGCCCTGTTCGGTGACCGCGATGCCCGGCTCGCCCGACAGCCAGAAGTTGGCATAGGCGATGACGGCTTCGCGGTTCGGCGTGCCTTTGAGCATCGACGGCCCGATCGCCCAGCCGCGCGTGCCTTCTTTCGGCGTCGCGTATTTGGCGGGCTTGCCTTGGGCTTTGACGGCCATGACGGCGGGCTGCCATGCGTCGCAGACGACCATTTCGCCGGAAGCCATCAGGTTGACGAGCTCGCCGAAATCGCCCCAAAGCGCACGGAACTGGCCGTCTTTCTTTTTGGAGATCAGGAATTTCGCCGCTTCGTCGATCTCGTCCATCGTCGGGTTACCGGGGTTCTTGGCTTCCAGCAGACCGAGCGAGTTCATGGCGAGGATGGCCTGACCGATGGCAATGAGCGGGTCGACGTTCAGGCCGGATTTGCCCTTCCACTTCTCGTCGAACAGCGCAGTCCAGGTGTTGGCTTCCTCGTCGGTGAGGACCTCGGGGTTATAGCCGATGGAGTCAAAGTTGTAGACCGCCGGCACCATGTAGAGCTGGGTTTTCGCCTCATCGGCCCAGATCTGACCGGAGATCTGCGCGCGCGCGTCCCATTTCGGGTCGGTCTTGGTGAAGGTATCGCGGATCGAGGCCCAGTTCGGCAGGTCAGCCGCCGGAATGGGTTCGACATTGTCGGTCGCGATCAGCGCCGGAAGACGTTCGCCGATGATTTCCCAGCAATCGTAATCCGAGGAACCGGAGAGGATTTTGGTCTGGGCATCCGGGTAGGTCGAGGGCGTGCCGGACACGGCACCGACGCCGGTCTGGGCCTTGAACATCTCGAGGATGCGGTCCTGCACCGTGGTCGACAGACCGGTGGTGCGCAGCTCCTGATCGCCGAGGTTGGCGGCATAGGCCATGCGCGACCAAGGGTGAAGGCCAGAGCCGAGGGCTGCGGCACCCGCGGCGGCCCCGTATTTCAGAAAGGTACGGCGGTTGGATTTCAAAGTCATGGTGTCTTTCCCTGTTGATGACGTGGTGACATTGAGCGAAGTGCGGAGGCGTTCGTCGCCCCTCGTTGGCGACCTCAGTAGCGGCCGGGGGTCAGCCCCCCGTCCACGGTGATGACCTGACCGGTGAGGTAAGACGCATCGGAGGAGGCAAGAAAGGTGATGACGTTGGCGATCTCGGCAGGCTCGCCCAGACGCTTCATCGGAATGTAGGGCGAGGCGATCTCGGCCGCGTCCGGGCCAAGGCTGTGGCCCGGATTGAGAAGCTGCGCGGTGCGGATATAGCCGGGGGCGACACCGTTCACGCGAATGCCCTTGGCGGCGAATTCGACGGCGAGGCCACGGATCATGCCGATCACACCGGCTTTGGCGGTGGAGTAATGCACATGCTCATCCCAACCGTAGTTGGTGCCCATGATCGAAGAGAGGCAAATGATCGAAGCGCCCTCTTTCATCGCCGGAAGCGCCGGACGGATCACCCGCATCATGCCGTAGAGATCGACGTCGAGCGTTTCGTGCCAGGTCTCGTCGGTCATCTCCGCCATCGGCACACGCAGCGCGATCCCGGCATTGGCGACGATCACGTCGATACCACCGAAGCGTTCGTTGAGACCACCAACCAACGCATCCGCCGCCTCGGTCGAGCGCACGTTCAGCGCGTGAAACTCGGCGCTTCCGCCCGCGGCTTCGATCTCGGCGACGACCGCTTGGCCTTTGTCTTCGAGCACATCGGTGACGATCACATGATCGCCCTTGGCCGCGAAGGCCAAAGCGGCTGCGCGACCGATGCCGATGCCCGCACCGGTGACGAGAACAATACGTTTATCCATTTGAGAGCTTTCCATTTTCTGGGATCACAACATGACGTCGCCGGAGTTCGGCCCGAGCGTTTGCCCGACGAACAGAGCGGCATCGTCAGAGACGAGGAAGGAGACGACACCACCGACCTCCGCCGGAGAGCCAAAGCGCCCAAGCGGAAGTTCCGCGCGCTTGGCGGTCTTCCACTCCTCGGACAGCGCCTCCACGAGCGGCGTGTTGATCGGCCCGGGCGCCACGGCATTGACGCGGACGCCTTGGGCGGAGACCTCACGGGCCAGCGATTTCGTCATACCGATGACCGCAGCCTTGGCGCCGGCGTAATGAACCAGTTCCACGCCGCCGATCTGTCCGAGCTGCGAGGCGATGTTGACGATATGCCCCTGCCCCTTCGCGAGCATCGCAGGCAGACACGCGCGGGTGCAGAGATAGTTGCCCCGCACATGCACGGCGAAGATTTTGTCGAACATGGCAGGCTCGATCTCGGTGAACCGCGCCTGATGGCCAAAGCCCGCGTTATTGACCAAAATCTCCGGCGCGCCGAAATCTTCGGTGATCAGATCGACCATCTCGGTAACGGCGGCCTCATCGCTGACATCGGCAGCATAGGCGCCTGCGACACCGCCGGCGGCGTGGATTTTCTCGACGGTCGCCTTGGCGGCCTCAAGTGAGAGATCGTTGACGGCAACTGTGTGACCGTCGGCGGCAAGGCGGAGCGCAATGGCGGCACCGATGCCGGAGCCTGCGCCCGTGACGAGAGCGATCATTATGCGTCCTCCTGACCGGAATAACGGGAGGCCTTGGCGGTGAAGCGCTTCATCAGCAGGCCGTAGATCACCAGTAGGGTGAAGCTGAACAGCGTGGTGAGCACACCGAAGGCGAAGATGTTGGGATAGATTTCGACCGAGAACGTCCCGTAGATCGCCAGAGGCAGCGTCAGATCGCGACCTGCGGTGAAGAGCGTGCGGGCAAATTCGTCATAGCTGAGCGTGAAGGAGAACAGCATGGCGGAGAGCACACCGGGGAAGATGATCGGGAAGGTCACGCGGCGAAAAGTCTGCGCCGGGCTTACACCCAAGGAGAGCGAGGCTTCTTCGACGGTGCGGTCGAACCGGTTGAAAATGGCCAGCATCACGAGGAAGGCGAAGGGGTATGTGTAAACCACATGCAGCACGAAAGAGGTGCCCCACCACGCCCGGGCGATGCCCAGAGTGTTGGACAAAAGCGCCATACCAAGACCCACCAGAACACCGGGCACCATCATGCCGAGGATGATCAGATAGAACGCCGGACCCGAGCCCTTGAACCGGGTGCGGAAGGCTTCGGCGCTCATCACGCCCAGAACGGTCGAGACCACCGTGGTCATGAAAGCGAGGATGATCGAGCGGATCAGGCTATCGCCCACCGGAAGTTGCGAGACGCGGGAGGTTTCGGCAAAGCCCAGGAGGTGCTCATACCAGTAGACGGACCACTCGCGGATTGGGAATTGCGGCCCGCCATCGGCGCTCTGGAACGACAGGATCGCAAGGACAATCATCGGCCCATAGAGGAAGAGCAGGAAGAGAACAGTATAAATGGCGAGGGTGGGACGCAGGATGCGGGATTCCATGGCTCACATTTCCTTTCGCAAATCGACGAGCCGCAGGGCGAGCGCGATCACGGCGGTGATGATGATGGTGAGAACCACACCGGCGACGGCGGCGAAGGCCCATTTGAGCGAACCGACCTGGCTCACGATGATGTTGCCCAGAAGGTTGGTCTTGCGGCCCGACAGGGAGGCGGCGGTGGCAAACTCGCCCAGCACCATGACGGAGACAAAGATCGACCCGACCATCACCCCCGGCAGCGACAAAGGCAGGATGATGCGGCGGAAAATCGTCCCGAAAGAGGCGCCGAGATCGCGGGCGGCTTCAATCACGGAAATGTCGATCCGGCCCAGCATGAAGGTGATCGGTCCGACCATGAAGACGCAATAGATCTGCGTCATGCCGACGAGCACGGAGAATTCCGAGAACAACAGGAAGGTCAGCGGCTCATGGATGATCCCGAGTTTCATCAGGATCACGTTGATCGCGCCTTCGGTGCCGAGCATCGGACGCCATGCGATGACGCGGATCAGGAACGAGGTCCAGAACGGGATCACACAGGCCACCAGGAGCGCGGTCTGAAGCGTCTTGTTGCGCACGAAAAGCCCGATGAACAAGGCCACCGGATAGCCCACCACGATGGTCGCGATCAGCACGATGATCCAGATCCGCAAGGTGGTCCAAATCGCGCTGAGATAGGTGGCGGAGCTCATGAAGCGCTCCCAGCTCGCCGTGGTCAGCGTCGGGTTCACCGAAAACGTCGTTTGCGTCCAGAAAGACACATAGATCACCATGGCCATCGGCAGGACCATGAAGAAGAACATCCACAGAAGTCCCGGCGTCAAAAGCGCGATGGCGCGGCGGCGGTCTTTCTTTTCACGCAAGACGGCGGGGGAATGAGACGGGGTGGACGGCGTGTCCGTCGACAGGGCGGTCATCAGGCGGCTCCGTGGAATTGGCGCAGCACATCGGCTGCGAAATGGAGATCATAGCCTTGGCCTTCGACCAGATCGGGAAGGCGTGGCTGGCTGAGATGGTCGACGACCTGCAAAAGCGTGCCGTCTTCGGCGCGGAAGAAGGACAAGGCGGTCGGCCCGTTGAATTCACCGGTCAGATAGGTCGCGCGCAGGTGCGGGCGCCCCGTCGGCGCAGCTCCTTCGGGGCTCACATCCATCTGATCGAAGCGCACTGCGATCGAGCCCTGCCCCATCTCGGCCCCGCAAAGCGCGGCATCGAAGATGTTCCAGGCATTCAGATGGCGTGCAGCCTCGGCATTGCCGGGATGGCTGAACAGCGTGTCCGGTGCGTCCGACTGCATGATCCGCCCATTGGCAAGCACGGCGACCTTGTCACCCATGGTGAGCGCCTCGGTTTCGGAGCCCGTAACATGCAGGAAACTCACGCCAAGCCGTTCACGAATCGCCTTCAGCTCATCGCACATCCGCGCCCGCAGGTTCGCGTCCAGCGCGCCGAGCGGCTCATCGAGCAGAACGACACGCGGTTCACACACGAGCGTACGGGCCAGCGCGACGCGCTGTCTCTGACCGCCGGAAATGGCACTGACGCCGCGATGACCAAAGCCGGTCAAACCAACCAGCTCCAGCGCCGCTTCGGTGCGATCCTTGATCTCGGTCTCATTGGTCAGGGGCGCATGGGCACGGTGACGCAGACCGAAGGCGACGTTTTCGGCCACCGTCAGATGCGGAAACAGGGCGAAGTTCTGAAACACAAACCCGATGTCACGCAGATGCGGGGGCCGACCGTCGAGCCTCTCCCCGTCGATGGAGATCGTGCCCTGATCCGGCTCTTCGAACCCCGCGATCAGACGTAGCAGCGTCGTCTTGCCCGCCCCGGATGCCCCCAAGAGGGACATGTAGGTGTTGTCCGGAACGACGAAATCCACGCCATCCAGCGCGACCGTGCCGCCATATCTGCGACTTACCTGGCTTAATGTCAGCACTGAGTATCCCTCATGTCTTATCCCCCGCGTCGAGATTTTTGATTTTTTTGATACAAACATCATTACTCAACGTGTCGTAAAGTAAAAAATGATTTTTGCATCCTAAAAGTCATTATATTCAGAAATTCAGACATACAGACTTCAAAAATCTGCTCAATAAATAGAACTATCTGGAGATTTTCTGCTTACCCAATGAACTTCAAAACATCGCATTGATAATTTTTCGATTTTCTGTATTCAAAAACAAAATACTTTCAACCCCAAGAGCGGCCACCTATTCTCAGGGGAAGATTCCCGAACGAGGCCAGAATGATCGTTTCCGAAGACACGTCCCGCAGCAGCGACGACAGCGACAAGCGCGCGTCGCTTTTCGAGCTGGCGGCAGAATTCATTCGCAGCAATATTGCGCAGGGTCACCTCTACCCCGGCCTCGTTCTACAGGAGAGCGCGCTGTCCGAACGGCTGGACATGTCGCGCGCTACGGTCAAACGTGCCCTCGAACTCATCGAGATCGAGGGCGGCGTCGAACGCTTTTCCGGGCGGGGCTTCATCGTCACCGGCGCGACTGGCGCTCCGAAGCGTGACGATCTGCGTCGCATCGAGCTTGATCTCAGTACGCTCGATGGCAGCGCCGGCAAACCGAGCTGGCTGCGGGTCTACGACGATGTCGCCTATTACGTCACACGCTGCCCGGTATTCGGCTGCTATCGTATCGTCGAAGCGCAGATGGCCGAAGAATACGGCGTCTCACGTACGATCATCCGCGATGTGCTCGGGCGCCTTCAGGAACGCGGCCTTGTTCACAAGAACCGCACCTCCCGCTGGATCGTAGAACCTCTGACCTCGAAAAAAATCAAGGATAAGTATGAGTTGCGCGGTATTCTGGAAGTGGCCGCACTGTCCTCGGCAAAACTGCCGACGGAAAAACTGCGCGATCTGGCCGAAGAAATCCGAACCCTGTGCAAAGACGCACCGCCAACACCGGCACAGTGGTTCTCACTGGACAGACGTTTTTTTGAAATGGTTGTCCTCACGACGCCCAACGAGGATCTGGCGAATTACGCCTCGAACAACCGGCTCGCTCTCGAAGCCTGCCAGGCCGCCTTCTTTTCGCTTGGCCTGCCGCCCGACACGCAATCCATTCTGGAGCTTGGCCAGGTGATCGAGCTTGCTCTCTCGGGCTCTGTCAAGGCAGCGCAAAGCATGCTGGCGATGCATCTGACAAAGGCGCGCGATCGCACGATTGCGCAACTCAAGATCACCGCGATCCTGCCGCCTCCACCGGATTTTCCATCCTACCTGCAATTCACCTGACCCGCTCCGCGTCACGTTTCGTCCACAGATCTCGCTGCGGCGCCACCGGCGCACATGAAACCGTATTGCAGGATGCTCCGCGATTGCCGCCCCCGCTCGGTTCGGGCGGCAATCGCACCATCCCCCACAGCCTGCGCCCTCTGCAGCGATCCGGCCAGACGATCGACCACACGCTGCCGCAGGCTGTCGCCCTGTACACGATGCCCTGAAGATCGGCTCAACCCGTCGACCATAGCCTGGTTCGTGATGAACATTTCCATCAACATATCGTTGATCTGTGCGCAGGCATTCGGATCGTCGCCCAGCTCTGCCATCCGCTCCTCCAAAAGCACGGCTTGCGTTCAAGGACGGCGAAACAGAGCGCCTCACGATCCTTGAAATGCCGGTAACGCGTCATCCGGTAGCCCCCTGCCTTTGCGGAAATCCCCTCCAGAAGCACATCGCCTCCCTGTTCTGCGAACACGGTTTCTGCCGCATCGAGAACATATCTCACGACAAGAGAAACCACCTTCGTCAGTGGCGCGGCCCCGAGGATCGGGGTGAGCCGGTGAGTTCGCCCCTTGTCGACTATGCCCCCGCCGATTTCGACTTCGTGTTTTCCGTCAATGCCCGTGGCTTTGCATGCAGGAGGAAATGAAACGGATGATGGCGCAAAAACCCGGCGCGATCCTCAATCTCTCCTCTGTGGCGGGCAAGGCTGGGGTCGCGACCTCGTCGATCTATTCCACAACGAAACACGCGGTGATCGGCATGACCCTAACCGAGTGTCTCGGCACGCCGTTCTACCACCCGGTGCTGAAAGAGACGCTCCGCGATGCGCTTCAGGATTGTCGGGCACAGACGGAGCTGAAACTGCCCTATCCGCCCGGCCTGAACACAAGAGCTGAACAAATAGCCTGACGCGAACACCGCGTCGGGCTTCCGATCCGTTGAGACGCTGCGACAACGACGGTCCATCCGCCCCAAGCCCTTACCCAGGCAAGCGCTGTTCTTGAAAGGCGGACTTGAGTGCTCGGGCATCTCCCAGCCGCATCAAATCCGGCGCGGGGGATGAACCCGGCAGCGATCATCTGCCGCGCCAACATATGCTCGCTCGCACTGTTCAGGGTTTCGACCGCAACCAGTCCCCCGTCGCGCAGATGATAGACCGATTTAACCGTCCGTCCGACGTCCTGCATTCGACCTGACGGTCAACCCCGGTGAGGAGGCCTGCGATTTGAAGATTCAGCGCTCCAATATCCGACCATCACCACGGCACTTTCCGGACCGTCCTCGCCGCCCGGCCGAGCAGCTGCGGCGTCAGTTCGACAACGCTGACGTTGTAGGGAGGAAACGGGGATGTTCGGAACGGTTTGTACTCTTTGGGGAATGTGTAGCGCGGAGTTACAACGCCAAAAGCGCCCGTTGGGGCGCTATAGTGTTGTATATATGCGATATATTTGGTTGCGGGAGTAGGATTTGAACCTACGACGTTCAGGTTATGAGCCTGACGAGGTTCAGACGTTAAGCGATTGATCCTTGGGATCAATAGTCGTCTGGACGGGCATGTTTGGATTTATTCGACCTTGGTTGCGGGAGCAGGATTTGAACCTGCGACCTTCAGGTTATGAGCCTGACGAGCTACCGGGCTGCTCCATCCCGCGTCAGGGTCGAATAGGTGTGAAGCATCGTAAGAGAGATTTATAAGCTGATTATTAGGTTTGGCGGTGACCTACTCTCCCACGTCTTAAGACGCAGTACCATTGGCGCAATCGTGCTTAACTGCCGAGTTCGGGAAGGGATCGGGTGTTTCACTGACGCTGTGACCACCAAACCGAATAATGAGCTTATGTCCAAGTCAAGTAAGTTTTGTGTATGCTTTTGATTTCGTTTGAGTAAGAGCAGTTTTGCTTTTACTGGATCAAATCAAGCCTATCGGGCAATTAGTACTGGTCAACTGAATGCATTGCTGCACTTACATCTCCAGCCTATCGACGTGGTGGTCTTCCACGGCCCTCAGGGATACCTTGTTTTGAGGGGGGCTTCCCGCTTAGATGCCTTCAGCGGTTATCCTTTCCGATCATAGCTACCCTGCACTACCGTTGGCACGATAACAGGTCCACCAGTGGATCGTTCACCCCGGTCCTCTCGTACTAGGGGCAACTCCTCTCAAGTATCCTACACCCACGGCAGATAGGGACCGAACTGTCTCACGACGTTCTAAACCCAGCTCACGTACCTCTTTAAATGGCGAACAGCCATACCCTTGGGACCTGCTCCAGCCCCAGGATGAGATGAGCCGACATCGAGGTGCCAAACACTGCCGTCGATATGGACTCTTGGGCAGTATCAGCCTGTTATCCCCGGCGTACCTTTTATCCGTTGAGCGATGGCCCTTCCACTCGGGACCACCGGATCACTATGGCCGACTTTCGTCTCTGCTCGACTTGTCAGTCTTGCAGTCAGGCTGGCTTCTGCCATTGCACTCAACGAGCGATTTCCGACCGCTCTGAGCCAACCTTCGCGCGCCTCCGTTACTCTTTGGGAGGCGACCGCCCCAGTCAAACTACCCGCCACACAGGGTCCCGGGCCCAGATAATGGGTCGCGGTTAGACATCAAGCAGAACAAGGGTGGTATCTCAAGGAAGGCTCCACAGGGACTGGCGTCCCTGCTTCAAAGCCTACCACCTATCCTGCACATGTTGTGCCTGATGCCAGTGTGAAGCTGTAGTAAAGGTGCACGGGGTCTTTCCGTCTAACCGCGGGAAGCCTGCATCTTGACAGGCAATTCAATTTCGCTGAGTCGATGTTGGAGACAGCGGGGAAGTCGTTACGCCATTCGTGCAGGTCGGAACTTACCCGACAAGGAATTTCGCTACCTTAGGACCGTTATAGTTACGGCCGCCGTTTACCTGGGCTTCAATTCAGAGCTTGCACCCCTCCTTTTAACCTTCAGGCACCGGGCAGGCGTCAGACCCTATACGTCGTCTTGCGACTTCGCAGAGCCCTGTGTTTTTAGTAAACAGTCGCCACCCCCTGGTTTGTGCCCCCAGCCAATACTTGCGTAGAAACTGGGCCTCCTTCTCGCGAACTTACGGAGGTATTTTGCCGAGTTCCTTCAACATCGTTCTCTCAAGCGCCTTGGTATTCTCTACCAGTCCACCTGTGTCGGTTTAGGGTACGATCTAATGAGAGGCTATTTCCAGGGACCGCTCAGCCGCCCATTCAATCCGATAAGGATGAACGACCTTTGCGATCCGTCACTTCTCTCTGGCCCAGGAATATTAACCTGGTTCCCATCGACTACGCCTTTCGGCCTCGCCTTAGGGGTCGGCTTACCCTGCTCAGATTAGCTTTAAGCAGGAACCCTTGGACTTTCGGCGACAGGGTCTCTCACCCTGTTTGTCGCTACTCATGTCATCATTCTCACTGGTGATCTCTCCACGGGATCGCTCACGCGCCCGCTTCACAGAAAGCTTCGAGCCTCCAATGAACTGTCTTCGAAGAAGATCAGTACTAAGGAGGCATGAAGCTATATCACACCACGCTCTGCTACCATGCCTTACGGCATCCTCGGCTTCGGCTCATGGCTTGAGCCCCGTTACATCTTCGCCGCAGGACAACTTATCTAGACCAGTGAGCTGTTACGCTATCTTTAAAGGATGGCTGCTTCTAAGCCAACCTCCTGGTTGTTTTGGTCGTCCCACCTGCTTTCCCACTTAGCCATGAATTAGGGGCCTTAGCCGGAGGTCAGGGTTGTTTCCCTCTTCACTACGGGCGTTAGCACCCGCAGTGTGTCTGCCATCTAGTACTCCCGGGTATTCGGAGTTTGGTTAGGATCAGTAAGCCTGTGGGGCCCCATTACCCATCCAGTGCTCTACCCCCCGGGGTATTCGGATGACGCTCTACCTAAATAGATTTCGCAGAGAACCAGCTATCTCCGAGTTTGATTGGCCTTTCACCCCTAGGCACAACTCATCCCGACCTTTTTCAACAGGTGTGGGTTCGGACCTCCAGTAAGTGTTACCTTACCTTCATCCTGGTCATGCCTAGATCACTCGGTTTCGGGTCTGATCCCACGAACTCATGCGCCCTATTAAGACTCGCTTTCGCTGCGCCTACACCTAACGGCTTAAGCTTGCTCGTAAGACCAAGTCGATGACCCATTATACAAAAGGTACGCCGTCAGGACTCGAGGTCCCTCCGACTGCTTGTAGGCGTCCGGTTTCAGAAACTGTTTCACTCCCCTCGTCGGGGTGCTTTTCACCTTTCCCTCACGGTACTGGTTCGCTATCGGTCAGTAAGGAGTACTTAGCCTTCGGGGGTGGTCCCCCGATCTTCAGACAGAATTTCACGTGTTCCGCCCTACTTAATACGTCACTCAAAGCTTCCTGTACGGGGCTGTCACCCGCTATGGCCAGACTTTCCAATCTGTTCCAGTCACTCATCGTGCTCGGCTGGTTCCCGTTCGCTCGCCGCTACTAGGGAAGTCTCTATTGATGTCCTTTCCTCCGGGTACTTAGATGTTTCAGTTCCCCGGGTTTGCTCTTAAAACCCTATGTGTTCAGGTTAAAAGTACCTGTTTCAGCAAGATATAAGCAGCCTAAGCTATTATATCGAACTGTCAGGTGGGTTCCCCCATTCGGAAATCCATGGATCAAAGCCTATTCTCGGCTCCCCATAGCTTATCGCAGAGTATCACGTCCTTCATCGCCTCTTACTGCCAAGGCATCCACCAAACGCCCTTCTCGCGCTTGATTTGATCCAGAAAGAGCAAAACTTACGTCTTACGAGAGCTGCAGCTGGTAAGAGCAACTCTATACTTTCAGGACCAAAAGCATACTTTCCCGCTTCCGATCTTGTATGGGATCGGAAACGCGCTGCAATTCCGTAGAACCGCAACTTGGTTAGTTTACTTGACTTGGGCAACATCATCTTTTCAGCCGCGATACGCACTGAGACCGGGAATGTGGTCTGTCATGCGCCTTCCTTGCGGAAGCGACCGAGATCAACCCTCACTTGGGCGATCAACGATGTTGCATTTAATCTCTCTATACGATGTCAATTGTCGTCTAAGATTAGACGAGCAAACACTGATCTCAGTGCTTGCTGATGTAATCTTAGTGGTAATGGTGGAGCCTATCGGGATCGAACCGATGACCCTCTGCTTGCAAAGCAGATGCTCTCCCAGCTGAGCTAAGGCCCCATACTCGCTGTTTCAGCGAATTAGTGGTGGGTCGAGGAGGACTTGAACCTCCGACCTCACGCTTATCAGGCGTGCGCTCTAACCACCTGAGCTACCGACCCAAGTCCAGACCGGTAGGTCTGTGATACTTTACGAAGAGATATGAGGACGGCCTGGCCGAGTTTGATCAACTATTGTTGATCTATGCTACTATGTAGCTGCTAAGTGTTTCACGTCGAGAGAAAGTAAACTTTCTCGGGAGCTAGAAACATCCTTAGAAAGGAGGTGATCCAGCCGCAGGTTCCCCTACGGCTACCTTGTTACGACTTCACCCCAGTCGCTGAGCCTACCGTGGTCCGCTGCCCCTCCGAAGAGTTAGCGCACGGCCGTCGGGTAGACCCAACTCCCATGGTGTGACGGGCGGTGTGTACAAGGCCCGGGAACGTATTCACCGCGTCATGCTGTTACGCGATTACTAGCGATTCCGACTTCATGGGGACGAGTTGCAGACCCCAATCCGAACTGAGACATCTTTTGGAGATTAACTCACTGTAGATGCCATTGTAGCACGTGTGTAGCCCAACCCGTAAGGGCCATGAGGACTTGACGTCATCCACACCTTCCTCCCGCTTATCACGGGCAGTTTCCCTAGAGTCCCCGGCCAAACCGCTGGTAACTAAGGATGTGGGTTGCGCTCGTTGCCGGACTTAACCGAACATCTCACGACACGAGCTGACGACAGCCATGCAGCACCTGTCACTGATCCAGCCGAACTGAAGGAAAAGATCTCTCTAATCCGCGATCAGGATGTCAAGGGTTGGTAAGGTTCTGCGCGTTGCTTCGAATTAAACCACATGCTCCACCGCTTGTGCGGGCCCCCGTCAATTCCTTTGAGTTTTAATCTTGCGACCGTACTCCCCAGGCGGAATGCTTAATCCGTTAGGTGTGTCACCGACAAGTATACTTGCCGACGACTGGCATTCATCGTTTACGGTGTGGACTACCAGGGTATCTAATCCTGTTTGCTCCCCACACTTTCGCACCTCAGCGTCAGTATCGAGCCAGTGAGCCGCCTTCGCCACTGGTGTTCCTCCGAATATCTACGAATTTCACCTCTACACTCGGAATTCCACTCACCTCTCTCGAACTCAAGACATCCAGTATCAAAGGCCGTTCCGGGGTTGAGCCCCGGGATTTCACCTCTGACTTAAATATCCGCCTACGCGCGCTTTACGCCCAGTAATTCCGAACAACGCTAACCCCCTCCGTATTACCGCGGCTGCTGGCACGGAGTTAGCCGGGGTTTCTTTACCTGCTACCGTCATTATCTTCACAGGCGAAAGAGCTTTACGACCCTAAGGCCTTCATCACTCACGCGGCATGGCTAGATCAGGGTTGCCCCCATTGTCTAAGATTCCCCACTGCTGCCTCCCGTAGGAGTCTGGGCCGTGTCTCAGTCCCAGTGTTGCTGATCATCCTCTCAAACCAGCTATAGATCGTAGGCTTGGTAGGCCATTACCCCACCAACTACCTAATCTAACGCGGGCCGATCCCTTGCCGATAAATCTTTCCCCCGAAGGGCGTATACGGTATTAAACCCAGTTTCCCGGGACTATTCCGTAGCAAAGGGTACGTTCCCACGCGTTACTAACCCGTCCGCCACTAAGCCCGAAGGCTTCGTTCGACTTGCATGTGTTAGGCCTGCCGCCAGCGTTCGTTCTGAGCCAGGATCAAACTCTCAAGTTGAAAGCATATTACTATGCTAACCTTGACGTCGAACCTCTGCACATCACTCCTGAAACCGGCTAAGGTTCCAGGAAACTGTTTCTCGTGCTTGGTACCAAAAGATACCGAAAGCCGACAAACAGTGAAGCTGACACTCTATCATCGAACCTGAGTTCTAAGAGTGCGATATACAGACGTTCTTGTCGTTAAGACCAAACCGCCCACATATCTCTTCGTTCATCTATCAATTTCAAAGAGCCAGAGACAAAAACCAGACCAGTGCGCCCTAACTTACGGCGCGCCCGCCCAGATCTGCCTCAAATTTTCTGCCTCGCTTCCCGTCCAAGAAACCCTTCCGAGCATCCCGGCCAGTCCGTCTGGCGCCCCGTGCCGCGCTGTCTGCGCCGCCGGTGAAGGGGGTTCTAAGGCGAGTGCTCAGAACCCGCAAGCGCTTTTTGAAAGAAAAATGACGAATGTCTGCATTTTTCACTCAAGCCACTGATTTAAAATGTTTTATTTCGTTGAGTTTTTTAGCAACCAGCGATTTCCCCGCATTGCCTGCCCCAATCAGGACGCCTGCCGCGAAACGAAAACCCCTTATCCACACAGGCCAACGCAACATTTGGTATCGATACCGCAAAACCACACAAATCGACGGTGAATCGGGGGCGATTCAACCCTGCCCCCCACGCCTCCCCCCACGTCTTTCACCGCGTCCCCCAACTGAATGCTCAGGAAAACACGCCCCGCCAGAGGTTGCGCACGACACAGACAAGGGCGCAGCTCCGGGATCTGAAATCGTGCGGGCAAGCATATCCCCTGCTTTGTGCTGTAAGACGAACTCGAACCCGTCTCAGCATGGCCAGAACGCTACACCTTGATGCCGCGTCGAATGACGCCCCTCGGGAAAAGGCGGCTCTTTCCCCTTGAAAGAACAGGCTGTGCCCCGCGTTAAACTCGCCCCCCTGCCCGCCTCATGGGAAGCTCTCCTGACAGAGCGACGCCGTGACATGCAGAACCTGCCCCGCAAAATACGGGGCAAGCTCTCATTTCTACCATACCCGTTTCGAGTCTTTGTCTGTCACACGGCAAGCTCGCGCATCCGGGATGCAAAGCTTCGCGGATCGTAGTCATAGACCCAATCGGTATTGATCCCAGTCGTGCGCGGATCTTCCTTGGCGCGCCGGGCATATTCGGCATCGCGAGCGGCCATCTCCTCCTCGGTCGGCAAATGATAGGTCCGGCCGCGTTCGCGGGCTTCGAGCTGGACTTTCGAGGTGCGCGGACGACGTTCGGCCTCATAGGCCGCGAGGGCTCCGGCCAGATCGTCAGGATAAAGCGCCAGAGCTTCGCCGAGGATATAGCCGTCTTCGATCGCCATGGCCGCCCCCTGCGACAGGAAAGGCAGCATCGGGTGACAGGCATCGCCCAAAAGCGTCACCGCGCCTTTCGTCCAGCTTTCCATCGGGTCGCGGTCGAACAGGCCCCAGTTGTAGACCTCGTCCACCTTGGAGAACAGCTCCGCCAAATCCGGGTGCCAGCCGGCGAAATCGGCGAGCATGTCGTCATGAGACGCCCGCGTACTCCAGCTTTCATCGACCCATTCGGAGGCCTCCGTCACGGCCACGATGTTCACCATCTCGCCGCCTTTGACGTAATAGGTCACCACATGAGCGTTCGGCCCCATCCAGAAGGTGCTGTCGGGATTGACGTAATCCACCACACCGCCCGTCGGCACCAGAGCGCGGTAACATTGATGCCCGGTCCAGCGCAGATCGCCGGTGCCAAAGAGCGAGCCGCGCACGGCAGAGCGCACCCCGTCGGCACCGACAATGAGATCAGCCTCAAACGTGCTGCCATCCTCGAACAGCGCGCGCGCGCCGGTTTCGGTCAACTCAACGCCTGTACATTTCACGCCAAAACGACAGCATTCGGGCGGCAGTTCATTGGCGAACAGATCGAGCAGATCGGCGCGGTGAATGTGGATGTAGGGCGCATCGTAATGGGCCTGAAACTCCGCCCCAAGGTCGATGCGGAAATTTTCCCGCGCGGTTTGCCAGTTGCGTCCGACAATGGCCTTGGGGAAAAAGCCGCTCTCAAGAAAGCGCTCATAAAGCCCAAGCCCCTTGATCGCTTTCACCGCATTGGGGGTCATCTGCACCCCCGCGCCAACCTCGCCAAAGGCGGGGGCCTGTTCGAAAATGGTGACCTCGTGACCTTTCGAGAGCAAAGCATGGGCCGCTGCGGTGCCACCAATGCCACCGCCGATAATACCGATCTTCATGTTTTTTCCTTTTCTTATAGTGTGTTGCGGGCGCTCATTCGCGCCAGCGCAAGAGTTTCTTTTCCACCCGCCCCAAAACGCCGCGTTCCAGAATCTGCATCGCGAGGATGAAAATGATCGCCACAGCAGCCACCTCGCGCATCCGCAGCGTGCGGAAGCTGTTGAAGATCGAGGCGCCGATGCCATCGGGCTGTCCGATGGCTTCAACCACGACGACGAGTTTCCAGGACAGAGCGAAGGAAAAGCGCATCGCGGTCAAAAGTGCGGGCATGAGTTGCGGAATCAGAACCGCACGCAGCCGGACATTGCGCGGCAGGTGATAGATTTGTGCCATTTCATCGAGGCTTTTGTCCCGCGCGTGCACATTGGAGCGCACGATATTGGTGACAAAGGGCGCCACCGCGATGGTGAGCGCAATGAAACCGGCCATTTCGCCCGTGCCGACGGCCAGAATGGCGAAGATGATATAGACCGGGTCCGGCACAGCAAGCGCCAGGGCCAGAAGCGGCTGAAAAAACGCCTCGGCTTTTTCGTTGAGGCCGATGACCAGCCCCAGAATGGCACCCGCGACCGAGGCCGCAAAGAACGATGCGAGGACTCGACCCAAAGTGACAAAGAAGTCGTCCCAGAAGGCCCCGCTCTGAAGGGCACGCCCCATGGCCGAGAATGTGGCTTCGATCGAGGGCACCCAGGGCCGGAAGGCAATCGACATGACATGCCAGATCAGCAGGATCGAGATCAGCGCGATCGCCCCACTGAGAAGACGCGCAGGCACCATGGCGATCCAGTCGCGTTTGCGCACGAACCCGATAGGGTTGGTGAGAGGAAGATCAGGCAACGGAACTCTCCTCTCGCACGGCAAGGCCCCAGGGCGCTTGCACCCGGCGAATGATGTCGGCCTCGACCTCGGCGATGCGGGCATCGTCATAGTCGCGCGGACGCTCAAGCGGCACTTTGTAATCCTCGAAAATCCGTGCCGGACCTTTGGTCAGGATCAGGATACGGTCAGCGAGGAAAACCGCCTCACGGATCGAGTGGGTCACAAAGACGACGGTCGCATTGGTGCGCTGACAAATCCCGGTGAGTTCCTGACGCAACGACCGCGCCGTCACTTCGTCGAGCGTAGAGAGCGGTTCATCCATCAGAATATAAGACGGATCGACCAACAGCGCCCGGGCGATGGAGACGCGCTGGCGTTGGCCGCCCGAAAGGCGCATCGGCCAGGCGTCCTTGAATTGGGAAATGTGCAGGATTGCGAGGATTTCGTCGATCCGCGCCTCCCACGTGTTGCGCGGCACCTCGGAGGCCGCCAGCGCGATCTCAAGGTTCTGGCGCACCGTGCGCCAGGGCAGCAAGCGGTGCGACTGGAACACATAGCCCAGACGCGGCGGTTTTGATCGAGCGGTGAAGAGTTCCTCCTCTTCCACCAACACGCGGCCTTTTGACGGCGCACGCAGACCCGAAATGACATTGAGCATCGAGGATTTGCCACAGCCGGACGGGCCGAGAATGGCGACGAATTCACCGCGCCTGATGTCGAAATCGAGCTGCGCGACAGCCTCGCTCTCGCCATAGGACACGCCGAGATTGACGGCCTTGAGCACTGAGGGACGGGGATCTTGTGTCATTGTTATTCCTTGAGTGTCTGGTTCTCGCAGGCGCCTCTCAGCGCCAGCGGAAGACGTATTTTTCGGCGGTCCGGATCAGGCCGTATTCCGCGAACAGCACAATGGCCATGAAGACAAGGAGCCACAGATGGACCTCGATCATGATCATGTAGCTCCAGGCATGTTCGAACTGCGCGCCAAACCCGGTTTTCGCAGCCCCGAAAATCTCGGCCACCACGATCACCTTCCACGCCAGCGCATGGGCATTGCGCAGGGCGGAGAAAATGTAAGGCGCCACGAAGGGGGCCCAGACATGGCGGATCTTGGTCACAAGTCCGAGGTGATAGACCTGCGCCATTTCATCGAGATCGTGATCGGCGCTGGCCAACCCGTCCCGCAGACCGACAGCCATATAGGGAAAGGTGATGAAGGCCACGACGAGTACATAGCCCGCCTCAGATCCTTTGAAGATCGCCAGAGCGAGGATCGCGGCAATCGCACTTGGCGTGCGCAGCGCTGCGGTCACGTAATAGCTCAGGACATCGCCCAAAAGGCGCGAACGGGTCATCGCGAAGGCGGCCACGAACCCGGCCACAACGCCCATGAGCAATCCGAAGATAACCCGTGCCAGTGTGATGCCGATGTTGCTCCAGGTGTCGGGCTGGGACAGGAAATGCGGCAAGGCCTTGGCAACCGTCACCGGGCTTTCAATGAATGTGGTATTCTGATGCGCCAGAAACCACGCGGGGATGAGGAGCAGGAGGGCCAGATAGGCCCAAACCTGCTTTTGGAGTGCGGTCATCTCACGAACCCGGTTACGGCCGCGGGCCGACGTAATCTTCGAGAGTGACCATCATGCCATCGGGCACGTTTTGGAGCACCTCACCATCCTCGGCCAGTTTTTCGAGAAACGCGGTCGCCGCCGCGCGTTTGTCCTCGGACCAGTCCGTGGTGAAATAGTGATGAGAGGCCCCATTCTCGATCAGCACATCGAGCACGTCATCGCTGGTGATACCGAGTTTCTCGCGGATATAGGGTTTGCGCAGGATCTCGTAATTGGTCTCTTCGAGCATCGCGACCGCCTCGTCATAGGCATCGCGCACGCCGTAGGCCAGCTCCGGGTTGTCCTTGAGCCACTCGCCATGCGCGACCATGTTGGTGATCCAGGGGGCAAAACCGCCATTGAAATCGGCATAGTCGGAATAGGCCTGAAGCAGGTAACGCCCGTCGGTGGCGACGATGGCCTCAGAGACGAAGCTTTCAAAATCGAAAATCGCCTCGACCTCGCCTTCCTTCAGAAGCGAGACAAGCGCCGCAGGGCCGACCTGGGACAGGTCATACTCTTCGAGCACGTCAAAACCGTACATTTCTTCGACGATCAGCCGAATGAACATGGTGGTGCCGCTGTCGGCGCCGAAATGGCCGACCTTCTTGCCTTTCAGATCTTCGGGCGTCTTTGCCTCCGAGTCTCCGGGCACGACGATGCCGAGATAGAGGTTGCCGACCGGATAGAAGGAGGTGATGTCAAACCCCTCCTCGCGGGCGAAAGCCACACCGAGAAGATCGTTGTCCATCGACACATCGGCGTTGCCGATCAGGAAGTTTTGAAAAATGCCTTCGTGCGGCAGATATTCGAAAGTGCCGTCAAAGCCGTATTTCTCATCGAGCCCCTCGCCTTCAATGATCATCATCGGCACCCCGCCGAGACTTCCGGCGACGGCCTGAAGGGTGACTTCGGGCAAATCTTGGGCAAAGACCTGCGCAGAGAGGCAGGTCAAGGCGGTTGCAGTCATACCGCCAAGGATAAAGCGTTTCATTGAGCGTTCCCTGTTGTTGTGCTTATGGGGTGACCATAGGGACGACTCAATTAATTAATCAAGTAATTAATTTTTATCCCGCTCATTTTTATGGAAAAACGGAACACATCATTATAAAAGAGATGGATTATAAAGCAGTGTATGCGCTGAGATGATCAGTCTTTAAGCCGATTGAGAGAGAGCTTGCGCGCAGCATTGCCCAACAGTCACGAACGGGATAACGACTCTGCATGGCACATACGAAACAAAAGCGCGTCGGACGCCCGGAAGGTCAGAGAAATCTGGCCGATAAAATCCTCGACAAGGCAGAGATTCTGTTCGCGGAACAGGGGTATTCCGGCACGACCCTGCGCCAGGTCGCCGACGCCGCCGATGTGACCTCCGCGATGACGGCCTATTATTTCAAGAATAAGGAAAACCTGTTCCGCGAGGTGTTTTTACGCCGCGGGCTCGACATCGCCAAGCAGCGGATGGACCGGCTCATTCTTCTGCAAAACAATGGCGACCTGAGCCTCGTCACGCTTGTACGCGCCTTCCTTCAACCCTCGTCCGATTTGCGCCACACCGATCAGGGGCGCGCGTTTTTGCGGCTGCACGGGCGGCTGCACATGGAACCGGAACCCCTGTCCTTCTCGCTGCGCCGAGAGGTATATGACGACTCCACCCGCGCCTATGTCGAGGCGCTCGTGGCGCTGCTCCCCGAGCAGCCGGAAAAACTGATCTATCAAAAAATGTCGCTGATGGTCGGGGCCTATCTCTATGCGTTTTCCGACACAAACCGGCTCAAGGAACTGGCCATGTCGGAGGATGCGACAGACGATCTTCTCGAAACCACGGTCGCGTTTTCCGTCGGCGGCTTGCTCGCCACCTGAAGCGAAAGCGGCCCCCGGACGCAGGGCATCGCCGGCGAGCCGCAGAATGTCAGGACCGGTTTGGAAAGAGCGGGAGGCAGAGCCTGCGATCATGATCAGCGGCCACGAGACGGCCCCGCCCAAGCCAAGTTCATCAGCCCCTCCTCAAGGGATGTTCTTCAGGCTCTGCTCCGGGTTCTGTTGAGCTTGCGCCCTAATCCCGCGGACGCTCCGGCAGAATTTTACGGACCGGGAAAGCGGCGACATCACAGCGCGCCTGAACCGCCCCCCAGATGCCGCGCTTGTTGATGAGCATGACAGCGATTGCAATCGCCCCCATCAGGATCAGATACCAGCTTCCCCAATCCGCGGCGATCTCTCGCAGCGCAAAGAAGACGAGCACACCGATGATCGGCCCCTCGATGGAACCAAGCCCCCCGATCACCACGATGAAAATCACGAATGCGGTCCATTCATTGACGGAAAACGCCGCGTCCGGCGTGATCCGCAGCTTTTGCAGAAAGATGAACGCACCGGTGAGCGCCGTCACCCCTGCGGTCAGGATGTAAATCAGGAATTTCACCCGACGCGTCACGACCCCCATGGCTTCGGCAGCCGGTTCGCTGTCCCGGATCGCGGTAAGCGCGAGACCCCATTTCGAGCGCAGCAATAGCCAGACCAAGACGACGCTCGCAATGCCGATCCCGAAGGCCAGATAATACATGACCATTTCGCGCCCGTTGCGGCTTTCGGCCAGAGATTTTGCAATCTCGACAGGCAGGGAAATCCCCGAGCCGCCGCCCAAAGCGCCGTTCTGCGCCGCGATCAGGCGAAACACTTCCGCGATAACCCATGTGCCGATCGCAAAATACGCCCCCTGAAGGCGAAAGGCGACCCAGGCCGTCGGCAGGGCAACAAGCGCGGCGGCAATCGCGGCCAGCGGGATCGCAAGCAAAACCGGCATCCCCGCAAACATGGCCAGAGCGAAGAAAAAATAGCCCCCAAGTCCGACCCACGCCTGTTGACCCACGGAAATCAGCCCCGTGTAACCCGCCAGCAGATTCCACATCTGCGCAAGCGCGAGGAAGGACAGCGCCTCCATAAAAAGCCGCAGATCCGCCCGGCTCGCCCACATGGGCGCCAAGGCCAGAGCCAGCACGGCAATGAGCATGATCCCACGCAGAGCAAAAGAGATGTTGCGCGCGGTGTTGGCCGGAGAAATGTCAGTCACAGTCATGTCAAAGCTCACGTCTTGGGAAACAGGCCGCGCGGACGCACGACGAGGAGGGCGAGGAAGACCAGATGGCCCGCGAGGACTTGCGAGCCCGTGTCGATCTGCGCGCCAACGGTTTGCGCAACCCCGAGGATGATGCCGCCGATCAGCGTCCCCCAAAGAGAGCCAAGACCACCGATGATCACGACTTCAAAGGCAAACAACAGCCGTGCAGGCCCCGCAGCAGGGTCGAAATTGGTCTTCATCGCAAGGAAAATCCCGGCAATCGCCACGACGACGGAGGCCAGCGCCGTCGCAATCGCGAAGATATGCGCATTGCTGCCGCCCATGAGCGGAACGATTTCAGGGTCGTCCGACGTGGCCCGCAGCATGCGCCCGAGCGGGGTTTTGTAGAACACGAATTGCAGTCCCGCGATCACCGCCACGGCCGCGAGGAACATCAAAAGCGGCAAGGCCCCGATGGCGAGATCTTCGCTCAGTTTGAAAGACGCCGTGTCGAGCCAGCCTGCCTGAAGTTTCTGGCTGTCGGCGGAGAACACTTCCAGCAAGGCGTTCTGGATGATGATCGACAGGCCGAAAGTGACCAGCACCGGCGGCAGAATATCCTTGCCCAACACCCGGTTGAGCAAAATGCGCTGGTTCAGATAGCCCGCGGCGGCAAGGGCGACGATCACCAAAGGCACGGCAAGCGCCGGGTGGATCGCAAACCCGGTCACCAGGGCGAGAAGCAGATAGGCGGCGGTGATGATAAAATCCCCGTGCGCCATGTTGATAAAGCGCATCACCCCGAACATAAGGCTCAGACCCGCGGCAAAAAGCGCGTAGAGCCCGCCGAGCAAAACGCCCTGCAAAACAGCATTGATCCAGACCATCAGGCCGCCTCCCCTTCGTTTTTCGCGCCGAAATAGGCCGCCGCAATTTGATGTTTCGTAAGAACTGCGGGTTTGCCGGAAAGCGTCACGCGCCCCTCCATAAAACAATAGACCCGATCCGCGACCGCCATCGCCTGCCCCACGTCCTGCTCGACCACGAGGATCGAAGTGCCGCCTTCGCGAATGCGCGGCACGGCCTCGTAAATATCCTTGATCACTTTCGGTGCGAGGCCGAGACTGATTTCATCGCACAGCAAAAGCGTCGGATTGGACATCAGCGCGCGACCGATGGCCACCATCTGCTGTTGCCCGCCCGAAAGCGCTGTGCCGGGGTTGTGTTTCTTGGCGATAAGATCCGGGAAAATCTCATAGACTTTCTCAAGCGACCATGGCCCCGCGCGTTTGCCCGAAGCCCCGATCAGGAGGTTTTCCTCAACGCTGAGCGAGGCGAAGAGCCTGCGCCCCTCCGGCACCATGGCGATCCCGGCCTTGTGGATGCGATCCGCCGCCCACCCGGCGATGTCCTGACCTTCAAAGCGAATGTCCTGCCCTTTGGCGGACAAAAGCCCGGTCAGGGTGCGCAGGAAGGTCGATTTCCCGGCCCCGTTCGAACCGATCAGTGCAACGGTTTCGCCCTGCCCGACGGTGATGTCGACGCCGAACAGCGCCTGAAAATCGCCGTAGAAGGCGGTGAGGTTGCGGGTCTCAAGCAGCGTCGTCATCGACCGAAATCCCCATGTAAATTTCCTGAACGAGCGGGTCTTTCATGACCCGATCGGGCGCGCCTTCGGCGACGATCTTGCCGAAATCGATCACGATCAAACGGCTGACCACCGCGGTGAGCGCATGGACGATATGCTCGATCCAGATGATCGAGACACCCGCGTCGCGAATGTCCTTGATCGTGCCCACAAGGCTTTCGCATTCGGCCTCCGTCAGCCCGCCGGCAATTTCGTCCAGCAACAAAAGCTTCGGCCCCGAGGCGAGCGCACGCGCCAATTCGAGCCGCTTGCGCTCCAACAGCGTCAGCGTGCCTGCGGGACGATTGGCTTTGGGCAACAGCCCGGTCCGCGCGAGAATCTCGCGGCATGCCTGTTCCGCATCATGATGGCCGGAATTGCCGAAATTCGACGCGACCAGAAGGTTCTCATAGACCGTCATCCCGATGAACGGGTGCGGAATCTGGAACGAGCGTGCGACGCCCATGCGACACCGCTCGGCGGCCGATTTACGCGTCACATCCCCGCCGCGAAACGTGATTGTGCCCGCAGACACCGGAAGCGTCCCGCCGATCAGGTTGAACAGCGTGGATTTACCCGCGCCGTTCGGCCCGATGATGCCGAGCGCTTCGCCGTCGGCGAGTTCAATATTGATGTTATCGGCCACTTTCAGCGCGCCGAAGCTCTTCTGGACGCCGTCCAGAGCCAGAATTGTAGACATATCGCTCTCCGTGTCAGCCCGGCAGGGCCGGATCGGGAGAGGGTCCCCCCCTCTCCCTCTACTCTCAGCCGATGGGCTTCATCTCACCGGTGAGCGGGATCTCCGGGTGATCGCCGTTCTCGACGATCTTGAGCACCGGTTTGCCGCCTTCCATATGCCACTGCCCGCCGACGAGCGGCGTTTTTGCGACATTCGGCACCGGGCCGTTTGCGAAGTTGATATGGCCCACGACGGTCTCGACATCGGTCGCGGCCAGAGCGGCGGCAATGCTGTCGGGGTCGGTCGGGTCCTCCGAGCGCTGGAGCGCATTGAGCGTCACTTCGAAGAGCGAATGCTTGAAGCCCAAAGGCATGGTCCAGGCATTGCCGGTCTGCGCCTCGTAATCGGCGGCGAGATCCGCGGAGCTCTGCCCCGTGAAGGTCGAGGAGAACGGATGTTGCGGCGACCACCAGACCTCGACCGACAGCCCGTCCGCACGGTCGCCCAGCGGCGCCACGGCCTGCGGGAATTCCGTGGCTTTCGCGGCTTGCATGACCTTCGGGTTGAACCCTTGCTGTGCGGCCTGCGTCCAGAAGGTGACAAAATCCGGCGGGATCATCACGCCGGTGACAATCTCGACACCTGCATCCTTGAAGGCTGCGATCTGGGCCGAGAAATCGTCAGACATATTTTGATAACGGCCCGTATCGACAAGCTGATAGCCCCGTTCCGTCATCACCGGCGGGAAGCCGAGTTTGGGATCGGACCAGCCGTTGCCATCGGGGTCATTGGGCCAGAGCGCGCCGACGATCTTGTTGGTGTCGAGCATATCCCATTGGTTGATGAACGTGGAGATCACGTCCTCAAGCCCCCAGAAGAAGTGATAGGTATACTGGAACCCTTTCTCCGGGTTGCCGCCACGGCCAAAGAAATGCGGCTGCCAGGGCGTGTCGTTGGTGACACAGGGAACGCCGTTGAGTTCCGCCTGATCGGCCACCGGGTTGGTGGTGTCGGGCGTCGAGGTGGCGGTCAGGATCGTGACTTCCTCATCGAAGATCAGCTCCTGAGCGGCGGAAGACGCACGGTTGGAGCTCGACTGGCTGTCTTTGACAACAAACTCGACCGGGTGTTTCGTGCCGTTGACCATCAGCCCGTCGCCAATGGCCTTGGCGTAGGTCTCCAATGTGTAACGATCGCTTTCCGCAAAAATCGCAAGCGGTCCGGTCTGCGGGCTGACAAAGCCAATCTTGATCGGTTTCGGCGATGCGATGGCGGGGCTGGCAAGACCGCCCGCCGCCGTCACAAGGCCAGCAGCCCCCGAGGTTCTCAAAAAGCCCCGGCGGGACAGGTTCGTGTTCGACATAGATTTTCCTCCTCCATTGTGGAAGACCTCCGGCCTTCCAAATCGCTGTCGTTTTTCGTTTCAACGGATGGTGATCCGTCTGGTCTTGGGTCCTCTTCTTCCCTGCGGGCTCCTCTTCCCGCATGTTTCGCCTTGGCTTTCGGATCAGTCCGATTGCCGCTCAGATGCTTTCGCCGTCAGGCTGGCCTCGATCGCCGGAACCGTGCGGTGGATGTGCTCGATGGTCAGTTTTTCCGCGAGATCGGCATCCCGGCTCACCACGGCATCGAAAATGGCCTGATGTTCGCCGCGCACATCGCGCGGTATGCTCCGGTCCGCGATGGAAATGCGCAGATAGCGCACCGAATGATTGTAAAGAATGCCCCGGAAATTCAGCAGCCAGTCATTCTCGCAGGCTGCGATCATGGCGTTGTGAAACGCGCGGTTGCGCATCTCCCATTCCGCAACGCGCTGTTTGTCGCGGATCGGCATGTCCGTTTCGATCCTGGCCAGATGATGATGCGCCGCCACAAAAGCATTCTCCCACGCCTCATCCCCCAGCTCGATCGAGGCGCGCACAGCGCGGGCTTCGAGCATGGCGCGCATTTCCACGATGGATTTGAAGTCCTTCAAGGACGCCGCCGCCGAGCGAAAGCCGCGCTGGCCCTCCGTGGTGACAAGATTTTCGACCAAAAGCCGCGAAAGCGCCTCCCTTACGGTCGAGGCCCCCACGCCGAGCTTCTGGCGCAAATCCTCGACACGCAGCCGCGTCTCGGGAGCAATGTCCCCGACCAAAATCGCTCTGTGCAGATCACGATAAACCTGTTCGATGGCCGTCCGCGCCCTCGATTCTGGTGCTATTTCATTGATATTGTCTGAAAAAGACATATCCCCCCCCGGATTTCCCCAAGAAAGAGGCTATCCGAGAGGCCATTTAAAAAACAACGTTAAAATACAATAAAAACGAGATTTGTGGATTTCCGTGCAAATATCGTTTTGTGACACGGCTCAAATCGTAAATACGCCGTCCCTCGCGAGACATTTTCTTGAACCTCCCGGATTTGGGAAGAAGCACATGTTCCTGTCGAAGGATCAACGCGAGATCAGACGTCATGACGAAGACTGCGATAAGCCGACGGAATAGGTCATGTCGCCAAGAGCGGAACGTGGTGAAGCAGGTCTGCTCAATACGCCGCCCCTCCCCAAGCGGCATCAAACCGCGACACGTTCATTTCACAGAGAACACCTCCGGGGGTCTCAGCTGGTGCTCTCCATTTTCTCGGGCACGTCGAGTATGACCGCTCAGACGGGCGGGACTTCGACCAATTGCTCAGCTATAAGGACGACATAAATCTCGAGGCCAAACGGGGCGAATGGGATCTCCCACCGTCCACATTGAGCGCACAATGGAACACACCTTACGGGGGGCCTCAGGGACAAGCGCTCCTCACCCGTTGGATGTCTCGCGAGAAACCGCACCTTACAGCTTGGCCAGATCATCGCTTTCGGGCTCACGAGCCCGATTGAAGCCAAAATCGTCGAGTACCGCCAGAAAAGCCGGAGTTACGAACAGCGTCATTAAGGTCGCACCAGCAAGACCGAATGCGAGGCTGGCCACGATCGGCCGCAGGAATTGCGCCTGCGTGCTTTGTTCGAACAACAACGGCCCGAGCCCTGCCACCGTGGTCAGCGACGTGAGGAAAATCGCCCGGAACCGGTCCCGAACGGCCTCGCGCCCGGCTTCGAACATCTCTGCCCCGGACGCACGGCGCTCGCCGATGAAGGCGTCCAAAAGGATCGCGTTGTTCACCACGACCCCCACCAGCGTCGCCAAGCCAACCAGACTCGGCAGGGAAATCGCAAGCCCAAGCAACATATGCCCCCAGATCACCCCGACAAGGCTCAGCGGGATCGACACGATCACCGCGAAGGGCCGGATGAAACTGCCCATGTAGAAGGCCAAAAGCAGGTAGACGCCGACGATCCCGGTCATCATGTTTTGCCCCAAAGAAGCACCCGTCGTCGCGGTATCCTCGGCCTCGCCCAAGATCTGAACGCTGACGCCGGGGCGCTTGGCCGCCAGTTCGGGCAGGTAATCGGCCCGCATGGCCTGCATCAGTTCGCGTGCGTTGGCGATGGCGGGATTGATCGAGCCCTGCACGGACACCGCCCGCTGACCGTTCACATGCGTGATCGTGTTGTAGCCACGTGTTCGGGTCACATCCGCAACCGCAGACAAGGGCACAAGCGTGCCGGTCGTGCTCGGCACCTGAAGCGACAGGACGTCCTCCAAAGCATCCCGATCCTCGCCCGCAAGCCGTGCCACGATGTCGATCTGACCGTAGCGATCCGAGAAGGACACCGCACTATCGCCCCGGAAGGCGGCGCGCAGCTCTGCGGCCAGGGCTTGTGGTGTCACGCCCAGAAGGGCCGCAGCCCCCGGGTGCATCTGCACAACGATCTCGGGTTTACCGGGTCTCAGGTCGAAACTCACATCGCGCACCCCGTCGAAATCCCGGAAAAACCGACGCAGTTCACGGGCAGTGACCGCCAGATCGTCAAGATCGTCGCCCACGAGGCGCAGGTCAATCGGCTTGCCGCCTGCCCCACGCTCCTTATCCGTAAACCGCATCGCGGCCATATCCGGCATCGCGCCCGTGAGTTTTTTCCACCGATCGACGATATCCGTCACCTCGGTCGTGCGCACGCCTGCGGGCAAAAGCGCGGCGCTGACCGTCGCCATGTTCGGCCCGGTGCTCGGCGCATCCGCGTTAAAGCCGTAGGTGATCGTGTAGCTTGTCACCAAGGGCTGACCGTCCGGCTGATCCGGGCTCCACTCCGCGTTGAGCTGGTCGAGCCCTTTGATCACCTTGGCCACGCGCTGTTCGGTGCGCTCCAGCGTTGCCCCTTCGGCGAGCAAAAGCCGCGCTTCGACCGTATCGCTCTCCAAACTCGGAAAACTCTGATATTTGATGAAGCCACCGGTGTAGGCTGCCATCGACACCGCCACGAGGAACACCGCAAGCCCCAGCGTCAGGTAGCGAAAGCGCAAGGCGAGATCGGCCAGAGGTACGATCACCCGATCCCGCAGCGCATCGAACGCCCCGTTCACGGCCCGGTTGATCCGCCCCGGACGATAGTCCCGCGCCAAAGAATGACGCATATGCGAGGGCAGGATCAGGAAGGCCTCGATCAGACTCACCGTCAGGGTGATCAGCAAAACGATGGGAATATACTTCAGGATCGCGCCAATGCTGCCTGTCAGAAGCCCAAGCGGCCCGATCACCATCGCCGTGGTCAGGAAGGAAGCCAGAACACCGGGGCCGACCTGTTTCACGCCATTCACCGCCGCCAGCGCCGCGCTTTCCCCGGTCTGTCTGCGCCGCACGATATTTTCTGAAATCACGATGGCGTCGTCCATCAAAAGACCGATCGCCACCAACAGCGCCACCATGGTCATCATGTTGATCGTGTAGCCCAGAAGCTGCATCGCGAAAATTGCGCCAAGAAACGAGACCGGCAACCCCATAGCCACCCAGAAGGACAAGCGCGCGCCAAAGAACAGCCACATCACCACGAGCACAAGGATCAAGCCTTGAACCCCATTGTCGCCGATGATGCGCAACCGGTCGCGGATGTTGGAGGTCGAATCCTGAGAGATCGTGAGAGTGATATCTCCCGGTGCCTCGGCCTGTGCGATGACGATCTGGCGATCGAGCGCCGCCTTGACCCGCAAAGCATCCTGAGACGCCGTTTTCGACACCGCGACGATCGCCGCGCGGTCATGGCCGAAATAGGTCGCCTGCGACGGATCGTCGAACCCCGCACGGATCTCCGCCACATCGCCCAGACGGACCTCTCCGCCCGCATCGCTGTTGGCAATCGGGATCTCCGCCAGCTCAGAAGGGGTGCGCTTTTCCCCGAGAAACCGGATCGCGGTCTCGCCCGTCGCGCCCTCGAGCGTTCCGGCGGGCATATCCAGACTGTAGCGCGTCAAAGTCGTTACGACATCGCCGATATCGAGGCCAAAGCGTTGCAGGTCGGCCTGTTTGAAGGCGACGGAAATCTCGCGATCCGAGAAGCCGTTGACATCGACCTGCGAAATATTCGGATCGGCCCGGAGCCGTTCGGCGAGCTGCTGCGCATAGGCAAAAAGAACAGCCGGATCGTCCGGTCCGGTCACGGCGACCGAAGACACCGAGGCTACGCGCTCGACAATCTGGGTCACCGGATCGTCCGCCTTTTCCGGGAAGTTTGAGACGGCATCCACCGCGTCTTTGACGTCATTGTAAAAGCGCGTCATATCCGCACCTTCGATGATCTCGGCCGTGATTTGCGCCGCGTTGTCACGGGCGATACAGGTCAACTCTGCAAGGTTCTCGACCCGCATCAGCGGCACTTCCGCGACCGTGCAAATCCCCCGCTCGACTTCCGACGGGCTCGCGCCCGGATAAGAGATCCGAACCGACACATCCGACGGCGGGGTCAGCGGGAAGGTATCGCGCTGCAATTTGGGCAGGGCCAAAAGCCCAAGCCCCATCAGAGCAATCATCAGGATATTGGCCGCCGTGCGATGTTCAGCAAACAGTCGGATCATTGCGAGGCTCCCTGACCGCCGCCATTGCCCTGGCCACCGCCGTTACCTTGGCCGCCGCCAGCGCCTGCCGGGGCTGCGACCTGTCCAAGTGCAGCCGCTGCGATCTCGGCCTTACGAGCGTCGTCTTCAACGGGTTTGACAGCCATGCCCGGCACGGCAATCGACGGATCGGTGATGACAATCTGGTCCCCCGGTTGCAGGCCTTTCGTCACAACGGCAATGTCATCCGACGCAAACCCGGTCTCCACCGGTCGTTTCTCCAGCTTCCCCTCCGTGGAAACAACAAGCGCCGTCCCGTTCTGCACCGCCTCGACCGGCACGACCAGCACACTTTGTTTCGGCGCCAAAAGCTCCACCTGAACGAACATGTTGCGCCGCAGGGGCGGCCGTTTGCCCGCTTCGCTTTGCGACAACGGATCGACAACGCGGACCACCACCGGCGCGCTTTGCGTCTGGCTGTCGATGGCTTCTCCGACGCGCACGACCTCGGCGGGCCAGATCACATCATGACCGGGCGCGGTCAGGCTTACCCGCGCTTTCAGATCCAGAACGCTTGCCCCCTCCTCCATCATCCGCAGAAGCGGCCCGATCCGCCCGATCGGGAATTGCGCCGCGATATCCACCGCGTCGATGCTCTCCCCGCTCAAAAGCGTCTGACCGGAACCGACATATTGACCGAGATCGGCATCCAGTTCGCTGACGCGCAGGTCATAGGGGGCAGTGATCTCAGCAAACCCCAGATTGCGCACAACGGAGGCCCGCTGCGTCGCAAGCACCTCCCGCTCGGCAACGTTCAATGCGATCTGGTTCTCCAGCTCCGTCACCGAGGCCCGCGCCGACAATTCCTGCCGCCGCGCGGTATCCACTGCGGTCTGGCTCGCCACACCTTGGGACTTTAACTGTTCCTGCCGGGCCAGATCATCCTGCGCCAGCGCCAGATCGATTTTCGCGAGTTCAAGGCTGGCCCGGATCGTTTGATCCTTGAGTTCGGAAGCGGAAACCTCCGCATCGATAGTCGCAAGATCGAGCTTGAGCTCACTGTCGTCGATCCGGAAAAGCACCGTCCCTTCGGAGACGATATCCCCCGGTGCCAGAGGCGTTGCCTGTTCGACCACCTCCCCGGAAATCCGCGCCACAGCGCGCCACTCCCGCACCGGCTCGACGGAGCCATACCCCCTGACCCTCAGCACGGTGGGGAGTGCCTCAACCGTGATCACCCGCACCGGGGACGGCTTTTGCGTCACCGCAGAGGGCTCCGGCAACGTGCTGAAATTACCGGCATATATGACGGCAAGGACGCCCAATGCCGCCGGCGCTCCAAAAGATGCCGCACGTCCGATCAATTTCATCATGCTCTAAATCCCCCAGCGTTTCGAAAGGATGCTCGCCTACAGCCAAGAATCCCGCCCGCGCAGGTTAAGAGACGTCGGAGAACCTGTCACACACATATTTATTTTTGTGAATTTTTCGCGAGAAACGAATGACCCGACGCAGCATTGAGCCTCCCCATTTGAACGGCTCCCCCTATCGGCTATGGAGGACCGGCTATGGCCAACAAGCGGACGAACGGTTGAGAAGGGTTGTGTCAGATCTGACGCTCGACAAGCTCCTCTTCACGGAGGCCGCAAAGGGAGTGAGAACCATCTCAGACACGGGCGGAACCTTCAGCCCCGCCGGTCGTCGTGCTTGCATCGACCATGTCCGCTCCCGGCATTACGTTTCGGAACGGCGTTTGTGCCGGGTGCTGGGGCAACATCGTCGTCACAGAGGCGTATTCCTCCGGGACGCGTCGATGAAGACAGGCTTGTCGCCGCCATGATCGGGTTGGCCCGCCAATACGGACGCTCCGGCGACCGCAGGGTTGCCGTTATTCTCGGAGAGGGATTTCGTGCATTGCCGAACCGATAACGGCAAGGTCTTCCGGACGCTGAATGTCATCCATGAATTCAGCCGCGAATGTTTGGCGATCGAGGTAAAACGCAAACTGAACTCGACAGATGTTATCGGTGTTCCGACAGACCTCTTTATCTTGCGGGGCGAGCACCAGCCTTCATTCCCCCGACGTTGCCGGTGTGGTGCCATTGGTTTGAGCCCAATGGGCGACGGACCTGAGTTCGTCGCGCTGGCCGTCAGAAACTGGATCGGAACTGTCGGTTTGCAGACCGCCGACATCGAGCCAGGCAGCCCAACGCGAACCGCTTCAGGCAGGGGCACATTCTGAACCGGATTGCAATTACGGGCTGACTGCACACAGTCCCGCTAGGTCCCGACCCCAAGGCGCCGCCGGAAAAATTCACCGTATACGGACAAATCGTCAGCGCGTAGCCTGCGGGGAAGGCAGGCGGTGGCATAGAGGGCAGCGGCACAAACCAATTTAAGTATATGCTTTTGGAAACAGTAGCGCGATATCAAGCACAAGCTGCACGACAATATGAACACCTTATCATTGTCAGAAGCAACACAGCATCAATGGTGTAGAATGCATCGCACAGGCCCCGGATTGTGACGGAATCACAGAGTTCGCGGCACAAGGTATATACTTGTGAGGCAGCATCACGGTATCGGGGTTACAAAGCCGCTTTCCTTGACTATGACAGAACGGGAACGGCAGCGCGAGGGGCGACGAGTACGAGCATGGCGATAGAAAAATCAGATACGCTGCACGGCCGGATCCTCGAAGAATTCTCGCGCAATATCGTCGATGGCACATGGCCGCCGGGGTATCTTTTGCCGAAAGAGACCGAATTGGCGGAGCAATACGGCGTTTCGCGGATGACGATGAACAAGGTGCTGACCCGCCTTGCCTCCGAAGGGTTCGTGATCCGTCGCAAGCGCAGCGGCACCGTTGTCGCGCAGCCACGCGCGGAATCTGCGGTGCTTGCAATCAACAATATCGGCGAAGAAGTGGCAGCACTCGGGCGGCGGTACAAATGGTCCCTTCTGTCAAGCGAGAGCCGCGCGAGCAATGCGCAGGATCGTCGGCTTTTGGGCCTGAACGAAGACGAGGCAAAGGACAAGTCCCTGTTCTTGCAGGGGCTGCACTTTTCGAACGACGAACCCTTTTGTCTCGAAACCCGGGCGATCAACACAAAAATGGTGCCCGGTGCCTTGGACGTAGATTTCGAAAAAGATGTGCCCGGGGCGTGGCTCTTGACCACCATGCCCTGGACCAAGGCGCGCCATCATGTGCGTGCGATCAATGTCTCCGGGCGCGATGCGACGCTCTTGGAATTGCCCGTCGGTGCGGCCTGTCTCGAAGTTTTACGCCGAACGCAGATTGATGCCCATTGGGTGACCTGCGCACGATTGCTCTATCCGGGCGAGGCGCATCAACTGATCGCCGAATTCGACGGCAAACTCGGGGGCTGATCTCAGGCCTGCCGGCGAACGGCCAGAACAAGCGCACCCACGGGAACAGTGGTCTTACCGAGGGGCAGTTCTTGAAGGTCGTGGCGTTTCAATCCGAGTGCACAGTGATCCTCCAAGGCAAAAAGATAGGCGGCAACAAGGCCTTCGTCCGCAACCTCTTCGCCGCTTTGATAGACCGCGCCTTTGAGAGGCGCACGCACCATCAGGTTGAGATCGAGAAGTGCTTCATTCAGAAGCTCGGCAACACAGGGCATCTCCCCCGAAAAGGCATGCGGCACCCCATCCGGGGCACAATCGATGATCTGACCGTCCTCAAATCTCAGACGCATTGCGCCACCTTCGATCACGGTGAGCACACGGTCGATGCCGGGAAATATGGAAAACGGACCGGATTGGCCGACTTTGGCCGTGCTGATCCGCCAGTCGAAATCATCGAACCCCGCACCCTCGGGATGACAAAGGATTTCTGCGGTCTCGCCGCCGCCATTTTTCCAAGGGGCGAAGCGACGCTCCGCCCCGGAATAAAGACGCGCCATCAGCCAAGAATCCGCGGCAGGCGCAGACCATGTGCTTTTGCGCATGCGATGGCTTCGGGATAGCCCGCATCGGCATGACGCCAGACGCCGGACGCCGGATCGTTCCACAGCACGCGTTCAAGCCGTTTCGCGGCCTCGGGCGTGCCATCGGCGCAGATCACCACGCCGGCGTGTTGCGAAAAGCCCATACCAACGCCTCCGCCATGGTGGATCGACACCCAGGTCGCCCCCGAGGCGGTGTTGGTCAGCGCGTTGAGAAGCGGCCAGTCGGAAACCGCGTCCGAACCGTCTCTCATCGCTTCGGTCTCCCGGTTCGGCGAGGCCACGGAGCCTGCGTCGAGGTGATCGCGCCCGATCACCACCGGGGCTTTCAGCTCGCCATTGGCCACCATCTCATTGAACTTGAGACCCGCACGGTGGCGGTCGCCGAGACCGATCCAGCAAATCCGCGCCGGGAGACCTTGGAAGGCAATGCGCTCCTGCGCCATATCGAGCCAGCGGTGCAGGCCCTCGTTCTCCGGGAACAGCTCTTTCATCGCCTGATCGGTCTTGTAGATGTCTTCGGGGTCGCCAGAGAGCGCCGCCCAACGGAATGGCCCGATGCCTTTGCAGAACAAAGGCCGGATATAGGCGGGCACAAAGCCGGGGAAGGCAAAGGCGTTTTCCAAGCCCTCTTCCTGCGCCATCTGGCGAATGTTGTTGCCATAATCGAGCGTCGGCACGCCCGCGTTCCAAAAGCCGACCATGGCTTCGACATGATCCTTCATCGAGGCACGCGCGGCGCGGTTCACCGCCGCCGGATCGCTTTCCTGTTTGGCACGCCATTCGGCGACGCTCCAACCCTTGGGCAGGTAACCGTGGAACGGGTCATGGGCCGAGGTCTGATCGGTGACGATGTCCGGGCGACCGTTGGGCAGGGCTTCGCCTGCCTGCATCCGGCGCAGGATTTCGGGGAAAATCTCGGCGGCGTTTCCGATGAGCGCCACGGATTTCGCCTCGCCCGCCTTGGTCCAGCGCTCAATCATCGCCAGCGCCTCATCGAGGTCATGGGTCTTCTCGTCGCAATAGCGGGTGCGGATGCGGAAATCGGCGCGGGTTTCGTCGCATTCCACGGCAAGGCAACAAGCGCCCGCCATGACGGCGGCCAGAGGCTGTGCGCCGCCCATGCCGCCGAGGCCCCCGGTAAGAATCCATTTGCCGGTCAGATTGCCACCGTAATGCTGACGCCCCGCTTCTGCGAAGGTCTCGTAAGTGCCCTGCACGATGCCCTGCGCACCGATGTAGATCCACGACCCGGCGGTCATCTGACCGTACATCATCAGGCCTTTTTTATCGAGCTCGTTGAAATGTTCCCAATTGGCCCAGTTCGGCACAAGGTTCGAGTTGGCGATCAGGACCCGCGGCGCATCCGCATGGGTGCGCACAATGGCAATCGGTTTGCCGGATTGCACCAGAAGCGTCTCATCGGCCTCCAAATCCTTGAGTGCTTCGACAATGGCGTCGAAATCGTCCCATGTTCGCGCCGCACGCCCGATGCCGCCATAGACGACCAGCTCATGCGGGTTCTCGGCCACATCCGGGTGCAGGTTGTTCATCAGCATCCGAAGCGGCGCCTCGGTGAGCCAGCTTTTGGCGTTCAGCTCGGTGCCGGTCGGCGGAAAGATGTCGCGTTGATTATGGCGGGGATTGGTCATCGGTTCAGGCCTTTCAATGCTGAGGCGCAGGCCCTGCGGCCTCAGCCGCGGCATGCAGGATACGGGTGAGAATGTCGGTGAGCTGCGGACACAGGATCGCGCATTTCGCGTCGCTCAAGGCGAAGGGCGGCTCTTCTGTGTCGAGATGCGAGGCTTGCGCCAGTTCCATCTGGATGGCGTGGATGCCCATGTCGGGTTGGCCATAATGGCGCGTCGTCCAGCCACCCCGGAAACGACCGTTCAGAACGTCGGTCCGCCCGGTCGCCTGAGTGCCCGCATGGGCCGCGGCCTCAATCTCCGGCGCACAGGTGCGTCCCATGTCCGTGCCGATATTGAAATCCGGCAAAGTGTTCTCGAAGAGCCACGGGATGACCGAGCGGATCGAGTGGCAATCGTAGAGCACCGCATAACCATGAATCGCCTTCACCCGCGCCAGTTCGGCGGCCAGCGCGGCATGATAAGGCGCGTGGAACAGGGCGGCTCGCCGTGCGATCTCAGCCGCATCCGGCTCTTCGCCAGCGCGCCAGATCGGCGTGTTGTCAAACGTGGTGAGCGGCACAAGCCCCGTCGTCGTCTGACCGGGATAAAGCGATTGCCCGGAAGGATCGCGGTTCGCGTCGATGACATAGCGATGAAACGTCGCCTGAACCATCGTCGCACCTTCGATGAGACCATCGTAAAGCGTCTCGATATGCCAGTCGGTGTCGCGCAAAAGCAGGCCTTCGTCGTTCAGCTTGCCCCGAATGTCCTCCGGCACATGGGTGCCGGTATGGGGAAAGCCCAGAACGAGCGGGCTGTCGCCGCGTGTGATCAGAACCGGGTCCATCAAAACACCTCCGGCAGCAAATCATAGACCGGGCGCGCGAGATTGCCGGAATGGACCAGCTCCGCCGCCGCCTCAAGATCGGGCGCCATGAAGCGGTCGTTGGCGACGGCGGCAACGTCTTCGCGCAGGCGCGCTATGGCGGCGGTGAGCGGGACGGAGGTGGTGAGAGGCGCGCGCAACTCGACGCCCTGCGCGCCGGTCAGCGCCTCGATCCCGATGATATGAAACAGGTTTTGCGTCATCTGAAGCAGGCGGCGCGCGCCATGACAGGCCATGGAGACATGGTCTTCCTGATTGGCCGAGGTTGGCGTCGAGTCGACAGAGGCCGGATGCGAAAGCTGTTTGTTTTCGCTCATCAGCGCGGCGGAGGTCACTTCGGCAATCATCAGCCCGGAGTTGAGACCGGGTTTTGGCGAGAGAAACGCCGGCAGGCCGAAGCTCAGCGCCGGGTCCACCAGCATGGCGATCCGGCGTTGTGAGATCGCCCCGATTTCGGCCACCGCAAGAGCGATCATATCGGCCGCAAAGGCAACCGGTTCGGCATGGAAGTTCCCGCCCGACACCACCGCCCCATCCGAGAGGACGAGCGGGTTGTCTGTGGCAGCATTGGCCTCGATTTCCAACGTGGTCGCGGCCTGGCGCAAAAGGTCGAGACAAGCGCCCGAGACCTGCGGGTGGCAGCGCAGGCAATAAGGGTCCTGAACACGCTCGTCATTGTCGGCATGACTCGCGCGAATTTGCGACCGGTCCAGAAGGTCCCGCAGGGTCGCGGCCACTTCCACTTGGCCGCGATGTCCACGCAATGTGTGAATTTCCTCTGCGAAAGGTGCCGTCGACCCCATGGCGGCATCCGTGGACAGCGCGCCGGTCACGATCGAGCTTTGCAAGGCGCGTTCGGCGCGGAACAGCCCGGCGAGGGCAAGCGCTGTGGACACCTGCGTCCCGTTGATCAGCGCAAGACCTTCCTTGGCCGACAGCGTGACCGGCGCAAGTCCGGCGCGGGACAAGGCTTCGCGCGCAGCAAGGCGCTCCCCCTGATAAAAAGCTTCGCCCTCGCCGATCATGGCAGAGGTCATATGCGACAGCGGCGCAAGATCGCCGGAAGCCCCCACGGAGCCTTTCTCCGGAATGACCGGAATGACGCCCGCAGCGAGCATGGCCTGCATCAGATCGACAATATCACGGCGGACACCGGAGGCCCCACGGCCAAGCGACATGAGTTTCAACACCATGATCAGGCGCACAATCTCAGGCGCGAGCGGCGCACCGACGCCGCAACAATGGCTCAGGATCAAATTGCGCTGAAGCGTCGCGACATCCGCGCTGTCGATGCGAATGGAGGCGAGTTTGCCGAAGCCGGTGTTGACGCCGTAGACCGGCGCATTGCCCGCGGCCACTTCCGCGATGCGCGCGGCGGCCCGGTCGATGCCCGGATATGCCGCCTCCGAGAGCACCACATCGGTCGCATTCCAGTAAATATCGGCAAGGGTGCGCAGGGCCACTTGCCCGGGGATGAGCGTTTCAGCCATGGGTGACGGCTCCTTTGAAGATGCGTTTATAAAGGGGATGATGACCAAGACGGCCGACAAGCTGGGCCGGGCGCTCGACATCCCAGATCGCGAGATCCGCTGCGGCGCCGGGTTTCAAAACGCCGATCTCGCCGACCCTGCCAAGCGCCTGTGCGGCGTGAACCGTGACGGCATCGAGACATTCGCGCACGGTCAATCCGAACAGGACCGCGCCCATGTTCATCGTGGTCAAAAGCGACGAAAGCGGCGAGGTGCCCGGGTTGCAATCGGTGGCGAGCGCCATCGGAACGCCAGCTTTGCGCAGTGCATCGACCGGCGGCTTTTGAGTTTCGTTCAGCATGTAATAGGCCCCGGGCAAAAGCACCGCGACCGTACCCGAAGCGGCAATCTGAGCGACCTCGGCCTCGCCCGCATATTCGAAATGGTCGACGGAGAGCGCACCGAATTCGGCGGCAAGCGCGGTGCCGCCCGAGCGCGTAAGCTGTTCGGTGTGCAATTTGACCGGCAAACCAAGCTTGCGGGCCTCTTCGAACAGCGGGCGGATGTCTTCGGCGGAAAAGGCGATGGTTTCGCAAAACCCATCGACCGCATCGACCAGCCCCTCGGCATGGGCCTCGCGCAGCCCGGCGATGGCGACGTCGTGAATATAATCGGTTTTGCTGCCATCAAAATCCTTGGGCATGGCATGCGCCGCCAACCATGTGGTAACGACACGCACGGCGCGAAGATCCTCGATACGGCGCGCGGCGCGCAGCATATTGAGCTCGGCCTCGATGGACAGGCCATAGCCGGATTTGATCTCAAGCGTCGTCACACCTTCGGACAGCAGCGCATCGACCCGGGACATCGACGCAGCGACCAGCGCGTCGGGATCGAGCGCGCGGGTGGCCGCGACGGACGAGACAATCCCACCGCCTGCTTGGGCGATCTCCTGATACGTCGCGCCTTCGAGCCGCATTTCGAATTCGCCGCTGCGGTCGCCGCCGTGAACGATATGGGTGTGGCAATCGATCAGACCCGGCGTCACCAGACGCCCCTCACACTCCAGAATGTCGTGGCCGGTCTCCGCCAACCCCGTGCCGATGGCCGTAATGCGACCGTCCGCGATCGAAATCTCGACGAGACTGGCTGCGTCAAAAGCGAGACGGGCATTTTTCAGGAGGATCGGATCGGACATAGGTTCCCCGCTTGCGTCTTGGTGGTGACTGTTTTTAGAGCTTTGCGCTCATTTTCAATAAGTATATACATATAAAAAGTCACTTGGAAAGACGATTCTTTGTCTTTTCACTCTTCGGCAGAGTCGCACCGGATATAGGAGCAGCGAAACATGATCTTTGCGGACAAGGCCCTCTTGCCAAACGGCTGGGAAAACAACGTTCGGATCGAGGTTCTGAATGGGAAAATCGGGTCGGTCAGTGTCGGCGCTGCGGCCCAGCCGGGTGACACGCGCGTCAGCACGGTGATCGCGGGTATGCCCAATGTGCACAGCCACGCGTTTCAGCGCGGCCATTCCGGTTTGACAGAGATCCGCGGATTAGGACGTGAAAGTTTCTGGACCTGGCGCGAGATGATGTACCGTTTCGCGCTCTCCGTGACCCCCGAGGATGTCGGCATTTTGGCCGAAATGGCCTATGTGGAGATGCTTGAGGCCGGTTACACGCGTGTTGGCGAGTTCCACTATCTCCATCACGGGACGGATGGCACGCCCTATGAAAACCCCGCGGAATTGTCCGAGCGGATTTTCACGGCAGCGGAACACACGGGGATCGCCCTGACCCATTTGCCGGTCTTCTATGCCCATGCCGGCTTTGGCCCACAGGCCCCGGATGCGGGACAGCGACGCTTCATTCATTCCGTTGATAGGTTCATTGATCTCGTCGCCATATGCGAGGCGCGACGCACCCGCCCACAGGATCGCGTCGGCTTTGCCCCGCACTCCCTGCGCGCCACAAGTGCAGACGAACTGACCGCGCTTTGCGCCGCACTTCCGGGGCGAAAAATACATATACATATTGCGGAACAAGTGAAGGAAGTTGAGGATTGTCTGGCCTTTTACGGCCAGCGTCCGGTCGACTGGTTGTTCGACCATGCCGAGGTGAATGCCGACTGGTGCCTGATCCACGCGACGCATCTCACCCCCGAAGAGACCGCGAAAATCGCGGCATCGCAGGCGGTTGCTGGCCTATGCCCCGTCACCGAAGCCAATCTCGGCGACGGTCTGTTTCCAGCGCCTGAGTATCTCGCAGCGGGCGGGCGGATCGCCATCGGCACGGATTCGAATGTTCGGATCGATGTGGCGGAGGAACTGCGTATCCTCGAATACGGTCAACGTCTCACCGCCCGGGCGCGCAATATTCTCGCGCCAGAAGGCGGATCGACGGGACGTCACCTGTTCGAAGCCACCTTGGCGGGCGGAGCGCAGGCGCTCGATGCCCCCACACCGCAGATTATCAACGGTGCCCCGGCCGATCTGGTGGCGCTCTCCGATCCTTTGAACTTGAGAGAGGGGGATGCTGTGCTCGACCGTTGGATCTTTGGCCGCGATGTGTCTCCGAGCGATGTCTGGGCCGCGGGGGTGCATGTCGTGCAAGCGGGACGGCATATTCACCGGGATGCGGTGGAGGCGCGGTTCGCCAAGGTGCTGCGGCGCGTGCTCGCCTGAGCCGCGCCGCATAAGATTTAAACGAGGTCCGGGTCAAAGAATCCGCGCCATGGCCTCAAGAAACTGGTCGTTCTCCCAACCGAGGCCGACCGTAACCCGCAGGAAGTTCTCGAATCCCTCTTGTTTCCAGGGTTTGACGATGACGCCGTGATCTATGAGGCGATCCGCAACATCGCCTGCGGGTTGCCCACAATCGACAAACAGGAAGTTGCCCTTGGACGGCAGGACGCGCAAGCCGAGCGCAGTCAGCCCCTCTTCCATCCGTGTCCGTTCGCGCAGCGTGTCGGCGACGGCATCCCCCATCTCTTCCGTGTGGGTCAGGGCCGCGAGCGCGGCCGCCTGCGCCACTGCATTCGTGTTGAATGGCGTGCGGACCAGGTTCATGGCGCGGATCACGTCGTCGCTGTTGGAGATGCCGTAGCCAATCCGCAGCCCCGCCAGCCCATAGGCCTTGGAGAAAGTGCGTAGGATCAGGAGCGGCTTGTCATGTGTGGCGAGGCGTTCGACCGCCGACGCATAGTCCGGCCCCGCCGCATATTCGACATAGGCCTCATCCAGACAGAGAAGACTCTCGGGATGTTGTGCCGCAAGCAGCGCGTCGAGCTCGTCCGGACCGAGCCAGAGCCCCGCCGGGTTCATCGGGTTGGCCAGAAGCGTCAGCCGCACCGGACGCGCGGCGGCGGCAAGCAAAGCGCCGATGTCGATCTCCCAGGACGGGGTCAGACCGATGCGGGTCACACTGGCCCCCATCATGATCGCGTAATCTTCGTGGAGCGGAAAGGACGGGAAGAGCGTCACCACCTCGTCGCCCGGATTGAGCACGGCCCGCGACATCACATTGAGCAGGTCTTCCGATCCGTCACCAAGGATCACACGGGATTTTTCCACGCCGGTCTGACGCGCGATTTCATCGGCCAGAGCACGGGCGGACGGATCGGGGTAGATGAAGGGGCGTGCAATCGCATCGCGCATCGCGGCCTGAACCGCCGCGTTCGGACCGTGCGGATTTTCGTTCGAGGCGAGCTTGGCGATGCAATGCCCTTTTGCGCGGGCAGCGATATCGTCAACCGTCAATCCTGAGTTATATAATTTAAGGCTGCCGAGTTCTGATCTCGCGGTAAACTTGGGGGATGTCATGGGAAACTCCGTTGACTCAATCGGGGCGATTGTCTATTTTTATGTATAGACATATAATTATGGGACGCAAGGCTGATGCAAGTTGAAAATGGCGGCAATGACGATCTGAGTTTCAATTTTTCGGGGAAAACCGTCTGCGTGACCGGCGCGAGCCGAGGCATCGGGCGTGAAATTGCATTGGCCTTTGCAAGGGACGGAGCGCGTCTCATCCTGACCGCGAGACAGGCAGAGGCGCTGAAGCCTGTCGCCGAAGAAATCCGCGCGCTCGGCGGCGATGCGACCTGCCTCTCTGTCGATCAACGCAGTGTGGACACGATCCGCAGCCAGATCGCGCCACTTGGTCGTATCGATGTCCTGGTGAACAATGCTGGCGTCGAAGAGGTGCGCAATACGCTCGATATCGACGAGGCCCTTTGGGACAAAATCGTCGATACGAATCTCAAAGGCGCTTTCTTTGTCGCACAGGCCGTTGCGGCCAAGATGGCAGGCCTTGGAGGCGGTGCGATCATCAATCTCGCCTCCCTGACCTCTTTTGTCGGCGTGCCTGGAGCGGTGCCTTACAGCGCCTCGAAAAGTGGGGTCTTGGGGATGACGCGCGCCCTGGCGGCCGAATGGGCCCCGAAGGGTATTCGGGTCAACGCCATCGCCCCCGGATATTTTGAAACCGACATGACCAGCGTCTTTTACGAGAACAAGGAATGGGTCGCGCAGATGGTGGCAAACATCCCGGTCGGGCGTTTGGGGCAACTTTCCGACCTGACGGCTGCCGTCGAATTCCTCGCCTCGAACGGCGCGAAATATGTCTGTGGCCACTGTATCGTCATTGACGGTGGATATTTGGCTAAGATTTAGGCAGATCGTGAAGCAGCGATCAGTTTCCGGCGTTTTGCGAAAATAAGTATATACTTTTAAAGTCGGAAGTGCTCTCGTCACCATAACAACAGAATCCGGGGATCAAAATGACAAACCAAATCGCCACACAAAACAGCGCGACACAATCTCCCCGTGAGGTCGCGGTGCGCGCAAGCCATGTGACGATGGATTTCGGCGGCGTTCTGGCGGTGAATGACGCGAGCTTCGAACTGGAAAAGGGGCGTTTTCTGACGATCCTCGGACCGTCGGGCTCCGGCAAGACCACACTTTTGCGTATGATTGCCGGGTTTCAAAAGCAGACCTCCGGTGAAATTACCATCAACGGCAAGGCCGTAGACGCCGCACAACCGCACCGGCGTTCGATCGGCATGGTGTTTCAAAAACTTGCGCTGTTTCCGCATATGACCGCGGCGCAAAACGTGGCCTTCCCGCTCAAGATGCGACGGTTCAACCCGCGCCAGATTGCAGGGCGCGTGGATCAGTTTCTCGATCTCGTCAGGCTTGGCGGCTACGGCGACCGACGGATCAACGAACTTTCCGGCGGGCAACAACAACGTGTCGCCATCGCCCGCGCTCTGGTTTTCGAGCCCGATCTATTGCTGCTCGACGAACCGCTTGCCGCGCTCGACGTCAAGCTGCGCGAAGAGATGCAGCTCGAATTTCGGCGCATTCAGCATGAGTTGGGCGTTACGACGATCAACGTGACGCATGACCAACGCGAGGCGCTCGTCGTATCCGACAACATCATCGTCATGGACGGCGGTCGTATCCAGCAGCAGGCGGAGCCGGTCGAACTTTACCGCGCGCCGGAAAACCCCTTCGTGGCGGGCTTCCTCGGCCTCTCCTCTTTCATCGAGGGGACAGCCACCGCAGATGGCAACATTCAGATCGGCGATCTCATCGTCCAGGGCGAACCCGCAGACGAATTCGCGCCCGGCAGCAAGGTCGTGGCCGCGATCCGCGCCGAACAGATCCGGCTTGCACACGCGCGCGACGCGCTCGGCGGCTGTGACATGACACTCGAGGGCCGTGTGTCCGACACGATCTTTGAAGGCGAACGGCAGATGTATGTGGTTGAGGTCGGGGCGCTCTCAGACGCGACCTTCCGCGTCTATCATCACGATCCCGACAGTTTCGGACTGTTCCATGTGGGCGACACGGTCGCGCTCGGATGGAACCGTCGTGACCTCAAGATCTTCAGCCCTGCGGCATAAGAAAAAAATCAGCCGCGTCCCAACAGAGGAGACTACCCGAATGTCCACGAAATATTCCCGCCGGAGCGTTCTTCGTGCCGGTTTGGCAACCAGCGGAGCGGCCCTGCTCGCCTCGATGCCCGCGAGTCGCCTTCTGGCACAAGAGCCGGAAAAACCGTCCGAGATCATTGTGCGCGCCTGGGGCGGCGAATGGGTAGAATCGCTGAAGAAAGGCGTATCCGACCGGTTCACCGAAATGACCGGCATTGCCGTGCGTCACGACCTGACCGAAGACAACGAGATTCAGCCGAAGGTCTGGGCCGCTGTCGCTCAGGGGCGCATTCCGCCGATCCACATCAACTGGGACACCACCACCAACGCCACCAAATCGGCGCTGCGCAGTGTGACCGAGGATATTTCCGATCTGCCCAACCTCGCCAACACCACCGATCTGGCGAAACCCGTCGGCCTCGAAGGCTATCCGCTCGTCAACACGTATGGCTACGTCTATGTGCTGGCCTACCGCCCGGAGGCCTTCCCGGATGGCGCACCGAAATCCTGGCGCGACCTGCTCGATCCGAAGTTCAAGGGCCGTATCGCGCTCTACAACGACGGGATTGGGTTCCACTTCCCGGCGCAGGTCGCAGGTGGCGGTTCGCTCGAAGATATTCCGGACAATATGGATGCCTGCTGGAGCTTTGTCCGTGAGATGAAAGAGCAGAATCCGCTCTTGGGCGAAGATCCTGATTTCACCACGTGGTTCCAGAACGGCGAAATCGACGCGGCTTGCACCATTTCGACCAACGCGCTGGCGGCCAAGAAAAACGGTGTCGATCTTGCGTGGACCGTGCCGGAAGAGGGCTGCAAATTCGATACCGACTGTCTCTGGATTCCGAAGGGTCTGCCGGAGAATGAGCTTTACTGGGCCAAGCAGTATATCAACCTCGCCCTGTCGCAAGAAAGCCAGCAGATCTGGCTCGACGGTCTCGGACTTCCGGGGGTTGTTCCGGGCCTCACCCCGCCCGAGGGGCTTGCCGGCGATCCGTCCTATCCGACCGAGCCCGCAGATTTCGAACATCTGATCCGGATCTCCTCGGCGGTGCAGGTACAGAACGAAAGCGACTGGTTCGCCAAGTTCAAAGAAATCATGCAGGGCTAAGGCCCGACGCCCCTCAGGATCGGGCTCCCCTCCCGATCCTGTCCAAGGCCGTGCAACGCCTCTTCTCCTTGAGCAATGCGCGGCCATAAGACCCCATCGAGACACCGGAATACCGCAATGCCCGAGACCCCGTCGAAGGACGATCCCCGCGCCACATTCAGATATCCGCTGCGCTGGCGGATCATGGATGCATTGAACAATGGCCTGGACCGCTTCTGGCCCGCCCGCATGACCCCCTACACCGGTTGGGCGCTGATCATGCCTGCACTTTTGCTGGTGGGGCTTCTGGTGCTCGGCCTGTTCCAGATGGCCGGAAGTTCTCTGCATACGCTCGATCGTTCGACCTTCCTGCCGTCCGAGGCCTATACGCTTGCGAACTATCGGACGGTGCTCGAAAGCGCCACCTACGGGCGCGTGGTCACGCGCTCTGTGCTCGCCGCGGGGCTGACGGTCTTCTTCACCCTGCTGCTGGCCCTGCCCTATGCCTATATCATGGTCCGGACGACGAGTTCTTTGGTGCGCAAGGCGCTTCTCGTGGTGCTTTTCCTGCCGTTCTTCATCGGTCAGGTGGTGCGTGCCTACGGGCTTTTGATCATTCTGGGGACGACGGGAGTCGCCAATAACGCGCTTGGCCTCGTCGGGATCGAACCGATCCGTCTTTTGTTCAACTTTCCCGCCGTGGTCTTCGGTCTGGTGCAATATATGTTGCCCTTTGCGGTGCTGATGCTGGCACCCGCTCTGACCGCGATCCCGCGTGAGACCGAAACCGCAGCCTCTTCTCTCGGGGCGAACTGGCTGCAAAGTTTCCGCCATGTGGTTATTCCGATGGCCAAGCCGGGCCTCATCGGCGCCGGGCTTGTCGTCGGCACGCTGGCGCTCACCGATTTCGCCATGCCCGCCATGCTGGGCGGCGGATCGCAGGATTTCATCGCGAATGCCATCTACGACCAGTTCTTCCGCACGGCGGATCAGGGGCTCGGCGCGGCTCTCGCGCTGCTGCTCGTGGTGCTCGGCTCGGTCATCGTCGGGGTCGTCATCTCGATCTTTGGCGCAGGCACACTCGGCATGGGAGGCAAAAAATGACCTCAAGATCGCAACGCATTCTGTTCTGGGCCCTTGTCTGGTTCTGTATTCTCATCCTCTCGGTGCCCACGATCATCGTTGTCGGCGCGTCCTTCACCACCGCCAATATGATCTCCTTCCCACCCGAAGGTTTCACTCTCAAATGGTATGAGAAAATCGCCCTTGCCCGCGACCTCCAGCAGGCGTTCCTCCGCTCGTTGATCGTCTCGACCGTCTGTCTCATCGTCTCCGTGCCTGTCGGCACGCTTGCCGGGCTTGCCCTGTCACGGTTCAAACTGCGCTTTGCGAATGCGATCCAGATCTATCTGCTCCTGCCGTTCACCGTGCCGCTGATCGGCTCCGGCATCGGCATGATGCTGATCTTCGGGGAATGGCGCATTCTCGGTAGCCTCTGGCCCGTGGGCGTGGCGCTGGCCGTGATCAACCTGCCGTTCATCATCTGGTCTGTGTCCTCCTCGGCCGGAGCGCTCGATGGAGATCTCGAACTGGCCGCCTCGAGCTGTGGCGCAGGTCGCTTCGAGACCTTCTGGTTCGTGACCGTTCCTGGCGTCATGCCGGGGATCATCACCGGGGGTCTTCTGATGTTCGTTCTCGCGATGAGCGAGTTCCTTGTCTCGCTGCTCCTGACCGATGCGCGGACGGTGACCCTGCCCGTCCAGATCTACAACAATATCCGTTCCATCATCACGCCTGACCTGGCCGCGGTTTCGTCCGTCTTCGTGATGATCGCGTTGCTCGCGGTGTGGTTGCTCGACCGCCTCGTCGGGCTCGAAATCTTCCTGAAATCAAAATGACGGTTGTCCGGCCCTCGCAGTCGCGACCTCTCTATCGATCTTAACGAAAGGATCTGTCATGTCTGACGTCAACGTTCAAAAACTCGCGGGCCTCGACAAAGCCGAGCGCGCCGCGCTTATCCGCCGGTCCGAAGCCGATCTCTCCTTCTTCCTCGACAAGGTGCAGCCGATCATCGAAGCGGTGAAAACCGAAGGCGACGCCGCCCTCGTTCGTTTTGGCCAGCAGTTTGACGGTGCCGAAGGTCTGACCGCCGCGACGCTTCAGGTGTCAGAGGCTGAATTCGATGCCGCGTTCGATCTGGTCGACGACAAGGTGATCGAGGCCATCCGGTTTGGCATCGGCAACATCCGCAGCTTCCACGAAGAACAGTCCCCCGAGCCGATGTGGCTGAAAGAGGTCCGCCCGGGTGCCTTTGCAGGCGATCGCTACCTGCCGATCAATTCCGTGGCCTTGTACGTCCCGCGCGGCAAGGGGTCTTTTCCCTCCGTCACCATGATGACCGCCGTGCCGGGCGTGGTCGCCAAGGTGCCGAATCTGGCGATCTTCACCCCTCCGGGCAAGGATGGCACTGTCGATGCGGCGACGCTGGTCGCGGCGCGCATCGCGGGTGTGGAAACCGTCTACAAATGCGGCGGGGCTCAAGCCGTGGCGGCGGCGGCTTTCGGCACCGAAACGGTCAAAAAAGCACAAAAGATCGTCGGCCCCGGCAGCCCCTGGGTGGTTGCCGCCAAGCGCCTTTTGGCCGGGATGATCGACCCGGGTCTGCCCGCCGGTCCCTCCGAAGGCATGATCCTGGCCGATGACACCGTGTCGGGCCGTCTGGCGGCGCTGGATCTGTTGATCGAGGCCGAACACGGCCCCGACAGTTCCGCCTGGCTGGTCACCCCGTCGCAGCGCGTTCTGGACGAAGCGCTGGCCACCCTGCCCGAGCTTTGGGCCAAAATGACGCCGCAACGGGTCGAGTTCTCGCAGACCGTGCTGTCGGGGAAATCCGGTGGCCTGATCCTGGCCGAGTCGATGGAGGACGCGATCGCCTTCGTCAACGAATATGCCCCGGAACATCTGGAAATCATGTCGACCAAACCTTTCGACTATCTGGGCGAGATTACCGAAGCCTCCGAAATCCTGATGGGCACCCACACCCCGGTTTCCATCGGCAACTTTGCCCTCGGCCCGAACGCCGTTCTGCCGACCTCCAAGGGGGCCAACACCTATGGTCCTCTGTCGGTGACCGATTTCATTCGCCGCAGTTCGGTCGGCTACGTCACCGCCAAGGGCTATCCCGAAATGGCGGCGGCAGCGAAAACCCTCGCGGAATACGAAGGTTTCTCGTCCCATGCCAATGCAGTCAGCGAGTTGCGCCTCGAGTACCTGAAGGACATGTGATGAAAGCGATCCGTCTCCACGGTGTCGGGGATTTGCGCTTTGAGCAGGTTCCCGCCCCCCTCCCGCCGAAAGACAAAGAAGTCACCCTTTCGGTTTCGGTCGCGGGCATCTGTGGTTCCGACCTGCACAACTACAAGACCGGCGCATGGATCACCCGTGCGCCCTCTGTCGCGGGTCATGAATTCACCGGCACTGTGACGGCCATAGGCCCCGGCGTCGATCACGTCGCCCTTGGGGATCGGGTCGTGGTCGACAGTCGTCATATCTGCGGCACCTGCGACGCCTGTCTCGAGGGTGTGGGACAGGTTTGCTCCTCGCTTGGGTTCCTTGGGGAAGTCATCGACGGCGGTTTCGCCGAAGCCGTGACGATCCCGGCCCGCAATGTGATCAAAGCGCCGGAGGGCGTTGCGGACCGCTTCCTCGCCATGGCCGAGCCGCTCGCTGTCGCGCTGCATGCGTTGATCCTTGTATCCGTGCCGGATGGGGCGGAAATCGTCGTGACCGGCTGTGGTCCCATCGGCGGTCTTGTCACCCTGCTGGCGACCCGGAAGGGGCATCCGGTACGGATCATCGACCAGAATGCCGGGCGCACAACTTTGGTCGCCGAGGCCACCGGCGCGTCCGTGACGACCCTTGAGGATCTCCAAGGCCACCGCTTTCGCTTCGCCATCGACACGACCGGCAACGCGCATGTCATTCGCACGCTTCTTCACACGATCGCCGGAGCGAGCCGCCTCGGATTGGTTGGCATCGGCAAACCCGCAGAGATCATCGATCCTGTGCATCTCGTCGAACGTGAGATCGCGCTGATCGGCTGTCATGCCTTTGGGAACGAATTGGCGGAGATCGCCGCAATGCTTCCCGAGCTCCAGGATCACCTCGATCCCTTCATCGCCGACATCATCGCGCCGGAAGCCGTCCCAGCGACCTATGAGGCGCTCATTGCCGGTGATGCGACCGGCATCAAAACCCTTATTCGTCTGGGAGGCGCAAATGCTCAGTGAACAGGAAAACCTGTCGCGCACGGCTGAAATCCGCGCCATTGCGCGACAGGATACGGCCAGAGCGGCAAGCATGCTGGAAAGCTTCATCGCCGGTTTGTTCGACATCCCCGTGTCGGACTTGAAGATCAATATCGACCAGTATTCGCTGAACTCCCTCAACGGGTTCTTCCGATCCGGAACGCAAGAGTTCTTCTTCAAATTCCATCAGGAAGAAGGAGAAGAGGAGATGACGGGCGAATATTACCGTGCCGATATTTTGTCGAAAGCGGGCCTGCCCGTCGACCAGCCTATCCATATGTCGACCCTGCCGGGGGAACAGTTGCTCGTCTACAAACGGCGTGCCGACCCGCGGTTCTCAGATGTTCTTTTCGAGTTGGACCAGAGGCCCGACGACGAGGCCATTGTTCGGGCCACAGAGGCAGAAGCCGACCTGAACCGGCGCATCCTTGAAATCGCGCGCAGCTCCCTCGTGACGATTACGCCCGAAGAGGCGGCCATGGAACCGATCCATCGGCTTTTCTATGAACGTCTCATTGATCTGCCGGAGGGAACCTATCCGGGCGGGCGGTTCAAGAAATTCTACCACGGCAAGCGTTTTGACTTCCCGAACGGGGTTGCTCTGCAATGGGACGAGATCGCCGATGCGCCGGTGGTCATCAACGGGCTGACCTACTCCCGCACGTTGCAGGAGGCGTTCGATTTCGCCCACGACCGATATACACCAACGCACACCGCAGACGCTGGCGGTATTGTCGCCCATGGCGACGCGCATAATGCCAACGTCTGGTACGAACGTGGCACGGCGCGTGATCGCCTGTCCTTCTTTGACCCTGCGTTTGCGGGCAGCAAAGTGCCCTCTCTGCTGGCCGAGGTGAAATCCACCTTCCACAATGTCTTTGCCCATCCCTTCTGGCTCTACAATCCCGAGATGGCCCAACAGGCCTTTACCGCCAGCGTTCGGTTGGACGGCGGCATTCTGCACTTCGACACCGACTGGCGGCCCAGCCCCGTCCGCACCGCCTTGCTCGACGCCAAGGCGCGTGAATTCTGGACACCGTGGCTGCGCACCCTGAAAGACAAAGACCTGCTTCCCGACGACTGGGAAGATGTGATCCGAACCGGTCTGTTCCTCTCCCCGACACTGGTCATGAACCTCAATGCAGGAGAAACGCGCGACCGGCATAACCCGGTGTCCTCGGCCATCGGCCTCTCGGTCGCACTTTCGGCCGCCTCCCGGCCGGTCGTCGGCGCGGACATGTTCACCGATTTTTTTGACAAGGTCAGACCATCCTGATGTCCCTCGAACGCAAATACCAGAACGTCGACGACTTTGCTGCGGCGGCCCGAAAACGGCTTCCCAAAATCTTCGCAGACTACATCGACGGTGGCGCCTTTTCTGAAACGACCCTTCATCGGAACCGAAAAGATTTCGACCTTTTTGCTCTGCGGCAAAGGATACTCACCCCACTGGCCCCCACACCGGACCTGACGGTCACGGTGGCGGATCGCGTGTCCAAACTGCCGTTCGGTCCGGGACCGGTGGGCTTTCTGGGTCTTTACCGACGCAATGGCGATATCGCCGTGGCTCAGGCCGCAGCCGAGGCAGGTATTCCCTTCGTGCTGTCGACTTTTTCCATCAACGGTTTAGGCACCGTTCGGCAAGCGACAGGTGTGGCTCCGGACTTTCAACTTTATCTCGATGAAGATCCCGAAGTGAACGCGGCCTATCTCGAGTCCTGCAAAGCGCACGGGGTCGAGCGTATCTTCCTGACAGTCGACACCGCCATTACATCTGTCCGTGAGCGCGACGTGAAAAATGGCTTCCGCAGCGTCGACCACATGACCCCAAGCCTTTTGTGGCAATTCATGCAGCGTCCCCTGTGGTCCATGGATTTGTTGATCGGCGGTTTTCCCGGGGTTGAATTGGTCGAAGGCCGCCCGGAGTTCGGTCGTGGCGCCATGGCACAAGCTGGAAATTTGTCTCGTCGTCTCGACAAGAATTTGACATGGGATACGGTCGCGCGCCTGCGCAAGGACTGGTCCGGGCAATTGTTCGTCAAGGGCATTTCCGATCCCGAAGACGCTCAGCGCGCGCGTGATGCGTATGTAGACGGGATCGTGCTCTCCAATCACGGTGGACGGCAACTGGACCACGGACGATCGACCATCTCAATGATCCCCGAAGTCCGTCAGGCTTTGGGTCCATCCCTCGCACTGCTCGTTGACAGCGGGTTCCGCAGGGGAAGCGACATCGTCAAGGCCTTGGCGCTTGGGGCGGATTTCGTGTTGATGGGCCGACCGTTTGCGTGGGCCGTTGCGGCACATGGGAAAGCCGGTGCTGCGCATCTGATCTCCCTTCTGGAAACGGAAATTGAGATCACGCTGAACCTGATGGGGGTGTCGTCAATCGATGAGCTACGCCACGAAGGGCACAACGTTTTACGTGCAAAAACGACAGCCTATGAGACGTTCTCCAAGCTTGACGCATCGGCATCACCGTCCAGCCAAGAGGTCGAACTGTAAAGCGCGAGGGAAATTGCGGGCTTTTTCATTGTTTTCATTAGAGATTTGAGGACAGACGTCTTATCCCGGGTTTTGGTCACAAAGCTTTCCAACACTTCAAACGAAGTGCTTCTGACGGCTCCCATACTCCGCTTTCACATGCCGCCCCGTCCCAAGGTTTTCAACAAGTTTTTTTGTGAGTTTGCCAGTCAGCGCACATGTATCACACCGCATTTTCATACCCCGCGTATTTATACCACCCAGTAAAAGAATATGGGGCAAAGCGAGAGAAACCCAACAAAATGGAAATCTCACCCCAATACACGACAAAGAACGCAAAAGGCCGCCCAAGGCGACCTCTTGAAATCGGATAAAACTGTTCAGTGGCGGAGGAGGTGGGATTCGAACCCACGGATGCTTGCACATCGCCGGTTTTCAAGACCGGTGCATTCGACCACTCTGCCACTCCTCCGCGAGCGATCAGGTACGATCCGCAGAGCCTTAGCGCCCTTGTCACGATTCTGAAACCCGCGATCTGATGCACAGCGCCCCGACATTTGCCGTTTTTCGCCACCCGGTGCACGCAGGGCTTTCCTGTTTCCGGTCGAAACGCTAGACTGCCCGCAAGACGCCGGGGGAGGTGTGTCCCAATGGTCTGACCATGGGGTCCCTTTCACCTTGGCGCGACGATGAGCAGACCGACAAAACCACACATATAAAATCCGTGCCGTCTAAAAGGCACGACGAAGGGGCAAGATCATGCGACAGACAGGGACCGGACAGCGCCTCGCGCTTCTCCTGACCGCCACGCTCGCGCTCGGCGCATGTCAGGACGGGCAATCCTTTCTCGACAGCTTCAAGAAACCGCAAACAGGCAGCACCGCGACGTCGACCTCGACCAAACTGGTGGAACGTGACGTCGAGGCGCCGGATGTGTTTCAGGTCACCGACAAGGGGCTTTGGGACGGGCGTCCGTCGCTCGGCGGAGTCTGGGTCGCACATTCCGACGTGACCGACCCCGAGCGCGTGATCATCCGCAACGAAGCCAATGGAAAATTCGTCATCGGCGCATTGTTCAAACGCGAAGTCACGGCCCCCGGACCGGGGATTCAGGTGTCTTCCGATGCCGCCGAAGCACTCGGCATGCTGGCCGGATCCCCCGCGACACTGAACGTCACCGCGCTGCGCCGCGAGGAAGTGGCGCAAGAGCCGGAAACCGTGGAGACCATAGCGGAAACCGAAACCATCGCCGCAGCGCCGCTCGACGATCCGATCGCCGATGCCGCCGCCACACTCGATGCGCTCGACGCCCCCTCCGCACCTGCAACCCCGGCCACTCCCGCCGCGCCGAAAGCCGCTTCCACACTCGACAAACCCTTCCTCCAGATCGGCATTTTCTCGGTCGAGGCCAATGCCAAGCGCACGGTCGACATGCTCGGCTCGCAGGGCATTGTCGCCATGGTCAAGCCCGGCACTTCGAACGGCAAATCCTTCTGGCGCGTCATCGTCGGCCCCGCCGGATCGAGCGCCGAGCGCAAAGCGCTTCTCGAAAAAGTGAAAAAGGCGGGCTTCACGGACGCCTATGCCGTCACGCATTAAGGGAGGGGGCGTCACGCCCCCTGTCACATGAACCGCCCGAACCATCTGCACGAATAAGGACCCGCCCGTTTCCATGCTGCGCCTTCTTGCCCTCCGCCTCGCCTTTCTCTTGCCCCTTCTGGGCCTCGCCCTGCCCGCCAGCGCCTTTGAAAGCGCCGCGCGGGCCGTCTGGGTCTATGACCTGACCACGCAGACGGTGCTGATGGAGAAGGATGCGCAGACGCCGCTGCCGCCCGCCTCCATGTCGAAGCTGATGACGGTGAACATGCTGTTCGAGGCGCTGCGCGACGGGCGCGTGACGCTCGACACCCGCTTCTCCGTCTCGACCCGGGCGAAAAACATGGGCGGCTCGACCATGTTCCTCAACGAGACCGACCGCCCGACCGTCGAGGAACTCATCCAGGGCATCGTGGTTCTCTCCGGCAATGACGCCTGCGTCACCGTGGCCGAAGGCCTTGCGGGCACCGAAGACAATTTCGCACGGCTGATGAACGAACGCGCCAAGGCGCTCGGCATGAACAATTCGACGTTTGCCAATGCTTCCGGCTGGCCCAACCCCGGCCAGCGCATGTCGGTCGAGGATCTCGGCATCCTCGCCGTGCGGCTCATCACCGAATTCCCGGAATATTACGGTTATTTCGGCGAACAGGAATTCCCCTTCGACAACCGCGCACCGCAGAACCGGCACAACCGCAACCCGCTGTTGCGCCTCGGCATCGGCGCGGACGGGCTCAAGACGGGCCACACCGAAGAGGCCGGTTACGGCATGGTCGGCTCCGCCACGCAAGGCACGCGCCGCGTCGTCTTCGTGATCTCCGGACTCGCGACAGATGCCGACCGCGCGCAGGAAGGAGAGCGCATCGTCAACTGGACCTTTCGCCAGTTCGCCGAAAAAACCGTAGCGGAAAAAGGTCATGAATTCGCCCGCGCCAAAGTCTGGATGGGCGATCAGACCGAGGTGGGTCTCGTCGCGCCCGAGGATGTTTCGATCCTGCTGCCCGGCGCACAGCTTGAAGAGCTGAAGGGCGAGGTTGTTTACACCGGCCCGTTCGAAACGCCGATCACCCAGGGCGACACTCTGGCCGAGCTGGTGATCCCGCGCGAAGACCTTCCCGATGCGCATATTCCGCTGGTGGCGGATCGCTCGATTGCCCGTGGCGGCATCGCTCCGAGGTTGCGCACAGCCTTTCTGGTGCTTAAGGACAAGTTGGAGGGACAAACGGGTCTGGCCGTGTCCGAATAACCAACCGCCACCAATCCTGACGGGAGCGCCATGTTCATCAGCTTCGAGGGCATCGACGGGTCCGGAAAATCCACCCAAGCCCGGCTTTTGGCCGAAACGCTGCGTGAAAGCGGCGTGGATGTGATCCACACCCGCGAACCGGGCGGATCGCCGGGCGCCGAGGAAATCCGCTCTCTCGTGCTCGAAGGCGACCCGGATCGCTGGTCTGCGGAAACCGAAATTCTTCTGTTCACCGCTGCCCGTCGCGACCATCTCGAAAAAACCATCAGGCCTGCGCTGGCCGCTGGCAAGGTGGTGATCTGCGATCGTTTCGCGGATTCGACCCGCGTGTTTCAGGGCGTCACCCGCGGCGATTTGCAGGACAAGGTGAATCGGCTGCATGACGAGATGATCGGCGTCGAACCCGATCTGACGCTTCTGTTCGACATGGACCCGGAGATCGGCCTGAGCCGCGCCAAGGGGCGGCAGACCTCAGAAGAACGCTTCGAGGATTTCGGGCTGGAATTTCAGGAAAAATGCCGCGCCGCCTTTCTGGCGCTGGCCTCCCGTTACCCCCGTTTCACCGTGATTGATGCAGCGCGCGACATCGATGTCGTGGCCGCAGAGGTCGCGACCCTCGTGACCGCACGGCTGGGCGCATGAGCACGCGATCCCCCCAAGCACTCGGCGAAATGGACATGGCGCCCGAGGCGGATTGCGCCCCCGGTGCGCCGCATCCGCGCCAGACCGCCACGCTGTTCGGCCAAACACATGCCGAGGCGGATTTTCTCGACGCGTTCAACTCGCACCGAATGCACCACGCCTGGCTGATCACCGGCCCGCGCGGCGTCGGAAAGGCCACGCTCGCCTGGCGCATCGCGCGGTTTCTGCTCGCTCAGCCGATCGAAGAGGACGGCGGGCTGTTCGGCGATCCGCCCCCCGCCCCCGACACGCTGGAACTCGGTCACGAGCACCCGGTCTATCGCCGCTCCGCACAGCTGGCCGAACCACGCCTCTGTCTGATCCGCCGCGAATGGGACGACAAGAAATCCCGCTTCGGCACGGTGATTTCCGTCGAGGAAGTGCGCAAGCTCAACAGCTTTTTCCACATGTCCGCCACCGACGGCGGGCGTCGTGTGGTCATTGTCGACAGCGCCGACGAGATGAACGTCTCCGCCGCCAACGCACTTTTGAAAACCCTCGAAGAACCGCCGAAACACGCCTTTCTCCTGCTGGTCTCGCACCAGCCCTCCCGGCTTTTGCCCACCATCCGAAGCCGCTGTCGCGAGTTGCGCCTCGGCCCGCTGTCGCCCGAAGATCTGGGCCGTGCCCTTGACGCGGCGGGGTCGGATGCGGCAGACCGCTCGGATGCTTTGGCGGAATTGTCCGCCGGTTCCGTGGGGGAGGCGTTGCGTTTGACCAATCTGGGCGGGCTTGAGGCCTATCATGACATCGTGGCCTTGTTCGCCACCCTGCCCCGGCTCGACCGGGCACAGGCCTTGCGGCTCGCCGAGGCCTGTGTCGGCGCGGCGAACAGCGACCGCTATGAATTGACCCTCGGGCTGATCGACCGTTTCCTCACCCGTCTGGCGCGCACCGGCGCGGGCCGTCCACCGATTGTCGAGGCCGCCCCCGGCGAGGCCGCGCTCATGCTGCGGCTGTCGCCCGACACCTATGCCGCACGCGACTGGGCGGTTCTGCAACAGGAATTGTCGGCCCGTGCACAGCATGCCAAGGCCGTCAACCTTGACCCTGCGGCGCTGATCCTTGATATGGTATTCAAGATCAACGAGACCGCCAGCCGCATCGCCCGCTAAGGCCGACCCGCTCCGGTCCAGCCACGAACGACAGCAGACCATGAGCCTCCCCAAGATCACCGACAGCCACTGCCATCTGGATTTCCCCGATTTCGCCGACGAACTGCCCGAAGTGGTCAGCCGTGCGGTTGACGCAGGTGTGCACCGCATGGTGACGATCTGCACGCGGCTGCGGCAGGTGGATCAGGTCAAGGCCATTTCCGAGCGCTTCGATCCGGTGTTCTGGGCGGCGGGCACGCATCCGATGTCGGCCGCCGAAGAACCGATGGCGACGGTGGACGCGCTTATCGCACTGGCCGAGCATCCGAAATTCGTCGGCATCGGCGAGACCGGACTCGATTACCACTATACGGCCGAAAGCGCGGAGGTTCAGAAAGACAGCCTGCGCATCCACATCGAAGCGTCGCGCGAAACGAAGTTGCCACTGATCATTCACGCCCGCGATGCGGATGCGGATGCGATGGAGATTTTGGGCGAAGAATATCGCAAGGGCGCCTATCCTTGCGTCCTGCATTGCTTCACCGCCTCGAAAAACTTCGCTCTGGCGGCGATGGACTGGGGATTTTACATTTCGATGTCGGGGATCACAGCCTTTCCGCGCTCCGAGGATTTGCGCGACATCTTCCGCGCCGTGCCGCGCGACCGCATCCTCGTCGAGACCGACAGCCCCTATCTCGCCCCCCCACCCCATCGCGGTCGGCGCAATGAACCGGCCTATACGGCGAAAACCGCCCAGCGCGCGGCGGAGACCTTCGAGATGGATTATGCCGAATTCGCCGCGTTGACCGAAGCGAATTTCGAACGCCTCTTCACGAAAGCCAAATTATGAGCGCACGTTTCACCATTCTGGGCTGTGGTTCTTCCGGCGGCGTGCCGCGGATCGGCAATATCTGGGGCGAATGCGATCCACAGAATCCGAAAAACCGCCGCTTACGCTGCTCTGCGCTCATTGAGCGCGACGGCCCCGATGGCACGACTACCGTTCTGATCGACACCGGCCCTGACATGCGCCAGCAATTGCTGAATGCAGGCGTGTCGCGGATCGACGGCGTGGTGTTCACCCATTCGCACGCCGATCACATGCACGGGCTCGATGACCTGCGCCAGATCGTGTTCAACATGCGCGAGCGGGTCAAAGTCTATGCCGACAGCGAGACCGAAAACGATCTGATCGCGCGGTTCGGTTATGCCTTTGTCCAGCCCGAAGGCTCGAACTACCCGCCCATTCTCGACCTGCATGCCATTCGTGGACCGGTCACCATCGACGGCCCCGGCGGCCCGGTCACGCTGACGCCGTTGCAGGTCAATCACGGGCAGATCGACGCCAAAGGGTTTCGCATTGGCGATCTGGCCTATATCCCCGACGTGCTGGAGATTTACGAGCCGACATGGGCGCATCTGGAGGGGCTCGACACGTTTGTGATCGACGCTTTGCGCTACAAACCGCACCCGTCGCACGCGCATCTGGAGTTGGCGCTTCAGTGGATCGAACGCGCCGCGCCGAAGCAGGGCGTGTTGACCAACATGCATATCGACATCGATTACGCGACCGTGGCTGAGGAGACCCCGGATCACGTCACCCCTGCCTATGACGGGATGGTGATCGAGATCACAGGAGACCTTTGATGCAGACGCTGATCGAGGTCATCCTTCCGGTCTTTCTCGTCATCGGCTATGGCTATCTGGCGCGCCGGCAGGGCTGGGTCAGCGACGAGATGGTCGACAGCGTGATGAAATTCGCCCAGAATTTCGCCGTGCCGCTGTTGCTCTTCTCCGGCATCGCCAAAATGGATCCCGGCCAGAATTTTCACCCGCCGATCCTGATTTCGTTTTACGCAGGCGCGCTCTCGGGCGGGCTGTTTTGCTTTCTTGGTGCCCGCTACCTGTTTGACCGCGACCTGACCGATGCCGTTGCCATCGGCTTCATCGGCCTCTTTTCCAACTCGCTCCTCCTCGGCATTCCGATCACCGAGCGCGCCTATGGCGAGGCCGCTCTGGCGGGGAATTTCGCGATCATTTCGATCCATTCGCCCATGCTTTACGCCATCGGCATCGCCGCGATGGAGATCGCACGGACCCGCGGGCTGGGCCTGTCCGGCTTTGGCCTGATGCGGCAGATCGCGCGCTCCGTGCTGCGCAACCCTATGATCCTCGGCATCATCGCAGGCTGGATCGTCAATCTCGCGCATATCCCTCTGCCCGCGCCGGTCTGGGATGCGGTCACGCTGATGACCAAGGCCGCGATCCCGGCGGCGCTTTTCGGCCTCGGCGGCGTCTTGTTGCGCTACAAACCCGAGGGCGACATGCGGATCATCGTCTGGGCGGTCTTCGCCTCCCTCGTCCTGCACCCGGCGATTTCCTATGGTCTTGGGCATGTCGTCTTCGGCTTGCCCACACCCTCTCTGCGCTCCGCCACTCTGACCGCCGCCATGGCGCCGGGGGTGAACGTCTATCTATTCGCCAATATGTACGGCGTGGCCAAACGCGTGGCCGCCTCGTCGGTTCTGATCGGGACGGCGCTTTCGATCTTCACCATCTGGTGCTGGCTCGCGATTCTGCCCTGAGACAGGATCAAGCCCACCGACCGTTCGACCTCACGCGCTTTCAGATAGGGCCGCGCGCTTGGACCATAGAGCCCGGTGGCCACATCGCTTCGCGCGGGCGCACGCAAAATACCTTCGAGCGCAGGGAAAAGACCGAAGAGTTCGGCCTTTGCCACGCGGTCGAAACCGGACAGGGCGAAACGCCCCGGATAGAGGCTTTCGGACAGGGTATTGTTGGCGATGAGCGTGGCGTGGCGCGGCAGAAGCAGGTGGTGATAGGTCACGCCCGCTTTGCCCTTGGCCCTCCCTTTGGCCTTGCCCAGCGCACGCCGGACGCCGCCCACGCCGAAACGTTCAAGATGGGTGGCACGCGCAAACACCCGCTCCCCGCTTTGCGGATCGGGCACAACAAGACCATGCTGCGGAGACACCCAGAGATCGCCCCGGTTGCCCAATGTACCGTCCCGGATGACGATGGGCAAAAGCTCCGGCTGCGCTTTCAGGATTTCATGGCCCAGATGCCGCTCCCCGTGCCAGAGGATCGGTTGCGGCCCGGCCTCAAGCGTGACCACAAGATCGCCCGCGCGCAGCTCTTCGATCCGCCGCTCACCCGAGGGCGTCATGATCCGGGTGCCGGAACAGAAACAGGGAATGCCCATGGCGTAGCGTTCGGCCCCGCTGTCGACCTGGCTTGGTGCAACCCCCAGGAGCGTCAATGTTTCGCCATTCGGGAAGCTCAGAACCGCATTGCCGGAACCGTCATCGGAGACCGAGACATCCCAGGTGCTGATCGGATTGCCCAGCGCGTCCGTCAGCCCGGAGACGTCGAGCTGATCGTCATAGAAACCGTCGCTGTCGGTATCGGTGAAATCCCAGTCTGTGATCGTATCGTTGCCGAACCCGTCCAGAAGAACAATCGTATCCGTCCCGCTGCCCGTGGCGATCACATCGTCGCCCGAACCGCCGGTGATCGTGTCGCTGCCCGCACCCCCGTCGAGCGTCAGCCCCGAACCATCGGCGGAGGCGTCGATCGTATCGTCGCCGGAGCCGCCGGTGATGGCCTCGATATTGTCGAAGCTGACCGTGTTGGAGCCATCGGTGACGGTGCCGTCTTCCCAGCCCGTGAAGGTGACGGTGATGTCGGTCGTGACATTGGAGAAATCGAGCGTGTCGAAATCCGTGCCGAGCCCACCGCCGTAGACGGTGTCGGCACCCCAGTTGTCGTAGTAGAGGAAGGTGTCCTGACCGCTTTCGCCCCAGAGCACATCGGTGCCAGCGCCGCCGATCAGCGTATCGTCACCGACACCGCCGTAGATCGTATCGTTGCCCTCACCGCCGTCGAGCCAGTCATCGCCTGCCCCGCCGTCGATCGTATCGTCACCCGCACCACCCTCGACATAATCGCCGCCGAGCCCGGTTGAAATCGTGTCCGCCCCGTCGCCGCCGTAGACTGCGTCATTGCCGCTGCCGCCGGTGAAACTGTCGTCGCCCGCGCCCAAATCGTAGGTCGCGCCGGTCGCATCCGCGGAGGCATCGACCACATCGGACTCGCTCGTGAGGTTGAACTGCTCCATCGAGTTACCGGAGCCAGAAGCCGTGGTGCCGTCGAGCGTATAGTCAAAGGCATTGTCACCCGAGAAGGTCAGCGTGACGCCGGTCGAACCGCTCGCATAGGTAAAATCGACCGTATCCCAGTCTTCGTCACCGTAGATATAGTCGACCTCGCTGGTCTCGACGATATAGAAGGTGTCGTTGCCCGTCCCGCCCGAGATCGTGTCCGTGCCTGAACCGCCATAGAGCTGGTCGTCGCCCTCTTCGCCCATAAGGAGATCGTCGCCCGCCTCGCCGAACAGGACATCATTGCCCGCCCCGCCATAAAGCTCGTCACCCTCAGTGCCACCATAGAGCCAGTCGTTGCCAGTGCCACCCCAGATCAGGTCATAGCCGTCGCCACCATAGATCGTATCGTCGCCCGCATCGCCGTAAAGTTCGTCGTCGCCGCCTTCGCCATAGATCGTGTCGTTATCGTCGCCGCCATAAACCTCGTCATCGCCGCCCCCGGCCCAGATCGTGTCGTTGCCTGCCTCGCCGTAGAGCGTGTCGTCATAGACGTAGGTCGACCCGGAAACGTCATCGATAATGTCATCGCCTGCGCCGCCATAGACCGTGTCCCCGTTCGACTGGACCGCACCGCCCGCGCCATAATAGATCGAGTCATTGCCATCGCCGCCTTCGATCCAGTCATCGCCGCCACCGGCGTTGATCGTGTCGTCGCCCGCGCCTGCGATGATCTCGTCGCTATAGGCGCCGCCCTCGTAATATTGTCCGAGATCCGGGTCGTAGCTCGGCCAGGCGAAGCTGGAATAAGAGGGGTTGGCATCCGCCTCCCCGATGGCTGTCACCTTGTATTCCACACCGGGGACAAGCTCGGGGCTGGAGAGCAGCCCGACAATCGTGCCGTTGATCTCGACGGTGTAGACGGTGAAGGTGTTGCCATCGCCATCCGACAAGGTGATCGACTGTTCGAGGTAGATGCGCCCCGACGCGACCGTCCCGCCGCTGGAATTCGTCACCGTCGCCGTCTGATTGCCATCGTCGCCCTGTTCGTTGAAGGTGTGATCTCCGCCGAAACCGCCCTCGTCATCGCTGATGGTCAGGGTGTGGTAATCGGTCGAGGCATCGAACCCGCTGTCAAGCGACAGGTATTCCCCGACGGTGACAACCCCATCGCCGCCAGAATCCATGATATCCCCGGGGATATAACTTTTGAGCGTATATGTCGTCATGAACCTATGTGCCGCAACGCGGGCAAAGCCGCTTTAACCCGGTTGCGACTCTAGGCTTTCGCACCTTCCAAATGGTGAATGCGGCAAAGATTTCATCTCGCATTTTAGAAAAATCCCGTGTGATCGATCACGTCACAGGCTTTGTCACCGGAAACAAAATCTTGTCCTTTCCAAGAGTTACATCAGGAAGCTTCGCAAGAAATTCCACAACGGCAATAGATTTCACATGTTCGGCGCTCTCCTGCCGCAATCGTGCCGCAAAGCCGATGCAAATCGTTAACCAAGAAAACAGACGCCCGGACTGTACCCGTTTCCAAGCGGCAGGCCCGGACAGGCGAGTACAGGTATCATGGCCGTTTACGATCTCGAGATTTATGATTTTGACCCTGCGACGGTCATAGGCACCACGACGGGGTCCACTTTCACCTATTCCGGTGGCAGTCCGACCGGCACGGCCTCCGTGACCGACAGCGACGACACGCTGGTCGATGACACACTGCGCCGGGGCGCGGAAACCGCGACCGCCAACGTGACTGTGGACGGGGTCAGCTCTACCGGCTCGAGCGTCGATGCCGATGCGGTCTGGACCGTGACCGACCTGACCACCGGGGAAAGTTTTCAGGTTGTGCAATTCGTGGTCGATACCGGCTCGGCCGCCGGGACCTATACGCTCTCGGAACAGCCGCTGATCGACGGTCACGAATATCAGGTGACCTATTACAACACCTCACCGGGCGAGAGCCAGCGCGGTGGCACCACGAATGAATCCTTCACCTACGCCGACTATGTCTCCGCCGCCTCTCTCGCCGACGGCATCGTCTCCGGCACCTCGGGCGATGACACGATCGACACCAGCTATACTGACACGGATGGCGATACGATCGATACGGAGACCTATACCTCCGGCACGATGCACTGGGACGACCTGAGCAACGGTCAGAACTATATGGATGGCTCCGGCACGCTCGAAGACGCGGGCGTCACCATGACCTTCACCGTCACCGACAATGGCGCCGGGGGGATGGCCTATGACCCGACGGGCACGAGCTATGACGGCAGTGTCTATGTCGATACGGCGAATGGCGAGACCTTCGATTCCGGCAGCTCGTTCTTCCTCTTTGGCGACAATGACACCAACAACGACGGTGTGGCCGATCAGGGCAGCGACACCATGACCATGACCATGGATTTCGCCGCCACCGACAGCGAAAGCGGGGTGAGCGACGAGGTCTATAACGTCTCGTTCCGGATCAACGATCTCGATTATGCCGATGGCGGCTTCGTCGATGTGATCACGATCACCGCCTACGATGCCGAAGGCAACGAGGTCGAGGTCGTGCTCACCGGTGGCAGCGCCATGACCGTCGATGGCAACACCGTCACCGGCATCACCGCCACAACCAGCACAGACGGCAGCGGTTCGCTTCTGGTCGAGATCGAAGGCCCGGTCTCCAAGATCGTCATCGATTACGACAACGAAGGCGTGAACACCCAGGGCGTGTGGATTTCCGATGTCCAGTTCGACGCCCAGACCACCGATTACGACGACACGGTCGAAGCCGGTGATGGGGACGACACCGTCGCCTCCGGTCTCGGCGATGACGTCGTCTATGGCGGCTCCGGCAATGACACGATCGACGGTGGCACCGGCAATGACACGCTCTATGGCGAAGACGGCAACGACACGCTCGACGGCGGCGAAGGCGACGACACGCTGTCGGGCGGCGCGGGCAATGACACGCTGATCGGCGGCGAAGGCGCGGACGTCAACTCCGGCGGCTCCGGCATGGACATGATCGATTATTCCGGCTCGGATGAGGCGGTTTCGGTCAATCTCGCCGATGGCACGGCCTCCGGCGGCTATGCCGAGGGCGACACGCTGTCGGGCGTCGACGGGATCATCGGGTCGGATTACGACGACACTCTGATCGGTTTCGACGGTCAGGGTACGGGCAGCGACGCCTACACCAACGTGTTCTATGGCGGCGCGGGCAACGATTATCTCGACGGCGCAGGCGGCGATGACGAGCTTTACGGCGAAGAGGGTGACGACACGCTGATCGGCGGGTCGGGCGCGGATATTCTCGACGGTGGCGATGGCGACGATACGATCTACGCGGGCGGCGGCGATACGGTCACCGGCGGCGAAGGCAGCGACACGATCATCATCGATCCCTCTCAACTGGACGGCAATGCGATCACCATCGTCGGCTCAGAAGACAACAGCGACAACGACGTGCTCGACCTCTCGGGTCTGAGCGAGGATCTCTACCATCGAGGCTCCATCGTCTATGACGAGAACGATCCAGAAAGCGGCACACTGACGCTGACGGATGGCACCGTCATCACCTTTTCCAATATCGAAACCATCATCTGTTTCGCCAAGGGCACCCGGATCGCCACGCCTTATGGCGCACGCGCCGTCGAGGATCTCAAGCCCGGCGATCTTGTCATCACCATGGACAACGGCATTCAACCGCTGCGTTGGGTGGGCGCGCGCACCGTGCCCGCCATGGGTCGCTTTGCGCCCATCGAGATCACGAAAGGCGCGCTTGGCAATGAGGCCGATCTCATCGTCTCGCCGCAGCACCGCATGTTGCTGCAAGGCTGGCGCTCGGAAATGCTCTTTGGCGCGTCCGAAGTATTCTCCGCCGCCAAACATCTGGTCAATGGCACCACCATCCGCGAACGCGCGGGCGGGTTTGTCAGCTATTATCACCTGATGTTCGACCGGCACGAGGTGATCTTTGCCGAAGGCGCCGCAACAGAAAGCTTCCACGTCTCCGACCACTCGCTGACCGGTGTGGCCGACGCGGCGCGCGACGAACTTTTCGGTCTTTTCCCGGAGCTGCGGTCCATGCCGACACGCCACGGCGACACCGCCCGCAAATGCCTCAAATCCCATGAGGCGGGACTTTTGGTGGCGTAATCCCGGCCGTCCGCGTTGATATTTTTCATTAAAAAACGCCGCGGCTTATGCCTGCGGCGTTTTCTGTTTCATGCAAACCAAGAGATTTGGTCTTGCGCTTAAACTCACATCGGGATCGTCACACCGAAAAACGCGGTCAAAGCCGAAACGTCGCCATCGAAATCGCCACCGGCGTCATCTCCCGAATGATCCCCGTAACCGGTCTCATCCACCACGTTGAAGAAATGCTTGTAGCTCACGCCGAATTCCATGGTCGCATCGGCACCGGCCCAGTCGGCCGCCATGCTGATCGAAGGGCGCAGTTCCAGACTGTAAACAGTTTCATTCGATTTTTCGGTCAAGCGGACATCGGAGCCAGGAGTGCCCAGATAGGTTTCGCTATCGGAAATTTCAAGTTTGCGTTCGCCGTAATAGGCCCCCGCGAAACCGGCCAAATTGAGGGTCATGCCATTTTGCATCGCAATCCGGTGACGTGCCCCCATTTTCAAACCTGCACCGGTAAAGGAGGTGTCGCGGTCGACGAAGTTTTCATACCCCAGAGGATAGAGGTAGTCGGCATCCAGTTTATTGGCAAAATGCAAAACGCCGAGACCTGCCAACAGGTCTGTATTGCCGCCTGCTGCGCCAAAATCGATCATCGCGCTGGCATCGAGCCAATAGGTCAGGTTTTCGACATCGGCACGGTCCTGACAGTCGCTGATCAGACCGAGGTAGGTCGAAACACCACCAGAACAGTCGCTGATCAGATCATGACCATGGGAGTCGTCTCCGACCAGAACGCCAGCTTCCACTGCAAGTTCAAGCGGCTTGTTGAAGAGACCTTGGTCCTTTGTATAGACGAAGCCCAGAACACCAGCCATGCCATAATCCGCCTCTACGGCGGTTCCGTCGTCATAGTCGAATGCAAACGGGTAGTCGGTGCCGACATTCAGGCCCACGCCGCCGTATTGGGTAAGGCTGTCGGCCTGAGCCATAGCAGCGCCTAACAGCATAGACAGCACGGATCCTGCAAGAAGTGTGTGATTGATTTTCATTTTGCCCCCCAGAGCAGATTTACGAGTTAACACAGTGGCATTACAGCCTACTCACCATGGCATTGCAGCCTACGCACCATATGACGACACGATGGGGAGTTTACCTAGCGGAAAGGGTTAACGAGTTGTGAATCTTGTCCCCTGTAACCCGCGCGACACGCCGCCAAACATCACACACAGGCGGATTGCGCAAATATAGTTTGAATTACCAATCATTTTGATGCACATGCAAATCATGTTTCAAGATGAGTCCTCCCCCAAAAGCCTCTTCGGCTTTCAGTTCGTCATGCTGTCGCGGCGCTGGCGCAAGGTGATCCATGCCGAGATCGCCCGCGCCGGTCTGACCGACGCCACATGGGCGCCGCTCGTGCATCTCGATGCCGATGGCGATGGCATCAGCCAGACCGAACTGGCCGAACGCGTCGCCCTCGACACCTCCACCCTCGTGCGGCTTCTGGACATTCTCGCGGAGCGCGGATTGATCGAACGGCGGGTGAACCCGCAGGACCGGCGCGCACGGCTCATCGTCCTGACCCCGCAAGGCCGTACCGAAGTGCAGCGCATCAAACATCACCTGACCGGGGTCGAGGCCGATCTCCTCACCGGCTTGAGCGAGACGGAAGTTGCCGCCCTCTTGTCCGGTTTCGCAAAAATTTCGGCCCGAGTTGAGGCCTCACTGGAGCACAAATCACTATGAAATCCTGGTTGACTGCTCGCGGTTTCGACACCGTTCGGATGGGCTTTGCCTTTCGCACCGCCCTTGCCGCCTGTGCCGCCTTCGTCCTCGCCTGGGCAATCGGGCTCGAACATCCGCAATGGTCGGCGATGACGGTCTGGGCCGCCTCGCAGCCCACCCGCGGCCAGCTTTGGGAAAAAAGCCTGTTTCGCCTTCTGGGTTCTGTAAGCGGCACCGTCGTTGGCGTGCTTCTGGTGCTGGCGATGCAGATCCACCCGGCGCTTCTGGTCGTGGGTCTGGCGCTCTGGGTCAGCGCCTGTACCTGGATCGGCAATCTGCAACGCGGGTTCGTTGCCTATGGAACCGTATTGGCAGGCTATACGGCGGCGATGGTCTCGCTGCTCGATGCCGCTCACCCGGATCAGGTGCTGCACCTCGGCGTCGACCGTCTCGCCACCGTGCTCACCGGGGTGGTCGTCGCCACCATCGTCGGCTCGATCTTTGCCCCGGCCGCGGCCAGCGGCGAGCTGCGCGAACGGGTCCGTCGCCTGCTGTCGGACATGCTCGACAAAGCCGCCAGCGCCACGCCGACCGAGGCCGAAAAGCGCGCGCTCCTCAATGAGCTGGCCGCCGTCGAGGAGGGCCTCGACCCGCATGCCGCCGGTTCGATCCGCTCGCGTCAGACCATCCGCGCCACCCGAGCATTGCTGATCGCCGCCACGCCGCTTTTGCTCTGGAAACACGGGCCTGCACAGGCCCCCGCCTTCCGCGCAGGCCTTGCAGGGGCCTCCAAAGCGCTGGCCGATCAGGACATTCCCGCCGCGCGTGCGGCCCTCACCCAGGCCGCCGCGACCGAAGGCCTCTCCCCCCGTCTGTCCGAGACCCTCACCGCCGTGGAAGCCGCGCTTGACGACTGGCATGCGCAATCGCACAAGCGTCGCAGCCCGAGCGAGATCGCCCCGCCCGTTGTGCTGCACCGCGACTGGGTCGGTGCGCGCGAAGCCGGTCTTCGGGCGCTTGGCGCTCTGCTTCTCTTCGGCGGCCTCTGGCTTGTGACCGGCTGGAGCGTCGGGCCCTTCATGCTTTTGGGGCTTTCCGTGATGATCTCGCTGTTCTCGACCTTCGAGAACCCGGCGCAAATGATGAAATCGGTGTTCTACGGCCAGATCCTCGGCGTCACCGGCGCACTCGCGCTGCGCTGGCTGGCCTGGCCCCTGGCCCAGAACGAGATGCAGATGATCCTGCTCACCCTGCCCTTCATCCTGATCGGACCGCTGTTTGTCGGCCATCGTCGCACGGTTACGATGAGCTTCGATTACAACATGGTGCTGATGCTGATGTCCCAGCCGCACTGGCCGCTGACCGGCAGCTTCGGCGGCTCCGTCGCAGCGGGGCTCGCGGTGATCGCCGCGCCGATTGCCGCGATGGCCGCCTATCTCACGGTCTATCCCGCCAATCTCAAGCGCCGGATCGACACGGTGATGCAGGCGATGATCCATGACCTGCGGGCGCTTGCCGCCGATCCAAACGCGCTTCAGGCGCGCGCGCATTGGCAGGCGCGGCTTTATCACCGCACCCTGCGCCTCGTGCGCCTCTCGGAGCGCTCGAACCGGGCGCATCTTGCGGCTCTGGATGCAGGGCTTGCGGTGCTGAACCTCGGCCATGCGGCGATGTGGTGTCACCGCATCGTCGCGGACCCAGCCCAAAGCGCGGTCGATCACGCCGCCGCGCGAGAGGCGCTCAGGGAGCTGGCCAAGATGGGTTCCGCCCCCCAACAGGCTTATGCCGCACTCACACGGTTGAGCCAGCGACCGGGGCCGGAAGCCGCGCTGTTTCGCGAGGCTGTGGAAGGGCTGGACACCTTGGGCCCCGCCCTCGCCCGCGCTTGAATGGTCCGTCTTAAGCCGCGTCGACCGGGCGTGGTTTGCCTTCGGCATCGACCGCCACCATGGTGAAGCGAGCCTGAGTGACATGATCGCGCTGCGCCGTATAGGCCCGGCGCGCCCAGACCTCTATGCGAATGACCATGGAGGTACGTCCGACATGCTCGACAGCGGTGTATACGCAAAGCGTATCTCCCACTTTCACGGGCTCCTTAAAGACGATCTCATTTGCCGCGATGGTGACCGTGCGCCCATTGCAGCGCTCGTTGGCGCGGATCGCGGCGGCAAGGTCCATCTGGCTCATCACCCAGCCACCAAAAATATCGCCAGCGGCGTTGGTGTCGGCGGGCATGGCAAGAGTGCGGAGCGTAAGCTCCATCCCATCGGGCGTATGTGCGTCTGACATAATGCGTGAGTCCGTTTCTGATTGTTCCCAATGCAGCCCAGATGGCACAGCGTGAAAGCCGCCTCAATCCCTTGATCCGACACGCAAAGCCGCTTTCACCTGATCGCATGGCACCCCAGTCCATCCTGAGGCAGAGCCACATTTGCGAGCCGGGATGCAGGCCGGGATGCAGACTTGTCTCGGGGCAGGCCGCACGGCGGGCCACCTCAACCAGATCGCCAAGCATCTGCACCAGGCCTCATGGGTCATGATTGAAAAACTGGAAGCCGGTTTGAAAGCGGCTTCGACCGAGGCCGGAGCCGTCGGTCTGGCCCAGCGCCATGTCAGCCGCCAGCTACGCCTCGCCTATCTGGCACCGGAAGTGCTGAAACGCCTGACCTGAGGCCGCAAAGCACGAAACGCAGAGCAAGGCCCGTCTCTGGCGCTCCCACTGTACCTGTGTTCCGTAGCGGAAACCGGATTTGCCCGCGTGAGGTGCCCGGGTTTCCCGCGGGGACAACTGCCGCCTGTTGAACGATGAGTGTCGAAAGATGGGCACCGCACGCTGGTCGAGACCATCGGCGGAGAGCGGTCATTTGCGACCGATCTCCTGATTGGCAGAGATGCGCGGGGAAACGACTGCGCCAAGATCCGGGCGGTCAAAGACGAGAGGACCGATCCCCGCACACGCCTCTTCACACCCGGCACAGCAAAGGTCACAGGACAAAGACCGCGCCACTTGGCCAGAGCAGCGGAAAACGTCTGCAAACGCCGCATGCGCCGCACACCGAAAATCCCGCGCGTCGAGGCAAAAGAGAGAACCTGACGTAGAGCATCAGGGCCAAACGGATCATTTCAGGCCTCGTTTGAAACGCTTTCACAGCGCACTCTTGGTCACGTCAGAGACAATCCGACCGCCCTGCTCAACCGCCTGCCTTCGGTCTTTGCTCCGCCCCCTCTTCAAACGCGGAATTCTGTCCGACAGCCCCGCTTTCGGCGAGATGAAGAAACGCCTGAGCCACCCCTTCGAACCCATCCGCAGCGGCCACCGAGGCCGCCGTCAGCAACTCATACTGAAACTCCATCAGATCTGCCGTCTGGGCGTTCTCATGGGATTTTGACGGTTGCATCTGCTTCATGAGGCTCATTCATCTACAGCTGGGTCACATACGAGGTCCCGAAGCGCATTTCGCAACGCGACTTCAAACTCCGGAACCAAGTGTGGGGTCTGTAGAAAGTCATATTTTCAAAGACCCGCTACCTTCCGGGGGCTTCTGCCCCAGATCGCACTGGACCGGACATACAAGAGAAGGCCGCTCAGTCCGGAGGTCTGGAAAATGAGCCGAAGCTCATTTTCCTGTTTGCGAAGGTCTTCCGGCGACATAGTTACGCCTCACCGGAACTGTCGAGCAGACCACCCAGAAGATCGTCTCCACCGGTCAGACCTCCCAGCAACCCATCGGTCGCTCCCCCGAGAAGTCCACCGACCAGCCCCTCGTCTCCGAGCACCGTGTCGAGCAGCCCGCCAACGAGACCGTCTTCACCGGTGAGACCACCCAAAAGGCCGTCCGTCTCGCCTCCGAGCACGCCACCCAGCAAGCCGTCTTCGCCGGTCAGACCACCGAGCAAGTCGGTCCCGCCAAGCAAACCGCCCACAAGCCCCTCGTCTCCGAGCACGGTGTCGAGCAGACCACCCACGAGCCCGTCTTCACCGGTGAGACCGCCCAAGAGGCCGTCCGTCTCGCCTCCGAGCACGCCACCCAGCAAGCCGTCTTCGCCGGTCAGACCACCGAGCAAGTCGGTCCCGTCAAGCAAACCGCCCACAAGCCCCTCGTCACCCAGCACCGTGTCGAGCAGACCACCCACGAGACCGTCTTCACCGGTCAAACCACCGAGCAAGTCGGTCCCGCCAAGCAAACCGCCCAGCAAGCCATCTTCGCCGGTCAGGCCACCCAGCAGACCATCATCGCCCAGCAGACCGTCCAGAAGCCCGCCTTCGCTGCCGCCGGTTTCATCGGTTGCACCGAGCAGGCCGGTGCCGATCAAATCGCCCACAAGCCCATCCGCCCCGGTGACATCCCCGAGCAAACCATCATTGCCGACCAGATCGCCCAGAAGCCCTTCGGAGCCCGTGACATCGCCCAGCACGCCACTGTTGCCCGTCAGCCCACCGAGCAGCCCGGAATCAGACACCAACGCATCCAGCAGCCCCGTGTCTTCGCTCACGATGCCATCGCCGAGAATCGGCTGCCCCAAAAGCGCAGTCCCGAGGTCGCCGAGCAGTCCATCGGCGCCGACGAGATCGCCAAGCAGCCCCTCAGAGCCCGTGATGTCGCCCAGCAAACCGTTGTTGCCGGTCAAATCCCCCAGCAGCCCTTCATCCCCGATCAGCGGATCCAGGAAGCCCTGTTGCGCTACATCAGTGCTATCCGTCGGGTCAGTGCTGTCCGTCGGGTCCGTGCTGTCGGTCGGGTCCGTGCTGTCCGTCGGATCGGTGCTATCCGTCGGGTCGGTGCTGTCGGTCGGGTCCGTACTGTCCGTCGGGTCCGTGCTATCCGTCGGGTCCGTGCTATCCGTCGGGTCCGTGCTATCCGTCGGGTCCGTGCTATCCGTCGGGTCCGTGCTATCCGTCGGGTCCGTGCTGTCCGTCGGGTCCGTGCTGTCCGTCGGGTCCGTGCTGTCCGTCGGGTCCGTGCTGTCCGTCGGGTCCGTGCTATCCGTCGGGTCGGTGCTATCCGTCGGGTCGGTGCTATCCGTCGGGTCGGTGCTGTCGGTCGGGTCCGTGCTATCCGTCGGGTCGGTGCTGTCGGTCGGGTCAGTGCTGTCCGTCGGGTCGGTGCTGTCCGTCGGGTCGGTGCTGTCCGTCGGGTCGGTGCTGTCCGTCGGGTCGGTGCTGTCCGTCGGGTTGTCATCACCACTGCTGCCACCGGAGGCCAGCAAGCCAAGGCCGAGTGCGCCAAACGCCGCGGCGGCCAGCGCCTGATCGGACATGCCCGAACCCAATCCAGCCGCAGCGATCGCGCCTTCGGCCCCCATCACCGTACCGTCTGCGAAAACCAGACTGTGCAGGGAGTCATTCTCTGCCGGAGTGTAGAAATCATTGACCAGAATCTGCCCTCCGCTTTTCAGGTCAATGATCAGATCATCCCCTTTACGGGTGTAGCGAAGCACATCCTCGCGCAGCACATCGATATGGATGCCGATTTCCTGTCCCGCTTGAATGGAGCTGGTGGCCATGTTTCTGTCTCCTCATTCTTGCCGGGCTTCCAAAACCCAAACAAAAGCATTATTTACATCTAAAGTATATATCTTTTCTCAAAAAGACTTAGTCAAACGAATAATTCAAAATCCTACATCAAGAACGCACTGTTTCCAGTTTTGCCCGGCTGATTTCGCCATAAAAAAAGGCCCCGTCATCGACAGGGCCTTTGAGTTTACCGCGTGGTCGCGGATCAGATCAGTCCATCGCCGGTGAGATCGAGGCCAGACAAAAGGCCATCATCCCCGAGCAGACCGCCAAGCAAGCCGTCCTCGCCACCGAGCAGACCGCCAACAAGCCCATCATCCCCAAGCAAGCCATCGGTCAGACCACCCAGAAGACCATCGCCTTCGGTGCCATCGCCGAGAAGGCCGACGCCAAGAAGGTCGCCCACAAGGCCTTCGGAACCGGTGACATCGCCGAGCAGCCCCTCGTCGCCGACGACATCGCCAAGCACCCCTTCAGAGCCCGTCACATCACCGAGCAAGCCCGAATTCCCGGTCACATCGCCCAGAAGACCCCCATCGGCAATCACCGGATCCAACAGGCCGTCTTCGGCCCCAACCGTGTCGAGCACACCGTCCAAGATCCCGGAAACACCGCCCAGAAGCCCGTCCTCGCCGCCAAGCAGGCCGCCGAGAAGGCCGTCGTCACCGGTCAACCCGCCGAGCAGGCCATCTTCACCACCGAGGAGGCCACCAAGCAGACCGTCGTCGCCGGTCAAACCACCGAGCAAGCCATCTTCGCCACCGAGGAGGCCACCGAGCAGACCGTCGTCGCCGGTCAACCCGCCGAGCAGACCATCTTCGCCACCCAGAAGGCCACCAAGAAGGCCGTCGTCACCGGTCAGCCCGCCAAGCAGACCATCTTCGCCACCGAGGAGGCCACCAAGCAGACCGTCGTCACCGGTCAACCCGCCGAGCAGACCATCTTCGCCACCGAGGAGGCCACCAAGCAGACCGTCGTCACCGGTCAACCCGCCGAGCAGACCATCTTCGCCACCCAGAAGACCGCCCAACAGACCGTCATCGCCAGCCACGCCGCCCAGCAGACCTTCATCCCCGAGCAGCCCGCCAACAAGGCCGTCCTCACCGAGCACGCCATCAAGCAGCCCGCCAACAAGTCCCTCGTCGCCCAACAGACCTCCCACAAGGGAGTTGTCGCCGAGCAAACCGTCCAACAGGCCGCCGGTTCCGGTGATCCCCGACAGCAGTCCCCCCACGAGCCCGTCAGAAGACAAAAGGCCGCCGACGAGACCATCTTCGGACAACAAGCCACCCACAAGGCCATCTTCGGTCAGCAAACCACCGACAAGGCCGTCTTCGGTCAGCAAGCTGCCGACGAGACCGGTGTCGCCCAACAGGGCGGAGGTGAGACCGGTGGAGCCGAGCAGACCTCCCAGCAGGCCGCTGCTGTCCGTCAGGATCGAGGTCACGCTGGACAGCGGATCTTCGCTGACCGAGGAACCGTCGCCCAAAAGGCCACTGCCTGTCAAAGTGCCGAGCAGGCCATCCGCGCCGGTGATGGCACTCAGAAGACCGTCATTGCCGATCAGGTCGCCCAGCAGCCCTTCGGAGCCGGTAATCGCCCCAAGGGTGCCCTCGTTGCCGGTCAAGCCGCCGAGAAGCCCTTCGTCTCCGACCAGAGAGTCGAGTACGCCAGCTTCCGCCGTGTCCGTGCTGTCGGTCGGATCGGTGCTATCCGTCGGGTCAGTGCTGTCGGTCGGATCGGTGCTGTCCGTCGGGTCAGTGCTGTCGGTCGGGTCGGTGCTGTCGGTCGGGTCGGTGCTGTCGGTCGGGTCGGTGCTGTCCGTCGGGTTGTCGTCATCGTCATCATCGTTTCCGCCCGCCTGAACGGCGCCCCCCGCCAAAAGCGCCGCGCCGAACGCGGCCGCAACGGCACCGATATCATCGGGGATGATCCCGGCGCCGAGGCCAACCGCCTCTTCTTCGCCGTCGAAAATCCCTTCGACCCCGCTGAAAGACCCGTCCGCCAGCATAAGCCGATGGGCGCTTCCATCGGCCGCCGCTGTATAAAAGTCACTGACCGTAATTTGGTCGCCGCCCTTCAACTCGACAACGAGATCGTTCCCGGATTTGACGTAGCGACTGATATCGCCTTTCTGTGCGCCGATCATGACATCGACAGCAGCGTTTGCCTTAACAACGGATTTGGCCATTTTAACATCCTCTGGTGGTTCAGGCCGGGAGCGGCCGAAATATCATTGGGCAGGAGATAGAGCCCTTAGACGTATGCATATACTATACTTTAGTTCGGTCAATATCCTTAGGGATATATATCACCATTGGATTTAAAGAAATGTTGTAGCAAAACCACGACATAAGCTTGTTTCGCGCCAAACTCTAAGCCAATACTAAAGGAGATATGCGACTGTTCACCTCTGCGAAACGATTGCGGCCCAATGATAGCCCAAAGCGTTTCACGCTAATCCCCGAACAGACTCCCCTGCGCAGATCACACGGACCAAAATGACAAAAGAGGGCGTTCAGCGTGACCGATTCTCCTGCGCCGGACAAAGGCCAGACACTCCCGGAAACATTTCCCGCAGCGCTTCGGGACACGAACGAGACCCAGATCGCGGCACAAAATGCCACGCGCCCCGTTCTTCAGACCATTGCGCGCATGATCGCAACCGACCGTCGGCCAGCTGCATTGCTGTCGGAAACGGCCAAACTGCTTCTCGCCAACGCCGCAGCCAGACAACTTGGCCTGAGCGAAGATGTCTTGCTGAACAAACTCGACTGGCCCCTCCTGTGTCAGCAGGCACTGCGGGCGGGCAGTGTGGCCCTGTCCCTCAAGATCGACGCGGCGGCTCACGCAGGAGAACTCGTGTACCTCCCGCTGAACGGTGCGAACGGCTTTCTGTTACGCCTTGCGGAAACGGAGCAGGAGTCCACCTGGCTCGAGAACCGGGCACGCGCGGCGACCCTGCTGCGTGTCGCACATGACTTGCGCACGCCCATCCAATCCCTTTTGGCGATGGCAGATGCGGTACTTGAAAATCCCGGTTACAGCCCGCAGCAGGACATCGACACCACACGCGAACAGTTCCACGCATCTGCGGAACGCGCGCTGGATCACATTAACAATGTGCTTGCAGTCATCCGGGGCGAACAAAGCGCGAGCGGATTGCAGCAAGACGAAGATTTTTGCCTCATGGAAGAGATCCGCGCCATTCTTGCGATGATCTTTCCGATCGCCAATACCAAGCAGACTGAAATCCGGATTCGATTTGAACCGGCAGAAGACATCTGGGTCAACGGCCCCGTGCGTTTCGTCCGTGCACTCTGTCAGAACATCTTCGACAATGCCGTGAAACATGGCGGGCCCCGCGTTGAAATCACCGTGCGCTGCGAAGCGCTTTTTGCCACGCCCGCCCCCGATGCCCAGACCGGCTGGCGTATCTTTCTCGAAGTTCAGGATTTGGGCGGCGGCCTTCCGGATGACCAAAAGCTGCGCCTGCGCCGCGCACTCGGCCCGAAAAGCATTGATCTGAAGGACAGAGAGGAAACAGTCGAACGCCCCAAGGCAAACCCGGAACGCACCTCGGCAGGCCTGAATGTTCTCGCCCATGCCCTGCATCAATTGGGGGGCCGTATGATCGTGAGGGACCGCCACAGCAATGAAGCGGAGAGCGCCACAGCGAACATGGAGATCATAGGCACGACGGTCACGGCGACGTTCGATCTCAATTGGGCCGAGCCGCGCCTCAAAATCGAACCCGAAAAGGGCGGTGCGACGAATGCACTTCTTCAGGGTATCTCCATCCTCCTCGTTGAGGACAGCCCCTCAAGCCGTGACTGGCTCATGCATGTTTTGCGCAATGGCGGAGCAACCGTCTATACCGCTGGCAATGGCATGGAGGCGCTGGCGATCCTGGAGGAAGAGGATCGCCAGAAAGACATCAAAGTCGTCCTGACCGATATGACCCTCCCCTTCATGAGTGGCGTCGAACTGACCCGGCGCATTCGCGACAAACAGAAGCAGGGCCACCTTCATTGGTCTGGTTCGATCGTTGGACTGACGGCCCATATCGACGAACGCATTCGCAATGCGTGTCAGGCGGCTGGCATCGTGCGCGTCCTCAACAAACCCATTCGCCCACAACACCTTCTAAAGGCCATCAAAGACGTCACGGAAATCACACGACCCCAGAACGCGACCAGCCCCGCGACGGACGCGAAACAAATGGAAATTTCCTCTGATGGCTGCGGTTTTCTGACACGCGATACGGTTCGTGATCTGATGGATCAGCTGGGGATCGAAGGCGCAAAATCCTTTATGCTGCGGGCCCACGCAGAAGCCCACGGCATTCTCCAGAGCATAAGAGAGGACGGCATTACAGCAGACACCGGGCGACGCCTTCATGCCGCAACCGGCGCCTGTGGGCTGACCGGATTGTCCGCAATAGAAAAAAACTTGCGGGCCTTGGAACTTGCCGTCGACGAAAGGCGTTCTAACCTTGAAGAACTGGCTTCTTCTCTAGAAAGCGCTTTGGACTCGACTTTTAAAGCGATTGAGGGAATAAGCTGACGGCCACGAGCACAAGGGGGCATACATTTTTTAACATTGACACAAAGCACGGCACGGACTGACTCACCAGAAACCATGCCCAAGCCCCTCATATACTTAATATCAACAACAGCGCCCAACCCCATCGCAGAGAGACATGACACAATCTGAACCCAACAAACTTCGCATTCTGATTGCCGATGATCACGCCATGGTCCTTGAGATGTTCAAGCAATACCTCTCAAATCTACCGGACATCGAAGCTCACACAGCGCCAGATCTGGATTCAGCTGTCGCGGAAATCGATCGCAATGGCGCTTTCGATCTCGTGCTTGTCGATCTCAACATGCCCGGCATGAATGGCGCGTCTGGATTGGGAAAAGCTCTGGAACACAATTCCGGTAAACCCGTTGGCCTCCTGACCAGCAACCCCTCCTCGCATGTCGTTTCCGAAATCTTGTCCCTTGGGGGCGCCGGTGTGATCCTCAAGACCGCCTCTCTGAAAGATTTGGCCAATGAAATCCGCTTTATGGCGGCAGGTGGACGCTATGTCCCTGTCGAACTGATCGATCAGAAACGGGTCAAATCGCGCGAGTCCGGGAATGCCTCCTTGTCCGAACGTGAAATGGCTGTGCTCGAGCTTCTGGCCGAAGGCAAACAAAACCGCGAAATCGGTGAGACTTTGGGCATCGCGGAAGCCACAGTGAAGATGCACGTCAAATCCATTTGTTCGAAACTGGGTGCCAACAACCGGACACAGGCCGTGATCGTGGCGCGCGACATGAACCTGATTTGAGACGCCAGAAACGTCAGCCCCTCCCAAATCACAAAGACCAATCGCGGAGCCTGAACTCCGCGGGGTCAATTTGGATCCAAAGGCCGTTGCAAGCCGACGACTGGGAAACGATCAGGCTAAAGTTCACGGAGGGGCGAACTTTGCGGGTCAGCAGCTTGATCTATTCAGTGGTGAGATGAATCATCATCGGCTTGCAACGTCTCGAGTATGCCCATCGGGCAACGGCTGAGGAGGGTCTCGTCACAGGCTCCGATATCCTGAAGCCGGGCACCATCCTCCCACATTTCCGTCGCGATGGCCAAAATACGAATGCCGGGCACCATCCGGCGAATTTGGTAACACACGGCCGCAGTGTCTTCCGGCGACCCGAAGAAATCTTCGTCGATCACCAGTGCCTCCAGACATCCTGCGTATTGGCGCACCGTCTTCAGTGCTCTGCTCTCTTCTTGCGACTGCAACAGGCATGCGTTCCACCCGGTGCCGGGATGGCTCAATTCATAGGGCAGATGCGGCCAGTCTGCCAAAACCAGCATGAGGCGTTCTTTCGGCGCCTTCGCAAAAAGCGCGCCCTGGGTGACGGACGGGATGACAATCTGGGGCTGATACATACCGGATCTCATTTCTCTCGTTCGTTACGGGGACGAATCACTTCCCTTTCCCCATCCTGTCTTTAGGTTAGGTTTGTATCTTAAGTATGTATACTTTTTTCTCTTTTGGGCTGGCATATTTTCTGCCAACAGGTTTTCCTGGAGGCACCCACACAAAGAGAACAGAAATGACCAAACCCACCATCGTCTTCGCCGGCTCCGTCTATCCCGGGCAATTCGGCGGACTCTGCGATTATCTGCGCCGCAGCGGCATGGCGGACACCTATTTCCTCACCACACCGGGACAACGTGACAAGAACCTGCATCGCGGGGCGCATATTCTGGGCTTCACGCCCGACGGTAAAATTGTCGGCCCACAAAGCTATTACTATTCCGCAAAGGTCGAACGCTCCGCGCGCATTTCACGCGGCCTCCTGAAAGCGCTCAAAACCTTCGAAACACATAAAAAGATCGACGTCGTGGTCACACATTCGCTGTGGGGCGCACCGCATTTCCTTTACGATGAGATCAATGCCGCAATTGTCAGCTACATCGAATTCCCGAGCTATCGCGCGCATGGCTGGGACCCGTCCTACCCACCGGACGAGGCGCAGCGGATCGGCGATCGCAACATGGAAATGCTGCATTTCCATCAGGCGCTGCGCAGCGATCTGGTGATCTGCCCGAGCCATCACGCCAAGTCCATGTTCCCGCAGGCCCTGCGGTCGAATATCGAGGTGCAGCTCGAAGGGTTCGATTTCGCCTCCGATCCGGCACCGGAGCCTGCGGACGCCCCGCGCCCTTTCACCATCGGCTTTTCCGCGCGCGATCTGTCGAGCGCGAAAGGCTTCGAGACCTATGTTCGCCTCGTGGACCAGCTTGTCCAACGCGGCATAGACGCCGAGTTCATCGCCCTAGGAGATGCCGAAGCCACCACCTACGGCTATGAAGCGCAATGGGTCGCACGTCACTACGGCGGGGACGTGGCCTCGTTCCGCGATCACCTTTTGCGCGTCTATCCGCATGCGGCAGAGAAGATCCGCTTCCCCGGCAAGCTGCCTTACGATGAGTTCGTCCGCGAAATCGCCGGGATCGATCTGTTTCTCTATCCGCTCAAATACGGCGTGGCGAATTGGGGGCTGGTGGAAATCCTCGGACGGGGCGGCTGTGTGATCGCCCCTGATCGCGGCTATGCTGCCGAGCTCATTCAGGATGACGTCAACGGACGGCTCCTGCCCGATGACGATGCGGCGTGGATCGCGGAAATCCTCGCATTGATGGACGATCCGGCACGCCGCTACCGCTATGGCACCGCAGCGCGCCAATTGGCCCGACAGGCCTATAGCATGGCCGCCGTCGCCCCTCGCTACATGCGTTTGTTCCGCCTCGCGATGGACAACCGGCGCGCCCGCTTGGCAGGTTAGAAACGGGTGCTGATGCTGAACCCAAAGGCTTGGGTCGCGTCCCCGTCTTCCTGTTCCAGCGGCTTGGCGAGGTAAAGCGACACAGGCGTGTTCCCGACATCGAGCGTCAGGGTCAGCCCGACACTTGTACGACGATGCCAACCGTCGTCGATGCTTCCCGACAGGGTATTGTCCAGCCCCCAGGCCGCCCCGCTATCGATGAAAATGCCGCCGCGCAGAGGGGCATTCCAGACATCGCCGAACTCTTGTTGCAGCTCCAGAGAGCCGACGAAGAACTGATTTCCGCCCAAGGCATCGCCGCTGTCGCGCGGCCCGATCCCGCGCGGCGCAAAGCCACGAAAAGTGTTCGCTCCGGGGAAATAGCGGTCGATCCCCCGCGTGTCGTTGCCGTCCAGCCCATGGACCTTGCCACCGTTCAGCCCGACCAGAAGGCTAAGCCCCTCCGAGATCGGCAGCGTAGCATTGGCCTGAACCCGGGTGTCGAACAGGCGCTCATCGGAACCGTAATTCCAGAGGTACTGGTCGAGCCGAAGGCTATATACGCCCTGCCCGCCGAAGATCGGCTCACCGTAGGACAGCGACATATGCAGGAAAGGCTCGGAAATGCTGTCCGTTTCTTCCTGAACCAACAGCGCGCTCGCCCCCGCCTCGACATCGAAAAGCCGATAGTCGCGATAGCCGATCCCGGTCTCGATCCGAAGCGCCTCCGACGGGGTCCAGGCGACAAAGACCTCGCCCAGGATTTGCTCCTGCGTGTAACTGACATCGTCATAGTCACGCCGCGCCGCCGAGAAGCGCAGCCCCAGATCGGTGTGAGCGTCGAAAGCATCCGCACGGTAAAGCGCACCGGAAATCCGCTCCACCTCGTCATTGTAATCGAGGCTCAGCGTCGCAAAGGTCTTGGGCAGAAAATTATACTGCTCGAAAGCGAGGCTCCCCAGAAGCCCGTCCTGCGAGTCGTAAGCCAGCATGGCTTCGATCTTGCCCGGACGGGTGTTGAGTTCCTGCACCTCGATCACCAACGTCTGCGCCTCGGTATAAAGGCGCACAGTTTCGAAAACGCCCGTCGACATCAGGCAGCCTTCGATGGCACGCAACTCAAGCGCAGAATAGGCCACCCCGGCCTCGACGCCACAGGTGGCCTGAATGTCGTCGGCGGAAATGAACTCCGCCCCCCGCACCTCGACGACCTGAGCCACATTCGACCAGGCCGGCAGGCCGGACAACACGGTGCCGCTGAGCACCGCGCAACAGGTGGCAAGCGCACCGAAAGAACCGGGACGGCCAAAGCGAAGGCCTTGTTTGAACTGCAACACGTTGGGAACTCTCTTCGTCAGATGTCGGGAATGGCGCTCACCGCAGACGCGCCTTGATCAGAGGGCGGGTCAAATAGCTCAGAACCGAGCGCTTGCCGCTTTCGATATCCACCTGCGCGAGCATGCCGGGGCGGATGGCGTAGTGCTCACCGTAGCGTTCGAGATAACTGCGTTCCGTCCGCACCATGACCCGGTAGAAATCCTGCGGCCCCTGCGCGGTGTCTTCTTCCACCGTGTCCTCGGAGATTTGCGTCACCGTGCCACGCAGATCGCCATAGGTGGAAAAATCATAGGCGGTGATCTTCACGCTCGCAGGCATGCCCGGCGCAACAAAGGCGACATCCCGGGGCAGAACCTTGGTCTCGATCAAAAGCTGATCGTCCGTGGGCGTGATCTCCATGATCGGTTCGCCCGGTTTGATCACGCCGCCCAGCGTGGTGACCTCGATATTGTTCACCCGCCCGGCCACCGGAGAGCGCAGTTCCGTGCGCTGGAATTCATCGCGCTTCTGAACCAGATCCTGCTCCAGAGACATCAGCTTGGCGCGGCGTTGGGCCAGATCCTTGTAAGCGTCCTGCACATAGACATTGCGGGTCTCGTTGATCTTGCCGTCCAGTTCCGCGAATTTCTGTTCGAGCTGCAAAAGGTCGATGCGGCTGACCGCCCCTTGCGCGGTGAGCGGGCTGGTGATGTCGATCTGTTGCCGGATCGAATCCCGCTCCGCCTCAAGGGCGCTCAGAGACGCCTCCAGCTTGGTGCGTCGCGCCTCGAAAAGCCTCAGCTCGGTCGCCTCCGCCTCATTCGGCGCGTCCCCGAAATCGAGCACCGGACGTTCCAGCACCTCGGCCTCCAGACGCGCCACTTCGGCGCTCAGGGCCACGATTTCCGACTGGGTCGCAAGAAAGGCCGACTCGGAGCGGGTCGGATCGAGCCGCACCAGAACCTGCCCTTCATCGACGATGTCCCCTTCCTGCACCAGAAGCTCGGCGAGGATCCCGCCTTCGAGGCTCTGAATGGTCTGCATCCGGCGCAGCGGGATGACCCGACCGTCGCCGCGGGTGATTTCGTTGACCTGCGCCAAAGCGGCCCAGCCGATCGCAATCGCAATCGACAGCACGATCAGCTTGATCGTCAGGCGGGCCTTTTTCAGAGTCTGCCGACGATAGCTGCCGTCAATGTAGCTGGTTTCGATCAGGTCTGTATGACTGGTGCTCATGTCACAGCTTTAACCGGGTGTTTCTGTACGGAAGTTGCACGGGCGGCGTTGAGGATTTTCAAGAGATCGCCATCCCGTGCCACCCGGCCCTCCTTGAGGACGATCGCCCGCTCGGTCAGGCTCAGCAATTCCCTCTTGTGGGTCGAAATGATCGTCGTGCGCCCTTGCAGCCATTCCTTGAGATGCGCAATGACCTTGGCTTCGGTGACGTGGTCGAAGGCAGAGGTGGGTTCATCGAGAAGGACGATCTTCGGGTCCTGCAACAGGATGCGCGCCAGACCGATCGACTGTCTTTGCCCGCCGGAAACATTGCTGTTGCCGGTGAGTTGCAAATCGAGCCCGCGCACATGACGGCGCACGAACTCGCCCAGCCCGACGGCATCCAGCGCCTCAAGCAGCTCGTCATCGCTATGGGTGCCGTGGTCGAGCAGGAGGTTGTCGCGCAGCGTCCCCTGAAACAGGGCCACGCTCTGCGGCAGATAGCCGATCTGGCGGCGCCGGTCGATCGGGTCGATCTGGCTCATCGCGAGATTGTCCAGAAGAACGCTGCCCGTGGCCGGATCGGTCAGACCGGACAGAAGACGCAGCAGGGTCGACTTGCCCGCCCCGTTGCCGCCCAGAAGCGCGACATGCTCCCCGGCCTTGATCTCAAGCGCGGGAATAGAAATTACCGGCGGCGCGGAGGGATCGTGACGATAGGTCACCTCTTCGAGCGCAAAGGCCCCCGAGAGGTTCGGCGCACGCACGAAATGGCGGTCGGACGGGCGCTCGACCGGAAGCGACATGATCTTGTCGAGCCCTTCCATCGCGGCCCGCACATGCTGCCAACGCGCCAGAAGCCCGGAGACCTGCCCCATCGGCGACATAGTCCGGCTCGACAGAAGCGTACAGGCGATGAGCGAGCCAACGGTCAGCTCCCCTGCGCTGATCAGGTAAACGCCGGTGATGATCACCCCGGCATAAGCGATCTTCTGCACCGCACTGACCATGTTGGTCATCAGAGAGGTGATCTCGCGGGTGCGCACGGCGGTGGTCGCCATGGTCGCCGTCAACTGCGCATGGGCGCGTTGCAACCGGCCTTCGGCGCGTGCGGCCTTGACCGTTTCGAGGTTCGAGATGGTTTCAAGCAACAGCCCGTTGAGCGCCGCCCCTTCCCGAGTGTTCTCCCGCGAGGCTGCCGCCAGACGTTTCTGAAGGAAAATCCCCGGCAAAACGGTCAGGATGACACCGGCCAGAACGACAAGAGCAATCGGCCCGCCGATAAAGGCGATGATGCCGACAAAAATCAGCACGAAGGGCAGATCGCAGATCGCGGTCACGGTGCTGGAGGTAAAAAACTCCCGTACCGTCGCGAAATCACGCACCTGATTGGCAAAGACGCCAGACGAGCCGGGCTGATGCGCCAGACGCATATTGGCGACCTTGTTGAACAATTGCGCCGAGAGCCGCAGATCGAGATCGCGCCCGGACACGTCGACCAGAGAGGCGCGCACGATCCGAAGCGCCACCTCAAGCACAATGGCGATGCCCACGCCGCTGGCCAGAATCCACAACGTGTCGAAGGCGTTGTTCGGCACCACCCGGTCGTAGACCTGCATGGAAAACAATGCCGTCGCAATCGCCAGAATATTGGCCGCCAGAGAGGCCAGCATCACATCGCGGTAAACCCACCAGTTTTCCATCACCGGCCCGAAAATCCAGTGACGCCCGTCCTTCTTCTTCTGATCCAGACGGTTGGACACGATATCGAGCGGTTTTGACACGAGAATGCGGCCGTCATAGCGCTCCTCAAGAAGCGCCCGATCCCAGATGGCACGGCCACCTCCGGCTTCTGGCAATATGACCTTGGCTTCGCTTTCGGACAGAGCTTCAAGGACGACAGTATGCCCCTCTTTCAGGAACAGCAGAACCGGCAGGCTGTGTGTCGGGAAGGCACTGAGGCTTTCATGGCTGATCCGGCAGCTCATATTGGCACGCCGCAGCGCGCTCGGCGCCAGATCCGGGCTCATGCGCTCCCCGGCCTTCGCCGGCAGACCATCGGTGAGTTGCGCCAAAGACGTGGAAACGCCCTGAACCCGACACAGCTCAATCAATCCTAGAACAAGCGGATCTGAAATGAATTGCTCTTGTTTCAAAGGTTCAATCCTCTCTCAGCCTTCATTGTCCAACCGATGACGACAGGATCAATGTCCCCAGCACACCTAGGTCGCGTGCGGTCTCATATTCCGTGCGTTTGCGTTCATCGTAGCTGTCGATCTGGTCAATCTCGGAATCGTAGAGATCGCGTCCCGTGGTCAGCAGATCGATCAATTCGCGCTGGCCACCGATGAACTGCTGCTCATAGGTGTCGAGGACCCGCTGGGATTCCTTGAGTTCCGCTGCGCGGGACATTTCACTTCGACGCAGCATCTCAAGGCTGACAAGCGCGGTGGTCGCCGCATTGGTCAGATCCTTCTCGACCCCGCTCATCGTCGACTGGGCTGCGGCCAAGTCCAGTTCCGCCGCCTGAACTTCACGACGGCCCAGACCGCTTGAGCTCAAATTCATGCTGGTCGCAATCCCGACCGCCGTACGGCTGTTGCCACCATCGAGATCGACACGCCCCTGTGCCTGAAGCGAAATCGTCGGGAAACGCGCGGCTTTTGCGGTCTCGACACCGGCTTCTGCCTCGTCGGCCGCCGCACGGGCGGCAATATAATCGGGAGAAATGCGCACCGCCGTCTTGAGCCGCGCTGAATCCGCGTACATCTCGGCGAAACCGAGCGCGGGAATGTCGGCAACCTCGCCGGGATCGCGCCCGATGAGATAGGTCAGCTGCGCCAGCGCCATCTGACGGTTGGCGACAAGCTGCGCCATCTGATCCTCCGCGCGGACAATCTCCAGACGTGCGCGTGCGACCTCTGCCGCATCACTCACCCCCGCACGCGCCCGGTCCTCGGCCTGCTTGGCAATCCGACGCGCAAAGGCTTGGTAATCCCGAGTGCGCTCGATCTTGCGGTCCATCACCTCGACATCGAGAAAATAGCCCGCCAGATTGAAGGTCAGATCTTCAACCGCCATTTTCAGGTCGGATATCGCCTGGACACGAACCTGAGACGCCGCCTTGATTTCGCTGCGGATCAGCCCCCAGTCGAAGAGGACCTGCGTGACTGTGAGCGAAACGCCAGCCCCATCTCCATCGGTCGTACTGCTCTCCGCCGAAAGGCTGATCGAGGGGAAATATTCGTCTCGCGCGGCTTGAATTTCGATCGTCCTGCGACTGACTTGCTGGCGCAGCGCATTGACTTGCGGATCTTGTTCGGTCGCGATCAGAGTGGCTTCCTGAAGAGACATCTGCGCGAAAGAACTCGCACTCGACATCAACAGAACAGTGGCCGACGCAGCGACACCCAGCGCAGTGCGCAGGCAACAGGAACGAAACATTCGGGAGCTGCCATATCGTTTCATAAAGCGTTTTCCGCGAACAGATCAGACAGCAGGTCGGAACCGGCACCCGTCAGATTTTCGAATAGAACATTGATTTCAGAGGATGTTTCAGAAACCGCGTCAGCAAACCCGACGCCGCTCTCATCCCCCTCGATCGCCACCAGACTCTCCTCAAGATCACTTGCCGCCAGCTCATCGACAGTCGAGCTTTTTTGGCTGCTGCCCCGCGAGGAGCTGTCGTCGAAAAAATCCACGGTGCTTGACGTCGCCAGCCCGGCCAATCCGGCCCCCACCAGCAACAGCGGATCGGTTCCCTCATGTGCGGCGGTCCCTGGCGCCTCGCCCGATTGCGGTTGCGTCTCGTCAGACGTCGATACGTCGTCAAGGACATCCGCAACAGCCTGCAACTCGGGTTCAGGCGCCATCAGCCCGGTCACCAACACATCTCCGGTTTCGGTCACCAAACGGCTGTAGTCTCCATCTTCGCCCATCACGAAGAAATCGTCGATCGCAAGAGAGTCGCCCGAGGTGAAATGAACAGTCAGATCCGCGCCATTTTTTTCATATCCTGAAATATCTTGGGCAGATTCCAACAGGAAGATTTGCTGCGGCTCCTCAAGGTAAAGACGTGACGCGACCTGTCGCTGGGCCACCCCACCATCCCCATAACTTCGCAACACAACCTCAACAGGCATTGATCTCTCCGGCCCCCAGAATCTCACCATCACACCAAAATCATCGCATCGCGCTTACGCTGCACACATAAAAGGCGTATCTTGGAATCACCTATTAACAGGTTCCCGCTGATCTTGGGATAGGAAAACTATTCTAATGGCTGGAATATAAATTCTTTACATACAAATGGCATAAAACACTTCGCAGAAGCAACACAATAAGAATTGTGGGCATTATATTCCTATACGTAAGATTAGTTTAGAATCTTCAAAGGTCACCCTCGTCACCGACACCAAGACCCGACAGCAAAGTTTCACCATCGCCGAAGAGCACGCCAAGCGCCTCTTCCACAACCGTATCCCCAAGAATGCTGTCGGAACCGCTTTCACCAGCTCCCCCATCCCCATCGAGAAGCGTCTCAAACTCACTATCAACACCGAGAATGTCGCCCGTACCGAGCCCAAGAATGTCGCTCAACAGGCCATCGACCTCAGGGTCGTATTCCACAGCCGAACCCTGACTGTCTGTCGGATCGATGATGCCACCGTCCACAAGCATCCCTGCGAGACTTTCAACACCGGCAAGGCCCGCGAAGAGATCATCGACGACATCCCCCACAACCGCCGACACATCTTCAAGCGCAAGGCCGAAGGGATCGTCATCCCCCAGAAGCCCGGCCAAAAGCGTGTCCTCTCCTCCCAAATCCCCATCAACGGTGCTTGCACCGAGCAGGCCATCCAGGAAGCCATCATCATCGCCGTCAATCAGGTCGGACACACCATCGCCAACGGCATCCAACGCCTCCCCGGCCGCGTCGACAACCGTTTCCGCAGCGTCGACCACAGTGTCGACAATCACATCGCCCGAACCCGCAACCTCATCCGTGACATCGGCAACGACTTCGTCCACGGCGGCGGCAGTGTCTTCACTGCTCTCACTGCCCCCAAGCAAACCACCCAAAAGGCTGCCTTCACCCAACAATGTTCCGACGAGCCCATCCTCGCCGAGCAAGGTTCCGACAAGGCCATCCGAACCAAGCAATGGATCGAGAAGCGGAATATCTTCGACCAGCTCATCGAGAATCCCGTCCTCCCCCACGATTCCATCGAGTACGGAACCGACAAGACCGTCTTCACCGACCAGCCCCGCGACGAGGCCGTCTTCTCCGAGCAGCGGATCGAGCAGCCCCGTCAAAAGCCCATCATCGCCAAGGAGATCGCCCACAAGCGGAACGTCTCCGAGCAAATCGTCCAGAATGCTGTCATCGCCGAAGAGCCCGCCCAACAGGCCATCGTCACCGATCAGAACTTCGACCAGAGCGTCGATCAGCCCGTCTTCGCCGGCGAGGCTCTCCAGAAGCCCGCCCTCGCCGACCAGCGCATCCAGCACACCATCCTGACCGAGCAGATCGGACAAAAGCCCCTCGTCGCCCACCAGAACGCCAAGCAGCCCATCTTCGCCGAGAAGACCGCCGAGAAGGCCATCTTCCCCCAAAAGCGCGTCGAGCAGATCGTCGACGAAGCCTTCCTCGCCCAACAGACTGTCCAGCAAACCGTCTTCGCCGACAATCCCATCCAACAGACCGCCCACGATGCCGTCATCTGCCGTAAGGCTGTCGAGCAGGTCGACTCCGTCTTCTGTTGCCGTCTGGGTCCAGGATGTGGTTGCGGTCAGGGAGGAGGCTCCCCCGTCTTCACCGGCGTCTTCCGGCAAAGAGGCGGCGACAGGAATATCCGCCGCTGTTTTGATCGCACCTCCGGACAGCGCGACACCGTCCGCCGCCGCGTCCAGAGCCTCCGCCAGACTTGTTTCATCGAACAAGTCGCTCTCGGAGCCCCCCATCAGCGTCCCGTCGTTCAAATCCGACAGAACCCGAACACCCTCTTCGACCGCGGCGTCAGAGATGGACAGGGACGATGCAGCCCCCTCATCGGTGGAAAACATCACCGTATTGGGGGTGCCATCTCCGGACGTGACAGAGGCCGCCAGAGCACCAAGCCCGCCAGACTGCGCCGCCAAGCCCATGCCGATCGCGCTGGCCGCAACGGAAAAGCCCGTTTGCCCGGAGCCACTCGAGGGCGAAACGCTCGAAGCGCTCGGGATGGAAGCGGCAAGGGTGGACGCGACTTCACTCGCCCCCTTACGCGCCCCAATGTCGCTCGCAGTCTTTTCCTTCGCCACTCTCAAGGCTCTCCATTCTAAGTGATCGTATCTCACCGCACCAACGGCTCAGACAGACCGGCTCCGCGCGCCACCTCCCACCACAAACGAATCCGAAAGCGGCAAACGCAGAACTATTACAGTCGATAGTATGTATAAATCTATCCCTTTGCAACACCATGCTCAACCTGAGCATGTTACGGCGATAAACGCATAAAAATTTATGTACTTTTCAAGAAAAACAAACGGAAATCCGCGCAAGCCTGTGGTTTTTTATCATGCAAAGGCAGCAGCACCGGACGGGTATCGCCCCAAGCAGGCCGTCACAAAACCCGTTACGATACGAGTGACAATCCAGATCATTGCGCCCATCACAACGTAAAAACGTGCATCCCCGAAAGCATCCAAGGCGACGAGCCCGAACAAACCCGCTCCAATCCAGAAGGTACGGATAATATAGAGGAAATGGGCATCCAAGATCGAATTTTCTCTTTGTGACCAATAGGCTGCAACCACTCCGGCAAGTGCGACAACCGGGACAACAAGGCCTACGGCCATAAAGCCATAAAGGATTTTTGCTTTCACAAGCGCATCACGACCCTCAGTCCTCCGATCATTTCGGGAGGAAAAACTGCTCCTCAATCGCGTCATCAAAGGTCACCGCCTCCACAGCAATACATACTTTTGATAACATACAACTAAAGTATATTTTCAGGCAATTCATAATTTCGGCCACAGAAACACGCCGAAAGCGGAGCGCGCATTTCGGCGTTCGGTTTCAAGGAAACGGATTCATAGGAAATGCCGCGGCAAGCCGAGGCCCCGATATCCCCACGGACGAGGCCGGACTTTCCCGGACACAATTGCTCTTTGCCGCCCGTCTCGCCCTATTCTCCAGTGCGAGAGCCATCCCGGCCTTGACCTCAGGCCAGACTGCGTTCGTCCCGACAACAGCCGCCTGTCACCCGCCGAACAAGGGGCGGCAAGGGGACAAGGCCCCATGCCTGCTCATTGAAGATCGTACAGCAAAAGTTCTTTGCTCACCTCGGCGAACGGATTTCGAGCCGCAAATCGGGTATGAAATCCGCCCGCTTTCCGGTTCACACGAACACCAGAGATCCAATTGGCTTGCCCTCGAGACGCATCCGGCGCAACGCCCGGTAGGTCGCGAGGTTTTCTTCGATCTCTTCCGGGGTCAGGTCGAGTTTCAGCGTGGCGCGGGCATCGTTTTCGCGCCCATCCAGCCCATAGACCAGCGCCAGATTTCCTCGCACATAAGACGCGGCAGCGGGGTCTTTCACCAGTTCCTGCAGGATTGCGGTGCCGCGCAGAATATCGCCGGACAGCGCGAGGGACAGCGCGTAATTGCTCCGCAGGATGAAGTTCGTCGGATAAAGCTGCAACCCGTCCTCATAGACACCTTGCGCCTGCTTGTGGCGTGACAGCGTGTCGAGCGCAACACCTTTACCGGTCAGCGCCGCCACATTGGTGCGGTCCACCCGAAGCGCCTTGTCATAGGTCTCGAGGGCCTGTTCGGAATGGTGCATCGCGAGATAGACACGCGCCAAAGTCGTCAGGACCTCGGCATTGCCCGGAGCAAGCTCATGCGCCCGCAACAGCACCGCCTCCGCACGGCTGTTCTGCCCCATGCGGGCATAGCTGTTCCCGGCCCCCAGCAAGGCAGGCACCGAGGTCGGATCGATCACCAGAACCTTTTCAAACAGCCGCGCGGCAGTTTCATTGTCGCCCGCCTCGGACGTCGCCTGCGCCAGCCGTAGGGTTTCCGAGCCGCCACCGCTCGTCGTCTGGGTGGCCGTCTCGGTGCCAAGCGTACAGGCAGACAGGCTGAGGGCAACCAGGATCGGCGCAAGCAGTCGGTTCATTCGGATCATGGTGTGCAAGGGTCTACTCCGATCGGGCGATAGGTCATTGAGGATAAGTAAGGCAGAAGACCGCCCCACGACAGCAGATTGTTTGTGTCCCAGGGACGCGATGCACTTCATCTGACCAGCATGACCTTTCCACAGGACACACCTTCAAGCGTCAGGTCCGCTTCTCCGACACCAATGCCGAGAAGATTGAGAAGGGCGTCGAGCACCGCATCGATGGGGGTCAAAAGTGCAGTCAGCAACATGTTCGGCAAGGTGGTCAGGATCAGGTTCACCAGTGCGACCACCGGCGCCAAAAGCAGTTCGAGAATCCCGCCCAGAAGCGACTGGCTGTCATTGCTGACGCTGATCTCGAGGTTGTCCGGGTCCAGAAGGCTGGCCACGGTCGAACTCAGCAACCCCTCGACGCCATAGGTCTGTGTCTCGCCGATCTGGGACACGAGAAATTCCGTTTCCGGCTGTTCGGATATCCCCGTCGCAACATGGGATTTGATGTTCAGGGAGAACAAGTCGATGGTGATCAACAACAGGCTCAGTTCCAGATCGAGAAACTTCGCGGGCTCCAGCAAATCGGCATCCAGCGGGGTCGTCGTGTCCTCGAAGGTCGGCGCGTCGAATTCACCCAGAAACAATTCGAGCACATGGTTGCCCGTCGTTCCGGTCATCGGCGCAAAGCCCGTGTCGAACCGCGCCACCACATCGTCCGCATCCCCGGCATCGCAATTGAGATCCGTCAGCGTGGCCGTGGCGCTCGCAATTTCGGCATAGAGCGGCAGACGCAAAGACAGCACGGACACCCCTTCCCCTATGCCATCCAACAGGCTCGGGGACAGATCGAGCAGCAACTTCAGCCGAACCTGCGCCGTATGCACCGTGGCACCGCGATCCCCCAGCGTGATCCAGCCGGACCCCGCCTCACGCTCCCCGACGATCAATCCCAGATCGGTGTCCAGAACACCCGGAATGTCGAGATCGACACTCGCCTCGATATAATGATCCTGATTGAGAATCTCGACGCTCGTCATCAGGAGGTCGAGGGCGGTCACGGAGATTTCCCCAAGAATATCCTCGAGTTGCAGCGCGATATTGTCGCCATCGATTGCAATCAACTGCGACGCATTGAGAGTGCTGGACACCACACCATTCAGAATGGCGGTCAGCACATCGGTCGAGCCGGACACCAGCCCGGTATCCAGCAGCGCCCCCGCCACATTGAGCAGGTCAATCTCGGAATTCAGAATGTCTTCATAGCTCGCGGCGGTCAGGTCGATCCGGTTCGCCAGAGCATCGGTGAAGGTCAGCAGGTCGATATTCGTATTGGCGAGGGCCTCGTAATCGAGGGCCGTGAGCGACAAAGAGGTGCCCAGAAGCTCTTCGAGCAACGCGTTCAACAAGCCCTCATCGAGCGACAACAGGCGCGAACCAAGGCTGAAGGAGGCGAAATCGAACCGGGCCGCCGTGGCCGACGCCTGCAAAGGCGTGCTGTTCGTGCCAAGAAACAGCGATGAGAAATAGAGCGGCGCGTCATCCGTGAGGACGACCTCCGCCGCATTGGTCCCGGTGTCGGCCAGATCCCCGCCGGTGAACCGCGCCTCGGGCGAGACGGCAGCGTCATAGAGGTATCGACCATAGGTCAGGCTCTCCAGATCGGCGGCAGCCAGCGCATTGCCCTCCACCGTCTCCTGCGTGTTCAGCGCCGGGCTGTCGTCGAGATTCAATACGGCACTCACCGCCGCCATATCCGCGCGGGTTTGCAGGGTTTTCTGGTCGAAATAGAGCGAGCCCAGATCGACCCCCAGGGCCAGAAACCCGATCGCCACGGTCATGAACAGCGCGACCACGATCGCAACCGCACCGCGCTCATCGCGATGAAAGCGATGTACACGCCCCTCAATACGCAAGGTAACTGCTCCGGGTGATGTCGGCGATCCCGATGCCAAGGAACCTGTCCGCAATATCGACCGCCGTTCCGCTCAGATCGTAGGTCAGCGTGATCTGTAGCGCTGTGACGGTCAGCCCGTTTTCCGTCACCGGTCCAATAGTCGAAACGGTGCGGGAAATCTTGGAGCCGTCAAGAAAGGCAAAGCGCTCTCCGGGGCTGTTCAGAAAACTGTTCGCGCGCGCCTCGCGGTCGGCCATGAAGGGCTCGCTTACCGAATAGCGCACCGCCTCTGCCGCGAATTGCTGGAGGCTGTTGGCGATGGCGAAATACTGACCAAAGGCAATAATACCGAAAAGGATACTCATTAGCACAGGCAATACGAGCGCGAACTCCACCGCCGTCGCCCCCTCCTCCGCCTGCAAATGCCTGCGAACAAGACTCATCCCCCTGCCCCTCCCTGCATGATATTGTCGAGAATGCTCAAGACGGCGGGGCCGATCAGGACGACGAAGAGCGCGGGCATGATGAAGACGATCAGCGGGATCGTCATCAGCGCGGGCAAACGCCCGGCCTTTTCCTCGATCTGGAGCAGACGAGCAGAGCGCGTGTCCTGCATCAGGTTGCGCAGGGCGGCGCGAAACGGCGTACCATAGCGTTCCGCCTGAACCAGCGCGTTGGCGAACACGGAAATTTCCGGCAAGGGCAGACGCTCTTCGAGATTGCGCCACGCCTCCGCACGCTGCGGCAAAACCGTCAACTCGAGCACGAGTTGTTGCAGTTCGAGCGACAGGTCCGGGCTGCTGATCTGCAACTCGCGGGCAACACGACGCAGCGCCGGAACCGGGCCGAGCCCGGCTTCGCTGACGATGACCAAAAGTTCGAGCATGTCGGGAAAGGCCCTGCGCACGCGTTCGAGCCGCTTGCGGCGTCGCTGCACCAGAAAGGCGTCCGGCGCACGGGAAAAGATCAGAGCACAGCCACTGACACCGATGATGGCAGAGAGCGGCTTCACCCCGTCGCTCGAATTGAACATCAGCCAAAGCAGCGCCAGAAGCGCCCCGGCGACCGGCAGGACCAGTTTCAGGAACGCATAAACCAGATGCGCATCCCGACTGCGAATGCCCGCGGCTTTCAAAAGCGCATCCGACGCCTCCGCTTCACTGCCTTTCACAACGGACACCCGTTCGAGCGTCACGGCAGCCATGCGTGTCAAATATCCCTGAAGACGCTTGTGCATCGGGTTGGCCGAGGGCAAGGCCAGCGCGGGTCCCGCCTGCACCTGCCCCTTTCGGGCAATGCTGCGGTGCAGACGCGCGCGGCGGGTCCGCGCATCCCATAGGCCCCAGAACAGCATCTGCAACACGCCCAGCGCGACAAACAGAAGCAGAAGAAACAGGTATCGCTCCATATCAGACATCGATCCGCGACAGTTTGTACATGCTGGCGATCCCGAGGCTCAGGCTGAGCAACCCCAAAATCCCGAGGATACGGCCACGCGGGTCCTCGATGAGCGGCGCGAGATAGGTCGGGTTCATGAAGAAAAGAACACCCCCGACGGCGAAAGGCAGGCCGGACAGGATCACCGCGCTCACGCGTGTCTCCGCCGAAAGCGCCGCAGCCTTCTTGCGCAGTTTGCGGCGCTCACGCAGAAGCATGGCGAGATTTTCGAGCGTCTCGATCAGGTTGCCGCCGGTCTCCGCCTGCAACCCCGTGGCAACGGCAATAAAGCGCGCCTCAGGAGAGGCGATCCGGTCCGCCATACCCGACAGCGCCTCATCCAGCGCCATGCCCATACGATATTCCTCGCGACATCTGAGAAACTCTTCCTGCGCAATGCCCTTGGAATGGCTGGCGACCAGACCTAACGCCTCGCCCAGAGGTTGCCCGGCACGCAGCCCGCGCGCAAAGACATCCAGACAATCGGGCAAGGCTTCGGTGAAATGCCGCACACGCCGCAGCCGCAGGATGTCGAGCACGACATTCAGGAGCATCCAGCCCAGCCCCACTGCAATCAGGGCCGACAGCGCCACGGGCACCGCCGAAAACACCATCAGGCCAAGGAAACAAAGGGCAGACAGTGTCAGGACCAGGATCAGACTGGCCTGCGGGGTGAGATCCAGCCCGGCGGCACGAAGCCTTTGTTCCAAAACGCCGATGATCCCGCCACGCTCACGCTTGAGAACGGCAGAGGCAGCCTCCGACGCGCTTTCGGCAAGCCGTTGCCGCACCTGTGCGGAAGCGGCGCCGGGATGCGCCGCTGCGGCCCGCATCAATCGGCTTCTGCGGCCTCGGTTGGTCCGGTCGTACATCATCAGGCCAAAGGTGCTCAGCGCGACGCAGGCGGTAAAGATGAGCAGAAACAGAAGCGCGGACATCAGCATCGATCCGGCTCCATGATCTGTCGCAATGCCGTATCGAGCCCGTGCTCCACCGCCAGATCGCGAAAGCCCGGCATCAGACCGGAGGACACGAAGTCGCCCTGCACGGCCTCGCCGCCATAGGGGTGCGGCACGAAGTGGAACAGTTCCTGAAGGCTGACCACATTTCCCTCGACCCCGACGATCTCGGAGATCGAGGAAATCCGACGCACACCGTCGCGCATGCGCGTAATCTGCACGATGACATGAATCGCATCGCCCAATTGCTGACGCACGAATTCGGTCGGCAGGACCACACCCGACATGGCAATCATGTTCTCCATCCGGGTCAGGGCTTCGCGCGGCGTATTCGCGTGCAGCGTGCTCATCGAACCGTCATGCCCGGTGTTCATCGCCTGCAACAGATCGAAAGCCTCGTCGCTGCGCACCTCGCCGATGATGATCCGGTCCGGCCGCATCCGAAGCGCGTTGCGAAACAGCGCCCGCATGGCAATTTCGCCCTGCCCCTCGATATTCGCGGGCCGGGTTTCAAGGCGAACGACATGCGGCTGTTGCAGGCGCAATTCGGCGGCATCCTCAAGCGTCACGATCCGCTCCCTCACAGGGATTTCGCGCGAAATGGCATTCAAAAGCGTGGTTTTCCCGGACCCGGTGCCCCCTGAGATCAACATATTAAGCCGCAGTTGCGCGCATAGGCGCAGGAACTGCGCCATTTGTCGGCTCAAACTGCCCCGCGCGACCAGATCCTGAAGCGTCAGATCGTCTTTCGGAAATTTCCGAATGGTCATGGTCGGCCCGTCGACGGCCAGAGGCGGGATGGTCACGTTGATCCGACTGCCATCGGGCAGGCGCGCATCGACCAGAGGCGTGGTCTCATCCACCCGCCGCCCCACGGCGCCAACGATCCGCGTGGCAATGTTCAGCACATGGTCGTCGTCCCGAAAACAGACATCGGCGAGCTCCAGTTGCCCGCGCCGCTCGACATAGATCTGACGGGGGCCGTTCACCATGATCTCGGAAATGCTGTCATCCGCAAGCAAACGCTCAAGCGGACCCAATGCCAGCATGTCATCGACGACGTAATCGACCAGCTCCGCGGTCTCGACCCCGTTCAAATCGAGCTTCTGCCCCCGGCTGACGCTCAGAACCGCATCCCGAATGGCACTGCGCTGCGCCTCTGCGGAGAGGTGGCTCAGGGCACGCAGGTCCAGAAGCGCGATCACCTCCGGCGCGATCCGCCCGCCTAGCTGCATCACACGTTTGGTAAACTCCGGCTGATATTGCGCCCGCCCCGGCGACGCAGGCAAGGCAGGTGCCTCCGTGGGTAAAAGGCTGTCCACGCCCGCAAGCAGATCCTGCATCAGCGCCCGCTGCACCTCTCGCGACACGGTTTCTCCGCTCTGCGCCTGATACCAGTCGATCGCCGAACTCACCACATAGGGACCACTGCGGGCCCCTTCCGCCATCAGCGCCCGGACACGCTCCGCAATCTGAGCGCGGGCGGGAGAAAGCGATGCGCCTTGCCGAGGATCGGACACGCTCATTGCGACCTCTTTTTCCACCAGGGCTGACGCGCGGTCACGGTGACCGTTTCGCTGTCCGACACGCTCAACAGCCGATGCGCCAGATCGGCGACCTTTCGGGCATACCCGCTACGCGGAAACACGGATTGCAGCGGCGCCCCCTTGACCGAGGCGCGCGCAATCTCGACGGAACTGAGAGGCAGGACATTCGTCAACGGGCGGCCAAGCGCATCGGCGATCTCCTTGGGGCGCAACCCGGCATCGCGGCGGCTTTGTGACAAAACGGTCCAGACCCGCGTGGCCGGGCTGTGGCTGCGCAGCCGTTCGATCAACCGACCGGCGCTGCGCAACGCGCTGAACCCCGGCGCCAGCACCAGAACGACATCCTCCACCTCCCGCAAGACGGACACATCCTGCGCCAACAGACGGCGCGGCAGATCGACGACGGTCAGCGGGAATTCCTCTTTCAGAGTGTGCAGCAGCCCCGCAAGCCCCTCTTCATACCCCCCGAGCTGTTCCGGGTCATGAAGCTCTCCGGCATAAACGTACAAGCCCGGCACAACCTCTGCCATGCTGGATTGCAGATAGGTGCTGTCGACCCGCTCCGGTCGTTCCAGGGTCTCGAAGACACCCTGCGTCGCCTCGATGTCGAAATCCACGGCCAGAGAGCCAAAGGCGAAATCCGCATCGAGCAGCCCCACCCGCCCGGCTTTTGCGGCTCCGCTCTTGCCGGAGTTCGCCGGTGAAAGCTCGTCCAGACAGGCCACTGAAAGATTGGCAGCCAGAAGGCTGGCGCCCACCCCGCCCGACACCCCACAGACCGCAACGACACGGCCTTTTGTCTGGCTGTCAGGCACCATGGACGCGTCTTTCGGCGCAGCGAACACATCCGGCAGAACAAATTCCGCCTCCAGAGGCAGCGCCAGATAATCCCGCACCCCGGCGGCCAGAAAACTGCGATAGGCGGCAACGCTGTTTTCCCGCCCGAGCAGCACAAGCTCCCCGCCCTCGGCAACGATCTCCCGGACAGCTTCGAGATGATCGCGCATCTCCCCCTCTCCCAGTTCCACGATCATGAGTTTGCGGAACGGAGCAAGACCGGCCAGCCGAGCGACGGTTTCCAGTGTGCCGGTTTGCAGCGTGGCCCTGTCGCTGTCACCGAGCCGCTGCAACAGCAAGGTCACAGCATCACGCCCCTCTTCGGTGGCGACGAACGCGTCGATCTCGGGACGGACCGCAGTCCGGGACGGCACAAGTTGATTCATTGTCCGCCCTCCGCCGGGCTGTCGCGCAAGGCGCGCGCCGCGGTCGCCTCTGCGGCCAGAACATCCCCCGGCTCATGGATCATCACCGCCAGATTGGTCGCGCTGGCACAGCCGAGATCGGCGATGAGCTCTCCTGACGCACAGGACACCGCAAGACCTTGCGCGCGCACGGCCCGCAGGATGCCCACCTGCCGCCGTGGCGTCGGCCGCGCACCGAAGGACGCCTCCATCAGGATCTCGACCTTGGCTGCGCTGCGCGACAACAGCGACTGCATCATCTGCTTGCGTGCCGCATCGACGGCGGGCTTGCCGCTTCCCGGCAGGGTCGCAATCACCAGATCGCTGTCCGTCAGGGCGAGACCGTTCAGAAAGCTCATGACCCCCTGCCGCTCAGAGGCGGAGAGATCGCCTGCGCCGCTGGCGAATTGAAACTGATGCTGCACTTCGACATAGGGGGCCGAGAGACGTTGCATCGCGCCACGGTCCACGGTCGGTGTGGCACAGGCGCTCAGCAGGGAAAACCCGACAACGGCCCAGACAGGGAAAATTGGGATCGGTCTCATTGCAAAAGAAATCCTGCTTTGCCGTTGATAGTCCTGACGGACACAGGACCGTCGTTCGTGATCGGTTCGCCCGAGGACAAAGCGCCCAGAAAATTGCGATCGAGACTGTTCGCGGGGCTGAAATGATCGAGCGGTGTCTTGAACTGACCCGGAGCGGCCGGCTCGACGATGTAAGGCGTCACGATAATGACCAGCTCGCTTTCGCCCTTCTGGAAACTCGTCGAACGGAACAGCGCTCCCAACAGCGGAATATCCCCAAGCCCCGGCACCTGTTCGACGTCCTGCTGGGTCGAGGCGCTGAACAGACCGGCAATCGCGAAACTCTGGCCGCTGCCGACCTCGATGGTCGTGCTGGCGCTGCGCTCGCGGATCAGCGGCACGTTCTGCGTGTTGGTCTGGCTGCCGTTGGAGAAATCAAGCTCGCGGATTTGCGTGCGTACGTTCAGCTTGATCTGATCCGCGCGCAAGACTTCCGGCAGGAATTCAAGTTCGACACCGTAAGGTTCGAACTGAACCGTGGCCGTGTCGTCGTCCTGGGTGGTCTGATAGGGAAACCGCCCCCCCGCCAGAAAGCTCGCCTTGTCACCGGAACGCGCGGTGAGATTGGGCTCCGACAGGATGGTCAGGAGACCTTCCTTTTTCAACGCTTCGAGCGTCACACCCACCTCTAGACTGCCCGTGCTGAAAGGGCGGAAAGTCGTACCACTTAACGAGTATCCCCCATCCACACCAGATCCACCAGAAAAACCCGCCACGTACGCGCTATTCGAAAATGTGTGTCCAGATAGGACGTCCCAGCTCACCCCCAGATCCTCCGTCACGGTGCGGGAAACTTCCGCGATCTTGACCTGAAGATTGATCTGGGCGGGGGTGTTGAGCGACAGGGAATTGACCACCGTTGCCCCCGCACCGGCCAGTTGGCGCACCACGGTTTCGACCTTTTCAGCCTCCCCGATCGTGTCGACGCTTCCGCTTAACACAATCGCCCCGCCGATCTCGGTCACGGAAAACCCACCGCCCGGCTGCGCAGCCTGCGCGGCACGGTTCATCGCCTCCATGTTGAAGGACACGTTGACCGCACTGCTGAGCGTCACTTCCTCCGTCTCGTCGATCACGAAAAGCGTCGTTTCCCCGATCGACTTGCCGTAAATGTAGAGAAGTTTCGGCGATTTGATCTCGATATCGGCCACTTCGGGATTGGCCAGAAAAACCGTCTCTGCCGGAGTGTCGAGTTTGATCAGTTTCCCCTGCCCGGCAAACAGGTCGATCGCCCGGTTGCGGGTTTCCACAAGGGTTTGCGCCTGTGCCGGGACAAACACCGGAGCCAGCAGGAACGCGCTCAGGAAAAGCCGCAGGATCAGGGGCGTTCTGTCGATGAAATCGAGACGGTGTCTGGGGGCCATTATCAATCTGTCGTGCTTGAAGGAACGGAGACGACCGCCGCCGCGGCGGTCGTCGGGAGAGCGGTTGCGCCTGTTGTGGCCTGCGCCTTTGCGCCCGGGGCCTCCTGCAAAGAGGGGGCCTCCACGGTCAGCACATTCACCCGGCTTTCGGCGCCGCGCACGATGGACACGCTGTGGCTCGCCACCGGTGGCAGCGGCTTTGTCGTCTGGCCGGAAATCTGGGTGGAGAAAATCGGGACATCCTCGGCAATCACCGGTCCCTCCCCGGCATCGTCCTCGCTCAGAACCAACATAATGTCGCCCATCTGTTGCGCCAGAGCCAGAACCTTGGCCCCTTCCGGCGTCAATTCGAAGGTAACGATCTTCGGCGGCGTTTTGGGCTCCGCCTGCACCTCTTCCGCCGGTGGCTGCGTGGTCTGATCCGTCGCGATGATGCGCACATTGCGCAACACTGTACGGATCGCCATGATGTCCGCCGCCGTCTCGTAAGACAAAAGGATGTCGACACGATCGCCAAGGTCGAGCAACCCGGCCACCGCCGTTTCCGCCTTGACCGGCAGGGCGATGGCCCGCATCCCCTCCGACAGATTCAGCCGGGTCGGCACGGAAAGCGCCTCCGGCATGTCCCTCCTGACGTCCTGCCCCGTCAGATCGGCGTCGACAAAAGGCGTGCCTCCCGGAATGGTCCGCGACGCGATCATTCCCGTCAACACGGCCCGATGCGCCGACGTATCCGCGAGAAACCCGTCATGAACGGTGCCTTCCGTCATGTCGGCATAATGGAAATCGTCGGGCGAGACGCGGTCTCCGGCCTGAACGGTGCGCGACGCGACAAGAATACGCGTCGTCTGTGCCGTTCCGGAGGCGGCCTGGAGCACGGGCTGTGCAGTGGGTTGGGTGTTCGGACGAAACCCTCCCCACACCACAGCACCGGCCACCACAGCCGACGTGGCCAGAACCAGGGTCGCGCGCCCGGAGAAACCGAAGCGCGAGATCATGGTTTAGGAACAGCCGTCCAAGGTGCTATCGGTAGCGCACAAAGTCGTGTTGACCTTGGTGAAACCGGAATTGACGTTTTTCCCCAGATTGCTGACGGCGACAACGATCACAGCCGCGATCAGAGCCGCGAAGAGACCGTATTCGATGGCCGTCGCGCCATCTTCTTCACGCGCGAAACGCCGCATCAGGGTTTTAGACTGCCGAATGAATTTCATGGTGCATTTCTCCAAAAGTTGGTTCCCTGACCAACCTCATCCATATGAAGTCAGCCAAAACGCAAAACGTACTATCCAAACCAGAGACGACATTGCGATACATCCTTTAGAGAAGAAATATTGACAAATAGACAATACGAAAAGGAATTAAAAATTGCTGTAAGTATATAATATTGCAAGATTATTACATCACTTGAGATGTATTAAATATACTTTAGTATTTAAATTGAAATCTTATGTACTACAACTTCTCACCCACATTGCGCATATCCGCAGGGCCTATCCAGCACCTCCCAGATAACAGCACAGCAATTTTTCTCAGACCCGGGATGATTCTAGAGGACCCGAATGGATTGCCTGACGCCAGCGCCAATGGGAGAGTATCGGGCGATTTGACACGAGAAGGGGTCTGGCTCATCGCGACCACCGGGGCGTGAAGATGAGACAAAGCCTTTGAGCAACTCCGTTCGCGCAAGTGTGGCACGTGCGGGTCATCACGATCACGGATCACGCCTATGCCGCTCAGGCGCAGAGGTTCTCGGATTTCGTGCTGCCCTGCCACATCGCAAGCTACGGCATCCTGCCAACGCACGCGACGATGATCTCCATGTTGCGCCTGCTCGCCCTGTCCTATCTGGGCCAGAACCCCGATGCCGTCAGCCAGCGCATCGACACGCTCGACGCCATCAACGAAGAGTTGGACCTGTCGGAATAGCCCCCCCCCTGCAAGCCCGGCTTCACCCAATCGCCAAGCAGCCTGACCGGCTCAGCACAACGTGCCATTAACAGCGTGCCATTCTTCGATCCTCAATGAGGAAATCGCCCCAAGACCGTCCTGATCAAGCTCCGAAACGCCCTTCCATCCTGCCGGAATGCCGCTTTGAAGTCAGACGAAACCGCCTTCCCCAATGAGGCCACACCTTACATCCGCAATGGTTCAGGGGACACGGCGCCAAGTCCGACACGGGGTGTCCGTGCTATCCTATGCCTGTATGAGAGAGAATATTACAACAGGACGCTTTCAGAGCCGTAAAGTCATGCAGATCTGTCGTTCGCGGACAGGGCATCGCGGCTCTTCGCTGTTCCTGTAAGTTCTTCCGTCATTCCCCACGCATCCCCGGCGAAAACATCGAAAAAACCGGCCACAGCCGGATCGGGAAAACGCTTTCTAAGAGGTGGGTGGCGGACAGGAAGGGATTCGAACCCTCGAGACGGTTCCCCGCCTACACACTTTCCAGGCGTGCGCCTTCGACCACTCGGCCACCTGTCCGAGGCCGTCTATAGTGGAGGTGCTAAGGGGGATGCAACCCCCGGAATGACAGAAAATGAATGTTTTTTGACGTGCGGATCGGAAGGCCTTTTTTCCTTGGCTCAGCGAAAGGAAAAACCGCGCAGCAACCTCCGCTCAGGCCGCCGTTCAGTCGAGCAGAATCGTCACACGCCGGTTGTCCCGGCCCTTTTTCTCGATCTTGCCGAACCGGATGCGCCCGATTTCCGAGGTGCGCGCCACATGCGTGCCGCCGCAGGGTTGCAGATCGACCTGATCCGCCCCCTGCCCGATCCTGACAAGCCGCACCCGGCCCTGCCCGGTCGGTGGCATCACCGACATGGTCTTGACGATCGTCGGGTTGGCCAGCAATTGCGCGTCGCTGATCCAGTCGTCCGAGACCACCAGATCGCGCTCAATCAGCGCGTTGAGCGCCTCTTCCAGCGCCTGTTTGTCGGCGGGCGGTTCGTCCATCTTGAAATCCAGACGGCCTTTGTCCGATCCGATGGAGCCGCCCGTGACCGGCAGAGGGATCACCACGGACAGAAGATGCAGCGCCGTATGAACCCGCATGTGCCGGTGGCGGCGCATCCAGTCGAGCCGCTGTGTCACGTCCGCGCCAATCGGTGGCAGCGCAGCGGGTTCAGAGGGCACAAGAATGATCTCCGCCCCTTCGCCTTTGATCGCCGTCGCAATCGGCAAAGTCCTGCCCGCCCAGTCGAGCCAGCCACTGTCGCCGGGCTGGCCGCCGCCTGTGGCGTAAAAGATGGTCCGGTCGAGAATCACGCCCCCCTCGGGCGTATGGCCCGTCACCGTGCCGTAACTCTCCTGAAGATAGGCGTCCTTGCAAAACAAAGGCTCCGTCATGCGGTCTCCCCGTCACCTTCCCCGTCCCCCTCATCGGGTTCCAGATCCGTCGGTTCGAGCAGCGCAGTTTCCGGCACCACGACCGGCGCCGCCTCTGCCTCTGCCGGGTTGCGCGCCACTTGCAACGCCTCCGGGTTGCGCAGCCAGATGTCGCGTTGGGCAAAGGGAATCTCGATCCCCTCCTCGCCGAACCGCTTGGCAATCGCATGGTTGACGTCGTTTTTCACCACCATCATATAGGTGACATCCCGCAGGATCGCCCGGATCTCGAATTCGAGCGCATCGGCCCCGAAATTCAGAAACAACACCTGCGGCTTGGGATTGACCGTCACCATCGGCTGGTCTTCGATGATTTCCTGCAAAATGGCCGCCACCCTGCGCGTGTCCGTGCCATAGGCAACGCCCACCGGGATGATGACCCGCCCGATCTGGTTGCCGCGCGTGTAGTTCGTCACCTGATTGGAAATCAGATCGGCGTTGGGCACGATCAGGTCGGTCTTGTCAAAGGTCTCAACCCGCGTCGAGCGCACGGAAATGTCCTTGACGATCCCCATCGAGCCATTGCCGAGGTCGATCCAGTCGCCCTCAGAGATGGGCCGCTCGATCAAAAGGATGATGCCGGAGACAAAGTTCTGCACGATGTTCTGAAGGCCGAAACCGATCCCGACCGACAGGGCGCCTGCGACAATCGCCAGAGCCGAGAGATCGATCCCGGCGGCAACGATCGCCATGATGGCCGAGAGCACCACACCGATATAGCCCGCGCCCGAGACAATCGCGTTCTGGCCGCCCTTGTCGATTTTCGTCTTCGGCAAAACCGCCGTGGTGAGCGCCGTTTTCAACAGCCGCGTCAACCCCATGCCGATCACGAAGACCACCACAAGGGTGATGAAATTGGTCGGCGAGATGGTCACGCCGCCGAAGCTGATCCCCTCGCGCAACCGCGCCCAAAACTCCCAGAGCTGATCCTCCCGCATTCCCCAAAGAAGCGCGAAGATCGGCAATGAGGCGAGCACGATCAGGAAGGACAAAAGCACCGGCACAAGCGCGTCCTTCGCACCGTTCGGCTGACGGGTCACAAGCGCATAAAGATCGTAGCCCAGACGCGAGAGGATCGCGACAAAGCCCAGAAGACCGATGGAGCGCAACAGCGGAAACACAATCCCCTTGCTCGCATTCATATACCCTGCCGCCGCCAGCAACAGCGCCACGACTGCGGCCAGAAACACCACCCGCGCGATGATCCGCAGGATGAGCTGGGCAAAGCCGTGCTCCGTCTCCGCCTCACTCTTGTCCTCCTCACTGCGCGCATCGCCCGGGGTCAGGATACGGGCCAGCCGGATAAGCGCCAGACAGGCGATCGCGACCAGCGGAAAGGTCAGAACCGCCAGCGTCGATTCGCTGTAATCGTCTATATCGGCAAGCTGGATGAGCGCATCGTTGAGCACCGCCATGATGCCCGCGAGCGTCCCCATGGTCGTCGCCTCGGCGCGCCGCACTACACCGAGATCGAGAATCGGCTCCCCCGCCCCCGTCGGATAGAACAGCCGTCCGGCGATCCAGCGCCAGAAGAAATAGGCCAGACCGATTTGCGGAATGGAGCCGAACACGATGATGCCACGCGGCCCCAGAAGCCCGGACGCCCCCGCGGCAAGCGTGATCGCGATCAGGCCGGCGAGCGGCACGACGATCTGACCGATCGAGGCGAGAAATCCGGTGACGCCCTTGCCCGCATCACCCGAGACGCGTTTGCGCACCCAATCGGTCAGCCGTTCCGACCACAACCGCCCCCGCGCCACCAGCACCAGCGCGATCACAAGGTAAAAGACGATGGGCGCCGTATTGCTGCGAAGGGTCTGCTGACCGCTCTCCGAGCGGGCCGCCTCCGACACCGTGGTCCAGGCCGTCACCGCGGATTGCCCCAGCGCCTTCACCGCCGTCGGCCAAAGCGTCGGGTTGAGCGGGCTCTGCGCGCGCTGCATCAGCACATCGGCCTGCCGCTCGGTCAGCACCTGATCGATCTCGGAAATCAGCCCGTTGGCCCGGGTATAGGCCTCCTCGGCGGTTTTCACCGGCGCTTGCGCCGCTTCGAGTTGCTTGTTCAGTTCCTTGCGCCGCTGGGCGATCTCCGCGCTTTCGGTTTCCCCCTCGGCAGGCGCCGCGCCCAGGGCCTCGATCTGGGCCTTGAGCGTGTCGATCCGGGTGCCGTTGGAGTCCTCCGCCGCCAGAAAGCTTTCGCGCCAGATCACCAGATCGTCGCGCAATTGCTCAAGATCGGCGCTGCTCGTATCGCCATCCCCGATTTTGGTTTCGGCCGCGCTCGCGGCCTTGTCCCATTTGGTGTAATCCGGCGACGAACTGTCCTGCGCGCTGGCTCCAAGCGGCAGCGCGAGACAGAGGATCAGGAGAAGACGGGTCAGAAACTGTGCGATCATACCCCTTCATATACGTCAGGCAGAACGCGCGGTCCACGGTCTAGCCATTCGGGCACAGGAAGTTGTTTTTCCTTGAGGAACTCGGGGTTGAAAAGCTTGGACTGATAGCGCGTGCCGTAGTCGCAGAGCACGGTGACGATGGTGTGCCCCGGCCCCATGTCGCGCGCCATGCGCATCGCGCCCGCAACGTTGATGCCGGACGAGCCGCCGACGCAGAGGCCTTCGTGCTCCAGAAGATCGAACACCACCGGAAGCGCTTCCTCGTCGGGGATCTGATAGGCGAAATCCGGGGTGAAACCTTCGAGATTGGCGGTGATCCGCCCCTGCCCGATGCCTTCGGTGATCGAGCCACCGGACGATTTCAGCTCGCCCGTGGTGTAGTAGCTGTAGAGCGCCGCGCCCATCGGATCGGCGAGGCCGATTTTCACGCCCTTGGGCTGAAGCGCCATGCCGGTGCCCGCGAATGTGCCACCGGAGCCGACCGAGCAGATGAAGCCGTCGACCTTGCCGCCGGTCTGTTCCCAGATCTCCGGCCCGGTGGTTTCGATATGCGCCTGACGGTTCGCCGTATTGTCGAACTGATTGGCCCAGATCACGCCGTTCGGTTCGGTTTGTGCAAGTTTAGCGGCCAAACGTTCGGAATACCGGACGTAATTGTTCGGATTGGAATAGGGAGCTGCGGGGACCTGAACCAGCTCCGCGCCCGCGAGACGGATCATGTCTTTCTTTTCCTGCGACTGCGTCTCGGGGATCACGATCACGGTGCGAAAGCCCAGAGCCGAGCCGACGAGCGCCAGACCGATGCCGGTATTGCCCGCCGTGCCCTCGACGATCGTGCCGCCGGGTTTCAGCGCGCCGCTCTTCAAAGCGTCCTGAATGATGAACAGGGCCGCGCGGTCCTTGACCGACTGGCCGGGGTTCATGAACTCCGCCTTGCCGTAAATCTCGCAGCCGGTCGCCTCCGACGGGCCTTTCAGCCGGATGAGGGGCGTGTTGCCGATGCTGTCGATCATATCGCGTTTCAGGGCCGAAGGAGCAGACATAGCTATATCCTTTAAATCTCGCAGTCTCTGAATGTTTAGGACGCACATCCCCCGAACTCAAGAGAGCCGCAAAGAGAGAGGGAGGGCGTTCCGCTTTTTCGCATCATGTCGGAACAGGTGTTTCCATTGGTCAGACGGGAGAATGAGTATTTTCGCCATCAGAAAGCCCGATCAGCGCGGCGTGAGTCTCAGCCAGATGCCGTCCTGCGAGCGCACGGTCAGATGGGCGACGGGCACGGGCGTTTTCCCAGCCACGGTTTCGATCCGAAAGGCGCGCAAGATGAGCGCGAGAAACAGCGGCCCCTCGACCATGGCGAACCCGGCGCCGGTACAGACGCGCGGCCCGGAGGAAAACGGAATGAAAGCATCGCGCAGGCAGGCCTTGCCATTCTCGGTTTTGAACCGGTCCGGGTCGAAGGCGTCGGGGCTGTCCCAGAAAATCTCGTGCCGCCCGAGATGCCAGGGCGAGAGCACAATCTGCGCGCCTTTCGGCACGTCGCGTTCGCGAAACCGCACCGGGCATTTTGCCTCGCGCACCATCATCGGCACCGGCGGATAAAGCCGCAGGGTCTCGCGGAACACATCCTTGATGAAGCGGAGTTTCGACAGATCGGAGAAGGTCGGCGCGTCGGGCAGACACAACGCCTCCTCCGCCGCGCGGGCCTGAATCTCGGGGTTTGCGGCCAAAAGCCAAAGCGCCCAGCCAAGCGCCGTGGCCGAGGTTTCATGCCCGGCGAGGAAAAAGATCGCCACCTGATCGACCATCTCTTCCGTGTCGAACCGATCTCCGGTGACCGGGTCCGCGGTGGTCATAATCTTGGTCGCCAGATCGTCGGGGGCCGTGCCCGCGTTGATCTCCGCCATGCGTGCCGAGGTCAGATCGGTGATCAGCTTGCGGATCGCTTTCGCGCCCTCGCGGGTTTTCTTGCGATGAAACCGGGGCAGCCAATTCGGCAGCGGGATAAAGGCGGCGATGTTGAGAATAGGCTGGGCGCGTTGATAGCCTTGGAACTCGTCGAACACCTTCGCCGCCGCCTCATGCGTGATCGGGATCGAGAACAGCGTGCGGAAAATCACATCCGCCGCGCCCTCCGAGGCGAGGGGTTCGATGTCGAAGGCACCTTGCTGGGTTTTGAGCCGCGCCACCATCGCCTGCCCTGCCCCGAGCATTGCCGGAAACGTGTCCTTCAGCCGCCCGCCTTCAAAAGCCGGGTCGATGATGCGGCGTTGTTTCAGCCATGTGTCGCCATTGGTGAGGAACACGGAATTGCCCAGAAGCGGCCGAAGCCCCTCCGCCACGCGCCCGGATTTCGGAAACTCCATCGGCGCCTCATTGAGCACACGTTTGACCAAAGACGGCTGGTTGACCAGAAAACTGCGGAAAAACGGCGTCTTATATTCCGCCATCCACGCCCGATAAAGCTTGGCCGGTTGCGCCGACAGGAGGTCTTTGCGGAAGAGTTTGACGTAATTGCGCAGGCTGGTTTTCTCGGGGCGCGGCGTTGGTTTCGGCGGGATCACAGCTTTCCCTCCTCTGCCATCTCCGTGAACCGATTGGCCGGTGTGTCGATCCGCGAGGGGCTTGGCACGGCCCCGGCAAAGCGCGCTGCCAATGTCTCGCCGCCCGCCGTGATCTTGAAATAGTCATACTCCGCAGGGCGGTCGAAGGCGCAAAGATACTGAAAATGCAGGCGGAAAAAGCGGCGTTTCAGGCTGGCCTGTTTTTCGGGGCTGAGCGTCTGGGTGAAGGCAGCCGAGATCACGAGGGGCCATTTCTGATCCGCGGGCGCGACGCCAGAGACTTTGATCGGATCGCAAAGCGCGAAAGAACACGGATCGCCGGGCGCGGTCACATCGAGCCAGAACAGCTCATCGCGGGTCGACAGATAGGCCAGATCGCGGCGCAGCACCTTGGCCTCCGGCAGGTAGGAGACCATCGGGACGACATGGCCGAGGCTGAGGAAGGACAGCACCGGACCTCGCTCCGGCACTTCGCCTCTGCGGATCAGATCGGCCAGAATTTGGATGCCGAGATGCGCGCCGGAGCTGTGACCGACCACCAGAACCTCGTCCCACTCCTCGCGCAGAGCCTCTGCGATCTCGGACCGAAATTCCTCCATCCGCGCACGCAACGCGGGCGGATCGGCACCGCGCCAACGCGCCGAAAACCCGTAGTCATGCATCAGGTAATAGGCGAAAATCTTGCCGTCCCGCGCCTTGAACCAGCGCAGCAGCAGGTAGGCCACGAGGAGGCCGGGCACCAACCCAACCCAAGCGCTTCCCAACAAGCTGCCGATCCATGTGACCAGCGCAAGCACCAGGATCGCGATCAAAAGCTGCGCCAAAAGCACGCCGATCGGATAGAGCGCGGCAATCACCGGCCCGCGACGTAGCTTCATCAGCCGGAACAGAGCGCCGGTGGAAATATAGGTCCATGCGGTGCGCGCGAGGATCAGATAGGTGCGGAAAATCCCCGCCTCCATGCTCTGCTGCACGATGTCGGACCAGACCAGCACGTCGATGTCGCTGTGGGTCTGCGCGCCCTCGATTTCACCCGCCACGGACCAGCCGAAATTGCGACCCTTTTTCGGAGCGAGGCTCAGGGCATAGCCCGAAATCTCCGCCTGCGCAGCACCTTCCTTGCGGTAAAGCTCACGGTAGCGGCGCGGCGGAATCGGATCGTAGCCCGGGATGTAGAACACCCGGCGCCGCGTCACCTCTTTGCCCTGCTCGCTCATACCGAAAACCTTCAACGTTTCCGATAACCTAGCGCGGGTTTTGGGCGAAATTAAGCCCTATTAACCCAATTGGCTCAGCGCCGGGAAGGTTTCCAAAAGCCAATAGGACAGGCGCGAAAACGCCCCCGTGACCATCAGCAGACCCACGAGCAGCAACAGCCCGCCCATGATCTTCTCGATCAGCCCCATATGGCGTTTCAGGCGGTTCATCACACCGACCGCGCGGGTGATGAAAATCGCCGACAGGAGGAACGGCAGGCCAAGCCCGATGGCATAGGTCGCAAGCAGGGTCGTACCGCGCGACACCGAGCCTTCGGAGGCGGCCATGGAGAGGATCGCGCCCAGCTGCGGCCCGATGCAGGGCGTCCAGCCGAAAGCAAATGCCAGCCCGAGGATATAGGCCCCGAATGCCGTGCCGCCCTTGTCGCCCGCATCCAGCCGTGCCTCGCGGTCAAGGATGGAAATGCGGAACACCGACAGGAAATGCAGGCCCAGAATGATGATCACAACACCGGAGATACGGGAGAAAAGCACCTGATTTTTCAGGAAAAACATCCCAAATGCCGAGGCTGTGAAGCCCATGAACAGGAACACCGTCGAGAGGCCCAGAACGAACATCAGCGCGGGCAGGATCGCCTTGCGCGAGCCTTTGCCGCCGCCCGTGAGCTCATTCATGGAAATCCCGGACATATAGGCGAGATAAGGCGGCACGATGGGCAGAACGCAGGGGCTCAGAAACGACACCATGCCCGCGGCGAGGGCCACGAGCATCGAAGGCAGGAGCGTTGCGTCAAAAAGATCAATTCCGAACATGTGAGCCTCATGCCAGAAAACCGCCGCCCCGCCTAGCGCCTCCTGTGTCGCAGCGCCTCACATTCCCGTTGGGGGATGTTTCAGTGGCTCACACGGTTCCCAAAGCGACAACAAAATGAAAAACGGCCGGGACAGACCCGGCCGTTTTTTTCAGTCTTTTCGGGACGCTCAGCGGCTCCACCAGCCCCGGCGCTTCGGCTTGTCATCCGCCTCGGGCGCGGCTTCCGGCTCACCCGCCTCTGCCATTTCCGGCTCGGGCGTTGCCTCTTCGGCAACCGGCTCCACCGGCAGTTCCTCTGCAACAGGCTCAGCGATCACCGGCTCTGCGACCGGTTCCTCTGCAACCGACACAGAATCTGCGGGCGCTTCGGCGACAGGCTCGACGATCTGCTCGGCAACCGGCGCTTCCGGTTCTGCCACGGCCTCGACAGGAGCTTCCACCGGAGCCTCCGTCACAACTTCTGCCGCAACCTCAACCGGCGCTTCGGCAGCCACAGCCTCAGCGGCTTTCGCAGCCTTTTCGGCTTCGATCTCCGCTTTGGTCCGGCGTTTGCGCTTCGGTTTCGGCTTGGCGTCCGCGTCAACCGGCGCAGCTTCCACGTCGCCAGTAGCCTCCCCAGCCGCTTCGCCTTCGGCAGCTTTCGCGGCTTTTTCCGCCTCGATCTCAGCCTTGGTCCGACGCTTGCGACGCGGCTTCGGCTTAGCCTCGGCCTCAACCGGAGCAGCTTCCTCACTCACCGCATCGGCCGTCACATCCGCTTCGCCCTCGGCGCTGTCGTCTTCCTCGGCGGCGTCATCGGCGCTCTCCTCAGAGCCGTCCTCGGACCCGGTCTCCTGCCCGTCGACCGTATCGGTTTTCTTGCGACGACGACGACGGCGACGGCGTTTCTTCGGCTTCTGATCGTCCCCGTTGCTCTCTTCCGAAACCTCTTCGGACACGGTTTCCGAAGCGGTTTCCGTAGCCTCGGCCTCGTCTTCCACCAGATCCTCGTCCTCGATCTCCTCGTCGTAATCCGCCATCAGATCGGCAGAGGCGGAGATCACGGGGGCGACCACTTCGGGCACCACGCGGGTTGCCGTCTTGAACCGCTCCATGGAGAAATCCGGCGAGATCAGGAACGGATCGGCTTCGATCCGCACCGCCATGCCATAGCGCGTCTCGATCTGGGCGATCTTTTCACGCTTCATGTTCATCAGGTAGTTTACGATCCCGACCGGTGCCTTGAGCAGAACCTCACGGGAGCGTTTGCGCGTCCCCTCTTCTTCGATCTGACGCAGGATCGTGAGCGCCATGTTGTCGTCGGAACGGATCAAACCGGTGCCGTGACAATGCGGGCACGGCTGGGTCGTGGCCTCCAACATCCCCGGACGCAGGCGCTGACGCGACATTTCCAACAGGCCAAAGCCCGAGATGCGGCCCACCTGAATGCGCGCGCGGTCGGTTTTGAGTTTGTCTTTCAGACGCTTCTCGACCGCCGTGTTGTTGCGGCGCTCTTCCATGTCGATGAAGTCGATGACGATCAGACCGGCCAAGTCGCGCAGACGTGCCTGACGCGCCACCTCTTCGGCGGCCTCAAGGTTGGTCTTGAGCGCGGTTTCCTCGATCGAGCCCTCTTTCGTGGCCCGGCCCGAGTTGACGTCCACGGCGACCAAGGCCTCGGTCACGTCGATCACGATATAGCCGCCGGATTTGAGCTGCACCACCGGGTTGAACATCCCGGCGAGGTAGCTTTCCACCTGATAGCGCGCAAACAGCGGCAGGCTCTCGCCATAATGTTTCACGTTCTTGGCGTGGGACGGCATGATCATTTTCATGAAGTCCTTGGCCTCGCGATAGCCGCCATCGCCCTCGACGATCACCTCGTCGATGTCCTTCGAATAGAGATCGCGGATCGACCGTTTGATCAGGTCGCCCTCTTCGTAGATCTTCGCGGGCGCCACCGATTTCAGCGTCAGCTCGCGGATCTGTTCCCACATGCGTTTGAGGTAGTCGTAATCGCGTTTGATCTCCGTTTTGGTGCGCTGTGCGCCCGCCGTGCGGATGATCAGACCGGCGCCCTGCGGCACTTCAAGTTCGCCTGCGATCTCTTTGAGTTTCTTACGGTCTGCGGCATTCGTGATCTTGCGGGAAATGCCACCGCCACGCGCGGTGTTCGGCATCAGCACGCAATAGCGACCGGCCAGCGACAGGTAGGTGGTGAGCGCCGCGCCCTTGTTGCCGCGCTCTTCCTTGACGACCTGCACCAGCATGATCTGGCGCACTTTGACGACTTCCTGGATCTTGTATTTGCGCGGACGCGGTTTGCGGCGCGGGCGGATCTCTTCGGTGGTGTCGTCGTCGGCAACGCTTTCGATGCCGTCATCGGCCTCTGCGGCCTCCGCATCGTCTTCTTCTTCGTCGTCTTCGTCGTCGCTCTCGGGCGCGTCATCCTCAGAGGTTTCGTCTTCAGAAATTCCATCCTCGGAAACAACCTCTTCCGCGACGGTTTCCGCCTCAACCTCTTCCGGCTCTTCGACCGGCGTGTCATGCACGGTGAACGCAGGCGACGTGCCCTCTTCGACAGAGCCCCTGTCCTCAGAACCGTTCTCTTCAGAACCGGTGTCCTCGACCACGGCCGCATCCGTGATCATCGCGTCGGCCTCGGAGGCCTCCGGTTCGATCACATCCATACCTGCCACAGAGGCGCCGTCCTGATCGGCCTCGTCGAGCGAAACCTCACGGGTTTCGATCGCATCCGCGGATTTGACCTCCTCGGCACGGGTCTTGGAACGGGACCGGGACCGCGAGCGACGCGAGCGCTTCGGCTTTTCCTCTTCCTCTTCCTGAGCCTTGGCATATTCCAGTTCCTCAGCCAGCAGCGCCTCACGGTCGGCCAGCGGGATCTGGTAATAATCCGGGTGAATCTCGGAGAAGGCGAGGAACCCATGACGGTTTCCGCCGTAATCCACGAACGCCGCCTGCAAGGACGGCTCGACGCGGGTTACCTTTGCGAGATAGATGTTGCCAGCGAGCTGGCGTTTGTTTTCCGATTCAAAGTCGAATTCCTCGACCTTGTTTCCGTCGACCACCACAACGCGGGTTTCCTCCGCGTGGGTGGCGTCGATGAGCATTTTCTTTGCCATTGAATCTGTCTTCCGGCACCCGAAACGGGCGCACCTCCGTGTCCGAAGATGACGCGTTGATCCGGGTGATATTTTGGGGCGTGCAGTGCGGGCAAGACGGCGGGGGCGCTGGCGCCCGCTCTGTGCTCTGATCTTGCCTCTGCGCGTTGCATCGCGGTTCTTCTCCGGCGCTTAGCGAGGCATCTGCCCCTCGGCGCCCGTTCAAATCCCTCTGACCTTGTCTATAAGGCTTCGGGCGGTTCGTGCCGGGGGTTTTGTCATGCCTCCGACGGTATCGGTCTGCTCTGCGGGGAAGCCTCGGGAATGGCCCTGAGTTCCAACACACGCATGCAGCGAATCTGTCTTACGCGGTTTCCGGGACGGCCAAGCGCCCGACGGACCTGCGTTCTTATATCAGTAGTGATGCATCTGCCTTTAGACAACACGCAAATTCATCGAAACGCCATTTTCGCCTCTGGTGGCGGGCTTTCCGGCGGATTCGCCTCAAATTAACGGCATAATGGTTAACACTCTCTTGCGCATCTTCGCCTTCACGCCGCGCCACCATGCCCTGCCTTGTGCAAGAGAACAGAGACTGAGTGCCGCGCTGCACACAAGTCACTATGTTCATTTTCAATCAGAAGATATATTTAAACTACAGAAATTAGCAAAAAAGCGCAGAACCCCGCGCATCCCGAAAGGACATATCATGACCCGTATCGCTCTTCTGGTCGGCTCGCTCCGCAAGGACTCCCAGACCCTGAAACTCGCCAAAGCCCTTACCAAACTCGCCCCCGCTGACATGGCGTTCGATTTCGTGCAGATCGGCGACCTGCCGTTCTTCAACGAAGATCTGGACACCGACACCCCGCCCGCGGCCTGGACACGGTTCCGCAACGACATCAAGGCCGTTGATGGCGTTTTGTTCGTGACGCCGGAATACAACCGCTCGGTTCCTGCCGCGATCAAGAACGCGCTCGACGTCGGCTCGCGCCCCTATGGTGCCAGCGTCTGGGGCGGCAAACCGGCCGGGATCGTCACCGCAAGCCCCTCCGGCCTCGGCGGCTTCGGCGCCAACCACCACCTGCGTCAGCCGCTGGTGTTCCTGAACATGCCCACCATGCAGCAGCCCGAAGCCTATATCGGCAACCTGTGGAACCTGTTCGACGAAGACGGCAACATCGTCACCGAAGGCACCGAGGCTTTCCTGAAATCCTGGATGGAGGCCTATGCGAAATGGGTCGCGGATCACATCTGAGGCACTCCCCCGGCCTCGGATGTGGAAAAGGCGCTCCGTCATGGAGCGCCTTTTTTCGTTTCATGCGTGTGAATTACAGGTAATCCGAGCGCTGCAAACCGTATTTGGCCATCTTCTCGTTCAGCGTCCGGCGCGGCAGGCAAAGCTCGTCCATCACCGCCACGATCGACCCTTTGTGCCGCCGCATCGTATTGTCGATCAGCATGCGTTCAAACGCTTCGACGTACTCTTTCAAGGGCTTGCCCTCAGTCGTCATCGTCTGCTGCTCCGGTGCGTCGCTTTCCGACAGGAGAAGCGAGGTGATCGAGCCGGACCCACGGCGGCTTTGCAGCACGGAGCGCTCCGCCACATTGATCAACTGGCGAATATTGCCCGGCCAGGGTGCTTGCAACAGTTGCGCTGCCTCCTGCGCCGAGACCTCCGGCGCGTCGCAGCCGTATTCCTCGGCAAATTGTTGAGACAATTGGGTAAAGAGCAACAGGATGTCCTCGCCCCGCTGTCTGAGCGGCGGCGTGGTGATCTTCATCGCCGCAAGCCGGAAATAGAGATCCGGGCGCAGCGCAGACTCGCAGGTCCGCCCCTGTTCCTGAAGGTTGCAGATCGCAATGACGCGGGTCTCCGGCGGCGTGCCCTGCTCGTCCATCCATTTCAACAACCGCGCCTGAAGCGGCATCGGCATCGCCTCGACATCTTCGAGCACAAGCGTGCCACCCCGCGCCTCCTCGATGAGCGGCTGAATCTGCCCGTCCGGGTCCGGCCCGAACAGCCGCTTGGTCAGGTCCGCCTCATCGCGCCCCGCGCAGGCGAAGGTGATGAATTTCTTCGAGGCCCGCGTGCCCACGGCATGAAGCGCATGCGCCACAAGCGTTTTTCCGGTCCCCGTCTCGCCGTCGATCAAAACATGCCCGTCGGCCTGCCCCAGATCGAGAATGTCCTCGCGCAGACGCTCCATCACCGGGCTTGCCCCGATCAGCTTGTTCATGATCCCGGTGCCGTCCGACAATTCGCGGCGCAGCATCCGGTTGTCGAGCGTCAGACGGCGCGCATTGGTGGCTTTCTTCGCCAGTTCGGTCATCCGGTCCGGGTTGAACGGTTTTTCGAGGAAATCGAACGCGCCGATCCGCATCGCCTCCACCGCCATCGGCACATCGCCGTGGCCGGTGATCATGATCACGGGCAACCCGCTGTCGACGCTCATCAGTTTTTTCAGAAACTGCATCCCGTCCATCCCCGGCATCTTGATGTCGGTGATCACCACGCCCGGATAATCCGCGCCCAGCGATTTGACCGCGTCCTCGGCACTCGCAAAGGTTTCGGTGTCGAACCCCGAAAGCGCCAGCCATTGGCTGATCGACTGCCGCATGTCCTGTTCGTCATCGACAATCGCGATTTTCATTGCCGTCGCCATGGTCTCTTCCCTTCTTCTTCCGGCCCTTATCGGACCTTGAACGTGTGGACGGGATCATTCCGCCGCGTGTTTCGCCTCTTCCGACAGAGGCAGCACCATTTCAAAAGCCGCACCGCCCCCCGGACGGTTGCGCGCCATCAGCCGCCCGCCCAGTTCGGTGACGATCCCGGACGAGATCGCAAGCCCGAGGCCAACCCCGTCGCCCGGAGCCTTGGTGGTGTAGAAAGGCTCGAACAAAGTGTCGAGGTCTTCGATCCCGGTGCCGTTGTCACGCACGGTCACGCTTGCTTGAGTGCCGCCTGCGACACCGCCGGTCACGAGGATCTCGATCTGCGGCTCGTCCGAATTCTTCGAGGCGTCGAAAGCGTTGCGCAACAGGTTCACCAGAACCTGCTCCAACCGCACCCGGTCGCCATCGACCACCACCGGCTCCGGCGGCAGGCTTCGGATGATCTCCACCGCGCCCTGTTTGAACTGCGGCTCCATCATCGACAATGCCGAAGACACGCACTCACGCAGGTCGATCGGCTGCAACTGATCGGAGCCTTTGCGGGCATAGGATTTGAGCTGTTTGGTGATCGCGCCCATGCGTTCGATCAGATCGTCGATCCGCCCGAAGGACGCCAAAGCCTCCTCGGAGCGCTTGCGCTTGATCAAAAGCCGCGCCCCCGCAAGATAGGTTTTCATCGCCGCCAGAGGTTGGTTCAACTCATGGCTGACCGCCGCCGACATCTCGCCCAGAACCGCAAGTTTCGAAGATTGCGCCAGCGTCTGCTCGGCGACCTCAAGACTTTTCTCCGCGCGTTTGCGTTCGGCGATCTCGCGTTGCAGCGCGGCGTTCAACTGGCGCAGCTCGGCGCTTTCGCGTTGGAAAAGCCCGGCCCGCGACACGGCGCGGCGCGAGGTCAGATAAAACGCCCCCGCCAGCAGAATGGCAAAACCCATGATTTCCAGCGCCAGAACCCCGTTCACCGCATCGCGCACCGAGGAATAGGTGGTGAAAGACGTCATCCGCCAACCGCGAAACGGAATGCGGCTTTCCAGACGCATCACCGCCTCGCCGCCCAGATAGGCCTCATTTGGGTCCGGGGACCAGTCGGTGGTCAGTTGAAAGGCGCGCTCGATGGCGGTGGGCGCATCGCGGGCGGCAAGCGCCTCCGTCTCCGACTTCGAGCGCCAGCGCGGCTCCGTAGACAGGATGATATTGCCCTCGGAATTTACCACGATGACCGCATCCGAAATCCCCGCCCAGGTCTTTTCGAACTTGGCGAGATCGACCTTGACCACAATCACCCCTGCCAGCGCACCGTTCACGTCGATCCGGCGCGAATAGCTGAACTCATAGGCGTTATTGTCCAGCGCCGTGGTCTTGAAAATCGTGTCATTCGAGCGCAACGCATCGATGAAAGACGGCGACTGGCGATTGTTCGCGCTCAAAAGCGAGCGATCCGTGGCCGCCACCACCCGCCCGCTTTCATCGAGCAATGTGATCCCCGCCGCGCCGATCTCATCGACATAGGCGATCAGATGTTGCGAGGTTTGCGAGAAATCCCGCGAGGTCAGCGCCCCCACAAGGATCGGGTCCCGCGACAAAAGGATCGGCACGATGGAATTGCGCTGCAACTCGCTCATCAGGTTGCCGGCATAAAGCGCCTGACGCACCTCGGCGCGGTTGCGTGTCAGCGTGGTGTAGCGTTCGGTCAAAAGCAGATTGCTGACCCAGATCACCCCGGTCGCCACCGCAACAAACCCCACAAGCGCCAGCCGTCCGGCCCAGCCCATGGTGCGCGCGCGTCTGGACCGCCGTCCGGCACTCCGTTCAGCCCGCTGTTTTCCCCCGATGATGTCGCGTTCGCTCATGCCGCCCAGATTACGCCCGCCGCATGCCCCGCCGCAAGGGGCCGCCGCACAGCCTCGCTCCCCGCATGCGCAGGGTTTGCGTCGATTTGAGCAAATTCCCGCCTGTGCGGCAGGGGTTTAGGCGGAAACAGGTCAGCCAGAACCTCAGGCCGAAACCAGAGCCTCCATCAGCGAGGTAAAGAACAGCTTGCCGTCCTGATTGCCATGCTGGGCCTCGGCGGCGCGCTCCGGGTGGGGCATCATGCCGAGCACCCGGCGGTTCTCCGAGAGAATGCCCGCGATGTCGCGTTTCGAGCCGTTCGGGTTGTCGAGATACCGGAACGCCACACGGCCCTCGCCTTCGAGCATATCGAGCGTCTCTTCGTCGGCGGTGAAATTGCCGTCATGGTGCGCGATCGGAATGCCGATATGCTGCCCTTGGGCAAACGCCGAAGTATAGGGGCTGTCGGTGGTCTCGACGGCCAGCGGCACGGTCTTGCAGATGTATTTCAGCCCGGCGTTGCGCAGCAAAGCCCCCGGCAGAAGCCGCGCTTCGGTCAGAACCTGAAAGCCGTTGCAGATGCCGAACGCATAGCCGCCGCGCTCGACATGGGCCTTGAGCGAGGCCACCACCGGCGAGTTGGCCGCAATCGCACCGCAGCGCAGATAGTCGCCATAGGAAAACCCGCCCGGCACACCGACCACATCGACACCCGCCGGAAGCTCGGCATCCTTGTGCCAGACCATGGTGACATCGGCCCCTGCGTTTTTCAGCGCCATATACATGTCGCGGTCGCAGTTGGATCCGGGGAATTGCAGAACGGCGGCTTTCATCGGCGAAACTCCTGTTCGGGCTGTGCGGAGGGCTGTTTAGGCGCCTGATACGCCGGGGCGGCCTTCGGATCAAGCCTTCAAACACAAGAACCGGGACCCCGGCCCCGTCTTATTCCGGCCAGACCACCCTCGGGATGATTTTCGTGTCACAGTCGTCATCGACAATCCCAAGCTCAAGCCGGTAGACGAACCCGTCGAAGCGCCACCGATCGGTGCTGAAACAATCGCCGATCCCCCGCCCCTTGTAATGGCTCTCAAAGCCATCGGCATAATCCAACAGCTCCCAAAGCCCGAATTCATAGTGGTCCTCTCCCAAGTGACGCCCCGCCGCGCGCACCGGCTCCACACCGTCGAGCAGAGGCCCCAGAAGATAGACATTCGAGCCGACGTTATAGGCTGCCGTCCAGCAGGATTGCGCCAGAACCCTGATCTCGGGATGCCCCTCCACATGCTTGATCCCCGCCGGGTCGTCATAGCTGGACATCTCCCAGTCTTCGCACATCTCCGTGGTGATCTCGCGGGCCCGCACCTCAAGTGCAGCCCAATCCGGTTGACGCCAAGTGAGCATCCGGGCCGGGGGCACCCCGCCCTGCTGCTCCTCGACCCAGAGCACACCGGCCTTGATCCCCGCCAGAGACGTCCCCTCGCTGAACCCTTCCTCCTCGGGCGCAAACTCGATCACCGCCCCGTCGAGCAACGCCTGCGGAAAGGGAAACTCCACCTCCTGCGGCCAATCCACACGCCTGTCGTCAATCTCAAGATGACCGTTCTCCGGCGCCATCTCCAACACCATGCCACCCTCGACGCTCAGCACCCAAGGCCCGCCCCGGTTGCTTCGCATCAGGGCCAACCAAGGATAGGCGCGCGGCAAAAGCGTGCAATAGTCCGGGCCGCATTCCGCCTGCCATTGCTTGTGGTGAAACCGGGCGATCTCGTCGGCGCGGGCCGAGCCGGGCAAAACCGCGCCAGTGGTCAGGAGGGCACAGACAAAGGCGGAGGCGGGATCGCGGAAACGCATGGGAACACCCTGTCGCAACGGGAAATGACCCGTCCTTGATACAGGCTCCCGACCGTGGCGCAAGCCTCATTGCCCCCGGCTCACCGCGTCACCCGCACCTGCCAGCAAGTGTTGCGCGCCGAGCGAATGTCGACAAAGGCGATCTCGTCGCGCGCCAAAAGCTCCGCGCAATAGGCCTCGATCTCCGCCTGCGGCGTCACCCGCCCGGTGCCATAGACAATGCGTTCGTCGATGTTATAGCCCTTGATCAGGTACTCCGGCGAAGTGGTCAAAATCTCCGGCAGCCCCTCTCCCCGATAGGGCGCGCAATGCGCGGCACAGAGGAAAATCGGCCCGGTCTCGGCATAGGGGCTGATCTGCGCAAAAGGCCTATGCGCACAGATCAGCATGCCATGCCCCTTGGGAATGTTGCACAGGCAATGACGGCAGGGCGCGGCATCATAGGGGTTCAGAACGAATTCCGGCTCTTGTCCATTGGCATCGGGTTTGCCCAGACGCAGCGCATGGGCGGTGAGGGTCGGCAGGCCTTGAAAGATCATCGCGAAAACTCCTTTTCCTGTCTTTCCAAATAGAAAAAGCCCCGCATCGCGGCGACCCGGATCTTGTGCAAAGCGCCTGCCCTTCCTCTTCGCCTCCCTCCTGCGCACCGATCCTGTGCCTGAGCAAACAGAGCGCCCCCTTGCCCCACCCTGCCCCGACTTCTTACGTAGATGGCAACACGCTGCCCCTTCCGGGCAGTGACGAAAGGATATGTCATGAAAACCCTCGGTTTCCTCTCCTTCGGCCATTGGGCCCCCGAGCGCGGCTCGGCGGTGCAAACCGCCTCCGATGCTTTGCTGCAATCCATCGACCTCGCGGTCGCCGCCGAAGAGCTTGGCTTGGACGGCGCCTATTTCCGCGTGCACCACTTTGCCCGCCAACTGGCCTCCCCCTTCCCGCTTCTGGCCGCCATCGGTGCTCGGACCTCGAAAATCGAGATCGGCACCGGCGTGATCGACATGCGCTATGAGAACCCGCTCTACATGGCCGAAGACGCAGGCGCCGCCGACCTGATCGCGGGCGGGCGGTTGCAACTTGGTTTGAGCCGTGGTTCGCCCGAGCAGGTGATCGACGGCTGGCGCTATTTCGGCTACCAGCCCGCCGAGGACGAAGACGCCTCCGACATGGCCCGCCGCCATGTTCAGGTGTTTTTGCAACAGCTCGAAGGCCGGGGGTTCGCCCAGCCGAACCCGCGCCCGATGTTCCCGAACCCGCCGGGATTGCTGCGTCTTGAGCCGCATTCCGAGGGGCTGATCGACCGCATCTGGTGGGGCTCCGGCTCGAACGCCACGGCAAAATGGGCGGCCATGCTCGGCATGAACCTGCAAAGCTCGACCTTGAAGGACGACGAGACGGGCGAACCCTTCCACGTCCAGCAGGCCAAGCAAATCCGCGAATACCGCGAGGCGTGGAAAGCCGCTGGGCACACGCGCAACCCGCGTGTTTCGGTGAGCCGCTCGATCTTCGCCCTCGTGAACGACATGGACCGGATGTATTTCGGTCGTGGCGGCAAGGACAGCGACCAGATCGGCATGATCGACCAGACCCGCTCGATCTTCGGCCGCGGCTATGCCGACACGCCGGATCGTCTGATCGAGCAGCTCAAGAAGGACGAGGCGATTGCCGAAGCCGACACGCTTCTCCTGACCGTCCCGAACATGCTGGGCGTCGAGTACAACGTCCATGTGATCGAAACGATCCTGAAAGAGGTCGCACCGGCGCTGGGCTGGCGGTAAGCGCCTCGTCACTCAGGTCACAGAACAAAAAAGCCGCCCTCAACCGGGGCGGCTTTCTCATTCCAATCCTCTGATCCCTCAGAGAATTTCGATCTTGTAGCTCTCGATCACCGTGTTCGCCAAAAGCTTGTCGCACATCTCGGTGATGGTCGCCTCCGTGGTGCCATCGGCCAGATCCAGCTCGATCACCTTGCCCTGACGGACCTCGTTGACGCCCTCGAACCCAAGCGCGCCGAGCGCGTGTTGCACGGCGGCGCCCTGCGGGTCCAGAACACCGGTTTTCAGCATGACAAAGACGCGGGCTTTCATGAAGTCGTTCCTCTCAGTGGTCCCTTTGACGCTATTCGGGTCGCGCCTTCCGGGGCTTTCAATTGATGATCTTGGGCGAGTCGACGTCTTCGATCGGGCCGTTCGTCGGCAGAACGCCAAGACGACGCGCCACTTCCGTATAGGCATCGGTCAGCGAGCCGAGGTCGCGACGGAACACGTCCTTGTCGAGCTTCTGGTTGGTCTCGATGTCCCACAGGCGGCACGAGTCCGGCGAGATTTCGTCGGCCACGATCAGACGCATGTAATCGCCGTCCCAGACCCGACCGATCTCGATTTTGAAATCCACCAGACGGATGCCGACGCCATACATCACACCCGACAGGTAATCGTTGACCCGCAGCGCCAGCGCCACGATGTCGTCGAGATCCTGTTGGCTCGCCCAGCCGAAGGCGATGATATATTCTTCCGGCACCAAAGGATCGCCCAGCGCGTCGTCCTTATAGGAGAACTCGATGATCGGACGCGGCAGACGCAGCCCTTCCTCGAGACCCAGACGTTTCGCCATCGAACCCGCGGCATAGTTGCGCACGATCACTTCCAGCGGCACGATCTCGCACTGGCGGATGAGCTGCTCGCGCATGTTGAGGCGTTTGATGAAGTGGTTCGGAATGCCCAGAGCGGTCAGACCGTTCATGAAGAACTCGGAGAGGCGGTTGTTCAACACGCCCTTGCCCTCGATGGTCGCGTGTTTCTGCGCGTTGAACGCAGTCGCGTCATCCTTGAAATACTGCACCAGAGTGCCCGGTTCCGGACCTTCGTAGAGCGTTTTCGCTTTGCCTTCGTAGATTTTCTTGCGGCGCGCCATGGGGCCTCCAAAGCTAGTGGGGCCGGGAATCATTACGACCGGCCACTTCAGATGCGCTCTTTAGGGCAAGGCAACGCCGGGGGCAAGGTGGCCGCGCCCCTCATGGCCAAGAGTTCCTCCTGAAATTCCGCCTGCCCCCGCATCGGACCTGCCCGACGTTTCATCAGGACATTGATCTACATCCTTGCCCGATCCCGTCTCCGAGGGCATAATTCCAAACAAGAGGTTTAAGAGGAGGAGCCTGCCATGACCACCTTCGACGAACGCGAAGCGGCCTTCGAAAGCAAATATGCGCATGACGCCGAGCTTCAGTTCCGCCTGGAGGCGCGCGCCGATCGCAAACTCGCGCAATGGGCGGCCGAAAAACTCGGCAAAGCCGCCAGCGAGATCGAAACCTACACCGCCGAGGTGATCCGCGCCGATCTCAAAGAGTCCGGCCCGGAAGACGTGATCGCCAAAGTGGCCGCCGATCTCGGGCCTAGCACCACCGCCATGACCGTGCGCGAAAAATACGCCGGTTTTCTGGCCGAAGCCAAAGCCGAACTGACCGCCAGCTAACGCTCCGGCGACAGTTATCGTTCACCAAAGCCTCACCTCAAAGTGACAGGCGCAAGGGTCCGTATCCCCATACGGACCCTTGTTTTTCTCCGCACATCTCCGACATGTTCAAGACACCCGCCCCCGGCTCCGGCCCCCTGCATCCCCCAAGGACAGCGGCCCCGGCAGAGGACAGGCCACAAGAAAACCTGCCGCACGAAGACAGACCACAAAAAAACAGACCGCTGTGCCATGATCCTCGCCCGGTCGCGCCACAGTCAAGGCGGTCCGCTTTAATCGAATCTTGGGAAAGCGCGCTTATGCCTGACAGGACCGTAGGTGGGACTCCCCGCTGCGACCCCGAAACGGCCCAGAAGAGGAGCACGGGTCCGATGCAACACAGTCCGATCGAGATCGAGAAAGCCCTCGACCTGCCCCAGCCTCCGGACGCGCCGCCAGCCCAGGCGCAGCCCGCAGATCCTGCGGGCCTGCGCAAACTCATCGGCAAACAGGCCCTGCCGCTGGCCGTCATGCTGTTTTTCGGCTGGCTTCTGTGGGAAAAGGTCGCGCATCTCGACATTCACGCCGTGCTCGCCACCATCGCCGGTATCGAACCCCTGCAATGGGGCATGGCCGCCCTCGCCACATTGGGCAGTTTCTGGGCCGTCGGCCAATATGACCGCGTGCTGCACGCCCAGCTCGGCACCGGCATCTCCGACCGCGCCGCGCGCAAAAGCGGCATCGTCGCCATCGGGCTTGCGCAATTTTTGGGCTTCGGCGCGCTCACCGGCACGCTGATCCGCTGGCGCATGCTCCCCGAACTGACGCTCTGGCAGGCCGCGCGCCTCTCCGCCGCCGTGGCGCTCTCCTTCCTTGCGGGCTGGGCCGTGGTCGCCGCCGCCGCCCTGATGTTCTTTCAACCGGAACTGCCCTGGATCAAGACGCTCGCCACCGGCGCAATCCTTCTGGCCGCCACCATGGCGATCCTGTCGATCTACCCGCCCCGGCCGCTCGTCCGCGTCCCCTGGCCCTCGCTACGCACCATGGCGACCGTGATCGGGCTGGCCGCCATCGATACGATCTGTGCCGGTCTCGCGCTCTATGCGCTGCTGCCCGAACATCTCCACCTGCCTCTGGGCCACACAATCTCCGCCTATCTGTTCTCTCTGGGCGCCGGTCTCATCGCCTCCACCCCCGGCGGTCTCGGGCCGTTCGAGGCGACGCTCACCTCGCTTCTGCCCGATGTGCCGCTGGAACCGCTTCTGGGCGCGGTGGTGGCCTTCCGTCTGGTCTATTACGTCATTCCGGCGTCGATCTCCGCGCTCGTCATCCTGCGCGGGCCGCGCCAAAGCAATCTGGCGCAAGAACCGAAACTGGTCAAAACCGACCCCAAGCCCTTCCTCTCCCCCCAGCTCGAAGTCCAGATCTTTGCCGCGCCGCGCGCCGAGGCCGGGTTGCTCAGAACCCGCGACTTCTCGCTTCTGACCGCCAGCGACGGCACCGGCCTCGGCCTTGCCGCGCCCATCGGGCAATCGCTCGTCATGCTCTCCGACCCGCTCGCCGCCCGCGCCTGCCCCTCCGCCACGCGCGAGGCGCTGGCCCGCGCCGCCGCCCGTCGCTACCGCATGCCCGCGATCTACAAATGCGGTGCACGCATGGCCGCCTCCGCCCGCGCCGCCGGCTGGCGCGCGCTCCCCACCGCGGAAGAGGCCTGGCTGCGCCCCTCTGAATTCTCCCTCGACGGCTCGAAATACCGCCAGCTCCGCCGCATTCTGCGCAAAGCCGAAGAGGCGGGCATCCGCACCACAGAGGCCAGCCATCACCACCTGCCGCTCGATCAGATGGACCGCGTCGCCGCCGAATGGCTCCAGTTGCGCGGTCGTGAGCGCGGCTTTTCCATGGGCACATACGATCGCGATTACATCTCGTGCCAACGCGTCTTCCTCGCCTGGCAGGGCAGCAATCTCGTGGCCTTCGTCAGCTTCCACGAAAGCCGCAGCGAGATGACCCTCGATCTCATGCGCTTCGGCCCCGCCGCCCCCGATGGCACGATCCAGCTCCTGATCGCCGCCGCTATCGAGAGCGCCCGGGCGCAGGGCGTGCCGCGCCTGTCTCTGGCTGCCGTGCCTTGGCAGGGCGAGGACAGCGATCCGCTCATCCGGCGTCTGCGCGCGAAATTCCTCGCCCGCTCCGGCGCCGCCGGTCTGCGCCGCTTCAAAGCCGCCTTCGCGCCGCATTGGGAAACCCTCTATCTCGTCGCGCCTTCCCGCATCGCGCTGGCGGTCTCCGCCATGGATGTGCTGCGCCGGGTCACTGCGCCGCCGCCGAAGCCCACCGGCAACCCGATGAAGGCCGCCCGTTTCGCCACCCACAGCACCCTGCGCCTCTCGCGCCTGTTCCCCGGCCGCCACCGCTGAGTCAGGCCCCGAACGCCAATGTGTGCCCTGCCTCATGATCTTTATGACCTGATTGAATTTGATAAATCGGGCCAGACGTGGCACATCAGCCCAAACGCCCGGCGGTCTCCCGTCCGGGCGATCCCCTTTTGACCCCGCGCGCACCCTCGTGCCGCAAACCTCCGGAGGCCTCATGACCGACGCCCTGACCAAACTTCTCGAGACTCGCGACTGGCTGATGGCCGATGGCGCGACGGGCACGACGCTGTTCAACATGGGCCTGTCCTCGGGCGACGCGCCGGAGCTTTGGAACGTCGACAAGCCGGAGAACATCGAAAAGCTCTATCAGGGCGCGGTCGATGCGGGCTCCGACATCTTCCTCACCAACTCCTTTGGCGGCACCGCCTCGCGCCTGAAACTGCACGGTGCCGAGGACCGCGTGTTCGAGTTGAACAAGGCCGCCGCCGAGATCGGTCGCAAGGTCGCCGATGCCGCGGGCCGTCCGGTGATCGTCGCGGGTTCCATGGGCCCGACCGGCGAGATCATGGAGCCGATGGGGCCGCTCTCCTACGAGCGCGCCGTCGAGATGTTCTATGAGCAGGCCAAGGGTCTCAAGGCGGGCGGCGCCGACATCGCCTGGATCGAAACCATTTCCTCGCCCGACGAATACAAGGCCGCCGCCGAAGGTGCCGCCAAGGCGGAGCTGCCGTGGATCGGCACCATGAGTTTCGACACGGCGGGCCGCACCATGATGGGCGTCACCTCGACCGAACTGTCGAACATGGTCGAGAAGCTGCCGACCCCGCCGATTGCTTACGGCGCGAACTGCGGCGTCGGCTCGTCGGACCTGCTGCGCACCGTTCTGGGCTTTTCCGCACAGGGCCATGACCGGCCCATTATCGCCAAGGGCAACGCCGGCATCCCCCGTTATGTCGACGGCCACATTCATTACGACGGCACGCCGGAGCTTATGGCCGAATATGCCGTCATGGCGCGCGACGCCGGAGCCCGCATCATCGGCGGCTGCTGCGGCACCACGCCCGAGCATCTCAAGGCCATGAAGGAAGCGCTGGAAACCCGCCCGCGCGGGCCGCGCCCGACACTCGAAGAGATCGCCGAAAAACTCGGCGGCTTCTCCTCCGCCTCGGACGGCACCGACGACAAGGGCCCGGCGAAACGCGAACGCTCCGGGCGTCGTCGCCGCTGAAATCATGTCGGGTCTGCGGTCAAAACAGAGAGAGCTGGTCGCCCGGTTTCGGCGGCACGGCAAAGAGGTCGGTCCTGAGACCCGGCCCCTTTCGCGCAAGCCCGGTGCGGGTGAGCGCGATCTCGAAACGTTTGGCCATCAGCTCCGCCCATTCGCCCTCCCCCTTCATCCGCTTGCCGAAGCGCGGATCGTTGAGCTTGCCGCCTCTGAGCTCGCGCACCCGGTTCATCACCCGTTTGGCGCGATCCGGCACATGGGTCTCAAGCCACTCCTCGAACAGGGGCGCGACCTCCAAAGGCAGCCGCAGCATGATAAAGGCCGCCGAGCGCGCACCATGTGCCGCCGCCGCCGTCAGGATCGCCTCCAGCTCGTGATCGGTCAGCGCCGGGATCATCGGGGCGGCCATGACATGGGTCGGTATGCCCGCATCGCTCAAAGCCCGGATGGTCTTCAGCCGTCGCGCGGGCACGGGTGCGCGGGGTTCCATCTGCCGCGACAGGCGCGAGCCCAGCGTGGTGATCGAAATTCCCACCTGCACCAACCCTTTGCGGGCCATGGGGGCCAGAATGTCGATGTCGCGCTCAATGAGCGTGCCCTTGGTGGTGATCGTCAGCGGGTGATTGTGATCGCGCAGCACCTCCAGAATGCCGCGCATGATCCGGTCGCGCGCCTCAATGGGCTGATAGGGATCGGTGTTCGTGCCCATCGCGATGGGCGCCACATCATATCCCTTGGCCGAGAGTTCCCGCGCCAGAACCTCCGCCGCGCCGATCTTCCGCGTCAGCCGGGTTTCGAAATCGAGACCGGCAGAGAGGCCGAGATAGGCATGCGAGGGCCGCGCGAAACAGTAGGAACAGCCATGCTCACAGCCCCGGTAGGGGTTGATCGAGCGGTCGAACGGAATGTCGGGACTGTCGTTGCGGGTGATGATCTTTTTCGGGCGCTCGTCCACCGTGGTGGTGCCCAAAGTCTTCGCCTCGACCTCCGCGTCCCAGCCGTCGAGAAAGGTCTCGCGCGCCAGCCGTTCGAACCGGCCGGAGGCATTCGACCCCGCCCCCCGCGCTTTCGGCACAAGGCCGAGCGGGAGCGTGTCGGAAAAGAAAAACGTGGATTCGTGGCTCATGCCGCGACACTAGAACAAAATGAGAACATTTGCCAAGAGCGCCTGAACGCGACCGGCCCGAATTTCCAGACGAAAGGAAACGCCCATGTCTGATGAAGACGATCTGATCCTCTCCGAACTCGATGACGGCGAGCTGACCGAACAGATGATGGACGACCTCTACGACGGTCTCAAGGAAGAGATCGAGGAAGGCGTCACCATCTTGCTCGACCGCAAATGGACGCCCTATGACATCCTGACCAAGGCTTTGGTGCCCGGCATGGCCATCGTCGGCGACGATTTCCGCGATGGTATCCTCTTCGTCCCCGAAGTGCTGCGCGCGGCGCAGGCGATGAAGGGCGGCATGTCGATCCTGAAGCCGCTTCTGGTCGAAACCGGCGCACCGAAGATGGGCAAGATGGTGATCGGCACGGTCAAGGGCGACATCCACGACATCGGCAAAAACCTTGTGGCGATGATGATGGAGGGCGCGGGTTTCGAAATCATCGATCTGGGCATCAACACCGAGGCCGAAAACTACATCGGCACCGCCGAGCGCGAGGGCGCGGACATCATCGGCATGTCGGCGCTTTTGACCACGACCATGCCCTATATGAAAACCGTGATTGAATCGCTTCATGAAAAGGGCCTGCGCGACAAATACATCGTGCTCTGCGGCGGCGCGCCTTTGAACGAGGAATTCGGTCGGGCCATCGGCGCGGACGCCTATTGCGACGATGCGGCGATTGCCGTCGAGACCGCGAAAAAACTCGTGCACGCGCGGCACAACCAGTTGTGAGCGACATCTCCCGGATAAGCGATGAGGCCCTAACGGATGCAAACCTGCGCGATCAGGGCCTCGCGCAAACCGGCACAGGCAAGACCCTCGTCATCGCCTGTGGCGCGCTGGCGCGTGAGGTCTTGGCGATCATCCGGCTCAACGGCCTTGATCACCTGACGCTGACCTGCCTGCCCGCCATCCTGCACAACGACCCGTCGAAAATCCCCGCAGCCATTGAGCGCGCGATTGACCAACACCGTGCGGATTACGACCGCATCCTCATCGCCTATGGCGATTGCGGCACCGGCGGGCTATTACAGGCGTTGTGCGACAAAAAGAGCGTCACCATGATCGACGCCCCGCATTGCTATGCGTTTTTCGACGGGATGGACCAATTTCCCGACCGCGACGAACCGACGACCTATTACCTCACCGATTTCCTCGCCCGCCAGTTCGACGCCTTCGTCTGGAAACCCTTGGGCCTCGACCGCTACCCTGACCTGCTTCACGCCTATTTCGGCAATTACGAGAAACTCGTCTATCTGGCGCAAACCGACGATCCGGCCCTCACCGAAATCGCCAAAAACTGCGCCGCCCGCCTCGAATTGCCGCTTGAGCGCCGCTTCACCGGCTATGGCGATCTGGACCGCTTCCTGCGCACCTGACGACGTCCCGAACCCGGCGTTTCCTTTGCTGAAAAATACTCGAAAACGGCGTCAGGGTCGCTCTCCGCCTTTGGCTCAGACCGCTCGCTCCGCCGTCTCCATGATGCGTTGCACCATCGCCCGCAAGCCGTTCGAGCGCTGCGAAGACAGATGCTCGTCAAGCCCGAGCCGCGCCAGTTCCGCATGGGCGTCCGTCGCCAGAACCTCCTTGACCGTCAACCCGGCAAAAAGCTCATGCAGGATCGCGATCAGCCCCTGCACGATCATCGCATCCGACGCGCCCTGAAACTCGAACTTGCCATCCTCGATGGTCGGCACCAACCACACCTGAGAGGCACAGCCCTCGACCTTGGTCGCAGGCACTTTGAAGGCATCGTCCAGCGGCGGAAACGCCTTGCCCATCTCGATCACATGGCGATAGCGGTCTTCCCAATCGTCGAGAAACTCGAAGGTTTCGACAATCTCTTCAAACTCTTCGCGCGCCATGATCCACTCCTTGAACCGCTCCTGTCGTCCCGCAAATCCTTACGCGTTCGCCCGGAAAAGGTCCAGCACAGCAACCCGCCCTTTTCAACCTGCCGCTTTTCGGGTAGCCCTTTGGACGTGGACGTGAAAGGGAGAGGCCGATGCGGCGTCAGGTGATCATTTCAGGGCTGGTTCTGTCGCTTCTGGCGGGCTGCGCCTCAGTGAAAGAGTCGCGGTTCAACCCGCTCAACTGGTTCGGAAAATCCGAACCCGTCGCGGTCGATGCGAACGGCCAGCAGGTCGTGACGATCAAATCCCTCGCCCCGAAGAAAGGCTATCCGGTCTTCGTCGACACCCGGCCGCTCGCCCCCACGATCAGCGACGTTCAGGTCGTGCAATCCGCCTCCGGCGCCATCGTGACCGCCACCGCCGCCCTGCCCTCCACCGGCTATTTCGACGCCGAGCTCGTCCCCGTGGCCTCGGAGCGCGCCGACACGCTGGTGCTCGAATTCCGCCTGCGCGCCCCCGAAGGCGCCGCCCCCGCCGGCACAAGCGCCCAGCGCAGGATCACCGCCGCGCGCTCGCTTTCCTTTGACGCCATCGCAGGCATCCACACCATCATCGTCAAGGGTGCGGACGGCGCACGTCAGGTGCGCCGCTGATCGCCCCCGAACCGCTTTGACAAACGCGGAAACCCGGACCATCTTGGCCTCAAATCAAAAGTGAGGCGCGCGCATGTCCGGATTTCCCCGCAAGATCATCATCGACACCGATCCCGGTCAGGACGACGCCATGGCGATCCTTCTGGCGCTCGGCTCGCCCGAAGAGATCGACCTTCTGGGCATCACCGCCGTCGCCGGAAACGTGCCGATTGCGCGGACCTCGGAAAACGCCCGCAAGATCTGCGAAGTCGCCGGGCGGCCCGACGTCAAGATCTTCGCGGGCTGTGACCGCCCCCTCGCACATACGCTCGTGACCGCCGAACATGTCCATGGCAAGACCGGGCTCGATGGCATCGAACTGCCCGCCCCGACCATGCCGTTGCAGGCCCAGCACGGCGTCGATTTCATCATCGAAACGCTGCGCAGCGAACCGGCGGGCACGGTGACGCTCTGCCCCATGGGGCCGCTCACCAACATCGCGACCGCGTTTGAGAAAGCCCCCGACATCGTCGCGCGTGTGCAGGAGGTGGTGCTCATGGGCGGGGCCTATTTCGAAGTGGGCAACATCACCCCCGCCGCCGAATTCAACATCTATGTCGACCCGGAAGCCGCCGAAATCGTGTTCAACTCCGGCGTCAAACTGACCGTCATGCCCTTGGACGTGACGCATAAGGTGCTGGTCACCGCACCGCGTTTGCAGGTCTTCAAGGACTTCGGCAACCATCTCGGCGATGTGGTCGCGGGCTGGCTCGATTTCTTCGAGCGCTTCGACATCGAAAAATACGGCTCCGAAGGTGGCCCGCTGCACGATCCGACCGTGATCGCCTGGCTGATCCGCCCCGAACTGTTCTCCGGCCGCTTCATCAATGTCGAGATCGAAACCCAATCCGATCTGACCCGCGGCATGACCGTCGCCGACTGGTGGGGTGTCACCGACCGGCCCGCAAATGCGATGTTCATGAATGAGGCCGATGCCGAAGGCTTCTTTGCGCTTCTGACCGAGAGGGTGCGACGTTTGGCCTGACCTGCCGAGTATTTGGACAGCAAAGGAAACGGACTAGATAAGCCCCATGACCCAATTCGACAATTCCTACGCCCGCCTGCCCGACCGTTTCTTCACCCGCATCGCGCCGGAACGCGCGCCTGCGCCCGAAATGGTGCTTTGGAACGCGCCTCTGGCCGCTGAGCTGGGCGTCGCCGATTGGGATGCGGAGATTTGCGCGGGCAATGTCATTCCCGACGGTGCCGATCCGATTGCGCAGGTTTACGGCGGGCATCAGTTCGGCAACTGGTCGCCGCAGCTTGGCGACGGCCGCGCCGTGATGCTGGGCGAGGTGGTCACGGACAAGGGGCGGTTCGACATCCATCTCAAAGGCGCGGGCCGCACGCCCTATTCCCGCAATGGCGATGGCCGGGCGTGGATCGGACCGGTGCTGCGCGAGTATATCGTCAGCGAATTCATGCATGCCGTGGGCGTTCCCACCACCCGCGCCTTGGCCGCCGTCAGAACCGGCGGGCGGGTTCAGCGCGAGCGCGCCTATCCCGGCGGCATTCTGGTGCGCGTTGCGGCCTCGCACATCCGCGTCGGCACGTTTCAGTATTTCACCGCCCGCGAAGATTATGAGGCGGTCCGCCTTCTGACCGATCACGCCCGCGCCCGACATTTCCCGCAGGCCACGAATACGCTCGAATTCTATCAGGAGGCGGTGCACGCACAGGCCCGGCTCATTGCGAAATGGATGGGCCTCGGCTTTGTCCACGGCGTGATGAACACCGACAATATGGCCGTCTCCGGCGAAACCATCGACTTCGGCCCCTGCGCCTTCATCGACGGCTACAGCCCGAAAGCGGTCTACAGTTCCATCGACACTCATGGGCGCTATGCCTATGAGCAACAGCCGAGCATGGCGCATTGGAACCTCGCACAATTGGGCTCCTGTTTCGTGCCGCAGCTCGAAGACGAGCTTGGCGGGCAGCAACAGGCGATCGATGCGCTGACCGAGGTTTTGAACAGCTTCCCCGCGCTCTATCAGGCGGAATGGCGCAAGGTCTTCGGGGCCAAGCTCGGCATTGCCGATGCCGAAGAGGATGACGTTGCGCTGATTCAGGATCTGCTCGGGCTGATGGCCAAGGACGGGGCGGATTTCACCAATACCTTGCGCGGCTTGCTCGACGATTCCGCGCGCGACTGGCTGCTGGACCGGGAGGCGTTCGACCACTGGTCCGCACGCTGGGCGGAGCGCCGCGCCCCCGCGTGGCAGGAGATCGTCGCCGGGGCCAACCCCGCCGTCATCCCGCGCAATCACCGCATCGAAGAGGCGATTCAGGCCGCGCTCGAAGGCGACGACAGCAAGGCGACGCGTTTGGCGGAAGTTCTCTCGCACCCGTTCGATCTTGCCGGGGCGGATCGCGATCTGGGACTGCCGCCGCGCGAGGATCAGATGGTGCACATGACCTTCTGCGGCACCTGAGCGTCACGCCCGGCGAAACACGCCGGGATAGTCGCGCACCAGCCCGTGTTCATCGACCTCGATCTCGGCGGCAAACCCGCTGGAGAGCCCTTCGTAGAGATACCGGTCCGGTCCGAGGCAGGTGTAGCGTTGCGCCACCTTGCGCGGCAGGAACAGCCCGACGCCCTCTCCCGGCGGCGGCACATAGGCCACCTCGATCTCCCGGCTCTCCCCTGCGGCAAGCCCGAGCCGCCGGATCGGCAGCATGTTCGTCGCCGGTGTCACCGCGATGTCGACATCGAGACAGCCTTCGAGCGCCGGCAGCGCCGCATCGCGCGCCACATCGTGCCAATGCCCTGCCCCATCGCTCGTCACATGCAACTCAGACCCGCCGACAGATTTGACCCAAACCTCACGGGTGTGAAACGCCGCATCGGTCACGACCCGGTATTGCACCGCATAGGCCGGGGACTGCCCGCCGCTCAGCGCCGCCGTGAGCACCGCCCCGTCCGGGCCAATCGAGACATGACAATGCTCCGCACCCTCCGCCTCCCAAGCGTTCCACCGAACCGCGATCCGTACAGACATGAGGACCTCCCTTGGACTTACTTGTCCCGATACTTGGCAAAGAACTTTCCGTTGCGTTGGATAAAATCCCGGATCAGCCCGGCAAAAGGCGCCCCCCGGTCGCGTTTGAGATAAATGACACCGGACAGCGCTCCGATCAAACCTCCCCCTGCGTCGACAATCAAGTCCCACATCGTGTCCTGAAGCCCGGATTTCTGCATATTGGTGCCGAATATCTCATCCATGGAATATTCGAAAATCTCCCAGAGCGCCCCGATCGACATGGCAAAGCAAAACGCGAACAGCCCCATCGCCCAAGGGGGGGCCGCATAGCGGTCGCCCTGGAACAGCATGAAGATCGCGACAAACCCGACAAGCCCGAAGCCCAGCGCCGAGCCGCCGTGCAGCACCACATCCCACCACCAGTAGCGATAGTAGAAATCGTCGACCTCGCCGAGAAACAGCGTCGCAAAGAGGAACAGCACGATCCCGGCCATGAAGCTGCGCGGGATATAAATCTGAAACCGTCGCGCAAAGGCCATCGGCAAAAGCGTCAGCCCAAACGTGCCCAGCGCGATGAAAGCCGTCGAATAGGGCCCGGTCACCAAGGAGACCACGAATTCCGACAAAAGCGCCAGCCACACCAGCCGCATGACAATCGGTTCCCGACGGAATCTCTGAAATATCTGACGCATGGGCCTCTGGTCCTGATGAAACGGCGGCTTAGGCTTCCTATCTTAGACACATGACCCCGAAAGTGGAAACACATGCTCTGAGGCTCGCCTCCTACAATCTGCGCAAATGTCGCGGCACCGACGGTCGGCGTGCGCCCGGTCGCATTCTCGACGTGATCAACGGCATCGGCGCGGATGTGGTGGCGTTGCAAGAGGCCGACATGCGCCTCGGCCCGCGCCCCGCCGCCCTGCCCGCGCGGATGATCGAAAGCCACACCGATTTCATCGCCCTGCCCGTCAACACCTCGCCCGTCTCCGTCGGCTGGCACGGCAACGCCATCCTCGTGCGCAAAACCGCCACGGTCGAGGCCGTGCATCGTCTCGAGCTGCCGGGTCTCGAGCCGCGCGGGGCGGTGGCCGTCGATCTGCCGGATCTGCGCGTCGTGGGCGTGCATCTGGGGCTCCTGCGCAGCTCGCGGCAAAAGCAGCTTCACGCCATCCGCGCCCGTCTCGCGACCCTCGATCCGCGCCCGACCGTCATCCTCGGCGATTTCAACGAATGGTCGCAGACACAGGGGCTCGATCCGCTGAAGGACGCCTTCGAGATCACCGCGCCGGGTCGCTCCTTCCACGCCAACCGCCCGATGGCCGCGCTCGACCGCATCGCGTTTTCCGACCGGATCGAGATGCGCGACGCGGGCGTCGTGCAAACCGTGCTGTCGCAGCGCGCCTCCGATCATCTGCCGGTCTGGGCCGACCTGCGGCTTCCGTCCTGAGACCCGCCGCCCAAACTCCCCTTTTCCCGACAGATCAGAGTGCTACACAGGACAGGTCTGTCCTCCCGTGAGCCTTTGTCATGACCGTTTTGCAACTCGCCTCTCTCCTGATCGTCCTCGCCGGGGCCTTCGGCGCGATCAACTACCTGTTCCTGCGCCTGCCCAGCACCATCGGCATTCTCGTCGTCTCCCTCGTCACCTCTCTCGCGATCATCGGCGTGGACCTTCTCTTCCCCGCCACCGTGTTCGAAGAGGAAATCCGCGCCACGGTGCAGGAATTCGATTTCACCGACACGCTTCTGGAAGGCATGCTCGGCCTCTTGCTCTTCGCGGGCGCGCTGCATGTCAAACTCGAAGACCTCAAGGACCAGTGGCTCCCCGTCATCCTGATGGCGACCCTCGGTGTGGCGCTCTCGACCGCCGTCGTCGGCATTGGCTTTTCCTGGCTCACCGGCATGCCGCTTCTGATCGCGCTCACCTTTGGCGCGCTGATCTCGCCGACCGATCCGGTGGCGGTTCTGGGCGTCCTGAAGGACGCGAACCTGCCGAAAAGCCTTGAGACCAAGATCGCGGGCGAAAGCCTTTTCAACGATGGCGTCGGCTATGTCGTCTACCTGATCCTCGTGGGGCTGGCGTTCGGCGCAACCACCGGCCATGGCGGCACCGGCGAAGAGGAGAACATGGCGCTCATGGTCGGCAAGCTGTTCTTCCGCGAAGCCGTCGGCGGCGCGGTTCTGGGCCTCGTCCTCGGCTGGCTCACCTTCCGCGTCATGCGCCTCATTGACGATTATTCCCTCGAAGTGCTGATCACGCTGGGGCTCGCCTTCGGTGGCTATGAGCTGGCCGTGGCCCTGGGCGTCTCCGCCCCGATCATGGCGGTTTGCGCCGGGCTTCTCATTGGCGATGTCGGCACGAAATACGGCATGTCGGAGGAGACGCGCAAATATGTCGCCGCCTTCTGGACCATGGTCGACGAGATCCTCAACGCCGTCCTCTTCCTGATGATCGGCTTCGAGGTCTTCGCCGTCGTCTTCGACATGGTCACCATCAAGGCCGCCGCTTTCGCCATCGTGTTGGCGCTCGTCGCCCGGCTCATCTCCGTCGTCGTCCCTGCCGTGATCCTGCACAACGTCTCGCCGTTTTCGCGCGGTGCCGTGCCGATCATGACATGGGGCGGGCTCAAGGGCGGCATCTCGGTCGCTCTCGCCCTGTCGCTGCCCGACAGCGAATGGAAACCCGTCATCCTCGCCGCGACCTATGTCATCGTCGTGTTCTCGATCATCGTACAAGGCCTGACCGTCGCGCCTCTGGCGAAACGTGTGGGCCGTGAACCGGAGCTTAAGATTTGACCCGCTATCTGACCTATGACGTCTTCACCGACCGACCGTTTGGCGGCAATCCTCTGGCCGTGGTGCCGGAGGCCGCCTCTCTCCCGGAAGACCAGCTTCAAAAGATCGCCCGCGAGTTCAACTATTCCGAAACCGTCTTCCTTTATCCGCCGGAAGATTCGGCCAACACCGCGCGTCTCCGGATTTTTACGCCCACGATGGAAGTGCCCTTTGCCGGTCATCCGACCATCGGCGCGGCGGTGGCCCTCTCCGAGTTGGGCCATGGCCCCGATCTGCGGCTTGAGTTGAAAGTTGGTCTGATCACGGCCGTGGCCGAAAACGGCAGCGCGCAGTTCACCGCCCGTCAGCCGCTTGAAACCGTCGCCCATCCCGAGCCGTCGCTGATCGCAAAAGCGCTGGGACTCACCGAGACCGATCTCAAAACTCCGCCGGTCATGGCCGGCATGGGGCTGGCCTTCACCTTCACGGAACTGACCTCCCGCGAGGCACTTGCCCGCATCGCCACCGATGTCGCAACCTTCCGCGACGGTCATGCCCGCTACCCGATGGGGCTCGATTTCGCGCAAGTGGCCTATTGGCGCGCGGACGAGACAGACGGCGACACGATCCACATGCGCATCTTCGCACCGCTCGACGACATTCCCGAGGACCCCGCCACCGGATCGGCGGCGGCGGCACTTGGGCGGTTGCTGTTTGAGGCGACGGGAGAGGATTTGTCCTTCGTGGTCCATCAGGGCGACGACATGGGCCGCCCCTCGCGCATCACCGTTTCCGTAGATGCCGCGAGCGTCACCATCGGCGGGCAGGCCATTCGGATGATGGAAGGGGCACTGGTGTTCTGAGGCGATCCTACGCGCCATCCCGAAGCTCTCTGGCCGCCGTGCTCCTCAACCGTATCGCGGGCTCACCGCCCATCCCGGTGCCCGCGACGGCCCTGCCCAGCTCTTCCTCCCGGCTCTATGTCGGCCCCCTGCTCCCCGCATTCCGGTTTCGGGCCACACACTTTTTTTCATGCGTTCCGACGTCTCGGAGTCCCGAGTGACGCGTTTTTCTTTTCCGCGTTCAGGTTCCCGATGACCCTGAACCGACGCAGTCCTCGGCTGTGGTTCGGGCCATGCCTTATGGTTCCGACGCGCCTCACAAGGGGTCCGACAAAAGTCCGACGTTTTGCCGACGCTTTGCCGACAGGTGGTTTACGCCCTCAGACGCCCTTCACTGCGCCCCTTTGAGGATCAGCCGCGCGGTGGTGGCAAAGGCCACTTCCGCATTGGACTGTTCGTAAATCCCACGCACATCTTCCGGCAATTCATCGAAACAGTCCGGGCGCGGCACGGCAAGCTGGGCTGCCCCCTGAAGCGCCACGAACAACGCACGAACCAGCTCAAATGCCTCGGTGCTGCCCATCGCTCGCGCCACGGCCATCTCGGTCGCAAACCGCATCCCCTCGCCCCCGACCGCACGTTTGGTGGCGATCAGCGCCTCTTCGCTCAGGTTCGCCTCAATGATCGTGGTCAACCGCGCCATCAGCGGCAGGAACAGTGGCACCGCCTGCGCTTCGCGCATCATGGCATCGATCAGCGCCACGTCGTCCTCAAGGGCCGGTGTCACCGCCGTGACATAGGCCCTGAGCGCCTCGACAAAGAGCTGGGCAAACAGTTCTTCCTTGGTTTTCACGTAGAGATAGAGCGTCCCCTTGGCCAGCCCCGCACGTTTCGCAAGCCCCGACACGGTGACCCCGTCGAACCCCGATTCTGCGATCATCTCTCGTGCTTCGGACAGAATAAATGACCTTCGGTCAGTTTTTTCCGCATTCGTGCGCGCTCTTTTCTTTTTTTCTGTCAAAGACATAGATCCGAACCCCTTCTCGCGACGCATCTTTGCGCTTTACAAATGACCGTCGGTCATTAATTAAATGACCAATGGTCACTTATTGCATGTCCCGCCCTTACAAGTCAAAGAAAGCCCGTCCGATGTCCAGCCCGCAAACCGATCCGAAAGTCATTCTCATCACCGGCGCCTCCTCCGGCATCGGGCTGCAAACCGCGCTCGATCTGTTGCACCAGGGGCATATCGTCTACGGCTGCGCGCGCCGCATCGAGATGATGGAGCCGATCCGCGCGGCGGGCGGGCATGTGCTTGCGCTCGATGTGAGCGATGACGACTCGATGTGCGACGCGGTGGACGAGGTGATCCACAGCGAGGGCCGCATCGACGTTCTGATCAACAACGCGGGCTTTGCCACCTATGGCGCGGTGGAGGATATTTCGATGGACACCGCCCGCCATCAGCTCGAGGTCAATATCCTCGGCCTCGCGCGCATGACACAGCTCGTGCTGCCCAATATGCGCAAACAAAAATCCGGGCGGATCGTCAACATCTCTTCCATCGGCGGCACGATCCACACCCCCTTGGGCGCCTGGTATCACGGTACGAAATTCTTCGTCGAAGGCTTCACCAACACCATGCGCCTCGAGGTCGAGGACAAGGGCATTTACATGGTGCTGATCGCACCCGGCTTCATCGACACAGGCTTCTCCGCCGTTCTGTCTAAGGAATTGGATCACAACGAAAAAGAGCGCGCCTATAAGCCTCTTTATGACGGGTTGCGGGGCGCCAGCGCGGCCCCCGGATCGTCGCCCGCAGTGATCTCGGCAGCGATCTCGAAAGCCATTTCGGACGTGAAACCCAAAACCATCTACCGCGCCGGGAAATATTCGAAACTTCTTTATGTTTTGCGCCGCCTCCTGCCACATCGGATGTTCGACCGGATGATGCTGTCGATGCTCAAATAAACCGCGCGACCGACAGGGGGACAAATGCGGGCTGGACCAATCCCTCCCGTTTTTTTACCTTTGGCCCGATGACGACCGCCGGAGCCTCCATGTCTGACACGATCCTTTCCCGCTGCGAGGCCAAGGGCCTGCGCCTGACCGAACAGCGCCGGATCATTGCCTCTGTGCTGGAAGAGGCCAAGGATCACCCGGACGTCGACGAGCTCTATGCCCGGGCCTCCGAGAAGGACAAGCGTATCTCGCTCGCCACGGTGTATCGCACGGTGAAGCTCTTTGAAGAGCGCGGAATTCTCGAAAAGCTGGCGTTTGGAGATGGGCGCGCGCGTTACGAGACCGCCGACCGCGATCATCACGACCACCTGATCGATCTCGAAACCGGTCATGTCATCGAATTTCTCGACCCGGAGATCGAAGCGCTTCAGGAACGCATCGCCGAAAAGCTCGGCTATGAGCTCAAGGGCCACCGGTTCGAGCTTTACGGCATCAAGAAAAAGCGCTGAGCGCTTTCCCGCATCCCCCGTCTGCGGCTCTGCGCAATTGCCAGAGCGCCGCGCACAGGGCATGGCGGAGAAACGCATTCCAAGGACAGCCCCATGCACAATCTGCGCGCCATCCTCATGATCATCGGCTCCATGGCGTTTTTCACCGTGGAAGACATGTTCATCAAACATCTTTCCGGTTTCATGCCGGTGGGACAGGTGCTTTTGGCCATTGCGGTGGCGAGTGCCGGGATTTTCCTGCTCTGGGCGCTCTTGCGCCGCGATCCGGTGTTTGTCACCCGCAACTGGCGACCTCTGATCCTCATTCGGGCCTCGACCGAGGCCGTCGCCTCCGTCTCCTTCGTCACAGCCCTCTCGCGGGTCGAGATTTCCACCGTCGGCGCGGTGTTCCAATCCATGCCTCTGGTCGTCACGCTGGGCGCTGCGGTCTTTCTGAAGGAACAGGTGGGCTGGCGGCGTTGGAGTGCAATTTTTGTCGGTTTCATCGGCGTGCTGATGATCATCCGTCCCGGCGTGTCAGGTTTCGAACCTCAAGCGCTCTGGGTGCTGGTCTCCGTCGTGGCCGTCGCCACGCGCGACCTGATGACCCGGGTGATGGACGCCGCCGTCCCCTCGACCGTCGTCTCTTTTCAGGCCTTCCTCGCCGTGATCCCCGCCGCGATGCTGAACCTCTGGCTCTCGGGCGCAGCTCCGATTTCTCCGGATCTGCCGCTTGTGTTCAAGACCCTGATGGCGATTCTCGCCGGGGCTGCGGGCTACACGCTGATCGTCGCCGGGATGCGGCTAGGCGATGCCTCTGCCGTCACCCCCTTCCGCTATTCGCGTCTGGTGTTCACAATGATCGGCGGTGTTCTGGTGTTCCACGAACGTCCCGACCTGATGACGATCCTGGGCTCCGCACTGATCATCGCCTCGGGGCTTTACAGCTTCCTGCGTGAACGCAAACGGGCGCGGCTGGATCGCGAAGCCATCGCCGCCGATCTCGAGGCCCCTCGCCTCTGAGAGCGCCCGTTTCCGCGGCAATTTTCCGGCAATCGTTACAAAACCGTTGCACGTCGCGGCCTTACGTCTGTTTGCAGGCAAAGAGACGCACAATGTTAGCGCATGCATTGTTGACCTGCCCGTTCCGACTGATATTCAGACACCCGACTGGCCCGCCAACCAAATTGCAAAGGGACTAAGCCATGAGCACCATCATCGACATCATCGGTCGCGAAATCCTCGACAGCCGCGGCAATCCGACCGTGGAAGTGGACGTCATTCTCGAAGACGGCACCATGGGCCGCGCCGCCGTGCCCTCGGGCGCTTCGACCGGCGCCCACGAAGCCGTGGAAAAACGGGACGGTGACAAGTCCCGTTACATGGGCAAGGGCGTGCTCGAAGCCGTCGCTGCCGTCAACGGCGAAATCGCCGAAGCCCTCGTCGGCATGGACGCAACCGAACAGGAAGCCATCGACGCCGTGATGATCGAGTTGGACGGCACCCCGAACAAAGGCCGCCTCGGCGCCAACGCCATCCTCGGCGTATCGCTGGCCTGTGCGAAAGCCGCCGCCGACTACTCCGCCCTGCCGCTTTACCGCTATGTCGGCGGCTCCTCGGCCCGCGTGCTGCCGGTTCCGATGATGAACATCATCAACGGCGGCGAGCATGCCGACAACCCGATCGATTTCCAGGAATTCATGATCATGCCGGTCTCGGCCGCGAACGTGAAAGAAGCGATCCGCATGGGTTCCGAAGTGTTCCACACGCTGAAAAAAGAGCTGTCTGCCGCCGGTTACAACACCGGGATCGGCGACGAGGGCGGCTTTGCGCCGAACATCTCCTCCACCCGTGAAGCGCTGGACTTCGTGCTCGCCGCGATCAAGAAAGCGGGCTACGAGCCGGGCGAAGACATCTACCTCGCGCTCGATTGCGCCTCGACCGAATATTACGAGGGCGGCAAATACGAGATGAAGGGCGAAGGCAAATCGCTGACGTCGGAGGAAAACGCCGACTACCTCGTCGAGCTCTGCAACGACTACCCGATCATCTCCATCGAAGACGGCATGGCCGAAGACGATTGGGAAGGCTGGAAACTCCTGACCGCCAAACTCGGCGACAAGGTTCAGCTCGTGGGCGACGATCTCTTCGTGACCAACCCGGAGCGTCTGGCCTCTGGCATTGCGCAAGGCGTGGCGAACTCCATGCTCGTGAAAGTGAACCAGATCGGGTCGCTGTCCGAGACCCTCAAAGCCGTCGATATGGCCCACCGCGCGCGCTACACCAACGTGATGTCGCACCGCTCCGGCGAGACCGAAGACGCGACGATTGCCGATTTGGCGGTTGCCACCAACTGCGGCCAGATCAAGACGGGTTCCATGTCGCGCTCTGACCGGATGGCGAAATACAACCAGCTGATCCGGATTGAGGAACAACTGGGCGCGACGGCGGAATACGCCGGGGCGTCGATCCTGAAGAAATAAGCGCAAGCGCTTGACGACATAGAGAAAGCCCCGCCAGATTGGTGGGGCTTTTTATTAGTCACTTTGGACGCATCATGCCCCGAACCGCCCTTTTGCTCTACATCTTGGCATTGCCGGTTCTCTACGACAGTGTCGAGCGGCTTTTCTATGTCTGGGGCATTCTGACCGAAAAGGTGGGCTGGCTCCAACAAAGATACCTCGATGCTCCTTGGCTCAGCACGGCTCACCTACTGCCCGGCATCCTGTTTTTCCTCACCGGGCCTCTGCAAACCATCCCCGCCCTGCGATCCCGCCCACTGCGGTTTTGGCACCGGCTTTCCGGCTACATCTACATACTCTGTGCGGTTCTCTCCTGCTTCGCCATCATGGTCATGGTCTTCACCTTTCCGGCGGCTGGTGGCGGGCTGACCATTTTCGGCACCTATGCGATCTGTCTGGCTCTGCTCCTGTCCCTGACCCTCGCGCTGTGGGCCATCCGTCGTGGGGACGTCAAAACGCACCGGCTGTTCATGATGGCCAGCCTGACCCTCGGGCTGACCGTGGCCACGGCACGCTGGATCATCTATGGCGTCAACCTTGTGATCCCGGTCGAGTTCACGGTCGCCTTCGCCCCGGCGTCCATCGCCGCTCTGGCCATCAACGGCGCAATTTATGGTTGGGTTTTCCGCAATGACCTCAAGAGCTTCTTGGCGAAAACCCGGCTTGCATTGCGCAGGTGATCCCACTTGCACCTCCCCGCCGCATCCGTCACTCTCCCCCCATGACCAACGCCCCAAGCCCCCTCCCCAGCCCGCTCGAAGACGGTATCCACGAGCTGCCCTCCGGCAAGCTCGCCGCCATTGTCACCTATCTTGAGATGTTCGCGCGGCCCACGCCGCGCCCTGTGCCGGAGCAGCCGGGGTTGGAACTTATCCGCCATAAGGCGCCCGATCTCGATTGGTATCGCGTGCTTTATCGGCGTGTGGGTGAGGATTGGCTTTGGTTTTCACGGATGTATATGCAGGACGCCAAGCTCTCCGCGATCCTGACCGACCCGGATGTTGAGGTCTATTCCGCGCGCAAGGATGGTGTTGACCTCGGCCTTCTGGAGCTTGATTTCCGCGACCCGGACAACACAGAACTGGCGTTTTTCGGCCTCGACACCAGTCTCATCGGCGGCGGCACCGGGCGGTGGCTCATGGAGCACGCTTTGGACAAGGCCTTCGCCCGTCCGATCAAGCGGTTTTTCGTCCACACCTGCACCCTCGACAGCCCGCAGGCCGTGGGCTTCTACATCCGCTCGGGATTTGTTCCCTATGGCCGCGCCATTGAGGTGATGGACGATCCGCGCATGAACGGGCCGCTGTCCGAAACCGCCGCGCCGCAGATTCCGCGCATTTAATTCCCCTTTTCTTTCCGCCACATCGCAAGGATGATCGGCAAAAAAGAGGAGATTGCCATGGGCCCCGTCACCCGTGCGGAAAAACAGGTCGGCCTGTTCACCGCCCTTTATGTCATCGGCTTCACGCTCTGGTTCTTTGCCATCGGGAATTTCGAATTCGTCATCTATGTGGTGACCATGCTGATCCTGATCGGCCTCGTCGCAACCAGCCTGCGCAAGGTCGAGTATCCGCCAAAGCTGCTCTGGGCACTCACACTCTGGGGGCTTTTGCATATGGCGGGCGGTGGCGTGCCGGTGAACGGATCGGTGCTCTATACGCTCGAACTCATTCCCTTCGTCAGCGATGGAGAGATGACCATCCTGAAATACGATCAGGTGGTGCATTTCTACGGCTTCGGCACCACAGCCTGGCTGCTGTGGCACATCATGACCCACACCTTCCCGGTGCTCAAGGGCACGAAAACCGCCTTCGCCCTTCCCGCGCTCGGCGCGATGGGGCTGGGTGCGGTCAATGAGATCATCGAGTTCAGCGCCGTGCTGATGGTGCCCGACACCAATGTCGGCGGTTATATCAACACCGCGCTCGATCTGGTGTTCAACGCGGCAGGCGCGCTCTGTGCCATGGTTCTGGTGACGCGGATCAACAGAAATCCTGACGCAAAAAAGGCCCCGTAAGGGACCTTTTTCGCACCGGTTCACTTGTGAAGAACCCTTTGCCCCCCTTACGGACAGGGCGCCGTGTAATAGGTGCCATCGCCATTGGAATAGGCGCAGGTCGCGGAATTGGTGTTCTTGGCGACCATCGACCCGGCAGCGGCACCGCCCAGCGTGGCCAGTACTTTCCACTCATCATTCGACCCGAGCGCATCCGCGGTCAGATAGCCGAGCCCGGCCCCGGCGGCCGCACCGAAGGCGGTGCTGGTGTCGGTGGTGCTCATGGTGGTACAGGCGGCAAGCGTCGGCGCGGCGAAGGCCAGCGCCAGAAGAATTTTCTTGGACATGGAGGTCTCCCGTTGTCTTTATCTCTGAGGGGACAACGCCTCGCGCGGCATTCGGTTCCCGTTTTTCTTCTGCGACACGGGAAAGCCTCCAAGACCATGCAAGCCGACGAGATCATCGCACATCTGAACCTCGCCCCGCATCCCGAGGGCGGGCATTATCGCCAGACATGGATCGCGGAGACCGACGGTGCGTCGCGGCCCGCCGGGACCTGCATCTATTTTTTGCTCAAGGCTGGGGAGCAAAGCCATTGGCACCGAGTCGATGCCACCGAGATCTGGCATTATTACGCGGGCGCGCCCCTGATCCTGTCCCTAGCTGAGACAGAGGCCGGCCCGGCACGGGACCTGATCCTCGGCCCGGAGCTCGGGGCCGGAGAGACGCCACAACTCATCGTGCCTGAAGCGCATTGGCAGGCCGCGCGCACGACCGGCGCCTGGACTCTCGTCGGCTGCACCGTCTCCCCCGGATTTCGCTTCGAGGGGTTCGAATTGGCCGCCCCGGGCTTTGACATTCCGCACTGATCAGCCGCGATACACCCGCCCGACCAGTGTCGCAGACAGGAAAAAGGCCAAAGGCCCCACCCCCATCGACAGCAGGAAGGCGATCGGCCAGGCGGTTATGTAATGGCCAAGCCAGTCGCGCACCCAACCGGGGCGAAACCCCTCGCGCAGTCCGGGGATCAGCTCGCTCATGATCAGGGTCATCAGGAATGCCATGAAACAGGAAATAAATCCCTGCGCCACAAGGATGGTCATCTTGTCTTTCTTGCGTTGCCGGTCGTCCAGCATCTTGCACCTCTCATCGGTTATGAGGCGGGAGACGCGCATGAAAAAGGCACCCGTCTCCCGCAGGATATGGATGCCGTGGGATCTTGCGACAAACTCTCGGGTGCTCCGAGGGGCGGGATAACCAACCGCCCTGACATTTTTCGGCAAGCCCGGAGATAGCCGGAACCCCTGAGCCGGTCAAGAGAAGCCGTCTGAGCCAGCTTTATACGCTTAAGGGGAAAAACTGTGACCAATTCCCCACAAAATTCGCCAAATGGTAAGGTTTTCCGCACTCGCAAAAAGATGACGCTACGTTAACCTGAGCGGGTTAATCAGTATCGGGGGGGGAACATGTGACCGCTCGTTTTCCCAGAGTACCGAGTATTTGAGGCACTGGCAGGACAAGGACGGGGCTTGCTCCGACCGCACCTGCCAGTCGCCCGTTTCCCTCCCATTTCCGACCTTTGGGCGATACTCAGGCCTGTTCATCCGGGCGCGACACGCGTCCACCGCCGATGGCGGCCCGCACTCCGGTGGTCGAGGGCGCCGAGGTCGGCAGGCCGCGCAGCACGCGCACCGCGAGATAGGCAAAGGCCTGCGCCTCCAGCATATCGCCATCGAGCCCGACCTCTTCGACCGGCTGGACAGGGCAATCCACACCCGCCGCGATCATCGCCATGAGCGTGGCGTTGTGCCGTCCGCCACCGGTCACATAGAGCGCCGCAGGGGGCGTCGGGCAATGCTCCATCGCGCGCGCGACCGAGGCAGCGGCAAAAGCGGTGAGCGTGGCGGCGGCATCGGCATCGGACAGGAGGAATACGGCGTCGAGCACGCCATGAAAATCGTTCCGGTCCAGAGATTTGGGCGGCATCTTGTAGAAATAGGGATGCTCAAGGCCTTGGGCGACGACCTCCATATCCGGCTGACCGGCTGCGGCCAGCGCACCGCCCGCATCATGGGTTTCTCCCCGTCTCGTCCGCATCAGGTCGTTGACGGGGGCGTTCGCCGGGCCGGTGTCGAAAGCGAGAAGCGCGCCCGGAGCCGCGGGATCGGCGAGCGCCGGGTCGATCCACGTCAGGTTGCCGACACCGCCGAGATTGAGAAACGCCACCGGTCCCGTCGCACCGATGTAGCGGGCCAGAGCATGGTGATAGAACGGCGCGAGAGGCGCGCCCTGCCCGCCCATTTCGACATCCGCCGAGCGAAAATCCCAGACCACCGGCACGCCCGTGACCTCGGCCAGAACCGCGCCATCTCCTGCCTGATAGGTGCGCCCCTCGTCGGGAGCGTGGTTCAGAGTCTGACCGTGAAACCCGATAAGCTCAAAGCCCTCAAGTTCGGAAAGTGCCTCCGCATGGGCCGTCTCAATGAGTTCGGTCAGGGCCTCGGAGGCCTGCCATGTGCCGAGCTCGGCGCGGAACATCTCCTGCTCCGCCGGGGCATAGCCGCGAAAGGCCGTCTCGCCGAACTCGAAAATCTCCACCCCGTCGGTCTTCAACAGCGCCACATCGACTCCGTCGAGCGACGTTCCCGACATACAGCCCGCAACCCACAGAGGCACCGCTTTGCTCTTAGCACTCATCACACTCTTTCCCTTTGGTGCGTGCCCCGATATATCAGGCCGCGACCGACCATTGAATGGAAAATGTGAGAGATGACCTACCATCCCAAATCGGAATTCCTGCGCGTGATCATCGAGCGCGGATTTCTTGCCGATTGCACCAATTTGCAAGAGCTGGACGAAGCCCTGAGCAACGGGATGGTGACCGCCTATATCGGCTATGACGCGACCGCCGCGTCGCTGCATGTCGGGCATCTGTTGAACATCATGCTGCTGCGCTGGTTCCAAAAGACCGGCAATAAACCGATCACGCTCATGGGCGGCGGCACCACGAAAGTGGGCGACCCGTCCTTCCGCTCCGATGAGCGTCCGCTTCTCAGCCCGGCACAGATCGACGACAACATCAGCGGCATGCAGAAAGTGTTTGCCCGCTACCTCGATTACGACCACGGCGACAACGCGGCGCTGATGCGCAACAACGCCGAGTGGCTGGACGAGCTGAACTATCTCGATTTCCTGCGTGACATCGGGCGGCATTTCTCCGTCAACCGGATGCTGTCGTTTGAGAGCGTGAAATCGCGCCTCGACCGCGAGCAATCGCTGTCCTTCCTCGAATTCAACTACATGATCCTTCAGGCCTACGACTTCTTGGAGCTGAACCGCCGCTATGGCTGTTTGCTTCAAATGGGCGGCTCGGATCAGTGGGGCAATATCGTCAACGGCATCGACCTGACGCGGCGTGTTCTGGACAATGAAATTTACGGCCTCACGACGCCGTTGTTGACCACCTCCGACGGGCGCAAGATGGGCAAATCGCAAGGTGGAGCGGTCTGGCTCAACGCCGAGATGCTCTCGCCCTATGAATTCTGGCAGTTCTGGCGCAACACCACGGACGCGGACACGGGCCGGTTCCTCAAGCTCTACACCGACCTGCCGGTCGAGGAATGCAACCGTCTCGGGGCGCTCGAAGGCTCCGAGATCAACGCGGCGAAGATCATCCTCGCCAATGAGGTCACGACGCTCCTGCACGGCGCAGAGGCCGCGAAAGCCGCCGAAGCCACCGCGCGCGAGGTCTTCGAGAAAGGCGGCGTGGGCGATGACCTTCCGACCGTGGAACTGAGCGCGGACGAGATCGGCGACGGCATTTCCATCGTCCAGCTCTTCGTCAAAACCGGCCTCGCCGACAGCGGCAAGGCGGTCAAGCGCCTGTTCTCCGAGAATGGCGCCAAGGTGAACGACGTCGATCACAAGGACGCGGGCCTGATGGTCACGGCGGACATGCTCAAGGAGCCGATGAAGCTTTCGGCAGGTAAAAAGCGCCACGCGCTGGTGGTGCTCAAGGGCTGATACCACGGCCAGATCTGTTGCAAACCGCGTGTGGAGCGATCCGCGCGCGGTTTTGTGATTTCAGGACCTTTGATCTTCATGGATTTTTTCCGTTTTCAGGTGCAGAATAACCGCATGAAAAAAATAACCGTCTTCCCCCTGATCCTCACCTGCCTCGCCAGCGTGGCGCAGGCCGATCCTTGGCTCACCGGCGATGGCTGGATTGCACTTGGCGCCTCGACCGTCGAGGAGCAGGACGTCTGGCTTGGCGGCGATGGCACATGGACGACCGCCTGGGACGGGCTGGGGCTCAGCTTCGGGGCCTTCGGCACGCTTGGACGCAGCCATGAAACCTATGGCGCACTGAGCTACAGCCTTGGCTCCATGCGTATCGAGGCCGGCAATCCCCGCCCCGCCTATGACAGTTTTGCGCGCCCGCTGATCGCCGATGTGATGTTGCCGGAGGCGCTCGCACGCACCGACAGCGGGTTCAGCCGATTGACCGATGGCGCGATCACCGAGGACAAGTTCCTGCCCTACGGGCTGCGCTATGCGAACACCGATCTGGCCGTTTCGCTGCATTACGTCGACGACTATGACACCGCCGTGCTGGGCCTTGGTGGCGGCTGGGATGCTGGGGCGTGGCGGATCGAGACGGCGCTGGAATATGTCGATGGCGACAGTTCCGATGCCAACGCGAAACTGCAAGGCAGCCGGACTTTGGGCGCGGGTGCTTTCACCGGCACGCTCTCCTATAACGAGGCCAACGATGCACCGACCGCAATGGAACTGGCCTATCGCCACAGGCTGAACGACCGGGTGGCGTTGACCGAACTGGTCGCCGTGCCGATCAAAGATCCGGAGGACGGGGTCGCGCTTCTGGGGGCGAATATCTACCTCAGGGGCAGCACTTCGCTTGACGTCTCGGGCGGCTATGGCGATGGCGACGGGCTGGCCAACGCCGCGATCCGGTTCGAGTTTTAAAAAAGGGCGCTCAACGGCGCCCTTTCTCATATCCCAAGTCGGCTTTCGCCGTCAGTCCGTGACCTTCACCGAGGTCATCACATCCGGCTGACCGATCACGGCACCGTTCGGACCGGTGCCCTTCTTGATCGCATGCACCACATCCATGCCCGACGTGACCTTGCCCACCACCGTGTATTGGCCGTTCAGATGCGGCGCCGGGGCGAACATGATAAAGAACTGTGCATTGGCGGAGTTCGGATTGCTGCTCCGCGCCATACCCACGACGCCCTCGTCAAAGGACTGATCGGAGAACTCGGCTTTGAGGTCCGGATAGTGCGACCCGCCGCGCCCGGCCATCTGCATGGAGAAATCGGGCGCGCCCATCTTGCCGTATTGCACATCGCCGGTCTGCGCCATGAAGCCGTCAATCACGCGGTGGAACACGACATTGTCATAGGCACCTTCGGCGGCGAGCTTGGTGATCTGTTCGACATGGCCGGGGGCCACATCCTCGAACAGGTCGATATGGACGACGCCATTGGCCTCGCCTTCGACCGTGATGTCGAGCCCGGTGGCAAGGGCCGGACCCGCCGCGAGCGCGGCAATCAGCGTGAGCGATTTAAGCATCGGCTGCCACTTTCACGGAAAGCATGGCGTCGGGCACCATCGGCGGCTCGCCACGGGTGATCTTGTCGACCGCATCCATGCCGGAGATCACGCGCCCATAGACCGTGTACTGGCGGTTGAGGAAGTGGTTGTCGGAGAAGTTGATGAAGAATTGCGAGTTGGCGGAGTTCGGGTTCATCGAACGCGCCGCGCCCAGAGTGCCGCGATCATGCGGAATGCCGGAGAACTCAGCCGGAAGATCCGGCAGATCGGAGCCGCCGGTGCCTGCACGGCGCAGTTCGAACTCTTTGGTCTGGTTGCCGAATTTCACGTCGCCGGTCTGCGCCATGAAACCGTCGATCACGCGGTGGAACACCACGCCGTCATAGGCACCAGCGCGGGCGAGTTCCTTCATCCGCTCGCAATGTTTCGGTGCGATGTCGGGCAGAAGTTCGATGACAACATCCCCGCCGTCGAGCGTGATGATGATGGTGTTTTCGGGGTCCTTGATCTCGGCCATGAATGCCTCCTCCGGGTGGGAATGGGTCAAAATTTTGCGCAGTTTAGTGCGCGGATGCATCAAGGGAAAGACCGATCTGCGCCCATGCGCCCGCGACGCGCTCACGCCCGGTTGACGAAGCGGTGAGGAGCCGTCAAACAGGTGTCGACAGATGCCCAACCTTCTTAACAAGGACTTTTCGATATGGCCTGGAAAACCCTCGACGACATGGATCTCTCCGGCAAGGTGGTGCTGACGCGCGTCGACATCAACGTGCCCGTCAAGGACGGCAAGGTGACCGACGCCACCCGGATCGAGCGGATCAAACCCACTATCGACGACATTCTTGCCAAGGGTGGCAAACCGGTTCTTATGGCGCATTTCGGGCGTCCGAAGGGGCAGGTAGTGCCGGAGATGAGCCTCGGGCTGATCAAGGATGCGGTCGCCGAGGTTCTGGGCGTGCCGGTGAAATTCGCCACCGATTGCATCGGCGGCCCCGCGAAAGAAGCCGTGGAAGAGCTTGGCACAGGCGAGGTGTTGTTGTTGGAAAACACCCGCTTCCACAAGGGCGAGACCGACAATGACGGCCAGTTCGCCGCCTCTCTCGCAGCCCTTGGCGATGTTTACGTCAACGACGCGTTTTCTGCCGCGCACCGGGCGCATGGTTCGACCGAAGGGGTCGCAAAACTCCTGCCCTCCTGCGCCGGTCGCCTGATGCAGGCGGAACTTTCGGCGCTCGAATCGGCGCTCTCCACCCCGGAACGCCCAGTCGTGGCCGTGGTCGGCGGCGCGAAAGTGTCGACCAAGCTCGATCTTCTGGGCAATCTGGTGCGCAAGGTCGACTATCTGGTGATCGGCGGCGGCATGGCGAACACTTTCCTCGCCGCCGAGGGCGTCGACGTGGGCAAATCGCTCTGCGAACACGATCTGGCCGAAACCGCGCGCGAGATCACCAAGAAGGCCGGCGAAGCGGGCTGCGAGATTGTCCTGCCGGTCGATGTGGTCGTGGCACGCGAATTCAAGGCCGGGGCCGAGAACGAGACCGTCCCCACCACGGAATGCCCGGCGGATGCGATGATCCTCGATGCCGGTCCGAAATCGGTCGAGAAAATCTCTAAAATTCTTGACGGTGCGAAGACGCTGATCTGGAATGGACCGCTCGGCGCTTTCGAGATCGAACCCTTTGACATGGCGACCAATGCCGCGGCGCAAAAGGCCGCCGAACTGTCGAAAGCGGGCAAGCTCGTTTCCGTTGCCGGAGGCGGCGACACGGTTGCAGCGCTGAACAAGGCGGGGGCCGCCGACGACTTCACCTATATCTCGACGGCGGGCGGTGCCTTCCTCGAGTGGATGGAAGGCAAGGAACTTCCGGGCGTCGTCGCCCTTGGATAAGTTTGGAAAGCCCGCTTCGCGCGGGCTTTTTCATGCCCCGCTCCAGAGGTATGTCGGTTATGAAAAAGCGGTTTGCGCCAGATCATGCCATCAGCCCGAAAAAGGGCCTAGCTTCTGGGCGAAATCGCCCGTTAGCGCCATCATATGACAGAAAATCAAGGCGTTAGCGCCACCACGATTGCGACCGAATGCCGGGCGGGTTAACCCGGTCAGGAACTCCAGAATTCCCGTACGCGGGACAGATTTGAGCCAAAAGAGGAAAGACATGTCCATTCAGGAAATGACCGCGAAAATCGGCGAAGGCCAGGGCTTCATCGCAGCACTCGACCAGTCGGGCGGGTCCACCCCGAAAGCGCTGAAACTCTACGGCATCGAGGAAAACGAATATTCCGGCGAAGAGCAGATGTTCGACCTGATCCACGAGATGCGTTCGCGCATCATGACCTCTCCGGCGTTTACCGGCGAGAAGGTGATCGGTGCGATCCTGTTCGAAATGACCATGGACCGCATGGTCGAGGGCAAGCCGACCCCCTCCTATCTCTGGGATGTGAAGGGCGTTGTGCCGTTCCTCAAAATCGACAAAGGTCTGGAAGCCGAAGAAAACGGCGTGCAGCTCATGAAACCGATGCCGGGTCTCGACGATCTTCTGGCCCGCGCCTTCAAACTGGGGGTGTTCGGCACCAAAGAGCGCTCCGTGATCAACGCCGCCAACCCCGAGGGCATCAAAGCCGTGGTGGATCAGCAATTCGCTGTCGGCGATCAGGTCATCGCCGCCGGTCTGATGCCGATCCTTGAGCCGGAAGTGACCATCACGATTGCCGACAAGGCCGAGGCCGAAGCGATCCTGCGCGAAGAGATCCTCAAACATCTCGACGCCATGCCGGAAGACAAGCAGGTGATGCTGAAACTCTCCCTGCCGACCCAAGCGAATTTCTACAAACCGCTGGTCGACCACCCGCGCGTTCTGAAAGTCGTGGCGCTGTCCGGCGGCTATGCCCGTGACGAAGCCAACGACATCCTGTCGAAAAACACCGGCATGATCGCCTCCTTCTCCCGCGCACTGTCCGAAGGGCTGAGCGCCAAGCAGAGCGACGACGACTTCAACGCGACGCTCGCGGTTGCTGTGGACGGCATCTACAAGGCCTCCATCGCGGGCTGAACCGCCGCGAACCGGATCGCAGTCCGATCGAACAATTGGGCGTCCCTCAGGGGGCGCCCTTTTCGTTTCAGCATTTTTTTGCGGATGATTCGTTTTTGGGATTCACAGAGAGAATCGGCTGTGTCATAAACAGGTTACGGAGGCGATCCGCCAAAGAGAAAGCCCCGTGAGGCAGAGCAGGTGACCGAACCCAACGTGGTCAGGCACCTTTCATACAAGGTAAGAAGCCTATCATGGCTCATCCGCGCAAACGCCCGTCGCTGACTGTGCTTCTGTACAGTGGCGTCATGGTCACCCTCGGTGGCTATTTCACCTTTGCCGCCGTGCAAGGGGAATACGGGCTGTTTCGCCGTTTGCAGATCGAGGCAGAATTGTCTCAACTGCAAACGGTGAGCGGCAAGCTCGACGATGAGCTTGCGGTGATGCGCAACAAGACCCTGCGCATGTCCGACACCTACCTCGATCTCGATTTGCTGGACGAACAGGCGCGCGACATCCTCGGGTATCTGCGCACCGACGAGATCGTCATCCGCTGACATCCCCTGCCCCGAAAGGCAAAAGATGACACAGAGAGACAGAGAATTTACGCCCCTCCTCACCCGCCGCCGCATGATCCTCGGCGGGGCTGGCCTGTTGACACTTTCGGCCTGTGGTGGCGGCTACGGCGGCGCGCCTGCGAACCCGGAAGATGCCTGCGCGATCTTCCGCGAGCGACCGCATTACCAAAGGGCGCTTGAGGCCTCCGCCCGCAAATGGGGCGTGCCGGTGCATGTCCAAATGGCGCTGATCTATCAGGAATCCACCTTCCGCGCGACCGCCCGCCCGCCGAAACGCTATGTCTTGTTCATCATCCCGAAAGGCCGGGCCAGCTCGGCGCGGGGCTATGCGCAGGCGCTCGACGGCACATGGGACGATTACGTCAACGGGCCGGGCCGCGCAGGCGCCAGCCGCAGCAACATCCGCGACGCCACCGATTTCATCGGCTGGTATGTCTCGACCAACAACGCCGCCTTGGGGATTGCCAACACGGATGCCCGAAACAGCTATCTGGCCTATCACGAAGGCCGCACAGGCTACGCCCGCGGCTCGCACAACGGCAAGACATGGCTTTTGAACACGGCGGATGGGGTGGCTGCACGAGCGGCGCGGTATGAGGCGCAGTTGGGGTATTGTCGTCGGTGAGGCCAAAGAACGATCCTCAAAAGACCGCGTGGAAACGGCGGCAACGCCGCGCAGATAGATTATCTAAGAGCATTGGCGTTCTCCTTGCTATACTGACGCTGTTGTTCCTAACATTTCAAACGACAGCTTTATCCTTCGTCCCTTTTCCTAAAACGATGCATTTCTCTGGGGCGCCTGAAGATTTTATCGCCTGCTTTGAGCAGCATGCCCTACTCGCAAAGACAAATGGAGTGACCTCCTATCGACGGGACGTTACGAAACCGGCTGGGAGAATACGGCTTGTGCAGACACGCGGCTTTGTGCGCCTCGCAGAAAGCCGCGCAGTATTTTTGGACCCAGAGGCGACTGGTTACACTGTCGTAGACAGTTATTATGAATCTCACGGCGACAAATCAAAACCGTTGCGTAAGCGAGATTGGATCACGGCATGGCGTTGTGGAACTGGAAGACTATAGTCCTTGGCCCGTTCAGCACATCCGCCATTCCCAAAACGCATAGCTGCCACCCGCAACGCATATCAGAAAATTCGTGCATTCAAGCCCCGCCTCCTTTATCGTATAGTTTAACACTAAACTATCAGCCGTGATCTTGGAGGAGGAGGCCTGATGGCACCCCGTAAAACAGCATCCAAACCGGCGAGCACGGCCAATGTGTCGAAAGACGAACTGCTCGCCTATTACAAAGACATGCTTCTTATCCGTCGTTTCGAGGAAAAGGCCGGCCAGCTTTATGGCATGGGCCTCATTGGCGGGTTCTGCCACCTCTATATCGGCCAGGAAGCCGTCGTGGTCGGGCTTGAGGCCGCCGCGAAAGAGGGTGACAAGCGCGTGACCTCCTATCGCGACCACGGCCATATGCTCGCCTGCGGCATGGACCCGAACGGCGTGATGGCCGAGCTGACGGGCCGCGAAGGCGGTTATTCCAAGGGCAAAGGCGGCTCGATGCACATGTTCTCGAAAGAGAAACATTTCTACGGCGGTCACGGCATCGTCGGCGCACAGGTTCCGATTGGCGCGGGGCTTGCCTTCTCCGACAAGTACAAAGGCAATGACAACGTGACCTTCGCCTATTTCGGTGACGGCGCGGCCAACCAGGGTCAGGTGGCCGAGACCTACAACATGGCGGAAATCTGGGACCTTCCGGTCATCTTCGTCATTGAAAACAACCAATACGCCATGGGCACCTCGACCCAGCGCTCGACGAAATCCCCGTCTTACTGGGAACGCGGCGCGGCCTACGGGATCGAAGGCGAGGAAGTGGACGGCATGGACGTTCTGGCCGTGAAAGAAGCGGGCGAGCGCGCCGTGGCGCATTGCCGCGCGGGCAAAGGGCCGTACATTCTCGAGGTCAAAACCTATCGCTACCGCGGTCACTCCATGTCCGACCCGGCGAAATACCGGACCCGCGAGGAAGTGCAGAAAATGCGCGAGGAACGCGATCCGATCGAAGCCGTGCGGTCTATCCTTCTGACCGGCGGCCATGCCTCCGAGGAAGACCTTAAGGCCATCGACAAGGACATCAAGGCCGTGGTCAACGAGTCTGCGGAATTCGCGAAAGCCAGCCCGGAACCGGCGCTCGAAGAGCTTTGGACCGACATTTACGCGGATGAAATTCCGCCGCACAGCGCCTGATCCGGAGGAGATACGACCATGGCAACCGAACTTCTGATGCCCGCCCTCTCTCCGACCATGGAGGAAGGCACGCTCGCGAAATGGCTCGTCAAGGAAGGCGACACCGTCTCCGCTGGCGACATCATCGCGGAAATTGAAACCGACAAGGCCACGATGGAATTCGAGGCGGTCGACGAAGGCATCGTCGGCAAGATCCTTGTGGCCGAAGGCACCGAAGGTGTGAAGGTCAATGAGGTGATCGCGATCCTCGTGGAAGAGGGCGAAAGCGCCGACGATGTGGCGGCCCCTGCCCCGGCGACCGCAGCCGCCGCTCCCGTCGCAGACGCGCCGGCAAGCACCCCGGCGAAAGCCGCGGCGCCTGTCGAAGTGGTCTCCAAAGCCTCCCCGGATTTCCCGGAAGGCACGAAGATGAAGACCCAGACCGTGCGCGAAGCGCTGCGCGACGCCATGTCCGAAGAGATGCGCCGCGACGAGACCGTTTTCCTGATGGGGGAAGAGGTCGCCGAGTATCAGGGCGCGTATAAGATTTCCCAAGGTATGCTGGACGAATTCGGCTCGAAACGCGTGATCGACACGCCGATCACCGAGCACGGCTTTGCGGGCATCGCCACCGGTGCGGCCTTTGGCGGGCTGAAACCGATTGTCGAATTCATGACTTTCAACTTCGCGATGCAGGCCATCGACCACCTGATCAACTCCGCCGCCAAGACGCTTTACATGTCCGGCGGTCAGATGGGCGCACCGATGGTGTTCCGGGGCCCGAACGGCGCCGCTGCCCGCGTGGGTGCGCAGCACTCGCAGGATTACGCCGCTTGGTATGCGCAAATTCCGGGTCTGAAAGTGGTCATGCCCTACTCGGCTGCCGACTACAAAGGCCTGATGAAAACCGCGATCCGCGACCCGAACCCGGTGATCTTCCTTGAGAACGAAATTCTCTACGGTAAGTCCTTCGAGGTGCCGGATCTTGAAGATTTCACCATCCCGTTCGGCAAGGCCCGCATCTGGCGCGAGGGCACGGATGTGACCATCGTCTCCTTCGGGATCGGCATGACCTACGCCTTGGAAGCCGCCGACAAGCTGGCCGAAGAGGGCATTTCCGCCGAGGTCATCGACCTGCGCACCCTGCGTCCGATCGACTATGACACCGTGCTGGCCTCCGTGATGAAGACCAACCGCTGTGTGACCGTCGAAGAAGGTTTCCCGGTCGGGTCCATCGGCAACCACATCTCCGCCGTGATCATGCAGCGGGCGTTCGATTATCTTGACGCGCCGGTGATCAACTGTGCTGGTAAAGACGTGCCGATGCCCTACGCCGCCAACCTCGAAAAACTCGCGCTTGTGACCACCGACGAAGTCGTGGCTGCCTGCAAAGAAGTGACCTACCGTTAAGGAGAACCCGTTATGGCTATTGAACTTTTGATGCCCGCGCTGTCTCCGACGATGGAGGAAGGCACGCTTGCAAAATGGCTCGTGAAAGAGGGTGACACGGTGTCTTCGGGCGACGTGATTGCTGAGATCGAGACCGACAAGGCGACGATGGAATTCGAAGCCGTGGACGAAGGCGTGGTCGGCAAAATTCTCGTGGCGGAAGGTACGGAGGGCGTGAAAGTGAACGCCCCCATCGCGATCTTGCTTGAAGAGGGCGAAGACGCCTCTGCGGCGGCCACCGCTGCGGCTGCACCTGCTCCGGCGGCGGCAGAAGCGCCGAAGGCCGAGGCGGCTCCGGCACCCGCTGTTGCAGCCCCTGCCCCGGCAGCGCCTGTTGCGGCCTCCGGCGAACGCATCTTTGCCTCGCCGCTCGCCCGTCGCATTGCGGCCCAGAAGGGTCTCGATCTGGCGGCGATTGCGGGCTCCGGTCCGAAAGGCCGCATCGTGAAAGCGGATGTGGAAAACGCCACGGCTACACCGAAAGTCGAAGCTCCGAAAGCTGCGGCCCCTGCCGCAGCTCCGGCAGCGGCAGCCCCGGCTGGTCCGTCGGCGGATATGGTCGCCCGGATGTACGAAGGCCGCGTCTACGAGGAAATCAAACTCGACGGCATGCGCAAAACCATCGCCGCGCGTCTCTCGGAAGCCAAGCAGACCATCCCGCATTTCTACCTGCGCCGCGACATTCAGCTCGATGCGCTGATGAAATTCCGGGGGGAGCTGAACAAGCAACTCGAAGGCAAGGGCGTGAAGCTTTCAGTCAATGATTTCATCATCAAGGCCGTGGCGAATGCGCTGCAAGAGGTGCCGACCGCCAACGCCGTTTGGGCTGGCGATCGTGTACTTCAGATGAAAGCCTCTGACGTGGCTGTCGCTGTGGCGGTCGAAGGCGGGCTGTTCACGCCGGTGTTGAAAGACGCCGACATGAAATCGCTCTCGGCCTTGTCGAAAGAGATGAAAGATCTGGCCACCCGTGCGCGCGACCGCAAACTTGCGCCGCAAGAGTATCAAGGCGGCTCTTTCGCGATCTCCAACCTCGGCATGTTCGGCATCGACAATTTCGACGCCATCGTGAACCCGCCGCATGCCGGTATTCTGGCGGTCGGCACCGGGGTGAAGAAACCGGTGGTTGGCGCGGATGGCGAGATCAAGGTTGCGACCGTGATGTCTGTCACCATGTCGGTGGATCACCGCGTGATCGACGGGGCTTTGGGCGCGGAATTGCTCAAGGCCATCGTCGAGAACCTGGAGAACCCGGTGGCCATGCTGGCCTGACGGCACATCCAGCCAAGATTGACAAAGCCCTCCGATCTCGGGGGGCTTTTTCTTTGCGATCTGATCCGTCTCAAATCCCCCTGCCCGCCGTCCTGTTAGAGTGTGCTTGGAATGTCTCCGGACCGTAGACATCGTGATGTCGCGGACGGTTTTTACAAAGGAGGCCCATTATGGACTGGTCAAAGGAACTCGAAGGTGTGCAAAGCGCCATGATGGCGTTCGGACAAGGATCGCCTGCGGTCGGGGAAGGCTTTACCGCCCTGCACCATGCAGCGACCGCCGAAGGGGCGATCCCGGTGAAACATAAGGAGCTTCAGGCGCTCGCCATCGGCATCACCAAGCAATGCATCAACTGCATCGGTTTTCACGTCAAGGCCTCGATCGACGCCGGAGCCACACGCGAGGAAATCGCGGAAACGGTCGGCGTCGCGATTCTGATGGGCGGTGGGCCGTCCTTCATGTACGGGATCAAGGCGTTGGAGGCCTATGACGCGCTGAAGGGCTGAGGCATCGGCCCGCCCCGATGCTCATGCGCTCCCCGTGGTTTCCTCGGAGAGCGCAAAGTCTTTGCGAATGGCCGCGATCCGTTCGGGGTCGGTGATTTCGAGATGGGTGAGGTAGAGCAGCTTGTCGTGGCCTTTGCGAAGCTGCATGTTGTCCCCATGGTTCACCATGTAGAGCACCGCCGGGAACGGAACCGGAGCCAATGGATAGCCGAGGCGTTCGGACCTTTTCGCGTAGTTCATATGCCCCTTGCCAAGCATGCGCATGTAAAACACCGGAAAGGCCTGTTTGCCCCAGTCCACCGCGAAAAACGCGCAGGAGCCACAGTGTTCCCAGAGATCATGCTCCCCGCCGATCGCCCGGCCCATCGGCGCGATGCGCCCGCTCGGCGCATCCACCATATAGCCCTGTTCGATCAGATAGCCGCGCCCGTTGTTGTCCTCCGCCACATAGCGGAACAGATCCGGATGCAGCAGATCGTCGGCATCGAGATGCATGACATAGCTGAACCGATCGAAGCGGCGCGCCGCATATTCGGCCATCAGCCGGGCCTTCACCCGCTGATCCGAGATATTCGCCGCGCCAGTGTGCGGTGGCGCGGGCAGGAAATGGTAGCCGTCCCGATCGGGGAAATTCCCCGGTCGGTCTTGCGAGCACAGGATCACTTCGAAATTCCGGTACGACTGCGCCCGGAGCGAGGCCAGTGTGCCCTCGAGAATGTCGCACACCCTCTGCCAGTCCTGCGCCCGCGCCTTGCCGACCAACGGGATCATCACCACGATCAACGGCGCGGGATCGGGACGGTGCGGCTTTGCGAAAACCCGTCGATAGCCCGATGCGAGCAAAGATTTCACATCCATCGTGACGTCTTCCGTCTGCGTCTCAGCCCCGATCGCCGGTGCGCGCACCGATGAGTTGGTTCATCGAGATCGACGGCTGCGAGCAGCCCGCTTCGCCCACGACCTTGGCCGGAACCCCGGCCACGGTCGTTGCGGGCGGCACTTCGTTCAGGACAACAGAGCCCGCTGCGATGCGCGAGCAGCAGCCGATCTTGATATTGCCCAGCACCTTGGCACCCGCACCGATCAGCACGCCATCGCCGATCTTCGGATGACGGTCCTCGTCCTCTTTACCAGTGCCGCCGAGCGTCACGTCATGCAGGATCGACACGTTGTCACCAATGACGGCGGTCTCGCCGAAGACCAGCGCATGGGCATGATCGAGGAACAGCCCCTTGCCGATCCGGCAGGCCGGATGGATGTCGACGGAAAATTGCTCGGACATGCGCATCTGGAAGAAATAGGCCAGATCGCGACGGCCTTCGCGCCAGAGCCAGTTGGAGACGCGATGCGCCTGCGTGGCTTGGAAACCTTTGAAATAGAGCAAGGGCTGGATGTAGCGGTGGCAGGCCGGGTCGCGGTCATAGACGGCGCAGATATCGGCGCGCGCAGCCTCGGCAATCGAGGGATCGGAAGCATAGGCCTGATCGGCGATCTCGCGGATCAGCTGTTCGGACATGTCGCCGGAGGCGAGTTTCTGCGCGATCCGATAGGCCAGCGCATCCTCAAGCGTCGCGTGATGCAGGATACAGGCATGCACCAGCCCGCCCAGAAGAGGCTCCTCCGCCACGGCCTCGCGCGCCTCGGAGACGATGCGGCTCCAGACGGGGTCGAGTTCTTTGAGAGTGGTGCGGATCTTGGCCATGCGCGTGTCCTCTTTTTCGGAAGCCTACTATAGATAGGTCCACTTTCCAAAGCGCAAGTGCACAAGACAGAAAAAAGCCCCGCGCAATTCTGCACGGGGCTGTTTCAAAGGCCTATGAACCTTATTCTGACGGCAGCGAGAACTGCACGCAATGGAGGGCCAGACGGATCACCCCGCCCGCGTCGAAGTTGCCGCCCTCGCCGGTGAGGATCAGATCCTCGGAGCCATAGTAGGTCAGCGGATTGCCGGTCAGCCCGCGCAGCCAGCTTCCCTGTGTCAGCGACAGACCGGACCCGTAGCGGTTCGACGAGGCGGCCACACCAAGGGAAAACCCGGTCAGCCCGGTGCCGGTGATGTCCGAAAGAACCCGCCCGGTGACGCCGTAGACCACCGACTGGCCGGGGATGGCATAGCTCACCGCGGAGGTGGTGCCCGCGGTGAGCGTGTGGTCCACCTCGATCACCTTTTGCACCATGCCCGCCCCATGAGCCGAAAGCGTGATGAGGCCCAGCACCCAGTCACTGCCATCGAACCCGGCCCAGCCGTTCTGATCGGCGACATAGGCGCGCATGCCGGGCGTGGCGGGCACGAAAGCCCAGCCCCCGTTGACATACAGTGCGATGGAGCCATCCTGCCCAGCCCAGGCGTTGACCGCCGAGACCGGCACGCCATAAGCGTCACCTTCCTGCGGCGTGGTCGGCGGCGTGGTCTCAGAGACGGAAGTGAGCGTGAGCTGCATCAATCCGTCGAGACGGGCCAGCGCCTCGTTCATGGTGACATGTTTCTGCGCCTGAGAGGCCTCAAGCAACGGCAGGGCAAAGCGGGGTGTGTCAGTCATGGATCTCGATCTCCCGGAAGAGGCCCACCCCGAAGCTGTCGGAGATTTGGGCAACGTGGATGTCATAAGCGCCGGTCACACCGTCGCTCGATTTCTGTCCGGCCGTGTAGGTCCAGGCCGGGCTGGTGACGGTGGTCTCGCGCAGGACAGCCCCGCCCTGCACCACGCGCACGAGATACAGTTCCGCAGCCTCGCCCAGCGGCACCTCGTAGGATTGCCAACTGTCGCCGTCGATCCGCGTGCGCCGGACCCAGCTCACCTCTGTGCTGCCGCCACTCGTCACGGTGGCGCGAAGATGCGCAGGCGCATAGGGGCGCAGGCCGATGCCGTCGAAAGCCTCGACATAATGCTCGTAGCTCGGATCGTCATAGCCCCGGCTGGCCGGGCCGATGCGGTAATGCCGGGCAAGCCCGCGCGCGGATTGCGCGATGTCGATCTGCCGCAGCGTGCTGTCCAGAAGGACGAAGCGCGATCCGATGGGCCAGCCGGGCGTCAGACCGCCCGTCCCAAGCCCGTCGGAGCCCAATTGCCCGCGCAGCCTGAGCGTCAGATCGTAGGTCAGCGGCGCGACCAGATCGGCCGTGGCGAACTGGAACACTTCCCAATTGGCCGAAATGCCATCGCCGATCACCGCGACATTGGCGCCATTGAGCACATCGAGCATCTCGGCGGAGGACAGCTCCCCCTTGGTCAGCCTGACCCGAAGCGCAGCGCCGCGATCCCAGAGACCGGGCGTGGCCGCCTCCAGCGCCGTCAACGTGACCCCGATGGTGGACCAGATCGGCAGGAGCGTGTTGAGCTCATAGCCGCTGTCGGAAGCCGAGGCATAGACCGCCGCCGATCCCGGCCAGGGGTCCGCCGTCACCGCGATATGCGGCGCATAGGGCACCTCACTGCCGGTCAGAAGCGGCAGATCGAGAAACAGCGGATAGACCGGCACGGGGGCGGAGAAGGCCTTGGCCTCGACGATCTCCTCGACCGCCTCGGAGGGCTCATAGATCTCCTGTTCGACGCGGACCGCCTCGATCTGTTGCTGCGCGCCGAGGGTGACGTGGTCGATCCGGTAGCGCAGATCGCCCTCCGCACTCCTGAGCGTGATCACATCGCCCGCGCCCACCGCCATCAGCGAAGGCGGCAAGGCGAACCGCGCCGTATCGCGCGCGACGCGGGATTCGGACAGCCAGCGTTCGGTGATCTGCCGTCCCTCGGCCCGGCTGAGCGCCAGAGGCAGTTCGGAGCGCGAGATCAGCCGGGTTTCCTCATCCGGGAAAATCGCCTCCTCGGAGCGTACGCCATAGTCGTCATCGGCATCCACGAAGGTGAGCTGTACCCGTCCCGCGACCTCGGCCTCGGGCGCGCGCACGCGTTCGAGTATACCGTCGAGCTCCTCGCTGTCGGCCAGTTGGTCTTCGCTCAGATCGAGCACGGATTTGCCATCCCGCGACCGGAACACCAACTGCCCCTCACGTTCGATCGCCTCGAACCCATAAGCCAGCATCAGGGGTTGCAGCGCCGACCGCGCGCCGGAAATGTCGGAGACGCTATAGCCGCGCAAGACGCCCCAAAGCTCGGTGGTGTCGATCTCGCCCACCCCGGAGCGCGCACAAATTTCGGTCACCACATCGGCCAGAGACCGCGCAGTGGAACGACCGTTGAGCCAGTGCCCCCGGGCATAATTGTCGCCATCCGACCACACGGAGGTGGTCGCCGGAAAAGTCGGGTAAGGCCGCGCATCCCAGGCCCAGAGATGGGCCCGCGTCATGTCGATCATCGGCCCTCCGTAGACATCGGAGATCGGGTTATGCGCCGCATCGGCCCAATATTCGGTCATCGCCCGGACATATTGCAGCTGGATGAAATCGTCGCGCCGCCCGTTCGAATAGGCCGGAAGCGCGCTTTCCGAGGATTTCGCATCGAGGAACTTGTTCGGCTCGTTGGTGCCTTTGTCGATCGCGGCGCAACCGAATTCGGTGAACCAGATCGGTTTCGACCGCGGTTCCCATTGGGTCGGTGTCTCGCTGCGCACCCCATTGATCCGCTCGTGGTGATCGTTCTGCCACCAGCCGCGCATGTCCTTGTAGCGATACACCCAATCCTCGCCATAGGCGCCATCGGTGATCGGCGTGCGAATCTGGGCCGCGTCATGATTGTCATGCGCGTAATACCAGTCATAGCCCTCTCCACCCTCGATATTGGATTTGAGGTAGTCGAGATTGTAGATCGAACCCCAATCCGCATCGAGGTGATCGTCACCCTCGCGCCAGTCCGACAGCGGCATGTAATTGTCGATGCCGATGAAGTCGATATTGGCGTCGGCCCACAAGGGATCGAGGTTGTAATAGAGATTGCCGTCGGCCTGATAGCCGAAATATTCCGACCAGTCGGCGGCATAGCCGATCTTGCACGCGGGTCCGAGAATGGCGCGTACATCGGCCGCGAGCTGGATCAACTGATCCACCGCCGGAAATCCTGAGACGCCGCGAATGCGGGTGAGAGAGCGCATCTCGGAACCGATGCAAAAGGACTCGACGCCCCCCGCCAGTGCACAGAGATGGGCGTAATGCAGGATCATCCGCCGGAAGGAAAATTCCGCAGGGCCGTTGTAGCTGACCGTCCGGCTCAGCGGGGTGAAATCGCTCACCTGCGCTGCGCCGAAAAACGCCGCAACCTCGACTTCGGCGGCGGCGGTGCCGTCCGTCGTGCCCGCCACACCGGGCGCCAAAGACGTGGTGATCCGCCCACGCCAGGGCAAAGCCGGTTGCTCTTCTGCGCCGGTCCACGGATCAATCAGCCCGTTGCCCGCCATCTGATCCATCAGGATGAACGGGTAGAACATCACCTCCTGCCCCGCCTCATGCAGCGCCCGGATCGCCTGCACCACCGACTGATCGGTCGGCGTGCCGCCATAGATCACCCGATCCTCCGCATCGCGCGGGATCGTGGCCGCAGTGGCGCGTGTCAGCCCGGAGACCTTCCACGCCATATCCTTGGAGTCGCGTGCCGTTTGTTCGACCTTGGGCTGAATCTGACATGTGCCACAGCGCAGATCGTTCCCGAACCACGATACCACAAGCGAAGTCGAACCACAGTTCGGCAATTCCTCGATCATGGTGTCGAGCGAGGTGGTGAAATCGCTCTGCCCGGAGGCGGAGTTCATGTTGGAGACAAGCACACCGCCCGCCCCGTCCTTCAGGTAAACCGGTTCGGTCGCCAAAGCATATTCGCCGGTGCCGGGGATCATTGCCACAGCGGGCACCAGATGGGTGAGATCGGAGGGGTCCTCGGCCTGATCCGCGCGGATCACCTCGAAAGTGAACTGCGGCACGCGGTTGCCGAAGGGCGTCAGATCCACATCCTCGAGCACCACATAGGCGATGCCGCGATAGGCCGGAACCGTCCCCGCGGCCTCGACCGCCTCGATCTTGGCATCCGGCAACTGGTCTTCGGAACCGGTGTAGACCCGCATGGTCAGAGTGCTTTTGTCGATCTGCGAGCCATCGGCCCAGACCCGGCCCACACGAATGATCTCGCCCTCGCAAAGCGCCACGGCGAGCGAGACGGAATAGCTGTATTCCTTGACCGTCGTGCTGGGCGCGGTGCCCTTGCCGCCCACCTTGCTTTTGGAGGTGTTCTCCTGAAACTCCGTCGCCCAGATCACCTGACCGCCGACCCGCATCCGGCCATAGACCTGCGCCACCGCCGTACCTTCGGAGGCACCGGTGAGGCGAAACCGTTCGACCCGTCCGGTTTCGACGGTCTGGCTGCCGACGCCCATCAGGCGTTGGTCGATGGCCTGACCGATGGTCGCGCCGATGGCCCGGCCGATGACCACGGAGGAGAGGCCAAAAATGCCACCACCGACGGAAGCCCCAAGCGCTGCGCCTGCGGCGGAAAGTACGATCGTCGCCATCAGAGTTCTCCCTCGCTGTCGTGAACCGGTGGAAAGGCGAAACACCGGACGATCCGGCGACGCCAGGGCGCGCTCAGGGCATTCTCGAGAACACCATGACCGCTATAGGCATGAATGAAGGTCGGAGCGTCCCCGGCACGGCCCAGCACGCCAAGATGCTTGGCCACCGCGCCCTGCCGCATCCGAAACAGCAGCACATCGCCCGAGACCATCTCGGCCAACGGTTTCTCGATCAGGATGGACTGCGCCGCGCGCAACAGGCTTTCGTCCCGCTGCGGCTCGCTCCAGTCTGCCGTATAGGCCGGAATCCCGATGGGTTCGGCACCATACACCTCGCGCCAGATGCCGCGCAGCAACCCGAGACAATCCGTCCCCGCCCCCTTGCAGGAGGCCTGATGCAGGTAGGGCGTCCCGATCCAGCCCCGGGCGCGCTCCGCAATCCTCAAATCCGTCATCTGCCTCTCCCTCAAAACGGGTTCTCAAAACTGCTCAAACCATCAAACAATCCCCCGGAGCGACTGCTGCCGTCGTTCTTACCGCTGCGCACCGGATAGGAGGCCAGCCAATCCTCCCCCGGAATATGCGGAAAGCCCCGGAAATTCAGGAAGTTGTCGAACTTGAGCCGACAGGTCGCCGCACGTTTGTCACAGCCCGCTTCGATGCGGATCGTGTCGCCCACGGCAATCTCGGCGCGCAGCTCTTCCCAAAGTTCGACCCTGCGACCATCGGCGGAAAGGCGATCGTTTTTCACGAGACCCACAAGCCCCGCCGCCACGCCCGTCAGCACCGTGAAACGGCCCCGCTCGAACCAGCGGTCGTCAAAGCCGGTGAGATCGGCGAAAGCAAAGATCTTGCCCTTATCGACACTCTCGACCGCCACTTCGGTGACATAGCCGGGCTGCAACGTGTCAAAGCCACAGCCCGTGCCGCCCAGAATGGCGGAGCACCCGGCCTGATAGACCCGGCCCTGCGGCTGGTTCAGCTCTTCGGTCAGGCCGCGCAGCTCGGCGCGAAATCCGCCCGACACACGGGTGATCTCGCCAAAGCTGCCCTGAAACAGCAGCGCACGCTGGCTTACATCGGCCCAGTTCACCAGCCAGGAGCGCACATGCGCCCCGTCGAACCGGCCGGCGCGGATGTCCTCCTCGGTCACCGCCGCCGCAGAAAGCGCGCCCAGCGCCTCGGTGTTGTCGACCGAAAGCCCGGTGGATTGCTCAAGCGCATTGGCGGTCAGGCCTGTGTCGGCCTTGAACGTCACGCCCTCGAACGTCAGATCGTTGTCGTGATCGGTGAACCCATAGGTCGCGCCATCGCGCCGCACCAAGGCCCAGGCCCGACACAGCGTCGTCACACCAGAGGCGAGATGGGTTTGAAGCTCTTCCGAAAAGGCCATCAGACACGCACCTCCACGACCGGCACGTTGGGCACTTCGCCCGCCTGAAACGAAGAGACCGAGGTGGAAATGCTGGAGGTGTCGAAGCGCACCGGCACGTCGAATTCGAAGCCTGCGGTGATCTCGGCCCCGCCAGTGGGCGGCGTGCCAAAGGTGATCAGGCCGGTGCTCAGATCTACCTCCCAGTCGACCGCCTCAAACGCCTGCTGCCCGCCGACGCCGATCAGAACCGTGCCCAGCACCGGCTTCTTGATCGGACGGACATAGGCGGTCGCGCCGGAGCGATAGGTTTTCGAAAGTTGAAACACCGTGGTTGCGCCATCGCCCTCGCCGATCACCTGATCCTCGAAACCGGTCGCAACAGAGGGTTTGCAGGTCTTGTAATCCGACCAGTCCTTCCATCGAAATCCGTACAACTGGCCCTGACGCGCCTCGAAAAACGCAATCAGCACCTCGATGTCGTCGAGCGAACGCATCCCCAGCCCCGCGTCATAGCGGCGGCGTGAATGCGCCCAAGGCGTGTTGCGCTCCTCGAACCCGTTCGCGAGCGTCACCACATCGGTGCGCCGCTCCGGTCCGCCGACGGAGCCAAAGCTCAGATTGGCCGGAAATCTCACATCATGAAAACCCATGGTCTACCCTCCGAATGGCGCCTTAAATGTCCGATTGCGTTACTGGTTGCGCGAACCACGCCCCAAGGCGCGGCTCAACTGAGCGGCCACTTGCGACTGGCTGCGCTGGAAGCCCGCGACATCGGGCGTGGTGACGTTCATCGTGATGTTGACGGGCCGCGACGACCCCGAGGCCTGCACCCCCAGTTTGCCATTGGCGCCCCGGGTGAGCGGCATGATCGCCTCCGCCCCCGCCTCTCCCATCAGCCCCGTGGCGCCGCGCATCGGGAAATAGGTCGGGCTGGACACCACGCCGCCGTTGGCGAACGGCATCACCTTGCCTTGGGCAAAGGCCCCGCCCTTCTCAAAGGGCAGAAAGCTCTGGATGATACCTTCGAGCCCGGAGCCCAGCACCGACCCGAAATGGCTCGTCACCGGCGTCACTGCGGCGTTGTAAGCCGCCATCAGCATCGATTGCCCGAGCCCTTTCAACGCCTCTGCCAGCGTGTCGCCGTCGAACACCAGACCGTCGATCGCCTTTTTCAGCCCGCGCGAAATGCCGCTTTCAAGCTTCGAGACCTCTCGTTGCGTCTCCGCCACCGTCGCCTGAAGCCGCAGCATTTCCTGATTGAACGCTGCCGCCATGGCCTCGGCCCCGCCGATGGCGCTCTCCATCTGTTCGACCCGATCCTCGAAGGTGCTCAAGCCGTTGATATCCGTGCCGTTCAACTCGTCAGCCATGATCTTGCCCTTTCATTCCATCTTCGTCGGGAAAGGCCTTCGCCAGTTCCTCAAGCCGCGCGCGGCCCATCGGTGCCGTGCCGCTGCCCGCCCCCAGCATGAGCAAAAGCTCGGCGGGGGTGAGCGCCCAGAACTCAGAGGGCCTCAGCCCCAGCCCCTTGATCCCGAGCCGCATCAGCGCGGGCCATTCGAACCCGCCCTTGTCCGAAATCATCCCCATGACGCCCTCCCTTGGACCTTACGCGGGCACTGTGAAGGCACGCGCGATCAGCTCTGCGCCCACGCGGGCCGCCTCCAGCGGGCCGCCCGCGATCTCTGCGGTCAGAATGTCGTCATAGCCGCCCTTCCAGCCGCCGCCCCGGAGCCCCGCCACGACGATGCGCAGCACATCCGCCGAGGAAAACCGTCCCGCCTCGTAGCGCTCGACAAGCGCCACCAGCGTGTCGACTTCGAGCCCGGCTTCCAGTTCGGCCAAAGCCCCGAGGGTCAGTTTGAGAACATGGCGGTCGCCGTTCAGCGTCAGCGCCACTTCGCCTTGGAAGGGGTTCGCCATGGCTTACACCGCCGTGAAGCTCAGCGCGCCCGCGGACGCCATGGCCAGCTCATAGGTCGCCTCGCCATTGTACGAGCCCGCGTATTCGATCGAGGTGATCATGAACGCACCCTGCACCGTGCCGAAATCCGGGATGATGACCTGAAACTCCGGCACTTCGCCGTCGAAAAAGATCTGCCGCGCGCGCTCGTCGGTGCTTTCGTCCTTGAACACGCCCGAGCCGGAAATCGTGGCGCTTTTCACGCCCGCACCGCCCAGAAGCTCGCGCCAGCCGCCCGAGCTTTCCAGCGAGGTGACATCGACGCTTTCCGCGTTGAAGGAAATCCGCGTGGCGCGCAGCCCCGCGATGGTTTCAAACGTGCCGGACCCGTTCATGTCCAGCTTGATCAGGAGGTCTTTGCCGTTTTGGGCAGCCATGGTCGTTTACTCCGTCTTGGAAAATCAGTTGTCTTCGACGCGCGCGCGGAATTTCAGGTCGATCCTGCGCACATCACTGTCCTGAACGCGCCGGGCCTTGGCCGACACGAACCAGAGGCCGACAAGCGTGCCCCGCGACAGGGTGAGATCGGCATCCACAAGGATGTCGGAAATACTGGCAGCCACCTGTTTCGCGGTGAGAAACCCCGCGCTGTCGGACACGACCGACACGGTAAACTCATGTCGCGCGCCATGCCCGGTCTTGTCGGAGGCGTCGGTGACATCCTCCGGCCCGAGGCTGACATACAGCGCCGGGATGGTGCCCGCAGGCGCCGCGTCATAGATCGCGCCGCCGACCAGCCCGTCGAGCGTCGCATCCGCGACCAACGCCTGATAAACTGCCGTCTGAAGGGCCGCCGCCACGCCGTAGCTCATGACGTCACCTCCTCACGCGCATTGCAGGTCAGGTAATGGCCCTGCGCATCCGTTTCGGTCACGGCGAGAATACGAAACACCCGCCCGCCCTCGACAAAACGCTGATCCGGTTTCGGACGCCGTTTCGAGCCGACCGGCGCGCCGCGCACCACGATCTTCATCGGCACGCGCGAGACGGTGAGGAAATCCTCGGAGGTCTCGGACCCCGTCCCCGCCTGAATCTCCGCCCAGAGCGCGCCAAGCTGAACCCATGTTTCGACATAACCGCCCGCGCCGTCAGAGGTGCGTTGCGCCTCCTCAAGCACCAGCTTGCGATTGAGATGCACCACCGCCGACATCAGCTCCGCCCTCCGAAAAGACGCAGGTTGCGGTAGCGCTCCAAAAGCGTGCTGACACCGAACGGCATCGTCGCCTCGCCCACCGCCGTCTCGTGACGGTGCTCGTAATAATGCGCGGCCAGAAGAAACACCGCCTGCGCCAGATCGGCGGGCAGAGCGCCCCAGGTGTCGGCAAACCCGGCGGTAAAGGTGAATTTCGCCTGACCCGCCACCGGGATCTGCGGCAGGACAAAGCCGGTCGAGACCACGCGCGGCCGGTGCATATCCGGTTCAAGCATGTATTTCGCGCTGTCCACCGTGGTCTCGGCCCCAAGCCGGTCGACGATGACAAAGCTCGCCACAGCCGTGACGGGCGCCACCGGCAAAACCTGCGCGCTCAGATCGCGCCATGCGGTAACCGTGTAAAGAAAATCGCGGGTGATCAACACTTTGTTGGTGCGCGCCTCGACCGCCGCCATGGCCGCCCGCAGAAAGGTTTCCAGAACCCCGTCCTGAACCCCGTCGTCGTCAAACCCGGTGCCCAGTCTCATATGGTCCCTGAACTCAGCGACCGGCAGCGCCGCCGTGGCCACCTGGGTCTGCTCCATCAACATCATGGTACAACTCCGTATCCGGGCCCCCTGTTTCTCGAAAACGGACGCGCGATCCCCCTTGCTGCTCGGACGGAGGGGGAGCTGCTAGACAACACGGGTGGTATGGACCGCGCATCCGCCGCCCCGGCCCATCAAGGCCGAGGCAAGTCGTTCAGGAAAATCAGGCGGTGCCGAATTTCAAAAGCTTGATCGCCGCAAAGTCGGACACGTCGCCGCCGACGCGCTTGGTCGCATAGAACAGCACATGCGGTTTCGCGGAGAACGGATCGCGCAGGATGCGCACGTCCGGGCGCTCGGCCACGGTGTAGCCCGCATTGAAGTCGCCAAAGGCAATGGCGGCCGCATCGGATGCGATGTCCGGCATGTCCTCGGCGATCAGAACCGGGTAGCCCATCAGGCGGGCCGGCTCACCGGCGGCCAGACCGTCGGACCAGAGGAAACGACCGTCCGCATCCTTGAGCTTGCGCACTTGGCCAGCCGTTTTGGAGTTCATCACGAAAGTGCCGTTGGCGCGGTACTGGGCGCCCAGCGCATAGACCAGCTCGACAATGGCATCCGCCGGATCGGTGGCGTCAAAGCCGCCATCGGTGCCGGTCACGATGTAGCCGAGCGAACCCCAGGCCCAGCTGTCGTTGTCGACCTGAGTGTGGTTCAAAATGCCGGTCGGCTTGTCGACACCATCGCCATTGATGAAGGCAGACGCCTCGGCGGAGGCGAACTTGTCGGCGATACGACCCGCGAGCCAGGCTTCGATGTCGAAAGCGCTGTCGTCCAGAAGACGCTGGGAGGCTTTCGGCAGGGCGGAAAGCTCGTAAAGCGGGATCGAAATGCGGTCGATGGTCGGCGTCGCGGTCTCGCCCACGGTGCCGGTCTCGGTGACCCAGCCGGAGCCCAGATCGGTGGTGTCGATCAGCACATCGTAAGAGGTCGCTTCGACATTGACGACATTGGCAATCGAGCGGATCGACGCGGTGGATTTCAGCACCGATTTGATCGCGTCGGAGGTCTGCGGATCGACGAGGTAGCCGCCATCGCCATTCACGGCGGTGGACATGGATTTGCCCTCAAGCGCCAGACCGCGCAGCGCATCGTCGTCGCCATTGCGCACATAGGTGGTGAAGGCCGATTTGTGGGACATATCCACCTCTTGCGCGGCAGACAGGGCCGGACGTGTCAGATTACCGGCGTAGGTGTGAGATTTACGATCAAGCATGGTCAGTCGCTCTTCCTGCTTTTGAAGTTTCGATTTAATATCGGTCTGAAAGTCGTTGAGATCACTCATGAAACCGGCCAGCGCGATCTTCACCTCACGGGTCAGATTTGGGGCCAGATCCGGGGTCAGACCCGACTGTCGGGCCGCTCTTTCGGGGTTGCTCATCCAAACATTCCTTTGTCCTGATGTTGGGTTTCGCGGGTGAATGCGCTGGCCTCAGTCATCCCTGAAGCCACCTCCGGCCAGCAGCTTGCGGGCGCCGTTCAAAGCATCCGCGAGATCGCGCAGCATCCGCTCGGCCTGAAGAGCATCCGCGCCCTTCTGCTCCGCACTGAGCCGCGCTTCCGGCAGCATCGGGAAGGTCACCAAGGACACCTCCCAAAGCTCCAGTTCCGACAAAAGGCGTGCGCCTTTCTGATCTTTCTGGGCGCGCAGCGTCCGGTAGCCGATCGACAGACCGTCAATCGCCCCCGCCTCGATCAGCGCCACCGCCTCGCGACCCTTTTGCAGGTCGGTCAGAAGGCGTCCTTTGACATAGAGACCGCGCGCATCCTCGCGCACCTCGTCCCAGATCCCGATGGGCTGCGCCGGATCGTGCTGCCACAGCATCTTGACCGAGCGCCCCTTGGCCTTGAGCGCCGCCAGAGACTTGGCATAAGCGCCCTTCACAACGATGTCGCCTCCGGTGTCACGATGCCCAAAGAGAGAGGCGTAACCCTCTATCTTCACACCGTTTTCAACCTTCACCTCTTCGCCCAAACGGGCGAATTTATGCTCAAGGCCGCTATAGAAATCCTTCTGCATCTCAGTTCCCTTCCTCGGGCGCGTCCTCGGAGCTTTCCTCCTTGAACGGCAGTTCCGGTTCGTCCTCGGTGTCCTCGAACTGCTCCTCGTCAGGCAGCTCCTCGCACACCGTCTCAGGAAGATCGGGCATCAAAGGCGGCAGCCCCAGCATCGCCCGCTTCTCGTCATCGGTGAGGAAATCCGCGCTCGCGATCCGGTTCCATTGCGCATCGCGCTCCGTCGACAGCGCCGGCACCTGATCCAGATCGGGTTTCAGCTCGACCGCCTCGCCCGTCATCTCGGACAGCCAATGCCCGATCGCCGCCGTCACCTTCTGCACGAGCGGCAGAACGGTCAGCCGGTAAAACGCCCGGTTCGCTTCCTGATAGTTCGCGTAGGTCATGTCGCCCGGAATGCCCAAAAGCATCGGCGGCACCCCGAAGGCCAAAGCGATCTCGCGCCCCGCCGCCTCCTTGGTTTTCTGGAATTCCATATCCGACGGGCTGAACCCCATCGGCTTCCAGTCCAGACCGCCTTCCAAAAGCATCGGTCGACCGGCATTGCGCGCGCCCTGATGATGGCTTTCCATCTCCGAGAGCAGGCGATCATACTGATCCGCGCTCATCGACGCATTGCCATCCGCGCCCTTGTACACAATCGCGCCAGAGGGCCGCGCGGCATTGTCGAGCAAAGATTTCGACCAGCGCGACGCCGCATTATGCACATCGATCGCCGTCGCCGCCGCCTGAATGGGAGAGAGACCGTAATGGTCGTCCGAGGGGTGAAACGCCTTGATGTGACAGATCGGGGAATGGCCCTCGGTCACATCGAACCGGTGTTTGCGCCCACTCACCGAATACTCATAGGCCACCGGCCAGCCATCCGCGCCGGGCACCAGAGCCATGCGATCCGAGCGCAGCACATGCAACTCCTGAGGCACCTGCCCCCATTCGCCAACCGCTTCGAGATAGCCATTGCCGGACAGAAGGAAATGCGCATAGAGCGCCTCGAACAACTCGGCCCGCCCCTGCGCCGGGTTCGGACGGATGATCACCTTCAAAAGCGGATGCTCTTCGAACCGTTCCGCGCGGTTCTGCAACACCAGAGGCAGCGCCGCCGCCGCTTCCGCGATCAGTTTGACCGCACGAAACCCGACCGGGTTGCCGGTAAAGCCCACACGCGTGAGGCTCACCGTGTCCCGCGGGCTCCACGCCACACGGCCAACGCCCGAAACCGCCGCCACAACCGGCCCGGTCGCCGAGGCTTTCGTTTCGGGCATCACCTCTGCGCCCCGTTTCAGAAAGTCAAACACCATATCCGTGTCTCTCCTCATCTTCCGGTCCAATTTCTCGACCTGCCAATCGCTCAAATCCTTGCTCCCGGACGGGGGACCAGCGCAGACATCCGCCGCGTCCAGCCCGCACCCGCCCGGGTCGCTCCCGATCGGCGCCGCCCTCGTGAGAGCCATCCGCGCCTTCGGTGAAATGAGTTCTAAAGGAGAGGGTAAAAGAAGTTCTGAGCAGGGCGTGCGCTGGGGAATGCCCCGCGCAACACCTTTCAACGCATTGTTTTAATGAAAAATATGAGGACTCTCCCCTTCTCGCTTGCCTCTCGGGTCTCAATCGCCTTCACTGATTTGAAATGCCTCAGAGAAAGAATTTTGCAGCGATGCGTTTCGGCTCAATACGGCCTTTGCCTCTGATCCTTCGCCTGACGGAGATCGACGCGCCACTCGAACGACGGCATCCTGCGCTCTCGCGTCTGTCGTCAACCGAGGCAGAGCGCCTCAGCTACGAAAAACTCTCTTTCGGTTCCTTAAGGGCTGCGAACTGGATGTCTTTCGTTCTTGACGGGCACATCACTCCGCAGGCACGGCTTCGCTTGCGCTGGACATCTTGGGGCGTCTTTCAAATCCGTCTTACCTTGATCCTGCTCAGCGCCGGCGTGATACTCATCCTCTTCAGCCTTATGAAACCCGAAATCGGCTGGGTCAAACTCAGCGCTGCTCTCTCGCTCGCCCTCGGTATTGGCTGTTTCCTCAGCCTTTCCCTGCGATACGCACTTGCGCGCGCCTATCTTCACCGCACTTTAAGGACTGTCGCACGACAACAAAAAACCCCGCCCGAAGGCGAGGTCTGACATCATCCCAACGTCCTGATCCGTGGCCGCCCCGCCCCGGCAGCGGGCAGGATCATCAGCTCATGCACCGCCCACACGAGCGCATCCAGCCGGTCCGGAGATCCCGGCGCCTGATAGCCCTGCGCCGTCATCCTGATCATCTGGTCCTCCAGATCGCCAAGCCCGCGCGTGTGGATCACCCGTCCCTGATCATAGAGTGCCGCCACCGGTTCCGCCCGCGCCGCCTTGCCGCGTGTCGCGCGCACCGATTTATAGGGCACCAAGGGGTCGATCTGCCGGATCACGGTTTCCACCAAATCGCCGCCCTGATTGACCTCCGCCACAATCTTGTCCCCCTCCCAACGCTCCAACGCGTTGATTGCCGCCTCGGCCCAGGCCGTCGGCGAGGAGGCCGACACAGAGGCATCTTCCAACACATAGGCGCGCCAGTCCTGCGGCGGGCCTTGCGTCACCGCCCCCACAACCAAGATCCCGCATTCGTCCGACCCCTTGTGCCCGGTCACCGGCGGGTCCACCGCCACGACGATCCGGTCCAGCTCCGGCACGTCCTTGACCCGTGTCGCCTCGATCCGTGCCAGAGACCACAAGGCCCCCTCTTCCTCATCGAGCAAAACCCCGTCCAATTCCTGCCGCCCCAGTCGCGTGCCCGCGTAACGCGCCTTCACCTCTTCCAAGAAAGACGCCGCCAGATTGGCCGCGTTCGCCTCGGTCGGCGCGTGCGTCGTCACGGTCGAACTGCGTCCCAAAAGCGATTTCAAAATCCCCACATTTCTGGGCGTGGTCGTCACCACCGCACGCGGGTCATGCCCGAGCCGCAGCCCGAATTGCAGCATATCCCAGGCCTCCTGCGGCTTGCGCCATTTCGCCAGCTCATCGACCCAGGCGGCATCGAATTGCGGCCCCCGCAACGCCTCCGGATCATTGCCGGAAAATACCGTCGCCTCCGCGCCATTGGGCCAAACCAACGTCCGCCGCGTCGCCGACCATTTCGGACGTCGATCCGGCGGCGAGCAGGCCAAAATCCCGCTGTCGCCGAACACCATCACCTCGCGCGCCTGATCGTAGGTCTCGCCAATGAGCGCCACACGTTTCGCCCGCCCCGGCTGCGTCGCCCGACTGCCCTCGACCATCGCGCGCACCCATTCGGACCCGGCCCGCGTCTTGCCCGCACCGCGCCCGCCCATGATCACCCATGTGCGCCACGCCCCCTCGGGCGGCAATTGATGATCCAAAGCCCAAGCCTCGAACAGGTAAGGGAGCGCCATCAGCGACCCCTCCCCCAATCTCTCCAAAAACTCACTCTGCTCGGCGTGCGGCCTTGCAGCGAGCCAGCCGATCAAGGATCTCAGATTTTGCGGCCTCGAAGTCGATCGCTCCGCCGCCCAGCTCTCCGCGTTTGCGTTTTTCGTCATCGAGTTTCTGCCTTTCCGTCACCGCGGCCAGTTTCGCGCGCATCAGGTCGGCGATCAGAGGTTTCACCTCTTTTCCCGCCGTCGCGCCCGTCAAAAGCCTGTCGATCACATCGTCCAGCGCCAAAATCGCCCAAAGCAGGCTCTGCTTCACCGACGCCTCGATCTGATCCACCGTTTCGAACTCATCCCCCACAGATGAAGTCACTTTCATGGTCTTCGCCTCTCATGCTTGGTCAAACCTCCACACGAGAGACGCAGGCGCTTTCCCGAGGACCCCACAGTCCCCTTCGATGGTTCCCGACACCCCCTCAGGTCCCGAAACGGCCATCGCCCACGTCTTCCAGCACCTTCGAGAGTGTCGCAAAGAGGGTAAAATTGGTTGAAACCGGCGCGCGGCGGGGTCTTCACGTGCGTTAACACTTTCCACCGTCTGCCTGCGTCACCCAAGGGCTTGTCAGACCCCGGTTTTTCCCGCACTTCTCAAAACCGACGAGGAGACAGCACCATGGCCAGCGCCCTGCACGACAGATTGAGCGAGCTTTACGAAGGCGACACCGACCGCGCGCATCTGTTCCGCTATGTGCTTCTGACTTTCGATCTTGTGACGATCCTCTTCGTCATCGTCACCTCGTTTTTCGTCCATCCGCTCTGGGTCGAGATCACCGATCTTGTGTTCGGCGTGCTGATCCTCACGGATTTCACCGCGCGGGTCTATGTCACCCAACACAAGCTGCGCTATCTCTCCCGCCCCTCGACGCTCGCCGACATCGCCGCGATGGTGTCCTTTCTCGCGCCCCTCGCCGGCGAAGGCCTCGGCTTCCTGCGCATCCTGCGCACGCTCCGGCTTTTGCACACCTATCAGCTGATGAACCGGCTCCGGCAGGACGTCAAATTCTTCCGCAAACACGAAGAGGTCATCGTCGCGGCGATCAACCTTCTGGTGTTCATCTTCGTCACCACCGGCCTGATCTACGCGCTCGAACACGGCCACAACCCGATGATCCGCAACTATGCGGACGCGCTCTATTTCACCGTCACGACGCTCACCACCACCGGGTTTGGCGACATCACCCTTCCGGGCACCTCGGGCCGCATGGTCTCCATCGCGGTGATGTTCTTCGGTGTGACCCTCTTCCTGCGCCTCGCACAGGTGCTGTTTCGCCCCACCAAGGTGCGCTACGAATGCCAGAGCTGCGGGTTGATGCTGCACGATGCCGATGCGACCCATTGCAAACATTGCGGCGCGGTGGTGCATATCCAGACCGAAGGGCTTTTGTGAGCCTCCGGCGGGAGTATTTTCGCAGCAAAGGAAACCTATTCGACGGCGGTCCCGAACAGCGTGACCACGGCCGCAAGCGCCGTGACCGTCGCAAAGAACGCCTGTTGCCACAGAGTTCTGCCCTCACGCCGCGCCAGCATCACGGCAATCGCCCCCTGCACCGTATAATAGGCCGCAAAGGCCTTGGACGCCCATGAGATGATCTGAAACACATCGAGCGCCCAGGTCAGAACCAGCCCGAGCGCCACCAAAACCGCATAGCCCGCCTTCACCGGCACCCGGCCCTTGGTCAGTTCCTCGACCAACCCACCAGAGCCGGAGGTATCCGCCACCGCCGCCGAGAACTGCGCCGCAAGGGCGGCGATCACCAGCATCGCGGGCAGGATCGGCGCGACGATCCGCATCATGTCGATGATCGCGGTTTCCGAGGTTTCGATCTGATCCGGGCGAAACACATAGGCCATGAGCACCACATAGACCATATAGATCGCGGTGGAGACCCATTGCGCGAGTTTCATCGAGCGCACCCGTGTCGCCGCATCGTATTCCTCGCCGAGATAGCGCGAGGTCTCGAACCCCTGCACCGTCACGATCAGCCCGAACAACAGGCTTATGCCCGCCCACCCCGTCAGGCTCGGAGGCGTCACGATCAGACTGCCGTCCTGCGCCTTACCGGCAAAGAACCACCCAAGCCCCACCAAAAGCCCGGCGATGATCGCGAGTTTCAGCCCGACGGAGACCTGCTCCATCCGCTCCAGCGCCTTGAACCCGCGCGTCCAGCCCACGAGCAGGATCACACCGAACACCGCAGAGGTGACGATCCGCCCGGCGAATTGCGTGTCCCAAGGGGTGAGGCTGACGGCAAAAGCGCCCAGAAGATTGAGGTAGTAGGCGACCGAAATCACATAGGCAAAGGCCAGCGCCCAGGACGCAAGCCGCTCCATCCCCGCCGTGCGCGGGCCGTGCTCCGCGCGCGCCAGGGACGCGATATTGAACCGAACCGCCGCGCCGATCGCATAGGCCAGAGCGCACAGAAACGCCATGGCCAGCGGCGTCCACGCCCCATACGCCTGCGCCAGAATCGGCCCCAAGACGAGAAACCCCGAACCGATGATCGACGCCAGAGGCGTAATCGTCGCCTGCCAAAGCTGCGACCGTGCCAGCTTCGGCCAGCTCAAAAGCCCCGCGATCGAAACCGTCGCGATGAGGATGGCAATCGTTTCCATCGGCGCTCTCCCAAAGCAAAAGGCGCGACCCGGGCCGCGCCTTTTCCAAGCTGTTTCAAAACGTTACTCGCTGGCGCGCTGCGCTTCGATTTCCCGCCATTTGGCGACATTGGCATTGTGTTCGGCCAGCGTTTCGGCAAACGCATGTCCGCCCGTACCATCGGCGACAAAGAACAGATACGGCGTCTCGTCCGGATCGACCGCCGCCTGCATCGCCTCAAGCCCCGGATTGGCAATCGGCCCCGGCGGCATGCCCTCGATCACATAGGTGTTGTACGGGCTGTTCGATTGCAGTTCGGACTGCCGAAGGCCACGCCCCAGAACACCGACCCCATTGGTCACGCCATAGATCACCGTCGGGTCCGTTTGCAGTTTCATGCCGCGTTTCAACCGGTTCTCGAACACCGAGGCCACCTGACGCCGCTCTTCGGCGACACCGGTTTCCTTCTCGATGATCGAGGCCATGGTCAGCATTTCCTCGGGCGTATCGAACGGCAACCCGTCCACCCGCGTCGCCCAGACCGTGTCGATGCGTTGCTGTTGCAGCGCCACCATGCGGGCGATCAGATCGTCCACATCGGCACCCTCGCGCACCTCGTAGCTGTCGGGCGCAATCATACCCTCCGACGGCATCTCATCCGCTTCGACCGACCCGGTGAGGAAATCCGCGCCCTTCAGGCTTTCGACCACCCGCCAGACCGTCGTCCCCTCGGCCACCGAAACCCGGTAGCGCGTGTTCGCATCGGCCCGCACCCTGGTGTAACCCTCAGGCACGGCATCGCCTTCTTCGCCCTCGGGACCGGGCTGGAACTCCGCCGTCTCGACATAGCTCTGGGTCGTCGGGTCCAGCTCGCGCACCTGCATCAGAGCGCGGTTCACACCGATGCGGTACACCACTTCCGTGCCACAGGTCGAGGCCCCGCCCCGCGTGATGATGTCGACGATCTCCTGCATCGAAGACCCTTCGTCGACGAGGAAAGCCCCGGCCTTAAGCTGTTGCGATTTCTCGGTATAATCTGCCCCGATCCGGAAAACCGACGGGTTGGTGATCGCCCCCTGCCCGGCCAGATCCTCAGAGACGCCGCGCATCGTGGAGCCCGAAGGCACCCGCAGACAGATCGCCTGATCGAGCGGCCCTTCGGCCACATATTGCCGCTTGCCCCAGGCAATCGCCCCCGCCAGAGCGACGAGGACGACGATGAACAGGGTCAGCGCATTCGAGGCGATGGATCGCCACATATCAGCCGTCCACCTTCTTCAGAACCAGCGAGGCGTTGGTGCCGCCAAAGCCGAAGGAATTCGACAGCGCCACGTCGATCTTGCGTTCCCGCTTGGCATTCGGTGCCAGATCGAGCCGCGCTTCGACCGCAGGATTGTCGAGGTTGATCGTCGGCGGCGCCACCTGATCGCGGATCGCCAGCACACAGAAAATCGCCTCGACCGCCCCCGCAGCCCCCAGAAGGTGGCCGATGGAGGATTTCGTCGAGGACATGGTCGCAGTGTCCGCCGCATCGCCCAGAAGCCGCTCGACGGCGGCCAGTTCGATCACGTCCGCCATGGTCGAGGTGCCATGCGCGTTGATGTAATCCACATCCTTCGGCTCAAGACCGGCACGCGCAAGAGCCGCCTGCATCGCACGGTAACCACCATCGCCATCCTCGGACGGCGCGGTGATGTGATAGGCATCGCCCGACAGGCCATAGCCCACAACCTCGGCGTAAATCTTCGCGCCACGCGCCTTGGCGTGTTCGTATTCTTCCAGAATCACGACACCCGCGCCCTCGCCCATCACGAAGCCGTCACGATCCGCATCATAGGGCCGCGAGGCATGGCTCGGATCGTCTTTTCGCTTGGTGGACAAGGCTTTACAGGCGTTGAACCCGGCAATACCCAACTCGCAGATCGCCGCTTCCGCGCCGCCCGCAACCATCACATCCGCGTCGCCCAGCATGATGAGACGCGAGGCGTCGCCAATCGCATGCGCCCCCGTCGAACAGGCCGTCACCACCGCGTGGTTCGGTCCTTTGAAACCGTAGCGGATCGACACCTGACCGGAGATCAGGTTGATCAGCGAGCCCGGAATGAAGAACGGAGAAATCCGCCGCGGGCCTTTTTCCTTGAGGATGATCGCCGCATCGGCAATCGACGACAGGCCCCCGATGCCGGAGCCGATCAGCACGCCGGTGCGCAGACGATCTTCCTCGTCCTCGGGTTTCCACCCGGCATCCGTCAGCGCCTGTTCGGCGGCGGCCATGCCGAACAGAATGAAATCGTCGACCTTCTTGCGGTCTTTCGGGGCCATCCAGTCGTCCGGGTTGAACGTGCCGTTCGTCCCGTCGCCGAATTTCACCTCGCAGGCGTAATCCGTCGCCAAATGGCTCGCATCGAACCGCTGGATCGTCCCGGCGGCGGACTCGCCTGCCAGAATTCGCGTCCAGGTCTCCTCCACACCGCAAGCCAGCGGCGAAACCATCCCAAGTCCAGTGACAACTACTCGGCGCATCCGTGCCCCCTCAATTTTCGTCTGCGTTTTCTTACACGGCTCCGCCCCCCGATGGAAGACCGAGACAGCCCCCGCACCGCAAATCGGCGGAGGAATGGTAACCAGATATTGAGGGTTTCGGGCATATCAATAGGCAAATGCGCAATTATGGCCCCGATATGCGGCAGGTTCGCCCCCTCATTTCCCGGTGTCGGCTCTGGCTGACGCTTCTGCTCTGCCTCGCTCTCCTGCTGAGCGGCCCCTTTCTGCGCAGCGCCGCCGCCGATCCCTCCTGCGGGCTGGAAGACTGGCTCACCGCGCTCAACGACAGCGCCAATTCCTATGTCTCTGCCCTCGGCACGCCCGGCGAACACGACAGCGCGCGCCAGTTCCGCACCGAGATGGAGCGCTACGGCCGCGATCGTCTCCTGAAACAGATCCGCGAGGCCGATCTCGGCGCCAATGAAAAGCCGCTGATGGATTTCATCTCCTCGCGTCGCCATCTTCTCGATCTGCAACAGGACAACTGGGACGAAATGGCGCAACGATATGGTGGCGATCCCCGTTTTGACGCGCAGTCGGTCAGCCTCTCGCGCTATCTCGCCGCCACGCCCTGCGACCCGACCGCGCCCGATCACCTCAATGCCACGGAAGAGACCGAAGAGACCCTGACGACCCGTCTCGCCGACGGCCTTCAGGAGATCGTGGACATCGCCGCCGCCCTCACCCGCAAGGAGGTCGAGCCGCCGCCGCTCGATCCGACGAATTTCGACGAATTCCGCCCGGCGCGGCAGGTGGCCTCCCGCCAGCCTCCCCCTGTCGTACCGCTCAGCCCCTCCGGCAACGTCGCCTTCGTGCTCGGCCTGTTCACCTTCATCACCGCCATCTCGGCGTGGTTCTGGATGCGCTACAGCATCGTGCAGCGCCGCGCCATCCGCTATCCCTGCGCGCTTCCCGTGGTGATTTTCGATGGGCTCCTGCCGGTGATCGGCGAGCTTCTCGACATCAGTCAGGTCGGCTGCAAGATCGAAAGCAGCCATGAGCTGCACGAGCGTCAAAAAGTGCGCCTGACCTGCGGTCCGCTCGACCGCAAGGCCCGCGTGATCTGGCGCAACAACCATTTTCTCGGATTGCAATTCGATCGCCAACTGACCGAGGCGGAGTTCAAGGCCCTGCTCGGCCCCCATGCCGCCCAGATCGCCGCGGAGCGCGCCGATGCGCTGGCCTTCGCCGCTCTGCCCCGGCAGGCCGATCCTGTGCCTGCCGCCGTCGCCTCCGCCCCGGCCCCCGACCCGGCAAAGGAAAACGACGTCCTCCCCGCCCCCGCGAGCGAACCGCCCCCCGATCTCGCCGCCTGAGCCTGCCACATCCCCCGACCGCAAACAAAAAAACGGCGCGCTCATTCGAGCACGCCGTCTTGAAATCTTGCCCCTTGCGAGGCCGACCGGTCAACCGATCAGGAAGCTTCGGTGATGAACTTCACCGCGTCGCCGAAGGTCTGGATGGTCTCGGCAGCGTCGTCCGGGATCTCGATGCCGAACTCTTCTTCGAAGGCCATGACCAGCTCGACGGTGTCGAGGCTGTCAGCGCCCAGATCGTCGATGAAGGACGCGGTTTCCGTCACTTTGTCTTCTTCCACGTCGAGGTGCTCGACAACGATCTTTTTCACGCGATCTGCGATGTCGCTCATGTTCTTTCCTCACAATTTCGGGCCCGATGCCCAATTTAGATCCGGCCCTCGGGCCACTCGTTCTACATGCCGCCGGAACCGGGTCATTGCAACCCCCGTCCTCGGGTCATGCACCACGCAAACAGCTGGCAAACACCTGTCCGCGTGGCTCAATCTGCGCTGCTCATAGCACAATCCACCCCGGTGGCAAATGTTTTGTGACGCCACGTCGGGAAGGGACTTATGCGCTCAGAGCATAGCCATGCCGCCATTGACATGAAGCGTCGTCCCGGTGGTGTACCCCGCCTCCTGCGACGCAAGATACAACACCGCCGCGGCGATCTCCTCCGGCGTGCCCATCCGCGCCGCCGGAATCTGCGCATTGATCTTGTCCTTCTGGTCGTCCGTCAGCTTGTCGGTCATCGCCGTCGCGATGAACCCCGGCGCCACACAGTTGACCGTGATGCCCCGCGTCGCCACCTCATAGGCCAGCGATTTCGACATGCCCACCATGCCCGCTTTCGACGCCGCATAGTTGCCCTGCCCCGGGTTGCCGGTGGCGCCCACGATGGAGGAAATATTCACGATCCGGCCCCAACGCGCCTTCATCATGCCGCGCAGCACACCTTTGCACAGCCGGAAGGTCGAGGTCAGGTTCACGTTCAAAACGCTGTCCCACTCGTCGTCCGACATCCGCATGAACAGGTTGTCGCGCGTAATCCCCGCGTTGTTCACAAGAATATCGACAGAGCCCATCACCTCAGCCGCCTGTTTCGGCAGCGCCTCGACGCTCTCCTTGTCCGACAGGTTGCACGGCAACACATGCGCCCGCTCCCCCAATTCGGCAGCCAGCGCCTCCAAAGGCTCAACCCGCGTGCCGGACAGGGCAACCGTTGCCCCCGCGTCATAAAGCGCCTTGGCAATCGCACCCCCGATGCCCCCGGACGCACCCGTGATCAGCGCATTTTTCCCAGTCAGATCAAACATTTCACTCTCTCCCGAAGCATCCTGCTTCTTTTGTCTCTCAATATCCCGGGGTGAGCCGCGCCCTTTGGCGCGGTGAGGGGCAGCGCCCCTCTTCCCCAGCGGGGCCGCGCCCCTTACTCTTTCAGCTTAGCGATGTCCTCGGGCGTCCCGATCGCAGTGCACTCGATGGATTTCTCGATCCGCCGCACCATCCCCGAAAGCGCCTTGCCCGCACCGATCTCCCAAATCTCGCTCACGCCCTCACCGGCCATATAGGCCACGGATTCGCGCCAGCGCACGGACCCCGTCACCTGCTCGACCAGAAGCGCCCGGATCAGCGCCGGGTCGGTCACCGCAGAGGCGCGGACATTGGCCACCAGCGGCACGACAGGTTCGGAAATATCGACATCGTCCAAAGCCTCGGCCATCACATCCGCCGCAGGCCCCATAAGCGCACAGTGGAACGGTGCGGATACCGGCAAAAGCACCGCGCGTTTCGCGCCCTTCGCCTTGGCAATCTCGACGGCGCGCTCCACGGCCTCCTTGTGACCGGAGACCACAACCTGCCCCGGATCGTTGTCATTCGCCGCCTGACACACCTCACCTTGGGCCGCCTCTTCCGCCACCTCTTTCACAGTGGCGAAATCGAGCCCCAGCAAAGCCGCCATCGCGCCCACGCCAACAGGTACGGCCGCCTGCATCGCCTGACCGCGTGTGCGCAGCAGCCGCGCAGTATCGGCCACAGAGATCGCGCCCGCCGCCGCCAAAGCGGAATATTCGCCAAGCGAATGCCCGGCGACAAACGCCGCATCCGTCACCGCAAAACCTTCTGCCTCAAGCGCCCGCATCGCCGCCAGCGAGGTCGCCATCAGCGCCGGCTGGGCGTTCTGCGTCAGCGTCAGGGTTTCGATATCGCCGTCCCAGATCAGCGAGGACAGCTTTTCGCCAAGCGCCTCGTCCACCTCGTCGAAAATGGCTTTCGCCGCCGGATAGGCCTCGGCCAAAGCCTTGCCCATCCCGATTGTCTGGGCGCCTTGCCCCGGAAACACGAATGCGCGCGTCATGCCCGCCCCTCCACATGTCTGTCTCTGTCGCACACGGGTCTAACGATCCCGCGCCGCGACGGCAAGGCAACACAGAGGGAACATGGCCGGAAACAGGGGGAAACGCACCTCCCCCCTCGGGATCAGCGCAGGGCCCGCGGCAGACTTCGCCGCCCCGCCACCGGCCTCGGCCCGGCCTTGACGCGCGGCGGCTGCTCCGGCTCTTCGGGATGCAGATCGCCATTCAGATCGTACCAGACCTCGCGCATCAGACGTTCGGGGCCAACGAACAGCGGCATGACCGCGCCCGTTCGCCCGTAGCGCAGATTGAGCCGTGTTCGATGCCCGGCACCGGGCAGACGCCGCAGGAACACCGATCCGACCTCGGCAAAGCCGATCACCGTGTGCAACCGGATCTCCGATTTGCGGTTGCGCCAGACCACCCGAAGCTCTCCGCGCTGCAAATCGACCTGCACCTCCCGCGCCAGCCCCCGCTCAGCCAGATGGCCGAGCCCCAGTCCCGCGACGCCAAGGGCGACCGAAAGCCCGGCCTTGATGCCCAGCACCGTCAGCGAAAACGTCGAGCCCGGCCACAACCAAAGCCCCGCCATGCCCACAAAACACAGAACCGAGCCGATCTGCGCCAAACGTTCGGCGCGCGCACGCGCAGGACCCATGCCGTCGTCACGCTCAAGGCTATAGCCCCAACCCCGTTCATGCCGGGCGATGGTCCCGTTTCCCGAGCGCCCGCCGCGCCCTGCGTTGACCGGGCGACCGCCCGGCCTCTGAATTTCCGGATCGGAAGAAAGGATCATGCCTTCTTTCCTTTATTGTTGTCTCATCCACCTGAGGTTGCAACATCATGGTTAATCTGGGCGGGATTGTGGCCCGCAAACGGAGATTTCGCGCCATTGCGCTCTGCCGTCGTTGCAGCCAGTCTCACAAGCCCGCCCCCCGGAAACACGCTGCAAAATATCGCGGCGAACCATCGGGAATTCGCCCTTGCGCCAAAGCCCGGGATGCGTATAAAGGCGCATCCTTTTCGCAAGACACGTATGAACCGCGCAGTCTCTCGTGGACGGGCCGCGAAAAGGCCAAATGCCCGCCCTATGAAATGCGCTTGAAATGAACTGGAGTCTCCATGCCGCTTTACGAGCATGTCTTCATCTCGCGTCAGGATCTGTCCAACGCGCAGGCCGAAGGTCTCATCGAACATTTTGGCACCGTCCTTTCGGACAACGGCGGCAAAGTCGTCGAATCCGAATACTGGGGCGTCAAAACGATGGCCTACAAGATCAACAAGAACCGCAAGGGCCACTACGCCTTCCTGCGCACCGACGCCCCGTCGGATGCCGTTCAGGAAATGGAACGCCTGATGCGTCTGCACGACGACGTGATGCGCGTCCTGACCATCAAGGTCGACGCTCATGAGGAAGGCCCCTCCGTCCAGATGCAGAAACGTGACGACCGCGAAGAGCGTCGTCCGCGTCGTCAGTAATCTTGTTTGGAAAGGACCTAACCCATGGCCACTAAACCGTTTTTCCGTCGTCGCAAAGTCTGCCCGTTCTCCGGCGAGAACGCGCCCGCAATCGACTACAAGGACACTCGCACGCTCCAGCGCTACATCTCCGAGCGCGGCAAGATCGTCCCGTCCCGCATCACCGCAGTTTCCGCGAAGAAACAACGTGAACTGGCTCGCGCCATCAAACGTGCCCGCTTCCTCGCCCTGCTGCCCTACGCCGTGAAGTAAGGAGTAAGCACATGCAAGTTATCCTTCTCGAACGCGTGGCCAAACTCGGCCAGATGGGCGATGTCGTGTCCGTCAAAGACGGCTACGCCCGCAACTTCCTGCTGCCGCAGGAAAAAGCGATGCGTGCCTCTGAAGCGAACATCAAAGCTTTCGAAGCTCAGAAAGCTCAGCTCGAAGCGCGCAACCTCGAAACCAAAAAAGAAGCCGAAGCGGCTGCTGAGAAACTCAACGGCGAGAAATTCGTCGTGATTCGCTCCGCATCCGATTCCGGTGCGCTCTACGGCTCCGTCACCCCCCGTGACGCCGCCGAAGCTGCAACCGCCGGTGGCTTCTCCGTCGACCGCAAACAGGTCGTCCTGAAAGCCCCGATCAAAGAGCTCGGCCTGCACGAAGTGCACGTCCTGCTGCACCCGGAAGTCGACGCAACGATCATCCTGAACGTTGCCCGCTCCCCGGAAGAAGCCGAACTGCAATCCGCTGGCAAATCCATTCAGGAACTTGCTGCCGAAGCCGAAGCTCAGGCCGAATTCGAGATCGCGGAACTCTTCGACGACATCGGTGGCGCCGCCTCCGACGACGACGATTTCGCCGCTCCGGCTGCCGAGGCCGAAGAAGAGTAATCTTCTTCTCCCTCACGACATTGAAAGCCCCGCCCCTTCGGCGGGGCTTTTTCTATGTTCCAGAGCCTGCGTGAGCAGGGTTTCGCCGATCCGCCTTCGCCACGCTTGGCAGAGGCCGCAAAACATGGTCACTGGAACGAGTTGAAATTTCCTAGAGCTCAAGAATGACAGCAGTCGCCCGCCGGACCTTTCTCTTGTCCGCCCTCGCCCTCGCCGCCTGTGGCAATAAGGCCGAAGTTTCCCGTGCCGTCGGATTTAACCCCCCGCTCTATCCCAACGAGACGCCGCAATTGCGCGCGCAGATCAACAAATGGGCCGATCATTACGAAATCCCGCGCGAGCTGGTGCATCGTCAGGCGGTGCGTGAAAGCACCCACAACCCCGCCGCGCGCAACGGACCCTATTACGGCCTGCTGCAAATCCTGCCGCAAACCGCCCGCACCATGGGCTTTCAGGGCGAGCCGAAAGACCTTCTGAACGCCGATGTGAACCTGAAATACGCCGGCAAATACCTGCGTGGCGCCTATCTCGTCTCCGGCGGCGACATCGACAGCGCCATGGGCTGGTACGCGCGCGGCTATTACTACGAGGCCAAGAAACAAGGCCTGCTCTACGAGACCGGCCTGCGCAGCTAAGCGCTTCTTTTGTCCGAAAATATCCCGGGGGTGAGCGAAGCGAGGGGGCAGAGCCCCCTTTTCTTTATCCAGACAACACCCAATAAAAAGGCCGCCTCCTCCCGGAAGCGGCCTGTCTTGCCCAAGCGGCTTTGAGGATCACTCCTCGGTCGTCGACACCAGCTTCCAGAGCACCCCGCCGATCACCGCCCCCACGAGCGGTGCGACCCAGAACAGCCAGAGCTGGCCCAGCGCCGCCGTCTCCGCAAACAGCGCCACACCCGTCGAGCGCGCCGGGTTCACCGAAGTGTTGGTCACCGGGATCGAAATCAGGTGGATCAGCGTCAGGCCGAGACCGATGGCGATCGGCGCGAACCCCGCCGGAGCGCCTTTCGACGTCGCCCCGAGGATGATGAAGAGGAACCCTGCCGTCAGGATGATCTCGATCACCAGAGCCGCCACCATCGAATAGCCCTGCGGCGACAGTTCACCGTAGCCGTTGGAGGCGAAACCGCCCGTGCCCGCGAACCCGGTCATGCCGGAGGCGATGACATAGAGTGCAGCGCCCGCCAGGATCGCTCCCACGACTTGCGCAATCCAGTAGACCGGCAGTTCAGCCGCCGGGTGACGGCCCGCAACGACCAGCCCCAGCGTCACCGCCGGGTTGAAATGCCCGCCGGAAATATGTCCGACCGCATAGGCCATGGTGAGCACGGTCAAGCCGAAGGCCAAGGCCACACCGGCATAGCCGATGCCCACATCCGGCACACCGGCGGCATAAATCGCACTGCCGCACCCACCGAAGACCAGCCAGAAGGTGCCAATGCCTTCCGCCAAAATTTTCTTAATCATCGCAAACGTCTCCTGTTCAACCTGACTTGGAGTAACAGTTACGCGCGACAGAAAAAGGGGGAATTTCGGCCGAAGACACCCCTAACCCTCTGCACACAAAGGGAAATTACCTTACGTCAAGCAAGCCCACGAAAAAGGCCGCCTCCTCACGGAAGCGGCCCTCTGTCCCTCGCTCGATGCGAGATGCCCTGTTCGGGCTTATCTTATTCTTCGTCGAGCGCTTCGACGGCTTTTTCGAGATCCTCTTTCGAGACCTCTTTTTCCGTCACTTGGGCGTTCTCGGCGATGTAATCGACCACTTTGTCCTCGAACAGCGGGGCCTGGATCTGCTGACGCATCTGCGGGTTTTGCTGAACGAATTCAAAGAACTGACGCTCCTGACCCGGGTATTGACGCGCTTGGGTCAGCACGGCCTGGGTGAACTCGGCGTCGGTGATCTGAATCTCTTGCTTCTGACCGATGTCAGCCAGCAGAAGACCAAGGCGCACGCGACGTTCGGCCAGTTTGGTGTGCTCTTCGGTGGTCTCGATCTGCGGGTGATCGTGGCCGTGCACGTCCGGGTTTTCCTCGTGCCAGAGCTGGTGAGCGATCTGGTTGGCTTCGGCTTCCACGAGGCTCGGCGGCAGCTCGAAGGACACTTTCGTGTCGAGCTGGTCGAGAAGGCCACGTTTCATGATCGCGCGGGCGGCACCGGCATATTCGGCTTCGAGACGCTCGGTGATCTGGTTTTTCAGCGTGACGAGATCCTCGACACCGAATTTCTTCGCCAGCTCGTCGTCGATCTCGGCGGCAACCGGGGTTTTCACGGCTTTGACGGTGCACTCGAAGGTGGCGTCTTTACCGGCGAGGTTGGCGGCGCCGTACTCTTCCGGGAATTTCACTTCGACGTTTTTCGCATCACCGGCTTTGGTGCCGACGAGTTGATCTTCGAAGCCCGGGATGAAGGAGCCGGAGCCCAGAACCAGCGGGTAGTCTTCCGCTTCGCCGCCTTCGAAGGCTTCGCCATCGACGAAACCTTTGAAGTCGATCACGACCTGATCGCCATCGGCAGCGGCGCCGTCTTTGTCTTCAAAGTTCTGCGCGGTGGCCGCGAGGTTTTTCAGCGCGTCTTCGATTTCCTCGGCGGAGGCTTTCACCACGAGCTTCTCGAGCGTCACGGTGGACAGATCGGCTTCCGGGATCTGCGGCAGGGCTTCGTAGGTCATGGTGACCACGACGTCGTCGCCCTCTTTCCACTCTTCGCCGCCGTCCATGGTGACGTTCGGCTGCATCGCCGGTTTGTCGCCAGAGGCTTCGAAATGGTCGTTCATCGCCGCATCGACGGTTTCCTGCATGGCTTCGCCGAGAACGCGCGGGCCGAATTGCTTTTTCAGCAGCGCCAGCGGCACCTTGCCTTTGCGGAAGCCTTTCATTTCGACTTCCGGTTGGGCTTCCTTGAGCTTGGCATTGACTTTGTCGTCCAGCTCGGCGGCGGTGATGGTGATCTGATAGCCGCGCTTCAGACCTTCGTTCAGGGTCTCGGTGACCTGCATCTTGGCGTCCTTCTTACGTCTTGTACGTCCAGTCGGGCCGCAACAAAGGCGACCGTGTAAATCAGTCGCCCTTCTAGGCGGTCAAAGCCCATCGTGCAAGGCGATTCCGTCCTCGGCGTGCCCGTCCCCGTCCAGTTCACATCTGGCGCGATCACGCCCGCTTCGCGTCCCGGTTTGCGCCACATCAAATCGCAAAACATACTTCAAAGATATATCTTTCAAGACCAAAGATTCGAACCGGCAAAGACATGCGCGACCTTCCCGACACCTTCTCCCTGCCCCAGCGCCTCCTGCATTGGACGATGGTGGGGCTGATCCTTCTGAACCTGCTGTTTCCGCAAAAGATGTGGCATCTGTTCATTCCCGGGCTCGAACGCCCGATCTCCGTGCACATCGCCATCGGTCTGGCCGTGCTGCTGCTCGCGGTGCTGCGCCTGTTCCTGCGTCTGGGCTTCGGCGTGCCGCCCGAACCTCTGGGCGCACCGTGGTTCTTCCGCGTTTTCGCCCGCACCGGGCAGTGGATTTTCTACCTGTTCTTCTTCGCCATGCCGCTCACCGGCCTTCTGGCGCATTACGCCCATCTGCCCTTCGCACTCACGCTGCACACAAGTGTGATCCAGCCGCTGTTCTGGGTCTTGATCCCGATCCACGTCTCGCTGGGGATCGCACATCAGTATCTCTGGAAGACCGACATGCTCGGCAAGATCCTCCGCGGCTGAGCCTCACGCCCGTCTGGCGCGCAGCTCCGACACGATGTGCGACACCAGCACGCCGACAATCGCCAGCGCCAAAAGCGCCGCAATCGGTCGGTTGACGAAATCCAGCGGGCTGTCGACACGCGCCATGGCGGCGCGCAGCTTGACCTCCATGATGCCGCCCAGCACCATGCCCAGAATGATCGGCACGGTCGGCAGGTTCAGCCGCTTGAGCACCAGCCCCAGCACCCCGAACACCGAGGCGATGGCACAATCCACCACCGAATTGCGCAGGCTATAGACCCCCACGAAACTCAAGGTCAGCACCATCATCCCCAGAAATCGCGTCGGGATGCGGATCAGCCGGATCAGCCAGTTCGACGACACCAGCATGAACAGGATCACGATCACATTGAGGATCAAAAGCGCGATATAAAGCGCATAGATGAAATCCATCTGCCCCTGAAACAGCGCCGGCCCCGGCACCACATTGTGCACATAGAACACCGACAGCATCATCGCGGTCAGCGCCTCCCCCGGAATGCCCAGCGCCAAAAGCGGGATCATCGCGGCGGCGGGCACGGCGTTGTTCGCACTCTCCGAGGCGACAAGCCCCTCTTCCGATCCCTTGCCGAACATCTCCGGATGGCGCGAGCGTTTCTGCGCAAACGTATAGCTCATGAACTGCGCCGTGAACTCGCCCACCCCCGGGATCATCCCCATCAGCACACCGAAAAACGATCCGCTCGCGGCGATCTTCTTGTGCTTCAGAACCCCCAGCATCTCCTTGCCCATGTCGCCCTTGATCGGCGCCGCATCCGGGGCGCTCTCCTTGTCGACCAGGAGGCTCAGCGCCTGCGAGATCGCAAACAGCCCCAGCACCACGACAATGAGATCCAGCCCGGAGGTCAGCCAGCCCTGCCCAAAGGTGAAGCGCATGGTGTATTTCACCGGCTCCATGCCAATCGACTGCAACAGGATGCCGAACCCCGCCATCATCCCCGCCGCCGCCACCTGCCCGCGATGCGCCACGATCACCAGAACGATGCCCAAAAGCGCCGCAAGGAAAATCTCCCGCGCCCCGAACATCGGCGCGATCTTCGCCAGCACCGGCGACAACACAATCAGCGCCAAAATCGACAGGATGCCGCTGAAAAACGATGCGCCATAGGCCAGCCCCAGCGCCTTCGTCGCCTCGCCGCGCTGGGTCATCGGATAGCCGTCATAGGTCGTCAGCGCATTGACCGCCGTCCCCGGCGTGTTGATCAACACCGCCGGAAGCGAGCCGCCGAACATCGACGAGCCGTAGATGCCCAAAAGCATCACCAACCCCACCAGAGGCGGCATGGCAAAGGTCGCGGGCAGAAGGATCGCGATCGCCACGGCGGGCCCGACGCCCGGAATGGCGCCGATGATCACGCCGCCGATCGATCCGATCAAAAGCGCCACAAGCACATCGAGGCTCATCAGCATGTGAAGGCCGGAAAGAAGCATCTCCATCGGCGAAATCCTTAGAAATTGACCACCATGAAGGTGCGGATGCTGTCGGGCAGATAGCCATAGAGCGCGCCTGCCGGCACCTTGACCTGAAGCCCGGCCTTGAACACCGCGACCACGGCAAAACCGAACGCCGCCGCCCAGAAAAAGCTCCACGGCGCGCGATAACCCAGCCGCAGCACCAGGAGCACCGCAAAGAGCATGGTGGCGGGCAGATAGCCGATCACCGGCACAAGCCAGACATAACAGAGAAACCACGCCACGAATTCGAGCGAGCGCAGCCAATAGAGCAGTTCCGCCCCGCGTCCCTCCTGCCGGGTCGAGACCACGGAACTCAAAAGATGCACCGCGCCGAAACCGACCATCATGATCACGCCGACCCCGGGCCAGAAGGCCGGTTGCGCGAAAAGCACCGTGTTCGGCACCCATGTCGTCTGGCGCGGCATCACGATCAGCGTGGCCAGCGCGAAGGCCATGAACGCCAGCGCGAAGACCAGATCGCCGGGGCGTCTTTCACGCCGCAAATGGGCTGTAAGCGATGCGAGTCGTGCCATATCCGGCCTCCTTGTCGGGGACTGGCCACAAGGCCAGCCCCTTGTTTCTTTTGTGTTTAGTCGATGGCGGCGCTGATGCGACCCATGGTTTCGACATCCGCTTCCATCTGTGCCTCAGATGCGGCAGCGTCTTTCCAATAGATCAGCGCCCCGGTTTGCGCCGCAAGCTCTTTGGCGGCGTCCGAGGTCACGACCTTCTCGGCCACGGCGGCGATTTTCTCGCGCACCTCATCCGGCGTGCCGGTCTTGAGGAACAGCCCGTTCCATGTCGACAGGTCCAGCTCCGGCAGCACTTCCCCCACGGTCGGCGTGTCCGGCAGGATCGAAATGCGATCTTCGGTCACCGAGGCGAGGAAGGTCAGCTCGTCCTTGCAGGGCATCACCAGTTGCAGCGTGGTGTTGATCACATCCGCATCGCCCGAGGCCAGCGTGTTGCAATCGAGCGCATCGAAAGCCGCGTTCGAGGAGAACTCGAAACCGAGCGTTTTGGCGATGGCAAAGGTATGCCGCGCGGGCGTGGTCACGTCGCCGAAATGGCCCAGCGTCACGTCGTTTTCCTTGGCGTAAGCCGCCAGCTCTTCGAGCGTGTGATAGGGCGCATCGCCCTTGGTCGCGATCACGAACGGATAGGTCACGAAAATACCGACCGGCTCGAACGGTGTGCCTTCGAGCGGCGGGATGCCGAGATGCGGCCCCACCAGCGGCACGTCGACCACAAAGGAGCCGACCGTGTACCCGTCTGCCGGGGCCATCGCCACTTCGACCGCGCCCGGGAACGGGCCGCCGCCACCGCCCGGCTTGTTCACCACGGCGGCGGGCACGCCGTAGGTCGCCTGGAATTCGTCGGCGATCATCCGGGTCAGAATGTCTTCGAGATCGCCCGGCGGGAAGGGCACGACGAATTCGACGGGTTTTTCGGGATACTCGGCGGCGGCCGCGACGGGCAGAGCCGCCAGAGCGGCAATCGTGCCGGATTTCAGAAGCGTTTTCATCAAGGTCTCTCCTGTCTGCGCCATGGTGCTGTGTCTGTGGGCCATCTTTGGCATCGGTATTTTGGGGTCCGACGGAAGTCCGACAAAAGTCCGACGCAAGTCAGACCGGGTTTTGCCCGGATTGGACCCGTTGGCTGGCATGACATCAGCATGGCAGGAGACCGACAATCCGCCATTGCATTTTGTGCCATATTTCCGATAATTTACGCGACATCATTTCGCAAACGGACGGAAAAATAATCACATGGCGCGCCAAACGCATGGCTATGCGGCGATCCGCAGCACACTTCTGGCCTCGGTGCTCGACCGGCTGATGGCGCGCGGCGTGGCGACGAAACCGCTTCTGTCGAAACACGGGATCAGCCTTGATATGTTGAAAGATCCCTATGCGCACCTGTCGATGAACGAATATGTCAGCTTCTTCGAGAGCGCCGCCGAACTGTCGGGCGATCCGCATATCGGGGCGCATATCGGGATGGACATCCGGGCAGGCGATCTCGGACCGATGGGCATTCTTTTGTCTTTGTCGCGTTCGATCCATGTCGGGATTGATCGGATTGCAAAATCCGCCGCCGCCCTGCAAAGCGGCACGGAAATGACCTTTCTTCTCAATGGTGAAGACATGGTCATGTCCTATCAGATCGAAGACGCCCGCATCTGGCCCCGCCGTCAGGACGCGGAGTTTTCGCTGGTCTCGACCGTGCAGGTGATCCGCGACAATTTCCTGCGCCGCTGGTCGCCGCAGCAGGTGCATTTCGAACATGCGCAACCCGATAGCGATATGTTTTTGCGGCAATTTTTTCGATGTCCGATCCTTTACGGTCAGGCCACGAACCGGCTGGTGATGGAGCGCGCGCCGCTGATGGAGCTGTACCGCGTCGAAGACACCGCCCTCGTCAGCATGCTGGAGCGGCATATCGGCGACCTCATCGAAGCCACCCCGCATGAGAGCACTTTGACCGATGCCGTGCGCGCGATCGTCACCTCTTCTCTCGGTCTGCGCCCGATTTCCGTCGAGCGCGTGGCCGAAACTTTGGGTCTGTCGCCGCGCAATTTGCAGCGCAAATTGTCGGAGGAAGGCACCAGCCTGCGCGATCTCGTGGACGACATCCGCCGAGACCGGGCGACCACGCTTTTGTCGGATGGCGACATCCCTGTGGGCGAGGTTGCCGCAGCTCTTGGCTATGCCGATGGCACCGCCTTTTGGCGCGCGCACAAGCGCTGGTCCAAGCTTACGCCACGTGAAGTGCGCTCCGGCAAGGGGTATCGGTTTTAGGCCGGGTTCAGGTCGGGCTCAGCTCGGTTGCTGGCGGGACTGCCGGGGGCATCTGCCCGGAAATTGCGCGCAAAGGCAACGCAACGCGCGCCGATATGGCGCAAAGTATCGGAAAAATGGCACGTCCTGCAATGGGCTTTCGGGCGCTTTCCTCCGTTACTCAGAGGAAAGACCGCATTGCGAAAAGGACCGACGATGACCGACTTGCCCAAAATCGATTTCATCTACCTCAACGAACAAGACATGATCAAAGCCGGTGTGACCGATATGGCGGCCTGCGTCGACACGATGGAAGACATGTTCAAACTGTTGCATTCCGGCGATTATCGGATGGCCGGGGCGAACAATGACAGCCACGGCGCGATGGTGATGTTCCCGGAAAACTCGCCTTTTCCGACCATGCCGAAACCGACGGCAGACCGTCGCTTCATGGCGATGCCGGCCTATCTGGGCGGTCAATATTGCACCGCGGGCGTCAAATGGTACGGTTCGAACATTGCCAATCGGGACAAGGGTTTGCCGCGTTCGATCCTGATGTTCACGCTCAACGATGCCGACACGGCCGCGCCTCTGGCCTATATGTCCGCAAACCTCCTGTCCGCCTATCGCACCGGGGCGGTGCCCGGCGTCGGCGCGCGTCATCTGGCGCACAAGGACAGCAAGGTGGTTGCGGTGCAAGGCCCCGGCGTCATGGGCAAAACCTCGCTCGCCGCCTTCATGGCGACCTGCCCCAAACTCGACACGCTGAAACTTCTGGGCCGCAGTCAGGGGTCCATCGACCGCTTTGTCGACTGGGTGAAAGAGACCTATCCGCAGATTGCCACGATCGAGATCGTCAGCGACCTCGAAACCCTGGTGCGCGGGTCCGACATCGTGACCTATTGCGCTTCGGGCGAGACCGGCGATGTGTCGAAATATCCGATGGTCAAACGCGACTGGGTCAAACCCGGCGCCTTCCTCGCGATGCCCGCCTCCTGCGACATCGACGAGGGGATGCAGGCCCCGGACGTGCGCAAGGTCTGCGACAACATCGGGCTTTACGAGGCGTGGTTCGAGGAACTGCCGAAGCCCGCCCATGTTCATGTGCCGGTGATCGGAGTGAAATTCCTCGACATGATCCATGAGGGCACGATGGACAAAGACACTCTCGAAGACCTCGGCGACATTTGCGCGGGCGCGACCCCGGGGCGGCAAAGCGAAGACGAAATCATCATCCTCTCCGTCGGGGGCATGCCGGTCGAGGACGTGGCCTGGGGCACGGTGATTTATCGCAACGCGCTTGCGCAAGGCATCGGCACGAAACTCAATCTTTGGGACGAACCCGTCCTGCGCTGAGCTTTTCCTTGCGGAGGACACGCCCTTCGTCCTCCGCCCTTTTTCAGGATCACACATGACCCAAATCACCAAAGTCAAAACCGGCACGAAACTCGAAGAGATCAGCAGCTATTCCCGCATCGTCATGGTCGACAACTGGATTTTCGTGTCGAACACCGCCGGACGCAACCCGGAGACCAAGGAAATCCCCGAGGGTGTTCTCGAACAAACCGAACAGGTCTTTGCCAATATCACCCGCGCGTTGAACGCAGTGGACGCGAGCCTGGTCGATGTCATTTCTACCCGTGTCTTCATTCAGGACCCGGCGGATACCCCCGCCGTGATGGGGCTTTTCGGCGAAAAATTCCGCGGCGTCGATCCGACGACCACCGTGACGAATCCGCCTCTGGGTTCTGCCCAGTACAAGGTCGAGATTGAAGTCACCGCCTATAAAGGCGCGGGTGCCGCCGATCAGACCCGCATCACCCTCACGCTCTGACCGCCTAAGGACCCCAGATATGGCCCCCAAGATCACCCCCATCACCACCTCAGACACCCTGCCGAAACAGACGGCCGTGGCCATCATCGGCGGTGGTATCGTCGGGCTGTCTGCGGCCCTGACACTGGCCGAACGCGGCATTCCGGCGGTGGTGCTGGAAAAGGGGCACATCGCGGCGGAGCAGTCCTCGCGCAATCTCGGATGGGTGCGGAAAACCTCCCGCGCTGCCGCCGACATTCCCTTGGCGCAACAGGCGGATAGACTTTGGGCCGAGATGCCGCAACGCACGGGGCAGGATGTCGGCTATCGGCAAAACGGCATCATGTTCGTCGCGGGCTCCGACAAGGAGATGGAGATGTACCGGGGCTGGCATGAGAGCGTGCAGGGGCTCGACCTCGACAGCCGTTTGCTCAGTTCCTCCGAGATCGACCGCATGGTACCGGGCGGCACGGCGACGTGGAAAGGTGGGGTCTATACACCGTCTGACGGTTATGCCGAGCCGACACGGGCCAGCTCCGCGATTGCCAAGGCGGCGCAGGGCAAGGGCGTCACCATCGTCGAGAATTGCGCCGTGCGCACAATCGAGACCAAAGCCGGGTGCGTCAGCAGCGTGATCACAGAGCGCGGCGAGATCGCCTGCGATCAGGTCATTCTGGCGGGCGGTCTGTGGTCGCGGCGTTTCTTGGGCAACATGGGGATCGCCCTGCCCGTCCTGCCGCTCATTTGCTACGCGTTTCGTACCACGCCCATAGAGGGGGCGGGCGAGATCGCCGTCGGTGGCCCGGATTTCTCCTTTCGCAGACATGAGAGCGGCGGCTATGTCATCACGCACCGCGCCGCACTTGGGTCGCCCTTCGTATTGGATCACGCGCTGATCGGAATGAAATATCTGTCCACACTGAAACACACGGCGGGCATGATCCGACCCATTCTGGGAAAGCCGCTGATCGACGACCTGAAATTGCCCCGCCGCTGGAAAAGCAGCTCCGTCTCGCCTTTCGAGCGCGCCCGTGTGATGGACCCGCCTGCCAGTGACAAGATCAACGCTGAGGCTTTGAACAATATCCGCAAGGCCTGGCCCGCTTTCGAGCAGGCCGAGATCGCGGAAAGCTGGGCCGGAACCATGGACATCACGCCGGACAACAATCCGGTCATAGATCGGCTCGCCACTGTTCCGGGCCTCACGATTGCCACCGGCATGTCGGGACATGGCTTCGGCACGGGCCCCGCCGCTGGGCGGCTTGCAGCGGAGCTGGCGACCGGGGAGGTGCCCTGTGTCGACCCCTCGCCCTACCGCTTTGCCCGGCTGTAAGCCCGTGCCGAGGCGGCCCACGCCTCAGGTCTGATAATTCGCCAGAACCTCCCGCGCATCGACCAGCGCTTTCGACAGCGGGATTTTCGGATCGCTGATCAGGTCGAGATCGAGCGCCTGCCGCGAGCTCATGACCTTGCGCGCCTCGGCAATGTCGCGGGGATTGTCGATGGCGATGCAGCCGACAAGGGTCGCCCCCGACAGGAACAGACAGCTCTCCCCCTTCCCCGCACGGCGCAGGAACTGGGTCGCGCCTTCGGGACAGTCCCCAAGCATCTGCACCCGCGATTTGCCCTGCACACTCCAGAACCAGCGCGGTTCGGGTTTCTGGCGCGGCTGTGCCGTGAGCTGAGCCGCCACATTCTGGGCCGACTGGTTGGCATATTGCCAGCTCTCGCGCCGCATGCCGTCGGCACCGCGTGCGCAATCGCCGATGGCGTAAATCTTAGGATCGCCGGTCTGGTTCTGCGCGTCCACAACGATCCCATCGGCGCATTCAAGCCCGGCCTCACGGGCCAGACGGTCATGCGCCGTCATACCGATGGCTTCGATCACCAGATCGGGCATCAACCGGGTCTCACCGATCTGGATGCTGCCGTCTTCCCCGAAGCTCGGCACCTCACCGAGATGCAGAGTGACCCCCGCCTCCGTCTGGATCTCCGCGAGCCGTTCCGACAACCAGACCGGAGCCACACGGGCACAAAGCCGCGGCGCGGTTTCGATCAGATCGACCTTTGCACCGAAAGACCGCGCCGTCACCGCCGCCTCGGTGCCAAGCCAGCCACCGCCGATCACCACCACAGAGGCGGCGTCCGTCAGACGCGCCCGGATCGCATCGGCATCGTCGCGCGTACGGATGGCAAAGGCCTTCTGCGCCAGCGCCTCCGGCAGAGGCAGGCGACGCGCCTGACCGCCGGTGGCGAGGATGAGATGGTCATAACCGATCCAGCCCGCCGCCGTACGCACACGGCTGCCCACCCGGTCGATCTCAAGCACATCGCAGGACAGCCTGAGTGAAATGTCGAGCTCTTTGGCTTTCTCGGGATCGAGCGCCACCAGCGCATCGAATCCCACGGTTTCGGTCACATACCCCTTCGACAGCTCGGGGCGTTCATAGGGCGGATGGGCCTCGTTGCCGAGGATCTCGATTGCCCCCGCAAAACCAAATTCGCGCAGGGACACGGCCAAAGCCGCCCCCGCCTGCCCGGCACCGACGATCACAACGGTTTCCATGGATTTGTCCCTCTTCATATCGGCCATTCAGTGCTCTAAGGTATTGTTCAAGTGAAAGGAGAGATCAGTGTCTCAAAGTGCCAAAACCCAGACGAAACGCCGCCCGACGGGCCGCCACAAGGGCAGTCCGCTGAACGAGCAGGATTGGGTCCAGGAGGCGCTTCAAATTCTGGTCAACGAGAATGTCCGCGGCATCAAGATCGACACGCTCTGCGACAGGCTCGGGGTCACGAAAGGCAGTTTTTACTGGCATTTCAAGACCCGTAGCGAGTTGCTCGGCGCGATGCTGAGCCACTGGCGCAAGAAGATGACGCTGAACGTCATCCGCTCGATCTCCATCGCGGGCGACGATCCGCGTGCCCGTCTCACCAGCCTGTTCTCCCTGCCCCGGCGCAAGAACTCGCCCGCCTTCGCCCAGATCGAGACCTCGATCCGGGACTGGGCGCGACGGGTGGAGATTCCGCGTAAGGCGGTGGCCGAGGTCGACGAGATTCGTTTCGACTACATTTCGAAACTGTTTCGCGACATGGGCTATGCGCCCGAGGAGGCGCGCAAACGCGCCTACCTCGCTTATTGCCTGATCATGGGGGATTCCATCCTGCACAGCTCCCTCGACCCGATGAGTCAGGAAGAGTTCCTTGAGAAGGCGCTCGCGATGACTGCGGGTCTGCCGAAGGATCAGGCTTAGGTCCGACATTACGCCGTCTCTTTCGCTTTGATCATGTCGAGGGCGACATCGACGATCATGTCTTCCTGACCGCCCACCATCTTGCGTTTGCCAAGCTCGACGAGGATCGCACGGGTGTCGAGCCCGTACATATCGGCGGCGCGTTCGGCATGGCGCAGGAAGCTCGAATAGACCCCGGCATAGCCCAGCGTCATGGTCTCCCGGTCGACTCGAACCGGACGGTCCTGCATCGGGCGTACGAGGTCTTCGGCGGCGTCCTGAAGTTTGAACAGATCGCAGCCATGGCTCCAGCCATAGAGATCGGCGACGGCCACGAAAGCCTCCAGCGGCGTGTTGCCCGCACCCGCCCCCATGCCCGCAAGCGAGGCATCGACCCGGTAGGCACCATGCTCGACGGCGACCACGGAGTTGGCAACCGACAGAGACAGGTTTTCGTGCATATGCGCGCCGATCTCGGTGTCGGGGTTCAAAGCCGCCTTATATGCCTCGATCCGTGCAGAGACGTCCTTCATCGTCAGACGTCCGCCGGAATCGGTGCAATAGACGCAATCCGCGCCATAGCTTTCCATCATCTTCGCCTGTTCGGCGAGCTTTTCGGGCGAGTTCATATGGGACATCATCAGGAAACCCGAGACATCCATGCCCATCTCTTTTGCCGCCCGGATGTGCTGCGCAGCCACGTCAGCCTCGGTACAATGGGTTGCGACCCGCACGGATTGCACGCCCAGATCGCGAACGCGTTTCAGATCCTCGATGGTGCCGATGCCGGGCAGCAGAAGCGTCGTGAGCTTGGCGTGTTTGACCACTTTCGCAGCCTCGGAAATCCAGGCCTCATCGGTGCATTTGCCGAACCCGTAGTTGAAGGTCGAGCCGGTGATGCCGTCGCCATGGGCGACCTCGATGGCATCCACGCCCGCCTCGTCCAGCGCCTGCGCAATCGCGCGCACATGGCCCAGATCGTATTGGTGGCGCACGGCATGCATGCCGTCGCGGAGCGTCACATCCTGAATGTAAATCTTGGTCATGTCACGCGGCCTCCTTGACCCAATTGCGTTTGATGGCGAGGCGTTCGGCGGTGCGCAGAGCGGCGGACGTCATGATATCGAGATTGCCCGCATAGGCCGGCAGGTAATGCGCCGCCCCTTCGACTTCCAAAAACACCGTGACCTTCAGCCCGGTGAAATCGCCGCCCATCTCGGGGATGTGCAGCGGCGCGTTGTTGCCGACATGCTCGATCTGCACCTCTTGTTTGAGCCGATAGCCCGGCACATAGCTTTGCACCTCTTTCTCCATCTCGCGGATCGAGGCACGGATCGCGTCCTCGTCCGCCGTGTCGCAGAGGCAATAGACCGTGTCGCGCATGATCATCGGCGGTTCTGCCGGATTGAGGATGATGATCGCCTTGCCACGGGTTGCCCCGCCAACGGCCTCGATGGCGTGCGCGGTGGTTTCGGTGAACTCGTCGATATTGGCCCGCGTGCCGGGGCCTGCGGATTTCGAGGAGATCGAGGCGACAATCTCGCCGTAATGCACTTTCGAGACACGGTTGACGGCGGCGACCATCGGGATCGTCGCCTGCCCGCCGCAGGTCACCATGTTGACGTTCATTTCGGCCAGATGCGCGTCGATGTTGACGGAGGGCACCGTAAACGGGCCGATGGCGGCGGGCGTCAGATCGATCACCTGTTTGCCGTCGGCGATCAGAACCTCGGAATGGCGTTTGTGGGCGCCTGCGGAGGTCGCGTCGAACACGATACGAATATCGTCGTATTCCGGCAGGGCGCGCAGGCCCTCAAGCCCCTCATGCGTGGTCGCAACGCCCAGACGCTTGGCGCGGGCGAGACCGTCGGAGCTTGCGTCGATGCCGACCATGGCCCCCATCGCCAAGACGTCAGAGGTGCGCATGATCTTGATCATCAGGTCCGAGCCGATGTTGCCCGAGCCGATGATGGCGCATTTGATCTTTTCCATTGATTATTCTCCAAATCCTATGGCGGTTTCGCCAAATCCTTCGATCTCTGCGGTCAAGCGTGCGCCGGGGGTGGCCGCAACCATCGGACCCAAAGCGCCCGACAGAACCACGTCGCCCTCGCCCAGAGGCCGACCGGCCTTGGCCATGGTGCGCGCCAGCCACAACAATGCGTTCAACGGCGATCCGAGACAGGCACGGCCCACGCCTTCCGATACGACTTCATCGCCGGAGCGCATTTCCATGCGGCAGTTAAGCAGATCGGCGTCGGTCAATTTGCGCGCCGACGGGCCGAGTGTGAAAAACGCCGACGACGCGTTATCCGCTACGGTATCGACGAATTTGATGTCCCAGTTCGCGATCCGCGAGCCGACGATCTCGAACGACGGGACCACATATTCCACCGCCCGTATCGCCTCGGCCATGGTGCAATCGGGCATTGAGAGATCGCGCCCGATCACGAAGGCCAGCTCGGCCTCCGCCTTCCACTGCGCACCTTCGGACCAGGGCAGAACTGCGCCATGGGCCAGATCCATATCGGCGAACAACATGCCGTAATCCGGCTGATCGACGCCGAGCTGCGCCTGCACAGCCGGGTTCGTGAGCCCGATTTTGCGGCCCACAAGACGCCCACCAGCGGCAAGCCGCGCTTCGGTGTTGATCTCCTGAATGGCGTAGGCGTCTTCGCCCGTCATCACCCGGTCCCGGATGGCGGGGATCGGCGTGGCGCTGGCCTCTGCGGCGCGCAAAGCCTCTGCAATCTGTTGCAAACTCATGCCAGTTCCTTTGTTTTGGCGAAACGTGTGGCAAGGCTTTCGCCCGCCGCTTGGTAGCCTTTGGCCAGTTCATCGACGATCTCGGCCATGGGAGCGATCTTGTGGATCTGGCCCACGCCTTGCCCCGCGCTCCAGACGGTTTTCCACGCTTTCGCACCCGAATGCATATCCCCGGAAAAGTCGATCTTCGCCTCGGCTTTCATGTCATCGAGATCGAGCCCGGCGGCAGCCACAGAGGCCTTCATCCAGTTGCCCAAAGCGCCGGTGATGGCTTTGGACGCGATCAAATCCTCGATCCCGCTATCGATCACCATCTGGCGGTAACCGTCGCCGATCAGGCTCTCGGAGGCCCCCAGAAACCGGGTGCCGACATAGGCGAAATCCGCGCCGAGCATCTCGACCGCCAGCACGCCTTCGCCCGTGGAAATTCCGCCGCCGACCGCGATGGGACCGTCAAAGAACTGGCGCACCTCATCGAGGAACGGCGCCAGCGCGTAGGTGCCGGTATGACCGCCTGCACCTGCACAAACGAGCACCAGCCCGTCCGCGCCTTTCTCGATCGCCTTACGAGCGTAGGTCGGGCTGTTGACGTCCGCAAAGACCAACCCGCCATAGCCATGCACCACCTCGGTGACGCGATGCGGGCCACCCAGAGCTGTGATCACGATCTCGGGCCTGAACTCTTCCACAAGCGCAAGCTCGTCCTCGAACCGGCCATAGCTTGTGTGGGTGATCATGTTGAAGGCAAAGGGAAGTTTCTCCGCCCCCAAGGCCGCATGAATGGTTTCGAACCACACGCGCAGGTCGTCTATGCTGCGCCCGTTCGGGCCGGGGAATGCCCCCATGATGCCCGCGCGCGCTGCGGCGATCACCATGTCGGGGCCGGAGACCAGAAACATCGGCGCGGAAATCACCGGAAGACGCAGCCGCGCCTTCAGGGCCTCGATCTGTTGACGTGCTGTCATGTGGTTTTCCTCCTGCGCCGTCCGCGCACCTCGATGCCACCGTCGGAGCGGATGATTTCGGAGGTGACAAACCGGCTCTCTTCGCGCGAGGCGAGTGTCACATAGAGGCTGGCGTGATCTTCGGGTTCCGAGAGAAACCCGAGCGGCACATTGCGCGCCACCATGTCTTCGAAACCGTCGAGATCGGCGAGCGCGCGGGTGTCTCCCGGCAGGCCGCCAAGCCCCGTGCGCGTGCCGCCCGGCGCCACCGCGTTCACACGAATTTCGGGAGCCAACTCATAGGCAAGCTGTTTCACAGTCCCCACGAGCGCATGTTTCGAGCTGACGTAGAGCGCCCCGCCGCCACCCGCGAAAAAGGACGAGGACGACAGCGTGTAGACGATGCTGCCATGGCTTTCGCGCAGCGCATCGACCGCCGCGCGGGTGCCCAGAAGGTAGCCCAGCACGTTCACGTCGAAGAGCTGACGATAACGGTCCTCGATGTCGGCGCCTTCGATGCTCTCGAACGGGTCGGAGAAATCGTAGACGCCGGCGTTGGGCACCAGCACGTCGAGCTTGCCGAATTGGGTCACGGCCATCTCCACGGCCGCGACATTGTCGTCCCAGTTGCGCACGTCGCCGGTGACGCAGGCGGCTTTGTCGCCATGCATCGCCACCAGATCGTCGGCGTCACTGTCCGAGCGCACGAGCACGACACAGCGCGCCCCTTCCGCGATGAACCGGTCGACGACGGCGCGGCCAATGCCTTTGCCGCCGCCGGTGACCAGTGCGGAATATCCTTCGAGACGCCCCGCCATCAGAAGAACGTGTTCAGGTTTTTCGACAGAAGCACGTTCTGCACGATGAACACCCGACGGCGCAGCAGGCGATAGCCGCCATCGACCGCACGCAGCACGTCTTCGCGACGGCCATGGACGATGTCCTGATCCGCCTCGTTGCGGTTGCGCACGTTAGTGAAGGCGGAATGCACGGCAAAGAGCGTCGGATCCTCGGTGGCGTTCACCTCGATGTTGGAAATCTGGTGCAAATGCCGGGTCTGCGGGTTGTCGGCCCAGGCGGAGGGCTCGTTATAGCGTTTCACCCGGATTTCGAGTTCCTTCCAAGAGTCGTCGAAATAGGCCGCCTCGCCATAGGCGAACATGCCGCGCGGATCGTCGCGACGGCGCGTCTCCATGTCCGGCATCCAGTAATGAATGTCCGGATCGATGAAACGTTCGAGCCATTCCTGATAGCGCTCGGCATCGAGGAAACGGACCTCGGCATGGAGCCAGCGGGTGATCGCACGTTCGGTTTCCAGATCGACGGGGCTGTCGAGATCGGCGAAGGGTTTGGAAATATCGAGAAAATCGAGCATCAACGTCACTCCGCCGCCTTGTCCGCTTTCTGCGGCGGCGCGGTTTCGCCGTTTTGCAGATCGGTCCAGTTGTCATATTCCATGAATTCCGCCCACCGCGTGTAGAACAGGCGTTGGTTGGCGTCGTTCATCGAGCCTTTGTGGATATGCCCCGGCAGGTCGCGTTCGAGATCAGCGCTTTCCATGCCGAGCGCGTAGTGCAGCGGCTGCTGTTTGGTGACAAAGCCCTGATTGACGCGGGTGGAATATTCCCAGTTTTCGCCATCATCCATCTCGAACACACCGCCCGGCGAGAAGGTCATCATCACGCCCTTGCGGTACATTTCCTTGATGTGATCGGGGGCGTTCTTGTTCACCAGCGTCCAGACGACCAGCTCGATCTTGCCCGGCCCGCGCGGGTGCCAGACGCGGAAGGTGTTCTGCCCCGGCAGGAAAGAGAAGTTCGGGAACACGGTACAGGACGAAATCGCCCCGATGGCACGCGAACGAAGCTCACCCAGACGGTCTTTCGCGGTCTCGGACAGATCGTAAACGTAATCGACCAGCTCCGGATACCCCAGCGTGCGGGTGTTGCCGACCTTGTCGAGATTGGTCTCAATGCCGTGGCCATAGACAGACGCCTGAAACGCCAGTTCCTCGTAGCGCTTGCCGAGATCGACACCGCCGCCAAGGATCGCTTGCGCGCCCGACTGGTGCGTCCAGAAGGCATGGAGGATGTCGCCGACAAAGTTCTCCGCCGGGAATTTCCAGTTGCAGTCGATCTCCGACTTGATCGCGCCGCCGATGAATTCGGTGCCGCCCTCGTCATTGTCGAGCATGATGTCGAGGTAGAAGGTGAACGGCCCGAAGAAATCCAGAAGCGAGGGCGCGTTCGGATCGAAGGTGCCGAAAATCAGGCCCTTGTAGCTATCGACTTGGGCCACAGGCGTGAGGCCGATCTGGGCCTTTTCGAAGTTTTCGTCCTTCTCATAGACCTTGCCATCGGTGCCGCGCAGGCCGCCGTCGATGCCGAAAGACCAGCCGTGGTAATTGCAGATAAACCCGCGTGCCTTGGTGCCCGCATCGACCATGCAGACCCGGTTGCCCCGGTGCGGGCAGGAGTTGAGAAAGGCTTTGACCGTCTTGTCGCGCTGGCGCACGACGATGACGTCATCTTCGCCCATTGAAGTGCGGATGAAATCGCCCGGATTGGGAATCTGGCTCTCATGTGCCAGGAACAGCCACGACCGCGCAAAGATCTGTTGCAGCTCGGCCTGATAGACGCCTTCGTCCACAAAAACGCTGCGGTCCACCTGAGCGCGTTCGCGATCCACAAGCTTGGCGTAATTCGGGTAGCTGCCGGCCTTGGGATAGACCGGGGCCATGTTCGGGCGACCGGATTTGCCGCCGCTGCATCCATCGTTACACATGTTCGGGTCCTCCTGTGAGGGTGGCGAAAACCTTGCCGTCGCGGTCTTCGCATTTGAAGAAAGAGAGATTGGGGCAGCCGACGGGCGGGTTGTGCACCTTGCCGGTGTCCAGTTCGAATTCGGCGAAATGCACACCGCAGACCACACGGCCGTCTTCGAGCCAGCCTTCGGCGAGGCTCTCGTCGGCATGCGGGCAGCGGTCGGGGAAGACGTAGAGCTGGCCTTCATGACGTGCGATGGCGATGGCCGGGAAATCGGCCACATCGACGCGAAGAATTTCGCCTTCGCCGATGGCAGAGCTGTCGCAAAGTTCGATCATGCCGCGACCTCCAGTTCGGCAAAGCCCATGCCCGTGACCCAGCCTGCGACCGGCTCATAGCCGATCACGCGACCGCCCGCGGCGCGGGTGGCGGCCATCGCGCAGGCATAGGTGCGGATTTCCATCGCGCCGTTGCCGCCATCGTGCAGGATTTCTTCGTCGGTCAGCGCCAGCATGGCGTCCTTGTCGCCACGGGTGACGATGTCGAGCACCTTTTTGTCGAATTCCGGGTTCACCTCGCCCATGCGCTCGTCGCCCACGTGATGCGAAATGCCGCCGGAGCCGATCACCACCACACGCTCATTGCCCGGATAGCTCGCCACCGCATCGGCGATGTGTTCACCCAGATCCCAGGCGCGTTTCATCGGCAGGTACGGGTCCACACCGCAGGCCAGCATGACCGCGACGATGGGGATGTTCTTGCCGGTCGGTTCCAGCATCAGGTGGTTCGGCACGGCGACCGAGTGATCGACGTTGAGCGCGCGCCCCACGGTCCAGTCAAAGCCGGTCTCGCTGCCCACCTTGGCGATATGTGCGCCGAGCGGGCCATGCGAGGGCAGCGGCTTGCGTTTGAGACCCGGAAGCTGATCCACCGGACCTTCGATCTCGCCGGTGGAGATCACATAGGGCGGCAGGCATTCAGTACCGAAGAGTATGTAGTGGTCACACCCAATCACGATCGCGGCGTCGGCCTCAAGCTCCTTGATGCGGTCGGCCATGGCGGCATAGGCGGCATAGCAGGCGTCGGATTGCTCTTTCGAGGCACCTTCGGGGTTGAAATACATGACAGGGTTATGCGGGGCGACAAAGCCCCCGACGATGGTCGCCATAATTACGCCTCCTCGCGTTTCATGATTTTAAGATAATCGCGGTTCGATTTCCCGGCCTGAAGCCAGAAGCCCCAGGTCAGCATGGTGTTCACGCCCAGATCGGCCAGCTCGCGCACCTTGTAATTCAGGATCAGCGCGTGCTCGTCTTCGGCCAGTTGATAGCGGCTCAGATACTTCTCCGGGTCTTCGGCGAATTTCTTTTTATTCGCGCCCGAGGTGGAGAGATCGTAAAGGACCTTTTCAAGCGTGTTGCGGCTCATGCGTCACCTCCCAGGAAGTCTTTGACCAGTTTCAGAAATTCGGCCTCACGTTCGATCTGGACCCAGTGACCGCATTTGCCAAAGGAATGCAGGTCGGAGTTTTCGACCCATTGGTGCATGTCGAGCGCGCGCTCATACGGCACCACGCGGTCCTCACGACCGTGCAGGATCAGGGTTTTATGCGTGACCTTGCGCAGAAGCTTTTCGGGAATGCCGCGCACGATCGGATTGTCGCCGGTCGGCGGAGGCATGAGCTTGCGGAAAGCTTCGAGCGCGCCGTCACGGGTCGCGGCTTCAAAGCGGGCTTCGATCAGGTCCTCGGTGATGATGGTCTCATCATAGGGAAAATAGCTGATAGCACGGCGCATCGACGGCATGGTGCCATCGAACTCGCCCTGCGCGCGCAGACCCTCGGTGATCGGGAAATGCCCGCAAGGCGTGCCCAAAAGCACCAGCCGGTCGATCCGGTCCGGGTGGTTGATCGCGGTCATGAGACCCAGAGCGCCACCGAAGGAATTGCCGACGACGGAGATTTTCTCGATCTCCAGCGCATCGAGAATGCCGACGAAATGCTCGACCCAGAGCATGATGTTGTACTGCGTGTCAGCCTTGAGCTCGGTCGCCCCAAAGCCCGCGATGTCGGGCGCGATGATGTCGAAGCTTTCAGACAGCGGCGCGATGACCTTGCGCCAGTTGGCCCATGCCGACACCCCGGCCCCGGAGCCGTGCAGCAGCGCAACCGGCTTGCCCTCGCCTGCACGATACAGGTTGGTCTTGTGATCGGCGGCTGTCAGCGTAAGCGTTTGTACGTCTGTATCGAGCATATTGCCCTCCTATTTCAGCAAATACGGCAGCGTGAGCGAGATCGCGGGGACGAAGACGACGAGCAGAACCCGCGCCACATCCGCCACGATGAACGGCACCACGCCACGAAAGATGTCGGTGAGCTGCACATCGCGCAGCACCGCGTTGAGAATGAAAACATTGAGGCCGATGGGCGGCGTGATCAGGCTGATCTCGACGACGACCACCACAAGCACACCGAACCAGATCGGATCGAACCCCAAGGACACGATGAGCGGAAAGAACACCGGCACGGTCAAAAGCATCATGGAGATGCTTTCCAGCACACAGCCCAGCACCACATAGATCAGGATGATCAGGAAGATCACCAGAAGCGGCGGCACGGCCATGGCCTCGATCGTTCCCACAAGCGCCTGCGGCACACGGGCGACGTTGACGAGATTGGCGAACAGGAAGCTGCCGATCAGGATCATCATCAGGGACACGGTGGTGGAGATGCCGTCCGCGAGCGAGGTCTTGAGCATCTGGAACGTCAGCCGCCCGCGCAGAGCGGCGATCAAAAGAGCGCCAAACGCGCCGATCCCGGCACTTTCCGTAGGCGAAAACAACCCGCCGTAGATGCCGCCCATGACAATGCCAAAGAGTAAGATCACAGACCACACGCCGGTCAGCGCCTTGACGCGTTCGGACCAGGTCGGCTTTTCGCCCGCAGGTCCGGCTTTGGGATCGCGCAGCACGGTCCAGAACACAGCACCTGCATAAAGGAACATCCCCATGATGCCCGGCACAATGCCCGCCATAAACAGCGCGCCGATGTCGGTTTCGGTCATGATGCCATAGAACACCAGTGCGATGGAGGGCGGGATCAGGATGCCGAGCGTACCGCCCGCCGCGATGGAGCCGGTCGCCAAGGGCGTGTTGTAGCCGTAGCGCTTCATCTGCGGATAGGCGATGCGCGACATGGTGGCCGCCGTCGCCAGAGACGAACCGGACACCGCGCCAAACCCGCCGCACGCCACGATGGTCGACAGCGCCAACCCCCCGCGCAGATGCCCGACGAGGGCGTAACAGGCGCGAAACAGTTCCTCGGCGATGCCGGAATGCGCGATGAAAGCGCCCATGACGATGAACAGTGGGATGACCGCGAATTCATAGGTCAAAACGGTTTCGGAGGCGATGATGCCGACCTGCGAAAACGCCGCCGTCCAGCCTTGGAATGCCGCAAGCCCAACAAGGCCGACAAGCCCCGTCGCCACCGCAATCGGTGTGCGCAGGAACAAAAGCACCATGAGGGCGAGAAATGCCAAACCGATGATCATTTCAGGTCCTCTTTGCGGGCTTGGAGTTTTGGGATGACGGCGAGAGCCGTGCTCAGCGCTGCCAAAGCGGCGAAACCGGCGTAGACCGCGAGCGGCAGCCATTTTTCGAGCGGCAGGAAGAGGAAGGTCTCATGCCAGCGCTGCATCTGGACGGCCTGACGGGCCACGTAGAGCGCAACGATGGTGAAAAAGACGACTTCCAAAAGCCAGACCCCGCCCGCACGGATGCGATCAAAGCGCGGGAAGCGCCTCAGAAACCCTTCGATCAAGTCGATCCGGATGTGATCGCGGGTCCAGTTCATGCCGATAAGACCGGCATAGACCGAGACGCCCAGAAGCAACCCGACCAACTCGTAAGCAAAGCCCAGAGGGCTCGCGAACACCACCCGGCCGATGACATCGACCGCAGTGATCACGACGAGCCCCACAAGGGCCACTTCCGCAAGAATGCGGAAGGGCCACTGGGCATATTTCATGAGATCATGCGGGTGCATTACTGGCTCAGCCCTTCGATCTCGGTGTTGTAAAAGGCCACAGCCGCCTCAGCGTCGATGCCGAGCCCGGTCGCGGTCTCTTTCCACGCATCCAGTTCCCCGGAGAAGGCTTCCGCGATCTCGGCCATGAAGGCATCGGAGGCGGTCATGTAGTTTTCGCCCAGACGCTCCTTGAACATCTCGCCCGCAGCGATGTCATTGGACTGCCACAGCCCGCCCATGGTCTCAGACAGCACCTCGCCCGAGATTTCCATGATCGCGGCCTGATCCTCGGCGCTGATCTTGTCCCATTTGCCCTTGTTCATGATGACAAAAGCGGAGTTGGAGAAAATCCCGCCCGGCACGCGGGTCACGCCATGCACGTCTTCGTCGACCTTGAACCCGGTGATCAGCTCGTCGGAGATCACCGTGCCGTCCACGATCCCGCGTGACAGCATTTCACGCAGTTCGGTGAGCGATCCGGAGACCGGCACGACGCCCTGTTCTTGGAGCACGCGGCCCACGACCGGGGTCGGCACGCGCATCTTCTTGCCCTTGAGATCGGCCATCGAAGTCACCGGCGCCTTGCGCATGGAGATATTGCCGCCCGCCGTGACATGCATGGCAAGCGTCACGACGTCGCTCTGCATACCGGTCGGTTCGAAATATTCCTTCCACAGACGCCAATAGGCCTTGGACGAAATACCCGCATCTTCCGTGATGAACGGCAGTTCGACCATTTCGGTCAGCGGGAACACTCCCGGCGTATAGCCATGCGGACCCCATGCGATGTCGGCCACGCCGTCGATCACGGCCTGATAGTTGCGGTTCGGCGGCGCCAAGGGCTTGGCGGAGGCCTGAACCTTCACCCGACCTTCGGTCACCTCTTCGATCTGCTCGAACCATTTATAAAGCCCGTCGGCCTGCGACCAATGCCCGCTCGGGAACCACTGGTTGTAGTTGAGAACCAAAGCGTCCTCAGCCAGCGCGGGCATGCCCGCCACGGTCAGGGCAACGGCGCCCAACATGCCCTTGAGAACGGGTCGGCGTTTCATCTGTGCAGTCATGTCTGTGTTTCCTCCCTTTGAACACAGGTGGGTATCGAAACCGGTCAGGCGCTCACCGCCTCCTGCGATGCGCGAGCACGGGCTTTCAAAGCCATGCGGTCCACTTTTCCGGCGGGCGTCAGCGGCAGGGCGTCGAGAAATTCTACCCGGCCCGGCAGCTTGTATTTGACGAGGAACTGTTTGCTCTCTTCGCAAAGCCCGTCCTGATCGATCTCAAAGCCATCGCGCAGTGTCACATAGGCGACGACGATCTCTCCGGACCGCTCATCGGGTGCGCCGACCACGCAGACGCCTGCAACCGAGGGATGCGACATGATCGCCTCCTCCACTTCGCGCGGGAACACGTTGAAACCCTTGTGAATGATCACATCCTTCTTGCGATCCGTGATGGTCAGGAACCCCTCTTCGTCAATCACGCCAATGTCGCCGGTGTGCACCCAGCCGTCGCGCAGAACGAGCTCCGTTTCTTCCGGGTTGTTGCAATAGCCCGGCATGATATGCGGGCCGCGCACGCGGATTTCACCCGCCTCGCCGCGGGGCAGCGACCGCGTCCCGGTTTCCAGATCGACGATGTCGACTTCAGTGTCCGGCACCGGCTTGCCAGCAGCCCCGGCGCGGTGTCCCAGCTCTTCGGTGTTCACCGCAATCGGCGCCACCTCGGTCATGCCGTAGCCCTCAAAGATCGTCAGCCCGGTCAGGGCTTTCCAACGGCGATGTACCTCGACCGGATAGGCCGCACCGCCGCCCGGACAGACCCGAAGCGAGCTCAGATCGCGTTTGTCGAGATCCGGGTCGGCCATCATCGCCTGATAGATCGCGGGCGGGCCACCGCCCAGCACGGTCACCTTCTCGTTCTCGATCAGATCGAGCACATCGGCGGGATGGAACCGTTCCGGCACAATCGAGGAACCGCCCGATTGCAGCGGCAGGCAGATGCCCGCGAGAAAGCCGTAGATATGGCTGTAGGGCGCGATCGGCAGGAAGACTTCCGCGGGGCGCAGGGGCCAGCCCCATTGCATGCGCGCGCCCGCCTCGACCAGTTTGCGATGGGTGTAGAGAATGCGCTTCGGCACACCCGTGGTGCCGCCTGAGAACAGGTAGGTGGCCGGCTCGTCGCCCTGACCGCAGGCGCTTTCCCGTGCGCTGTCGGTTGCGATCCACGCCGCGATCAGCGCCTGATCGACGACAATCGCCTGTTCGTTGAATTCGAGCACATGATCCGAAAACACCATTTCCGGCATCAGGGTGTTCATCAAAATCGCGCCCGATTTCCGCGGCATCGCCGCGTTCAACAGCGCCGGGCGCGCACCCGAAAACAGTACTCCAAGGTATGTTATGAAGAAATTTGAGCCGTTGCTCATGAACATGGCAACGTCCTTGCCGTGCAGGCGATCTCCGTAGGTTTCGGAAAAGCCTTTGACGGCCTTCTCGGCTTCCCCCCAGGTCAACCTGATTTGTTTATCCGTGATAAACAGGCGATCCGGGTGCGTAATTGCGCCGTTTTGAAAAATTTCCACAAGGCTTCCGGCTGGCAGGGAACCCTGCCAGTCAAGCAAATCAAGCGATGTCATGTGCGTTCCTCCCGCTATGAGAGAAGACCATACACAGGGATTCGATTCCGTCAATACTCTAAAGTACTGTTAATTGTCCGAAGCCCCCTCCCTGTTCGCCTTGACGGGAAGAGATGCGCAGAACCTCAACTGCCCCGCGCCCATGGAAGTGCCTTGGAGCGCTCAGAATCTCGGCGCGATCACCGAAAAACATTCAAAACACAGCATGGACAGAGTTTTGCGGCCCTTCAGGACACGCCCCTCGTAGGCTGGAAAGCCCACGGCACGCGAAGACGGGGAAGGCAGCCAAATGAAAGCGCCGGAGAAGAGGTGGGACTTCTTGAAACGCACCAGGCCCCCAAGGAGCACATCGCGCGGCAGACCAATTCAAGATGGTGCAGGAGAAAGGATAATTCTCGAACCGAAACTGGCCTCAAGTAGCGCTCCGCGCGGTAGGCCTATTAAAAATGGTGCGGGTGGAGGGACTTGAACCCCCACGCCTTGCGGCGCCAGAACCTAAATCTGGTGCGTCTACCAATTTCGCCACACCCGCGTTGGCGCGCTGATAGCAAAAGTGCAACATAAGGAAAAGGGCCAATCGCCCGCATAAAGGCCAGCCAAGAAAATCCTGTCCGTTAACACAAAATTACCATATTCTCGGGACCATATGAGGCAGAGACATTCAGAGGCCCTGACATGACCTATAAAGGCAGCGGGCACGATCACGAGCATGACGACGGGCGCAATCCGTCGAAACGGCTCCGCGTGCGTGGCATTTTACCCAATGACGACAAGGGCTTGCCCCTTGGCACCAAGGTGATGACCGCCGATGGCATCCTGCCGGTCGAGTTTCTCGAACCCGGAGACCGGGTGATCACGCGGTCGGGCATGCGGACCCTTTTGGGCATCGACACCCCCGCACCGAAGCGGTTCAAGCTGAGCTTCGAGCGTGAGGAAATCATCTATGCCGACGGGCTTATGGTGATGAGCGAGACGGGAATGCCCTTCGCCGCCTGATTGTTGTGCAGTCCGAGCGATGTAAAAAGCCGCCCCTTCGAGGCGGCTTTTGTTTTGAGTATTTTCCGCAGCAAAGGAAACCAAAAGTCAGAGCCCCAGCGCCCGGAAGACCTTTGGCAATTCTTCGGGCAGGTCCTCAGCGATCAGGCCGGGACCGAAGCTGCGGGCCGCTTCGACATGGAGCCAGGCGGCGGTTTCCGCAGCATGATGTGGGGCAAGCCCGCGCGCCATGAGGCCGGTGATCAGCCCCGCAATGACATCGCCGGAGCCAGCGGTCGCGAGCCATGGCGCGGCGCGATCGTAGACGGCGGCATTGATCGAACAGCGCCCGTTCGGCGAAGCGATCACCGTATCGGGGCCTTTGAACAGCACGGTACAGCCCGCGCGTTTGGCGGCCTCGCGCGTAGCATCCACTTTACTATAGGCAGGGCCTTTGGAGGGGCGCTCCGCGAGTTTGGCGGCGAGGTCAGGAAAGAGGCGTTTGAACTCGCCCGCGTGGGGCGTGAGGACGCAGTTTTCATGCAGGTCGGCAAAGCCGGTTTCGCTTTCCGAAAGCGCCGTGAGCGCATCGGCATCGAGCACGGTGGCACGTTTGGCGGCAAGCGCATAGGGCAGGAACTCCCCTGCCCGTTCGACGCCAAAACCGGGACCGATGCAGAGCGCGTTGAGGCGTTTGTCGGTCAGGACGCGGGTTAGAATTTCCGGCGTATCGATTTCGGTCAGCATGATGGCGGTGATCTGTGCGGCGACTTCTGTGACGGCCTCATGCGGGGTGCCGAGGGTGACGAGGCCCGCCCCCACACGGAGGGCGGCACGGGCAGAGAGACGCGCGGCACCGGTTTTCCCGGAGAGACCGGAGAGGATCAGGGGGTGGCCGTGAATGTATTTGTGTGAGTCACCGTCTTTATCAAACCAAGCATTATGGATAGTCCCAACGGCTTTAACCGGAGAATCGAGCTTTGCTGGGCTGCCTTTTGACAGGCCAATATCCACTACGACAAGCTTTCCACACTTTTGAGGACCTTCACCGAGATAATGCCCGAGTTTTGCGCGGTGAAAACTCACAGTGAGATGCGCTGTTGCCGAAGCACGCCACCAATGTTCCTCGATCTCGAAGTCTCGACCACTGTCCGCGCAGAGGCCACTGGGGATGTCGACCGCCACGATGGCCGGCCTCCCGAGGGGATGGTTCGGCTCAACGGCAAAACAATCGACCATGTCCTCCATATTCCAGAATAGTTCACCAAGCTCGGGCGCGGCGCGCGTCAGCCCAGTGCCGAACAGTGCGTCAACCACAAGGCTACAGGCCCAAGTCTTACGCTCAGAGTAAGACGTAAAAGGCAGTACCTCCCCCAACTCCCCCCACCGCTCATAATTCACCTTCGCATCGGGCGGCAGCTTGTCGGGATCGCCGTAGAGAAACACCTCCACCTCCCAGCCACGTTGCTTCAACAGGCGCGCAATCACGAACCCATCGCCGCCGTTGTTGCCGGGGCCGCAGAGGACAACGGCTTTATACGAAGAGAGCGCCAGTTCCGGCCATTCCTCGAAAACCGCCGCGACGACTCCCGCGCCCGCGCGCTCCATCAGCTCCAGCCCGGTGACCTCCCCGCTGTCGATGGCCGCCTTCTCAACGGCGCGCATTTGTGCACTGGTCAGCAATTCTGCCATGTTTTGCCTCAAAAGTTTTCAAAATGCCCTTTTTAAACTCGCTTGGCACAAATATTGTGCATGCATATGCGAATCCTGTGGGCGTTTTACGCCCCCTCAGGTTAGTCGATTGTGACCGCATAAGAGAAATGGTCTGACAGTCAGCGAACGAAGTTTAGGGAGTCGAAGGTCCATGAAAAAGATCGAAGCTGTGATCAAGCCCTTCAAGCTCGACGAAGTGAAAGAGGCGCTGCAAGAGATCGGCGTGCAAGGTCTTTCCGTGGTCGAGGTCAAAGGGTTCGGGCGCCAGAAAGGCCACACGGAGCTGTACCGCGGCGCGGAATATGTCGTGGACTTCCTGCCGAAAGTGAAAATCGAGGTCGTCCTCTCCGACGATCAGGTCGACGGCGCCATTGAGGCGATCGTGACCGCGGCCAAGACCGACAAGATCGGCGACGGCAAGATTTTCGTCTCGCCTGTCGAACAGGCGATCCGTATCCGCACTGGCGAGTCTGGCGAAGACGCGCTTTAAGGAAGGCGCCGGGCGCGACGCAGGGGACCCTGGCGCGTGCCTTTCGCCACAAACGCAATAACTCAACCAAAGGGATAAGGTCGAATTATGAGCATCCAAGACGTTCTCAAGACCATGAAAGACGAAGACGTCCAGTACGTCGACGTCCGTTTTACCGACCCGCGCGGTAAGCTGCAGCACGTGACGCTGCGCCACACCGAAGTGGACGAAGACTTCTTCGAAGAAGGCTTCATGTTCGATGGGTCCTCCATCGCCGGCTGGAAGTCGATCGACCAGTCCGACATGAAACTGATCCCCGATCCGGAGTCCGTGTACATCGACCCGTTCTATGCCGAGAAAACCCTCTGCGTGCACTGCACCGTGGTCGAGCCGGACACCGGCGAATCCTACGACCGCGATCCGCGCGGCTGTGCGCAGCGCGCAGAAGCCTACCTGAAATCCTCCGGCATCGGCGACACGTTCTACTGCGGTCCGGAAGCCGAATTCTTCCTGTTCGACGACGTGCGTTACGCCGTGACCCCGAACAAGGTGGCCTATGAGATCGACGCCGATGGCGCCGCCTGGAACACCGACGCCGAATTCGAAATGGGCAACCTCGGCCACCGTCCGGGCTACAAAGGCGGCTACTTCCCGGTGAACCCGTCCGACGACGGCCAGGACATCCGTGGCGAAATGCTGACCACCATGGCCAACATGGGCATGAAGGTCGACAAACACCACCACGAGGTGGCAACGTCGCAGCACGAGCTTGGCATGATCTTCGGCACGCTCACCGAGCAAGCCGACAACCTGCAAAAATACAAATACGTGATCCACAACGTGGCTTTGGCCTATGGCCGTTCCGCCACCTTCATGCCGAAGCCGATCAAGGGCGACAACGGCTCGGGCATGCACGTGAACATGTCGATCTGGAAAGACGGCAAGCCGCTCTTCGCTGGCGACAAATATGCCGATCTCTCCGACGAAGCCCTGTGGTTCATCGGCGGCATCCTGAAGCACGCGAAAGCTCTGAACGCCTTCACCAACCCGTCCACCAACTCCTACAAGCGTCTGATCCCGGGCTTCGAAGCTCCGGTTCTGCGCGCCTACTCCGCTCGCAACCGCTCTGGCTGCGTGCGTATTCCGTGGTCGGAATCCCCGAAGGCGAAACGCGTGGAAGCCCGCTTCCCCGATCCGTCCTCGAACCCGTACCTGTGCTTCGCGGCCCTGCTGATGGCTGGCCTCGACGGCATCAAGAACAAGATCGATCCGGGCCCCTCGTCCGACAAAGACCTCTACGATCTGCCGCCGGAAGAACTGGCCGAGATCCCGACCGTCTGCGGTTCGCTGCGTGAAGCGCTCGAAGAGCTGGAAAAAGACATGGACTTCCTGCTTGCTGGCGACGTGTTCACCAAGAGCCAGGTCGAAGGCTACATGGACCTCAAGTGGGAAGAGGTTTATGCCTTCGAACACACCCCGCACCCGGTCGAGTACGAAATGTACTACTCCTGCTAATCGGCAGCGGTTTTCAGACTTTGGAAAGGGCTCCCTCTCGGGGGCCCTTTTCTTTTGCTCGCTTCTCTGGCTTTCTCCCTCCATGATCCACCTGCGCCCCCATCATCTCCTCTGTCTGCTCACCTATGTCGGCAAGGGCTATTCACCCGCCTTCGTCGCTGGATATGACCGGATCGTTACGCGGTTAAACGCGGGCGAGGAGGTCGAAATCGTGGAGGGCCCGGACGACATTTGCGCGCCCATTGCCTGTGACCTGCACGAACATTGCCATGGCAGCTCGGTGATCTCGCGGGACGCTTTGGCGGCGCGGGATGTGGGCCGGGTTCTGGAGCAGGGCATCTCTCCGGGCGCCAAACTGGTGCTTGGCCCCGAGAGGCTCGCGACGCTGAGGGCCGCCTTTGCCCAAGGCGATGTCCGAACCGCCTGCCGGGGCTGCGAATGGTCCGATCTGTGCACGCAAGTTGCCCGGTCCGGGTTTCCGAATGTCCGTCTCTTGAGCTGATCACCCGCATCTGACCGGCGAGCGCGCGCTTCCGTCCGGTGAATCGTTTACCTTTTGTTAACCTTTGTTAAGATCGGACGTCATTTTAACGGACCCATTGCCATGAAACCCCTTCTCCTGGCCCTTTGCCTGCTCGCTCCTGTCGTAGCTTTCGCCGACAGCGCTCCAAGATCCACGACGCCCGACCACCAGTCAGAGCTCCGGCCCGATCTCTTGCAAAACCTGTTGTCACCTGAGGTGCAGAACGGGGCAACGCCCTACCTCGCCGCCTGCTGCAAAGTGTGCCACAAGGGCAAAGCCTGCGGCAACAGTTGCATCAATCGCGACAAGGCCTGTCATCAGCCTCCGGGCTGCGCCTGCGACGGCTGAATTGCGAGACACTTACGTAATCCTTGCGCGGCCCTTTGACCCGCCATTGCGCAGACCAGAGCGGCCAGCCGGAGAAATCATAGCGCACGGCATAGGCATCCGGGGCGCAATCGTGATCGGCTGCGGGTGATGCGGCGTTCGGATCGAAACGGTGAAAGAACCGCCCGTCGTCGAAGAATACCGCGATCCCATCCGGATCGCTCCGCCAGAAATAACGCCGCTCCGCCGTAAAGCCCCCTTCCCGCCCCGGCAAGATCAGCGTGCCGCTCTCGGTACAGAGCAAACCGTCGTCCTGCGGAGTAAACCGGCAATAGCCTTCAAGCCGGGCCGTGCCGCCCGCCAATGCATCCTCAATGTGTCGCGACAGTCGCCACGCGCCCGCGAAATCGTTCAGTGTGATCATGCCGCCTTATAGCCCGCCGTGCCGCTCCTTGGCGAGACGCTCAAGCGCACTGGCACTGTCACGCACGGCCTGCACCTCTTCATGGCCCCAATGACGGCGATGGGTATCGACAGCGGAAATCCCGCCGAACACCCCTCCCTGAAACCGGCAGGGCACGCCGATATAGGCCATGATTCCCATCACCGACACCGCCCCCGTATCCTTGATCAGCGGATGCACGAGCGTGTCATCAACGACAATTTCGCGACCGAGGTCCACCACGAGATGCCCAATGGTGTGCTCCGGCATCAGAACCCGCTCAAGCGACCGCCCCATCGGGTGATTGGTGTTGGCCAGCACCTCGAGTTGGATTCCGGCGTCTGAAGGTTGCGCACGGTAAACCAGCACGCCGGAAGGCGCGATCTGCGCATGGAGACCGTCTGCGATCTCCCTCACCTGAGGGTCGCCGTAATCAAACACGAAAAGATGGCCATCCCGAAAGCCGAAAAGCACTTGGCAACGGGCATGCGACGCGGGCCGGTTGCGAAAGGCTTCTCCTGTCCGGCAATCTACCACGCAAAGCCTCAGGTCCCAACGTGTTTTGCGCGGGCTCCGGCTTGCGCGCGAAGCCCCTTCGCCGTAAGAGACCCGCAACGCGTTCTGTATAGGAAAGGCCTGCCGATGATCCCCCGTTACGCCCGCAAAGAGATGGTCGACATCTGGGAACCCGCCACCAAGTTCAAGATCTGGTACGAGATCGAGGCCCATGCCTGCGACGCCCAAGCGAAACTTGGCGTGATCCCGCAGGAAAACGCGGATGCGGTTTGGAAAGCCAAGGATGTCGAATTCGACGTCGACCGCATCGACGAGATCGAGGCCGTCACCAAACATGACGTCATCGCCTTTCTCACCCACCTCGCCGAACATGTCGGCTCGGAAGAGGCCCGCTTCGTCCACCAAGGGATGACCTCGTCGGACGTTCTCGACACCTGCCTCAACGTCCAGCTCGTGCGCGCCGCCGACCTCCTTTTGGTCGGCATCGACAAGGTCCTGGCCGCGCTCAAGACCCGCGCGCTGGAGCATAAATACACCGTCCGCGTCGGCCGCTCTCACGGCATTCATGCTGAACCGACCACCATGGGCCTGACCTTCGCGCGATTCTACGCCGAGATGGATCGCAACAAGAACCGTCTTGAGAAAGCCAAATGGGAGATTGCCACCGGCGCGATCTCCGGCGCGGTCGGCACCTTCGCCAATATCGACCCGGCGGTCGAAGAGCATGTCTGCGAGAAAATGGGCCTGCGCCCGGAGCCGATCTCGACCCAAGTCATCCCGCGCGACCGTCACGCCATGTTCTTTGCCACTTTGGGCGTCATCGCCTCCTCGATCGAGAACATTGCGATTGAAATCCGCCACATGCAGCGCACCGAAGTGCTCGAAGGCGCGGAGTTCTTCTCCATGGGCCAAAAAGGCTCCTCGGCCATGCCGCACAAGAAGAACCCGGTCCTGACCGAGAACCTCACCGGTCTGGCGCGTCTGGTGCGCATGACCGTCGTGCCCGCCATGGAAAACGTGGCGCTCTGGCACGAACGCGATATTTCGCACTCTTCTGTGGAGCGCGGCATCGGCCCGGACGCCACTGTGACCCTCGATTTCGCACTCAACCGTCTCGCCGGTGTGGTCGAGAAGATGTTGATCTTCCCGGACAACATGCTGGCCAATATGAACAAATTCCCGGGTCTGGTGATGTCGCAGCGCGTGTTGCTGGCGCTCACCCAGGCCGGTGTGTCGCGCGAGGATGCCTATACGATGGTGCAGCGCAACGCCTTGAAAGTCTGGGAAGATCGCGTCGATTTCCGCGAACAGCTTCTGGCCGACAAGGACGTGGTCGCAGCCCTTGGCGTCGACGGGATCAATTCGAAATTCGACATGGACTACCACACCAAACACGTCGACACGATCTTCAAACGGGTTTTTGGCGAGTAAACTCGCCGGGCTGGGTGTTCGGCGAATAAGCCCGACACAGCGGCAAGTGCAAAACCCTGAGAAAATCACCGATTCTGTGATACGATCTCCCGAAGGCCACCACGCTTTCGGGAGATTTTCATGTTGAAATACACGCTTCTCGCCTTTGCCCTGCTCATGCCCCTTTCCAACCCGCTCGCGGCGCAGGATTTCACCTGCCCCCATGAACAAAAGCTCGCGTCCTGCGCTGAGGGTTACACTTGGGATAAGGAAACCGGCACCTGCGTCGAGCAGATCGTCGGATAACACACAATTTTCGGCAAATTTCCGTCCGTTAGTCACCTCCCGTTAAGCCTCATCGACGATGTTGGGCTGAACCAAAGACTGAATCGCGAGTGAGGCGCGTGTGGACGGATTGCCGCAAATGAATGACATGGGAAGCCTGCCCGATCTCGGGAACTTTGGCGCAATACCGGATTTTGACCTGCCCTCGCCCGTGTCGCGCATGCCCGCGCGCCTGTCGAAAAAGGCCAAGGCGGCGATCATCGTTAAATTGTTGGCCGCGCAGGAGGTCAAACTGCCGCTTGCCAGTTTTCCAGAGGAAATGCAGGTCGAGTTGGCGCATCAACTGACCGAGCTGCGCTATATCGACAAGCATACGTTGACCTCCGTCGTCGAGGAATTCCTCGAAGAGATCGAAGCCATCGGCCTGTCCTTCCCCGGCGGGCTGGAGGGCGCTTTGAAAGTGCTCGATGGCACGATTTCCGCCACGACCGCCTCGAAACTGCGCTCGAACGCCGGGTTTTCTCTGACGGGCGATCCGTGGCAGCGCATTGCCGACGTGGAAATCCCCCGGCTTTTGCCGATCCTGCAAGAGGAAAGCGTCGAGGTGGGTGCGGTGCTCTTGTCGAAACTCAAGGTCTCGAAAGCCGCTCAGCTCATGTCCATGCTGCCCGGCGAGCGCGCCCGCCGTGTCGCCTATGCGATCTCTCTGACCTCCGGCGTTTCCCCCGAGGTGGTGCAGCGCATCGGCATTTCGCTCGCGGCCCAACTCGACGCCCAACCCTCTGCCGCCTTTCCCGAAGAGCCGCCGGAACGGGTCGGCGCGATCCTCAACTTCTCGTCGTCGAGCACCCGCGACGGGGTGCTCGAAGGGCTCGATGAAACCGACAAGGATTTCGCCGACGAAGTGCGCAAGAACATCTTCACCTTTGCCAATATCGCCACCCGCATCGACCCGCGCGATGTCGCCAAAGTGGTGCGCGGTGTCGAGCAGGATGTGCTGATCAAAGCGCTCGCGGGCGCCACCGGCGAGGCGGCAGCCTCCACCGAGTTCATCCTCACCAACATGTCGAAACGCATGGCCGAAAGTCTGCGCGAAGAGATGGACAATCTCGGCAAGGTCAAGGACAGCGATGCCGAGGAGGCAATGAACGCCGTGGTTGCGGGCATCCGCGATCTCGAGGCCACCGGGGAGATTTTCCTTCTGACCGGGGACGACTGACCCCACGCACCACCCCGACCGCACAGTTCGGCGGCGATTTGATCGTATGGACAAACCCGCCGTGCGCCCCTAGCGTCGCGCGATGATCTGGTTTTCCCGCCTGCCCGCGCAATCGCGTGGCATCCTCTATATGCTGATGTCCGTCACCGTGTTCTCCTCGATGGACATGACCGCCAAGCTTCTGGGCCAGCGGATCGATCTTTCGCAGGTGCTCTGGGCGCGCTACGGTGGCCAGCTTCTGGTGCTGGTGCTGATCTTTGCGCCCCGGCTGACACGGGCGCTCAGAACCGAACACCCCTGGCTGCAACTCGCGCGCGGGCTGATGCAACTGGGCGCCGCCGCCTGTTTCTTTAGCGCCATCCGCACACAAGGTCTGGCCGAAGCCACCGCCGTCGCCGATCTGGCCCCCGTACTGATCACACTCGGCGCGGCACTTTTGCTGGGCGAAAAAGTCGGACCGCGCCGCATGGCCGGGATCGGGGTGGCTCTGATCGGCGCGCTGATCGTCATTCGACCGGGTGCTGCGGTATTCTCCCCGACCTCGCTCTGGCCCTTGGGTACCGCCGCCTGTCTGGCGGGCTACGCTCTGGCCACCCGCTATATCGGCCTCAAGGAAAGCCCGCTCACCGGACTTTTGTATTCCGGGCTGATCTGCACCGGGGTGATGAGCCTGATTGTACCGTTTCGCTGGGTCGCTCCGGACAGCACCGCCCTGATGCTCATGGTCCTGATCGGTTGTCTCGGCACAGTCGGTCAGTTGATGATGATCCGCGCCTATGCTGTCGTCGAGGCTTCGGCAATTGCGCCGTTTTCCTATGCCGGATTGCTCGCCGCGTCGGGCTGGGGGCTGCTGGTCTTCGGCACGGTCCCGGACGGCTGGACCGTCCTCGGTGCCCTTGTGATCGTGGCCGCCGGGCTCTATGTCTGGCACCGGGAACGCAAGAGCGGCACGGCAGACCCCGTGCCCGAGGAAATGGGGCAGCCATGAAGATCAAACGCGGAGAGATCGAGGGCACGTTGGGCCAGTACCTTGGCAACCTCGCCACGCGCGGTCTCTTGTCCATGGCGCTCGCCCTGCCCTATCGCAGCCGCGTGCGTGCCATGGGCTGGTTCATGGCACATGTCTTTGCGCCACTCGCGGGCTACAACACACGGGTGCGCGCCAACCTGCACCATGTTCTGCCGGAGATGCCGGAAGCGGAGGTCAAACGCCTGATGCGCGCTGTGCCGGACAATGCCGGGCGCACCCTGATCGAGATCTATTCCGGTCCCGAATTCATCGCCCGGATGAAGGACATCCGTTTTGAGGGACCCGGCGCGGACATCCTGCGCGAGGCGCGTGACAACCGTCGCCCCGTGATCCTGCACACCGGGCATTTCGGCAATTACGACGTGCCGCGCGCCGCCCTCATCGCCCATGGCTATGACGTCGGGTCGCTCTACAACCCGATGAAGAACAAGTTTTTCAACGAACATTACGTCAAGGCGATCGGCACCATCGGCCAGCCCCTGTTCCCCCGAGGACGTCGGGGCTATGCGCAATTGCTCAAACATCTGAAATCCGGTGGGATGATCGGGTTTCTCTCGGATGTCTATGTCAACCAGGGCGCGCTCCTGACGTTTTTCGGCCAACCGGCACCCACCGCGCTGTCGGCGGCGGAACTGGCGCTGAAATACGACGCGCTTCTGGTGCCGATCTATGGCGTGCGGCTTGAGGACGGGCTGAATTTCCGGGTTCAGGTCGAGGCCCCGGTGCCGCATACCGCGCCCGAAGACATGGCGCAGGCGCTCAACGACAGCCTCGAGGCGATCACCCGCCAGCACATGGAACAATGGTTCTGGATTCACCGCCGCTGGAAGCCTGAGAAACAGGAGCGCAGGCAGGCAAAGCTTGCGGCCCAGCGTGAGGCGGAACGGCTTCGGGATCAGGAGACCTCTGACGAGGGCGATCGCTAAGCCCTGTTAAGGCTTTAATCGAGACGGCTGGCGGCGAGGATCGGTCCGGGGCCCGTGGGGGTGGCGGCCTGAAGGATCACGGCGACGCTTTCCGGCCCGCGCGCATCGACGGTCAACGCCAGCGGTGCCATGCCGTTCCACTCCGCAAGCGGACGCCATTCGGTGACGATATTGCTGTAATCGACCACCTGCCCGGCGTTTTCGCCACGCTCGATCATCACCCGTTCATGCGGATCGAAGCGCACGACCTGAAGCCGCATCGCGCTCGGCAAAGGCCCCTCCGGTACGGCGGTGATCGACAGGCGTTCACCCTTGCGGACCACGGTGAGATCGACCGGCGCGGGCGGCACGTTCATCTGGCGCATCACCATATCGGCGAGATGCATCGGCTTGGCGCCGACAAGAAAATCCGCGCCCTGCACGATGATCTGCGGCGTGTAGATCGTGCGTTTACCGATGGCATGGGCGTAGGATTTCTGCCGCAGGGTGAATTGCGGCTGGGCAAAATGGTCGCTCCAGCCGATGTAATCCCAGTAATCGACATGCAGCGACAGCGGCAGAATGCCCTCGCGTGTCGCCAACTCGCGCATCATTTCGTCGGCGGGCGGACAGGAGGAACATCCCTGCGAGGTGAAAAGCTCCACCACCACGAGATTGTCGTCCGGGTCGGCGAGCGCGGGCATGGCGGAGAGCGATGCCAGCATGCCAAAGGCCAAAAGGCTCCCACGGGATCGGGGGAGGAAATCGGTCATGGCTGCCAGAATCTGTCGCATAGAGGCTCCGTCGGTTGCCTTACAGGTCTAAGCCGGGATGGGCGCCGAGGCCAATCAAGGATTTGCGAGAAGCTGTTACAGAGCCGCGAAACTGTCCCAAAAGACAGGAAAAGGGCGGCATTTCTGCCGCCCTTCATAGATTTTGCGCTCTGCTATCCGATCAGAAATGCGCGGATTTCGCCGTGCTCGGCACCTGAAGCGGCGGTGCGAATTTGGTCAGATCGATGCCCTCGACCGCCTTCTTGTACTCGTCGAGCGTGGGCGTGCGGCCCAGAATGGCGGACAGAACCACGACCGGGGTCGACGCGAGAAGGCTTTCGCCTTTCTTCTCGGCGCTGTCTTCCACGACGCGGCCCTGGAACAGGCGGGTCGAGGTCGCGAGCACGGTGTCGCCCTTCTCGGCTTTCTCCTGGTTGCCCATGCAGAGGTTACAGCCCGGACGTTCGAGATAGAGCGTGTTCTCGTACTCGGTGCGCGCCTGCGCTTTCGGGAAGAGATCGTCGAACTCGAAGCCGGAGTATTTCTGGAGCACTTCCCAGTCACCTTCGGCTTTCAGCTCGTCGATGATGTTGTAGGTCGGTGCGGCCACCACGAGCGGCGCCTTGAATTCGACCTTGCCGGTCTCTTTCTCGAGGTTCTTGAGCATCTGAGCGACGATTTTCATGTCGCCCTTGTGCACCATGCAGGAGCCCACAAAGCCCAGATCCACCTTCTTCTCGGCACCGTAATAGGAAACCGGACGAATGGTATCGTGGGTGTAGCGCTTGGACACGTCGGCGTTGTTCACGTCCGGGTCGGCGATCATCGGCTCGTCGATCAGGTCGAGATCGACGACAACCTCGGCGAAGTATTTCGCACCTTCGTCCGGGGTCAGCGCCGGTTTTTCACCGGATTTGATCTCGGCAATCCGTTTGTCGGCTTTGTCGATCAGGCCCTGAAGCGTTTTCGCCTCGTTGTCCATGCCCTTGTCGATCATCACCTGGATACGGGATTTCGCCAGTTCCAGCGAGCCGATCAGCGTGTCGTCGTTGGAGATACAGATCGAGGCTTTCGCCTTCATCTCTGCGGTCCAGTCGGTAAAGGTAAAGGCCTGATCGGCGAGCAGCGTGCCGATGTGAACCTCGATCACGCGGCCCTGGAAGACGTTGTCACCGCATTGTTTGAGCATCTGCGCCTGAGTGGCGTGCACCACGTCGCGGAAGTCCATGTAGTCTTTCATTTGACCTTTGAAGGTCACTTTCACGGACTCGGGGATCGGCATGGTGGCCTCACCGGTCGCAAGTGCGAGCGCCACGGTGCCGGAGTCGGCGCCGAAGGCCACACCTTTGGACATCCGGGTGTGGCTGTCGCCGCCCACGATGATGTCCCAGTCGCTCACGGTGATGTCGTTCAGCACCTTGTGGATCACGTCGGTCATGGCGTGATAATGGCTCTCCGGGTCACGCGCGGTGATCAGGCCGAATTTGTTCATGAAGGACATGAGTTTGGGGATATTGGCCTGCGCCTTTTTGTCCCAGACAGACGCGGTGTGACAACCGGACTGATAGGCACCGTCGACGGAGGGCGAAATCACGGTTGCGGCCATGGCTTCGAGCTCTTGGCTGGTCATCAGACCCGTGGTGTCCTGAGAACCGACGATGTTCACTTTGACGCGCACGTCGGACCCGGCCAGAAGCGGCTCTTTCGCGGTGACGCCCACAGCGTTGCGGTTGAAGATTTTCTCAACGGCGGTGAGGCCCTGCCCCGCTTTGGTGATCTCTTTCGAGGGCGCGAAGACGGCAGGCGCTTCGACACCAAGGGTTTCGGCGGCGATGGTCTGAAGTTTCTTGCCGAAAACGACGGCATAGGAGCCACCGGCTTTCATGAACTCGACCTTTTGCGGCGTGAAGGCGGAAGCGATGTCCGCCAGCTCGGTGCCGTCCGCATCGTAGAGCTTTTTGGTTTTGGAGTTGATCGTCAGAACCTTGCCGGTCTCGACAGAGTATTTTTGCTCGAGGATCGGATCGCCATTCTCATCGAGCACGGGTTTGCCGTCTGCATCGGTTTTCTTGACCCAGTTCTTGAGATCGAGCCCGATGCCGCCGGTCACGCCCACGGTGGTGAGGAAGATCGGCGAAATACCGTTGGTCCCGGCCACGACCGGCGCGATGTTCACGAAGGGCACGTAGGGGGAGGCTTGTTTGCCAGTCCAGAGTGCGACGTTGTTCACACCGGACATCCGGGACGAACCCACACCCATGGTACCTTTTTCCGCGATCAGCATGACGCGGGCGTCCGGGTTGGCTTTTTGCAGCGCCTGAATTTCGGCCTGCGCCGCCGGAGTGATCATGCATTTGCCGTGCAGCTCGCGGTCAGAACGCGAGTGCGCCTGGTTGCCCGGGGACAGAAGGTCGGTCGAAATATCGCCTTCTGCGGCGATATAGGTGACGACTTTGATCTCCTCGTCGACCTCCGGCAGCTTGGTGAAGAATTCGGCCTTGGCGTAGCTTTCCAAGATGTCTTTGGCGACGGCATTGCCCGCCTCATAGGCGGCTTTCAGGCGGTCGGTGTCGGCTTCGTAGAGGAAGACCTGCGTCTTGAGAACGTCACCGGCTTTGGCGGCCAGAGCGGCGGCGTCGCCCAGCGCGATGTCCAAGAGAACCTCAACAGACGGCCCGCCCTTCATGTGGGACAGCAGTTCAAACGCGAAATCCGGGGTGATTTCGGCCACGGCGACTTCGCCCAGAATGATTTTTTTGAGGAAAGCCGCTTTTACACCCGCCGCCGAGGTCGTGCCCGGCAGGGTGTTGTAGATGAAAAAGTTCAGCGCGTCTTTGCGGTGCGCGTTGCCCTCATCTTCGATCAGGGTGATCAGCTCGGCGACCAGCGCGCCATCGTCGATGGGCTTCGGGTGCAGACCCTCGCCTTTGCGCGTTTCGATCTCGGTTAGGTAGTCGGTGTACAAGCTCATGACGATCCCTGACATTTGGTGACAGACGGTAGTGACGAAAAGACGGAAAGCCGGGACCACCAGCATGGCGCGAAACCCGACTCTCCAATTTGTATGCAAAAGTATACCATGCGAAATCCGGTTGCAAGATGTTCAGCACCGGCAAGGCATATTCTCTGCGATATTTTCCTCCCTTCTCTGCACGAAAACACCCCCTCCCCACAAGAGCACGGCGCTTTGTGCAGGAATGCTCAGCATCATGGACAAACCCCGCAAAAGGACTAAGTTTCCCCCAGCACCACGCAGGCGGAATCACGATGGTTCCGCCACGCAGTTTCACATATCCGGAGGTCCAAATGACTGTTGTTGTCGGTCAAGATACCGCAAAAACCCGCCGCGAGCTTGAGGTGAACGGACAGAAAATCGCCTATTATTCGATCCCCGCCGCGCAAGACGCCGGCTTTGGCGATTTCTCCAAACTCCCCGCCTCGTTGAAAGTCGTTCTGGAGAACATCCTGCGCTTCGAGGATGGCGGCTTTTCCGTCTCCACGGATGACATCAAGGCCTTTTCTGAGTGGGCCGAGAAAGGCGGGCAGAACCCGCGTGAGATCGCCTATCGCCCGGCCCGCGTCTTGATGCAGGATTTCACCGGCGTGCCCGCCGTGGTCGATCTGGCCGCCATGCGCGACGGCATTCTGGGCCTCGGTGGCGACGCCAAGAAAATCAACCCGCTCGTCCCCGTCGATCTGGTGATCGACCACTCCGTGATGATCGACGAATTCGGCAACCCGCGCGCCTTCCAGATGAACGTCGACCGGGAATACGAGCGCAACATGGAGCGCTACCAGTTCCTCAAATGGGGTCAGACCGCGTTCGAGAACTTCCGCGTCGTGCCGCCGGGCACCGGGATTTGTCACCAGGTGAACGTCGAATATCTAGCGCAAACCGTCTGGACCGACAAGGATCAGGACGGCATCGAAGTCGCCTACCCCGACACACTCGTCGGCACCGACAGCCACACCACCATGGTCAACGGGCTTGCCGTTCTGGGCTGGGGCGTTGGCGGGATCGAGGCGGAGGCCGCCATGCTCGGCCAGCCGATTTCCATGCTGATCCCCGAGGTTGTGGGCTTCAAACTCACCGGCGAGATGGTCGAGGGCACCACCGGCACGGACTTGGTGCTCAAGGTCGTGGAAATGCTGCGCAAACACGGCGTCGTTGGCAAATTCGTCGAATTCTACGGCGAAGGTCTCGACAAGCTGCCGCTCGCACAACGCGCCACCATTGCCAACATGGCACCGGAATATGGCGCAACCTGTGGCTTCTTCCCGATCGACGCCGAAACCCTGCGCTACCTGCGCCAGACCGGCCGCGACGAAGACCGTATCGCTTTGGTCGAAGCCTATGCCAAGGAAAACGGCTTCTGGCGCGGGGCGGAGTACGACCCGATCTACACCTCGACGCTGCATCTCGACATGGGCACCATCGTTCCGGCGATCTCCGGCCCGAAACGCCCGCAGGATTATGTCGCCCTCACCGAAGCGGCCTCGTCTTTCGCGAAAGTGGTCGCGGATTATCGTGGCATCGACGTGTCGGATGCCGCCAAGGATATGTTGGACGAAGGCCCCGCTGCGACGAAATCCGTCGATGTGCGCAAATCGCAAGCCGTCAAAGGCAAGGATTTCGATCTGCATGACGGTTCGGTGGTGATCGCCTCGATCACCTCCTGCACCAACACCTCGAACCCCTATGTGATGATCGGCGCGGGTCTTGTGGCCCGTAAAGCGCGCGCGCTTGGTCTCAACCGCAAGCCTTGGGTGAAAACCTCGCTCGCGCCGGGGTCTCAGGTCGTGACCGAATATCTTGAGGCCGCCGGTCTGCAAGAGGACCTCGACGCCATCGGCTTCAACCTTGTGGGTTATGGCTGCACCACCTGTATCGGCAACTCCGGCCCCATCGCGCCCGAGTTCTCCGAGGCCATCGCGGAAGGCGATCTGATCGCCACCTCCGTTCTGTCCGGCAACCGCAACTTCGAGGGCCGTATCAGCCCCGACGTGCGCGCCAACTACCTCGCCTCCCCGCCGCTCGTCGTGGCCTATGCCTTGGCGGGCGACATGAACATCGACCTCAGCTCCGAACCGCTCGGGCAGGACAAGGACGGCAACGATGTCTTCCTGAAAGACATCTGGCCGACCAACGCCGAAATCTCGGAACTCGTCGACAAGACCGTAACCCGCGAGGCCTTCCTCAGGAAATACGCCGATGTGTTCAAAGGCGATGAGAAATGGCAGGGCGTGAAGGTTTCCGGCGGCGAGACCTACGACTGGCCGCCAGAGTCGACCTATATCCAGAACCCGCCCTACTTCCAGGGCATGGGCGCGGAGAAAGGCTCGATCAAAAACATCGAGAACGCGAAAGTGATGCTCATCCTCGGCGATATGGTCACCACCGACCACATCTCTCCGGCCGGTTCGTTCAAGGAAAGCACCCCTGCGGGCAAATTCCTCACCGAACACGGCGTGCCGGTCCGCGAGTTCAACTCCTACGGCTCGCGGCGCGGCAATCACGAGATCATGATGCGTGGCACCTTCGCCAACATCCGGATCAAGAACGAGATGCTCGACGGGGTTGAAGGCGGCTACACCAAAGGCCCGGACGGGGAACAGACTTCGGTCTTCGAGGCCTCCATGGCCTATCAGGCCCAAGGCACGCCGCTCGTCGTGTTCGGCGGCGAGCAATATGGCGCGGGCTCCTCGCGCGACTGGGCCGCGAAAGGCACCGCACTCTTGGGCGTCAAAGCCGTGATCGCGGAAAGCTTCGAGCGTATCCACCGCTCGAACCTGGTCGGCATGGGCGTGGTTCCGTTCGAATTCACCGGCGGCGACACGCGCAAAACGCTGGGCCTCAAGGGCGACGAAACCATCACCATTCTGGGCCTCGACACGGTCAAACCGCTTGAGACGCTCGATTGCGCGATCACCTATGGCGACGGGTCGACCAAGACGATCAAGGTCAAGTGCCGCATCGATACCCAGCCGGAGATCGAATATATCGAGAACGGCGGTGTGCTGCATTATGTGCTGCGGAATTTGGCGAAGTCGTAAGCAAAGCGCGCCAGAGACGATGACAAAGCCCCGTGGAAACGCGGGGCTTTTGTTTTGAGTATTTGTGCAACAAAGGAAACGGGTTAGGTTTTTCTTAAAAAGGAGAACGGGATGCGGATTGGAACGATTTTGGCGGGCGGGCTGATGCTTTGGGCTCAGGGGGCTTATGCAGACTATGAGACCTGTGTCAGTCTTGATGCCAATACGCGCCCGGTCGAGGTGGTAGACACCTGCACGGCAGTGCTGGCGACAAAACTGTCGGAGTATGAACGCGCGGAAGCCTTGGCCGCGCGCGGGGTGGCTTGGCGGCAACTGGGCGAGAACGGCAAATCTCTCAAAGACTTGCGACAGGCGAAACGTCTTGAGCCCTCGCATAACACGCAGCGGATGCTGGCTTGGACCTGGCATGAGCTTGGCTATGACAAGACCTCGGAATGGCTTTACACGCGGGTTCTGAAAGAAGCGCCGACGATGCAGGGCTATCTGTCGCGCTGCGTGGTGCGGCTTGATCTCGGCAAGGATGCGTTGGCGGTTGAGGATTGCGGCGAGGCGATGGATCGTGACAGTGAAAGCGAGGACGTGACCTATTTCTACGCCCGCGCACTGAATATGACGGACCGCCCGCAGGACGCGCTTGAGGTGGCGCAGCGGGGGCTGGAGTTCCATGCCAAGACCAGTGCGCGCCTGCATGTGCAAAAGGCGATTGCGCTGGTCGGTCTTGAACGGGCGGATGAGGCGATTGCAACCGCCAGGGCCGCACAGAAACGCTTCCCGCAGGACGAGAGCCTCGCCAAGTTTTTGGCGCTTGCCGAAGACTGGTAATCAGTCCGCCAGCCGGATCGGGCGTTCGTCCAAGGCGGCGGCCTGTTCCGGGCTTAACGCTTCGGGCAGCACCACCTGCGTGTGGATGGTAAACACCACCGCGCGGGTCTCCGGCAGGCGCACGAGGCTTTGGCGTTCGACGCGGATGTATTTCGACGTATTCGTGCCGTGGCGCAGCTCGCCCTCGGATCGCGGATCGCAGAGATGCGCATCAGAGCGCGAGGCGGTGCCGCGCATCAAACCGCGCCCGACCTGCACGCCGTTCATCATCCTTTGCACGCGCATGGCGAGATCGGGCGTGTAGACCTCAATCGGTTTGTGAATGCGGAGCATGGGCTTCATGAATTTCTGCGGCAGACGCCAGCCGGAGGGGAAACAAAGCACCCCGCCCGTGAGCACGCTTTCATCGGTTTCGCCCGTCGGGTCGGGTTGCATCAGACAAATGTCGCATTGCAAAAGCCGCCCCATCGTCTGCATCGGGTGATCGCGGTCAAGCGGCACTGTGACACCATCGGGGCGCGTAACCTCCGCCTCGGACAGCACAAAGCCAAGCCCCGGCAACATCCCGAGCAACATATCGAACAGCTCCAGCGCGGCGGGCCGGGCACTTTCATCGAGGGCGACAACCTCCTCCGGCCTCGTCAGGATCAGGTGATCGCGGAGTGCCATTTGCCCGCCGTAAGCCGTATCGACTTCGAGCCAGTCGGAAAGCTCAAACGGGATCACCCCCGGCAACCGCGCCGTGCGCGGGTCGGCCCAGGGGGCAAAGCTCAGTTTTGTCTGTAGAATCGGGTCCATAGCCAGATGCTGCGCCGGTTTACGCGGCATCGGAAGAGGCCAGTCGCACGCATCCTTGAGACCAGCCGCTCAGCTCTTGAAAACCGTCTCCATATCCGGCGCGGTGAGCACGAATTGATCGTCGGAGCCGATGTAATTGTCGCCATGAAGCCGCGCGATCGGTTGATAGACCGCCGGGTTCACATAGCGCCCCTCGGCATCGAGACAGTCGCGCCGCACATGCATCTGAACCACCTCGCCGATCACCAAAACCCGGTTCGGCCAATCGAGAAGCTGCTCGGTGCGGCATTCAAACACACAGGACGCGCCCTTGATTTTCGGTGCGGAAATCATCGCACATGGCTCGGTCTCGACGCCCGCCAAAGCCAGCTCATCAACGCCCGAAGGCACCGGCAGCCCGGCGATCAGCATGATCTTGGAGAGCGCCATATCCACCATGTGAATGGCAAATTCGCCGGTGCGGCGGATGTTGGCGGCGGTGTCCTTTTCCTGCTCGGGCTTCGAAGCAATCCCAAGAACCAACAGCGGCGGCTCGGAAGACATGACGTTGAAAAAACTCATGGGGGCTGCGTTATGCGAGCCGTCGGGATTGACCGTTGTCACCAGCGCAATGGGCCGCGGCCCGACGAAATTCGTCAGCAAACGATAGCGGTCGCGGGCGGGAAGCGTGGTGAAATCGAACTGCATCTCATGTCTCTCTGGCCGGGGTGTGGCCAGAGAAGCAGAGGTCGACGGGAAAGTCCATCAGGCGGAGATCAGCCCCATCTCCTGTGCGGCCTCGGCATCGAAGGCCACGGACTGCGCAATGCAGGATTGCGCCCCGCAGCGTGCCACCCAATCGCGGATCAACGGCACGTCGGGCGTGGCCTCGGGGAACCACAAGAATGGCGAGGCAATCAGCAGATCGGCCACGCTATAACGATCCCCCAAAAGGAAGTCGCGCCCCGTCAGCCCCGCTGCCAGATAGGCGACCGCCTCCGGCATACCGCGAAACGACGCGGTCAAAACCGGATGCGACAGTTGCGCGAGCTGGTGCATATAGACCGGCTCCAACACATTGCCATACCAGAACAGCCAGCTCAGATAGCCCCCCCGCCCCGGCGCACCGACCTCGGGCGCAAGACCCGAGGGGAACAGGTCAGTCAGATAGAGCAGGATCGCATTGCTTTCCCGGATCACCTCGCCCTCCTCCGTGACCAGAAGCGGCACCTTGCCTTCGGGATGCGGATTCTTCGGGTCGCGCCCGCCAGAGCCGTCCTGACGCGGAATATCTGTCAGGCGAATATAGACCCGGTCGAGCGCATCGAGCGCCATCAACAGGGTGATGATCCGCGAACTGCGGCTTTGCGGGGCGTGGTACAGCGTCAACATGAGACGTCCTTTCTGGGCTATGCAACTGGGGTCGAGCATGTCAGGCTCCTGCTGTCAGAAACCGTCAGCAGGGCTCTGGCATCTTTGGCTGCGAAAGGGGGGCCCATGGCCAAGTCGGATCGTCTGTTTCGCCTGATGCATCTCATGCGCAGCCTGCGCCCGCCGGTGACCGCCGGGGATCTGGCGCGCGAACTGGGCGTGTCGCAGCGCACGCTCTATCGCGACATCGACGCGCTTCGGGCCTCCGGCGCGCGGATCGAGGGCGAGGCGGGGTTTGGCTATACGCTGACCGAGGATTACGCCCTGCCGCCGCAAAGTCTGAGCCAGATCGAGATCGAGGCGCTGGTCCTTGGCCTCTCGGAGGTGCGCTTGCGGGGCGATCCGGCGCTCTCACAGGCGGCGCGCGATGCTCTGGCTAAAATTACCGCCAGTTTGCCCGAAGAAAAGCGAGCACAAATCGAACATTCCGTGGGGTTAGTTCATCGGTATTTGCCACAAAAACAGTACGAAGCCGATCTTTCCCTGATCCGACAAGCCTGTTGGCAGGAACGTGCGCTCAGGCTTGGTTATCGCGACCGGCAGGGCCGCGACACTCTGCGCGAGATATGGCCGCTGGCCATTGTCTATCTCGATGAGGAGCTGATGCTGCTGGCGCATTGCCGGTTGCGCGGGGCGTTTCGCCAGTTTCTTGTCGGTTCGATCCAGTCCCTCGATTGGGCCGAAGGGTCCTTTCGTCCACACCGTGTGACGATGCTGCGCGACTATATTTCCGAACTCCGAACCCGATACGCGATCTCCCCCTATTGCGAAGAGGGGCGGAAAATCATGGCCGAGGAAAGGCTCACAGCACCGCTTTGACGGCCTCCGGCGGTCGTCCCAATGCAACGCCCTTCTCGGTCTCAACCACCGGGCGCTCCATCAGCCGCGGATGTGTCGCGATGGCATCGAGGATCGCCTCAGGATCGGACTTGGCCGTGATGCCGAGCTCTTTCGCCTCCGCCTCTTTCGCCCGCAGAAACGCACTCACGGGCAGGCCGGAACGGCGCACCAGTTCCGCAAGCGTCTCCCGCGACACCGGCGTCTCCAGATAAAGCACGACCTCGGGCGTAATCCCCTCCGCCTCGATCAGATTTAGCGTTTCGCGCGATTTCGAGCAGCGGGGATTGTGATAGATGCGTGTCATGTCGACCTCTTTTCAGACCTTTTTCGCGGCGCACCTCTGCGTGCGCGCACCCGGGAACAAAGAAGAAACAGAATGTTTCCGATCCACCTCGATTCAGGTGATGTCCAATTAACCTTTACCGCCTATTGCTAGAGGCATGAAACAGATCTTTGCCGACATCCCCCTTCCCGCAACAGAACTCCTGCTGCTGCTGTCCTTCTTCATCTTGATGATGAACGGCTGAGCCGCCGCAGGACATGAGGCGCGAGCCTTGCGGCACGCCCCGGTCCGTCGCATCTCCGCCTCATAATCTTCCTGAACAGTCTGACGGTTGAAACCCTCCCACCCCGGGCGTAATGTCGCAGGGATTTTACGATTTGGGAGGACAAGATGTCCGAAAGAAAACAAGGCTTTGACACCATTCAGGTGCATGCGGGCACCGCCCCAGACCCGGCCACTGGCGCGCGTCAGGTGCCGATTTACCAGACCACCGCCTATGTGTTCAAAGACGCCGACCACGCGGCGCGTCTGTTCAACCTCGAAGAGGTCGGTTACATCTATTCCCGCCTGACCAACCCGACAATCTCCGCTTTGCAAAATCGCATGGCAGCACTTGAGGGCGGTGCAGGTGCCGTGTGTTGTTCCACCGGTCACGCGGCCCAGATCATGGCGCTGTTCCCGCTGATGGCACCGGGCAAGAACATCGTCGCCTCCACCCGGCTTTACGGCGGCACGCTCACCCAGTTCACCCAGACATTCAAGCGCTTCGGCTGGTCCGCAACATTCGTCGATTTCGACGATTTCGATGCGGTGCGCGATGCCATCGACGACAACACGCAGGCGCTGTTCTGCGAAAGCCTCGCCAACCCCTCGGGGGCGATCATGGACCTCGACGCGCTGGCCGAAATCGCCAATGCGGCAGGCATTCCGCTGATCGTCGACAACACCTCGGCCACACCTTACCTGTGCCGCCCGATCGAACATGGCGCGACGCTCGTCGTGCATTCGATGACCAAATTCCTCACCGGCAACGGCACGGTGATGGGCGGTTGCGTCATCGACAGCGGCAAATTCGACTGGGCGGCCTCCGGCAAGTTCCCGTCGCTCTCCGAACCGGAACCGGCCTATCACGGTCTTGATTTCCAAGACACTTTCGGCCCGCTCGCCTTCACCATCCATGGCATCGCCGTGGGGCTGCGCGATCTCGGCATGACGCTGAACCCACAGGCGGCGCATTACACGTTGATGGGGATCGAAACCCTGTCGCTGCGCATGCAGAAGCACGTCCAGAACGCGCGCGAGATCGCCAACTGGCTCGAAGGCGACGCGCGTGTCGAGGCGGTGACCTATGGCGGTCTGCCCTCCTCGCCCTATTATGATCGGATGACTCGGATCTGCCCGCGCGGCGCCGGTGCGTTGTTCACCGTGGCCTTGAAGGGCGGCTATGACGCCTGTGTCGAGACCGTGTCGAAGCTCGAACTGTTCTCCCATGTGGCGAACCTCGGCGACACCCGCTCGCTGATCATCCACCCGGCCTCGACGACCCACCGTCAGCTTTCCCCGGAAGGGCTGATCAAAGCCGGCGCCGGTCCGAACATCCTGCGGCTTTCGATCGGGATCGAGGATGCCAACGACCTGATCGCCGATCTGGATCAGGCACTGAGCTGATCCCCGCATACAGGTAAAAATGCAAAACCCGCCGAGCTTCGGCGGGTTTTTCTTTGCGACAACCTATTGTGTACGGGACAATCGCCAACCGATCCAGATGACCGCCACGGCGATGAGGAGCAGCACCCAAAAAGGCCAGAAGATAAGCATAATCAACAGCATGTCTCCCGTAGATTGCGAGCAACCCGTGGTGTTCATGCCGCAGCCCATGGCGATCAACCAATATGTCCCATAGGCGATCAGCGGGATCAGAACCGCACCGAACACCATGAGGAAGGCACCAAACCTCTGTTTCACTCCGCCGCCTTCGCGATCTCCGGCTTGATATATTTCTCCGCGATCTCCGCCGTGATCGGCCCGGCGAACCGGTAGGCGATCTTGCCCTCGCCGTCGATGATATAGGTCTCCGGCACACCGTAGACGCCCCATTCCAGCGCCGTGCGGCCCGGTTCGTCCTGTGCGATGGCGGCATAGGGATTGCCCAACTCTCCAAGGAATTTCAGGGCGTTGCCTGCCTCGTCCTTGTAATTGATGCCATAGATCGTGATGCCCTCCTCGGCCAGGACCTCGAGTTGCGGGTGTTCGACCCGGCACGGTGCGCACCACGAGGCCCAATAATTCACCAGCTTGACCTTGCCGTCGCGCAGCATCTCGTCGGTGAGCGGCGGCAGCTCGCCCAGCGGTGTCACCGAGGCGATGGAGGGCGCGGTGCGTCCGATCTGCGAGCTTGGCAGTTGCTCGGCGTTGTCGCGCTCCATACCGAACATGAACAGCCATGCAAGACCGCCGAACAACACCAGCGGCAGAGCGACGAGAGGGTTGATCTTAGCCATGGTTGCGGCGCTCCTCGGCCTCTTTCAAAAGACGTTTCATTTTCGCGGAGCGCGCCAGTGAGCGCCAGATCAGCGCTGCCAACAACAGCAGCGTCACCCCATAGGCCATCAGGACATCGCCCGCGTATTTCCCAAGATCCGGCATCATTGCTGCGCCCTTTCCCGCATATCCAGCGCGTGCAGACGGCGCGCACGAATCTCCGTCCGGGTGCGCAAAAGCACCAGCGTCACGAACAGAAGGATGAACCCCGCAATCGCCACCAGCGCCGGATACCAATAGACATCAGCCACGTTCTCTTCGGCGTCCATCGACAGCGAAGCCCCTTGGTGAAGCCCTTGATTCCAAAAGAGAACCGCATAGCGCGAGAGGATCGCAAACACCGAACCGACGAGGCAGAGCACGGAGGTCAGATCGGCCGCCGTGTCCGGATTGTCGATCGCTTCCCAAAGCGCCATATAGCCGAGATAGAACAGCAGCAGGATCAGAAACGAGGTCAGCCGAGGGTCCCATTCCCAATAGGTCCCCCACATCGGCTTGCCCCAGATCGCCCCGGTGAACAGCGCGATCAGCGTCATGGTCATGCCAATGGCGGCGGCGGATTTCGCGGCCAAAGCCGACACATGGTGACGCCGCACGATCCAGATCAGAGAGGCGACGAGCATCATCGCCCAGATGTTGATCGCCATCATCGCGGCAGGCACATGGAGATAGAAGATCTTCACCGTCGCACCCTGACGATAGTCATCCGGGGTGAAGAAAAAGCCCCAAACCAGCCCGGTCGTGAACATCACCGCAGCGAGCACGGCGAAATAGGGCAGCGCACGGTCGGTCCACCACATGAATTTCCGTGGATTTGCCCATTCCCAGAAGGCATTCCAGTTGATGGCCATAAGCTGTCTCTCTCCCCAATGATCCGCGCCAGCCTAAGCGGAAGCGCGACACATCTCAACTCACCTTAAAGCGACACGAATGGCCGCCGCTGCGGCAAAGGGCAGCAAGGCCACGGCCCCGAGCGTGATCCCCGCCTGCATCGCAAGCGGCGTCCCGACGAGAAAGCCCCCGGCCCCGCGCCGCACCACCTCCGCGCCGAAAATCAGCGTCGGAATATAGAGCGGCAGGACCAGAAGGCTCAAAAGCAGCCCGCCGCGTTTCAGCCCCACGGTCAAAGCCGCCCCGAAAGCGCCGATGAAAGACAGCGCGGGCGTGCCGATCAAAAGCGTGACGATCAGCCAGCGATAGGCGGCGCTGTCGAGATGCAGCAAAAGGCCGAGCGCAGGCGCGGCGATCACCAAGGGCAGACCCGTGGTGATCCAATGGGCAAAGGCCTTCATCGCGACGACACCTTCAAGAGGGATCGGCGCGGTGGCCAGAAGATCGAGCGAACCGTCTTCGAAATCGAGCGCAAAAATGCGGTCGAGCGACAGGAGGCAGGCCAGCAAAGCCCCGACCCAGAGAATGCCCGGCGCAATGGCCGAAAGCATCTCCGCATTCGGCCCGACGCCAAAGGGCACGAGGGTCACGAGGATCAGGAAAAACCCGAGGCCAAGCCCGAAACCGCCGCCCGAACGAAACGCCAGAGTGATGTCACGCCAGAACAGCCGGATCATAGGAAGCTCTCGTCAAAATCGTTGCGAATGACATCGTGGCGGGCCTTGTAGGGCGTCACATCGAACACGGTTTCCTCGAAGCCGAGATGAATATGCGTCGCAATCACCGCCGCACCGCCCGCGTCCACATGGGTTTTCACGGCGTTCGCGAAAAGCTCGACGGAGGCCACATCCAAGGACACGGTCGGCTCATCCAGCACCCAGACCGGACGCCCCGTCACCATGAGCCGCGCCAGCCCCAAACGGCGTTTCTGCCCGGCGGACAGGTTCCCGGCGGGGCGATCCCGCAAGGCCTCCAAATTGAAATCCCGCAACGCAGGCGCAATGTCATGCCCGCCATAAACCCCGGCCCAGAAGGCGAGGTTTTCCGAGACAGTCAACGTCGCCTTCAATCCGTCCGCATGGGCCGCATAGGCCACCGCATCGGGCGCCGCCTCCACCGTGCCCGCATAAGGCGGCTGAAGACGTGCGAGCGTGCGCAAAAGCGTGGTCTTGCCCACCCCGTTCGGTCCGCGCAGCACCATGATCTCGCCCGGAGACACGGTGAAATTCAGCCCTTCGAGGACCGGCATACCGCCCCGGGAGACGGTCAGATCTTTCACGGAAATCAAACTCATGGGCGCCTTTTTAAAGCGATTCTAAAATTTTGATCTGATCCGGATCAAACCGGAAGCAATGCCACCGCGACGCGACGCCCCTCAGAGGCCAGCACATTATAGGTGCGCGCCGCCGTGGGCGTGGCCATATGCTCAAGCCCCACCCCCGCCGCGTCCATCGGCGCGCGGAAGGCTTGCGGCAGATGGGTCATCTCCGCACCGGTGCCGACGATGACGAAATCGACCCTCGCACGGATTTCCAGCAACGCCTCGGTGTCGGCGTAGCCGCCCCAGGGGATCACCTGTTCGCCACAGATCAGCACCGCCCCCTCATAGACCTTGCCGCCGACACGAAACATGTTCGGCCCGTAACCATCGACCGGTACGGCATCCTGAAACGGCATCTCGTTGAACTGCATGGCATCCTCCTCTGGCGAAAAAGGCCCGCGACACGCGCGAGCCTCTCCTTTGTGCTTAAAATACTCAATCCCGCGCGCGCGTCAAACCGCGCTGCCATCGGTTTGAATGCCGGGGGTCGGCTCTTTCTTGTCCCAGTCGCGTTTGACGCCGAGCCACAACAGGATGTTGGAGGCAACGAACACCGACGACCAGGTCCCGACCACGACGCCAAGCGTCATCGCGAAGACGAAGCCCCGGATCACGTCACCGCCCAGCGCCAAAAGCGCGATCAGCGCAATCAACGTGGTGCCTGAGGTCATCACGGTCCGCGACAGGGTCTCGTTGATCGACATGTTGAGCACGCTGCCAAGATCCATCTTCTTGTACTTGCGCAGGTTCTCACGCACCCGGTCGAACACCACCACCGTATCGTTGAGCGAATACCCGACGATGGTCAAAAGCGCCGCGATGATCGTCAGGTCGAACTGGATACCGAACAATGCAAACACCCCGATGGTGATCACCACGTCATGCACAAGCGCCACCACGGCGCCCACAGCAAATTGCCACTCGAACCGCAGCCAGATGTAGAACAGCACGGCGGCCATGGCGGCAGCTACGGCCTCGACCGCGGTCCAGATCAGCTCGCCCGAGACCTTCGGCCCGACGGATTCGACGGAGGGGAAGGTGATCGACGGATCGACCACTTTCAACGCATCCTCGACCTTTTGCACAGTTTCCGGCGTAATCGCCTCAACCTCGTCCTGGGCCTGGATGCGGATTTGCGACACATGCTGGTTCTCGGCAAAATTCGGGTCATAGACCTCGGTGATCGACACATCGCCAAGACCCAGCGTCGAGAGCGCGGCACGATATTCGCCGACATCCACGGCGGATTCGGACTGGGTCCGGATCGTTGTGCCCCCCTTGAAGTCGATGCCGAAATTGAGCCCCAGCGAAATGAAGGACACCAGCGCCACCACGACCATCACGGTCGACAAGCCGAAGGTGATCTTGGAGCGTTTGAAGAAATCGATCGCGGTGTCGGCGGGCACGAGATGCACGCCCTTAAGCGTCCAGCCCTTGCGGTTCTTGCGCCCGTACCACATCACAACCATCGCCCGCGTCACATAGATCGCGGTGAAAACCGAGGTGATCAGCCCCAAAGTCAGTGTCACGGCAAAGCCCTTGACCGGACCGGAGCCCATGACGAACAGGATCGCAGCGGTGATGAACGTCGTGATGTTGGCGTCGACAATGGCCGAAAGCGCCTTTTCATAACCAAGCTCGATCGCCCGCGCGGTGGATTTCGAATTCTTCAGCTCCTCGCGGATGCGTTCGAAAATCAGCACGTTGGCATCCACCGCCATCCCGACCGTCAGCACGATCCCCGCGATCCCCGGCAGGGTCAGCGTGGCGCCGATGGAGGACAGCAAGCCAAACAGAAGCCCGACGTTGATGATCAGCGCGAGGTTGGCGAAGATGCCGAAGAGGCCATAGGCCACCGCCATAAAGATCAGCACGGCAGCGAAAGCGACCATGGTCGCGATCTTACCGGCCTCGATGCTGTCGGCACCGAGCTCCGGCCCGATGGTGCGTTCTTCGAGGAAGTTGATCTTGGCCGGAAGCGCCCCTGCGCGCAGCAGAACCGACAACTCGGTCGATTCCTCGACGGTGAAGGAGCCGGTGATCTGGCCCGACCCGCCGCGGATCGCATCCTGAATGCGCGGCGCGGAAATGACTTCGTTATCGAGCACGATGGCAAACAGAGCGCCGACGTTGGCGGCGGTATAATCGCCGAACTTGCGCGCACCGGTCGGATTGAAGCGGAAGGTCACCGAAGGCCGCCCGTTCTGGTCGAAGGCGGGTTGGCTGTCGGTCAGCTCGTCGCCCGACACCACGGCGGTCTGTTCGAGAATATAGTAAATGCCCGGCTCGTTGACCGAAGGCGCGATGAAATTGCGCGCGCCGGGGGCCTCATCCGGGTTGGTGGTGCGGCCCACAACCGGGTTGAAGGTCAGTTTTGCGGTGGTGCCGATCAGCGATTTCAGCTCGGCGGCGGACCCGATGCCCGGCACCTGAATGAGAACGCGGTCTTCGCCCTGACGCTGGATCGTCGGCTCGCGGGTGCCGACCTCGTCGACCCGGCGGCGAATGATTTCCAAGGTCTGCTGCATCGTCCGGTCGTCGGTCGCGGCCTTTTCGGCGTCAGACAGTTGAACCGTGATCACGTCATTGACGGCAGACACCGCAATGTCCTTTTCGCCCGCTGCGGTCAGAGAAACCACGGAGGTGCCGAGTTTGCGCACCGCTGCCAACGCGGTTTCCATACCGGAGGCTTCCGAAATTTGCACCCGCAGCTCGCCCGCAGGCGCATCCAGACGGCGGATCGTCCCCACAGTGTCGCGCTCGTCGCGCAGCGCGTCACGCACCTCCGGCCAGAGCGCATCCATGCGCGAGGCATAGACCTCTTCCACCTGCACCTCGCCCAAGAGATGCGCGCCCCCGCGAAGATCGAGGCCGAGGTTCACCAGAGAGGAGGGCAGGAAAGACGGCCAGGCATCGCGCGCCACGGCACGCTCCGGAGTCTCGCCGGACTTCTCGATCGCCGCGATGGCGTCGTTATGCCCCTCGACCCGCGGATAGAACGCGTTGGGCAAGGCGGCGAGAAGACCGAGGGCCACGAGCCCCCAGATGACGATCCGTTTCCAGAGAGGCATTTGCAACATGGGAATGTCCTGAGACGTCTTTCAAAAGGGAAAGGCCCGCGCGGGTGGCGGGCCTTGTATGTTCACGCGCGCAGATCAGGCGTCCGCAGCGGGTTCGGTTTTGGAAACCACATTGGCGAGGGTGGCTTTCTGCACCTTCACCTTCACGCCCTCGGCGATCTCGACCTCGACGAAACCGTCTTCACGCACCTTCGCCACCTTGCCCATGATACCACCGGCGGTCACAACCTCGTCGCCACGGCGCACGGCTTCGATCATCGCCTTGTGCTGTTTCATCTTCTTCTGCTGCGGGCGGATCATCAGGAAATACATGATCGCGAAGATCAGGATCAGCGGCGCGAAAGACATCACCGGGTTGGGGGCGGCACCTGCGGCCTGCGCATAGGCGGGGGTCACGAACATCTGTTGGTCCTTTGTGTCACTTGTGTGTCTGTGGGGGCAGGTCTTCCCACCCCATGAAAGTCGCCGCGCACCCTATAGGCGGGATTTGGCCTTGTCCAGCCGGGCCCGACCTTAGGTCACGCGCTCGTTAGAAGCTTATTTGAACCGCCCGCCGCGCTGGATCACTTCGATCTTGTAGCCATCCGGGTCGGTGATGAAAAAGAACTTCGCCACGCGCGTGCCTGCGGGAGCGAAATCGACGATGTTACCGGGAGTGAGACCTGCCTCTGACATCCGCGCATGTTCGGCGTCGAGGTCCTCGACCGACACGGCAAAATGCCCGTAACCAGTGCCAAGATCGTAAGGCTCAGCAGTGCCTTTGTTGATCGTCAGTTCAAGCTCGAACTCCGAGAGCGGGTTCGACATATAGATCAGCGCGAAGTCCGGGAAATCGAGCTTGTCGGCCACCGTGAGCCCAAACGCCGCCTCATAAAACGCAACCGAGCGCGCCTCGTCGAGCACGCGGATACAGGAGTGAATGGCTTTGGCTGGCATGGGTCCCTCATCGTCGGTTTTTGCTTAGATGTGCACAAACCGCTCCAAGAGCAAGGGGCCGAAGCGGATTCCCCACGTGGATTGCCCGAAATCCCCCTTCCCTCCTCTCTTCCCCTGTTGCATAACCGCGCCCAAACCAACCAACCCCGAGGACCAGTCCGATGCATGACATCAAGGCCATTCGCGAAAACCCCGAAGCGTTCGACGCTGCCATGAGCCGCCGCGGCTTGTCCGGGGTGTCTTCCGGCCTGCTGGCCCTCGACGCAGACCGCCGCGCCAAGATTGCCGCCGCAGAAGAGGCCAAGGCCGAGCAGAACAAAGCCTCGAAAGAGGTCGGCGCCGCCAAGGCGAAAGGCGACGAGGCCGAGTTCGAGCGCCTGCGTGCCCTCGTGGCCGATAAAAAGGCAGAAATCGCCCGACTGAACGACGAGGCAAAGGAAGAGGACGCGCGCCTCGCCGAGATGCTGATGGCGCTCCCGAACGTGCTTTACGATGACGTGCCGGTCGGTGCGGATGAAAACGACAACGTCGAAATTCACCGCTGGGGCACGCCCGCAACCTTCGATTTCACCCCGAAAGAGCATTACGAGCTGGCCGGTGTCGTCCAAGGCATGGATTTCGAAGCGGGCGCCAAAATCTCCGGCGCGCGGTTCGTCGTGCTCAAAGGCGCGGTCGCGCGCATTCACCGGGCGCTGGCGCAGTTCATGCTCGACACCCATGTCGACAAACATGGGCTGACCGAAGCGATCACCCCGGTGATGGTCCGCGAAGAGATGATGTATGGCACAGGTCAGCTGCCGAAGTTCGGCGAGGACAGCTATAAAACCACCAATGGCTGGTGGCTGATCCCGACCGCCGAAGTGACGCTCACCAACCTCGTCAATGGCGAGACGGTGAACGAGGCCGATCTCCCGATGCGCTATGCGGCGCATACCCAATGTTTCCGCTCGGAAGCCGGCTCCGCGGGCCGCGACACCGCCGGCATGCTGCGCCAGCACCAGTTCGAGAAGGTCGAAATGGTCTCCATCGTCCACCCGGACGACAGCGAGGCCGAACATACCCGCATGACCACGCAGGCCCAGAACATTCTCGAAGCGCTGAACCTGCCCTATCGCACCGTGAAACTCTGCGACGGCGACATGGGCTTTGGCATGAAGCGCACCCATGACATCGAAGTCTGGCTGCCCGGTCAGGACAAATACCGCGAAATCTCCTCGGTCTCGACCGCAGGCGATTATCAGGCGCGCCGCATGAACGCCCGGTTCAAACCGAAGGACGGCGGCAAGCCCGAGTTCGTCCATACTCTGAACGGCTCCGGCCTCGCGGTTGGCCGCTGCCTGATCGCGGTCCTGGAAAACGGCCAGAACGCCGACGGCTCCGTCACCCTGCCCGAGGTGCTCTCGCGCTACCTGAACGGTAAGCTGACGCTCACCGCAGACGGCCAGCTCGCTTAAGTTTCCTTTGCTGCGAAAAATACTCAAAAGAAACGGCGCCCTTTCCGGCGCCGTTTTTCGTTCTATATCAGCGCCATGACCAAAACACGCCTCATCGCCCTCCTACATCTCGCCGCAGCCCTCGCCTTTGCCATCGCCGGGCCTTTGCTCGCCCCCGACTTTCGCGGCTATGACCCGAATGCCTTCCCGATCCCCCAAGGCGACGCGCCCGTCGGCCCGGCGGGGTACGCATTCTCGATCTGGGGCGTGATCTACATCTGGCTCATCGTCTCCGCCGTCATCGGCCTCAAACGCCATGACGCGCCCGACTGGGTCCCCATGCGCCCGCCGCTTATTCTGGCTCTGTTGATTGGCACACCATGGCTGACCGTCGCCACGATGAACCCGGTGATCGCGACCGTGATGATCTTTCTCATGCTCTTTTGTGCCTTGATCGCGATGGTGCAGGCCCCTGTGCTCGATCCATGGCTCGCCCGCGCGCCCAATGCGCTGTTCGCAGGCTGGCTGACGGCGGCGTCTTTCGCCTCTCTGGGCTATATCGGTGCGGGCTATGGCGTGATCCTTAGCGATGTTGGCTGGGCCTATCTCTGCCTCATCGGCGCGCTCGTCGTGGCCTATGTCGGAACCCGCCTGCGCCCCGACGCCCCGCTTTACCCTTTGGGGGTTGCATGGGCGCTCGTGGCCATCGTGGTGAAAAACTGGGGCACGGAATGGGGCGTTGCGGGCCTGGCCGGGGTCGGCGCGATTGTGCTTTTGGCTTTTGCGGTCAAAGCGTGGAACCGGCCCGCGCCTTGACCGCATTTTGAGCCACCCGGGTCACGTCCTGAGACAGCTCCCGCGTGGTGGTCAAAAGATCGTCGAGGCTCATCCAATCCACATCCGCTGCATCGTCGGCGGCCACGGGTTCGCCTGACACATAGTCACAGCACACCGCCATGAGCAGAAAGTGGTAGGCACCCGCTTCGATCAACTCAACGTGGTCAATCACCTCACCCGCAGTCGCCACCACGCCGGTCTCTTCCTGAAGCTCCCGCGCCGCCGCCTCGGCCAGCGTTTCGCCAAATTCCACATGCCCGCCCGGGAACCCCCATGTGCCGCGCGCGGGGGCCTTGCCGCGTTCGACCATGAGGAATTTCCCGTTCTTCTGACAGACCGCAAGAACCGCGAGTTTCGGCTGATTACTCATGGCGTGCCTTTGCCCGCTCCAAAAGCGGCTTGAGGTAGCGCCCGGTGTGCGAGGTCTCGATCTCCGCCACCTCTTCGGGCGTGCCGGTCGCGACGATCCGCCCGCCGCCATCGCCACCCTCGGGGCCGATGTCGATCAGATGATCGGCGGTCTTGATCACGTCGAGATTGTGCTCGATCACCACAACGGAATTGCCCTGATCCACCAACTCATGCAGCACTTCGAGAAGCTTGCGCACGTCCTCGAAATGCAGCCCTGTCGTCGGTTCGTCGAGGATGTAAAGTGTCCGCCCCGTCGAGCGTTTCGACAGCTCTTTCGACAGTTTCACGCGCTGCGCCTCGCCGCCCGAAAGCGTCGTCGCCTGTTGCCCGACCTTGATGTAACCAAGCCCAACGCGCATCAGCGCATCCATCTTTTCGCGGATCGAGGGCACGGCTTTGAAGAACTCCTGCGCGTCCTCGACGGTCATATCCAAGACATCGGCAATCGACTTGCCCTTGAACTGCACCTCCAGCGTTTCGCGATTGTACCGCTTGCCCTTGCAGGTCTCGCATTCGACGTAAACGTCTGGCAGGAAATGCATTTCGATCTTGATCACGCCATCGCCCTGACAGGCCTCGCACCGCCCGCCTTTGACGTTGAACGAGAACCGACCGGGTTTATATCCGCACGCTTTCGCCTCCGGCAGGCCCGCGAACCAGTCGCGGATCGGGGTAAAGGCGCCGGTATAGGTGGCCGGGTTCGAGCGCGGGGTGCGACCAATCGGGCGCTGGTCGATGTCGATCACCTTGTCGAGATGCTCAAAGCCTTTGATCGTCTCACAGGGCGCAGGCGTCTCGCGCGCGCCGTTCAGCTTCATCGCCGCGTTCTTATAAAGCGTCTCGATGGTCAGCGTCGATTTTCCTCCGCCCGACACGCCCGTGACGGCAACGAATTTGCCAAGCGGGAACTCTGCCGTCACGTCTTTCAGGTTGTTGCCCGTGGCCTTCACCACCTTGAGCACTTTGCCATTGCCCTTGCGCCGCTCACTCGGCACGGCGATCTCGCGGGTGCCAACGAGATACTGCCCGGTGATCGAGGCCGGGTCTTTTTCGATCTCCTCGGGCGTGCCTTTGGCGACGACGACCCCGCCATGAACGCCCGCCCCCGGCCCCATATCGAAGACGTAATCGGCCTCGCGGATCATGTCCTCGTCATGCTCGACCACCACAACCGTGTTGCCCTGATCGCGCAGGTTCTTGAGCGTGCCGATCAGACGGTCATTGTCGCGCTGGTGCAACCCGATGGAGGGTTCGTCCAAGACATACAACACGCCCTGAAGCCCGGACCCGATCTGCGAGGCCAAGCGAATGCGCTGGCTCTCCCCGCCCGAAAGCGTACCGGCATTTCGGCTCATGGTCAGGTATTCGAGGCCGACGTTGTTCAGGAACCCAAGCCGTTCGCGGATTTCCTTGACGATGGCCCGCGCGATCTCCTGTTTCTGCGGGCTAAGCGTGTCCATTACCCCGTCGATCCAAGCATAGGCCTCCTTGATCGACTTCTCGACCACCTGCCCGACATGCAAGCCCGCGATTTTCACCGCCAGAGCCTCTTCGCGCAGCCGGTAGCCATGGCAATGGCCGCAGGGCCGGTTGTTCTGATAGCGTTCGAATTCCTCGCGGACCCAGTTACTGTCGGTCTCGCGATAGCGCCTTTCCATATTGGGGATCACCCCCTCAAAACTGCGCTCGATCTCGTAAACCCGCCCGCCATCGTCATAGCGGAATTTGATCTCCTCCTCGCCGGAGCCATAAAGGAACACCTTCTGGATCTTCGGGTCGATGTTTTTCCACGGCGTCGAAGGTTTGAACCCGTAATGTTTCGCAAGCGCTTCAATGGTTTGCAGGAAATAGGGCGTCTTGCCTTTGCGCCATGGCGCAATCGCCCCGTCGGCAATTTTCAACGCCGCATCGGGCACCACGAGGCGTTCGTCGAAGAACAATTCAACCCCCAAGCCGTCGCAATGCGGACAGGCGCCGAAGGGCGCGTTGAAGGAAAACAGACGCGGTTCGATTTCAGGGATGGTAAAGCCCGACACCGGACAGGCGAAATTCTCCGAGAATGTGATGCGCTCCGGCGCGGTCTCCAAAATGGCGATCCCGTCGGCCAGATCGAGCGCTGTGCGCAAGCTGTCCGCCAGCCGCGTCTCCAAGCCTTCGCGCACCACGATCCGGTCCACCACCACGTCGATGTTGTGACGGAATTTCTTGTCCAGCGTCGGCGGCTCATCCAACTCGTAGAATTCCCCGTCAACTTTGACCCGCTGAAAGCCCTGCTTTCTAAGCTCCAGAAATTCCTTGCGATATTCACCTTTGCGATCCCTCACGATGGGGGCCAGAAGATAGCCGCGGGTGCCCTCCTCCATCCGCATCGTGATGTCGACCATGTCCTGCACCTGCTGTGCCTCGATGGGCAGGCCGGTTGCGGGCGAATAGGGCGTGCCAGCGCGGGCGAACAAAAGCCGCAAATAGTCGTAAATCTCCGTCACCGTGCCGACGGTCGAGCGCGGGTTTTTCGAGGTGGTCTTTTGCTCGATGGAAATCGCCGGGCTGAGGCCCGAAATGTGATCCACATCGGGCTTGCCCATCATATCGAGAAACTGCCGCGCATAGGCCGAGAGGCTTTCGACATAGCGCCGCTGGCCCTCCGCGTAGATCGTATCAAACGCCAGAGACGACTTGCCCGATCCCGATAGCCCGGTGATCACCACCAACTCGTCGCGCGGGATGTCCACATCCACATTCTTGAGATTGTGCTCGCGCGCACCGCGCACTTCGATGAATTTCAACTCGGCCATGAAGACACCCCACTCGGATTCTGCCCTCATATCTAGTGGAGGCCGCGCGGTGTTCCAACAGGAAATTGAGAACACAACAAGAACAATCGTACCCCCTGCCCGGTTTTTCACCGATCACGGCTTTGCGACAGCAGCGCTTCGAGTTTCCGTGATTTCATCACAGACGCCCCATTGACCTCTGTCTAGAACAGGCGCAATCAACAAGAAATGACTGCGAAGGAAAGCTGACATGTTTGGATTGTTTGGCGGCGGCTCGAAAATCTCCGTCGAAGAGGTCAAGGCGGGCATGGCCAAAGGCACCACCGTGCTCGTGGACGTGCGCGACGGTATGGAGCTGCATATGTCCGGCACCGCGAAAGGCGCGCTGCATATCCCGTTGCAGGAGCTTCAGGCGAAATGCGATCCCAAATCGCCCTCCTGCCTGCCGCAGATGAAGGACACCAAGACCACGAAAGTGCTCTATTGTGCCTCCGGGGCGCGGTCGTCCGGCGGCGTGCGTCTTTTGAAATCTTTGGGACATGAGGATGTGCAGAACCTCGGCGGTTTGCACAACTGGGTCTCCGGCGGCGGCGAAATCGTCAACGTCTGAGACGGGTCACCAAAACGACAAAAGCGGCCCTTGAGTGGCCGCTTTTTTGTTGGGTCATCCCCGTCTTATTCCACGGTTTCCGACAGCGTGCCCTCAAGCTTCGCGCCATCCGCGCGGGTCGCGGTGTTGGCGGACACCTTGTCCGGCCCCATGTAGAGCGACCGGCGCGCGGTGAACCGCGCCGCGATAAACCGCATGAACTCGGTCACGCGCGGCACATGGCGCAAATCGGGATGGGTCAGCACCCAGATCGGGATGTGGTCCGAGAGGGCCAACTCCGGCACGCGTACCAGAGCAGGATCGGAAGAGCCCAGAAGATGCGAGGTCCGCACCATGCCCATGCCCTGCCGGGCAAAGGACATCGCGGAGACCATATCGTCGGTCTTGAGCGCCACGCGCGCGGGCGGCAGGTCGGAGAACAGCCCCGCCGGCGCCGAATTCACCCAGGTCGAAAACGCGATATAAGGCAGCGGCGTCTCTGCATCCCGGCGCTCGATCGTATCCCGATATTGCTCGACAAATCCGGGAGAGGCGAACCAGCCCGCACGTTGCGGCGTCACCATCCGGCCCCAGAGGCTTTCTTCGGGCGATTGCGTGACCCGGATCGCCACATCGGCCTCGCGCCGGTGCAGGTTCAATACCTCGGTCGCGCCCAGAATCTGGATGTCGATCCCCGGATGCAGCGCTTTGAATTCCTTGATGTCTTCGGCAAAATGATCTTCCGCCATCAGGGGCGGAATGGTGATCTTGAGCTCGCCTTCCTCGGTCTCGTCCCGGGCCGCGAGCGCCATGTCGAGCGCCACCATGCGCGCCTCGACCTCTTCGGCATGGGCAATGGCCACCTGCCCGGCTTCCGTCGGCTGAAGCCCGGAGGCCAGCCGCGTAAAGAAGCGCACGCCTGCGGCATCCTCCGCCTTGGCGAGTTGTCGCGAGACGGTGGCATGGTTCACACCAAGGATGCGGGCGGCGCCCGAAAGCCCGCCCTCACGCGCCACCGCGAGAATATATCGAAGAGAATCCCAATCCGTCATGTGCGTCAGATTACATGACCTACATTTCTGCACAAGAGGGGCGCAGATAATATCACCCATCACACATATTGATGCATGAATGGGTTGCCCTGTGCGGAAAAGCGGCCCACTCGGGCCGCCTTCTTGTCACGTATCGCTCAGATATGGAGCGCCCGGCCATAGGCCGCGAGCACCGCTTCGTGCATCATTTCCGACATGGTCGGGTGCGGGAAGACGGTTTCCATCAGGTCCTCTTCCGTGGTCTCAAGTTGCCGCGCGATGACATAGCCCTGGATCATTTCCGTCACCTCCGCGCCCACCATATGCGCGCCCAGAAGCTCGCCCGTTTTCGCGTCGAACACCGTTTTGATCAGCCCCTCGGCCTCCCCCATCGCAACGGCTTTGCCATTGCCGATAAACGGGAATTTGCCGATCTTGACCTCATAACCTGCCTCTTTCGCCTTGTCTTCTGTGAGCCCCACAGAAGCCACCTGCGGGTGGCAATAGGTGCAGCCCGCGATGGAATTCGGCTTGATCGGATGCGGGTGTTTCCCGGCGATCAGCTCGGCCACCATGACGCCCTCGTGCGAGGCCTTATGCGCCAGCCAAGGCGCGCCCGCGATGTCGCCGATAGCGAACAACCCGTCCACACCGGTGCGGCAGAATTCGTCGGTCACGACATGGGTGCGGTCGATTTTCACACCCGCCTCCTCAAGGCCCAGCCCCTCGACATTGCCGACGATGCCGACCGCGGAAATCACCGTGTCGAATTCCATCGTCTCGGTCTTGCCGCCCATTTCGATATGCGCAACGACGCCCTTGCCCGGCGTGCGGTCGAGTTTCTTGACCATCGCCTTTTGCAGGATCTTCATCCCCTGCTTTTCGAACTGCTTCTTGGCGAAGGCGGAAATGTCTTTGTCTTCAACGGGAAGCACGCGATCCATCACCTCGACCACCGTCGTGTCGGCGCCCAGCGTATTATAGAAAGACGCGAATTCGATGCCAATCGCGCCCGACCCGATGACCAAGAGCTTCTTCGGCATCCGCACCGGTTTCAACGCGTGGCGGTAGGTCCAGACCAGATCGCCGTCGGCCTCCAGCCCCGGCAGCTCACGCGCCCGCGCACCGGTCGCGACGATGATGTTTTTCGCGCTCAGAACCTCGGTGCCCTTCTCAGATTTCACCTCGACCTTACCCTTGCCGGCCAGCTTGGCCTCACCCATGATCGAGGTCACTTTGTTCTTTTTGAACAAGGCCTTGATCCCACCGTTCATCTGCGCCGCAACGCCGCGAGACCGCTTGACGATGGCGTCGAGATCGAAGGAAATATCCTTCACCGAGAGGCCGAATTCATTGGCCCGGTGCATGCTGTGAAACACATCCGCCGAGCGCAACAGCGCCTTGGTCGGGATACAGCCCCAGTTCAGGCAAATCCCGCCAAGATTTTCGCGCTCCACGCAAGCGACCTTGAGGCCAAGCTGCGCCGCACGAATGGCGGCCACATAGCCGCCGGGGCCCGCGCCGATGACCACGAGGTCGAAAGATGTGTCAGACATGAGGAATCCTCCCGAAACCAGTTTAGAGCGTCCCGCCACGTCCGGCAAACCGGCAGGCGGTAGAAATTAGTTTGACGCTAAACTATCTTGGGAGTCGGAGCAACGACCGGCTGAACCTCTTGCACGAAAGGCTGCATCCCGCTCAACGCATAGCTTGAGCGGGAAACGCATAACTTCATAATTTCTCTTTAGAAACCAAATGTCAGGCCGCGACAGGCCCCATCTCACGCAACAGCGCCGGATAGCCGCCCCGGCTAAGAAACGCCTGTTCGCTTTCCGTCGTGGCCCGTGACAGGGCCGCATTGCGATAGGGGAAACGCCCGAACAGACGGATCACCTCGCGATGCGCACGGGCATGCAGAAGGTTGCTATCCTCGCCCTTGAGCCGTTCGAACATCAACCGCACACAGCGCTCCTGATCGGTAAGGCATTCGGAGTGCATCAGAGGCAGGTAAAAGAACTGCCGCGCCGGTGCGTCGATCCGCAGATCCCAACCCTTGTCCAGCGCCGCCTTCGCCGCCGCCAGCGCCGCCCGGTCGGAGGCAAAGGCCTGCCCCGTGCCACGGAACATGTTGCGTGACATCTGATCGTTCAGGATCACATAGGCCAAGGCCCCCGAGGGATAGGTCAGCCAGAGCGAATAGGCGCCCTCCTGCGCCCTTTGCCAGGTCACAAGAAACGCGTCCCGGATCTTCTGATCGAGCGCCTCATCCACCCGATACCAATCTGCGGGGGTCAGCTCATCGAGCCAAAAGGCCAGAATCTGTTCCGGGCTCTTCTCTTGCCCCCTGATTGCGGTATCCTGTGCTCCGGTCTGTGTGTGCGCCATCGGCCTCGCTCCTTTCGACGGCTTGTCTTTAAGAAACCGTTACAAAGCTTCGACGGCAAAGCAAGTTCATTATCTGCGACACGACGTCACTTTTCCAAATGTTGCCGATGGACATCAGGACGCCGACGCGCCCGCCCCTTCTTCCGCCCGTTCAATGGCCACTTCCTGCGCCACCTCTGCGGCCACAGGCGTGGTCGAGGGCATCACGGGAACGTAGCTCGCGCTGTCTTCCACGGCAATCGCAGGGCGCCGCGACATCCGCCAGAGCGCATAAAACGCAACCCCGGCCATCAGCACGATCTGGAACAGCCAATAGCCGCGCGGCCCTGTCACGCTCATCAGCCACCCTGCAATGAGCGGCCCGCCCACGGCCCCGACCCCGTTGATGAAAATCAGCCCGCCGGAGGAGGCCGCCATGTCCTCGGGCGCGAGGTAATCGTTGGTGTGGGCAATCAGCAGCGAATAGAGCGGGCTCGACATACCGCCTGCGACAAAGCCCGCGACCAATGCAAGCATGTAACTGCCTGCAAACATCGCGCCTAAAGCACAGGCCAGCGCGCCCACGCCCGCCGCGGCAAAGATCACCCGGCGACGGTCGGAATGATCCGAGAGCCAGCCGATCGGCAGCTGGAACACCAGCGCACCGAGGTAGATCACGGCCACGAACATGGAGATTTGCGACAGGCTGAAGGCCGCCTGCCCGCCGTACACCGCCGCCATGGCCATTTGCGACGCAAACACGCCGCCCATCAGGAACATGCCAACACAGCCCAGCGGCGAAGCCTTGAACAGCTGGCGCAGGGTCATCGGCTTGGTGGTCTCGAAAGCCGGAGTGGGCGTCACCGACAGAAGGATCGGCGCGAAGGAGATCGACACCAGCACAGAGGGGATAATGAAGAGCACAAAGCCCGAGGGATCGCCCTGCGACAGGATCCATTGCGCGAGAATGATGCCAAGCGTCTGCACCAACATATAGGCCGACAGCACCTTGCCGCGCATCTCATTGGTGGTGGAATTGTTGAGCCAGCTTTCGGCGGTCACATAGACGCCGGAGAAACAGAACCCGAGGCCGACACGCAGCGCGGTCCAGACCCATGGGTTCGTCACCACCGGAAACAGGATCAGCGCCGCCGAGATGAACGAGGCCAGTGCTGCGAACACCCGTACATGGCCGACCCGGCGGATCAGCAGCGGCGCGGCCTGCGACCCGCCTAGAAAGCCCGCGAAATAGCCGGACATGACGATGGAGATTTCCAGCGTCGAAAACCCTTCGGCCACGCCCCGCACGCCGAGCAATGTGCCCTGAAGCCCGTTGCCGATCATCAGGAGAAGAATGCCGAGGAGCAGGGGCGAGGTATTGGCAAGAACGTAACGCATAAAGAAAGCCTAAGGGGATTCGGGACAGGGGGAAACCGGGTGAGGGAAACCGGGTGCAGGGGCGGCAGGACCGCCCCTGCACCCGGATCGGGCGGTTGTTCGCGTTAAGGTTAATCAGGTTAAGGTTAACGCTTTAAGAAGGTCTGCGGAGGGCTGTTGGCCAATCACGGCTCCTGCGGCAACAGCAGAGACGCGTCACCATAGGAAAAGAACCGATAGCCCTCGGTCACCGCATGGTCATAGACCTGCCTCATCCGCTCCCGCCCCATCATCGCCGACACAAGCATCATCAGCGTCGATTTCGGCAAGTGGAAATTGGTCATCAACGCATCGGCCACACGGAACTCATAGCCCGGCTTGATGAAAATATCGGTCTCGCCCAGAAACGGCGCGATCACACCCGGCGCGGGGGCCGCACTTTCGATAAGACGCAAGGCCGTGGTGCCCACCGGGATCACCCGCCCGCCGCGCTGTTTCGTGGTGTTGATTTCGATGGCGGCGCCTTCGGACACCTCGCCCCATTCGGAATGCATCTTGTGCTGCGACACGTCATCCACCTTGACCGGCAGGAACGTCCCCGCACCGACATGCAGCGTCACATAGGTGAACTCGACGCCCTTCTCGGCCAGCGCCTTCAGAAGCGGTTCGTCGAAATGCAGCGAGGCGGTGGGGGCAGCAACCGCACCGAGGTTCTTCGCCCAGACCGTCTGATAATCCGTCTTATCCTGTTGATCCGCCTTGCGTTTCGCCTCGATATAGGGCGGCAGCGGCATCGAGCCTGCCGCATTCAGCGCCCGGTCGAAATCCTCCCCCGTGAGGTTGAACGCCACCACGGCCTCGCCGTCTTCCTTGGCGACCAACGTGGCGGACAGATCGTCGGAAAACCGCACGTCCTCGCCCTCTTTGATCTTTTTCAATGGCTTGATCAGCGCCCGCCACTGCCCTGGCACCGATTGCGGCTCCAGAAGCGTGACCTCGATCTTCGCTTCCTGATAGCCCTGCGCCGTGTCGCGCCCCCGCTTGCCGGTCAACCGCGCGGGCAGCACCTTGGTGTCATTGAGGACCAAGCGATCGCCGGGGCGGAACCAGTCGAGCAAATCCGTGACATGCCCGTCGACGATCCGCGTGGGCGTCGCCACCAAAAGACGCGCGGACGAGCGCGGCTTGGCGGGACGCGTGGCAATCAGCCCCTCGGGCAGATCGAAATCGAAATCGGACAGTTTCATGGAATGCCTCAGAGCTTGTTTTGATCACATTATTGATCGCCGGCGGGTTTCTTGCGGAAAATATCCCGCAACGCGCCCGGGGTGAAAAGGGACAGCGGGTTCACCCCGACCGCCGGATGTTTCGCAGGGCCGGTGAGCGTATAGGTAAAGCCGAACAATCCTTCGCCCTTGCGTGATACGACCTGCCCCAGAGCGTTGATGAAATAGACCGGCGACACCACGCCCTGCAAATCCACCACCCCGGCGGCGCTGTCATAGAGCCCTTCCATGGAAATGCCAAGCGACGGACCTTCGGCTGTGCCGCCCCGCACCGTCAGCCGTCCGGGCTTCATGGTGAAATCGCTCTGCACATGAGTGAAAAGGATCCCGCCGCCGCCCGTCATTTGTTCGATCAACCCCACAACCGACACCGCCGAGAGCAATTCCGCCAGCGAGGGCGCGGAGAGCACCCGGATGTCACCGACCACCACGCGCCCGTCGTAACTGCCTTTTTCCGCCAACGCCGTGAGACCGATGTTCAGCGTCCCGCCCGCAGCACGTTCCAGAAGGCCCGAGGCCTGCACCACCGCGCCGGCGTCGTTTGAGGTGGCGGTGATCGTCGGGCCGTAGGGCCCCGGGCTCACCGTCCCGGTGAGCGGCCCCGTGCCGTTGAGCTGGCCGCGGAACGATCCTGTCACGCCGCCGGACGCCGCCGACAAGCGCGCGGAAAATTCGGTCAGCTCCTGCCCCTCGGCAATCCGGAGCCGGTCGAGTTGCACCTCAATCGGCACAGCTGCCCCCGACGGCGCGCCCGCACCGGAACCGCCGAATGTGGCCCGCGGCAGGTTCAGCGTCCCGCCCGTGATCGCCACCTTGACCGGGTTGCCCTTGCCCTGCCCGATCAGCGCCAAAGGCACATCGAGCCAGCCGCCCAAACGCACGCGCCCGAAAGACAGCCGGTCGAACTGTCCGCCCGCAGTCAGCGTCACCCGTCCCTGCGTGGCCTCAAGCCCGGCCCCACTGAGCGACAATGTCGTGATCTCCGGCTGTGCTCCCGCCGTACCTTCGAGGCTCAAAAGCCCCTTGGTGCCCGCCGGTTTGCCCCAGCCCACAGGCGCAAAGGACAGGCGAAGACCCGAGAGATCCGAGCTGAGCGAGAATTTCGGCGGTTCTCCCTTGCGCAGCGCAACCGAGAGATCGCCCCAGGCCTCTCCCCCCACCATACCCGCGGGCAATGCGATGCCGAAGGTGTCGAGCAGCGCCTGATTGATCCGCGCACGCCCGGTGATGTCGGAGATGCCGCGATGTTCCGCCCCGAAGGCCTTGCGCCACTGTCCCGCCATCTGCGCCGTGCCGATGCGCGCCTCGCCCGCCACCGAAATTCCCGAAGGATCGACCGTCAGCCGCAGCTGATCGGCGGAGAGCACCTGCCCGGGCATGAGCTGCTCGGAAGAGACATCGCTCAGCAGCCCGTTCAAAAGGTAATTCACATCCGACGGCATCACCTTCTGGATCAGCGGCAAGGCGATCTGGCCGTGCAGTTCCGCCTGCCCCATCGCCACATCCGGACCGAAGCTCGCCTCTTTCAGCACCGAGAACGGCGGTTCCGCCATCAGTGCCATTCCCGCCTCGATACTGGAGCGGGTCGCAAGCCCGATCTCGATCCGCGCCGGTTTGGCGTAAATATCCGGGATACGCAGGGTGGTGCCCGCCACCTCGATCGCCCCGCCCGACGGGGCGGTGATCGCGCCGCCTGCCATGGTGATCGCCATCGCAGGCCCGAAAATCGCCCCGTGCCCCGATCCGCCCTCGACCGGCGGCTGGCTTTTCATGAAGCGCAGGTCGAGATCCTCGAAATCCCAGTCGAGCGCCAGCACCGGCTGGCTTTGCCCCGGGTTGAACCGCAGCGCCAGATCGAGATCGCGATAGGTCGCGCTTTGAATATTCTCCGCCATCCAGCCCCGCGTCTTGGACACGGCGGCGGGCGGCCAGAGCGCCAGAAGCTGTGCGAGACTCATCTCCTCGACGGACAGATCGAGCCCCGCCTGCCAGCCGTCGGGCGTGGCCTCCGCCCGCCCCTTGCCGCGCAGCCAGAGATCGCCCTCGGGCGTCGTCTGCCCCAGATCGAGCTGACCGATGTCGAGCCGGAAAGGCGCCAGCCTCAGCCGGACATCGACCACGGCCTGATCGAACACCAAGGGCGCGTCGAACATCCCTTCGGGGGCCACTTTGAGTTCGGAAAACTGCCATTGCCCGGTGAAGCTCTGCGGCCAGTTGTTCTCGAAATCGCCCAAAAGCACCTGCCCTCGCCCGGTCATCTCCAGCGCATCGGTGGCAAGCCGCAGCTCGGGGAAATCGATCCGCTCGCGCTTCGGGTCGTAGTCGAAATAACCGCGCGCGCCCTCGAAGGCGATCGGCTCCGCCCCCTCGCCCGCCACGATCCGCCCCGGCGCAATCGCCAGCGAACCGGTGTATTGCGACAGTTGTCCCTGCGCGTCGACCTCCGCCCGCATCGAGGCCGACAGCGGCGCATCGACCACCGAAAGGAAGGACAGCGCCGGGCTTTGCAGCGCGAAATCGCGGGTCGGCGCGCGCTCCATATTGAGCGAAATCGTCGTCGCCAGAGACCCCTTGGCGGAGGCAAAGCCCAACTCGATACGCGACAGCTCTTCCGTGCCGTTGAACAGTTCGAAATCGAGCGCCATATCAATCAGTTGTTCTGTGTTCTTTAACACGATCCCGGCATCTGTCGCCTGCCAGATCCGGCCCGAATGCGCATCCTCCAGCGACACGGTGATCTCGCGCGCCTCGACCCGGGTGATCTCGGAAAGCGGCGGCCTCGAAAAGGCGGTGTCGATGGCTTCCAGCACTTCGATGCCCGACCCGGCCACCCCCTGCGTGCCACCGAAATCGAGCGCGAATGTGCCATCGGCCCGCCGCCGCACGGTGATCTGCGCCCCCGAAAGCCGCAAGGTATCCGGTTGCAACCGTCCCGATTTCAACGCCTCTTTCGACAGCACCGCGCGCAGACTGTTGAGCCGCCCGATCTCCGCCCCGGAGCCGTCGATGATGCCGACATTGCGAGCGGTGACCCGCGGCACGAAATTGCGATCGACCACGGCGTCGATCTGGCCGATGGAGACCTGCGGCCCGTCGAGCTTGTGGTTGATCGCCGCCTCGATCCGCACGGTCAAAACCTCGGGAAAGGTGATCACCCGGCCCGTAAACGCCAAAACCGCGAGCCCCGCGAACAGCGCCAAAGCCAACATCAGCGCAACCGTCCAGATCCCGATCTTGTGATGGGTCTTCAAAGGTTTGCGCTTGCGCGGCTCGGGCGTGCCCGGCGGCTCTGCGGCGTGGTTTTCGGTCTCGTCGGACAAAATCGGCTCGTTGATTTTCCTGCGCGTCGTCTTGCGGGGGCGACTGTCGGTTTTATCTTGTCGCAAAGCGGCCTAAAACGAAAGCCAAGCGCAATGCAACTCCCTGTGAAACTCACACATGCCTGTTGAGAGGAAAACCCCATGATCGACGCCGGTACGATGGCCCCCGATTTCACCCTGCCCCGCGATGGGGGCGACAGCGTCACCCTGTCGGCGCTGCGCGGCCAAAAGGTGGTGCTGTATTTCTACCCCAAGGACAACACGCCCGGCTGCACCACCGAAGCGCTGGATTTCACCGCGCTCAAGGATGAGTTCGCCGCAGCCGGTGTCGCGGTCTTCGGGATTTCCAAGGATTCCGTGAAGAAACACGAGAATTTCTGCGCCAAGCATTCCCTCGGCATCCCTTTGTTGTCCGATGAGGCCGGTACGGTCTGCGAAGACTACGGCGTCTGGGCCGAAAAGCAGATGTACGGCAAGAGCTTTTGGGGCATCGTGCGTGCGACCGTGCTGATCGACGAGACCGGTAAGGTCGCGAAGGTCTGGGACAAGGTCAAGGTCGCGGGCCACGCAACCGAGGTGCTCGAGGCCGCCAAGGCATGAGCCTCACGCTTGCCCGCATGGCAGAGGAGGTGCTGCGCACCGCCGATGGCCGGGAAAAGACCGCGCTGTCGCATCGCTACGCCGCGATGTGGCGCGAAAGCCGTGCGGCAGGCACCCCGATCCCGCTCGGGACGGCCCATCCGCCGATGCAACCCGCCCGACCCGAAAAGCCAGAGCAACTCAACCCGCGCGACGTGCCGAAACGCAAGCCCGGAAGCCCGGAGGGGCGCAAGGCGATCCTGCATGCCATTGCACATATCGAACTGAATGCGGTGGATTTACACTGGGATATCGTCGCCCGCTTTACCGATATCGACATGCCGCTCGGATTTTACGACGATTGGGTGAAATCGGCCGACGAGGAAAGCAAGCATTTCAATCTGGTCTGTGACCGGCTTGAGGCGATGGGGTCGTTTTACGGCGAGCTGCCCGCCCACGCCGGGATGTGGCGCGCCGCCGAGGACACGGCGGAGGACATCATGGGGCGGCTGGCAGTCGTGCCCATGGTGCTTGAGGCCCGCGGGCTCGACGTCACCCCCGGCATGATCAAGATCTTTCAAAATGCGAAAGACCCGGAGACGGTCGCTGCCCTTGAGGTGATCTATGCCGAGGAGGTCGGCCATGTCGCCTATGGCGCCAAGTGGTTCAACTTTCTCTGTGGCCGACAGGGGCTTGATCCAAAAGACGAATTCCACGGTCTGATCCGGCGTTATTTTCCCGGCGGCACAAAGCCGCCCTTCAACGAGGAAAAGCGCGCCGAAGCGGGGCTTCCGCCGGATTTCTACTGGCCTCTGGCCGATGAACTGCCGCCCGCGTGGAGCTGACGGTTGCGGCGTGACACGCAGGGTCTGCGGCGGTCATCGCAGCCCCACGCAGATGCGCCGAATTGTTATCGATAACATCGGCAAAAAACCGCCCATATCCTGAGCTTTCCGGCTGGAATCCCCCGCATCCCGCCACAGAGGGGGCAAAAAAGTTGCCCCGCTGATCCCGCTTCGCTAACAGGGGTCAACCGCTTTCGAGTGACGGACATGAAGCTCCGCATGAGACGGATCGTCCTTGGTTTTGGACCGGGCGCGACGCGCTCCCGTCCGAGGGTACATGGTGCAAAGCGGCGCGAGGGAACGGGATAACAGAACGGCAACGACAAGACGATGATCAGAAAGCTCAACCACCTGCTTGAGCGCAGATTCCCCGAGCGTCGGGTGTTTCTGCGGTCCGACAACGACACGCGGTATCTCCGGATCACGCCCCTCACCCAAGTGGTGGCCCTCACCGGGTCCACGGTCTTCGCGACCTGGATGATCATTGCCACGGCGATCCTCCTGATGGACAGTATCGGCTCCGGCAATCTGCGCGAACAGTCGAGCCGCGATCTGGTCCTGTTCGAGACCCGCGTGGCGGAACTGGCGCACGAGCGCGACATGCGCGCCGAAGAAGCCGCCGCCGCACAGGCCCGGTTCAACACCGCTCTGGCCCAGATCTCCGACATGCAGAGTCAGCTTCTCGCCTCCGAGGAACGCGTGCGCGAGTTGGAAAAAGGCGTCGATGTGGTGCAGACCAACCTGCGCCGGGCGCTCAAGGATCGTGACGCCGCCGAAGACGACAAGGCCCAGCTCATCGCCCAACGGGACGGCGGCACGGCGGCGGCCAATGGCATGAGCGCCGAGGAGGTCGAGGCCACAGTCGACGTGCTGTCCGCAGCCCTCGCCGACACTGCCGCCGAGCGCGACGAGATGGTGATCGCCGCCAACCAGGCGGTCCAGATGGCCGACAATCTGGAAACCGATCTCAAGCTGATGGAAGAGAAGAACGACCGGATCTTTTCCCAGCTCGAAGACGCCGTGACGATCTCCGTCGCGCCGCTCGACAAGATGTTCAAATCCGCCGGCATGGACCCAGCGCACCTGATCGCCACGGTGAAAAAGGGGTATTCCGGCCAGGGCGGCCCGCTGACACCGATCACATTCTCCACCAAGGGCGGCATGATCGACCCGGATTCGATGCGCGCCAATGCGATCATCGACAAGATGGACCAGCTCAATCTCTACCGTATCGCCGCCCAGAAAGCCCCTTTCGCCCTGCCCCTGAAAAATGCCTTCCGCATGTCCTCTCCCTTCGGACCGCGCTGGGGCCGGATGCATGAGGGGCAGGATTTCGCCGCCGCCTACGGCACCCCGCTTTATGCCACCGCCGATGGCGTCGTGACCTTCGCGGGCTGGCAATCGGGCTACGGGCGTCTCGTCAAGATCCAGCACGAATTCGGCATCGAAACCCGTTACGGCCACCAATCCCAAATTCTCGTGAAAGTCGGGCAAAGGGTCTCGCGTGGCGAACAAATCGGTGCTATGGGAAATTCTGGCCGCTCGACCGGCACGCATCTTCACTATGAAATTCGTGTCCAGGGCAAGGCCGTCGATCCGATGACTTATATTAAGGCTGCCAACGATGTTTTCTAAAAGCAGAATCAACGAACCGGGCCCGAAACAGGGCGATGACGCGAAGAAACCCGAGGCGGCGGCCGCGAAGCCCCCTCTGCCGAAGACCCCTGCGCCCGATTTCGCCGCCCCGTCCGCGAAACCGAAACCGCCGGCCTCCGTGCTGTCTTCCGACCTGACCGTCGTGGGCAATCTCAAGACCACCGGCGACATCCAGATCGAAGGTACGGTCGAGGGCGACATCCGCGCCCACCTGCTGACCGTCGGCGAAAGCGCCACGATCCGCGGCGAGGTGATCGCCGATGACGTCGTGGTCAATGGCCGTATCGTGGGCCGCGTGCGTGGTCTGAAAGTCCGCCTGACCTCCACTGCGAAGGTCGAAGGCGATATCATCCACAAAACCATCGCCATCGAGAGCGGTGCGCATTTCGAAGGCTCCGTCCAACGTGCCGACGATCCGCTCGCCACGGGCGCGAAACCGGCCCCGTCGGCTGCGCCCGCTGCGCCGCAGACATCCGCTGCCGTGTCGAAAGCGACCGCAGCCGCCAAAGGCGAATAAGCCTTCCGGCACGGGAATGCGAAAGGCGGTCTTCGGACCGCCTTTTCTTTTGCCTTGTCCCCCTTCCCACCGCTCCCCGTCATGGTTTTTCTCAGTTTCATTTATCTTATCCTCGCCCTTCAGCTCTATTTCGGCTGCCCGCCCTTTTACGGAAAATGCGTCGCCCTGCGCCCGATCCGCTTTGCGGCACGGAACGAACCGCCCCTTCCGATCATGGCCTCCACGGCGGCAGTTGCGATCTTTGCGCTCATCCTTCTTCACAGCCTGTTTCAAACGCCCTTCTTGCTCTGGCTTGTCCCCATGATCGCCGCAATCGGCGGCCTCTCCCTCCGCCGCGCCCTCAAACGGCAGAACCGAGAGCAGAGCCTCTGGTTTCTGAATCCGCTCTCCGCCGCCTATCCGCTCTGGCTTTTCGATCTTTGGACCCTCGGCCTGACCCTCATCGCAGGGCTTCTCATTCTCTCTTGAACAGCCCGCGCGCCTCCGCCATCGTGGGCACAGACAACCCGGAGTCCCCATGCCCGCCGAAGCCCTGCGCCAGCTTGAAAAAGTCGCCAATCTCTATCTTTCGGATTTTCGCATGGGGCGGTTCGACGAACGTCGCCTGACCGCGATTTTCGACGAGGGCATTCCCGGCGAACCGGGGCCTGCCCAGACCGGCAGTTCGGTGATCGACGACATCCTGGGGCCGGTTTCCGCCATCGAGGTCCGCCCCGGCTCGCGCCGTTTTACGCTTCGATTCGACGAATACGTGTCCTTCAAGATCACCGACGAAAGCCAGATGAGCAGCGATCCGGAGGCCTCTGAGAGCCATGCCTCCCTGTTTCGCGAAAACCCCTCCGCCGTCTTCCTGCGCCACGTCAAGCAGGGGCTGCATTGGGAGGACGACCGCATCCCGCTTTATCACTACTGCGTCGTGGCACTGAACCATGTGCTCGAAGTCGTCACCTCCCTGCCCCCCGATGCGGAGATGCAGATTCTGGGGGCTGACGATTTCCCCGAAGGCACCGACGCTTAACCCATGTCCCTGTCAACGGATCCGGCGGCCCTGAAAGCGGGCAATCTCAAGGGCGCGCTCCTCATGGTGCTCGCCATGTTCCTGTTTTCGCTTGAGGACATGGCCGTCAAAACCGTGGCGGCACATCTTCCGGTCGGTCAGGTGCTCACCTTCTTCGGCGCGGGCGGCATGGCTGTTTTCGCGGTCCTCACGCTCAGGCGGCGCGAGCGGCTGATCCATCCGGTGATGGCCGAACGCGTGATGTTGATCCGCGCCGCATTCGAAGTCACGGGGCGTGTGTTCTTCACCCTGTCGCTGGCCTTCACCGCGCTCTCCACCACCTCCGCCATCCTACAGGCCACCCCCCTGCTCGTCGCGGCAGCCGGTGTGGCACTGTTTCACGAGCGGGTTACTTTGCTTCGCTGGGCCTTGATCGCGCTTGGCTTTGTCGGCGTGCTTCTGGTGATCCGCCCCGGTCTTGACGGGTTCACCCCGCTCTCCATTCTCGCCGTTCTCGGCATGATCGGCTTTGCCGGGCGCGATCTCGCCACCCGCGCCGCCCCCGCCGTCTTGTCCTATGCCCAGCTTGGTGTAACTGGCTTCGCCGCGCTCGTCCTCTCCGGTCTGGCGCTGACGCTTTGGAGCGGCGGCTGGGTCCTGCCCCGGCTGACCGATCTGGCGGCCCTTGGCCTTGCCGTGGCGGTCGGAGTCGGCGCCTATACCGCCTTGACCATGGCGATGCGCATGGGGGAGCTATCCGTGGTGACACCGTTTCGTTATGTGCGGCTGCTGTTCGCGATGATCCTTGGCGCGCTGGTGTTTGGCGAACGCCCGGATGCGTTTGAGCTGATCGGCGGCGCGGTCATCGTCGGCACCGGTGTCCTGTTGATGCTCACCGCGCGACGCTGATCAGATCAGCGCCCTCCGGTACAGGTGCCATGTCGCATGGCCAAAGACCGGCAGCGCCACGAACAGCCCGAGAAACAGCGGCAGCATCGCGACAAAGGTCAGCCCCGCGATCAGCCCGGCCCAGACCAGCATGACAAAGAGGTTCTCCCGCACCACCCGCAGCGAACAGAGCATGGCGGTGACGAAATCGACCTCGCGTTCCAACAGATGCGGCAGGGAGGTGACCGTCAGCGAGAACAGCACAAAGGCCAGGACCCCACCAACGCCCAACTCGACCGCGATCATTGTCAGCCCGTTGGGGGTCAGGAAGACCTCGTAGGAGGAGCTGATATTGGTCATCACCGACAGGCCCATGAAAAGCGCGAAGATCATATGGGCGAGGAAGGACCAGAACAGCACATAGATCACGATGATCGCCCCCATCCACGGGATTTGCCGGTCCCGTTCGGCGGCCACCGAGCCGAGGATCTTACGCCAGTCCAACGGCTCGCCACGCTCCATCCGGCGCGACACCTCGTAAAGCCCGACGGCGGCGAAGGGCGCGAACATCGGGAAGGCCAGCGAGACCGCGAAGGTCCAGAGCACCGTCCCCGCGCCGAAGATCGCAAAGCCGAGCCCGATCAGCACATAAATCCCCGCGAAGAAACAGCCGAAACCGGGCGCGCGCCGATAGTCGTGCCATCCGTCGCGCAGCGCCGCACCGAGATCCGAAAGCGTCAAACGCGCCACATCGGGCAACGGGGCCGCCGCCACCGCCGTCATATCTGTCATTGAGGTCTCCTCCCTGGAAATCTCTTTCCTGCCGGACTTGCCGCCCGATCTTTCTCAAGGAGATGACAAAATGTCGCAGCCTGTCAAGCATCGCCCCCGCCGCAGCGCGGCAAGGCAGGTGACGGATTTACAGCGGCGTGCGGCTCAAAAGATAGGACAGCGGCACCATCGTCACGGTCGCGGCACGGTTGCCCAGCGACCATTCCGCCAGCGCCTGAAGCGTTTCCTTGCGCGAGCGGCCCAAAAGCACGACCGTCTTGCCGGTCCCGGCCTGAAACGCCGCCTGATCGAGGAAACGTTTGATCGCCGCCACATCCTGCCCTTGCCCGTCGAGATCGCGGAACACCAGCGCTGCGGGCGCCTTGGCGCGCTGTGCTTCCTGCTCCATCGCGTTCAGCCCGCGCGGGAAGGACACAAGCCCCCGCCCGCTGTCCTGCGCGGTGGCGACCACCTGCGCGGCCACCTGACGCGAGGTCTGGAACGTGCCCGACGGCACATCGAGGAAACCGATCGACACCGGCACAAGCTCTTCCGCCTGCGACAGCGTCACGGCGGCATCCTGCGGCGTCGCCCCCTCCGGCAGGCCAACCATCGCCATCACCTCGAGCCCCTTGTCGCGATAGGCCATGGCGCGCGCCCCGGCCTGTGTGGCCAGCGCATCGACTGCAAAACTCACCGGGAACGGCAGCTTCGCAAGTTCCTTGTCCTCCGGGCCAAGCTCGGCAATGTCCATCAGGATCACGCTCATCACCGGCCCCGGCGGGGTGGCGGTGTAATTGGCGGAATAGGCCAGCAGAGCAGGCAGATCATCCGCCACGACCAGCGGAGCGTTCGCCTCCGCATTCGAGGAAGAGATCGACGGCAGGCGCGTGGAGACGCGGCTGTCCGTGCGGTCGGTGAAACTGCCGACCTGATGGCCGGGCATCGCCTCGGCGGCAGGCCCCTCTTCGAGCGTGGCATTCGGAGCGGCTTCCATTTCCGCGCCGTCGAGCGTGATCTCCGGCGCTTCGGGCGCGACATCCACCCCCTCGGGCAGCGGAGTCGTCCCCGGCAACGCCTTCTCGGCGGCGGGCAGAGCATCGGACGCAGAGGCTTCCGGGGCCATGGCCAGCGGCGGGGTCAGGACCGGATCGCTCGGCGCGCTCACGACCTCGCCCATCTCTCCGGCTTCGGGTGTTTCAAGCGTCTCCGGCATGCTGATCGCCGGAGCTTCGGCCACCTCTTCGCTCACCTCCGGGCTGACTTCGCCCCCCTCCGGCACCTGCATTTCCGGCTGCGCCTCGGCGCGATGCGGTTCGGCGGCGGCCGTATCTGACGTCACGTCTGCGGTGCCTTCCCCCTCGCTTCCGGACACTTCCGGAATGTTGCCCGTCACAGCGGGGGCAGGCACAGGCGTAAGATTGACCGGAGCGACAACTTCATTGGCCAGCGTCAGGATGCCGAACCCCACGATCGCTCCCCAGATCACTCCAGTCAGAACTCCACGCCCCATTGCGCACTCCTTGCCTGTTGCACGCCGCCTTTGCGGCCCTTTTCAACCGCATGAAAGCCAAGGCATCCCCTTGACCCTCTGCGGTCCTTGTGAACATGTATAACCCGGCTTAAAGGCAGGATCATCCCCCTTTGAGCGCTTTGCCGCCCCCCGTGCGCATGACCCTGCCAAGGCGGCCATATTTTCCGGCGTTTGCACGCACGTAAAGGACTGCGACCATGCTGCTTCTGATCGATAACTACGACAGTTTCACCTATAATCTCGTGCATTACATCGGCGAGATCGGGTGGCAAGCCAAAGTCGTCCGCAACGATGCGCTCAATGTCCAGGAAGCCATGGCGCTGCGCCCCACGGGGATCGTTGTCTCGCCCGGCCCCAAAACGCCCACCGAGGCGGGCATCTGCGTGCCGCTGATCCATGCCGCAGCCGAGGCGAAGATCCCGCTGTTCGGCGTGTGTCTCGGCCATCAGGCCATCGGCGAGGCCTTCGGCGGCAATGTCGTGCGCTGTCACGAGATCGTCCATGGCAAGATGGGCGAGATCTACCATGAAGGCAAAGGCGTCTTTGCCGGACTGCCCTCGCCGCTTCAGGGCACGCGCTATCACTCGCTGGTCGTGGACCGCGCCACCCTGCCCGACTGCCTCGAAGTCACAGCAGAGCTGAAAGACGGCACGATCATGGGGCTGCGCCACAAGGAGCTGCCCATCGAAGGGGTGCAATTTCACCCCGAGAGCATCCGGTCGGAACATGGCCACGAGATGTTCCGCACCTTCCTGAGCCAATTGAAAGAGGACCAACCGGCATGAGCGATGCGATGAAACCCCTGATTTTCGCGGCCTCCGAAGGGCCGCTGAGCCGGGCGCAGGCCGAAGCCGCTTTCGAGCTTCTGTTCAACGGCGAGGCGACGCCCGCACAAATGGGCGGGCTATTGATGGCGCTCAGGGCGCGTGGCGAGGCCGTCTCCGAATATGCCGCCGCCGCCAAGGTCATGCGCGATCACTGCGTCCATGTCTCCGCCCCCGAGGGCGCCATCGACATCGTCGGCACCGGCGGCGACGGGCTTGGCACGCTCAACATCTCCACCGCTTCGGCCTTCGTCGTCGCGGGCGCGGGCGTCACGGTGGCCAAACACGGCAACCGCAACCTGTCGTCGAAATCCGGCTCCGCCGACGCCATGTCGGTCAACGGCATCAATGTGATGGTCGGCAAGGATGTGGTCGAAGAGGCGATCAACGAGATCGGCATCGGCTTCATGATGGCCCCCATGCACCACCCGGCGATGAAATATGTCGGCCCGGTGCGGGTCGAACTGGGCTGCAAGACCATCTTCAACATCCTCGGACCGCTGACCAATCCGGCGGGCGTCAAACGCCAGCTCACCGGCGCTTTCGCCCCCGACCTGATCTGGCCGATGGCGGAAACGCTGCAAATGCTCGGCTCGGAAAAAGCCTGGCTGGTCTATGGCCACGACGGCATGGACGAAGTGTCGATCACCGGCGCGACCTCTGTGGCCGCGCTCGACAATGGCAAGATCGGCTCGATGGAAATCCACCCGGAGGACGCCGGTCTGCCGGTGCATCCCCTGCGTGACATCCTCGGCGGCACGCCGGAGGAAAACGGCGCGGCGATGATGAACCTTCTGAAAGGCGAAACCGGCGCATACCGTGACGCCGTGCTGATGAACTCCGCCGCCGCCCTCGTCGTCGCTGACAAGGCTGCGAACCTCAAGGAAGGCGTCGAGATCGCGTCTGAGAGCATCGCGTCCGGTGAAGCGCTCAAACGCCTGCAAGCTCTGGCGGAACTGACCTCTCGCCACTGAGCCTTTCGGCTTTCTGATGGTATAAAATACTCACGGCGCGCCCTCTCACCCGGACGCGCCGTTTTTATTTGAGTATTTTCCCAGCAAAGGAGATGAAAAAGGGGCCCTAAGGCCCCTTAAACTTGTCCAGATCGAACATCCAGTTACTTCGTGATGATCTCCGGCCCCATCAGCGTTGTGGGCAGGTAGGTCGAGATCCATGGCACATAGGTGACGAGGATCAGGAAGACGAAGAGGATCGCGAGGAACGGCAGAGCGGCGCGCACCACGGACATCATCGGCATGCCCGCAACCCCCGAGGTCACGAAGAGGTTCAGCCCCACCGGCGGCGTGATCATGCCGATCTCCATATTGACCACCATGATGATGCCCAAATGGATCGGATCGACGCCCAGCTCCATGGCGATCGGGAACACCAGCGGTGCAACGATCACGATCAGGCCCGAGGGTTCCATGAACTGGCCGCCGATCAGCAGGATGACGTTGACCATGATCAGGAACATGATCTTGCCGAAACCCGCCGACAGCATGGCGTTGGCGATTTCCTGCGGGATTTGTTCGTCGGTCAGCACATGTTTCAGGATCAGCGCGTTGGCGATGATGAACATCAGCATGATCGTCAGCTTGCCCGCGTCAAAGAGCGTGTGGCGCGTGTCCTTGTGGAAGAAAGCGGTGATCAGCGCATGAGGTTTCGCCAGCAGGGATTTCGGCCCGGTGCCATCGCGATCCGCCAGCGGCCCCATGTCGCGATAGACGAAGGAGGCGACAAGGAAGGCATAGACGGAGGCCACCGCGGCGGCTTCGGTCGGCGTGAAAATCGCGCCGGTGATGCCCGGAATGCCGTAGATGCCGACCATGATGATGACGATGAGCATCAGCCCCCAGAAGGCTTCGCGGAAGGAGCGACCGATCTCAGACCACCCGGCCCATTCGCCTTTCGGCAGGCTCTTGACCCGCGCGATGACATAGATCGCCAGCATCAGCATGGTGCCCGCCAAAAGCCCCGGAATGACGCCCGCAAGGAACATCCGGCCGACGGAGACGTCGGTGGCCGAAGCGTAGACCACCATTACAATGGACGGCGGGATCAGGATGCCCAAGGTGCCCGCGTTGGCGATGACACCGGCGGCGAAGTCCTTGGTATAGCCCATTTCGCGCATCGCCGCGATGACGATAGAGCCGATGGCCACCACGGTTGCGGGCGACGAGCCCGACAGAGCGGCAAAGATCATACAGGCGAAGACGCCCGCAATCGCCAGACCGCCGTGGAAGTGACCGACGCAGGCGATGGCAAAGCGCACGATGCGTTTCGCCACACCGCCCGTCGACATGAAGCTTGAGGCGAGGATGAAGAACGGGATGGCCAGAAGCGTGTAATGCCCGGCCATGGCCTGATAGAGCGACTGCGCCACGGAGGCCAGGGAGGTGTCCGAGAACACCAGCAGGAAGATCATGGAAGAGAGGCCAAGGGAGACCGCGATCGGAACCCCGATCAGCAACAGGCCCACCACCATGACGAAAAGAAAGACGACGTCCATTGGGATTATTCCTCGTATTCGCCGTGCGCCACGCGCTCGACTTCATCCTCGGCCTCGTGCGAGACGATGAGGCTTGCCTGTTTGCCCGTAACGATGCGGATCGTGGCCTGAACCACGCGCAAAAGCATCAGCGCCGCCGAGAAGGGGATGATGAAATAGGGGATCACGCGCGGCAGCTTGTCATAGCTGTCGCCATAGTTGATCGCGCCCTCGAGCCAGCGAAAGATGCCGAGCATCGGCACCTGATCGGTGACGTAAAACGCCCGGTCCCGCACACCTTCGGTGAAGCCGAGCGGGAACCAGCGCCCCTCGGTCGGCTGCAACGCGGCAAACGGCGCCCAGTAATCCCACGCGCCTTTCAGAAGCATCACGGAATAGACGATACAGGCCAGCGCCGAAAGCACCGCCATGAGCCGCTGCCCGCGCGTCGGAAGCACGTTGATCAACGCGTCCACGCCCAGATGCGAGGTCTTCTTGAACCCGTAGGAAATTCCCAGAAGCACGAGCCACGCGAAGAGGATCAGCACCACTTCGAGGCCCCAGATCAGGGAATGGTTGAACACGTAGCGCAGCACCACGTTGACGAAGGTGATGAGCGTCATCACGCCAAGGATCGCCGCGATGACGTTTTCCTCGAGCCCGTCGAAGAACTTCGCCACCGCCGATTTCGGCAGGTTGTCCTGATATTGTGTCATGGAGATTGACCCCTGTTGTCCCTCATTCCGATCCGCGGTCCGGGACCGGAGACATCCGCATCGCGCGGATGAAACCCGGGCCCCGCACGGGGACCCGGGCGCGTTTCAGGCTTAGTTTTGCGCGTTGATGTCCTGCGCCAGCGCGATGTTGTCTTTGCCGACACCGTCTTCGAACTGCGACCACACCGGAAGCATCGCATCGACCCAGTCCTGACGCTGTTCCGGCGTCAGTTCGCGCACTTCGGTGCCCGCCGCGATGATCGCCTGACGGCTGTCTTCTTCGATCTGCTCGACGGCGGCGTTCCGTTCGACCGTGACCTCATGCATGATGGTCGCAAGCTGATCGCGGATTTCCGGATCGAGCCCTTCCCACCAGTCGACGGAGGTCACGACCAGATAGTCGAGCACACCGTGGTTGGTCTCGGTGATCCCGTCCTGCACCTCGAAGAATTTCTGGCCGTAGGTGTTGGACCAGGTGTTTTCCTGACCGTCCACAACGCCGGTTTGCAGCGCCCCGTAGACCTCGGAGAAGGCCATCGGCTGCGGCGAGGCGTCGAGCGCCTTCATCTGCGCCACGAGCACGTCAGACGGCATGACGCGGAATTTGAGACCCGAGGCGTCTTCCGGCTCGATCAGCGGCTTGTTGGCGGAGAACTGTTTCAGGCCGGAGTGCCAGAATTCCAGCCCCTTGAGGCCGCGACGCTCCATGGACGATTTCATTTCCTGACCGGCGTCCGAGTTCTGGAACGCATCGACGGCGCGCATGTTCTTGAACATGAAAGGCAGGTCGAAAATGCCGAAGACCTTGGTGAAGGCTTCGAATTTCGACAGCGACGGCGCCGCCATCTGCACATCGCCCTGAAGCATGGCTTCGAGCACCTGATCGTCATTGTAGAGCGTGGAGTTCGGGTAAACCTCGACACAGACCTTGCCGTCCATCTCATTGTTCACGCGATCGGCAAAGAGCTGGGCCGCGATGCCTTTCGGATGTTTGTCGGAGTTGGTGACGTGGCTGAACTTGATCACCATTTCGCCTGCGTCACAGCCTGCGGATGCGAAAGCGGTGGTGGCGGTCACGGAAAGCGCGAGGGCGGTGGCGGCGGTTGCCAGAAATTTCATGTCTGTCCTCCCATCATGAAATCATATGTCGGTGGGCGATCGGGCGGATTTCGCCCGTTTCACTCTGCGACAGAGGAAACAAATCCACCCCCGACCCGGCAAGTCTTCCTGCAAGAAAGATGAAACTTTCTTGAAATCGCTTTTTTTTCAAAATGTTGCACAAGATAGAATGCGCATATCTGCCATGCGTCAAACGCAAGTGTGCGATTTCCCGCACGCAAGAAAATTACCTATGTGCGGAAAGTCACACATATCATCCGGCCTGAATTTTCCGAGACCTGAGTCGGCAAAGAGCCGCCAGAGCTTACTCGGCGCACCATGTGGCACGCAGCCCCTCGATCACCTCGGTGGGCACAGACTCGGACGAGAGATAGTCCGACTCCGCAAGCCAGCTCGAAGACTGCGGCGTCTCGCAATCGAGGCTGAGAACACCATGAAACTCGCCCAGTTTCCCCTGCCCTTCGACATAAAGCCGATGCGGCTGGCCGGCATAGCTGTCGAGGGCGACAAGCTCCTCTGCGGCCCAGAATTGTTTGTAAACACCTTCCATCGGCTGGGTGTAGGAAAACCTTGGCGCATCCGCAGCCCAGCCCGCCGACACAGACGCGAAAACCGCTGCAAGGCCTCCCACGATGCTCCGAATGCCGCGTGTCATGATCCGGGCGCTCCCCTGATGTCCAAAGCCTTTCACCGATACTCCTCCGCCCTCACCCCATGCCGCGTCAGCTTGTCGTAGAATGTCTTGCGCGGCAGTTTGAGGCCCTTCGCGGCCTCCGTCGCATTGCCCTTGTGACGTTGCAGCGCAGCGATCAGAAGAGACCGTTCGACCTGCGCCAGTTGCTCCGCGAGCCCCAGCTCCTCCTGCGCCTCGCCCTCGGTCAGCCCCATGGCGAACCGCATCGCCGCGTTCATCAGGGAGCGCGCATTGCCGGGCCAGTCCTGCGCCATCAGCCGCGAAATCACATCGGGCGTGATCTCCGGCACCGGCAGGTCGCTCTGCTCGCAGGCGATGTTGACGTAATGCCGGAACAGCACCGGAATATCCTCGCGCCGCTCGCGCAGCGGCGGGATGCGGATCACCGCCGCCTCCAGCCGGTAGAACAGATCGGGCGAGAACCGCCCCGCGCCCGCCTCCACCGAGAGATCGGCATAGGTCCCGGCGATGAGACGCGGCCGATCGTGGGTTTCCAAAAGCTCCAGAAGCGCGAATTGCGCCGGGCTGGTGAGTTGCACGATCTCATCGAGGAACACCGATCCGCCCTCCGCCTGCGCAAAAGCCTGCACCAGCGTGTCGGGCGTCATCGCCGAGGCGGAGAATTTCAGGAAAGGTGCCATCGACCCCGCCGACAAAAGATGCACCACCTCGGCCATCTTCGCCGTCCCCACCCCCGGCTCACCGGTCACCAGAACGTCGGAGGCCGAACGCGCCACGGCACGCGCCGCATCGCGCATCTTCACCGACATCTCGGAGGTGCCGCGCAAAAGCCGCGCGGCGGCATCGCCCTGTTCGACCTGACGCTTCAGTCGTCGGTTCTCCAACACAAGCGCGCGGGTTTTCAACGCCTTTTCGACCACCGCGATCAGGTCCTTGGGCGCGCAGGGTTTTTCCAGAAAATCGAACGCGCCCGAGGAAATCCCCCGCACCGCCATCGGCACATCGCCCTCTCCGGTCAGCAGGATCACCGGCAGTTCCGGGTCCACCTTCTGGGCGAAGTCCAAAAGCGCAAAGCCGTCCTTGCCGGGCATGCGGATGTCGGACACCACCACACCGGGAAACTCGCGCGAAATGTGATCTTTGGCCTCGATGTAACTGCCCGCCAGCGTCGGCACGAGATCGGCCAGTTCCAGCGTCTGCCCCAAAGCCTCGCGCACCGAGGCGTCGTCATCGACCAGAAGCACGCGTTCAATATGTGCCATCATGGACCTCCTGTCCGCCCATAGTCCCGCTGACATCGGCGGGCTGCAATTCAATGGTGAATACCGCGCCGCCCCCCGGGCTGTTTTCGCCCCGGATGCGCCCGCCGAAACTCTGCACCAACCCGTAGGAAATCGACAGGCCCAAACCCATACCCTGCGCCGCGCCCACCTCTTTCGTGGTGTAGAACGGGTCGAAGATTTTCTCCGGCTCGGCAATCCCCGGCCCGCTGTCAGCCACCGTAAGACGCGTCGGGTCTCCCCCCAAAGCCCCCTGAGACAGGCGGATCGTGATGCATTTGGTGTCCACCTCCGCCATCGCATCGACCGCGTTCGACAAAAGGTTCATCACCACCTGCTGAAGCCGCACCTCGCCGCCCCGGACCCAGACCGGTGCCCCCGGTGCCCAGTCGAGCGTCACGCCGCCGCGCGAAATTTTCGCCTGCGTCATCTCGATCGCCGCCTCGATCACCCCGGTCAGTTCGACATTGGTCGCAGTCTCCGGCTCCTGACGGGCAAAGGCGCGCAGGTTCTTGATGATCCGCCCCATGCGTCGCGCCAGTTCGGAAATCCGCCCGAGATTGTCGGCCGCCTTCTCCGGCTTGTCGCGCTCCAGAAACGCCTGGGCATTCTCGGCAAAGGACCGGATCGCCATCAGCGGTTGATTGAGTTCGTGCGAAATCCCCGCCGACATCTCGCCCAGTGCCGACAGTTTCCCCGCCTGCACCAGATCGGCCTGCGCGCGTTTGAGCCGCGCCTCCGCCTCGTGGCGTTCATGCACCTCGTGCTGCAACTCCCGGTTGGCGATCTCAAGCGCCTCGGTCCGCGCCGCCACCCGCGCCTCCAACCGTTGATTGGCCTCCGCCAAGGTGCGCCTGCGCTCCATGGCGAAAAACAGAAACGCCGCGAAAACCAGCGCCAGCGCCGCCGCCAGCCCCGCCTGCAACCCGGCCTGTGCGATCACCGGATGCAGGTCCAGCAAAAGCTCGGCGGTCAGCCCGACCACGGGCAGCGGTTTCGTCAGATGCAGCACGGGCGACGGGATGTAAGGCCCCATGTCATGGGTCCAGATGTCATGCCCCGCCAGAAGATGCGTCCTGCGCAGCGACAACGCCCCGCCAGACCCGCCGCGCAGCACAAGCTCGGATCGGTTCGCCACGAAAATCACGCCATAGTCATCGGTGAAATAGATCGCAGACGGCTCCGACGGCCAGCCCCATTCCAGCAATCCGATATCGACGGAGACCAGCACAGCCGCCACGGGCGGCCCTTCGGACGAGAACACCGGGGCGGCAAACATATAGCGACGCCGTCCCTCAGGATCGACGAAATGCGCGATGCCCAGCGCCCCGTCCAGCGCCCGTGTCAGCGCCGCCTGCGCGCCTTTCGGCAATTGTGTCTCGCCCGCGCTCGCCAGCACCCCGCCCGTGGTCGAGACCACCATGATCGACGACGCCCCGGTCTTGTCCACCACCCCCTGCAACAGCGCATCGGCTTCCGGCGCCCCGTCACCGACGTCTCCGACAGGCGCCGTGCCCCGCCCCGTGACCCGCGCCGTCACCGTCGGATGATCGGACAGGAACACCGCCAGCTCGCGGTAGCGTTGCAGCCCGGTGGTCAACCGATCGGCGGAAAGCGTCAGATCGGACGTGCCCCGCGCCGCCGCCTGATCGAGGGCGGCGCGAAAGGCAAAGCCGAACACGCCCAGCCCGAAGATCGCCACAACGATCAGCCCGGCCAGAGCCGTGAACACCCGGCGGCGGGCGGCATGGCGCTCGACCTCTTCCGAGGGCGCACCGGCATGAGGCGGTTCCTGTGTCGTCATGTCCGGGACTCTAGAAACTCCCGCTTGCAAAGGGAAGCGCTTGCGATCACCTTCGCCGCCATGAAACGCTTCGCCCTCTCCCCCTCCGACCCCGCTTTCGTGCAAGATCCCTACCCGTTCTACGACCGCCTGCGCGCGGGCGGCAAAATGGTGTTTTGGGAAGACCTGAATCTGCCCGTTGTGGCGGGCTATGACGGGGTGTCTATGGCGCTGCGCGACAACCGCTTTGGCCGGGAGGCCCCCGAGGGCTTCGAACCCGACATCCCCGCCCATCTGCGCGCCTTTTACGACATCGAGGATCACTCGATGCTGGAACTCGAAGGCGACCGTCATACCCGCCTGCGCTCTCTGGTGCTGCGCGCTTTTACCTCGCGGCGGATCAAGGCGCTGATCCCCGATCTGGAAGAGATCACCAACGATCTGATCGACCGTTTCCCGGCGGGTGACTTCGATCTCATGCCAGCCTTTGCGAAAATGGTGCCGGTGCGGATCATCTGCCGCCTTCTGGGCGTGCCTGAAGAGATGAGCGACCAGCTCCTGACATGGTCCAACGCCATGGTCGCCGTCTACACGCCGAACCGAACCCGAGAAATCGAAGACGCCGCCGCCAAAGCCGCCACCGAGTTTTCCGATTTCATGCGCTCCTACGTCGAGGAGCGGCGTTCCAAACCCGCCGATGATCTGATCACCTCACTGATCGCCGCCGAACAGGATGGCGAAAAACTGACCACCGACGAGCTGATTACCACCTGCATTCTCCTGCTGAACGCCGGTCACGAAGCCACCGTCCATAGCCTCGGCATCGCGGTGAAAACCCTTCTGGAACAGAACACGCCGCGCGAATTCCTCTCCGAGGACAAGATCGACGGCACCATCGAAGAGCTCCTGCGCTTCGATCCGCCGCTGCACCTGTTTCAACGCTGGGTCTATGAGGACACCACCTTCCTCGGCCAACCGCTCAAACGCGGCGACAAGATCGGGCTTCTGCTCGGTGCCGCCAACCGTGACGACGACACATGGGACGATCCCGACCGCTTCGACCCGACCCGCAAGGTGAAACAGAACACGTCTTTCGGCGCAGGCATCCATTTCTGCGTCGGCGCGCCGCTTGCCCGCTTGGAAATGCGCGTCGCCCTGCCGCTCCTGTTCGACCGCTGCCCCAACCTGCGTCTCACCGAACCGCCAGTTTACGCCGACACATGGCATTTCCACGGCCTCGCACGTCTCAGGGTACGCACCCAGGCTTTCTGATGGCCCAAATACTCACGGCGCAACAGTGAGTATTTACACCATCAGAAAACCCTCAAAGCGCGCCCTTTGCCATCTTCCCTTAACCGCCCCCGCAAGGTATCTCTGCCCCATGTCCAACGTTCTCGATAAAATCAAAGCCTATAAGCTCGAAGAAGTGGCCGCGGCGAAGCACTCCGTGAGCCTGTCCGATCTTGAGGCCGAAGCCTCCGCTCAAAGCCCCACGCGCGGCTTTGCCAAGGCGCTGCAAACGACCGCACAGACCGGCTACGGGTTGATTGCGGAGGTCAAGAAAGCCTCCCCGTCCAAAGGCCTCATCCGCCCGGATTTCAACCCGCCCGCCATCGCCCGCGCCTATGAGGCAGGCGGCGCCACCTGCCTTTCCGTTCTGACCGATGCGCCCTCATTCCAAGGCTCGCCCGAGTTTCTCAAGGCCGCCCGCGCCGAGGTCTCCCTGCCGGTTCTGCGCAAGGATTTCCTTTATGACACCTATCAGGTGGCCGAGGCCCGTGCCTGGGGCGCCGATGCGATCCTGATCATCATGGCCTCTGTCGACGATGCGCTGGCCGCCGATCTGGAAGATGCGGCCTTTGGCTATGGCATGGACGTTCTGATCGAGGTGCATGACGCAGAGGAGCTTGAGCGCGCGCTCAAGCTCAAATCCCCGCTTCTGGGCGTCAACAACCGCAACCTCAAGACCTTTGAAACCACGCTCGACACCACGCGGGAGCTGTCGAAACTCGTCCCGGCGGATCGCACGCTGGTCTGCGAAAGCGGGCTGTTCACGCCTGCGGACCTCGCCGATATGGCGGGCTATGGCGCGCGCTGTTTCCTCATCGGCGAAAGCCTGATGCGGCAAGACGATGTCGAGGCCGCGACCCGCGCGCTCCTCGCCAATCCGGTTCCGGCATAATGGCGGAGTTGACGCATTTCGACGGGGAAGGCCACGCCCATATGGTCGATGTCTCTGGCAAGGCCGTGACCGACCGGCTGGCCACCGCCGAGAGCGCGATCAGGATGACGCCGGAGACACTGGCGCTGGTGACCCAAGGCACCGCGAAAAAGGGTGACGTTCTGGGCGTCGCGCGGCTGGCGGGGATCATGGGGGCGAAACGCACCTCCGATTTGATCCCGCTCTGCCATCCGCTGCCGATCACCAAGGTGACGCTCGATCTGGAGCCGGACGAAAGCCTGCCCGGCATCCGCATTCGCGCCACCGTCAAGACCTCCGGCCAGACCGGTGTGGAGATGGAGGCGCTGACCGCCGCTTCCGTCGCCGCCCTGACCGTCTATGACATGCTCAAGGCCGCCGAGAAGGGGATGGAGATCGTCCAGACCCGGCTTCTGCGCAAGGAAGGCGGCAAATCCGGGACTTATGAGGCCAAGTAAATGATCACCGTCGCCGAAGCGCTTGAAAACGTGTTCAAACTCTGCCGCCCGCTCGGCACCGAACGCGTCTCCCTGCGCGAGGCTTCGGGTCGGGTTCTGGCCGAAGATGCGATTGCCATGCGCGACCAGCCGCCCTTTGCCTCCTCCGCGATGGACGGTTACGGCGTTGTGACCGATCATCCGACCATTGGCGATACGTTCAAAGTCATCGGAGAAAGTGCCGCCGGGCATGGCTACACTGGCCCGATTGGCGACAGCGAGGCCGTGCGGATCTTTACCGGCGCGCCGGTGCCCATCGGCGTCACCCGCGTGATCATACAGGAAGATGTCACTCGCGACGGCGATGTCATCACGGTCACGGAAACGCTCTCCGGGAACCGCAACATCCGGCCCTTGGGCGGCGATTTCAAATCCGGTGACCGGCTGGCCGCCCCGCGCCGCCTGACGCCGCAGGACATCAACCTTCTCGCCGCGATGAACATCCCCGAGGTGACCGTCACGCGTCGCCCGGTCGTGGCGCTCATCGCCACCGGAGACGAATTGGTGATGCCCGGAGAAACGCCCGGCCCCTCGCAAATCATCGCCTCCAATTCCTTTGGCCTTGCCGCGCTGATCGAAGCGGCGGGCGGCGTCGCCCGCATGCTGCCCATCGCGCCGGATGACGAAGACATGCTGGCCGCCACCTTCGCCATGGCCGAGGGGGCCGACATGATCGTCTCCATCGGCGGCGCCTCCGTCGGCGATCACGATCTGGTCGGCAAGGTGGCCGAAAAACTCGGCCTCGCGCGCGCCTTCTACAAGGTCGCCATGCGCCCCGGCAAACCGCTGATGGCGGGGACGCTGAACGGGGCGGTGATGCTCGGCCTGCCCGGCAATCCGGTGTCGGCCATGGTCACGGCCCAGCTTTTCCTGTTGCCTGCGCTTGCCGCGCTTTCAGGGTTCCCCCCCGCCCCGGCCTCACGCAGCAAAGCCTTGCTGTTGCAGGACATTTCCGCAAACGGTCCGCGCGAACATTACATGCGCGCGATCCTGACCGAGGACGGTGTGCGTCCCTTCGAGCGTCAGGACAGCTCGCTCATGTCGATCCTGTCTCAGGCCAACGCGCTTCTGCTGCGCCCTGTCAGCGATCCGGCGCGCAAGGCGGGCGAAACCGTCGACGTGATCCGCCTGTAAAAAAACCGTCTGTAAAAAACCGTCTGCTCCCGACAAAATTAACTCCGTTTTAACCAAGCTGCACTCAACTCTCCTCAAAGGCGCAACAGATCGCTTTCTGGTGAGACGGAGAGGAACATTGACACATTTCAGGAACAGCGGTAGAACATTTTCAGAACACACGCAAAAACCCGTCTGGGGACTGACGGAAAGCGGTGGCCCCGTGGCCTTTGGTCGGAAACGCGTCGGGACGGGCACTCCTCCCTCCGCCACCCCGACCAGAATGCGCATTTCCGGCCCCGTGGCTCCCGTGCCGGTGCATTACATCCGGCGCTCAGACACAGGCTGGGTCACACAAGAGACAAACACCCTCTCGATGGCCGCGCCAGAACAGAGGACGGGACAGAGGAATGAGCCGATGCTGACGAAAAAACAGCTCCAGCTGCTGGACTTCATCAACACCAGACTTCAAAGGGACGGGGTGCCGCCCTCTTTCGACGAAATGAAAGAGGCGCTCGATCTGCGCTCGAAATCCGGGATTCACCGGTTGATCACGGCGCTTGAGGAACGCGGCTTCATCCGCCGCCTTGCGCACCGCGCCCGCGCCATCGAAATCGTCAAACTGCCCGAAAGCCTCGGTGGCGCCCCCACCGCGCCGACTGCGGCCCAGTCTGGCGGTTTCACGCCCCGCGTGATCGACGGCGACCGCCCGGATCATACGCCCTCGGCCGCGATGGAGATCGAGGCGGTGACCGCGATCAACCTGCCGATCATGGGCAAGATCGCCGCCGGCCTGCCGATCGAAGCGATCTCGGACGGGGCGATGAACGTGGCCGTGCCGGGGTCGATGCTTTCCGGTCGCGGCAATCACTATGCGCTTGAGGTCAAAGGCGACTCCATGATCGACGCCGGGATCAACCATGGCGACATCGTGGTCATTCGCGAAACCAGTCAGGCCAGCAACGGCGACATCGTCGTCGCCATGGTCGAGGGCTACGAGACCACGCTCAAACGCTATCAACGCCAGGGCGACATGATCGCGCTTGAGGCGGCGAACCCCGCGTTCAAGACCCGCGTCCTGCCCGCCGATCAGGTCGAGGTGCAGGGCAAGCTGGTGGGGCTGATCCGCAGCTATTGAGGTTCAACGCCCAAACGTCAGGAACCGCCGCAGTCAAATGTGGCGGTTTTCTCATGCTCACGGTGCGCCGCGCAAAGCCAGACGACCCATCCCGGTCCCCACCTCATGGAACCGCAATCCCATGGCGGTGGACAAAAGCCCGGCCCTCACCTCCCGCGCAGAGGGCGCATGCGCCCCACGCAACGCCGGTGTATTCCAGAGCCGCAGGCCCGAGGCGGCATAGGCGGTGCGGATCGTGACCGTTTCGCCCGTCTGGGACACCGCGAGCGAGCCGCTCTGCCGCAACATGCCGAGATCGGCCAAAAGGCATCCCTCTGGCATATCCTCGTCCCAAAGCTGGTTCACAATGACCAGATCGGCCTCGGCACAGGCCGCCCGCACCGCCTCCTGCCAGCCGCGCCCGGTGACATGGCGCACCTTGAGCGGCCCGACGTCCAAGGGCGGCATAGTGCGTGTAGCGGCACGTTCCTGATCCGGCAGATCGCCGTCATTCTCCAGCCAGACCGTTGCGGCAAACCCGCTGCCCTGCGCTTTCGACAGCGCACGTCCGTCCAGCCCCATCCGCCCAACCAGCGCACCGTCGTCGGAGATCAATAGCGCCGGTCGCTCCGCCACGCTCCAGAACCAGAAGCCCCAGAGCACCGCGATCAGCCCGACATGCTGCGCCCGCCCGCGCCAGAGGATGACGAACAGCGCCCCGAGCGCAATCAACGGCAATGTGGCGGGCGGCGGCGACGGCAAACGGCTGACCGCACCCTCCCATGAGGACACGGTCTCGGCCACGAACAGAATCCAGCGGATGCCCCAGCCCATCACCGCCACCCCCAGCGATTGCAGCCCGATGGGCGTCAGCACCAGCGCCAGCACCGCCGCCGGGATCACCATCGCCCCCATCAAGGGCACAGAGACCACATTGGCGATCAGCCCGAAATCCGCGATCCGGTTGAAATGCGCGGCGGCGACCGGCGCGGTGGCGATGCCCGCCACGCCGGAGGAGATCACGACCGTCGCGACGGTTCTGAGCCAGGAGGGCCAGAACCACATCAGCCGCAACCGCCGAATGATGGAGAACACCGCGACCAGCGCCGTGGTGGCGGCAAAGGACATCTGGAAACCGGGTTCGGGGAGCACTTCGGGCTGGAGCGTCAGCAGGATCAACGCCGCGATGGCGACCGTGCGCAGCGAGATCGCCTGTCGGTCCAACAGCACCGCGATCAGGATGACCGAGACCATGACAAAGGCCCGCTCGGTCGCGACATTGAACCCCGACAGCGCCAGATAGAACGCGCCCGCAAGGAGCGCCCCCCCAGCCGCCAGTTTCTTGATCGGCCATTTCAGCGCCGCGCCGGGGATCATCGCGAGGCCCAGCCGCAGGGCAAAGAACACCACCCCGGTCAGAAGCCCCATGTGCAACCCGGAAATTGCCAGAAGATGCGATAGATTGGCACCCCGAAGCGCCTCCGCCGTATCCTGTGAAATGCCCGAACGATCCCCGGTCAGGATCGCGGCGGCGAAAGCGCCGGTCTGGCCGGGCAGTTTGGCTTGCAGATCCTGCGACACCACCTGCCGCAACCGGTGCACCCAGAGCGCCGGGCTAGGATCGACGGCCGCGGCGCGCAGCACGGGCGTGCGCGTGTAGCCCACCGCGCCGAGGCGGTCGAACCACGCCATGCGCTGAAAATCGAAGCCGCCGGGTTCGGTCGGCCCCGGCGGCGGCGAGAGATGCGCGGTCATGGCAAGCCGAAGCCCCGGTTCCGGGACGACAAACGGCTGATCGCCATGCAGCGAGATGCGCACCCGCGCGGGCGTGCGCCCCGGCGCCGTATCGCGCAGCACCACCCGGTCGAGCGTCAGGCGCAGCGCATCGGAGGCGGAGCGGTCGATCTTGATCACCCGCCCCTCCACCGGACCGTAATAGCGGTAATTCAGCACCGGTGCGGCGACACTCTGCGTGCGAAACCCGGCGATAAGCAGCCCGGCCAGCACAAGCAGAAGCGCGATGACAAAGGGCGCAATCTGCGGCGGCACACGCCAGAGCAGCAGTCCAAGCGCAACCGCACAGGCCAGCCAGACCACCAGCAACGCGCGCGAGGGCTCATCGGGCAGCGCGAAGAACAGGCCGATCCCCATGGCGTAAAACACCGGCGTCCAGAGGAACAGCCGCCCGCGTTGACCATCGACGATGTCGAGGGGGATCTGTGCGAGTTTCCTGAGGGCGCGCACCCTTGTTTCCCCTTCCGCCTTCCCTTATGCCCGGTGACAAACAGCATCCGCCAACATGGTTACCAAAAGGTTAATCTTCCCATGTCCGATATCTCCGCCGCCAAACCTGTCGTCACCCGCATCGCCCCCTCGCCGACCGGCGATATGCACATCGGCACCGCCCGCACCGCGCTGTTCTCCTGGCTCTATGCCCGCGGCCGTGGCGGCAAGTTCCTCTTGCGGATCGAAGACACGGACCGGGTGCGCTCGACCGACAGCGCGACAAAGGGCATTCTCGAGGGCATGGCATGGCTCGGGCTCGATTACGATGGCGAGGCGGTGAGCCAGTTCGAGCGCGCGGAGCGGCATGCCGAGGTGGCCCGCGAGATGTTGGAGATGGGCAAGGCCTATAAATGTTTCTCGACCCAGGACGAGATCGAAGCCTTTCGCGAAGAGGCCCGCGCCAAAAAGGAAAGCACGCTGTTCCGCTCGCCCTGGCGCGATGCCGACCCGTCGAGCTACCCGGATATGCCCTATGTGATCCGGGTGAAAGCGCCGCGCGAAGGCGTCACCGTGGTCAAGGACCGGGTGCAGGGCGACGTGACCTTCAAGAACGATCAGCTCGACGACATGATCCTGTTACGTTCGGATGGCACACCGACCTACATGCTGGCCGTTGTCGTCGATGACCAAGATATGGGCGTGACCCATGTGATCCGCGGGGACGATCACCTCGCCAATGCCGCACGCCAGATGATGATCTACGAGGCGATGGGCTGGCCGGTGCCGGTCTACGCCCATATTCCGCTGATTTTCGGGCCGGACGGCAAGAAAATGTCGAAACGCCACGGCGCTGTGGGGGTCAAGGAATATCAGGCGATGGGCTACCCCGCATCGGGCATGCGCAACTACCTTGCCCGCCTCGGCTGGTCGCATGGCGATGACGAATTCTTCACCGACGATCAGGCCAAGGATTGGTTCGATCTCGATGGAATCAACAAGGCCCCGGCGCGGTTCGACACCAAGAAACTCGAAAACATCTGCGGCCAGCATCTCGCGATCATGGCGGATGCTGAAATCTTGAGCGAAATCGAGGGCTACCTTGAGGCTGCGGACGAAGCGGCCCTGACATCACAGCAAAAAGAGCGACTGGGCGCGGCGCTCGATTGCGTCAAGGGGTCGAGCAAGACTTACCCTCAACTCCTTGAAAAGGCACATTTTGCGCTGATTTCTCGCCCTGTCGACATGGACGAGAAAGCGCAAAAACAGCTCGGCTCTGTATCCAACGGTATACTGGAAGAATTGACGCCGCATCTGCAAAGTGCTAGCTGGGAGCGCGACGCATTGGAGGAGGCCGTCGGCCGCGTGATGGAAGCGATGGAGCTCGGGTTCGGCAAGGTGGCTGGCCCCTTGAGAACCGCCCTCGCCGGCCGCGCCGTGACCCCAAGCGTGCTCGACATGATGCTTGTTCTTGGCCGCGAGGAAAGCCTCGCCCGGATCGCGGATTTCATGACGATCAGCGCACAAGCGGCGTCGCAAGAGGAGTGACCGGGGCGTTCTAGAGACGGTCACGTGCGAAATTCAGGCCGGAACCCCGTTCCGGTCAGACCCCGAAGCCCCGGCGCAGCCTGCGCCCCGGCTCAGGGTCGGAATTGGTCCCTCCCGATTTTGCGGGACGGGTCAGCCAAGACGGTGTCCGGGATCCGCCCGGGCGTCCGCGTGACCACCAGCGGAACTTCCGCCGCCTGCAAAAGCAGCGTGGGGAAGTCACCGCCAACCGAAGGAACGACCATGGCAGACACTCAGAAGACTGCGACCCTGACGCTCGACGGCAAATCTTACGAGCTTCCCGTCCTTTCCCCGACCGAAGGCCCCGACGTCATCGACATCCGTAAGCTCTACGGCCAGGCTGATGTGTTCACCTTTGATCCCGGCTTCACCTCCACCGCCTCCTGCGAAAGCTCGATCACCTTCATCGACGGCGAAGAAGGCGTGCTTTTGCACCGCGGTTACACGATCGGCGATCTGGCCGAGAAATCCCACTTCCTCGAAGTCTGCTTCCTGCTGCTCTACGGGGAACTGCCGACCGCAGCCCAGATGGAGAAATTCGAGAACACTGTGACGCGCCACACCATGGTGCACGAACAGATGCTCAAATTCTTCACCGGCTTCCGTCGTGACGCCCACCCGATGGCCATCATGGTCGGTGTCGTCGGCGCCATGTCCGCCTTCTACCATGACTCGATCGACATCGCCGATGCGCATCAGCGCGAAGTCGCGACCATTCGCCTGATCGCGAAAATGCCGACCATCGCCGCGATGGCCTATAAATACACCATCGGCCAGCCGTTCGTGTATCCGCGCAACGATCTCGATTACGCCTCGAACTTCCTGCACATGTGCTTCTCGGTTCCGGCCGAGAACTACGAGGTCAACCCGATCCTGTCGCGCGCCATGGACCGTATCTTCACGCTCCATGCCGACCACGAACAGAACGCCTCGACCTCGACCGTGCGTCTGGCCTCGTCCTCGGGTGCCAACCCGTTCGCCTGTATCGCGGCCGGTATCGCCTGTCTCTGGGGCCCGGCACACGGCGGTGCCAACCAGGCCTGCCTCGAAATGCTGCGCGAGATCGGCACCGTGGACCGCATCCCCGAATTCATCGCCCGCGCGAAAGACAAGAACGATCCGTTCCGCCTGATGGGCTTCGGTCACCGCGTCTACAAAAACTTCGACCCGCGCGCGACCGTGATGAAACAGTCCGCCGACGAAGTGCTCGAACTTCTGGGCATCGAGAACAACCCGACGCTTCAGGTCGCCAAAGAGCTTGAGAAACAAGCGCTGCAAGACCCGTATTTCGCCGAGAAGAAACTCTTCCCGAACGTCGACTTCTACTCCGGCATCATTCTCGAAGCGATGGGCTTCCCGACCGCGATGTTCACCCCGATCTTCGCCCTGTCGCGCACCATCGGCTGGATTTCCCAGTGGAAAGAACAGATCGAGGATCCGGCGATGAAAATCGGTCGCCCGCGTCAGCTCTACACCGGGCACGCCCTGCGTCCCTATGTGAACGTGGAAGACCGCGGCTGATCTTTCTCAGCCTTGCAAATTGGAAAACCCGCCGTTTCCGGCGGGTTTTTTCTTGAGTATTTGCACCATCGGAAAGCCCTCAGGCGAGAGAAATCCGGCGGCGGCCAAGCCGCATCCCGTCACGCATATTCAGGCCCAGAAGCGTGATATTCGTCGCGCCCGCGAGCAATTCGACGCTCTGGATCAAATAATAGACCGCCCCGCCCTGCCCCTGCATCGCCAGCGGCACAAGGATCAGGGCCGAGGGCACGAGAAACACCAGACCGTTGAACGCGATGATCTTCATCCGTTTTTGTTTCGCGGCGATCAAAGGCCCGCGCATCCGCTGGCCGAGACGATTGCCCGAAAGCCCCGCCAGGATCAGCATCGGAATGAGCGCCAGAAGCCCCCAGGCGATGGTGAGCTTGGTCAGGGCGATCACGTATTTGTCGCCGATGATCAGGGTGATAACCGTGGCGCTCCAGTTGGCGAGCACGATCAGAAGCCCGGTCGCGCCGAAAAGCGCGTGAAGTTTGGGAAGGAAAGTCGGCATGATGAGTCTCCACTTACATAGCTTGCTATTTATTATTGCATAGCTTGCTATCTTGTGAAAAACAAGTCCCATGGCAGAGATACAAAAAGAAACAGATTTCACCCGCACCGGGTCCGAAGGCTATCAGGTCAACCTGATGGCCCGCCTCTTCGCCCGCGCGCTTCAGGCACAGATCAAGCCTCTGGGCCTGTCCACGGGGACGTTTCCGGTGCTTTTGGCGCTTTGGGAGCGGGAGGGGCAGACCCAGCGCGAGCTGGTCACGGAGCTGGGCGTCGAGCAGGCGACCATGGCCAACACCCTGTCGCGGATGGAGCGCGACGGGCTGATCACGCGCCGCGCCCATGAGGCGGATGCGCGGGTTCAGACCGTGTGGCTCACGGAGCGAGCGAAGGGGTTGGAACAAGCGGCGACGGCGGCGGCGGGCGAGGTCAACGACCGGGCCATGGCCGGGCTGACGGAGCAAGAGCGCCAGACCTTCGCGGCGCTCCTGTCCCGTGTGATCGGCAACCTGTCAGATCATTGAGGGGGCGTTAACGCCCCTCGTATTTCGGTCTGCGCTTTTCCAGAAAGGCCAGCACGCCCTCTTTGAAATCCCGCGTCTGCCCACAATGGTTTTGCAGCTTCGCCTCAAGCGTCAGTTGCTGCTCCAGCGTATTGTCATAGGAGGCGTGCATCGCCTCCTTGATGTGGCGATAGGCCACCGTCGGCCCCTTGGCGAGATGTGCCGCACGGGCCTGCCAATGGGCCGCAAAATCCGCATCCGGCACCGCCTCGTAGATCATCCCCCAGCGCTCGGCCTGCGACGCCGTGACCTCATCGGCGAACAGCGCCGACCCCATGGCCCGCGCCATACCGATGGTGCGTGGCAGGATATAGGTGCCGCCCGCGTCCGGCATAAGACCGATGCGCGAAAACGCCTGAAGGAAGATCGCCGATTGCGTGGCGATCACCACATCGCAGGCCAGCGCCAGCGACGCCCCTGCCCCCGCCGCCACACCGTTGACGGCGGCGATCACCGGCACCGGGCATTCGTGGATCGCGTAGAGCATCGGCTCGTACTCGTCGCGCAGCGTGCGTTCGAGATCGGCCGTCGCCGCATCTACCCCGTCGCCGAGATCCTGACCCGAACAAAAGGCGTTGCCCTCCCCGGTCAGAACGATCACCCGCGCGGATCGCCCGGCATCGCGCACCGCATGGGTGATCTCGGCGCGCATCTGGGTGTTGAGCGCGTTTTTGACCGCCGGACGATTGAGCGTCACGGTCGCGATGTCGTTCTCCTGCGTAAAGCGGATGGTCTCGTAGTGCATGCGCGTCTCTCTCCCTGTTTGTGCCCAAGATAAGAGCTTGGCGGGTAAAAGGAAGAGAGACGCTCCGTCAAATGCGCTCAGAGACCATAGAGAGACGAGGTCCGTTCCGGCACGCTCGGATGGGCGCTGCGGCGACGGATCACCTCGCGGATCACCGCCTGCGCCGTGGCGTCGGGCCGGGCCTCAAGCCGGACATAGCGCGAGCCGTCGCGGTTGCGCTCCAGAAGCCCGTCCTCGATCAGCGAGCGCCGGATCTGCGCCGGGTCACGAAAGGCGGTCATGCCGTCGAACAGCTCGGAAATCGTCCTCTCGCTGAACACGGTACGCGGCGGCACCTGCGCCCAGAGCGCCCAAAGGCAATGCTGGCGCACCTTGCGCTTGGTGGACCAGCTCTCCAGCAGGCCCGCGGGCGTAAACCGCGCCAAAGCACGAGACACGGCCCGGCCCTCGACGGGCTCGACCGGGTCGGTGCCGGTTTGCGTGGCCTTGAGATGCTGGAAATTGCGATACCCGCCCGCGCGGGCGATGGCATTGAGCAAACTCTGATGGCCGGGGATCGCGCCGCCATCGAATTCGGATTTCAGCACCCGCGCAAAGGCGGACACATCGGGTAGGGTGAGGGAAATACTCTCACGAGTCATCGGTTCACTCCGTGGATCGCGTCAGATGTCGTGCGGGGAGCTGCCCTTGGCCCACGCCTGAGACGCGCGGAAAGACCGGAAGGTTTTATCAGAGCAGGTTCAGCTTACCCAAAAGGGCGGCAGCGACTCGGTGAACTGCGGACCGTGCAGACTGTATAGAAAACCCGCCGCTTTGTGTCCAGCGACGGGGGTCCCGAGTATTTGCAGCAGCAAAGGAAACGCAAAGCGGTGCGTTACTCCTGTATCAGGCTCTCAAGCCGGGTCTTTTCCTCGTCGGTCAGCTCCGGGACGACCTCGCTCTCCTGACCGCGGCGGCGGATGAAGGAAATGCCGATGCCCAGCGCGAGGATCAGCATCACCGGCCCCGCGATCCAGAGCACCTTGTTGGCGCCATTCATCGTCGGTTTCAGCAGCACGAATTCGCCGTAGCGGTCGACCACATAATCCACCACCTCGTCGTTCGTATCCCCCGCGACGAGACGTTCACGCACCAGAAGCCGCAGGTCTTTGGCGAGCGTGGCGTTCGATTCGTCGATATTCTCGTTGCGGCAGACGAGGCAGCGCAGGCCTTGGGAAATATCGCGCGCACGGGCCTCCATCGCCGGGTCCGGCAGCACCTCGTCGGGCTGCACGGCCAAAACCGGCGTGGCGATCAGAAGTGCGAGGGCAAGAAGCAGACGTTTCATTCGGCGGGCACTCCCTTCGCTTCGCCATGGGCTTTGCGCGCGCCGACGCCGACGCGGTAACGACGATCCGAAAGCGACAGCAGCCCACCGAAGGCCATGATGATCGTGCCGCCCCAGATCCAGTTCGCCAGCGGCTTGATATAGGTGCGCACTGCCCAGCCGCCGTTCGATTGCACATCGCCGATCACCAGATAGACGTCACGCAGAAACCCGTTGTCGATGCCCGCTTCGGTCGTGGGCATCTGCGCCACCGGATAGTTGCGTTTTTCGGGGTGGAGCGTCGCGACCTTCTTGTCGCCCTCGAACACCGACATGGTCGCCATGGTGGTGATATAGTTCGGCCCCTGCGCCCGCTCGACCTTTTCGAGCGCGATGGTATAGCCCGCCACCTCGAAGGTTTCGCCGACCTGCACCACGCGGATGTCTTCGACCGTCCAGGCGGTCAGCCCGGCGATCCCCGCCATGGTGATGCCAAGCCCGCCATGGGCCAGAAGACGCCCCCAATCGGCCCGCGGCAAACGGGTGAGACGGCCGAGATTGACGGTCTTGCCGGTGCGCAGAAAAAGATCCTGCACCGCTCCCGCCAGAAGCCATGTGCCAAGCGCGATACCGATGGGACCCAAGAGCGTTTTCTCGGTCTGGATCGACCAGATCAGGCCAAGAACGACGAAGGCGAGGATCATCGAGGGGATGAGTTTTTTCACGGTCGCGCCCATCCGCGCGCGTTTCCACGGCAGGATCGCCCCGATGGGCAGAAGGATCGCGAGCGCGACGAAGAAGGGCGTGAAGGCGGCGTTGAAGAAGGGGGCGCCGACAGAGAGTTTGCGCCCCCAGAAGGCTTCGGCGATGAGCGGCCAGATCGTGCCGATGAAGACGACGAAGGACGACACCGCCAGCAGGATGTTGTTGATCACCAGGGCGCTTTCACGGGAGACCAGCGAGAACACACCCTTGGCCTGCATCGCATTGGCCCGGATCGTGAAAAGCAAAAGCGCGCCGCCCATGAAGATCGCAAGGATCAAAAGGATGAACACCCCGCGCTCCGGGTCGTTGGCGAAAGCGTGGACGGAGGTGATCACGCCAGAGCGCACAAGGAACGTCCCGATCAACGAAAATCCGAAGGCCATGATCGCCAGAAGAATGGTCCAGCTTTTCAGCGTCTCGCGTTTCTCCACCACGATGGCGGAGTGCAACAAAGCGGCGGCAAAAAGCCATGGCATCAGCGAGGCGTTTTCGACCGGGTCCCAGAACCAGAACCCGCCCCAGCCCAGCTCGTAATAGGCCCACCACGAGCCAAGCCCGATGCCGATGGTCAGGAACACCCACGCCGCCAAGGTCCAGGGCCGCACCCAGCGCCCCCAAGCGGCGTCGACACGACCTTCGAGCAGGGCGGCGACGGCGAAGGAGAAGGTCATGGAGAGGCCGACATAACCGAGATAGAGAAACGGCGGATGAAAGGCCAAACCGGGGTCTTGCAGCAGCGGATTGAGATCGTCGCCGTTCATCGGCGGCATGGCGAGGCGCAGGAAGGGGTTCGAGGTGAAGAGGATGAAGGCGAGGAAGGCCACGCCGATCGAGCCCTGAACACCGATCACCCGCGCCCGAAGCGTCGCCGGAAGATTGCCGCCGAACAGGGCCGCCGCCCCGCCGAACAGCGCAAGGATCAACACCCACAAGAGCATCGAACCCTCGTGGTTCCCCCAGACACCCGAGACCTTGTAAAGCATCGGTTTGAGCGTGTGGGAATTCTCGACCACCACCTTGAGCGAAAAGTCCGAGGTCACGAAGGCATAGGTCAGCGCGCCGAAGGAAAACGCGATCAGCACAAGCTGGATCATCGCTGCCGGTTCGCCCACGGCCATCATGGCGCGATTGCCACTCTGCGCGCCCCAAAGCGGCAGGACCGTCTGCGCCAGAGCCACGAAAAAGGCCATGACGAGGGCAAAATGTCCGAGTTCTACAAGCATAGGCGCCTCCCTGTTGCAGAAAGGTTCTACCCGCTTGGGGGCGCTCCGCCAATGGCCTGCGCGCGGATGTCGCAAGGAAATGATGTCACACAGAGGAAAGGGGCCACCCCTGGCCCCTTCCCGTCTCTTCCCACCGGCTTTTGACCTCAGAGGATCAAAAGCACCCCAAAAGAGACGCTCACCGCGCCCGCGACCGGCCAAAGGAATTTCACCCCCGAAAGCCCGAACGTGCCCTGTATCACCGAGAAGTGAAGCACCGCACCCGAGATCAGGAGCGACAGGAACAGGAACAATGCGACCGTCTCCACGCCCGCAACCGGCCCCAAAACCGTGCTCTGTGCCACCTGCATCGCCCACCACCAGCCGGTGGTCAGCCCCGATCCGGCCCAGCTCAAAGACATGCCCAGCGCCAGAGGTGTCGCGCGCACCTGCCAGAGCCAGAGAAACGTGCCGGAGATCATCAGCGCCATCAAAGCGATGGCCCCGAAGCTCAGTACAAGCGCCTCCGCCACGCCGAACGTCGCCACCGCAACCGCCAGAGCGCCCAGCACGACGCCATAGAGAGTAAGAACCTGTTTCATTGCTTCAACATCTCCTTCACGACCGCGTCGAGCGCATCCGCCGCTTCCCGGTTCCGCCGCAGAGCTGCGGTCAGGGCCTCGCCCAGCCAAATCTCCCGCAGGACCACTTTCATCCTGTCGCAACGCATCCTGAACCTCCGCATCACGATCCTCCTCTGGGCAAACGCTCCCGGATCATCGTGGTCATCTCGATCAGGATCTGCGTGTTTTTGTCCAGAACCCGCCGCGTCGCCTGATCCTTTTGCAGGTCGCGATAGAGCAGGAAAAACACCATGAGCACCCAGGGTCCGTGTTCAGCCAAAGCGCCAATCAGAGCATCACTCATCACGTCCCTCCCTCCAGGCCGCAAGCGCAGGGTTGGGCGCCTCGGACCCCGGCACATCGACAGGCGCGGCACTCCATCCCGAGCCGGACGGAAGCCCCTGCCCCTGCGCGCCCGCATCGAGCGCCCGGAGCGCTGCGATATTGGCCTGAACCACCGGGGCCTGCGCCATGGTCGAGGCGACAGAGCGTTGGAATTCCTGAGATTTCACCTGATAGCGCGCCCCGAAATAAAACGACACGATGGTGCCCAACAGCCACCACAGCGGCTCCGGCACAAGCGCGATCCCCTGCATGCGCGAGGCAAACCAGATCGGATCGACCATGGCCGAGACGCAAAGCCCGATGGTGCCAAAAGCCATCAGCGGGCGCGGCACCCGGTTCAAGGCATCCATGAACCGGTCGAAATAGCCGGTGCGCGCCGTCGCGAATTCGCCCGCGAATTGCTGCATCGCCGCCGAGCGATAGCCCGCTTCCCGCGCGCCGGCGTTTTCCTTGTTCTCAAAGAACACTTCGGCCGTGTCCTTCACCACATTGCGCCCGTCGCCAAAGAGCGCGTCGAAAATCCGCCCGATCAGCCCCATGCCGCCACCCGAGCGGCATGCTCGGCCTCCGTCAGGTGATAGCGCGGGGAAATGAACTCTTCGGCGCGGGTGATCCAGCCGCCCTTGCCGCCATCCCGGCGTTTGGCATATTTGCGCGATCCCGGACGGCGATCCGCCAGCGCGTAATAGTAATTGCGCCGGGCGATGCCGTATGCGTCCGCAAGATAATTCGGCGCCAGAGACTGGGCGATAAACGCCGCCTCGATGGTCTGTGGCCCGACCGCCCCGTCGATGGCGATGCGCTGCCCCATGTCATTGAAAAGCCGCTGCAAAATCCGCACCGCATTGGCGCCCGTGTTGACATACATGTCGAACACGCTGGCTTGCAGCACCGGCGGCAATTCGTCGATCCGCGGGCCTTTGAAATAATGTTCGACGAAAATATCCCGCGCCTTGTCGCGCGTCAGCCGTTTGACATCGGCCTCGTTGATCCGCCCGTTGCCATCGAGATCGAGCCCGATCCGCTGCATCGTGCCAAGCGTCACCCCGTATTTCGTCGCCCCGCCCGGATCGTCGGGGTCATTGACGTAACCGCCCTCGCGGGCGACGATTTCCATCGCGATTTGCTGTACTGTTTTCATCTGCCTCAATCCCACCAAATTGATGAGTTGAGGCTCGCGCAAAAAGGTTAACGCGCGTGGAAATCACCGCGCGCGTCGAAGTTTAACAAGCATTCATATAGACTTAGGCGGAAACTCAGCTCTCCGGCTCTTTATAGACCCCGGTCTCTTTCAGCGACTCCATCACCTCTTTCGGCATATAGGTCTCGTCGTGTTTCGCCAGAATCTCGGTCGCCACGAACGTGTCGCCGACCATGGAGCCAGTGCCGATCATGCCCTGATTTTCGCCGAAGAGATCCGGCAGAACGCCCTCGAAGGTCACCGGGATCGTCTCCGCCCCGTCGGTCACCGAAAAGGTCACATGGGTGCCTTCGCCCCGCACCAGAGTGCCGTCTTCGACAAGCCCGCCCAAGCGGAAAATCTCGCCCGCGCGTGGCGGTTCGGCCTTCACCTTCGACGGGTCGCGGTAGAGGTTGATCCCGTCGCGCATCGCATAGCCGATCATGCCGGTGGACAGCGCCAGCGCCACGGCGGCCACCGCAAAAACCTGAATGCGGCGCGTCTTTTTAAGGTTTTTCAAACCGGCCATGGGATCTCCTCCTCAGCTCCCTTACGGGTCACGTTACGGATACATTATGGATACATGGGCACATTCATGAGACCCATGGTCTCATCGAGCCCCAGCATCAGGTTGGCGTTCTGGATCGCCTGACCGGACGAGCCTTTGGTCAGGTTGTCGATGGTGCCGATGACGATGGTACGACCCGGAATGCGGTCCTCCACCACACCGATATGGCAGAAATTCGAGCCGCGCACATGTTTCATCGCAGGCGCCTGGCCAAAGGGCAGCACATGGATGAAAGGTTCATTCATGTAAGCGTCGGCCAGCGCGTAATGCACCGCACTTGCTTCGCCCTGCACGTAAGCCGTGGCAAGGATGCCGCGGGTGGCGGGGATCAGGTTCGGGGTGAACTGGATGCGCACGTCGCGCCCCGCGATCTTGGAAAATTCCTGGTCGAATTCGCCCAAATGCCGGTGCTTGCCGCCGATGGAATAGCCGAAGGCGTTGTCTTCCAACTCACCGTAAAGCAGATGCTCTTTCAAAGACCGTCCGGCACCCGACACGGCCACCTTGAGATCGAGAATGATCTGGTCCAGATCGATCACCCCCGCCGCAATCAAGGGCCGCAGGATGAACTGGCCCGTCGCGGCATTGCACCCGGTCCCGGCCACAAGCCGCGCGCCTTTGATCTCGTCGCGGTAGAATTCGGTCAGGCCATAGACCGCCTCTTTCTGGATCTCCACGGCGGAGTGCGGCTTGCCGTACCATTTTTCGTATTCGTCCGGGTCGCGCAGCCGGAAATCCGCCGACAGATCGACCACTTTGGTCGTCGGCGGCAATTCTTTGATGACCGCTTGCGAAGTCGCATGCGGCAGCGCGCAAAACGCCAGATCGACGCTCGCGAAATCGATGTCCTCGATCTTGCACAGCGCCGGAAGCTCCATGTGACGCAGATGCGGGTAGACCTCCGCCATTTCCATCCCCGCCTTGCGGTCACCGGACAGCGCCACGATCTCCATCATCGGATGGGTCGCGATCAGGCGAACAAGTTCCGCGCCCGTATAGCCGGAGGCTCCAAGAATGGCGATTTTATAGGTCATGGTGGTCATCTCTCACATCGGCCCTGCTGCGCGTCCTCGCTCAAACAGGCGCCCTCAACTTAGAAGGATTCTGAATCTATCGCAATTGCGACGGGTGGGCGCAGGGCAAACGCCCCTCCCCGAAACCCGTCACGCCTTGATGAACTCGACTTTTCGTCGCAGGAATTGCGTCGCCCCGCGCGACACCTTCGCCGGGTCCCCGGTGGTCAGGAACATCGTCTCCGTCCCCGACCCGACCATCTGCGGATGCCGCGTCAGGTAATCCGCGAGCGACGAGGCCACCAGATTGGCCTGTGAAAACACTTTCACATCCGCGCCCAGCGCCTCCTGAAAGGCATCCTGCATGATCGGATAATGGGTACAGCCCAAAATCGCCGCATCCGGCGTCGGCATCTTGCGTTTGAGCGCATCGACATGCGACCGCACCAAAGCGTCCGCCAAAATCATGTCGCCCTCTTCGATGGCATCGACCACGCCGCCACAGGCCTGCGCCTCGACATCGACACCAATGGCCCGAAACGCCAGCTCGCGCTGAAACGCACGCGACGCCACGGTGGCGGGCGTCGCAAAAAGCGCCACATGTTTCACCTCGACCTCGCGCGGCGGCGAGTTGTCGCCCCATTGCCGTTCGGTCAGCGCCTCGATCAGCGGCACGAAAACGCCCAACACCCGCTTTTCGCGGGGAATCCAGCTTTCCTGCATCCGCCGGAGCGCCGCCGCCGAGGCCGTGTTGCAGGCGAGGATCACGAGATCGCAGCCCGCCTCCCAGAGGCGTTCCACCGCCGTCGTCGTCAGGTTGTAAATGTCATCGGCGGTGCGCACCCCGTAAGGCGCATGCGCATTGTCGCCGAAATAGACGAAGGGCACATCGGGAAGGCGCTTCTGAACCGCATCGAGCACCGTCAACCCGCCCAAACCACTGTCAAAAATGCCGACTGCCATATCAATCCCGATCCTTCAGACCTTTTTGCGCCCGGTTCGCACCACGGGCTTTGACGATAGTGAATAGGTCTCGGCGCACAGAAAATCCATCAACTTTTTGCTGTCCCCGCGGAATTCGGCCAGCCGCTTCGGCGCGGTCCGATGCGCTTACTGCCCTGGGCAGTTTGCCTGCGATCACCCCTCTTTGCCCGAAATCTTTGCAATTGCTTCATATCTTCGCGTCAATTTGTGGTAGCGCAAGGCAATCCCCTTGCGGTCTGAGCAAAAACAAAGAATGAAGCGGCCAAAATACCTTTTCGGGCTAAGTTTCGTGTAAACTGTCCGAAAGAGGAGGAGGAGCAGGTGACGGGTATGGATTGGGACAAGCTGAGAATTTTCCACGCGGTGGCAGATGCCGGATCGCTCACCCATGCGGGGGACGCCCTGCATTTGAGCCAGTCCGCCGTCTCGCGGCAAATCCGGGCACTGGAGGAATCGCTCTCGACGACGCTGTTTCACCGCCACGCCCGCGGGCTGATTCTTACCGAGCAGGGCGAGTTGCTGTTCGAGGCGACCCGCGCCATGGCGAAACGTCTGGACGCCGCCGCCGCGCGCATTCGGGACAGCGAGGAAGAGGTCTACGGCGAACTGCGCGTCACCTCCGCCACCGGCTTCGGCACGCTCTGGCTCGCGCCGCGCCTCTCGAAGCTTTATGAGAAATACCCCGAACTCAACATCGATCTGATGCTTGAGGAGCGCGTGCTCGACCTGCCGATGCGCGAGGCCGATGTCGCGATCCGGATGAAAGAGCCGTCGCAGGCCGATCTGATCCGCAAGCGCCTGATGAACATCCGCATGCGGCTCTTCGCGACGCCGGAATATCTGGCCGAGCACGGCACCCCGGAAACCATGGACGATCTGACCAAGCACCGGTTGATCTGTCAGAACCCGAATGCCCATCAGGTCGCCGCAGGCGCCCGTCTGGTCGAGGAGCTGAACGATCACAACATCCGCTCGAAGCTCTTCGTGAACAACTATTTCGGCGTGTTGCAGGGCGTTCTGAACCATCTCGGTGTCGGCGTCCTGCCCGATTACCTCGTGGAAACCTCGCCGCACCTCATCCGCGTCCTGCCGGAGGTGGAAAGCGGCGAAGTGCCCGTGTTCCTCGCTTATCCCGAAGAACTGCGCCATTCGAAACGCATCGAGGTGTTCCGCGATTTCATCATCGAGGAAATCAACGCTCACCGCCGCGTCATGCGCAAGGACGAGTTGCTCTGAGCCCATGCCGGTTGGGATTGGCACGCGATCTGCGCCAATCCCGGCAAGGGACCCAGCAAGGGGCTATGCAATTTCCGCATGGCGGCATTGCAATGCATGCGCAGAAAACCCCTTGAACGATTCACAAACCGCCCTTAAATGCAGCAATGAAGCCGCCGATTGAGGCAACTCATCGCGGTTTTACCTCCCTGTTGGACTTAGGCCGAGCTCTGCTCGGCCTTTTTTTTGCTTTTCTCCCGGTTTTGTGTCGCCCGACGGACCGCACGATCTCCCCACCCGAAAACCCCGAAAAACCGCCGCAAAGGCACACCAACAGACGCTTTAGCCCCTTTCGCAAAACCGCCAAACGTCCTAAGAGGGCGCGGTATGACGCTGCCGCCCACGGGGGACAAGCCCCGGGGACATTCGAGGGGACACTCATGACCGAACCCGCCATCACCGAAGAGATCATCGCCGCCCACGGTCTCAAGCCGGAAGAATACGCCGAGATCCTGCGCATTCTGAACCGCGAGCCGAGCTTTACCGAGCTGGGCATTTTCTCGGCCATGTGGAACGAGCACTGTTCCTACAAATCCTCGAAAATCCATCTGCGCAAACTGCCGACGACCGGCCCGCAGGTCATTTGCGGCCCCGGCGAGAACGCCGGTGTGGTGGACATCGGCGACGGTCAGGCCGTGGTCTTCAAAATGGAAAGCCACAACCACCCGTCCTATATCGAGCCCTATCAGGGCGCTGCGACCGGTGTCGGTGGCATTCTGCGCGACGTGTTCACCATGGGCGCGCGCCCCATCGCCGCGATGAACGCGCTCTCCTTCGGCGTCAAAGACCATCCGAAAACCAAGCAACTTGTCCATGGCGTCGTCCAAGGCGTCGGCGGCTACGGCAACTGTTTCGGCGTTCCGACCGTCGGCGGCGAAGTGCGCTTCCATGCCGCCTATAACGGTAACTGCCTTGTGAACGCGTTCGCAGCGGGTCTCGCAGACGCCGACAAGATTTTCTACTCGGCCGCCTCCGGCGTCGGCATGCCCGTCGTCTATCTGGGCGCGAAAACCGGCCGTGACGGCGTCGGCGGTGCGACCATGGCCTCGGCCGAATTCGACGACAGCATCGAAGAGAAACGCCCCACCGTTCAGGTCGGCGACCCGTTCACCGAGAAATGCCTGATGGAAGCCACGCTGGAGCTGATGCAGACCGGCGCGGTGATCTCCATTCAGGACATGGGGGCCGCCGGCCTCACCTGCTCCGCCGTGGAAATGGGCGACAAGGGCGGGCTTGGCGTGCGCCTCGATCTGGAAAACGTGCCCCAGCGCGAACCCAACATGACCGCCTATGAGATGATGCTCTCCGAGTCTCAGGAACGCATGCTCATGGTGCTCAAGCCCGAGAAAGAGGCCGAAGCCCGCGCCGTCTTCGAGAAATGGGACCTCGATTTCGCCATCGTCGGCGAAACCATCGAAGAAGACCGCTTCCTGATCATGCACAACGGCAAATGCATGGCCGATCTGCCGCTCTCCACGCTTGCCTCCTCCGCGCCGGAATACGACCGCCCCTGGGTCCCGACGCCCGAGGCCGAACAGGTCGCCGATGTGCCGCAGATCGACGGGATCGACGGGCTCAAAGGTCTGATCTCCTCGCCGAACTACGCCTCCAAAGCCTGGGTCTATGAACAATACGACACGCAAGTGATGGCCGACTCGGTGCGCACGCCGGGCCTTGGTGCCGGTGTGATCCGCGTCCATGGCACGCCCAAAATGCTCGCCTTCACCTCCGATGTGACGCCGCGCTACGTGCGCGCCAACCCGGTTGAGGGCGGCAAACAAGCCGTCGCCGAAGCCTATCGCAACCTCACTGCCGTCGGCGCGCTACCCTTGGCGACCACCGACAACCTGAACTTCGGCAACCCCGAAAAGCCCGAGATCATGGGCCAGTTCGTCGGCGCGCTCGACGGCATCGGCCAGGCCGTCGCCTTCCTCGACATGCCGATCGTCTCCGGCAACGTCTCTCTCTACAATGAGAGCTACGGCGAAGGCATCCTGCCGACCCCGACCATCGGCGCCGTGGGCCTCATCGCCTCGGAAGACGACCTGATCGCCGGGCTGGCGAACGAGGGAGACATCGCCGTGCTCGTGGGCGAGACCCAAGGCCTTCTCGGCCAATCCGCCCTCCTCTACGAAGTGTTCAACCGCGAAGACGGCGACGCACCGCATGTCGATCTCGCCGCCGAGAAACGCAACGGCGAGTTCATCCGCGCCAATGGCAAGCTGATCGGTGCCGTGACCGATCTGTCCGACGGCGGACTGGCGCTTGCAGCCTTCGAGATGGCCGAAGCCGCCGGTGTCGGCGTCACGCTCGACGCGGACGACACCGCCACGCTGTTCGGCGAAGATCAGGCCCGCTACCTCATCGCCTGCTCCTTCGATCAGGCCGAGGCCCTGATGGCCGCCGCCGCTCAGGCCGGTGTGCCGGTGGCGACCGTCGGCAAATTCGGCGGCGACGCGGTCAAATTCGGCACCTCCGCGGCCCCGCTCGCCGAGCTGTCCGCCATCTATCGCGGCACCTTCACAGAGATCTTCGGCTGAGATCTTTGGCTGAGTTTCCTTTGCTGGACAAATACTCAAAGAAAGGCCCGCCGCACCGCGGGCCTTTTGCTTTATGAGAAACACATGACCATCACGCCCAATCTCTGGCCCGATCTCACCTCCGACTGTTCCCAATGCGCAGCACTCTGTTGCGTGGGCCTGACACTCGACAAGGGCGATCTCTTTTCCTTCGACAAACCGGCGGGCACCCCTTGCCCCAATCTCGCCGGTCACCTCTGTTCCTGCCATGACCAGCTCGAAACCATCGGCAATCCCGGCTGTGTGCTCTACGATTGCGCGGGCGCGGGGCAACGCGTCACACAAATGCGCTTCAACGGCGAAAGCTGGCGCGACGACCCGACGCTCCTGCCCGCCATGCTCCGGGATTTCGACCGGCTCAAACCGCTGCACGAGCGGATGAAGCAACTGGTCGAGGCCGCAGCCCTCGCCCTGCCCGACGATCTTGAAGCCGAACGCCTGCGGCTCCTGCGCAAATGCGCACGGGCTTGGGCCGACACCGAGACATTGGCCGCCGATTTCGACGCCTTTCTCGACGCACTTGCCCAAAGACCCGGCGCCTAAGCCTGCCCGACAGAAGTCCGACAAAAGTCCGACGCAAATCCGACAGCAAAAACCGCTCTGCAAAGCCACACAAAGCCCCTCTCCGGTTTGAGCGCTTGCAGCGCCCCGGTGCAGAGCTTACATTCCACTCCGACCCAATCACGACGCTAAGGAGCGCCCTTCATGGCCATCACCGCCTCTGACATCGAACACCTGATCCGCGCAGGTCTGCCCGACGCCAAGATCATCGTTCAGGGCGACGACGGTCAGCATTTCGCCGCCGAGGTGATCGACCCCTCGTTCAAGGGCATGAACCGCGTCCAGCAACAACGCGCCGTGAACGCGACCCTCAAAGCCCAGCTCGAAAGCGGCGAGCTGCACGCGCTGGCACTCACCACCCGCGCCCCGGAATAACGCACAAGCGCCCCACGGGGCGGCGAAAGGACATTGATATGACTGCACAAGACACCATCCAGACCACTGTCGATGAAAACGATGTCGTTCTCTTCATGAAGGGCACGAAACTCATGCCGCGCTGCGGGTTTTCCTCGAAAGTGGCCGGGATTCTCAACTTCATGGGCGTCGATTATCTCGACGTGGACGTGCTCTCCGACGAGGAAATCCGCCAAGGGATCAAGGAATTCTCCGACTGGCCGACCATTCCGCAGCTTTACGTCAAAGGCGAATTCGTCGGCGGCTGCGACATCGTGATCGAGATGACGCTCTCGGGCGAGCTGGACCAAATGCTCGCGGACAAGGGCGTCGCCTTCGACACCGAGAAAGCCGACCAGATCCGCGCCGCGAACGCCTGATCCGAACGCTTACAGAACCACGAAAGGCGCGATCATCCCGCGCCTTTTTTGCTGTCTTATCTGATCATTAGTAGATCGAAAACCGGCACTCATCGGCGATCACGCGGACCTCGTCCCCGTCCTGAAACACCAGCCGCGTCTGCCCGTCCGGGCCTTCGAAATAAAGATATTCCTGCGCGTCTCCGACGTAATGCGTGAAAAGCGAGATCCCGTCCGGTGTCGCGCCTTGCGGATAAAACACCAGAAGCCGCCCTTCGACAAAGAGGATCACATAGAGATCGCCGGTTTCTTCGATGGGCAGGAACACGCGCGGCAGCGTCACGCCGCTTGCACAGTCATACTGCCCCTCGACAATATCCTCCGCCTGCGCCGCACCTGTGAGGGCAAGGCCCAAACCAAGTGCCGCGAGCCAGCGCATCACGCCTCGCCCAGCGTATCGGTCACGCCCAGACGCTCTTCGAACGCCGCCGCCATCGCCTCCGCCCGCGCCGCCATTTCGGCCAGTGTGTCGGTGACATCGGCGGGCACCACCGGCACCTCGATCTTCTGCGGTTCCGGCTCCGGGCGCGCCCGCATCTCTTCGATCAGCGCCTCCTGCGCGCCGAGCTTGCTTTCGAGCGCGCGCATCTGTTCTTCCATCCCCGCCGTCTTGTCCGCAAGCATCAGCCCCGCCATCAACAGCATCCGTTCAGACGGCAACCGCCCGATCTGGCTCGACAAAACCGAAGCCTCATTGTCCAGAAGCTGGGCGGCGGATTTCAGGAAATGTTCCTCACCGGACTGACAGGCCACATCGAATTCGCGTCCACCGATGGAGATTTTCACTTCGGGCATCGCTTATACCTCCTCGCTCGACGGCACCGCCGCGCTGCGTGTCATCACCGCGCGCAGTTCCGTCAGGAGCGCATCGAGCTCCGTCACATCTACATCGCGCGTCGCCTTGAGCGCCTCAAGTTCCGCACGCATGCCCTCGTCGATCAGGCTCGCATCGCCCAAGCCCTCGGCATTCGCCGCCCGCAGCGCCGCGTTGTTCTCGCGCAGCTGCGCGTTCACATTGCGCAGCTTCTGCATCTCGCGGTCGTGGTCCATCAACTGACGGCGGAGTGTTTCCACCTCGTCTTCGAGCGCCGCGACATGGCTTTCCTGACGGTCATGGATCGCCTTCACCCGCGCCTCGAGCTGGGCGTTGGCGCTCTGTTCCTCGGCCAGCGCATCGTTCAGCCGCGCAACCTCGGCCTCGAGCACATCGCTCGCGACTCCCCCCTCGACCTGCGTCTGCGCCGCTTCGGTTCGCTCTTCGGCCACCGCCACCGCGCGCCCGATCCGCTCAAGCGCGGCTGTGATCCGGGCCTCGAAATCGGAAATCTCGCTCATTGCCACCTACTCACATTCTGCCTTGTCATCACGAGCCCCTCTCCCAGCGCCTTGCCTGAACTCTGCCTAAGCCCCATGAAAGCCGAAACTTCCTTTGTCCTCAAGGGCGAAGCGCGCGGGCCTCATGTTCTCTCTCTTGATTCGCGAGACTATCTCATGAGGCCGGATTTACCAACATGCCTCCTCAACCGGGCGCGGAAAGCCCCCGCCACCCTCCACATGACCATGTTCAATAGCGTCGCAACCGCACCTCGCCGCTTGCACTTTGCCGTCACATCGTTATCAGGAGGCCCGAAAGGCCGGAATTTCCGTGGATTCCACAGGGTCCGGCCCCGTTTGGGAGCCTAAAGGAGATCCGCCCGTGGATATCGCAACCCTGCGCGAGGCGCACCCCGATCACTGGATGCGTGCCGCCGCCATTCGTACCCTGACCCTCGATGCCGTCGCCGGTGCCAATTCCGGTCACTCCGGTATGCCGATGGGCATGGCCGATGTGGCCACCGTGCTGTTCGGCAAGCATCTGAAATTCGATGCCTCCGCACCGCTCTGGCCAGACCGCGACCGGTTCATCCTGTCGGCAGGCCACGGCTCCATGCTGATCTATTCCCTGCTCTATCTCACCGGCTACAAAGAGATGCCGCTCGAGGAGATCAAGAACTTCCGTCAGATGGGCGCGAAAACCGCCGGACACCCGGAAAACTTCCTCTTGGATGGCGTCGAAACCACCACCGGCCCGCTCGGCCAGGGCATTTCCAATGCCGTCGGTTTCGCCATGGCCGAAGAAAGCCTGCGCGCCCGGTTCGGCACCAAGCTTCAGAACCACTTCACCTATGTGATGGCCGGTGACGGCTGTCTCATGGAAGGTGTGAGCCAGGAAGCCATCGCGCTCGCCGGGCGTCAGAAGCTCTCCAAGCTCATCGTCTTCTGGGACAACAACAACATCACCATCGACGGCACAGTCGACATCGCCGACCGCACCGATCAGGTGGCGCGCTTCAAAGCCGCGGGCTGGCATGTTCAAGCCATCGACGGTCACGATCCGGAACAGATCGACGCTGCCATCGAAGCCGCGAAGAAATCCAAGAAACCGTCGATGATCGCCTGCAAGACCCATATCGCTCTGGGTCACGCCGCGCAGGACACCTCCAAAGGCCATGGCGCGCTGACCAATCCCGAGCAACTCGCCGCCGCAAAAGCCGCTTATGGCGTGAACTGGGGCGCTTATGAGGTCTCGCCCGAGGTGAAAGCCGAATGGGAAGAGATCGGCTCCAAAGGCCGCCATGAGCGCGTCGAATGGGAAGCCCGCTTCGAGGAGCAATCCGAACGTCGTCAGGCCGAGTTCAACCGCGTTTTCGCGGGGGAAGCACCGAAGAAGCTCTCCGCCACGATCAAGGCATTCAAAAAGCAGATCTCCGAGACCGCGCCGAGCTTGGCGACCCGCGCCTCCTCGCAGAAGGTGCTCGAAGTGATCAACCCGATCATGCCCGAGACCATTGGCGGCTCCGCCGATCTCACCGGTTCGAACAACACGCTGACCGGCGACATGGGTGTCTTCGACGAGACCAACCGCAAGGGTCGTTACGTGTATTACGGCATCCGTGAGCACGGCATGGCCGCCGCGATGAACGGCATGGCGCTGCACGGCGGTATCCGCCCCTATGGCGGCACCTTCTTCTGCTTTACCGATTACGCGCGCCCGGCGATGCGTCTGTCGGCTCTGATGCGCATTCCGGTGACCTATGTCATGACCCATGACTCCATCGGTCTGGGCGAAGACGGGCCGACGCACCAGCCGGTCGAACATCTCGCGATCTGCCGCGCGACACCGAACACGCTGACGATCCGTCCGGCGGATACGGTCGAAACGGCTGAGGCCTGGGAAATTGCCCTGACCTCGCAGAAAACCCCGTCTGTCCTCGTGCTGACCCGTCAGAACGTCCCGACGCTGCGGACCGAGCACAAAACCGCCAACCTCGTGTCGAAAGGCGCCTATGTGCTGGCCGAAGCCGAGGGCAAGCGCGACGCGATCCTGATCGCCACCGGTTCCGAAGTGGCGATCGCCATGGAAGCCCGCAAGATCCTGCAAGAGAACGGCATCGGCACCCGCGTTGTCTCCATGCCCTGTATGGAGCTTTTCGCCGAGCAGGACGAAGCCTACCGCCGCAAGGTGCTTCCGGCCGGTCCGGTGCGCGTCGGCGTCGAGGCCGCGATGCGCGCAGGCGGCTGGGACCGCTGGCTGCTGGGCGAGCGTGGCCGTGAAGCGAAACAGGCTTTCGTCGGCATGGACCGCTTCGGTGCCTCCGCCCCGGCCGAAGAGCTTTACGAGAAATTCGGCATCACCGCTGAGAACATCGTGGCGCAGGTCAAGGCCCTGCTGGGCTGATCTCAGCCTCCGCGCAGATTTTGAAAACGCCCGCTTCGGTGGGCGTTTTCGCGTTTCCGCCCCCGTTTCCGGCCCCGATTATGACCCTGATCATGGCGCGATCGGGCGTGTCGTGGCACACTAGGACATGGCGGAAAGGAGGACTGTCATGCGTATTCTCTTGATCCTTATGAGCCTCGGAGTTCTGGTCGGTTGCATGGAACCTGCGCCCACCGAATATCCGGTCAGTCACGAAACCTGCGCGCCCGGCGATCCGGTGCAAACGCTCGATTCGAACGATTGCAAACTGCCCGGCATGTGAGTTGAAATATGACGGGTTTTCTCTCGGGGGCCTTCGGGTCCCCGAGATGGCGTTGAGTTGTTCTCATCTTGTTATCGCTAAACCGCCTCTTTTGGTGATGTTTGCGCGAACATGTTGGCGTTAAACACTTTTCCAAAACGGCACACCGCCGTATACCGACCTGCAACTCCCCTCCTCAACAGAACATCAGCCGGAGACGCAATATGACCATCAAACTCGGGATCAACGGATTTGGCCGCATCGGGCGCTGCACGCTCGCGCATATCGCAGAGGCCGGGCTGAACGAGATCGAGGTGGTCAAGATCAATGCCACCGGTCCGATTGAGACCAACGCGCACCTGTTGAAATACGACAGCATCCATGGCCGTTTCGGCGGCACGGTGTCGATTGAGGGCAACACGATGGATCTGGGCAATGGTCCGATCCAGGTGATGTCGACCTACAACCCGGAGGAGCTGGATTGGGAGGGTGTCGATGTGGTGCTCGAATGCACCGGCAAGTTCAACGATGGCCACAAAGCCGACGTTCACCTCGAACGCGGTGCGCGCAAGGTGCTGATCTCGGCCCCTGCGAAAAACGTCGACCGCACCGTGGTGTTCGGCGTCAACCACCGCGACCTGCGCGAGACCGAGCGGATGATTTCGAACGGCTCCTGCACCACGAACTGCCTCGCGCCGCTCGCCAAGGTGCTCAACGACGCCATCGGCATCGAGAGCGGCATCATGACCACGATCCACAGCTACACCGGCGACCAGCCGACGCTGGACCGTCGTCACAAGGATCTCTACCGCGCCCGCGCCGCCGCCATGGCGATGATCCCGACCTCCACCGGTGCTGCCAAGGCGATCTCCGAAGTGCTGCCGGAACTGGCGGGCAAGCTCGACGGCTCGGCGATCCGCGTGCCGACGCCGAACGTCTCCGCCGTCGACCTGACCTTCCAGGCCTCCAAGGATGTGACCGTCGCCGACGTCAACGAGATCGTGCGCGAAGCCGCCGAAGGCCACATGCGCGCGGTTCTCGGTTACGACCCGGAACCGAAAGTCTCCATCGACTTCAACCACACGGTGCAATCCTCGATCTTCGCCCCCGATCAGACCAAGGTGATCGGTCGCACCGTGCGCGTGCTCGCCTGGTACGACAACGAATGGGGCTTCTCGGCACGCATGGCCGATGTGGCCACTGCCATGGGCCGGCTCTGACGCCTTATAGGCCAGACCAGACGCCCTTCGGGGCGGGGGAAGAGGAGCCCCCGTCCTGTCACATTTTTTGGCAAAGCCATGAGCCCCGCAGGCTATCCTGCGGGCATAATTTCGCTTTTTTTGATCTGCCCCCTTTTTTTCTTCACACCCCTGTCGCATTGTGCCCCCAAGACAGACGTTAGCGCGAGAATATGACCAATCAGATTGCCCTGGGCCTCGCCATCGTGATTTTGATCGCGCTCGGCCTCGATTTCGGACTGACCGGGGGTGCAGGATCTTTGTTTCTGGCCCGGGAATGGCTTCGGCTGCTCACCTGGATCGCATTCTGGCGCTGATCGCTGTCATGGGACCGGTGACGGTCGCCTTATACATATTTGCGCAAGGGGCACGTCTCCTTGCGGATCACATGAGATGGGACAGGGTCCCGTCAGCCAAAGCGTCAAGGAGGTGCTGTTATGGCCGTGAAAGTCGCAATTAACGGATTTGGTCGGATCGGGCGCAATGTGCTGCGCGCCATTGTCGAATCGGGGCGGACCGATATCGAGGTGGTGGCGATCAACGATCTGGGTCCGGTGGAAACCAACGCGCACCTGCTGCAATTCGACTCTGTGCATGGTCGCTTCCCGGTCGAGGTGAAATTCACCGAAGACACGATCGACGCCGGTCGCGGCCCGATCAAGGTAACCGCCATCCGCAACCCGGAAGAGCTTCCGTGGGGGGATGTCGATATCGCGCTGGAATGCACCGGCATTTTCACCGCCAAGGAAAAGGCCGCCCTGCACCTGAAGAACGGCTCCAAACGCGTTCTGGTCTCCGCACCCGCCGCAGGTGCCGACAAGACCATCGTCTTCGGTGTGAACGACGATGTGCTGACCGCCGATGACATCATCGTGTCGAACGCCTCCTGCACCACCAACTGCCTCTCGCCGGTCGCCAAGGTGCTCAACGATGAGATCGGGATCGTGAAAGGCTTCATGACCACGATCCACTCCTACACCGGCGACCAGCCGACGCTCGACACGATGCACAAGGATCTGTATCGCGCCCGCGCCGCAGCGCTTTCGATGATCCCGACCTCGACCGGGGCCGCCAAGGCCGTGGGTCTCGTGCTGCCGGAACTCGCGGGCAAGCTCGACGGTGTCGCGATCCGCGTGCCGACGCCGAACGTCTCCGTCGTCGACCTGACCTTCGAGGCTGCCCGCGAAACCACCGTGGAGGAGATCAACGAGAAAATCCGCGCCGCCGCCAACGGCCCGCTCAAAGGCATTCTCGGCTACACGGATCGCAAGCTCGTGTCTTCGGATTTCAACCACGATCCGCACAGCTCGATCTTCCACACCGATCAGACCAAAGTCATGGAAGGCACCATGTGCCGCATCCTGACCTGGTACGACAACGAATGGGGCTTCTCCAACCGTATGGCGGACACCGCCGTCGCGATGGCGAAATTCCTCTAAAACCGATCAGGCGGGGTGAAAACCCCGCCATGACATCCCCCTCGCGCCTGAAGCGCAGTGCAAGCGTTTTGCATCGCCTGAGACAGATTCAGCCCTAAGACAGGCTGAGCGAAGCCCGTTTATCCCGCGCGAACGGGAGACAAACGCCCCGGGGAGCCCTCCGGGGCGTTTTTATTGTCATGGGACCGCTCTTGAGGCTTGTTCCCCGCAAATCGCATGTTATCTGATCCATAAGCCTCCCGCCTCCCCACCTCCCTTTTCTTCGTCCAGCCACAGGTTCCATGCCCAGCCTTTCCACCATTCTCAGCGAATTCATCACCCTCTGGGTCGTCATTGATCCGATCGGCACCCTGCCCGTCTTCATCGCCGGGACTGCGGGCCTGACGCCCCGCCTCGCGCGCATGGTTGCCGCCCGCGCCGTGATCATCGCCTGCCTGATCCTGCTCGCCTTCATCCTGCTCGGTCAAACCGTTCTGGATGCACTCGGGCTCGGGCTGCCGTCTTTCCAGATCGCAGGCGGGTTGGTGTTGTTTCTCTTCGCGCTCACGATGATCTTTGGCGATGGCAAACCCTCGCATGAGGCGGCTCAGGTCGAAAGACCCCATAGCGACAAACAGGACCAGGCCCGGCGCGTCTCCGTCTTTCCTCTGGCCATGCCTTCGATTGCCTCTCCGGGCGCGATGCTGGCCGTCGTGATGCTCACCGACAACGACCGTTTCTCCTTCGCTCATCAGGCGATGACAGCCTCGATCATGATCGTCGTCCTGTTCATCACGCTTTTGATTCTGATGGCCGCACAGCCAATCCTGCGCATCCTCGGAGAAACCGGCGCCGCGATCATCTCGCGCGTCATGGGCATGGTGCTGGCCGCCGTGGCGGTGGACGTCGTGCTCAAAGGCTTTGTCTCCATCGGCGTCATTCCGGCGTTTTGAACACCCGCAAGCCCGCGAGACATATTGCGAAACAGCAATGCGTTTCGCGCAAAACCCATGCGTAAATCGCATATCGAACTTGGCGAACCGGCATTGGTGTTAGCGCTAAAATGAGAGCATATCAGAGCCATCGAAACGCTTACGCCCTGAAAGGACCGGCATCATGAAAACGCTTGCTTCCCTCGCCACCGCCGCCCGCAAACGGGCCGCCTATCGCCGCACTCTGGCCGAGCTTGACAGTCTCTCCGACAAGGTCAAAGCCGACCTGAACATCGACGCCGCCCGCGCCCGCCAACTGGCGCATGAGGCGATCTACGGATGAGACAGACGCCCTGCACCCGCGCATGAGAAGGCCCCCAAGCGGGGCTTTTTTCATGCCTGACGCTGTTCGGCCCGGCGAAGGCTCAGCGCCCGAACTTCGCCAAAAGCCGCTCCTCCACCGCTGGTGACACGAATTTGGAAATCTCGCCATCGAGACGGGCGATTTCCTTGACGAGCTTCGAGGCAATCGCCTGATGCCGCGCATCGGCCATCAGGAACACGGTCTCGATATTGTTGTCGAGTGCCCGGTTCATCCCAACCATCTGATATTCATATTCGAAATCCGCCACGGCTCGCAGGCCGCGGATGATGAGCGAGGCGTTCACATCGCGGGCACATTGGATCAGAAGGTTCTCGAACGGATGCACCACGATCTCGCATCCGGTGTCCGCCGAAAAACCCTCGGTATAATCCTTGAGCATCTCGACACGCTCGTCGAGACTGAACAAAGGCCCCTTGTCGCGGTTGATGGCCACACCGATGACAAGCCGGTCGACAAGCGCACAGGCCCGTCGGATGATGTCGCCATGTCCATGGGTCACCGGGTCGAAAGTGCCGGGATACAAGCCGATACGCATGGGATCTTCCTCCTCTTCCTCTGGCGCACGCAACTATATTGCAGGTGCGAAATCAAGAGGATTGGGGCGCGAACGCCCCGTCACCCATGATAATTTTCCCTGTCTTCCGGCGTTTCTCCCGGCACGGATCGGCTTAATGCCCCATGATCATGCCTTCGAGCGCGGTGTTCTCCATGGCGAGCTGATCGAGCCGCGCCTGGACCACATCGCCGATCGACACGAGGCCGATCATCTCCTCGCCATCCATCACCGGCATGTGACGGAAGCGCCCGGCGCTCATCCGCTCCAGCACGGCCAGCGCGGTGTCGTCCGCCTTGCAGCTCACCAGCTTGCGAGTCATGAAATCCGCCACCTTATGGGTCAGCACCTCGGCTCCGGTCCGGCCCAATTCGCGCACGATGTCACGCTCCGACAGGATGCCTTCCGGGCGTTTCGCATCCGTAGCGACGATCACCGCCCCGATCCGGCGGGCGGACAAAAGCTCCGTCGCCTCTCCCACCGTCATATCCGGCCGAATGGTCACGGTTTCCGCAATCGCCTTGGCTTTCAAAATTTGTCCAACGAGCATGGTTCCTCCCTTTTTATCAATTGGCTGCCGCAGGTGCAGCCCTCTCCCTTGTCTCCCTTCCCTCAGCCTCTCCCGGGGTGCGACAATCTGTCAAGTCTCGGCTTCGAGTTTCTCGACGACCTCCCGCATCTCCCGGGTGAAAATCTCGCAAAATCTCGACAGGCGTTCGACCTTGCGGTCATCCTCGTGACGCACCAGCCAGAAGGCACGTTTGAGCCGCACCTGCTCCGGCAGAACCCTGCGCATCCGTGGCACATAGGGCAGGCAAAAGTCGTGCACGACGCCAATCCCAAGTTCGGCGCGGATCATGTTGAGCTGCACGGAGACCGAATTCGACGTATAATCCACCTGTTTCACGCCGATTTCCTCAAGATAGTCGAGTTCCTTGTCGAAGATCAGATCCGGGACATAGCCGACCATCTTATGCGCGCCGAGATCCTCAAGGGTTCTGATCCCCGGTTGCCGCCGCAGGTAGGGGCGCATCCCCGCTAGCGACAGGTGATAGTCGGTAATCTTCTGCACCAGAAGCCGCCCGGCGGTCGGCGCAGACACGCTCACCATCAGATCGACTTCGCGTTTCGAGAGATTGAACAGCCGCGGCTGGGCAATAACCTGCATCTCAAGATCGGGGTGGTCTTGGGCGATTCGCGCAATCACCCGGGGCAGGACATAGTTGGCGCAGCCATCCGGTGCACCGATGCGGATCACCCCCTTGAGCCCCGCATCGCCCTCCTCCGTAAGCGTTTCGGCCCCCAGCGTCACCGCCTGTTCCGCCGTTTCCGCATGGGCCAGAAGCCGCCCGCCGTCGCGGGTCAGCTCATAGCCCTGCGGCGATTTCGCGAACAGCGTGACGCCAAGCCCCTCTTCCAGTCGCGCAATCCGTCGCCCCACCGTCGCCGGATCGATCTTGAGCTGCCGCCCCGCGCCCGAGAGGCTTTCGGTCCGCGCCACCGCCAGAAACACCCGCAGATCGTCCCAGTTCATCTTGGCTCCTTTCATTTTGCAAAAACGCAAAATCTTTTTGAAATCTTCGCCCTTTTTAACCCATTTTCGCAAGGCTAACTTTAGGACAAGTCAGATGGAGGACCCCATGCAAGAGCTCAAACATTACATCAACGGTGCATACGTCGCCGGCACGTCCGGTCGTTTCTCCGAAGTGCGCAACCCGGCCACCGGCGAGGCCATTGCCAAAGTGCCTCTCGCAACGCCCGCTGAGCTGGACGATGCCGTCGCGAAAGCAGCCGTTGCGCAAATCGGCTGGGCCAAGGTCAACCCGCAGCGCCGCGCCCGCGTCATGATGAAATTCGGTCGTCTGATCGAGGATAACATGGACGCGCTGGCCGAATGCCTGTCCCGCGAGCATGGCAAGACGCTGCCGGACGCCAAGGGCGACATTCAGCGCGGTCTTGAAGTGATCGAGGTCTGCATGGGCGCGCCTGCGATGCTCAAGGGCGAGTTCACCGGCGACGCGGGTCCGGGCATCGACCTTTACGCCATCCGCCAGCCGCTCGGCGTCGTTGCGGGCATCACGCCGTTCAACTTCCCGGCGATGATCCCGCTGTGGAAAATGGGCCCGGCGCTGGTCTCCGGCAACGCCATGATCCTGAAACCCTCGGAACGCACGCCGATGACCTCGCTGATGCTGGCCGAGCTTGCCACCGAAGCCGGTGTGCCCGCAGGCGTGTTGCAAGTCGTCCATGGCGACAAGGAATCCGTTGACGCGATCCTCGACAACGAGACGATTCAGGCCGTGGGCTTTGTCGGCTCGACCCCGATCGCGCAATATATCTACGGTCGTGCAGCCTCCAATGGCAAACGCGCCCAGTGTTTCGGCGGTGCGAAAAACCACATGATCATCATGCCGGACGCCGATCTCGACAAGGCCGCCGACGCGCTGGTCGGCGCGGGTTTTGGCGCGGCAGGCGAACGCTGCATGGCCGTCTCCGTGGCCGTGCCCGTGGGCAAGGAAACCGCCGACAAGCTGATCGAGAAACTCGTGCCGAAGATCGAGAAACTCAAGGTCGCGCCCTATACCGCCGGTGACGACACCGATTACGGCCCCGTCATCACCGCGCAGGCGAAAGCGCGCATCGAAAGCCTGATCACCTCCGGCGTCGAGCAAGGCGCGACGCTTGTCACCGATGGGCGCGGCATGAGCATTCAGGGCTATGAGAACGGCTATTTCGTTGGCCCGACCCTGTTCGATGACGTCACCCCGGAGATGGACATCTACAAGGAAGAGATCTTTGGCCCGGTGCTGTCGCAGGTCCGCATGGAGACCTATGAAGAGGCGCTTCAGCTGATCATCGACAACGATTACGGCAACGGCACGGCGATCTACACCGCCGATGGCGACACCGCGCGCGATTTCGTGGCGCGTGTGAATGTCGGCATGGTCGGCGTCAACTTCCCGATCCCGGTGCCGCTGTCCTATTATTCCTTCGGCGGCTGGAAGAAATCGGCCTTCGGCGATCTCGATCAATACGGCCCCGATGCGTTCAAATTCTACACCAAGACCAAAAAGGTCACCTCGCGCTGGTTCTCCGGCATCAAAGATGGTGTGGCGCTGAACTTCAAGGCGATGGACTAAGCTCAAAAGCCTTCACAAATCGAACATTCGGGCGGGCTTTCATCCTGAAAGCCCGCTTTTTCTTATTTTATTCCAATATTCTTACGCAGTCTCGCCGCCCTGCGGCAAATCCGTCAACGTATATGACGGATGTGAGTTTGTTACAGACAGACGCCCGGCTGCGCAGTAGCCTAAATCTTAGGTTAACCAAGACTCACTGGAGAGTTCCATGTTGAAAAAGAACGTCGGCGGTATTGACCGCATCCTGCGCATCGTGATCGGCCTTGCCCTCATCCTCGGGTTCTTCCTGAACACCGAAGCCTCGTTGCGCTGGCTTTATCTGATCGGGATCATCCCGCTGGTGACCGGGCTGATCTCCTCCTGCCCGCTCTATTCGATCTTCGGGATCAACACCTGCAAGAAATGATCGTCACCCCGAATGCGCCAGCGCATCGAGCGCTTCGCGATCGGTGAGATACACCACGCCGCGGGCGGTTTTCACCCATCCGCGGCGTTGGAATTCCTGAAGTTGGCGGGAGATCACCTCCCGCGCCGTGCCCAGTTCCGCCGCCAGTTGCGCATGCGTCGCCTTCAGCTCCCCCGCGCCCCGGGACAATCCGAGCAGTTTCTGTGCCAGACGGATATCGACCTTTTGAAAGGCGATTTCCTCGATCACATGAAACAGATCGGTGATGCGCCGCGAATAGGCGGAAAACACGAAATTGCGGAAACTCTGCGAGCGCGCCACCAGATCGTCGAACACCCGACGCGGAATGGCGACCGCCTCCACCTCCGTCTCGGCAATGCCCTCGGCGCTGTAATCCTCATAAGCCAGAAGGCAGGCGGTGGTCAGCACACAGCTTTCCCCGGCATGTACCCGGTAGAGCACGATCTCGCGCCCCCCCTCGGTGGTTTGCTGCACCCGAACCGTGCCTTCGAGCAGCATGAGAAGGTTCTCCGGGCTTTTCCCCGGCCCGAACAGCACCGTGTTTTCCGGCAGGTGCACGATCTGCGACTGGCTCACGAGGCGCTCGCGCACCTTCGGCTCCAGCTCCGCCAGACCGGAAAAACGGTCGATCCAATCCATCCTGTGCCCCTTTGCTTCAAGGGGTCTTCTTAAAAGCTTGTCGCCTCTTCCACAATCTCTGTCAGCAAATCCTCCACCGCCTGCATCGGGCCATCGGGGTAATCGTGGAAGCCGATGGTGACCTTGCCCGCCTGATCGGCGACGAAAATCGAATAGGGACAATGCACGATGTTCATCGGATCGGCCTCCATCACCTGACGCGACACGGTGGCCGAGCAGAACAGGAACACATCCGCTGCATCGAACAACACGACATCGGAGCCGACATCCTCGCGGGTCCGCTCCAGCATCTCGCCGGTGTGGCTGCGGTAGTCGATCACCAGTCCCTTCGAGATGATCGCATCCTCGACGGCAAAAGCCGCGTCCTCGAATGTGCCGTCATAATCGAAGGTGATCGCCTGATCGTTCGCCAGAACCGGCGCGCCGAGACCTGCGCCGGTCGCGAGTGCCAAAAGCACCGTCAAAGCTTTGGTGTTCATGAAAAATCCTCCCTGATTTCCCGAATGATACCACAGATAATACCACGAAAAAGGGCGGCACCCAGTTCGGATGCCGCCCCCTTGTTCGCAAAGGATGTCTTACTGCGACACCGATTTGAGGTATTCGATCACCGCGGCGATCTCCTCATCCTTTTTCAGACCGGCAAAGGTCATTTTTGTCTTCGGGAACATCGCTTTCGGCTTGGCCAGATATTCGCTCAGATTGGCCTCGGTCCAGGAGAACCCCTCGGCATGGGCGTCCGTGAAGTCCTTGGAATATTTGAAATCCGAAATATGGGTGATCGGCGCACCGACCACGCCATTGAGCACCGGCCCGGTCTTGTTCTTCGCCCCCTCGCCCACCTGGTGACAGGCGGCGCATTTCTTGAAGACCTTCTCGCCCTGTGCCGCCAGATCGGCGTCAAAGGACATGGCTGCCATCTCGACCGGCGCCTCTTCCGCAACGGGCTCTGCCGTAGCCTCTTCGACCGCAGGCATCTCAACCGGCGTTTCGACAGCCTCCTCGACGACGGCGGCGGCGTCTGTCACGCTCTCCGTGCCCGCTTCCTCCGGCGTCACGTCCAGAACGGTTGCGCGTTTGGTGATCTCGACCGTGTCCTTGCAGTTCTCGTAACAGGCATTCGCCTCGGTGAAGATCGCATATTCACTCGAAGGCCGATCATCGACGACAAAGCCCCCGGCATTCGGCATCTCCACATCGAGGAAATTCTCGTTCGACAACACGAAATCGTCGTCCACGATATAGTTCGAGTAGAGCAGATAGGCGGTGATCGCATAGACGTCGTCGTCGGACATGGTCTGCGCATTTCCAAAGGGCATGGAGCGGCGGACATAATCATAGACGGTCGAGAGATAGGGCCAGTAAGAGCCGATGGTTTTCAGCGGATCCTTGTCCGCCAAAGTGCCATCGCCGCCCGCCAGTTTCGGCCAGTTGCCGACGCCTTCCGCGAACTCGCCGTGACAGACGGCACAGTTCTCGGAAAAGATCATTTCGCCGTCTTCAACCGAGCCGGAGCCGATGGGCAAACCCTCGCCATTGGGCGAAATATCGTGGTTCCACGCCGCGATTTCTTCGGGCAGAGCCGCCCGGCCAAGGCCGAGTTTTTCCGCGAAAGCCGGCATCGCCAGCGTGGCGGAGAGGGCGGTTGTGAGGATCAGTTTAGGAAGAAACTTCGACATTTTCCGCCTCCCCGTTCGTTTTGACATGCCAGGTCTGGATACAGTTGTTGTGATAGACGGAATTCTCGCCGCGCACGTCGCGCAGTTGCGCCTTGGTCGGCTGAACATAGCCCGTGTCGTCATGGGCGCGCGACTGGAGCAGCATCTCTTCGCCATCCCATGTGGTGTCGAGATAGAAGCGGGTGAGCGCCATCGACTGGCCCTCATTGGCAAGCCGCGCTTTCTGCCATGTCTTGCCACCATCGACGGAAACATCGACGCCGGTGATGGCACCACGGCCCGACCACGCAAGCCCCGTGATCACCAGCGGGCCTTTGCCGTGCTTGATCGGCGATTGCGGGCTGGGCGAGGTCACCACGGATTTCGCATCCATGACCCAGGTCCATTTGCGCGAGGTGCCGTCCGCGAGCGTGTCGGTGTATTTCGAGGTTTCCTCACGCGACTGAATGGCCTGCGCGGTCACTTCGATGCGCCGCAGCCATTTCACCCACATATTGCCTTCCCAACCGGGAACGACCAGACGCACCGGATAGCCATGCTCCATGCGCAATGCTTCACCATTGGCTTTGAAGGCGATCATGCAGTCATCGAGCGCCTTTTCCATCGGGATCGAGCGTCCGTTCGACGACGCATCCGCGCCCTCGACATAGACCCATTTGTCGGAAAGATCGCCCGCGGCACCCAGCCCCGCCTCTTCCAGAAGCGTGCGCAGCGTCACGCCGGTGTATTCCATGTTGTGGATCATGCCATGGGTGAACTGCGCGCCATTGAGTTGCGCCCCCGCCCATTCCATGCCGGTATTGGCCGCGCATTCGAGGAAGAACGTCTTGTTCACCCGCGGGAAGCGTTCGAGATCCTCATAGCTAAAGACCAGCGGCTGATCGACCAAGCCGTTGATCATCAAACGATAATCTTCCTTGCGGAGTTCAATCGCACCGGAGTGGTGACGCTCGAAGGCACAGCCCTGCGGCGTGATCGTCCCGTCGAGCGCATGGATCGGCGTAAAGTTGATCGACGAAATCGGATCGGCCGTCAGCCACGGCACGTTGCGGCGAATGACATCGCCTTCGTATTTGATCGGCAGGCCGTAGGGCGTTTCATCCACGCCCGCGCCGGTGGACATGGCCCAGTCCTGTTTCTCTGTGATCAGCGGATCGGGACCGTCCTGAGCTGCGGCTTTGCTCGCGGCCAGTCCGACCCCGGTGGCCGCCGCCCCGCGCAGGAAGGCGCGCCGACTTTGTCCGTTCTGGGTGTCACTCATCTCTCGTGTCTCCCTCTTATGCGTTTCTGTGCGATTTTCATGTGGCGAGGCCCCGGCGCTCAGGCGCCGATGACCTTGACGGAGGTGTTCGGCTCGACGTGAACCACGCCCTGTTTGCGAATGTGATCCTCGACCACGTCCCAGATCTGCGGCCCTTCGGTGCCCTCGTTGACCGAGGCCCAGCCCGCGACGACATAGTTCTTCGCCGGGTCCAGCAGCTCGCCGGTTTTCAACAGCGTCAGCTCCGAAATCCGCTCGCCCTGCGGTTTGGTAATGTCGATGCGGTAACCAAGACCGCCCATCCGCACCATGTCGCCGCCCTGCTGGTAATAGGGATCGGGGTTGAAGATGTTGTCGGCCACGTCTTCCATGATCGTATGGATAAACTCGCCGGTCATCTCGGAACGGTACGCCTTGCCATAGGTCATCGAGGTCGCATTCCAGATGTCCTCGCGGGTGATCTTGTCGCCCGGCAGAAGGCTCGGGCCCCAACGTACGCCCGGCGACATCGCGATGTCCGCCTCGCGCTCAGACAGAAGCGCATCGCAAATCAGATCGTCCCAGGTGCCGTTGAAATTGCCACGGCGGTAAAGCACGCTATCGGTCTCGCCGATCACTTCGGTCATCGCCTCTTCATAGGGCGCGCGCTGCTCATTGATCAGGGCGGAAACCTCTTTGTCCGGCTCGATCACGTCGGAGAAGATCGGGATGAGTTTGTGCCGAAAGCCCATCATCCGCCCGTCGCGCACGTCCAGATCGACGCGGGACACGAATTTGCCGTTGGACCCGGAGGCGATGATGATCGTTTCGCCGACCAGAACCGGCTCCGGCAGCGCATCATGGGTGTGACCGGACAGAACGACGTCGATGCCCTTGACGAGGCTCGCCATTTTCTTGTCCACGTCGAACCCGTTATGCGACAACAGAACAACCAGCTCCGCACCCATGCCGCGCACCTCGTCGACCACTTCCTGCATCCGCTCGGTGCGAATGCCGAAAGAGTATTCCGGGAACATCCAGCCGGGGTTGGCGATGGGCATATAGGGGAAGGCCTGACCGATCACGGCAATCTTCACGCCGCCACGTTCGAAGAATTTGTACGGCTCGAAATCCTCCGCCGGTTCGTCCCATTCGGCGTCGAAAATATTCGCGCCCAGAGCCGCGAACGGCAGATCGGCCACCACTTCGCGCACGCGCTCTGAGCCCAAAGTGAATTCCCAATGGAAGGTCATCGCATCGGGTTTCAGCGCGTTCATCACGTTGACCATATCCTGCCCCGCCGTGTGGTAGCAGGTGTAGGAGCCATGCCATGTATCGCCGCCATCGAGCAAAAGCGCATCGGGCCGCGCAGCGCGGATCGAATTGATCACGGTGGCCACGCGGTCGAGGCCCCCGACCTTGCCATAGGCTTTGCCCAAAGCGGAAAAATCGTTGTAACTCAGAGCGTAAGCCGAAGGGGAATTGTCCTCGATGCCGTAGAGCTTGCGGAACTCCGCCCCCGTGACATGCGGCACCGCGCCCTTGTTGCCGCCCACGCCGATGTTGATTTCCGGCTCGCGGAAATAGATCGGTTTGAGCTGGGCGTGGATGTCGGTGACATGGATCAGCGAGACGTTACCAAAGGTGTCGAACTCCAGAAGCTGATCCTGCGTCAGGCTTTGTTGGGCCGCGAGACGCGCCCAGTTGCCAAACCCGGAGGCGCCGTAAAGGGCGGAGGCGGCCATGGAGACCTGAAGGAAGTCACGACGTGAAATCATGCGTGTAGCTCCGTAGATGCCGCACAAATCCATGAATTATGCGGGAATTTGAATATATCGGGAGAGAGAAAGCCCCGCGCGAGCCATCCTCGGCGGGGCTTCAAAGATCAGTTGCGGACGGACGGGCCCTCGACGGACAGGCCATTGCCACGCGACGCCACATAGAGTTCAAGCGCCACGAATTCCGGCGAGCCTGCGTTAAACGTCTCGGCGCGAGTGTCCCGGATACAGCCTTTAAACCGGCCATGGGTGCCCGTGAGCTTGTTGTCCTTGATCCGGTAAACCGGGAAGCCGTTGGTCTGCCCCTGCGACAGGTGGTCGGCGCGGATCATGTTGCCGTAATTCTGCTCATGGCAGTTGGAACAGGACAGATCGAGCTGGCCGAAACGCGTGTAATACATTTCCTTGCCCTGCTCCCAGGTCGCCTGAACCGGACCGTCGATCGCGACGTTCATCGGCATCCCCCGCGAAACCGACGACAGGGCGGCCTCGAAGTTCAGCATGGTGACGCTGTCGTATTTCTGCGGCTCCGCGCCCATCCGTTCGGTCAAACAGTCGTTGATCTGCATCTGGATCGTGTAGACCGCTTCCTTGTCGTCATTCCATTTCGGATAGGTCGGACGCACATTGGCGAGGCTCTCGACGCCGTCATGGCAATCCGCACAGGATTTGCCCTCGGTGCCCATCACGGTTTCGAATTGATCGAACCCCATCTCGGCGCCCAGCATGCCGGGGTTGTCGAAATCGTCCATTTCCATCGCTTGCGTGTCATCGGAACGGAAGCGCCAGCCGGACAGGATCTCGTCGAGATGACCTTCCAGATGCGCCGGCGCCGTCGTCTTGGTGACGATCTCGATCTCGCCGTTGATCACCAGTTCCGCGTCTTCATCGGCCAAAGCCGGGGCCGCGAGCGCCAGAGCGGTCAGAGCCGCCACAGTACAAGCCGTGCGAAGCGTGTTCTTCAGTTTCATGCGTTTCTCTCCTCCCTGGGGTTTACGCGCGCCCCCTCCTCCAAGGGCGCGCGCATAGGCCTTGGTCAGGCGATTTCGATCGCCTTAACGTCCTCGTAGACGGAGCCGTCGTCGTCATACCAGGTGAACTTGAATTCACCGGCCTCGGGCACGGTGGCATCGAATTCGATATAGGGGTTGGTCGAGATCGACGGCTCCAGCGTCACGTCGATCACCGACTGACCGTTGAACTCGCAGGTGAAGCGGTTGATGATCGAGCGCGGGATCACATTGCCGTCGCTGTCCTTGCGCTGCCCGGATTCCATCGGGTGCGAGATCAGCGTCTTGATCGCGATGACCTCGCCTGCTGCGGCGGTTTTGGGGACTTTGACGCGGGGTTTGACATCTGCTGCCATGGGTTTTCTCCTGAAAATGTGTTCGCTTAGCCGCCGCAGCCGCCGATGGTGACCTTCACGGTCGCGGCGGCCTTGACGAACGAGCCGTCAGCCATCTTCGCGATCGCAACCACGTCCTGCGTGCCAGCAAGACGGATGCGGGTGGAGGCCATTTGCGACCCGGCCAGCGGGCCAAAGGTAAAAGCGGCCACTTCCGGGGTGGGGTTGCCGGTGGCGAAGACCGCGATGGTTTCCGCGCCCGGGGCGTCAACGGTGATCGGAACGGTGTTGCCGTTCTCGGCGATTTCCGGGGCGGTGAGCGTGATGCCACCCGCGCCAGCCTCGGCGCCTCCGGTGAAAGCGGCGATGGCGTCATCGGCTGCCGCCACGGCGCGGAAGGGCAGCAGGGCCGCTGCCGTCGCGCCGAGACCGAGAGCCAGTGCGTCACGTCGTGTGAGATTCATGGTGTGCTCCTCGTTAGAGATTGGGAATGCCGACCGACGATCACTCGTCTTTCAGCGTCATGAGATAGGCGACCACATCCTCGATCTGCTGGGCCGAGAGGATCGGCGGCAGATCGGCCGGTGCGGCCTTGCCGGTGTAGGCGTCGCCCGGGCGGTTGAAGCCATCGACCTTGTAGAACGCGGGCATCACCGTGCCCTCGAAGGTCTTCTTCGGATTGATCACCAGACCGCGCAGTTCGGCTTCGGTCCAGCGGGAACCCGCGCCGTCAAGCCAGGGACCGACCTCGCCGTGGAACGGCACGTCGGCATAGGCCTCCGCCGCATGGCAGGAAACGCAGTTGCCCAAGGACTTTTCCGTCATGATCTTGCGGCCTTCGTCCGCATTGCCGGAAGACCCGGTCAGCGAGGTCTCGACCGCGCCGTAATCGTCGAACTGAACGTCACCGGGTGCGATCTCCGCCAGTGCGATGACCGGGGCCGCAACGGCACCGAGCGCGAACCCGGCGAGGCTGATTGCGATGCGTTTCATGTCTCCTCCCTAAAGACTGTGCTTCGTTTTCCGCATATCTGCGTTGTTCTTATTGCATACCGTAGCGTGCCAATTTGTCGCATGGCAAGCAACAAATTCAAAAAAATGAATTTTGCTGCATATGCATCCTTGAGGCGTGATTAACTCGCTCTATCTTGTGTCAATTATCGACCTTTAACTTACCCTGCTCCTGTTGCAGAACCACTTGACGGGCATGGTATTTCTGGAACGGCTCGTCGCCGTCGTAGCCGTGATCGAGCACCCATTGCATCATGTTGTAAGTGGTCAGCTTCCCGAAGGCCCCGGGCACCTGAGACACGGTTGCGTCCTTGGCGGAGACGCCTTCGGGCACTTCTTCCGGAAAATACAGATTCGTCGGCGTGAACAACACACCCCATTTCTGCACCATGTCCTTTTCCGGCAAAGTCTCGCCGTCGAAATCCGTCACCTCGACATCGCCGAACATGTTGATCTGGATGACGAAGAAATTCTCCTCGATCATCTGGGTGATCTCCGGGTCCGGGTAGACCTCTTCGTGCATTTTCTTGCAGTAGATGCAGCCGCGCTGCTCCACCATCACCAAAAGCCGCTTCCCTTCGGCATTGGCCTCGGCCAGATCTTCGCGCAGGTCCTTGAACGTGTCGCGCTGCCACGGCGTCTTGTGTAGCCCGTCATCGCCCATTTCCACCGCCAAAGCGGGGAAAGCGGCGGCGGCCAGCGTCAGTGTCAAAAGGGTCCGTCGTGCAATCTTGAACATGGTTTACAGGCTCCCGTTGGATCCGATTTTCGAGAAAGAGGGGAAGGTTTCGATCATCCACGCCGCGATCACATTGACCGAATTGGTCACGATCAGGATCGCGAAGAGGATCAGAAACACCCCCATCAGCTTTTCCACCTTCGGCAGGTGACGGCGGAATTTGGCGGCGAATTTGAGGAAGGGTTTGATGAAAAACGCCGCGACCACGAAGGGCGCGGTCATGCCGATGCCGAAAATCACCATCATCATCAGCCCGCGCAGCGCGGTGGCCTCGTTCGAGGCCAGCATCACCACCCCCACCAGAACGCCCCCTACGCAGGGCGTCCACCCGGCGGCAAAGGCGAGGCCGACAAGGTAGGACGACCAGACATTCATATTCGAGGTGTCCCCCGCCTGCATCTGGAACTGGCGGTTGAGAAAGCCGATGCGGATCACGCCCAGAAAGTGCAGCCCGAGGATGAACACCAGCGCGGCGGAGCCGATCCGGAACAGGTCCTGATGGCTGCGAAACGCCTGACTGAGCGAAAACGCCGCCGCACCCAAAAGGACGAAGACCGTGATGATCCCCAGCGAGAACATCACCGAGGAGATCACCGCCCGTTTGCGGGCCCCCGGCGCCAATTCGCCCTCGGCGTTGATCTCCGCCATCGAGGTTCCGGCCATGTAGGACAGGTAGAACGGCACGATGGGCAGGATACAGGGTGAGAAAAACACCACCAATCCGCCCAAAAGGGCCGACAAAAACGTCACGTCGAGCATATAATCCTCCCAGTGCGACTGGCCGGTTTGACCCGACGAGGCTCCTCAACCCCGCACCGCGGTTGATCCGCGACTTGTGCCATTCACATATTCAAATTAGGTTGAATATGTCGCACCCGTCAATCGGTATACATATGTTGACAAGAATTTTGGCCTTTGCCGCCCTTTCGCTCGGGGTGATTCTCTCCGTTACCCCCCCTGTCGCCGCCATGGAACTGGTGATGGTGGAGCAAGACGGCTGTGCTTATTGCGCCCGCTGGAACGCGGAAATCGCCCCGATCTATCCGAAAACCCCAGAGGGCGATTATGCGCCGCTGCGCCGCGTAGACCTGCGTGCGCCCCGCCCCGACGACCTCGAGTTCAAGGGACCGGTGATCTTCACGCCGACCTTCATTCTGGTCGACGAGGGCGTCGAGCAGGGCCGGATCGAGGGCTATGCGGGCGACGAAATGTTCTGGACCATGCTCACGATGTTGCTGCGCGATCACTCCGATTTCGCACCGCCGGACGAGAGCCTCGAAGACGCAACCGACGTGGAGGGAGACCGCGCCGGAAACTGAGATCACACCTAGGGAGGAAACAATGAAATCATTTAAAATCATGGCCTTGTGCGCAGGCCTCTGCGCCAGCATCATGGCCGTTCCCGCGCTTGCACAGGACGAGGACGCCTTTGTCACCTTTCAGGTGCTGAAGCCGGAATACGCTCAACGCGCCGCGGTCGCCGCGATGGAATCCTGCCGTGCGGCGGGCTATCAGGTCGGTGTCATGGTGGTGGATCGCTTCGGCATTCCGCAGGCCTATGTGCGCGACCGCTACGCCGGTTTGCACGTCTTCGAGACCGCAAGGCGCAAGGCCTGGACCGCCGTCTCCTTTCGCACCGACACGCTCAGCCTCGGTGAGTTGACCGCGCCCGGCGAGATGATGGCGGGCATTCGCGAACTGTCCGAACCTCTCGCCCTCGGAGGCGGTCTTGTGATTGAAGCGTCAGGCTCTATAGTGGCCGGCATCGGTGTTTCCGGCGCCCCAGGCCCCGACCTTGATGCGGACTGCGCTCAGGCGGGCATCGACGCCATCATGGACGACATCGCGTTTTAAGGACCCAAACAACTCTTCGAGGACACATGAGGTGGACAAAGTGAATTCGCCTTTGCCAATCATTACGGAGAACATGTCCGACGAGGACATGGATGTGATGATGTCGAGCGCCTGCGATGCGTCGCAGCTTTTAAAAGCCCTGTCGCATGAGGGGCGGTTGATGATCCTGTGTCATCTGGTGACCGGCGAGAAATCCGTCACCGAGCTCGAAGAGCTTTTGTCAGCACGTCAGGCCGCGGTGAGCCAACAGCTCGCCCGGCTGCGTCTCGAAGGTCTGGTGACGCCCCGCCGGGAGGGCAAGGCGATCTACTATTCCTTGACCGACGACCGGCCGAAACGCATTCTCGAAGTGATCTACGACATGTTCTGTTCGGTGGATGGCGGTCCCAGGAAGGGCGCGACCTGATATACGGAAATCCGCCGGGCATAGGGGAGGAGACATGCTCGACAGTGTTGATCCGGGGCTGTTTGCAGCCCTCATCGGGATGTTCGGCGGCCTGATCCTTGGCCTCGCTGCCCGTCTTGGCCGATTTTGCTCCATGGGCGCCATCGAGGACGCCCTTTACCAAGGCTCCGATCTGCGCGCCCGGCAATGGGGCGTCGCTCTGGGTGTGGCGCTCTTGGGCACCTTCACCCTGATCGGCTTCGGCCTCTTCGATCCCGCGAAAACCGCCTATCTCGGCCTCAGATGGTATCCGCTCGCCTCCATCGGCGGCGGGCTTCTGTTCGGTTATGGCATGGCTCTGGCGGGCAATTGCGGTTTTGGCGCGCTGGCGCGTCTCGGCGGCGGCGATCTGCGCAATTTCGTCATCGTTCTGGTGATGGGGCTTGCCACCTATGTCACGCTGAACGGGCCTCTGGCGTCGCTTCGCGTGTTTCTCTTCCCGCCCATGCCCGCCGAAGGCCCCCTGCCCGGCTTTGCCCATGGCATGGGTCTGCCGACCGTCCCGACCGGGATCGTCGCGGGTCTCGCAGTACTCGCCCTTTCGCTCTCCTCACGCGCCTTTCGCGCCAAGCCGAAACTCATTCTTTGGGGCGGCGTTGTCGGGCTGGCGATTGTCTCTGGCTGGGCCGGCACCGCATGGCTGTCGGAGGCGACATTCGAGGCCACCCCCGTCACCTCGCACAGCTTCGCCGCTCCGATCGGCGATACCTTGTTCTATCTGATGAGTTCCTCGGCCCTCTCACCGGGCTTCGGCGTCGGCTCGGTCATCGGCGTGCTCGCTGGCGCGGCCATCGGCTCGCTGATCAAGGGGCATTTCCGCTGGGAAGCCTGCGAAGACCCGCGCGAGCTGAAACGCCAGATCCTCGGAGCAAGTTTCATGGGCGTGGGGGCCGTGGTGGCCTTTGGCTGCACCGTCGGGCAAGGGCTTTCGGCCTTCTCGCTTCTGGCCTATTCCGCCCCGGTGACCATCGCCGCCATCGTAGCTGGCGCAGCCCTCGGCCTGCGCCAGCTGATCTACGGGTTCTCCTTCGCACGCTAGAGTTTGAGTATTTTCGCAGCCAAGGAAACAGCGTGCGCTCAGCCGAGGATCAGCACCTGAAGATCGGCGACATTCGTCCCGGTCGCGCCGATCTGCAACAGATCCCCTGCGGCCTTGAGACCGTGATAGCTGTCATTGCGCGCCAGCACATCCTGCGGGTCCAGCCCCGCCGTCCGCATCCGGCCAAGCGTGCCAGGATCGACAAGCCCGCCCGCCGCATCCGTCGGCCCGTCGCGCCCGTCGGTTCCGCCCGAGAGAAAAACATAATGCCCAAGCCCCGCCGCTTCGGCCAGCACCGCCACGCGCAAGGCCAGCTCCTGATTGCGCCCGCCAAGCCCGTCGCCCGTCAGTTTCACCGTGGTCTCGCCACCGAACAGGAACACGCCGCGCTCGCCCGAGCCTTTGGCGCAATCGACGATAATCCTGGCCGCCTCGGCGACATCGCCCTCGAGCGGCATCGGGAAGACATGCACCCCATGGCTGGCCCCGCCGCCCGCCGCCCGCGCCATAGCCGCGACCGAGATCTTGTTCGACCCGACGAGCGTCGAGGAACTCTCCGGCAAAAGCCCGAGATCGGGCTGCGGTTGCGAGAGATAAGTCGTCACCGACGCGGGCAGCCTGTCCCAAAGGCCGAGGTCGATCAACACCGCCGCCGCTTCGGCCCGCGTGCCGATGGGCGACACGGTCGGACCGGAGGCAATCGCGCGCAGATCGTCCGACACCACATCCGACAGCAAAAGCGCCGTGACCTTCGCGGGCGCCGCCGCCCGGAGTAAACCGCCGCCTTTCAGGCGCGACAATTGCTGCCGCACGAGATTCATCGTCACGATGTCGGCCCCCGAGGCCAGCAAAAGCCGGTTGACCTCCGCCTTGTCTTCCAAGGACACCCCGGCCACCGGCGCGGGCAAAAGCGCGGAACCGCCGCCCGAAATCAGCGCAAGAACATCGCCCGTCGCATGCGACAGCGCCTCCTCGACCCGAAGCGCAGCCCGCGCGCCCTCGGCATCCGGCACGGGATGCCCCGCAGCGCGCACTTCTGCGCCCTCAAGAGGTTTCGCGTTTTCATAATTCGTCACCACGATCACGGTCCGCGCCTCGACATGACGCATCGCGGCCTCGGCCATGGTGCGCGCCGCCTTGCCCACAGCGATGATGATCGGCTGCTCGAAGCTCTTCCCGGCAAGGGCCGCCTCAACGGCCTGACCGGGATCGGCCGCCGCCACACCTTCGAGGAAAATTTCGCGCGCCCGGGCACGCAGCTCATTGATTTGAGAGGGATCGTTTGTCATGGCCGGATGTTGACACGTTGACAGTGCGGCGTCCAGCGCCCTTGCCAAGCCGCGCGCTTCGCGGCAGGTTTCGCGGGACAGGCACGCCGTTCGCCCCTGCCGCGACACGGCCCCCAACAGGAGCCGAAAGATGCACGAGCTTCCCCTCACCCGAGAGCTGGTCCTGATCGGCGGCGGACACAGTCATGCGCTGATCCTGAAACGCTGGGGGATGAGGCCCCTGCCCGGCGTGCGCGTGACGGTGATCAATCCGGGCGCGGTGGCGGCCTATTCCGGCATGTTGCCGGGTTTTGTCGCCGGACATTACCAACGCGAAGAGTTGGAGCTCGATCTCGTACGGCTGGCACGCTTTGCCGGTGCCCGGGTGCTTCTCGGTCGGGCCACCGGGATCGACCGCGACGCTCGTCTCGTGCAGGTCGAAGGCCACCCGCCGATCCGCTACGATTATGCCTCCATCGACATCGGCATCACCTCCGCCATGCCCGATCTGGACGGCTTTTCCGAATTCGCCGTGCCCGCCAAACCGCTCGAACGTTTCGCGAGCCGGTGGGACGGGTTTCAGACTGCCGCGCGCCATGGCGAGGTCCTGCCTCATATGGCGGTGATCGGAGGCGGGGTCGCAGGCGCGGAACTGGCCGCCGCCATGGCGCATCGTCTGGGCGATCTGCCGCAGATGGAGATCACGCTCATCGACCGGGGCGAAATCCTCTCCGAAATGCGCGCGCCGACTCGGCACCGTCTGCTCAAAACCCTCGCCGATTTGCGCGTCACCTTGCGCCCGCAAGCCGAGGTTGCCCGGATCGAAGCGGATCGGGTTCGCTTTTCCGACGGCAGTGCGCTCGGCAGCTTCTTCACCCTAGGCGCGGCGGGCGCGCGTCCCTATGACTGGCTCGCCGACACCGGTCTCGATCTGCACGACGGCTTCGTCACCGTCGGCCCGACACTGCAATCCTCCGATCCGCGCATTTTCGCCGCCGGGGATTGCGCGCATCTCGCCTTCGATCCGCGCCCCAAGGCGGGCGTCTATGCGGTGCGCGAGGCCCCCGTACTCTTCGACAACCTGCGCGCCTGCCTGAGCGAAGGCCCTGGGGTGCGCCTGCGTGCTTACAAGCCGCAAAAGGACTATCTCAAGCTGATCTCTCTGGGCGGCCAATCCGCACTCGCCGACAAGGCGGGGCTTGTCACCTCCGGCCCGCTGATGTGGCGCTGGAAAGACCGGATCGACCGGAAATTCATGCAGAAACTCAAGGAGCTGTCCCCAATGACGCTCCCCGCCCTGCCCGCACAGGTGGCCGAAGGGCTGCGCGAAGAGGTCGAGGGCAAAAAACCGATGTGCGGTGCTTGTGGGGCCAAGGTCGGTGGCGACATTCTCACCCGCGTGCTGCGCGATCAACCCGGTATCGAGCGGCGCGACGTGCTGCATCTGGCGGGCGACGATGCCGCCCTCCTGACCCATGGCGACACGTGGCAGGTGGCCTCCGTCGATCACCTGCGCGCCTTTGTCGAGGACCCGGTTCTGATGACGCGGATCACCGCGATCCATGCACTGGGCGATGTCTGGGCCATGGGGGCCTCGCCTCAGGCAGCCCTCATGACCGTCACCCTGCCGAAAATGAGCGCCGCGTTGCAGGAGGGCTGGCTGGCGGAAATCATGCAGGCCGCACGCGACGTTTTCACTGAGGAAGGGGCCGAGATCATCGGTGGGCATACCGCGATGGGCGCGGAGTTCTCCGTCGGCTTCACCGTCACCGGCCTTCTGGATCGGCCGATTACGCTCAAGGGTGCGCGCCCCGGCGATCGGCTCATCCTGACCAAGCCCCTCGGCACCGGCGTGCTGCTCGCCGCCGAGATGGAGATGAAGGCCAGCGGGCGCGACATGGAGGCCGCCTATGCCTCGATGATCAAAAGCTCCGGCGAGGCGGCGCGCATTCTGGGCAATGCCCATGCGATGACCGATGTGACGGGCTTCGGACTGGCCGGGCATTTGCTTGGCATCTGTCGCGCCTCGGAGGTCGGTGCGGCGATCCGGCTCGAGGACATCCCGCTTCTGCCCGGCGCTTTGGAGCAATCCATTGCGGGAATGCGCTCGACGATCTATCCCGCGAACCGTGCCTATGCCGCGGAATACCAAGGCCCGGAAGGCGCGCTGGCCGATCTTCTGCTCGATCCGCAGACCGCCGGAGGGCTTCTGGCCTGTCTCTCGCCGATGCGGGCGGAGAAATGCGTGGCGGCGCTCCGGGGGGCTGGCTACGAGGCCGCCCTGATCGGGGACATCACCGAAGGGCCGCCGCGTCTTGAGGCACGCAATACAGAATAACGCTGCGGGATATTGCGGCGCGCCCTGTCATCTTCATTTCACTTTACCGATCCCGAGACGCCTGCAAGCGTCTTCTGGAGCATTTCACATTTGATCGCATGCGATTCGGGAACTTCGGGGGATTTTCAGGATGAAACATTGGACGACAGCTCTGGCGCTCTGCGCGGGCCTTGCCTCGGCCGCTCAGGCGCAAGAGGCCACACTCTACAGCCAAGCCAATGGCTGGACCGTCACGCAACTGCGCGAAAACGGTCAGGTCGTGGCCTGTGAGGCGATGCTGATCACCGGTCCCGAGCAGGGGCTATTCTACCGCTACGACACCGCCAATTCCGTCATCGGGTTCAGCGGCCCCGCTTCCGCCGCCTCGCCCTTTCCCATCGACGTGGACATGTGGTTCGACGACGGCGTCAAAGCCTATCAGAGCTATATCATGCAGCCGATCGCGGATCACAACGGTTATGAATGGCGCGGGCTGGTCATGACCAATGACGAACCCTGGGGCGAACTGGACCAGTTCCAGAACGCCGCCACCCTGCACGTCGGCTACGACACCGGCCATGGGGTCGCGCAATTCGCCTTTCCGCTGAACGGTTCGAACCGCGCCGTCGCCGACACCATCGCCTGTGCCCAACCCGCCCCCCAGCCTGCCGTGGTGCAGGCCGCCCCGCAGGTGATCTACGGCAGTTGCAAGCTGATCGTTCACGGGCAGGTCTATGTCGACATGGCCGCCGGATGTCCGATCTGGCTCGCAAATGACGGCAGCGGCAATTTCTGGATCAACACCGACCGCACCGCCTATCTCGGCCCATATTTTGCCGAGATCGCCCCCGATGGCACCGGTCAGGCCTCCGGCTGGTGGAACGCCGAACCCGGTGCAACCCATGCGCAGGCCCCCTTGGGCGACGGGTTTCGCATGGGCAATGGCGGCTGCTGGTCGAATGCCACGGCCACCGTTTGCGCCGCGCGCTGAGCCGTCTCAGCCCGTTTCCAACAGATCGGCAATCCGTGCGGCGGCACCTTCGCGCGCCGCTTCGCTCATATCGCCAAGATCGACGCGCGCCCGCACCTCAGGCGCATGGCGCGCTCGGGATTTATCGTAACGCGGATCGTAATGCTGCGCCATGAGCGCGCCTGCAAGATCGACGAAATCGCCCTTCGCCGCCATCTCGCGCCAGGCTTCGACACGGGCGTGCCCCTGAAGCGGAATGAGCTGATCGAGCCGCGCAGCCATCAACTCGGCATCTTCGACCAAATCAGCGTAGGCCTCCGCAAGATAACGTGCCCGGGCGCTCAGCTCCGCGCTCACCTCGATGCGCGGCGCGGCGCACATCGCCGCCCAAATCGAGGGCGGCACCGACAGCTCGCCGATCCGCGAGCTTTCCGCCTCCACCAGCACCGGCCTCACCGGATCGAGCCGCGCAAGCGCCGCCGCAAGCCGGCTTTCAAAGCCTTTCTGCGCCGGTTGATCGCCCATGCCTCCGAAAATCGAGCCGCGGTGATTGGCAATCCCTTCGAGATCGAGCACCTGCCCGCCCCGCGCCGCCACCCGCTGCAACAGATCGGTCTTGGCCGTGCCCGTGTTGCCGTCGATCAGCACGACCCGATGCGGCAGCGGCGCGTCATGCAACATGCCGATCACCGCCTTGCGCCAGCTCTTATAGCCGCCCTCGACCACCTCCACCCGCCAGCCGATCTGGCGCAGGATGATGGCAAAGGAATTCGACCTCTGCCCGCCGCGCCAGCAATAGACCAGCGGCTGCCAGCCGCCCTCCTTGTCGGCCAGCGGCCCCTCGATATGATCCGCGGCATTGCGCGCCACCAAAGCCGCACCGAGCTTGCGCGCCAGAAAAGGCGATTGCTGCTTGTACACCGTCCCGACCTCGGCCCGCTCGGCATCCGAAAGCACCGGCAGGTTGATCGCGCCGGGCACATGGTCCTCGGCAAACTCGGACGGTGCGCGCACGTCGATCACCGTGTCGAAGGGCGCGTCGAGAAACTGTCGGACGGAGGAGAAAGCGATGCTCATAGGGCTTTGTAACTTCGGATTGGAACCGGGAACAGAGCCTTATAGCGGATCAGAGCCCACACGAACTCGAACCGCGGACCCACTGATTACAAATGAACTTGAGAAAGAGTGTTCGGCCTAATAGGCACAAGATCGAAAAGCCTTCCTTATCGGCACGTCGCAAGCTATCTCTACAACATAAGATAATCAACTGAAGCCTCTATGCAAATTTCGCATAGAGGTGGTAGTTGCACACTGCTTACTGTTGTCAAATGGTATCACTTATACGTAGGAGGAAATTGTGTCTAACGAATTTAAAGACATCTTGCAAAAAGCTAGCCAAGGTAAAGCCATTTTGTTTTGCGGCGCTGGTGCTTCTCTAGATTCTATTGGATTTGATTGCGAGGAACTACCGGCTGCGAGCCCGTTGCTAGGCAAGTTCAACGCATATCTAGGTAAGAATTTTTCCAAGCTGCCAATAGCAGCTGCCAAAGTAGCTGACAGCTCTATCCAAGATTATTACCGCATAATTACAGATTGCTTCAAGGTTCAAGCCGTCTCCGATGACATGCAAAGCATCATGTCCTATCCTTGGAGCAGGGTCTATTCTACAAATTATGATGACAGTATTGAAATTGCCTGTGAGCAAATTGGCAAACCAAAACAAACACTCACAGCAGCCGACAAGCCATCAGATATTCTAGCAGGAAAACTTCCGATCATTCATTTGCACGGTTTTGTGAACCATTTTCGTATCGATACTATCCGCCAAGACTGCATCTTAGATTACAACTCAAATATCGCGAACGAAGTCTACCAAGGCCCGTGGGCGACAGAACTCAAAAATGACATGTCGACCGCCGACATTGTCGTTTTTTGGGTTACTCATTGTATGATCCGGAAATTGCGAAACTTGTTCTGCAAGGCAGAAATTCCAAAAAGAAGATATTCTTCATCAATTCCAAGATTGAAGACGAAGAACTAAGCTATATGCAGGAAATGTTTGGCTCCCCTCTTTATATTGAAAAAGACGGGTTAGCTAAAGTTATCGATTATCTCCCTGTTTCTACAGAGATCGTAAAAAAGAGCTATGTTTGCTTCAAACCAGCATCCGAACAAGAAGTTGAACATCGAAACGTAAACTATGAAGATCTGAGTGACCTATTTCTTTTCGGACGCATTCAGGATCGACTTTTGCAAGCAGACGTTGTCGGGAAAACTTCCAACTACATCATACGCCCGGCTATTATCGAAAAAATTATAAACGAACTCAACAATGGCCGCAGCCTAATATCCCTCTATTCTCCCTTGGGTCACGGGAAAACAGTGCTGTCCAAAGTGCTCGGAGCAGAACTCTCTCGAGATTACGATGTGTTCTTCGCGATACGAAACCAAGGAAGCTTCATGGAAGAACTAAAATCCATAATAGCTAACCATAACCGCCCTATCATTGTACTTGATGACTACTATAAGTTTTCAAAACATCATCGTGATATGTCTCGCCTGACATCAGAAGAAGTCATATTCATTTTCACCTCAAGACTGAGTGTACACGAAACGCGAAAAGATGAACTTCCTGCACAATTCCTCAATCATGATGTGATTGATTTGAGGATCGGGACACTTACGGATCGCGATGCTCATGCCCTTGTTCCACTTACAAACCAAGCTGGAATGTGGAAGGAAAAATCCGAACTTTCTGACCTAGAAAAAGCAAAAAAGCTGCTTTCAGTAGGCCCCGGAGGCTATCAGGCAAACTTTGCAGATATCTTGGTCGGTCTAATGAACTCAAACGAGATGATTGGAAGGATAAAAAAGGAACTTGAAATATTGAAGGCTCTTTCGAAAAACGCCTATGATGTTGTCCTACTGTCAATTTATCTAGAGTTCACAAATAATCACGTTGATGATTTAGTCATTGATCAAACACTGCGGATCAATCTGTCGAACATTCACACATCCGAACAAATTTCCAATGTATTCAGGGTATTTTTTAACCTTGAAAGGCAAGCCGGTGGTTACTTCGCAGGCTCTATCTTTGCAAAATATGCAATGGAAAAGATTTGTGAACACAATGACTTGATCGAAGTTATTGAAAAAGCCGCCAACAATTTGGCGGACAGTTTCCCCCTCTTTGAAGAAATGAAATTGGTTCTAGTTGATTTGCTGCGTTTCAATTATCTTAAAGTTATCGCACATCAAGATCAAAACCGCCTCCGGCGCATTAGGGACCTATACTCGAATCTTTCCTCCAACCCGAATTTGAATCGGGATGATCTGTTCTGGAATGCTTTCGGTATGTGCCAAAGAGCACTCAAAGATTTCGAGGCTGCGGTAAAGCACTTTAGAACGAGCATAAGCTATGCAAAAAATCGCGGTGGGAATTATGTACCTTACCATGCGCAGAACCAACTCATTGTATGCTTGCTGGAGCGTGGGATTAGCATACCTAGCAAAAGCTCCAACGCATTCAGAGACATAAAAGAAGTTCTCGAGCTTCTTACAGTTCAGGCCGACGATGAAAGAACACATGGCCGTGGGCAAGCGTTTGCGTGGCACAAAGAACTGATTTCTTTCTTGGAAATTTACTATCCGCAGTTTGACGAAACTGAAAAGATGGTCACACGCGCGCAAGTGCAGAAATATGTATCCTTCATTATGAGAAGTGTTTCCGGTTGGGAAAAGCGCCCAGAAGCAACTAAGACCGTCAGGAAACTACAGTCCTTTTTGGCTAACAATCCAATTTAACCAAGCGACTAATCGACGCCACAACTTCGCGTTTCACTAAATCATTACTTTCCGATCTAGTTCAACCACGGTTTTGAAAACCTAATCATACTAGATCGGAACATCGCTCTGTTGATAGGATGATAGTTTCCTGTCCAGAAAAAATGTGCCTAACCGCATCCGAACAAAGAAAGCTTTGGGGAAAGGAATTGAAATATATCACACTCTCTCCTTCAGCACGCAAAGCGCAGAATCAATCAAACGAACACCAATACACGAGAACAGACGCACGCGTTGCCCCCTCGCCACACCGAGATTCTTCCCTCCGCGTGCTTCCGTATTGCTTCCATTTTTTAGAACGGAACAAACGCGAACGCGACAAAGTCGCGCAAATAACTGATCTTATTGATAAAAATGGTGCCCCCACACGGACTCGAACCGCGGACCCACTGATTACAAATCAGTTGCTCTACCAGCTGAGCTATAGGGGCACTCAGGGGCTCATTTAAGCGTGCGGGCGAGGGCGTGCAAGCAATTTGTCGCCCCGCGCGCAATGAACCGGACGCAGCGCAGCATGCCCGCTCAGGTCAGGTCCGAAGCATTTTCGGACCGCGCGAGCAGAAGCACCGCCACCAGCCCGACGGAAATCACCAGAAGCGCCGCCGGAGAGGCCGCTTCGAGTTGTTCGAGCGAGGCTTTCTCGAACACCCGCGTCGCCAGTGTGTTGTAGTTAAACGGCCGCAGCAGCAGCGTCGCGGGCAGTTCCTTGACGCAATCGACGAAGACCAGCAAAAGTGCCGTGCCGACCGAACCGCGGATCAGCGGCACATAGACCCGGCGCAGCGTGCCGCCCAAGGTCTGGCCAAGCGAACGCGCCGCCATCGGCAGCGAGGGCGCCACCCGGCCCAGAGCGGCATCGGTCGCGCCTTGGGCAATGGCAAAGAAGCGCACCACATAGGCAAAGACGATGGCAAAGGCCGTGCCGGTCATCAAAAGCCCCGGATCGTGCCCGGTCAGGGTCGCGATCCCGTCGGCCAGAATATGATCGAGCCCGGCGAGCGGAAACAGGATGCCGATACCCAGAACCGCCCCCGGCGCGGCATAACCCAGCGTGGTGAAGGGCAGCACCAGACGTGGCAGTTTGCGCCCGGTGAGCCGCACGCCGTACACCATAAAGAGCGCGGCAATAACCGTCAGAATGGCGGCAGAGCCCGCCACCGTCAGCGTGTTGGTGAGTGCGCTCAAAAGCCCCGGTGCCAGCCATTGCTCCGGCTCGCCCAGCGCATGGTGCAGGATCACCCCGACGGGCAGGATGAACCCCACCGCAAAAGGCACGAAACACAGCGCCAGCGCCAGAAGCCCCTGCCAGCCGGTCAGACGGATCGGAGAGATCGGTCGGGCCTGACGCGCGCCCTGAGAATAGCGCGCCCGTCCGCGCGAGGATTTTTCCAAGGCGACCAGAAGGAACACGACGACCAACACCACGGAGGCGATCTGCGCCGCACCGCCGGCGTTGCCGCCTTCGAGCCATGTGGAGAAAATACCCGTGGTCAGCGTCTGCACCGCGAAATAGGTGACCGTGCCGTAATCCGACACGGTCTCCATCATCACGATCGCCGTGCCCGCCGCAATGGCCGGGCGCGCAAGCGGCAGGCCGACACGCCAGAACCGTTCGAACGGCCCCGCGCCCAAAGCGCGTGCGGTTTCATAGACCGAGCCGGATTGCTCGCGAAACGCCGCGCGGGTCATGAGAAACACATAGGGCGTCAAAGCGGCGGCCAGAACGATGATCGCAAAACCAAGCGAGCGCACCTCCGGGAACCAATAGTCGCGCGAGGTCTGCCAACCGAAGAGACCGCGCATGAGGGTCTGCACCGGCCCGGCATATTCGAGAAAATCGACCAAGGCATAGGCCCCGACATAGGCCGGGATCGCCAGTGGCAAGAGCAGCAGCCACTCGAGCGCCTTGGAAAACGGAAAGCGATACATGGTCACAAGCCAGGCCGCACCGGTGCCGACACAGGCGGCCAGCCCCGCGACGCCAGCGGCCAGAAGCGCCGTGGTCAGCATGTAACGCGGCAGGGTGGTGGCCAGCAGATGCGGCCAGATGTTCACGCTCGGGTGGAATGCGATCCAGACCACGGAAATCAACGGCATCAGTACCAGAGCCGCGATGACAAAGGCCCCGACCGACCAGGGCGACAGGCGCGCCACGCGGGCAAGCCCGTGGTGGCGGGCGTTCGGACGGGCATCGCAGGCCGGAGGCTGAGTCATTTGGTCGGTCATTCCTCCGGCTTACTGCCTTTCCGAGAGGACGTGAAGCCCAGTTTCGGTGCGAAACCCGAGGGATCGCAGGGATTTTGCCGCGATGGCCCGAGGGCGAATTCGGTTTCCCTAGCGGCAAAACCGGTTATATTAACGCTAACGAGCCGCCGTAAAATCAGGCACGGCATAAGAGCAGAGCCAGAGACAGGACCGACCACTCCCATGATCATTTCCATGCATATCGGCGCCCATTGCACCAATGGCGCGCAGCTCATGCGGGGGCTTCTCAAGAACAAGGCGGCACTGGCCGAGCATGGCGTGGCGGTACCGCCGCCCTCGCATTACCGCGATGTGCTGCCGCAGATCATGAAAAAGGTCAAAAACAACCGTGCCAGCCCAGAGAGCCAGGAAATGCTGCTCGACCAGATGCTCGATCTGGACGATTGCACCCGCATGGTGCTGTCCTACGAGGATGTGATCTGCATGCACCCGCTGATCTTCGAGAAGGGGCAGTTCTACAGCAAGGCGGATTTCAAACTGCCATGGCTGCGCAACACCTTCGCCGATCATCAGATGGAATTCTTCATCGGCGTCCGCAACCCGGCGACCTTCATCCCGGCGGCGTTCTCCTATTGCGGCCCGAACACCAGTTTCGCGAGCTTCCTGTCGGGCATCGACCTCGACACGCTGCGCTGGTCCAGCCTCTTGAGCCGCATCCGGACCGTCTGCCCGGATACGTCCGTGACCTGTTTCGCCTTCGAGGACACGCCTCTGACCTGGGCGCAGGTGATGCGCGACATGACCGGGGTCGGGCCGATGGTGCCGATGTCGGGCGGGCTCGACATTCTGGCGACGATCATGAAGCGCGAGGGCATGAAGCGGCTGCGCACCTATCTGCACACCCACAAACCCCAGACCGAAGAACAACGCCGCCGCATTCTTCAGGCCTTTCTCGACAAATATGTCGACGAGGCGGCTTTGGAAGAAGAAATCGAGGTGCCCGGCTGGGACGAGGCTCTCGTCGAACGGCTGACCGAGGCCTATGAGGAAGACTTGGAGCGGATCGAAGCCATGCAGGGCGTGCGCTTTATCGCGCCTTGAGGTCCGCCCCCCTCACTCCGGAACATACGCCGCCACCAGCCCCTCGATCCCGCTCACCGGATGCGCCTTGAGCCAGAGCGCCACGCGGCATCCGGCCTCGGCATAGAAACTCGCATCGCGCGCGCCCATGGAATGCCGCCAGTCATGCGCATTCTCGGGCAGCGCCCCCTGCCCCGGATCGCAGCTCTCCGGGTTCAGATCGAAACGCGGGTCGCGCGACACATAGGTGGCAATCCCCTCATCGACCCAGGCCGGAAACCCCGCCTGTGCCTTGAGTCCGATCTGACGATGCAGCGCCACATGGGTCAGCTCATGGGCGATGATCTCCGTGTCATGCCCCTTTGGCGTGAGGTAGAACAGATGACTGCCATAGGCCATCGCGCGCACCTCCATACCGCCCATGACCTTGTTGCAGGTCTCGGTGTAACAGATCAGCATGCGCGGCCGCTCCTGCGGTCCAAAGGCGGCTTCGACGCGCGCTTCGGCAAAGACGAGACGGCGCAGCATCTCGTCCGAGGTGGTCGGGCCGGTCAGTTCGGAATAGACCTCCGGCGCGATCTTTTTAAACCCGAAACAGCCCGGACAGACCCCGGCCACAACCGGGGACAGCCCAAGCATCACAAGCCCGAGGCCAAAGCCCAGCACCAGCGCGATCAGCGACAGCGCAATGCGGTGACCGAGACGTTGACCAAGTCGGGAGGCCATGACGGAACCTCGGAACAGGCGCCTCAGCGCATGCCCAGAGCTTCCCGATACATTTCAAGGATCGCCTCTTCCTCGGCGATCTCGTCGGCGGTCTTCTTGCGCAGCGCAATGAGTTTGCGCATCGCCTTGGTGTCGTAACCGCGCCCCTTGGCCTCGGCCATCACCTCTTTCTGCTGATCGGCGATGTCCTTTTTCTCAAGCTCAAGCCGTTCGAAACGCTCGACAAACTGACGCAGCTCATCCGCAGTGATGCGGTAAGAGGCGTCGGGGCCGGAGCTGTGGCCGGATTCGATATCGTCGTCCATCATGGGAAACCTTCCTCGGATTTTATGCTCTTTTCTGCCCCGATCCCTACCCGCCCGATGGCGGTGAGGCAAGTCTCGGAAACGCCTCTGCGCGCTTCCGTGCTTGCCTGACGCGACCCGAGGCGTTAGGCGGTCCCGAAGGATGGCCGACAAGCATGGGAGATGAACATGGGCGCATTGATCTGGGGCGGCGTGGTGTTGACGCTGATCGGCGTGGGCCTCTTGGTCTATTGCATCGTCGCGGCGATGAAGGCCAAGAAACTCGGCGGCTCCGACGAGGACATTCGCGCCCGACTGCAAAAGGTCGTGGCCCTCAATCTGGTGGCGCTTCTGGTCTCCGCCATGGGGCTCGGTGCGGTGACCATCGGCATCATTCTCGGCTGAGAGACCGACGGATTCGCCCTGCCCAAGGGCGAGTCGGACATCGCGACAGATGCCCCGCATCACCGGTCCAATTGCGCCACAATTCCCGACGCAGGGCGACCAAAGCGCCCGAAAATCGCACATCGTTTCGCGACAGGTAACAGTCGCGCGACAGACCGAGGAATTCCTTTCCCACGCCGTCGAATGTGCTTAATTGAATAATCGAACATTAACCATTTCGGCCTTCTCCTGCCCCCAGAGCCCCCGGGTCCACCGGTTCGGCACACGGGGCGGGAAGAGGGCCTGTTGACGAACGCGCAAAGCCCTCGCAGAGACCGGGCCACGAGCATGAGGAGAAGTCTTATGAGCCAAGCCGACACCGAGCTACAGAGCGCCATCCGCGACGTTCAGGACATTTCCGATCTGCCCCGTGACGAATGGGCCGAGGCACTTGAGGAATTCTGCGAGGAACACGGTTATTACGAACCGCTTGGCGACCGCTTCGCCGCCGCCTTCCTCGACGAGAAACCCCGCCTCCTGGTCAGTTTCGACACGTTCGAACAGGCGACCGAGCGCAATGACAAGGGCTATCCCACCGGCATGATGCTGGCCGCCCGGCACGGCTGGTCCTCGCTGACGCTGATGGCCCACGATCTCGATCCGAAAGACCGCTGGTTCCGCTCGAAAAACATCTATCGCTATTTCGACCGCCTTGTGGACGACGGCTTCTTCGAGGATTTCGATCAGGTCGTGTTCTACGGCGCAGGTGCCTGTGGCTATGCCGCGGCGGCCTATTCCGTCGTCGCCCCCGGTGCGACCGTCATCGCCATCGCGCCGCAAGCCACGCTCGACGGACGTCTGGCAAGCTGGGACCGGCGCTTCCCGAAAACCCGCCGGATGGATTTCACCAGCCGCTACGGCTTTGCCCCCGACATGGTCGACGGGGCGGAGAAGGCCTTTGTGCTCTATGACCCGCGCGTCAACGAAGATGCGATGCACGCCGCGCTGTTCAACCGGCCGCATGTCAACCGCATTCCCTGCCGCCTGTTCGGCACCGACCCGGAATTCGAGATGCTCGAAATGGGCGCGCTCGCCCCGATCCTCGAGGCCGCGATCGACGGCCGTCTGGATCAGCGCGCCGTCACCCGCGCGCTGCGCAAGCGGCGCGATCATCTGGGCTATCTGCGTCGGCTTCTGGCCGAAAGCGCTCCCAAAGCCCGGCCCTATCAGACCGCACTTCTGTGCCGCCATGTGCTGCGCAACCGCAAATACGCCCCGCGCTTCCGCAAGGCCTATGACATCGCGCTCGAGGTGCTCGAGGAACGCAACATCACCCTGCCCGAGCTGGAAACGCCGTTTCAGGAAAACGCCTGAACTGCGCCTTGGCGGTCTCTCCAAAGATTGCCTTCACCTCAGAGGTGGCCTTAACCGAGGCCGCCTTCCTCCTCGACGAACCGCACGATCGCCTCGACCCCTTCGCCATGGCGCAGCGCCGCCATGACATAGGCGCCTTGGCCCCGCGCCCGTTTGGTGTCTTCTTCCAACAACGCCCGGTCGACCCCGACATAGGGCGCCAGATCCACCTTGTTCACGACCAGAAGATCCGAGCGCGTCACTCCCGGCCCGCGTTTGCGCGGAATGTCCTGTCCGGCCGCCGTGTCGATCACATAGATCGTCAGATCCGCAAGCTCCGGCGAAAACGTCGCCGCCAAATTGTCGCCGCCGCTCTCGATCAGGATCACGTCCAGATCGGGGAATTTTTCCGAAAGATCGGCCACAGCAGCCAGATTGATCGAAGCGTCTTCGCGGATCGCCGTATGCGGGCAGCCGCCGGTTTCCACGCCGCGAATGCGCTCCATCGGCAGGATTTGTTGGCGCATCAGAGCCTCGGCATCCTCGCGCGTATAGATGTCATTGGTGATGACCGCGATGGAATACTTCTCCGACAGCGCCTTCGCCAGCGCCCCGGTCAGCGTCGTTTTCCCCGCGCCCACCGGCCCGCCAATGCCAACGCGCAACGCCCCGTTCGGTGATGCCATGTCTGCCTCCTGTTATGTCTTGAATATCCGCACGTCCATGTCCTCATGGCGTGCCGCGTTGAGATCGGCGGCAAACGCGCCCGTCGACAGCCCGTCGACCGTCGCGCCAAGTGCCTCTTCCGCCACTCTCTCGATCACCTCATGAAGCGCAGACAGCGCGCTTTGCCCCGCCGCCTGCCCGAGCGGAATAAAGCGCACGCCTGCGGACACAAGATTCGAGGCAAAGCTATGAAGATAAAGCGAGATCACAGTCTTGGGCCCAAGCCCCAGATCCCGCGCAGCCTCCCCCACCGCGACCGGCAAAGCCCGCGCAGGGCGCTTGGGCCCGCCCATCTCCGCCACCGTGCGCGCAAAGGCCGCGCCCTGCTCATAAGTCTCCGCCCAGCGCTCTTTCGACCCGGCCAGAGCCTCCGCCAGCGCCGCCATCTCATCCGCATCCGCACCTTGCAGCACCATCGACAACAGCCAGGCATCCGCCCGCCCGCCGCCCCCCGTCAGCACCGCGTCGAGCCAGCCCCGAAGCCCAGCCGCATCGCGCACCTGCCCCTCGCTGATCGCCAGTTCCAGCCCATGCGAATAGGCGAACCCGCCCAGCGGGAAGGCGGGCGAGAGCCATTGCGTCAGCGTCAGAAGCGCGCGGTCCGTCATGTTCGCTCAATCATGATGATGGTGGTGACCGTGTTTATGCTCATGAGGATGGTCATGATCGTGATGATGGTCGGGACCATGGGAGTGCGTGTGGCTGTGCTCATGCGAGTGCTCATGCCCGTGGTCATGCGCATGATCATGCGCGTGAGAATGACCGTGGTCATGGCTATGCCCGTGCCCCCCATGATCATGACCCATCGTCCGGCCATGGCCATAGGCCCCGCCCTCCGGCGTGAACGGCGCCACGATCTCCGCGACCTCGGCACCCAATTGTTCCAGCATGGCCTTCAAAACCGGATCGCGTTGGATCACCAACCGGTCGGCGGCAATTTCACAAGGCGTATGCCGGTTGCCGATGTGCCAGACATAGCGCGTCACCGTCTCGCCGGTCACCGCATAAAGCTCTTCCTCGGCGGCTCGCACCCCGATCACCGTGCCGTCTTCGCAGAGAAATCCGTCCCCCTCGCCGATCGACACGGTTTGCGGCAGGTCGACAAACACCGTCAGACCGCCCTCGGTCACCAGTTTCTTGCGCCGCAGAAGGCGTTGATCGTAGGTCAGCGCCACGTGATCCGTGGCCGCCTCCGCACCGCCCTCGCTGAGTTCATAAGCTTTCAATCCGCTCATTTTGCACCCTCCTGTCGGGAATTGGGACTTTCTTAACCGACTCGCCCTCAAATGTAAGGCAAGGAGACCCTGCCCATGCGTTTTTCGTCTTTCGATCATAGCGCCCCCGACGCCCCTTTCGAGGCCGTCGACGCACTTTTCACCCTGCGCGCCGAAATTGCCCGGCTGCGGGCGCTTGAAGTGGAATTATGTGATGAAATTCTGACCTTTGCCAGCGAACTGGGCTGTGACAAAGTACTCGGTGTAGGGCGCATGGCCGTGATCGAGACCCGCCGTCCGCGCCGCATCGCCCCCGAACACCTGCCGCAAGAGCTGCTGTTGAACCCGGATGTGTTCCGCGATTGCGAGGAAACCGTGGTTCTGCTCGCCCCCCGCGCCGCCGCAGTCGCCGCCACAGTCGCCGCCGCCCTTGAAATGCCGGTGGACCTGCCATCCCCGGAGCCTTCGATCGTCACGGACCAGAGTGCCGAAATGGCGCCTGAGGACCTGTCCCTCGGCCTTGTTTCCGCCCCGCCCCCCGAGCCGGACACGGAACACGATGTCACAGACGAGCCGCCGCTCCCCCTGTCCGCCCCCCTCTTCAGCGCTTCTGACGAGATCTCCCCCGAGCTCCCGGATCAGGAAACGGAGAATGAGGCGCAGGCGGAGTTCACGGACCTCATCGCTGTGGACGACAGCCGAGCCACGATGCGCACCATCGGCGCGCCCCTGCCGGACAGCCCGCTCGATGCCGTCGCACCGGAGCATTCCCAAACCCCTCCCGAAAGTCTGCCCCATGAGTCGACCGTGGGCGTGAGCGATCTCGTGCCAGCCCCCGGCATGGACGTTTTCGAAGACACAGGCGGCGACCTTTCGGAAGATGTGCATGCGGTCACCGCCCCCTTTGTGCAAGCCGACGACCCCTTCGGTCTCAAAACCGCCGCGCCACGGAGGACCAGTCTGGACCTCCCTCCGATCGAAGCCGGTAACGCCCCCGAGGGCGAGACCCCGCGCGATCTGCGCCCCACCGGACATGCCGATTTGCAGCCTCTCGCGGGCCTCCATGACGAGAACCTGGCGCAGATGCAGGCCGATGCCGAGGCGCCACTCGCCCCGGCCACCCTGCCCGACGCGCTCGATCTGGCCCGCGCGCTCGAGATGGAGGCCGACCTCGGTTTCGCGCAAGCGATCGAAACGGAAGAGGACGCCCAGCCCGCCACCGCATTTGCCAGCCGCCGTCTCGCCATCGGCGGCGAGGGCTAAGCCACAGGCCATGTACCCGGAATTCCAATCCCTTGCTCCAGAAGGAAAAAGACCATGGATATGTCCCTCTCCCCCGTCGATGAACTCGCCCGTCTGCGCGCCAAGATCGCGGAACTGCGCGCCCGCGAGTCCGCGCTCGTGGCCGGTTTCATCTCTGCGCACGCGCCCGGCCGGTATCACGGGCTGACCTGCGACGTCGTGGTATCCCACACCGCCTATCAGGTCTTCGACATCTCAAAACTTCCGCCCGAAATGCTCGACGACGACCGCTATTACGCGACCAAACAGGTCACCTCGATCCGCATCGAAGACCATGAGGAAGACGTTTTGCCCACCGCACTCCACGCCCCAGAAACCATGCCGCTGCTGGCCCGCCCCTAATAACCCAGCTGCATCACAGGTCTAAATCACGGTAAATCACGGGGCTCACTCACACCTCTAACTCACGGGCTTAAATCTTGCGCCCCTGAACTCCGGTCAACGGGGCCGAGGCGTCTCCCCACGCCCTTCTGACACGGCCCCGAACCGTCCGCCATGGCCTACGGCCTCCGTCAGACACAGAACAAATCCCGGAACACGTAATGCGGAATGCGGTCACGGGTGATGCCCATGGCCAGCAATTCCTCATCGCTCAGCGCATCGAGCCGGGCCAGTTCGCCAAGCCGTTTGCGGCGCACGGCATAGGCGTTCACCCCCTGCCCCAAAGTGGCGAAAAAAAGATCGAGCCGCGCCCGAAGGCTGGGCGTCAGGATCGCGATATTGGCGACATGCTGCATGGAAACCTCTCTTCATACGGGTTTCCTCCCTATGCTTTCAGGCTACAGGCATTCTATGAACAAACAATTGAACGTTGTGTGCGACCGGTTGTTTGCGCAACACCCGCCCTTCGAAGGCGGGTGTTGCATGTTTTCCGGGCAGTTACGCCGCCTTCCGTATCAGAACAGGAAATACCTCTGCGCCATCGGCAGCTCCGTCGCCGGTTCGCAGGTCAGAAGCTCGCCATTGGCCCGCACCTCGTAGGTTTCCGGGTTCACCTCGATCTCGGGCGTGGCGTTGTTCATCACCATGGACGACTTGCCGATGTTGCGCGTGTTCTCCACCGCCAGCGTTTGCTTGGCGAGCCCAAGCTGCTTGCCGATCCCCTCGGCCTGAGCCGCCTGAGACACGAACAGCACGGCGGAATGCTCCACCGCCCGCCCCATCGCACCGAACATCGGCCGCGTGTAAACCGGCTGCGGCGTCGGGATCGAGGCGTTCGGATCGCCCATCTGCGCCACGACAATCATGCCCCCCATCAGAACCATCTCCGGCTTCACGCCAAAAAACGCCGGTGACCACATGACGATATCGGCGCGTTTGCCGACCTCGACCGTGCCGATATGTCGGCTCATGCCATGCGCAATCGCCGGGTTGATCGTGTATTTCGCGACATAGCGTTTCACCCGCACGTTGTCATTGTCACCAGTCTCATCCGACAGGCGCCCGCGCTGTTTCTTCATTTTATCAGCCGTTTGCCATGTGCGGATGATCACCTCGCCCACACGGCCCATCGCCTGACTGTCGGACGAAATCACCGAAAACGCCCCCATGTCATGCAGGATGTCCTCCGCCGCAATCGTCTCCTTGCGAATGCGGCTTTCGGCAAAGGCCACATCCTCCGGGATCGACTTGTCGAGGTGGTGACAGACCATGAGCATGTCGAGATGCTCTTCCAGAGTGTTCTGCGTAAAGGGCCGCGTCGGGTTCGTCGACGACGGCAGGATATTCTCATGGCCGACCACCTTGATGATGTCCGGCGCATGCCCGCCGCCCGCACCTTCGGTGTGATAGGCGTGGATCGTCCGGCCTTTGATGGCGGCCAGAGTGTTCTCCACAAACCCGCTCTCATTGAGCGTATCGGTGTGGATCATCACCTGCACATCCATGTCGTCGGCGACCGAGAGACAGCAATCGATCGCGCCGGGCGTCGTGCCCCAATCCTCATGCAGCTTAAGCGCCGCCGCCCCCGCCTTGACCATCTCGACCAGTGCCTGCGGTTGCGACGCGTTGCCCTTCCCGGCCAAAGCGATGTTCATCGGCACGCCGTCCAGCGCTTGCAACATCCGCCCGATGTGCCAGGGCCCCGGCGTACAGGTGGTCGCAAGCGTCCCATGCGCCGGCCCCGTGCCACCGCCCAGCATACAGGTGATGCCGGAATGCAGCGCATCCTCGATCTGTTGCGGCGCGATGAAATGGATATGGCTGTCCATCCCCCCCGCCGTGATGATCCGGCCCTCGCCCGCAATCGCCTCGGTCCCCGGGCCGACGATGATGTCGACATTCGGCTGCGTGTCCGGGTTCCCAGCCTTGCCGATCCCGGCGATGCGCCCGTCTTTCAAGCCGATGTCGGCCTTGTAGATGCCCGTCACGTCGAGGATCAGCGCATTGGTGATCACCGTATCGACCGCCCCCTGAGCACGGCTCATTTGCGACTGGCCCATGCCGTCGCGAATGACCTTGCCGCCGCCGAATTTGACCTCTTCGCCATAAGGCCCGGTGAGGTCCTTCTCCACCTCGATGATCAGATCGGTATCGGCAAGCCGAACCCTGTCGCCGGTGGTCGGGCCGAACATGTCGGCATAGGTCGCGCGGGAGATTTTTGCAGGCATCTTGTCCCTCTCAGTTCATCTCGTAAACGGCGCGGATGTCTTCGGTCCGCCGCCGTGTGATATTCTCTAAACAGCGCGCGACAATCATCGGCTCCATCGAACCGCCGCGCACCAGAAATCCGGTCGCCTCACAGACCTTGTCGCGATAGGGAATCCACGCCCTTTGCGCCTCGCGCAGCGCCTCCGAGGCACAGCACAGCTCCTCGGACAGGCCCAGATCCCACTCTTTCGCCACCGCCATGGCGTTCTGATAAGCCAGATTGAGATCCTCATCCGCCGCCCTGTAGTCGCGCCCGGCGCAGATGTTCATCTCCGTCTGGGTCATCGCATTGGCGCAATCGACCTCCGCGTCTTGCGCGAAAGCCGGAGCCGCCAGAACCGCCAGCGATATGATCGCAAACCGGATCACAGTTTCCCCATGACCTTCTGGTTAAACCCGTAAACCTCTCGCGCCCCCGCCAGAGGCACAAGATCGACCTCCCGCGTCTGCCCCGGCTCGAACCGAACGGCGGTCCCGGCGGCAATATCGAGCCGCTTGCCCTTCGCCGCCTCGCGGTCGAACTCCAACCCCGCATTGGTCTCGTAGAAATGGTAATGCGAGCCGACCTGCACCGGGCGGTCGCCGGTGTTGGACACGGTGATCGTCGTCACCTCCGCGCCTGCGTTCAGCTCGATCTCGCCATCCTGAATGAAATATTCACCGGGTATCATCGGCGCGCCTCCTGCTTTCTGATGGTCCAAATACTCAAGTCAACGGATCGGATGGTGCACGGTCACAAGTTTCGTCCCGTCCGGGAAGGTCGCCTCGACCTGCACCTCGTGGATCATCTCCGGCACGCCGGACATGCATTGATCCTTGGTGATCACATGCGCCGCCGCCTGCATCAGTTCCGACACCATCTTGCCGTCGCGCGCGCCCTCAACGACGAAATCGGTGATCAGCGCAATGGCTTCCGGGTGGTTCAGCTTCACGCCGCGCGCCAACCGGCCCCGCGCCACCATGGCTGCGACCGAGACCAGCAGCTTGTCCTTTTCCCTCGGCGTCAGGTTCATTCTCGTCCCTCGTTCTCACATTTGCCAGACACGCGGCAGATCCGCCTGTCTGATCGTCTTCAAAACCTGCGCCACATAGCGACGCAACGGATAGCCATCGGGCGCCATCGCCCGGATCACCAGCTTGCCGTTCCAGCCGGACACCCCGGCGGTCACGCCCTCATGCTGTATCGGTTTGACCAGATCGGCAAGCGCTTCTGCGCCCGGCGCGAACAGTCCCACGGTGGCAATCGCCCGCGCCCCCGCCAAAAGCGCCGGATTGTCCCGGAGCGCCAAAAGCCCGGCGTCGATCTCCAGCGGTTCGATGAATTCCAGCCGTCCGGCCCGATGAATTTCCCGGCGATCCGACAGGTGCAGCGTCTCGATGGTCTCCCCCATCGCCGCGCGTCCCAGAACCACCATCTCGGAGAACAGAAACCGCGCATCGCCCGCGATCTGCGCCGTGGTTCTGCGCGTCAGCCGCGCGGTCTCGAACAGGATCGTCTCCTGCGGCAACCAGTCGAGCCGCGCGCCTGCCCCGGCATGGAGGCTCACGGACACTTCGGCATCCGCCCCACCCGCGACAGAGGCATAGGCCCGCTCGGCGGTCTGCGTCGTGCCGATCAGCGCCCCGTTTGCCTCGACCTCAAGCCGGTACTCCAGCCGATCTCCGGCGGTCAACCCCCCGGATGTATTGAGAAAAACCACCTCAGGAACGGCGCTGTGCACCTTCGGCAACATCGCCTTGGCGGAGCCCTGTTGATACAAATCCTTCAGCCCCCGCGCGCCCATCACCACATGGGCACGCCCACGCACGCGCTGCAAGCGGGCGGCATCACTGGCGTGGGGCGTGTCGAGCATGAAATCCTCCGGGTCGGTCTCGACCCTAGCCGCGCGCAGCGGGGGGCTTCAATCCCGGAGCGAAACACCGGGGCGAAAAACTGACCAGAGGCTTAAAAAATAAGCGCAACCGGGGCCCCGCACCATCTGGCGCTTTGTCCCGGATCGCGCTAAGGCAAAGCCATGACCGACACACTCACGCTCCGCCGCCCCGACGACTGGCATCTTCATCTGCGCGATGGCGCGATGATGGAGGCCGTTCTGCCCGAAACCGCGCGCCATTTCGCCCGCGCCATCGTCATGCCGAACCTCGTGCCCCCGGTGGTCACGGGCGCGGAGGCTGCGGCCTATCGCGAGCGCATTCTCAAGGCCAATCCGGGCCGCGGCACCTTCGAGCCGCTGATGACGCTCTATCTCACCGAAGCGACCGATCCCGCGGACGTGGCCGCCGCCCATGCCTCCGGTCTGGTGAAAGCCGTGAAACTCTACCCGGCGGGCGCGACGACCAACTCCGCCTCCGGCGTGCGCGATTTCGACAAGGTCCGCCCGGTGCTCGAGAAAATGGCCGAGATCGGCCTGCCGCTCTGCACCCATGGCGAGGTCGTCACCCCCGAGGTCGACATCTTCGACCGTGAGGCCGTGTTCATCGACACCGTGCTCGACCCGATCCGCCGCAAGACCCCCGGCCTGCGCGTGGTGATGGAACACATCACCACCAAGGACGGCGTCGATTACGTCTCGGCGCAGGGCGAGGACATGGGGGCGACGATCACCACGCATCACCTGGTGATCAACCGCAACCACATCCTCGTCGGCGGCATCAAACCGCATTACTACTGCCTGCCGGTCGCGAAACGCGAAACCCATCGCCTTGCTCTCGTCGCCGCCGCGACCTCGGGCGACGCGCATTTCTTCCTCGGAACGGATTCCGCCCCGCATCTCGATCACGACAAGGAAAGCGCCTGCGGCTGTGCCGGCTGCTTCACAGCGACCAACACCATGTCGATCCTTGCCGAGGTGTTCGAGCGCGAAGGCAAACTCGACAATCTCGAAAAATTCACCTCGATCAACGGGCCGACGTTCTACCGCCTGCCGCTCAACGAGGCGACGATCACGCTCCGCAAGGGCGCGCCCGTCACCTACCCGGCCAAGATCGACAGCGCCAATGGTCCCGTGACCGTATTCGACCCGCAGATGCCGCTCCACTGGAGCGTGGACGCCTAAGACGAAGGACCGATCATGATCCCCTCCTCCTTTCCCGATCAAACCGAAATCGCCCGTCTGACGGCGCGCATGCTTCTTGAAATCGGCGCGGTGAACTTCCGCCCGGAAGAGCCCTATATCCTCGCCTCCGGTCTGCCCTCGCCGACCTATATCGACTGTCGCAAGCTGATTTCCTTCCCGCGTATCCGTTCGACGCTGATGGATTTCATGGCGATCTCGATCATGCGCGAAGCGGGCTTCGAGGCGTTCGACAACATCGCGGGCGGCGAAACCGCAGGCATCCCCTTCGCCGCGCTGGTCGCCGACCGTCTCGGCCTGCCGATGACCTATGTGCGCAAAAAGCCCAAAGGCTACGGTCGCAACGCCCGGATCGAGGGCGAAATGTCCGAGGATCAGCGCGTCTTGCTGGTCGAGGACCTGACCACCGATGGCGGCTCGAAACTCTCCTTCGTCGACGCGATCCGCGACACCGGCGCGACCTGCAACTGGACGGCGGTGATCTTCTACTACGGCATCTTCCCGGACACCGAAAAGCGTCTGGCGGATCACGGCGTCAAGCTGATCAGCCTCTGCACCTGGTGGGACGTGCTCGAAGAGGCGAAACGCCAGAAAACCTTCGATGCCTCGGCTCTGGCAGAGGTCGAGCACTTCCTCGGCGCGCCGCATGCCTGGCAGGAAAAGCACAAGAAAGCCTGACCCCGGCCTGTTGCGAAAAATTTGAGCGCCGCCCCAATGGGCGGCGTTTCGCTTTGGCCTCAGGCAGTTACCCGCCATGCCGCAGGGCAGAAAAGTTTTCCACAGGTTATACACTTTGAAACACCTGTCCGGGACGGGTAATCAGAACGGACCCGCAAGCACGACGCGACTCGCGGGATCAAACCAAGTGAGCAGGAACCGGACGCATGAGCGAAATCGCCAATCTTCAGGATATGCGCAAGGACGACGAGTCCACCGCAAAGCCCGCGAAGGGTCTCGTGATCACGCCCTACGAGGGCGCCGTGCCGCATAATATCGAAGCCGAACAACAGCTTCTGGGCGCGCTTCTGACCAACAACGACGTGTTCGACAAGATCGCCTCGATCATCTCGCCCGAGCATTTCTTCGATCCGGTCCACAAGGATATTTTCGAGAAAGCTTCCGAGCGCGTGTCGAAAAACATGCTGGCCTCGCCGGTGACGCTCAAGGCCTATATGGAAGATCACGAGGGCCTCAAGGAGCTGGGCGGTCCGGCCTATCTGGCGCGGCTCGCGGCTTCGGCGATTTCGACCTATGCGGTGCGCGACTATGCGCAGCTGATTTACGATCTGTTCCTGCGCCGTCAGCTCATCGAGCTTGGCAATGAAATCTCCGGCTCCGCCGCCTCCGGCTCCGACACCCGCGACCCGAGCGAGCAGATCGTCGCCGCAGAGCAACGGCTCTATTCCTTGGCCGAACAGGGCAAGGGCGAAACCGGGTTCACTTCTTTCCTCTCCGCCGTGACGCAGGCCGTTCTGAACGCCAACGCCGCCTATGAGCGCGGCGGCGGCATGGCCGGCATCGCCACGGCGCTGATCGATCTCGACAAGAAAATGGGGGGTCTTCACCCCTCCGACTTGATCATCCTCGCCGGGCGTCCCTCGATGGGGAAAACCTCGCTCGCGACCAACATCGCGTTCAACATCGCCAAGGCCTACAAGAAAGGCACCCTGCCCGATGGCAAACAGGGCGCGGTCGAGGGCGGCGTTGTCGGCTTCTTCTCGCTCGAGATGAGCTCCGAACAGCTCGCCGCGCGTATTCTGGCCGAAGCCTCGGAGATTTCCTCGCACAAGATCCGCCAAGGCGACATGACCGAAGAGGAATTCCGCCGCTTCGTCGACGCCGCCAAGACGCTCGAATCCTGCCCGCTTTACATCGACGACACGCCCTCGATCCCAATCTCGCAGCTGGCCGCCCGCGCGCGGCGTCTGCAACGGACCCATGGGCTCGATCTTTTGATCATCGACTACCTGCAACTGGTGCGCGGCACGTCGCGGACCGAGGGCAACCGGGTGCAGGAGATCGGCGAGATTTCCATGGGTCTGAAAGCCATCGCCAAGGAACTCAACATCCCGGTGATTGCGCTGTCGCAGCTCTCCCGGACAGTGGAATCCCGCGACGACAAACGCCCGCAGCTCTCCGATCTTCGCGAATCCGGCTCCATCGAGCAGGACGCCGACGTGGTGATGTTCGTCTACCGTGGCGAATATTACAAAGAGCGCGAAAAGCCCGATGACGACAATCTCGAAGCCATGGAAAAATGGATGCAGGACATGGAGCGCCTGCACGGCAAGGCCGAAGTGATCCTCGGCAAACAGCGTCACGGGCCCATCGGCACCGTCGAGCTGTCCTTCGAGGCGCAGTTCACCCGCTTTGGCAACCTCGCCAAGGAACTCCACAACAATTTCGACTACGAGTAAGCCCCGCGAGGCTCGGCACGGGCTTCGCATTCTCTCTGTTTGGTTTCATAGCTGTTTGGTTTCATGGTACAAAACGCACCTTCCCCGTCTCTCCCGATCCCGAAAGACGTTCTTTCGCTGTTCAAATGGCTTGCCTCCGTCACCGGCGCGACGCTCTCCGTTCTGCTGGCGGTGGCCTCCCAATCCGCGGATAATCAGGGCTTCTTCCTGCTCACCCTCTCAGGCGCGTTGCTGATCCTTCTGATCTTTCTGATCTTTCTCTATCTGGCGTTTTTCACAGGCCTCGTTGCCGTCTCGGGCCAAGGCAGTGCACGCGACAAAAAAGCATGGCTGCGCAACCGGCGCTTTCTTGCAGCTCTGCGCAGTCACCGCGCACAGCCCCTGCCTGAGGCAGGCCCCTGGAAACGGCTCACCTCGCGGCGGGTGCTCGCGCATCTCTGGTTCCGCAGGGTTCTTCCCGCCTTTCTCCTGTTGATGGCGATCCCCATGGTCATCGTCCCCATGCTTCAGCTCTTTCTGGGCGCCGACCAGATTTCGCTCGACATGAAACAGGCCAAACACATGATCCGGCTCGAAACCTGCCTGCGCACGCTCGAGCTTCGAAAAGAGATTTCTGCCCTCTCCGAAAGCGATCCTTTCGACACCGACCCCACCGCCTGTGCCAGCTTTCGCTGATCGCACGGGCTCCCTGTCATTTTAACCCTTGCGACTCCCCGCGGGAGCGCCAATACAAAAGGCCATGGGCACCTCTACTCTTCATATCGATCTCGATGCGCTCGCCGCGAACTGGCGCGCGCTCGACAAACTCTCCGCAGACACGGTGGAAACCTCTGCGGTGGTCAAGGCCGACGCTTACGGGTTGGGGGTCGGCAAGGTCTCCCGCGCCCTGATGAAAACCGGCGTGAAATCCTTTTTCGTCGCCGCCGCCGAGGAAGGCGTCGCGCTGCGCGAGGCGGTCGGGCCGAAACCCTGGATCGGTATTCTCGGCGGCCATATGCCCGGCGATACCGACATGATCGGCGACATGGGCCTCGTTCCCATGCTCAACTCGCTCGACCAGATCACCCGCCATTTCGAGGCCCTCCCCGGTCGTCCCTTCGGCATTCAGCTCGACACCGGCATGAACCGTCTCGGCCTCGAGCCCGTCGAATGGGACGCGGTGAAGGATCTTGTGATGAGGGCGAAACCCGATCTCGTGATGAGCCATCTGGCCTGTGCCGATGAGCCGGAGCACGAGATGAACGCCTATCAGCTCAAAACCTTCCGCGAGATGACCGACGGGCTGGACGTGCGCCGCGCCCTTTCCGCGACCGGCGGCATCCTTCTGGGCCCCGACTACCATTTCGATCTGGTGCGCCCCGGCATCGGCATGTACGGCGGCCTGCCCTATGAGGACGGCAAACCCGTTGTGCGCCTCGAATGTCCGGTGATCCAGACCCGTGATGTGCAGCCCGGCGAAACGGTCGGCTACTCCAACATGTGGACCGCCGAAGTGCCGTCGCGCATCGCCACCGTGGCCTGCGGCTATGCCGACGGCATCACCCGGCTGATCTCCAACAAGGCCGTGCTGTTCGATGGCGAGACCCCCTGCCCGCTCGTCGGCAAGGTCTCGATGGACCTGATCACCGTGGACATCACCCATCTCGATCAGGTGCCGCGCTCGCTCGATCTCTTGTGCGCGCACCAAACGGTGGACGATCTCGCCACCGTCGGCCAGACCATCGGCTATGAAATCCTGACCTCGCTCGGCGCGCGCTATCAGCGCCGCTATATCGGATGAGCGTGATCGCCCGGCCTCTGGCCGCGCTTGGCGCGGGCGTTCTGTCCGCGCTGGCGACGGTGGGCCGGGTGGCGCTTTTTGCCCTCGCCGCCTTTCGTCATATCCTGACCCCGCCGTTTTACGGCCGCGAATTCCTGCATGCTTTGATGCATGTCGGCTATCTGTCGCTGCCCGTCGTCGGCCTCACCGCCGTCTTCACCGGCGGCGCGCTGGCGCTTCAGATCTACGCCGGCGGCGCGCGGTTCTCCGCAGAGCAAGTCGTGCCGCAGATCGTGGCGCTTGGCGTCGTGCGCGAACTTGGCCCGGTGATGGTCGGGTTGATGATGGCCGCCCGCGTCACCTCCTCGATCGCCGCCGAGATCGCCACGATGAAGGTCACCGAGCAGATCGACGCTCTGGTGACGCTGTCCACCGATCCGATGAAATACCTCACCGCGCCCCGCGTCTTCGCCGGTCTCGTCACCGTGCCGCTTCTGGTCGCAGTGGGCGATGCCATCGGCGTCTTCGGCGGCTGGTTCGTCTCCGTGCAATCTCTGGGTTTCAACCCGGCGGTTTACCTCAAGAACACGGTCGATTTCCTTGAGCCGAACGACATCGTTTCCTCGCTGGTCAAAGGCGCCGCCTTCGGCGTCATCGCCACCCTGATGGGCTGCTATTTCGGGATGAATTCCGGTCGCGGCGCGCAGGGCGTGGGCCAGGCGACGAAATCCTCCGTCGTGGCCGCAGCCGTCTTGATCCTCGCCGCCAACTTCCTTCTGACACAGGCCTTTTTCGCGACATGATCCGCCTTCACGACGTGCATAAGGCCTTTGGGGCGAAAGAGATCCTGCGGGGCATCGATCTCGATGTCGCCAAGGGCGAGAGCTGTGTCATCATCGGCGGCTCCGGCACCGGCAAATCCGTGGCGCTGAAATGCGTTCTGGGGCTGGTCCGCCCCGATCGCGGCACGATCATGGTCGATGGCGAAGACATCACCAAAACCGGCGACCGCGATGCCTTCCTCGCCCGCTTCGGCATGTTGTTTCAGGGCGCGGCCCTGTTCGACAGCCTTCCGGTCTGGCAAAACGTCGCCTTTCGCCTGTTGCGCGGCTCGCTCAAGCGTCCGCGCGCCGAAGCCAAAGAGATCGCCATCGAGAAATTGCGCCGCGTTGGTATGGGACCGGATGTGGCCGATCTCTACCCTGCCGAACTGTCCGGCGGGATGCAGAAACGCGTCGGCCTCGCCCGCGCCATTGCCGCCGATCCGGAGATCATTTTCTTTGACGAACCGACCACCGGGCTCGACCCGATCATGGCGGGTGTGATCAACGAGCTGATCCGTGAGATCGTCGTCGAGATGGGCGCGACCGCCGTGACCATCACCCATGACATGACCTCCGTGCGCGCCATCGCCGACAAGGTCGCCATGCTGCACCGGGGTAAAATCCGCTGGCACGGGCCGGTGTCCGAGATGGACACGGCCGACGATCCTTACTTGCGCCAGTTCATCACCGGCTCACCAAACGGGCCGATCGAGACGCTTCGGTAGAGGTACAAGTTTGCAATTTTTGTATAATTTAGTCGTACTTTTTCAACTTTTTAGCTTCGCGTTTCCCATCTTGTTGATCGTCGTCTTGTCCGGATGGGGAGAGCAACGCCCGCGTATCCGTTGGCTGATCGCCTTATACTCCGTACAGTGTCTTGCCGTGGTCTCTCTCGCCGTCCTGTCTTTGGCAACTGGCGATCCCACGCAAAACCATGAGACCCTCAATGCCGTTGGCAGTGCAGGATCTGCGTTTAAAATCGCGATTGATGCCGCTCTTCTGGTCGTCGTCTGGAAAATCCGCCGAGACCTCACGGCCTCTGACCGCTGGCATAAGGCCATTCGCCATGTTTCACTCCTCTATCTGATTGGCGTCCCTCTCAGTTTTGTTTTGGTATACGGTCCTGTTCTGCGAAACATGATCCCGGGCTGAAATCATCAGCATCCTATCGGAAACTCATGCATGACCCCGCTCCGCCTCGCCAATCTCTCGCTCCTGATCCTCTTCCCCATTGCATGGGTCGCACCGCTGATGCGCGCGGGGCTGCTGCCGCTTTTTGGCCTGTCGGAAATTTCCGTCCTTTCGGGCATCGTGAGCCTTTGGGACAAGGACATTCCGCTGGCCCTCGTGGTCGTCTTCTTCGCCCTGATCGCCCCCATCACCAAAGTCATCGCGCTCGAAGGCCTGCTTTCCGGCCGTCTGCCTGCCCGCGTGAAACCGTGGCTGTTTCATCTCGGGCGTCTGGCGATGGCCGATGTGTTTCTGGTTGCGATCTATATCACCCTCGCCAAGGGCATCGGCGTCGGGCGGGTCGAAGTGGGTTGGGGGTTGTATCTGTTCACGTTTTGCGTGCTGGCCAGCCTTGGATTGAGTATTTTTGCAGCAAAGGAACAAGAGACCGCTTGAACCGGCGGGGCTTGAAAGACTAGAACGAAGCAAGAACAACCCGGGAGCCGCAGATGGCCAAGGCACAGAAGAACTTCGTTTGCTCCAATTGCGGGGCGGTGACCAACAAATGGTCCGGGCGCTGCGACGGCTGCGGCGAGTGGAACACGATCTCCGAGGAGAAACCGCTCTCTTCCGCCGGGCCGACGACGAAGACGCTGGGCGGTATGCGCGGCAAGGAAATCCCGCTGACGACGCTTGCCACGAAAGAGGCGCCGCCGCCGCGCACCGCCTGTGGGCTGGAGGAATTCGACCGGGTTCTGGGCGGCGGGCTTGTCCCCGCTTCGGCCATTCTGGTGGGCGGCGATCCCGGCATCGGCAAATCGACGCTTTTGTTGCAGGTGGCGGCGCGTTTCGCGGGGGCGGGGCTGAAGGTGATTTACATCTCCGGCGAGGAGGCCAGCGCGCAGGTCCGGATGCGGGCGCAGCGGCTTGGGCTCGAAGAGGCCGCCGTGCAGCTCGGCGCGGAAACCAACCTGCGCGACATTCTCACGACGCTTGAGGCGGAGCGGCCCGATCTGGTCATTATCGATTCCATCCAGACCATGTGGGCCGACAATGTCGAAAGCGCGCCGGGGTCGGTGTCGCAGGTCCGCGCCGCCGCGCACGAACTTGTGAGCTTTGCCAAGACCCGTGGCGTTTCCGTCGTCCTCGTCGGACATGTGACCAAGGAAGGTCAGCTCGCAGGCCCCCGCGTGGTCGAGCATATGGTCGACACGGTACTCTATTTCGAAGGCGAGCGCGGGCATCAGTTCCGGCTTTTGCGCGCGGTGAAAAACCGCTTTGGCCCCGCGCATGAAATCGGCGTGTTCGAGATGACCGGCGACGGTCTCTCAGAGGTGACAAACCCCTCCGCGCTTTTTCTCTCCGAACGCGATCAACCCGCCCCCGGATCGGTGGTGTTCGCCGGAATCGAGGGCACAAGGCCGGTGTTGGTCGAGTTTCAGGCCCTCGTCGCCCCCTCGCCTCATGCCCAGGCCCGGCGCACGGTGGTGGGCTGGGACGGCTCACGTCTTGCGATGATTCTCGCCGTGCTGGAGGCGCGCTGCGGCATCCCCTTTGCCGGGCTCGATGTCTACCTCAACGTCGCGGGCGGCATGAAGGTCTCCGAACCCGCCGCCGATCTCGCCGTCGCCGCGGCCCTCCTCTCGGCCCGCGAAGACGCCGCCTTGCCGAAAGATTGTGTGGTTTTCGGGGAACTTTCTCTTTCCGGCAGTCTCAGACCGGTCGGTCAAACCGAAAACAGGTTGAAAGAAGCGCGAAAACTTGGTTTTTCCTCAGCCATCGCCCCGTCGCAATCGAAAGCGGGCGAAAACAGCGGCATGGCGATCCGTCAGATGAGCGATCTGGTGGGCTTTGTCGGAGAGGTCTTCGGCGCGGGTTAACGCGCCCAAAAACGAGTGAGGCGCCCATGGACGGCTTTACAATCATCGACGGCATCGTGGCGCTGGTCATCATCGTCTCCGCCCTTCTGGCCTATTCGCGCGGGTTCGTGCGCGAAGGCATGGCCATCGCCGGCTGGATCGTGGCCGCCGTGCTCGGCTACATGTTCGCCCCCAAGGCCGTGCCGCTGATCAAGGAAGTGCCCTATCTCGGCACCTACATCGCGGATTCCTGCGAATTGTCGGTGATCGCCGCGTTTTTCGCGGTCTTCGCACTGGCGCTCATCATCGTCTCGGTCTTCACCCCGCTGTTCTCTTCCGCCGTGCAACGCTCGGCTCTGGGCGGTATCGATCAGGGGCTTGGCTTCCTGTTCGGCGTGGTGCGCGGCATTGTCCTCGTGGCCATCGCACTTGTGATCGTCGATCGCGTCTCCACCGGCGATCCCATCGACGTGCTGGAAAACTCCCGCACCGCCAAGGTCTTCGCCCGCTCGCAGGACAAGATCGACGAAAGCCTGCCGGATAGCGCCCCGGGCTGGATCACGCAACGCTACGAAGCCTTGGTCTCGACCTGCACCGAATGACAAAAAGGGCGGCCCGCGGGTCGCCTTTTTCATATCCGCGCAAGACGCGTGCCCCCTCTCACAGAAGATGTGACAAAAAGCTATGTGATCCTTTCGTGACACTCGGGCTTTGAGGGCTTAAAGGAGGGGCGAAAACGCCCGCCACAGGATTCGGAGCCAGGCTTCATGCGCACCATGCCCCCGTCTCACCCGTTCGACGATGACAAACTCAAGGAAGAATGCGGCGTCTTCGGCGCGGTCGGCGTCACCGACGCCGCCTCCTTCATCGCACTCGGTCTGCACGCCCTGCAACACCGCGGTCAGGAAGCCGGTGGCATCGTCACCTACGATCCCGAAGCCGGGTTCCATTCCGCCCGTCGCTTTGGCTATGTCCGCGATAATTTCACCTCGCAAAAGGTGATGGAAACCCTGCCCGGCTCCATCGGCATCGGCCATGTGCGCTACTCCACGGCAGGCTCCAAAGGCACCACCGCGATCCGCGATGTGCAGCCCTTCTTTGGCGAATTCGCCATGGGCGGAGCGGCGATTGCCCATAACGGCAATATCACCAATGCCGAGGCGCTGCGTCGCGAGTTGATCGAGCGCGGCTCGATTTTCCAGTCCAGCTCCGATTCCGAATGCATCATTCACCTGATGGCCCGTTCGCTGCAACGCAACATCCCCGAGCGGATGAAAGACGCGCTGCGCCGGGTCGAGGGGGCCTTCTCCGTCGTCGCCATGACCCGCACCAAACTCATCGGTGTGCGCGACCCGCGCGGCGTGCGTCCGCTCGTTCTGGGCAAGGTCGGCGACAAGGGCTATGTGCTCTCGTCCGAGACCTGTGCGCTCGACATCATCGGGGCGGAATTCGTCCGCGAGATCGAGCCCGGCGAAATGGTGGTGATCTCCGACACCGGCAAGGTGACAAGCTCGAAACCGTTCGAACAGCAGGCGTCGCGATTCTGCATCTTCGAACATGTCTATTTCTCGCGCCCCGACAGCATCCTCGAAGGCCGTTCGGTCTATGAGACCCGCCACCAGATCGGCGTGGAACTGGCGAAAGAAGCGCCCGTCGAGGCCGATCTCGTCTGTCCGGTGCCGGACAGCGGCACCCCTGCGGCCATCGGCTATGCGCATGAAAGCGGCATCCCCTACGGCATGGGCATCATCCGCAACCAGTACATGGGCCGGACCTTCATCGAGCCGTCCGAACAGATCCGCAACATGGGCGTGCGCCTGAAACTCAACGTCAACCGGGCGCTCATTCGCGACAAGCGCATCATCCTCGTCGACGACTCGGTGGTGCGTGGCACCACCTCGCGCAAGATCAAGGACATGCTTCTGGACGCCGGTGCCGCCGAGGTCCATTTCCGCATCGCCTCTCCGCCCACCATGTGGCCCTGTTTCTACGGCGTCGACACCCCGGATCGGGACAAGCTTCTGGCCGCCAAGATGTCGGTCGAGGAAATGCGCGACTATCTCGGCGTCGACAGCCTTCAGTTCATCTCGCTCGACGGGCTCTATCGCGCCGCCGGTGTGGCTGCGGGGCGTGATCCGAAAGCGCCACGCTATTGCGACGCCTGCTTCTCCGGCGAATACCCGGTCGTGCCCTCGGACATGATCGCCAAAGGCTTCGAGATGAAGACAGCGGCGGAATAACATCGCCGCCCGCAGGTTCCTGCAAAGGGTCCGACAAAAGTCCGACAGAAAGCCGACGGAAATCCGACATGGCAAATTTGCTCGATCTCGATCCCCGCTGGCGGGCGCTCACCGACCCGGAGGGCGCCTTTGGCGGCGTGATCGACATCGGCTTCGATCACCCCTCCGTCTGGCCACATGCGACCCGTGGCGACGCCCCCTTTGTCAAAGAGGGCGACGATCAGCTTGCCTCCGAGCTTTGCCGTCTGGGGGATGCGCGGTACTTGCGCGCCACGCTCACCCTGCCCATTCGCGGCGCGGACGAGGCGCTGATGGTGGCGCTTTGGGTCGCGGTGCCGCATGACGTGTTTTATGCCTATCTTGAGCTTCTGGACGGCGGCCCCGTGCCCGCCGAGACCCCGGCCCATCTTGCCAACGATCTCTCGCCTCTGCTCGCTTTGGACAGTGCCGTGACCCTCACCTTCGGCGACGGCTCCGCGCGCCCGCAGGTGGAAGAACTTGAAACCAAAGAGATTTCTCTCGACCAGCTTCTCGATCTCTACGAGGCCACCGGGACGCTTGATCGCAGTGCGCTCAAACCCTCTTGACCGGCGCGCGTTTTCCGCGCACTCCAACGCCATGACAGAGAACACCAAAATCGCCCTCATCACCGGCGCCTCGCGCGGCCTTGGTTTCTTCCTCGCCGAAGCGCTCGCGCCCGCCTATCACATCGTCGCCGTCGCCAAGACCACGGGCGCGCTCGAAGAGCTCGACGACCGGATCAAGGCCCGCGGCGGTCAGGCGACGCTTGCCCCCATGGACATCACCAACCCGGACGCCATGGCGCATCTCTGTCGCGGCATTTACGACCGTTGGGGGCATCTCGATCTTTGGGCGCATACCGCTGTTTATGCTCAGCTTTTGTCGCCAGCCGACCATATGGACCCGAAAGATTTCGACCGCACGATGAATACGAATGTCATCGCCACCGGCAAGCTGATCCCGATGGTCTCGCCGCTTCTGAACATGGCCGCGACGCCGGGCGACGTGCTGTTTTTCGACGACCCGCATGCGGGCGAAAAGTTCTTCGGCGCTTATGGCGCTTCGAAAGCCGCGCAGATCGCCATGGCGAAAAGCTGGCAGGCGGAAACCGCTCATGTCGAAAAGGCCCCGCGCATCCATGTGCTGACGCCCGCACCGATGCCCACCGCGACCCGCGCGCGGTTCTTCCCCGGTGAGGACAAATCCAGCCTGACGCATCCCCGCGACGAGGCCCCGCGTCTTCTGAAACAGGCCCGGCTGCTCTAACAGCCTGCTCTGTACCGGTCTAAAAACGCCTTTTCTGACGTTTGCGCGGCTCTTTTGAGGCCCGTGTCTTGCCGCGATTCCGTGCCTGCTTTAAGGAAGAAGACAAGACAACAGAAAGCGGCCTCATGCGTATTTTGATCACCAATGACGACGGCATCAACGCCCCCGGCCTCAAGACGCTCGAGGCCATCGCAGCCGAGATCGCCGGACCGGACGGGGAGGTCTGGGTGGTGGCGCCCGCCTTCGAGCAATCCGGCGTCGGACATTGCATCTCCTACGCCAATCCGACGATGATTTCCGAACTCGCCCCCCGCCGCTGGGCCGCCGAAGGATCACCCGCCGATTGTGTCCTCGCGGGGCTGCACGACATCCTGCCTGCCCGCCCCGATCTGGTGCTCTCGGGCGTCAACCGGGGCAACAATGCGGGCGAGAACGTGATGTATTCCGGCACCATCGGCGGAGCCATGGAAGGCGCGCTTCAGGGGGTGAAATCCATCGCCCTGTCGCAATTCCTCGGCCCGCGCAATTACAAGGTAGACGATCCGTTCGAAAGCGCCGCCGCGCATGGCGCGCGCGTCATCCGCCGCCTGCTCGATCATGCGCCGTGGGGCGAGGGTGACGATTACCGACTGTTTTACAACGTGAATTTCCCGCCCGTTCCGGCCTCTGAGACCAAAGACATGGTGATCGCCCGTCAGGGCCGCCGCCAGACCGCAGGCTTTGCCATGGAGGGGCAGGTCTCCCCTACCGGGCGGCGGTTTCTCTGGGTGCGCGGTTCGGAACAGGCGGTCGACACCGGCCCCGGCACCGATGTCACCGCCAATCTCGAAGGCCATATTTCGGTCACGCCGATGCGCGCCGATCTGACCGCGCATGACGCGCTCGCCGCTCTGGAGGCCGCCCTCTGATGGCGATGGATGCCGAAACCCAGATGCAATTCCTCTACACGCTCCGCTCCAAGGGCGTAACGGATGTACGCACGCTTTCGGCAATGGAAAAGGTCGACCGGGGCGATTTCGTCAAGGGGCTGTTCACCGCCCGCGCCTATGAGGACATGCCGCTGCCCATCGCCTGCGGTCAGACCATTTCGCAGCCCTCCGTCGTCGGCCTGATGACCCAGGCTTTGAACGTGCAACCGCGCGACAAGGTCTTGGAGGTCGGCACCGGGTCGGGCTATCAGGCCGCGATCCTGAGCCACCTCGCCCGCCGCGTCTATACGGTCGACCGCTATATCCGACTGGTGCGCGAAGCACAGGCGATCTTCGACCGGCTCGGCATCGTCAACATCACCTCCATGCCCACTGACGGCTCCTTCGGCCTGCCCGATCAGGCGCCGTTTGATCGCATCCTTGTGACCGCCGCCGCAGAGGACCCTCCCGGCCCCCTCTTGGCGCAGTTGAAAACAGGCGGTATCATGGTCCTGCCGGTGGGTCAGTCCGATGCCGTGCAGAGCCTGATCAAGGTGACGCGGCTGGAGACGGGTTTCGATTACGAAGAGCTGCGCGCCGTGCGTTTCGTGCCCCTTGTCGAGGGGATGGGTCAGGAGTGAGCGTGACACAGAACCAGCGTCACGAATGTAAAAAAGGACAAAGCCTCCATGAGAGAGGCGGGGTCCAAACCGAGGACAGAGCCATGACGATTTCCCCTTCCCGCCAGACCCTGCGCCTGATGTTTGCCGGCTGTGCCGCCCTGGCGCTCACCGCCTGCGACAAACCGATCGATTTCGACCTGCGCGGCATGACCGACGCCTTCTCGACCGCGCCCGCCGCGAACGAGGCGAAAACCGTGTCGAAACCGACGCCGAACGCACAGGGCATCGTCTCCTATCCGAATTATCAGGTGGCCATCGCCAAACGCGGCGACACCATCGCCTCGGTCGCCGCCCGCACCGGCCTGCCCGCTGGCGATCTCGCCCGTTACAATGGCATCACCGAAGACGTCACGCTCCGCGAAGGCGAAGTCATCGCCCTGCCCCGCCGTGTCGATGGCACGTCGGGCACGACGCGCGCGGGCACCATCGCCACCGGCGAGCGGATCGACATCACAGCACTTGCCGAGGAAGGGCTCAGCAACGCCCAAACCGGTCAAACGACGACGACCAGCACGACGATGACACAGACGACCGCCTCCGATCCCATCGAGGGCATGGAACCCGTGCGTCACCAGGTGCAACGCGGCGAGACCGCCTATTCCATCGCCCGCAAATACGGCATCTCCGTGCGCGCGCTGGCCGATTGGAACGGGCTCGGCTCGGATCTCGAAGTCACCGAAGGGCGCTACCTGCTGATCCCGGTGAAGGCCTCCGAGGTCACCACGCAAGAGGTGGAAACCGAACCCGGACAAGGCTCCCCGACGCCCACGCCGCCGTCTGCCTCCGAGCCCCTGCCCGATCCGGCCGCGGCTCAGCCCGCGCCTGCGGAAACCAAACCCGCCGCCGATCTCGGTGCGACGCAGACCAGCACGACCGCAGAAATGGCGAAACCCGTCTCCGGCGCGATCATCCGCGATTACGACAAGACGAAATCGAAATTCATCCTCTTCGCCGCCACGGCTGGCACCCCGGTCAAGGCCGCGAAAGACGGCACGGTCAAGCTGATCTCGACCAATGCCGACGGGGTGAAAATCATGGTCATCGACCACGGCAACGGCTTGCAAACCGCCTACAGCTTCATCGACGACATCGCGGTGAACAAGGGCGACAGCGTCAAACGCGGACAGACGATTGCCAAGGTGACCGCCAATGAATTCAACGCTTTGCAGTTCATGGTCTTCAAGGGCACGCAAACGGTCGACCCGACGCCCTATCTGAACTGATCGGGATTGAGTATTTAGACCATCAGAAAACCTCAAAACCCCGATGCGATTTCCACATCGGGGTTTTGCTTTTTCGAGCTTTCTGATGGCTCAAATACTCAGCTGAGCTTGACGCCCTTGCGCCCGGCCAGATCGGTAAAGAACTGCCACGCCACACGGCCCGACCGCGAGCCGCGCGTCGCCTGCCATTCGATGGCCTCTGCGCGCAGCGTCTCACCGTCGATCTCGATGCCGTATTCCGTGCAATAACCCTGGATCATCGCCAGATACTCGTCCTGCGAACAGGGATGGAACCCGAGCCACAGCCCGAAGCGATCCGACAGGGAGACCTTTTCCTCGGTGGCCTCGGAGGGGTTGATCGCGGAGCTGCGCTCATTCTCGATCATGTCGCGCGGCATCAGATGGCGGCGATTGGACGTCGCATAGAACAAGACGTTCTCGGGGCGGCCTTCGATCCCGCCATCGAGCACCGCCTTGAGCGATTTGTAATGCTCGTCGTCATGGCTGAACGACAGGTCATCGCAGAACAGCACGAACCGATGCGCGGAGCCGCGCAGCAGGTTCAGAAGCCGCGCCACGGAGGGCAGGTCTTCGCGCTGCATTTCGACGATCTTGAGCGGCGCGCCTTCGGCAGTCACCGCCGCATGCACCGCCTTGACGAGAGAGCTTTTCCCCATGCCGCGCGCGCCCCAAAGGAGCGCGTTGTTGGCCGGAAGGCCACGGGCAAACTGGCGGGTGTTTTCCAGAAGCGTATCGCGCGCCCGGTCCACCCCGATCAGGAGCGAAATATCCACGCGCGACACTTTGGCCACCGGCTGAAGCGCATCCGGTTCGGTTTGCCAGACATAGGCATCTGCGACGTCGAAATCCGGCGTGGCCAGCGGCGCGGGGGCCATGCGCTCCAGCGCTTCGGCGATACGTTTGAGGGCTTTAGTCTTCATTCTTAATCTTCTTTGTCGAACTCAGAAAACAGCTCTTCGTCCTCGTCCAGAACACCGGCGGCGCGCAGCTCTGCGGTGCGTTTTTTTTCGACACGGGCGACGAGGAAGATCGAGATTTCGTAGAGCCCGTAGACCACCGTGAAGAGGATGAGCTGAGTCGTCACATCCGGCGGCGTCACCAGAGCGGCAACGGTCAGAATGCCGACGACGGCATATTTGCGGGTCGAGCGCAGGCCATGTGCCGAGGCGAGGCCAGCCTTGCCCATCAGCGTCAAGAGCACCGGAAGCTGGAAACACAGCCCGAAGGCCACGATCATTTTCAACGTGATATCAAGGCTTTCGTTGACCTTACCGTTGAACACGATGTCGATGCCCGTATCCTTGGTCGCCGTCGTCACATCGCCCCCATTGGTCACGAGTGCGCCCACGAAGGACGGCAGATCGGCAAAGCCGAGGAAAAAGGTCATCGCCAGCGGCACGACTACGAATTGCGCAAAAGCCGCGCCCATAATGAAGAGCACAGGCGAGGCAATCAGGAAGGGCAGAAAGGCGTTCTTCTCGTTCTTGTAAAGCCCCGGCGCGACAAAGCGCCAAAGCTGATAGGCGATCACAGGGAAGGCCAGCGCCAGACCGCCCACCATGGAAATGCGGATGAGCGTAAAGAAATATTCCTGCGGCGCGGTGTATTGCATCACCGGGTTCGGGTTGCCAAGAGACCGCATGGTTTTCTCGATCGGGATCAGCAGAAAATCGAGGATGGGCCCAGCCACGGCGAAACAGATCACCATCGCGATGATAAACGCCAATGCGGCGCGGATGATCCGCGTGCGCAATTCGGCGAGGTGTTCGATCAGCGGCGCGCTGCTGTCGTCGATGTCGCTGTCGCTCATGCTTCGCCGTCCTTCTTCGCCTGCTCTTCGGCATCCAATTCGGCCTGAAGCCGCTCGGTCGCCTTTTTCGCCGCTGCATCGGAGATCTTCTGGGCGGCTTCGGCCCGCTCCGGGCTCAGCTCGTCTTTCTGAAGCGTCGTCGTCTTCGGTGCCGCGGTGCCATCCGGGGCTTTCATCGGGTCCCATTTCTCGAACTTGTCGGCGGCTTCGTTGAGCTTGTCGAGGCCGAATTTCTTCGGATTCGCAGCGCCTTTCAAAGCGTCCGCCGCCTCTTTCACCCCTGTCTCATCGGCCGCCGCCTCCATCGCGCGGGAAAACTCGCGCGCCATGGATTTCGCCCGCGCCGTGAACCGTCCGAGCGTGCGGAACATGCCCGGCAGGTCCTTGGGGCCGACGACGATCAACGCCACGACCCCGATGATCAGAAGTTCTGACATGCCGATGTCAAACATCCCGCACCGCCTTGTCTAAAAGCCACGCCAACGGGTCGCCCCGCCCAAAAAATCCAAGCAGAAAATCCAAGCCGGAAAGGCTCAGACCTTGTCTTTTTCTTCTTCGGGGGTGACGTCCTTGGCCACCTGGGCGGCCTCGTCTTCGATTTCCTTGGTGCCCTCGGCCACACCCTTTTTGAAGGAGGTGATGCCTTTGCCGACCTCGCCCATGAGGCCGGAAATCTTGCCGCGGCCGAAAAGGACCAGCACCACGACGGCGATGAGCAGGAGGCCCGGAAGGCCGATGTTGTTGAGCATGTCAGTCTCCATCTGAGAGGGGCATTGGCCCGTCTGTCTAATCTCGCGGGTCCCAGAATTAGAAGGCTCCATGGGGAAGGAAAAGCGTAAAATGCTGCCTGCGGCCCAGTTGCACAACATTGGCGCGGGTTATGAAGGTGGAACTCTTCAACTGACAGGTTTATGTCAGTTGTAACCCCGCATTCTCAGATCATCGCAACCGAATCGGAGAAAAACGATGACTGACATTCAAATGATTGAAACTGTTACCTTTCGCCTCAAAGACGGCGTCACGGACACAGACTTCATGACCGTGGCACGCGGGCTCGATGGCTATCTCGACCGCTGTCCGGGGCTGTGTGCCCGCACGCTGTCCCGCGATGAGACCGGGCTTTGGCGCGAGGATTATGTCTGGGCGAGCGAGGCCGACAACGCGGCAGCAGATAGTGGCTTTCGCAGCGCCCCGGAGGCACAGGCCTTCATGGCGCTGGTCGATCATGACAGCGTCACGATGCGCCACGCGCCCGTGTCTCTCTTCCGCAGCCTGATCCAAGCGGCCTGATCATGGCAGGCGGTCGCAAACAAACCGGTATTCGGCGCAGCGACCGCCTGTTCGATCTCATCCAGATTCTGCGCGATGGCAAATTGCACACCGCACGCGAGTTGGCGGAGCAGGTCGAGGTCTCCGAACGCACGATCTGGCGCGATATGGCGACGCTCAGGGCCTCGGGCGTCCCGGTCGAGGGCGAGCGCGGCGTCGGCTATATGGTCACGGCGCCGATCACCCTGCCGCCGATGAACCTCTCGATGGGAGAACTGGAGGCGCTGCACCTCGCCGTCGCAATCCTGAGCGAGGCAACCGACCCGGATCTTGCCAGCAATGCCAAAAGCCTTGCCGCGAAGATCGACGCGGTTTTGCCGGAAAACACCGGCCCGCCCGCCGCCGGTTGGGGCATGGCGGTGCATCCCTTTGCCTTCGCCGACGCGCGCACCGGCTTTCGCCACATGCCGCTGTTGCGGACGGCCGTGCGGGAGAAAAAGGTCCTGCGCATCGGCTATCTGGCGCTTGACGGGACGAAATCCACGCGTCTGGTGCGGCCTTTGCAGCTCGATTATTGGGGGCGGGTCTGGACCATGTCTGCGTGGTGCGAGGAACGGGCGGATTTTCGCACCTTCCGCGTTGACCGGATTGAAAGCACCATCGACACCGGCGCGCAGTTTCGCGACGAGCCGGGTAAAACGCTGGCTGAATTCCTCGCCCTTCAGAAGGCGTCCAAGGTTTTCAAATGAGTATTTTTGCCATCAGAAAACCAGATGCGCCCCGACTGCCGGTGCATAGCGCAGTGGCGTCTCCGGAAGGGTTTTCGGCCACACAAGCCGGGGCGGCTTTCCGATGGGCGGTCATCGGCGCTCCCGCCTGTACCGCAGACATAGTCTGACAGAGCGTGGTTAAGACAATCTGAACATCAGGCCTTTCTGATGGTTCAAATACTCAAATTGCAGCCTGCACCGGGAAGACAAAACACCGATCGCGGCGCATCATCAGCCACATCGGCGTGCCCGGTTTCGGCAGGAACACCGAAGGCACGGTCGCTTTGAGCACCGATCCGTCGAAATCCATTTTGAATTCCACAAGGCTCTCCCGCCCCATGAACCGCGCCCGCTGTACCACGCCGCGCGCAGGCGTGCCGTCTTGCGGCGTCGGATTCGGACCGCGACCGGCGCGGTCGAAGTCGATGCGCAGGTGCTGCGGGCGGATCACGATCTCAACCTCTGTGCCATCCGGCTGACCGGGGACAAAGAATTCCCCGAAGGCGGTGGTCACAGCGAGTTTCTGAGCTGTGCCATGAATCACGTTGATATCGCTGAAAAAAGCCGCCGCTTTGCGATCTGTCGGTGCGTTGTAGATATTATAGGGCGCGCCCTGCTGCACGATCTTGCCATCGCGCATGAGGGCGATTTCATCGGCCATGCGCATCGCCTCGTGCGGCTCGTGAGTCACCAGCAGAACGGCGGTGTTTTCGGCCTTGAGCACATCGAGCGTGCTGTCGCGGATGTCGTCTTTCAGGCGTTCGTCGAGGCCGGAAAACGGTTCGTCCATCAGCATGATCGACGGGCGCGGCGCGAGCGCGCGGGCCAGCGCGATGCGTTGTTGTTCGCCGCCCGAAAGCTCATGCGGATATTTGCCATAGGCCGACAGGAGCCCGACCTTGTCGAGCAGCTCTTCGATCCGGGGCTTTTTATCGGATTTGTGGCCTTTTAAGCCAAACCCAACGTTTTCGGAGACTGATAAATGTGGGAAAAGTGCAAAATCCTGAAACATCAGTCCGATCGAGCGTTGCTCTGGTGGAACGCGGAACACCGTATCGCAGACCAGTTGACCGTCGACATAGATCTCGCCCGCGTCCTGCATATCGACGCCGGCTATGATGCGCAAAGTCGTGGATTTGCCACAGCCCGACGGCCCCAGAAGACAGGTCACCTGCCCCGGCATCACCTTGAGCGACACGTCGGAGACCACCTCACGGCCCTGAAAGCGGCGGCGGATGTTGCGGATTTCCAAACGGGGGTTGGTCACGGGCTCGGTCAAAGGTGCGGTCTTTGTCTGACGAAAAGTCTCAACTTCCCTATCAGGCGCTCGCAGGCTTAGCAACAGCCGCCCGAGGCGGGGACGCCGGTCTCGGTGAGGCTGTCGAAAGGGCTGGTGCCGCCACAGCCCGCGAAAATGCCGTAATGAGTCGAAAAATCGCCGATGAACTCGAAATGCGTCGCAAACCGCGTGTCGGCGAGCATCTTGAACGTGTTGCCACAGACCGGAAACACCTTGCCGGTCTCGATCTGATGGCCTGCGTCGAGATCGAACACATGCGGCATCTCCGGCACCGTGCCCTTGTAGATCACCGCTTGGCCGTAATCCTCGCACTCCGGTTCGAGATCGAGTTTGAACAGCCGATATGTGGCAGAGATGAACTTGATCGGCGCGACCTTGGCCTCCAGCGCTGGGTTTTCCACCGTCAGCGTCCGATGCGTCACCAGCCGCGGGTCCGCAAACCCCGCCGCACGGGCCATATATTCGAAATCGTTCCAATAGAGCGCGCCGGAGAGGCATTCGCCATAAAGCACCGGATCGGCCCGAAGCGCCTCAGGCACGCGACGGTCGGCGTAGACATCGGAGAAATACATCTCCCCGCCGGGTTTCAGAAGCCGATAGGCCTCGCGCAGCACGGCGGGCTTGTCCATCGCAAGGTTCAGAACGCAGTTGGAGACGATGACGTCGAAACTGCCTTCTTCCAAAGGCAGATCGTCGAGCTTTTCGATATAGCCCTGATGAAATTCCACGTTGGATTTGACGTAGCCGAAGCGCTCCGCATGCCAGTCCTGATGGCGGCGGGCGACGGCGAGTTGCTCCTCTGTCATATCGACACCGGCAACGAACCCGGTTTCGCCCACAAATTGCGACAGCGCATAGACGTCCCGCCCGGAACCGGAACCGAGGTCCAACACCCGCGCGCCGTCGAGCACCGCAGGCGCGATCAGCCCACAGCCATAGTAGCGCGACAGCACCTCGTCATGGATGTTGGAGAGCGCGCGTTTCAACCCGTCCGACATCGCATCCGGCGAACAGCAGGCGTTGGTTTTGAGATCCTGCGACCCCTGCAACACCTTGCCGTAATAGTCCTGCACCTCGGCGTGGCTCATGGCGCGCTCCCCTCTCGATCACATCGTGCTGTTGGTCTGACCGCCGTCCAGAAGGACATTTTGGCCGACCATAAAGCCCGCGAATTGCGAGCACATGAAGGCACAGGTGGCACCGAATTCCTCGACCGTGCCATAGCGCCCGGCGGGGATGGTTTTGCAGCGCTCGGCGCGGATCGCATCGGGCGTGGTCCCGGCTTTTTCCGCCTGCATCCCGTCCATCCCGACCGTGCGATTGGTGGCGTGGAACCCCGGCAGAAGGTTGTTCATGACGACACCTGAACCTGCGATCTGACGCGACGTGCCTGCGACATAGCCCGTGAGCCCCGCACGCGCCGAATTCGACAGGCCGAGAACGCCGATCGGCGCTTTGACGGAGACAGAGGTGATGTTGACGACACGGCCCCAACCGCGTTCCATCATGCCCGGCACCAAGGCTTTGATCAGCGCGATGGGGGCCAACATATTGGCGTCGAGCGCCTTGATGAAATCTTCGCGCTCCCAGTCGGTCCACATGCCCGGCGGCGGACCGCCAGCGTTGGTGACAAGGATTTCAACGCCTTGCGCTTTCTCGAGGACGGCTGCGCGGCCCTCTTCGGTGGTCACATCGGCGGCGACGGTTTCAACCGCAACCCCGAACTCTGCGCGAATATCCGTGGCCGCGGCCTCAAGCGCCTCGACACCGCGTGCGTTCATCACCAGATCGACCCCGGCCTCCGCCAGCGCGCGCGCACAGCCAAGCCCCAGCCCTTTCGAGGAGGCACATACCAGCGCCCGTTTGCCCCTGATCCCAAGATCCATCGCAGTCTCCTTCCGATACAGTCCCGAGCGATATTTAGGCTTCGTGACCCGGATTGTCATCTGCCAACTGCCTGACCTTACCCGACTCGCCCGCTGCAAATGAACCCTAGACACCGCCCGAGAAAGAACCACTCTCGCCCAAATCCCGCCATTGTTACCGATCACAATGGGAATGTTTAACCAAGTTTACTTGGGTCACGAGACAAGGAGGCGTTTCTATGTACAATAACACCGAGACCCGGCATAATGAGACCTCCTTTGTCACTTGCATGACCGCCCCTTTGATCGCATCCGGCGTGGGCGTCGACAGCGTCACAGATCACGCCAGCCAAAGGAGCCTTTCGGGGGAAAGCGGTCGGGAAAAGGGTTTGGAAAAGGGATGACGGCGGTCAGCGGGGATCATATGCAGGCTCAGATGGGCGGCCAGACCGGTTTGCCCGTGCAAAGTCTTGCGGTCTACCGCGCCGGGGCGTTGCGGGTCACCAATGGGGTGAATCTGGGCGAGGCGCTTGCGAATGCTGCCGAGTTGGAGCTTGCCGATGTCTATGAACTTCGCAAACACGCCAGCCGCGGGCGGCTTTCCGTTAACGTCGATGGCGACAAGCTGAGCGTGGCCGAAGGCACAGAGTTCGGGGATATCGGGCATGATCTGCACCTCGACTGCATCGCGACCTTCATGGCCGGCTCCGGCAATACGATCGAGGTTCTGGTTCTGGTTGAGACCGATCAGAACGGGCTGATCGAGGATACGTTCTTCCTACCCTTCGCGCCAATGCTTCCGGATGTGGAATATGTGCTGGTGAAACTGGACGAGGACACCGTGCGCACGCGGCTTTCCGATGTCGCCTGTGTTGCCTTCACGCGGGGTACCCGCATTACGCTCGCCAACGGCATTCAGAAACCGATCGAAGATCTGACGGTCGGGGACCGCGTCCTGACCCGTGATCACGGGCCGCAGGAAATTCGCTGGATCGGTTGTCAGACCGTGCGTGCCACCGGGGCCTTTGCTCCCATCGTGATCCGCGAGGGCGCGCTGAACAATGCACATGACCTGATCGTCTCGCCAAACCACCGGATTTTCATCTACCAGCGCCGCGATGCGGTCCGCGCCGGTCGGGCGGAAGTGTTGGTCAAGGCCAAGCTTCTGGTCAACGGGCAGAACGTGATCCAGTCCGAGGGTGGGTTTGTCGATTATTTCCAGCTTTTGTTCGACACCCATGAGATCATCTACGCCGAGGGCATCGCCGCCGAGAGCATGTTCGTCGACGGGCGGGTGAAACCGTTCTTGCCTGAGGATGTGCAGGCGCGCATTGCCACCGATCACGCCTTCGCCGAGACCCCGCGCGCCTTCGAGCTGCGCGACGGGATGCTGGAGCCTTCGGTGGCGGCCGAGGTGCTGCGGTCGGCCTCCGGAAGCTGAGTATTTAGGGCAGCAAAGGAAACGGAAGAGCGCGCTTCAGGGCGCGTTTTTGTTGTACGCAAAGTCTTCTGGCCCATTGCCGGGAATGACGCCCGCGCGTATATGAACGCGCATGTTGGATCGCTCGCATAACGCCCCCGAATTGCCGCCGGAGATTGCCCGTCGCCGGACCTTCGCCATCATCTCGCACCCGGACGCCGGTAAGACGACGTTGACGGAGAAATTCCTGTTGTACGGGGGCGCGATCCAGATGGCCGGTCAGGTGCGCGCGAAAGGCGAAGCGCGGCGGACGCGCTCGGACTTCATGCAGATGGAAAAAGACCGCGGGATTTCCGTGTCGGCCTCGGCGATGTCGTTCGATTTCTCGGGCTATCGGTTCAACCTTGTCGACACGCCCGGTCACTCGGATTTCTCCGAGGACACCTATCGCACGCTCACCGCTGTGGACGCCGCGATCATGGTGATCGACGGGGCGAAGGGCGTCGAAAGCCAGACGCAGAAACTGTTCGAGGTCTGCCGCCTGCGCGATTTGCCGATCCTGACCTTTTGTAACAAGATGGACCGCGAAAGCCGGGACACGCTTGAGATCATTGATGAAATTCAGGAAAACCTTGCCATCGACGTGACACCCGCCTCTTGGCCGATTGGCGTCGGGCGGGATTTCCTTGGCTGTTACGATGTGTTGAACGACCGTCTCGAATTGATGGACCGCGCCGACCGCAACAAGGTTGCCGAGAGCATCAAGATCGAGGGGCTGGACGATCCGAAGCTCAAGGACCATGTGCCGGAGCACCTATTGGAACAGCTCAAGGAAGAGCTCGAGATGGCGCGCGAGCTTTTGCCGCCGTTCGACCGGCAGGCCTTTTTGGACGGCACGCTGACACCGATCTGGTTCGGCTCCGCGATCAACTCCTTTGGCGTCAAAGAACTGATGGACGGGATCGGCAAATACGGCCCCGTGCCGCAGCCGCAATCCGCCGAACCGCGCGAGATTGGGCCGGAAGAGACCAAGGTCATGGGCTTTGTCTTCAAGGTTCAGGCCAATATGGACCCGAAGCACCGCGACCGCGTGGCTTTTGTGCGGCTGGCCTCCGGGCATTTCAAACGCGGCATGAAGCTGATGCATGTGCGGTCGAAAAAGCCGATGGCGATCTCGAACCCGGTGCTGTTTCTGGCCTCCGACCGCGAATTGGCGGAAGAGGCCTGGGCCGGGGACATCATCGGCATTCCGAACCACGGCCAGCTGCGCATCGGCGACACGCTGACCGAGGGCGAGGACATCCGCGTGACAGGCATTCCGAGCTTTGCCCCGGAATTGTTGCAGGGCGTCCGCGCGGGCGATCCGATGAAAGCCAAGCACTTGGAGAAAGCGCTGATGCAATTCGCCGAGGAAGGCGCCGCCAAGGTGTTCAAACCCTCGATTGGGTCTGGCTTTATCGTCGGCGTTGTCGGTGCGCTTCAGTTCGAAGTTCTGGCCTCGCGCATCGAGCTTGAATATGGCCTGCCTGTTCGATTTGACGCATCGCAGTTTACGTCTGCGCGCTGGGTGAGCGGTCCGAAGTTGGAAATGGACAAGTTTATCAACGCGAACAAACAGCACATCTCCTACGATCACGATGGCGATCCGGTCTACCTGACGCGTTTGCAATGGGACATCGACCGGATCGAACGGGACTATCCGGCGCTGAAGCTTTCAGCGACCAAGGAAATGATGATCTGATGTGCCCTGAGCGCAGCAATTCGCCGATCCGTACCAAAAGGGATTCCCACCCGGCACGGATCGGTTAAACTGCCGCCACCATTGCCACTTCGAGGAATGCTCATGCCCGTCAGCCGTCTCGCTCTTACCGCCGGTCTTTCCGCCACCGCCGTCTCCGCGCTGGGACTTCCGGCCTTCGCCGAGACCGCCGGTTGGGACATGCTCAAGGGCATCACCATCGAAGAGATCGTGACCGACACCACCTATGAGGTGAAAAAAGGCTTCCCGGAGCGGCTCAAGAACGGTGTCGAGGGGATGGAGCTCACGGGCTATGCCGTGCCGCTGACGCCCGGCGCGGATGTCACCGATCTGATCCTCGTCTCCGACATGGGGCTTTGCCCGTTTTGCGGCAGCGCAGACCATGGCGCCTCCGTACAGGTCAGCCTCAATACGCCGATCCAGGGCCTTGAGGAAGGCACCCGGATCACCATCAAGGGCAACATGAAACCGGTGCTCGATCCGGAGACATGGCAAGCCGCCATTCTCGAAAATGCGGTGATCGTGGGCGGCTGAACCCATCAAACCTGCCTTTCCTTGACCTTTTCGTGATTGAAGCGTAGAAGGCGGTCCAAAGCGTTCCGGCAATATGGCCGGGCGGGCCGCGCGGGGTTTTGCGGCCATTTTCACAGCCGCACCATCGCGAAAGGCACAGTTTGACCAAGTTCACCGATCTCAATCTCGCTCCGAAAGTTCTCAAAGCCATCGAAGACGTTGGCTACGAGACCCCGACCCCCATTCAGGCCGGTGCCATTCCGCCCGCGCTTGAGGGCCGTGACGTGCTGGGCATCGCCCAGACAGGGACCGGGAAAACCGCGTCTTTCGTGTTGCCGATGATCACCATGCTGGCCCGTGGCCGCGCGCGCGCGCGCATGCCGCGGTCGCTGGTGCTCTGCCCGACGCGGGAACTGGCCGCGCAGGTTGCCGAAAACTTCGATCAATACACCAAATACATGAAGCTCACCAAAGCGCTGCTGATCGGAGGTGTGAGCTTCAAGGAACAGGACGCGCTGATCGACAAGGGTGTCGACGTGCTGATTGCCACGCCCGGACGCCTGCTCGATCATTTCGAGCGCGGCAAGCTGATCCTGTCTGACGTGAAAGTCATGGTGGTGGACGAAGCCGACCGGATGCTCGACATGGGGTTCATCCCCGACATCGAGCGCATCTTCGGTCTGACGCCCTTCACCCGCCAGACGCTGTTTTTCTCGGCCACCATGGCGCCGGAGATCGAGCGCATCACCAACACCTTCCTCTCTGCGCCCGCGAAGATCGAAGTGGCGCGTCAGGCGACCGCCTCCGAGCGCATCGAACAGCACGCGGTGATGTTCAAAGGCTCGCGCCGCGACCGTGCAGCCTCGGAAAAACGCGCTGTGCTGCGCGCGCTGATCGATCAGGAAGGCCCGACGCTTCAGAACGCGGTGATCTTCTGCAACCGCAAGACGGATGTGGATATCGTCTCGAAATCGCTGAAGAAATACGGCTATGACGCGGCCCCGATCCATGGCGATCTGGACCAGAGCCAACGCAACGCCACGCTCGACGGGTTCCGGGCCGGCAATATCAAGATCCTTGTGGCCTCCGATGTGGCCGCCCGCGGTCTGGACGTGCCCTCCGTCACCCATGTGTTCAATTTCGACGTGCCCGGCCATGCCGAGGATTACGTCCACCGCATCGGTCGCACCGGCCGCGCGGGTCGTGACGGCAAGGCGATCACGTTGGTCGAGCCGCGCGACGAAAAGAATTTCGCCGATGTCGAGACGCTTCTGACCAAGGAAATCCCCCGGATGGACAACCCGCTGGGCAATGCCCCGGAAGCGACCGCTGGCGAAGATGAGACCGAGCTGCGCAGCGACAAGCCGAAGCGCTCCCGGTCGCGTAGTAGACGCAAGCCCGAGGACGCCCCCAAAACCGAGGCACCTGTCGAGGTACAGGCCGAGGAGACTCCCCGCGAAGAGGCCCCGAAATCCGAACTGCGCTCCGACAATCGCGCGCGCCGTGGCCGGGGCCGCAAGGAAGACGACAACAAGGTCGTTGGTCTTGGCGATCACCTGCCCTCCTTCATCGCGCTGAGCTTTGAGGAACGTCAGGCGGGTTGATCCCCCTCCCCTTCCCGGACATTAAAAAACCCGCGCCGAAAGCGCGGGTTTTGTTTTGAGTATTTAGGGCAGCAAAGGAAACAGGCGCCCTGATCAGCTCGACAGGCGCGAAATGACGATCTGGACCTCGGGTTTCTTGCCCACCTCTTCCTGCGTCGTTTTGCGGATGATCCGGCGCATTTCCTCTTCGAGCGCGTCGTCATCCGAGAGCGTCTTGGGCTTGGCGCGCATCAGGAATTGATTCACGTCCTCTTCGAGCACATCGACCAGAGGCGCGCGCGACAGGCCCACCTCGGGCAGACCACGCAGCTCGCACCAGCAATCGCCCAGCGGTTCATCGTCCTCGACGATCACTGTGGCGACGACCAGCCCGTTCATCGCCATGCGAATCCGGTCGCGAACGATCCCGTCGAGCGCACCGATCTGGACGGAGCCATCGAGATAGGTCCGGCCGGTCTCGATATATTCAGAGACACGCGGCTTATTGCCGGAGAGGTCCACACCGACGCCATTGGGGGCAACGATGGCCTGATACCCGTTGCTCTCGGCCATTTTTGCATGCTCGCGCAGATGGCGGTGTTCGCCATGCATCGGGATCACGATCTGCGGTTTGACGATCTCGTGCAGAAGCGCCAAATCCGGGCCGTTGGCATGGCCGGAGACGTGGTATTCATCACGGCCCGAGATGGTTTCGACACCCATTTCCGAGAAGCTGTTGAGGATGCGCCCCACGGAGACCTCGTTGCCCGGAATGGTTTTCGAGGAGAAAATCACCGTGTCGCCCTCGGTCATCTTGAGGCCGAGATATTTGCCGCGCGAAAGCTGCGCGGTGGCGGCGCGATGTTCGCCCTGCGACCCGGTGGTCAGCAGCATAAGATTTTCGCGCGGAATATCGCCCGCGTTTTCCGGCGAAACGGTTTTCGGGAAATCGGCGATGATGCCGGTCTCGATGGCGGCGGTGATCATCCGGCGCATGGCGCGGCCCAGCAGCACGACGGAACGCCCGGCTTTGGAGCCCGCTTCGGCCAGCGTTTTGACCCGCGCGATGTTGGAGGCAAAGGTGGTCGCCGCCACCATACCGTCGAGCGAGGCGACGAGCTGGGTGATCGGTTCGACCACTTCGGATTCGGAGCGGCCCGGTTTCGACGAGAATACGTTGGTCGAGTCACACACGAGCGCCTTGACGCCCGAGGAGGCGACGCTTTCCCAAAGCGCCCGGTCGAAGGGCTCACCCACCACCGGATTTTCATCGAGTTTGAAATCGCCCGTGTGAATGATGCGGCCCGCGGGCGTGTCGATCACCAGTGCCGAAGATTCCGGGATCGAGTGCGACACCGGCAGGAAGCCGACGGTGAACGGTCCGCATTGAATGGTTTCGGGCCATTTCGACACGGTTTTGATCTGGAGCTCGTCATGGCCGTGCTCTTCGAATTTCAACCGCGCGATATGGGCGGTGAAGGCGCGGGCATAGACCGGCGCGTCGAGCCGGGGCCAGAGGTGGCCGACCGCACCGACGTGGTCTTCATGCGCATGGGTGATGAAAATCGCCTCGATCCGGTCCTTGCGTTCTTCGAGCCAGGCGATGTCGGCAAAGATCAGATCGACACCGGGCGTGCCGTCCATCGACGGGAATGTGACGCCGAGATCGACCACGATATAGCGCTCGCCCCCCTCCGGGCCGTAGCCGTAGACGTAACAGTTCATGCCGATCTCGCCGGCGCCGCCCAAGGGAAGATAGAGAAGACGTTCGCTCATCAGTTGCCCATGTCCTTGTTATAATTATGGATCACGACAAGGCCGTGGATCGTCAGAAATTCGTCGAAATGGTCAAAGAGTTTGTGGCCCTGATTGAACAGCGGCGCAAGCCCTCCGGTCGCGATCACCCGCATTGGGCGGCCATATTCGTCCTTGATGCGGTTACATGTCTCACGCACCAACCCGATATAGCCCCAGAACACGCCCGATTGCATACAGGCCACCGTATTGGTGCCGATGACTTTTTGCGGCATGGTGACATCGACATGCGGCAGGGCGGCAGCGGCGTGGTGAAGGCTTTCGAGCGAGGCGTTGACCCCGGGAGAGATCACGCCACCGACATAGGCCCCGTCCTCGGAGACCACGTCGAATGTCGTGGCTGTCCCGAAATCCACCACGATCAGATCGCCACCATAAAGATCGAAGGCGCCCGCGGAGTTCACCAGACGGTCGGGCCCGACGGTCGTGCCCTCGTCCACCCGCGGCATATGCGGCAAAAGGCATTCGGGTTTGCCGACCACCAAAGGCCGACAGTCGAAATAGCGGTTCGCCAGAACCCGCAGGTTGAACACCACGCGCGGCACGGTCGAGGAGATGATCACTTCGGAAATATCCGCCTCGATCTTCTGAAAATTCATCAGGGTCGAGAGCCAGACGTAATACTGGTCCGCCGTGCGCTGATGTTCGGTCGAGGTGCGCCATGTGGCGATGATCTCGCGACCGTTCCAGATGGAAAAGACGGTGTTGGTGTTGCCGGTGTCGATACAGAGAAGCATCAGAAATAGACCTCTGCGGCTGGGATGGTGAGTTTGCCCGTGCGCGTGTCGAGCACGAGATTGCCGAAGGCATCCACGGTCTCGAAAATCCCGTGATGGGTCTCGCGCATGGTGCGGGCGCGGATTTCGGTGCCGAGACGCGCCGCACGGGCGAGCCAGGCCTCCCGCACCGGGCCGAACCCGTAGGTGGTGAACTGGCTTTCCCAATAGGCGAAACTCGGGGCCAGATGGTCGAGGAATTCCTCGGGCGCAATCAGTGCGCCGGTTTCATGCGCGAGCGACACGGGCGGCGTCGCGCCCGCTTCGACCTGATCCGCGCCGGGCGCTTCGACCAGGTTGATGCCAATGCCGATGGCGAGATGCGAGGGCCCGCGCTCCAACAGGATACCAGCCACCTTGCCGCCGTTCAGCAGCACGTCATTCGGCCATTTGAGCGCAAAGGGATCGCTCCGTCCGGTGACGGCGACAAAGGCGTCGTAAAGCGCCAGAGAGGCCACAAAGCTGCGCAGCGCAACAAGTGCCGGCGGTTCGGTCGGGAACATCAGCAGCGTGGCGGCGAAATTGCCCTCCGGCATCGACCACGGGCGGCCACGACGGCCATGAGCGCAGGTTTGCGAGAGCGCCATAATCCATTGCGGAAACGCGGAAGAGGCCGCGACACGCGCGGCCTCCGACATGGTGCTGTCCACGGAGGGGAGGACCATGCGCCCCACCCCTTCGGGCCATGTATGGCGGTTACTTGACAAGCGCATCCGCCGCGATGGCCGCCATACCGTCCACACCGAACATGTTCACGATACCGACGAGCATGATCAGAGCGGAGACGGCCAGAAGCGCGAAGGCCACCGGGCTCCGTGTGTTGTCGAGCGGCTCAACCTCGCTGCCGAAATACATGTAGTAGACGACGCGGAGGTAATAGAAGGCCGCAATCACCGAGGCGATCACACCGAAGAGCGCAAGCCAGGTGAGACCGGCGTTCCAAGCCGCCATGAGCACGGAGAACTTGGCGAAGAAGCCGAGCATCGGCGGCACACCGGCGAGCGAGAAGAACAGCACCAGCACGGCCAGAGCCTTGGTCGGCGAAACGCGCCAGTAGAGGTTCAGCGCGGACAGATCGGTGACCGGCTTGCCGTCGCGCTCCATCGTCATGATGAAGGCGAAAGCGCCGATGTTCATCGCGACATAGATCGCCATATAGACCATCGCGGATTGCACACCCTCGGCATTGGCCGCCGCCAGCCCCATGAGCGCAAAGCCCATGTGGGTGATGGAGGAATAGGCCATCAGACGCTTGATGTTGGTCTGGCCGATCCCGGCAAAGGCACCCCAGAACATGGAGGCCACGGCGATCACGGCGAGCACCTGTTGCCAGTCACCCGGCACGCCGCCGAACGCATCGAACAGCACGCGGGCGAAAAGGCCCATGGCGGCCAGTTTCGGCGCGGTGGCGAAGAAGGCGGTGGTCGGCGTCGGCGCGCCTTCATAGACGTCCGGGGTCCACATGTGGAACGGCACGGCAGACACCTTGAACGCCAGACCGGTCATCACGAAGATCAGGCCGAACAGCACGCCCAGCGGCACATTGCCCTGCACCACGGTGATGATTCCGGCGAAGGAGGTCGTGCCGGAGAAACCGTAGATCAGCGAGGAGCCGTAGAGCAGCAGGCCCGAGGAGAGCGAGCCGAGCACAAAATACTTGAGGCCCGCTTCGGTCGACTTGACGTTGTCGCGACGGAAGGACGCGATGACGTAGAGCGACAGCGACATCAGTTCGAGGCCGAGGTAGAGCGACATGAGATCGCCCGCCGAGACCATGACCATCATGCCGATCGTGGAGAACAGCACGAGGATCGGATATTCGAACTTGGCGAAACCGCGTTTCTCGAGGAAGTCATGCGACATCACGAGGACCGCAGCCCCCGCGAGCAGCACGCCGACCTTGCCGAAACGCGAGAAGGCGTCGTCGATGAACAGGCCGCCGAAGGCAACGCGGCTGCCCTGCCCGCCGAGCCCGATCCAGAGCGCCACGATCACGAAGACCGCCGCGGTGAGCCAGGTGACGAGGCCGGAGAGTTTGTCCTTGCCGGTGTAGACGGCGAAGACGAGCGCCGCCATGCCGTAGATGGCAAGAAGTACTTCCGGCAGGACGATGGAAAAGTCTGTAGAGGTCATATCTCCGTGTCCCTTAGTGCGTTGCGGCGTCTGCGACCATCGGCAGAGCGGCATGGTAGTTGTCAATCAGCGCCGAGACCGACGGCCCGATGAGATCCGTCACCAGCGACGGGTAGACGCCGAGGATCAGGGTCATCGCCACGAGCGGTGCGAAAATCCATTTCTCGCGCGCGTTCATGTCCTTGATGGTCTTCAGGCTTTCCTTGATCAGATCGCCCAGCACGACCCGGCGATAGAGCCAAAGCGCGTAGGAGGCGGAGAAGATCACACCGGTGGCGGCCACGAGAGCGACCCAGGTGTTGGCCTGGAACATGCCGATGATGGTGAGGAATTCGCCCACGAAGCCCGAGGTACCCGGCAGGCCGACGTTCGCCATGGTGAAGAACATGAACACGAGCGCATAGGCCGGCATGTTTTTCACCAGACCGCCGAAAGCGTCGATCTGACGGGTGTGCATCCGGTCGTAAATCACGCCGACACAAAGGAAGAGCGCGCCGGAGACGAACCCGTGCGAGATCATCTGGAAGATCGCGCCATCAAGGCCTTGTTGGTTGAAGGAGAAAATCCCCGCCGTCACGTAGCCCATGTGGGCAACCGAGCTATAGGCGATGAGTTTCTTCATGTCTTCCTGCACAAGCGCGACGAGCGAGGCGTAGACGATGGCGATCACCGAGAGCCAGAGCACGAAGTTCGACAGAAGTTCGGAGGCATAGGGGAACATCGGCAGCGAGAAGCGCAGGAAGCCGTAACCGCCCATTTTCAGAAGGATCGCGGCCAGAATGACCGAGCCCGCCGTCGGTGCCTGCACGTGGGCGTCCGGCAACCAGGTGTGCACCGGCCACATCGGCATCTTCACCGCGAAAGAGGCGAAGAAGGCGAGGAAGGCCAGCGTCTGGAACCCGCCGACAATGTGGAAGCCCAGAACCGTGATCGTGTCATGCGAGAACTCGTGACCGAGGAGCTGAACGATGTCCGAGGTGCCCGCGTCGACATACATGGCGATCATCGCGATCAGCATCAGCACGGAGCCGAGGAAGGTGTAGAGGAAAAACTTGAACGCGGCGTAGATCCGGTTCGGCCCGCCCCAGATACCGATGATCAGGAACATCGGAATGAGGCCCGCTTCGAAGAACAGGTAGAACAGCACCAGATCGAGCGCGGTGAACACGCCGAGCATGAGCGTTTCCAGAAGCAGGAAGGCGATCATGTATTCCTTCACGCGCACCTTGACGTCCCAGGCCGACCAGATGGCGAGCGGCATGAGCGCGGTGGTGAGCATGACGAAGAGGACCGAGATCCCGTCCACGCCCATCTTGTATTTCAGCCCCATAATCCAGTCGGCCTCTTCGACCATCTGGAAACCGGTGTCTTTGGGATCGAAGCCGAACAGGATGAAGAGCGAGATCACGAAGGTGATCACGGTCGCGAACAAGGCCACGATCTTGGCATTTTTCTGCGCCACCGCATCCTCGCCGCGCAGGAAGAGCGCGAGCATGAGGGCGGCCAGGGTCGGAAGGAAGGTGACGATGGAAAGCACGTTATCCATTACTGTGCCCCCCCGCCAATCGTCATCCAGGTAATCAAGAGTACAATCCCCAGAACCATGCTGAATGCATATGTGAAGATGAAGCCCGTCTGCGCCCGGCCCGCAAGCCGGGTGAAGAAGGGCACGATGCCCATGGCGAGACCGTTGATCGCGCCGTCGATGGTGCCTTCATCGCCGCGTTTCCAGAAGAAGCGGCCAAGGGCGAGCACGGGACGCACGATGAGCGCATCGTAGATCTCGTCGAAGTACCATTTGTTGAGCAGGAAGCGGTAGGCCACCGGCTGGCTCTCGGCCAGTTTCTTCGGCAGCGACGGGCTCCAGATGTAGAACCACATCGCCATCACCAGACCGATGAGCATCGCGATGAAGGGCGACACTTTCACCCAGGTCGGCGCGTGGTGCGCATCGTCGAGGATGGTGTTGTCCGCGGCCACGAAGATCGCGCCTTGAGGGGCAACACCTTCGGCATGCGCCTCAGCGTGCATCTCTTCGCCCGCATGGGCAACGACCGCCTCACCATGCGCATCCGCAGCGGCTTCGCCGGTCGCCTCGCCGTGACCGTCCACCATCTCGACTTCCGCGTGATGCGGCAGGCCGAAGAACTCGGTGAATTTCGTGTGATCGCCGAAGAAGCTGTTGTACCACAGCATCCCGCCGAAGATCGCGCCGAGAGACAGCACCCCGATCGGCACCAGCATGACGAGCGGGCTTTCATGGGCGTGCTCATGGGCGTGATGATCGCCACGTTCCTTGCCGAAGAAGGTCAGGAAGATGAGGCGCCAGGAGTAGAACGACGTGAACAGCGCCGCGATCACCAGCATCCAGAAGGCGTAGCCGACACCGGAGGCATAGGCGCTCTCGATGATCGCGTCCTTCGACAGGAAGCCCGCGAAACCGAAATGCGTGAGCGGAATACCGACCCCGGTGATCGCCAGCGTACCGATGATCATCATCCAGAAGGTGAAGGGGATCTTTTTACGCAGACCACCGTAGTTCCGCATGTCCTGTTCGTGGTGCATCGCGGTGATGACTGAGCCCGCGGAGAGGAAGAGCATCGCCTTGAAGAAAGCGTGAGTCAGCAGGTGGAACATCGCCGGACCGTAGGCGCCGACACCTGCGGCCACGAACATGTAACCGAGTTGCGAACAGGTCGAATAGGCGATGACGCGTTTGATGTCGTTCTGCACCAGGCCCACCGTGGCCGCGAAGAAAGCGGTGGTCGCACCGATGTAGACGATGAACATCTGGGCCTGCGGCGCATATTCGAAGATCGGCGACATGCGGGTGACGAGGAAGACACCGGCGGTCACCATGGTGGCGGCGTGAATGAGCGCGGACACAGGCGTCGGCCCTTCCATCGCATCCGGCAACCAGGTGTGCAGGAAGAGCTGCGCCGATTTGCCCATCGCACCGATGAACAGCAGGAAGGCCAGAAGGTTCGCCGCGTTCCAGTCATTCCAGAGGAAATGCAACGTGGTGCCCGCAAGCGCCGGACCCTGCGCGAAGACATCGTCGAGACGGATGCTGTCGGTCATGAAGAACAGACCGGCCATGCCGAGGATGAAACCGAAGTCACCGACACGGTTGACGATGAAGGCTTTCATCGAGGCAGCCCCGGCCGAAGGTTTCTTGATGTAGAAACCGATCAGCAGGTAGGAGGCAAGGCCCACGCCTTCCCAGCCGAAGAACATCTGCAACAGGTTGTCGGCGGTCACCAGCATCAGCATGGTGAAGGTGAAAAGCGAGAGATAGGCGAAGAAGCGCGCCCGGTAGGGCTCGTCGTCGTTGAAGTTCTCGTCATGCGCCATGTAGCCCAGCGAGTAGAGGTGCACCAGCGCCGACACCGTATTGACCACGATCAGCATGATCGTCGTCAGACGGTCGAGGCGGATGCCCCAGTCGACCGAAAGCGAACCGCTGTCGATCCAGCGCAGGATCGTGACGTGATGGGTCTGGCCGTCATGGGTGAGAAAGAGAACCCAGGACAGGATCGCGGCGAGAAAGAGAAGGCCCGTCGTCAGATACTGCGCGCCCTTCTCCCCGATCACGCGCCAGCCGAAGCCGGCGACGATGGCACCGACCAGCGGCGCAAAGAGGACAATCGATTCCATGGTCCCTTATCCTTTCATCACGTTGACGTCTTCGACGTCGATCGTGCCGCGGTTGCGGAAGAAGCTCACGAGGATGGCAAGCCCGATGGCGGCCTCGGCGGCGGCCACGGTCAAGACCAGCATCGTGAAAATCTGTCCCGTCAGATCCCCCATGAAGGAGGAGAAGGCGACAAGGTTGATATTGACCGACAGCAGGATCATCTCGATCGACATCAGGATGATGATGATGTTCTTCCGGTTCAAAAAGAGCCCGAAGATGCCGATGACAAACAGCGCCGCGGCCACTGTCAGGTAATGTTCAAGTCCGACCATGTCGTCCCTCAGTTCTTTCTCTCTCGCCGCCGTTTGCGGCCATTCATACGGGGCGGGATACACTCGCCCCGGTCATTCATCTGAGGCTTAAAGCCCCTGCCCCGGTTTCACGTCCTTCATCTCGAAAGAGTCTTCCGGTTTGCGATACATCTGGTGCAGCACGTTCTGGCGTTTCACGTCCGAGCGGTGGCGCAGCGTCAGGGTGATCGCACCGATCATCGAGACCAGAAGCACAAGCCCCGCGAGCTGGAACAGCATCAGATACTGGTCGTACATCACCATGCCGATGGCCTGGGTGTTGTGGATCTCGACCGCATCCGGCGTCACCGTGCGGCGCAGCGCCTCGGCGCCCGGCGCGCTGTGCCATTCGCCGAAGGCGAGGAACAGTTGCAGGATCAGCACCACACCGATCAACAGACCGAAGGGCAGGTATTTCGCCGCTCCCGCCTTGAGTGCCGCGAAATCGACATCGAGCATCATGACGACGAAGAGGAAGAGCACCATCACCGCGCCGACATAGACGATGATCAGCAGCATCGCGACGAATTCCGCCCCCAGAAGGACGAAAAGCCCCGCCGCGGAGAGGAAGGTGAGAATGAGCCAGAGCACAGAGTGCACCGGGTTTTTCGAGACCACGGTAAAGGCCCCGGCCACCAGCATCAGGATGGCGAAACAATAGAATGCGAAATCCGCGACAGTCATTCACTGTCCTCCTGCGTCTCGGAGAAGACGGCCTGCGCCAACTCCAGTGCTTTTGACATCGCCGGAACACCGCCCAGCATTGACATTTGATAGATCACTTCCGCGATCTCTTTTTGTGTGGCCCCCGCCTCGAGCGCGTGGCGGACGGTCAGTTTGAACGGCACCTCGGCCTGTGCACCCTGCGCGGTCAGACCGGCGAGGATCACCAGAAGGCGCGTCTTGCTGTCGAGCCCGTCCTTGTTGAACGTGTTGCCCCAGAGCATTTCCATCTGCTCTTTCCCCATGGTCGGGAACAGCTTGTCGAAGGCGGGCACCTGGAAATTTTCCAGCGCCGGATTGAACGCAGAGGCCATTTTCTGGCTCTGCGCGATCATCTCTCCGAACATTTTGGCAAAATCGTTCAACGGGTGGGTTCCTTAGCGGTCCGGTTTTAACGGTACGGGGCGTCCAGTTCGAGGTTGCGGGCGATCTCCGCCTCCCAGCGCGCGCCGTTCTCAAGGAGTTTTTCCTTGTCGTAGAACAGTTCCTCACGCGTCTCGGTGGAGAATTCGAAGTTCGGGCCTTCGACGATGGCGTCCACCGGGCAGGCTTCCTGACAGAAGCCGCAGTAGATGCATTTCGTCATGTCGATGTCATAGCGCGTGGTGCGGCGCGAGCCGTCTTCACGCGGTTCGGCATCAATGGTGATGGCCTGCGCCGGGCAGATCGCTTCGCAAAGCTTACAGGCAATGCAGCGTTCCTCGCCGTTCGGGTAACGGCGCAGCGCGTGCTCGCCCCGGAAACGCGGGCTGAGCGGGCCTTTTTCGTGCGGGTAGTTGATCGTCGCCTTGGGCGCGAAGAAATACCGCAGACCGATTTTGAAGCCGGCCCAGATGTCCATCATCAGGAAATACTTGGCGGCGCGGGTGTAATCGAGAGCCATGGATCAGCCTCCAATCGTCCAGCGCGCCCAGAACGCGCCGAAGACTTCGTATTTGGCAAGGAACGCTACCAGAACGACCCAGCCCAGAGACAGCGGCAGGAAGACTTTCCAACCGATGCGCATCAACTGGTCGTAGCGGTAGCGCGGCACGATGGCTTTCACCATCGAGAAGATGAAGAAGAAGAACAGCATCTTGCCGACGAGCCACAGGATGCCATCCGGCAGGAATTCAACCGGGGAGTTCCAGCCGCCGAAGAACAGAAGCGAGATCAGCGCGCACATCAGCACCACGGCCATCAACTCGCCCATCATGAAGAGAAGGAACGGCGTGGAGGAGTATTCCACCTGATAACCGGCAACGAGTTCCGATTCCGCTTCCGGCAAATCGAACGGCGGGCGGTTGGTTTCCGCCAGAGCCGAGACGAAGAACAGGAAGACCATCGGGAAATGCGGCAGCCAGTACCACGAGAAGATCCCTGCCCCGTCCTGCGCCGCAACGATGTCGCCGAAGTTCATCGAGCCGGTGGAGATGATCACACCGATGATGATCAGGCCGATCGAGACCTCGTAGGAGATCATCTGAGCCGCCGAGCGCAGCGAGCCCAAGAACGGGTATTTCGAGTTCGACGCCCAGCCGCCCATGATCACGCCGTACACTTCGAGCGAAGAGATCGCGAAGATGTAGAGGATCGCGACGTTGATGTCGGAGATCACCCAGCCGTCGTTCCACGGGATCACCGCCCAGGCGATGGCCGCCGTGATGAAGGTGATCATCGGTGCGAGGTAGAAGACGAACTTGTCCGCCCCTGCCGGTACGACCACCTCTTTCACGAGGTATTTGATGAAGTCCGCAAAGGACTGCAACAGGCCGAAGATGCCCACGATGTTGGGACCTTTGCGCATCTGGACAGCCGCCCAGATTTTCCGGTCGCCATACATCAAAAAGGCGAGCGCCACGAAGAGCGGCACGAGGACCAGCAAAATCTGCCCAAGGGTGAGCAGGAAGATCCCCAGATTTGTTGTCGTGAAATATTCGACCATTGTCGTCCTAGCCTTTCACACCGTCGGTATTCCGTTGTCCCGGCAGTTTGCAACGACGACTTCGGCGTCGAGCTTGCGCAAACCGTCGGGGAGCGCTGGCGAGATGGTGTAAACAGCATCTGCCCGCCAAACTCCACCCTCATGTGCGACATTTGTGCGCACATGACGCGCAAATCCGAAACCCCGGATCAACGCGTATTGCGCGGCGGCACAATCTGCATAGGCCACCACGCTGTCTTTTGCCCCATCTCCTTGTGCGGAGACGATAAAATCCACCAGATCGCCGTCGAGAAGACGGGTCTCCACACCGAGAAACTCGGTCGCTTGCGCCGCGCGCGATACGTCCGGCACCGGGGCCGCGCAACAAGTCTTGTCGCACGCGGACAATCCCAGCAGCATCAGCCCGAAACCGGCCATATGTGCGGCGCGAAGCGCCATTACTCGGCCGCCACCGGCGTCTCGGCGCGCGCTTTGGCCATGGCGGACAGCTCCGCCATCAGCACGGAGGCGCGTGCGATCGGGTTGGTGAGGTAGAAATCCTTCACCCCGTTGCGGAAGGTGGCCTTCCCGAGAGATTTCTCCGGCAGGGCGACAACCGCATTTTCCGGCACCGTGTCGATCATCGCGAGATGCGGCACGTCCTTGATCAGCGCGTTGCGCAGCTGCGCCAGCGAATCGTAGGGCAGCGTCGCACCGAGCTCGGCGGACAGCGCCCGCAGAATCGCCCAGTTCTCTTTCGCCTCACCCGGCGGGAAGGCGGCGCGGAGCGCAAGCTGCGGACGGCCTTCGAGGTTCACGAAGAGACCGTTTTCTTCGGTATAGGCGGCACCCGGCAGAATCACGTCGGCGCGGTGGGCCCCGAGATCGCCATGCGAGCCCTGATAGATCACGAACGGACCGGCGGCGATTTCGACCTCATCGGCACCGAGGTTGTAGATCACCTCTGCCCCGTTGGTGGCCGCGTCCAACCCGCCTTCGGTCACGGCGTTCACATCCATCGCGCCCACGCGGGAAGCGGCGGTGTGCAGCACCATGAGTTTCGACCCGGTGGCTTCGCAGAGTTTCTGCGCCGTGGCCAGAACCGCTTCGCCATCGGCCTCGTTGATCGCGCCTGCGCCCACGATGACGAGGGACGGCTGATCGAGCACGTCGCCATACGCATGACCCAGAAGGCTTTCGAGCGCCGCACGGTCGGTGCCGACATGGGCGTAATCGTAGGTCAGATCGACGGGCTGGCCGACGAGACCGACCTTGGCACCTTTCGCCCAGGCCTTGCGGATGCGCGCGTTCAGCACCGGCGCTTCGTCGCGCGGGTTGGTGCCGATCAACTGAATGTATTTCGCATCGTCGATATCGGCGATGGTCGCGGTCCCGGCGTAAACGCCACGGTTGCCAGCCGGCAGCTTCGCGCCATCGACGCGGGCCTCGATATTACCGCCCAGACCTTCGACCAGACCTTTGAGCGCATAGATTGCCTCGACCGGAGCCAGATCGCCGACGAGCGCGGCGACCTTCTTGCCCTTCATAGCCGCAGAAGCAACGGAGAGCGCCTCGGCCCAAGTGGCCTTGGTCAGCTTGCCGTTCTTGCGGATGTAGGGCGTGTCGATGCGCTGGCGTTTCAGACCGTCCCAGATGAAGCGGGTCTTGTCGGAAATCCACTCCTCGTTCACGTCGTCATGGTTGCGCGGCAGAATGCGCATCACTTCGCGGCCTTTGGTGTCGACGCGGATGTTCGAGCCGAGCGCGTCCATCACGTCGATGGTTTCGGTCTTGGTCAGTTCCCACGGACGGGCAGTAAACGCATAGGGTTTGGAGGTCAGCGCGCCAACCGGACACAGATCGATAATGTTGCCCTGAAGGTTCGAGGCCAGCGTTTCGTTGAGATAGCTGGTGATCTCGCTGTCTTCGCCACGGCCGGTTTGACCCATCTGGGTGATGCCCGCGACCTCGGTCGTGAAGCGCACGCAGCGGGTGCAGGAGATGCAGCGCGTCATCGTGGTCGCGACGAGCGGGCCGAGGTTCAGATCCTCGGAGGCACGCTTCGGTTCACGGAAGCGGGAGAAATCCACGCCGTAAGCCATCGCCTGATCCTGAAGGTCGCATTCGCCGCCCTGGTCGCAGATCGGGCAATCGAGCGGGTGGTTGATCAGGAGGAATTCCATCACACCCTCACGGGCCTTCTTGACCATCGGCGAATTGGTTTTCACCACCGGCGGCGCGCCTTCCGGCCCCGGGCGCAGGTCACGCACCTGCATGGCGCAAGACGCCGCCGGTTTCGGCGGGCCGCCCACGACCTCGACCAGACACATGCGGCAGTTGCCCGCAATGGAGAGCCGTTCGTGATAGCAGAACCGCGGCACTTCGATCCCGGCCACTTCACAGGCCTGAAGGATCGTCATGGCCGGGTCAACTTCGACCTCGGTCCCGTCAATGATGATTTTGCGCGTATCTGCCATGGTCACATCACCTGTTCTTCATCAGCTTGCCGAGCGGGGTCCGCTTTGCAATCTGCGCTTTGCCGAAGGCGCACATCGCCTCCGTGTCTCGTTTCTCAATGCCCTGAGCGGCAAAGAAGCTTGTCGATTCATCCGCCAGAACCGCCAGAAAGGCCGGGTCCTGAAGGGTTTGAATGTCGTCCGCGCCATAGCCCTTGGCGACGATCGTCTCCATCATGGCCTGCGCCTGTTTGTTGACCTGCGCGGGGCGCGCGGCCAGTTTCGGACAAATGGTCGTCAGTTCCGTGACAATCATATTGTCCACCAGAGGACCGCGAATGTCCGGGTCCTCCGTGATTGCCATCTGCGCCAGAGCCGGAACGGCCAAAAACGCAATCAGCGTCGAATATGCAAGACACCGGATCATTTCGTGCTCCTTAGGAAAGACCCGATCAGCGTACCCTTGGCGATCTCCGATTCCCCGAAGCCGCAAAGCCCCTGCGGCGTTTTCGGATCGAAGCCCGCGCGACGCACATAGTCCTCGCCCAGACGGCGAATACGGGCTTCCTCGTCGTCGCTTTCGACATAGGTACGGATTTCGTCATCCGAGTAGCCCATCGAGGATGCCTTGTTCTTCAGCCCCCAGAGGAAGGTCAGGCCCTTGAGCTTACGCGCCTCGATGGTCGGACATTCATCCGCCACCTCGACGGCCAGACCGGCCCAGAGCATATTCTGGTCGATCTCTTTGACCTCCCGTAAAGGCGGCAATTCCGCCGCCGCGGCAGCGCCCGCTGTGAGGGCAAGAGCAAGAGTGAGATGTTTGAGCTGTGTCATGGGTTACTCCGCAGCAATCGGGCGACAGCTTTTCTCGCGGAAAAGCGTGGCCTCTTTGATGAACGACCAGCCAAAGGCCTGATCGCTGTCCCCATGTTCTTGCTTGTAGGCGAGGCGTTCCATCGCCTCTGCCAGCGTGGGCTTGTGCCCTTCCTCGACGAACCACATCACGAAATGCTGGTCGGCCATCAGCTCGAACCACTCCGCGCGGCGGTCGTAAAATTGTTTGTGCACCGTGTTGAAGACGAAATGCTCAAGGCTTTGCACGTCTTCCCAGACGGTGAGATTTGCGACGAATTGCGGATCGTCGCCGATGTTGTTTTCGGTATTGCCTGTTCCCGGCTCGCCCGAACCTTCCATCATCCAGACGAATCCCGGCATGCGTTTGCCCATGCCGTTGATCCGGTCCAGCGCGCCCATGAACTCGGCCACGCGCGGATCGTCCGTCGGCGCGACAAGGCGTCCGATGTTCAGCTCCGCGAGATATGTGCCGACAGGTTGCATCAGCGTGCCGGTCCTTCCACCAAAGTTGCGCCCAGAGGCGTCATCTGTTTCATTTCGTCCCGCGCCGCCGCGCAAAACGCTTTGTCATCCGCCGCGCCGTGCTGCGCCACAAAGCCCGAACGGGCATTTTCAAGCCGCTGCGCGTTCATCGCCGGATCGGAGAGCGGCAGGCGTTCGACACGCGACGACAGGAGATTGTGCACCTGTGTGCTGATCTCGATCCGATCACAGCTCTCCGCGATGTCCTTCGACAGCAACAGCATCCCCGTCAGCTCGTCCTTGCCCATATCGCGAAACGCCGCCCGGGCGACCGTCATCCGGTCGTCGGACATGCCCCGCATAGCCTGATTGGCCTCGTCCACCTGACAGGCGGACAAAAGCGTGATCGGCAATATGGCGAGGGCGGGTTTCATAAGCTCGACTTACTCCGCCGCAAAGGCCGCCGTCACGCGACCGGTTTTCTTGGCTTTGATGCGGTCTTCGATCTCGCCACGGAAGTGACGGATCAGGCCCTGAATCGGCCAGGCCGCCGCATCGCCAAGCGCACAGATGGTGTGGCCTTCAACCTGTTTGGTGACGTCCAGAAGCATGTCGATCTCTTCGATCTCCGCATCGCCCGTGACCAGACGGTCCATCACGCGGCTCATCCAGCCGGTGCCTTCACGGCACGGCGTGCACTGACCGCAGCTCTCGTGCTTGAAGAAGGCCGACAGGCGCCACACGGCTTTGACGACGTCAACGGAATTGTCCATCACGATCATACAGCCGGTGCCGAAGGAGGATTTGTTTTCGCGCATCCAGTCGAAGTCGAAAATCGCGTCTTCCAGCGCCTCTTTCGGCAGCACCGGGCAAGATGCGCCGCCCGGAATGATGGCTTTCAGGTTGTCCCAGCCGCCGCGAATGCCGCCGCCGTGTTTCTCGATGATCTCGCGCACGGACATCGACATCTCTTCCTCGAACACGCAGGGCGTGTTGACGTGACCGGTCAGCGCCATGAGCTTGGTGCCCGCGTTGTTCGGACGCCCGAAGGAGGAGAACCACTCCGCGCCACGACGAATGATCGTCGGCACAACGGCGATGGATTCGACGTTGTTCACCGTGGTCGGGCAGCCATAAAGACCCGCGCCCGCCGGGAACGGCGGTTTCATCCGCGGCATGCCTTTTTTGCCTTCGAGAGACTCGATGAGCGCGGTTTCCTCGCCACAGATATAGGCCCCTGCCCCGTGGTGCAGGTAGACATCGAAATTGTAACCGGATTTGCAGGCGTTCTTGCCGATCAGACCGGCATCGTAAGCCTCGTCGATCGCGGCCTGAAGCGCCTCTTTCTCGCGGATATATTCGCCACGAATGTAGATATAGGCCGCCACCGCGCCCATGGCGAACCCGGCAATCAGCGCCCCTTCGACCAGCGTGTGTGGGTCGTGGCGCATAATCTCGCGGTCCTTGCAGGTCGCGGGCTCGGATTCGTCGGCGTTGATCACCAGATAGGACGGACGCCCGTCGCTTTCCTTCGGCATGAAGGACCATTTGAGACCGGTCGGGAAACCCGCCCCGCCGCGGCCACGCAGGCCCGAGGCCTTGACCTGATCGATGATCCAGTCGCGCCCGTTGGCGAGAATGCCCGCCGTACCGTCCCAATGGCCACGCGCCATGGCACCTTTGAGGCTACGGTCATTCATCCCGTAGAGGTTGGTAAAGATCCGATCCTGATCCTTGAGCATCGCTCTTGTCCCTTCAGTCCTGCTGACGCGCAGCGCGCCAGATCTGATAAATCACCACGAAGGCCCACACGAAAGCGGCCAGCGCCATGAGGTCGAGCAGGAACGCGTAACGCACAGGCATTCCGAGTTTCCCGCCCAGCCACTGGGCCCCGAGCCAGATCGACATCGTCAAAGCGATCACCAGCGCGACCGTTCGCGCCTTTTTCGCCAGATGTCGGTCCTTGTCGGGAACCATTGTCTTCACTCCTCAGTACACGTCGCCATCCTTGACGCGTTTCGAGAATTCCGTTTCTTCGCCCTCAGAGAGAGCTTTTGCCTGACCGACCCAGTCGTCCCGGGTCACCCGGCCTTTGAACCCTTGCAGGTTCTCATCCATCCAGGCCACTTCCGCCGCAGACCATCCGGCGATCTGACCGAAGTGGTAGACCCCCATGGAGTGCAGGAGCACCTCAAGTTTCGGTCCCACGCCCTTGATCTGTTTCAGATCGTCGGCCCCACCCTCGAGCGGCGCCTTGAGCAGCGTCGGCTTTGCCGTCTCCTCCTCAGGCTCCTCTGCGACCGGATCGGCCGCCGGGGCCGCCGCTGCCGCAGCCGAACGCACTTCCCGCGTATCGGCGGCATGCGGCTCCGGCGCGATTTCCTCGGCCACCGAGATCGGCTCGTCCCCGATGGAGGCCGTCGCCATGAGGCCTTCTGCGCTCACGTCGGCCTCGGGATGGCCCTCGACCGGCGTGGTCTCTTCTTCGTGCCAGCCGATCCACAACAGGATCGCCACAAGAAAGGTCACCAGAACACCGACGATGATCGCTGCGGTGGTCGCATAACCTGCGATCCACAACAGGGCCAGGAAGGCCAAGACGCCACAGATGGCTGAAATCAGCCAGATCTTGGGTGTTTTGGTCGTCGCCTCGCTCATCCGTGTCCTCCTTCAGCGGGCCCCGTCAGGGCGCTGTGTTTCAGTACTTCGCACGTTTGGAGAATTCGGTTTCCCCACCCGCCGCGAGAATTTTCGCCTGTTCGATCCAGCCGTCGCGTTCGATCCGGCCCTTGAATTTCAAGCGGCTGTCGACCCATGCGATCTCCGCCGGGGTCCAGTTCGCGACCTGATCGAAGTGGTAGAAACCCAGCTCGTTGAGCGTCTCTTCGAGCTTCGGCCCGACGCCCTTGAGTTTCTTGAGGTCATCCGCCCCCCCCTCGCGCGCCGCGGTGAGCAGTTCCGGCTGTTTCTCTTCCACGGCCTCGGCAACCGGTTCCGCTTTCGCAGCTTCCGGTTTCTTCTCCACAGCCTTCTCTGCGGCCTGCTGCACGGCAGATTTTGCTTGAGCCGGGGCTTTCGGCACGGAGCCATGGCCCGCGCCTTTGGAAATCCACGGCGTCAGAAGCGGCACTTCGGTGCCGTCGATGCGTTTGATGGTGTCGCCGATGTCGACGGCGCGCTGCACGGAACCGTTATATTGCGCGCCAGTGCCGACATATTCGGCCAGAACATTCGGGCCACCCGCCGCTTCGGACGAATACCGACCGCTCTGCGAGCCCGGCAGCGGCACATTGCCCGCTTCCATCTGGTCGAGCAGCTTCTCGAAATTCTCGGCGGTCAGGTCTTCGTAATAGTCCTTGCCGATCTGGGCCATCGGCGCGTTGGCGCAGGCGCCAAGGCATTCGACCTCTTCCCAGCTGAACTTGCCGTCGGCAGACAGCGTGTGCGGCTTCGCGGCGATGCGGCGTTTGCAGACCTCGATGATGTCGCCCGAGCCGCAGATCATGCAGGTCGTGGTGCCACAAACCTGAATATGGGCCACGGAACCAACCGGTTGCAGTTGGAACATGAAGTAGAAGGTCGCCACTTCGAGCGCCCGGATATAGGGCATGCCCAGCATATCCGCGACATATTCGATCGCGGGTTTGGTGAGCCAGCCCTGCTGTTCCTGCGCGCGCCACAACAGCGGAATGATCGCGGATTGCGCGCGGCCTTCCGGGTATTTGGCGATCTGCCCCTCGGCCCAGGCGAGGTTCGCCGGGGTGTATTCGAAAGAGGCGGGTTGTTCAGAATAAAGACGGCGCAGCATTAGCGGTCGACCTCCCCGAAAACGATGTCCATGGTGGCGATGATGGCGGACACATCCGCGAGCTGGTGGCCCTTGGCCATGTGGTCCATCGCCTGCAAGTGAAGGTAACCCGGCGCGCGGAGTTTCGCGCGGTAGGGTTTGTTCGTCCCGTCGGAAACGAGGAACACGCCGAACTCGCCCTTCGGCGCCTCGACGGCGGCGTAAACCTCGCCCTGCGGCAGTTTGAACCCTTCGGTGTAGAGTTTGAAGTGATGGATGAGCGCCTCCATGGAGGTTTTCATATCACTGCGTTTCGGCGGGGTGAGCTTGCCACGGGCCAGCACATCGCCTTGGTTTTCCGGCATCCGCAGCATGGCGCAGGCCTGTTTGATGATCTTGGTCGACTCGGCCATTTCCAGCATGCGGCACATGTAGCGGTCGTAGCAGTCGCCGCTGGTGCCCACTGGGATCTGGAAGTCGAATTCGTTGTAGCACTCATAGGGCTGGCTGCGACGCAGGTCCCAGGCGAGGCCGGAACCGCGCACCATCACGCCGGAGAAGCCCCAGTCGAGCACTTCTTCTTCGTTGACCACGCCGATGTCGACGGTCCGCTGTTTGAAGATGCGGTTGTCGGACAGCAGGTAGTGAATGTCGTCGAGCACTTTCGGGAAATGATCAGCCCAAGCTTCGATGTCGTCGATCAACTCCGGCGGCAGGTCCTGATGGACGCCACCCGGGCGGAAATAGGCGGAGTGCAGACGCGCACCACAAGCCCGTTCGTAGAAGATCATGAGCTTTTCACGCTCTTCGAAGCCCCAGAGCGGCGGCGTCAACGCGCCGACGTCCATCGCACCCGTGGTGGTGTTCAGCAGGTGGTTCAGCACCCGGCCGATCTCGGAATAGAGCACGCGGATCAGGGAGGCGCGACGCGGAATCTCGACGCCTGCCAGACGTTCGATCGCCAGACACCAAGCATGCTCCTGGTTCATCGGCGCCACGTAATCGAGACGGTCGAGATAGGGCAGGTTCTGGAGATAGGTCCGGTTCTCCATCAGCTTTTCGGTGCCGCGGTGCAACAGCCCGATATGCGGGTCGGCACGTTCCACGATCTCACCGTCCAGCTCCAGAACCATCCGCAACACACCGTGGGCCGCAGGGTGCTGAGGCCCGAAGTTGATGTTGAAGTTCCGGATCTTCTGTTCGGTGTCGGTCGCGTCGTGCGAACCGTCATCGTAGGTGTTTTGCCGGATATCGACGTCCATTCTCAGATCCTCGCCATATTCGCCTGCCACCGCGCGGGCAGCGGGCCAAAGCTCTTTTCCACATAGGCATATTGCGGGGCAAGAAATTGCGCCGCCTCATGCCGCTGCTTGTCGGTTAGTTTCAGATGCACACCTTCATGCGCATGCGGTTCTTCGTCCACGGGCTTCTCGGAAATCCCGAGGAAGGCGCACAGGCTCGAAAGCCCCTCGCCCGAAAGCACATCCTCGGTGAACCCGACGAAAAGCTTGTCCTCGGGCACCGCCCGTTTGAGTTTCTCCACGATCCCGGCATAGTCGCCGCGTTCGGGGATATGGGTTTCCATGCCCTTTTTCATCGTGCGGTTCATGATCCGCCGGGCCTTGAGCGCGACCTCTTCGCCGGGCTGACGCTGACGTGTCGCCTGCATCCGCACATGCGACCAAAGACGGTCCACCGGGTCGCGCATCAGGAAGACAAACCGCACGTCGGGGGCCATATGCGCCATCTCGCGCAGCCGCTCTTCGGTCAAAAGACCGTAACCCGGCGTGATGTCGCCCGCGATTTTCTTGTCCCCGATCCCGTCCAGCAGGTAGAACAGGTAATCCGACACGCCTTCGCGCCCCAGTTTGAGGATACGCACGATCTCGTCCACATCCATGATCTGGCGTTCCAGATTGCCGACCTTCCAGAGATTGGCATTCTTGCGCGCGATGTCCTGACGCCCGACCAGATCGGCGCGCAGACGGGCGTAAACGTCGAGCTGGTGCTCGTAATCTTCGAAATCCACCGTATCGAAATAGTGGATCTCTTTGATCGAGCGCATGTGGCAATCCGGATGATCGTGCAAATAGCGATAAAGCGAGCTGGTGCCCGCTTTCGTCGCGCCGACGCAGATCATGATGGCCGGATTGCCGTTCAAACCTCAGGCCCCCTTCTCGTCGCCGGGAAGGATGTACTTCGCGCCTTCCCACGGGGAAAGGTTGTCGAACTGGCGGTATTCCTGAACGAGGCTCACCGGTTCGTAGACGACGCGTTTCAGCTCTTCGTCATAGCGCACTTCGGTATAGCCCGTGGCCGGGAAGTCCTTGCGCAGCGGATGACCGCGGAACCCGTAATCGGTCAGCAGACGACGCAGATCCGGGTGGCCGGAGAAGATGATGCCGAACATGTCGAAGGTTTCACGCTCGAACCAACCGGCCGACGGGTGCACGGAAATGATCGAGGGGATCGTCTCTTCTTCGCGCAGCGCAGCGATCACACGGATGCGGTGGTTCTGGTACATCGACAGGAAGTGATAGACCACGTCGAACCGCTGTTCGCGCTCCGGGTGATCGACCGCCGTGATGTCCACCAGCGAGGAGAATTTGCAGGTGCCGTCGGTTTTCAGGAAATCGACGAAATCCACGATCCCGGCGGCGGTCACGGTGACGTTCAGCTCGCCAAAGGCCACTTCCGTTTTCAGCACGTCGTCCGGACGTTTCAGCTCGATATGCGCACCGAGTTCCTTGAGGGCTTCTTCGCTCATCAGATCTCTCCTTAGCGGGCAATCGTGCCGGTGCGGCGGATTTTGCGCTGCAATTGCAGCAACCCGTACATCAGCGCTTCTGCGGTCGGCGGGCAGCCGGGGACATAGACGTCCACAGGCACGATGCGGTCGCAACCGCGCACGACGGAATAGCTGTAGTGGTAATAGCCGCCGCCATTGGCGCAGGAGCCCATGGAGATCACATAACGCGGCTCCGGCATCTGGTCATAGACCTTGCGCAGAGCGGGGGCCATTTTGTTGGTCAGCGTGCCTGCGACGATCATCAGGTCGGACTGGCGCGGGGAGGCGCGCGGCGCGGTGCCGTAGCGTTCGAGGTCGTAACGCGGCATCGACGTCTGCATCATCTCGACGGCGCAACAGGCGAGACCGAAGGTCATCCAGTGCAGCGAGCCGGTGCGCGCCCAGTTGATGATGTCCTCCGTCGAGGTCAGCAGGAAGCCTTTGTCCTGCAATTCCTTGTTCAGAGCCTGAGTCGCGACTTCCTTGTCGGCCCCAGCGGTGTTGGCAGAGGTCATCACGCCCATTCCAGCGCCCCTTTCTTCCATTCATAGGCAAAGCCCACGGTCAGCACGCCGAGGAACACCATCATCGACCAGAAGCCCGTCATGCTCAGATCCTTGAACGCGACGGCCCAAGGGAAGAGGAAAGCGATTTCGAGATCGAAAATGATGAACAGGATCGACACGAGGTAGAACCGCACGTCGAATTTCATCCGCGCGTCGTCGAACGCGTTGAACCCGCATTCATAGGCCGACACTTTTTCGGGGTCGGGATTGCGAACGGCGAGGATGAGGGCTGCGAAGATGAACACCAGACCCAGCGCAATGGCGAGGCCGATGAAAATGACGATGGGGAGATATTCCCGAAGCAAGTCTTCCACGAGCGGCTCCTTGGTTTGCGCACTCTCGGGGAGACTCAATTGTCGAGCAACCTCGGGCGCGCTGCTTTGCTAGCTTGCTGTGGTTTAGCCCCCTGCGACAATATGGTCAACCAAACGCGCGGCGAGAAAGCCCAAGGTTTCAAGGGTCGTGACAAGTTTTTTTGCACTCGTGATCACGTTTCGCGGCGCTGCGGCGGATTTCTCCGCATCTCGCGATTCGAGAGTCTTTTTCTTATAATTTTTGTCGGAATTTGCCAAGTTGTATGCATCTGCACACCATTTAAGGTGTATTTGCCAACGCATATCAAAAGATGAATGCTTCCCGAACCTTATCCGGCCGCGTCCTGACGGTGTCCCGGCTTATCCTGCCCGCAAGACTTCGTCCCGGATGATCCGCGACACTATTTCGCAGTCTTCGAGGCTGAAGGTCAGCGGCAGACGCATATCCATGATCGCACGCAGCACACGGTCGCTCTCCGGCAGGCTCTGCGCCTCGCAATAGCGCCAGCTTTCATACCGCGAGGTAAAGGCCACCGGCTCCGGTGCCCCGAACCATTTCAACTCCACGCCGCGCTTGAGACAGGCCGCCACCAGCCCCTCGATCTTGGCGTCCGGCCAGTCCAGCAGCAGGAACTGAATAGAGGAGCCGACGTAATGCTCCGGCTCGAGCCGCTCGATCAACGTGAGCCCCTTCGTGCCCCGCAACCCCGCTTCGACCATCCGGTAGCGCGCGTTCCACTTTTCCACCTGAGCGTCGAGGCTGCGCAGCTGCACCCGCAGGATCGCCGCCCGCAGATGGTCCATCCGGCCCGACACGTTCGGCGTCTCATATTTGATCTTTTCGAACACATCCGGGGCCGGACCGGCCGTATGACGGCCATATAACATGTACGATCCCGACAACATGATCGCTCGTGCGGCAATTTCCTCGTCGTCGGTGATGAGGAAACCGCCCTCCCCCGAGTTGATATGTTTGTAGGTCTGGGTGGAATAGCAGCCGATCACCCCGTGCCGTCCCGACGGCACCCCGGTCCAATGCGCCCCCATCGTATGCGCACAATCCTCAATGACCGCGACCCCTGCCCCGTTGCAGATATACATGAGCGCATCCATATCGACGAGATGCCCGCGCATGTGCGACAGCATCAGGACCTTTGCGCCGGTCTCAGAGATTTTCACCTGAAGATCGTCGAGGTCGATCACCAGCCCCTCGGTCACCCCCACGAACACCGGCTTCGCCCCCACGGAGGCAATCGCACCGGGCACGGGCGCCAGCGTAAACGCGTTGGTCAGAACCGGTTCGCCGGGTTTGACCTCCAGCGCCCGCAGAGCACAGCCAAGCGCATAGCCACCCGAGGCCACGGCAAGCGCATATTTCGCCCCGGTATAGGCTGCGAACTCTTCTTCGAGCAACGCCACCTCGCCTTTCTCCCCGGGAAGCGTGTTATACCGATGCAACCGCCCGGAGCGCATCACCGCCACGGCGGCCTCGATCGCCTCCTCCGGGATCGGCTCCTGCTGAGTGAAATTGCCCTTAAAGACCTCGCCCGTCATCCGATCAGCTCCTTCGTCAACCGCGACAGCTCATTATAATGGGTGAGCAACGCCTCCGGCTCCAGCCGTTTGACCCCGTCCCCATCCGGCCCGAAGGTCACCAGCACAGAGGGCACGCCCACCGCCTTCGCCGTGGCGCGGTCGGTTTCCGTATCGCCCACGAGGAAAGATTGCGCCAGAACGCCGCCCGCCTCTTCGACGGCGGCAATATAAGGCTTCGGATCGGGTTTCGACACACCCACGGTCTTGGCCCCGATCATGGACCCGAACAGATCGCGCACGCCCAGCCGCGTCAGCAGCCGATCCGCCAAATCTTCGGGCTTGTTGGTGCAGACCCCCACCGCATAACCATCGCGACGCAGCGCCTCGACCGCCTCCGCCGCCCCGTCGTAGAGCCGCGTGTGGGTGTCGATATGCTCGGCATACACATCCAGCAGGATCGGATATTGTTCCATCACCTCTGCCTCGCCGAACCCCGGCTTCACCCGAGAGAACCCAAGCGTCAGCATCGCCCGTCCACCGCGAAACGCCGTATGTGCATCGGCCACGGGGTCCAGCACATCGCCATAGCCCAGCCCCCGAAAACAGGCATTCGCCGCCGCGATCAGATCGGCGGAGGTGTCCGCCAGCGTGCCGTCGAGATCGAAAATCACTGTGCGCATGTCTGGTCCCTTTGCGGCCGCGGCAGGTCGTTTTGGGCAAACTCCCGCTGAATGCTGTAATCTGGCGTCAGAATAAGTGAAGCCCCTCTGACCTTCCGGGCCTTGCGGCGCTCCGCGTCATGGGTAAAACGGCAAGGAGACAAAGAAAAGAGCAGATCGGGACGAAAACCATGGCAACAGCCCTCATTCTCTTGGCCGCCGGGCAAGGCACGCGGATGAATTCCGACCTGCCCAAGGTGCTGCACCCGATCGGCAACGCCCCCCTGTTCGCCCATGCGCTGGCCTCGGGCAGCGCTTTGGAACCGGAGCGCACGGTTCTGGTCGTCGGTCATGGCGGCGATCTTGTGGCCACCGAGGCTGCAAAGATCGACGAAGAGATCGTCATCGCCCGTCAGGAAGAGCAACTCGGCACGGCGCATGCGGTTTTGCAGGCGAAAGACGCGCTTGCGGGCTTCGAAGGCGACGCCATCGTTTTGTACGGCGACACCCCCTTCATCTCCGAAGACACGATCCTGCGCATGGCCGAGGCCCGCAAATCCGCAGATGTGGTGGTTCTGGGCTTCGAGGCCGCCGATCCGGCGCGCTACGGGCGTCTGGTGATGGAAGGCGACAGGCTCACCCGCATCGTCGAATACAAAGACGCCACCGAGGCCGAGCGCGCGATCACCTTCTGCAACTCCGGCCTTATCGCCGCCGAGGCCTCCGTGCTGTTCGAGCTTCTGGATCAGGTCGGCAACGACAATGCCGCCGGAGAATACTACCTCCCGGACATCGTTGAAATCGCGTGGAAAACCGGTCGCACGGCAACCGCCGTCGCCTGTGACGAATCCGAGACACTGGGCGTCAACACCCGCACGGAACTCGCCCGCGCCGAAGCGATTTTCCAATCGTCCAAGCGCGCGGAAGCGCTCGACAATGGCGTCACGCTGATGGCCCCCGAAACCGTGTTCTTCTCGCTCGACACCTATATCGGACGCGACACGGTGGTGGAGCCGAACGTGATCTTCGGTCCCGGCGTCACGGTCGAATCCGGCGCACGTCTCAGGGCGTTTTCCCATTTCGAAGGCTGTCACGTCTCGATGGGCGCGACCGTCGGCCCGTTTGCCCGTCTGCGCCCCGGCGCGGAGCTGGCGAACAACGCCCATATCGGCAATTTCGTCGAGGTGAAAAACGCCCTGATCGGCGAAGGCACCAAGGTGAACCACCTGACCTACATCGGCGATGCCGACATCGGCGACGGCACCAATATCGGCGCGGGAACGATCACCTGCAACTATGACGGCGTGTTCAAACACCGCACAGTGGTGGGCCGCAACGCCTTCATCGGATCGAACACCATGCTCGTCGCACCGGTCACCGTGGGCGACGAGGCGATGACCGCATCGGGCTCCGTGATCACCACGAATGTCGAACCCGGCGCTCTGGCCATCGGCCGCGCAAAACAGGTAAACAAACCCATGCTCGCCGTGCGGATGTTCGAAAAGTTAAAGTCTCTCAAAGCTAAAAAGCAAAAAGGGCAGTAAAATGTGTGGTATTGTAGGGATCTTGGGAAATCACGAAGCGGCGCCGATCCTCGTCGAGTCGCTGAAAAAGCTGGAATACCGCGGTTACGACAGTGCCGGGATCGCCACGGTCGTGCAGGGCAAGCTCGACCGGCGCCGCGCGGTCGGCAAGCTCGTGAACCTCTCCGATCTTCTGGTGCATGAACCCTTGGCCGGCAAGACCGGGATCGGTCACATCCGCTGGGCGACCCATGGCGCAGCGACCACCGGCAATGCCCACCCGCATCGCTCCGGCCCCGTCGCCGTGGTGCACAACGGCATCATCGAGAATTACCGCGAACTCCGCGCCGAACTGGCCGAAGCGAATATCCATCCCGAAACCCAGACGGATTCCGAAACCGTCGCGCTGATGACGCGCATGTATATGGATCAGGGGCTGGGACCGCGCGAGGCCGCTGTGGCGACGCTCAAGAAGCTCGACGGGGCCTTTGCCCTGTTGTGGCTCTTCGATGGCGAAGACGATCTGATCATCGCCGCGCGCAAGGGCGCGCCGCTGGCGATCGGCCATGGCAAAGGCGAAATGTTCGCGGGGTCTGACGCCATCGCACTCGCGCCGATGACCGACCGTATCACCTATCTGGAACAAGGCGACTATGCCTTCATCACCCGCGCAGGCGCGGAGATTTTCGACGCCGAGGGGCGGCGCGCGAACCGCGACGAGCAACGCATCGACCTCGGGGCCACCCAGGTGGAAAAAGGCGGCTACAAGCATTTCATGGCCAAGGAAATCGCCGAACAACCGGTGGTTCTTGCTGACGCTTTGCGACATTATCTCAACGATGACGGGTTGAATTTGCCGTCAGAGTTGGACTTTTCGAACATTTCACGTCTGACGCTCGTGGCCTGCGGCACCGCCTTCTACGCCTGTTCGGTGGCGAAATACTGGTTCGAAAGCCTCGCCCGCCTGCCGGTCGAGATCGACGTCGCCTCGGAATTCCGCTACCGCGAACCGCCGCTGCCGACCGACAGCTACGCGATCTTCGTCAGCCAGTCCGGCGAGACCGCCGACACACTGGCTGCCCTGCGCTATTGCGATGAAAAGGTGGCGAAAACCATCGCCGTGGTGAACGTGCCGACCTCCTCCATCGCCCGTGAAAGCGACATTGCCCTGCCGATCCTCGCGGGCGTCGAAGTGGGCGTGGCCTCGACCAAGGCCTTCACCTGCCAGCTTCTGGTGCTCGCGACGCTTGCGCTCAAGGCGGCCCGCGATCGCGGTCACATGAGCGAAGCGGAACTTGCGACGCATATGGAAACCCTGCGCCTCCTGCCCGGGCTTCTCACCCGTGCGCTCGATCTCGACGAGGCGCTGAACATCGTCTCGAACGACCTCTCGGAAGCCCGCGACGTGTTGTTCCTAGGCCGTGGCGCGATGTATCCTCTGGCCCTCGAAGGTGCTTTGAAACTCAAGGAAATCAGTTATATCCACGCCGAAGGCTATGCGTCCGGCGAGTTGAAACACGGCCCCATCGCCCTCATCGACAGCCACACGCCGGTGATCGTCTTCGCCCCGCATGACGCGCTGTTCGACAAGACCGTGTCGAACATGCAGGAGGTCATGGCGCGCGGCGGCAAGGTCCTTCTGGTCTCCGACCGCAAGGGGCTGGACGTCGCCTCCGAGGGCGTCTGGCAGACGGTGCAGATGCCAGAGGTGCCGGATCTCTTCGCCCCGATCCTCTACGCCGTCCCGGCCCAGCTCATCGCCTATCACACGGCGGTGGCGAAGGGCACGGATGTGGACCAGCCCCGCAATCTCGCGAAATCCGTGACGGTGGAATGAGACGATGACCAAAGAAAATGTGATGAACCGGCTCAAAGCCGCCGCTGATGCGCAACGGGCGTCCGATCTGGAAGCTCGCTTCGGAGCGGGTTCCTATTTCGGCGTGCCCCCTCAGGCCCTCGAAGACATGGCGCGCGCGCTGCGTCAGGACATCGCTTTCCCCGAGCGCTTGAGCGTGGCGCAACACCTTTGGGACAGCGGCGTGTTCGACGCCCGTCTCATGGCCGCCAAACTGCTCACGCAGGCGCGGATATCGGACGATGCTGCCGTCTGGACCCAGATTTGCGACTGGCTCGACGCGGCGGAGAACTGGGCCGTGCTCGATGCGCTGGCCAAAGCAGGCAGTCGTCGGCTCATGGCCGATCTGAGCCGGATGGAGCGCGTGGCGCTCTGGGCCGAACAGGACGCGCCTCTGCCCCGACGCGCGGCCCTGTTGCTCACGGAACCGCTGGCCAAGCTCTCACATCCGTCGGAGGCGGAAGCGGCCGCGCTGGACCGGGCCTGCGACTGGCTCCCCGGCTGTCTCGAAGACGGTGAGAAGGACGTCAATCGCGTGGCGGAAAGCTGGCTGCGTGCGCTGTCGAAACATCATTTCAAACGCGCAAAACTGATCCGCACCGCACGCGGTTGAGGTTGGAATTGTCCGCAGAGGCCGCTAAATTGTCGGTCATGTCCAATGCACCCCGCCTCATCGACCCGTTCGCCCGTGCGATCACCTATCTTCGGGTGTCGGTGACGGACCGCTGCGATTTCCGCTGTGTCTATTGCATGGCGGAGCACATGACCTTCCTGCCGAAAAAGGAATTGCTGACGCTCGAAGAGTTGGACCGCATGTGCTCCACCTTCATCGGGCTCGGCGTCGAGAAACTTCGGATCACCGGCGGCGAACCCCTCGTGCGGCGCGGGATCATGACATTCTTCAACGCCATGTCGCGACATCTCGAAAGCGGTGCGTTGAAAGAGTTGACGCTGACGACGAACGGCTCGCAGCTCGACCGGTTTGCCGCCGATCTTTATGCAGCAGGCGTGCGACGTGTGAACGTCTCCCTCGACACGCTCGATGCCGACAAATTCGCCCGCGTGACCCGTTGGGGCCGCCTCGATCAGGTGCTGCGCGGCATCGAGGCCGCCCGCGAAGCCGGGCTCAAGATCAAGATCAACACCGTCGCGCTCAGGGGCTTCAACGAGAACGAGCTGTTCGAGTTGACCGAATGGTGCGCGCGCGAGGGCATGGACCTGACCTTCATCGAGGTCATGCCGATGGGCGATCTGGGCAATGAGGACCGGGTGGGGCAATATTGGCCGCTGACCGATCTGCGCGACGACCTCGCCACGCGCTACACGCTCACCGATCTGGCCGAACGTACCGGCGGCCCGGCACGTTACGTGCGACTTGAGGAGACCGGGCAAAAGATCGGCTTCATCACCCCTCTGACACATAATTTCTGCGAAAGCTGCAACCGCGTGCGGATGACCTGCACCGGCGATCTGTTCATGTGCCTCGGGCAGGAAGACAATGCCTCGCTGCGGGACATCATGCGCGCCCATCCCGAAGACGACGCGCCACTGATCCGCGCCATCGAAGAGGCGATTTCCCATAAACCCAAGGGCCATGATTTCGACTATTCCCGGCAAAAGCCCGACGGTCAGGTGTCACGGCATATGTCGCATACCGGCGGCTGAGGCGCGCCCTCTCAGACCGGATTTAAGGGGCTCTGCCCCCTCGCCTGCGGCTCACCCCCCGGGATATTTTCAGACAAAAGAAACGAAAAGCGCCCCCGACCGGGAGCGCCTGTTTCCTTTGCTGATCCAAATACTCAGATCACGCCGCAGGCAGACGGCTCTCGACCATTTCAGCGTACCAGGAACAGCCCGCAGGCAGCGCCTCGTCGTTGAACATGTATTTCGGATGGTGCACCGGCGCGCCCGGTCCGTTGCCGACGATGATATAGGCGCCGGGGCGTTCCTCCAGCATATAGGCGAAATCTTCGCCGCCCATCACCAGCGGATATTCCTCACAACCGCCCGCGACCTTGGTGGCCGCCTCGATGGCATATTCGGTTTCCCGATCGTGGTTCACCATGACCGGATAACCGAGGTGATAATCGACCACCACATCCGCCCCGTAAGTGGCACCCACGCCAGCACAAATCTCTTTCAGGCGATCCTCCGCCTGCTTGCGCACTTCACCGTCCAATGTCCGCACCGTGCCTTTCAAGAGGACCTGCGCGGGCAGCACGTTATGCGCCTTGGACGAAGATTCCACCGTACAGACCGAGACCACCACCTGTTTCGTCGGGTCCACATTGCGCGATGCGATGGTTTGAAGCGCAATCACCAGATGCGCCGCCGTCACCGTGCTGTCGACCGTCTCATGCGGTTTCGCAGCGTGCCCGCCCTTGCCCTTCACATAGATCTCGAACTCGTCGGCGGCGGCAAAGAACGGACCCGGACGGATCGCAAACGTCCCCGCCGGAAGGTTCGGCCAGTTGTGCATGCCGTAAACCTCGTCGATGCCGAACCGCTCCATCAGCCCCTCTTCGCACATCACCCGGCCACCGCCGCCGCCCTCTTCGGCGGGCTGGAAAATCACCACGGCCGTGCCGTCGAAATTCCGGGTTTCGCAGAGGTATTTGGCCGCGCCCAAAAGCATCGCCGTGTGTCCGTCGTGGCCGCAGGCATGCATCACGCCCGGATTGGTCGAGGCATATTCGGAGCCGGTTTCCTCCAAAATCGGCAGCGCATCCATATCGGCGCGCAGCCCGATGGTGCGCCCCCGCGAGTCCGTCTTACCCTTGATCACACCGACGACGCCAGTTTGCGCCATGCCTTCGACCACCTCGTCACAACCGAATTCCCGGAGCAGATCCGCCACCTTCTTCGAGGTGCGCGGCAGGTCGAATTGCAATTCGGGGTGGGCGTGAATGTCTCGTCGCCATGCGGTAATTTCGGGCAGCAATTCGGCGAGGCGGTTCTTGATCGGCATGTTGGTCTCCGGCGGAGTAGGATGAGGGTGGTCGTCAGAAGAGCCAGATCTCTGGCTCTCGTCACCCGACGCCTTGGGCGCAAGCGAGGCAAGGTGCGTTTTGGCACACCCCCCTGATCGCGCCCATATCGTGGGGCTTCGCGCAAGCGTGATCGCGCTTTGCACAGAGGTCAAGCAGATGTGCCTTACAATTTATCCATTGGTAAAAAAACTTGCACATTCCGGCACCTTGCCCCTTGCGCCCTCGAAAAGAGGTGATACCGTTTTGATCATACCGACCCTGGATCAACCGGGGCGGAGAAATAATAATAAATAAAACCAACAGCTTGGGGGTCACCGCATGGCCGATGGGGCCACACCCGTACTCAATGTCCGGGACCTGAAGACCGTTTTCAAAACGCGGTCCGGGTCCGTTCATGCCGTCAATTCCGTCTCCTTCTCGCTCAAGCCCGGTGAATTATTGGGCGTTGTCGGCGAATCCGGTTCCGGTAAATCGGTGACCATGATGTCGCTGATCGGCCTGATCCCCTCGCCCCCGGCAGTGGTCTCGGGGAGCGGCATCGATTTCGGCGGCATCGACCTTTTGCAAGCCTCCGAGACCGAGCTGCGCGCCATTCGCGGCGCCCGCATCGGCTTTGTGTTCCAAGACCCGATGACCTCGCTGAACCCTGTGTTCACGGTCGGCTACCAGATCATGGAGCCGCTGCGCAAACATATGAACATGTCCAAGGCGCAGGCGCGGGTGCGGGCCAAGGAGCTTTTGGAACTGGTCGGCATACCGGACGCCGAACGGCGCCTCACGGACTATCCGCACCAATTTTCCGGCGGCATGCGGCAACGTGTAATGATCGCCATCGCGCTGGCCTGTGACCCCGAGGTTCTGATTGCCGACGAGCCGACCACCGCGCTCGATGTGACCATTCAGGCGCAAATCCTTGAGCTGATGCACGAGCTGCGCGCCAAGCTTGGCATGGCGGTGATCTGGATCACCCACGATCTGGGCGTGATCGCCGGGATCGCCGACCGGGTTCTGGTGATGTACGGCGGGCAAATCGTCGAACATGCGCCCGTGCGCGAGTTGTTCAAACACCCGCGTCATCCCTACACCCGCGCGCTTCTGAAAACCGTGCCCTCCGTGCGTGGCGAACGCGCCGAACGGCTTGAGGTCATCGAAGGCCAGCCGCCGATCCTGCGCGCGGAACCGTCGAGCTGCTCTTTCGCCGCGCGCTGCCCCTTCGCCTTCGCGCGCTGCCTTGCGGAAAACCCGGCCCGGTTCGAGGTCGGCCCCGGCCATGACGCCGCCTGTTTCTACGATTTCGACACCGGAGGCCCCCGCCATGACTGACATCACGTCGGACAAGGTTCTGGTCGCGGTGCGCGATCTGAAAATGCATTTCCCGATCCATGCCGGCGTGTTGAAAAAGCGCGTGGGCGAGGTGAAGGCCGTCGATGGCATCAGCTTCGACATTTACGAGGGCGAGACGCTTGGGCTTGTGGGCGAAAGCGGCTGTGGCAAATCCACCGCCGGGCGCGCGATCCTGCGGCTTTACGACATCACCGAAGGGTCGATTACGATCGACGGCCATGAGATCGGCACGACGCCCCAGCCCGACCTGCGCAAAATGCGCCCGACCATGCAGATGGTGTTTCAGGACCCGCAAGCGTCCCTGAACCCGCGCATGTCCGTCTCTGCGATCATCGGTGAGCCGCTCGATGAACATGCGCATCTGTCCAAGGCCGAGAAGCGCGAAAAAGTGCTGTCGCTGATGGATGCCGTGGGGCTGAACCGCGATTTCGCCAACCGTTACCCGCATGAGTTTTCCGGCGGCCAACGCCAGAGGATCGGCATCGCCCGCGCCTTGGCGCTCAATCCGAAATTCATCGTCTGCGACGAACCGATTGCGGCGCTCGATGTGTCGATTCAGGCGCAGGTGGTGAACCTTCTGGAGGATTTGCAGGAAGAATTCGGGCTGACCTACCTGTTCATTTCTCACGACCTGTCGATGGTCCGCCATATCGCGGATCGGGTTGCCGTCATGTATCTCGGGCGGATCGTTGAACTGGCCAGCCGCGAAGAGCTGTTTGCCGATCCGAAACATCCCTATACGCAGGCGCTTTTGTCCGCCGTGCCCGAGCCCGATCCCTGGCTTGAGGAGAAGGTGGAGCGCATTCTTTTGCAAGGCGATGTGCCCTCGCCGTCGAACCCGCCCAAGGGCTGTAATTTCTGCACCCGCTGCCCGCAGGTCATGGACATCTGTCGCGAGATCGACCCGCTGGGTCAGGAGATCGCCCCCGGTCGTCAGGTCGCCTGTCACAAGTATACGAATACCAATGAGAGCGCCGCCTAAGGTGCCGGTTTCGAGGACAAGAGCATCCAACAAGGAGAGGTAAAATGAAGATCAAGACTGCCCTGAAGGGCACCGTTCTGGGGACCGTCGCCGGGCTCGCCATGGCCCCGGCCGCGTTTGCGGAACGTGGCGCCGACGGCCATGTGAACATCATCTATTGGCAAGCGCCCTCGACGATGAACCCCTATCTGTCGGGCGGCACCAAGGAGCTCGAAGTCGGCTCCCTCGTGCTCGAACCGCTCGCCCGCTACGACGAAACCGGCGCGATGGTGCCGTTTCTGGTCGAAACCGTTCCGACCGTGGAAAACGGCGGCGTTTCGGAAGATCTGAAAAACATTACGTGGAAGCTGAAACCCGGCCTGCTGTGGTCCGACGGCACGCCCCTGACCTCCGAAGATCTCAAATTCACTTGGGAATATTGCACCTCCGAAGGCGGCGGCTGCGCCCAGACCGAGAAATACAATGACGTGACCGACGTGGAAATCGTCGACGACCTGACCGTCATCGTGCATTTCGGCGTGGCCAAACCCTTCCCTTACGGCCCCTTCGTGGGCGCGCAGGCCCCGATCATTCAGAAGGCCCAGTTCGCCAACTGCACCGGCGAAGCCATGGCCTCCTGCACCGAACAGAACTTTGCGCCGATCGGCACCGGCCCCTTCGTTGTGGATGAGTTCAAGACCAATGACGTGGTCTCCATGTCCGCCAACCCGAACTACCGCGATCCGGCGAAACCGGCCTTCGCGACCGCAACCGTCAAGGGCGGCGGCGATGCGGCGGCGGCGGGTCGCTCCGTTCTGGAAACCGGCGAATTCGATTACGCTTGGAACCTTCAGCTCGCCCCCGATGTGCTCGCGGATATGGAATCCAAAGGCAAGGGCAAGCTCGAAGTGTCCTTCGGCACGCTCGTCGAGCGCATCATGGTGAACTACACCGACCCCGATCCGGCGCTTGGCGACGAACGCGCCACCGCCGCGCATCCGAACCCGATCCTGTCGGACAAATCCGTGCGCCAGGCGCTGTCCATGGCGATCGACCGCGATCTTCTGGTGGAAATCGGCTACGGGGCGGCGGGCAAAGTGACCTGTAACGTGCTGCCCGCTCCGGAGATCTATTCCTCCACCGCCAATGACGCCTGCATGGTGCAGGACATCGAAGGCGCGAAAGCGCTGCTCGACGCCGATGGCTGGGTGATGGGCTCCGACGGCATTCGTGAGAAAGATGGCAAGAAACTGTCCCTGCTGTTCCAATCCTCCACCAACGCCGTGCGTCAGGATTTCCAGGCGATCATCAAACAGTGGTGGAACGAGATCGGCGTTGAGGTTGAACTGCGCAACATCGACAGCTCCGTGTTTTTCGGTGGCGATGCCGGGTCTCCGGACACGTTCCAGAAGTTCTTCGCGGATGTGGAAATGTACGCCAACAACTTCGACGGCACAGACCCGGAAGCCTATATGGCCAACTGGGCCTGCATTCAGGCCCCGCGCCCGGAAACGCAATGGCAGGGCAACAACATGCCGCGCTATTGCACCGAGGAGTATGACGCGCTTGTCGCCGAAATGGCCAAAACCGGTGAGCTTGAAAAACGTGCCGAGCTTGCGAAAGCGATGAACGACATGCTGATGCAGGACTATGCGATCATCCCGCTGGTCTATCGCGGTCGCGTCTCTGCCGCGTCCAACACGCTGGGCGGAGTGATCATGAACTCGTGGGATTCCGAACTTTGGAATGCCGCCGATTGGTATCGCATCAAGTAATCGACCTTCGGGCGCCCCGTCTTCGCGACGGGGCGTCCTCCCTCACACGACAAAAGACCTGAACCGAGGCGCCGCCCTATGCTCCATTACACGATCCGTCGACTTCTTCTCGCCATACCGACGCTTCTGTTCATCTCTTTGGTGATCTTCCTTCTGCTGGATCTCGCCCCCGGCGATCCGATGGCCTCTATCCCGTTGACCGTGCCGCCCGAGGTCAAAGAGAAGATGCGCGAGGCTCTGGGCCTTGGCGAACCGGTGCATATCCGCTTCCTGAACTGGCTCTATCAGTTTTTTGTTGTCGAGCCGCAGGTGGCCTTCGACCATATTTTCGGAACCGGCTTTGCCGAGGGAAAACAACGGATCATTTCCTTCCAGTCCCGCTCCCCGGTGATGACCGTCGTGGCCGAACGCATGCCGCAAACGCTCTGGGTCGTCGGCCTCTCCTATGTCTTCGCAACGCTGATCGCCGTGCCGATCGGGATTGTCTCCGCCTATCGGCAATATTCGTGGTTCGACCAGCTCGGCACCTTTGTGTCGATGATCGGCTTCTCCATTCCGACGTTTTTCTCCGGTGTGCTGCTGATCGTGATTTTCTCCGTCACGCTGGGCTGGTTTCCCTCGATCTACGACACCACGCACAAGGTCACCGACTGGTCGTCTTTCCTCTTCCAGATCAAACAGATGGCCATGCCGGTCTTCGTTTTGACGCTCTATAATGCCGCGCAGGTCAGCCGCTTCATGCGCGCCTCCATGCTCGACAATCTCAATCAGGATTACGTCCGCACCGCCCGCGCCAAGGGCATGTCGGAGCGTGTCGTCGTGCTCATGCATGTGCTGCGCAACTCGATGATCCCGGTCGTCACCGTGATCGCGCTCGGCGTGCCGTCGATCTTCGGTGGCGCGATCATCACCGAGCAGGTGTTTCAGGTGAACGGCCTCGGACAGATGCTGATCACCGCGATCTACGCTTCCGACGCGCCGATGGTCCAGACGCTGACCTTCATTTTCGCCGTGCTCATCGTTCTCTTCAACCTCATCGCGGACATCCTTTACGGCATTCTCGATCCGCGCATTCGCTACGATTAAGGGAGGTTGATCATGTCTGACGCAACCGTGACCACCACCGTCAAGCCCAAAGCCCCCCGCAATCAATGGTGGGACGTCTGGGACCAGTTCAAGACCCACAAGGGTGCCATGGCGGGGCTGGTCTTCTTCGTCTTCATCATTCTCGCGGTCTATCTCGGCCCCTTCCTCTGGACCATCGACCCGACCTATATCGACTTCCGCGCCCGCAATCAGGGCCCCTCGCTGGCGCATCCTTTCGGCGCCGACCAATTGGGCCGCGACATTCTCGCCCGGATGCTGGCGGGCGGGCAGGTTTCGATCTCCGTCGGCCTCACCGCCATGTTCCTGTCGCTGGTGCTCGGCACTTTCGTGGGCGTTCTGGCGGGCTATTGGAAAAAGCTCGACGGGCTGCTGATGCGTCTCACCGATCTGTTTCTGGCCCTGCCGCTCCTGCCGCTTTTGATGGTGATCATCATGCTGTTCCGCGATCCTTTGCGGAAATTCTTTGGCCTTGAGGCCGGGATTTTCATCCTGATCGTGTTCGTCATCGGCATCACCAGCTGGATGCAGACCGCCCGGATCGTGCGCGGCGATGTCCTGGCGCTGAAGGAGCGCGAATATGTTCTGGCCGCCCGCTCGATCGGCACGCCAAGCCGCCGCGTGGTGCTGCGCCATATCCTGCCCAATATCATGTCCCCGATCATGGTCTCGGCCACTCTGGGCATTGCCAATGCGATCATCACCGAGAGCGCGCTCTCGTTTCTCGGCCTCGGCTTCCCGCCGGATTACCCGACATGGGGGCGCCTGCTGTTCGATGCGAAAGACATGATACAGCAATATCCCGAACGCGTCATCTGGCCGGGTCTGGCGATCTCGCTCACCGTTCTCGCCGTGAATTACATCGGCGACGGGCTGCGCGACGCCTTGGACCCGCGCATTCGTGGCCGGTAATCAACGCCGATACGCCATACCGCAAAATAAAAACAACAAACGCGCCGCTCCCCCGGCGCGTTTTCCTTTGTTTGCCCATCCTGCATCTCTTCCCCGACAGAGTTCCAAGCACGCCCGCCCTAGAAGAATATTATCCCATCAGATGGCCTATTTACCCACCTTCCAAAGATTGCATTCTGTCTCGACTACATTCTATTCGGAACGAAATTCCCCTTTTCGGAAAGAAGCGACATGTATGAGACCCTCGGACTGGACCTCTCGCCGCGTCTGGCCTCGGTGATCCTTGGCCTTGTGATCGGTGTGCTCTTCGGCGCGCTGGCCGAGGTCTCACGCTTCTGTTTCCGCCGCGCCGTCGCCGGTCCGCGCTCTGAGCGAGGCGCCGCCGCTGGCGTCTGGCTCGCCGCCCTCGCGACCGCCGTGCTCGGCACCCAAATCGCCGTGGCCGAGGGGCTGATCTCCTTTGCCGATCACCGGTTCCTCACCCCCGATCTGCCCTGGCTTGCCATCCTCACCGGCGGTCTGATGTTCGGCGCGGGCATGGTCCTGACCCGCGGTTGTGTCTCCCGCCTCACCGTACTGTCCGGCTCCGGCAACCTCCGCGCCGCCCTCGTCCTCGTGGTCTTCGCCGTAGTGGCGCATGCGACGCTCAAAGGCGTGCTGGCCCCTGTCCGCACCGCGCTCGGCAGCGTCACGCTGCCCCTTGGCAACGCCGCCCTCCCCGGCCCCGCGCTTCTCTGGACCGCCCTGATTGCGGGCACCGCCGCTCTTGTCGCATGGAAATACGCCGCCTCCGGGCGCGATCTAATCCTCGGCGCGCTGATCGGCCTTCTGGTCCCCGCCGCATGGGTCGGCACCGGCTTCGTCCTGTTCGATGAATTCGACCCGATCGCGATGGAAAGCCTGTCCTTCACCTCCCCCGCGGCCGAGACCCTGTTCTGGTCCGTCGCCGCCTCCTCCATCCCTGCGGGGTTTGGCACCGGCCTCATCGGCGGTGTCATTCTGGGGGCTCTCGCCTCGTCGCTGTTGTCTGACCGCTTCCGCTGGCAGAGTTTCGAGAGCCCCCGTCAAACCGGGCGTTACATCGCAGGTGCCGCACTCATGGGCGTGGGCGGTGTGCTCGCGGGCGGTTGCACCGTCGGAGCCGGTCTTGCCGGTGTACCGAGCCTGTCGCTGGCCGCAACGCTGGCCCTCGTGTCCATCGCTCTGGGCGGCACGCTCGCCGCCCGGGTCATCCGAGATGATGTTTCTTTATCCGCCGCAGGCCAAGCCAAACCGCAAGGACAACCAGCGGAGTGAGCAGCGCCAGCGCCAGCCCCTTGGACAGCCCCAGCGGTTCGAGCACCGGATAGATCAGATAGCCCGCAAGGCTCACCGCATAATAGCTGATCGCCACCACCGACAGCCCCTCCACCGTCTCTTGCAGGCGGAGCTGAAGATCGGCACGCTTGTCCATGCTTGCCAGCAATTTCTGGTTCTGCGCCTGACGGCTCACATCCACCTTGGTTCTGAGCAGGTTCGCCGCCCGCGCCGTCCGTTCGGCAAGGTTCTCAAGCTGCGTCTTCGCCGCCGCCACCGTGCGCATCGCCGGATCGTACCGCCGCATCATGAATTCGCTGAACAGCTGACGCCCCAGAAACCGGCTTTCGCGCAGCACTTCGATCCGCTGTGTCACGATGGCCTCATAGGCCCCGGTCGCCCCGAAGCGGAAATTGGTCCGCGTCACGATGCCCTCGATCCGGGTCGACAGCCCGAGAATATCCTCAAGCATCTCCTCAGCGGGCACATCGCCCTTGGAGGTCAGCGTCGCCATCAGCTCCGCAAGTTCCTTTTCGATGTCCGCCAGTTCCCGCACCACTTTGCGCGCCTGCACCAGACCCAGCATCGACATCGCCTTATAGGTCTCGATCTCGCAAAGCCGCTGCAACACCCGTCCGATCCGGCGTTGTCCGCAATCCTCGACCGGGAAAATGGCAAAGCGCATATGCCCCGCCTCGTCGATGCGGAAATCCCCCGCAACCACCATCGCCCCGTCAAGGACGCGGGCCACGGCAAGGCTTTCGCGTTCAAACCAGGTATTGATCCGCTCAACGATCTGCGCATCCTCCTGCACCGTTTCGACCCGGATCAACGCCGAGGTGATCCGCTGCCCCGGCGCGGCATCGAACCAGTCTTCGGGGAAAAGATCGAAGGTGTTCTTGTCAAAGGCCCGCTCCGCCACCCCTTCGGCGAAAATCGTGTAGGTCACGAATTCCGTGTGGCTTTCCCATTTCAGCCGGTATTTGCCCAAAGGCCCGATGTAATGCGTCGCCCCCGGCGCCGGATGCGCCGCCCCATAACGATCCAACAGGGCCAGCAAATGCGCCCGGTCGAGATCCCGGTCCCGCCGCGCCGCATCGCCCGCAGCCCGGATCGCCAGATAGGCGGCGCGCGCATTGCTCGTCACTTCGGGGAAAGGACGGGCGTGCAGTTCATTGGCCAGCTCGTAGCGGCGCGGGTGATCTTGCAAAGGGGCCATGGCAGTCTCTGAGAAATATTATGTCTCTCGCCTATAGCCTGCCCGCCCCACCCGAGGCAAATTAAATATTCATTCCTTATCAGTGACTTATATGAATGCGATGGTATACCGCAGCCGTTCTCAGCCAAGTTCCTCGGCCACGACATTCATCCAGAAGGCCACACCGATGGGAATGAGATCGTCGTTGAAATCGAATTTCGGCGTATGGACAAAAGCCGCCCCCGGCCCGTCGCCATTGCCGATCGACACGTAAGCGCCGGGAATCTTTTCCAGATAATAGGCGAAATCCTCGCTGGCCCCGATCGCGGAGGCTTTGGTGTCGGTCAGTGCCGCCCCGGCCCCCGCCGTATGGGCACGCCCGGCCACCGCCACCTCGTCCGCGCTGTTCACAAGCGGCGGATAGCCCCGGTCGATCTCCACCTTCGCCGTCACATCATTGGCCATGGCGCATCCTTCGGCCAACCGCGTGAGTTCCGTCATCAGCGCCTCACGCACCTCGGGCCGGTAGCTCCGCGCCGTACCAGCCACAAGCACCTTCGCCGGGATGATATTCGGACTTTGCCGTTCTCCCCCCGCGACATGACCGATGGAAATCACCGCCCAATCCGTCAGATCCACCTTGCGCGAGACGATATTGCCGACAGCGGCCATGAACTGCCCGGCTGCGACCGTCGGATCGGTGCCCTTCTGCGGCGAGGCACCATGGCCGCCCGTGCCTTCGAACGTCACCTCCCAGTCATCGCAGGCCGACGTGTAGGGCCCGACCCGCGTCGTCAATTGCCCCAGCGGCTCCATCGGCCCGTTGTGCACGCCGTAGATCGCATCGGTCGGGAAAAGCTCGAACAAGCCGTCCTTGATCATCTCATTGGCCCCACCGCCGCCTTCTTCCGCGGGTTGGAACACGAAGCGCACAGTGCCCGCGAAATCCGGGTCGGCGGCGAGTTTTTCCGCAGCGGCCAAAAGCATGGTCGTGTGCCCGTCATGGCCACAGGCATGCATCTTGCCCGGCACTTGCGAACTGTAAGGCACGCCCGTGTCCTCGGTGATATGAAGCGCATCCATATCGGCCCGAAGCGCAATCGCCTTTTGCCCCGGACGCTTGCCCTTGAGCGTCCCCACGACGCCGGTCTTGCCAAGCCCCCGATGCACCTCAAGCCCAAGATTTTCAAGAAACTCCGCCACAATCGCGCTGGTCCGCACCTCTTCGAATGACGTCTCCGGATGGGCGTGAATATCGCGCCGGATCGCGGTCATCTTGTCGATGAACGCGCTGTCTGAGGCGATCTCTTCGGGGGTCGTATGTTTCATGCTGGGGCTCCTTTGACCCGAACATGGCAACTTGCGGCGCGGATGAAAAGCCCCGCCGCAAGCCCTTTTAGTCTCAGGCGGCAAACACTTCTTTCGCCGCGTTCAGCCCGTTGATCGCGGCGGGCATCCCGGCATAAAGCGCCATTTGCCAGATCACCTCCGCGATCTCCGTCTCGCTCGCTCCCGCCGCCATGGCATGTTCGATGTTGATCTTGAGCTGCGGCGCGGTGCCGCCGCCCAAGGCCGTCAGGGCGGCCACCGTACACAACTGCCGGGTCTTCAAATCCACCCCGTCGCGGGCATATTGCCGCCCGTAAGCCCATTCGATCAGCGTTTCCGCCATGTCGGGCACGATCCCGTCGTAGCGCTCCGACAGGATGGTCTCCAGATCGGGGTTCAGTGTCTTGATGACCTCGCGGCCCTTTTGCAATGCGTCAGACATCGGTGTTTTCCTCTGCTTCAAGCTGTTCGTAAATCGCGACCTTGCGATCCATGAGGGCAAGCGTGTCCTGCATCAGCGCCAGCTTTGCGCGGATCACCTCACGATGCGCCGCCAACATCTCGCGCCGCGCCGTATAGGTCGCCGCGCCCTGCCGTCTGAGTTCGGCGTAACGCACCCGCTCCGCCTGCGGCATGCCGGTGGCGTTCAATTGGCCGAGAAAGGCGATCCATCCGATCACCTCCTCCGGGTAATCGCGCCGCCCCGCCCCGTCGCGCGGCGGCGGATCGATCAGACCGATCTTCTCATAGAACCTGAGCGTGTCGATGCTCAGCCCGGTGGTCTTGGCAACCTCTGAAATCTTCATCTTGCCCTCATGCATTCAAGGTCAAAACAGAGCCTAGGGGCTGGAGCATACTCCAGCTCAAGCGCTTTTCCCGATCCATTCCCGCAAGCGCGCTGTGCGTTTCCTTTGCTGTCCAAATACTCAAACGAAAAGGGCGACCCTTGGGCCGCCCTCTCAGTCTTCTGTCTGTCCCGATCAGTCGATCTTCGGAAGCAACTCGCCGATGGAGTGTTTCGCATCGCCGTAATACATCCGCGTGTTGTCCTTGTAGAACAGCGGGTTCTCGATCCCCGAGTAGCCGGTGCCCTGACCGCGTTTCGACACGAAAACCTGTTTCGCCTTCCACACTTCGAGAACCGGCATCCCCGCGATGGGAGAGTTCGGATCTTCCTGTGCCGCCGGGTTCACGATGTCGTTCGAGCCGATCACGATCACCACGTCGGTGTCCGGGAAGTCCTCGTTGATCTCGTCCATCTCAAGCACGATGTCGTAGGGCACTTTCGCCTCGGCCAGAAGCACGTTCATGTGCCCCGGGAGACGACCCGCCACCGGGTGAATGGCGAAGCGGACGTTCTTGCCCTGCGCCCGCAGTTTGCGGGTCAGTTCGGCCACGTTCTGCTGCGCCTGCGCCACCGCCATGCCGTAGCCCGGCACGATGATCACGCTGTCGGCCTCGTTCAAAGCCGCTGCCACACCGTCGACGTCGATCGCAACCTGTTCGCCCTCGACCTCCATCGCCGGACCCGTGGTGCCGCCGAAGCCGCCCAGAATAACCGAGACAAAGCTCCGGTTCATCGCCTTACACATGATGTAAGACAGGATCGCACCCGAAGACCCGACCAGCGCGCCGACCACGATCAGAAGATCGTTGCCCAGCGAGAAGCCGATCGCCGCCGCAGCCCAACCCGAGTAGGAGTTGAGCATGGACACCACGACCGGCATATCCGCGCCGCCGATGCCCATGATCAGGTGGTAGCCGATGAAGAACGCCAGAAGCGTCATCAGGATCAGCGCCCAACCGCCCGCACCGTTCATGTAAAGGATCAGCAGGATGATCGAGAGGATCGCAGCGCCCGCATTCAGCGCATGACCGCCCGGCAGCTTGGTGGCTTTCGAGGTCACCTTGCCCGCGAGCTTGCCGAAGGCCACCACGGAGCCGGTAAAGGTCACCGCACCGATGAACACGCCAAGGAACAGTTCGACCTTGAGGATGTTCAGCTCCACCGGTGTCTTATGCGCCACAACTGCGGCAAAGCCTTCGAGCAGGTGTTTCTGTTCGGCGGTCATCGCGGCGATGCGCGCGGCTTCGATATGGGTGTTGAACCCCACGAAGACGGCGGCCAGACCCACGAGCGAATGCATCGCCGCGACAAGCTGCGGCATCTCGGTCATCTCGACCTTTTTCGCCACGTACCAGCCGATGACGCCCCCCGCCGCGATCAGGATCGCGGAGAGCACCCAAAGACCGGCGCCCGGCCCGATCAGCGTCGCGAACACGGCCAGAGCCATGCCGACAATGCCGTACCAGACGGCGCGTTTCGCACTTTCCTGTCCCGAGAGACCGCCGAGCGCGAGAATGAAGAGAACGGCAGCGACCACATAGGCCGCAGTGGTAAATCCGTAGTCCATAATCTCTCTCCCTTACGATTTCTGGAACATGGCGAGCATGCGCCGCGTGACAAGGAAGCCGCCGAAGATGTTGATCCCGGCCATGAAGACCGAAAGCGCGGCGAGAAGGATCACAAGCCAGGAGCCGGAGCCGATCTGCATCAGCGCCCCCAGAATGATGATCGAGGAGATCGCGTTGGTCACCGCCATCAAGGGCGTGTGCAGCGAATGCGACACGTTCCAGATCACCTGGAAGCCGATGAAGACCGAGAGCACGAAGACGATGAAGTGCTGCATGAAGGAGGCAGGTGCCACAAGACCCACGCCCAGAAGCAGGATCGCCCCCACGGCGATCAGCGTCACCTGATTGCGGGTCTGTTTCTTGAACGCGGCCACTTCTGCGGCACGTTTTTCCTCCGGCGTCAGTTCCTTGACCTTTTCCTTCGGTTTCGCGGCAATCGCAGCCACTTTCGGCGGTGGCGGCGGGAAGGTGATCGCGTGATCGTAGGTCACGGTCGCGCCGCGGATCACGTCGTCTTCCATGTTGTGCACGAGCTTGCCGTCTTTTTCCGGCGTCAGGTCGGACATCATGTGACGAATGTTCGTTGCATAAAGCGTCGAGGCCTGCGTCGCCATGCGGGACGGGAAATCGGTATAGCCGATGATGGTCACGCCATTCTCGGTGACGATTTTCTCATCCTTGACGGTCAGCTTGCAGTTGCCGCCTTTTTCCGCCGCAAGATCGACGATCACGGAGCCGGTTTTCATCGCGGCCACCATGTCCTCGGTCCACAATTCCGGCGCTTCGCGGTTCGGGATGAGGGCCGTGGTGATCACGATGTCCATCTCGGGGGCCAGTTCGCGGAACTTGGCAAGCTGGGCTTCGCGGAACTCCGGGGAAGACACGGAGGCATAGCCACCGGTGGCCGCGCCGTCCTGCTGTTCTTCCTTGAAGTCCAGATAGACGAATTCGGCACCCATGGATTCGACCTGTTCGGCCACTTCCGGGCGGACGTCGAACGCGTAGGTGATCGCGCCCAGCGAGGTGGAGGTGCCGATGGCGGCGAGACCGGCCACACCGGCGCCGACGATCAGCACCTTGGCGGGCGGCACCTTACCGGCGGCGGTCACCTGACCGGTGAAGAACCGGCCAAAGTTGTTGCCCGCCTCGATCACGGCACGATAGCCCGCGATGTTCGCCATCGACGACAGAGCGTCCATCTTCTGCGCGCGCGAAATCCGCGGGACCATTTCCATGGCGATGACGTTCGCACCCGTCTCGTTCGCCTTTTCCATGCCCTCGGCATTGCCGCCCGGGTTGAAGAACGAAATGAGCGTCTGGCCTTCGCGCAGATAGCCCATCTCGGTCTCGTCCGGCTGGCGCACCTTGGCGACGATGTCACAGGCGTCCCAGAGCGCTTTCGCCCCCTCGATCACCTCGACACCCGCCTCTGCATAGGCCTTGTCCGAGAACCCGGCGGCGGCACCCGCCCCGGCTTCGATTGCGCAGTCATAGCCAAGCTTTTGCAATTGCTTGGCGCTCTCGGGCGTCAGCGCAACACGCGCCTCCCCCTCGAACACTTCCTTAGGAACACCGAATTTCAACGTGTATGTCCTCTTTTTCCCCAGTCTTCATTCTTGGCACCTTCCTTACCCAATCGCGGCAATGCAGAGCAACATTATTGCGCAAACATAACCGAAACTGTGACGGGAGGTCACAGCCAGCGCCGTGTCTTCTCCGCCCAGGTTTGAAACTCCTCCGAAAATTTCGTCCTGAGCCATGTTTCTTCCTCGACAATGAACCGCCTCTGTATCACCGCCATAAAGACGGGAACAAAAACCACCCCTGCCGGGCTGCCGAACAGTAAAGCAAAGCCAGCAAGTGTAAAGGCATCGCCAAGGTAAATCGGGTTTCGTGTCAGGCGGTAAATCCCGTCGGTGACAATCTCGGAGGGAATGCGATGCGGCACCACGGTGGTATGATGCCGCCACATCGCGAAAACCGCCGCCACCATGAGGCCCAGCCCGAGCGCGATCAACGCCCCGCCCAGGGCCTTCAACCAGAGCGGCGGCGCAACCCTCAGCCCGATCTGCGCCCCTCCCCATGTCAGCCCCATGAAGCCCAGCAACCAGATCGGCGGATAATCGAGATATTTCATCGCAAACGCATCGCCTTTTTCGCACAGCCGTGAAAAGACCTACTGAACCGAAACCGTTCAGGCGAGGAAAATGTCGTGAAACTGCGCCCTGTGCAAAGAAAAGATGCCGACGCCTGCTATGCGCTGTTTCATCGCACCATCCATGGCGGCACAGGCGCGTTCTACGATGTGGAGCAACGCGCCGCCTGGGCCCCGCCCCGTGAGCATGCCCCTGAAAGCTGGCCCGACCGCCTGACCGACGGCTATGCGATCTGCGCCACCCGATGGGGTCGGATCGTCGGCTTTTTCACCATGGGGCACGATGGGCATATCGACTTCGCCTATGTCGCGCTCGAAGAAATGGGCAAGGGTACCGCGCTCAAACTCTATGAGGCCTGCGAAGCGGAGGCCCGACGTCTTGGCCTCGCGCAGATGGACACCGAGGCGTCGCATCTGGCGCGCCGTTTTTTTGAAAAACGCGGCTGGCGCGTGGTGGCGCGCCAGACCGTGATCCGCCATACCGCGACGCACCAGTCGGTCGGGATCGAAAACTTCCGGATGGAAAAACGGCTGTAAGCCCGCCGCGCCTCAGGCCTCTTCCGCCACCTTCTTGCGTCGCGCCTCGGCAAAGGCATGCACCGCCTTGCCGAACGCCTCGAACAGCGGGCGTGACACCGGATCTTCACCGGCGCGATATTCCGGGTGCCATTGCACCGCCAAAGTGAACCCCGGCGCGTCTTTCACATAGATCGCCTCCGGCGTGCCATCGGGTGCATAGCCGTCGATCACGATGCGCGCGCCGGGTTTCTTGATCCCCTGACCATGGAGTGTGTTGGTCATCACCTCGTCCGCGCCCAAAAGCGCCTCGAACACCCCGCCTTTCGAAAACTTCACCGGGTGGCGCAGGGCGAATTTCTCCTCCAAAGTCCCCTCCGGCGGCATCCGGTGGTTCATCCGCCCGGGCAATTCGCGAATCTCCGGGTAAAGCGTGCCGCCCATGGCGACATTGACCTCCTGAAACCCGCGGCAGATGCCGAAGATCGGTTGGCCTTTCTCGACACAGGCCCGGATCAGCGGCAGGGTCACCGCATCGCGGCAGCGGTCGAACGCCCCATGCGCCGCGGTTTCCTCTTCGCCATATTCCTCCGGGTGCACATTCGGGCGTCCGCCGGTGAAGACGAACCCGTCACAGGCCGCCATCAGCTCCTCGATAGACACAAAGCCCGGGTGCGGCGGGATCAGAAGCGGCATGCAGCCCGCCACATCGGACACCGCCTCGGCATTCATCCGCCCGCCGGTGAAGGCCGGGTAGCTGCCGTCCAGCAGGTTCGAATTGCCGATGATACCAACGATGGGTCTGGTCATAACGCCTCTGCATCCTTTTTTTCTTACTCTAAGGAGAATCGAAGCAGGAGAAAAGCCGCGCACATGTGTTCCCCTGCACAGGGGCGCTGCGCAATCATTTCGCCACCGCAACGATCACCCGCGCCGGGATTTCGCCCAAATTCTCATAGAAATGATCATGATCCGCCTCGAAACACATGGCGTCTTCGGGTCCGAGCGTGTGGCGTCGACCGTGAACGGTCAATCCAAGCCGACCTTCGAGCACAAACAAAAGCTCCATTCCCGGATGACGATGCGGTGCACTGGCCGGTCCACCGGGCGGAAATTCCGCCGTGTAGGCCGAGAGCGGCGCATTGCGCACCGGGTAATCGAGGCTTTCGAACAGATGCGACAGCTTCTCGCCGATCTCGACCCGCATCGCGATCCGGTCGCTTTTCGGAACCACCGCGCAGACCGGCGCCTGAGCGGGATCGGCAAAGAAGTGATCCAGCCCGACACCGAACACAAGCGCAATGCGCATGAGCGTCGGCAGGGTCGGCACCGCCTGCCCGCGCTCCAGCCGGGACAACATCCCGGCGGACAGGCCGGTATGCGCGCCGAGCTGGGTCAATCCGAGCCCCTTCTCCCGGCGCAACCGGTTGATCTTTTCCCCGATTCGATACTGTTCGAGGTTTTCCGTCAGTGTGTCGGACAGCATGCGCGCCCCCCAAAGTCGTGTTTGTTTGACCTGCGGTGTCGACCTTAGCAGATAATTTTTACCACAGGTATAAAGTTTATATCATCACGCAAATGTGCATGTTGTGAAAAATACTTTGCACCAAAATAAAATCATCGAAAAACACAGCCCCGTCACACTGTGCGGGACGACTTTAGGAGGAAAACATGCCGACCCCGAAACGCACCTTTGCCGCCGCCCTGACTGCTCTGTCGCTGGGCCTGTCTCTGGGCTTCTCCGCCCCGGCCTTCGCCGATGACATCGTCGACACCGCCGTCGCGGCAGGCGATTTCACCACCCTGGCAACCGCGCTCACCGAAGCGGGCCTTGTCGAGACGCTCAAAGGCGACGGCCCGTTCACCGTCTTCGCCCCGACCGATGCCGCCTTCGCCGCCCTGCCCGAGGGCACACTCGAAACGCTGCTCATGCCCGAAAACAAGGACAAGCTTGTGCAGATCCTGACCTATCATGTCGTGCCCGGCAAAGTCATGAGCGGTGATGTGGTCAAGCTCGACAGCGCCACGACGGTCGAGGGCGGCGACGTCATGATCAAGACCATGGAGGGCAAGGTGATGATCAACGACGCCACCGTGATCGCGGCGGATGTGGTCGCCGACAATGGCGTCATTCACGTGATCGACAAGGTGATCCTGCCGTCGGACATGTGATCCTCCGGCCCCTGCGGCCGCACTCAATCCCTGTATCCTAGGAGAAACCACCATGACTGCACTGAATATCCTGACCCGCGTGCTGCTGATCGTCGGCGGCCTCAACTGGGGTCTCGTCGGCCTGTTCGGCTTCGACCTCGTCGCGGCCATTTTCGGCGAAATGTCCGCGCTCTCGCGCATCGTCTACGCCCTTGTGGGGCTGAGCGCGCTCTATCAGATCACCACGCTTGTCAAACCGGCCCCGGCCCACGCGCACTGATCCCAAATCGGAAAAGGGCGGCTCTCTGGCCGCCCTTTTCGTTGTCGCGAAGTCAGACCTGTGTTTGTCAGGCCTGCGCTTTCAGTTCCAGACGCCGCGCATGAAGCACCGGCTCCGTGTAGCCCGAGGGCTGCACCCGGCCCTTGAACACCAGATCGCAAGCCGCCTTGAACGCGATTGTATCAAACGACGGCGCCATCGGCACATAGAGCGGATCGCCCGCGTTCTGACGGTCCACGACGGCGGCCATTTTCTGCATCGCCGCCATGACCTGATCCTCTGAAACAACCCCATGGTGCAGCCAGTTGGCGAGGCCTTGCGAGGAAATCCGGCAGGTGGCGCGGTCTTCCATCAGACCCACGTCGTGAATGTCCGGCACTTTCGAACACCCCACCCCCTGATCGACCCAGCGCACCACATAGCCAAGGATGCCCTGCGCGTTGTTCTCGATCTCGGCGGTGATTTCCTCCTCGGACCAGCTGACGCCTTTGGCGACCGGAATGGTCAAAAGATCCTCAAGCGTGCCGCGCGCGCCGCCTTTGGCGATCTCGTCCTGCACCGCAAAGACATCGACCTTATGATAATGCGTCGCGTGCAGTGTCGCCGCCGTCGGGCTGGGCACCCAGGCCGTCGTCGCCCCCGCTTTCGGATGCGCGATCTTGGCCGCCAGCATCGCCTGCATCAGATCCGGCATGGCCCACATGCCCTTGCCGATCTGCGCGCGGCCTTTGAGGCCACAGGCCAGCCCAATATCGACGTTGCGCTCCTCATAGCTCTTGATCCACGGCTGATCCTTCATCTCGCCCTTGCGGATCATCGGCCCGGCTTCCATCGAGGAGTGAATCTCGTCGCCGGTGCGGTCGAGGAAACCGGTGTTGATGAACGCCACGCGATGTTTCGCCGCCCGGATACATTCCTTGAGGTTCACCGAGGTCCGGCGTTCCTCATCCATGATGCCGAGCTTGACGGTATTCGCCTCCAGCCCAAGGATCGCCTCGACCCGGCTGAAGATCTCATCTGCGAAAGCCACCTCGTCCGGCCCGTGCATCTTCGGCTTCACAACGTAAACCGACCCTTCGACCGAATTCCGCGGGCCACTGGCCTTTTGCAGATCGTGCAGCGCGATCGTCACGGTCACCAGCGCATCCATGATCCCCTCACCGATCTCATACCCTTCCGGGTCGATAATCGCCGGGTTGGTCATCAGATGCCCGACATTGCGCACCAACATCATGGCACGGCCTTGCAGGATGATCTCCGTCCCGTCCGGTGCGGTGAACACCCGGTCGCCATGAAGCGCACGGGTAAAGGTCTTGCCGCCCTTCGCAACCTCTTCGGTCAGATCGCCCTTCATCAGGCCCAACCAGTTGCGATACGCCCCGACCTTTTCCTCGGCATCGACGGCGGCAACCGAATCCTCGCAATCCATGATCGCCGACACCGCGGCCTCCACGAGAATATCGGAAATCCCCGCCTTGTCCTGCGCCCCCACGGGCGTCGAAGGGTCGATCACGATGTCGATATAAAGCCCGTTCTTTTGCAACAGAACATGGCCCTCGGAGGACCCGGCAAATTGCGACGGATCGGCCAGCCCGGTTTCCCCCATGGTCCCATCAACAAGCAACAGCTCGCCCTTGACGGTCAGCCCCGTGACATCCGCCCAAGAGCCCCCCGCCAGCGGCGCAACCGCATCCAGATGTGCCTTGGCCCAGGCAATCACCCGCGCCCCACGGCTCGCATCATAGCCCTTACCAGACGGCAAATCGCCCAGCGCATCCGTGCCGTAAAGCGCATCGTACAAAGACCCCCAACGGGCGTTCGCCGCGTTCAAAGCGTAACGCGCATTGGTGATCGGCACCACAAGCTGCGGCCCCGGTTTGGTCGCGAATTCCGGGTCGATCTTCGTGGTCTCGATCTCGAAATCCGGCCCCTCGGGCACCAGATAGCCGATCTCTTTCAAAAACGCCGTATAGGCCGCCGCGTCATGGTCCTGCCCCTTGCGGGCCAGATGCCAGTCGTCGATCTTCGCCTGAATCTCCTCGCGCTTTTCCAACAGCGCCCGGTTCTTCGGCCCAAGATCGCGCACCATCCTCGCCAGACCGTCCCAGAACGCCTCCGCCGTCACGCCCGTACCCGGCAGAGCCTCGGTCTCGATGAATTGGGCAAGCTCTTGGGCGACCATCAGGCCGGATTTGTCGACGCGCGTCATATGGGAATCACCTGAATTTGAAGGATTTCGGCGCCAGACTAACGGGTTTCCTATCGGAAACAAGCCAAACACCGCCCGGTTCCGCAGGCCTCCCTGCACAACCGTCGTGCAAATTCCCGCGACGGACGTTGCAGCCCTGCCCGTCGACGCCTACCTTCCCCGCATCGAAGTCAGAAAGAGTCGCCCGATGAAAGATGCCGCCCCCCAAACCGTTTACCTCAAGGATTACACCCCGTTCGGCTATCGCATCGACAGTGTCGATCTGACCTTCCGGCTGCATCCGACCGCCACGCAGGTGATCTCGAAAATCGCCTTCACGCCTGACCCGGAGGCTTCGGACAAACGGTTTTTCCTCCACGGCGAACAACTCAACCTGATCTCCGCCACCATCGACGGCACCCCGATCACGCCCCGCCTTGTCGAGGGCGGCCTTGAGGCCGACGTGCCCGAAGGCTCGTTCCTTTGGGAAGCCGAAGTCGAGATCAGCCCCGAAACCAACACCGCGCTCGAAGGGCTTTACATGTCGAACGGCATGTATTCGACCCAATGCGAGGCCGAAGGGTTTCGCAAGATCACCTTCTACCCCGACCGCCCCGATGTGATGGCGGTCTTCACCGTGCGCATCGAGGGGGACCAGCCCGTGCTCTTGTCGAACGGCAACCCGGTGGAGCGCGGCGACGGGGTCGCTGTCTGGCACGATCCATGGCCGAAACCCTCCTATCTCTTCGCCCTCGTGGCAGGTGAGCTGATCAACCATCCCGACAGCTTCACCACAAAATCCGGCAAAGAGGTCGAGCTGAACATCTGGGTGCGTCCGGGCGACGAGGACAAATGCGCCTTCGGCATGGAAGCCCTCAAAAAGTCGATGAAATGGGATGAGGACACCTACGGGCGCGAATACGATTTGGACATTTTCAACATCGTGGCCGTCGATGACTTCAACATGGGCGCGATGGAGAATAAGGGGCTGAACATTTTCAACTCCTCCTGTGTTCTGGCCTCGCAAGCGACCTCGACCGATGCGAATTTCGAGCGGATCGAAGGCATCATCGCGCATGAGTATTTCCACAACTGGACTGGCAACCGCATCACCTGCCGCGACTGGTTCCAGCTCTGTCTCAAGGAAGGTCTGACGGTCTACCGCGACCAGATGTTCTCCGGCGACATGCGCTCGCACGCGGTGAAACGCATTGAGGAGGTTATGATTTTGCGCGCCCGCCAGTTCCGTGAGGACAACGGCCCGCTGGCCCATCCGGTGCGCCCCGAAAGCTTTGTCGAGATCAACAATTTCTACACCGCCACCGTCTATGAGAAGGGTGCGGAAATCATCGGCATGCTGCGTCGCCTTATTGGTGACGAGGCCTATCGCAAGGGCTGCGATCTCTATTTCGACCGCCACGACGGCGAGGCCGTGACCATCGAGGATTGGCTGGCGTCCTTCGAAGAGGTGACGGGTCGTGATCTTGCACAATTCAAACAATGGTATTCGCAAGCGGGCACACCGCGCCTGAAAATGAGCGAGACGTGGGAGGACGGCGCACTGACGCTGAATTTCACCCAAACCACGCCGCCGACGCCCGGTCAGACCGCCAAAAACCCGCAGGTGATCCCGATCTCCGTCGGCCTCATCGGCCCAAATGGCGACGAGGTGGTGCCGACGACCGTGCTCGAAATGACCGAGGCCGAGCAGAGTTTCACCTTCGAGGGCCTGGGGGCGCGCCCCGTAGCCTCCGTGCTGCGAGATTTCTCCGCGCCGGTGGTCCTTGAGCGGGAGATCGACGACGCCACCCGCGCCTTCCTTCTGGCGCATGACACCGACCCGTTCCAGACATGGGAAATGGGCCGGATGCTCGCCAAGGACACGCTGATCGCAATGATTGTCCGCGATGAGGCCCCTGCCCCGGCCTATCTCGACGCGATCCGGGCGGTGGTCACCGACGAAACGCAGGACCCCGCGTTCCGTGCGCTGGTCTTTGGCCTGCCGTCTCAGGACGATCTGGCGCAGACCCTGTTCGACGCCGGGATCACCCCCGATCCGCAGAAAATCTACGCCGCGCGCGAAAGCCTGCGCCACACCGTTGCCCGACACTTGTCCGACGCTTTGCCGACGCTGTTCCGACCGACGGAACCCGGCACGTTCACGCCGGATGCCGAAGGCTCCGGTCGCCGCTCTCTGAGCCTTGCCGCCCTGTCTTATCTGGCGCTTCTGGACGGTGGCGCCGCCGCGACATCGCTCTTTGCGCAGGCCGACAACATGACCGAACAGGCCGGAGCCCTTCAGGCGCTCCTCTCCGCCGGGCTGGGCACGAGTGAACTGCAAGCCTTTGAAACGCAATGGAAAGATGATCGTCTCGTGATGGACAAATGGTTTACCATGCAGGTCGCTTCCGCCGCCCCGGACAAGGCCGCCGAGCTGGCCGAGGCGCTAAGCCACCATCCGGCCTTCACCAACAAGAACCCGAACCGCTTCCGTGCGGTCTTCGGGGCGCTGTCCGCGAACCACGCCGGGTTCCACCACGCCAGTGGCGCAGCCTATAAACTGCTTGCGGATCAACTGATTAGCCTCGATTCCCTGAACCCGCAAATCACCGCCCGAATGAGCGGCGCTTTCGAGACATGGAAACACTACGACGCCGACCGGCAAGGCATGATCCGCACCGAACTGGAGCGCATTCTGGCCACTCCGAACCTGTCGCGCGACACCACCGAGATGGTCAGCCGGATTCTTTCCGCCTGACCGTCGGCACCCTGCTTCGTTTGCGCAAACAGTCTGTGTTTGCGCAAACATTTTCAATCATAACAAAAAGTTGACCCGCTTTTGGAGCCCCTACCGAGCGCTAAGGATAGATTGTCACATTCAAATTACGCAATGCTGTGACATGATCTCTGCCATCGTGCGGATTGTACGCTTTTTATTTTGTGACCAGACAGGGACCCCTATCCAATGCGTAAACTTCTCATTTCCACCGTGATCGCGGCCACCGCCGCAACCGGCGCCGTCGCGCAGGCCCCCTCTGACGTGGCAAAGGCCCGTCGCGCCTTCTACACGCTTGTCGGCTATGAAATGGCCACACTGGGCGGCATGGCTCAGGGCAAGATCGATTACGACGCCGAAACCGCCAGCCAGTCCGCCAAGGACATCCTGACGCTCACCGGCTATCACACCGCCGATCTCTACGTGCCGGGCACCTCGAACGAGGACCTGCCGGGCGAAACCCGCGCCAAGGCCGCGATCTGGTCCGACATGGCCGGCGTTCAGGAAAAAGGCATGGCCTTCTACCAAGCCGTCGTCGAACTCAACGACGTCGCCGGCACAGGCCTCGACGCGCTGAAACCGGCGGTCGGCAAACTGGGCGGCACCTGCAAGGCCTGCCACGACGACTATCGCGCTGCCGATTTCTGATCGGGGCGGGGCGAAACATGACGCAACAGCTTGAAAAGACTTATGTCTGGGACCCGGTGGTGCGTGTGCTGCACTGGGCCTTGGTGATCGCGTTTTTCACTGCCTTCGGGCTTGGAAAATTCGGTCCGGATCAGATGACCCTGCATTTCTACGCGGGCTACAGCGTGGCCGTGATCGTGGTTTTGCGCATTCTCTGGGGCTTTTTCGGCTTTTACACCGCACGTTTCGCCACATTCGTCAAAGGTCCGGGTAAGGTCATCGCCTATGCCCGGACACTCTCCTCCGCGACGCCCTCGCGCAGCTATGGGCACAACCCGGTCGGCGCATTGTTCGTCGTCGGCGTGTTGATCGTGCTGTCCATGCAGGTTCTGACCGGCATGCTCTCGGACCCCGAAGATTACATCAACGTCGGCCCTCTGGCGCAATATGTGTCGATCGAGACCGCGCGCAAAGCGTTGTCCTATCACGAACCGCTGTCCTTCCTGCTGCTGATCATGGTTTTGGGCCATATCGCTGCGATCTTCTGGTACAAGAAGCGCAAGGGAGAGAACCTCGTGACGCCGATGATCACCGGCTATGCGGATCTTCCGCCGGAGAAAATTCCACATCAGGGATGAAAAAAAGGGCGCCCGGAAGCGCCCTTTTTGTTTGATCAAAGGTCCTGCGGCGGCATCGGCGGCGTACCGTCCCCCATGCCTCCGGCTGGCCCCATATCGACCACAGGCTCTGCATTGAAATCGATCGGGATCACCACAGTGCCGGTGTACCCCGCCGCACGGCTTCCCGTCATCGCAAGGGTTTCCTGGGCAATCTCTTCATCCGTATTGTCGCCGAAAATGCCATCGCTTTTGATCGTGTTCTTGTCGAGATTGTCGGCGCTGCCCGTGTAATGTTCGGTATCGGCATAGACATCGCGACAAGCGTCCTCCGGGATCGCGATCTGGGCGGTCAGAACGGAATTCTCACCGGCCACGGCGGCCTCGGCACTTTCGAACACTTCGAAATGGATATGCGGCCAGCGCGACGGGTAACAGCCCGGCACGATGGTGGTGAATGTCACCTTGCCCTCGGCATCGGCCACCCCAAGACCGCGCAGCCAGTTGACATCGGTATAATCATAGAGGGAATATTTCCCCTCACCATCGCAATGCCAGATGTAGATCGCGTAGCCCTCAAGCGGGGTGCACCCGTCGTGGTTCTGAAGCACCAGCTCAAGTTCGAGCGGCACGCCTTCGACATCGCCTTCGTAATCGCCGAAAGAGGTCGTGATGTCGGTGCGCAGGATACCTTCCTGTTCGAGCACATTGACCACCTGACCGTTCTTGCTGTTGGACCCGTCCGCCGGATAGGGCCCCTGCGTTTCCCAAGGCAGCGCGATGCATTCGAGCGCGACCGCCGGAAGACCGGAGGCGGAGGCCAGCCCCAAGCCGCCCATCACGCTCAGAAAGCGGCGGCGTCCCAGCAGTTTCGGGAGGTCATGTTTGAACCCATGGTCATGGCTGTGCGACATTTGGAGTCTCCTGGCTTGTCATTGTCTTTGAAGCACAAACGCACGAGAGCGCCGATTCAGTCGGCAGGTTTTGTAAAATCAAAGTGATGGAACCATTGCTGTGCCGCTGCGTTTCCTAAAGTGGTCCCGGACGGCGCTCTTCGGAGAGCAGCACATTGGCCTCCACATTCCCCACCCCCGGAAGCGTCATGATCCGACGTCTGAGCACCCGCTCGAAATCGGGCAGATCCTGCGCCACCACCCGCAGACGATAATCGAACAGGCCCAAAACGTGCTGCACGGTCTGAACTTCGGGGATCGCGCGCACGGCACGTTCGAAATCCTCAAGACTGACCCGCCCTTTGGTGGCGAGTTTAACGCCAAGAAACACCGTCACACCAAAGCCCAGCGCCTCAAGATCAAGGTCCACCCGACGCGGCCCGAACACGCCCAACTCGCGCAACCTCTTGATCCGCCGCCATGTCGCCGGTTGGCTAAGCCCCAGTTCCCGTCCCAGCGCCCCCGCAGATTGCGTCGCATCCTCGCACAGCGCCCGCACAATCTTGCGGTCGATCTCGTCCAAATCGATCATAGCGGCACCGACTGGCTGTCCTTGATCGTCGCCACCTGCATCAGTGCCTCGATGTCGGTCATATGCGGCAGGGTGAGGATCTTGTCGCGATAAATTCGCTGATAATCCGCCATGGTGCGCGCGATCACCAGAAGCCGCGCATCGACCCGACCGAGGAAAGTGCCAATGTTGATCACCTCCGGCACCTCACGCGCCGCCTGAATGAATTCGTCAAAGGCGCGCGGCTCGGTCTTGTCGAGCGTGATCCTCAGACTGACCTCCACCGCATAGCCCATGGCGCGCCAGTCGACCTCTTCGCGGATCGCCTGCACCACACCGCTCTGGCGCAACCGTTCGAGACGCCGGATATAGGTGGACTGTGTCATACCCGCACGCTCCGCCAAAAGCGCGACCGGCGCGTCCGGTGCCGCTTGCAATTGCCTCAACAGGCGTCGATCCGTGTCATCTACCATGAAATCACCAAAAAAATGGGCTTTCCCGCATAATAAATACAGAAAACCCGAATTTACATAAAAATCATGCGCCCAAGCCTCATCCTGCCCTGAACACCGGGGCAAACGGAACACCGTGGCAAAATCAGCGCAGTCTCCGAAAGCACGGCACAAGGGCTGCGCAAAACGGTAAATCCATGTTAATATTCAAGAAAACGCCTTAAGGCATAACAATATTGAGTGCAGGCATGAGTGCGACAACACTATATGTTTACGAGGTCAGTGCGATCTCCGTAAGCACCACAAGCGGCACGTCCGTTTCCGGGGTGCTTGAAAACGCCCTCTGGGGCGATGCCTTCAGTTGGGAAAACCCCAACGATCTCGTGTTGACATTGCCCGACGAGAAAACCGCCATCACCTTTTCGGACAAAGACGGCACGCTTCAGGACGACCCCTATTTTCTCGGCATCGTGCTCGATCAGGCCCTGAGCGAAGAGGTCACCCTCAACGGCACCACATATTCGCCAAGCCAGGGCTCCATCCAATGGGGCTACCCCACCCCCGTTACGGTTGAAAGCGAATACAGCGTCGAACTTTTGGGCTCGGACGGTGAAACCTATACACTGGTCGGCATTTCGATCACCACGGGCTATACGTCTGAAATCGTTGGCGTCGCCTTTGACGGCGCACAGCCCCCGCCCGGCGTCACGCTCACCTATATTCAGGGTAATTCCACCTACACCTCAACGGGCCCGGATCTCGACCCATCTCCCAGCATTCCCTGTTTTGCGGCCGGAACGCGGATCAACACCCCAAATGGCGACGTGCCGATTCAACATCTCAGAATTGGCGATCTCGTCACGACACTGGATCACGGCCCCCGTCCCATTTTGTGGATCGGACGCAGCCTCGTGAACGGGCGCGACGCGCTTGCCCCCGTCCAGATCGAAGCAGGCGCGCTTGGCAATCGCCACCCCATCCGCGTCTCCCCCAACCATCGCTTTCTCCTGCAAGGCGCTGAAATTGAACTTCATTTTGGCGGAGATTCTGTTTTTGTTGCGGCCAAGGCCTTGGTGAATGGCTCTACCATCCGCCACGCGCCCTGCCAGAAGGTCACATATTTCCACCTTTTGCTCAGCGAACATGAGGTCATCTTTGCCGAAGGCATCGCAACCGAAAGCCTGTTCACGGGCCCTATGGCCATGGAGGCGCTCGATGCGGCGGCCCGTACCGAATTGCGCATGATTTTTGGCGACGATCTCCCCGACGCCCCCACCCTGTGCCGTCCGGAAATCAGCCGCTTCGAAGCGGCGGCACTCCGGTCAACTTTCAGGCCGGTTTGTTTCAGGCCGGTTTGCTGAATCTCCTGCCGCTCAGCAAAGCGCAGAGATCAGAGCATGACACGTGCATGCCCCATGAAGCTTATGTCGCAAAGCATGATTAATTCATAAATCAAAGAAAACTGGAATTAATCAGGATATAAATTTAAAAAATAGCATCATTATGCATTCAATTTTGGAAAATATCGCGTATTTTCCCCCTCGAAACAAAACAGAAGGGATGCAAAATGCGCGTCTATTACGATCGCGATTGCGATGTGAACATCATCAAAGACAAGAAAGTCGCCATTCTGGGCTACGGCTCGCAAGGCCACGCCCACGCGCTGAACCTGCGCGATTCCGGTGCGAAAAACCTTGTCGTCGCACTGCGTGAAGGCTCCCCCTCCGCGAAGAAAGCCGAAGCCGAAGGCCTCACCGTGATGGGCATCGCCGAAGCCGCCGCCTGGTGTGACGTGATCATGTTCACCATGCCCGACGAACTTCAGGCCGAGACCTACAAGAAATACGTCCACGACAACCTGAAAGAAGGCTCCGCGATTGCCTTCGCGCACGGTCTGAACGTGCATTTCGGCCTGATCGAGCCGAAACCGGGCGTCGACGTGATCATGATGGCGCCGAAAGGCCCGGGTCACACCGTGCGTGGCGAATACACCAAAGGCGGCGGCGTGCCCTGCCTCGTGGCCGTGAACACCGACGCCACCGGCAAAGCGCTTGAGATCGGTCTGTCCTATTGCTCCGCCATCGGTGGCGGCCGCTCCGGCATCATCGAAACCAACTTCCGCGAAGAGTGCGAAACCGACCTCTTCGGCGAACAGGCCGTGCTCTGCGGCGGTCTCGTCGAACTGATCCGTTGCGGGTTCGAAACCTTGGTCGAAGCCGGTTACGCGCCGGAAATGGCCTATTTCGAATGTCTGCACGAAGTGAAACTGATCGTGGACCTGATCTACGAAGGCGGCATCGCGAACATGGATTACTCCATCTCCAACACCGCCGAATACGGTCAATACGTCACCGGCCCGCGCATCCTGCCCTACGAGCAGACCAAGAAAGCGATGAAAGAGGTTCTCTCCGACATCCAGGCCGGCAAGTTCGTGCGTGACTTCATGCTTGAAAACGCCGTCGGTCAGCCGACCATCAAAGCCTCGCGTCGTGCCAACGACGAGCACCTCATCGAGGAAACCGGTGCCAAACTGCGCGGCATGATGCCGTGGATCACCAAAGGCAAAATGGTGGACAAATCGCGCAACTAAGCGCTACTGCATCCAAGACGAAGGCCCCGGCGCATGCGTCGGGGCTTTTTCATGTCAAAGAGGTCGCCATGCCGAAAGTCACCCCAGACACCGCTCAGAAAGACCGCGGCAGTTCCCTCGCCTGCGGCCCCTATGAGGCGCTTTTGTTCAGCGACAGCGGTGGGTTGACGCAATTCGGCGCGTTTCTCGAAATCCTGCCTCCGGGGTCGAGCTCTTCGCTCAAGCACTGGCATGAAGGCGAAGATGAGATGGTCTATATGGTCTCCGGCGAGGTCATCGTCACCGAGGGCGACGACACCTATCCGCTGAGCGCAGGAGAGGCCGCAACCTTCAAGGCCGGTGTCGCTGCGGGTCATTGCCTGCGCAATGACAGCCCGGGCGAGGCCCGCTATCTGGTGATCGGCACGCGCTCTGCGAGAGATACGGTCACCTACCCGGATCACGACCGCATCCTGACTTTCGCCCGCGCGCCGGGCACCTCCGACGTGACCTCGCGCAGCTACACAACCCACGACGGCATTCCCTCCACCTCGCCTTACGAAGACCGATGACATCTCCGCTCCCCAATATCACCCCCGCCTCATGGATCATGGTCGGCATCCTCGGCTTTGTCTGGGGCTCCACCTTCATGGTGATCGAGATCGCCCTCACCGGCATCTCGCCCTTCTGGCTCGCCACCTTCCGCCTTGCCATTGCGGCGATTGTCATGGCGGCGTTCTGGGGCGTGGACGGGTTCAAGCTGGGTACGGACCCGAAAAATCCGCCGCATCCGCTGGCGCTGATCTGGGCCGGGGCGATTTCCTCCGGCGTACCGTTTCTGCTTCTGAACTGGGGACAGCAATATGTCACCTCCGGTTTCGCAGGCACCTCCATGGCCGCCGTACCGTTGGTGGTCCTTCCCATGGCGCATTTCATGGTGGCCGGAGAACGGCTGAGCCTGCGCTCCATCATCGGTGTAGCGCTCGGTTTTCTCGGCGTTTTTCTTCTGGTCGGGCAGGATGCGCTCCATAGCTCCGGCGCCGATCTCGAATTCTGGGGGCGCATGGCCTGTCTCACGGTAGCGCTTTGCTATGCGCTCAACTCGATCACCATTCGTCGCCTGCCTCCGATCAATTCCACCGCACTGACCACGATCATGATGGCCAGTGGCGCGCTGATCACCCTGCCCTTCTCTCTCATGGCCGAAGGCACGCCCGGTCTGCCGCCGCTCAAAGCCTTTGTCGCGCTCATTTTCCTCGGCGTGATCTCCACCGCCGCGATGAACCAGTTGCGTGTCCTGGTGATCCGCTCCGCCGGGCCGACCTTCATGACGCTGGTGAATTATCAGGTCCCGGTCTGGTCCGTCGTCCTGGGGTCGAAACTTCTGGGCGAACCGCTGCCGCCCTCTCTGATCATCGCGCTGGGGCTCATCCTTGGGGGCGTGGCGATCTCGCAATGGCCGGTGGTGCAACGTCTTTTTGCGCGGCGTTGACTTGCGGCGCGCAGGCAATCGTGACCAGATGAGCCAAAGGAGATTGCGATGACCACACCCGAACACGACGACCATATCCCCGCCGATCTCACCCCTGCCAATGAGAGCGAGATCGAGGCAGAACGCGCCCGCATGTTCACGCTCGGCTTCTGGAAAAGCCTTCTGGCGGGTCGTGAGGGTCTGGGCGACACGTTCTGGGCAGGCAATTACCTGGCCGCGCTGTTTTTCGTGCCGGTCTATGTGCTTCTGATCGCGATCCCGCCGCTTTACGGGCTGATCCCTGTGGTCTTTGCTCTGTTCGGCATCTACCTGCTGTTCGTCGCCCGCGCAGTCTGGCTCGCCAAGCCCAAAGGTGACGCGGGCAAGGGGTGGAAGATCGCAGGCGTGATCTGGACCCTGATGAACGCCGCCATGTCTCTGGCCTATACGCCCTTCACCGGCGGGTCCTGATCTCCTAAATGCCTTAACAGGGCCTTAATTCGGGTCCGGTCTTCGTACACAAGGCCAAGACACACATCAAATCCACGAGACCGATGCAGATCAAACCGCTCCTTGCCGCCTTGTTCCTGATGACCAGCCCCGCCGTCGCAGGCGATCTGGCTCCCGATTACGCTGTCCTCCCTCTTGCCTCGCATCATTACGGCGACTGGGGCGAGGAGGACGGTGACGATTTCAACGAATTCAACCCCGGCCTGATGTTCACTTGGGCCGAGCGCGCCTATGGGCTGAACTACACCTTCGGCGCCTACCGCGACAGCCGCTCGGACACCTCTCTGCATCTTTCCGCCGCAAAAATGTGGGACATCGGCCCGCAGGCGCAGGCCGGGATCGTCGGGGCCTATATCCACTCCTTCGGCGAGGGCTACACGGGCTTCGCCCCCTCCCTACAGGTGAACTACAAATCTGTCTTCCTCAATGCCGCGACCGGCTATGACGATGGGCTCTACGGCGTGATTTCAACCGGGTTCATCATCCCGATCGGGCGATAAACACGTACAAACCCTGTCATCTCATGAAAAAGGCGGCCTCTTATGCCGCCTTTCTTGTCCAATTCGAACAATCCACGTTTATTGCGTCGCCGCCTGCACCGCTTCGACGACAGCGTCCACCGCTGCGTTCAGAACCGCCTCATCGACACTTTCCGCCATCACCCGGATCAGCGGCTCGGTGCCGGATTTGCGAATGAGCAAGCGACCGTTTCCGCTCAGTTTGGCCTCGGCATCGGCAATCGCCGCCTTGACCTGCGCCTCCTCCAGAGGCGTCTGTCCGGTCGCATAGCGCACATTCTTCAACAACTGCGGCACCGGCTCGAAGACCTGCGCCAGTTCAGAGGCCTTGCGACCGCTCTCCACCATGGCGGCAAGGAACTGAAGCCCCGCAAGCAAGCCATCCCCCGTGGTCGCGTAATCGGTCATCACGATATGGCCGGATTGCTCGCCCCCAAGGTTGAACCCGCCCGCACGCATGCGCTCGACCACATAGCGGTCACCGACGGCGGTGCGTTCAAGCCGCAGTCCTTCGGCCTCCAGAAATCGTTCGAGCCCAAGGTTCGACATCACGGTCGCGACCAGAGCCCCGCCCGCAAGCCGTCCCTGATCGGCCCAGGTTTTCGCCATCAGCCCCATGAGCTGATCGCCATCGGCCACCTGCCCGCGCTCGTCCAGGATCATCACCCGGTCCGCATCGCCATCGAGGCAGATGCCGACATCCGCCCCATGGGCCACCACGGCCTCGGCGGCGGTCTGCACATAGGTCGAGCCGCAATGATCGTTGATATTCTTGCCATTCGGTGCGGTGCCGACGGGGATCACCTCCGCCCCCAGTTCCCAAAGCACCTCCGGCGCGGTGCGATAAGCCGCGCCATGGGCACAGTCGATCACCACTTTCAGCCCCTGAAGGCTCATGCCGCGCGGCAGGGTCGATTTCACCCGCTCGTTATAGCGGAACCGCCCGTCGTCGATGCGTTTGGCCCGCCCGATATTGTCGGCCTGCGCCGGTTCGACGCCCTCTTCCATCAGCCGCTCGATCTCGCTTTCCGCCTCGTCCGAAAGCTTGAACCCGTCGGGGCCGAAAAACTTGATGCCATTGTCCTCGGCCGGGTTGTGCGAGGCGGAAATCATCACGCCCACATCCGCGCGCATCGAGGTGGTCAGCATCCCGACCGCAGGCGTCGGCACCGGCCCGAGCAGGAACACGTTCATGCCCGTCGAGGTGAACCCCGCCGTCATCGCGGTTTCGAACATATAGCCCGACAGACGCGTGTCCTTGCCGATCACCACCCGATGCTCACGCCCGCTGCCCCGGCGGAAATAACGCCCGGCAGCGGCCCCGAGTTTCAGCGCCATTTCGGCGGTCATCGGATGGCTGTTGGCGCGCCCGCGCACCCCATCCGTGCCAAAGAATTTACGCGTCATGGCTTCCCCCCGTCCCTGTCGCCGCCTGCCAAAGGGCAAGCGCCTGTTTCGTCTCTTTAAAATCATGCACCCGATGGATCTGAACGCCCTGCCCGAGGGCCGAGAGCGTCACCGCAATCGTCCCCGGCGCGCGATCTTGGGCCGCGGGAACCTTGCCGATCTTGCCGATAAATCCTTTGCGCGAGACGCCCAAAAGGATGCCGCAACCCAGACCATGGAACAGCGAAATGCGTTCCAGAAGCGCCAGATTATGCGCCACCGTCTTACCGAAACCGATGCCCGGATCGACGAGGATCTGCCCGCGCGGGATGCCCGCCGCCTCGGCCACACGGATGCGGGCCTCAAGGAAATCGTAGACGTCGAGCAAGACGTTGTCGTACTGCGGCGCGTCCTGCATCACTTCGGGATCGCCCTGCGCATGCATCAGGCAGACTGGCGCCCCCGCCTCCGCCGTGATCCGCGCCAGATCGGGGTCGTGGGTAAAGGCGTAGACGTCATTCACAAGGCTCGCGCCAGCTTTCAAAGCCGCCCCGGCCACGGGGGCTTTTCGCGTATCGATGGAGATCGGCACAGCGCTTTGCGCCCGGATCGCCTCAATCACCGGGGCGGTGCGGGCAACCTCCTCCTCAACCGGAACGTAATCCGCGCCGGGCCGGGTGCTTTCGCCGCCGATGTCGATGATCTCGACGCCTGCCGAAATCATCTCCTGCACTTGCGCCAAAGCCGCCTCGGGACGGTTGAACTTGCCGCCATCGGAAAAACTGTCGGGCGTGACGTTGAGAATGCTCATCACCGAAGGCACGCCCAGATCGAGCCCGGCCAGCGGAACCCGCGGGGCGGTGAGGCGCGAACGGGCCTCGTCCGACAGCTCGGACACCGGCAGAATCTCCGGCAGAGCGTCCCGGCGCAACCGTTCGACATGGCTGAACCAGCACCAGCCCCCCGCCAGTGTCAAAGCACCTTCGGGTCTCGCCGGATCGCAGCTCGGAATCGGGCGGTCGTACCAGGCTTGCGCCATCTCAGGACAGCTCCACGTCCGCGTCGGGATCGCGGATCTCCACGCCCTCGATCTCAAGGGGTCCAAGGCTCACCACCTTAGTCGCCGACAACTCTTGCGCCAGCCATGCGACCATCTCCCCGATACCACCTTTCGGCCCATGCACCGCATCGAGCACCATTTTCGACGGCGCCCAGACCGAGATCTGATCGTGTTTCATCGCCCAATCGAGTTCCGTGCGGGTGGCGCGCACCACGCATCGCGCATCGCGCCCGGCCAGAACCCAGGCATTCTGTTCCATCGCCAAAAGGTCGATCCGTCGCTGCGCCGCCTTATGCGCCGCTTTCGGCCAGTCGCCCCCGGGCAGCCCCACGGTCAGGATCACCGGACGCGGATCGGCCTCGAGCGCATCGATCCATGCGGTGAGCTGCGCACTCGCCAAAGCCTCCGGTCCGAGATGCACGATCAGCGGATGCGGCACCGGGGCGTCCATCGCCACGGCGCGCCCGATCTGATCGGCGCTGCGCACAATCTCGACACCCAGAGCACCGGGGCCGCGGTCGAGCTTTTCGACCCGAACGAAGACGCGAAAGGCGCGCGGTTCGGTCAGAATACGCTCGGCAATGCGCTCGGCGAGGGTTTCCAAGAGGTTCAGGCGCTCGGCGGCAAGCTCCGTATGGATCGCCTCCGTCAACCGGTCATAGGACAGTATCCGGTCGACGTCGTCGTCGATCGGCCCGGTGACCGGTGTCAGTTCCACCACGATATTGAAGGACACGCGCTGGCGCACCCCGCGTTCGGCCTGAAACGCGCCGATCTCCACATCGACCACATGGTCGCGGAGCGAAATACGATCCAGCGGAGCGGCATCGGATGTGGCCAGAGCACGGGCCTCGGGGTGCTCGAAAGCCTGTCGAATTTCGGACATTGACGGTCCCTTTTTTGAAGCTTTGGCCTTTGCTACAGCTTTGAACACGCCGGGCCAAGACCGAAATGCCCGATGTCGGAACCGGGGGGGCGAACGGCAAAACCCCGCCGTTTTACCGGCGGGGCCTGAAACAATTCCGTGAGTTCATGCGTTACGCCTGCGGCATCCGATAGAACATGTGAACACCGATCTGCGCTGTTTTGGCAAAGCTGCGCGCCCAACGCGGGTTCACCGCGCGGGTATGGTAATGGGTCGCGCCCTGAGTGAGCGTGCGCGGCGCGCCGTCGAGCATCAGACGGGCGATCTTGCCGACCTGCTCATAGGCGGCTTTTTCGCGGATCACGTCGGAATAGCCGTCACAGGTATAGGTGAACTGGCATTGGTATTTCTTGCCGGTGCCCTGATGGATCACACCGCAAACCGAGTTCGGAAAAGCCGGCGAGGACACGCGGTTGAGGATCACCTCGGCCACGGCGAACTGGCCTTTGACGCTTTCACCGCGCGCCTCGAAATAAAGCGCCTCGGAGAGACATTGCCATTCGGTGTCCCCGGTTGCGACCGGTCGGCTGTCGAGGAAGGCCTCTGTGTAGCTGATCGCGGGGGCAGAGGATTTCGGCTTGAAACTTTGCAGGAGCCGCTGAATCGCGTCCGTACCCGCCGTCTCAAGACCGTCACGCTCCTGATCGAGAAGCGCGTTCAGTTCCATGCCGAGCACAGGGTTCGGATCGTTCGAGTGGCTCACCGTCACCTCGGCCTGCGCAGCACCAGTCAGCGCGCAAAAACCGAGCGAGGCCAGAAGCGCGAACGCTTTGAGCCGAGCTGAGAAGTTCATAAGGGTTATCCCTCCATTGCGCCCCGAAAGCGGGGCCTCACGGGTGGTTTCGAGGGGCGGACATAGGGGGAAAACGCTCAAAGGTCTACCCCGGGGTGTCCAGAGCGGTTTCCAGAGCGTCAAGTCAAAGGCGAAAATCGGCCATCGCTTCGACAAAAATAGGCGGGGCTTCGCCTTTATTTTCAGCGCCTTGTCAAAAAACTGTGATCATTTTGCATCTGCGGCGACAAGCTGCGCCGCAGCAAGGCGTGCCACGGGCACCCGGAAGGGCGAACAGGAGACGTAATCGAAGCCCGCCGCCCGGCAAAAAGCGATTGATTCGGGGTTGCCGCCATGTTCGCCGCAAACCGCCACGGTCAACTCCGGACGCACCTTGCGCCCCCGCTCCGCACCGATTTTCAACAGCTCGCCGACACCCTCGAAATCGAGTGTGTGGAAGGGGTCCTCGGGAAACACGCCCTGTTGCACATAGGCGTTCATGAAGCGTCCGGCATCGTCACGCGACAAGCCGTAGGCCATTTGCGTCAGATCGTTGGTGCCAAAAGACAGGAAGGCGGCGTTCTGGGCGATGTCACCCGCCCGCAACGCGGCGCGTGGCGTTTCGACCATGACCCCGAGGCGATAGGTGAACTCTGCCCCGGTCTCGTTGCGCACAGCGGCGGCCACCCCGTCGATCTGGGTCTTCACGAGCTCCACCTCGCGCTTGGCGGAGACCAGCGGGATCATGATCTCCGGCACGATGGGCGCGCCATGTTTGCTGGCCTCAATCGTCGCCTCGAAAATCGCGCGGGCCTGCATTTCGTAAATCTCGGGGAAAGTGATCCCCAGACGGACCCCCCGCATCCCCAGCATCGGGTTGAATTCCGACAGCCATTCGATCCGGCGGGTCACATCGGAGAGCGGCAGATCGAGCGCCTCGGCCAGCTCCTTGGCCCCTTCCCTGTCGGAGGGCAGAAACTCGTGGAGCGGTGGATCGAACAGGCGAATGCAGACCGGCAAACCTTCCATGATGCGAAAAAGTTCAATGAAGTCAGATCGTTGCATCGGCAAGAGCCGCGCGATCGCTTCGGCCCGATCCTCGTGCTTCGCGGCAAAGATCATCTCCCGCATCACGGTCAGACGATCCCCCTCGAAGAACATATGCTCGGTGCGGCAAAGCCCGATGCCCTGGGCCTTGAAATTGCGCGCGACGGCGGCGTCCGAAGGCGTATCGGCATTGGCCCGCACTCCGATGTCACGGATACCATCCGCCCATTCCATGAGCTGAAGATACCAATGGTCCTTGACCGGCGGCAAAAGACGCACCGCACCCATCAACGCTTCGCCCGCAGACCCGTCGAGCGTCATCACATCGCCCTCTTCGAGCTTGCGCCCGTCCTCGAGCGTCAGCGTCCGTTCGCGGGAATTGATCCGGATCGAGGCCCCCACGACACAAGGCATGCCGATGCCACGCGCGATCACCGCCGCGTGCGAGGTCACACCGCCGCGCTCTGTCAGAATCCCGACCGAGGAATGCATGCCGCGAATGTCCTCCGGCGTGGTTTCGCGCCGCACGAGGATACAGGGCTCGCCGCGGGACTCATAGCTCTGCGCGACGGTGGAGTTGAACACGATCCGCCCGACCGCCCCCCCCGGCGAAGCGGCAATGCCCTTGGCCAACACATCGCGGCTGTCCGTGGGGTCGACCTGCTGGTGCAGCAATTCGGTGAGCGAGCGCGCGGGAATCCGCAGGATCGCCTCCTCGCGCGGAATGATCCCGTCTTCGGCCAGTTGCACGGCAATGCGCAAAGCGGCCCGCGACGACCGCGGCACGCGCACCGCATCGAGGATAAAGAGTTTGCCCTCGGAAATGGTGAACTCGACCTGCATCTCCTCGCGCAGGCGCACCCGGCACAGCCGGGTCATGTCCACGAGTTTGGCGAACAACGCGGGTTGTTCTTTCTCAAGAGAAACGCCGCGCTCATCCTTGGACAGGTACAACACGCCGCTGGCGCCTTTATTGAGCGCCGCACGGCCCTGTGCCTGACGCAGATAACGGCCTTTGATCACGGGGGCGCCGGTCTGCTCGTCGACAAGTTGCACCACGCCCGCACCGCTCTCCCCCGGTCCAAGGCCAAGCGCCATGCTCTGCACGATCAGACCGAGCCCGGCATCGGCGGGCGCGCCTTTCGCCTGACGCAATAGCCGCGCAGTCGTCCCCTCCCAGGCGCGCGCCATAGAGCGCAGCACCTGACCGAGCTGGTGCGCCGGGTCTTGCGGAAACGGATCGCCGGTTTCGTCCTCATGCGCCGCGAGCGCCGATTTCAGCGCCTCGTGCACCGGAACCGATGTGTCGAATTCGAAAAGTTCCGGGTCGAGACGTTCGACATGTACGGCAAACGCCTGCACAAACCGAAGATACAGCGCATCTGCCGCCTCCGCCCCGTGGCTCACCGTGAGCTCCGCATGCCGGGCGTCATTCAGACCGATATTGAGGATCGCCCCGGGGCCGCCCCAGTCGGGGTCCTCAGACGAGGGCCGCACGGACAACAAGGGCGCATCGCCAAACACGCGCAAAAGCGACTTCATATCAAAGGCTTGCCCCTCCGCCAGACGATGCACCGCATCGAAGGACAGGGCGACGGTTTCCGGCACGGGAAGGTCGAGGCGGATGAGGCGTTGCAGACATTTCGCCCGCCCGCCATGGGTATTGACCGCGATCGGAGCGACGCGGCGAATGCGGGTGAACCCGAGGATGTCGCTCTCTTGCTGCACTGCGGCACCTCCCTTTGACGGCACGCTACGCCGCATCGGGACGTGAGCGCAACCGTTAACCTTAACGGCCCTCAGAATTGGCGAGAAACCGTTGCCGTAAGGTTAACACGACAACGGGCCAGCCACTCGGGAAGATCAGCTCTCGATCCGCGTCAGATCGGCGACCGACAGGCAAATTTCGCGGATGCGGCCCAAAAGATTGAGACGGTTGCGCCGCACGATCTCGTTGTCGGTGTTGATCTGCACCGCCTCGAAGAACGCATCCACAGCAGGCCGCATATCGGCCATGGCGGACATCGCTGCGGTGAAATCTTCGGCCTGCATGGCCGGTTTGATCGCCGCCGAGGCGGTGTCCAAAGCGGCGAACAGCGCTTTTTCCTCATCCGTTTCGGCAAATTTCACATCCGGGCCAAAGGAATATTCGACACCGTCTTTTTCTTCGGCCTGCGTCAGGATGTTGTTGGCGCGTTTGAAACCTTGAATGAGGTTGGTGCCATTTTCGGTGTCGAGCATCGCCTGCAACGCACGGGCGCGTTTGACCAGCAGCGTGATGTCGTCATTGCCCGGCATCGCCAGACAGGCGTCGATCACATCGTGGCGAATACCCTCATCTTTGAGGAAGACTTTCAGACGGTCGTGGAAGAAGGAGAGGAGATCCTGCGCTACAGACTTAGACCAATCAAGCACTTCTTGGTTGGCAGGCAACCAGCCTTTGCCTGTCTCACTAAGTTCAACCAAAACCTTGGCTTCTTCCTCACGCAATTCCCATTCAACCTCGGCCAGCTCATCATTTACATATGCGTCAAGAAGGCGCTGCTTCTTTTGCTGATCTGAAAATTCCAAAGATGCTGCAAGCATTTCAAAGGACTTCAAATTCGTGCGTTTTCGATTTGCAAGCATAACAAATTCAATGAGATTGCACCTAATTTGATTTTCTACCAGCAACCGGATCACCCCAAGCGCCGCCCGGCGCAGCGCAAACGGGTCTTTCGAGCCGGTGGGTTTCTCGTCGATGGCCCAGAAGCCGGTGAGCGTGTCGAGCTTGTCGGCCAGCGCCACAGAGACGGACACCGGATCGGTCGGCACATCGTCGGAGGGGCCCAGCGGCGAATAGTGATCGCGGCAGGCATCGGCCACGGCATCGGACAGGCCGGCGATCTTGGCATAATAGCGGCCCATGATGCCTTGCAGTTCCGGGAATTCATAGACCATCTCGGAGGACAGGTCGGCCTTGGCGACTTTCGCGGCCGTTGCTGCCTCCCCGGCCTCGGCCCCGACGATGGGTGCGATGTCAGACGCCAAAGCGGCGATGCGGGCGATGCGCGCGCCTTGCGAGCCGAGTTTGTTGTGGAACGTCACATGGGCCAAGGGCGCGGACATGGCTTCCATGCCTGCGCGCTCGACCGTGCGCACATCGTTTTCCCAGAAGAATTTCGCATCCGACAGACGCGCGGAGAGCACTTTTTGGTTCCCGGCCAAAATCGTCGCGCCATTGTCGGCGGTCTCGCGGTTCGCCACGGTGACGAATTTTTCGATCCGGCCCGTTTTCGGGTTTTTCACGGAGAAGAATTTCTGGTGCTCGCGCATACTGGTCTGCAAAACCTCCGGCGGCAGGCCGAGGAAGTCCTCGCCAATCTCGCCCATCAGCACGACAGGCCATTCGACCAGACCGGCCACCTCTGACAAAAGCCCTTTGTCGTCAACGACCTCCAGCCCCTGCGCAAAGGCTTGGTTGGTGGCGTCGTGCCAAATATGATCGGCGCGCTCTTGCGGATCGAGCACGACAAAATTCTGTTTCAGCTTGGCAGCGTAATCGTCGAAAGACGTCACCTTGAAGCTGCCTGCGGACATGAAACGATGCCCCCAGACGGTGTTGCCGGACACGATCCCGTCGATGTCGAGCGGCACCACTTCGGCGCCGTCTTCCCGGCTCATCAGACAGACAATCGAATGCAGCGGACGCACCCATTTCAGGCTCCCGGCGCCCCAGCGCATGGATTTCGGCCAAGGGAAATTGCGCACCGTGGCCTCGAGCACCTCGGCCACGATCTCGGCTGCCGGACGGCCAGGGCGGGTGATCTTGGCGAAATAGACCTGACCCTTTTTCTCGTCGCGGATCTCGAGATCATCTTTCGTCACACCTGCCCCGCGCAGGAAGCCTTCGAGCGCTTTCTCGGGCGCATCGACCCGTGGGCCTTTGCGCTCCTCGACCGTGGTCGGAGAGGCGTCCAGAAGCCCCTCGATCGACAGGGCCAGACGGCGCGGTGTCGCAAACGCGCCCGCCGAGGCATAGGTCAAACCGGCCTCGACAAGACCGTTCGTCACCAGAGATTTCAGGTCCTCGGACGCACGTTTCTGCATCCGGGCCGGGATTTCGTCGGAGAAAAGCTCGATCAGCAAGTCAGCCATGGGTCAGTTTCCTTCAGGGGCGGGCGGACAGCCCGCAGGCGCGGGTTTGCCGTCGAACACGGCCTCCCCGCAACGGTTAGCTTGGGTCCAGGCATAGCCGTGACCGTCCGGGTAGACGGCAATCACACGGTCGAAGCCATAGGTGATATTCTCTTCGCCCATAAAGGCGACGGCACGCCCCGCCTCGAGATCGGCCCCGATGCGTTTCGCGTCGAAACACGAAAACCACGAGGGCGCGATCAGCGGCGACGGGCGGTCGTAGGGCCGAAACGTCTCGGTCATCATCGCCACGGAAAGCGGCGTGGTGAAACAGGCCCGGAACTTGAGCGGCGAGGTGTCCGCGTCGATGCCCTCGAAATTCTCGGCGAGGATGTCCTCAGAGAGGCCTGCAAAACTGGTCGCATGGATCGCGGCGGCGGTAGCCGAAGCTTCCAGCCGGTCGTAATAGGCATAGACCTGCGTGTAATACAGGCCCGCTCCGAACACGAGTGCGAGCACCACGATAAACCCTGCGATCAGCTTGCCATTCATGCGGTCTCGACCTCGGGGGTCCAACCGCCCGCCGTCGTTTGTACAAACGCATCGGCACAGGCCTTGGCCAGCGCGCGCACCCGCCCGATATAGGCCTGGCGTTCGGTGACGGAGATCACGCCCCGCGCATCGAGCAGGTTGAAGAGATGCGAGGCCTTGATGCATTGGTCATAGGCCGGATGCACCATGATGATGCGCTTGCCGGTTTTCGGGTCTTCGGCAGGGTTCGCCAAAAGCGCATGGCACTCGGCCTCCGCCTCTTCGAAATGTTTGAGCAACATCTCGGTGTTGGCGGCATCGAAATTGTGCCGGGAATATTCTTCCTCGGTCTGCTTGAACACATCGCCATAGGTCAGCGGGATCGGCGATTGCGGATCGTTGAACGGCATGTTCATCACATGGTCGATGCCGAGAACGTACATCGCCAGACGTTCCAGACCATAGGTCAGCTCGCCCGAAACCGGTTTGCAATCATGTCCGCCGACCTGTTGGAAATAGGTGAACTGCGACACTTCCATGCCGTCGCACCAGACCTCCCAGCCAAGCCCCCACGCGCCCAGCGTCGGGCTTTCCCAGTCGTCTTCCACGAAACGGATATCATGCAGATCGGTGTCGATGCCGATGGCTTTCAAGGACCCGAGATAGAGGTCCTGCAAATCCGGCGGCGACGGTTTGATCAGCACCTGATACTGATAGTAATGCTGCAAACGGTTCGGGTTCTCGCCATAGCGCCCGTCGGTCGGACGGCGGGACGGCTGAACATAGGCCGCAGCCCATGCGGTCGACCCCAAAGAGCGCAGCGTCGTGGCCGGGTGAAAGGTCCCCGCGCCCACTTCCATGTCATAGGGCTGCAAAATCGCGCAACCTCGCGACGCCCAATAGCTCTGGAGCCGCAGGATGATCTCCTGAAACGAGCGCGGTTTTTCGACATTCTCGGAGGGGGACTGGGACATGGGGTCTTTCGCCAATTCTGATGGTCAAACGCGGGCACATCCCTAGCGAGGCCCGGCGGGGGCGTCAATGACAAGGCGGGCCGCGCAAGGCTCTCGGTGCCGATTTCCCGGCAGTTTTACATCACATGCCCGCCATTTGCCCCCTTGCCCCCCCACAGCATGTTGACCTCACCGCCAAACCTGTTTTCTTAAGCCACAATATAAGGGCCGAATGGCCTGCAGGACATGTAAAGGGTTTTCATGAAAAGGTCTCTCGCCGTTGCCCCGCTGGGGCTCGCTGCAACGTTGCTGCTTTCCACCGCGCTCCATGCCGAACAATGGATTCAGATCGAAGCGCAACCCTCCCTGACCGAGGCCACCGAGGCCGCGCGCGGCTATGCCGGTCGCCTGCCGAATGTGGTCGGTTTCGAGCTTCCGGGGCGCTGGAACGCCATCGCGCTCGGCCCCTACGCCACCGAGGCCGAGGCCGAAGCCGCCCGCCTGACGCTTCGCGCGCAGGGCATGATCCCCGGCGACAGCTACCTGACCGACGGCACCCAGTATCGCCAGCCGTTCTGGCCCGTGGGCGCAACGGTGTCGACGCTCCCCGCCGCGATTGCGCCGGAGGCTGCCGCACCGGCTGAGACCGAGGCCGCGATGCCGGTCGAGGACATTCCGTCCATTCTCCCCGATGAGACCCCCGCCGAAGCCCGCGCCTCCGAGCGCGCGCTCACGCAGGCGGATCGCGAGGCGCTTCAGACCGCGCTGAAATTCGCGGGCGTTTACAGTTCCGGGATCGACGGCGCCTTTGGCCCCGGCACCCGCCGCGCCATGTCCGACTGGCAGGCGCTCAAGGGCTATGACATCACCGGCGTGCTGACCACGCAGCAACGTGCCGAAGCGCTCGGGGCCTATCAGGCTGTGATCGACAGCCTCGGCATGGCGCCCGTGGCCGATGAGGTGGCGGGGGTGACGATCTCCCTGCCGCTGGGGCTTGTGGAATTCGACGCCTACGCGCCGCCCTTCGCGAAATACAAATCCAAGGACGGCTCCGGCGTTCAGGTCATGCTGATCTCGCAAACCGGCGACGAGGCCACCTTGGGCGGGCTTTACGAAATCATGCAGACGCTTGAGATTGTGCCGATGGACGGCCCGCGCACCCGCGACAGCAAATCCTTTTCGCTGACCGGCACGAATTCAAACATCACCTCCCACACGGAGGCGCGTCTGGTGAACGGCGCGGTGAAGGGGTGGACCCTGATCTGGCCGACGCCGAAGACCACGGATGACGAAACCCGCCATCAGATGGCCCTCGACGCGATGCAATCGACCTTTGCGACGCTCGACGGTGTGTTGCCCGACGCTTACGGCGAAGGGGCCGCGCAGGACATCGACCTTCTGGCCGGGCTCGACATTCGCCGCCCCGAAAAGGCCGGCTCCGGCTTTTATGTCGATGACAAAGGCGCGGTTCTCACCTCCGCCGATCTCGTCGCCTCCTGTGCCAAGATCACCATCGACGACGGCTATGAGGCCACTGTCACCGCGACCGAGGACGGCATGGCACTTTTGACCCCGGTCGAAGCCCTAGCCCCCCTGAGCGTCGCCAAATTCGACAGCCAGCTGCCGCGTCTTCAGTCCGAGGTCTCCGTGTCGGGCTATGCCTATGCCGGTCGTCTCGATGCGCCGACGCTCAATTATGGCCTCATGGCCGAGCACAAGGGCCTGTCGGGCGAAGAGGACCTTTTGCGTCTGGCGATGACCACGCTTCCGGGCGAGGCGGGCGGCCCGCTTTTGAACTCTTCCGGGGCTGTCATCGGCATGCTCGCGGCCAAAGACGCCATCCCGGAGGCCCAGGCCCGCAGCCTGCCCGAGGATGTCGCCTTTGCCTATGACATGGAAAAGATTGCGGGCTTCCTGTCGGGCCATGGCGTCACCGTCTCGGCCTCCGACAGCGCCACCTCCGACGCAGATCTGGTGCGCATCGGGCGGGACCTCACGGTTCTGGTAAGCTGCTGGAACTGAGCCTTTCAAACAATCCTGATAAAGCCCCGTTCCGCGGGGCTTTATTTTTCCTGGGCGATCGCGCGCCGAAGCATCGCAAGCGCCGCCTGATCCGCCTTGCCCTTGGTCAGCCATGCGAGCGCAAAGATCCAGATCCCCACGGCCTCGCCCCAGAACACCAGATTGTGTGCCGCGACAAACGCCTCCGCCCCGCCCCAGCGCGCCATGGCAAAAGCCCCGGCGATCCCCGCCAGAGCCACGAGAATGCCATAGCCGCAGGCCTTGTAGATATAGGGACGCACACGGCTTTCGGTCTTGGGGAATTGCACGAGGCAAAACACGACGAGGCAGAGGAAAAACACCAGCGCCGCGATGTTATGCACCCAGGAGGACCCGCCGACGCCGATCAGCTTTTGTGTCACCGTTTCCTCCGGCGGCGTACATTGCGCCATGCCCTCCGGCGGGATGCAATCGGCCAGCGATGGGAAGAAGGCCACGAGCAATGCGGAAATCCCCGCAACCGAGGCCAGCACCTGATCGGAGAAGGTCTCGTCCGAGCGGCGCGGATAGCCCTTGTAGGTGATCAGGAACACGCCAATGGCGGCGAGCGATCCGGTGAACACCTCGCGCAGAGGCGAAAAGAAGAAATTCGACACGCTGTCGCGCAAAGCATGTTCGAGCCCCATGCCTCCGACGATCAGCACGACCGGCAGAAACAAGGCGATCACGCCCAGCGCCTGCCGCACCCGGTAGAAGCTCATCACATGCGGATCACTGTCGTCCCCCATGGCCATCCCTTTCAACGCGCGGTTGAACGGATTATGCCCGCCAGAACCGGATCGTGAAAAGGGCGAAAACCGACATGACCTCGAGCCGCCCGATCAGCATGGCGATGGCCAAAATCCATTTCGCCGGATCGTTGAGCGTCGCGAAATTGCCCGCCGGGCCGATGATGTCCCCCAACCCCGGCCCGACACAGGCCAAGGCCGTCGCAGCCCCCGAGATCGCGGTGATGAAATCGAGCCCGGTCGCCGCCAGAAGCACCGAAGTCACACCCAGCGTCACGATGAAAAACGAAAAGAACGCCATGACAGAGGACAGCACGTCTTCGGTCACCGGATGCCCTTGGTAGCGGGGCGTAAAGACACCGTTGGGGCTGTGGATCTTGCGGATTTGCGCCCGCATCGAGGCCCACAAAAGCTGATAGCGAAAAATCTTGACCGAACAGGCGGTCGACCCCGCGCAGCCGCCGATCAGACCGATGAAGAAAAACGCCACCGCCGGAAACGCCCCCCAGAGCTGATAATCCGTCGAGGCAAACCCCGTGCCCGAAATGATCGAGGTGACATTGAACAGGCCTTCGCGAAAGGAATGTTCGAAATGATCCTGATTCACGATCAGCCGATAGATGGAAAAGACAATCGCCAGCCCGAAAATGATGATCAGATAGGCATGGATCTGCGTGTCCCGCCACATCGGTCGCGCGGTCCCGGCCAGAAGCTGCACATAGCGCACAAAGGGCAGTGAGGCGAGGATCATGAAGACGGAAGAGACATATTCCGCAGGGCCTTGGAACGCCCCGAAAGACGCGTCCCGTGTCGAAAACCCGCCCGTGGACAAGGTCGTGAGCGCATGGTTCAACGCATCGAAAATGTTCATGCCCACAAGGAGATAGGCAAGGAAACAGGCCACCGTCAGGGCAATATAGATCACCGAGATACGCGCCGCGATCTCACCCGCGCGCGGCAGAACCTTGCCATCCGTGTCAAAGGCCTCGGTGCGAAACACCTGCATGCCGCCCACCTTGAGTTCCGGCAGAAACACCATGGCCACGACGATGATCCCGACACCGCCGAACCATTGCAGCATCGAACGCCACAAAAGAATGCCCGCGGGCAGATCGTCGAGCCCCGTGAACACCGTGGCTCCGGTGGTGGTCACCCCCGACATCGCCTCGAAAAACGCATCGGTCAGATTGGCCTCGGTCGCGCCCAGAATGAAGGGAAGCCCCCCGAACAGCGGCAGGATCAGCCAGATCAGCGTGGTCAAAAGAAACATCTGCCGGATCGACAGGCCCTGTTGCTGACCGTTCTGGGTGGCAAGCGCCAAAGCCGCGCCGACCACGAAAGTGATCACCCCGGATTTAAAGAACACGTCCCATTCGCCCGACCCCGTCAAAAGGTCCACCGCCATGGGAATCGCCATCGTCAGCCCGAGGAGGCCGACGAGCGTTCCGATCACATATCCGACTGGCCTCAAATCCGTCATGGGGCCAAGGCTTGGCCGCGCACGACGGGCAAGTCAAGCGCAGAAAAGCCGCGCATGGCCGGGGCATCCCACACCGGCCATGCGCAAGATCGCCTTACAAAAGCGCTCGTTTCAAAACCGGCACCCGGCTGACCACCAGCCAATCGAGCAACAACACCGCCAAAAGCGTCAGCCCCGCCATCGGAAAGGCAAAACACAGCAGCAACCCAAGCGCCACAGCCCCCTTCCAGAGCGGCATGTTTTGGGGCATTGGCGGCGGCGCGATGCGCAGGCTGCCCGCGGGACGGCGTTTCCACCACATCACCGCCCCCGAGACACAGAGAAAGACAACCAACAGGCAGTAAACCGTGTTGAACACAATCGACCACCAGCCAGCGGTCCCCATGTGAAGCGCCATGCCCACGGCCATCGCCTTGCCCGGCACGGAATACTCCGCGAACTGCACATCGGCGAGAATCTTGCCGCTGTATTGGTCGAGATGCAGCGTCCGATCCGACAACGGGTCGGTGCTATCAAGGCTCATCGAGTCGCGCGTCATCGTCCAAACGCCCGTATCCGACTGCGGGAAAGCCAAGCGATAGCGATGATCGAACCCCAGCGCCCGCGCATAGGCGTCCACCGTGTCAAACGTCACCGGAAGACCTTCGGTGATCCCGTCAGCCCCCGCCAAGGACCCCGACGCCGGAAGCGGCGTCTGCTCCAAGGCCCATGGCATCAACTTGTAACCGGGGTTCAGATCGCCATGGGTCTTGTCGGACAGCGGCGCGCCCCATTTCTCCGCCGGGAACGTGGACCACGCCTGCGTCAGACGGTCCCCCCAGATACCGGACCAGGCCAGACCGGAGAGCAGGAAAAAGGTCAGAAACACCGACATCCAGATCCCGACAGTGGCATGCAGCGTTTTCCAAAGCGCCCGACCACGGGCCTTCAGATTCGGGATCAGAGCGGTGCGGAGCCCACCGCCCCGCGGCCACCAGAGATAAACCCCGGTGACGATGAGAATGATCCCCAAAGAGGCCGCGATCTCGATCAGCCGGTCGCCCAGCGTGCCGATCATCAGCTCGCCATGGATATTTTCGAAAAACTGATACCACCCTTCGCGGCGCGGGAAGGTCTCGACCACCTCCGCCGTGAACGGGTTCACCGCCGCCATGATCTGACCGTGATCGGTGTCGATGCGGAACAGCGCCACCGTGTCACTCTTCACCGGCGCGATATATTCGAGAAGGTTCCCCCCCGGCACAGCCGCCAACGCCGCCTCGGCCTGCATCGACACCGGCACAGTAATCTTTGGCGCAGTGCTCTCTGGCGCGGTTATCTCTGCGCTGCCTTCTGCGGGGGTGATATAGATATATTCCCCGTCGCGCCCCTCGATGACGGAACTCCACATGATGCCAAGCCCGGTGAGGGCCAGCATGATGAGAAACGGGATGACATAAAGCCCGGCATAGAAATGCCAGCGCCACGCGGCGCGATAGAATTTGGCGGCATTGCCTGCCGTGTCCTGCGTCTCTTGCGGCGCAGGTGATTGATCGAGTGCGACCATGGTCTCACGTCCTTTCATGGCCTGACGGGCGCGCAGCACAGCATGGTGCGGCCCGGCTCAGGTCGGAATTGTTTTGATGATGTCTCTGGTAGAGGTCAGGAAAGGATCATCGAGACCGGCGGCGCGCGCGGAAACCGCTGGACATAGGGCGCAGCACGGCCCGGCACCTCGTCGGGCTTCGGGTAATCCGCCAGATCGTGCGCCGCAAGATAGGGATCGGCCAGTTCCATCCCCGTCACCACCGGCGCCATATTGGCCAGCGGACAGGGCTGTGACTTGGCATCTTTATGCTCGATCGGATTGCCATCCGCATCGAGCGTAATGGTCTGAAGCCCGTCGCCGGTACAGATCACGATGACCTGTGTGCGAATGAGGCCAAGCTCCGCCAGCAGGGCCGAAGATCTCGGCCCCACGATCCCGAGCAACAGCGCGAGAAGCAGGAGAGGACGCAGCAGTGCGAAAACCATGCCCCCACTTACCCCAAGGTCAAGCGCCACGTCCAGCGGTCAGATCCTGCCCGACGGAAGTCCGACAAAAGTCCGACGCTTATCCGACAGCTTTATCCGTCAGTTTTAACCGACGTGGAACAGCGTCGAAAACAGCTTCGGATCGAGGCTTTGGGCGGCAAAGGTCTCGCCCTCCGTCAGCACCGACACCGCATCGTGAGAGTGCAGGCTTTCCTGATGGCTCGCGACGATCCGAAAGTCCCCGATCCGCCGGTCGTTCTCCAGCGCTTCAGAGAACAGCCGCGCCGCATCCTCGACGAAAATCGGGTTGGCGGCGTTCAGTTCGGCAAAGGCCTGTTCGTCCTCGCGCTTCACCATCACCTGCGTCTCCGTCGGGATCGCTTTGCGGCACAGGTCGATCAAATCCTCGAACCAGAGCGTGTCCGGCTGGTTCTTCACCTCGACCGAAATCCGCGCCACGGAGCGCTGCGAATGCGGGGTTGCAAGCTGATGCCGCGTACGGCGGGCATGTTCGGAAAGTTCAAGAGAACAGGGGCAAGTGGAGCTATAAACATAGTCCAGATGCATGATTTCTGTCATTTTTCCGCCCTGCTCCACCAGCTCCAGCGCGATGTCGTAATACTGATAGCCCGCAAGACCGGAGCGCAGGGATTGCCGTTTCACCGGAAAGGAAAACCGCATCTGAATGCGGGCATCGAAACTGTCGAGATCGCTTTGGTAATCCCTGAGCGCCGCTTCGATCACATCGAAGGAAAAGCTCCGCTCCGCGTGTTTGTAAAACGAGCGCATGATCCGGGACATGTTGATGCCCTTCTTCTCCGCCTCAAGGCTCACGGTGCCGGTGACGGAGGTTTCAAGCGTCAGATCGCCCCCACCGTTCAAACTGTCGCGGGTTTTGAAGCGGATCGGCAGGCGAAAATTCGAGATACCGACATGCTGGATTTGCCGTTTTGCACCTTTGATCAGACTTTCCGGACCGTTTTGCAGGTCCGGAAGGCCTTCTTTATAGGCCTCGGACACCTCGAAATCTTCCGGGTAAGCCCGCCGCAACGCTGGATAATTTGCAAAATCATCGGCTTCGGGCAAAAGTCGCGCAATGGCCGGATCAAGCTCCGCCACCTCGGTCGGCGTCGCCTTGACCGCCCAGTCACGCAATGTCGCCAAAGCCGCCTCAGCGGCGGCCCTGTCGTTCTTGTCGAGATCGCTCGTCTGTATGTTCATGCGCAAACCCCTTCCGTTGGCCCTCATATAGGAGGTTCTCAGAGATTTACCAATACGAAGGAGATTTGCCTCTGGGTTAAACCGCCTCGAGCGCGTTCAGGATGTCCGCAACGATGTCGTCCGTGTCCTCAAGCCCCATCGACAGCCGCACAAGCCCGTCGGTCAGCCCAAGCTCCGGACGTTTCTCCACCGGCACGTTTTTATGCGTGGTGGTGCAGGGGTGGGTCGCGATGGATTTCGCATCGGCAAAGTTGTTCGAAAGCGTGAAGACTTCCAAAGCGTTGAGGAATTTGAACGCCGCCTCCTTGCCGCCCTTGAGATCGACGGTGATCACGGTCCCAGCCGCTTCGGATTGCGATTTTGCCAGCTCGTATTGCGGATGCGATTTGTAGGACGGGTAGCGGACGGAGGCCAAGGCAGGATGCCCGTCAAGCGCCTCGCAAAGCTTCATCGCCGTCGCCGCCTGTTGCCGCACACGCAGATCGAGCGTGTCGAGGGATTTGAGCTGAATCCAGGCATTGAAGGGCGAAATCGCCCCGCCGGTATGCTTGATATACATCTCGACCGGGCCACGGATCAGCTCCTTGTCGCCCGCAATGATGCCGCCCAGACACCGCCCCTGCCCGTCCACATGTTTCGTGGTCGAATAGATGATCAGATCCGCGCCCGCTTCCTTGGCATAGGAAAAAATCGGCGTGCACATGGCGTTGTCCACCACCACCAGCGCACCGACGGCATGAGCCAGTTCGGACACGGCCTTGAGATCGATCACCTCAAGCGTCGGGTTCGAAATGCTCTCGCAGAACACCGCTTTGGTGTCGGGCCGGATCGCCGCCTTCCATTCGTCGAGGTTCTTGCCATCGACCAGCGTGGTCTCGACGCCGAATTTCGGCAGCACTTCGGTGACGATATAGAGGCAAGAGCCAAACAGCGCCTTCGAGGACACCAAATGATCGCCCGCCTTGAGGATCGACATCAAAGCGCCCGCGACGGCGGCCATGCCGGAGGCGGTCGCAAACGCGTCCTCGCAGCCCTCGATCGAGGCCATCCGGTCCTCGAACATCCGGGTCGTCGGATTGCCATAACGGGCGTAGATAAATTCGTCGTCGCCGGGAGAGACAAAACGTGCTTCCGCCTCTTCGGCGGTCTCGTAGACAAAGCCCTGCGTCAGAAACAGCGCCTCGGAAACCTCGCCATAATGTGAGCGGCGGATGCCATCGTGAATAAGTTTGGTACGGGTTTTCCAGTTTTTTTGGGTCATTGTGATCCCTTTCGCCATTCCTAATCCCCATTCGATCAAGGGCTGGGGCACGGCGGGTTCTGACCAACCCGGTGTCTCGTCCTGACCTCTTTAGCGGTGTTTTTAACGTGGCCCGCAATCCGGAGAACAAATCGCCACATGGGGCGTGGGGTACAAACCCTGCGACATTCTGTCAACAGCGCCCGCCCCCGTTAATAAAGATTCACCGCCCTGTCGCAGCATCGTGACACTCCCCGCGCATCTTCGCGCGCGAGCAAAGCCATCAGAGGCGGGTCCCATGCCCCTTTTGAAGATCAACGCCGAAGGTCCCTTTTTGCCGCCCGAGACCCGTGTGCGGCTTCGCCAAGCGCTCGACGCCACACCTAAAGGCGCGCCGGTGGTGATCTGTATCCATGGCTACAAGTTCTCGCCACAGATCGCGGCGCATGACCCGCACGATCATATCCTCGCTCTCGATCCCGGCCTCAACTCGCGCAAGGTGCTGAGCTGGCCGCGCGCGCTTGGCTTTGGCACCGGGACGGCGCAGGAGGGCCTCTGCATCGCGCTCGGATGGGAGGCGCGCGGCACGATCTGGCAGGCTTACGACATGGCACGGCAGACAGGGGAGGCCTTGGCCCGGCTGATCTGGAAAATGGACCGCCCCGTGCAGCTCATCGGCCATTCGCTCGGCGCGCGGGTGATCCTCTCCGCCCTGCCCCGCCTGCCTGCGGACACGGTGCAGCGCGCGATCCTCCTAGCCGGGGCGGAGTTCCGATCCGCAGCACTTCATGCTCTTGAGAGCGAGGCCGGGCGCACCGTGGAGATTCTCAACGTCACCTCACGGGAGAACCGGATCTACGACCTGATGGTCGAGATGGCCCTTCGTCCCGATCACGGGGCGTCGCGTACGCTCGGCGCCGGGCTTGGCGAGCTGCGCCGTAATTGGTGCGATCTGGCGATCGACAAGGCGCAGGCACGGGCGACGCTCGCCCGGCTGGGCTATGCGGTTCCCGCCCCCGACCGTCGCGTGTGCCATTGGTCGCCCTATCTGCGCGAGGGGCTGTTCGATCTCTACCGCGTCGCCCTGCGCGCGCCCGAACGCCTGCCACTGGCCCTTTTGCAGGACGGATTGCAGCCGGCCCCCTCTTTGGCCCCGCCCCGATCACGATGGCGTGCGCAAGAATCTGTCGCTTCGCCCTTGTCCTTTTCGCGCAAAGCGTCATCCTGACGCGCATCCAATATCCGGATGACTGCACGGGCCCCAGACAGATGATCGAAACCCCCATCACGCTTTACTACTGGCCGACGCCGAACGGCTGGAAAATCTCTATCGCGCTCGAAGAGATGGACCTGCCCTATGAGGTGAAACTCGTGAATATCGGCAAAGGTGAGCAATTCGACCCAGAATTCCTCAAAATTGCGCCGAACAACCGCATGCCTGCGATTGTCGACCCGGAAGGTCCCGGCGGGCGACCGATCTCGATTTTCGAAAGCGGGGCGATTCTCCAGTATCTCGCGCGCAAGCATGACAAGTTCTATGGCGGCGGCGAACGTGACCGCACCGTGGTCGATCAATGGCTGATGTGGCAGATGGGCGGACTTGGCCCGATGGCCGGTCAGGCGCATCACTTCCTGAGCTACGCGCCCAATATGGAGCCACCGAACGACCTGCCCTATGCCAAGACCCGCTATCGCAGCGAGGTTGCCCGGCTCTACGGCGTGCTCGACCGGCGGCTGGCGGAGGAGGAATTCGTGGCGGGCGATTTCTATTCCATTGCCGATATGGCGATCTGGCCCTGGGCCTCTTTGTGGGAAAAACAGGAACAGACGCTTGAGGACAAGCCGCATCTGAAACGCTGGATCGCCCGCATCGCCTCGCGCCCTGCGGTGCAGCGCGGACGGGCTCTGGCTGCGGAGAAACGCACAGAGACGGCGCATGACAAAGAGGCGCAGAAGGTGCTGTTTGGCCAAGGGACCCAAAAGTGATTTTAACCCGGCGGGAGATGGTTCTGGGCATGAGCGCGCTCGCTTTGAGCGGGTGTTCCGTCCCGAAAATGACCATCCCGCCGGATCTTGCCGAAATCCCCGTTGCCCGGAAGCGGGAGCTTTTGGTGGTGACCAACCGACAGTTCTCCGCCACGCAAGGCCTCGAGTTCGACAGTCTGCGATCTGACAAGATGTTCTATTGCGACTATGGGATTTCCGTCCCGGAGGAGCGTAAACCGGGTGAGTTTTCCTTCCCGAAAACCCGGCTCGATCCCAAGCGCGAGTTCTTCGTCACCGAAAGCACGCATTTCGATGCGGAGCGCGCGTTTCTAGACCGCCTCAATACCCGGCTCGACGCCCTGCCCCGAGGCGAGCGCAATGTCGTGCTCTTCGTACATGGCTACAACGTCTCCTATCCCGGCGCGGTGTTCCGCGCGGCACAGATCGCCACAGATTTCGCGCTCGACCAGCCCATGGTGTTGTTCTCATGGCCCTCCGCCGGGCGACTGTCGCGCTATGCCTACGACCGCGATTCCGTGCTCTACGCCCGCACCGCACTGGCCGAAACCCTGCGCCTGCTGAGCCGCAGTCGCGCCGAGAATGTCATGCTGCTCGCGCATTCCATGGGCGGGCTACTGGCGATGGAGGCGCTCAAACGGCTGGCCCTGCAAGGCGACCGCAGGACATTGTCCCGCCTGATCGGCGTGGCGCTGGTGCAGCCCGACATCGACGTCGATCTGTTCCGCCGTCAAATGCAGGACCTGCGCCCCTATGATGTCGATCTTGTGGTCTTCGCCTCGCGCCGGGACCGGGCGCTCAAGATTTCCGCCGTGCTGACCGGAGGACATCCACGGGTCGGTGAGGCCGAGAACATCGAAGAGCTGCGCAGCCTTGGCGTGCTGGTGATCGACACCTCCCATGCCCCGATGGGCGATCCGCTTGGCCATATGGCCCTGATGCGCTCGCCTGCGCTTCTGGCGATGATTTCTTCGGGAGAACTGGTCGAACGCATCGTGTCCGGTGCGCCCGGACAGGATATTCTGATCGACGGGCTGAGCCTCACCGGCAAGGCGGCGCTGGCGGTGGCTTACCTGCCCTATACGCTGACCGGAAGCTGAGACCTATTCCGCCGCATCCTTGTCGGCGGCTTTCTCTTCGGTCGAATGCCGTGCCATAAGCCCTGACTGGCTCATGAAAAACGCAAGCATGGCGATGGGCAGGCCGAAGGTCTTGAACTTGACCCAGCTGTCCGTGGTCATCGTGCGCCAGATCGCCTCGTTCGCGACGGCCAGCCCAAAGAAGAACAGCATCATGCGGAATTCGAGCTTGCGCCAGCCCGCAGCGTCCAAGGGCATGACCTCGCCCAGAACCAGCGAGAGATAGCTTTTCGAACGCAAAAGCCCCACGCCCAAAATGGCACCGAACATGATGTAGATCATCGTCGGCTTCATCTTAAAGAAGCGCTCGTCATTGAGCCAGATGGTCAGCCCGCCGAACACCACGACCAGCACCAGCGTCATGACCTGCATCGCCGACAGCTTGCCGGTGAGCTTCCATAGCGCCAGCGTCGAGAGCGCCAGAAGCGGGATGAACACCGCCGTCATGACGATAAACCCGGAATACTCTGCGCCCCCGATCATAAACGTATGATCCCTGAGCGCGATATAGCCCGCGAAAAACGCAAGAATCGGCCCCATTTCCAGCGCCGGTTTGATCCAGGGTTTCATCTGTTTTTCAGAATGCTCGGACATGCGTTTCCCCTTAGCCACCCATCTCAACTATGACCGCGCCGAGCGCAATCAAGGCCATGAGGGACAATCTTCTCGGCCCCACCTTTTCGCCCAGCACGATCCAGCCGATCAGGGCGGCAAAGACGGTCGAGGTTTCCCGCAGCACGGCGGCCTCGCCGACGTTGTCGAGCCGGGTGGCGAGCATGATACAGCCGAAGGAGAAATAGGCCACGATGCCGCCGAAAAAGCCCTTGATCGCCAAGGGGGCAAGGTCGGGTTTGTATTCCATATTCTTGTAGCGCAGAAACGCCACGACCGGCATCACAAGACCGTCGAGGAAGAAGAACCACGCGAGGAAGGTGAACGGATCGGCGGTGGCGCGGATGCCATAGGCGTCATAGGTGGTGTAAAGCGCGACGAACGCGCCGGTCAGCACGGCGAGCATCAGGGCGGGCACCATGGTTTCGCGACCGACCGTGATGGTGCGCAGGTTGTAGAGCGCCAGCCCGAAAATCCCGGAGAGCAGCACCAGAACGCCGAGCCATTGGATCAGCGTAAAATGTTCACCGAACACAAACCCTGCACCGATCACCGCAAAGAGCGGCCCGGAGCCCCGCACCACCGGGTAAACGACCGTATAGGCCCCCTTGGTGTAGGTGTAGCCCTGCGCGATCTTGTAGCCCATATGGATCAGGAACATGCCCGCGAAGATGATCCACATATGCGGCTCGGGCCATGGCACGACAAACAGCGCGAAGGGCGCCGCCATGATGCAATAGAAGAAATCCATCGCACCGCGCGACAACCACGGGTCATGCTTGCCCTTTTGCAACGCACCAAACAGCGCATGCAGGAACGCCGCCATCAGCGCCAGAATCAGCGCCGCATGGTGGCCCGTTTCGGTGCCTTCAAGGGACAGGATGAAATCGCTCATGTCCCCCTGCTATCCCCCGTCCCGTGACAAGTCCAGAGCGTGAAACTGCACAGCAACCTGCGCATCACTTGGGAAAACGCTCAGGAGGACCGGTCGCGCAGATGTCGCTCCAGTCGCCGGAGCGCCAAAGACAGCGAGATGGTCATCATCAGATAGAGAAGCGCGACCACATTATAGGTTTCGAAATAGCGAAAATTGCCTGCAGAGGTCACCTTGCCCAGTTGCGTGATGTCGGTGACGCCCAGAACGGACACGAGTGAGCTGTCCTTGATCATGGCGATGAAATCATTGCCCAATGGCGGCAGCACCGTGCGCAGCGCCTGCGGGAAGACGATCAGGCGAAACCTGAGCCAGCCGTTGAGACCGAGCGCCTCGGCGGCCTCGATCTGGCCCTTGTCGACGGACAAAAGCCCGGCGCGAAACACCTCGGCGATGAAGGCGGAATAGCCGATGGTCAGCGCAATGATCGCCCGCCACATCAGGGAAAAATCCCGCGTGCGGAGCGGATCGAAGCCCAACGGCACGGTCACGGAATTGATCAGCGTCACCACCATCGGCGCAATCACAAAGGCCACGTAGAGCAGAAGCACAAGGATCGGCACACCGCGCACCACCTCGGTGTAAAACCGCGCGATCTGGCGCAAAACGATAAAACGCGACAGCGAGGCGGTGGCCAGCAACAACCCCAAAACGGTGGCCAGGGCAAAGGCCACAAGCGTAACGAAGACCGTCACCCAGATGCCTTTCGACAATGTTGTCAGCACCTTGGCGTAGAGATCGTCGGCGATCACCCGATACAACAGGTAACCGCCCAAGAGGATCAGCGCCACAAGCCAATAGGGAAAGTCTTTCGACCCGTCCGCCGGTTTGCGCATTCGGGTCTTCGCAGGTCGCAAGCCTTATTCGCCCATCTTGTAATCGAGGAACCATTTGGTGTTGAGCGCGTCGATCGTGCCGTCGTCCTTCATCGCCGCAATCGCGGCGTTGATCGGGGCGACCAGATCGGAGCCTTTCGGGAAGATAAAGCCGAAATCCTCGGTGCCTAGCTTCTCGCCAACGATCTTGAGCGCCCCGTCCGAGGCCGCGACATAGCCGTTGCCCGCCGTGCCATCGGTCAGCACCAGATCGACATCGCCCGCACGCAGCGCCTGCACACAGGCGCCGAAGGTCTCGAACAGCTTCACGCGCGGGTTCGCCTCGTCGCCGTCGAGCACATCGTAAACGCCGACGTAAAACGGCGTGGTGCCGGGCTGGGCGGCAAACAACAGGTCCGGAGCGGCGGCAAAAGAGGCGGCATCGGAGAACCGAGTTTCGTCGCCCCGCACCAGCATGACCATTTCGGAACGCATGTAAGCATCTGAGAAATCCACCATTTCGGCGCGATCTTCGCGGATGGTGATACCGGTCATGCCCATGTCGTACTGACCTTCGGACACCGCCGGGATCATCGCGTCCCAGGAGATGTTTTCATAGTCCAGAGTGGCGTTCAGCCGCTTGGCAATTTCCGCCATCGCATCGTATTCCCAGCCCACAGCCGCGCCCGAGCCATCCATAAATTGCAGCGGCGGATAGGCGTTTTCCGTGACCACGACGATCTCGCGCCCGCCCAGATCGGGCAGGTCGGCGGCAAAAGCGGTGGTCAGAGGTGCGGTGAATGAGACAGCGGCAAGCGTCAAAGCGGAAAGGATTTTCATGAACGACTCCCTGAGATGTTTCCCCGGAGCTTAACCTCTCAGCCCGCTTTGGCAACGGATCGCCCCGCCCGGCGCGGGCCCCCCGCTCGGGCTGCCCGAAATTCAGGCGGCGCGCGGGCCGTCGCCGCGCATCAGCCCCGGCATATCGGAATAGGGGTTGGGCACAAGCATGCCATCCGTGGCCTCGATAAACGCATAGGCCGGATCGAGATAACCCGCGTTGATCAGCGCCTCTTCGAGCGTGCGCACCACGAAATCGGTGCGATATTCCGGCAAAACGCCCATGCCCCAAATCCGCGCCGGGCGATCTTCGCGCTCCGGATCGACAACCAGCATCGCCGTTCCGACCAGACGCGCCCCATCGACCACGACCATCTCGGAATAAAGCTCGCGATCCTCGGGCCAGTCCTCGTCGGTTTCCTCCGGGCAGACCGGATAATCGAAGAACAACTCCTGCATGGCCTCGCGACGGGCCACAGGATCGCCGCCCGACACCCAGCTGTTCGGGCCGATTGCGTGCAGAATTTCGAGCATCAAACCTCCAGACCCATCAGGGCCGCGGCAAATTCCTCGGGATCGAAAGGCGCAAGATCGTCGATCTGTTCGCCCACCCCGATCGCATGGATCGGCAGGCCGAATTTATCGGCAAGGCTCACCAGAACGCCACCGCGCGCGGTCCCGTCGAGTTTCGTCATCACAAGGCCGGAAACATCCGCGAGCTTCTGGAAGGTCTCGACCTGCGAAAGCGCGTTCTGCCCTGTTGTGGCGTCGAGCACAAGCAGAGTGTTGTGCGGCGCGGTTTCGTCTTTCTTGCGGATCACGCGAACGATCTTGGCCAATTCCTCCATAAGATCCTGCCGGTTCTGCAACCGTCCCGCCGTGTCGATCATCAACAGGTCCGCCCCACTTTCCTGCGCTTTGGTCATCGCATCGAAGGCAAGGCTCGCCGGATCGGACCCTTCGGGCGCGGTCAATACCGGCACACCGGCGCGCTCACCCCAGACCTGCAATTGCTCGACAGCGGCAGCCCGGAAGGTATCCCCCGCTGCGATCACCACGGATTTGCCCGCCGCTTTGAACTGTGAGGCGAGCTTGCCGATGGTGGTGGTCTTACCTGAACCATTGACGCCCACGACCAGCACCACCTGCGGCGTTTTCTGATAGAGCGGCATGGGTTTCGCCACAGGTTCCATGATCCGCGCCACTTCGCGCGCCATCAACCGTTTGATTTCCTCGACCGAGAGCTTTTTGCCATAGCGCCCTTCGGCCATGGCGGCGGTCACGCGCATGGAGGTCTCGACCCCCATATCGGCGGTGATCAACAGCTCTTCGAGTTGCTCCAGCATGTCGTCATCGAGCACCCGGCGCGTGACGGTCTTTTGTTCCTTGCGGCCCAGAAGACGGCCCAGAAAGCCGGGTTTCACCGCCTCTGCCGACGCTTCGATCACATTCTCAACAGGGATGTCCTGCGGCATCTCGACCGGAGTTTCCACCGGAGTTTCAACCGGCATTTCGATGGGCGCAGGCGCGTGATCGGGCTCTGGCGCAACCGGCAGCTCCTGCGGCACATCCGAGGGCACCTCTTCCGGGAGCGGCGAGGGCGTGATCTCAGGAACGACCTCTGGCTCAATATCAGGAACAGGCTCCGGGACGATCTCCGGTTCCGGCTCAGGGATTGGCGTGGGGTCCGGCTCTGGCGTCTCAACTGCAACTTCAACCGCAGTGTCGACAAAAGCCTCCTCGACACCGCTTTCCTCGCCGCCATCCTCGACAATGGCTTCCAGCCCCTCGTCGATCTTCGACGAAGATTTCATCAGACGGGATTTGAGTTTCGAAAATAGCGACATAGGGCCTCCGTTCCTGTCGTCACTTAATCAGTCTCAGCCCAAGAAGAAAGCCCCCAGCGCACGCTCACAGGACAAAGGCGCCAAGGATCAGCGCCTGTGCTGCAACATACAGCAGCCAAAGCCCATATCCGGCCCACCTGCTCAGCCGCCCCGCTGTGCCAAGCCGAAACATCTGAATCGCAAGGATCAGGTCGGACATCACGAAAGCCACCGCGCCGAGACTGGCGAAGCGCAATGGAACCGGCAGGTTCACCGCCGCCACTGCCATGGCGCAGATCAGCAACACGTATATCCGCACGGGCCCTTTGAGTGCGCCGGTGAAAGGCACAAGCCAAAACTCCGTCGACAGCGCCAGCACGGCAAAGGGTAGCACGGTCCAGAGCCCGAGATGCTCCACCCGACCGGAAAAAAGCCAGAGATAACAAAGATGTCCAAACGCGAAGCCGATCAACCCCATGAGAAACGCCCGCTCACCGGGCCGCGACAGCGCCCAATCGCCAAAGGCCGAGAGCGCCAGCCCCGCAATCAGCAACAGGGGCGCATGCGACAGCCCTGCGACCACCGCAAGCAGGGCCACCGGCACGGTCTTGATCCCGCTGCGCCAAAGCGCGGGCGGTTGCGCCGTCAGCGGAAGGTACGCGACAGCCCCAATCGCCGCGACACCCCAAAGCCACATCTCCATCGAACCCTCCCTTCAGCGGTTTTCGCTTTTGCAGCGCAAAAATCCCCGCTCTATAGTCACCTTAACTCGACAGGAGCCGCCAGAATGCAGAAAACCACGCATATCGTTCGTTTTTTTGCCGTCACAACGCTTGCCCCCGTGGCCCTTCTGGCGCTTGGCGCGCTGTTCGGCGGGCTTTGGGCCGTCGCCGGGTTTCTCTACATGACGGCGCTCGCCTATTCGATGGATCAACTCGTCGCGCTGGCCACGGAACCGGACAATCCAGAGGCGGAGTTCCCCGATGCCAATGCGCTCTCGACCGTTCTGGCCCTGTCGCATTTCGCGCTATTGCCGCTGGCGGTCTGGGCCTTGTCGAACGGGCAATTCGCATTTTGGGAAAGGCTCTTCGTCTTTTTCGGCATGGGCTTGTTCTTCGGACAGGTGTCGAATTCCAATGCCCATGAAATGATCCATCGCTCCGACAGGACGCTGCGCCGCCTTGGCACATGGGTCTATATCACGCTCCTGTTCGGCCATCACGCCACCGCCCATGTGCGGGTCCATCATCGCTATGCCGCCTCGCCCGAGGACCCCAATTCCGCGCCTCTGGGCATGAGCTATTACCGCTTTCTGCCGCGCGCCTGGATCGGATCTTTCAGGGCCGGTCTGCGTGAGGAAAACGCGATGCGCGCGCGGGGAGGATCGAGCGATCTGCACCCCTATGCGCTCTATGTCGGGGGGGCGCTCGTCTGTCTGGGTCTGGCCTTTGTCATCGGCGGAATGACCGGCGTTTTCAAATACATGCTGCTCGCGGGCTATGCCTCCGCCCAGCTCATGCTGTCGGATTACGTCCAGCATTATGGCCTCCGTCGGCGCGAGATTTCGGAGGGGAAATATGAGCCGGTCGGCGATGCTCACAGCTGGAACAGCCCGCAATGGTTCACCTCGCTTCTGATGCTGAACGCCCCGCGCCATTCCGATCACCATGCGCACCCGATGAAGCCCTATCCGGCGCTTGAGCTGACCGAGGAGATGCCGCAACTGCCGCGCTCGCTTCCGGCTATGGCGACGCTGGCGCTGATCCCGCCCTTGTGGCGCAAGGTGATGGACCCGCGTGTGACGCGTCTCCGGCAGGGGGGAGAGGCTTAACCATTTGTTAAGAACGTGAATGGTACGAAACGCGCCGATATGGCATGGTTATCATATGATGACTCGCCTGATCCTCCCCCTGTGCCTCTGTGCCGCCCCTCTGACAGCCGATCCCCTGAGCGGCGCGGAGTTTGACGCCTATGCCACGGGCAAGACTCTGACCTTCGCCGAGGACGGTCAACCCTATGGGGCCGAAGAATACCTGCCGGGCAAACGGGTGCGTTGGGCCTTCGATCAGGACACCTGCAAGGAAGGCATCTGGTACGAAGAGGATCAGAACATCTGTTTCGTCTATGAAGACGGCTTCGCCCCGCAATGCTGGCAGTTTTTCATCGAAACCGACAAGCTCAAGGCCGTGTTTCAGGGCGAAAGCGGCACAGAGCTCTATGAAGCCTGGACCTCCGACGGCCCGCTGGCCTGCATGGGGCCGCATATCGGGGTCTGAGCTCGTTTGCCTCCCCTGCTTGCCACGATCTCTGGTTCAACCCTCTCCGGCGTTATCTTGTCCGGCGTTAACCTTAATTCGCGTTAAGGTTAATCAGGTTAAGGTTAACGCCAGAAAAGAGGCGCCCCCCTCGACATCGACCCGCTCAATTTGCGCATCTTCCATCCAGCTCAGAAAAGGCTGCCTTGCTCTGGTTTGTCCTTCTCTGCCCGTGGCTTAGACGATTTCGAAGGTGCCGCAACACCGCCCCCGATCCGCACACGCCCGTCGGCGAATTGCACCTCATGCATCCGGCCCGCGTCTTTCGACGAGGTGACAACGCCCCCCTCCGCATCGCGGACCACCGCATAACCGCGTTTCAAAGTCTCTTCGTAAGACAGCGCAGACAGCATCCCCGTCCGTTGATCCAAGGCCGCGCGCCAACGATGCGTCTGGCCTTGGGCTGCGCGGGCGAAGCGATCCGAAAGCTGCGTCAGATCGCGGCGCGCCAGAGCCGTATTACGCGAAATGGTGGCGGGAGAGAGGCGTGCCGCGAGCCGGTCGAGATCGCGCCTGTGTTGCCCCGTCCCGCGCGTCAAGGCGGGGGCGAGGCGCGTCGAGAGCGCCGTCAGCCGATCCCCCTGCGCCCGCATCCGGCCTTGCAACATTGCGGGACGCAGAACCGTCGCCGCCTCTGACAAGGCCAGCCGCCGGTTGCGCACGCCGTTGATCAACGCCTGCGTCAGGCGCAAATCCATCTGGTCCACTCTTTGACGCGGGCCATCCAATAGACGCTCTTTCGGCGGCAAAGCCCGGCTCAGATCGCGCAGCCGTTGCTTGCGCAGCTCTACGCCACCGCTCAAAGCCCGCTCCATCCGGGCGCGCAATTCCTGCACCGTCACCCAAAGCTCGCGCCGCACCGGCACGGCCAATTCGGCGGCGGCGGTCGGCGTCGGCGCGCGCTTGTCCGAAGCGAAATCAATCAGCGTCGTGTCGGTTTCGTGGCCCACGGCAGAGATCAACGGGATCTCGGAGGCGGCGGCGGCGCGCACCACGATCTCCTCATTGAAGCCCCAAAGGTCCTCGACCGACCCGCCACCGCGCGCAACGATGATCAGATCGGGCCGCGGGATCTCGCCCCCCACGGGCAAGGCATTGAACCCTCTGATCCCGTTCGCGACCTCTTCAGCGCATTTCTGCCCCTGAACCGCCACCGGCCAGATCAGCACATGACGCGGGAATCGGTCGCTCAGACGGTGCAGAATATCGCGGATCACCGCCCCCGAGGGCGAGGTCACCACCCCGATCACCTCCGGCAGCCACGGCAGCGGTTTTTTGCGCGCCGCATCGAAAAGCCCTTCGGCGGCCAGCGCCTTTTTGCGCTTCTCCAGCATCGCCATCAGCGCGCCCGCCCCCGCAGGCTCCACATTGTCGACGATGATCTGATAGCGCGACCCGCCGGGGAAGGTCGTCATCCGGCCCGTGGCGATCACCTCCATGCCCTCCTCGGGCTGAACCTCCATCCGCGCGACCTGGCCTTTCCAGCTCACCGCGTTGATCACCGATTTCTCGTCTTTCAGATCGAAATACAAATGCCCCGAGCGCGGCCGCGACACCCGCCCCACCTCGGCGCGCACCCGCACATAGCCGAACTCGCCCTCGATCATCGCCTTCACCGCGCCGGAAAGCTCGGAAACGGTAAACTCCGGGGCGTTGGAGGTGCCTTTCGGGCTGTCATCTTCGAAAAGATCGGACATCTTCGGTCTCCGGGGGCTGCTCGTGCTTGTGTCAAACTCGCGCTGACCTTAGAACGCGCGAAACCAAAGGTGAAGCGGAGAGGCGCGATGAACATTCTGATCCTTGGCAGCGGCGGGCGTGAACATGCTTTGGCATGGGCGGTGATGCAGAACCCGAAATGCGACAAGCTGATCGTGGCGCCGGGCAATGCGGGCATCGCGAAAATCGCCGAATGCGCATCCTTCGACATCAACGACGGGGCGACCGTTGTCTCTTTCGTCGAGGAAAACGCCATTGATTTCGTCATCATCGGCCCGGAAGCCCCCTTGGCCGCAGGCGTCGCCGACGATCTGCGCGCGGCGGGCATCCTGACCTTCGGCCCGTCCAAAGCGGCAGCCCAGCTCGAAGCCTCGAAAGGCTTCACCAAAGAGATTTGCGACGCTTCGGGCGCGCCGACCGCTGGCTATGCGCGCTTTGATGATGCAGAACAGGCCAAGGCTTACATTCGCGATCAAGGCGCACCCATCGTGGTCAAGGCCGACGGTCTGGCCGCTGGCAAGGGCGTGATCGTCGCCATGACGGAAGACGAGGCGCTGGCCGCCATCGACGACATGTTCGGCGGGGCCTTCGGCGGCGCGGGCGCGGAGGTCGTGATCGAGGAATTCATGGAGGGCGAAGAGGCGTCGTGGTTCATTCTCTGCGATGGTGAAAACGTCCTGCCCGTGGGCACGGCACAAGACCACAAACGCGTGGGCGACGGCGACACGGGGCCGAACACCGGCGGCATGGGCGCCTATTCGCCCGCCCCCGTGATGACCGACAGCGTGATTCAGAAAGCCATGGACGAAATCGTCAAACCGACGGTGGCGGAAATGGCCAAACGCGGCATGCCCTATCAAGGCGTGCTCTACGCCGGTTTCATGATCAAGGACGGCCAGCCGCGCCTCGTGGAATACAACTGCCGCTTTGGCGACCCGGAATGTCAGGTGCTGATGATGCGCCTCGGCGCACAGGCGCTCGACCTCATGTTGGCGACCGCCGACGGCACGCTCGATCAGGCCAGGGTGAACTGGGCCGAGGATCATGCGATGACCGTGGTCATGGCCGCGAACGGTTATCCGGGCAGCTATGAAAAAGGCTCTATGATCAAGGGGCTGGATGCCCTGCCCGAGGATTCGAAAAACATGGTCTTCCATGCCGGGACATCTCTGAAAGACGGCCAGATCGTCGCCTCCGGCGGGCGTGTCCTCAATGTCACCGCGCGCGGCGACAGTTTGCAAGAAGCGCGGGATCGCGCCTATGCCATGATCGAAAACATCGACTGGCCCGAAGGGTTCAACCGCAGCGACATTGGCTGGCGGGCGCTCTCATAATCGGGCAAGCTTTAAGCCTATCTTAACCTTACCTGTGGCATAACCATGATGCGAAATGCACCAAAGGCTCGAATGGCCCTCCGGTTTGGAACTTCGGTGTAAAAGGCCCGATCAAGGCTGTCGCGACAGAAATAGAGGCGCGCTCGAACGGCGCGCCTTTTCTTTTAAGCTGTTTGTTTTCCGATGACATTCGAGTTGGAGGCCAGTCCCCACACTCACTCTTCTTGGGGGCCAGCCCCCAAACCCCCGGGATATTTTCGGACAAAAGAAAGACCTTTAAGGCAGAATTAACCTTAACGCGACATTCTGAGGCCACGGTACAGGCGGGGACGCCGATGACCGTGACGGAAGAAGCCCTCTGTTCCAGACCATGGGACAGAGGGATACGCCGAGGCCTCTGAAAAGCACTGGCGCGGATGAGGGCGCGTGCTTCTTTTGTCTTTAAATATCCCGGGGTGAATGGCGGAGCCAGAGGGCAGCGCCCCTTCTTGATGGCAGGCTCTTTTGCCGGCCCTTGCAAGCGTGCTCGGGCGTTCGAGCCTTTGAAAGGTCCACTGGACTTTTCAATCCGGCAAAGTCGGACCGGCTCTCACCCCATTCTCTCCGATGCATAACTGCCCGGAGACGCCGGAAACACAACCGTCTTGTTGCCGTTGATAAACGCGCGGTGGTGGATATGCGCATGGATCGCACGCGACAGCACCTGTGCCTCCACATCACGGCCCAGAGACACGTAATCCTCGGGCGATTGCGCATGGGTCACGCGGATCGTGTCCTGTTCGATGATCGGCCCCTCATCGAGATCGGCGGTCACGTAATGCGCCGTCGCCCCGATCAGTTTCACGCCGCGCTCGAACGCCTGTTTATAGGGGTTCGCACCTTTGAAAGACGGCAGGAAAGAGTGATGAATATTGATGATCCGCCCCGACATTTTCTGACAGAGCCGATCCGAGAGAATTTGCATATAGCGGGCCAGCACAACAAGCTCCGCCCCGCTCTCCTCGACGATCTCCAAAAGACGCGCTTCGGCCTGCGGCTTGTTCTCCTTGGTGACGCGCACCTGATAAAACGGGATATCGTGGTTCACCACAAGCTTTTGATAATCCATGTGATTGGAGACCACGGCGACGATGTCGATGGGCAGCGCGCCGATCCGCCAGCGGTAGAGAAGATCGTTGAGACAATGCCCGAAACGGGACACCATGATCACGACTTTCATCTTTTTTTCTTCGTCATGCACCGCCCATGTCATATCGAAATCTTCGGCAACGGGAGTGAACTCCGACACAAGCTCGGCGCGCGTCAGCCCTTTCTCGGAGACGAAACTCACCCGCATGAAAAACTGATCCGTACCGGGATCATCGAACTGGGCGGAATCGGTGATGTTACAGCCCAGCTCGGCGAGCTTGCCGGAAATGGCGGCGACGATGCCGCGTTTCGAGGGGCAGGTGACAGTCAAGACATGGGAGGTCATAGCGGGCCTTCGGTTGGTTCTGTCGCGGAGTTTTGCCGCGCCGATACGAGCAGGACCAGAGGGAAAACGACAGAAACTCAACGAAGGTGCGGGCCGATCAGGGTCGGAAGTTTCCGAAAGGCGTCAGTTGCACGCCATATAGGGCACAAAGCTCTGAGCGCTCTCATAGCGGGCCACAGGATGTGCCACCAAGCCCCCGTCTTCCCATCGCGTTTCGACAACTGTCGTCCAATCGGCATCGGCGGTCAGGATCACCGGCGCCTGCCCCGAACAAGCACGCACCCCGCCTTCGATCCGGTCAGACCCGAGGTGATGGTTGGTGAGACCGCCAAGCCGCACGGACGGCACAAGCATCCCCTCCCCCGTCAGATCGACCGGCAAAAGCACCAGCTCCTTGAGCAAATGCGGACGGTCGACATAGGCCACCTCATCCACCCCATCGCCATCGAAATCTGCAATCCCCGCGATGGCGAGCCAGCGATGGGGTTGGCCTATGGGCGCGCTGGCTTTGGCGGGAACGAGGCGGTCTTGGCTGTCGAGCGTCCAGACCTGAACCCAGGCCCCCGTGGCAAAGCCGCTGACCACGGACACGACCTCGGGCCGTCCGTCACCATCGAAATCATGGAGGCGCGGGGCGGTATCTTCGAACACGCTTTTTTTGAAAGAGGCCGCGCGCGTGGTGCCGTCATCCAGCGTGACCACCATCCGCGCATATTCACCGTTTTTCACAGCCCCATGGCCATAGGCCGTGGTCGGTTCAACATAGCGTGCCCCGGTGATCTGGGCGGCAGCCAGCGGGCTGCTGACAAACGGACTGGCCGCCAAAGCAAGCAAGGCGGCCAGTTTCAACATCAGATCTGCTTTTCGGGCAGGTTTACCACGAGACCGTCGATCTCCGGTGTCACCTTGATCTGGCAGGTCAGGCGCGAGCGGACCGGATCGGGTTCGAAGGCGAAATCGAGCATGTCTTCTTCCATGTCGTCCTTCGCCGGGAGTTTTTCGACCCAGTCGGGCGCCACATAAACATGGCAGGTGGAACAGGCGCAGGCACCGCCGCAATCGGCGTCAATGCCCGGAATGCCATTGTCGCGCGCACCTTCCATGACGGTGCGCCCCACGGGCACGTCCACGACATGTTCGGTGCCGCCGAATTCGACATAGGTGATCTTGACCATTGGCTCATCCTCTTTTCGCAGCTTTGGCTTGTCGCTTTTAAGCGTCGTCACAGGCTTATCGCGCAGCTTGCCCGGAGAAAAGGGGCATTCCGTCGCGACCAGCGGTCCGGGCGGGCACGCAACACGGAAAACCCCGCGTCGACGCATTTTTAGGCCTAGAACGTGACAGTCCACCGCACGGGATCGCATTCCACCCTTTGGAATTCGTCAAAGCCGCGTTAACATTGTCGAAAGCCCAAAGAGGCGCGAAATGAGCAGACCCATGATCCATAAGAGTTTCCCTGTACGCCCGAGGCAGCGTCCGTCGCTGAGCGTATCGCTCTGCCTGATGGCCATGCTGCTGTCCGCCTGTCAGATGAGCACGCCTGAAAACGAGATCCTGCGTGCCGCCGAGACGCCCGGAGCGCCGCCGGGGGCCGATCCGAATGCCTGCTACGCCCGCCATGTGACGCCCGCGATCATCGAAACGGTCACGGAACATGTCATGGTCCAGCCGCCGCAAGTCGACAGTGCGGGGACCGTCATTTACCCGGCGGTGTATCGAACAGAGACCCGTCAGGAGATCGTGCGCGAACGCAAGGAGCTGTGGTTCGAGACCCTCTGCCGGGAGGACTGGACGCCCGAGTTCATCTCCTCGGTGCAGCGCGCTCTACAGGTGCGCGGTTATTTCCAGGGTGCAGTCAGCGGTAAGATGGACCACGCCACACGTCGCGCGATCCGGGCCTATCAGCTGGAGCAGGGGGTGGACAGCGAGGTTCTGTCCATCGCCGCTGCGCGTCAACTGGGGCTTAAGGAAGTGCCGCGCGAGGAGTGACCGGGCAGCCGCAGAGGCGCAAAAGAAAAGGCGGCCCGAAGGCCGCCTTTGTCCGTTTGTGTGAAACGGATAGGTTATTCGCCCACACCAAGCGCCACGAAGCGCGGCTCGCCGGCACGGCGCACCAGAAGCAGCACGGTCTTGCGCCCGGCCTCCTTGGCTTCGTCCACACGCGCTTCGAGATCGGTGAGGCTCGTCACCTTCTGTTGACCGGCCTCGGTGATCACGTCGCCCGCGCGCAGCCCTTTGGTGTAGGCTTCGGAGGTTTCATCCACTTCGACCACGGCCAGACCGTCGGTCCCGGCAGAGACGCCAAGCTCTTCGCGCAGCGTGTCGTCGAGCGGCTGCAAGGTCATGCCCATCATCTGCACGGTTTCCGGCGCTTCGGCGGCGGGGTTGTCCTCAGGGAAGGCGGTATTTTCGGCCTCTTCGCGACGACCCAATGTGACCATCAGGGTCTGGGTCTTGCCATCGCGGAACACCACGATGCGCACGGCCTTGCCCACTTCGGTTTCGCCCACTGTGCGCACCAGCTCACGGGTGTCTTTCACATCCTTGCCATCGAAGGACAGGATGACGTCACCGCTTTCGATGCCCGCATCTTTCGAGGGACCGTCAGGCACATCGGTAACCAGCGCGCCTTTGGCGGCGTCGAGCCCCATGGCCTCGGCTACGTCATCGGTCACGTCCTGAATGCGAACGCCGAGCCAGCCGCGGCGGGTCTCGCCGAACTCTTTCAACTGATCGACCACTTTGGAGACCACATTCGAGGCCATCGAAAAGCCGATACCGATCGAGCCGCCATTGGGCGACAGGATCGCGGTGTTCACACCGATCACCTGACCGTCCATGTTGAACAGCGGCCCGCCCGAGTTGCCGCGGTTGATGGCGGCGTCGGTCTGGATGTAATCGTCATAGGCACCCGAAAGCGCCCGGCCACGTTGCGACACGATGCCTGCGGAGACGGAGAAACCTTGCCCCAGCGGGTTGCCCATGGCCATGACCCAGTCGCCCACACGGGCCACGTCACTGTCACCGAAAGGCACGAATTTCAGCGGCTTGTCGCTGTCGACCTTAAGCACGGCGATGTCGGTTTTCGGATCGGTGCCCACGAGTTTCGCCGGGAGCGTGAAGCCTTCGAAGAACTCGATCTCGATCTCGTCGGCGCCTTCGATCACGTGGTTGTTGGTGACGATATAGCCGTCCTCGGAGATGACAAAACCGGAACCGAGCGCCTGCGAACGACGCGGTGTCGGATTGCCCTGACCGTTGCGATCCATGAAATCACGGAAAAAATCTTCGAAGGGCGAGCCTTCCGGTACGATCGGTTGTTGATCGGTGGAGGCCTCGACCACGGTCGTGGTGGTGATATTGACCACGGCGGGGCTGACCTTTTCGGCGAGATCGGCAAAGGTCTCCGGCGCGCCCCGCGCCTCTGCGGCGACGGATTGGAACATCAGCGCAACCGTGGCGATCAGGGCGAGGAAAAGCGCTCGCAGATCGGTGCGGGACATGCGCAGGGGAAGGGAAACGGCGCGAGCCTGTGTCATCGGTATTCGGTCCTCCGTATGGATGCGCGAGGATCTCGGCCCCACGCGACAACTGCCTTTTCGGGGTACAGATAGGGGCCATGCGGCACAACTCAAACCCTGTCGCGCCCAGTCAACAGCATGTGAGCGGGGTGTGACAAGGAGAAAGGCCTCCGGTTTGCGGGGAATTCCGGCAAGAGGGTGACGGAAGATGGGAATGACACGCCCGCCCCTCAAAGGCCGAGCCAACGCCGCCCCAGCGCCACCAGCAGCACGCCCAGAGCCAAGGCCACCAAGCCGAGGAGGCGCCGCGTCGTGGGAGGCAGTTCCGCAAACGCGCGCACGACGTCCTCCAAACGCGAAGGGGCCAGTGCAAGCACCAGCCCCTCCACACAAAGCACCAATCCCACAGCGAGGATCAGAAATGCCATTTACTTGCCCTGATCGGACTTCAGATAGTCAAAGAACTCGCTGTCCGGCGACATCACCATGGTGGTGTTGGAGCCTTTCAGACCCGCACGGTACGCGTCGAGCGAACGATAGAACTCGAAGAAATCCGGATCCGCGCCGTAAGCTTCGGCGTAAATCCGGTTTTTCTCCGCATCGGCCTCACCGCGGGTGATCTCAGCCTGACGACGCGCATCGGATTCAAGCTCGACCACGGTCCGGTCGGCTTGCGCCCGCACGCGCTGCGCGGCCTCTTCCCCCCGCGCCCGCTCATCGGCAGCCTCGCGTTCACGTTCCGCACGCATCCGCGCAAAGGTGGCCTCAAGGTTCTGATCCGGCAGGAAGGTCTGTTTCAGACGCACGTCCACGATGTCGACGCCGAGAGAGGCCGCTTCGGCACGGGCCTGATCGCGGATGCGACGGGCCAGTTCGGCACGGTCGGCAGAGATCACCGTGTTCGAGGTGACCGTATCCGCACCGAGCACTTCGCGAAGCTGCGCGTTGAGGATGCCTTTCAGACGATCTTCGGCAAACCGCACACCGCCGGTGGACACCGCCTGACGGAAACGCACCACGTCGGAAATCCGGTAGCGCGCGAAGGCATCGACCAGAAGGCGACGGTCATCCGAAGGCGTGACCTCGATCTCCGGGGTCTCCAAAGACAGGATACGGTCGTCGTAATAGACCACTTCCTGAATGAACGGGATTTTGAAGGCAAGACCCGGCTCTTCCTTGACGGATTTGATCTGGCCGAATTGCAGCACCAGCGCCTTTTGACGTTCGTCCACGATGAAAAGCGAGGACATCACCAGAACGATCGCCACAAAAAGGACGGCGAAAAGAATGGGAAGTTTCTTCATCAGTTCGCCCCCTCGGTGGATTTTTTCAACTCGTTCAAGGGCAGGTAGGGCACGACGCCCTGACCGTTGCCGCCTTCGTCGAGAATGATCTTGTCCATCCCGCCATAGACCTCTTCGAGGGCTTCGAGATAGAGACGTTTGCGGGTCACTTCGGGAGCGTTCTTGTATTCCTCAAGCACGGCGGTAAAGCGGCTGGCCTCACCTTCGGCGGCATTGACCACCTGCGCCCGATAACCTTCGGCCTCTTCGACGATCTGCGCCGCGGTCCCGCGCGCACCGGCCAAAACCCGGTTGGCGTAAGCATCGGCCTGTCGTTCGAGACGATCCCGTTCCTGTTCGGCAGCCTGCACATCGCGGAACGCGTCGATCACATCGCCGGGCGGGTCGGCTTTGTCGAGGTTGACGCGGATCACGGTAATGCCGCTGTCATAGCTGTCGAGCGTCGACTGGATCAGGGTCATCGCATTATCGGCGATCAGCCCCCGGTCGCGGTTGAGAATCGGTGCGAGCGTGGAGGCCGCGATGATCTCGCGCATCGACGCCTCGGAGACCGCCTGCACCGTTTGGCGCGGATCGCTCAGGTTAAACAGGTATTTCGCCGGATCGTTGATGTTCCAGACCACCTGGAAGTCAATGTCGACGATATTTGCATCGGTGGTCAGCATCATGCCGGTGTTGTCCTGCCCGGTGCCGCCCACGGTCTCGGTCCGTTCCCCCGTCGTCACGACTTTTTCGTAAGACACCAGCGGCCAGGGCGCAAAGTTCAGACCCGGCTGACCGATTTTGTAAAACTCGCCGAGGAACAGTTCGACCGACTGCTCTTCCGGTTTCACGGTGTAGAAGGAGGAAAAGGCCCAAAGGCCGATGGCGCCCAGCACGACAAGGCCGATCGTGCCCTTGTTGAACCCCGGACCACCGGTGCCGGAGCCGCCGGGACGGCCCGTGCCGCCACCTTTGCCGCCCATGAGCACTTTCAGGTACTCGTTGCCCTTGTTGAGCATCTCGTCGATCTCGGGGATTTGTGGCTGGTCGCCCGGACGGCGTCCGTTATTACCACGCCCGTTGTCCCGGTTGTCTCCTCCGCTGGGTCCCGTCGGTCGGTTGCCACCGCCGCCGCCCCAGGGACCGCCATTGTTGCTGGCCATTAAGGTCATTTCCTCTTTTACGTATGGGTCCGACCCGGCAGGCAAAATACCGTCGGGTCGAGGCTCGGTCTCAACCTGTTCCTTCCGGGGCGGATTTTCAAGGGTGCGAGAGGGTCGCACCCCCGTCTTTCTCGTCCATTCCGATCAGTTATGAACGCGGGTCGGCGTTTTCATCAGGACAATCTCTTCCGCCATGGTCGGGTGCACCGCCACGGTGGCGTCGAAATCTTCCTTGGTTGCGCCCATTTTCACCGCCACACCGGCCAGCTGGATCATCTCGCCCGCATGTGGCGCAATGATGTGACAGCCAAGCACCTTGCGCGTCGTCTGACACACGATGAGCTTGAACATCACGCGCTCGTTCTTCTCGATGAAACTGTTCTGCATCGGGCGGAAGGCCGCAGTGTAAACCTCGACCGGGCCCTCCTCGCGCGCCTGCTCTTCGGTCAGACCCACCGCGCCGTATTCCGGCTGGGTGAAAATTGCCGAGGGCACGTTAGAATGGTCCGGCGTCATCGGATTGCCCTTGAACACCGTCTCGTGGAAGGCCACCGCCTCGCGGATTGCCACAGGGGTGAGCTGAATGCGGTCCGTCACATCGCCCACGGCAAAAATCGAGGGAATGTTGGTCTGGCTGTACGCATCGACCTTGATCTCGCCATGACGGCCCAGTTCGACACCGGCATTCTCAAGACCAAGCCCCGCCGTCGCCGGTTTGCGCCCGGTGGCATAAAGCACCACGTCGAACGTGGCCTCGCGCCCGTCCGTCGTCTTGGTCCAGATGCCGTCCTTGCGCCTCTCAAGCCGCTCGATGTCGGTTCCGACATGCAGGTTGATCCCCTGCCCCGAGATCAGCTCGGCGATATGGCCGCGCGCCTCGTCGTCGAACCCGCGCAGGATTTGCGCACCGCGATAAACCTGCGTGACCTCGGAACCCAGCCCGTTGAAGATACAGGCGAATTCACAGGCGATATAGCCGCCGCCGACGATCAGGATTTTCTTCGGCAGCTCGGGAATGTCGAAAATCTCGTTCGAGGTGATCGCATGTTCGATCCCCGGCGTCTGCTCCGGCACGAAGGGCGTGCCGCCCACGGCGACGAGGATGTGTTTTGCAGTTCTCTCTGTGCCATCGGCCAGCACAACTGTATGCGCATCCTTGACGGTGGCGCGCTGGTGCAGGATCTCGACCCCCGCCGCATTCGCATTCTTGGTGTAGATGCCTTCGAGCCGAGACAATTCAGCCTTCAGCTTTGCCTGAAAGCTCTTCCAGTTGAACTTGCCGAGCTTGATGTCCCAGCCATATTTCCCGGCCTCATCGGCGGCGGCGGCATATTGCGAGGCAAAGACCATGAGTTTCTTGGGCACGCAGCCGCGAATGACACAGGTGCCGCCCATGCGGAATTCCTCCGCCATGGCGACCTTTTGCCCGCCTGCTGCGGTCAAACGCGCCGCCCGCACCCCGCCCGAGCCACCGCCGATCACGAAGAGATCATAGTCGAAATCCATCTGTCCCGCCTTTGGAAGAATTCTAAGTCGCGGTTAGATGTAGGCGCTTTGCCCGCAAAGGAAAACCCCGTGCAGATTGCACGGGGTCTTTGCAAAATCACAGGAACGACAGGTTCAGTCCAGATCGGCGAAAATGTTTTCGCTCTCTTCAAACTCGACCTGATCCTCGCTTTCCTCGCCTGAAACGATGTCGCGCACCGTCACCCGCCCGTCGCCATGGCCGATGATCACCTTGTCGCAAATGTCGATGAAGAGGCCGTTTTCCACCACGCCGGGGATTTGATTGAGCACAAGTGCGAGCTGCCGCGCATTGCCGATGCGCTGGAGGTGCAAGTCGATGATGTGATTGCCCTCGTCGGTCACATAGGCCGCATCGCCACTCATCCGAAGCGTCGATTGCTGGCCCAGCACATCCATCGCCACCAGCGTTTCTTCCACCAGCGCCTTGGTGGTTTGCCAGCCAAACGGGATCACTTCGACAGGAAGCGGGAAATGCCCGAGCGTCTCCACTCGTTTCGACACGTCCGAAATGACGATCATCTGATCCGACGCCGTGGCGACAATCTTTTCCTGCAAAAGCGCGCCGCCGCCGCCCTTGATCAGGTTCAGTTCCGGGTCGAATTCGTCAGCGCCGTCGATCGTCAGATCGAGCCATTTCGCCTCGTCGAGAGACACCACCCGAATGCCCTGTTGCCGGGCCAGCTCCGCCGTGCGCGACGAGGTCGGCACACCGATGATGTTGAGCCCTTCCTCGCGCACCATATCGCCCAGAAGCCGCACCATCCAGGCCGCGGTCGATCCCGTGCCAAGCCCAAGTTTCATCCCGTCCTCGACATAATCCAGCGCCTTTCTTGCGGCCACGAATTTGGCGGTATCGATCGGCGACAGCGTATCGGACATGACGATTTCCCCGGGGCGCCACAGGGGCGCAAGACGTTCAAACAGAGCAGGTTCTGCGGCATTTATAGGCCGCGTGCGACCATTTGGATAGGCAAAATCCGGGGCTTGCCGCTGGACAGTGCGGCTCTGCGACGTAAATGATCGGGTAAGGGGGATATGTTAGAAAACACTATGACGGACCGGATGTCGAAATATCTCCACCTCGCCCTCGGATGGCTCTGCGTGCTCTTGGGCGCCATCGGTGCCGTGCTGCCGGTGATGCCGACGACCGGCTTTCTCATCCTCGCCGCGTTCTTTTTCACCAAGGGTTCGCCACGGCTACGACAATGGCTCCTCGATCATGCGCATTTCGGTCCGCCGATCCGCGCTTGGGAAGAGACCGGCGCAATCCCGCGGCGGATCAAGGTGATCTCGATCTCCATGATGATGTTGAGTTTTCTGCCCACCACGCTGATGGGCGTGCCTTGGCAATGGATCGCGGTGCAGGCTGTGCTGATTGCCTTGGGCGCGCTTTATATCCTCACCCGCCCGGACGCGTAACGCCTCTTGCGCCGGGGCAAAATCCCACCGACAAGGGCGCATGACAAACCGCCACACTCCAACAGAAGACCGTCCCGTGTTCGGCATGGCGATGATGCTCGTCTATTGCGCCGTAGCGCCAATCATCGACGTCTTTGCCAAACTCGCCGCCGATCACCATGCCGTCGGGCAGATCACGTCGGCGCGGTTTCTCGTACAGGGTGGGCTTTTGTTGCCCATCGCCCTGCTGATGGGCCTGCCGCTGTTGCACTCCAGACGCGATGCGGCGCTGATCTTTCTGCGCGGGCTGTTCACACTGGCCGCCACCTTCGCCTTCGTCTGGGCGGTTTCGGTCATGCCGCTGGCCGATGCGCTGGCCATCACCTTCGTCGAGCCCTTCATCCTGCTGCTGTTCGGCTGGGCCCTGTTCGGCGAAGAGGTCGGCCCGCGCCGTTTCATCGCCTCGCTCACCGGCTTTCTCGGCGTACTGGTCGTGGTGCGCCCGGGGCTTCTGGCCTTCGGCTCCGCCGCCCTGCTGCCACTGGCCGCCGGGTTCTTCTTCGCCTGTTACATGCTGGTGACCCGGGCCTTGCGCCACTATCACCCGATTGCACTGCAAACCACCACCGCCGTTGCGGCCCTGATCGTCGCCCTGCCGCTCCTCGTGATCTTCGACGGCGCGGGCGGGCCGCTCGATCCGAGCTGGCCCTCGGGATGGGACTGGATGTGGCTGGCGGGGGTGGGGATCGCCGCGACCATCTCGCACCAAGGCCTGACACTCGCGCTGCGCCATGCCCCCTCGGCCACGATCGCGCCGCTCGCCTATCTGGAGCTGGCCTTCTCCACATTGGCCGGCTTTGTGATCTTCGGCGACTTCCCCGTCCCCATGGTCTGGCTCGGCATCGCGATCATCGTCGCCTCCGGGCTTTACATCATCCACCGCGAGCGGGTGAACCAGCGCAAACCCGCGATCCCCGCCGATCCCAACGCGGTTTAACCCCAGTCCGCGCCATCCCAGTCCGGGGCCGCCACGAGCCGCCCGATCAGATCCGTCCCAAGCATCGCACGCGGCAGGATTACCATCATACCCGGGGCATCGAAGCTCAGCGTGACCTGTGCCCCGTCGGCCTTATTCGACGTACCGACCCGCCCGTCGGGCGCGAAGGCAATCCCCTCGATCGGCCACTGCAACCCCTCCGAACGGCCCGTCACCCGCCCCAGCGGAAAGAGCGAGATGCGATCTTCGGGCATGGTCGGCAGCCTCAGGACGGGCGGAGCCATGAAACAGAGGTCCTCCTCGCCGAGAATGATGCACCGCCGGTCCGGGAACCGTGCAAGCGTCGCATAGACCGCCAGCTCATGGTCGATCCGCGCGCCGGTAAATCCGACACCGATGATCATGGGGGCGCGCACGCGGGTCAGCGCTTTTTCGAAATCCGTGCTGTCCTGTTCGGGAATATGAAACAATCGCTCCGGCGCGATCCGGGCCCGGCTCTCGTCCCCGAGACTGTCGAAGTCGCCGACCACGCAATCCGGCATGTGCCCGAGCATCAAGGCCTTGGACGCCCCGCCATCGGCGGCAACAAGCCTTGGCGCGAAAGTCAGCGCCTCTTCGAGCCGTTCGGCCCGCACCGCGCCGCCGCCCAGCAAAGTGACGTTTTCTTGTGTGTTCAGAACGGGTTCAATAGGGTCCATGATCGACTCGTTAACCTCTTTGCCACATTTTGGACAGGAAAAGATCACGACCATTTCCCGGTTTTGTTCCGATTTGCGAACCAATTCATGGTAAACAAGAGACTGCTGAGCAAGTGCAGAAAGTGAGTATTGGCATGGTGAGTGACAGTAAAATTCTGACCGTATCCTACGGAACTTTCTCCTGTACGCTGGAGGGATTTGACGATCCGTTCAACACGATGCGGTCCATCGCGGAATATTTCCGCGACCTCGCCGCAGATGATCGCTATTTCGGCGCGGAACCGCCGACCCCCGATCCGCAGATGCTGAGTTCCATTGCCGAAAAGGAAATCCAGCGTCGCGTCGAGGCCCATATGCAGGAAGGCGGGCTGGTGCTGCGCCAGATGGAGCAGGACCAAAGCCCTCACTCTGCGGCCTCCACCGTGACGACCACGACGCAGCCCCCTGCCGCGCCGGTTGCCGCTGAAGCTCCCGTACCTGTGGCGAAACTGACGAATGCTCCCGTCAATGTTGCCGTCGTCGAAACCGTTTCCGAACCTGCTCCTGTCGAAACGCCCAAGCCGCAACCGGCCGCCGCCAAGGCGGCACTGGCTGGGAATCTGGCCGGAAGCTCGATTGCCGACAAGCTCGAACGCATCCGCGCCGCCGTTGCACAACGCAATCAGGCGGATTTCGCCGAGGATCAAAACGCCGCGATGAACTTTGGCGCGCCCGCGATGCCGGAACACTTCGAGGACGAGGGTGCCGCGGAGGTCGAGGAAGACCTGTCGACGGTCGCTCCGATGGTCGACATGGCGCAAGACGAACCTCAGGACGCGCCGGTTTCGGAAAGCGCTTCGGAGATCGAAGAGATCGCCGCTGAGGTTGAGATGGCTTTCGCGGAAGACATGTCTGAGGTCGCGCTCGAGGAGACCCCGGTTGTCGAAACGGTCGAAGTCGAGAAACCGTCGCGCATCGCCGCGCCTTTCCAGGAAGCCGCTGCGATCATCGCGGAGATGAACGACGACATCGTGGACGCCCCTGTCGCGAACGCAGTGGAAGAGGCGGACGAGGTCGAAACGAAGCTCGAAGCGCTCGAGAACGAAGCCCCGGCGCTCGAAGCGTCTTACGAGGACACCCCGGCGATCGAGGAGATGGCCGAAGACCTGCCCGAAGAGGCAGACGAAGACGCCACGCTCGGCAATGTGCTCTCGTCGCTGCAAGCCGCAGAAGAAAAAGAGGAAATCTCTGAGGAGATTGCCGACGAGATCGCTCTGGACACGGCTGACGACGATGCCGAATTGCACGAGATGGACCCCAATCTCGCCGCCGACATCGCCGAGGCCACGCGTCCGGTCGAGCCTGCTGAGGACGAGGTCGAAGAGACCGCCAACGATCCGCTGCAACGCGTCCGCGCCCGTGTGGTGAAAATGCGCCGCGCCGATTTCGAAGCGGAAACCGCGGTGGAAGAACCGGTTGAAGAGGGTGACGAAGAGGACACATCCGCCGAGGCGTCCGAAGCGCTGACCGAAACGCTGCGCCGTGAACTTGGCACCTCCACGCTCGACGCGGAAGACGAAGACGAGCTGATGCGTGAGTTGGCCGAGGTTGCCATCGCCGCCGAGGTCGAGGAAGACGACGAGATCGAAGAAGACATCGAAGACGAGGCCCCCGCCGCGCTCTTCGCCGAAGAGGACGAGACCGAGGACGACAGCGACACGCGCAATGTCTTCGACACCTCCGACGCCTCGATGTCGCGCCTGATGGATGAGACCGACCGCGAAATGGCCAAGGGCGAGAACACCCGCCGCCGCAACGCGATCCAGCATCTGAAAGCCGCCGTGACCGCGATCCGCGCCGAGAAAAGCGAAAAAGGCGATGTCGCCGAGGAAGACGAGGCCGAGGTCTACAAGGAAGATCTCGCCCGCGTCGTACGCCCCCGCCGCCCCGAAGGCGCCGGTCAGACGCGTCGGCAACTGCCGCCGCTGATGCTGGTGTCCGAACAACGCATCGACACGCCGAAAGACCTGCCGAATGGTGCCAACATCACCCCGGTGCGCCCGCGCCGCGTGTCCCGCGCGGCTCTGGCGGTGCAGGAAACCGAAGCGCTCGACACGGTCGAAGAGATCAGCACAACCGCTCCGGGCACTGGCGTCACCTTCGCCGATTTTGCCGAAGCGCAAGGCGCCGAAAGCCTCGCCGACATCCTCGAAGCCGCTGCGGCGTTTTCGAATTTCGTGCAGGGCCGCGAAACGGTGACCCGGCCGCAGATCATGCATCTGGCGCAGGAAGCGATGGAAGGGGAGGTTCCCGTCGAGGAACGCCTGCGCTCCTTTGGTCAGCTTTTGCGTCAGGGCAAGATCCGCAAGCAAAGCCGGGGCCAGTTCATCGTGGCCGACACGACGCGGTTCAAGCCGCAATAAAAGCGTTTCAAAGCAAAGAGAAAGGCCGCCAAAAGAGGCGGCCTTTTTTATGCGCTCCGATCGTCGGAGGTGTCCGGGTCGGGTTGGCCGATGCCTTTGAACACCGCCTTGAGCGGAAAGGCCCAAAGCACGCCGAGTCCGATATAAACCCCAAGCTCGATCCAAAGCCCCGGCCGGTCGATCCAGTTCATGATGGTCACGGCCATCACGATATAGATCGGCAGGCCGAGCACCAGCACCAGAAGCGCCAGACGCCTGCGGGCTTTGTACGAGAGCGCCATCAATCCGCGAACGGGTCGGTGACGAGGATGGTGTCGTCGCGCTCGGGCGAGGTGGACAGAAGCGCCACCGGGCAGTCGATCAACTCTTCGACGCGCTTGACGTATTTGACGGCGTTGGCCGGAAGATCGTTCCAGCTCCGCGCGCCTTCGGTCGACTCGGCCCAGCCGGGCATTTCTTCGTAGACGGGCGTGCAGCGGGCCTGATCTTCGGCAGCAAACGGAAGATAATCAAGCACTTCGCCGTCGAGTTCGTAGCCCACGCAAATTTTCAGCGTGTCGAACCCGTCGAGCACGTCGAGCTTGGTGAAGGCGATCCCGGTCACGCCGGAGGTGGCGCAGGTCTGACGCACAAGCGCGGCGTCGAACCAGCCACAGCGGCGTTTGCGGCCCGTCACCGTGCCGAACTCGTGACCACGGGTGCCAAGACGTTCGCCATCTGCATCGAGAAGCTCGGTCGGGAACGGGCCTTCGCCCACGCGCGTGGTATAAGCCTTAACGATTCCAAGCACATAGTCGATGGAGGTCGGCCCGATGCCCACACCCGTTGCGGCCTGACCGGCGATCACGTTGGACGACGTCACGAACGGATAAGTGCCGAAGTCGATGTCGAGAAGCGCACCTTGGGCGCCTTCGAAGAGGATGCGTTTGCCGGCTTTGCGCTGCTCGTTCAGAACCTTCCAAACCGGACCGGCATAGGGCAGGATTTCTTTGGCGATCGCTTTGAGATCATTCAGCAAACGCTCGCGATCGACAGGCTCAATGCCCAAGCCCTTGCGCAGCGGATCGTGGTGCTGAAGGGCGCGGTCGACGCGGGCTTCGAGCGTCGCGTCATCGGCGAGATCGGCGACGCGGATGGAGCGACGGCCCACCTTGTCTTCGTAAGCCGGGCCGATGCCGCGGCCGGTGGTGCCGATCTTGGTGCCTTTGCTTGCTGCCTCTTCGCGGGCGCGATCCAGCTCGCCGTGGATCGGCAGGATCAGCGGGGTGTTTTCCGCGATCATCAGAGTTTCCGGCGAAATATCAACGCCTTGCTCACGAATTTTGGCGATCTCGTTGACGAGGTGCCACGGGTCGAGCACGACCCCGTTGCCGATCACCGACAGCTTACCGCCGCGCACAACGCCCGAGGGCAGCGCGTTCAGCTTGTAAACCTGGTTGTTGATGACAAGCGTGTGGCCAGCGTTGTGACCGCCCTGAAACCGCGCGATGATGTCCGCGCGCTCCGAGAGCCAGTCCACGATCTTGCCTTTCCCCTCGTCACCCCACTGGGCGCCGACAACGACGACATTAGCCATAATGAGTCCTTTGGATTGGATGAAGCCCGGAGCTGTATAGCGATCCGTGTCGGGCGATGAAACCGAAAACTGCGCTGTTTTGACCGGTCGGCAAAGCGTCGGATTTGCGTCGGACCTTTGTCGGACCCCGACACGCGCCTTAGAGACCAGAAATCGACGCCGCTTTCCCGGCGGACAGGCGCGCACATTGCCGCTACTCTTGCCGCATGACACTTTTCGATCTTCCCGACGCCGACACGCTCTATACCGCGCTCCTCACCCGTGACCCGTCTTACGAGGGGCGCGCCTGGGTGGGCGTGACCTCGACCGGCGTGTTCTGTCGCTTCACCTGCCCCGCGCGCAAACCGAAGCCCGAGAACTGCCGTTGGTTCGACAGTCTCGGGGCCTGCATCGAGGCGGGGTTCCGACCCTGCAAACGCTGCCAGCCATTGAAGGCCGCGACGGATGCGGAGCCGGTGATCGAGGAGCTGCTTGCCGCGCTGAACGAACGTCCGGAGCATCGCTGGTCGGAGGCGGATGTGACCGGGATGGGATATGACCGAGGCACGGTGCGCCGGGCGTTCAAACGGCATTTCGGGATGAGCTTTCTGGAGCTCGCGCGTCTTGAGCGGCTCCGGCGCGGGTTCGAGGTGATGAGCGAGGGAGGCACGGTTCTCGAAGCGGGGCTTGAGGCGGGGTTCTCCTCGGCCTCGGCGTTTCGGGCACGGGTGGGCGCGCTTTTGGGTATGGCCCCCGGCACGCTGAGTGCGGATCCGATGTTGAGCATCGACTGGATCGACACGCCACTGGGGCCGATGATCGCGGTGGCGGATGACCACCGCCTGCATCTTTTGGAATTCATGGACCGCAAGGCGCTGCCGACCGAGTTGCGGAAACTCGCGGAGGGGGCGAAAGGGCGGCTTGGGTTCGGGCGGACGGCGATCCATGACCAGACGGCGCGGGAGTTGGCGGCGTATTTCGACGGCAAGAGCGCCGGGTTCACCGTCCCGCTGGCCTATCACGGCAGCGGGTTTTATGGACAGGTCTGGGACGCTCTGCGCGAGATTCCGGCGGGCGAGACGCGCAGCTATGGCGCGCTTGCGACCGGGATCGGGCGGCCGACGGCGAGCCGGGCGGTGGCGCGGGCCAACGGGGCGAACCAGATTGCGATTCTCATTCCCTGCCACCGGGTGATCGGCGCGGACGGATCGCTGACCGGCTATGGCGGTGGATTGTGGCGCAAGCAAAGGCTTTTGGAGATCGAGGCGGATTATGCCCGCGCGGCGAGAACAGAGAGCGTATCCCAGCCATAAGCGACCTCGTCGATCCCAGCTTCGGGGCGCGTGTCGATCCGCTCGGCGACCTGTTTCCCGCCCAAAGCCTCGTAGAATGCGCGCGCTGGCATGTTCTCCGTCAACACCCAAAGGGCGGCGGCCTCATGCCCCATGGCTCGAAGCGCCTGAGCGCCCCTAGCCATCAACGCAGAGCCGAGGCCTTGGCGCGGGGAGGCGACGTAAATCGCCGAAAATTCACCGGCGAAATCGTTGACGAGATCGGCGTTGCGCTGATCGCCACAGGAGAGAAAGCCCGCGACCGTATCGTTTTGCACCGCAACAAAAACCGCCCCTCGCCCCGAAGCTTCATAGCTGTCGATGATTTTCGCCCAGCCTTTTTCCCGATCCGGCACCGTCATCCGGTCAATGAGCGCATCGGGCAAAAGGCCGCGACAGGCAGAGCGCCAAACGGCGACCTGAACCTCGGCAATGGGCAAAGCGTCCTGATGCGTGGCGGGGCGGATGAAAAATGTCTCGGTCATGGGGTCAGAATGCGCACGCCTGCCGGAAACACAAGTCCCGACGGTTTTGTCCGGCCCATCGGGCCAGATCAGGGTTGCGCGAGGCCATGAGACCCCTTAAGTAGCCCCATCGTACGACCTCAAAGGCCTGATCCATGGAAAATGTCATTCTCGTCATCCACCTGATCCTCGCGCTCTGCCTCATCGGCATTGTGCTCTTGCAGCGATCCGAGGGTGGCGGTCTTGGCATGGGCGGTGGCGGCGACGTCATGACGGGCCGGGCTGCGGCCACGGCACTGAGCAAGCTGACCTGGCTTTTCGCCATCGGGTTCATCATCACTTCGGTGACGTTGACCGTTCTGGCGCGCAAGGATGCGGCCTCCACCTCCGTGATGGACGGCGTTTCGACCGAAGAGACCGTTCCGGCCGAAGACAGCACGACCCCGGCCCTGCCGTCGGGTGCCGATCTTCTGCCGCCGTCGTCGACGGATGCGCCGGTTGCGCCGCCGCGCGCCGACTGATCTTTCCTAAAGATTAACAAAACCTTGAGAGTTGAGGGGAAATTCCCCTCAACATGTTGCGGTTTGGTTGCGCGGGCGGACCGAATCTGTTATTTCTTAAATCCCGTGAACCACGTTGTTTCGAGCAGGGGCCAACCGGTCGATGAGATCGGCTAAATTGGCTTTTGGAATAACGTTAAGACAAGAATTCGGACTATCACGGGAGCCTCTCCAGCCCATGGCACGCTATGTTTTCATCACCGGCGGTGTTGTTTCTTCGCTTGGGAAAGGTCTCGCATCGGCCGCCCTCGGCGCTTTGTTGCAAGCACGCGGCTATTCGGTGCGGTTGCGCAAACTCGACCCTTACCTGAACGTCGACCCCGGGACGATGAGCCCGTTCGAGCATGGCGAAGTGTTCGTGACCGACGACGGCGCGGAAACCGATCTGGACCTCGGCCATTACGAGCGCTTCACCGGCGTGTCGGCGCGGATGACCGATTCCGTGTCCTCGGGGCGGATTTACACCAATGTGTTGGAGAAAGAGCGCCGCGGCGATTACCTCGGCAAGACCATTCAGGTCATTCCGCACGTCACCAACGAGATCAAGGATTTCCTTGAGATCGGCGATGACGAGGTGGATTTCATGCTCTGCGAAATCGGCGGCACGGTGGGCGACATCGAGGGCCTGCCGTTCTTCGAAGCCATTCGCCAGTTCGCGCAGGATCGCCCGCGCGGCCAGTGCATTTTCATGCACCTGACGCTCCTGCCCTATATTGCGGCCTCGGGCGAGTTGAAGACGAAACCGACGCAGCACTCCGTCAAGGAGCTGCGCACCATCGGGTTGCAGCCGAACGTGCTGGTCTGCCGCTCCGAGCATCCGATCCCACAGAAGGAACGCGAGAAGATCGCGCTGTTCTGTAACGTCCGCAAAGAGGATGTGATCGCAGCACCGGATCTCAAGTCGATCTATGAGGCGCCGCTCGCCTATCACCGCGAGGGGCTGGATCAGGCCGTGTTGGACGCGTTCAACATCGCCCCCGCGCCGAAGCCGGACCTGTCGGTGTGGCACGATGTGGCCGACCGGATTTTCAACCCGGAAGGCGAGGTCAAGGTCGCGATCGTCGGCAAATACGTTCAGCTCGAAGACGCCTATAAGTCGGTGAGCGAAGCACTGACGCACGGCGGCATGGCCAACCGGGTGAAGGTCAATGTGGAATGGGTCGATGCGGAGATTTTCGAGCATGAAGACCCCGCACCTTATCTGGAAGGTTACGACGCGATTCTGGTGCCCGGCGGCTTTGGCGAGCGCGGCACGGAAGGCAAGATCAAGGCGGCGCAATTCGCCCGCGAGCGCAAGGTGCCCTACCTCGGGATTTGTCTCGGGATGCAGATGGCCGTGATTGAAGCGGCGCGGCATCTGGCCGGGATCACCACGGCAGGGTCGGAGGAATTCGACCACGAAGCCGGAAAAAAACGTTTCGAACCAGTTGTTTACCACCTCAAGGAATGGGTGCAGGGCAACCATACGGTGCAGCGCAAGGCGGATGATGCCAAGGGCGGCACGATGCGGCTTGGCGCCTATACCGCGAGCCTCAAGGAAGGCTCGAAAGTGGCGGAGATCTACGGCGCGACCGAGATCGAAGAACGCCATCGCCACCGCTACGAGGTGGACATCAAGTACAAGGACAAGCTTGAGGCCTGCGGGCTTGTGTTCTCGGGCATGTCGCCGGACGGGCGTTTGCCGGAGATCGTCGAGGCCAAGGATCACCCGTGGTACATCGGCGTGCAATATCACCCGGAGCTGAAGTCGAAACCCTTCGCCCCTGCGCCGCTGTTCCGCGATTTCATCCGGGCTGCGAAAGAAAACTCCCGTCTGGTGTAAGGACCGTCCCAAATGACTGACAACAAACGCATCGCGCTGTCTTCCGACCACGCCGCCATCGAGCTGCGTCAGGCCATTGCCGCCCATGTGGCAAGCCTCGGCTGGGAGCCGGTGGACATCGGTCCGACCACGCCGGAGAGCACGCATTATCCGAAACACGGCGAGGCGGCGGCGAAACTCGTGGCCTCGGGCGATTGCCGGTTTGGCATCATCCTTTGTGGCACGGGTCAGGGCATCATGCTGGCCGCGAACAAGGTCAAGGGCATCCGCTGCGGCGTCTGCTCGGAGGCCTATTCCGCCAAGATGCTGCGCCAGCACAACGACGCCAACATGCTGTCCATGGGATCGCGGGTGATCGGCGAAGGGCTTGCGCTCGACATCGTCGAGGCCTTCCTCTCGGCCGAGTTCGAAGGCGGCCGCCACGGCACGCGGGTCGATATGATCATGGAGATCGAGGGTTAAGCGGCCTCGTTTAGACCGGATTGAAAAAGGCGCCTCACGGGGCGCCTTTTGTTTTGAACTCGATCAGATTTGCCCGAGTATGTTGTGCGCCCAGCTTTTTTGGTCACCCAAAAAGTTGAGCCAGAACCCCTCCGGCTGACAGGCCCAGGTGCCGGATGTTTTATCAGCCTGACGAATATAATATTCGAGCGCGACTTTGAGCTCTGTTGTTACCTTTTGACCGGCGTTGTAATCGTCGATCAATCCGGCCAAATCCTCGCGCTGTCGCATGACTTGGATCATCTCGATACCGCATTCGGCGGAACGTTGCAGGCGATGAACCCCCTCGTTCATCTCATCCACCATGTCCTCGTTGATCGTCGTGACCTTCATACACTGACCCCAATAGATTTCAGTGTGGGAATGGCTCTTTGCGTAGCTGAACTGATCCAAGGCATATTCATGCGACCCATCGAGATTTTGCCAGCCATCGTTCAGAATATCATACCAATCCTTGATGTCGCTGCTCCATGCCTGCCAATCGGAAATACATTCGTCCGGATCGTCCGAGTCGGTATGATAACTGGAGGCCCAAGCGTTGGATGTGAGCACGCTGGCGACACCGGCGGCCAGGAGGAAATGTTTTATGCGCATATGGCTCTCCATCTGAAAACAGGTTTGTCGCACTCGAAAGCCGGGCATCCGTCATCGGTCACAACACCACCAATGTGCCGCCCACTGTGACGACGGCAAATACCCTTTGCAGACAAGCGCAGTGACAGAGAGGCAAAAACCCGATTTGTGCAAAATATATACGACACGACGCATTACCCAGCGTCAACAAAACATATATTCCTGCAAAATTGCAGCATATGCGCGAAAGGTTCACTCCCCCTCCGGGAAACTCGCCAGTGCCTGCGCCAGGTCGACGCCCTGCTCGCCCGAGGCCATCAGCCCCGCATAGGTGCCCTGCCGGTCTTCAGTGCTCTTGTGCTGGTTGACCTTCCACTTGCCCTCCAACCGCTCCGGCACGAAACGCAGCCCGACGATGCCGCGTTTCAGAGCGGCGACATAGGGCACGGGGGCGTCCGCCACCGACCAGGGGTCCGCGCGGCCAGCCTCATGCCGGTCGGTCAGCGCATCGAGATGCGCGCCAAGCCCCTCCGCGTCATTGAACGCCTCGAACACGCCATGGGCATGGACCACGATATAGGCCCAGGTCGGCACGACTTTGCCATCCACCTGTTTCGACGGGTAAAACGACGGCGAGACATAGGCCTGCGGTCCCTGAAAGATCAAAACAGACCCCGCGCCCGCCAGTTTCCAATGCGGATTGGCCCGCGCCAGATGGGTCTCGATCACGGTCGCGCCGCCCTCCTCGCGCACCACGACCGGCACATGGGTGATCTCGATCCCTGCCTCATGCGGCGTCACCAAAGCGGCAAAACCGATCTCCGCCATGACATGGCGCAGCGTCTCGGGGTCGTCGATGGCGGAGTTGTTCGGTCGGTACATGGCGGCCTCCTGTTGCCCCGGCCTAACACGCCCGCCCTCTTCATGGCAGCAAGAAATACTCAAATCCCGCAAATGGCCAAAAGATCAGCCGCGCAAGTCCTTGGGGCTTTCCATCACGATATAGGAGGTGATCGAGGCCACATTGGGCACGGTGGCCAAAACCTCCGTATGAAAGCGCTTGTAGGCCTCAAGCCCTGCGGTCTCGATCCGCAGGAGATATTCGAAGGCGCCCGCGATGTTGTGGCATTCCTTCACCTCGAACGCCGCCTCCATGGCACGCTCGAAGCCCTTTTGCGCCTCCTTGCTATGGGCGGAGAGGCCGACGGCGATATAGGTCACGAAGCCGCGTCCGGTCTTTTGCGGATCGGTCACGGCGCGGTAGCCGCGGATCACGCCGGAGCGTTCCAACTCGCTCACCCGGCGCGAGGTGGCGGAAGGCGACAGGCCGACGCGCTCGGCAAGTTCGAGGTTACTTTGCCGCCCGTCGCGCGACAGTTCGCGCAATATATCTTCGTCAATACGATCCATGGCCGTGTTTTCGTGCAAACTTTTGATCTTCAGAACGATCTTTGCACGGTCATTGCGCCGGAGGAAGGCTAATTTCACCGGTATGTGTTCTGGCATGGAAACTCACCGGCATGGATATGACGCTCTTTCTCGCGCTTCTCGCTTTCGGCTTCGTCACCTCGGTGACGCCGGGGCCGAACAATCTCATGTTGCTGGCCTCGGGGGCGAATTTCGGCATCCGCCGCAGCCTGCCGCATATGTTTGGCATCGCCTTCGGATTCACGCTGATGGTGTTCATCGTGGGACTTGGGCTTGCGGAGGCCTTCGACACTTTCCCGGTGCTGCGGCAGGTGATGTTGGTCGTGGCGGTGCTTTATATGCTGTGGCTGGCGTGGAAGATCGCCCATGCCGCAGCCCCCGGAGAGAAAGAGGCGACGGGCAAGCCGCTCAGTTTTTTGCAGGCGGCGGCGTTCCAGTGGGTCAATCCGAAAGCCTGGATCATGGCGATCGGCGCGCAGACCAATTACGCGCAGGACACGACATGGGCGGCGGCTGGGATCGTCGCTTTCGGATTTCTGCTGATGAACCTGCCGGCGATTTCGCTCTGGGTGTGGCTCGGTCAGGAAATCCGCCGTTTTCTGACCAATCCGCGGCGTTTGGTGGCGTTTAACTGGACGATGGCGGCACTTTTGGTCGCGTCCTTGCTGCCGATCCTTTTCCATTAAGAAACCGTCATATAGAATGGGTAAAGGCGGGCTCTGAGGGGCCCGACCGGCCCGATTTTGACGATCATGCGGAAAGGACGGAACGTATCATGAGCTTTGACAAGGATGCCCAGGACTGGCTTGAAGCGGAACTCGCGGACACGCTGGACGAAGAATGGGAGATTGAGCTCGAGGATTCGATCCTGTCGCGGGAGATTAAGAAGATTTACCAGAAAGAGCATCCCGACATGCTCGACCGCTCGATCTATTTCCGGGAATTGCTGCGGCTTCAGGCGGAACTGATCAAGTTTCACGACTGGGTGCAGGAGACCGGGCAGAAGGTCGTGGTGCTGTTCGAAGGGCGCGACTCGGCGGGCAAGGGCGGCGTGATCAAGCGGATCACCCAGCGGCTGAACCCGCGCGTGGTGCGCGTGGTGGCGCTTCCGGCGCCGTCGGACCGGGAGAAATCGCAATGGTATTTCCAGCGCTATGTGCCGCATCTTCCGGCGGCGGGCGAGGTCGTTTTGTTCGACCGCTCGTGGTATAACCGCTCGGGCGTCGAGCGGGTCATGGGCTTTGCCGATGAGGATCAGGTGGAACAGTTCTTTCAGGACGTTCCCGAGTTTGAGCGGATGCTGGTGCGCTCCGGCATCAAGGTGGTGAAATACTGGTTCTCGATCACCGACGAGGAACAGCAGATGCGCTTTCTGATGCGCATTCACGACCCGATGAAACAGTGGAAACTCTCGCCGATGGACCTGCAATCGCGCATCCGTTGGGAGGATTACACCAAGGCCAAGGAAGACACGTTCTTCCGCACCAATATCCCGGAAGCGCCGTGGTATATCGTCGAGGGCAATGACAAGAAACGCGCGCGGTTGAATTGCATCGATCACCTGTTGTCGCTGTTCGACTATCACGAAATTCCGCATGATGAGATCCACCTGCCGGAACGGATCTACAAGAAGGATTACGAACGCGCCGTCTTGCCGCCGGAGCTGTATGTGCCGCGGAAATATTGAGGCGCAGGGGTGAACATAGGGGCGCGCGTGGAGCAGCGCGCTAAAACGTGATGCACAGGGAGGCTTTCCCGCCGCCGCGCCCTGCCCTATATCGCTCTTATGTTCGGTGATTTTCTCAAAACCCTGCTGCAACCGCAGCCTGCCCAGCTTCCGGATACGGATGCGCGTCTGGCCTTGGCCGCGCTTTTGGTGCGCGTCGCCCGCGCCGATGGGCGCTATGACCCGGAAGAGGCGGAGCGGATCGCGAAAGTGCTGATGAGCCGCTACACGCTGTCGCCGTTCGAGGCGGCGAAACTGCGCGGCGAGGCCGAGCAGTTGGAGGCGGAAGCCCCCGACACGGTGCGCTTCACCCGCGCCATCAAGGAGGCCGTGCCGTTCGAAGAGCGGATCGGCGTACTGGAGGGGCTGTGGTCCGTGGTGCTGGCCGACGGCACGCGCGACGAGGGCGAGGATGCGCTTTTGCGGCTGGTGTCGAACCTTCTGGGCATCAACGACCGCGACAGTGCCTTGGCCCGTCAAAGGGTCGAGGCGCGGTTGTAACGTGACTGACGTCGGGGAATCGTCGCCGCGCGCCCCTGCCCAGATGATCTCCCGAATTGCCCGGTTTATGAGCCACACTGCCCTTTAACGGGACAAAGCACGCGTTTTTCGCCCAAGGGCTGTGCGCGAGCCTTTAATTTGATCAAAACTCAGACACAACGCAGCGGAACAATGCCGTTCATTATTGCATCTGCTGAAAGATTAGCCCTAACTCTTGGCAATGTTGACCAATAACTCAAATCCCGCGACGCCCGTCATCGAGATCCGTGACCTGCACAAGGCCTATGGCGATCTCGAAGTTCTCAAGGGCGTGTCCATGACCGCGCCGCGCGGCCATGTGACCTCGCTTATCGGCTCCTCCGGGTCGGGCAAATCCACGCTTTTGCGCTGCGCCAACCTGTTGGAAGACAGCCAGCGGGGCGAGATTCTGTTCGAGGGAGAGCCGATCACCTGGAAGGGCGAAGGGCTGCACCGGCGGCCCTCTGACCCGAAACAGGTGATGCGCATCCGCACCAACCTGTCGATGGTGTTCCAGCAATTCAATCTCTGGGCGCATCTGACGGTGCTTGAAAATGTCATGGAAGCACCGGTCACGGTGCTGGGTCGCGACCGCAAGGAGGTCGAGGAAAAGGCCCGGATGTATCTCGACAAGGTGGGCATCGGCGACAAATGCGACGTTTACCCGGCACAGATGTCCGGCGGGCAGCAGCAACGCGCGGCGATTGCGCGGGCGCTCTGCATGGAGCCGCGCGCACTTTTGTTCGACGAGCCGACCTCGGCGCTCGACCCGGAGCTTGAGCAAGAGGTGATCAAGGTGATCAAGGCGCTGGCGGAAGAGGGCCGGACGATGATCATCGTGACCCATGATATGCGCATGGCCTCCGACATCTCGGACCATGTGATTTTCCTTCATCAGGGGCTGATCGAGGAGGAGGGACATCCCTCCGACCTGTTCGGGTCCCCGAAATCCGAACGCCTGAAACAGTTCCTGAGCGCGACTGTTCCGGCCTAACCATATAGAGCGCTGACTTTTGGGGAGTACCACATGAAGAAGATCCTTCTTTCCGCCGCCGCCATGGCTTTGCTGGCCGGTGCTGCGTCTGCCGAGACCGTGCGTCTGGGCACGGAGGGCGCCTACCCTCCGTACAACTACATCGACGACAATGGCGAAGTGGCGGGTTTCGAGCGGGTTCTGGGCGACGAGCTTTGCAAACGTGCCGAGCTTGAGTGCACCTGGGTGACCAACGACTGGGACAGCATCATCCCGAACCTTCTGTCGGGCAACTACGATGCGATCATCGCGGGCATGTCGATCACCGACGAGCGCAAGGAAAAGGTGGATTTCTCGCAGAACTACACCCCGCCCTCGATGTCCGCCTATGCAGCGATGGCCGAAGGCGTGGACGTGGATGCGGGCATCGTCGCGGCGCAGGCCTCGACGATCCAGTCCGCGCATGTGGTGGAAACCGGCGCGACCCTGCTTGAATTCCCGAACTTCGAGGACAGCGTCGCCGCCGTGACCTCCGGCGAAGCGGATGCGGTTCTGGCCGACAAGGACACGCTGATGCCGGTCGTTGGCGAAGGCACTCTGATGTTCGTGGGCGAAGATGTTCCGCTCGGCGGCGGCATCGGCATGGCCTTCCGCAAATCCGACCCGGAACTGCGCGCCAAATTCGATGCGGCGATCCAGTCCATGAAGGACGACGGGTCTCTGAACGCGCTGATCAAGGAATGGCTCGAAGACAGCCCGACCTTCTGATCGGATCTTCCGAGGCGGGGCGTTCGCGCCCCGCCACACGTCCCCCTGCCCAACAGGTGTCCCATCTTTTCCTATTGCGCCGATCCTGACACGCTCGACCGCCTGGCATGGCTGAGCTGTTACCTGACGACCGGAAAGCATATGGCTTTCTACACCTCCTTCGGGACGGTGCTTTTGCTTCTGGCCGTGACCGCGCCGCTGGCGCTGAGCTTCGGCTTTGCCGCCGCCGCCGGATCGCGGTCGCATTTTTTCCCGCTGAAATGGTTGTCGAACATCTACATGGCCATCGTGCGCGGCGTGCCGGACATCGTGTTTTTCCTGTTTTTCGTCATTGCTCTCGATCAGGCGTTCGAATGGACGCGGCATCAGGTGCTCTGTCCCGACTGGGATCAGCCGATCCGGCAGGGCAATGATTTTATCGTCTGCGCGGCGGCCAAGCTGCCGCTGAATTCTGCCCCCGAGATCGTGCACCAGATTTACGGCTTCGGCCTTGCCGTGCTGACCTTTGCCATCGTGTTCGGCGCCTTTGCGGGCAATGTCTTGGCGGGCGCGTTCAAGGCGGTGCCACATGGCCAGATCGAGACGGCGGAGGCCTATGGCATGACCAAGCGCCAGACGTTTTGGCGCATCATGGTGCCGCAGATGTGGACCTATGCGATCCCCGGCCTGTCGAACCTCTGGATGGTGCTGATCAAGGCCACGCCTTTGCTGTTCCTTCTGGGCGTCGAGGATGTGGTCTATTGGGCGCGCGAGCTTGGCAACACCAAGACGGCGCGGTTCACCGATTATCCCCATGGCGACTGGCGGGTGTATTATTTCTTCGGGCTTTTGGTGTTCTACCTGCTGTTTACGAAAGTCTCGGAGATTGTGCTCGCCCGGATCACCCGCAAACTGTCGCGCGGTCAGGCCACCGCCGCCGGTGAGGCGATGCGCAAAGCGGGGGCTACGGCATGAGCTGTTCCGAAACGCTTGCAAGCTATGCCTTCCGGTCGCTGGGCTATGGCGAACGCCGCCTGCCGACCACGGAGATCACGCTCTGCGATCAGGTGACCCTGATCGGATCGGGGATGATCTGGAACATCTATTTCGGGATTCTGGCGATCCTTCTGGGGTTCTTCACCTCGCAGGCGCTGGCACTTGCGAAGACCTCATCCAATCCGCTGATCCGCAAACCCGCCGAATGGTTCATTTTCGTGTTCCGCGGCTCGCCCCTATTCATCCAGTTCTTCTTTGCCTATTTCCTGTTCCTGACGATCAAGCAATCGGTGCCGATGCTGAGCAATCTGACGAACGCATGGCTGGGGGCGGCGATCGTCTTGTGGTTCAACACCACGGCCTATTCCGCCGAAATTTTCTATGGCGCGCTGATGGCGATCCCCAAAGGCGATCTCGAGGCCGCCGATGCCTATGGCTTTACCGGGTTCAAACGCTTCCGCCGGATCGTCTGGCCGACCATGATGCGGCTCGCCTGGCCCGCCTATACGAACGAGGCGATTTTCATCTTCCACTCGACAACGCTCGTGTTCCTCTCCGGTTTCCCGGCCTTGCAGCAAAAGGGCGACGCGCTTTATTACGCCTCCTATTTTGCCGACAAGACCTTCAACCCGTTCATCCCCTACCCGATCCTCGCGGGCTATTTCGTCGTGGCGACGCTCTGCATCATCACGATCTATGGCCTGATCGGAAAGCGGCTGAACCGCCACCTTCCGCAACCTCGCCAGAAACGGCCCCGGATGCTGGCGCAAATCTTTCGTTAATGGTGTCTCATGACTTCCCCCCACAGCTGGCTTGCCCAGAATCCCGACGTTAAAACCATCCGCATCGCGGCCGCCGACCTGAACGGTCAGGCCCGGGGCAAGCGCATGTCCGCGCGCTATGCCGACAAGGTGGAGACCGAGGGCACGCGCTTTCCCCTCTCCGTTCTGAACCTCGACATCTGGGGCGAAGACATCGAGAACAGCCCGCTGGTGTTCGAGAGCGGCGACAAGGACGGGGTTTTGCTGCCGACCGAGCGCGGGTTTATCCCGATGCCTTGGCTCGAAGGTCCGACGGCGCTGTTGCAGATGTGGATGTTCCATGAGGACGGGCGGCCGTTCGATGGCGATCCGCGTCAGGTTCTGGCGCGTGTGCTGGAGCGCTACAAGGCCAAGGGGCTGACGCCTGTTGTGGCGACCGAGCTTGAATTCTACCTCGTCGACGACAGTTCCCGTCAATTGCGTGTGCCGCGCTCGCCGCGCTCTGGCAAACGGCGTCCGGGGGCGGAAACGCTGGCGCTCCGGGCGCTCGATTCCTTCGACCGGTTCTTCACCGATCTTTACGAGGCCTGCGAGGCCATGGACATCCCGGCGGATACGGCGATTTCCGAAGCCGGTCTCGGGCAGTTCGAAATCAACCTCGTCTATTCGCCTGACGCGCTCAAGGCCGCCGATGACGCATGGCTGTTCAAGCTGATGGTCAAGGGGCTGGCGCGCAAACACGGGTTCGCGGCGTCGTTCATGGCGAAGCCTTACGACGAATATGCCGGCAACGGCATGCACACGCATTTCTCGATGCTCGATGCGAACGGCGACAATATCTTTGACGATGGTACGGACGCAGGCACCGACATGATGCGTCATGCGATTGCCGGGTGTCTTGACGCCATTCCCGCCTCGACCCTGATGTTTGCACCGCATGGCAATTCCTACGACCGTCTGGTGCCGGGCGCGCACGCGCCCACCCGCATCTGCTGGGGCTATGACAACCGCACGGCGGCGGTGCGCGTGCCGGGCGGGTCGCACAAGGCGCGGCGGATCGAACACCGGGTGTCGGGCGGCGATGTGAACCCGCATCTGATGATCGCGGCTATCCTTGGCGCGGCTTTGATCGGCATGGAAGACAAGATGAAAGCCCCGCCGCCGATCACCGGCAACGCCTATGCGCAGGAATTGCCCGAGATGCCGGGCGACTGGGGGACGGCGATTGCCGAGTTCGAAACCTCGGAAATGATGCGCCGCATCTTCCCCGCCGAACTGGTCCAGAACCTGACGCTGACCAAACGTCAGGAGCTTCGCGACTGGATGAACCTCACACCTGAGGAACAGGTGGAGCTTTATCTGGACACGGTTTAAGCGTGTTCGGGTTTATTTGATCAAATTTCTGCGCTTTGCCGCCTGCCCCCTTGTCGGGTTCGCGGCGAAGCGCTAGCGTCGGATCATTCCAAAGCACTTGGTGACTTATGAAACTCGGCATTCTGCAATGCGGACACGCGCCCGACCCCGTCGCGCAAATTCACGGGGATTTTCCACTGATGTTCAAACGGCTCTTCGACCGCCCGGACTTTTCCTATGAATACTGGGACGTCGAACATATGGATTTTCCGAAAGGCCCGGAGGATGCCGACGCCTGGCTTTTGACCGGCTCGAAACACGGCGCCTATGAGGATCACCCGTTTATTCCGCCGCTCGAAGAGTTGATCCGGGCGATCCATGCCTCCGGGCGTCGGATGGTCGGCATCTGTTTCGGCCATCAGATCATCGCCACCGCTCTGGGCGGCACGGTTGAGAAATTCAAAGGCGGCTGGGCCGTCGGGCGGCAAGCCTATGACATCGCGCCTTTGGGGCCGATCCACCTGAACGCCTGGCATCAGGATCAGGTCACCGCACTGCCCGAAGGTGCCGAGGTTCTGGGGGGCAATGATTTCTGTGAAAACGCGGCGCTGGTCTATGGCGACAGCATTCTGACGATTCAGCCCCACCCGGAGCTGAGCAACCCGATCATCGCCGATTACATTTCCTCGCGCATGGGCAATCCGGCCTATCCGCTCGCCCTCATGGAGCGGGCGCAGGAAGAGAACACACTGCCCACCGACGACAAACGCTTTGCCGATCTGATGGTGGATTTTCTGACCCGCGGCCGGGAGGCGCTTTGACCATGGAATTTCTCGACAAACTGCCGCAGGCGGCGCTGGACTTCATGGACGGGCGCAAGCTCGACGAGGTGGAATGCATCGTCGCAGACCTGTCCGGCATCGCGCGGGGCAAGGCCATGCCCGCGATGAAATTCGAAAAGCAAAAGCATTTCTACCTGCCGAACTCGATCTTTTTGCAGTCGATCAACGGCGATTGGGTTGAGGATGCGGATGCGCCCTTTACCGAACCCGACATGGTTCTGGTGCCGGATTTCGAAACCGCGACCGCCGCGCCCTGGACCGCCGACTGTACGCTTCAGGTGATCCACGATGTGCTCGACCAGAGCGGCCAGATGGTGCCGGTCGCGCCGCGCAACGTGTTGAAACGCGTGGTGCAGCTTTATCACGATCAGGGCTGGGAGCCGATCGTCGCGCCCGAAATGGAGTTTTTCCTCGTCGCCAAGAACACCGATCCGAACCAGCCGGTGGAACCGCCGATCGGGCGTTCCGGTCGGCGCGCGGCGCAGCGGCAGGCCTATTCCATGTCGGCGGTCGACGAATACGGGCCGATCATCGACGACATTTACGACTTTGCCGAAGCGCAGGGGCTTGAGATCGACGGCATCCTGCAAGAGGGCGGCGCCGGTCAGATCGAGATGAACCTGCGCCATGGCGATCCGGTGAAGCTTGCCGATGAGATGTTCTATTTCAAACGGCTGATCCGCGAGGCGGCGCTGCGTCACGATTGTTTCGCGACCTTCATGGCGAAACCCATTCAGGACGAGCCGGGCTCGGCGATGCACATTCACCATTCGGTGGTGGACATCAACACCGGGGAAAACATTTTCTCCAACCCGGACGGATCGGAATCCGAGGCGTTTCTGCATTTCATCGCGGGGCTTCAAAACCATCTTGCCTCGACGATTGCGATCCATGCGCCCTATGTGAACAGCTATCGCCGCTACGTCCGCGATTTCGCAGCCCCGATCAACCTCGAATGGGGTCGCGACAACCGCACCACGGGTCTGCGCGTGCCGATCTCCGGCCCTGAGGCGCGGCGGATCGAAAACCGTCTGCCGGGGATGGATGTGAACCCCTACCTGTCGATTGCGGCCTCGCTGGCCTGTGGCTATCTCGGCCTGATCGAGCGGCGCGAACCGCGGGCGGAATATATCGGCGACGCTTACGATTCCGCCGAGGGCATCCCGGAAACGCTGGCTTCGGCGCTCGACCTTCTGGAAAGCGCGACACAGATGAAAGAGGTTTTGGGCAAGGATTTCGTGCGCGTCTACACCACGGTGAAACGCGCCGAGAACGAAGCCTATCTTCAGGTCATTTCGCCTTGGGAGCGCGAGCATTTGTTGCTCAACGTGTGAGCCAAGTCACAGAACCATGGGAAGGGGGCCTCAGCGCCCCCTTTTTGCACGTATTTCTGTGAAGCTTTTGCGAAATTTCGCCTGCCGCCCGGCGAGGCAGTAGATTTTTGCGCGCACTATACTTACAGTTATTCCGAAAGAAGAATTTCAAAAAGGTGAAATCATGAGTCTCGGGCCCAATGTCTACGACGCCGAACCGATCCCCGAAGAAGCGCGCGCCATCGTCGAACAGCTTCTGAGCTCGGGCGATCTGTTCCGCTACACCGCGCCGGGCAATGCGCCTGTGACGCTGTTGGAGCGCGAATTCGCCGAGATGCTGGGCGCGAAATACGCTCTTGCCGTGGCCTCCTGCTCCGCCGCTCTGTTCCTGTCGCTGAAAGCCCTGAACCTGCCGCGCGACGCCAAGGTTCTGATCCCGGCCTTCACCTTTGCCGCCGTCCCGTCCTCCATCGTGCATGCCGATTGCAAGCCGGTTCTGGTCGAGTGCAACGACAATTACCGGATCGATCTGGACGATTTCCACGCCAAGATGGAAGACGCCGATGCGGTGATGATTTCCCACATGCGCGGCCATACCTCTGACATGGATGCGATCAAAGCCGCCTGCGACGCCAAGGGCATTCCGCTCATTGAAGACGCGGCGCATTCGCTCGGCACCGTCTGGGACGGGCAGAACATCGGCACCATCGGCAAGATCGGCTGTTTCTCCTTCCAGTCCTACAAGCTTTTGAACGCCGGCGAAGGCGGGATCATGATCAGCGACGATCCGGAGATCATGGCGCGCGCGATCATCATGTCCGGCGCCTATGAGCACAACTGGGCGAAGCACAATCCGCAGCGGGACAATGCGCTCTCCGCCGAATTCGCCAAGTGGCAAAACCAACTGCCGCTCTACAACACCCGACTGTCGAACATGTCTGCCGTGCTGGTGCGCCCGCAGTTGAAAGAGGTGCCGCGCCGTGTCGCCGACGGGCGTCGCAACCACGATTACACCGCCGCGCGTCTTGAAACCTCGCCGCATCTGACCGTGCCCGCGAAGCTCGACAAGGAGCTGCGTGCACCCGACAGCCTCCAGTTCAACCTCGTGGATTTCTCCCGCGAAGAGGCTCTGGCCTTCCAGAGCGCGGCGAAGGTGCGCGGCGTTTCAGTGCAGGTCTTTGGCCTCTCGACCGACAACGCGCGGGCCTTCTGGAACTGGCAGTTCCTGGGCGAAACGCCGGATCTGCCGAAAACCCGCGAGATGCTGTCGAAAGCCTGCGACACCCGGCTTCCGGCGCGTTTGACGGAAGAGGATTGCGATTTCATCGCCGATGCGCTTTTGGCGGCGGCCGAAGAGGTCAAGGGCGTGCGGGTCGCGGCCGAATAAGCCCACCCTGCCCCGCAAGACTTTGACGCCTCCCCGCCGGGGAGGCGTTTTGCTTTACAGAATCTTGAGATAACCGCCGAGCCACGGATAGGTCGCGACCACCGGATCGACCACCTGCGCCTGCAACAGCGGCCCCAATTGATCGGCCACCTCGCGCGCCATTTCCGACATGCCGTCGTGGCGCACGGTCAGCGAGATTTGCCGCGACAAGGGCGCGACCGGCAGGGGGATGGCCTCGATCTCGTCGGCATAGCGCCCGGCGTTGAGCACCCCCAGCGAAGACAGGATGGTCCAGCCCGTGCCGCCCGCCACCATGGCGATCATCGCGCGGTAACTGTCGAGTTCGAAGCGATGGGTGAGCGTCAGGCCCTGCATCGCGAGATGTTCGGCCAACATCCGCCCCATGGCATGACGGCGGGTGTATTGAATGAGCGGCAACTCCTTGACCGCCCCATGATGGCCTTTCGGCACCACGGCGACGAAAGGGTCCTGCAACAGCGGATGGCTTTCCGACCACTCCGCCCCGTCGCCCAGCTCGGCGGCGACGATCACGTCGAGCGCCCGGTTTTCCAGCCGGTCGAGCAGACGATGCGAGGGGCCGGTCTCCAATTCGAAGCGGGTCTCGGTCAACCGGTCGGCCATCTGGGTGATCAGCAAGGGGGTCACGGAGGATTCGAAATCCTCCACCATGCCGAGGCGCAGATGGGCGAGATGGCTGAGGTCCAGCCCGGCGATCTCGGAGCGCGCACGGGCGGCTTCCACCAGAATGCTCTGCGCGCGCCTGCGCAGCACCCGGCCCGCAGGCGTCAGCGACATCGGGCGTTCGCGACGGTTGATCAACTCGGTGCCCAGCGCGGTTTCCAGATTGGAGATCTGCTGCGACACGGCAGAGGGCGAGGCACCGAGACGCTTGGCCGCGGCGGACACGGACCCCTCTTCGGAGACCGCGAGAAACACCTCGACGCCCCAAAGCGTCAAACGTCCGACCTTGTCGCTCATATGCCCCCCGTTTCCTTTGCTGCTCTAAATACTCAATCAAATACCGGTGCAATCTGACAGAAAAAAGAAAACCCCGCAGCTTGCGGGGTTTGTCCGGGTGTCCTGCGACACGTTTACGACAGCTTGGACAGCTTGTCCTGAAGCTCGGCCAACTGTTTCTTGATCTCGCCGAGATCTTCGCCAGCCTCGGAAGCTTCCTGTTTCGGCGCGGACCAGTTTTTGCTCATCCCGCCGGTCATCGCCTTGATGAAGGCTTCCTGCTGGGCCTGAAGTGCCTCGAAACCAGGGATTTGCGGCATTTGCGTGCCGAAATTCTGCATCATCTGTTCCTGTCCCTGACGCAGCATCTCGAAGCTCTGCGCCAGAAACTGCGGCACGACGGATTGGATGTCGGTGGTGTAGCTGCGCACGAGATCGGTCAGCACGCCCAGCGGCAGCACGCTTTCGCCGCGGCTTTCGTGTTCGGCGATGATCTGCAACAGGTACTGGCGCGTGAGATCGTCACCGGATTTCAGGTCCACGATCTGCACGTCGCGGCCCTCGCGGATGAACCCCGCGATGTCTTCGAGTGTGACGTAATCGGAGGTCTCGGTGTTGTAGAGACGTCGCGAGGCATAGCGTTTGATCAGCAAAGGATCTTTTTTATCGGCCATCTGGGCTCCCCTCCCTTGGTGGCAATTTTATCGGCAATGCAGCAAGCCTATGCGAGCGATTTTCCAAAAGCAAAAGAAATCAGGACGTTTTTGTTACCGCAATCACCGTCAAGCGCCTCTGCACATGCGAAAACGGGCCCCGCAGATGGGAGCCCGTTCGCGATCCACGTTTCCAGGGAGGAGGAGAAACGCGGAGAGGTAAGGGATGCCTTACTTCGCAGTCGCTTTTTTCGCGGCTTTGGTCATCTCGTCGGTCGCTTTTTTCGCGGCGGCGGTCATGTCTTCGCCCATATCTTTGCCGGCAGCCATAACCAGCTCGATGGTTTCCATCTGGACCTTTTTCGCGACTTCGGCGAAGGCAGCCATGTTTTCGGCGGCCATTTCAGCCTGCACGGAGGCGAATTCGGTCATCGCCTTGGTGTAATCGGAGGGCTCTTCCTTGACGGCGGTCATCTCGGCGACCTTGGACAGGGTGTCCTTGGTCCATTTCGAGGACAGCTCGGTGGATTTCTCGGCGGCTTCGATGGCCACTTTCGAGAGTTTCTCGGCGAAGGAGGCCTGGGTTTTGAAGCTTTCCTGCATCGCGGACAGATCGAGCGGGAAGTTGCCCATCATGTCTTTCATCATCTTGGTGAAATCGTCGGTCTTGGCCATGTCACATATCCTTCTGGCTTTGGGTGCGAAAGCGGCCCGTCCCGGGTTTTCGCTGATCATACGCGCTTGGGCGTCATGCCTTTGCTGCGCTTGCAAGAAGAATATGTATGCTGCACCGCAGAAAATCAAGTGATTTATGCTGCGGTGCAGAAAAGCACCCAAAACTGCGTAGTCTCAGGAGGTTATCTCAGGGGGTGGCGGTCATCTTCACATAGGTGCCGGGCGCGTCCGCGAGGATTGCACGCCCCGAATCGCCCGGAACCCGCGCAGGCACCATCTTGCCCGACTTCGGTTTGAGCCAGGCCTCCCAGGTCGGCCACCACGAGCCCTTGTGGAATTCGGCCCCGGCCTGCCACTCCTCCGACGACAGAGTCATGTCGGGATTGGTGTAATGGCCGTATTTGCCTTTCGAGGGCGGATTGACGATCCCGGCGATATGGCCGCTCTCGGAGAGCAGGAAGGTCTTGTTCTTCGACCCCATCTGGCAAATGCCGTTGTAGGAGCTTTTCCACGCGGCGATGTGATCGGTCTCACAGCCGATGGCGCAGAGCGGCACGTTGACCTCGGAGAGATGCACGGTGCTGCCACAGACCTTATAGCCCACGGTGGCGAATTCGTCGCGCTGGGTCAGGCCACGCAGGTATTCCACCGCCATCTTGCCGGGGAGGTTCGTGGCGTCGCCGTTCCAGTACAGAAGATCGAAGGCGGGCGGCGCCTCCCCCATCATGTAGCTGCGGATCGCGGGCTGATAGATTAGGTCATTGGAGCGCAGATAAGAGAAGGTGCGGTTCATGTAGAGCGATTTCATGAGACCGGTGCGTTTCGCCTCCGCCTCGATGCCGTCGACGAAATCGTCGTCGAGGAAAACGCCGAACTCGCCCTGATCGGAGAAATCGGTCAGCGTGGTGAAGAAAGTGGCGGATTTGACCGAGGCGTCCTTGCGTTGCTTCATCAGCGCCAGTGTCAAAGACAGGGTGGTGCCCGCGATGCAATAGCCGATGACGTTGATCTTCGGCTCGGAGGTGATCTCCTTGACCTGTGCGATGGCGGTCAAAAAGCCCTCTTCGACATATTGGTCCATGCCGACCTCGGCGTAGCCCTCGTTCGGGTTGACCCAGGAAACGACAAAGACGGTATAGCCCTGATCGACGATCCACTTGATCAGCGAATTCTGTTCGCGCAGGTCGAGAATGTAGAATTTGTTGATCCACGGCGGGAAGAGCAGCAGCGGGATCTTGTGCACTGTTTCGGTCGTCGGCGCATATTGGATCAGCTCGAACATCCGGTTGCGGAACACCACGGAGCCTTTGGTCGTGGCGATGTTTTCGCCCAGCTTGAAGGCTTCCTTGTTGGCGAGATTGACGACCAACTCGCCGTGGTGATCCTCCAGATCGCGCACGAGGTTCTCCAGCCCTTTTACGAGGCTCTCGCCCTCGGTCTCCACCGCGTGCTGAAGCGCATCGGGGTTGGTGGCGAGGAAATTCGTCGGCGCCATCATGTTGATCAGCTGCTTGGTGAAATAATCCACCCGCTTGCGATCGTGCCCGTCGAGCAGTTCGAGATCGCTCACCGCGTCATGCAGGGCCTCGGAGTTCATCAGATATTGCTGTTTGAGGAAATTGAAGAACGGGTTGGTCTCCCAGAGCGGATTGCCGAACCGGCGGTCCTTCGGCGTCTCGTCGGGCGGCGGGGTCAGATTGCCCTGCGCCAGCCGGTTCTGCGCCTCGATGTAATGCCTGAGCGTCTTGCCCCAATAGCCCACCTGATGCTCGATCACCCGCGCCGGGTTGTTCATCATCTCCGCCATATAGGCGCTCGCGGCCTTGACGAAGAGCTCCTGCCCCGGCCCTTGCAGGGCGGGGGGAATCGGTTTCTTTTGTGCAAGTGCAGCGGCCAGACGCGCCGACAACTCTTCAATCTTCACGATATTCGCGTTGAGTTTGTCCAGATCCAACGTCTTTTCAGCTGTGTCCTCAGGCGTTTTGACCGCTCCATCCCCTGCCATCACGCGTCCTCCCAATATTTTGCACTTGCAGCATTGCCGTTTGCTGTAAGAGTATATTCATCACGATAACGGCAGAGTGAGCCCGTGGGAAGGCCGAACGAGGTCGCAGGCCCCCCACGCAAGCCGAGAGGACCCGGTCGAAAGGCCCGGTCGGATCAGGCCCCGACCTGACCGTCCAAAGGAGATGCACATGCGCTACATGGCCACCTATGACTTGATGGAAACGATCCGGAACACCAACCAGTGGCTTGGTGCCTCGGCGCAGGCGCTGGGGTCTTACCCGGCCGTAGCCATGATGCCGAACCCGGCATTCCAGTGGCTGCGCGCCTGGGGCGAGGTGACGGAACGCGCGTTTTCGCGCATGGTGACCAAGCCGGACTGGGGCATCGGGTCGGTCGTGGGCGAAGACGGGCGCGATCACATTGTCGATGTGGTGACCGAAGTGGCCCGGCCTTTCGGCAATCTGATCCATTTCAAGGTACAGGGTCGCGCCGAGATGAAACGCCGGGTGCTTTTGGTGGCGCCAATGTCGGGGCATTATGCGACGCTTCTGCGCTCAACCGTCGTGTCGCTTTTGCCGGATTGCGAACTTTATGTCACCGACTGGCACAACGCCCGCGACATCCCGGTCTCCGAGGGCAAATTCGACATCGAGGATTACACGCTTTACCTCGTCGATTTCCTCAAACATCTGGGGCCGAACACCCATGTGATCGCCGTGTGCCAACCGGCGCCGCTGACGCTCGCGGCCACGGCCTATCTCGCCGAGGAAGACCCGAAGGCGCAGCCGCGTTCGCTGACGCTCATTGGCGGGCCGATCGACCCGGACGCGACGCCGACCGAAGTGACGGATTTCGGCAACCGCGTGACCATGGGGCAGCTCGAGCAAGCGATGATCCAGCGCGTCGGTTACAAATACAAGGGCGTGGGGCGCAAGGTCTATCCGGGGCTGTTGCAGCTGTCCTCGTTCATCACGATGAACATGGACAACCACTCCAAGGCCTTCGCCGATCAGATCCAGCGCGTTGCCAAGGGCGAAGCGGGCGAGCATGACCGTCACAACAAATTCTACGACGAATATCTCGCCGTGATGGACATGACGGCGGAGTTCTACCTCTCGACCGTCGAGCGCATTTTCAAAGGGCTGGAAATCGCACAGAACAAATTCGTGGTGGCGGGCAAGAGGGTCGATATCGGCAAGATCACCGATGTCGCCGTGAAGACCGTCGAAGGCGAGAATGACGACATCTCCGCACCGGGCCAATGTGTGGCGGCGCTCGATCTCTGCACCGGGCTGCCGGACAGCAAGAAGGCCAATCACCTCGAACCGGGTGCCGGGCATTACGGGATTTTCGCGGGCAAGAGCTGGCGCAACAACATCCGGCCTCTGGTGCTCGATTTCATCGATGCCAATTCCGGGCCGCGGATTGTGGCCGGGAAAGACACCGAAGCGAAAGCGGGCTGAGGGCCCCCTTTCCCGATGCCGACGCTCCAAAAAGAGACGGGCCTGCCCGTCTCTTTTTCGTTCCGGATGTCTTCTGTTCAGCGGGCGACGATCTCGACCCGACGGTTGAGCGCCCGCCCCTCGTCGGTGAGGTTGCTGGCGACCGGCGCGAGCGGGCCGACACCGGCGGGCACGGCGCGTCCGGAGGCCACACCGAAACGCGCGCTCAGGGCATCGACCACAGATTGCGCCCGGCTGCGCGACAAGGTCAGGTTGCTGTCCAGCCCGCCGACACTGTCGGTATGGCCGACGACATAGATCTCGAGATCGGGGCGTTCGGCGAGCAGTTTCGCAATCTCGGAAAGCGCCTCGTCGGAACTCGGAAGCAGCACCGCGCTGCCGAAATCGAAATAGATGTTGTCGAGGGCGATCTTGCCTTCGGTGTCGATGGATTTGGCCATCGCCGCGGCGTCGATCACCTTGACCTGATCGGTCTCAAGCGCGGCGGTTTGCAGGATCTGCACATAGTGATTGCGGGGTTCGACGCCGACCGAGACATAGGCCGTGCCGCCCTCGTAGGGCATTTGCCCGGTGAGGTAGCGAATGTCGCCGCCAATGCCGAGGTTCATGCCGTTTTGCCAGCCCTGTGAGGACAGGTTGCCGCATTCGCCCCGGCTGCCGCATTCCCATTCGGTGACAAAGCCCCGCGCCGCAAGCGCCTGCTGGTAGTTGACGAGAATCTCAAGCGTCGAACGCCCCTCGGGATTGGCGAAACGACGCAAGAGCACCCGACCGCGCAGTTTTTCAGACAGCACATTGCCATCGGTAAATCCCGTGATCCTCTGAATCTCGCCAAAAGCCTCCTCGACACGATCCGGGACACGTTCCTGAGACCCGGCATAGGGTTCGACATCGAGCACGGAAACGGACTGCGCCATGGCCACAGAGACGCTCCCGAAAGACAGAAGAAAAATGCAGAAAGCTCTTATCAACATGAGCGCCCCCAATTCGGACCGAGTGTACTGAGAAACCGGGGCGGCCACAAAAGCCCCCCCTCGGAAAGGCTACGTCCGAACGGGGATTCCAACAATGGTTTGTTTAGACAGGTGCGCGCAGTTCAGCGCAGCACGAAGGGCGCCTCGGCCTCGAGCCATGTCTTGAGGGCGCGCGACACGCTTCGCGGCGCTTCCAGCATCGGCAGGTGACCGGCTTTCTCGATCAGCACGAATTCCGCGCGGGGCATCAGCTGGGCGATGAAATCCTGACGGCGCGGCGGGCTGATCGTGTCGGCGGCTCCGCCCATCACCAGAGCCGGAATGCGGGCGCGCCTGAGCACGTTCTGATGATCCGGGCGGCGTTGCAGGATGCGCGACTGGGTGAGATAGGCGTCGAGCCCCGCCTCCATCGCCATGTCAAGCCAATGATCTCGGATGGCGTTGCGATGCGGCCCTTCGTAAAGCGCGGTCGAGGGCAGTTCTTCGAGCAGAACCTCGCCGAAACGCCCGGTGCGGGCCTTGACCATGCGCGGCTCGCGGGCGGCGGCGGCATTGGGCGGCTCGGCCTGCGCGGAGCCGGAGATCAGCGCAATGCGGGTGACGCGGCCCGGCGCGCGGCGCAGGATTTCGGTGGCGACGGAGGCCCCGAGATCATGGCCCGCGACCGCAAATTTCGGCGGCGCGACGGCCAGAACCGCATCCGCCATCTCGGTGAGGCTTTCGCCCTGCAAGGGTGCGACCATCACCGCATGATCCCGGCTCAGATCGACGATCTGATCGGTGAACACACGTCCATCGGCAAGAAAACCGGGCAAAAGCACGAGGCTTTCGGTCATGAGGGCTGGTCCTGAGAACTCTGGTCCCTTTTCAAATGGCGCGACCTGCCGCGAAGGTCAAGCGGGTCGCACGGAACCGGCCGGGATCCGCCCTGTCACCTCGGTGATCGCCGCCTCGATGGTCGCGAGGCAATCCGGGGTCGAGAAGGAGTGATCGGCACCTTTCACGAGGGTGAGGCGGATGTCGTCGCCTGTCACATGGCCCAAGAGCCGGATCGCGGTTTCGGTGGACACGGAGGTATCCGCCGTACCTTGCAAAAACCGCACCGGGAAGGGCAAGGACAGCGCATCGCGCAGCACCAGTTGGCTGCGGCCATCCTCGATCAGACGTTTGGTGATCGGGTAATCGCTGTCATAGCCCGAAGGCATCATGACGACGCCGTCGCGGTTGAGCGTGGCGCGCTGTGTCGCGTCGAAGCCTGCCCAGAACCCGTCCTCGGTGAAATCCGGTGCGGCGGCGATGGTGACGAGACCTGAGACACGGTCGGGGATGCGTTTGCACATCAGAAGCGAGATCCAGCCGCCCATGGAGGAGCCGACGAGGATCTGCGGGCCGTCGGTGAGGGCCTCGATTATCGTCTGCGCGTCTTCGGCCCAATCGCCGATGCAGCCGTTTTCGAAGCTCTCCGAACTCTGACCGTGGCCGGAATAGTCGAAGCGCAGGAAGGGGCGCCCCTGAATGCGGGCCCAGGCCTCCAAGGCGATGGCCTTGGTGCCTTCCATGTCCGACATGAAACCACCCAAGAACACGATGCCCGGCCCGACGCCCGGCAGGCGGTGATAGGCGATCTTGCGCCCCGAAGGCGTGTCGAGAAAATCGGTCATGGCTGGCTCCCTGAATCTGCGCGCCCAGCATAGGGCCGGACGCAGAGATGCCAAGTCGGCTCAGGGTCGCATGTCAGGCGTCGATGCTCTGGGCCAGCACCCGCGAGATCGTGTTGAGTGTCTGGCCGGACTGTTCGCGCCAGGTGTTGAATGCCTCCTGCACGGCCTTTTTTGCGGCTTTCGAGGTCGGTGCCTTGTCGATCACGCCCTCGGCGATCAGCCGGGCCACGACGCTGTCGGACAGGATGAACCCATCGCGGCCACACCAGCGCATCGCCATCGCACCGGTGTTGCCGCCCAGACGCGCGCCCTCTTTTTTCAGCCAGTCCAGAAGGTCGAAATACTCTTCGGCGGGCCAATAGGCGATCTTGTTGCCAAAGCCGCCATTCTCGGCGCTGACCTTGGCGATGAATTTCGCATTGTCGACCACCGCCTTGATTTTCGGCGCGGATTTGATCAGACGCGCGTCTTTCGTCAGCGCCGCGATCTCGTCTTCGGAAAGCCCCGCGACATAGGCCACATCGAAACCGTGGAACGCTTCCTCGATGCCGGGCCATTTGCCCTCGACGACCTTCCACGACATACCGGTTTGGAAAATATGTTTGGCCATTTCCGCAAGCCAGACCGCGTCCGGCGTCGCGGCCATTTCATGCGGAAGTTTCGGGATATAAACGTCGCGAAGAACCTCTTCCGCCCCACCTTTGCGTTCGGCGGCGATAGCAAGAATTTCGTCATAAGTATGCATGTGAATCTCCTGATGTCGGACAGAGAAAGATTGCTGCCCGGAATGGCTACAATCAAGAAAACTCGTGTAACAATTGGATGTTAAAAGCCTGTTTGCAATTGACATAGGCAGATCTGCGCGCGAAAAGCGCGACACATATATACCCGCAACCGGGCGCTTGGTAGGCGCCAAACCGACGAGGAGAGCCGACATGGCACCGATTTCTCTCACATTCCCCGATGGCAATTCGCGCGAGTTTAATGCTGGCGTGACCCCTGCCGATGTGGCCGCAAGCATTTCGAACAGCCTTGCGAAGAAAGCGATCTCCGCGTCCGTCAACGGTCAGCACTGGGACCTCCAGTGGCCGATCAACGAGGACGCAAGCATCGCGATCAACACCATGCAGGACGACGCCCCCGCGCTCGAACTGATCCGTCACGACCTTGCGCATATCATGGCGCGGGCGGTGCAGGAGCTTTGGCCCGATGTCAAAGTGACCATCGGCCCGGTGCGCGACAATGGCTGGTTCTACGACTTCGACCGGGCAGAGCCGTTCACGCCCGAGGACCTTGGCGCAATCGAGGCGAAGATGAAGGACATCATCAACGCCCGTGAGCCGGTCAAGACGGAGATTTGGGGCCGCGACGAGGCGATTGATTACTACAACGCGCGCAATGAGCCGTTCAAAGTCGAGCTGGTGAACCGCATTCCCGAGGGCCAGCCGCTTCGGATGTACTGGCATGGCGACTGGCAGGATCTCTGCCGCGGTCCGCACCTCCAGCACACCGGGCAGGTTCCGGCGGATGCGTTCAAGCTGACCCATGTGGCGGGGGCCTATTGGCTCGGCGACAGCACGCGCCCGATGTTGCAGCGCATCTATGGCGTGGCCTTCAAGAACCGCAAGGATCTGAAAGCCTGGGAAATCATGATGGAAGAAGCCGCCAAGCGCGATCACCGCAAGCTGGGCAAGGAGATGGACCTCTACCACATGCAGGAAGAGGCCCCCGGTCAGGTGTTCTGGCACCCGAACGGCTGGAAAATCTACACCACGCTTCAAGACTACATGCGTCGTCAGCAGGAGCGTGACGGTTATGTCGAGGTGAACACGCCGCAGGTGGTGAACCGCAAGCTCTGGGAAGCCTCGGGGCATTGGGACAACTATCAGGAAAACATGTTCATCGTCGAAGTGGACGAGGATCATGCCCGCGAGAAAACCGTCAACGCGCTGAAACCGATGAACTGCCCCTGCCACGTTCAGGTGTTCAATCAGGGTCTGAAATCCTATCGCGACCTGCCGTTGCGGATCGCGGAATTCGGGTCCTGCAACCGCTACGAACCCTCGGGCGCGCTGCACGGGATCATGCGGGTGCGCGGCTTTACCCAAGACGATGCGCATATCTTCTGCGAGGAAAAGGACATCGAGGCGGAGACCAAGAAGTTCATTGAGTTTCTTGCGAAAATCTACTCCGACCTCGGGTTTGACGACTGGGAGATCAAGCTGTCGACGCGGCCCGAGAAACGCATCGGGTCGGAAGAAAGCTGGGATCACGCCGAGGAATCGCTGGGCAATGCCTGTAAGGCTGCGGGCTATGATTTCGAGATTCAGGAAGGCGAAGGCGCGTTCTACGGGCCGAAGCTTGAATTCGTTCTGACCGACGCGATCGGGCGGGCGTGGCAATGCGGCACGTTGCAGGTCGACCCGAACCTGCCGGAGCGACTGGATGCGAATTACATCGGTCAGGACGGCGCGAAACACCGTCCGATCATGTTGCACCGGGCCGTGCTTGGCTCGTTCGAGCGCTTCATCGGCATCCTGATCGAGAACTCGGCGGGGCACCTGCCGTTCTGGCTTGCGCCGCGCCAGGTCGTGGTCGCCTCCATCGTGTCCGAGGCCGACGATTATGTGAACGCGGTCGTCGCGCAACTGAAAGCCGCAGGCGTGCGCGCCGAGGCCGACATTCGCAACGAGAAGATCAACTACAAGGTGCGCGAGCACAGCCTCGGCAAAGTGCCGGTGATCCTCGCCGTGGGCGCGCGGGAGGTCGAGGAAAAGACCGTCACCGTCCGCCGCCTCGGCCAGAAAGAGACCGCCGTCGCAGCGCTTGACGAGATCGTCGCCGCGCTGTCGACCGAGGCACTGGCCCCCGATCTGGCCTGAGCCTTCTCAGCACAAAAAATGCCGCGCGTCCCTTCGGGGGCGCGCGGTTGTTTTGTCGCATCCGGCAATCCTGCACCTTGGCCTCCCCGATGAAGGCGTTACACTGAACGTCAGGCCAGCCGGAAGCAGGGATATGACCGAACAGAAACCACAGATCGCGCGGCTCATCGCCCTTTTGCTCGGGCCGCTACTGGCCATCGTGCTGCTCTGGATGCCGGTGCCCGCCGGCATGACCCCGGAAGCGTGGCGGCTCATTGCGGTGACGCTCTGGATGGTGATCTGGTGGCTGTCGGAAGCCCTGCCGCTTTCGGCCACCGCCCTCCTGCCCATCGTGATCTTCCCGGCGCTCGGCATTCAGCCCACGGGCGAGGTCAGCCGTCATTACGGCAATCACCTGATTTTCCTCTTTCTCGGTGGCTTTATCCTTGCCGCCGGGATGCAGCGCTGGGGGGTGCACCGGCGGATCGCCCTTGCCATTGTCGCCGCTGTCGGGTCCAGCCCGAGCCGCATCATCATGGGCTTCATGCTGGCCACCGCCTTTCTGTCGATGTGGATTTCCAACACCGCCACCGCCGTGATGATGTATGCCGTGGGCGTCTCTATCATAGATTTCATCGACGAACGCGTGCCGGACAAGACGCAGGTGGACCGTTTCGGCATCGGCCTCATGTTGTCCATCGCCTATTCTGCTTCCATCGGAGGCGTCGGCACGCTGATCGGCACGCCGCCCAATGCGCTTCTGGCCAGTCTGTTGTCGGAAAACTACGGCATCGAGATCGACTTTTTCACCTGGATGCTGATCGGCATTCCCGTTGTCATCGTCATGCTGCCCCCGGCCTATCTGCTTTTGACGCGGGTGCTTTTCCCGGTCCATGAGATGGAACTGAGCTCGGTGCAGAGGGTGATTGCCGAAGAACGGGCGCTGCTTGGCCCGATGAAAACCCCCGAACGCCGCGTTGCGATGATCTTTGCCGGGGCTGCCTTTCTCTGGATCACCCGCAGTTTTCTCGGCCTACCGATCGACGATTCCGGCGTCGCCATCCTCGCCGCCCTCGCGCTTTTTGCCCTGCCCGCCGAGCGCGGTGCGCCGCCGCTGCTCGACTGGTCGGTGTCGCGCGATCTGCCCTGGGGGGTGCTCTTGCTGTTCGGCGGCGGGCTGGCGATTGCGGGCGGGTTCGAGGCCAGCGGCCTGGCGCTCTGGATCGGCGAACAGGTCGGACAGATGGGCGATGTGCCGCTCTGGCTGCTTGTTCTGATCGTCGCCGTGGCGATCAAATTCCTGACCGAGATCACCTCCAACACCGCCTCCACCGCCACCTTCCTGCCGGTTCTGGGCGCGGTGGCGCTCGGCCTTGATGTCAGCGTGCTCTGGCTGACCGTGCCGGTGGCTCTGGGGGCCTCCATGGCCTTCATGATGCCCGCCGCCACGCCGCCCAATTCGATCATCTTCTCCTATGAAAAGCTGACGCTGAAACACATGATCAAGGCGGGGTTCGCGCTCAATATCCTGAGCACGGCGGTGGTGTTTTTCGCCTCATGGTGGCTGATGCCTCTGGTCTTCGGGCTGTGAGCTTCAGAAATGCGCCTTCGGCTCGTCGGGTTTGCCCGCAGCCAAGGCAAGCAGTCCGCCCAGCACACAGAAGCCCAGCGGGAACATGGTAAAGACGTTGAAGCCAAAACCGTTGTACATCAGGGCAGCGGCCACCAGCATCAGCACCCCGCCCCAGAGCGCCCGCGCCCGCGCCATGGCACCGCCCGCGATGGCGAGAATCGGCGCGAAGAAACTCGTGGCCCGGATCAGATCGACGTTTCGGACCTGTTCAAAGAGCCCCTCGACCTCGCCCCAGTGATCAATGGCTTCGGTGTAGCCGTAGCTGAAAAAACCGACGAGCATGGCGAGCACGCCGCCGAGAATGCCTAAAACCAGAGCTGCGTTGCGCATCTCATGTCTCCTTGCCTGTGTTCTGCTCAGATAGGGATGTGCGAACGGAGATTAAAGAAGCGCCGCCTGCACATCTTTGCCCCAACCGAGATAGAGCGTGCCGTCGCGGTCGATCACCGGGCGTTTCATCAGGGTCGGATGATCCGTCAGCAAATCGAGCGGATCGCGGGCGCGTTCCGCCTCCGACAGACCCCGCCATGTGGTGGAGCGGGTGTTGACCAGCGCCTCGCCAAAAGCGGCATGGAATCGCTCGAGTTGCGCGCGCGACAGCGGCGTCTCCCGGATGTCCGTCAGCTCCACCCCCAGCGTTTTCACGGCTTTTCGGCAGGTATCACAGGTCTTGATCCCGTAAATCAGCATCATTTCGCTCTCCTCAATGGTCCATTTTGTGGCGCTTTGACGGCTTTTCAGGCAAATTCGCCTGTCCGCCCCGACTGTTACGATTTTGTCGCTTGCCTTTATACGCACTTTCTTCACACTCGAAAGCGTGACTGCTGACTTTCGAACGACCGCTCCTTTTCTATGGGGCAGCAGGAAGACTTGGAAGACCTGGCTGCACCGGCCCGTCGCACGTTGCGGCGGATGAAACGACAAGGAGAGACGGGATATGCCCACCGGCACCGTAAAATGGTTCAACACCACCAAAGGCTACGGCTTCATTGCCCCCGATGATGGCGGCAAGGACGTTTTTGTCCATATTTCCGCGGTCGAGCGCGCCGGCATGACCGGCCTCGCGGACAACATGAAAATCGGCTACGAGCTGCGCGAAGGCCGTGACGGCCGCGCCTCTGCAACCGAGCTTCAGGCGCTCTGATCCGTTTCAGACGGACATCTGATTGAAATTCGGCGGTTCCGCGCATATGCCCGGGACCGCTTTTCATATGGAGACCGCAATGCCCACCATTCTCACCTTCGGCGACAGCAACACCCACGGTACGCAGCCGATGCGGGTCCGTCCCTCGGACCTGCCGCGTCTTGCACGCCGCTGGCCGGTGGCGATGGCGGAGGCTCTGGGCTGGGATCTGGTCGAAGAGGGGTTGCCGGGGCGGACATTCGCCTTCCCCGACCCGGAGATGGGGCCGCATATGGACGGGCGTCTGGGATTGTTTATGGCCTTGGAAAGCCATGGGCCGATCGATGCAATGACCATCATGCTCGGCACCAACGATCTCAAAGCCCATTTCGAGGCCGATCCCGAGGACATTGCCGAGGCCTGCGGTTTCCACCTCGATGTGGCGCTTTCCGAAGAGATGCAGGCGCGCCATGGCGGGTTCGAACCGATCCTGATCCTGCCACCGCGACCTCATGCGGCGGGCTGTCTGGCGGAGAGCTACGTGGGCGCGGCGGAGAAGGCAGAGGCGGTGCAAGCCGCGATGCGCGCCGAGGCGGAGGCGCGCGATGTGGCGGTGTTCGACGCCAATGAGGTGATTTCCGTCTCCGATCTCGACGGCGTGCATTTCGATGCCGCCGCCCATGAGGTGCTCGGTCGTGCGGTTGCGGAGTTCATCCTTTCGGAGATTGAGGCGTAGGATCGGGAGCGGTCATCTCCCAATAGTCCCCCATGGCAAGGATACAAACCCGCCCCTCGGCGTAACTTTGCACCAGGGTCCAGTCGCCATTGGCCGGATTGGTCCAGAGCTCCATAACCGCCTCCGGCCCGCGCAGACCGGCACCCGTTTTCACCACGCCGAACTGACGGGTCAGTTTCGCGTGAATCTCGTCCTGCGCCCCGCACAGGACCTCAGCGATCAGATTTTGTGCCCCGGCTTTCCCGCCCTGCCCCGCCCCCAGAGCGATCACGGCGGCAGCAAGAAACCCATTCATTCGGATGCTCATACCCCGAATGTAACATCAAAATGACAGTCGGCATTGGAAAATATGCGCGAATGCGCAGATCTCGCCCCCTCCCCCAAGAAAAACCCCGCGAAACGCGGGGAGTCTTTCAGTTGCCGCCTATCACGATCGTGTCGGGCGCATAAGTTGCGGGCGGCGGGGGCGGCGTCATCGCGGAGGTCTCGACCGGGGCCGCGGGGTGCGCGGGCACCATCGGGCGCGGAGCGGCGGCAGGCCCAGCCATGGTCGGACGCCCACAACTGATGCCATCGAGCCCCATCACCGGCTGCAAGCCTGCGGGGCAGTAATTGGCGCTGGCCCCGGTGTAGGCGACGGTCGGCACGGTGTAGCTATAGGGCTGTGTGCCTTGGGCAAAGGCCGGTGCGGCAACAAGGGTTGCGATGGCGGCGAGAACGGATCGTTTCATCACTCATACTCCATGGTGGGCTTGGCCGAAGCCTAGCCCCCTGCGGCATATGCAGCAAGTTTTGGTTCATTCGCGCGAAGGATTGTTGCCTCAGTCAGGACAATCTACACCCCAAAGGCGGATTTACCGCACCCACTCCACAACCTCACAGCGCGGCGCCGCGTCGCGCAGCACCATGCGGGAGACCTCGCGCCAGTTCGTCGGATCGAAGGCCGGAAACCATGTGTCCGCCCCCTCGACCACCGTGTCCACTTCGGTGATCAGCAGACGGTCGGCCAGCGGCAGCATGGCCTTGTAAATCCCGTAGCCGCCCATGGCGTAGATCCGTGCGCGGCCCTCCGACTTGGCAAAGGCAATCGCCTCCTCGACTGAGGGAAAGATATGCTCGTGATCGACGCCGTGGCTGGACACAACGAGATTGAGACGGTTTTTCAACGGCTTGAACGGCAAGCTGTCCCAGGTGTGACGTCCCATGATCACCGCCCCCCCCATGGTTTCGCGCATGAAGAACCGCATGTCCTCCGGTGCGTCCCAAGGGATGGTGTTGTCCTTGCCAATGGCCCCGTTGCGGTCGCGGGCGGCGATGAGCGAGATCATGCGCGCGCCCTCAAACCGCCACCGGCGCCTTGATCGCCGGATCGGGGTCGTAATCGAGAATTTCGATGTCTTCGAATTTGAAATCGAACAGGTTCTTCACATCCGGGTTGAGCCGCAGTTTCGGAAGCGCCTTGGGCGTGCGCGACAGTTGCAGGTTCACCTGATCCATGTGGTTCGAATAGATATGCGCATCGCCGATGGAATGCACGAATGTGCCGGGTTCATAGCCCGTGACCTGCGCCAACATCGCCAGCAACAGCGCATAGGAGGCAATGTTGAACGGCACGCCGAGGAACATGTCGGCGGAGCGCTGATAGAGCTGGAGATGCATCTTGCCGCCGAGGATTTTCACCTGCCACAGAGTATGGCACGGCGGCAGGGCCATATTGTCGACCTCCGCCGGGTTCCAGGCGGAAACGATCAGACGGCGGGAATCGGGGCTTTTGCGGATCGCGGTCAGCAGGTTTTCGGTCTGATCGATGGGACCACGCTCATGCCCCGGCCATTTGCGCCATTGCGCGCCGTAAACCGGCCCGAGATCCCCGTTCTCATCCGCCCATTCGTCCCAGATCGAAACACCGTTCTCCTTGAGGTAGCGAATATTGGTGTCGCCCGACAGAAACCACAGAAGTTCATGGATAATCGAGCGCAGGTGCAGCTTTTTCGTGGTGACCATCGGGAAGCCCTCGGCCAGATCGTAGCGCGCCTGAAGCCCGAAATAGGACGTCGTGCCCGTACCGGTGCGGTCTGTCGTGTCGACCCCATGGGCCAGAATGGTTTTGAGCTGATCGTGGTATTGCTGCACGTCGCATCCCCCAAGATGTTGTGGGTTCCGGGAGTCCAGTCATACAAATGCAAAGGGGGTTCGCCAAGCGGCAAGCGCGCAAAAACGTGGAATTTGCCAAATGAAAGGCTAGAGTTCGGACAAAGACAGACAGGAGGAAGCCGCATGCGCTATCTGCACACGATGGTCCGGGTAAAGGATCTTGAGAAAACCATGGCGTTTTTCGAGCTTTTGGGGCTCAGGGAAATCAGACGCATGGACAGCGAGGCCGGGCGGTTTTCGCTCATTTTCATGGCCCCCGAAGGTCAGCCGGAATGCCCTGTCGAGTTGACATATAATTGGGACGGCGACGAAGGGCTTCCGTCGGACAGCCGTCATTTCGGCCATCTGGCCTATGAGGTCGAAGATATTTACGCGCTCTGCCAAAAACTGATGGACGCGGGCGTGGTGATCAACCGCCCGCCGCGCGACGGGCATATGGCCTTTGTGCGCTCGCCGGACAATGTGTCGATCGAGCTTTTGCAAAAGGGCGACCGCCTTGCCCCCACCGAGCCTTGGGCCTCGATGGAAAACACCGGACACTGGTGAGGCTGACACCAGAGCCAAACGCCTCCCACATCGGGGAGGCGTTTTACATCGCGAAGCCAGATAAATATCTTAATAAATATACCGAATTTGATCGGCCCAGTAACGTTCGACCCGGCGCAGGGAACTGTTGATGTCTTCGATGCCCTCCGACGAGATGACGCCCTTGCCCTGAAGCCCCTCGGCATGGCGGGCGAAAAGATCGGCGACGGTGACACGCACATGGTTGCCCTTGTCGGTCAGTTTGACGCGCACGGAACGGCGATCGATTTCGCAGCGCTGATGGTGCATATAGCCCATGTCCACCAGTTTCTTGAGATTGTAGGACACGTTCGAGCCCTGATAATAGCCGCGGGATTTCAACTCCCCGGCGGTCACTTCGTTCTCGCCGATGTTGAACAGCAAAAGCGCCTGAACGGCGTTGATTTCGAGAATGCCGACCCGTTCGAATTCATCCTTGATCACGTCGAGCAACAGCCGGTGCAAGCGCTCGACGAGCGAAAGCGCCTCAAGATATTGCGACATGAAGGGGGTTTCGACCGGTTTTACGAATGTTGAATGCATGCTCATCTGTCACTCCGCCAAAGGCTCATCGGAGGCAGATTGCCGCGAATTTCCCAAAATATAGTTAAACCGCGCAAATTTCTCGAATCGTCGCAAATTGACGGAAAAATTGCATGGAGTATGCGCCGGTTTTGGTAAGGGGATCTTAACCCTTGATGCCCCAGGTGGCGTGATCGGCGGAGGCGATGAGTTTGTCGAGCATTGGCTTGATCGCCTCGGGCACGGGTTTCAGACCCGTCGCATAGGACAAAAGGTCCTGATCGTGCTCATCCATCAAAAGCTCGAACTCGTCGAGCTCGGCCTCGTTCATGCTGGCAAGATGGGCGTCGGCATAGCCACCGATCAAAAGGTCCATTTCCTTGATCCCACGCCGCCAGGCCCGGATTTTCAGACGTTTGCGGCGAATGTCGATGGTCTCAGTCATGGTACTCTCCGGTGATCGCGGGCTTTTTGCACGCATTGGCGCTTTATCGCAAGGGGACGTCTTGGCGGCGAGCCGGTTTTGACGCTATCACTACGGCGATCTAACGCAAATGGACTCATGACCATGCCCTTCCTCTCTGAAACGCTCTCCCGTGTGAAACCCTCCCCGACCATCGCCGTGACCAACAAGGCGCGCGAGCTGAAGGCTGCGGGCAAGGATGTCATTGGCCTCGGTGCCGGTGAGCCGGATTTCGACACGCCCGCGAACATCAAGGCGGCGGGCATCCGCGCCATCGAGGAAGGCAAAACGAAATACACCGCCGTGGACGGGTTGCCGGAACTGAAAGAGGCGATCTGCGCCAAGTTCAAACGCGACAACAACCTCGATTACGTGCCCGCGCAGGTCTCCGTGTCGGGCGGCGGCAAACAGGTGCTTTATAACGCGCTGGTGGCGACGCTGAACGCGGGCGACGAGGTGATCATCCCCGCGCCTTACTGGGTGTCCTACCCGGATATGGTCTTGCTCGCGGGCGGTACGCCGGTGGCGATCGAGGGCAAGCTGGAGAATGGTTTCAAAATCACCGGCGAACAGCTTGAGGCCGCGATCACGCCGAAGACCAAATGGTTTATCTTTAACTCGCCCTCGAACCCGACGGGCGCGGGCTATTCCAAGGAAGAGCTGAAAGAGCTGACCGACGTGCTGATGAAACATCCGCATGTCTGGGTGATGTCGGACGATATGTATGAACACCTCGCGTTTGACGGGTTCGAATTCTGCACCCCCGCCGAGATCGAACCGGGTCTTTATGAGCGTACCCTGACCGTGAACGGCGTCTCGAAAGCCTATGCGATGACCGGCTGGCGGATCGGCTATGCGGCGGGTCCGGTGGAACTGATCGCGGCGATGCGCAAGGTGCAGTCGCAATCGACGTCGAACCCCTGTTCGATTTCGCAATACGCGGCTGTCGAAGCGTTGAACGGACCGCAAGATTTCATCGCCTCCAACAACGCCGCCTTTGTGCGCCGTCGCAATATGGTGGTCGAGATGCTGAACGCCGCCGAGGGCATCACCTGCCCGACGCCCGAGGGGGCGTTCTACGTCTACCCGGACATCTCCGGCTGTCTGGGCAAGACCTCCGCAGGTGGCGTGAAAATCGAAAACGATGAAGACTTCGCCTCTGCCCTTCTGGAAGAAAACGGCGTCGCGGTGGTGTTCGGCGCGGCCTTTGGCCTGTCGCCCAACTTCCGCGTGTCCTATGCCACTTCGGATGAGGCGCTGAAAGAGGCCTGCACCCGCATCCAAGCCTTTTGCAAAGGGCTGAAATGAGCGTCGATCTCCCCGAATATTACTTCCGTGTCCGTGAAAACGGCGCCTTTGTGTTCCGGGTGGACACGGAAAACCGTCAGCGCCGGATCGAGATGGAACAGATCGCGGCGGTGAACGTGAAAAACGGGGAGATCAAACCGCATGGCGGGCGGGAGCTGACGCCCGAGGATCTGCGCGTGATCGAGGAGTGGATCGCGGCGCGCGTGGCGCTTTTGGCGCAGCGCGACATCGACGACATCCACCGCGCCATTGATTACCTCAACCTGACGGCGCACTGGGTTCAAACGCGGGCGACCGACGAGCAGTTGGAGAACGTCACCGACGCGCTTTTGCTGGCGATGCATGACCTGCGCACGGTTCTGGTGCGCAAAAAGGCCGACCGGATTCTGAACAAGAGCTAAGGCCTTAGCCCGCCCGCGAGATATGGGATTTCTGCGCCCAGAAGCGGTAGCTCATGGTGGCCCAAGCGGTGGTCAGGCCGAAGACAAACCCCATCCAGACGCCCGTCGCACCCCAGTTCAGCACAAAGCCGAAGATATAGGCCGCTGGCAGGCCCAAAATCCAATAGCTGAAGGTCGCAAGCCACATCGGCACGGCCGTGTCGTGCAGGCCCCGAAGCAGGGACAGAGCGACGACCTGACCGCCGTCGGAGAACTGCTGCGCCGCGGCGATGACGATGAGCGTGCCGCCGATGGCAAGCACCTGATCGCGGGCGGGTTCATTGGGGGCGATGAACAGCCCGATGAGGAAATCCGGCACAAGAATGAACAGCAGAGACGCCAGACCGGCCATCACCAGCGACATGACGACGACGACCCGCGCCCCCTTGCGCAGATCGGCCTCATCGCCGCGTCCCATGGCGTTGCCCGCCCGGATCGTCCCGGCCTGCGACAGGCCGATCTGGGCCATGAAGACGATGGCCGTCAGTTGAAGCACGATGCCGTGGGCGGCAAGTGTTTCGGTCCCGATCCAGCCCATCATCAGGGCGGCGGCATTGAACAGGCCAACCTCGGCGAGCGAGGTCAGACCGATCGGCACGCCCATCCTGAACACGGTTCGGAACATCGCCCAATCCGGGTTGAACGGGTTGCGGAACAGATCGTTTTCCGGCGTCGCCTTGGCGGCATAAAGGGCCAGCACCCCGAGCATCACGAAGCTGACGATCAGCGAGGCAATGGCAGACCCCAGAACCCCCAGCTCCGGTGCACCGAAATTGCCGAAGATCAGGAGGTAATTCAGACCCGCATTCAGGATCACCGCTCCGACCACAGCAAAGAGCACGACGCGGGTGCGTTCGAGCGCGGAGAAATAGCTGCGGAAGACGGCAACGATGAGCGCCGGGAACATTTCGATCCCGGCGACGGCGAGATAGGGGCGGGCCTGAGCGGCGATATGCGGTTCCTGGCCGAGCATGACGAGAATATCGTCGGAAAAGCCGAAAATAGGATAGATCAGAACGCCCGAGAACACCGACAGCCAGATCGCCATCCGGGTGGCGCGGCGCACGGTCGTGCTGTCGCCCCGCCCCGCCGCCGTGGCAACCAAAGGCATGACGGCAAAGGCAAATCCCGCGAACAGGATGAACAGGATGAACCAGAAGCCGGAGGCCAGCACGAGGGCTGCAAGTTCATCGAGCCCGTACCAGCCCATCATGATGACATCGGTCATATGCACCGCGAATTGCGCCAGTTGAGAGCCCGCCAAGGGCAGCCCAAGAGCGAGGATTTTCTTTGCGTGCTCGAAATATGTGCGTTCCATGATCATGGCACGGCCTATAGGCGGGTTTTTCCAAACCGCCTAGTCAAAAATTTTGCAGTTCCCCATCAGCAACGATGAAGAGAGAAATCTCGCCGATCTTTCCTGAGGTTATCGACGGCGCGCCGGGCGCAACCGGCTGATGTCGTAGCCGTTCCATTCGAGGATTCCCTCGACGGCCAGTTTGCGGTCCGGCGGCAAGACCATGTCGCGCGACAGCACATGCGCCTGACCGGAGAGGTATCCGATCACCGCCGTGTGGTATTCCGCATCGACCCACAAGACCCAGAATTCGTCGCCCGCAAAGGCAAAACGCCCCGGCCCGACCTGCCGCGCAAGACCCTGACGCGGATGACCATCGGCGCAGGGGCCTTCGGTCACCATCAGATCGCCGGTTTTCTGGCGGGTAAACGTCACCGCCCCGATCACGCAGGAGGCGCCTTCGGGGACGAAAGCCGCCACCTCGTACCAGCGCCCGGAGAATTTCTGCGTATCGAGCGCGGCGATGGACGACATATTGGCCGAAGGATCACGATAGCCCGTGACGTTTGGCGCGGGCGCCATGCATCCGCTCAGAAGCGCCAGAGACAGCGCCGCAATCCATCCGCGAGAGATCAATCCACGCACAGGCTCACCTGCCGCCCATCGGCGTCCAGAATGTCGTTACAGCCGAACAAAGGCGTGACCGGCGAACAGCTCCGCGACCGGGCGAGACAGATGTTGCTCGAACAATCTGTGGATTTGGAACAGGACTTTCCGGCATCCTTCGGAGTTGTGAAACAGGTCATGAAACCGCCGAGCCCGGCGGCGCGAAACTCGCCGCCTTGCGCCTCGCAGGCCGCTTTTTCGCTCTCTGACGCTTTTGGGTTATACCCCGCGAGGCCATAGCCCGCATCCGGCTCCGGCGTCTCGGCCTGACAGGCGGTCAACGCCAGTGCGACAAGCACCGGCAAAACGAATTTACGCATACTCGATCAGTCCTCGACAGGGCTTAGACAGGGGCTCAATAGGGCAGCGGATGTGCCTTATGGAGTTTCTCGATCTCCTTGAGCAGCTCCGCGTCGAGTGCAATATCGCGCGCGTCGAGAGATTTCTCAAGCTGTTCGACCGAGGTCGCGCCGACGATCGGCATGGTGTCGAAAGGCCGTGTCAGGGTCCAGGCCACGGCCATGGTCGCCGGATCGATCCCATGTTTTTGCGCAAGCGCAACATAGGCGCGCTCGGCGGGCCAAGTGCGCTCGGCGACACGGCCGCCGAGATTGCCGTTCAAATCCATGCGCGAGCCTTTCGGCACCACGGTGCCGCCCTCGTATTTGCCGGTCAGAAGACCCGCCCCCAGAGGCGAATAGGCCAGAAGCGTGATCTCCTCATGCACCGCCAGCTCCGCCAGATCGAGGTCATAGAGACGGCACATCAACGAATATTCGTTCTGGATCGACTGCATCCGCGGTGCGCCCATTTCGGTCGCCAGCCGCAGCCATTCCGACATGCCCCATGCGGTCTCGTTCGAGGTTCCGAATTCGCGCACTTTGCCCTTTTTCTGCAAGCTCGTCATGACCTCGAGCACGCCGCGCATATTGTCTTCGATCTCGGCCTTGGAGGGCTGCTTCGACGGATCGAACCGCCAGTTCTGACGGAAGTGATAGGAGCCACGGTTCGGCCAGTGAAATTGGTAGAGATCGACATAATCGGTCTTCAGGCGTTTGAGACTTGCATCAAGACGCGCCTCGAGATTGGAGGCCAGAATGCCCTCTTCGTTGATATTCCCGGACCCTGCGATTTTCGAGGCGATCACCCAGTTCTCGCGCCCGCCGCGTGCGGCAAAATACTGACCGACGATCTCTTCGGTGTCGCCCGCCGTCTCCTTGCGCACCGGGTTCACCGGGTACATTTCGGCAGTGTCGATGAAATTGATCTCGACCTCCTTGGCCCGGTCGATCTGGGCATGGCCCTCGGCCTCGGTGTTCTGGCTACCCCAGGTCATCGAGCCGAGGCAAATTTCGGAAACCAGAAGATCGCTGCGGCCGATTTTGCGCATTTTCATGAGGGTTATCCTGTGTCAATCCGTGTTGCCGCTCACACTAGCCGCGTTGCGTCGCAGGGCAACCCGTTGGCACAGAGTTTTTCGAGAAGTTCTCCGAAACTCTACATTCGTGCATATCTGCGGTGCGCATTTGCGCCTCGTCAAAGTGCCGGGACATCTTATCTGATGTTTTGAAAAGACAAGACAATATCATTGGAGAGTTGATCATGGACCTTCGTTTCGACGGCAAAACCGCAATTGTGACAGGGGCCGCATCGGGCATCGGCGCCGCCATCGCAGAAGAGCTTGCCAGCGCAGGTGCGACGGTGATCGTCGCCGACCTGAACGCGGAAGCGGCTGCCGCAGAAGTGGCGAAGATCGAAGCGGCGGGCGGCAAGGCGCTGGCCGCCACCGCCGACGTGTCCGATCCGGACGCCGTCAAGGCCATGATCGATTTCGCCGTGGCGAAAACCGGCAAGCTCGACCTTTTGGTGAACAACGCCGGCATCGGCGGACCGCTGTCGCCGATCACCGATGTGGACCCGATCAAGTGGAAACAGGTGATCGACATCAACCTGATGGGCGTGTTCTACGGCATGCATTACGGCGCGCAGGCGATGAAGGCCGCGGGCGGCGGCGCGATCGTCAACATGGCGTCGATCCTCGGCTCCGTCGCGGATCTCAACATCTCCGCCTATGTGACCGCGAAACACGGGGTCGTGGGGATGACGAAAGCGGCAGCTCTCGAAATGGCCGCCGACAACATCCGCGTCAATTCCGTGGGCCCGGGCTATATCGAAACCCCGCTCGTGGTCGGCTCTTTGCCCGAAGAGGTGCTCGACAATCTCCGCGCACGCCATGCCGCGAAACGGCTTGGCAAACCCGAAGAGGTTGCGGCCCTCGTCGCCTTCCTCCTGTCGGATCGGGCGAGCTTTATCACCGGCTCCTATCACCTCGTGGATTCGGGCTACACGGCACTCTGATTCAACTCCCTGTTGGAGACTGGCGCGCGGCATCCCCACGCGCCTTTTTTCATGGGCATCGCCTCACCTCTGGCTCTTTATCGCCAAGCGCGATAGAGAAACGGGAAGACATTTGTAACGGACGACCGGACGACCCACATGGCACGCACGCTCATCACCTCCGCCCTGCCCTATATCAATGGCATCAAACACCTCGGCAACCTTGTGGGCTCGCAGCTCCCGGCCGATCTTTATGCGCGCTACCGCCGGGCGCGGGGCGACGAGGTTCTGTTCCTTTGCGCCACCGACGAACACGGCACCCCGGCCGAGATCGCGGCGCAGAAAGCGGGCAAGCCGGTCGCCGAGTATTGCACTGAGCTGCATGACGTTCAGGCCGAGATTGCCGCAGGCTTCCGGCTGTCCTTCGACCATTTCGGGCGGTCCTCTTCGGCGCAGAACCACAAGCTGACGCAACATCTCGCCAAGTGCCTTTATGAAGCCGGTCTGATCGAAGTGGTTGAAGAAACGCAGATTTATTCCGTGACCGATGGGCGTTTCCTGCCGGACCGCTATATCGAGGGCACCTGCCCGAACTGCGGCTATGACTCGGCGCGCGGCGATCAGTGCGACAACTGCACAAAACAGCTCGACCCGACCGATCTGATCAACCCGCATTCGACCATCTCGGGTGCAACGGACCTAGAGGAAAGGGTTACGAAACACCTCTACCTTAAACAGTCCGACATGCGCGATGCCCTGAACGACTGGATCGACAGCAAGACCGACTGGCCCGTTCTGACCACCTCGATTGCCAAGAAATGGCTCAATGACGGCGATGGTTTGCAGGACCGTGGCATCACCCGCGATCTGAGCTGGGGCGTGCCGGTACAATTCGAGGGCGCGCCTTGGGAGGGCATGGACGGCAAGGTGTTCTATGTCTGGTTCGACGCCCCGATCGAATACATTGCCTGCGGTGCGGAATGGGCCGAAAAACAGGGGCTGGGCGATGAGGCTTGGGAACGTTGGTGGCGCACGGACAAGGGCGCGGACGATGTTCGATATGTGGAATTTATGGGCAAGGACAACGTGCCCTTCCATACCCTGTCCTTCCCGGTCACCATGCTGGGTGCGGGCGAGCCCTGGAAGATGGTCGATTACATCAAATCGTTCAACTACCTGAACTACGACGGCGGGCAGTTCTCCACCTCGCGCGGGCGTGGTGTGTTCATGGATCAGGCGCTGTCGATCCTGCCGTCGGACTACTGGCGCTGGTGGCTTTTGAGCCACGCGCCGGAAAGCTCGGACAGCGAGTTCACATGGGAAAACTTCCAAGTGTCCGTCAACAAGGACCTCGCCGATGTGCTCGGAAACTTCGTCTCGCGGATCACCAAATTCTGCCGGTCCAAATTTGGCGAAACCGTGCCGGAAGGTGGGAAATATGGCGAACAGGAACAGGCGCTGATTGCCGATCTGACCGCGAAAGTTGCGGAATATCAGAGCCATATGGACGCAATCGACGTGCGCAAAGGGGCCAACGCGCTCCGCGCCATCTGGGTTGCGGGCAACGAGTATCTGCAATCGGCCGCCCCTTGGTCGACTTTCAAGGAAGACCCGGAGAAGGCCGCCGCTCAAGTGCGTCTGGGCCTCAACCTGATCGGGCTTTACGCGCGCCTCTCCGCGCCGTTCATCCCCGATACGGCAGGCAAATTGCAGACCGCTCTGGTGCTGACGGATCTGGACTGGCCGGAGGATGTTGCGGGGGCGCTTGAGGCGCTGAAACCCGGCCATGCTTTCGTCGTGCCGGACAATCTTTTCGCCAAGATCGACGATGAGCAACGTGCGGAATGGCAAGAAAAATTCGCCGGGGTTCGCAGCTAAGCCGCATCGCGAAAATGTTCGAATAAGACAAGAAAGCCCTCCAAACGGAGGGCTTTTTTAGTGTCGGATTTGCGTCGGACACCTGTCGGACTTTTGTCGGACCTTTTACCCGAACCTTATGAGGCATCCAGCTCGGCAATGCCGTTCACGGCGCGTGTCTCACCGGATTTGCGCAGCGCGAGAATATAGGCGCGGTTGGCGCTTTTGACCTGCTGGTCTGCATAGGACCGCCCGTGATCAAGGTGATAGGCCGGGGCGGTGTAGCGCACATGGCGACCACGAATGCCCGCGTTGCGCAGCCGTACGCCGATCTCCTTGTCGAGCCCGCCATAGGACATGTTGCCCTCAAAGCCGTTGACCCGCAAAACGTCCTCGCGCCAGACCGAAGCACAGGCCCCCTGAAAATTCGGTGCGACCGGCGAGAGACGGTCGAGAAGCGCCATGACACCGGGCGGGAAGGGCATGGATTTGAGCCATTGCGAGCGGCCTTTCGGGGTCCAGCCCGCAAGACGGCCCTCCGCCCAGCCATAGCTCTGCGCCTGCAAAAGCCTTTGCGTCAGATCGGCGTCGAGACGGATCAGCGAGCCGGTGAGATAGCGCCCGCGCGTGGCACAGGAGAAATGCCGCGCCAGAGCCTCGGGATGCAGGATCACATCGTCGTCGAGAAACACCAGATAATCGCAGGTCGAGCTGGCAATCGCCCGATTGAGCGCGACGGATTTGCGAAAGCCCTGATCTTCATGCCACGACCGACGCAACGGCAGATCGGGATGGGCGGCGCGAAACGCCTCAATCACCGGGTCGATCCGCGCATCGGAGCCGTCATCGGCCAGACAGATCGAGGAGGGACGCTGGCTCTGCTCCGCAATGCTCTGGAGACACAGGCGCAGATAATCCGGCTTGTTATAGGTCGCGATGATGACTTCGGACGTGAATTGCACGGCGCATCCCTTTGCTCAGACAGCGCTCCCCGGGCTGCCCACCCTTTTTGGTACCCGCGGCCGGACTCGAACCGGCACGGCCTATACGGCCTAAGGATTTTAAGTCCTCTGTGTCTACCATTCCACCACGCGGGCCCGCCCAATGCGAGCGAAAGGACGTGCCGGTTGCCCGGATCGTCCTTGGCCTGCGTCCTAACATCTTGCGGGAGGCTTGCCCAGAGGGCGCGGGCATCATGGCCGGAGGGAAACGCGGAAACGGGTTGAGGCTATGAGAGGGAATAGGAAGGCTTACTCGTTGGCCGATGCCACCCGCCGGGCGCCGATGCGGCTCAAAGTGCGGTCGAAGGCGACACCGACCGGGGTCGGTTGCAACGTGTTGGACACCAGATTGATCTGCGGCGCGCCTCCGGCATAGGGATAGGGATTGGCGGCGAACCATGCGTGACGTTCGACGAAGGGCAAGCGTTCCATCATCAGGATGGCGGCCTCGGCGAAGGCGGCATTCTGGGCATAGCTGACCCCACGAACGTTCTGCCAGTCGACAAAGGCGAATTCCGTGACCCAGATCGGGCGGTTATATGCGGCATGAACCGCGCGGAGCCAGTTTTCAAAGGCTTTCACATCGCCATTCGTCGAATAGTAATGCACCGCCATGAAATCGACGCGCAGACCTTTGGCCTCCGCCTGCGCCATGAAGCGGCCCTGCCATGAGGTTTTGCCGAGCGTCTGGCCCTGCGTGACCGCCGGGCTGCCAAGGCGCAACCCGCGCGCTTCGAGTTTCGGCCAGAGGGCAACGGCCTGTTCGACGGACAGATTGCTGCCTTCGCTCTTGCGGGAATCCGGTTCGTTGAAGGCCAGAAGCGTACGCACCGGCAGGTCGGAGACGATTTTCTTGTTCACATCCCCTGCATCGCGGATCATCGGCACGAATTCGACGGAGCGGCGGCGTTTGTCCTTGGACCACATCTGGGTCGGGCGCCAAGTGTAATACCAATCGAGCGCAGGCGCGTCCTCGATCCAGCGCAACATCGTCTGGTTGGAATTTTCCCACGCGCCGATCCCGGCCTTGTCCGCGAACAGCGCCGTGGGCATGAACATGAGAGCCGCCAAGAGAAGTCGTTTGAGCATCGCTGCCTCGTCGGGTTTTTGCGAGGCTATAAAGGCAAGAGGTCATGAATGCGGCCAGATTGTGGCAAAGCCCGGACAATTGGCGTGTTTCTGCCAGTGCGAAGAAGATCCGCGCGGAAACACGCCGCATCGCAGCGACGCCGCGGATGTCAGCGCGCCTCTTGACCCGGCCATGTGTTCGCCGCACAAGAAAACCGATCCTTTCGCAGAAAGAGCGCTCATGTCAGACAACGGCCTGACCGGACGAAACGCCCCGGTTGCAGCGATGGCGAAACGCAATCTGCGCAACCGTCTGGTGCGTCTCCGGTATTCCTCTGTCGACAGCTATCCGGTCACGGCGCTCTTGCCGGAGCATGCGCGTCAGGCCGCGATGTCCCGGATCTGTTATTTCCCGGGGCAAAAGCTGTTTTACGCCCGCCTGCCGAAATGCGCCAATTCGACCATCGTGCGCACGATGGCGCACTCTTGTCGGTCGGGGCTGGAAGACGTACGGATCAATCGGCTCAAAGCCCTGTTCAACATGCTGCCCTGGCGGCGCGAATTCGAGGCCGCAGCGAAGATCACGGTGCTGCGCGAACCCGTCGAGCGCGCGGTCTCCGCATGGCGCGACAAGGGGCATAACCCGGTTTTCATCCGCCAGCACCGTTATGCCGGCGATGAAGAGACGATCCCCACATTGGAGCAATTCCTGATCGCGCTGCGGGACAATGACTATTACCGGAATGGCCATTACCTGCCGCAGCTCGACATGATCCCCGGTGCGATCGAGCGCTATGATGTCGGGACGGTGGAGCGGCTTGAACCGTTTCTGGAACGGGTTTGCACGAGCTATTTCGGGCAGTTTTCGGGTCTCCAGAATGTGCTGCACCATGCCACGGATTCCCGCAAGAAGAAGCTCGAGACCAGTGCGCGGGAGCGCGCTTTGATCGACGAGCTTTATGGCGAGGACATCGTTTTCTACCAGAGCCTTCTGGTCTGATGTTTCCGATCCGCGACCATAACCCCTCGCGCCGTCCCGCCCTCGTCACCTATGTGCTGATCGCGGTGAATCTGGCGGTGTTTCTGGCGATGCTGCCGAGTTATGGCGACGAGCGTGCGCTTTTGGCGATCTATTCGGACTGGGCGCTTTTGCCCGCGCGGATCAGTTCCGGCAGCGGATATGTCACGTTTTTCACCTCCATGTTCATGCATGGCGGGCTGATGCATATCGCGGGGAACATGTTGTTTCTGTGGATTTTCGGCGACAATCTCGAAGACGAGATGGGGCATCTGCGCTATCTCGGGTTTTACCTTCTGTGCGGATTGGCGGCGGGCATGGCGCAGTATCTGGCCGATCCCGGCTCGCGTGTGCCGATGGTGGGCGCCTCGGGCGCGATTGCGGGGGTGATGGGGGGCTATCTGTTGCTGTTCCCGAAAGCGCGGGTCGATGTACTTTTCATCTTCATCATCTTTTTCAAGGTCTTCCCCCTGCCCGCCTGGGTCATGCTGGGGCTTTGGTTCGCGCTTCAGGTCGTGGCGGAGCTGGGCTCGACCGCGGGCACCGGTGGGGTGGCGCATCTGGCGCATGTCGGCGGGTTCGTTGCGGGGGTGGTTCTGGCCCTGCCGCTGTGGCTCCGGCTTGGTGGCACGGCCTATTGGCAGCGCACCCACGGGCGACCTGTACATACCGCCGCCCGCTATGCCCGAAGCTCCGTGCCGGTCGTGCGCCGCCGCTAGCCGCTGAGCGGCCACAAGAACGCCCGGTGAAAAACCCCCGCCACGTCCGACGCGGCGGGGTCTTTTGAGGATGGAACCGCTGACCCGGACTTATTCCGCGATCGTGTCCTCTTCCGAGGATGTGTCCGAGGATGCGGAGTAATTCGCCACGTCGATGCTTTCGACTTCGGAATTCAACCGCATCGTAAAGGTAAAGGCCCCCTGCCAGATGATGGCGAGCACCATGATGCTCATCCCGACGATGGCGGAGACCAGCACGACCCAGTCGACCGTCACGGCCCCTTGGTCGTCGGCACGAAAACGCGCGCAAAAATGTTTCAACCTGTTAATCACGTGTATCCCTCCGATGATCCTTGTCAGAGTCTCACGAGAAAACGACCAAATCAGGGCAGGAACCGCGCATTTACGGGAAAATCTCACATGTTTGTGAACCGCGCCATGTGGCGCGGCGCAGGCAGGCCAAACGTTTTGCAGGAAACCGTGCTCAGGCGGCGCGGATGATGGCCGCGAACCGCTCGAACAGCGCCTCGTTGCCGCAGATCACTTCGCCAGAGTCGACCGGGTTGTCCTCGGGGTGCAGCCCCTCGACGAACCCGCCCGCTTCCTTCACGAGAAGCACACCGGCGGCCATGTCCCAGGCGTTCAGGCGGCGTTCCCAGAAGCCGTCATAACGACCGGCGGCCACATAGGCGAGATCGAGCGCGGCGGAGCCCCAACGGCGCACACCGGCGGTGGCGGGCAGAAGGCGGGCCAGATCGCGCAGGGTTTCCGGCAGATCGCCGCGACCGCCGAAGGGCAAGCCGGTGGCGAAGATCGATTCGATCATCTTGGTGCGGCCCGACACACGGATGCGCGTGTCGTTCATCCAGGCGCCGGCGCCCTTCTCGGCCCAGAACAGCTCGCCCTTGGCCGGATCGAAGACGACGCCGGAAACGATCTCGCCCTTGTGCTCGAGCGCGATGGAGATCGCCCAATGCGGCAGACCGTGGAGGAAGTTCGTCGTCCCGTCGAGCGGATCGACGATCCAGCGCCGCGTCGGGTCGGTGCCCTCGACGGGTTTGCTTTCCTCGCCGGTCCAGCCGTAATTCGGACGCGCCTCCATCAGGGTCTCGCGGATGATCTCTTCGGCACGAATGTCGGCCTTCGACACGAAGTCTCCTGCGCCTTTGGACGAGACCTGAAGGTTCTCGACCTCACGGAAATCCTTGACCAGCGAACGACCTGCCGCGCGGGCGGCTTTGATCATGACATTGAGATTGGCGCTGCCTTGCATGGGTCCGGGCTCCGAAAGGGTTTGAGATGTTCAAACCGGGCGTATACGCCGCCAAGCCCGTCCTGCCAAGGGTTTCAGGGCAAAGAAATGCGCGGAAAACCGTCGTTTTCGCCGGGTTCAGCCGCGCTGAAGCTTCACGGCTTCGGTTTTCGCGATGCGCAGCACATGGGCCATGTAGGGTTTGCTCACATCGTCCTCGCGCACGGCGGCGTACATCCGGCGGGTGATGCCATGCGCGGTCAGGGGCCGGATGGCGTAATCCGGGTGGCTGCGGATGTCGCGCATAACCCAGTCGGGGAGCACCGAAATGCCGCGCCCGGCGGCGACCAGCATGAGGATCACGTCGGTCAGCTCGACCTGACGCTGTTGCGCAGGTTCGATCCCGGCGGGGGTCAGCAAGGTCTTGAACACGTCGAGGCGGGCGCGGTCCATCGGATAGGTGATGAGGGTCTGATCGGCGAAATCCTCCGCCACAAGAAAGGGCTTCTCGGCCAGAGGCGATTTCGAGGGCAGCACACACATGGGCGCATAGTCGAAGAGCGGTACGAAACTGATGCCCGGGATATTGTCGGGATCGGAGGAAATGACGAAATCGACCTCCTCCCGTTCGAGCGCCGGGAGCGCCCCGAAGGCGAGGCGCTGGCGGATGTCGACGTCGATCTCCGGCCAGGCCTTGCGGAACTGGTTGAGCACCGGGAAGAGCCAGTCGAAACAGGCGTGGCATTCCATGGCGATGTGGAGACGGCCGGAGGTGCCCGCCTCGATGCCGCGAAACTCATCCTCCAAAGCCTGCACCTTGGGCAAAACGTCTTCGGCCAGCGCCAGAAGTTTCATCCCCGCAGGCGAGAGTTTCAACGGTTTCGAGCGGCGCACGAAAAGCTCCACCCCGGCCTGATCTTCGAGTCCCTTGACCTGATGCGACAGGGCGGATTGAGTGATATTCAGCCGGTCGGCGGCACGGGCCAGACCGCCCTCCTCATGGATGGCCTTGATCGTGCGCAGATGGCGGAATTCGAGGTGCATCTTGAATGGCACTCATGTTGATCTTGAGAATTATGAATTTGTCTCACATGACCTGTCGTGACACAAGAGCCGTCAGTTCAACGAGGACCAGACGATGACCAACGCGCCCAAAATCTCTTTCGAATTCTTCCCACCGAAGGATATCGAAGCCTGTTTTTCTCTGTTCGAGACGCTTCAGGTATTGGGCGACATGACGCCGGAATTCGCCTCTGTGACCTATGGCGCGGGCGGCACGACGCGCGAGCTGACCCATGACGCGGTGGCTTTGCTCACCCGCAAATACGGCTGGAACGTCGCGGCGCACCTCACCTGTGTGAATGCCACGAAAGAGGAAACCCTTGCGATTGCAAAGGGATACAAGGATGTAGGCGTCAACGAGATCGTGGCGCTGCGGGGCGATCCGCCGAAAGGCGCGGGCAAATTCACCCCGGCGGAGGGCGGTTTCGCGAATTCCGCGGAGTTGATCGCGGCGCTCAAGGAGACCGGCGAGTTCAAGATCCGCGTCGGCGCCTACCCGGACCCGCACCCGGATGCAGAGGATGAGACCTCCGACATCACTTGGCTCAAGCACAAATTCGAAGCCGGGGCCGATTCGGCGATCACTCAGTTCTTCTTTGAACCGGAAAATTTCTTTCGCTTCCGCGACCGTTGCGCGCGCGCAGGCATCACCGGCGAAATCATTCCCGGCATCCTGCCGATCACAAGCTGGAAAGGCATTCAGAGATTCGCCGCGAGCTGTGGCACGCCGATCCCGATCAGCTATGAGGCCGCGTTCGAGCATTCGCAGGATCACCACAAGCTCTCGGTCGATCTTTGCACCAAACTTTGCGAAAAGCTTCTCAACGAGGGCGTCGAGGACCTGCATTTCTATACGCTGAACCGTCCGACGCTGACGAAGGCGGTCTGTGCGAATCTGGGCGTGGCCTAACGCTTTAGCGCCGGGTGCCGGATCTCTGAGGGGTCCGCCCCCACCCCGCGGGGCTCGCGCAGCACAAAGAACTTGCCCCAGCCGCGATTCATGCCCACGGAGGGCCCATGCGGGTCGGCGAGGTAACGCCTGCGCCAGCCTTGCGGCAGGGGCAATCCCGCCGCCTCCGCCTTGTCGAGCATCCACACCAGCGTGGCGTTCGACAGGCGTCGCTCGGGATTGTTGCCGAACAATTGCCCGCCGATGTCGCCATGGGTGCCCGGGAACCACATCTGTTGCAGCACCTGACGTTTGCCTGCGAAGATCGGCGCGTCCGGGTTGGTTTCGAACATCACCGGTTCATAGGCCGCGCGCGCTTCGTCATGGGCCAGCGCGTGATAGGCGCGTTTGACGCAGGTCGCGGGCATCTGGTCGTGGAATTCGTGAAATACGGTGGAATAGCGCCACAGGAGCGGGAAATGAATGCCCAGCGCCGCGACCGTGTCCCAGACGCCTAAGAATTCGATTTCGACACGTGGATGACAGTGGCGCGCCGAAAACGCATGCGATGAGGCGGCATGCGGAGCCATCTGGTAATGCCGGTAGGCGGTCAGGATGTTACGCTCCGTCGCCGCCTCCGGACGCAGCAGGCCGATCATGTCGATGAAGCCCGACAGGGAACGCACCGCATAGGCGCCACGGGAATAGCCGAAGAGGAAGATGCGGTCGCCGGGGCGGTAGCGCGAGGCCAGGGCGCCATAAACCCGCTGAATTTGCCGATCAATGCCGCGCCCTTCGATCACGTCCATGGTGTCCCGCCAGCCGCGCCACTGGATGCCCGCCTCGTAGCGCACCAACATGTTCGCGCCTTGGGCCGCCTCGGTACAGAGCTTGTAGGTCAGGCCCGCGTTGGTCTCGTCGCCGGGCACCAGCGAGGAAAGCGTGCCGTCCATGATGATCACATGGGTGAGCGGACCACGGGAATGGTGGCCGCCGGAGGTGCGCACCCGCTGGCGGAATTTGAAAAGGTGGGAAACCCGCCCGAAGAAGCCTTTTTTCTGATCCATGTGAAAGAGTTAGCATGGGAAAATGAAAAATCCCCTCCCTTTTGCGAGGGAGGGGACGTTGCGTCACGGGTTTGATCATACGGAGCCGGGACATTCGGCCCGGATGATCGCCACCCAGACGATAAGCTGACGATCAGATGTGGCGCTGCACCGTTTCCACGGTGATCTGGCCGAAGCCGTTGAATTTGGTCGCGGTAGCGACCGAATAAGCGCCGAGACCGTAGAAAATCACGTGATCCTCCTCTTCCATCGTCGCCGGGAAGCCCAGCTCGGACGGGAGTTTGTCGAGGCTGTCGCAGGTCGGGCCGAAGACGGTGCGGAACACCTTGTCGCCTTCGCGTTTGACGCCTTGCGGGCCGAACACGCCGATGCGGTCGATGACGCCAACGAGGTGCAGCTCGGACAGACCACCATAGACACCGTCGTTCAGGAACACATGGGCATCGTCGCGGATCGCTTTGACGCGGGTCACGAGCGAGTAGCTTTCCGCCACAAGACCACGGCCCGGCTCACAAACGAGCGCCGGAATATCGTCGCCAAAGGCTTCGCGGGCCACACGACCGATGAGATCGAAGGTCGGCTCAAGCTGCGGCACGACTTCGTTCAGACGATGGGACGGGAAGCCGCCACCGACGTTGAGGCGGGCGATTTTGACATCGGCCATCTGAGCGATCTCGGCAGCGGCACGGATGTATTTGTCCCATGCATGCGGATCGGTGCATTGCGTGCCCGGATGGAAGGTGAGCGAGGGCGTGAAGCCCAGTTGCGCGGCAAGGGTCAGAAGCTCGGCTGCGGCTTCGACAGTCGCGCCGAATTTCGCACCGAAGTTGTAGGCAGCGCCCTCGACCGGCAGTTTGAAGCGCACGGAAATTTCGACACCGTCGGCGGGCACAAGTTCGCCCAGCTTCACCAGTTCGGAGCGGCTGTCGACGGAATAGGATTTCACACCCATTTTCACGGCATGCAGGATCTCGGTGCGCGAGCGAACCGGGTTGTTGTAATGCATGGCCGCACCCGGCGCGATGCGGGCAATGGTGTTCATCTCCACGGGAGAGGCCACGTCGAACCCTTTGACACCGGCGGCCACGAGGTTGACGAGCACCTCCTCGTCCGGGTTGGATTTCACCGCATAGGTGACAAGGCCCGGAAAGCCTTTGATAAAACGACGGGCGGTCGCTTGCAGGATCGCGGGGGAGAAGAACAGCACCGGATGCTCGGGAGCATGCGTGCGCAGGTATTCGCTGGGCGTTGCCCAGATGGTCTTAGAGAGCCCCATTGGTCATGTCCTTTACCAACAGAGCGCAGCCACATCTTGCCCGGGAAAACTCCGGTTGGGATTGCGCTTACGCGATTAATCCTAACCAGGTTAGGTGCGGGACCGCCTCGTTTTTCCCTCGGCGACCGTCCTTCGAACCTGTCTTTCAGTGAACGCTATATGCGTGTTGATTTGGTCGATAGGAATAGTAAAATCGTGCGAAATGCCGGTCAATTCAACGAAATTGCCGATCAAATTTATAATGCTTTATCAGCCGGTCCAAAACGCTGGGCCGCGCGGGATTTCGGAGCGGGAAAATGGACGAACTTGATCAAAAAATCCTGACGGCACTGGCCGCCGATTCATCGACCTCGGTGTCGCGTCTGGCCCGGCGGTTCAAGGTGGCGCGCTCGACCGTGCAGGCGCGGCTGGAACGGTTGGAAACCAGCGGGATCATCGCGGGCTATACGATCAAGCTTGGCGATGTGGCGCTGGCGCGGCGGATCAAGGCGACGGTGCTCATTCAGGTCGAGCCGCGCACCTCGGCCTCGGTGGTAACGAAACTCAAGGCCTTGCCGGAGGTGGAAATGGTCGCGACCTCGACGGGTCGGGTCGATCTGATCGCGCAGATCGCCTGTGACACCACGGAGGAGATCGATCAGACGCTGGAGCAGATCAACGGCATCACCGGGGTGCAGGACGTCGAGAGCCTGATTCACCTGTCAATCAAGTTCGACAGGGCGATTTAGGGCCCGATCCGCCCCTACTCAGCCGGATGCGGCCGGTCACGCGGATCGGCCCGAAGCGCGGCGAGTTGCGCCTGCCGGATGTTGCCCGCCATCTCCTCCGCCCCGCGCACGGCAAAGACGATGCCGCGCACCGGGTCAGACAGTTGGTTGACCGTTCCCGCGACATAGACGCCGAGATCGGGCGCGTAGAAACAGGTACTTCCGCCGAAGCCGAAATGCCCGATGAGACGCGGCGACTTGTGCAGGACACGTTGCGGCAGGAAGGTCATGCGATAAGGCAGATGCAGCCACCACGGTGCCTGCACCTTCATGATGCCGGTGCCGAATTCGGCGGGAAAGAACATCGGGCGCCAGGTGTAGAGCCGCGGCAACACGCGTTTGTCGAAGAGGTAGCCCTCGAAAAACCCGCGCGCGAAGATCAGCGACTCGCGCGAGGTGGTGACGAGGCCGCTGTCGGCCTGAAACGAGGTCATGGTGCGCGGCACATGGACCTGCATGCGGCGCGACAGGGGCGGCATCGGATGACGGTCGGCGGGGTCGCAATAGATATAGGTCGAGCTCAGACCCAGACGTTCGGCGACGCGGGTCTGGACGACCTGGGCGAAACTTTTGCCCTCGATCTGTTCGATGACGCGGCCCAGAAGGTGGTAATTCGTATCGGTGTAGATCGCACGTTTCGAGGCTCCGGGGGCCGCGACCGCACCGTGTGAACGGGTGCGTTGGATCACCTCCTCGAAACTCCAGGCGCTGTCGATGCCGTCGGCGATCTGGTGGCGCAAGCGGCGGGCATGCATGCGGTAGAGGAAATAATCGCCGAAACCCGAGGTGTGCGACATCAGATGGCGGATCGTCACCTCGCCGGTGCGGTCGACCCCGTCCTTGACATGCAGCTCGGAACAATGACCGCACTGGCCGAGGTAATGCACGAAGGGCATGTCGAAGTCGATTTTCTCCTCCTCCAGCAATTGCAGGAGGATGGCGGTGACGAAGAGCTTGGTGACGCCTGTGGCGAAATAGGGCGTTCGGCTGTCGAGATTGCCCGCGCCGACATGCAGCTCCCGCCCGGTGTCCCGGTCGAACATCGAGAGCGTCACACCGCGGTGCATCCCGCTGCGGATCATCCGGTCGGCCAGTCTTTGCAATCGCGCGGAGGCGGCGCCCATGGTTTTCTCCTCTCGGGTCCGGAGGATGTGATGCCACAGCAAGGTTTAACACCACGTCAATTTGGCCGCCTTCCCGGGAATTTTCTCTCGGAAACGTGGGGAGTTTCTCCCTTTCCCTCTCACCTCCTGCGGGGTAAAAGCGCGGGACCCTTGAGCGCGGGGCCTTTCCCCGTGCCCGGACCGGAACGAAGCGAGAGACCACGATGGCCATGGAAAAGACGTTCGACGCGCAGGATTCAGAAGCGCGCATCTATGCGGAATGGGAAAAGGCGGGGGCGTTCAAAGCCGGCGCCCATAAGAAACGCGACGAGACCTTCACCATCATGATCCCGCCGCCGAACGTGACGGGCGCGCTGCACGTCGGTCATGCGTTCAACAATACGATTCAGGATATTCTGATCCGCTGGCACCGGATGCGCGGGTTCGACACGCTCTGGCAGCCGGGGCAGGACCATGCGGGCATCGCGACCCAGCTCATGGTCGAAAAGGAACTGGCGAAGACGCAACAGCCGTCCCGCGCCGAGCTTGGCCGTGAGGCGTTTCTTGAGAAGGTTTGGGAATGGAAGGGCAAATACGGCTCGACCATCATCAACCAGTTGAAGCGTTTGGGGTCGTCCTGTGACTGGTCCCGCAACGCCTTTACCATGTCCGGCGCGCCGGGGGCGCCCGCAGGCGAGGAAGGCAATTTCCATGACGCGGTGATCAAGGTTTTCGTCGATATGTATGAGAAAGGTCTCATCTATCGCGGCAAGCGCCTTGTGAACTGGGACCCGCATTTCGAGACGGCGATTTCCGATCTGGAAGTCGAGAATATCGAAGTTGCGGGCCATATGTGGCATTTCAAATACCCGCTCGCAGGCGGCGAGACCTATACCTATGTCGAGAAGGACGAGGACGGCAATGTCACCTTTTCCGAGGAGCGCGACTATATTTCCATCGCCACGACCCGGCCCGAGACCATGCTCGGCGATGGTGCGGTGGCCGTTCACCCGGATGACGCACGCTATGCGCCCATCGTGGGCAAGCTCTGTGAAATCCCGGTGGGACCGAAAGAGCACCGCCGCCTGATCCCGATCATCACCGACGAATACCCGGATATGAATTTCGGCTCCGGGGCGGTGAAGATCACCGGCGCGCATGATTTCAACGACTATCAGGTCGCGAAACGCGGCAATCTGCCGATGTATCGCCTGATGGACACCAAAGGCGCGATGCGCGCCGATGGTCTGTCTTATGAAGACAGTGCAATCCTTGCCGCCGAGATCCTCGCGGGCAAGCCCTTCACCGAATCTGAGGTCGACACGATCAACCTCGTGCCCGAGCACCTGCGCGGCCTCGACCGGTTCGACGCGCGCAAAGCGGTGATTTCGGAGATCAATGACGAAGGTCTGGCGGTGATGACCACCGTCACCAAGAAGGTCAAAGACGAAGACGGCACCGAGACCGAGGTGACCGAGACGGTTCCTTACGTCGAAGACAAGCCGATCATGCAGCCCTTTGGCGACCGCTCCAAGGTCGTCATCGAGCCGATGCTGACCGATCAGTGGTATGTAGACGCGGAGAAAATCGTCGGCAAGGCGCTCGATGCGGTGCGCACCGGCAAGACGAAAATCATGCCGGAAAGCGGTGAGAAGACCTATTTCCACTGGCTGGAAAATATCGAGCCGTGGTGTATTTCGCGCCAGCTATGGTGGGGCCACCAGATCCCGGTGTGGTACGGGCTGGACCTCTCCGCGCCGGATTTCACCGATGACGAGGGCGACGGCGCACTGGACGAGGTGGAACTGATGCGCCTTCTGACCGAGGGCGGCATGTTGCATCGCGGGACGGTGCATCACTGTGCTTCCGATTTCGAGGGCGTCCATGGCAAGTTCTTCGCCGATATGGACAATCTGCCGACGCCGCTCAATCACTGCCGCGTGGTCGAGGTTGCGACACGTCAGGAGGCCAACGAGGTCTTCGCAAACGCGCTCGCACAGTACAACGTCACGCAGGACCCGACCAAGCTGGTCTATCCGGTCTGGCGCGATGCGGATGTTTTGGACACATGGTTCTCCTCCGGGCTTTGGCCGATCGGTACGCTCGGCTGGCCGAACTGGGATGAGAGCACGTCGAAATATTTCCCGACCGATGTTCTTGTGACCGGTTTCGACATCCTGTTCTTCTGGGTCGCCCGGATGATGATGATGCAGCTCGCGGTGGTGGACGAAGTGCCGTTCCGCACGGTTTACCTGCACCAGCTCGTCCGCGACGAGAAGGGCAAGAAAATGTCGAAAACCACCGGCAACGTCATCGACCCGCTGGAGATCATCGACGAATACGGCGCCGATGCGCTGCGCTTCACCAATGCGTCCATGGCCTCCATCGGCGGAGTTCTGAAGCTTTCCGTCGACCGGATCAAAGGCTACCGCAACTTCGGCACCAAAATCTGGAACGCCGCGCGCTTTGCCGAGATGAACGGCGTGTTCGAGGGCTATACGCCGGGCGTCACGCCCACCCCGACCGCGACGGTGAACAAATGGATCATCGGCGAGACGGTGAAGGTGCTGGCCGAGGTCGACAAGGCCTTTGAAGAATACCGCTTCAACGACGCGGCCAACGCGCTTTACGCTTTTGTCTGGGGCAAGTTCTGCGACTGGTATGTCGAATTCTCGAAACCGCTGTTCTACGACGGGGACGAGGCGACGCTGGCCGAAACGCGCCAGACCATGGGCTGGGTTCTGGATCAGTCGCTCGCGATGATGCACCCGATCATGCCGTTCATCACCGAAGAGCTTTGGGGCACGGTCAATGGCGCGCGTCCGCTTTTGGCGCTGTCGGACTGGCCGGAGCTTTCGGACGATCTGATCGACGCGGAGGCTGGTGCGGAAATGAACTGGGTCATTGATCTGGTGGAACAAATCCGCTCCTCGCGGGCCGAAGTGCATGTGCCCGCGGGGCTGAAAATCCCGATGGTGCAGGTCGAGTTGGACGAGGCCGGCAAAACCGCCTTCGCCAATAACGAAGCGCTGATCCTCAAACTTGCGCGGCTCGACTCTGTGTCCGAAGGCGCAATGCCGAAAGGCGCGATCACCATTTCGGTCGCGGGCGGCATCTTTGCCCTGCCCCTCGAAGGGGTGATCGACATCGCCGAAGAAAAAGCCCGGCTCGAAAAGTCCCTCGGCAAGCTTGCCAAGGAGCTTGGGGGCCTGCGCGGCCGGCTGAACAACCCGAATTTCGTGGCCTCCGCGCCCGAAGAGGTTGTCGCCGAGGCGCAGGAAAATCTCGCTGCGCGCGAAGAGGAAGAAGCCAAGCTCAAATCCGCTCTGGCGCGGCTCTCAGAGATTGGCTGAGCCGGTTTAAAGGATTGAAAAAGGCCCGCTTTCAGCGGGCCTTTTGTTTTGAGTATTTAGGCCATCAGAAAACCATCAATCGTAAACCGGCGGGCGGCTTTGCATCTGGGCCATGACGGTTTCGATTTGATGCGGTGTGCCGATCAGTGCGCGTTGTTCGCGGCTTTCCTCCAGCAGGATATGCGCGCGGTCGTGTGAGGTTTCTGCCGTGGCGATCAACCGCTTGACGGCGCGCATGGCGGAGGGGCTTTTGTTTGCAATGATTTGGGCGATCTCCAGCGCGCGGGCGTGGGCATCCTCGGCGATCTCTGTGACGAGGCCAAACTCGGCGGCGCGCGCGGCGGACACGATCTCGTTCGTATAGGTCAACAGCCGCAGCACATCGGAGCGCAGCACGCGCGGGAACAGCACCATGCCGCCCATATCCGGCACGAGGCCCCATTTCATCTCCATGATTGAGAACTGCGCCTCGGGGCTTGCGATGCGGATGTCGGCGGCGATGGCGAGCTGCATCCCCGCGCCGAAACAGGGGCCGTGAATTGCGGCGATCACCGGGATCGGCAGATCGTAGAGCGCGAGCGAGAAGGCCTGAAACGCGTTGGCGTCGCCATGGGTGCGCTCCATCACCAGCGCGTCGAGGTCTTCGGTCAGGAAGCGTTGGAAATTCGCGGTGTCGAGCCCCGCGCAAAACGCTTTCCCCGCCCCGGACAACAGCACGACACGGGCGTCGGAGGCGGCAATCTCGGCCACGCGGGCGAGGAGATCGGCGATCAGCGTCTCGGTCACCGCGTTCATCTTGTCGGGGCGGTTCAGGGTCAGGTGGGCGATGTGGTTTTCGATGGTCAGCGTGACGGTCATGGCAGGTCCTCCTCAGACGAAACTAGCAGCGCGAAAATGCATGGTCAGGTCTGACGTTACGGCGCTTGCGCAGGCGTGTTCTTTGAGGCAGGAGAAGCGCATGACAGACACGCGCCTCACCTCCCTCGCCCAAAGCCTGCCCTCCACCGTGCCTTTCGTGGCGCCCGAACGCATGGAAGAGCTGCGCGGCGCGCGGTTCGAGGCCCGGCTTGGGGCCAATGAACTGTCCTTCGGCCCGTCGCTCAAGGCGCTTGCGGCCATGTCGGAGAGCCTGAGCGGCATCTGGAAATACGGCGAGCCGGAGAACCGCGATTTGCGGATTGCGATTGCCGCGCATCTTGGCATCGCACCCGAGGAGGTGACGGTTGGCGAGGGTATCGACGGTCTGCTCGGCAATCTGGTGCGGCTTTACGTTGGGCCGGGCGATGCGGTCGTCACCTCGGCGGGGTCCTATCCGACATTCAACTACCATGTGGCGGGGTTCGGCGGCGTGCTTCATACCGTGCCCTATAAAGGCGTGCATGAGGACCCGGAGGCCCTGATTGCCAAGGCTACAGAGGTCGGCGCGAAGCTCGTTTACTTGTCCAATCCGAACAATCCCATGGCCTCGGTCCATTCGACGCAGACGGTTCAGGCGATGATCGAGGCGGTGCCCGAGGGATGCCTGATGATCCTTGACGAGGCCTATACGGAATTCGCGCCGGAGGATACCCGCCCGGCGCTCGACACCTCCGACAAACGTGTGATCCGGTTTCGCACATTTTCAAAGGCTTATGGCATGGCAGGTGCGCGGATCGGTTATGGCATAGCGCATCGCGACATCGCCACGGCCTTTGACAAGATCCGCAACCATTTCGGTGTGAACCGGGTGGCGCAGGTCGGCGCTCTGGCAGCGCTGGCGGATCAGGACTATCTTGCCCAGACCCTTGAACGGGTCGCCGAAGGGCGTGCAGAACTTGCACGCATCGCACAAGCGAACGGTTTGACGCCCCTGCCCTCTGCGACCAATTTCGTCACCATGGACTGCGGTCGCGATGGGGACTATGCCCGTGCTTTGGTGAAAGCGCTCGATGCGCATGGGGTGTTCGTTCGGATGCCGGGGATGGCGCCGCTGGATCGGTGTATCCGGGTGTCCGTCGGCTTGCCTGAAGAGATCGCGGTATTTGCCGAACGTCTGCCTTTGGCACTGGCTGATCTGGGCTGACGCTTTCTGATCAAAGATAAAAAAAGGCGCCCAAGGGCGCCTTTGTCGTTTTGTCTCTCGCGCGAGATCAGGAGCGTTCGGCCAAAACCGTCGCCGCCGCGCGCGAGGCGCCTGTGCCGTGCGGAATTTGCAGCGCGGTAAAGGCGGTTTCCATCGCGCCGATGATGCCCAGCACCATATGCGCATTGATATGGCCCATGTGCCCGATGCGGAAATAGCCCGCGGCCTCGTCAGACCCGATCTCGCCGAAACCCAGCGAAATCCCCAAAGTGATGCCGAGATGTTCGGTCATCCATTCCCGGAGACGCGTACCGTCCGGCCCGCCGAGGCTGAGCGTCGTCACGGCATGCGAGCGATATTCCGGCTCCGCGATGTTGAAGCGCAGGTTGCCGCCCTGCCCCCAAGTATCGACCGCCGCCCAATAAGCGCGCGCCAGCGTCGCGTGACGCTCCCAGACATTTTCCAACCCCTCATCGAGGATCATATCGACCGCCTGACGCAGACCGTAGAGGTGATGGGTCGGCGGCGTGCCGTCGAAATACTCGTAGAGATGCACCGGCTTGGCGCGGGTTTCCCAGTCCCAATAGGGCGTGCGCAGATCGTTGCCCTGCCCGGCCACGCGGGCCTTCTCGGAAAACCAGACAAAGCCCATGCCCGGAGGGGTCATCAGGCCTTTTTGCGAGGCGGCAATCATCACGTCGACGCCCCAATTGTCCATCTCGAACCGGTCGCAGCCCAGAGAGGCGATGCAATCGACGGCGAAAACGGCCGGGTGACCGGCGGCGTCGATCGCTTTGCGCATGGCGGCGACATCGTTGCGCACGGAGGTGGCGGTGTCGACATGGACGGTCATCACCGCCTTGATCTTGTGATCTTTATCGGCGCGCAGAGCCTCTTCGAGACGGGCCGGATCGACGGGCGCGTGCTTGCCGAATTCGATGGTCTCGACATCGGCGCCGAGGCGACGGGCGACATCGGCCCAGCCATGGCCGAAATTGCCGGTGAGACAGACAAGGACCTTGTCGCCCCGGGAGATCATATTGGTGAGGGACGCTTCCCAGAGACCATGGCCGTTGGTGATATACATCGCCACATGTTCCTTGGTGCCCGCGATGGTCTTGAGATCGGGGACCAGACCATGGGTCAGCTCAACGAGTTCGCCGGTATAGATATTCGGCGCCGGGCGGTGCATCGCCTGCAACACCGGATCGGGGATCACGGAGGGACCGGGGATGGCGAGATAGTGGCGGCCGTTGGCAAGGGACATGGAAAACCTCAAAGTCAAAGAGAGGCCCAAGCGGTAACCTTCCCGCAGGCGCAGGTCAATGGCGCGGGCCGTCACATCGGGTGCGCGGCTTTGCAAGGTGGCACGGCTTCGCGCATGGCTTTGAGCCGCGCAAAGCCCGTCGCTTGCCCCATTGGTCAAAGAAAGCTAAAGAGGCGCGATCCATGATGAAACGGTCCCGTATGTTCAAGACGCTGAAAAAAGGGTTCAAGAAACTCGAACGGGCCGAGGTCGGCGCCTTTGGCAATGACATCTCGACACCGCGCACAAGGCGGCTGGCGATGTGGCATTTCCACCTGTTCGACCATGCGTTCCTGCGCGGGATCTGGACCAATCTCCATGAATTCGCGCCCGGTGCGTGGCGGTCGAACCAGCCGTCTCCGAAACGCATCGCGCGCTATGCGAAAATGGGGATCAAGACGATTCTGTCGCTTCGGGGCGACAAGGATGTGTCTTATACGCTTCTGGAACGCCAAGCCTGCGAAGAGCATGGCATTCGCCTTGTCATCACCAAGAAAGCGGGCGCGCGCACGGCGCTCAAGGCCGAGGATTATGTCGAACAGATCGACATTCTGGCCTCATTGGAGAAGCCCTTTCTGATCCATTGCAAATCCGGGGCTGACCGGGCGGGGATGGCGGCGGCGCTGTATCTTCTGCATTGCGAAGGCGCCTCGATCGAGGAGGCGAAAAAGATGCTGTCGCCGCGGTTCATGCATCTGAAGAGCACCAAGACCGGGGTTCTCGATTACATCCTCGGCATGTATGAAAAGGACGTCGAGGCCCATGGTCCGATCCCGATCCGCGAGTGGTTCCTGACCCGTTACGATCGCAAAGCCGCTCGAGAGTTCAAAACCTTCAGGTCCTTCCCATGAAACCCGCACAGCCTCACATTCCCGAAATCCCGTCGCTGAAGCTGATTTCCTGGCTGTGGCGGGGCTATCTCAAGCCCTATCTGGGCTATGTTTTCATTGCGGTCCTGCTGATGTCCACCGAAGGGGCGATGCTGGGTGCGTTGTCCTATCTGATCAAGCCGATGTTCGACAAGGTGCTGGTCGCCGGGCAATCGAGTGCGGTGCTCTGGGTGGCTCTGGCGGTGTTCGGCGTGTTCAGCCTGCGTGCGGTAGCCTCTTTCGGGCAGCGCGTGATCATGTCCCGTGTCGGGCAAAAGGTGGCCGCCGCCCTTCAGGGCGATCTCGTGGCGCATATGCTGACGCTCGACGGCAAGTTCTTTCAGGACAATTCGCCCGGCACGCTGATCGAGCGCACGCGGGGCGATTCCTCGGCGGCGGCGACCGTCTGGGGCACGATCCTGGCCGTGGTCGCCCGCGACATCATCTCGCTCGTGTCGCTGCTTGCCGTGGCGATCACAGTCGACTGGCGCTGGACCCTCATTGCGGTGGCGGGCACGCCGCTTCTGGCGGTGCCAGTGACCATGTTGCAAAAGCTCGTGCGGCGCACCACGCGGATCGCCCGGGTCGCCTCAGCACGGGTGTCGACCCGGCTCGACGAGATTTTCCACGGCGCCACGACGATCAAGCTCTCGGGCACGGAAAAGCGCGAAGCCGGTCGGTTCCACGACGAAATTTCCCAGATGGTCCGCGCCCAGATCAAATCCGAGGCCGGTCAGGCGGGCATTCCCGCGCTGATGGACCTCGTGGCGGGGCTCGGGTTCTTTGGCGTGCTGCTTTACGGCGGTCATCAGATCATCGAAGGCACCAAGACCGTGGGCGAATTCATGTCGTTCTTTACCGCCATGGCTTTGGTGTTCGAACCGCTCCGTCGGCTGGGCAACGTCTCCGGCGTTTGGCAGGCGGCGCGCGCGTCCCTTGAGCGCATCTATGCGATTTTCGAGGAGCGCCCGGAGATCACCTCCCCCGCGCAGCCCACCGCCCTGCCGGTGCCGCCGTCGCGTGCCGATATCCGGTTCGAGAATGTCGAATTCGCCTATGCCGACAGCCCGGTGCTGCGCGGCACCACCTTCACGGCGGAGGCGGGCAAGACCACGGCGCTCGTGGGTGCCTCGGGCGCGGGCAAATCCACGGTGTTCAACCTGATGACCCGGCTCGCCGATCCGGTGACCGGCAAGATCACCATCGGCGGCGTGCCCACAACCGCGCTCGATCTGAAGACCCTGCGCGGGCTGTATTCGGTGGTCTCGCAGGACGCGCTTTTGTTCGACGAGAGCCTGCGCGACAACGTGCTGATGGGGGCGGAGGCCGATGAGGCGAAGCTCAAGGCCGCGCTGACCACCGCCCATGTCGCCGACTTTGCCGAACGGCTCGATCACGGGCTCGACACCCCGGTGGGACCGCGCGGCTCCGGGCTTTCGGGCGGGCAACGCCAGCGGGTGGCGATCGCCCGCGCCGTGTTGCGCGACCGTCCGGTTCTGCTTTTGGACGAGGCGACTTCGGCGCTCGATGCGCAATCCGAGAAGATCGTGCAGCAAGCGCTTGAGAAGCTGTCGGAGGGGCGCACCACATTGGTGATCGCGCACCGGCTTTCGACCATCAAGAATGCCGACAAGATCGTGGTGATGGACAAGGGCCGCGTGGTGGACGAAGGCACGCATGAGGAATTGCTGGCGCGTGGCGGGCTTTATGCCGATCTTTACCGGCTGCAATATTCCGACGGGCGCACGGTCATCGACGGTAGCCCCGTGAAAGCGTCGCGGGGTCGGCCCCGAGGCGAAAACGGAGAAGACGGAAAAGGTTCCGGGCTCCTTGGCGCCACCAGCCGGATGTTCGGTAACGTGATGGGTCTGTTCGGACGCGCAAAGGACTGAGCACGATTTTGCCCTTGAGGCGACGGGCGAGATCGACGTCCTCCATCAGGGGCATATCCCCGTAACCCCCGATCTCGTCGTAAAGCTCGCGGGAAATCAGCAAAGCCTGATCGCCATAGGGCAGATCGAAGAGCCTCGTGCGCAGGTTGGCCCAGCCCGCCGTCATCTTCGGCCAAAAGCCTTTGACGTCACGAAACGACAGCGAAAACACCAGCGCCTTGTCGTAGGATTTCGCCAGATGCTGCACCACCGCCTCGGCCCAGCCTTCGGGCATCCATGTGTCCGCATGCAGCACCAAAAGCCAGTCCCCCTCGGCCCGCTCCGCCCCACGCCTGAGCTGCCCGCCCCGCCCGGCCCCGCCAATCACAAGCTCGGCCCCGACGAAATCGGCCATCTTCTCCAGCCCGTCCGTCGATCCGCCATCCGTCAGGATCAAGTCGCGCACCAACCCGGCGTCCAGCCCCTCCATCAGGGACAGCATCGTCTCGCGCAGCTGCGGCGTGGCGTTCAGGGTCGGGATAATCACGGAAATCGGCGCGCGCATAGGGGGTCCGGCAAGGTTGCAGCTTTTCGTTTGCTTCCCCCTTCCTATATGAAGAGACACAAGGCGAGAAAGTGCAGGGGCGACACAGTGGCGACGGAAAACGACAGGAAAGTCATTGAAATCACCGGCGAAGACCGGCTGCATTTCCTTCAGGGGCTGATCACCAACGATGTGAAGCGGCTTGAGGACGGCGCGGTTTATGCGGCCCTTCTGACGCCGCAGGGCAAATTCATCGTCGATTTCTTTTTGGTGCCCGAAGGCGAGGCGATCCTGATGGACGTGCCCGCCTCCCAAGCCGAGATGCTTATGAAACGGCTCACCATGTACAAACTGCGCGCCAAGGTGGCGCTTGCGCTGACGGATCGCCCGGTGTCGCGGGGTCCCGGCCCTGCCCCCGAAGGCGCGTTTCAGGACCCGCGCGCCCCGGAAATGGGCTGGCGCGCCTATGACGGGCGGCCTTCGGTCGAGGCCGATTGGGACGCGATCCGTGTGGCCGCCTGCATCCCCGAATTCGGCGCGGAACTGACGCCCGATACGTTCATCTTGGAGGCCGGGTTCGAGCGGCTGCACGGCGTGGATTTCCGCAAAGGCTGTTATGTCGGTCAAGAGGTCACCGCCCGAATGAAGCACAAGACCGAGCTGCGCAAGGGGCTCACGACCGTCGGGATCGAAGGCCACGCGCCTGTCGGCACGGAGATCGTCACCGAGGACGGCAAGACCGCCGGCACGCTTTTCACCCAGTCGGGCGGGCGCGCAATCGCCTATCTGCGGTTCGACCGGGCCAAGGGCGTGCTCAAGGCCGGTGATGCCACGCTCACCGTTTAACTGAATCGAAAACTCTTTTCTGTTCAATCCGCTCAGGCGGCGGCATGATACCCTCATCCGCCGTTTGGGAGGCGATTTGCAGGCCGCCGTATTCTTGCGGGGCCGTCATATGGAAAGGAAGAGGCGATCATGAGCGATGTCGCGGGCAAACCCTGTATCATTTGTGTGGCGATCACCGGCTCGCTGCCCACGAAGGCGGACAACCCCGCCGTGCCGATCACCATCACGGAACAGATCGAAAGCACGCACGCGGCCTATGAGGCCGGAGCCAGCATCGCGCATTGCCATGTCCGTGACGACGAAGGCAAACCGACCTCCGATCCGGAGCGGTTTGCGCGGCTGATGGAGGGCATTCAGCTCCATTGCCCCGGCATGATCGTGCAACTCTCCACCGGCGGGCGCTCCGGCGCCGGTCAGGCGCGCGGCGGCATGTTGCATCTGCGCCCGCCGATGGCGTCGCTCTCGGTCGGGTCGAACAACTTCCCGACCCGCGTCTATGAGAACCCGCCGGACCTCGTCGACTGGCTCGCCTCCGAGATGAAAACCTATGGTGTGAAGCCGGAGATCGAGGCTTTCGATCTGTCGCATATCTACAAGGCGCATGAGATGATGGAACGCGCCCAGATCGGGGCGCGGCCCTATGTGCAATTCGTCATGGGCGTCAAAAACGCCATGCCCGCCGAGAAACGCGTGTTCGATTTCTACGTCGAGACGGTGAAATACCTGTTTGGCGACGATATTCCGTGGTGCGCCGCCGGGATCGGTCGGCATCAGCGCGAGCTCAACGACTGGGCGGCGGCGGCGGGCGGGCATCTGCGCACCGGGCTTGAGGACAACATCCGCCTCGACAAAACCACGCTCGCGCCCTCGAACGCCGCTTTGGTGGAACTGGCCGTGAATGCCGCGCAGCGCTACGGGCGCCCGATCGCCACGCCGTCTCAGGCGCGCAAGATCCTCGGGTTGCGCGCGGGCTGATCGCCTCTCAGCGCCCATGAACAAAGCCGCCCCCGAGGGAGCGGCTTTGCTTTTCAACTCTATTGAAACCTTTGGAGCGTTATGCCCGCTCCGAATATTCCGTCGCACCAAAGGTGCGCATCGGAGCGTTATGCACGCTCCGAGTATTCCGTCGCACCAAAGGTGCGCTCCGGAGCGTTATGCACGCTCCGAATATTCCATCGTCTCGGTGTTCACGACGATGTCCTCGTCGGTGCCGACAAACGGCGGGACCATGACGCGCACGCCATTGTCGAGGATCGCCGGTTTGAACGAGTTCGCCGCCGTCTGACCTTTGACGACCGGTTCGGTGTCGACGATCTTGCAAATGACTTTTTGCGGCAGGGTGGCGTTCAGCGCCTCGGCATCGTGGAATTCCACGACGATGGTCATGCCGTCCTGAAGGAAGGGGCGACGTTCGCCGAGGATGTCGGCCGGGATCGTGACCTGTTCGTAGGTCTCGGTGTCCATGATGTGCAAAAGCTCGTCGCTCTCGTAGAGGAACTGCATGTCTTTCTGCTCAAGACGCACGCGCTCGACCTTGTCGGCGGAGCGGAAACGTTCGTTGAGTTTGCGACCATCGCGCAGGTTCTTCAGCTCGACCTGAGCGAAGGCACCGCCCTTGCCGGGCTTGACGTGATCGACTTTCACAGCGGCCCAGAGGCCCCCGTCATGCTCCAGCACGTTGCCGGGGCGGATTTCGTTACCGTTGATTTTGGGCATTTGACTATACGCGATTGGTTGAAGATGGATCAGCGCACCCTATATCTGGCGAGTCGCTGGCTGACAAGCATGCTGACACGTGGCGCGATAGGAGGCGGAGATTTCGGTGCAGGTGACGGACCAGCACTCACCATGCCGTGAACGCATAGGAGATATGCAAATCAGACGTACCCGAATCGACACAAACCTGTCATAAGGCGCTGCACGCCAGAAAGACAAGAGCAATAAAACAAGGAAAAACCATGGCTGAGTTCGTGGATGGCACCGCATTCAATTACGAGCAAGGACAACGCGCCCGCAAGCTGTTTGCTGCGGTTGTGCTGGCTGCGCTCGATGATGCGATTGCCGATGACAAGAAATATGGCAACGGCCCGGAACAGATCGCCCGCTGGGCGCGGTCTCGCGATGGCCGTGAGGTTCTGTCCTGTGCCGGTATCGACCCGTGTGAGCGCGTCGTTTCCGGTCTGATGGAATTCGTCTCCAAAGGCATCCGTACCTCCGTCGCGCTATCGCGCGAGGAAAGCGAACGCCGTCACGCCCAGGAGGCTGCGGAAGCCGCATAAGCGCCGCCGTTTCTGCCATTTTGAAGAAGACGCGCCATGCTGCTCGCTGGCGCGTCTTTTCTTTTGCCGTTTTGTTTTGCTGCCGCGGCATGAGTATTTGTGCCATCAGAAAACCCTTCCCTCTTCAAGGCCGCTTCACTACTCAGGACGCGCGGCAGAAAAGAGAGGACGGCATGGCCAAGGCGATCATGATCCAGGGGGCGGGCTCGAATGTCGGGAAATCCATGCTTGTGGCAGGGATTGCGCGCGCCTTCACCCGACGTGGTCTCAAGGTCGCACCGTTCAAACCGCAGAACATGTCGAACAATGCCGCGGTGACCGCAGACGGCGGCGAGATCGGCCGGGCGCAAGCGCTTCAGGCGCGGGCCTGTGAATTGCGGCCACATACGGATATGAACCCGGTCCTGCTGAAACCCGAAACCGATCAGGGCGCGCAGGTGATTGTGCAAGGGCAACGCGTCGGCACGCTCAAGGCGCGCGATTACGGCAAGGAAAAGCCCAATCTCATGCCGAAAGTGCTCGAAAGCTTCCACCGGCTGGCCTCCGGTGTCGATCTCATGGTGATCGAAGGCGCGGGCAGCCCGGCGGAGATCAACCTGCGCCGGGGCGACATTGCCAATATGGGCTTTGCCGAGGCGGCGGGCGTGCCGGTCGTCTTGGTCGGCGACATCGACCGGGGTGGCGTGATCGCGCAACTGGTCGGAACCCATGCGGTGTTGCCGCCGGAGGACCGCGACCGGATCAAAGCGTTTGCCGTCAACAAATTCCGCGGCGATGTGAGCCTGTTTGCCGAAGGGTCGAAAGAGATTGCCCGGCGCACCGGCTGGGTCGATCTCGGTACGGTGCCGTGGTTTCAGGACGCCCATCGCCTGCCTGCCGAGGATGTGATGGACATCGCCTCACGCGGCGACGGGCGGGTGAAAATCGCCGTGCCGAAACTTTCGCGGATTGCCAACTTCGACGATCTCGACCCGCTGGCCGCCGAGCCGGATGTGACGGTGGAGATTGTCGAGCCGGGGCGCGCGCTTCCGGGCGATGCCGATCTCGTGCTGATCCCGGGGACGAAATCGACCATCGGCGATCTGAAATTTTTCCGCGATCAGGGCTGGGACATCGACCTCGCGGCGCATCTGCGGCGTGGCGGCCATGTTTTGGGGATTTGCGGCGGATATCAGATGCTTGGGCAGTGGATCGACGATCCCGAAGGCATCGAGGGGCACCCCGGTCGGCACGCGGCGCTTGGGCTTCTGGAGGTCGGCACCCGGATGCAGGGCGACAAGCGGCTGGCGGAGGTGACGGCGACCGATCTGGCGTCCGGCGCCGAGGTCAGGGCCTATGAGATCCACATCGGGCGCACGGACGGGGCGGATATGAAACGCGCCTGGCTCACGCTCGAAGGCCGACCCGAGGGGGCGCAAAGCCCGGACGGGCGGGTGCGCGGCTGTTACCTGCACGGGCTGTTCAGCTCGGATGCGTTCCGTGCGGCGTATCTCGAACGCTTCGGCCTCTCGGGGGGAATGACGGATTTCGACGCAGGGGTCGAGGAGACGCTCGACCGCCTCGCAGATCATCTCGAAGCCCATCTGGACCTCGATGCGCTTTACGCTTTGGCGCAAGAGGTCTGAACGCGCCCGAACTTATTCGAACTTATTCGAACTCGCGCAGGGTGAGCGCGCGTTGCACCTCGCGGCGCACGAGACGGCGAACATTGGCGGTGATACGCTGGCCCAGCTCACCCTGTAGCTCTTCGCGGATGACCTGCGCCACGAGATCACGCAGCGCCTCCTCATCCATGATATCCTCATCGGCATAGCCCGCGAGCGCCAGCTCTTCCTCGAGGCTGGGATCGGGATCGTGCGCCACTTCCGGCGCGGCTCCGAGATCTTCGACCTCCGGGGTCTGGGCTTCCGGGGCTGGCATCTCAAGGGGTTCGGGCGTGTCCCCGGCCTGCGGCGCAGGGGTTTCCTCGATCACCTCGGCATCGGCGATGGCATCGCCGATCTCATCGGACAGCGGTTTCGTCTCTTCGCTCTGGCTCATCGCAGCGTCATCCTTGTCCCCCGACCACGCATCCGCCGACATATCCTGTGCCTGATCCTCAGCGACCGGTTCGTCGGAAACCTGTTCATCGCGGAAATGATCCATGCCCTGAGCGTCCGCAAGCGGTGCCGCCTCACGGGCGCGGAAATGCAGAACCCGCGCGCCGGGTTCGATGAAACCGCGGGGCATTTCGCGCGGGATCTCCGCGTCGAGATCCTCCGACCCGTCGGGTTCCCAGTCGAGCCCCTGCGCGCCCACGGCGGCCTCGAGCTCGGCAATGCGTTGTTCGAGCGTCAGACGCGCGACATGGCGGGCGGCCTCCGCGTCGGGGGTGTCATCCAGCGCCTCGGCCCAGTCGGCCTCCGCCGTCTCTGCGGCTGCGGTCATCGCCCGCGCTTCCGCCTGCACCTCTTCGGCGATGAGGGTTTCGAGCGTCGGGTTTTCCGCGCCCTCAATCCCGGTCTGCTGCGTCGCGACCTCATCCGGCAGATGCACCGCGAGATCGGGCGACAGGATCAACGGCTCCACAGCCCCCTCTTCGGCGGTCGCCGCGTCTGGAAGCGGCTCCAGAACGAGGGGGGCCTGAGCCACCGGTTCGGGCGCGGCGCTCTGGCGCACGCGGAAATCGGGGGTGAGCACCAGCGCTTCCGCCGCAGGCTCGGAGTGAGGCTTTACTGCGGCCGTTTCCCGAACATCCATGGACGGCACAGCGGCTGTCACTGGCGCAGACACCGGCACGGGCCGATGACCATGGGTCTCCGCCACAAGCCGACGGATCGAGGCAAGGACCTCATCCGCTTCGGTATTTGTCATCGCATCGGACATGCCGACTCCTGCCCCGTCTTACCTACCCTCAATGGTAGCCAGCTTCGCGCAGACACACAATAGATCGTTAAAACGCCATGCGTTTCCATGGCCCCAAACATGCAAAAACCCCGCGCGATCTCCGCACGGGGTTCGAAGGCATGGGGCCGCGCTTACTGACCTTGCTGTTTCATAAGCCCTTGCAGCACGCGGTCGAGTTTTTCACCCTGCGGGCTAACGTAACGCGTCGGCGCATTTTTCACCGCGTTGTAATAGGCCGCCGGATCGTAGACCGGCACGTTCAGCTTGAGCTGTTCGACGGTCAGCATGCCGAGAGATTGCAGCACGGAATAGACCTGGGTCTCGCGGGCGATGCGGGCCTGAATGGCGGCGACCTGCGCGTCGAGCAGATCCTGTTCGGCGCTCAGCACATCGAGCGTGGTGGAGGCGCCGAGATCGGCCTCTTCCTTGACCCCGTCATAGGCAACGCGTTGGGCTTGGACATAGGCGTTCGACGCCTCTTCGGAGGCGGCATAGACCGAGATCATCGCCCAGTTGGTGCGCACGCCCTGCTCCACTTCGCGGGTGGTTTGCAGCAACTCGGCGCGGGCCGCGTCGCGATCGGCGATGGCACCGCGCACGGCAGAGGCGACGGCCCCGCCGGAATAGATCACACCGGAGATGCCGACGCCCACCGAGGTGGTGTCATTGTCGAAATCGTCGGCATAGCTTTGCGTCACATCGGCGGAGACGGTCGGCAACATGTTGCGCTCGGCGATGGTCACGGCAAGATCCTGTGCCGCCGCCTGGTGTTGCAGCGCGATGATCCCCGGGTGACGCTGTTTCGCCGTGGTCACGGCAGTCTCGAGCGAGGAGACCGGCAGTTTGATGGTCGGCGGGGTCGAAAGCGACTGCGGGTAATGCCCCACGGCAACCTTGTAAGTCTCGCGCGCAGCCGACAACGTCCCTTGCGCGGAGGCCAGATCGGCGCGCACGGAAGCGAGCTGCGCCTCGTATTGCGCCACTTCGGTGCGGGTGATTTCGCCCACGTCGAAGCGGTCCTGCGCGGCCTTGAGGTTCTGTTGATTCAGACGCACCGCACTTTGTTGCAGGTTCAGTAGCGCCTGCGCCTCGCGCACGCCCATATAGGCGTCGACCGCATCGGCCAGCACTTCCTGCTCGACATTGACCAGAGAGGCCCGGGTCGCAAGAACGACTTCTTTCTGAACATCCATCGACAGCTTGTTGCGCCCGAAGGTGTAGACGTCCATGGACGCCACGAAGGCGAGCGTATCGCTCCAGTCGCTCCAGGCACCGGTCAGATAGCTTTTGGATTTGCCGATCTCGTAGGAATAGGACAGCGTCGGGCGCAGATCGGACAGCGCCGAGGCCACACCTTCGTCGGCGGCACGCAATGTGGCGCGGTTCTGTTCCAGAAGTCCTGAAGTCTTGTAGGCCGAGGCCAGCGCATCGCCGAGCGTTTCCGCCCAGGACGCCACCGGCCCTGCCATGATGCCCAACGCCGCAACACCGGCGAAAAGGGTCTTTTTCAATTGTCTGCTCATGCTCATTGGCCTCTGCCCCTTTGTTATCTTCGAACGCCGGGGCCGTCCCGGCCTATCGCACGTCCTGCATCAGAGCGCGAATTCCGCGCGTTTTTCAAATCCCGGAAGGATCGGCGCCGTGGCGTTGAACACCATGCGCCAAGTGATTTCGCCGCCTATTTTGTACCCTATACGCACAATGCCAAGGGCTCCGTCGAGAAAAATAGCACAGATGCGACCATTTTCCTTCACCTGCGACAGAATGGCCTCAGGCATTTCCTCAACCCCGCCTTGCAGGATCACAGCATCATACGGACCATGCTGAGCTGCCCCTACGGCAATCTCTCCGGTTTCGAGGATCACGTTGTCGGAACCGTTCTCGGCCAGAGCCGCCGCAGCGTCCTTGGCCAGTTCCGCATCTTCCTCGACCGCGACCACCACCTGCGCCATGCGCGCGATGACGGCAGAGGAATAGCCGAGCCCGCACCCCAGATCGAGCACCATTTCGTCATTCTGGATGTTCAGCGCATCGAGCATCTTCGCCAGAACCCGCGGATCGAGCACCACGCGGCCCTGGCCGAGATCGACATGCTCGCCCACATAGGCCGCCTCGCGCTTGCCGGCGGGGACGAAATTCTCACGCGGAACGGTGAGCATCGCCTCGATGATGGGGAACTTGGTCACATCGGAGGGGCGAACCTGAGTGTCGACCATCGTGGTGCGGAGCTGGGTGAAGTTTGCCATGGGCTGAACTCTTTCGTTCAAGGACGTGTCCGCGCCGTTTTGCCACAAGCCTGCGGTCGGGGCAACATCCCAATGCGTTCACAAAATCGCGCAAATGGCGGTTGCACAGTGTCTGACCATAGTATAGACACCGCCTCACCCATTTCGGCGAGTTGGCGGAGTGGTGACGCAGCGGATTGCAAATCCGAAGCGATACGCATGAAAAGCGCAACAAAATCAATAAGAAAAACATATATCGTTTGAACATTTTCGAGCCAGAAACGGCGCGAACAAAGCGCGAATGTTCTAACGGTCGATCTGCACCAAGAAACTTTTGATCTGACATGAAATCAGTGATATGGTGAAGTGAGCGCGACTATTGCGGCGGGTTAAGCCCGTGAATTAACAAGGTGAAATACCCGAAATCTGATGACGATCAGGGCCGTGCTCAAACACAGCCGCATTTTTGCGGGCGTATCGTAAGCCCCTGATCCAACGGGACGCCTCGGATCAAATAGGCAGGTTCGTCCTCATGAGCGCGGCGACACGGTGATATTCTGCTGGCCGTAGCACGGGAAACCGGAGCGATATGCGGGGTTCATAGCAGGCCCCGCCCGCGCTCAACAAGTCTCACCTGTAAGTGGCGAATGGAGCCAAGCCAGCGTGATCGTCCCGCTAAAGGTGACGGCTGACAATCTTGGAAGTCCGGTGCACAGGGCGACAGGGGCGCGACTGGTCAACGCGCAGCTACTCCACCACCCCGTTCGCCGCGCCGCACTCGACCAGAGCCTGACGGTCACGCGCCCAGAACCGGAACGCCTCACCTTGGCTTATCCCACGATCTGGAAGCGAGACAGGCACACGGCAGGGGGCTTTATCGGATGGCGTCGAGTGCGCGCACCCGGCCAGCATCAAGACCACAAGCATCAGCATCAGGTAGCGCATTGGCTTTCTCCATGATCTCTTCGAAATCTCCGCGTAGGGCGGAAATCGTTGTCGCTGCATCGGCGCGTTGTTTTGCCAGCGCCTTTGCCGCCTCAGCCTCCGCCACGGCATACTGACGCTGCACACGCTCCAAGCGCCACGTCTGGACGCCAGCGACTGCCAGAGCGGCGGCAAGGGCTATGGCGAGGATGCGGGTCATGCCACGGCGTCCAAGAGTGCATCGTATCGGACCCGTGCCACACGGCTCGACCAGCCACGGCCAAACGTGCGATACGTCGGCAGGCGGCGCAGGAATGCCATACGCGCATCGCACAGATCACTGACGACAACCCGCTCATCTTTGGCGCGCACAGCGGCCAGCGTATTCGGTCCGATGCGACCGTCGATTTTCGCGCCAGTCACCTTTTGCAGATACCTGGCCGCGCGGGCCGGGCCAGAATTGACGCCAAAATCAAACACGGCGAAATCCACACCGGCAGGCAAGAGATCGGCGCATACTGCATCCCAATACTGCCGCTTATAGACAATCACGGCTTGCTCCGTGGTCAGCGCCTTGAGGTCCGCCACTGTCCCGCGAGGCATGACGTAGCGCCGGAATGTCGCGAGGGTAATGCCCTTGTTCGTTGCTCCGCCGGGATCGTCTGGATGGTCAACAAAACCGCCCTCATGTATCAGGGTGCGCGGGATGCAGATTTCAGCACGAGTGGTCATTTCTGATCATCCTCCGGTGGAAGTTTTGCAGCCACACGCACAGCCTGCACAACAAGACGGCGCAGGGCGCGCACCTCAAGTCCAAGAGCGAGCAGGCCGGGCACAACATAGGCCCACCACGGCGGCTGCTTTGCCATCACGTCGAATCCATAATCCGCCGCGAAAAGTCCGATGACGAAGAGCACAGCAATGACCTGCACAAGGCCGAACTTCTTGCTGTCCTCAGCCATGAAAAACCCTCCCGGCATGACGCGCGATAGCCCACACCAAAAGAAAACCAGCCGCCCCGCTCAGGCTTGATAGGGCCATGACGGTAGACAGCGCCACCGGCACACATACGTGGTAAATGTCATCGCGGTTTTTCGAGATGAAGCACCTTATGCCGCACCACCGCCGCTTGATCGATGTCCAGTCCATCACGCCCCTCCAGCCCAGACCACAGCGGGCGTTGCGGGCTCGGGGCGGGCCTCCTCAGGCAAAGCCTCGATTGCGGAGATCACCTCCGCGACCGCCGTTCGCACGTTCATGTGCCAGCCGTCGAGCGCGACCGTCTCGGGATATTCGATCCCATCAGCGGCGGTGAGCGTGACGCCAGTCTCCGCGTAGATCGTGCCAACCTCAACCACAGAGGAAAGGTCCTGACGCCATACCGTTTCGTCGGCATCGTCTTGCACCGTGAGGATCGGGAGTGCGGCAAGCGCGGCGGCGCGGTCGGAGAATTTCAGATAAAAGTCGGTCATGCAGGAACTCCAGTCACGATGAATTTGGAGCAAAGGAGACGGCCCGGAATGCTCGCGCCGCCAGCGGAGTGTCCAATACGCGCCGTCGTGGGTGGCGTGTATGCCCCGGCCAGTGCTTTGCTGACAGCATCGCCATTGATCGACCCGCTAATAGCGGCTGCGGTGAAGGTCAGATCGACCTCGACGGTATCGCCAAGGGCAGCACCGGAATACGTGTACGTCCCTTGCAAAACTCCACCAGAAAAAAGGGATACGCCGAACAGGGCCGTCGATTTTTGCCAGCTCATCGTGATCCTGCTGGCAGTCGTCCCCGCGTCGAGCACAAAGGCCATATTGTATTCGTCTTTCTCAACCTTAACGCAAAAAGTCCCGCGCACTCGGACGCCAGCCGACACATCGGCAGTGATCGGCGCGGTGACCAGATCTGCGGCCCGCGCGGTAGATGCGCCCGCGCTGTTGATGAAGCTCGTGCCAGAGGTGCCTGTTTCGAACTGCGCTCCGAGGAGAACCACGTCTTGACCAGACACAGCGCTGGCCGGGCCGAATCCGATGTTAAGCGCGCCGGTGAAATTCGGCACGAACGTGGCATCAAGCTGATAGACGCCACCAGACCCAATAGCCGCAATCGTGACGTTGCTCAGCGCGCCTGCGGCTGAAAGCGCGTTCGTATTGCCAGAAACCGCAACATCGACGCGGGTCTCCGTTGCTCCTGAAACATTCACCAGCGTCGGGCGGAGCTTGCCGGAGGTTCCGAACTTGAAGAACGCCTGTAGGTGATAGCTCACACCACTGGTTACGTTCGGTGTTGCCGTGTGGTTAAGCCTGTTCCACACCGCCCCATTCGAGGCAATCTTGACCCCCGGAAAAACCCCCAGCGCATCAAGATCGAGATCGGTCACAGTCGCAGAGCTTGCCGTCCAGCCCGTGGTGGCACTGGCCGTGGCATAGGTCAGGAGGTTCGTCGCCCCGGCCTCGACCAGAATGGCACGCTGGCCGGAGAGACAGCCATAACGCAGCGTGTTCGCCGCATAGGCCACCAGAGATCCGGCACAGGACAGCGCGTAGCTGGCGGTGCTGTTGGCATTTTCCAGACCGGCCATGAGACGCCGAACACCGTTCATCACGACAGATCCAAGGGAGAGATCGAAGCTGAAGTTCATCGGCGCACCATCCCGTAGACCTTGATTTTCCCGCCGGTAAAATCACTGGATGAAATAAATTTTATGGCATTTACGGCTCCGAGAGGGCAGTTGCATCCGAACATCATTGCCCGCCCAGCACGCCGCAAGACACCAGACGAAATGGCGCGCTCTGACAAGCCGCTCAAATCGATGTGACCGTCCATATCACCAGCATTTCGCGACAGGAGAATCGCAATGGTTCCCGTGGAGTTGCCTCCGGCGTCTGTTACCGACGCGTTATAGCCCGTAGTCTGCCACGTGGACCCGTTGTCAAATGACACCTGAATTTGCAGGTAAGAGTCTATATTGAGAACATTATAGGTCTCAATCCTGATAGCTTCCCATGATCCGAGATCCGTGAAAGGAATGTTTGCAACATCGGCGCTGTACTCCCATTTGGCGACGAGCTGAGGACCGTCCTTGATCCAGTCGGACCAAACTCCGGCGTACTTCACGCGGGTAAACTTGGCCACGCTCGCGAGCTTTACAGCGCTCACGAAGAGGTTGTCGTCGTCGTATTTGACAACCTCTGCACCATAGGCCGATGACACGCCTTCGCTATCCGGCAAGTTGCTCGCACTCGGCATGAGCACGAACAAACCTGCCTCCGAGATATTGTCGGCATCGTCAGAGATTTGCGGAGAGGTCTTGGCGACGTTCTCAAGCTCAAGAGTTGTGCGCTGCGCCGCCGCGTCTGCGCCACCAATCAGCGCGCGGCCTGCTTCTGTCAGGTCAGTCAGCGCCATCGCTCCGGCACCTGTTGCATAGGGCAGCTTGTCGGCCGCAAGCGTGAGGCCTGACAGGCTCGCAAGGTTGGCGTTATAGGCTTGGACGTTCGTGCCGATCAGCAGGCCAAGTGCCGTTTGCGCTGTCGTGACGCTTGTTCCGCCTGTGCCGCCTGCCGTAATGGGCCGTGCTGCGTTCAAATCGGACACGACGTCATCAACCAGCGTGTTGAACATAGAGCTTTCAATTTTGGTGTTTGGCACAGCCGTTGTTCCGGCTGGCTTGCTGTATACGCCTGATCCGTTGCGGGGCATTGACGTTCCTTTCATGCGAAAAGGCCCCGCAGATTTAACCGCGAGACCTTTTGTTTTCAGATAGTTAAAGACTGTTCTTTATGCGACGAGTGCGCGGGCTTCTTTGCGAAACTGCTCCGTTTCATTCATCCGAACGCCGTAGTTTCCGAAGTCACTCATTGCCATGATGATCATTCCAAGATCGGCCAGAGACTGCGCAGGCGTGTTCTGTATCCGGCGCGCCAAGTCGCACTTTCTCGCCGTCGCTGCGTCACAAAGCGCATCACCCTCACCAGTCGGCTCGTTTTCATAGGTCCGCTCCTCTTCGAGGTCGAGACGCACCCATTCGCGGAACATCTTGGAGATGGGCGTTTCCGCATCGCCAGCAATCGCAGGAAGTGCGCCCGCCACCAGTGCCGCCGGGGCTGCGGCCAGAAGTTCACGACGGTTCATTGTGCACCGCCTTCCTTGGCGAAGATTTGCGCCAGACGCTTCATCCCCTTCGGGGTGATCATCAACGTGATACTGACGCGCAAATCACCGTCGCGGGCCGTGTATTCTCCCAATTTGTGGTCCAGATAGCCGGTGTTGCGCTTTTCGACATAGGCTTGCAGCGGGCCATGACCGTTTTGCCGGAATGCCCAGCGGTTGAGTTGCAGCCACTTGATCAGGTGGCTTTCCTTGACGCCCAGAACCTTCGCCGCCGGACGAACAGACAGAGCGCCTTCCAGAGAGTCGAGGCGGTCATAGGCCTCGGCCTTCGGCTCAAGCTCCAAAACCTTCGCTTCGGCAACCTGTGTGCGCTGCGCGTAGCTCGACAAGAGCGGAACAAGCTGCGCCGGATCGTTCAGATCGACAACGGGAGCCTTGAGGCGCTGTTCCATCGCGTTGAACGCCGCGAGGAACTTGATTTTCCACTCCATCGCCTTCTTGCCGGTGAAGCCCATGACCAGCATCGAATACCCGTCGCGGGTCATTTCGTACATCTGGTAGGTCTGCCCGTTCTGACCATCCACATACGGGGTCTGCGCAAAATTGCGCGCACCCCACTCAGCCTCTTGTTCGATCAGGTTCTTGATTGCGCGAGACACGTCGCGGTGGTTCTTCTCGAACTTCTCCGCAATGATGCGTGATGTGGTTTTCAGGCTTTCACTGACAAGCCCATTGAAGTCATCGTGTTTAACTGCCATATTCATTAGGAATTTTCCTTCATAGCTGTTTGGAATTCACAAAGACCGTTGGGCTGCAACCCGGCGGTCTTTCTCGTTTCAGGCTCCGGCATTTTCTTGCCCTGCCCATCCAGACCCCTTTTTCAGACAGTGAACAATCTCACCGCTAAAGGATCTGTCATTCTGTGCTGCGCTCACTTTCAGCATCTTCCGCAGGCTTGCGGGAACAGTAATCGTGATGCGAACGTCTTCGTCGTTCTGTTTCATGTCTCTACTTTCACGAGTGTCGTGACACAACAAATACCATGTCACGAGTTTCGTGACAATAGACTTCCTTGACTTTTTTCACGAGGAAAGTGACATAGGCAGTATGTCAGGACACGATGGATACACTCGCTACACATTGCGCATTCCCGATGCGCTCTATGAGCGCGTCAAGTCTGCGGCTGGAGAAAAATCCGTAAACGCCGAGATCGTGGCAACGCTGGAAAAGTTCTATCCCGACATCGACCACATAGATGACAGGCCGGAACAAGATCGAATGAAGTTCAATTACATTCTTCAGGAGATGAAGAAGCTACTTGATGAATATTCGGAGGATTGAAGATGAAAAGAATTGCAGTTGTGGCGTTGATGCTTACCGGATGTGTTTCAGAAACTGGTGAAAGTTTCACCGCGCCGAATGGCGTAGAGGCGAAAACAAGCAAGTGCTCATCTTCACCAGAGGCATGTTTTTCAGAGGCTTCTAAAGTTTGTTCTGGGCCGTATCAGGTGATCGACAGCTACAGCAAAGCAGGAGGCCTTATCGCTGACTTAGTGCCCGGACCCGTGACGTGGTATTACATGACATATCAGTGTGGCCCGTCCAATGGACAGATGCCTTCGTTCCCGCACCGTGGAGGCACATACTCGCCACCATCTTCAACGACAGTGAACTGCTCAACATTTGGAAACTCAACCACATGTCGGTCGTATTGAAACTGTAAGAGATAGACCCCAGATAGAGACGATGGACCTTCTCGATTTTGCAGCCGCCGTGCTAATCGGCAACCTTCTGACCCTTTGCGTAGTCTGGGGATTTCAGCAGTTCAACAAGCACGATTACAAGGCCCCGTGGCTGGCTTATGCGGCGTTCCTGATGCCGACTCTTTTCATCATATCAAGCGTCTACTTAAACACTCACTGACCTGTAGCAGCGCCGCGCCGCAACAGGCTCTCCACGATCTTTCTCGTCCCATCCGTGGCAACCGGAAGTGTCTGCATCCCGCCGTTCGCCACAAGAGCACGGACGATTTCGGCATTCTTGCGGGATACTGCCTCAGACCCCTTGCGGGCAAGCATACCGGTTCCTGCACCGATAGCCGCACCGAATGGACCGCCAAGGCCAAAACCCGCCCCGATTTGCCCAAGCTGACCGAGGCCACCGCCAAGCAAATTCAAGACACGCTCCGACGCCGTTCCATTTACGACACGGCGCATCGCTGCAATCTCCGCATCCGAAAAGCTGCTCGATAGCTTCTTGTTCTTCAGGATGCGAGAGAATTGGTTTCTGATTCCGCTCGATCCGCCGGACAAATAGTTCTCGCTCGCGTCGATGGCGTCATCAATCGTCTGGCTGCGAGACATGCGCGACCAAATGTCTCTGGCCTTCGGTAGGGCATCTTGCAGAGCCTTCACGTCACCAGACACGACATCATCCGGCCCCATGCGCTGCACGAAGTCGTCAAGGCCTCCGATGATCTCCATGCCTGCTCGCTGATCCGTCTTGTTTGTCACGTTTCCAGCCGCCGCACCGGCCTGACGGCGCATCTGATCAAGAGACCTGAACGGAAGAGCGGCGGTCGGATCTGTTGCCATGCTCTGAGACGCATCATTCATGATCTGAGAGGCGCGCGCGGAATTTGGCGTGAGACTTCCCGGCCCCGGCAATTCATCAAACCCGGTGTTTTCACGCAGCATTTGCGCAATGCGCTGTCTGGTTCTTTCAAACGCCTCAGGCTTGATTTGGACACCAGCGTCATCAATCGCCTGATAGGCCGCGTTTCCCTGCGCCCGTAGTGCCTCTGTCGTTGGCGCATTGCGGGCTGCGCTAGAAATTGCACGTCTGGCCGCGCGTCCATCCATTGCGCGCTGGATGCCAGCACCTGCGGCCGGGGCGACCATACCGACTCCACCGCCAAGAAAAGCGCCAGTCCTCGCGTCTCTGATGCGATCCTCGCCACCCTCGCCCTCCATGAACCCATACGTCGCGCCCATGCCAGCGCCAGCAGCCGTAGACGCTGCCACACGCGCCCCAAGGTTTGCGCCGCGACTGAGAGTGCCAATCGTCCCGAACGGAAGCGTTACACCAAGCAATCCGCCACCAATGTCAGCGGCCAATGCCGCGCCGGGGTTCTCCTGCTCGAACAGCGCCTGTTGTTGGCGATTTTCAGCAAGGCGCTCGTCGTAGGACTTCCCGCCGGGGATCATGCCCGCGACAGCCGCATCCGCCTCATCGCCGACAAGTCCGAAGGTCATGGACTCGCCCGCTTTGTTCAGGAAAGAGCCGATTTTCTCGCCCATGTTCTGCGTGGTCGGGTCGTCATCTCCAAGAAGGAACTCTTTGGCCTTTTGTCCGAAGCCTTTCTCCGACTGCTGCGTCCCTCCGGTGAACTGACCCATGGCAGAAACCGCCGTCTGCATATCAGGGGCATCGACTTCGTAGACCTTCCCGTCCGGGCCTTGGATTTCGTAGACAGCCATTATTGCTTCTCCCGGATGCGCACGCCGTTGATCTCTGTCCAGCCTTCGTCGTCGCCCTGAGAGGCCTCGCCGCGCACGATAGAGGCATACATACTCCGCGCCTCGTCATCCGGGATGCCTTGATTGACGATGCGGTCATATACCTTTTCGAGGCGGTCAAGGTTGTAGAGAAGGTCATCGGATCGCTGAGACTGAACAAGTGACCCATAGACGGCCTGCAAAAGACGGTTTTCAAACTCCGAAACCTGCCCGAGAGCGCCGCCGGTCGGAGACGCATCGCGCATGGCTTGCAGCTTGTCGAAGCCGATGTTTGCCTTGATCGTTTCGAGCCTATTTTTCAGCGCCCCAGCCCTTGTGCTGTCGATATTCGACAATAGTCCACCAACAACGCCCGTTGTCATCCCTTCACCAATCAACTCGCGAGCAAGCCCGATTTCATCCATAACAAGATCAAACCCAGCCTGCTTTTGGGTCTGTGCCTGAGATTTTTGTTGCTCTGCCTGTTGCGCTTCCAGAGCTGCCGGAGACCCCGGAACGGCAGCAGCCTGCGGAAGGCCTGTTGCCGGGTCGATTACCGGGTTTCCGTTTTGATCCATGACATAACCGTAGTCTGTGGACAGCTTGCCGAGGCCCGGAGACCCGCCGGTATTCACATTCACGTTGGTTTGCGCGCGCTGAGCCTCTGCAAGGTCGCGCTTGTAATCCATGAATGTGCCGCTGTAGCCCTGTTGACGCGCCATCTCGTATTCCCGCTGCCCTGTCGTGAGGTTCGGGGCCGGGTTCTGCATCTGCTGCAACTCAAGCTGCGCCTTCTGCAACTGCATCTGATACATCGGGTCTGCGGCCTGTTGCGCCGTGCCGAGCATGCCTTGCAGCGTTGCGCGCTGTTGCTGGTTCAGCCAAGGGTTCGCAAGCGCCTGCTGTAGCTCTGCTACGGAAGGGCCCGAATATCCGGTGTTCATGGCGGACATGCGAGGTTGAGCGGAGCCACCGCGCCCCGCATCAGCCGAGCCGAACACATGGTTACCGATCCGCTGCCAATCTCCGCCCGCCTGCTGCCCCCATGCAGGATTCGCCGCCGCCGGGTTGTAGTAGTGTGTCGCGCCGCCGGTCGGGTCTTGGTATTGGCCGGACAGAATTGCATCAGCCACGCGGTAGGCGTCTTGCGAAGGTTGCATGCCATCCATATTCAAGCCGCCCTGACCGTTTGCGTATCCAGTCACGCCGTTCCATGCCGAGAATTGACCGGGCTTCATGATCACACCATCGAACCCGTCGCCATACCCACCCGTCTTGCGGCGGTTGTCGATCACAGCGCCAGCGGCGAGCATGCCTTGAACACCTTCTCCTCCGGCCTCTGCCATGAGGGTTTTCGCCAATAGGTCGCGATCCCCGCTTGGCTGCCCGATAGCTGCCATGGCGTCGTCACCGATGCGAGACGGATCATTCAGGGCGCGCGTATCATCCATCGGCTGAGTTGGCGCGCTTGGCGTCCCCCAATTCTCCATGCCTTTCGTGGACATCGAGAACGGAGACCAACTGCCGTTGTATCTGTCGATCTTGTCCTGATAGATCTGTGTCGCCTCGCCGCGCTTCTCCGCCTCGAAGTCATCCATTTTACCTTGCGCGATGTTATCGAAGAGACCAGCGGCAAGACGTGTCCAACCATCTCCAACATATTTTGGAGTGCCGTTCCCAGTTATGACATCGCGCAAAGCCTGACGCTTTTTTGCCAACTGTTCAGGAGTGGTGTTCTGGTCATATGTGAACATGCCCTGGGAAAAAAGTTTGCTCATTTCGTCGCCTCGTCGTAATTCACGGCCATCAGGCCGCTTGGCGTCGTCGTCACAGCTTCCGGGCGTTTCTTCTTCACATCCTGAGCCATTAGGCCGATTTGCAATTTCGGATCGCCTTTGTAGCGGAAACGATAGATGCCGATCCCGTCTTTGGTCTCGCCAATCTTCTCTTTGTCCTCTTTCACACGAGCATCCGAAAGGGTTACACCCACCTTGCCAAGGCCAGAGAAAAGGCCTCCAACACCGCCCAATAGACCTGCGGTAGCCGCCTGATTCTGCTGCCAAGCTGCGAGTGACTGACTGTCGTAATTCCCAATGATCGAAGCGTTATCCGTCCCGGTGATCTGAGAAGAATTGGTGTTCGCGTAGGTCGGGTTGTCCACCTGAGACCCGCTGAGAAGCGCCGTGATTTCGTTGATCGGCTGATTGCGCTCCGTCAGGGCCGTATTCAGTCCGGTGCTGTACGCATCGAGCAGGAACTGGTTCTGTGTGTTCTGCTGCGACTCGGTGAGGCCTGCCATGGCACGGTCATAGGCCTCCGTGCCAACCTTGATACCCTGATTGGCAAGCTGTGCCTTGAGCGCGTCGACGCTGTTCGCGTTGTTCTCGCTGTTCAGGCTGTTGTAAAGGTTGTTCGCCCAGTTCTCATACTCGCCTACGCTATAGCTGAACGGATTTGCCATGTAGTCGTTCAGGAACGCAGATTGGTTGTTTGCCAGCGTGGCGAGGTTCAGCTCAGCAGCGTTGCTTTGGTCGGAAATGGCCTGTTGTTCGTCGGATAGCGTCTGCGTTGCCGTGAATGTCGGAACATCATATGTCTCACCGGTATACGGGTCGGTCCATGAGTATGATCCGGTCTGATCATAGGTCAATGTCCCGTCATTCGTGACCTGATTGACGTTGCCGAGGAATGCATTCGCAATCGCCGTGCTGACATTTGTCCCGGTCGTCGCCGCAGAGGTTTCAACCGGATCAGTGGGTTCGGGTGCCGATGATTTCCCCATTCAAGCCTCCTTGTAGAATTTTGAAGACCGCCACGCCTCATCTGTGAGCGTGATGATTGAGCCGTCTTTGTCACGGCCTCTTAGCCTTGGGATGATGTATTCATTCCCGCCGAGAGCCTTCCAGCATCGGCGCGGGTTTTCGTTCTCTACAGCCTGACGCGCGACAATCATCTGGCATTTTAGCCCATCGAATGCGTAGGTCAGCGCAGCGTTAATAACCCGGCGCGTGAACCATCTTGGGTTTTCGGATGCCCCAGAAATCTCCACAATCCCGGTTTCTGGTTCCCAATTGTGAAACACGATGCCAGCAACCACATTGCCGCCATGTTCAACGCCCATGGCCCGCGATGGTCCAAACCCTCGTTCGCATCCGTCTATACGATCCGCCACCCATCCAGATATGCGGTCATCAAAGAATGGCGTCACGCGACCGCCGCCCCCACGACGTATTGCGCTTCGATTGCTGCAATCTCAACGTTTGGCGCAATGTCAGTGCCGGATGTCAATTGCAGACATGGGGCAACAACGCTCCCTGTCCTGCCAACGGAGACCCAATCAGAAACCGTTTGAGCCGCTGTCGTGGCGTCCCAAACGGCGACATCCCACTCACCAACATCCCAAACATCGCCTTCGAAGTTTGCCGGAGAAGAAGGCGATGACGGCGGTTCCTCTCCGTATTCAATAAGCGCCGTGACACTCGGATTCACGGGAGTACCTGCGAGAAGGTTTGCACGCATCTGGAGGACAGTTTTCGTCACGCCATAAATCCCGAGGCTTTCATACTGCCCGATGAACAGGGATGTGTACGGCGTTCCGTTGTCGCTTCCGCCAGCATTCATGAGGAAAACAAGGCCGTCACTGTCGGAGAAATATGATCCGCCACCGAATGACCCCAAGCACTGCGCGTCCCATCCCGTAATGCGAGACCATGCGCCGGTCATCATGTTCACTGCCATCAGCTTGTAGCTGGTTGACGAAGCGACAGGCTGCGACACAATCATCACGCCAGCTTCATCGAGTCTGGCAATCTCCCAATCAGATGTCGTAAGTCCGACTTGCTCTTGCCAATACGGCGTGATCGGTCGCGATACTGCCTTTGTTTCGATTGCTCCGAGGTCGGTTGTAACCGCGGCTGACACCGGGATAAGCCCAACCTCAGTTGCCACAAGCAAGTCGCCACCTGCTTGGATGTGAGATCGGCGCGAAATTGGCTTAGGCAGTCGATACCGGCCAGCAAGCGCCCATGTTGAGGCATTCGACGGGTCGGTGCCTTCGTAAATGATCACCTCGCCTTCTGTGGACACAAAGACGCACTTGTCATCGAGACCGTCACCAGCATTCAGTGACCAGCTCGCGCCGAACAAGAGGCTTCCACCCAGACGAAACACGCCTGCGAGCGAAAATTCCGTTGCTGCGCCTGCAATCGAGTCTGCCGGGAGATACCATGCGCTTTGCGATCCGCCCTCAACAAACCAAACGCGGCTGGCGTGGCTCCAAGCGTGGGTGAAAGCGGATGTCAAAACGCCTGTAATTGCAGGAGAAGACGCTGCATTGATCGGCGTGAATGTCGATCCGTCATAAAGCAGAAGATCATCCGCGCCATTCACCGCGAGAAGGTAGTCACCGCCAGCCGTGCCATACTGAACAGAGGAATAATCTCCTGACGTTTGCCCCGTCACGGTCGCCGTGACGGCCACATCTTGATCAGCGACAGAAGAGATGTTGTAAACGTCAGTTTCGGTTGCGGCAAAGAAATGCTCAGTACCCGATCGGTAGGTGAACATGGTTTCGACCGGATCAGGAACAGTGGCGTATTTCACGGACCCGCCGCGCATCTTTGCGCCGCGAGTTGTCGGCCACCAGTTGTCCAGTCTGCTTGCCCCTGCCGGTTGAGGGTCTGCAATGCTGTCCGTCATGATCCAGCCGCGCACCGGGGCTTGAAACGTGTACGGCTGCGCCGCTACCTGACTTGCACCTTCGGGCTTTTGGGCAGAGGCCTTTTTCTTTGTCCTGACCTGCATCACCGACCCCGGTCATCAAATGTTGCGCGGTCGCTGAGCATGGCTTCATATTCGGCTTCGAAATCGTCGTAGCTCATGCCTTTTTGACGACGCCACCGCACAATCGTCGCCATCGCAAGAACGTCCTCATCGATCAGAGACGTGTCTTCGTCCGCCGCCCATTCGCTTCCCCCTGCGCTGCACCAGTTTTTTGACTGGTACGAAACAGTCGCCGTCTCAGATGTCGCCAAATACGGCCACAGGGTGATTTTCGAGCCTTGCAGAATGAAATACCTAGGATCGCCCTCAACAGGCGTCAGGGTACGCCATTCAGCTTGCGACAAGCCGCGAAGCACCGCTCCACCACTCACCACGGATACGCCATTGGTCAAGTGATCATAATCATCAGGAGGGAGATCGAATGTCTTGTTTGTTCCGTCTCCTGTCAGCGTTTCTTCTCGCGTCAACTCGCCCCAATCGACGCGACGGACGAGTTCCATCGCGGCCTTCTCGGAGAAGTCCTTGACCTCCTGCCATCGGCGCTCAGATGACCCGGATACGCTCGTCGGAACCTGCTGCATCCCGCAATTCAGCGCAACAGTTTCTGCAATGGTCAAAAGGCTCATGGCGTCACCCCGACAACTCGGACCGTTGCTTGCGCATATCGAGCGCGATGGTCATCTGCCGCCAAGTCGCGCTTTGCCTCGCTCAAAAGCTGCGAATAGGCCCGCAATGCCTCAAGGTCTCTGACCCGGCGCGAGGCCTCGACACAACAGGCCCAGAGATAAACATCGGGGTACCCTTCAAGCAGCCAGTTGCTCGTTGCCATGCTCGTCGTCAGCGACGGAATCTTGGCGTAATACTCAAGCGTGTAGTCACCATCCTGAGCACGCAGCTTGTTGCCAGAAATGGCGTAAAATGCGCGGTTGTTCGCGCCACGCTCATAGATGGTCGTCTGCTGCGTGTATTTCTTCCCGGAACCGTCAAAAAGACCAATCACGGATGCAAAATCATCCGGCAAATCAGCTTCGCCGGATGCGACCGTGATGGATGTTTCGGTGATCTGATTTCGCGTCTTCAACTCTCGATTGAGAGAGGACTCAGCCAATACCGTGATCGTGTCGAACATCTCGGCAAGCTCTGGGCGCGCAATCTGGCCCAATACTTCCGTGCGCAGATCAAGGTAATCACTGAAAGGCATTACACGCGCCCCTCTTTGGTTCGCCATGCGGCGTTGTCAGAGTCGTTGAGCCACTTGCTGAGATACTTATCGTCGCGCTGACGGGATGCCTCTGCGAGTTGATCGTGAAAGACGTTCAGCGGAATAGAGGCGACATGGTGATAGTCGCCTTTCCAGTTGTTTTCTGCGAGGGTCTTTTGCTTCGCGTTGATCTCAAGCGTCTTCTCAACGTTGTAATCCGTGCGATAGGTGGTCGACCCATCTCCGTTGGTGCGGGCCCATACGGTCCTTCCAAGCTGGAAATCATGATCGACCAACCACCAGTCGCCGTCGCGAATGCGGGCCATTTATTTGACGCGCTCCAGAAGCCCGGATTCCATGCCGTCGATCAAGGCGTCTTTCGTCACGGAGACGATTTGGCCTTTGCGCACACGGTCTTCTTGTTTCTCTGTCGGCCAGTAGCCACGAAGAACGCGGGCCTCGACGGTTTCTTCTTCCTGCCCTTCTTCCTGCGGGAGAAGATCGGCCAGCTTTTCAGCGCCAAGGCGAGCATCGAATTCAATGCCTGCCGCTTTCAGCTTCTCGATGATTTCGTCTTTTTCCATTTTCAAACCCTCATGTAAAAAGCGGGGCCGTTAAGCCCCGCCTGCTGTCATTAGGAGGCCGCGGTCAATCCGTAGACGTCAGCCACGACGCCAAGGCCCTTCTCGTTGGTCGGCTTGAGCGCCCCCTCACCGAGCAGGACGAATTTCTTCGCATCGCCGGTTTTCGCCACGTCCTTGTCTTCCTTGATTTTGCGGAACCAGCCCCACTTGAGGTATTCCGTATCGACGAGGAAGGCGTTGCGAGCGAGACCGGCAGCGCCAGCCATGACGCGGTTCGGGTGAACCATGACCTTGCCAAACGGGCCTTCGTAGACGTCGGCATTGGCAACGATGGAGTTGTTCTTCCCGGTCGACGCCGCATAGCGGAAGGACGCCACATTGGAGTCGGACATGAATGTCACGAACACCGATTTGACGTAGGGCGACACGAACAGGTGGCCGAAGTTTGCCCCGGAGGTGTAGCCCTGCTGCATGACGTCATCCAAGAGCGTCTTGGTGAACGCGCGCTGCGTGCCGTTGGTCGGCGCAACGGTCAGGCCGGTCCCGGAGTTGAAACCACCATCCGCACCGGTCGCGCCGCGCGAGGCGTTGGTCTCGATCCACGAGGACAGAGAGCCGGATTTGCGCGTTGTGCCAGCCACAGAGGCGTTTGCCGCGACGATGGAGTATTCCACGTCCTTGCGAAGCTCGACGCCCTTTTTGAGCTTCTGATACTTCACCTGCTCGACGCTGCCAGCGTTGTCGGTGGCGTCTTGTGTGCCGGAGATGATGCCTTCTTTGCGGAGAATCTGGGTGTAGTTGCCCATGCGATCCGCGGGCGTGGTTGCCCCGAATTGATATTCGTCACCTTCGAGCTGAACGTTGTCAGCCGGGGCGGCGAGATCATCGGTCTCCCATTCCGGGTGGGTGGTTTTGAAAGACACCTTTTCGATCATGGAATAGATAGGGGTATCTTCCGGGGTGATGCGCGAAACAACATCGGAGAGTTCTTCGCGGTTGCCAGTCGCAGATGTGGACTGGAAGGTGTTGGTTACAACAGCCATTTGTCAGTTCCTTTTGATGAGGTTTTCAGTCGAAATCCACCGCAAGCGCGTCCTTCATGGACCCGGAGCGGCTGAGTTTGCGCATTGCCTCAACGTTACGGCTGGCATTCTTTGCACCCTGTCCCGGCTTGCGAGGTGCCGCCGGGGCTGCTTTCTGGGCCTTCTCACGAACGACTTTCTTGGACTTCTCCGCCGCCATGCCCTTCTGCGCCCAATGGGCCAGAGCGAACAATCGGTGGTCGGACACCTGAGAAAGCTCCTGCGCTGAAAAGCCCAAATCCTCGGCTGCGGACTGGACGCCTGCGAAAAACTTCTCGCGGCCATCCTTGGTCCCTGCTTCCGGGAAGCGTTCGATCAGCTTGGCATTCTCGCCTTGCAGCATTGTGCGGCGGTCCTCGTCGGACAGTCCTTGACGCACTTCCTTGGCCTGATTGCTCACGTCCATCAGCTTCTGAACCTGCGCAATTGCGCTGTCATAGGCTGCTTTCTGCTGCGTGTAGGCTGCCGGATTTCTGTATGCGAGAGCCGCGTCAGGCTCGTTCGGGATCAAGCTCGAAATGTGCTCGATAAATGCCGTCGTAACGCTTTCGATGCGTTGCGCTTCCGCTTCTGTCGCTTTCCGGCGGTTTGCCAGATCCTGCGACTTCCGCGTGTAGTCCGCCTGCATCATTCGGCCTTGAATCAGGTCGGAAACAGTGACTTCCTCACCATTCGCCAGTTTGACCACGTGGCTTTCTTCTGCATATGCGGTTTGCGGTTCTTCCTCGGATTCCTCAGCCTCAACAGCCTCCGGTTCTTCCTCGGTCTCCGCCTCCTCATCATCGGTCACGCCTTCCTCGGAAACTTCCTCGTTGTCCTGATCTTCATCAGGATCGAAGTAATTCCAGTCCGGCGCGTTGTCGGCGTCAGAGTTCAATGCGTTATCGGTCTCAACCTCAAGGGCCGAGTTGTCGGTTTCGCCTGTCATTTTTGATTGCCTCTCGGCTGAGTGTTTGCGCCCCGCTTAGACGGGAGCGCCTTTTCGCTCCGGGGTGCTTACGGCAGAGCGCAAGTCCGAGCGGAAAGAACGTGCCGCACGAACGCGCTCCTGCGCCTCGATGCGGTCTTTTTCGGTCTCGGCATAGATCAGCATTTCAACTGCTGACTTTTCAATGCCGTCGAGAATGTCATGGAAAAGCGGATTAGAATTGATCTGCTCCGCAAGCGACTTGCGCTCCTGAGGTGTCACCAGAGGCTCACAATCGTCACAGCATCGGTGCCTGTGGCATACACCCGCGTGACGCGAACCGGGTTGTAGCCCTCTTGCAGCGGGAGGGCGATATTGCTCCCAGATCCCACCATATCTACGGTCACGGTTCCGGCAGCGTCGAGCAAGAGCGCGCGGCTTGCGTTGCTCAGGTCGGCGCTGTCATTCGGTGTAACCGCTTCTGCGTTGTCTGCGGGGCTGTTGATGGACTTCCCGCGCCCTGCCCATTCATCGGCCATCACATAACCTCCTGTTGAGCAAGCCCTGCGGCTTGCGCTTTCCAAATTTCATCTTGACGTCTGATTTCTGCCTGCTCGCGGTCAAACCGGTGCTGAGCTGAGAGCTTTTCGCGCTCCCACTGAATTTCTTGCGCTTTGAGTGCGGCTTTGCTTTCAAGATCAAGTCGCTGCCGCTCCGTCTCTGCGGCAATCTCGGCCTGTTTGACGGTAAGGTCGGCCTCCATCTGGGCCTTCTCTTTGTCGCGATTGGCAACCATCTTGGCTTGCTCAAGCTGCATCTGACTCTGAACTTTCATCTTGGCCTCTTCGGCCTTGATTTGCTCTGGCGACGGCTTGTTTTTCATCGCCTGCATCTTTTCTGCGACTTCATCCGGGTCAGGCTCAGTGAAATACAGGTCAACAGTTTTGAGACCTGCGCTCTCCACAAGGCGAGACAGCGTGTTGTAGAGGTTTTCAGGTTTCACGAACGGGTTGTCCGCACCCATCATTGTGAGGAGCTTTTCTTGCAGCCCCAAAACCTGTTGCATCACGATCATGTCCCGCTCGCGTGTCCCGGCCCCAAGGCCTGTGTTCACGGAGCAGTCCATATCTGCGTTCCACTGTCGCGGATCAAATGTCACCCACTCGTCACGCAAGCGCACCGTGCGAGGCACGTCTTGGTGGCGGATGATAAGGCGCAGAAGGCCGCGAAAGACCTTCCGCAGCCCCATCGCGACCATGCGCACCATCATCTCAGTCTGACCGATTCCGGCCTGCTCGATCATCGCCGACGCCTTGGCGGTCATGTTCTGCAAAGCATCAGGCGCAAGTCCTGCGGAGGCGTCGGAAATTCCGGTTCTGTCGCTGGCCTCTTGGTCCATATATTCCAGCATCGAGAAGCTATCTCGCGCGACGAAAGGAACCGTGTTGAACCCAAGCGCCGCGCGCACGTCTGTGCCACGGGCAACTGTGATCGGCTTTCCGAACTCGGGGTTGTAAACCGCTTCCGGGTTCGTGACCGCGCCCTCCTGAAAGATCGGCTGCGGGTTGTTCTGCCAATACAGGTTGTCGAGCGTCTGCCGTAGGAGAACAGTTTTAGCGCGCTGCACATCGCGCAGATCGTCGTAGAGAGAAATACCCTCCCACTGGTGCGGCTGCATCATCACGCTGATGTCAGCACACTGCACGTCGTCGCACTCTTCGTTTTCAAGCAGGTTCTTTTCGCTCAGACCGCCGGCGAAAATCATATGCCGCAACTCAGAGACGCCGTCACCGTCCATATCAATGCGCAGGTACAGGTCGTAATAGTCGATTTCTTGGTTCTCTAGCGCCACTTCATCGCCATCGAGGGCCATGTCTCTGCGGATCGCATCTTCTGTGTCGTCATCATCCGACTGGCTGAGTTCCCTAACTAGCTTCGGATCATATCCCATTGAAATGAGATCACCGCGCCGGACAGTTGTCTTTTCTCCCGTGATCAGACTGTCATCGACGGATGTCGCGTCCGGGTGAATAAGGAAATTCTCGCGCGGCACAACGCCGAGCATTGCTTTGCGATCACGGAATGTCCGACGCACCTTCACGTCGTACAGCATGACGTCGCCAAGCTCGGTCTGCTCGATGTATTCAGCGCTCTCCAAAATCTCAACGCTGTCGTCGTCGGCAAGCTCTGCCAATGCCTCGACGGTCAAGCCAGTGTGCCGCGAGATAGATACGCGATCCTCGTCCTGCCACCACCACTTGATGATGCCATTACGAAGCAACAGGGCGTCATGCACGGCGTCGTACAGAACGCGCTCAAGGTCACAGTCCGGCGCGATGACGTGGTTCACATAGTCAGTCGCCTGTTCTGCCCCTGCCTCGTCATTTTCCCCAACAGGCTGATACTCAACGATGCGCGTCGATGACATGAGCGTCCGCACAAGCGACGGCAAAACCTTCTTGATATGGTCGCGCACATCGCGGGACACCATAGCGGATCGTCCCTCATCCGATGGCGTGTCCTTCATCGTCCCTTGGTAGTACTCCATCGCAAGAATGCGTTCGGCGGACAGGTCATCAGCATGGCGCTCTGCCTCCTGAACCATGCTCTTAATCGTTGCGATTTTTTCCATCACACCACCTTTCGACGAACGAATGACGGCTCTTTTTTGCCGTTCTGCGGAAGCTCATAGGCAACAGCACCAAGCCCGAAGGCATCAGCTCCATGCGATGACCAGTCATGATCCGGCCCCAAGCCAATGCCGCGTTCTTCGTCCCGTTTTTCGTGATACCAGCCGATTGCATCCAAGCCCCCGGCGCATTTCTCTTCGTCAAACCACATGACAGGGAAAAGCCGCCGTGCAGCCTCTACGCGCTTCATCGCCGCGCCCTTGCCTTGGTTGGCTATGACCTGCACTTCAAACCCTGCGTCTCTCAGTGCGCTCTCGTAGCTCACATCATGCACGCGGTCGTTTGTTGCCCCATCATGAGGCAGAACACACAGCGCAGAGCCGTGCCCTCGGGATCGCAGCCACTCGATGTGCGCGGCCAGCGGCTGGCCCTGCGTCTCGTAGTAGTCCAGCCAGCGGATTTCCCGCCCGATGAACTGCACCACCCAGATCGCGCAAGCGTCAGCCTTTGCGCCCGTGCCGCCGATGTCCCAGATCGCCCGTTTCGTCATGAGCGGGTCAGCCGCGACCTTACCTATACGCCCGTCAGCGCGCGCGGTGTTCAGCGAGGAAGCGTAGTAAGCCCCCTCCATCGCCGTGATGAAATCGCCTTCCCAGACGTGAGCATATTGCTCGGGGCGCGCGGTCATGTCCGCTTTGCGCTCCCGGTCGATCCTTGCCGGGAACCACGGATTGTCGCGCCAGTTCATCTCCACGATCTTCATGCGGCTCGGGTCGGAGTTGAGCCGGAACCGCTTGTGCGTGGCGCTGACCTTGCTCGCAGGGTTCCAAGTCACCCATAGCTCGGAGTCGTCTTCGCGGATCGTCGGGATCAGGATGACCCAGGCTGGCTCTGTGACGTATTCCGCCTCATCCACCCAGCAAAGCAGGATGCGGCTTTTGCCTTTGACTGACCCAAGGTTGCGATCAAGGCCGGTGAATTTGAACTCAACCCGGCCCGATTGGGTCTTGATGTACTTCTCGCCCACGTCGAAGTGAGGACGCAGCCATTCAAGGTCGTCATCCTCAAGAGCCAGCTTGAGCTCTAGCAGCGATGAATCATCGAGCGAGTTCATGAACTGACGACCGCAAAGGATGATCCCCGAGCGGCCTGCCATGTCGAACATGTGCGCCTTGATGAGCGCCATCTTGGCGAAGGTGCGGGTCTTTGCGGATCCGCGCCCGCCGTATGCGCCGCGAACGTCCGCTTGGCCTTCAAACACCGGAACAAGCTTTTCCGGCATTTGGATGTTGACCGCAGTCACTCCGGCTTGACCGCCACAAGGTTGATCGTGGTGACGGTTTTTATCGGATTGTCGCCACCTTCAATCTGCATTGGGAGAACTTTCCCAAGAAGCGACATGAACGGCCCCGGGTTTTCTTCTGCCTGCTTCTCAAGATACGAGACAAGCCCGTCCGAACCGACTTTGTTGCCTGCGTTCTCCGCCGCTTTCAGAATTGCATCCTTGAGCAGTGCTGTTGTCTTGTTGAGCGACCCTTTCGGTCGGCCCTTACCCGCAGCAGGCGGTTTGCGCTTTGCACTACTTTCCACTTGTTTATTGGTCATGGCATTCAGTCGAGTCCCTTGCGGGTTGTTCGCCTCTTGCTGTTGATGTGATTGCCTCGCCTTCACCAACTCGCCCCATTCATGCCCCGCGCCCACGGGGTGCCGCCAGAGCGTTGACTTTCGCATTGGTGATTTCCTGCGGCGAGTGTGCCGGTCAGGGAGTGGCGGCGATGAAATGAAAAGACCCGCTCCATTTCTGGGCGGGCTGAATAACCGCCCCCCTCAATGTCTCTAGATTGCCGTCTGAACATTGAGGAGGGGCTTCTAAAACAGAGAGGAAAGCCTCTCCGGTTCACGTTCTATTTTTCCATAGCCCGTGCGATGATTGAAGGCTACGTCAACCCCCCTAGAATTTCAAGCCCTTTTCCAAGGAGTCATCGGCGGCATTTCATCCGTGACCGTGATGCCGGAAAGAATTCCAAGGCTGCGCAACTCCGACCCGATGTAGAGCAGTGCTCCCCACCAGTCGAGATAGGCGCGGCGAGCGGATGCGATCTGACTTCCGGTCGGGCGCATCGTGATCGGACAGCATAGAACCGGATCGTGAACGATTGCACCTTTTCGGTTTCGGCGCGGGACGCTCTGGAAAGCCTCAGATCCATGCAGGAGCTTGGCGTCCTCAGTCTTTGCAAAGACCCCGTGTCGGTTCGTCGTGGTATCTACAGGATAGACGCGCGGCGTTGCATCTTTCATCCAGTTCGGTTCCGTCATGGTTCTGGCGTGGTGTGCAATCTTGTCGGCCATCGAGATTCCGCCGTAGTTGACGGGCAGCTGCGAAACCGTTGACGCAATCACCTCTGCATCCCATGCTGGGTGTGAATAACCACCTCCATCCACCTGACAGCCAATAGCGCCGATTTGAGCAACAAGCCATGTCGCGGAAACCTGTTTTCTCTGCGCTACCTCGTCACGCTCGATCTGTGCGCACTCTGTCCCAAAGGCCCACTCTAGGGCAGCCTGAATAGGCATCTCGCGCGCCCTTGTGATCTGCTCATGCTTCACTGCTTTCCCCCCCCTTATCCTGGTCTATCCTCTCAAGCTGCGCGGCAAGATGGTCGCAGAGCTTTGCCTTGTCGTCTTCGGTGCGCGCGTTGCCGTATAGAGCCTTGAAGCTGGAAAGCACATACTGCGTATCGCGGTACTTGCGCTTCGCCTTGGCCTGTCGCGCCTTGCGTTCTTCGAGCGGGAGGGGCTTGTGGTGCGTCATCACTTCACCCGCCCTTGCTTCACTGGAAGAACGGTGCAAACGCTTCCATATACCTTGTTGTAGACAACCTCGACGTCACCAATGCTCGTAGGCCAAAGGTAATGCGTCCTGCTCAGGCTTTCTGTCCAAATGTGTCTCGCCTTGCCGTCTTGTGCTGTGATTGATCTGTTGATTTCATCAATGGGAGGCTCTGAATTTCCAACCCTTTGGTTCCACCGAAGACGGAAGTGCTTTTTCAGATCGTTGACGGTTTTGACCTTTTTCCTCTTTCCCATCAATTCACCCTATAGATCTGGTCAATAACGCGCTGCGCTACGCCATTCATGCGATCACGGTCTGCCTTGCGCTGTTCTGCTGTGGTGTGGTGGCGGTGGGTCATTGCGCGGCCCTCTTCTCCACAGCCCGAAGCGCATGAAGCACAGTCGTGTGATCCCGGTTGAAAGCCCGACCGATGTCAGGCAGAGACATGCTCGGCTTTTCGCGTCTGATGGTCGCCATGCAGTCCTGACGATGGCGTGCAAGCGTCTGCTTTTTCGATGGCCCGACGAGATCGGTGACTTTCACGCCGCGCTCATCTGCGAACGTCGAAATGATCTCAGACAGCGATCGTTCGCAGGTGAAACGCGTGGCACGCTGCCATGCGCGATCCGCTTGTGTCGGCAGGAGGTGCAGGGTCATGCTGCTTCCTCCTGTGCAATTAGAGCTTTGAGGATTGCTGCGAGCCATGCTCTGGCTGGTGTTTCAGCACAACACCAGTCGTAAATTTTAGGGCCGACAGGATATATCAGCACTTGCCAACCACCGGTGTCCACGCGGTTCATTATGCCCACATTCCATCCGTCGAAAAATACCTCATGCAGCGCCTTGGCTGCGTCGAGTGAGCCTTGGTAAGCCTGCGCGATCAAAAGCCAGTCAAATGTCTGACCGTCATCTCGCGCCTTCGATGCCATTGATCGAGCGACAACCTGAACCTCGAAAAGTTCAACGCCATCCCCGACCTTCGCCAGCAAGTCTTTCAGTGATTCGATGCGTGTCATTGCGTGTCTCCCGCCTTCGGAAAGCGCTTCACGACATGGCCGAAGCCGCGCTCGGTCAGGATGTTGGCGCGGGTTTCGGCGTCGATGTTGTTTCGCGGTCGGTCTTCGTCTTGATCCTTGACGATCTTCGGCATGGGACGACTCTTGCGCACAATCGCCCAAATTGCACCCGCGTCAGGCTTGCGCAGTACGCCATTCTGGGTACGCGGCCCGGTGCGCTGATACTCTGCCCATGCGCGGCGAATTTCGCCCTCAGAAGCGCTTTCCAGAACATCGGCCCATCCCTCAAGCTCAAGAACTTGCTCTGAGGCTGGTGTTGCGTAATCGCGCCAGAACTGGCGAAGGATCGCAGAGGCTCGGATGACCACCTTTTCGCGGTGGGCTTCCTTCTGTGCCGGGCTGAGAGCGTTGAATCCGGTGATGGTTGAGATTTGGTTGGTCACGTTACCACTCCTGCGATTTGTTGGTTGTTCCCGCCGCTGCGGATCGAATGATTGTTTGCTGATCGACCTCCGGCGGTGGGCGTCCTCCGCCGCGAATGACCCGCATTTCGGTTGGCTCAAGGCGCTGTTTTTTGCGCCCGGCGTAATCCGCCATGGGTCCGGAGAAGTATTTGAACGATGAAATCTGAGAGGTGGCTTTCCCGGCGACGTCACGGATCACGGCGCACTGTTCGTCCAGCGTCAGCCCGAGATCGTCGCTCCACTTCGAGGATTCGAGCATGTCGTTTTGATTTCCCATGATGCGACCGCCTGCGGTGCAATCCTGAGAGCCGTGGCCCATCGCTTCGAGAAGCCGCTCACGATCCGTCAGCGTCTCGCGCGTATCATCATCATAGTAATTCTGGTTTCTGGACTCTGGATTCTGGGTTTTATCCTTTGGGTTAACCCCATTTTCATCATTTTCCCTTATTTTTAAGGCTGGGTTGCCACCCTTTCGACCATTTGACTTGTCTTTTTCGGCCTTTTTAAAGTCCTTAATCATGCGCGAAGAAGCGATGAAATCTCCGTCAACGATAATGCACACGCGATATTCGATGAGTTCCGCGAGTAGCTTTTTGGTCGTTCTAGGGTTGTCCCCGAGCGTTGCAGAAAGCTCTTTTTCGGTCATCGGGCGACCTGAAATTTCGAGCCGACCTGTGCCCGCCTCATGCATCAGGCATAGCATATCCATCCACAGTGATCGTGCGGCGCGAGATACAAGACGGAGCTTCGGCTCACCTATCCAGTCGCTCGTGTACAGTTTCATCCAAGGGTTGCTCATTGGATAAACCTCGCGTCATCTTTATTGGCGTTCTCTATATTAGCGCGCCTAATGCGCGATCTCTCTGCGCACAGCGCTCTATACCTCTCAACAAGAGGGGCCATTTCCTCAGCTGTAATTTGACTTAGAACGCCACCGACCTCTGCCGGGTGAAGACTGTGTGCCTGAGCTGCGTCGAACACATCTTCTGGACCGGCATGAAATTCCGGTCTCACAAGGATATGATCGGGTAGGAATTCTTCGATCATATCCAAGACCTGACGGACGAGATCGTTCTCAAGAAAGTCTATTACTTTGCTAGGTCTTACCTTGAAAAACTCTCTGGCGTCATTCACGCGGAGGCTATGGAACTTCTCATGTGCGCGAAGCTCCATTGCCTCACAGTCAGGGGAATAAACTTCATGCTCTACCTTAAACGGGGTAGGAACGCCCGTAGTGTGTAGCGCAGCGGCTCTCACCTCTACGTCGCGCGTCGTCATGCCGATCTTGACGAGTCCGGGCATTGACGGGTTGCTGAGAATGTAGACATAACCCTTACTCACGACACGTCACCCCGCATTTCCACGGCCTGCATCGCCAGCGTCTCGCCGTGAGACTGGCGCACAGCCTTCACGAACTCGATTGCGCCCTCTGCCGACCGGACAACGGCATAATGCCCTCCTGCGGCCTCACACATCGCTTGCACGGCCTTCTGGTTCTCCTGTTGCGTGTTGCTGCCTGCCTTGACCTCGAAGGCGTAGAAACGCCCATCCAGCACCATGCATAGGTCCGCCATGCCGGGCAGCATTCCGAGACCCTTGGCGCTGGCCTGCACGTTGCGAATGCGCGCCTGAGCAGTTGCGCCCTTCGCCCCGCCGCCAGCCTTTGACGCAAGCTCATTCGGAACGGAGAAAATCAGTGCGCGCGGGTATTGCTTCCTCATGGCTTGCAGGACGGCGCGCTGGATCGGGCCTTCGTTGTCTTTGTTGCGGGTCATAGCACAACTCCAAGCCCAGATTTGCAAACAGCATCAGCCGCCACATCTCCACACGCAAACAATGTGGTTCCTGTTCCAGGGCTTTTGCCTACGCTTCCATCCGGTCGTTCGAATTTGATCTTCGGCGCAACAAACAGAACTTTGTCCGCCATTGGGGCAAATTCCTGCCACCACGGGGCCGATGTGCGATCCGGTAGAAGTGCAATGCCGTTGCCGTGGTTGAAGAATTTTTGCAGCCAAAGCCGCTTGGTAGATTGATGTCCGAACGGCGGGTTCATCCATACGAATCCAAACCATTCTTTCTCCAGAGATCCTTCCGAATAAAATGCGCTTGCCGGAACGTGTCGCGGCCCTTCTGGTGGGCATGCGACATCAAGATCAAACCTGACGCCTAGCGCTTCAAAAATATAGGCGGGGGTATACCATTCGTCGGTCTCTCCTACTCGCTCATATGCAGGCATCACGCACCGCCCTTCGCAGCGATCCGCGCCACCATGAGACGCCAGACGCGTTCCTTGTTCCGGGTGCAGCGGTGTGCGGCCCGGTCACGCTCGATGGCGCGCCGGTGGTGCTCTATGCGCTCTGATGGGGAGAGGATGAAAACGGGGATCATAGGTCAGCACCATTTACCTAAAATGGAATTTCATCGTCATCGAGAGATGGGCGCGATCCGCCATATCCGCCGTAGGCCCGATCTTCGCCGCCAGAGCCATAGCCGCCACCTTGACCTCCCTCCGGCTTGTCCAGACCCATGATTTCACCCCCATATGGGCGCACGGTGACTTCGGTGGTGTATCTGTCTTGGCCCTGTTGATCGGTCCATTTACGGGTTTCGAGCTTACCCTCGACGTAGACCTTTGAGCCCTTGCGGAGATACTGCTCAGCGAAGCGCACGGCGTGTTCGGCGAAGATCGAGACGGACACCCATTCTGTGCGCTCGCGGCGTTCTCCGGTTGATTTGTCGCGCCACACCTCGGAACAGGCCACGCGAAGGTTGCAGACCTTGCCTCCGGATTGGAACGTCCGCACCTCTGGATCAGCGCCAAGATTGCCTATGATAGTTACGCGGTTGAGAGATGATGCCATCTGTCAGGATCCTTTGCTTTTCCATCCCATCACGACAGCGCCCGCGAGGAACGCGCCGTTGATGCGGTCTTTGGTGTCTTGGAATGTCTTCGGGTTGTCGTTGCGGCGAGGCTCAGCGCGATTGAGAAGGCGCTGGAATAGCTCGTGCCCGGCTTGGTCCATCTCGCAGATCAGCAGGCCGTTTTCGCCTTCGCGCGTTTTGATGTGAGGCTCAGTCATGCCGACCTCCCGTAGAATTCTGTCTGGCCTTCACTGTTCGCGTCGAAGAGATACCAGCAGGCATTATCCTTGCCAGTGAACTTGCTGTCAGGAATCCACTTGACGCGACCGACAGACACGACTTTGCGAAGAAGCGGCATGAACGGCGCGGACTGCTTCGTGTGCATCCAGTCCGCATCGAACAGGAGCCACGTTGGTCGCATGGCGCTGAAATGCTCGATCATGGGATGCAGGATGTCGCGCGACCAAGGCGGGTTGGTGATAATCATCCCGAGGTATGGCGGGATTTGAGTGACCAGAGCGTCGGCTTTTGCTATCCATTCCGCTCTTGGCTCAATATCAGATCCGTCGCAAACGACATTATCGCGCAACGAAAACAGCCCATCCACAAGAGCGCCATCGCCCGCGCATGGCTCCCAGAACGTCAGAACGTCCGGCAGGTGTGGCAGAAGAGGAACAATAGACTCCACCGGCGTTGGGTAGAAGTCACGCTCACGGCGCTCGAAATTCGATCTCTTCCCCATCACCACACCTCCGGCAAATCATCGTCGCGCACCACGGGCCGGGTCAGTTCGCGCTTGATCATCGCAATGCGTGCCGCTCCACGCGGGGCCGGTCGATCATCTGAAAGTCGCGAAATGATGCCGCGCGCCGGGGCTGTCTCCGGGCGATCCGCGCAAGTCCCCTCTGCGTCCTCCCATGGGAGGCGGCGCATGGTGACGTTGAGAGACGCTTCGTTTTTTTCGCTGAAACGCCCGTCAAGAAGCGGGAATTTGACTGTGCGGGTTTCCATCACAGCCACCCCACAAACCGGGCGAAGACGACAGCGCCGCCGATCACAAGCGCCCAGAAGGCAAGGCCGATCAGCGCGCCGATAACGAACATCCCTGCGCGGTGCGGCATTTGCCATTCCGTAGCGTCATGCGAATTATTTTCGCTAACGCCTTGAAAGGCTTGCTGCGAGCGCAAACGTTTTTGGTATGAACGCGCAAACAACATCAGGAAGCCTCACGTGCAATTTTCTCAGCCTCGGAAAGGCCGTGAATGACGTCTTCAAAATCCTTGAATTGCGGCCATGCCGTGATCGGCACTTCGCCGAAGGTGGCCTTGGCGATACGAGCCGCCATGGCTGGGCCAATTTTTGGGCTATCACCGCAAAGCTTCGATACGTTTGCTTGCGACGTATTGATCCTGCGAGCGAACGCTTCTTGCGTTTCACCCCGATCAATTAGGTATTGACGGAGATTTTTCATGCTTAGTTTTATGCCTGACAGTCATATTCCCGTCAAGCCTATTTATGCCTGTGGCGCGCTGGATGACAGCCGCCACGAGGCGCAAAATAGGCACATGAAAAACCTCAAAGCACTTCGGCAGAAAAAAGGCCTATCTCAAGTCCAGCTTGCAGAAGCAGCCGGATGCAATCAGGCCACCATCGCAAAGATCGAGCGTGGAACAGCGAATCCGACCCTTCATGTCATTGAAGGTATCGCCGCAGCATTAAAGGTAAGCCCAGCTGTGCTATTTGGCATTCCTGAGCTTCAACAGAGAGCTATTGTGGTTCTTGAATCCCTTCCCCCGGACAAGAGGGAGGCTGCCCTTTTGGTCCTTGAGTCAATGGCGAGCCGTCAGGACTAAATCCAAACTTCCTAATGAAATTCCAGATGTCGCCCGGTGAAAGCTGGGCGATTTTTTTTGCTGTTTCCGAATCCATTTAAAGATGTTCCCCTTTTGCCCCTATCATGTAAATACCTTGGTTAAAGCCTTCTGGAAATATTATTCCTGTAGGGCATTGACACTGTAATTCCTATCAGGCATATTCTTTCTCATACCAGCCGCCGAAGACGCAAAGCAGATCGCGGCAGACATGCAGAGGGAAAGCCAATGAACAAATTCGCGTTCACGATCACCAAAGACAGCATGAAGGACAAAACGTCTTGGCCCGAGTGGCTTCAGAAGGCGTGGGAAAAAGACTGGGGACAAGTCGGAAGTTTTGAGCCGCGCCATGATGGTATCGCGAGTTCGCACAACTACATCGTTCACACGAAGTTTCGCGGCGCAGTTGGTTACAAGCTCGGCGACACGATCACCCCGGCAAGTTTTGTGTGATGGAGGTTAAGATGACCATTTCTCACAACACCGTTTTGACCGGCGAGATCGTCCCGGACGACGAGGCGCAGTTCATGGACGCACACGCCGACTTCTTCGACCGCCGTATCGGCCACATCCGTTCAGAGCAACTGGCCTCGTTCCGCAACGGCGGCGGCGCAATCACAGTTCCGCCTGCCTATGTCATCGCGGCGATGGGTGGTGCGTGATGACCTTCCGCCCCGCACAGTTCCTCGCCGATCTGACCGCATACGCTGGTCGCGATGCATCATCCGGGTCTCCGGCCACGAATATCGCCTCCGCTGACCTCGCGACCCGCCTCATTGCGCGCTGTGATGATGCCGAAGGCGCCAACAAAAAATCCGCCCTTCTCGATGCGCTGACCTACTTCGCCAAGAGCGAGGCCGAAGCCGAGTTTTACCGGTCTCTGAAATATCTGGGCGGCCACCTCACCGCATCCGAGATCCATGACGCAATCACTGATCTTGAGGTGTGCGCGGATACCTACATCGGCGAGCTTTTCGGCGAACTCGAATACGACAGCTAACCCAGAAACTGCCCACCGCGCCACCCGTTCCACTCGAAAGCCTCAGGCGCGGCAACTCACCCCGGCGGCAAGACGCGAAAGACGGAAGCCGCCGGGGACTTTTGGAGAGAGATATGACCTTCCGAACCCCGCAAGAGCACATCAACGCCACAGACGCAGAACTGCACCTTATGCAAGCCCTGGACGTCCTCCGCGCCTGCCTTCTGGCGGTGGCTGTGATGGGCGCAGGACTTGCGATCCACTTCACATGGAGCGGTCCTGTTCAGGATCACATTGAAACCAGATTGGAGCAAGAGCAATGACCAATATTCAACTTCTCAAAGACCTCGGAATGACCGAGGAGCAAATCGTAGAGAAAGTCGTCGGCCAGATCGCCGATCAAATGCTCTACGGGAAGATTGGAGACCTTGACTATGACGAGGTTGAGTGTGGAGGTTCGACCAACTTCCGCAAGGCGGTCGATGACCTGATCAAAAAGCGCATCGACGCCGCAGTTGAAGCCGTTGCCGCGAAGCACACGCTTCCGAATGTCTCAGAATACCTCGAAAATCTCTGCCTTCAAAAGTCGAACGAGTGGGGGGAGAAAAAAGGAGAGGAAGTCACCTTTATCGAGTACCTGACGCAACGTGCCGACACATATATGCGAGAGCCTGTTGATCACTCTGGAAAGAGCAAATCTGAGAGTGGCGGTTTTTCGTGGTCCAAGAGAGGAACGCGCGTCGAATACATGATCGACAAGCACCTGCAATACAATATCAGCCAAGCGATGCAGAGCGCCCTTGATAGCGCTAACAAATCCATCGTTGAAGGCTTGAAAGAGGCAGTCAATATCAAGCTCGGCGAGATCAAAGTCGCACTCGACACGAAGGTCACCAAGAAATGACCTTCCACACCCAGCAAGAGCACCTGAACGCCACGGACGCGGAACTGCGCCTTGAGAGCGCATGGACCGATCACAATGCCCAGAGATTGGAGCAAGAGCAATGAGCGAACTCCACACCGCCCTTAAGGACCTGAACGCTGCGGCATATGCCGCGATCCGCGCGGGTGTAGACACCACGCAATACCCAGACCTTGACCGGCAGAAGCTACGCGAAATCGCGCGCGCCACCGACAAGCTGGTCGATGACAACGCACCGACCGTCACGGATGCACTCCATCGCGCCGAAATCGTACTCGCTGATGCCACAAGCCACCGCGATCACGTCATTCTCGATGCGGTGACCGAGATTTTCAAACACCCGAACCACCCGAAGCACGATCAGGCGCGCATGTGGATCGACCTGTTGGGAGAGGACGCATGAGCTATCTCACCGTTGGAATCCACCAGATCGACGCGGAGCGTTATCACGGAGATCCGTGCGAAAAGCCAAGCCTAAGCTCGACACTTGCCAAGAAGATGATCCAGCAATCGCCGCTTCACGCTTGGACCGCATCCTCTCGCCTGAACCCAAATTTTGAGCCGGTCGAAAAGAAGACATTCGACATTGGGCGCGCCGCGCACCGGGTCATTCTTGGCAAGGGCGAAGAGTTTTCCGCTATCCCAGAGGAATATCTCGCATCAAATGGCGCGGCGTCCACAAAGGCGGCAAAAGACTTTATCGCCGACTGCCGATATCAGAACGTCACACCGCTTAAACAGTCTGAACTCGATGCGGTCTATCAAATGGCAAATTCCGTCCGGTCTCGCCTCGGCGCACTCGGCATCACCATCAACCCGGCCTATTCGGAGCAAGTTGCCATTGCTGAGATTGATGGTGTGATGTGCCGGGCGATGCTCGACTATGTGCCACTCGGTGAGGACTGGATGCTCGACATCAAGACAACGACCGACGCGAGTCCTGAGGCCTGCATCAAGGCAGTCCAGAATTACGCCTATGACGTGCAGGATGCGCACTACCGCGAGACTTGGCTTGCTGCATCTGGAGAGCGCCGCCGCTTCCGGTTCTGCTTTGTCGAGAAAGAGCCGCCTTATGAGGTGTGCGTGATCGAGCTTGCTGACGGTGACGCGATCATGGGGGTAAAGAAGATCGCACGCGCCCGCGAAATCTGGGGACTTTGCCTTCGGAACAACAATTGGCCCGGCTATCCAATCGGCATCCACCAAGTCGCTCTGTCTGACTGGTATCATGAGCGCTGGCTCGAGCGCGAGAGCGTCGAGGCAGATCACAAGCGGGAAACCGGCAAGGATGTCTACAACCGCGTCCGCGACTGGATGGCTCCCGAAAATCACAAGCGCGCTGGAGAATAACCATGACCGCCCACATCAGATTTATCCCCGTCACCCAAATCAATGACCCGCTCACGCTGTCCATAGGGCTGTCTGGCGGCTCAGGAACCGGAAAGACATACACTGCCCTGCTCATGGCGCGCGGCATCGCTGAGACGAAGACCGGAAAGAAGGGTGCACCTATCGGCTATGTCGATACGGAGAACCGCCGCGCCCTTCACTACAAGAGCGCTTTCCCTGAAATGGTGCATTTCGACATGAAGGCCGTCGATGATGCTGGCAACATGATCGGATTTGGGCCGGAGCGCTGGATTGAGGTTATCGATGCGGCTGAGGCTGCCGGCCTGCCTGTCGTGATCCTCGATTCCTTTAGCCACGCATGGGAGGGCGTCGGCGGCGTGCTTGATCTCCACGCACAAACCCTTGATCGCATCACCGGCGGAAATGACAGCCTCAAAAACCAGCGCTCGCAACTGGCGTGGGCGGATGTGAAGCCGCGCTATCGTCGCCTTGTTGACAGGATCGTGCGCGCGAAATGCGACATCATCATTTGCACCCGCGCAAAGCCGGTCATGCAAGACCTCAAGACCAAGCAGAATTCCCGCGCAACCAAGACGCGCCGCAAAGACGTGCCTTGGGACCCTGCGAGCGACGGCGATCTGATGTTTGAGATGACGACGATGGTCATCCTCGACCCGAGCGCACCGGGCTGCCCTGTCCACCAGATCAAAGTGGCAGACCAATTCAAAAGCCTTCTCGATCCGCGCCGCCCCATGGGTGAGGACACGGGACGCGCAATGGCCGAATGGGCCAAGGGTCAGGGTGATGCGCAGCGACAGAAGGCAATTCTGGACCGTGGCCGAGAAGAGGCGCGCAAGGGCATCGCGAGTCTGAATGAGTATTGGAACACAGATGAGGGCCGTCAAAATCGGCCGATCCTTCGCACCATCTTCGATGAACTCAAAAGTATCGCGGATCGCGCGGACGAGGCTTTGCTTTCTGATGAAAAAGACAACCCGTTTTCCGACCAAATGACCGACGAAGATGCCGCTGCGGCTGATTATGCAGAAGAGCAAGCCAAGGAGACGGCTGAGTGACCATGACTGACCAAACCACAGATAGCAGCTACCGCGTGAGCGCAGACGAACTCCGGCAGTTCGTGGAGCGCGTCGAGCGCCTTGAGGCTGAGAAGAATGACATCGCGGATCAGATCAAGGAAGTCTTCGCCGAGGCCAAAGGGCGCGGCTACGACACCAAGGCAATGCGCAAGCTGATCGCTCTCCGCAAGAAGTCTGCCGACGAGATCGCCGAAGAAGAGGCGATCCTTGACATGTATCGCGAAGCGCTTGGCATGCGCTAACCCCCCAAACCGCCCCGGGCGTCACCCCGCAGCCGGTGAAAGCCCGGTGATCAGATAGGAGAGAGATGATGGCAGATTTACCGAACCCAGACGATTTTTCATTTGTGGACAGCCCGAACGAATTTCGCGTGCGGCTTGAGGTGAAGGGAGAATTTGTCCTGACCGTCATGGCCGATAGCCCTGAAGACGCCCGTTCGAAGGCGGTAAAGGAAACGGAGGTGCTGATCGCCACAGGTTACTTTGAAGGGCTCGACGAGGTGCAAGAGGTAGAAGCCGGTTTCGCCTTCCAAGCACCTCGCATGTATCGAGTCACAAGCAAGGACGGTCGCAAGATGCGCGTCAGTCGGCTTGAGCCCGGGATGGTTCCTCGCGAGCCGGATGAACACGGATTCTGACACTCATAAGGGACAGGTTGCGGGTTCGAGACCCGCCGCGCAGTCCAATCCACCTAACGCCCGGAGGCCAAAATGGGATGGAATGACCCGAAAGAATATAACCTCAGCAATGACACCGTGCAGGTGCTTTGCGAGGTCACGCAGCCCCAGACCTCGAACTTCCCCCGATCGTGTGAAATGCCGATTTCTTCCGGAGACCACGGTGTCGGGGATCGTTTTGTCAGCATTGGCTGGCGAGACGATGAAGGCGCATGGCATGTCGCCGGATGGGACATGATGCAGGACTGCTGGGATGATGCCAGATGCTACATCGTCCACGGCTGGCTGCCGCTCGCCGAAATCCAGTCCAGATAACCCCGGTGCCCCCATGCACTACGTCGAAGAAATAACCATCACAGGCCGCGTGTCTCCGGCGATCTATGCCGAGGCACCGGTGATCAGCAAAGGCCGGATTGCGAAGCCTGAGAGCCTTGGCAACCGCGTCCACCATGGACCGGTCGAGATGAACCGAGGCCACGGCAACCTGACACTCAAACAGGCGCAGGAGCGGTACGGCTCCACGGGCCGCTTTACGAGGTGCTGAGATGATGGACGGAACCCTATTCCAGATCTGGCCCGACCAGCCGCGCATTGACGATCCGCGTCCGATGATAGTGGACAGCTTCGCGGGCGGCGGTGGCGCATCGACCGGGATCGAAATGGCCCTTGGCCGCTCGCCTGACGTGGCGATCAACCACAACCCAGATGCGCTTGCCCTGCATGCCGCAAACCACCCGGAGACGCTGCACCTGATCAATTCGGTCTATGCCGTCGACCCGGACGATGTCTGCGCGGGTCGCGAGGTCGGGCTGGCGTGGTTCTCGCCGGACTGCAAGCATTTCAGCAAGGCCAAGGGCGGCAAGCCGGTCGCCAAGAATATCCGCGATCTGGCGTGGGTTGTGGTGCATTGGGCGGAGCGCGTGAAACCGCGCGTGATCATCCTTGAGAACGTCGAAGAGTTTCAGGACTGGTGCCCGCTGGACGAGAACAACTATCCGGACAAGACGCGAAAAGGCGAGACCTTCCGCGCGTGGGTGAAAGCGCTCAAGAAACTCGGGTACAAGATCGAGTGGCGTGAGCTGCGCGCCTGCGACTATGGCGCGCCCACGATCCGCAAGCGTCTCTTCGTGGTCGCGCGCTGCGATGGCCAACCGATCATCTGGCGCGCGCCGACCCATGGCAACGGGCGCGCGCCCTACCGCACCGCCGCCGAGTGCATCGACTGGTCGATCCCTTGCCCGTCGATATTCGACACATCGGCACAGATCAAAGAGAAATTCGGCATCCGTGCCAACCGCCCGCTCGCCGAAAATACCCTGTCCCGCGTGGCACGCGGCATGAAGCGCTATGTGCTCGATGCGGAGGAGCCGTTTATCGTCGGCGTTGGTGGTCGCATGGGCCAAAGCCCGGAGCGCAGCGTCAACGACCCATTTCAAACGCTGACAGCCAAGGCCGACGCCGCATTGTGTGTTCCCTCCCTCATGTCCCTGAAAGGCACAGCACGCCGGGACAGCGCAGTCACCGCGCCTCACCCGACGATCTTGGCCGGAGGCGGTCACAGCGCGCTTATCTCGCCTGTCCTGACCTATGCGCAGCAAGGCGGCGGGTGCCGCGACATCCGCGATCCGCACCACACGATCTGCGCCAACAGCAAAGACCAAAACTCGGTCATCATCCCGACGCTGATCCAGACCGGATACGGCGAGCGCAAAGGCCAAGCCCCGCGATCGCTCGACATCAATGCACCGCTGGGAACCGTGGTGGCCGGCGGGATCAAACACGCAACTGCCGCCGCGTTTCTCGCCCAGCAAAACGGCGGGCCGAAGATGAACAACCACGCGGGCCGCGATCTGCGCGATCCGATGTCGACCGTCACCGCCGCCGGGTCGCAGCAAACGCCGGTCGCCGCGTTCTTCGCGAAATACTATGGCACCGGCGACGGCGCGCGCATGGACGAGCCGATGCACACGGTCACGGTCAAGGATCGCTTTGCCCACACGCAAGCCGAACTGTCCGTGCCGCCGTTCAGCCCGGAACATGAAGCCCGCGCGCGCGAGGTGGCCGAGTTCCTGCGCTCTCACGGCGCATGGGACGGCGGCGAGTTCGTCACCCTGACCATCGACGGCTGCGAATATGTGATCGTAGACATTGGCCTGCGCATGCTGACCCCGCGCGAGCTGTTCAACGCCCAAGGCTTCCCGCGCGATTACGTCATCGAGGGCACATGGAACGATGACGGTGTGTTCACGGAGTTCCCGAAATACGTGCAGGTGAGCTGCTGCGGTAACTCCGTCTGCCCCGACCTCGCCGCCGCCCTTGTCCGCGCCAACTGCGCACACCTGATCGAAATGGAGAACGTGGCATGAACTTGAGAGATGAACTTCGGGCCCAAGTAGGCCCCAAAAACTACATCTCTGACCTCTGCGGTCGAGCCGCAGACGAAATCGTTCGCCTGCGCGCCGAGCTTGCCGCCGCAAATGAGCGCGCCGCATCATACAAAGCTTGGGATTTCCCCGCCGATTTGCAGGCCATGGCTGTTCGCGCCGAAGCCGCCGAGGCCCGTGAGGCGAAGCTGCGGGAGGGAATAACGCTGATCGAACGCGTCTATTACATGGAGGGCAAGGACGCCAAATGGAGAGCCGCCCACATGAACGGTGTGGCTCGAGCTCTCCAAGACGATGATGACCTTTCACAATATCATCGCCTTTTTCCGCGCGACGCCCTGTCCGAGAAAGGTGGTGAGTGATGGGAAAAAGACGAAGGCTGTCAAACGCGATAAAGCGGGCGGCTGCGGTGGCAGGAAAGCATCAAGCGGCGCAAGACGAACTGCATAGCGCGTTTTTTGAAGTTTACGGGTTCGACTTGGAAATAGAGGAACTCGGTGGCGAAAGCTGGACGGACGCATTGGTTTACGGCCATTCAAGTTACCCAAGCATATCCGATTTCGATGCAGCCGTTAAAATGTTGAAGGACCAAACCAATGACCAATGAAACGACGCGCGATAAGGTGGAGCGTCCCCGCCCATACGAGTTCACACCGCCATACCAGCTGATCAAAAAGACTGTCTTTACAGAGGTGGTGTTTTTCCTCGAAAGCAACGGTCACTCATTTGCCTCGTTTTCCGTGCGAAACTTTGGCTCTGAGCAGGCTTGCATCGAGGCGGCTTGGCGTCATGCCTACGAGACGGAAGAAGACGATTACGACGCCCTCCTCGCCGAGAACGAGGCGCTGAAAGCCGCGCAAACGTCAAGCGCTATGACAGAATTGCAGCGCCTCGGGCAGGAATACGACGCCGCGCAGGTTGCCTGTGTGAAGCCGCTTACTTGGCACAACTTCGACGCTTATGTTTTTTGGGCAGAGGCAGTATGCGGAACGTATCATGTCGAGTGCTATAACGCCATTTGGCGCGCTGAACTTCGGTTCAGTACGGTTTCCCACATCATTTATGAAATTGACGACTTCGAGACAGCAATTCAGGCGTGCTGTGACGACTACAATGAGCGGATCACTTCCACCCTCACCATGCGCAGCGAGGCAGAGGTGTGGAACGATGCGGTTGAGGCGTGTGCCTATCGGCTTGATGACGCAATGACGATTGACGGGGCGCAGCGCGTGATATTGGCACTGAAACGAGAGACGGGACAATGACCGCGCCGGAAAAGATCTACCTCCAACTCGACATGGAGAACGGCCAGCCGACAGAAGACGCGACGTGGTGCGTCGATCAGATCGAGGATTACGATACCGAGTACACCCGCACCGACCTATCACTCGCCATGGTCGCAGCGGCCCTTGAGCGCGGCTTCTGGGCCGGGCGCGCGTGTGGCTGGAAGAAAGCCGAGATCGACGCGGCACTGGCTGCACTGAAACGGGAGACGGGACAATGAGTGAAGCACTGAAACCATGCCCGTTTTGTGGAGCAAAACCTCATACGGGTTTGTCCAAAGTTCTCTACGATCAGATTCACGGAGAACCTTTTCAAAACACGATTATCAAATGCCCTCACCTCTGCGCCAGCATGCAGGGGTCGGACGACACTGTTAGAAACAGATGGAACGATAGGCACACCCGCGCCGACCTCACCGAATCCCGCTTGCGTCAGGTGGCAGAGGCTGTGTGGGAAGAGTCTGTTTTGGTGGCGATGAACGCACATCGCGGTAGTGTAGGTCAGGGTGATGGCGCAACAGTCATAGCCGGTACTGCACATGATGCAGCGAAAGCAATCCGCAACATCGACATCGACGCCATCGTGCGCAAGGTGATGGAGGGGTGAGAATGGGTAAAATCACAACCACACCGGAGACCAAAGCCGCCCGCCAGCTCGCTGTTTATCTGAGCGCCGGGGTGAACATCAGAACCCGCATCAAGCCGGACGGAGAAATCATCCTTGAGCCAATCGACACAAACGTCAAATTGGACGAATCCGAAATCATTGATCTCACGGACTTCAAGCGGTGAAAAAAGAGCTTCCGAAATATGTCTACCGCATGGGTCGCGGAAATCATCCGCACTTTCGCTGGCCGCGCGGGTCGAAGCCGATCCGCATTAAGTCCGAGACCGGAACGGTGGAATTTCAGAAGGAATACACGCTCCTGCTTTCCGAGGCAAAACGAGGTATCGCCCAGGTAAGCGCCAAATACACGATGTCTGGGCTGATCGAGAGCTACCAGCAAAGCGAGCGCTGGAATGCACTCTCAGACCGAACGCAGAAGGATTATCAGAAGGTCTTGGACTTCTGGGCCGAAAAGACCGGTGCGCGTGACATTCGTCGCTTCGAGCGCAAGCACATCATCGCGGCGATGGACGCCAATAAGGATGCGGTGCGCTTCGCCAATTATGTGATGCAGGTGGCCCGCGTTCTGTTCGAGCATTCCATTGATCTCGGATGGCGCAAGGACAACCCGGCGCAAGGCGTCAAAAGCCTGAAAATGCCGAAGGCGAAGAGGTTGGACCGGGAGCCGTGGCCTGCGGAGAAGATCAAAGCTTTCCGTGCGCGCTATGCTTTCGAGACCCGTGAGCGATTGCTGTTCGAGCTATGCCTTGGGTCCGGCCAACGTATCGGGGATGTGCTGGAAATGAGATGGAGCGACATTGAGGGCGATGCGATCCGCGTCGTGCAGAACAAGACCGGCAAGGGGCTGTTGGTCCCGCTTACATCTGACCTCAGAAGCGCCCTCGCATCTCACAGGTCGATCAACGCCGCATCTCGTCGGCAGAGCGTGTTTATGCTGACCAACGCGCGCCGCTCAGGGCCTTGGAGCTATCGCGGAGCATCGCAGGCCATACGGAATGCCAGAGAGGCCGTGGGCGCCCTGAAATGGGACATTCACAGCCTTCGACATGCCGCAGCCACAGAGCTCTATGAGGTCGGATGCGACGTTCCGATGATTATGGCCGTGACCGGTATGTCTGAGAAGATGGTGCGGCACTACACAGCGCGCGCAAATCAGTTTAGCCTTGCTTCTAAGGCGCAGTTGAAACGGGAGAAGTGAGTGCGTGATGGTTAATGAATGGCGAGATATTGAGACTGCCCCAAAAGACGGCACTGTATTTGAAGGGTGTTCTCTTGACGAAAGCAGAAGGTTTCCTCCGCGTAGAATGAAATGGGGCGTGGCGGCTCGGCCGGATGAAGATTACGTGGCCAACAGCGGAAAGCCGTGGTGGATCAATGAGGACGGAAGATACCTTGCGCCACGCCCGACACACTGGCGTCCAATCTGACAAATGGAGCCACGAATAGAACGGAACAAAAACAGAATGTTCAAACATCGCCTCTTGCACTGTTCAAACGCTTTCATTAGAAGCTCGGAAAGCCACACGAAATAAGGCTCTTGGCGAGTTGGCGGAGTGGTGACGCAGCGGATTGCAAATCCGTGAACACCGGTTCGATTCCGGTACTCGCCTCCAAATCTTTTCAAACACTTACATCACTCCTTTCAGTGCAACGGCTCGGCCGTTTACATTTGCGTTTACAGTTTTCACGTCTCACCACGCTTTTTTGCGGCTTCCAGGCGAGCAAGAACGGCATCACTTTCATTAGGACTCACCCGTGCGTACAGCTCTATGACTTGCGCAGCATAGCGCACAGACCATCCCATAAGTGTCGCGATCTGGCGCAGCGAAAGGTCCGCATTCAAAAGACGCGTGGCCGCTGTGCCGCGCGTATCCGCTAGCGCCTTTTCCCTACCATCTTCCCAGGGTGGTATTTTGGCTTTCCGGCGCCATTTTGTGATCTGGTTCGACGCCCAACGAGGTGTCAACGGTCTTCCTAGTTGACTAACAAGCAGCGCCTCTTGCCCCGCCGGCGCGCCCTCAATCAATCGAGCAAGTTCCTGCGTGACCGGAATGTAAGCCATACGGCCACGTTTGCTTGTTCTGTAGGGAAGCCTCCAACCATAGGGCGTTTCTTCAAATTGATCGAGACGAACCTTAACCAGATCAGAAACCCTGAGCCCCGTCTCACACCCGACTGCAAGAATACGCCACACCCAATTCGGGGCACAGGCTTTAAACGCCTTCAAATCCTCAGAGGTCCACACAATTTCACTTCTATTCGCCACGTAAAGTTTTTTTAATTTGTGGCAGTGATGTTCTTTGAGCTTTCCCTCTTCGACAGCCCAATTCAGAGCACGAACAGAATGCGTGCCAGCCATGTCATGCTGTTTGGGAGAATGTATCCAACGCTTGCGCCACTCATTCAGCTCACCTCGAGATGCACGCTCCTCAAACATTGCTGCTGGATCAGCTCCGAATTCATCGCGGAAACGGCCAAGCCAGAGCACCAGATCCTCTTTGGAACGCTCCCCTTTTGGCAGGGCAGCACTGGACAGAAAGTCGTCGACCAAATCTTCCACAAGATAGACAGAGCTCCGTCTGGACCGGGACACGTCACTGAAAGCTTCATAGAACTCGGCGCTATTCGGGAATGGCACAACATCTTCCTAGAACTTCGGCCCTCCTCGCCAAGCATAAAAATGATACTTGACCCCTGCGACCAACTTTCGACGAACTCGATGAACACCTTTCGGAAGCTTATTTCTTTGCAAGGCGCCGTCTCCTCTGCTCGACAAGGCCTGTTGCCGGTTGTTCTCCGTCGCCGCCATTCGCAGAAATATTCTGAGCATGATCGAGTTGCAGGCGCACATGCACCACATCATAGAAATTCGGATTTCTTCGAATGGGTCTAATTCCCAGTCTCTGACAAAAAGCTCGAAACGATTCATTCGGACCAGAAAACCCAAACCTCGCAGCCAATTCTTGAGCTGGGATCAGATCAATATTCAACACCATCACCCCCTTCCGCAGGCCGGGGAGTAACCATGTTCCGATCATAGAACTCTTTAATCGCCTCATGAGGCACAAGTTTACGGCGACCGACACTGATATATCGAATTTCACGATCTGCAATAAGCCTACGGATACTGCGCGCAGACAAAGACATTCGAGTTGCAACTTCAGGTATAGTAAGAAGCTTTTCAGGCACAGCTTGCGCTCCATCGAACAGAAAACTAAAATTTGAGCAACGAAAACGTTAAATTTGCAAAAATTTACCGAAAAAGTCACATATGTGCCCATATAGTAAGGAAAATGCCATAATGTCAACCAGCTTGCTAGACGTTGGGGGGCGTTTACGTCGCCTCCGCACTGAAGCGGGGCAGACACAACAAGAATTTGCCGAAACACTTGGCATTTCTCTCCGCGCCTATAAGAATTACGAAAAGGGACTTAGAGAGCTCCCCGCCTCCGTCACTCTGCAACTGTGCAAGATAAGTGCTGTGAGCCCCAGCTGGATATTGCTTGGGAAGACTGATCGCCCCCTTCCCTCTACCATTGAGGCCATCCGAGCCTCTCTTGGTGCAGGCATTGAGTTACTACGTACATCCGCAAATGATCGACCATTGGAAACTTGGACAAACTACCTGACAGTCTTGGTCAAGCTTACTCTCGACCATGATCACAGCATTAGCTTTGAGGACGCAAAGGAAATCCTCAATATAGGAGACACCAAGTGATCCCTCATATCGATACTATGAAAATAGCGACAAGCGATTACCCCCATTACCGCACCGAGCAAGTCCCGGAAAAATGGCTTAGTCACAAGACATAACCGATCCGGCGGCGAGCGGTCCGAATTGGCAATGTCGCTTTCATCCTAGCTACGATTTGTGCAATGTTTTTTGTGTCCGGCGCCTTACCTATGGCATATAAACTCGCTGCATTTACAAGCACTAGCCTTCTCTTGGCCTTCAGTCTCACCTTAGAGGCTTTCAGCCGCAAACTATCGAAGCTTCACTGAGTGAAATCCTCGCAAGTCTAACGAGAATGGTGCTTATCATCGTCACCCTCCCAGGTTGCCGTTAAAACCTTGTAACGACCACCGGCGTAAGCACTGAGGGCCTTCCTTAGATCAGCAACATCGTCTCGGAACTTCATCAGCTCGTCGCGTGTCAGCTCGGCACCTGCACCTGTAAGAAGGCCTCGATTGAGCGCATGTGCGATCTGATTCACATTCACCGACAAACCGCGCAACTGTCGAAGGGCCCGTCGTGTTCCCCGACGTTCGGAGTCGAGCATGTAGGGCGCTTTCCGATAGCGCGTCTGCAAAATAGCAGCGACCCAAGAAGAAGCTGTGACACCCTGCCGCTTCGCCTCGGCTTCCAAGTCCTCCCTCACACCTCTGGGAAGCCGGGCAGTCACCTTCCCTTCGCGCCGTGACTTCGAGGGCAAAGACTTAGGGGTTGGGGCCTCTTCCTTACTGACAACATTATCAATCAATAGTCGCAGGAGACCGGAAACGGTTAAGCCCGCCTCCCCCGCGACAGCTTCCAGCTTGGCGCGAATTTCGGGAGGAACACGGGTTTGAACGAGGGCGGTTTTCTGCGGCATGAGATCATTTGTAATACATTGTCGGCGCTTAGCCTATCCTGCATTAGCGCTCTTGGAATCCTAAAAGTGTGGCCCCGAGCCACATTCAGCAATTTTCAGCCACTGTCGCCGAAAGCGGAAATGTGGCCCGGAGCCACACAATACGCTCAAAGACTAAAGAGGGGCTGCCTGCCCCCGCGCCTTGGCAGGCGCTCCACCGAGGATATTTTTAGAAGGTGAAACGCAGGATCTCTGACGCTATCGGAGCGTTCAGAGCAGAGTGGCCAAAGCAGTGCCTCGCGCCTGGACACCAGCACGAACGACATCCACTAGCTCGCTCGGAAAGTCTGCGGGCAAACCGGACAAAGTCGCATCGAGCGCGGGCTCAATGCGCTCAGAGACTTCCAACAACAATTCTTCAACCAGCGGCACACCAAACCCAGCCGTTTTTGCTGTTTGCAGGTAATGGCGCGGGATGACCTCATTGATACGATAGTGGTTGCCATCTCCGACAGACATGGCAAGGCGCATACGGTTCTGACGGATTTGTCCTTCCGCCGCAGCCTTCTCAGCGCTCAGAATGTCGTAGAGCGGCGTCATGCGGAACCCTCCGGGTCGCATAGCGATGCTGAAGTTTTTGGCATGACCGTCCGTTGCCCCAAGAAGCCAGAACAGGATTTGTGCCCGGAAGAATGCACGCTGGTCCTCATGAGCCCTGTCGCTCCCACTCAGGAGGCGAACACCATCTACGACCCCCGGCCCTCCGTCGAACTGGTATTTCTGGCTCGGCGTCACGCCGAGCGCTTGGCAAAAATCTTCCTGAGGCAGCCGGAGCAAACGTCCGTCGCGCGTCCAGCGCCTGTCAAATCGCGTCACAACAAGGCTGCGCACATCCTCAAAATCGGCGATCTCAACTTCGGCGACGTCCGCGCCCATGGCCCGACAAAAGCTCATACAGAGAAATTCGTTCTCCACACTATCCGAAAGATCAATGCCCTGCGGCAGGATGCCCAGTTGGGTCTTCAGGATATGGGTCGTCGGCGTCAGGCCTGTCGGGCGCACCCACTGACCATCCCGCCGAAGAAGTGCGGTCTTCTCCTGAGCCCCTGCAATCGAGATCCGAAAGTCATCCTCTTCGTCAATGCCAAGCGGAGCGCTTGCCAGATTACGCAGCAATGCCGCAATCTCGGCGTCTGAAACCGGCTCACCTTCAAGCCCTCCACCCATCGGCTCATCGTCGCCATTCATGAATTGAAGGGCCCCGACGCAATCCCGTCCGATCTTTTCGAGCATATGCCAGGCATCCGTGCCCCCGGCCCGCACTCGCGCCGCAACCCGCTCGCGGATCGCCTGATTGTCCGGCAAGAGGTTTTCCAGATAGGCGATGACCACTCCACCGTGATGCGGCTCCTCTCGCAAAGGCAGAGACAGCGATATCGGCATGGCAAAGCCCCATGCCAGCCAGTCTTTCGCGTAGGTGAAGCTGATCGCCCCGGAACTGGCAAGACGCAGTTGTCCAACCAGCCTGCCGTTGAGCAAGACACGCATCTCCCCGCTTTTTGCCCGACGCGCCATCAAAAGATGTCCTCAATATCAACAGCCTCACCCCGCTCCACGAGACGAAACTCCAGATTCAACGCCGTCATGACCGCGAGCACTGTCGCAAGCTTGGTCCCCGGCTCGCCATTCTCAAGCGAAGAAATCGTCGCCACCCGCAGGTTTGTCATGGCACTAAGGTCAGCCTGCGTCATGCCGTTCCCCTTTCGCACACGGCGCAGGGCTTCCCCGATCTGTTCTGCGGTTCTAGCGGTGAGTTCCATGGCGAGTCTCCTGTTACGCCACAGCGTAAAGCAAATACAATTACGCCACAACGTAAATTTTATAATTTTACGCCATAGCGCAATACATTTTTCAGAGATGTCAGCAAGGAAGCGCATGAGTAATAGAAAACAGATAGCCACATGCCTATGGCCACAATGGGCGGAAAGCCGTCATTCGCTGCACCAGTGTGGAAACCACGGCCGTGACAAGAAGCGGCCGTTTAATTCATCGATACTAGTTGCTTATGGTCGGTGTACAGCGTTCCTTCTTGCTTCAACGCCAAGATTGTTTCTTGATGGCAATTGCATACTAAGGTTGATTTCCAATAGGGTCTGCTTGGCGTCGGATGACGGGCTTTTTCATTTAGGTCATTGATGCCAACACAAGGGGAGCGTCCCAAACGAAATGAAGACAGAAGACATCGCCAAGTTTGCGCAAACCTGTTTCCAAGGATCTCCAACAATTGTCCTTGGAAGTGGCGCCTCTATGCCACATGGATTGCCAAGTATGGGAGCACTGAGCGACTACCTGTGTGACAAGCTGGAAACGGTGGGCCAAGCCGAAGAGGACGCTTGGTTGTTGGTCCGGACGGCCTTAGCAAACGGTGATCATCTTGAAGCTGCGTTGGAGGGAAAGGCTTTGCCGGATACCCTGCTCGCGAAGATAGTCGGCCTGACTTGGCAATGTGTCAACGAGAAGGATACAGCGCTATTAGGCCTTGCAGCGTCAAATGGCGGGGAGTTCGCTCTTGGGCGTTTGCTGTCCAGGATGTTCAACAGCAACTTGCGCGAAATCCACGTCGTCACCACCAACTATGATCGTGTCGCAGAGTTTGCCTGCAATTCCAAAGGAGTGCTTTTTCAGACCGGGTTTGCTCCAGGCTATATCCAGAAGTGGGAGAGCACCGGCGGAGTCAAATTCCGGCATGGTTCCAAGGCTTCGCGGGTCGTCAAGATCTGGAAGGTCCATGGTTCGCTGGACTGGTTCCGCACCGCAGATGAGCGAACGGTGGGATTGCCGGTCTTTGAATTGCCTCCCGCCGAGTACACCCCTCTAATCGTTACTCCTGGATTCAACAAATACGAGACAACGTCCCAAGACCCATTCCGAACAATAATTAATGGCGCAGATGACGCGCTGAAGACCGCATCTGCGTTTCTTTGTATCGGATTTGGCTTCCGCGATCTGCATATCCATCCAAAAATCATCGAGCGATGTAGAGAAAAAAACGTGCCCATCGTTGTGCTGGCAAGAACTTTGACCGACGAGGCCAAAGACTTCCTCAAGACTAAAGCCGGTACAAACTACATGGGTGTCGAGATGTCTGGAACCGGGAGCAGAGTCTACCGCCCAAAGGCCCCAGATGGTGTCGAGGTGGACACTGCTGATTTATGGTCGCTTCCAGGTTTCAACAATTTAGTCCTTTAGGTAATGCACATGTCCATTTTCGATTTCGTAGACAATGAAGCCCTCGGCAGCGTGATATCAGTAGATACCGCTGCAGCAACGATCCGCGTCGACGACCTCGACAGGCTCAAGCGCCTGCAGGTAAACCGTTTGGTGGTTCTCCAGAGCAGCAAGCCCGGGCAACACTTGATTGGTGTGGTGGTGCGGATCACCAGGAAACCCGACAACCGCGATTTGGAAGAGGCAGAATTGACCGACATGGAGTTGATCCCGAACGAGAACAACCTCGTCAAGATCACACTTATCGGCACCTTGCTCGACAAGGTCGGAGACGAACAGAACGTTTTTCGCCGAACCTTAGAAACCGTGCCGGAAATCGACGCCAATTGCTTCTCTCTGGAGGGTGAACGTCTCACCAATTTTATGCAGGTCATTTCCAACGTGAAAACGGACGGCCCAAAGCTGTCTTTGGGAAACTTCACGTTGGATGACGAAGCTGTTGCTTATCTGAATGGCAACAAGCTCTTCCAACGACATGCCGTGATCGTCGGGAGTACTGGATCGGGCAAGTCTTGGACTACGGCTCGATTGCTGGATCAGATCGCGGAATTGCCACAGGCGAATGTTGTCTTGTTCGATATCCATGGTGAGTATCGACCGCTGAAAGGCGAGGCGTTCAAGCACCTGAGGATTGCGGGGCCTTCAGACATCGAGCACAAGCGCGGCTTGGATGACGGGGTATTGCATCTGCCATACTGGTTGTTGGGCTATGAGGCGCTGGTGGCAATGTTCGTTGACCGCAGCGACCAAAACGCCCCCAACCAATCGATGATCATGACACGAACCATCGTGGAAACGAAAAAGGCGGCACTAGACCCCGAACAACACAAGGACATCCTGGACAATTTCACCATCGATAGCCCAGTGCCATTCGACATCAACGGCGTTCTAGAAGAGTTGAAAGCGCTTGACGAGCAAATGGTGCCTGGGGCGAAGCCAGGTACAGAAAAGCAAGGCCCGTACTTTGGAAAACTAAGTCGACTGGCAAGTCGTCTTGAAGCTAAGCGGAACGACCGGCGTCTTGCATTTCTTTTTCAGCCCCCAGACGAATGCATGAATATGGATTGGCTCGAAAAGATGGTTCACTCAGTCTCAGCCGGCCGAGGGTCTCAAGAGGACGGAAGCGGCGGGATCAAGATTATCGATTTCTCTGAGGTGCCCTCAGATGTCCTGCCATTGATGGTTAGCTTACTGGCGCAAATCGTGTTCTCCACGAGTATCTGGACGGCAATCGACAAGCGCCATCCAATCGCGATCATGTGCGACGAGGCCCACCTCTACATCCCCGAGCGCATGCACGCCGACAGCTCTGATGCGGTGGCGGTCGAAATCTTCGAGCGCATCGCAAAGGAAGGACGGAAGTACGGGATAGGGCTTGTGGTTATCAGTCAGCGACCATCGGAAGTTAACCGGACCGTTCTGAGCCAGTGCAACAATGTTGTTGCGATGCGTTTGACCAACGGCGACGATCAGAGCGTGATAAAACGCCTCCTTCCTGACAGCCTTGGAAGTTTTGGTGACCTATTGCCTGTCTTGGACATCGGGGAAGCGCTGGTCGTCGGCGACGCGAGCCTTCTGCCAACACGCGTGCGCATAGCCGAACCTAAGATGAAGCCTGACAGCCAGACTGTTGCCTTCTGGGATCGGTGGAACGACGTTGAGCCAAAATCAGACACGCCCGCCTCAATCCGCTCTTGGCGGCGGCAGAGCATGAACTGACAATATTGGCAAAACGGATCAGTGGAAAAGCAAGGCTCTCCGGGCACATCGCAACTGGTTCGCCAGACTGCAAATTGGAAGTAGCCCATACTCGAGCATTTGACTGCTCCGTCTTGCTCTGCGGCTTTCCAAAAGCCATCGAATTTCGCACTCGCGGCGAATGACGGCGTTGAGCGATGCCACTGCCGCAACGATTATTGGTTGGCGTCTGTCGGCAATGGGCCGAGGCTGTGTAAAACTCCAATTTCGGGAATCTGGCGGGAACGGTTCCCTCAATGGCCCGTATGCGGCGACCCGCGCCAGAGCGAAGTACTGCCGCGGCTCCCTCGGGAGCACGTCGTGTCGGGGGCGACCATGCCTGACTGAGTTTCCACACAGCCTCGCCCGACACCGGACGCAACCAGCGCTTGGCATGAGCGGGAGGTCAAGTGATGCAGCTTGTTATATCGCATTGTTCCTGTAAGCTGCTCTTGTGTAGGGACTGCTCCTAGCCCCAGGTAGCCTTAGGGTTTATTGCAAAAATTCACGCTATTGAGCAGCCCGTTTCCAAGGGCCTGAGCGCGCAACGCTATTAACGTTGCGCGCTTGATGGTTACCGCATCGACTTGCCCTCCAGTTGCAGGAGGTGGGCGCGGCTCCGGATCCGGTCCATGAACGCATCCGCAAGCAAGGGCTCGTTGATGTAATCATACCATTCCTTTGGTGAGCGCTGCGCGATCATGATGGTCGAACTATGCGCGGACCGGTCTTCGATGATTTCGAACAGGTCGGTCAGTTCTTGCTTGCTCATCGGACTGAGGGCGAAGTCATCGACAATCAGCAGATCCAACCGGGAGAGCTTGACCCTCAATTTCGATATCGTCCCATCCAGACGGGCATACATCACCTCTTCGGCAAGACGTCCGGCCCTTGCATAGCGCACTGACATCTCGTGCTGCACGGCCGCGACACCGAATGCGCAAGCGAGCCATGTTTTTCCTGTGCCGGATGCCCCGGACACAATGAGGTTCTGTTTGCGCGTGATCCAATCGCATTTCAGGAGCGCCAGCGTCTCCGCCTTGTCGAGGTTCCAGCCATTCCGGAAGTCGATGTCTTCGGGCGCAGCCGCATACTTGAACTGCGCCGCTTTCATCAGGCGGTCGATCTTGTTGCGGTAACGCCGCTCGGTTTCGGCTTGCAGCATTCGCAGGATGCGGTCCTGTATCGGCATGTCGGCATAATCGGGGAGCTGAAGCTGATGCTCCAGTTCTTCGCGGAAACCTGCGAGGCGCAGCTCGTGCAGCAGATCAAACAACTGTGCGTTAGACATTTCCGTTCTCCTCGCCCGTAACAAACATCTGCGCAAAATAGGACGAGCCGCGGATATTCTCGTTTGGTTGCGGGGTGTCTGGACGGTCAATCGCGTCGATTTGCAACCGATCAGTACCCTTTGCCAGAATGCTCTCGACCGTAACGGCAGAGCGCTTCCCGATACTGCGCGCAAGTTCACATGCCGCCTCGACGCGATCGCTTGAATATGTTGCGGTCAACACGCGCAGCCTCATCGCCAGATTGGCGTGTCATCCGGCCGCCTGCTCATCCGAAAATGCTCGTCGATGAACTGCTCAGCGCAGGGGCCGATGTCATGGACATAGCTCTTGATCCCGGACAATCTTGCCATTGATGCCTGTCGGTGCGCGGGCGGCATGTGGTCCGGGTTTATGACTGGTTTCTCCGAGTTGTCCTCTCGGGAGTGGGTTGCGATGATTTTCCCCTGATGAAACAGGTGAACTGTCGTCGGCGTCAGCTTGGCGCGAACCTGTTCGTTGGCAAACCTTGAGGGCACAGAATATGGAGTGCCAGCAACCTGTACGCGGTAGTCTCGCCCGGCTCGCAATTTCAGCACCCAGATGCCCGCCTCAAAGGGGCGATCTGGCAAGGGGCGGAAGCCCGGCGCATCGACACGGTCAAAGAGCGTATTTCGACTTTCGCTGGGTTGGCCCGAAAGCGGTCGAGCATTGAGTTCGCCTAAGAGATCAGAGATCGCGGAATTCATCTCTGACAGGGAAAAGAAGCGTCGATTGCGAAGTGGTGCCAAGACGTCGTTCTGCACAATGCCCACGGCGTTCTCGACAAGCGCCTTGTCTTTAGGTTTTCGAACCCGCGCAGCCTTGATTCCAAACGGGTAGTGGTCGGCGAATTCCTGAAACTCAGGGGTAAGTTCTGCGTCTTTTCCTTTCCGCCGGGGCTTGGAGACTGCCGCTTTGAAGTTATCGATCGTCACAAGGACAGGAGCGCCCCGATAGAATTCGAGCATTGAGACGAAGGCTGCAAGCACTGGCAGCTTTGCCTGACTTTCGATGGCAAGAAGGTAGATCTTGCGGCTCTTGACGCTGACAGCACAGAAGATTTCGTAGTCGCGCTCCGTTCCCGCCGCGTTGATCAGGAAGGGTTGCTTGGCCTTTTTCCGCCCCACGAAATCGACTTGAATCATCTCTCCGGGTTCATAGTCGAACGAGATCCTGACGTTTTTTTCGTTCAGCATGCCGATCAAAGAAGCGGCGGAACGTGGACAGAGACATCGCACAACTGCGGTTGGACACCCCGGCGACGTATTCGCTGTGAAGCCTCTTGAGATCGATGGCGCGCTCACAGCGCTCGAACAGAACATGATCCCAGTCAGGCTCCTCGAACCGGTGCGTGCGGGTGAAGGCCCCGGGCGTGACGATTTTTAGGAGTTCTGTCTCATCAAAACCTTCAATGTCATCCAGCCCTACGCCGGAGTTCATCAGGTTTTTGCGCCAATTTCGGGCCGTGTTGCGTGCGCAGCCTGTAAGCTCTGCAATTTCGGTGTTGTTCAGGCGCCCTTGCAAAATCATCCGGGCGCGCCGCTGAGTATCTGTCAGCATGCTAATTCCTTGATCTGGGCGTGCAAAATCGATGACGGGCAGCACCCGCCTTGACATCGCTCGCGTGTTTGGTGAGAATTAGCTATCGACTCCAATCGACCACCAATTCAGGGAAGCCGCCAAAGCATGCCAGTGCTTTCGGCGGTTTTCTTGTCTCTAGCTACTCATCTATTCCTCCTTCATTCCCGTAAAGCTCTGGCCAAAGTGCCTCAGGCGTGGTGCCGATCGCCTCCGCGATCAGCGTTGCAGCCTTTCGGGAACGCTTTGTCGTCGCAGAGATGGCTGCGAACACGGATCGGTGCAGGCCTTCTTGTTTCGATAGCTTGGCGAAGGACAAGCCACGGCTTCGCAACTCAAACTTGATGCGTTCATGCCTCAAACGCTTTTGTTCATCCGTCAGATACATGCCTGCCTGCCCAATCCGTCTTGGCGTATTCAGGCACCGTAGCGGCAACAAAAATGAATCGCAACTTATTGTTTTTGATATATAAAATTACAATCTGTAATTTCGTAGAGTTTGGAAGGAAGAAGCAGGAAGGCTATCTCTTGTCCGAGCCCGCAAACAGTCTTTCAGCCGCGGCAAGGATTTCGGACGCGGAAGTTCCCAGTTGAACCGCGATCACATGTAGCGCTGTCAGCGTCGGCTGCCGGTTCTGCGTCTCCAGCAGCGAAATGTAGCTCATCGACAGATCGCACCGAAACGCGAGTTCTTCCTGTGACAGCCCAGCCTCTTTGCGCCGCTGCCGAAGCACGGTTGCGAAGGCTTTCAAGAGTTCCGGGTTGCTACGCTCCATCCCCAAGTTAATGGAGAAGCTTGCACCGCGCATCTAATGACTATAGTCATTATTTATAACAATAGTCATAGTCTGGGGATTTCGCCCGATGTTCCGATTGCCGATTATTCTGCTTGCCGTAGCGTTGGTGGGTTCACTTCCGTCACGAACCTTCGCCCAATCCCTTCCGCAGCCGGAGGGCTACGACACGCTGACCGAAACCCAGCCTGCCTCCGTGCGCCCCTACGACTTCGCCATTCTCGGGGTGAAGCCCGGCATGCCAATCGACGAGGCGGTTAAGCTGATTGAGGAACATCTCGGGCAGAAGCTTTCGCCGGTCGAAGGCACGCTTCAGGTGGAAAGCCCGGCAGGCAAGGTGTTTCGCACAAATCTGCGGGTCGGCTATGTCACGCCCGGGATCGATTTTTTTCTGCGCAATCAGAGCAACAAACCGTACGACAGTATCCAGATTGATGTCTCCAGCCCGGCCATCGGCTCGGTCGTGACCGCGATCCGCCGCGAGGTGCGTGTCGCCGCAGGGGATGGACCGGATAAAGCAGGGTTGTTGGCGCAGCTGGAAGGGCTCTACGGCAAGCCGTCTGACCTGCCTGACAGGGGTGACCGAATGTGGCGGTGGGCTCTGGATCGTGCTTACGAGCCGATCCCCATGCCCGAACCCTATGACATGTATTCCTACGAAGCCTGCGCCCACGGCCTGCCGACCGAGGGTCGGTTCGATTATCGAATAGCCCCGGTTCTTGGCGAGGGGCGCAAATGTGGGATGAGCTATGTCGCGGAATACTGGACGAAAGGCACTGAGACGATCACCATGACCTTCCGGCTGATCGACTACAATCTGATGGTTCAGGATCGCTCAGCGGCCGGTCCGCAGATCGACGGAACCCTAAACGCAACAACCCAACCTGCGGATATGAAGCTATGACCACGACAGCCGAAAAAGTGCAGAACATGACGGCTTGGCTGGATGTTCTGCGCGAGAACCCCGAACTTGACCCAGACACCGTGATGGAGCTTCGCGTCCCGACGAGTGTGCATGTCGAGATCATGCGCAAGGCCACGGAACTGGGCGTAACGAACCTCGATGTGGTGCTCTTCGCGCTGGCCGATTACGGTATCGCCAAGGAATATGTTGCGTGAACGGGTGCGATGGCGCGGTTTCTGGTCTGGAGCGACCTGCATGACGAATTCTGGGGCGGCTTCGATCTGCCCGACCTGTCCGCGCCGGTGGACGGGGTTCTGATCGCGGGCGACACGCACACGCGGGGGCGGCATCTGGATATCCCCGCGCAGGCTGCGCGCAAATATGGCTGCCCGGTCGTCGTGATCTGGGGCAACCATGAGCCTTATGGCTCGGTCTGGTCGGAACTGTGCGCGGACGAAGAGCGCCAGCTTGCCGATTTGCGCGCCGAAGGCCTCGACGTCCGCGTTCTTCATGGCGCGACCACCGAGGTTGCGGGCGTGCGTATCATCGGCGCGACGCTCTGGACAGACCTACGACTCTATCCTGAGTTCGACGACCTCGCGCGGATCATGGTCTCGGCCTATATGCAGGACTACCGCGCCATTCGCACCGCACCCGACACCCGCTTTACCATCGACGACATGCTGTATCGCCACGCGCTGGACAAGGCGGCGATCCTCGCCGCCCTGCGCACCCCATATGACCGCCCGACCGTGGTCATGACCCACCATCTTCCCCTGCGCGAGCTGATCGCCCCTTGGCGCACCATCGGCGGCCACGAAAAGCGCGCAGTGAACAACGGGTTTGCCTGCGATCTCTGGGACGAAATCCGGGGCTTCGAGATCGACACATGGATCTGGGGCCACAGTCATGAGGGCGAGAGCCGGACGGTCGAAGGCGACCACGGCCCGATCCGCTTCGTCACGAACCAGCGGGGATATCCCGGCGAGGAGGTCGAGTTCTTTCCGGCCTTTGTGCTGGAGGTCTGAGGGGCGATGCGAGGAGCCCTATAACGGTTCGGCGGCGTGACATTACACTGCTCTAAGTATGCAACAGTTAGCATCAACGCACCACTCTCCCTAGAGGCGAGATGCCAGCTTGACTTCCCACATCTTGTGCTGCTCTTCTGGGGCTCAACAAGAAATCCGTGATTTGACTAAAAGTAAGCAGCGATATGACGTCGAAAAATTTCAACCACCCGGATGTATTAGACGAGGGGACAAACTTCCTCTCTCCACTCGTTGTGGGAGACAAGCCAATATCGACCGAACATCGCAAACGTAAGAGCCCAAACGATTTCAAAAGTGTACACCCTGCCGATGTCACGGATGAAGAAAAGAACGGTTGGGTTTTGCAGAGGAGTGGCATTCGCTCCAGCCGATTGAAGCGCGTCAAATCTCACGACAAATGGCTCGAAGACCGTGTATGGAGCCTGATGCGAAATATGGGCTTCGCTGTCCTGAACGGTGATAATTTCAAAATTACATTTCAGCGTGACGACGGCTCAATCGGTCGCAAGCAAGTAGATGTTTACGCAGAGGATCATGAGACGGTCCTCGTAATTGAATGCAAATCCCGCGAAGTCCGCGGACGAAGATCACTACAGAAAGATCTGCAAGAGACGGTTTCGCTTCAAAAGTATTTTCGCACTGCGATAAACAACCGTTTTGATGGAAAGGCCAAGCCTAAGATCATCTGGGTATACGCTACAAGCAATATACTGTGGTCCACATCGGATATTGAACGCGCGAATGACGGTGACATAAAGGTTATTACTGAAAACGAGCTCCAGTATTTTGAAACCTTCGTCAAGCATATGGGGCCTGCTGGGAAGTACCAAATTTTGGGGGAGTTTCTCAAGGGCCAAAAGGTGCCAGGGCTTTCAAATGTAAAGCTTCCAGCTATACGGGGAAAGATCGGAGGCGATGTCTACTATAGTTTTGTGACGACACCACGACATCTGTTGAAGATTGCTTTCATCAATCACCAAGCATTGAATCATCCAGACGGAAGGCCCGCTTATCAAAGAATGATTTCATCATCTCGGATAAAAGAAATTGGATCATTCATAGAGAAAGGTGGCTATTTCCCAACGAACGTTTTGGTTAATTTCTCGGACACTCCGCGATTTGACTTGATATCAAACGCAGAAAATACCGACGCTAACATCAAATTTGGCTGGCTCACCCTCCCCCCAAAGTATCGATCTGCATGGATCATCGACGGGCAGCACAGACTTTACGGGTTTTCTCGTCTAGATGACAAATTCCTCGATCAAAGTCTTTTCGTGCTCGCGTTTGAAAGGATGTCTGTTCAGAAAGAGGCTGACTTGTTCATCACAATTAACCACAAGCAAAAAAGTGTTCCAAAGAGTCTTCTTGTTAGCTTGTTGGCAGATATACGGATGGGCGATAGCGATCCTTCAACGGCGCTGTCCGCACTTGGCTCGGCGGTTGTTCGTTCCCTGAACACTGACAAGACAAGCCCGCTTGCACGCCGTTTTTCAACCCATGGCGTGCCGCCAGAACCTAGCCAGAACCTTACAGTGTCCGAAGTTGTGAACGGCATACGTCGCTCTGGGTTAGTTGGCAAGATTGCCGGAACCACTCTGGCGCCCGGACCATTATCTGGAGCAACGGACGAGCAGACAGTGGCACGGGCATCGACAGTACTAAATGTTTACTTCGAAGCTGTAAGGCAGGCAAACCCAGAACGGTGGGAGGCGGGTCGTGACGCATACGTGGCGGTTAATCCAGGCATACGCGCCCATCTAGTATTGATCGCAGAAGTAGTTACCTATCTTAGCCACAAGAAGGGCCTAGATTTTTACCTTCTCAAGCCCGATCTATTCGCGCAGTACCTAGTAGATTTCTGCCAACCTATTTTCGATTTTATTTCGACCGCATCAAACGAAGAAGTCAAATTGCGGTTCTCGCGGCGTTTTGGGGAAGGCGGTGTCAAGGAGTATAGCTACCATCTAATGAAAATTCTGGCTGACGCCCATGCGGACTTTGGGACTGACGAGTTCCAACGTTGGTCCGAGCAAAGCAATTCTGAGAAGATTGACGAGGTGAATCAATTCCTCATGAAGCTTGCCGAACGGCTGACTAACTGTGTCATCAACACACTTAAGGCTGTACATGGTACGCATCGGCTCGCAAGCGATGAGCCGGCGTTCTGGGAGATTGGGGTTCAAAGTGATCGTATCCGCACGAATGCTTTCAAGGCTCAACAGAACGACAAAACACGCCGCAAGCCCAAGGAAGCCTACCTCAATATCGTCGATCTTGCCGAGATCGTGAAGCAGTCGAACAACTGGTCACATTTCGAACATGTCTTCAAAAACCCACGTCCGGAGGAGCGGGCGGGGCAAAAGTACTATCTTGGATGGATCCAAACGTTTAATGAGCTACGGAACATCGCCGCCCATAAGAACCAGCTCAAGACCTATACTGATGAGGATCTGGAGTTCGTCGAATGGCTGCGAACCGAAGTTGATCCAAAGGTTCCAGAATGACACGACCGAGCCTCAAACCGTTCCTAAAGTGGGCAGGAGGGAAGCGTTGGCTTTTCGAGAGCGGACAGTTTTCGCTACCCGACTTCCCGGGGCGCTATATCGAACCATTCTTAGGTGGTGGTGCAGCATTCTTTGAGAACCGCCCGCAAAACGCGGTACTTAGCGACGCAAACGCTCGCTTGATCGAGTTGTATGTCGTGGTCCGCGATGAACATGCGCTTTTTGAAAAATATATGCGCTCCCATGCCCGCGAGCACTGTTACGACTACTATTATCATATGCGTGGCAAAAAGTGTCGGACGCCCGTTACCCGAGCCGCCCAGTTTCTCTACCTAAACCGCACTTGTTGGAATGGCTTGTACCGAGAAAACCTGAAGGGCCAATTCAACGTCCCTATCGGCACGAAAAAAACCGTAATATTTGAAACGGATAATTTTAGGGAGTGGTCAGTGGCTTTGAAGGAAGCGCGAATTGTCAATCGTGATTTTGAGGACGCCATAGATGAGGCGGGTTGCGGTGACTTCGTATTTGTTGACCCGCCCTATACAGTTCGCCACAACATGAATGGCTTCGTCAAATACAATCAAAACATCTTTGCGTGGGAAGATCAAATCCGACTGCGTGCCGCGCTTGAGAGGGCCGCAAAGAGAGGCGCGTCATTTGCTATGACAAATGCCGATCATGAAAGCATCCGAGAGCTTTATGCGGACTTTGGAGAACACAAAAAACTGTGGCGTCAAAGTGTGATTGCAGGGAAATCCGCACACCGAGGGAAGTCGAGTGAGCTGTTGGTTGTTGGATAATTTACGCTGGCATACATTCGCGTTAATTAATTTGACTGTAGTTTTATAATATAAATACCGACACCATTTTCATTTCCAATCGGCTTACACCAAATATTGCGAGAAACCCTTCGCATGAATTATTCTAATAAAGCCTCGGCTGTCATTTCTGTTTCTAGGTGCATTTCCACACTTGCGGCGGAGAAGTTCTCGATCGCTCGCGCTACGAGAGCGGGATATTGGAGAGTATTGGGTTTCGTGGAGCGCTTCGAAAGTCTTAACGGGTAGTCGAGCAATGGTTCATGTAGCGATCTCGTTAGAATTCTTCTTGTAAAAAGCCGCGATGAGCACCCCCAAAACAAAGCAGAAAGTCGCAGATAATCCTGCTGCTAAGGAAATGAAGGCGTTGCTGCCAACCCTTAAGGTGATTGGGGCGGTTGTCGGCTTTTTGGGCAAGCTCGGAATCAAACGGGAAGCGTTCACGGACTTCAAGTCACAGGTGGATGACATCGCACAGCAGGCAACCATTCTGGACTTGCCGGACCTCTTCAACGCCGCATTCGGCAGCAAGGGCTGGGTTGCCGTCGGCTCAGCCCTTGCTGTGGACGTGATGAAATCCGCGTTGGAACTTCACGATGCCGGTAAAGACGATGAAGCCGAGCGCGTGCTTGTCGATTGGTTCACGAAAGAGAACATTGAGCTTTTCGCGATCACCCGTGCGCGGCGTTTTCATCAGGCAATGTTGCGCGATGACCAGTTGCGGGAAGCGTTGAAACTGTATCTTGAAGAACGTTACCTCGCAGCGGTTCCGCTGATCCTGATCGCCTGCGATGGCTTTGCATCGGACGTGTCGGGCATCAGCCCCTTTGCGGAGGGCGCGAACCTCACGGCTTTTGATTCCGTGGTTGGTCATCCAACGGGGCTTCCTGCGCTAATAGGGCAGTTGAAGAAGGGAGCCTACAAGTCGCGTGATGACGAAATGACTATGCCCGAGCGGCACAAGATCATTCACGGTCGGTCACTGGGTTATGCCAACAAGACCGTCTGCGCCAAGGCGTGGCTACTAATGATGGCGCTGGTGGACTGGGCGATTGACAAGTCTTCCGAAGAGGAACGGAAGGCGGAAGCGGAGCGCAAGGCTAACATTTCTTTGTCCGACACGCTGGCACAAGTCAGAAAGACCGAAGCCGACAAACGGCAAATCGAGGCGTTTGAGCCGTTTGAGAAGGAAGGCCCCTTCTATGAACCGTTGGACGAGACAAGCCCGGAAAAGGCTGTTTTTGACTTCCTATCCGGCTGGCAGAAAAAGAACTATGGCAAGATGGCCAAGTGTGCCGTGAACCTCACAAATAAGCCCATCAAAAAGATGGCTGGCGAAATGCGAAACATGGCCGAACTTGTCGAACTTGAGCAGTTCGAGTTTCGGAGAATCCGGTATTCTACAATTGCCCGCTGCGATGCGCGGGTGTGGGTGAAAGCGAAGACGTTGTGCGAGACGGTCGAGGGTGAATTGGACCTTTTGGTCATTCGCTATACCGATAGCGGCGACGTGGCGATGCCGAATGACGACAACTGCGTTTGGACAGTTCAGCAACTCTGCATCTATAGCGTGATGAACGGGTGGCTTGACGAGGAAACTAAGTAAAGAGCCGTGCGAAAACTTTATGTTATTTTGGCTTGGCACATCCAGCACCTCGGTGGGGCGGCACCGGCTTCAAGCGCCGCCAGCCCCGTCCCTACGGCCCTTTTGAGAGAGAGCGGGCCGGGGCTGGCTTGCAGATCTCTGGACAGGCGATGCGCATTATCAATTGCGTTGAGCGGCAGCGCTATTGAAAAACAAGCGTCAATTCATTGGCAATATGCATTTATGGGTGTCGTGGTTCCTGCACGCCTAGACCATCATGCTTTCGCCGCGGCTCGTATATCGTCCAAAACTTCAGATTCGGCTTCGAAGCTGGTTCCTGCGATAACCCTCGCAAGACAATCCGAACGAGGCCGGTTTGCCGAAACGGAAACGTTACCATGCTATCAAGCTGGAAGAAAATGTACTGCTTGTCGTCGGTCTTGCCGCTGTAGAGGTCCGACAGTGGTTTCGAGCAATTTTCTAGTATTTCTCGAGCTGCTCCTAGAAGAACAAAACTCTGGTATTTTGAAAGCTGGCTTCGGTCAGGTCTAGTGATATGTCGCCAACCATCCCTATCAAAGTGGACACGTTGGCTCGGAACTCCGATATATATGGGCTTTGCGTCCAGCTCTTTATATAGTCTCCGAGACGATTTCTGAATGTGCTCCTTGCTCCGTAGGTGCGGGAAATCATCTGCGAAAGTATGTATTTTTTGCGCCTGCAGGTCGTGGTGCAACGTTCCGCAGAGTTGGCGAATTTTCAGTTTTGCATGAGAATCGAATGGTTGGTCTTCTGGAACTAATATTTGCGATGATGTCGTGGCTTCTTCGGGCTTGATGTTAACCCACCGTGCGCTCAGGTCATCTGGATTTACTAAGATTACTATTGCAGCTCCGACGACCCTGCGCCAAGCAGCCAAATTTCGGGTGAGCTGCTCAGCAGCTATTGGAATGGCAAGCATTCCGTCTTTGCGGGACTTGGCTTTTACGCACTTCACTTGTGCAAAGATGATTTGCACCGGAAAGCTCACCACCACTTTCAAGAAATATCAGGCCGTCAACGGCGTCGTCGTTGTGAGCTTCGATGGGTTGCCAGCGTGCCTGCCAAGAACCGAGAACGATCCTCTCAACTACGTTTACACCCAGCTGCCCCTGCCGTTGCGTTGTCAAGCTCATATGTAGTTCCGATCGTTTGCCGTCCAATGACCCTAGTCCGGCGCTACTCGAATGTCAGCAATGCCGAACTGGGGCTAACCACCGAAGGACATGTCCAATGTCCGCAAAGGGCCGAACAAGCCTTGCCTCGTCAACTAAGACTACTTGTACAATTCTATCGCCGTCTCCATACGCGATTTACAATCATGAAAAAAACTCATGATTTGCTCGCTGGTTGGGAGGGCAACCTTTACAGGTTTATTGCGGAACTTGTCCTTTTCTGCATCCTTTTTTGCGTTACTGCCTAGCTTGCTGAAGGCAACAACAGCATCGCCATCCAAAACTAACGCGTCTTCAATATCACCCCAATCCATTACGCAACGGTGAGCTAGAACAAATCCGCGCGGATGCTTTAAGAACCCGGCCCAACACCTTATCAATTGTTCATGGGCTGTTTCTCTATATTGATCGCTTGGTATCAGATCGCGTACATATTCACGAAGCACGTCGAGTCTTAGCAAGAGCACTTCAGCAAGGTCCTCACAGGCAACAGTTGATCGGGGCAATGAAAGAATACGGTCAACCGAGTTGACAACTGCGGCAACGTTGCACGCTTCAGCCACGTGAATTTCGGAACTTCCGTCGTCAAACTCAAACTCAACTGCTCCAGGGGCATTTTCGCACTCATAGAGCCCACAAATCAGCGGATCGGCCGTATCAGAACGCACTAGGCAGGTTCGAAAATTCATTCTCAACGTTTTAAAGTCATTTAGAGTGTACATTTGCCAACACTACTTTTCTGCTACCACTTTGGCCATGTTTCTAGACTTGTAACCCTTTCTTGCAAAGAACTGGGTGTCTGCTTTTAGAACGCTGCGTTGCGGAGAAAATTTTGTTCGCTAACGACCGGTTTGGGCCGGTAACAGACGCAACTAACGGCCCAAAGCTGCCTCGCACCCCCGAATTGGTCGCTGCGTTGCGGCTTCGCCGAAGCAGCCATTTGAAGCGCCACTAGAATTAAAACCATGAGCGCGTGGACAGTAATCGACTTGGTAGCCAGCGCCTGCAATAAGTAAATTACTCCATCTAGTAGCTGGATAAAGCGAAAGCGGCGCACTAACCAATGAGATTTCATGCAAACGGTCCAATCATCCCTGATGTCTTGCTCGAACGCAGTGATGCGGGCCGGGTTGTTTTCCTTTGCGGCGCTGGTGTTTCATTACCATCAGGTATGCCGAGCTTCGTCGGCCTGACTCAACATGTTATCGACTTCCTTGATCCACCTGAGGAGTCCGAAATCATGCGGGCGTTCCAACCTTGGATTGACGATCCGACAAGCACAAACATGCCGCTGGATCAAATCTTCAATCTGCTTCACTTGGAGTACGGACGCGATGAGGTGAATGCTCTTGTCACGGAACGCCTTCAGGCTTCGGCAGGAAGCGGTCCAGTTGGTCATCACCATAGCTTGGTCAAACGCATCTCAACCAGTCCTAACGGTGTGACACAGATCGTTACTACCAACTTCGACCTTCTTTTTGAACTAGATAGTGAACTGCCAACATTTGAACCTCCTGCCTTCCCTGACCTCGCATTCGGAGGTTCGGTTGAGGGAGTCACCTATCTCCATGGACGGCTCGCCAACGAAGATGCCGAACAGCACCCGTATGTATTAAGCAGTGCTGATTTCGGTCGCGCATACCTTTCGGAAGCTTGGGCCACGAATTTCATACGCAATCTACTAGAGCATTACACGGTGGTGCTGGTCGGCTATCAAGCTGAAGATCCACCGATCAAATATTTGCTGCAGGGCTTGAACCATGATGGGCAGTTTGATCGCACGCGAATCTACGCTTTCGACAAAGGCGCACCCGAAGACATCGAAGCCAAGTGGCGTGATCGTGGCGTCACGGCAATTGCTTACTCCGATCACCCAGACCTTTGGCAGACCATGGAAGCTTGGGCAGCTCGTGCAGACGATCCTAGGAGCTGGCGAAGGGCGGTCATTGCAACCACCGAGCAGGACCCTAAGTCACTGCAGCCGTTCCAACGAGGTCAGGTCGCGCATGTTGTGCGCTCCGTACATGGTGCAAAACTGTTGGCCGATGCTGAACATCCAACACACCCGGAATGGGTGTGTGTATTCAGCGGTTTCATTCGATCGGCGAAGCGGGTCAGCGGCTATGGTGATAATGCCGAAGCCTTTGAACCGAATGCGGCATACGGATTGGATGATGATCTTCAGAATCTAACCGATGAGGACTACCGTCGCGGCATCTTCAACGAAACTTTGTTGTCGTGGCGACATGGTGATGAAAACCCAACCGATGCACATCGACTTGATGGCAGGACACCAGACGGCCGCACCAGCGTCCCACCACGTTTATGGCATTTGTTGAGATGGATCGGGGATCATCTTTCCAGCCCTGTTATTGCTTGGTGGGCCATTAAGCAGAATGGCTTGCATCCGCGTTTGCTGAACCACATCGAATGGCGCCTAGATCAGAAAAAGGAACTTGATAACAAAGCTCGGCACATTTGGAGCTTGATCATTGATCATCATAAGGACCCTCGGAACAGCGAATGGGATGGCGGCTGGTTTGATCTGAAGAGACGCGTTGCAAATGAAGGTTGGTCCCCGAGCGTTCTGCGTGAGTTTGGTCGTGTTGCTGCACCGAAATTGAATATCAAACCACCCTATAGTTTAGCAGGTGCTCGTCCTCCTGCAGTAGACTGGCCGGACATAGAACTTCGTCATCTGGGACAATTCGAAGTGAAGTTCTTAGAACGCCATAACGATGATCTGACAGTGCCTGACGAAATGCTTCCTCAGGTGTTTGGCCTATTCGAAGACGCGATGAAGGCCACTTCAGGGATGCTGTCAGATGTTGGTTCGATCTATTTTGTCACGCCAACCTGTTACCCTGATCGTGAGGTGGATGGGGACGATCGGCACAACGAAGCTGCCGACGCGATGACGTTCTTCGTTGAATTGTTTGAACGACTAATAAAGGCGGCGCCGGATATTGCACTGGGGCATTTCCTGACGTGGCCAATTGAGGACCATTTTTTCTTCAGAAAACTGGTCCTCTACGCTCTGTCAAAAGAAGACTTGTTCGGGCCTGAAGAAGTAGGAAAGCGTGTTCTTGCGCTTCGTCAAGAAATTTTCTGGGACATTGATGTAGTAAGAGAACTGATCTTTTTGCTGGTTGACAGGTGGTCCGCGTTTCCAGAACCGCTTCGCTATCAACTGGGCGAACGGCTTCTCAGCGGACCAGACCAAGAAAGCTACTGGTCTGATGAAGTGTATCCGAGCAGGCGTGACGAGTTTGTCGCAAGATATGCTCGCTACTTGGAAATGCAGGGATGTGAACTTGAAGGAAATCAAAGTGAACGTCTTGCTGCTGTCATAGATCGCATTGAGAACTGGAGTGACGGATGGGCTACCTCCACTGTAACAGAACAGGGGTCCCACGTCGGTTTTGTAGGTACGGATGAGACACCAGATGCTGTGGTTGACCTTTCAGTTGATGAAATCATTCCGCGTGCAAAAGAGGACCTCCAGCGAGATTTTGGTAGTTTCACTGAGAAGCGCCCCTTTACGGGTCTGGTGAAAACAAACCCACGCAAAGCTCTGTCTGCGTTGTCGGTTGCAGCCAGAGAGAATGATTACCCACAAGAGTTTTGGTCAGCCATGATCAATGCGCTGCCTGACGATATCACCCCGAGGCTCCGAAGGTTATTTCTCCACCGTCTTAGGCGCCTTCCTCATTCTGTGATAGTGGGACTGAGGCACACTATTTGTCGGTGGCTCGAACAGAACATCACAAAGCTGATCGACTTTGATGACGAGCTTACTTGGGCTGTGTTTGATAATGTCGTAGACGGCGTTGTCAGCGGTGGTGACAATGCCACCGAGAGCGGGATCGGAGAGATAAGCCGCGGCGGTGAGGTCGTCCCCCGATCACGTCGTACATACCAACATGCCATTAACGGGCCTCTAGGAATGTGTGCAGAGGCTTTGTTCCATGCCGTACCTGGTGAAAAGCAGGAACAAAACTCGCTGATCCCAGACTACATCAAGAACCGCATTGAGCGCCTTTTCGCGTCACCGGGTGAAGGTTCCGACCATGCTGTTTCAATCACTTTCAGCAAGCTGAACTGGTTGATGTACGTTGATCCAGCCTGGGTCGAGCATCGCCTCATTCCTATGCTGGCGTTCGATCACACCGCCGCTGAACCAGCTTGGAATGGGTTCCTGTGTAGCAATCGAGTTCCGTGGCCACCTCTGGCAGTCCTAGTTAAGCCATTTTTACTGCAGGCCGTGCCATGGGTTGAGAACCAGAAATGGGATCGCGATCTGGCAAAGGTCATCACCCAATGGTTGGGGTGGATGTACATCTTTAAGCGTGATGACGACGACGGGCTGACAAAGCAAGAAATGCGACGCGTCTTGAGAGAAATGTCCGATAACACACGCAATCGGTTTGTTTGGTGGTTGGGACAAGTCGGCCAAGGGAACGACAACGGTTGGGAGAGACTGGTCGCGCCCTTCTTGAATGAAGTGTGGCCGCGAGAACGCATCTATCGCACTGCGTCGTTGGTCTCGTCATGGATCAACATGCTTGACGATACTGGAACCAGTTTTCCAGTGGTGTACGCCTCCGTTAAGCGTTTCCTGGTCCCGGTCGAAACTGACCGCAATCCGTTCTACCGATTTACTCGGAAGATTGGCGAAGACGAACCAATCACTACGCAGTTCCCAGAGGAAACCCTTGATCTTCTCGATTCTGTGACACCAAAGGTTCTGAGCCGAACTCCATACGAATTACCGAAAATACTCGTATTGGTGAGCGAAGCAGCACCCGATCTAAGGGCGGATCATCGTTACCTGAGACTAATGGATTTGGTTGAGAAGATGTAGGCAGAACCGATGTCTCAATGTCCGCTATGTGGGGGTTGGGAAAGTATAGCTGCAACCGCAGCGAAGGTCTGCTCTCCGTCGATGCTGTTGAAAAAGTCTTTGTTGCGCTGCGGCAAGTCTTTCGATTCACTCAACTATGAGGGGATGGGAGGATTTCGGCATGATGGGCAGGCAAGAAGCACCAGCGCAGCTGTTTTACGATTTCGATCTGGAGCGGCACGTCCCGGCGAACCACATGCTGCGAGAGATCGATCTGTCCCTGAATGGGGACAGCCTGCGGGATATGCTGCGCCCATTCTACAGCCATCTTGGTCGCCCCTCGATCGATCCGGAACTGATCATCCGGATGCTGGTGATCGGGTATGTCATGGGGATCCGTTCGGAGCGTCGTCTCTGTGACGAGGTTCATCTGAACTTGGCCTATCGCTGGTTCTGTCGGTTGGGTCTGGAAGGCAATGTCCCGGATCACTCGACCTTCTCCCGCTATCGCCACGGCAAGTTCAGGGATAGCGGTCTTCTGCGGCAGGTCTTCGAAGCCACTGTGGAGCGCTGCCTGAAGGAGGACCTGGTCGCCGGAGAGGGTTTTGCCGTCGATGCCAGCCTGATCTCCGCCGATGCCAACAAGGTCCGGTCCATCGCGGCGGAAGACTGGAGTCCCGAGGCCGCGCGGGAAGCCGGCAACAGGGCGGCACATGAATATCTGGAGACACTGGATGACGCCGCCTTCGGGGCTGCATCGCCTGTCCAGCCCAAGTTCGTGGCCAAGTCCGATCCGGCAGCGCAATGGACCCGTGCCGAGGAAAGCCGCCCCTATTTCGCCTATGCCACCAATTACCTGATCGACACCAAGTGCGCGGTGATCATGGATGTCGAGGCGACAAGGCGATCCGCCAAGCCGAAGTCGGGGCCTCGCGCACCATGCTCGACAGGACGGAAAAGCGGTTTGGCATCCGGCCGGATTGGCTGGCCGCCGACACGGCCTACGGCAATGCCGAGAACCTTGGTTGGCTGGTCGGGAAGCGCAGCATCATTCCCTTCATCCCGGTGATCGACAAATCTGAACGGACCGACGGCACGTTCTCCCGCTCGGACTTCGAATGGGATGAGAAGAATGATCAGTATATCTGCCCTGAAGGCCATGCCCTCAAGCAGTTCAGACGCAACTATTCCGATCCGGCCCGGGGGCAGGACACTGGTGGGCGGAAGAAATACCGCGCCTTGAAGGCGACCTGCCAGGTCTGCCCATCCAAGGATATCTGCTGCCCGAAAGCCGATGCCCGATATGTCACGCGCGAGCCCCATGAAGAGGCGCGCGAGTTCGCGAGGGAGTGCCGCAAGACCAGGGCCTACAAGGTGTCACGCGACAAGCGGAAAAAGGTCGAGATGCTCTTTGCACACCTCAAGCGCATCCTTGGTCTGACACGGTTGCGGCTACGCGGACCAAATGGCGCCAAGGACGAATTCCTGCTCGCCGCCATCGCCCAGAACCTCCGAAAGCTCGCGAAGCTACGCCCGCGAAGCATCAAACAGGAGGCCGCAGCATGAGCTGAACGGCCATCATACCGCCTTGAGGCGGAGGAACGGGCAATCGCCCGAATGCAACGGCCTGGCTCAACGACGACGAGCCCCAAAATCGGCGATTTCAGCCGAATTTTTCAACAACATCCGCCCATAGCGCTGCACAATAAAACATGTGTTGAGATTTCCCTCTATGCACAATGGATTATTCTTGGTCGGCGTCCCCCTGCTCTCTCCCTAACAGAGTAGACACACGCACACCGGCCAAACGCTCGTACTCAGTCGTGCTCATAAGCACGAAGCTCAAAACTCCATATCGGGTTATCCCAACCGGCTTTTTCCATGCATATGCCAAAACCTTCAAACGGTTCTTGGCAAGATAAGTGGTGGAAACGATCTTCATTGTGGGCCTCCTTTGGGCTTTAGAGCTTCAAGTCGGCTGAGATGCGTACTCAAAGCGTTTCTTAAAATCTGCTCAATCTCAGCGACCCGCATTTGGTGATCGAATGCGAGCCGCCTGACGAGATTGGCAATTTCTGGGTCTCTAGGTCCGTACTCAGGCCAGTCATGCAGTTCATGAAGGTCGGGATGCATCATCGTTTACTCGCACTCCCGGCATTGCCCCTGTCGCCGTCTCCACCACCACCGTTTTTATTCGACAACAAACCGAGTTGCCGTTCAGTCCAGCGTTGCGCCATGCCGGTCGAGGCATGCGCCCCGGAAGACAAAGCTGAAGCAAGCGAAGGCAGCAGGAAGAACATGAAAAACGATGCGGTAAGAATGCCGATAAAAAAGAACATAGCGGCACCGGCCGACAGCACAGAGCTTTGCTCCACCGCATTTTGCAGCATTGCGATCAGGACAAGTCCGAGCACATAGACCAATAGCTTCAGAACGCCAAAATTCAGGATTTGCGCCAGCCATGAGAAAAACCATCCACGCGAGAAATCAAACAGCGCGAAAGCGATGAACAGAGGCCCAATTGAAGCCATCATCGTCAACCCAAGCGTGACCAAGAGCGACACAGCAAACACAATCGCAGCAACCACAGTCCCAGCCCCCATCATGATGGCCCAATAAAGCGCGCCTGTGATTTTCCCGCTTACTCCTTGCGAAGCGTAAAATTTCTGGACCTCTTCGGCCATTCGGCCACTTTCTCGGAAGATGGCATCTGCGGGGATCTTGTTGCCCCCGTGACCCCCGGCCAGTTGATCGATGAATTCTGGCACGCCGGATGTGATCGTGCTGCCAACCCAAGACGTGTACTCTCCGGCGCTCACGACAAGGGTCCAGACCACGAGCATTTTCATGGCTCTGAACATGAAATCCATGACAGGTTCCTGGATCGATCCACGTATGACCGCCCAGCCATAGAGGATGATGTAAATCGTCATGGCGGCGAACAAGGGCTCCTTCAATGCGCCAGACATCGAGCCTGCGATGCTTGAAGAAACCTCCGTCGTCGTGGTGATAAAATCGCTGTAGGTGTTCTGCCACATACCCAATCCCCGCTGGATGTGTCGCCGAAGTACTTGTCTAGGTCTTCGAGGTTCTTTGCGCTTGTGGCTGAGAGCAGGGCGTCGCGGGCATTGACGCAGTCGGCATCAAGCTCGGAGCCGTCTTTGACCTCACACACGTCGATCATCTCTTGCCGGGCTTCCGGGTGATCGACGTAATATTGGACAGTCTGTGCTTCCTTCACATCGTCTTTGCAGGCACTGAGAGCGACCAAAGCCGCAAATAGAAGAATCTGTTTCATGGCTTAGTCCCCGAAATAAGTGTCGAAATCTGAGAGGTTCTTTTCGCTGATCTGGAGGAGGATTTCAGTCGCGCGCCGGTCTTCGGCTTCGAGTTGGGCCTCCTGAAGCATTGCCATGCCTTGAATGCGCACGGCATCGTTCTGAAGCATGGCTTGCTCAACGGCGATACGAGCGTTCAGAGCATCGACTTCTTTCTGTGTGGAGACAGAGCCGATTTTCTGGCGTAGCTTCTCCAACCCCTCAAGACGCTGATCAGAAACGGCGACAATCCGTTCTGCCACCGCGCCTTTGCGGCTGGTGCTGTTGCGTATGCGCGCGACTTCCTGCGCGTAAAAGTCATCCGACGAAATGTCCCCGTCTGTAATGGCCGCGAAATCTTCGAATTTTTGAGCCGTCGCGGACAGATCGCCCGTGAGATCATCCAGATCGAGGTCAAACGCTGTTGCGATCTTCTGGGCGTCTGCTCCGAGAATTTCCCGCACTTCGGCGTCGTTCAAAAGGCTCACAATGTCGTCCATTTCGGTCACGCCATTGATTGAGTCATAGAGCTGAACGGCTTGCTCGTACTCCTTGACCAATTGGGCGATCTCTTGCGCAAACTGTTGTTTCTGATTGGCGAGGCTGGTGGCGTCGATCACAGGAACGCCCTGGGCAAATGTCGTTTGCCCGGCCAAGCACCCCAAAGCCACAACGGTTGAAAGCAATGTTTTCATGGTTTTCTCCATAAAATTCTAACTAGGAAAGAGGATGACTGGCGGCATACGCCCGCCAGAAAGCGGCTTGAGCGTCAGCGCCCTCACGCGCGTGAAGATCTGCCAGCACGAGCGCAGCAGCCCCCGCCACGTGACGCGCATGCGCTGTTAGTTCTTGTGAAATGCTCAAAGTGTTCGCGTAGGGCTCCAAAACCAGAGCAACAAACTGGCTCCACAGCACGCCGGAAACCCCGATCCAGACCAACGCCCCGGGCAACCCGGATTGCAGCAGGCAAATGTCTACTGAGGAGCCACAGATCAACACATCCTCCCAGCGGAACAGCAGCCATAGGCCGGCAACGAGCAAGGTGAGTGCCATCGCGAATATTAAAATGCGGGTCAGACTGCGAAACCCGTTTCTCGGGCCAAAGCCACCGAACCAAAGACAAACGCGATAGGCATGGATCTTTGAGCGTGTTTGAAACGCAATCGGAGAACTGGACCCCGCCTCTTGGTTCTTAACCATCACACTGCCACCCGCATTTGAGGACTGGGCGTCCCAGCATGAAGCGCCACAAGTCGGCGTATCGTCTGAAGTTGACTGCGCCAAACCTCTGAGCCGCGCGTCGCGGGCCTCAACGCAGGAAGCCAGAAACCACGTTTTCCTTCAAAGCGCTCTTCGGGCAGCAGGCGGTCCAACCGCTCCAACTGATGTTGTTCGAGACGGTCGCTCCAATCTCGTGCGAAACAAATACCGCTTGGAACAAAATGCAGCTCGTTTTCCACAGCGTCCTTGCCGACATCTGACCTATTTTTTTCTTCTTTTGGTTCTTTCTCTTTAGTTGGGGGACATTTCTGCCTCCCTTTGGAGGCTAAAATTGTCTTCCTTTTGGGACATTTCTGTCCCCCTTCTCGATCTCGAAGGGAGACAATATTGTCCCGCTTTTCACCCTCCTGAATTTCGCGTAATTCTTGGGCCGCAGCATGTGATTGCTTGCTAGGCACATATTCTGTCGAATGTTTAAGGCCGTTCCCGTGCGTGATCTCAAACCACTTGTCTTTGAGCTCTGAGATCGCGCGCTGGACGGTCTTTTTCGTAATTCCAAGCGCCTTAGAAATCCGTTCGAATGACGGCCACGCTTTTCCAAGTCGATGATTGTAATGTTCAAGCACGATATAGGCGGCGACCTGCACCGCTCTCGGACTTAACTCTTGATCCTGCACAAGCCGAGAGAGCCATTGCAGTTGGATTTCGCGGAAGGGACGCAACTCACTCATAGCGCGCCTCCAACTTGTATTCCTACAGATAGACCGTTTACAGTCCCTCTGTAAGTATTTGATATCTGACCGTGAACAAAACGGGGGCGCTTACAACAAAACGCAATAAAATCAATGATTCCAGACGGATTGCAAATCCGTGTACAGGAGTTCGATTCTCCTATTCGCCTCCATTTACTTTCAATGACTTATGAGAAGTCGCGCAGTCTGCGAATTGAAAGTCTAAAAAATGTCTAAATATTCCGTTTTTGTTCTATTCGCTTTCGTTGTTTGGTCTTGCGCCACTGAAGTGGTCCACCTTTTGGGATAGTTTATCCCGTATGATGGAGGACTACTGAGATGGCAGGCAAACGCGAAAAGCCGGAAGATATCGTCATGAAGCTGCGTCAGGTCGAGGCCTTGCAGGGTCAAAGCGCGAAGTTGGCCGATGCGGTGCGCCAGATTGGCGTGACCCAACAGACCTACTACCGCTGGCGGCGCGAGTTTGGCGGGATGAACCGCGATCAGCTCAAGCGGCGGAAGGAGCTTAAGCAGGAAAACACGCGGCTCCGGCACGCCGTGTCGGTTCTGACGCTCGACAAGCCGATCCTGACCGAGCCCGCAAAGGGAAACTACTGAGCCCTTCGCGTCGTCGCCAGTGCATCGACCATGTCCGGCAGGAACTGGGTGTTTCCGAGCGTCGCGCTTGTCGGGCAGTAGGGCAGTATCGGTCGACCCAACGCAAGATCCCGCTCGGTCGTCAGGATGAAGCCCTGCTGACTGCCGACATCACCGAACTGGCACGCAAATACGGACGGTATGGCTATCGCCAGATCACCGGTTTGTTGCACCAGCCGGGATGGTGCGTAAACCACAAGCGAGTCGAGCGGATTTGGCGACGCGAGGGGCTTAAGGTCCCACAAAAGCAGAAGAAACGTGGACGGCTTTGGCGGGCGGATGGCTCTTGCGTCCGGCTGAGGGCCGAACGGCCGAACCACGTCTGGTTCTATGATTTCGTGCAGGACCGGACGGCGGACGGGCGGGCCGACCGCATGCTCAACATTGTCGATGAATTCACCCGGGAGGCGCTGGTGAACGTAAGCTCAACTCTGTCGACGTGCTACGGCACGGAATTCATCGCGACCAAGCTGCGCAACTGGATTGAGGCGGAGGGTGCCAAAACGGCCTATATCGAGCCGGGGTCGCCTTGGGAGAGCGGACATGTGGAGAGCTTCAACGCCAGGCTTCGCGACGAACTGCTGGATGGGGAGGTGTTCTATTCACTGAGAGAAGCCCAGATCCTGATCGAGCGCGGGCGTCAGCATTACAACACAGTGCACCCGCACAGCTCTTTGGGCTACTGCCCACCAGCGCCCAAAAGCATCGTGCCCATGGATCAGAGGCCCACGATGCACTAACTGTCAAACCGGACCACTCAACTGGGGCAGACCAAACAGCTGTACAGCAATCGGTCGGCGCGTTTCTTGTCGTCGCCATGGTGGTGACACCGGGGGCCACCGCCTATCTCCTGTGCGATCGCTTCTCGCGTCTGATTGTGACCTCGGTCCTGATCGGCACGCTGACAAGTTTCGCGGGTGTCTATCTCAGCTATTTTCTCGACGGTGCGACCGGCGGGATTATTATCTGCCTGCAAACACTGATCTTTCTTGTGACCTTCACCTTCCCACCAAAACACGGGCTTCTGGCCGCAAAAGCCAAAGCTCGTGCGGCGCTTGCGGAAGAGGTGTCGGAATGATCGACACCCTGCTCATATCGTTTCAGTTTGGCTTTATGCAAAACGCCTTCCTGATCTGCATCCTCGTCGCTGTGCCAACCGCGCTGTTGTCCTGTTTTCTGGTGCGCAAGGGCTGGGCTCTTATGTGAGGCGCCATCAGCCACGCGATCCTGCCGGGGGGCGTGTTGGCCTATATCCTTGGTCTGCCCCTGATTTTTGGAGCTTTCGCCGCAGGCATGGCGACGGCGCTTGCCACCGGATACCTGTCGTAAAACGGCCGAATGAAACAGGGCACCGTCATGGGCGTCGTCTTTTTCGGCATGTTCGGACTGGACCTCGTGCTGTTCGTGGCGACGCCTTCGGAAGTGCATCTCGATCACATCTTTTACGGCAACATGCTGGGGGTCGGGACAGAAGACATCTGGACCGCGGGCTCCATCGCGCTCGTGGCGTCTGCGGCACTTTTGCTGAGATGGAAGGACCTGATGCTGCACGCTTTCAACCCGGCACAGGCACGGGCCTCCGGCCTGCCTGTCGGGCTGTTGCATTGCGGGCTTTTGACCGCGATCTCGCTCACCATCGTCGCAACACTCACCGCCATCGGGCTGATCCTTGCCGTCGGCTTGCTGATCGCGCCGGGGGGCCATCGCCTTTCTGCTCACCCGACGCTTCTGCCGAATGCTTGGCCTCGCCGTTGCCATCTGCCTCGCCGCCATGCTCGGCGGCACCTATCTCAGCTTCTGGATCGACAGGGCCCCTGCCCCCACGATTGTGCTACTTATGACCGTGATCTTCCTTGCCGCCCTCACCTATAAAACGCAGCGAGTGAAGCGGGCCTCGGCTTCGCATTGCGCTTTGCCCTATTGCGCGTTTGGGATGGCTTCCCCTACCGTAATGTCATATCATTTAAACAAATAAGACAGGGCTAGTTATTGGCAATGCTATTGCTTCGACATTATGAGCTGCTGGTTATACTGGCCGAAGAGTTACACTTCGGTCGGGCCGCAGAAAGACTGAACATTTCTCAGCCCCAGCTGACTCAGCAGCTTAAGCAAATGGAAGAGACGATCGGCACGATCCTGTTCGAGCGCAACCGGCGCAAGGTGAGTGTCGCGCCTGCGGGCCGTATTCTTCTGCCCGAGGCCCGCGCCGTGCTGCGTCAGGCCGCGCGGGCGGAAAAAATCGCGATGCAGACCGGTCAGGGGATGATCGGTGAACTTGCTTTGGGCTATATCGGGGCGTCATCCTACAACGGGGTTCTAACCCGCCTGTTGCGCCTGTTCCGGGAGAAAGCCCCGGACACGCGGCTCAGCCTCACCCTTATGGATCTTGATCAGCAAATCCCCGAGGTGGCCGCAGGTAATCTCGATGTCGGCGTTGTCCGTCTGCCTTATCCCGACATGCCCGCCAATGTCGTCTCTCGCACGCTGTGCGAAGAAACGCTTTGGGCGGCATTGCCGCTCGATCATCCGTTGGCAAACCCGGGAGTTCCCGTAAAGCTGACCGATCTCAAAGACGAGGCCTTCATCGCAACCCACCTGCCCCCCAACACCGGGTTTGCGGCGGCATTGCATCAGGCCTGTGCACAGGCCGGGATCTCCCCCGATATCGTCTATTGTTCACCACAATTCGCCTCGATCGTCAGCCTTGTGGCGGCAGGGCTTGGAGTGGCTGTTGTGCCCGCTTCGATCCAGAACGTCCATATCCCCAATGTCATCTACAAACCGCTCGAAGATGTCGATGTGAAGGCGAACATATCGCTTGTGTATCGGGAGACCCATGACAGCCCTGCTCTCGATCTTTTCCTCTCATGTCTCGACGAAACGCTACTCTGAAGGAGCCCTTCTTGACCTACGAACATTTCACCTCTTACGCCGGGATTTATCACGGCTACCGTGCCGCATCCGAAGGGTCGCCGACCTTGGTTTTCGCCAATTCCCTTGGCACGGATCTGCGGGTCTGGGATCGCGTTGTCGCGCTTTTGCCCGAGACATGGGGCATCCTGCGGCAGGACAAGCGCGGGCATGGCCTCAGTGAGGCGCGGGACGTGTTGAGCATTGAAACCATGGCGGATGATGTCGAGACGCTGCTGGATCACTATGGCATTACGTCCTTCGTCGGCATCGGTCTGTCCGTCGGCGGGCTGATCATGCAGCGGCTCGCCTTGCGGCGCAGCACGGACATGACCCATCTGGTCCTGTCCGACACGGCCGCAAAGATCGGCTCCCCGGAGCTGTGGAACCCGCGCATCGAGACCGTACTGTCCAAGGGGATTGCAGCGATTGGCGAAGCGATCCTGTCCCGCTGGTTTGCCCCGAGCTACCAGACGACCGAGGATTTCTCGATGTGGAAAACAATGCTGGAACGCACCCCGGCGGAAGGCTATGCGCAGGTTTGCGGCGCGCTGCGGGATGCCGATTTCCGGGAGGATCTTGCCCACATCGCACAACCGACCCTTGTCATCGCCGGTGCGCAGGACAGTTCGACTCCGCCCGCGTTGGTCAAAGAAACCGCCTCCGGGATCAAACACGCGAGCTTCCATGAGATCGACAATGCGGGGCATTTGCCCTGCGTCGAACAGCCGGAGGCATTCGTCGCTCTGCTACGCGCGCATCTGGGCGCTTGATCCCGATACCGCACATGAGAAAGGCCGCCCCGAAAGGCGGCCTTTCTCTGTTTCACATCAAAAAAACCTTCCGGGTCAGCCGACCGTGACACCGCCACAGACGAACAGGGTCTGACCGGTGACAAACCCCGCCTCGGGCGCGCAGAAGAATGACACCGCATTGGCAACATCATCCCCTGTCCCGAGACGTTTCACAGGAATGTTTTCAATGATTTCCTTCGTCCGGGGGGCCTCCGGCGGATTGTTTTTCCAGAACGCCTCCGTCGCAATCGGCCCCGGCGCCACGCAATTGACGGTTATGCCATATTGCCCAAGCTCCAGCGCCCATGTCCGAGCCATGGATTGCGCTGCGCCCTTGGTCGCCGAATAGAGGGTGCGCAGGGTCTTGCCCTTGGTCACGCGGCTTGTGTTCATCACGATCCGCCCACCGCCCAGAGCTTTCATGGCGGGCATAAAAGCCTGTGCACACAGCAGGGAGGGACGTAGATTGAGATGCATCAGCCGGTCGAAATCGGCGGTCTCAACCTCCTCAAGCAAAGCCGGTTTCACGATACCGACATTGTTGACGAGACAGTTGACCTCTTCTTCGACGGCAATCTCATCGCAAAGCGCCTTGGTGGCCTCTGCATCGCTGAGATCGACCTCGTAAAACCGGTCCGGATAGGTCGTCGGTTTGGCAATATCAAGAACGATGGTGCGGAACCCGTCGGCTTTCAGGCGCGCTGTGATCCGCGCGCCAATACCGCAACTGCCGCCTGTTATGACGGCCGTGCGGCGGGCGTATGAGATCATGTATCGTCTCCACGCACGGACGACGGATGGCGGCACAGCGGCATGACGCTGATGTCCATATAGGGATAAAGCGGCAACCCCATCAGAACGTCATGCAGATGGGCATGGTCCCGACAATCGAAAATGCTGACATTTTCATACAGGCCAGCAATCCGCCAGATATGACGCCAGATGCCTTGCTGCTGAAGATCCTGAGAATAGGCTTTTTCGCGGGCCTTGATCTCTGCTGCAACGCTGGGATCCATATCGACCGGCAAATTGACGGTCATCGAAACATGATAGAGCATTTAGTCCTCGTTTAGCGTGTTTAATCCGTTCAGATAGGCTTTGCGCCATTGCGTGACGAAAACCCTCTCGAACAGACCTCCTTGGAAAAAGGGGTCCTGCTCGATGAACGCTTGCGCATCCTTCCGGCTTTCGAGATCGAGCAGGTACACCCCGCCACTGGCCAGTTCTCCAGCGTCGTCGAGCTTGGCACCACAGGCCAGCAACAGAGACTTATTGGCCTCCAGAAACGCGAGATGGGCCGGGCGAAGCTGGATGCGCAGGTCTGCGCATCCAGGTTTGTCATAGGTTTCCACCATCCAGGGCATGCTCTTATGCCCCTACCGTCATGAAACCCCAGATCGTGATGGTCCCGAGGAACACAATCGCAAGGTAGAACAGCACCATGACCATATAGCCCATCAGGTGTTTGAGCTTCAGGCCGGAGATTGCCAGAGCCGGCAGCAACCAGAAGGGCTGAACCATGTTGGTCCACTGATCGCCGATCTGCACGGCCAATGCCGTCGCCGGAATGGAAGCGCCCAGTTTCTGCGCCGCATCCATCATCACCGGGCCTTGGATAACCCACTGACCGCCGCCCGAAGGCACGAACAGGTTGATCAGGCCAGCCGAGAAGAAGGACGAAATCGGCAGGGTCTCGGCGCTTGAAATCGACACGAACCAGTTCGAAAAGGTCACGATCAGACCGGAACCCGCGAGAATTGCGAGAATACCGGCGTAGAACGGGTATTGGATGATGATGCCGCTGACGACTTTCACACCTTCGTTCAGGGCTGCCAGAAAACGGCTCGGGGTCATGAACAGGGTGATGCCGAGGAACAGGAACAACAGGTTGATGAAGTTCAGCGTCACGCTGCCGCCCTTGGCCAGATACAGCACAACGTAAAGCAGACCGAAAAGCCCCATGCCGATCCCGAGGATCTTTGAGTGGTTCAGGCGTTCGGCCAGGGTCAGCTCTTTGATATTCGGTTCCGCCACCGGCAGTTCCGGCTCAGGATGCGCCTCAAGAACATCTTCCGGGTTCTTCGGGTGCAGCATGGCGTTGAAGAACGGCAGGGTCACCAGAATGATCAGGTTCATGATGATGAGATAGGGCGAGAAGATCGTCTCTTTGAGCGGCACCAGACCGATGACATCTTCCAGGAAATGGCCCGGCGTGTTCAGCAAAAGCGGTACGGAGCCAGAAAGGCCGACACCGTAGACCGCAAAGCCCGAATAGCCTGCTGCGATCACCAGCGGATAGTGCAGCCCCGGCACCTTGCGCCCCAGTTTTTGGGCGATCAGCGTGCCAAGCACGAGACCGAATCCCCAGTTCAGCCAGCTTCCGATCCCGCCAACCATCGTCGCAACGACCACCGCCACACGCGGCGAATTGATGCCTTTGACAAGGAAATCCATCAACTTATCGACCGCAGGTGTCCGCGCAAGAATATAGCCCGCCAGCAGAATGATCGTCATCTGCATCGTGAAGGCCAGCAGGTTCCAGAACCCATCGCCCCAATAGGTCGTCACCTCAAAGAAGCCCGCCCCCTGTGACACCATGGCAAAAATGACCGTCAAAGCGGTCAGAATGATCGCCACGACCAGCGGGTCAGGCATGTAGCGGCTCACGATTCTCGTGAAAAAATTAGCGATTGAGTTCAAGGTTTCCTCCCTCTGAGCGGGGTTATGCCCCAGCAAAATTCCCCCATTGATATGAATTGCAAATCACAAAACTTTATTTATATTGTCAACAAATTTATTGCGAGGAGGGCGTATGAAACGCGTTGCGATCATCGGAGCGGGCATCATGGGAGTGCGCATTTGCAGGCACTTCGCACGACACGGAATCCCGGTTTTCCTGATCGACCCCTCCGCGGAAGCTCTTAAAAAAGCACAAGAAATCCTAAAGGGCATATCGCCTACGCCGCAGCTTGCGCAGGGCCTGCAAAACCTGCCCGAAGACTGGCGTTCTACTGAGATCGTGTTCGAGGTCGTCCCTGAAAACCTTGATCTGAAACGCCGTGTTCTGGCGGATCTCGAAGCGTTTTTCGATGATTCCACCGTTATCGCCTCCAACACATCGGGGCTGAGAACCTCGGAGCTGACAGCCGGAATGGTGCATCCCGAACGCTTTCTGATTGCGCATTTTTTCAATCCGGCGGATTTGATCCCGGCCGTTGAAATCGTGCCCGGCGCAGAGACAACGGAATCCGCACTTCAGCAGGTGATCCGCCTGCTGGAAGACACCGGCAAAAAACCCGCCCGCCTTCAGGCCGACATCCCGGGCTTTATTGCCAACCGCCTGCAACATGCGCTTTTGCGCGAATGTTTCCATTTGATGGAGGCGGGCGTTGCGGATGCAGAGACCATTGATCTGGTCACACGCTATTCACTGGGTGTTCGTCTCGCCCTGATCGGCCCGCTTTTGCAAAGAGATCTGAACGGGTTGGACACACATCTGAACATTGCGGAATATCTTTACCCGGATCTCAGTGCGCGCCAAACACCCTTTGAGACCCTGTCGGACAAGGTGACCTCGGGCGATCTGGGGCGAAAGTCCGGACAGGGCTTTTACAACTGGAATTCCGAGCAAAATGCCCGCATGGAACACATCGAGGCTTTGCTGCCGGAGGTGATCGCCCTGTCGGCACGGACAGACACAGCCACACAGCACATGACGAATGAGGAGTAAGACATGCCGCGTTGGGTGAACCGCCCTGAGGGGAGCAACTGGGGGGATTTTGGCCCCGATGATCAGCTTGGGACATTGAATTACATCGGCGATGCCGAACGTCTGGCCGCCGTGCAGGAAATTCAGCAGGGCCGCGCCTTCGGCCTCTCCCTGCCCCTGAACCTGCCCCATAACATGTCGCTCAACCCCCGCCGAAAACCGCCACGGCTTGCACCGACCTGTCTCGGCGAAACGCCTTACATCAACTACGCTTTGAACAGCGTCGATCCTATGCTGCACGATGTGCTGAGCGACGATCAGGTGCTGTTGTCGACCCAGTTCTCAACACAATGGGATTCCCTTGCCCATGTCGGTGCCCTGTTCGATGCCGATGGCGATGGGATCGCCGAGCGGTGCTATTACAACGGCTTTAGAGCCGAAACCGACGTTGTCGGCGCGGGTGTGGAGGGCGATCACGCTTCCTATGCCCGCAAGCTCTCTGTCTGTGAAATGGCGAAATCTCCTATTCAGGGCCGTGGCGTGCTGATCGATTTTGTCCGGGCGTTCGGCATGGAGCGGGTCATCGTAGACCGTGCCTTGCTGGAAAAAGTCATTGCCGATCAGAACATCACCCTGCGCCGTGGTGATATTCTTGTGTTGCGCACCGGTTATGCAGAGGCCATCTGGGACATGAAAGACGCGCCCGATCCAGAGGGGCTTGAGCGGACCGGGGCAGTTCTCGATGGCACGGACACCGCCCTGCACAAATGGATCACCGAAAGCCAGATCTCGGCCATTGCCGCAGACAATTACGCGGTCGAAAACCCGCACAGCGATCCGGCAGTCACCGGGTTCCGCTTGCCCTTGCATCATCATTGCCTGTTCAAGCTGGGGCTGCCTCTGGCCGAGCTTTGGTATTTGCGCGATCTGGCAAAAGCGCTTGAAGACGCACAGCGCAGCAGCTTCTTCCTGACCGCACCGCCGCTTTATCTGCCGGGCGCGATCGGATCGCCAGTTACCCCTGTGGCAACCCTTTAAACTACGTTCTGAAAAACCTAGCGTGATCGGCCCTGCCCTACTCTCCTGATGGATTGATTGAGACAAATTACTCTTTTTGCGGGGGAGTAGACCATGACCACGAAAACCACTCTTACGCCCGTCGATTGCGCATGACTTGAAACGATCATTGCGCATCCCGCCACGCCGCAGAAGCATGTCCGGCGGTGGCAGGCACGTTTTCTGGCCGGAGGCATTGATGGGCTGTTGCGGGAAAAGACCCGTCCGCCCGGCAAGCTCAGGACCCCGGACGAGAAAACCGCCGAAGTCTCCGCCTGACGCAGCCCCCCCGCCTCACGCAGCCACGCACTGGATGCTGCGCGCGATGGCGAAACGGGGCGATTTGGTCGCCTCGACGGTGCACAGCATTTGGAAGGCGCACGACCTCAGCCCGTATCGCTGGCGTCAGTTCAAGCTGTCCAACGAGTCTGAATTTGTAAAGAAGCTGACCGATGTGGTGGGGCTCTATGTGCCACCACCGGCACGAGGAATTTATCAGGGGCCAAAACCAGATCGAGCGGGCCGTTCCGGCGAGCAAGGCGGTCCAGATGATCCTCGACAATTACTGCACCCACAAGCATCATAAGCTCCGGGACCGGCAGCAACGCCACCCGCGCTGGACCTTCCATTTCCTCCCGACCTCAAGCTCGTGGTTGAACGCGGTGGAGGGTTTCTTCGTCAGACTCACCCGCAGGCGATTGAAGCATGGTGTCTTCCGTTCACTGGACGAACTCAAGACTGCCATCGACCAATTCATCGCCGAGCACTACGTGCACGAAGCCAAGCCATTTGTCTGGCGCACCGAGCCCGAAAGCATCATCGTCACCAGAAACAGAGGGTTCCAAACGTTGAATTCAATCCACGAGCCGGAAGCTGAAGTCGAACGTACCTTTGGGTGGGAGGCAATGTCCCTACCAATGACTGCTTTTGGGAAGTCGCACCGCAGCGTTGGCCTGCCTTGTGGAGGTCGGCTAACGGGATGTACCGGCTGCTTCACCCGGCAGGTTAGGCTGAGCCTATTTCTGCAAACAGGAGAAGTAGCATGCCGAAGAACGAGTTTGATGAACTGATGTCGATCGGGATCGATATTGGCAAAGACACATTCCACTTTGTGGGCTTCGATCAGGCGGGGCAGCGGGTCCTGCGGAAACAGATCAAGCGCCTCGCGTTAGTCGCGACATTTGAAGATCTGGCGCGTTGCGTGGTGGGCATGGAAGCCTGCTTGAGTGCGCATTTCGTCAGTCGAACATTGCGCAAATTGGGCTTTGAGCCCCGTATCATCCCAGCGATCTATGTGAAGCCTTTCAACAAGGGACCAAAGAACGACGACAATGACGCCGAAGCGATTGCTGAGGCGGCGCTGCGTCCGAACTTGAAGGCTGTATCTGAGAAGAGCCAGGATCAGCTCGACCTGCAAGCTTTGCATCGTGTGCGATCACGTTTGGTGTCGCGCCGAACTGCGACGATCAATCAAATCCGGGCCGTCTTGATCGAGCAGGGCATCACGGTCCGCAAAGGTCTGCGCGCTTTGAAGAATTCCTTTGAAACGATATTGGAGGAGCGCAAAGACGAAATCTCACCCAGGATGCGTTCGATCCTGATCGGTCTTTATGGGGACTGGATGTGGATGGACGATCGCATCGACAAGGTCTCGCAGGAGATCGAAGAGATCAGCCGAACTGAGGAGAACTGCGTCAACGTCATGACCGTTCCTGGAATTGGCCCGATGATCTCGACAGCGATGGTCGCTTCCATCGGTGAGGGAGAAGCGTTTGATCGAGGTCGGGATTTTGCGGCATGGGTCGGGTTGGTCCCCCGTCAATATAGCACCGGGGGCAGAACGGTGCTTGGACGCATATCCAAACGCGGCAGTCGATATCTGCGGATGCTGTTCGTTCAGGCAGCAAAGATCATCATGATGCGACCCCACCGATGGCCCGACTTCAGTTTTGGTGAATGGCTCGCACGCGCTTCCGAACGCATGCATCGCAATAAGGCAGCCGTCGCACTCGCCAACAAGCTGGCCCGGATGGCCTGAAGCATTTTGAGACATAAAACGGCCTTCGACGCCCCAAGAGACAAGGTTGCAATCGGCGTTTAACATCCCGAAGCAATTCAAAGGAGTTCGCGATAGATCGTAAGCATGGAACGGAAATATTACGCCCCCAGAGTCTAACGACCCATTAGGTCATTATCGACCTGTCCGCTAATGAGATCACGGCGCGTGCATAACCCCAACAAGGCCACGACCCGCGTGTCGATCAACAGGCCGGATACATATGAGCGACTTCCGAGAACATGCCAGAAAATCACTTGCGAACAGCAGCCGGTACATACATTTGGGCCGAAAGTAACAGACGCAACTAACCGCTCTGTGTTGCCTTTCGGCCTGATCTGGTCGCCGCGGTGCGGCTTCACCGAACTGGTCGTTCGTCACTTGGGTAGCACAATAGCAATGGCATGCCTTCGTACGTTGACTTCGAAAAAAAGCCGGACTGAACACGGTAGGTGTCCAAGAAACCAGGGGGACCTCATCCTCACTCAAAAGAGTGCGCCATTCGGCCTCGGTTCGACACATCTTAAATCCGCAATCCGCAGCGTCAGCAGGACGGACCATCAAAGCTGCGCCTGTGGCCCGAAGCAAGGCTCTGCATTACATGTGTCACCTCACCGTTTTCATGGCTGACCTAGTTTGAGGGAAAATGAATGCGGGCGGCCCAACTGGGTCATGGGGAAGACCGCCCGCACATTCCCGTCCTTTCGGCCTTACTTCGGCACAAGTACGGAATCGACAACGTGGATCACGCCGTTCGATTGGTTGACATCAGCGATGGTCACGCGCCCTGCATTCCCGCTTTCGTCGTAGATGTAGACGTTGCTGCCTTTGACCTGTGCGGACAGCGTGTCACCGGACACAGCTTTGAAGTGGTAGAACCCGTCGGAAGAGGCTTTGGCCTTGGCCGCGATCTCGGCCGCGGACCAGTCCCCTGCGACGACGTGGGCGGTCAGCACTTTCACGAGCATGTCTTTGTTTTCGGGCTTCAGGAGCGTCTCCACTGTGCCATCGGGCAGAGCGGCGAAGGCGTCGTTCACAGGGGCAAAGACGGTGAACGGGCCGTCGCTTTGCAAAGTCTCAACGAGACCTGCGGCTTGCACAGCCGCAACGAGTGTTGTGTGATCGGCAGAGTTGACGGCATTCTCAACGATGTTTTTGGTCTCGAACATCGGAGCGCCACCAACCATCGGGTTTTCAGCATGAGCCGCGGTTGCGATCATAAGTGCGGTTGCGGCGGTGGCCAGTTTTGATACGATTTTCATAGGTCTTTCCTCTCTGATTCATCCGCGTCTTTGGCGGATACGAGAGAAGTCACGTGGCAGGCCTTGGAGAAGTTTCAGCACGCCACAAATTATTTTCGCTACGGGATCGCTCCGGCGCGACCGCGGAGGGGCGAGAATAACTCACTTGAACCAAAACGGGAAAATGGGATTTCGGCAAAGAGACCAATTAAAATGCGCCCCGACCATTGGATCGGGGCGCATTCCGAAGAGTGTCAATGGCCGAATGGCCTAACAGATTTTACATACCTTTCGAGGCCGCAAATCCCGTGAAGCCCCCCATACCCAGATCGCCGATGATCATCAGCGCACCCGTAGAGAGGTCAACGGAGTAGAGGCCTGCGGTGCTCTCACCATCCAGTTGCAGGATGGCAAAGGCGTGGTCCGTGCCCTCCTCGGGGGAGACGATGTCAAACCCACCCCATTCAACCACATCCACGGCCTCGCCGTCGATTGTCAGATAGCCGACAGAGGCCAGCTCGCCTGCGTTGTTGGCCAGCTTAACAAGCGCGTTAGCGCGTGCATCAATCGCATATTGCGCGGTCGAGGAGGCCGTCATGCCGTTGATCGCGTTGGTGTAGGCGTTTGCAAAAATCAGGGGGGCGGCGCCTTCGCTCATGTCCCCGTCGGCGTAAAAGGTATCGGTAAAACGGCGCACGGAGTTTGCGCGCTCATCGCCATCGCCGAAGCCATCGGGAAAGTAGACGAGGTTCGCGCCATCGGCGCCAACAGCGCGCACGGCGTCGATCTGGTTGTTGAAGTCAAAGGCCACTGCGCCGTCGCCGATCATCGCGTCATCCATAAACATCGCGCCAAGATCTGTCAGAGCGCCCGTCATCGGGTCGACCTCGTAGATCATACCATCGGCATAGCCCAGAAGCTGGCCCGTCACGGGACGGTAGGCGATAGCACGCAGGGGCATCTCGAGATCATAGGTCATCACCTCGCCAGGGGCGGCGATATCGGCCATGGTCACGAGCGTCTTGCCGTCCTCGGCGAGCGCATAGCCCATGGTGCCAGCGTGGTGCATGGCGAAAGCGGGGGCAGCGGTGGCCAGAGCGGCGGTTGCAGTCAGAGCAAGTTTCAAGGTTTTCATTGTACGGTCCTTCCTGTCTATTGGCTTGCGTTGAGCCGTGTTTTGCGGATTAATCACCCTTAACCACGGGCGGAGCGGTGCGAGAGTTTCGGCGCCAACAATTTTTTTTGAGGGCGTATGGGCGACGACGCGACACAACCGCAAACCTCGCAGCCCCGAGAGAGGGTCGAGGCTCTGATCGCCCGTGTGTCCTTGGGGGAACGGGCCGCCCTCTCGGATCTTTACGATCTGACCCAAGCGAAACTTTTCGCCGTCTCGCTGCGTGTCTTGGGGGATCGCCACGCGGCCGAGGACGCTATGCACGACACCTATGTGAAAATCTGGAAGAACGCGGACCGTTACAAAGTGACGGGCCATTCGCCGATGACGTGGCTGATCACCATTGCCCGCAACACCGCGATTGACCGCCTTAGGGCACGGCGCAGCCATGCGGATGTCGGGGCCTATTCGGAGACGCTGGCCTCTTCGGCGCATACACCTGAGCAGGGAGCAATGGTCGCCTCGGAAGCAAAGCGTATTGTCGAGTGCCTCGACACCTTGCCCACCGAGCGCCGCAGTGCCATCACCGGAGCCTACCTCGACGGGCGCAACTATGCAGAACTGGCCGAGGCCGCGAAAGTGCCACTCAACACCATGCGCACGTGGTTGCGGCGCGGGTTGATTGCATTGAGGAAGTGTATGGAGCAATGAGCGAGCCGTATGACGACGATATGCTGGCGGCCGAACTGACGCTCGGACTGCTTGAGGACGCGGCGCTGACGGAGGCGCAAAAGCGGGCCGCGACCGACCGAGCCTTTGCCAAGCGCGTGCATGGGTGGGAGGCGCAACTGGCCGCCATGGCCGACCTGCCGCCCGTTGACGCCCCTGCCTCCGTCAAGGTCGCGCTGATGGCCGACCTCTTTCCCGATACCGTGAAGCCGCCGCTTTTGCAGCGGCTCGGGATCTGGCAGGCGCTGGCGGGCGGGGCCGTGGCCGCCGCGCTGGTGCTTGTGCTTGCAGTCTTCCCTATGCGCACTCCGCAAGGCACAGGCCCGCTTTACACAGCCGAGATCGCCTCTGAGATCGGGGATTTCCGCGTGGTCGCCGTGGTCGATAAGACCCGCCAAGAAGTCATCCTGACCCGCACTATGGGTGGCGCCCCTGAGGGCCGCATCCTGCAAGTCTGGGCGCATGGACCGAACGAGCCTGCACAGTCGGTTGGCCTGTGGCCCGCAGGTGAGAGCGTCCGCCTCGCTCTGCCGCCAGAAATCGCAGCGGTACGCGGCACGCTCACCTTGGGCGTCTCCGAGGAACCTGTCGGCGGCTCCCCCACAGGCTCACCGTCGGGCCGCGTCTTCGGCACCGTGGATATCCCGAATGTACAAAACGCAATTTGATCAAATGCGTGAGCATCTATTCCTAGATTGTAACCATTCGGAACGTAGCGGTTAAACTCAATCGGCGCCTCTCGGCCCAAACCAGCCGTTCGTCGGAAGGGGTGGTGCCAAGCTGTCCAGAAAACTGGGACCACTTCAAAGTGCGACACACAACTCAACCTCGCACTCGATTATTTCGGCCTTCCAATCGCTTAGAAAAATGGTGGCGAGTCTCCTACTCACCTCCCCCCCTACATCTTCGGGACATGAAATCTCCGCACTGCGGGAGAGATGATGTGGTCCGTGCCCCCGGTCTGACGCGTACACCAGCCCCTTCCTCCTCCGCGTTGCGGCATTGACATGCCCCCTCCCCGCATTCAGTCTCGGCATCATCGCGTGTCGCTGCCCGGAAAGTCGTTTTGGAACAGGCCTCTCAGCTCCCTCTCCAGACCCTCGTGGTCGATCTCGACGGCACGGTTCTGCGTACGGACATGCTGCATGAGAGCTTCTGGTCCGGCTTTGCCAGGGACTGGTCCGTGCCGTTTCGCGCACTCGGAGCGTTCATCCGGGGCAAGGCGGCGTTCAAACGGCTTCTGGCGGAGCGCTCCGATGTCGACATCGCGACCCTCCCCTATGACGAGACCGTGTTGCAGCGCCTGCGCGACTGGCGGGCTCAGGGTGGACGCACCGCGCTTGTGACCGCAACCGATCAGAGGCTCGCGAACCGCATCGCGGAACACCTCGGGCTGTTCGATCTGGTGATCGGCTCCGATGGTACCTGCAATCTCAAAGGCCCGACCAAGGCCGAGCGTCTCGTCTCGGAATTCGGCGCAGGCAATTTCATCTACATGGGCGATCATCCGGCGGACCTGCCGGTCTGGCAGGTGGCGGGCGGGGCGATCACGGTCAACGCCAAACCCGCGCTACAGGCGCGCGTCGCCTGCAACGGGCCCATCGAACATCTGGCGCCCTACACCCGCGACCTGCGCCCCTATGCCAAGGCGATCCGCCCGCATCAGTGGCTCAAGAACCTGCTGATCTTCCTGCCGATGCTGGCCGCGCATGAGCTGAACGTCGGGGTGTTTTTCCTCGCCTGTGTGGCGTTTGTCTCCTTCAGCCTCATCGCCTCCTCGGTCTATGTGCTGAACGATCTTCTCGACCTGAAGGGCGACCGGGCGCATCCGCGCAAGCGGCTTAGGCCCTTTGCCGCAGGCACGATCCCGATCGCGCGCGGCACGGTGATGGCGGCCTCGCTGCTGATCGCGGGGCTGATCCCGGCAATCCTTCTCGGGCCGAACTTTCTTGTCATCATGCTGGCCTATTACGTGCTGACCATGGCCTATTCGCTCTGGCTCAAACGACATCTGGTCATCGACATTTTCGCACTCGCCGGGCTTTACACCCTGCGCATCCTCGCGGGCGGCACCAGCGCGAGCATTCCGATGTCGGTCTGGCTTCTAGCCTTCTCGATCTTCTTCTTTTTCTCGCTCGCCGCCGTGAAACGTCAGGCCGAGCTGGTCGACAGTCGCAATTCCGGCAAGCTCAAGGCCCATGGGCGTGGCTATCATGTCGAGGATGTGCCCATCGTGACAATGATGGCGCTGGCCTCTGGCTATATTTCCGTCCTCGTCATGGCGCTTTATATCAGCGCGCCGCATGTTCTGGAAATGTATCCGCAGCCGGGCTTTCTTTGGGGCGCCTGTCTGGTGCTGCTCTACTGGATCAGCCGCATGGTGATGACCACCCATCGCGGTCAGATGAACGACGATCCGGTGCTCTATGCCGCGAAAGACAGGGTCAGCCTGATTTGCTTTGGCCTCATCTTCGCCCTCGGGGTCGCCGGCACCTTGCTATGAGCGCCACACCGCTGCCCCTGCCTGCGCTGGCCCTGCGCTACGCGGCCTTCGCCACCCTTGCCACGCTGGCCAATCTCGGGGCGCAGCGGCTCGCGCTTGCGCTATGGCCCGGCCCCGGCGCGCTGCTCGTGGCTTTGATCACAGGCACCGGAATCGGGCTTGTCGTCAAATACCTGCTCGACAAGCGCTGGATTTTCTACGACCGCGAGGGCGGTGCACGGGCGCATGGTCGCAAATTCGGGCTTTATACCGCCATGGGGCTGATCACGACGGCGATTTTCTGGGGCATGGAGGCCGGAGCCTGGGCGCTCTGGCACAGCACCACCGCGCGCGAGGCCGGTGCAATCCTCGGCCTCGCCATTGGCTATGTGGTCAAGTTTCAGCTCGACCGGCGCTATGTGTTCCGGTCGAGCCTTTGATCCTTACGCGGGCGTCAGACCCGGCGGGTGCGGTAGTTTATGGCCGCTGTTCGCCAGACAGCTCATCAGCGCGTCTTGCAAGGTTTCTTCGAGCACCGGGTGATAGAACGGGCTTTCGAGACAGGCGTCCACCGTCAGCCCCTGTTCGATCGCCAGCGCCAGCCAATGCGCCATATGCTCGCCCGCGCCAATCGCCAGCGTCGCACCCAGAAGTTTCAGCGAGCTCTTGTCGGCATAGACCCGGATCGTGCCTGCGGTCTCCGCCTTGACCTTCGAACGCCCGTTGCCTTCCGCAGAGGCAACACCGATAGCGATCTGCTCCGGATCGAGCGTGTCGAAAGACGCGCCGACCGTGGCGATCTGCGGGCTGGTGAAGGCCACCCCCAGCGGCACGCGGCGGCGGAAGGGTTTGCGGCTGCCCGCGATAATATTGAGCGCGGCGATCTTGCCCTCGTCCTTGGCTTCATGCAGCAGCGGACGTTCGGCATTGGCATCCCCCGTCAGATAGACCGGCAGATCGCCGATCTGTAGCGTTTCGCGGTCGTAAGCGGGCATGCCGTGGCCGTCCAGCTCGACACCGAGGGTCTCAAGGCCCAGACCGGTGACATTGGGGCGTCGCCCGATGCTTGCGAGCACGCGTTCGACATTCACCGTCTTGCCGCCCGCCGTTATCGTGACCGTGCCATCGGCTTCGAGCTTCGGCTCGACGCTCGCGCCCAGGGTGATCGACATATCCCGCCCAAGCCATTCGGCGGCGGATTCGGCCACCACCGGGTCCTTGATCCCGGCAATCACCGGCGCGGCGTCAAAGCCGTGCACCTCGACCCCCAGACGGCCCAGCGCCTGACCGATTTCGCAACCGATCACACCAAGTCCCACCACCGCGATGGATTTCGGCAGATCCGGTTGTTCGAAAAACGTATCCGTGGTCAGAAGCGCCTCGCCCAGCGCGCGAAACGGCGCGGGCAGAACCGGGGTCGATCCGGTCGCGATGAGGATCGCCCCGGCCTCGATCTCTTCGCCATTCACCACGACACGGTTCGGGCCGAGGATCGTCGCATGGCCGTCGATGAACTGGGTCTCGTCGAGATGTTTATGGGTGCGCGTGATGAAGCCGTTCACCAGCTTGTCGCGGATCGCCCGCACCCGCGCCATGACCGCAGGCCCGTCGACGGCAAGCGCCTCCGTGCCACTCAGGCCGAACGCTTTCTGGCGCTCCCGATCATGATAAAGCGTCGCGACCTCGATCAGCGCCTTGGACGGCATACAGCCGACGCGGGCGCAGGTGGTGCCTTCCGGCCCGGAATTGATCAGAACGACGCTCTTGCCCGCCCTGAGCAAGGTGAAAAGTGCCGTCACACCGGCACTACCGGCCCCGAGAATGGCCACATCGACTTTGCGTGTCATGAATCATGTCCTTTATATGCTTCTGCGACGCCGCACAGAGACCGGGGTCTCCGCACGGCTTCGCTCAACTGATGATGTCATAACATGTATCTATCGCGGAACAATCGTCGCGCCACGCGACAAGACGACACCCGTGCCCCCCGGTATCTCAGCGCTCCCCACGCACAGTCCTCCCAGAGCAGCGGGCAGTTTGGCGTTGCGCCTGGCGATCAGCAGCACCAGCATGACCGCCACGAAAGGCAGCATCTGCACCACAAAGGAACCGAAGCGCCTGAACAAAAGCGCGAACGGTTGAGATGCAGTGTGTCAGCGGCAATAGGTGTGTTCAACAACGCCAACCTGTCTGATCGCATCCAGACGAGACCTGCCTTGTCCCATCAGGACCTCGACCTGCCGTAACTTCGAGACGATCCCTTCCGGCCCTTCCGGCTTCGGTCGCTTGCTGGCCAGAGCCGCCCCTCCATTTCTTAAACATAGGGGGACCCATGCAACTGGAGAGGCTCAGTGGCCCACGGCTATTTCCGATCCATACCAGACGGAACTGACGCCTTCGTTCAGATCAACGACAGGCGGCGTACAGTCCTTCCGGATCGTCGCTCGTAATCTGATCTACGCCCAATTCCATCAGACGTTCGCAGAGCGCCACTGTCGCGGGCGTGGTGGTTTGGACCGTGTAGGCGTCGATCCTGCGGCCCTCGGCATGAAACGCCGCGATCATATCGAAATCGCGCCCCAGCGCATCGAAGATGAGCCGGATGTCGAGATAGATCAGCTCCGCCCGACCTGCTTCATCGAGCGCCCGCGTCACAAAGCCCGTGTCGTTTCCGGAAAGCGCCAGCGCTTCTCTCGTCCCGAAATGACAGGGATCGTGTCCGACCTGCATATCGGGCAAGGCCTGTGCCAGCCGCGTGACGGCTTTTGCATCTCCGCCCGACAGGATCAAATGGCGCTGAACCGGCGCGACACTTTGCGCAAATGCGTGAATGTCGGCTTCCGTGAGCGTTTCTGAGATCTCTTTGAGATCGAGTTGAAGCAGGGCACCGTCACCGATGCGAGTCCCGGAAAGATGCGCACAGAGGTCGCCGAGCAGAGCGATGGGCGTCTCTGTGGCGAGCCCCGCATTGTCCCGCCTCCTGAGCGTCCGGATCTGCACCGCCGTGGCTTCGGACACGAGGCCCTTTCCGGTTGTCGCGCGATCCAGCGTGTCGTCATGGAGTACGGCAAACCCGCCACCGGCATGACGAACGATGTCGATCTCGACAGAAGCCCCGAGGCGCATGCCCTCGACGATCCGCGCCGGATCAAACTCCATGTCGGAGGCGCATCGGCGCCCCCGGTGCCATTTGAGCCAAGTGCGGCCCTTGGCGTGGTTCAGTGCGACGGGCGCGTCAGACATGTTCGACCTGCCGTGCTTCGGACGACGTTACATCGGCCAGTTTTTCTGAACCGCGAAACAGGGCGACACGGCTGGCGTGCAGTGCGACGGTTTCGCCGGTCGCGAGACGTGTGGCGGGCGGGCACATAGCCTTGATCCGGGTCCCGTCCTCCAGTTCAATGTCCACGAGGATATGTGTCCCATAGTCGGTTGTCCGGTGAACGCGCGCGCCTGCACGGGCATCGGAGACAACCGTGATCGCCTCGGGCCGGATCGCAAGCTCGACGGGGCCGTCGCTGACCTTTGCTTCGATTTGAAAGAGCGGATGATCGCTGCGCCCGCCGCGCATGTCGCAGGCGAGGAAGTTCATCGAACCGATGAACCCCGCGACAAACCGCGTCGCGGGCGCACGATACATCTGATCGGGGCTTGCGACCTGTTCGATCTCGCCGCCTTGCAGGACAACGATCCGGTCCGCCAGCGCCAGAGCCTCGTCCTGACCATGGGTCACGAACAGCGTGGTAATGCCGAGACGGCGCTGAATGTCGCGCAGTTCTTCACGGAGGTGTTCACGCAAATGCTGATCGAGGCTGGCAAAAGGCTCGTCGAGCAAAAGAATTTTCGGTTCGAGCACCAGCGCACGCGCAATCGCAACCCGCTGTTGTTGCCCGCCCGAAAGCTGCCAGACCCGGCGTTTGCCATAGTCGGCAAGCCCCACCAGTTCGAGCGCCTCAGACACTTTCATCTGAATGTCACGGCGCGGCATCCGGCGCAGTTTCAGACCGAAAGCGATGTTGTCGGCGACCGACATATGAGACCAGAGCGCGTGGCTTTGGAACACCATGCCGGTCGGGCGTTTCTCCGGCGGAATGCGGGTCACGTCCTGACCGTCGATCAGAATGCTGCCGCGATCCGGGGTTTCGAACCCGCCGACCATGCGCAGGATCGTGGATTTGCCCGAGCCCGACGGTCCGAGAAGGCAGACCAGTTCGCCGTCTTTGACATCGAGGGAGGTGTCGCGGATGACCTCGGTTCCGTCGAAGGATTTGCCGATATTCTTGAGAGTGAGTTGAGCCATGGTTTTCTCCTCAGACGCCGAAGCCCTTGGCAAAGGATGCGGACCCGACAAGGCGGCGGGTGAACATCAGCGCGAAGAAGCTTGGCACCCACAACAGGACCGACAGCACCGCGCCGTATTGCACGACGATCTGGTTGTTGATGAAGGTGATCATGAGGACGGGCATGGTGCGGATTTCCGGTGCGCCGATGAGCCATGCGCCCTCGGTTTCATAAAATGTGCCGACAAAGCTCAAAAGCACGGCGGCAAAGATGGTCGGGGCGGCCTGCGGCAGGCTGACCGACCAGAACACCCGCAGAGGCCCCGCGCCTGCATCGCGGGCGGCTTCTTCCATCGCGCGGTCGACATTCTGAAAAGCCGCGACGGGAATCCAGATCATCATCATCAGCGTGCCGACGAGTTGGATCAGCACGACGCCCCAGAAGGTGGAGATCAGGCCCAGATTAAGGAAAATCCCGGCGATGGCAACCAGAAGGCCGAATTTGGGAAAGGCATGCGAAGCAAGGAAGGAAAGGAACAACACGTTGCGTCCCGGAAAATCCAGCCGCGCAAACGCATAGGCCGCTGGCAAACAGATCAGCGCCGACAAAAGCGTCACCGTCAGGGAGAGCCGGATCGACAGGAACATGGCGCCCCAGACATCGGGCCGCGACAGGGTGTCGTTCCAGAAGCGCAGGCCGAATTTCTGCGGCAAAAGGCTTGGATAGCGCCAGACCTCGGCAAAGGCCCAGATCGCGACGACAATCAGCGGGACGACAATGACGATCCCGAGCGCGACGGTGATGCCAAGGCCGAGCCAGTCGGTCCGTTTGGTCTTATGGGTCGGGATTTGGGTCTCATGAGACAGGGCGATGGGGTCGATGGCGGTCATCGCCGGGCCTCCCGGTTTTTGGCGATGGAGCGGACATAGAACGCGCCGAACCCGGCACAGATGACAAATGTGATGACAGCCTGTGTGACGGCCATGCGCGGGTCCTGAACCTGCGAAAAGGTCCGCTGCATGAACGGCCCCATCATTTCCGGCGAGGCAGGGCCGAGGACATAGGGGAGCGTAAAGGCCGAGAAAATGCTCAGAACCGTAAAGGACAGCACCACGAGCATCGCATTACCGATCTGCGGCAGGATGATGTAGCGCAACAGCGCGATATGGCGGGCTCCCGCGTCCCGCGCCGCTTCGACCGCATTGTCGGACACACCGCCCAGCCCCGCGACAAGCATCAGAGTGGTCAGCGGAATATTATCCCAGACCAGACCGATCACCGGCCCCCAAGGCGTCAGATAGGGCGAATTGAGTTTCGGCAGCCCGAGCGCATTGAGCACGAGATCCACGCCGCCGTTCGGACCGATGGTGCGGATCAACGCATAGGCGAGGATGACCGACGGCACGAACATCGGGAAAAGCGCAAGCCCCTGAACGACCGCCGCGATCCGGCTTTTGGCAAAGCGCAGATAGAGCGCCAACGGCAAGCAGATCGCCATGAGCAAAGCCGCGCAAACCATTGTCACCCAGAGCGTCAGCCAAAGGTTTGCAAGCGAATAGCTATCGGTGAAAAATCTCTGATAGGTGTCGAGACTGAAGCTGACGCCCGCCTCGCCTTTTACGAAAAGTGTACGCGCGACCGCGTTGAAGATCGGGTAGATGATCAACCAACCCAGAAGAATGACCGGAGCAGCAACGAGAAGGAGGCCCGTAAGCCCCCTTCCGTGACGTTTCGCAAAGCCATCCTTCCGGACGATGCTGTCCGGGGATGCCAGGTCTGTCATTCCGATTAGCCCCGCGAGATGCCCGGAGCCACGTTGCGATACCAACCGTCGTTGATCGCCGCATCCCAGTCGCCGCCCGGGAAGGTCGGGATCGAGGCGGGGATGACGTCCTTGTATTTCTCACGCAGGGTGGCGTCGACATAGTCCCAGGACACGCCCGGGAAGCCGCCAAGCTCGGTGATGATTTTGGACTGGACCTCTTCGCTCAGAACATAGTTTGCAAGCTGCATCGCGACGTCTTTATGCGTGGCATTGGTCGGCACGGTGATGCGGCTGAAACCACCGCAAAGCGCGAGGTCCTGAAGCTGCACGAGACCTGTGGTTTCCGGCAGAACGCCCATGCTGAGCGCCTGAAGCACCTGATCGGACCACACCGGCGTCATCGTGACAACGCCCTGCGCCAGAAGCTGGATCGACTGGGTGTTGCCGGAGGTATAGGCGCCCGCTTCATAGAGGCTCGGAGCCAGGTCTTTCAACAGCCCCCAAGCGCCCGGCAGTGTGTCGTTCGCATAGGCGTCGGAATAGTTGGCAAGCGTGAATTTCAGCGGATCGCGGCCGTTGGCCTCGTGGATCGCACGACGCACAAAATTGCCACCGGAGCCGCCTTTGTCCGGGCGGTTGTAGACGAACTGGCCCGGGTTCGCATGGATCCATGCGGTCATCTCGCCCCATGTTTTCGGCGCATCTTCCGGCGAGACGCGGGTGGCGTCATAGGCGAGCAGAACCTGAGACCCGCGGTACGGCAGATCGAAATCCGTCTGTTTCGCGGCCGGGTTGACTTTGGACCAGCCTTCCATGCCCGCCTCGGCAAAATCGACCCAGAGACCGGCTTCGATGGAGCCCGCGGTCTGGTCCGGCGTATAGGCTTCGAAAACGTCGACCTGCGGATCGTTGGACGTCCCGAGAGCCGCCATCGCACGATCGGCAATCGCCCGGAGACCCGCACCGTCACCGGCATCGACCACGCGGACTTTCGCAGCACCGTTCACCTTCTGGAAGCCGGGAAGAATGACGTTGGTCCAGAAATCGGAAATGTTGCTGTCAGAGCCGGTGTAGACGTTGACGAAACCATCGGCGGCAAGAGCAATGCGTGGCATCGCAAGCGTCGCGGAAGAGACGGCTGCCGTTTTCAGGAAGCCGCGGCGGGAGAGTTGGGAGGTCATGACATATCCTGTCTTGTCTTGGAATAGTTCCGCCGAAAGGGAAATCGGCAGACTGGTCATGCAGCCTCATAAAAACGAACCAAAACGGTTTGATGATGGTTTGACGACAGAAATATGAACTTTGACAGCGCTAACATTCCCACTTTGACAGCCTCTTAAAATGGTGATTGAGCAGGCGCGTTCCTCTCTGACCGGACCAACGAATGCCCGCTTCCCTGCCTCTCGCCTTTCTCCCCGCCAGCATCTTCTTTGCCAATGCGACGCTCTATGTGACGCTCTATTCCCGCCTGCCGGAAGTCAGCAGCGCTCAGGGCGTTTCCCCTTCGGCACTGGGGCTGGCGCTTCTGGCGCAAACAGGGGGCACATTGCTCGGCTTTCCGGTCGCAGCACCGCTGATCGATCGCTTCGGCGCCCGTCGCGTGGCGGGGGCGATGCTCTTGGCGGCCATGATCCTTTTGCCCACCGCGGCCACCGGCGTCACCGGTCCGGGGCTTTGGGGCATTGCCATCCCGCTGTGTCTCTATGGCTCCGCAATGGCTGTTCTGGAAGTGGCGAAAAACCTGATCGCCGCGCGGATCGAGGAGCGCAGCGGCCGGAACGTGATTTCCAAAAGCCACGGGTTCTGGTCGGCCGGCCTGTTCGTCGGGGCACTGATCGGCGGCTGGGCAGCCGGAGCGGGCATGTCCACCGGAACAGAGCTGCTCTGGCTCGGCTGCGCCTTTCTGCCCCTCGTCATCCTTCTGCTTGTCCGCGCAGGCGATAAGGAACCAATGGGACCCGCGCCGGACAGCGGTCCGAAATTTGCGAGACCCGACGCCTTTGTGATCGGGCTTCTCATACTGGTCGCGGGGTTCAGCATCACCGAGGGGGTCATCTACGACTGGTCCATGTTCTACCTCCGACAGGATTTGGCTCTGGACGCCAACACGGCTGCGAAAATCTACGCCGCATTCACGATCGGGATGTTCGTTGCGCGCATGGTCGGCGATGACCTGCGCAATCGATTCCCGACGCCGCATCTGATCCGCTATATGGCGGTTTTCGTGTTGCTTGGCGTTGCGATGACGGTGTTCGGACCCAAAATCGCCCTCGGGCCGCTCTATCTCGGCTTCATTCTGATCGGGGCCGGTGTGGCCTTGGCCGCCCCCGTGGCGACAGCGCTGGCCATGCGCCATCCGACGCGCTCGGCAACACGGACGATGGCCTCCTATTCACTCGTTTCGCTTTTGGCGCTGTTTGCCGTTCCACCGCTGATGGGCACAATTGTCGAAACCCATGGCGCGGTCTGGGCGATTGTCTTTTCGTCTCCTCTGCTCGGCATCGTCGCGCTCTGCGCGCCGCGCATCGTCTTGCGCATGCGCAATGTCTCAACCGAACCACAGTCATAGGAAAGCGCAATGTCTCTGACATTCACCGGCCAACTCGACCTCGATCATATGGGCACGCATGTGCCGCATGGTTTCACCCTGCCGGAGGGCGTCGGTACCCTGCGTCTGAACTTTACCCACGACCCTGCGCATCCGGGCAGCGGCGACATTCCGCACCAGTTGTCGATCTCCGTGTACGGACCCGATGGCGCGCGCGGCACACGACATAACAACGCCGACCAAAGCCCCGTGATCTCCACACACCATGCCTCTCCCGGTTACCTGCCCGGTCCGATCGAGGCCGGGAACTGGAGGGTCGAGATCGACGTTCACCGCATTCTGCCGCCGGGCCGTGTCACGTACAGCATCGAGGTTGCGTGGGACGCGGATGAGCTGCCGGTTCCGGAAACGCCTCGGGCCAAATTCGGTGAACGCAAACGCGGCCCGGGGTGGTACAAGGGCGATCTGCACGGCCATACGCTTCATTCAGACGGTCGCCTGACGGTCGAGGACTATCTCGATTATGCACTTGAGCGCGGTTTCGATTTCGTGGCCCTGACGGATCACAACACGACTTCAGCACTGCCGGAGCTGATGACGCGTGCAGGTGAGGCGATCACCATCATTCCAGGTGAGGAACTGACCACCTACAACGGGCATGCGCTTGTGCTTGGAACCACCGACTGGGTCGATTGGACCGTTCGCGACGGGCAGACCATGGGCGCCCGCGCCCGCGGCGTCGCAGCAGTCGGCAAGGTCTTTGTCATCGCGCATCCCAAATCCGAGGGACACCCGTTCTGTACCGGATGTCGCTGGGCTTTCGCCGATCTTCTTCCCGGTGTCGCCCGTCATGTCGAGGTCTGGAACGGTCCATGGACGTCCTGTCCGCAGAACCCCGGCGGTGTGGCGCTGTTTTACCAGTGGCTCAATCAAGGTTACCGGATGGTTGCGACATGCGGCACCGACACTCACCGCCGCGCCACTGAGGGACAGCGTTTCGGGTTCAATGTCATTCGGGCCGAGGACAACACGCGTCCCGCCCTGCTCGACGGGCTGCGCGCGGGCGAATCCTACGTCACCAGCGGCCCGTTGCTTTCGGCTTGGGCGAATGCCTCAGGGGACAACGCGACCTTCGGGGGCTGCCTGCCCGAAGGCGAAGTTACGGTGACCTGCCTCCTCGGCGAGGGCGATTTGCCCGACGGCCTGAACCTGTCCCTCATCCACTGCGGCACAGTTGTCGCGAGCGCGTCCTGTATCGCCGGTATGGAACTGACCGAAACCTTCACGGCCCGCTCCGGAGAATGGGTCACATGGGAAATCAGGGACAGCGCCGGTCACATTCACACACTCACCAACGCCATCCGCTTCGGCGGAGAAGACGTCTGGAGATAAGATATTACCGCCCCTTTGCGAAACGGAGTTAAGATGTGCTGAGCTTCGACGAAAGCGTTCAAAGCGAGCGATGTCCTGAAGCCCGGCAAAGTGCTGTCTGTCTTCTGTTTTGTGGTCCGTTTGGTCTTCTTCCCCGCATGCTCCTATCCCTCATTTCGCACCGCGACTGGGGGAAACGGTGACGCTCGGACTGTTGTTCCTTTCAGTACTGCCGTCGACAGTGCAATCCTCCATCGCCTTTACTTCCATGGCCGGGGGAAATGTGCCCGCAGCAATTTGTGCGGCATCTCTTTCCAACATCCTGAGGTCTTCCTGACCCCGGCGCTGGTGGCGGTCATGTTGCATCAGGGTGGCAGCGGGGTGCGTTCGAGCTTCCCGTGATGATCTCTCACATGAACCAGTTTCTGGCCTGCGCCTCTCTGGCACAGACAGCCGTCTGAAACCGATCGGGAGGCGTTCACCGCCACTGCCAGAGGAGCCCGGCTTGGGCAGGACAGACGCGAACGCCCGGCCTTGTGAAGCTGCGCCGCAACGGTCGATAGCGTGGCTCATGCCCGGTATGGACCGGAAGTCTCGATGCCTCGGGAAGGGCTGAGAACGGTCGCTGGCTGCACCAAACACAGATGTCTGGTTCGGCAAGAAGTCAGAGTTTTGCCCTGAGTTCCCGCGCCAGTTGGGCAAAGGCCGCGTTGGATTGTTGGGCAAAGGCAATGACCCACGCGCCTTGCAATTGACAGTGCAAGGAAAAGGCCGCCTCGTCGGGCCGGGGATGACCCAACCGTTTGGCGTGTTTCTCGATACATTTCGTCCAGCTGCCATACACCTCCTGCGCGGTGATCTGGAGGCGCGGCTCCAGCGGGGCGGCTTGCAGGATGCTGAGCACGGGACAGGCCGGGACATGAGTCTGTGACGTCACCTCGGCGGCAATGGCCTCACACACCATGAGCGCACCTTCGTCAAAGCTTTCGGCCTGCGCGAAGGTCGCATCGAGCAACCGTTCCAGCCACGCACCGGCCCAGCGTGTCGCGGCTTCGGCCAGTTCCTGTTTGCCGTTCGGGAAATGGTAATACAGCGACCCTTTGGGCAGCCCCGCTTGTTTGAGAATCTCCGAAAGACCAACGCCCGCATACCCCTTCTGGCGAAAGAGGTTCGAGGCGGTGCGGATCAGCTTGTCGCGAGACGTTGGGTCACTCATGGCAAAAGGGATAGCGCCATTGGACCGATTGGTCTATTGCTTCCGTAGACCAGTCGGTCCAATGCAAGGAAAGCGAGAGTTTTGGAACAGGCCGCGCAGACAATCTCCATCCCGACAGAGGGGGCCACACTTGTCGGGACTTGGTATCCGGCATCCGCTGCGCCCCGGGCCAGCTTGGTGCTGCATGGGGCCACCGGTGTGCCGCAGCGCTTTTACCGGCATTTCGCCGCTTGGGCTGCCGAGCGCGGGATCAGCGTTCTGACCTATGACTATCGGGATTTCGGCGCATCCCAGACCCGACCGATGCGCGACAGTCAGGCGAATTTCGCGGACTGGGCCGTGCACGATCAGACCGCAGCACTCGATACGATGGCCAAACTGGCTCCGACAGGCCCCTTGTGGGTGCTCGGGCACAGTTTGGGCGGGCTCGGTCTTCCCTTCCAGACCCTGCCCGACCGCGTCACACGCATCACCACCATCGGCGCCGGAATCGGACATTATACCGACCATCCCTGGAGCTACCGCCCAAAGGTTCTGGCCTTCTGGTTCGCGCTTGGCCCCGTGGCGACCGCCCTTGCGGGCTATATGCCGGGCAAACGATTGTTGCTGGGGGCCGATTTGCCCGCCGGTGTCTATTGGCAGTGGCGCAGATGGTGCACCCGGCGCGATTTTTACGCCTCGGACATCGGCGTCACCCTGCCCAAACTGAATTACAGCATCGCGGGCAAGGACATCCGTATTTGCGTTGCCGCCGACGATGCCGTCGTCCCGCCGGTTGCGGTCCGACGCTATGCGGAGGCCTTTGCGACCTCGGATGCCGAGCTTCGCATCTTCGATCCTGCCGACTACGGTCTGCATGCGCTCAAACATATCGAAGTCCTGTCCAAAGAGAGCGCGCCCGTCTGGGCCGATCTCCTTGAATTGCCCCAGCCCGACCTGACCTGAAAGGCCCTCCCATGACGGATGATGCGACACGCGGTGGAACCCGCTCCGAAATCCTGAGCGCCCGCGCCCGGAAAACCATCCTCTTGGCCAATATCGCCATGATTGCGATGATCGTGATCCATGACAGCGATCACGTCCGGCAGGCCGCGAACTGGTGCTATACGATCAGCGCGCAGCTTTGGCTGGTGAATGTGTCCGTCTATGTGCCGAGC